>NZ_KB905357.1 GCF_000378765.1 Psychroflexus tropicus DSM 15496 | reverse complement strand
GTTCATTGACATATTGAGAATATATAAGAATACGAGAGTAAGAGCGATCTTTTTTTAATAAAGAGAGAGTTTAAAAGAAAAATAAATAATTATCGAATAGATAAGCTTATTAAGGGCGTATGGGGGATGCCTAGGCTCTCAGAGGCGACGAAGGACGTGACAAGCTGCGATAAGCTGCGGGGATTAGCACATATGAATTGATCCGCAGATTTCCGAATGGGGCAACCCACTATACTGAAGGTATAGTATCCGAAAGGAAGCGAACCCGGTGAACTGAAACATCTAATTAGCCGGAGGAAGAGAAAACAATAGTGATTTTGCTAGTAGCGGCGAGCGAACGTGAAACAGCCCAAACCAGTACTGTTACGGCAGTATTGGGGTAGTAGGACTACGATATCTTGATATATACTGAACCCGAATATTTTGGAAAGTATACCCATAGAAGGTGACAGGCCTGTAGGGGTAAGGTGTATGTTGAGTAGTAGTATCCTGAGTAGTGCGGGGCACGAGAAACCTTGCATGAATCAGCCGGGACCATCCGGTAAGGCTAAATACTACTGAGAGACCGATAGTGAACCAGTACCGTGAGGGAAAGGTGAAAAGAACCTTGAATAAAGGAGTGAAATAGACCCTGAAACCATACGCTTACAAGCGGTCGGAGTCCTCAACTTGTTGGGGATGACGGCGTGCCTTTTGCATAATGAGCCTACGAGTTACCACCGTTAGCAAGGATAAATAATTCAGTTATGGATCCGTAGCGAAAGCGAGTCTGAATAGGGCGATTAAGTTAGCTGTGGTAGACGCGAAACCGTGTGATCTACCCTTGGGCAGGTTGAAGCTGTGGTAACACATAGTGGAGGACCGAACCCGTTGACGTTGAAAAGTCTTGGGATGACCTGAGGGTAGGGGTGAAAGGCCAATCAAACTCGGAAATAGCTCGTACTCCCCGAAATGCATTTAGGTGCAGCGATTAAATAGTTTTATAGAGGTAGAGCTACTGATTGGATGCGGGGGCTTCACCGCCTACCAATTCCTGACAAACTCCGAATGCTAATAAAATGATTTTAATCAGTGAGGGCATGGGTGCTAAGGTCCATGTCCGAGAGGGAAAGAACCCAGAGCATCAGCTAAGGTCCCCAAATATATGCTAAGTTGAATAAACGCGGTCAGACTGCTTAGACAGCTAGGATGTTGGCTTGGAAGCAGCCATTCATTTAAAGAGTGCGTAACAGCTCACTAGTCGAGCGGTCCGGCATGGATAATAATCGGGCATAAGCATATTACCGAAGCTATGCTTTCATAGATTTAGATCTGTGAGAGGTAGGGGAGCATTCTAAACGGCGCAGAAGGTGTACTGTAAGGTATGCTGGAGTGTTTAGAAAAGAAAATGTAGGCATAAGTAACGATAATGCGGGCGAGAAACCCGCACACCGAAAGACCAAGGATTCCTCAGCTATGCTAATCAGCTGAGGGTTAGTCGGGACCTAAGGCGAACCCGAAAGGGGTAGTCGATGGACAAGCAGTTAATATTCTGCTACTTGCTTTAAATTAAACGAGACGGAGAAGGAAATCTAGTGCGTACTGACGGAAATTGTACGTTGAA
>NZ_KB905356.1 GCF_000378765.1 Psychroflexus tropicus DSM 15496 | reverse complement strand
AAGATTAGAGTTAATTCCTGAGAAGACAATTTTAGAATTGAATTCATTTAGACGTTAAGATATATAAGATTTAACGATGAAGAGTTTGATCCTGGCTCAGGATGAACGCTAGCGGCAGGCCTAACACATGCAAGTCGAGGGGTAACGAGAGTGCTTGCACTTGTCGACGACCGGCGCACGGGTGCGTAACGCGTATACAATCTGCCTATTACTAAGAGATAGCCCAGAGAAATTTGGATTAATATTTTATGGTATCCAAAAGCCGCATGGTTTATGGATTAAAGGTTACGGTAATAGATGAGTATGCGTCCTATTAGCTAGATGGAGAGGTAACGGCTCCCCATGGCGACGATAGGTAGGGGTCCTGAGAGGGAGATCCCCCACACTGGTACTGAGACACGGACCAGACTCCTACGGGAGGCAGCAGTGAGGAATATTGGACAATGGGAGCAATCCTGATCCAGCCATGCCGCGTGCAGGAAGACTGCCCTATGGGTTGTAAACTGCTTTTATACAGGAAGAAAAAGGTGTACGTGTACACTGTTGACGGTACTGTAAGAATAAGGATCGGCTAACTCCGTGCCAGCAGCCGCGGTAATACGGAGGATCCAAGCGTTATCCGGAATCATTGGGTTTAAAGGGTCCGTAGGCGGGATGATAAGTCAGTGGTGAAAGTCTGCAGCTCAACTGTAGAATTGCCATTGATACTGTTGTTCTTGAGTGCTTGTGAAGTGGTTAGAATGAGTAGTGTAGCGGTGAAATGCATAGATATTACTCAGAATACCGATTGCGAAGGCAGATCACTAACAATCCACTGACGCTGATGGACGAAAGCGTAGGTAGCGAACAGGATTAGATACCCTGGTAGTCTACGCCGTAAACGATGGTTACTAGCTGTTTGGACTAATTGAGGTCTGAGTGGCTAAGCGAAAGTGATAAGTAACCCACCTGGGGAGTACGTTCGCAAGAATGAAACTCAAAGGAATTGACGGGGGCCCGCACAAGCGGTGGAGCATGTGGTTTAATTCGATGATACGCGAGGAACCTTACCAGGGCTTAAATGCAGTTTGACAGGGGTGGAAACACCTTTTTCTTCGGACAAATTGCAAGGTGCTGCATGGTTGTCGTCAGCTCGTGCCGTGAGGTGTCAGGTTAAGTCCTATAACGAGCGCAACCCCTTTGGTTAGTTACCAGCATGTAATGATGGGGACTCTAGCCATACTGCCAGTGTAAACTGTGAGGAAGGTGGGGATGACGTCAAATCATCACGGCCCTTACGTCCTGGGCTACACACGTGCTACAATGGTAGGGACAGAGAGCAGCCACTTCGTGAGAAGGAGCGAATCTACAAACCCTATCACAGTTCGGATCGCAGTCTGCAACTCGACTGCGTGAAGCTGGAATCGCTAGTAATCGCATATCAGCCATGATGCGGTGAATACGTTCCCGGGCCTTGTACACACCGCCCGTCAAGCCATGGAAGCTGGGGGTACCTGAAGTCGGTCGCCGCAAGGAGCCGCCTAGGGTAAAACTAGTAACTGGGGCTAAGTCGTAACAAGGTAGCCGTACCGGAAGGTGCGGCTGGAATACCTCCTTTTTTAGAGTATTGCATCTGATAAGATGTAGTAGACGTTTAGAGAAAAGGGAATTAATGAAGCTTTA
>NZ_KB905355.1 GCF_000378765.1 Psychroflexus tropicus DSM 15496 | reverse complement strand
CTATCTTTCAGCCACGGCTGAAAGATGTGCGCTAGTTTGCTCGCAACGAAGCCATACACACGAACGTTGGCAAGCATATAAAACGACACATTGAAAAGAATTACACCACTTAAAATATTAGGAATCCTTTCTGTTCTTCTCGGACTGACAGTTGCTATTCTGACAGGTGGTTATCTTATTATTCTTGGTGCATATTTTATTGGATTTGCTCTGCTTCTCTTTCTACTCGATTGGCTGACCAAGAAAACTAAAACAAGAAAGGCATATTGGGTTTCACAGGTTGTACTTTCTGTTGCATACGTTGCATTCCTGACTTTCTCATATTTGGATTGGAACAAACACAACCTAATTGTTTTTCCGAATGAATTTCAGGGAGATGGTGGAATTGTCTTTGGAATTGAAGGTTATCCTGAACTACCTGAAATGAAATATTGGGTTCGGACAATTGAAATACCTTCAAACGGAATATTGATTACTTCAACCAAAGAAGAAGATTTGCCAAATAAATTCCAATTCCGATACAAAGATGGTAGTAGTCTTGATTTCAGAGATTCAACTTGGAATTTTTCATACTCAACAGAGTTCCCCTGCATTTTGACCAATTCTGTGATTAAAAATTATTCATTTAAAATTGGTATTTCCGCAAGCTCAAATTTTCAACAAGTACTCTCAAGTCTATGCGACTCAATAAATAAAGGAAAACTTGTAACTGCTTACGTTTCGGAATATTCACCGATAGTAAAAGAAGTTGAAACACCTTATTTGCATTTGCAAAACAAAGGACTCTCAAAATTGCCTCAGAATATCAATACTCTTCAAGTAAAGGAAATTATTCTGACAGGAAATAATTTCACCGAGTTTCCAGACGAAGTGTTGAATATGCCACACCTTGAAGAACTTTTAATTGGTCATAATCCTGTTTCCAAACTACCAGACAATTTGGAATCGCTCAAAAACCTCAAAAGACTTTCGATAAATGCCACTCAAATAAAGGAGTTTCCATCTGACTTATCAGCACTTGAAAGCCTTGAAACAATCGGGTTAGACCACAACGATTTTAAAAAAGTACCAGAGCCAATCTTGACGATTCCAAATCTTAAACGACTTGGACTTAACAACAACAAACTGACCGATTTAAAATTTATCGATGAACGTCTTAAAGGACTTGAGTCCATTTATTTGTACAGTAACCAAATAAAGCAAATTGATTGTGAAATAGAGAATCTTGTGAATCTAAAAGAGCTATTGATTTTTGATAATGAAATTGATTCTATTCCCGACTGTATTGGCTCTTTGACCAATCTTGAAAAATTGGAAATATGGAGCAATCCAATAAAATATGTAACCCCTAACATTCAAAAGCTGACCAAACTGAAATCTATGCGAATGGAAAAAGACAACCTGACAGAAGAACAAATGGAAGAAATAAGAAAGTGGCTTCCGAACACAGAAATAAACTTTCAATGAAAAAATACGCTTGCCAACATTGTATAAGCGTAATGCGGGCTGAACTGCTAAAATTGAGCATATTTGCTCCTAATAAACTTTGCGGTGGGCAGACAGTGAATTGCTCTGAAAACCCGCACTACGCTTATACTTGACCGTTGTAAGTAATTAAAAAAACAAGTTTTATGAAAAAAATAGTTTTGATTTTGAGCCTTGTGATTTCTCTCTTTTCCTGTAAACAAAAAAATAA
>NZ_KB905354.1 GCF_000378765.1 Psychroflexus tropicus DSM 15496 | reverse complement strand
TTCTACCGAAAATTCCACGCAATGTCCTATCTTTCAGCCACGGCTGAAAGACTTGCGCCAGTTTGTTCGCAACGAAGCCATACACACGAACGTTGGGCAAAATATAAAGACAGAACTCATTTAAAACTAAATGAAATATTTTTATTATTCTTTATACAAATTTATTCTTCTTACTCCATCTAAAAATGAGCACCCTGAACATATTGCAAATCTAATTTTAGCTTTAATTTTTCAATTGACAATACTCGGAATATTAAACATTCTAGAGTACTTTGACATTCAACCGATTTACGACTTTGGAAAAAATAAAATTGCATTTGTAGGTATCTATTTACTTTTTTTAGTCGTAGGATATTTAGCATTCATTAAGAATAAAAATTACCTGTCAATAAAACAAAGATTTGACACCCAAACCAAAAGCAAAAAAATTGTAAGATTTGGTTTTGTAATATTATATATGATATTTTTAATCTTTGCACTCTTTGTTATTTAATAAATACCCAAAAAAAAGATCTAAACCAAAATTCATAATAAAAATACTTTGCCCAACACAGGCTATAATTCATTGCGGTTGAATTCCTTGGCGGAATTCAACCCTATTTTGCTATCTTTCGGCAACGACGGTAAGAATCCTGCGGATTTTTCCGCAACGAAATCATAGCCCAAACGTTGTGCTCTATTAAAATGACATGTAGAAATGAATAAATTACCAGAGATAAATACAGAAAGGCTAATTTTAACTGAATTGAAAGCTGACGACATTAAAGATATTGTAAACTACGCCTCGAACAAGAAAATTTCTGACTCAACACTAAATCTTCCACACCCATATTCCGAAAAAGATGCGATTTATTGGATTAATCTTGCTTACCAAGGATTAAAATCTAGAACGAATTACATTTTTGCAATCAGACTTAAGGAAGAAAGTAAGTTTATTGGAGGTATTGGTTTAGGTGTTGAAAAAAGATTTAATCGCGCTGAAATTGGCTACTGGATCGCTGAACCTTTTTGGGGTAAAGGGATAGCAACTGAAGCAAACAAAGCAGTAATTGAATTTGGATTCAAAGATTTAGGATTAAATAAACTAACATCTTCTCACTTAAGTAAGAATCCTGCATCTGGTAAGGTTATGCAGAACAGTGGTATGATAAAAGAGGGTGTATTAAAAAAGCACATTTTAAAAGATGAAATATATCATGACTTAGTTGTTTATGGGATAACAAATCAGTAAATACGAAAAAATAACAGAGCACAACAAAAGCTATACGTAATGCGGGTTTCTGTGCTAAATTGAAGGTAATTAAATATTAACAAGCATATCGCTAGGCAGAAAGTAAAGTGCATTTTAATCCCGCACTACGCATAGCAGAGCCGTTGGGTTTCATTTAATCACAACTATGAAAAATACAGAAGAAATAATATCCTCGACTTTCTATAAAAAAGACGAATCTTTATATAGGATAATTAGAAGTAAAAGAAATTTCAATGACAAAAATATTGACAAATATACAGCCGAGGATTTTAAAAAAGCCTTTAAGGAATTAAATATTGATTTTTTAGAACCTAAACTTTCAATACTAGAGCCCGAAATGGATGGTTTTAAATTACTTAAAAAAATTGAAAAAGTAAATTATGAAAAGAAAAACAAAACCGAATTAGAAAGGTATATATTAAACAGACTACTTGTCATTAGTGACTATTATAAACCTTTCAAGTCTTTTGACATCAAATTCGCTAAGTAAGTTATTAAACTTATCCACCATGTTTTTTACAAAAGTGTCATCAAAATTCAATTTAGTTAATATACTTTCTAAATCTCCTTCAGTTCTGACAGGGATACTCAAAGAATTTTCTAAGTCTGAGGACTCTTTTTTAACAGTTAATTTTATAGAAGATACTAGCTCACCACCTTCTTTACTAGAAGATTTGACTTTTGAAAACTCATTTATTTTATTAACAATTTTTTGAATATCTGACATAATTAATTTTTAAACCAATATATATGATAAACTATAATAAAATGAAAATAAGTCCCGATGAATACGAAAAAGTAAAAGAGAATTTAAAACCCATAGTAAAAGAAGTAAGAGAGCTATTAACAGGATGGTGTGATATCGAAATGAATTATATTTTTGAAGAAGCAGTAATCGACCTTTATCAACTCTCATCAAGAAAACCTTGGTGTGAAGGTAAGTACAAAATAGTCCTTAGAGAAACAGGAGAAGAGATTATTCTTGGGTAGGTATTTCATTCTCCCTTATAACAAAAATTTTATTAGGGTCTTTGACATCATAAGCCTTCCAAGAGATAAAAGTTGGTGTACGATTTTTTATAGACTCTTGTAAGTCCCAACGCTCTAAAAGAACTATAATTTGATTATTTTCTAGTTTTATTTCTTGACCTTTTAAATATTTTGATTCTTTTTCCATTTCAAAAAACAAATTATAATTTCAACCAATATACAAAACAATGCTAAATAGAAAAACGAAAACCCAACAAAGTATATAAGTAATGCGAGAGAATAGGTTACTCCGCAAAATAAATGTTAACCTAAAAAATAATTAACACAACGAAAAGTCCTTGAGTACTTACCTCGCACTACTCATATACTAACCGTTGCCACAAATGCGAAAAAAACAAACCGAGTGAAATTTAAACTTACTTTATTGTTTATTGGATTGGTTTTTTCATCGTGTAGCCGAATTACGCCTTCGGGATTTTGGATGAATTACAAATCTGACCAAATTACTTATAAAGAAAATGACCAAGGACCTTGGGGCGGAACTCTAATTATAAATTGGGTGGCTGACAAAAACTCCGAATTTAAAATTTCAGAGATTGAAAAAATTGCGTCTGAAAATGATTGGAAACTAATTGATAGCGTGGAATATTACACAGCGGATTTGAAAAAAATGACAGATTTTGGAAAACCGATAATCAATCTTCCGCTTAAAAACTTTACGCCCGAAAGGCAAAGAGCGGATTTGAAATCAAATTCGTTACCTCGTGATATAAATACTGATTTTTCACTTTACCGATTTAAAACAGGTTGGGTTATATTTGAACCTGGCACAAATAGCTCAACGCTAGAAAATGGATTTGTACTTTTAAGTTCGGACAAAACGAAAATGTCAGTTTATCACATTTGGGGCGAATAAGCACTTGTGGCAACAGCGTATATAGTTTATGGCGGATTTTGTGCTGAATCGAAAATATAGTATTTTTAGAAAATTAAAAGTTCAACCGAAAGGCGAGCGGTTGTTATCCCGCCACAAACCATATACGCGAGACGTTGTGCGTAACCTAAAAAAATGACTAACTACAAAATTATTATTTTACTGATTTTAGCAATTGGAATTTATTCTTGTAATTCTAAAGTTAAATCTAATTCCTCAGAAAAAAGTATTCAGAACGAAACACCTATTTCTATTGAACCAATAAATGAAACCAAAAAAGAAATAAAATATTCAGATACAATTTATATTAATTATATAGAAAATAAAACCTTACTGAATATCCTAAAAATATTACCAGAAACAACAATGGAAAGTTGGGAATGGAGTAAAAAAGATAGAGAAAAAACAGTTGAGTTTATCGAGGAAAATAATTTTATAATTGATACAACTGAAATGTATAATAACATAAAATATATAAAACCAAACACAATTGGAATTCAAGTTGTCGATGGATTTTGGACTTTATCAACATATGATTTTGGTGAAAACAATTATTTTATCGTAACGAACGACATTGTTGGAGACGGCAATAATATTCAAACTTTTAACTTTTCAAACAATGAACTAAAGCCATCAAAAATGGTAAACTGGTTTGGAGAATTTGAATATAATTTACTTTTAAGTTCTGACTCAACAAAATGCCTTGAGTTCTTAAAAGAAAATGAAAACACTTATGACTATGATTTCAGCGACAAAAATATAATTACAATTTCTTCTTGGCTAATAAGTAAAAAAGAATCGGAAACTTGTTTAAAAGGGAATACAATAAAATATAAACTAAATAAAGAAAATAGAACGTTTGACATTATAGACATATATTGGAAGGACAATGAGAATGAATAAAAGGCTTCGCACAACAATATGTATCTTCAATGGCTAGGTTTATGAGCTGAAACGAAAAGTCTGGGATATTTTTCTATTTTTATGACTGAAAAATGAAAGGCGTCGCTTTTTTACACGCCACTGAAAGATACACGAAAACCGTTGTAGCACATTTGAGAAAAACCTGAGTAAATGACAAAAATTAGAGTAGAACGAAATTCTGAATGGAATAATAAAGCTCGTGCAATCGGAATTT
>NZ_KB905353.1 GCF_000378765.1 Psychroflexus tropicus DSM 15496 | reverse complement strand
ATAGCCGAATACACGTTATCTTCAACCCTGGCTAAGTTCTCATCTAGATTTGATAGTTTAGGGGAATCATCTTCAGTAGTCTTATTGTAAGATTTATCAAACTTAATTCGTAAACCATCTGATGGAGTGTTGCCTTCTGCATAAGATTCTGCATCAAATAACTGAATGTTGATATATTCTGCTTTTGATAAAGATTTTACCTCTGTTTGAGTTTGCTCAACGGCCTTCATTGATTCTTCAAATGTTACAGATGCTGGACCATTTACAGAGGTTAAAACGAAAGCCGCTTGCATAGGTTGCAAATATTGATTAGCTGATGAGGTGATTGAATTAGTACCTGCAGGTAAATCAACTGTCACGTAAGCTCCTCGCCCTCCTTGTTGCCCCACTGTTGGAGCGCCTCCTAAAGTTGGATCCCAAACGTAGTATTCAGCAGTTGAAATGTTTGTTGAAGCGGACAGTACTGTATTCATATCGACCTGAGCCTGATAGGGGTTGGCTACAAAACTAACCTCTCCTCCTACATTTGATAAAACACTCTGTGTTGTATTACCAATCAATAAGGCTCCTGTAGCTCTAAGTCTTGTATTAGTTGGAATTGCTGAGTTGCTTGTTACATTTATACCTCTATCGCCTCTAATAAATAATCTATATGGAGTTCCAGCTTCTAAAGCCTGATTGGTCGAAGCTATGGCATCCCATTGTCTCGGCACATTATTACTGAAGGTAAACATGGATGGATTACCGCTACCAGTAGCATCAAAGCCATTGGCCCCTGTAATTGAACCAGTAATATGCGTACCAAAACCTGGGTTAGGATTTTGATTATCTGTTGGGAAATTAAGTCCTGTGTTATTAACTCCTTCCTGCCAGTTACTTTGTATTGTCCCACCAGTCACAGATGAGGAAATAAACCTGAAGGCCCTTCTAGCTGGAAAGCACTGCTCTACAGTCACATTTCCTACTATGGCACCATTCACCGGAGCGACTTGTGCAGTTTTAACAGGTGTGAATGAGCAGCGTAGATATAAATTGTTATCTGTATTAAATGTTCCTTGGTCTACATATAACACGCCGTTCAAATCCATTGGAGTATCCAATGGATTATCTATTGACACAGATGTAGGATTATCTAACCTTAAGTTCTCAAAAGATCCATCCCCTGAAATCGTCTGGGCTGATGTACCATCTAGAATAACTTCACCGTCACCAGTGACTGAGCCATTGTTAATGATGTTATTCCCCACGTTTAAATCAAAAGTATCAACATTTAAGTCTGAACCTGCATCTACTGTTAAACAACTACAAGAAGCATCTTCCACCAAATTAGCACCAGAACCGGAAATAATTAATTTTTTGAATTCATCTTGAACGGTGGGTTCATTGGTAGGTCCGGATCCATTTGCCCAATTCGAGCCATCCCAAGTCACGGGTGCAATATCAGAACGTTCAAAAGTAAAGTAATCACCATCAGTAAAACTCACATTTTGGTAGATAGCAGTTGAACAAAATGCTGTTGGAGAAATACGTGTTGGACTGGTAAAATTTGGATTATCGTCAATAATTAAATCCAAATTAGTATCATTACTACCTGTTATTCTTAAGCTATTGAAATCCAGTTCAATGTCTATAGTGCCAGGTGATCCTTGTAAGTCAATTCTCCAGGTCGCATCCAACCTCAGATCGTCGGCTGTATTTGTTGAGCAATCTAACATAGCTGTATCAAATGAGGTTTGGTCTTCTATGTCACTAGCGGCTACAATGGCATCACCAGCGGCTAAAGTACTAGGGTTTAAAAATTTTATCACACCTGTTGAGTAAGTTGTCTCCTCTATAGCCGTTGCCGGGGTCTGTCTTACGCATAACAAATTAAAATCGAAATCACCTTCTGCATTGGTATCATAGGCATAAATATCATTAGCTACAGGATTGACACCATACTTAGCCATTAAAAAGTTATTAAGCAAGTCTGCTTGGTTTGGATCTATCGCAGTGTCATAGAATAAGAACTCTCCAAGTAAACCGTTAAAATAACTTCCAGCACCCACACTTCCAGACTCTAAAATATTTCCATCACCATTTTGACCAAGGCTAATATTAGCTCCGTGATCATAGAGAAACCCAACACCCGAAGTTGTACCAACTGATTGTCCATTCAAATACGTTTCTAATGTCCCTGTTGATGTAGAATTACCTGAAAAAATATTGGTCATGACGTAAGTGGTACTGGGTGTCACCGGGGCTGATACTGAAGTGAAATTCCAGGGCGAACCTGCTCCATCGTTACTCTGATTATAGGCCCCAAAGTATACTTCATTATTTAAGATATAAATGGCAACACCCCTTGTGGTTCCCCCTTCTTCGTAAATCACTTGTCTAGTACTGACATCTGTTCCTGTCTGAAAAACCAAAGAATAACTTCTTTTTTCCCAGGGCTCCCCACCAGAATTGATATCAGCATTATTTGCTATTTCAAAACTTTCGTTGTTCGCGCTGTCAAATTGAATAAAATCCTGCCCATTGATAACCTCACTCAATAGACTTGGGGAATTGGTTTGTGTGTTTGCGTCTAAAATGTTCTGTCCATTATTTACCCAAGTAGTTACATCAGTGCCATTAGCCTGATTGATGCTATTGGCTTCAAATGCAAATCTTAATTCTTGCTCAAGATCTAAACCGGCCGGAGACTGAGCGATCGTTCTATTAACAACAAGTTCAAACGTAATATAATCTCCAGCATTGATTGATAATCCAGAGAACGTAGCTTCTGTCGGGTTTACAGCGGAGGCATCTAGTATGGTTGGTGAACTAAAAGCTGAGTTATCATCTATTAAAATACTAATATCGCTCACATTTGACACATTGTTTGGAATATTAACTAAATCAAAAACGATATCTGGTGTAAAGGTGCCAACTTTGCTTATACGCCAGGTAGTTGACAATCTAGTAACATCAATGCTACTGGGACTGCAGGTAATTGGACCAACACCCGTTTGGTCTAAAAGGTCACTACCTAAGCTAAAATAATCGCTATTGTTTAAAGTTGCTGAGGTACTTAATGAAATTAAACCCGTTCCCTGATTGGTAACTTGATGCTGATCTGTTGAACTTTGTCGGTTAACACTGACCAGATTAAAGTCGTAATCCCCATTTACCGGTAAATCCTGATCGTAAATGTCATTTGAGGATAGAGTGATATCGTACTTAGAGGATAAATAATTTTCTACAGAAATCCGTTCGCTATCATTTAAATTGGTATTGTACATGATGAATTCAGCAATATCCCCATCAAATGGAAAATCTCCACTAACAGCAGATCCGGTTTCGGCATAAGTATCTCCATCTGAACCTGTATTACCGATGGCTGCTTCATTATGATTATACAAAAAACCAATGCCATTTATCGTTCCGATTAAATTTCCGTCAAGGTAACATTCTACAGTGCCTGTTGAGGTATTGTTTCCACTAAAGACGTAAGAAATGATGTAGCTGGTATTTGCTGTAACCGGTGTTTGAACGGAGGAAAACCCCCATGGTGCGGCATCGCCGGCACCACCTCCATCATCATCGTCTAAGTTCCACGCACCATAGTACAAATCACCATTAAATATATATATGTTCAAACCCCTTACTCCAGCACCTTCTTCGTAGATAACTTGACGGGAAGAAGTATCTGCACCGGTTTGAACAACGACATTAAATGTTCGCGCAGACCAGGGACTTCCACTATTATTTAAATCACTGTTGTCTGCGATTTCAAAAGCATCGTTTCCCGCAAACTGTACTGATGCGAATCCATTAGAAAAGTTTGAATTATAAATCGGATCACCTCCAGATGATAAAGCGTTTAAAGAATTTCCACCTAAATTATTCCAGGCTGATACAGGAGAACCATTAGGTAAAGCCAAATCTTCAGCAATAAACCAGAAGCGGTTTGAAGTGTCACTACCGACACCTCCCGGACCTTCTTGAGCTAAAAGGGAAGTAAAAGAAAAAAATCCTAGGATCAGGAAAAAAGTAATCTTGTTCATAATTAGGTATTTGTGAACAAAAATAGACCTAGCCCATGATTATGTTTGTAGAATTAGTTCGAAATTACCGTTAGGCGGATAATCATAGTGCCCTTTCTTTAAGCATTTTAAAAAGCCATCTTTAGTGCAGATGGCTTTTAAAATAGTATATCAATTATTTATTTGTTTATTTTCCTTATCCCCAGATAGCCTCCAACAGCCAAGCCCATAGCGATAAGACCGTTGATTGGGGCTACCGGCTCATCTCCCACATCATCATCAAAGACAGGCAACTGTGCCGATGCTTCGGTAGATAGTAATAGCATGATGAGTAATAATCCTAATAGTATATAGTGTGACTTTTGAAGTTTCATACCTATTGTTTTATAAGTTTGAAGGTTCTTTCACCTTGATTGGTTTTCAATTTGACTAAATAAATGCCTGTATTCGCCTTAAAGTCGGTTACCTCTATCGTGGATTGTCCGCTTAAGCTTTGTTTATACACCTGCTGACCCAGCATGTTATAAATCTCCAGCTCTGCAC
>NZ_KB905352.1 GCF_000378765.1 Psychroflexus tropicus DSM 15496 | reverse complement strand
TGTTGGGTGTAGTTTTTTATTCGGTTATTATTTTCTTCAAATCCATTCGCTCGTGTAAAATTCTTATGACTTCAATTCTATCTTCGGAAAGTGATTGATAAAATATAATATGTTTCCCAGATTTTAGTCCGAGCAAGTTTTTGTTTATTCCGTCATATTCTTTTCCAACATCAGGATTTTGTCCAATTCCGTTACAGGCTAACTTTATTGTAGCATAATATTTGTCTGCTTGTTTTGCAGACCATTTGTCAAAAGTATAATCCCAAATGTCATTCAAGTCATCAATGGCTTTTTGTCTTAAAATTACTTTAGCCATTTTTTCTTTTTTCCGCTTTTAATCTTTTTAGATTTTCGTCAAAGTCAAAGTCTTCTACTAATGGACTGTTTAGTCCTTCTTGAATTGCATTTCGTAGAGCAATTACTTTACTCTCTTCATTTTCCAAAAGCCTAAGTCCAGCTCTGATTACTTCACTGACGTTTTTGTATCGTCCAGCAGAAACTTGAGTTTGTACAAATTGGTCAAAATAATTTCCAAGCGATATTGATGTGTTTTTCATTACTTTTAATTTTATTCAAATATACCAAAATTTGGTAAAAAATCAAATTGGTAAAATTTCGCTCAAATTACACCCAACGGTTCGTGTGTATAGCTGCGTTGCGAACAAACTGGCGCAAGTCTTTCAGCCGTGGCTGAAAGATAGCACATTGCGTGGAATTTTCGGTAGAAAATTCAGTCGCAATGAGCTATACACTCTGTTGTAGGTAGATTTTATTCAGATTCGGTTTATAATTGATCTTTTTATTATTCTTTAAATCGGGGTCGAGCAGAGGTGACAAATCAGTCAACAATTAATTTCGATCATCATTTCAGCTGCTCTGGCGCCGAAATCCATTCAGCCGTTTGAGACACAAAACAAACTATTCAGTCGTAAATTTCCGTTTTAAATCTTCCACTCAGCCGACTGACTTTTCGTTTATCAGACCAAGCAATTAATGAAATTCTTTCACACAGTATTTTTTGATCAATTTACCTACAACGTTTTGCATATGGCTTGTGGCGGTTTCGGAGCACTTTCCTGTCGACCGAAACCAAGGTTGGCTACAGAGCGAAAACCATGCGGATAGCCGCTCACCCGCCATAAGCTATATGCGTTGTTGTGGTGCGTTTTTCTTTTATTTTTTTCCTCTTAATTCTAAGTTCAATTTCAATGCTCCGAGGATTACTCCTGTCAAAACGAGCAATGTGGTTAGTCGGTAAAATTCTTGTGTCGAAGCTACTTCTGTGATTGTGGTAATACTCACGAAAAGACATGCCACGATTATAAAATATGACATCGCTGTATATCCTCTTTTCGCCAATTCTTTTGTGGTCGAATACTCCTTTAACCAACCTAACTGGGTCAATGGAACGAGACTTATCGCATAATAAAATAGGTGAAATCCAATGTTCAAAGTTAAGGCAAGTCCTAAGCGGTCTGGTAAGTCGTAGTCACCAAATGGAACAATTAACACAATCAAGCTGATTCCGCCTATTATATAGGCAAGTCGCTTGTATATTCCATGGATTTTATCTTGGGTCAAGTTTGTCTGTTTTAAATGCACCACAACGGTTTTGGCTATGGTTTCGTTACGGAATGGTACGCGAGTATCATTCCGCCGTAACCATAAATTTAGCAAATAGGCTTGAAATTCCGATTAGGAATTTCAGCCGTAATGAACTATAGCCGTTGTTGTGCCACGTTGTTTTTTTAAAATCCATATTTGGCTTTCATTAGACTATCCTTTTTTTCTTTTAGTTCCAATGGTGGTAAACCTATCGAAATTCGGTTGGTGTGAACTTTATTTAAATCATCAATCATATTCGCATAACCACCACCTTGAGCTCTATATGTTCCATAAATCTGTTGCTCACCATTGTATAAATGATATTGGTCAATCATTGTCCCTAATGTTCGTGGTGAAGCAGTTCCATTTTTTACAAACTCTTTAATTTTTGGCACAAAATAATTTATTCGAATACTGTCATCTGTGTGAAGTAATAAAAGTCCTACATCAACAGGATAATCCATAGTTCTTGGTCCAACGATTTTATCAGTCGGATAACCAATAGTCTCGAAAATCTCAATCAATCGTTTTTCGTGAAGATTGTCGATGCTGTCTTGCTTTGCTATATTATCTTGATAATTACTTCCACGATACATTTGGTCGTCAGACTTCATTGAAATTAATTCGTCACGAAGTTTAAAGTCAGCATTAGTTTCAAATTCTTTCCGCAAACTATTGTATTCCGAAATGAATTTTTGTCCAAATTCCGAAATCAGAAATTCGCTAAAATTGTCATTATTCTCAAATCTATTTAGTTCAACGCCATTTAAGACTTGCTTTTTTGCATATTCATAGGTTATATCAAATTTTCCTAAAATGGCTGAACTTTCTGTAAATTTTCCAATTTCATTATAAGTAGAGGTGTTAATTGCCTCGCAAGATTTGAAAGCGTCTTGATAAAGTTCAAATGCCTTTTCGTAATTCTTCGTTTCAAATTGCAAATCGGCTTTATAAACTGTTTGATAATAATCGGTTATATAATTGCATTCGGCTTTTTTGTCCGATTGACAACTAAAAGTTAGTATTAATACTAAAATTATAATTTTTCTCATAGGTTTTTCTCCAATGTGGCACAACGGTCTTGTGTATGAGCAGTAGCGGATTTTACGCAACTACTTTTCGATAAGCAATATACTTATTTAAACGCAAAAACGGTTCGAGTTTGCACTTAAACCGCTATTGCTTATACACGTTGTTGCCAGTAGTGTTTTTCGCTAAATATATTTTGTCTAATTCTTTTGCTATTTCGATTGCTTCTTTAACAACTTCTTGTGGGTAATCATTAATTTCAAGTATTCTAATTGCGTTTCTATTCTTCAGCTTTCCACCTTTTAATTTGTAATCAAATCCAACAGTTTTGTCGTTTACTGTTTCACTAAAATGATACAATTCATATTCGTCCAAAAGCATATCTGTCAACTCTATGTCGTGAGTAGAAACCAATATTTTATTGTCGTTCTTTGTTAAGGCTGATAAAACAGACTTTCCAGCAGAAATACGTTCTACTGTATTTGTGCCTTTAAATATTTCGTCTAAAAGAAAGAGGTTTTTATTTCCGTTTTCACTCTCTTTAAGCATCTCTTTAATGGTAATAACTTCTTCAAAATAATAACTTTTATCGTTCATTAAATCATCACTTATTCGGATTGCCGAAAACACTTTTAATAAAGGAAAAGTCATTGATTTAGCAAAACAAGTATTAATTGTTAGTCCAGTTATTACATTCAGCCCAATGGCCCGAATAAAAGAAGTTTTTCCAGACATATTTGAGCCTGTAAGAAGTACAGATTTTTTAGTTATTTCAATGCTATTAGTAGTACAATTGAAAATTAAAGGATGACTTATATCATTAGCAATTATTTTTTCTTCATCATCAATAATTGGCAAACAGAATGTATTAACTCCGTTTCTTAAAGAGGCTATTGAAATTAGCATATCAATATGCCCAACAAACTTAAAAACACTTTCTATTTCTTCTCTTTTCGTATTCAGCCTTTTTAAGACACCAAATAATAATAAAGGCTCAAGCAAAAACATTGTTTTAAAAATCTCAAATACAAACCAAGCTATGATTTCAAATTCTCCTTGAAGTTTTGCTTCGAGTGAGAAAAAAGACATCCTATTTTTAACTTCATTTATTAGTTTTATTGACTTTGATAAGTCAGGATTTAATTTTTTAAATAAAGAGTTGGTAAATAAATGAGATGCAATAGTATTAAGTTTTAAAAGCTGTGGGATTGAACCTATATATTGAACTAAATTGTTTTTATTCCAATAGTGAAGCACAAAATTCACACAAAAAACACCTAATAGAACTATGAAATATATAGGGTTGAAAAAGCCTAAAACAAGTGAGACTAAACTGGCAAATGACAATAGTTTGATTGCAATAAACCATTTTGGTGGATTAAGATGTTGTTCTTGAAATAAAGAGGATATATAATACGCATCTTTATGCTTTAGCTTTTCAATCTTTTTTTGAACTGAAATTCTTAATTCAGGATTTTCTGATAATTCAGTAATTATTTCTTCGTTTAGCTTTGTTTGCTTTTCATTTACTTTTATTGTCCGAAGATGATTATAAAAGTATTGTTGACCAACTTTTGAATTCGTTCGGTCAAGTAGCATAAACAAATCGTCAAAATCCAAGTCGTTACAGGTTTTGTCCGATATTACTTGATATGCTTGTGAATTATCTTTATTTCTAAAGTATTTTTCAATGTAATCAAAGTCAAAAGTGTCATTTTTCGGTTTTCCAAAACATTCTTTTAATCTTTGATTTATCTCTTTTTTTCTATTGAATTTTAGTTGAGAGAACGTGTATTTAATTTGAAATAATATGTCTTTAATCATTAAACAATTAGTGTAGAATTTCTATTTAATGTTACAAAAAATGTTTAGGTTATTGTTCTTCTGTTGAATTTTAACGAGGTGTTTTTGCATTACTGGCAACGGCCCGGCTATGCGCAGTGCGGAGTTTGAAAGCCGAAACTTTCAATCTGGCACAGACGCGAGCCAAAGCTGCGTTTTGTGTTTTTAAATTTATTCAACAAAAACGTCAAAGCGGAGCTTTGGCGGCTTAAAAGCACTGACCTTTCGTTTATCTCGTCAGCCCGCATTGCGTATAGGTTTTGTTGTGCCCCGTTTTTCATTTTAAAATTTTCTTAATCGAAGGTTCGTCTACTCTTAAAATTCTCAGAATCTGAGCGGCTCGAATTTTATTCTTCTTTTTGGTCTGGTCAAATTCGTCCATTAATCCTGTTTCCCAAAGCCGTTCGTTTACGGTCATACCATCAAGTCCTATGACGTTCTGGACTTTTTCGATTGTCAGTTCTTCTTGAATTTTGTGCAGTAGATATTCACAAGCTTCATCTTCTGTCGTAAATGTCCTTGAAGAATGTTTTTCACCACGTTCTCTGTAGTAGACTTCATATTCAATTGTGAACTTTCCTTTTTTGACGGTCAAGGCGATTTTGTCGTTGTCGTCAGTCGAGCCGAAAAGTCCATGTAGATAATATCTGTCGTCAGATACGCCTAATTCTTTGAGTTCGTTATTTAGTTCTTCCAACGTCATTTTTTCAAATGGGGCACAACGGTCTCGTATAACCGTCAGTTACGGG
>NZ_KB905351.1 GCF_000378765.1 Psychroflexus tropicus DSM 15496 | reverse complement strand
TGTTTTGTGTCTCAAACGGCTGAATGGATTTCGGCGCCAGAGCAGCTGAAATGATGATCGAAATTAATTGTTGACTGATTTGTCACCTCTGCCCGACTCCGATTTAAAGAATAATAAAAAGATCAATTATAAACCGAATCTGAATAAAATCTACCTACAACAGAGTGTATAGCTCATTGCGACTGAATTTTCTACCGAAAATTCCACGCAATGTGCTATCTTTCAGCCACAGCTGAAAGACTTGCGCTAGTTTGCTCGCAACGAAGCTATACACACGAACGTTACCTGCCATATAAAAAAACGACATGAATGAACTATTTCACCAATACAATCAAAAGTTTGAAACGCTGAAAGAGTTTATGCAGGACGAACTTCCAAGAAGCTTGAGACTTTTCAATATTCGCTTGAGACTTGCATTAGACATTCAAATTGATTTTAAGGGTGAAATCTCTCTGACGAAAACAGCCCAAGTACGAGAGACTTACGTCAAAATTATTAAGCTAATGGAAATGTGGAATGCCTACGAAGCACTATTTCATTATGCAAAGGACATTGGAAAGTATGCTAATCCAAAAGCCAATAAGGCGAAAATATACTCTCAGACCTTACTTAAAGAAATCGGTTCATTAACCGTTCTCAAACAAGCGACTGACAACTTGAAAAATAATTACGCAAATAAAGCGGGATTTAAGGAAGATTTCGACCAGTACATAAAAAGAATAGAAAATGATGACCGAATAAAAAAGACCTTAACTGATGACTCAGTTTCTATGAAAAAATATCTGAATAGTCAAGAATCGATTTCAGGAATTGAGATATTGTCCTTGATTTATGCAGAACGAAATATGTATTATCATAATGGTGAGACAGCCAAAATGGGAATGCGGTATTCAAATCGAAAACTGCTGATAGATATCTACAGGACGTGTTTGATTATTCATACATTGATGGTGACAAATTATATTGTGGACGCTGAAATAGAAAATAATAAATAAAAATACGGCAGGTAACAACGCATATAGCTTATGGCGGGTGAACGGCTACTAGCAAGGTTTTCTCACCTTAGCCAGCTTTAGTCTCGGTGGACAGGAAAGTGCTTCGAAACCGCCACAAGCCATATGCAAACCGTTGTAAGCAATTAAAAAAAAACCGAATCGATGAATTTAGACTTTTCTGATTATAAGATTACGAATGCCGATAAAATCAATATAATTCTAGGTAAAAACGGAAGTGGTAAAAGTACTTTTTTAACAAACCTCGAATCAAATTATGCATCTGATGAAACAAAGAACTTTAAATATATCACTCCTGAAAGAGCTGGAACTTTAAAATACGAACCAAATGTTGAGCGTAACATAGAAAGAGATGATAACTGGCTTTCTAATGACAGAAGAAAAAATCAAACAACACAATTTAAGCAACAGAGTATATCTCAATACAGAAAACTTCAACTTCTTTACTATCAGGAACTTGATAAAGATATGCAGCAAAGAAGGAATGAAAATCACACATTTGAGAAAACTATTTTAGGGAAAATAAATTCTTTACTTGAAAACATTGAAATTAAACCAACAACAAATGGAATTGAAACTTTTGTTAAGGGAACTACAACAAAGATTCCAACCGAAAAAATAAGTAGCGGTGAGTCCGAATTAATATCATTAGCGATTGAATGTTTAGTTTTTGCCAAAGAATCTGATAAGGAAAAACAGAATTTCCTGTTACTAGACGAACCTGATGTTCATTTGCATCCAGACTTACAATACAAATTAGGACAATTCCTAAAAGAATTAGTGGTCGAGTATGAGCTTATCATTTTTATTGCAACACATAGTACAGCATTTGTAGGGGCATTTACAGACTATCAAAATGCAACTTTTGGATTAATCAGTTTTAAACAAAAAGAAATTGACTTTAAAAAGATAAATGAAGTCTATAAAAGAATATTACCTGTTTTTGGAGCACATCCATTATCAAATTTGTTTAATGAGTCACCTATATTTTTAATAGAAGGAGAAGACGATTTAAGAATTTGGCAACAGGCAATCAGAACTTCAGAAGGACTGCTTAAAATTTACCCTGTTGACATTGATGGAATTGACCATTTTGCCGATTACGAAAAAAGCATAATAGAAATTGTTAATTCTATTTATGACTCGCCAATTGCATATTCGGTTAGGGACAAAGATGAAATCGAAGATGACATTGACGATATTCCACCTTTAAAAAGATATAGATTAGTTTGTCGTGCAGCGGAAAATTTAATTTTATCAGATGAAGTTCTTGATTCACTCGGTACTAATTGGGAGACTTTTAAAAACCGACTTGATAATTGGATTGATAATCGCAAAGACCATCCAAAATTTGAAAAAATGAATGAATTTAAACAATCTGGATATGATAGACTTTCATTTAAACTTAAGGAAATTAGAAATATTTTGATTGGTGAAACAGGCACATCTAAACCTTGGGAAGTAGCAGTTGGACAAGTTATTGGTCGATTAGCAAAAGGTGATTTGGCAAAAGATTATTCAGAAGGAAAAATATCAAACTTTATAGGTCAAAATTTAATGAACGAATTAATAAAATAACTGCTTACAACAACGTATATAATCCATTGCTAGTGAGAGCCTACTTACGAAAATCCTCTCGGATTTTCTATTCGGTTTTTATTTGCTAAATTACGTTCTAAACCACGCAACGTATCATATACAAAACCGTTGTAGCACATTTGACAAAAAACTGATTTCTAATTAACAAATGGAAAAATTAATTAAATTATTTCTCTTGAGTACGGTTTTGTGGCTGACTAGTTGCGACAAAAATGAAAAGAAAATAGTCGATTTAAACAATGGAAAAAATCAATTGACCATTTTAAGATTTGACGATGGAAAATATTTAATTAATGGAAGATATAATTCTGATGGAAAACCGAACGTGGACTATCTAAAATCTGATGTTTTTTATGAATACCACAGTGGACTTGCCAAATGGACTGAAAATCGAATTGAAATTTTTTCTCACTATGGCAATTTTGATACTATTAACTCTAATGGTAAATTCAAAGTATTTGAGGTTACAACGAAAGAGTTTGAGGAATTGAAAAAGGATTCAGTGCAATACACCTATTTTTATTATTGATTGGACATTAAGTGCAAACTCAAAATCGGACTGAATTAAAAACATATTGAAAATAAAAAAACGTGCTACAACAATGTATAACCGCAATTACGGCGGATTCGACTACGTGCGAATCCACTCGGAATTGCTAACATCAGTGCTTAACTGAAAATTATTAACTTTAATCCCGTAACTGACGGTTATACGAGACCGTTAGCTGCAATACCCAAAAAAAGAAAATGAGTAACAATAAAATAATATTAGAAGGCTGCATAAAAACCTTTAAAGAAACAAATGAAATTGACTTAACAGAAAGCGAAATTTTCGAAATTTTTTCTTTGAGTCAAATTCATAAAGATCGAAATATAACTTATGAAAATATAATTTCTTCTATTGTAGATGGTGGCAATGATGGAGGAATTGATTCCATAATGGTTTTCATCGATGAAGAGTTTGTTGAAAGTATAGATGATTTAGAAAATTTCAACTTTACCAATAAAACAAGTTCAAAATTTATTATTACTCAATGCAAAAAGGAAAATTCTTTTAAAGAAGGTCCTATAGATAAACTAATAACAACAATTCCTGTTTTATTTGATCTCGAGAGAAATGAATTAGCCCTTTTAAGCAGATTTAATTCTGATTTAGTAGATCAAGCACTTTTATTAATAGAAGTATGGAAAAACACAGCTATTAGTGGTGGAAAAATAGCATTGGAATATATTTACACTTGTAACGCATCTGAAATTGTAGTTAATAATGTTTTCGAGCAGAAAATCGATCAACTATTAGAAATTTCAAAAAATTGTTTATCAACAAACGATGTTTCCTTTTCAGCTTATAGCTGTACTGAACTTTTGGAGTTTTATCAAAAGCAAAAATCCAATAGACTCTCAATAGAGTTTAAAGACAGACCATTATCGACTGACTTCGAAGATTACGGAATAGGTTATATTGGAACTGTTAAATTGGCAAATTATAAGGCGTTTTTAAAATCCGAAAATGGAGATATAAGAGATGATCTTTTTGAAAGCAACATCAGACATTTTCAGGGTCTAGTGGATGTAAATAAGAAAATAAAAAACACTATCGAAAATCCAAGTGATGAAGATTTTTGGTGGTTAAATAATGGTATTACAATTATTGCCGAAGAACCTAAAGAAGTTGGTAAAAAACTATCTATTGAAAATATTCAAATTGTAAATGGATTACAAACATCATATTCTATTTTCAATAATCACAATGAAGATCAAGAAGATCAAAGGTCTGTTCTTGTAAAAGTAATAATAAACAAAAATAAAGAGACTACAGATAATATTATTGCCTCAACAAATAGTCAAAATCCAGTTTCTGCAACTTTATTAAGAGCAACAGAACCTGTACAAAGAAGTCTTGAATTATTTTTTCTCAACGAAGGTTATTACTATGACAGACGAAAAAATTATTACAAAAATCAAGGCAAACCTGCTACCAAAATTTTCAGTATTCAGTTAACAGCCCAAGCAATTCAATCTATCGCTTTTGATGATCCCCATACAGCAAGATCGAGACCGACATCATTATTAAAAACAGAAAACACATACAAAAGAATTTTCAACCCTAATAAGAACTTTAAAGGATACTTAAATTCTTGTCTGATATATAAAAAAGGACATAATTTTTGGTTGAAACATCAAAACACAACAGAAAAGAATAAAACATCAAATTTTAAATTACATATTGGTTGTTTACTTACAAAAGATCATTTTAATAAAGTAAATGTAAGTTTCAATGAAATTTCAGAAATTGATGTGAATGATATTACTCAAGAACAATTTAATGAATCAATATCATTTTTAAGTACATCTATTGATCAATACCTAAATGATCATCAAGGTACAAATTTGATTAACATTGCTAAATCAAAAAATTTACTGAATATTTATTTCAACAATTAGAAAATAAGTACAGCAGCTAACAACGTATATAAAAAATAGCGGTTTAATTACTTAATCGAACAAAATGAATAAATTAAAGGTCTGTTATAATTCGAAAAGTTAGGGCATAAAAATCCGCTACTTTTCATATACAAGACCGTTGTACTGCATTTAAGCACACCAAAAACCAATTTCCTAAATGAAATATTTCTGCCTTCCTGAAAATGATAACGAAAAAAGATTTGCACTCGGAAAAAAGGGAAAGCGAAATCTTTTGTGCATCGGACTGAACCCAAATACAGCGAACGAATTAAAACTTGACGAAACAACACGGAACGTGGAGCGGATTGCAAATGACAATGGATATGATGGATGGCTAATGGCAAACCTCTATCCTACTCGAAATCCTAAGGGTTATCAATTGGACAACCAAGCGGACGAAAAATTGTTTTGGGGAAAATATTCAAGCAATTGATACGCTTGTATCATCAAAGGAATTGAAAATACAGAACGTTCTTCTTGGTTGGGGCGATGACATCAAAGCGAAACCATATTTTGCGACAAGTATTTATGCGATTTACGACAAGCTCGACAAACACGGACTGAATTACTTTGCGTTTAGAATAAACAAATCTGGAAATCCAAGTCATCCATCACCAATGACTATCAACACGAAATACAAAGCAGACGAAAAAATTGGACTAACGAATTTCGATTTTAAGTCATACGCAAGACAATTTAAACCTCTGAATTTCCAATAGAGGTGAATAAAAAAACGCAGTACAACACTGGCTATACGCAATTGCTCGGTTCTTGCTCATCCGAAAATTCCTGCGGAATTTTCTACGGTTTGGGTATATTTGAAAACATAAGGCTGAGACACGCAACTGCGCATAGCCTAAACCGTT
>NZ_KB905350.1:3901-6568 GCF_000378765.1 Psychroflexus tropicus DSM 15496 | reverse complement strand
TCCGAGTGCAAATCTTTTTTCGTTATCATTTTCAGGAAGGCAGAAATATTTCATTTAGGAAATTGGTTTTTGGTGTGCTTAAATGCAGTACAACGATTGACAATATGGCATGTGGCGGTTTGACGGCTACTTCACTATCCATCGTTACAAAATTTGATGCCGGAAAGAATGCTTCAAATCACTGCTTTCCCCGCCATTTGCTATATTGTGTGTTGTACGCTGGCTTTTTTCATCCAGTCCTTTTTTAGAAATTCATTAATTTTCGAATATATCAATTCGTAAGGAGCCTTTTCTTCATTCTTAAGCTTCCAATTAAAATATTCATCAGTTTCAATTTCAATTCGTAGATTTTTGTCAAAGTCATTAACAATCAATTTAGCTGAAGCTTTGGTTTCAAAAATAAAAAAACTCCACGGGTCAGCATATAAAATCCAACTATCATTTGGGTTCGTTTCAAGTTGGCTTTTTGACATCGGAATCTTATCATTCATAAAAGTTAAGGCAGGAATTAATTCATTCGGTAATTTCTTAATCAAACCACGTGTCACATTCTTGATTTCATTTTGAAGTTCTGTTGCCATTTCAAAAGCTTTTGAGTAATACATTGCCCATCTATGATTACGACTTTCAATTACTAAATGTATCGCAATATCTATTAATCCATCTGTGTCAATATTTTTTGTCACATCTTGAATGACAGAGATTAAGTCCTTAAAATTATTCAAATATTCACCTTGATATTTATATTCATAAATTCTTGACAACATTTCTCTTTTCATGCTTTTGTATCTATATGTGCAGTGTGATTCTTAGCTTGCGTACAACGGTCTCGGCTATGAACAGTTGAGGGTTTTACGCCCTAACTTTTCAGTTTAGCACAGAAGTTTGTTTTATGTTTATAGTTTCGTTTTATCACTTTCACCCCAATTGTTTATAGCCGTTGTTGGGCGTAGTATTTTTTATTCTAATTCAGTTTTTCTTATAATATGAATGCCTCCAACACTATATGCTAAACTAATCGGTATCGGTTTTTCATTCAAATAAAAACTTCCATTTTTGAATGGAGTCAACCTTTCTTCTATCAAGAAGAAATAATTTTCTGTGTCGGTTAGAATATCCAAATTATCATTTGTTAATTCTATTTGTTCAATATAATCTACTTTTCCAAGTTTGTTCAATTCTGGTATTGTAACTTTTTCTCCATTCATCTCACAAACGTGTTTTTCTCCAAGTCCTGGCATTCCAAACCAAGGCATTGCTTGTCCAACTTGTACTGAAATATTTGAAGTAACACCATCAAATAAAAAGTACTTGACTTTAAAAGTCTCAAAATTTGGAGGAAGAGATTTTTTTGGAAATGGTTCTTCGGCTTTCCAAAAAAACATTACTTTGTTTTGCCATTCTTGGTCATTTCTTTCTGTACAAATTAAATTATCTGTCCAATAATGCGTATAAAGTTGACCTGTTCGCAGCAAAATGGTTGATTTTTGAATTCTCTCTTTTTGTTCGTCAGTTAAGTCTCTTGAAATTTTATAGCCAATATTGTCACCCGCTGAAACGAATTTGTCTCCTTTTTTTAATTCAACAGTTTCTGTCTCGTTTTTATTTCCCGAATCATTTTCTGCTTTTTTCTTTCCAAAAAGTTTGTCAAGAATTCCCATACTTTATTTTTAAGTGAGTTTGTTTTTATTCTTTCTCGGTCGGTTTTGTCATATTACGCACAACGGTTTGCATATGGCTTGTGGCGGTTTCGAAGCACTTACCTGTCCACTGAAATCAAAGCTGGCTACAGAGCGAAAGCCTTGCTAGCAGCAGTTCACCCGCCATAAGCTATATGCGTTGTTGTGGTGCGTTTTTTTATTCTTTTTCATCGCGAACTGATTCTCTCGCTTTCTTTACAATCTCTTGATAGTCCGCTTGAAATGGTTCACTCAATTTCTTTTCTAAAATACATTCTACGTCCCATAGAACTCTTTGCTCTGATTGGTCTTCAAACCTGCTTAATTCGTCAATCTCATTAAATCTCCCTAGAAATTCGAAAAGAACGATTGCTTCTTTTCTTGTCAGTTCAATATTTACGTTCTTATCAGACATCTTTTAGTTCGATTTCAAGGTCGTTGAAGTAGAGAATGAAAATCAAGTAGTTTTCGAATGGTATTTCAGTTTTACTCTTCTCTTTCAAGAAGTCAAAGCTTTCAATTCCGTCCTTTATTAACTCGCTGTCGGTCGGTAGTTTTTCAAATTGACTTAAGCATTCTTCTTTGGTCCGCTGACAGTAGTCTTTCCAATTTTCTCCTGATTTTCTTTCTGTCGTGACGTATTTGTGCCAATAAAGTTCGCAAGTTCCGTCTGGAAGTTTGAATTGAACTTGTCCGCCAATAATTCCAAGTCCGACTTCAACGGCTTTGTCAACTACTTCTTTAAAGTCAGTTCGTTTCCAACCATATTCTTGTCCGCTCACAATTGCCTTTTGTAAGATTTCAGTCGGCAGATATTTTTCTTCGGTTTCTGTCATTTTCAAATGCACCACAACGTTCGTGTGTATGGCTGCGTTGCGAGCAAACTGGCTCACATCTTTCAGCCGTGGCTGAAAGATAGCACATTGCGTGGAATTTTCGGTAGAAAATTCAGTCGCAATGAGCTATACACTCTGTTGTAGGTAGATTT
>NZ_KB905350.1:2587-3801 GCF_000378765.1 Psychroflexus tropicus DSM 15496 | reverse complement strand
CATTGCGTGGAATTTTCGGTAGAAAATTCAGTCGCAATGAGCTATACACTCTGTTGTAGGTAGATTTTATTAAGATTCGGTTTATAATTGATCTTTTTATTATTCTTTAAATCGGAGTCGAGCAGAGGTGACAAAGCAGTCAACAATTAATTTCGATCATTATTTCAGCTGCTCTGGCGCCGAAATCCATTCAGCCGTTTGAGACACAAAACAAACTATTCAGTCGTAAATTTCCGTTTTAAACCTTCCATACAGCCGACTGACTTTTCGTTTATCACACCAAGCAATTAATGAAATTCTTTCACACAGTATTTTTTGATCAATTTACCTACAACGTCTCGCGTATATGGTTTGTGGCGGGATAAAAACCGTCCGCCTTTCGGTTAAGCTTTAAATTTCCTAAAAATACTATAATTTTCGATTTAGCACAAAATCCGCCATAAACTATATACGCTGTTACCTGCTGGCTTTTTTTTCGAGTATGATTTTCAGTTTTGCTTTATAATCTTCAAAATTATTTTCCATTGAAATCATAAAACTTCCTTTTCCGAGTCTCCATGTTCTTAAATCATATTGATTTCCATTTTGTTCAATTTTGGAATTTGACAGTTTTATAAATATTTTCTGATTTTTTTTTGAATTATAATAATCCCCGTCCAAAGTTTTAAATTCAGTCCTTGGTAAGGTTTCATTAATATTTGATGATGTGAAAATAATTCCATTTTCTGGAACTTGAATTATTTTCCACAACGTAAAATCATTTATTCCGAGTTTGTTTTCTTTATCAACATTATAAACTACAGTTACATATTCCTTTGAGAAATTATCAGGTAAAACAAATATCAGTGGTCTGTTTTGGTATTGATAAAAACCAATAAAAATGAAAACAACTGAAAATTCGATAACTAATATATTTTTCCAATTCTTTACAAATCGTTTTAGAACTAAGTCCGCTATCAACAAAATAATTGATGTCCCAAAAAGGGCTAAAACTATTAAAAATTCCCATTGTTGACCATCCATTTCCGTCATCAGAATATAAATCGCCCAAATCAATGAGAGAATAATCAGTATAAGAAATGGTGTTATTTTACGCAGAATTTTCATCAGCTTGCAGGTAACGTTCGTGTGTATGGCTTCGTTGCGAGCAAACTAGCGCACATCTTTCAGCCGTGGCTGAAAGATAGGACATTGCGTGGAATTTTCGGTAGAAA
>NZ_KB905350.1:0-2152 GCF_000378765.1 Psychroflexus tropicus DSM 15496 | reverse complement strand
ACATTGCGTGGAATTTTCGGTAGAAAATTCAGTCGCAATGAGCTATACACTCTGTTGTAGGTAGATTTTATTCAGATTCGGTTTATAATTGATCTTTTTATTATTCTTTAAATCGGAGTCGGGCAGAGGCGACAAATCAGTCAACAATTAATTTCGATCATCATTTCAGCTGCTCTGGCGCCGAAATCCATTCAGCAGTTTGAGACACAAAACAAACTATTCAGTCGTAAAATGGCATTTTAATCATTCCATACAGCCGACTGACTTTCCTTTATTCAGATCAATAATTGAAATTAATTTATACGATATTTTTCAATCAATTTACCTACAACGTGTTTGTATATGGCAAGTAGCGGGCAAATAGGCGAAAACCTTTCCGCCAAACACAAGCCAAAAAACCAATTTTTGATTTGTAATTTAAATATACACAAATTCAATAAATTGGTTTTTGGCGACAATGCAAACTTGCCAAAACTTCCGTTTTATACACAAACCCCACTATTTGCTATATACGGTGTTGGCAGGCGTATTTTTATTCTGTTTTACAAATTGAACAATTCGATTCTCCAATTAACTTACCATTTTTATCAAATTCGTATTTGCAACATTCGTTGAATTTTTTCTTTAAAATATCTTTTGCTCTCCTAATTCTTACTTTTACATTTTCAAGGCTAATTCCTAATTCTTTGGCAACATCCTTTTGTTTTAGTCCTTTTATATAAATCAGTTCGATTACTTGTCTATAAATTTTGGGTAAATCATTTATGAATTTATCAAAGCAACATATATATTGATACTTCTCTAGAGGAATTTTCTTATTTATATTTAATTTTTCTACATAAATGGACTCTTTGTTAAAGTAATTAATCGTTTCGTTACGGGCAATTTGGAAAATCCACGCTTTTGCTTTTTCTTCTTTTTCGAGCTTAGATAAATTTTTGTGAATTTTTAAAAATGTATTTTGGAAAATATCGTTTGCGGCATCTTTATTTTTAACTTTTTTGAGAATGAAGAAATATAATTCATCATTAAAGTTGTCCCATATTTTTTGAGTTTCCATAATCAAAAATAAATAAAGGTTAGTCAAGAAACCAACCTTTATTGAAATTAGCAACAATTACATTTGTCACATTCACATTTAGAGCAAGGACAATTATTTTCCAAACAATTTCCACAATTACATTTAGTGCAATCGCAATTAGTGCATTTACAATTATTCATAACTTTTAAATTTTATCGTTCATTAAGTAGACTAATAAACATCATAAAAGATACTTTTTTTTCGTGTTTTTTTCAATATGACTGCCAACGGTCTAGGCTATGAGTAGTTGCGTGGATTAGCACTTAACTTTGCAAATACACATTAAGCTGAAAATCCTCGCGGATTTTCAGAAGTAGGCGAGAACAAGCAATTACTTATAGCCATTGTTGTAAGTAGTTATTTTTCAGTTCTATATTCTCCTTGTTTTAGTTCAGGAAGTCCTATTTTCTTACGCTCAATGTTTGTACTGTCAATATTTTCTATGAATGGCGGAACAACTGAGTTCGTTTTGGGGTCAAATTCATCTCCCGTTCCGTAGAGCTGATTTTTTCTGTAAGCCTTTTTTCTCATATTATCAACATAGGTTGCAAATTTGATAGGCTCCATTCGATTTGCCTTTACTTCTTCAATAAGTAAATTTTGCATCTTTTCAATAGTCTCTTTCGGTGTATGGAATAGAAATAACATTGGGTCAACAACTGAATCTAATTTGGCTTTACTTAACCATCCATAATCTCTGATTATTTCGTAAAGTCGATTTGTGTTTTTTAAATCAATTTCGTTCTGAATACTCCAAAGTGAGTCTATTTGCTCTTCGGAAAGTTCAGATTGATGCGTCTGTCTGAATTTTATATTTTCTTCTATTGTCAATTTGTTCACACTGTCAATTAAGTTTTGGTCAAAAGTTTTTAATGAGATATAAGACCTGTTTAATTGGTCTGCTTCTTTCATTTCTTTAAACTCAGCAATCAATTCAGCTTTTTTAGATTCGGATAATTCTTTTTTTTCTACATCTTTATTTTTTTGTTTACAGGAAAAGAGAGAAATCACAAGGCTCAAAATCAAAACTATTTTTTTCATAAAACTTGTTTTTTTAATTACTTACAACGG
>NZ_KB905349.1:13003-16873 GCF_000378765.1 Psychroflexus tropicus DSM 15496 | reverse complement strand
ATGACTTGAATGACATTTGGGATTATACTTTTGACAAATGGTCTGCAAAACAAGCAGACAAATATTATGCTACAATAAAGTTAGCCTGTAACGGAATTGGACAAAATCCTGATGTTGGAAAAGAATATGACGGAATAAACAAAAACTTGCTCGGACTAAAATCTGGGAAACATATTATATTTTATCAATCACTTTCCGAAGATAGAATTGAAGTCATAAGAATTTTACACGAGCGAATGGATTTGAAGAAAATAATAACCGAATAAAAAACTACACCCAACACGAGGCTATAAGTAATGCGGGATTATTGGCTGAATTTGAAGACTTGGGCATATTTTTCGCTCGCAATTTGTATATTTAAACAATAAAATTTATAAATAGAAAATCGCTCGCTTGGGGCGGTGCAGAATTGAAAGACTTTGGCTTTTTTGCCCCGCACTACTCATAGCCCAACCGTTGCCACCAATGTAAAACTGACTGTAAAAAACTGAATGAGAACAGCATTACATAATTTAGTCAAAAGTACAATCATATATAAGTATGACTTACCAAATGCAGTAGAATCAATACCAAAAACATTGTTTTCAACCGAAAACGATAAATGCTATTCAATCGCGAATGAGCAAGATTTAGTTAGACTAATTTATAATTCAATAATTGATTATTCCTTTAATGAATTCGATTTTACAGAAAGAGAATTAGAAGATTTACATACAATAGCCTTTCAAGAAAGAGTTCGGTATAATGAATCAGACAGTGAAGCTTCTAAACTCAAGTATGGCTTCTTTGGAGAAGTACTGTTACATTGTGTTTTAAAGCCATTTTTTCAAACTAACACGTTAATTTCAAAAGGTTATTTCTACGACCCATTAACCAAAGGAGAAGCTCGTGGATATGATGCGTATCATTTAATTGAGGAAAATAACAGTGTTGGACTTTGGTTTGGAGAAACAAAATTTCATATAAATTATACAAGTGCAGTAAATGATGTTTTAAAAAAAATCAAATCTTCACTTTCTGATGATTATTTAAGTACAAATCTATTAGCAATTAGAAAAAATAGAGAGAACTTAAATATACAAGGTTCTAAGATAGAATCCATACTTAATGATTGGAATGAAAATCCTACTATAAAAATTATAGAAGAATTAAAACAACATTCAATTAATCTAATTTATCCTGTCATAATTCTTTTCCAACAAAACTCATCAGGATACAATGAAAGCATAAAGAAAATACCAAAATATATAGAGGATAATTACGAATTAGAGGATTACGATATATCAATCCCTTACAGCGTTTTCTTCATTTTTATTCCAGTTGAAGATGTCAAAAAAGTTAAAAAAGAAGTACTAGAATGGATAGAATTGAAAAAGCCTCTCATATAGTTAAATCGCTTAATGCTTATCGAAATGATGAGCTAAAAGACTTTGAACTAATTAAAATAGTTTGTAGCTACTTTGATAAAATGAAGAATGAAGATTTATCAGAAGCTGATTTAAACTTCTTGAAATATATATCTAATGTTATCGGAATTCCTCACTTCTATGATTTATTAGAAAAATTTGAAAAGGACATAACTTTAAATTCATTTGATTTAAACACCTTATCAGCAGTAATTTATGAAAGCACACTAAATTTAAGTAAGGATAATAAAGTACATAAGTATCAAAAGCAAATCTTAGAACTATTTAAACCTGCTCAAATGAACAGGTATTTTCTTTCAGCTAGTACTTCCTTTGGCAAAACTCACATTGTATTTGAAATAGTAAAGCAGATGAACTACGATAATGTGGTTCTTATTTTTCCAACAATTGCTTTATTATCAGAAAATCTTGAAAGATTAACTTCTGATGAAAATTATAAGTTTTTTATAGATTATTATTCAATTCATACACTAAGCGAAGTTGAGAGTTTAGATGAAAAAAATCTATTCATTTATACACCTGAACGCTACTTGTCATTTATAGAAAAAAGAGATGATGAAATTAATTTCGATTTTGCTTTTATTGATGAAGTCTATAAAATAGATAATGATTATATAATCGATGAAGAAGTCAGGGAGAACGAAAGAGATGTCGCGTATAGACTAGCGGTATTTTATTCACTCAAAAAAGATGTTGACACACTATTAGCTGGCCCATATATAGATTTTTCAAGACCTAATGACATAAACTATAATCGCTCATTTGATAGATTTTTAGAGAAGAATCAAATTCAATTGATAGATTACAATGACTATGAAATTGTTAATAAGACTTATAAAGATATAAAGGGGCGAAAAAGTTATTCCGTTGACTATGATTTTGATTTACATTTTGAAACTAGTTCAAAGAAAGATAGGCTTATTGAAATCCTAAGACAAATAATTGATATCAATGAGAATTCTATTATTTATTGTTATTCAAGGAGTTCAGTTGAATCTTATGCCAAAACAATCATAAAATCAGATTTACTAAACAATCACAGTTACGAAGAATATAGCGAATTTATATCGCACATTTCTGATAATTTCAACAAGGAATGGACTTTGATAAGTGCCTTAAAAAAAGGAATTGGAATACACCACGGTCTTGTACCCAAATATATTCAAAAAGAAACAGTTTCTCTTTTCAATAAAGGGCTTTTGAGAGTTTTGCTTTCTACCACGACTATTACCGAAGGTGTAAATACTTCTGCAAAAAATTTAATTGTCCTTCACGACAAAAAAGGAAACAAACCATTAAAGAAGTTTGATGCAAAGAACATTGCTGGTAGAGCAGGTAGATTTTTATATCACTATAATGGTCGAGTAATTGTTCTAAAAAATAACTTTATGCAAGCAATTAACTCTGAACCCGAAGGAATAAAGCATAAGAACTATGATTTAGACGCACCAAAAGAAGAGGTCGATTTGTTCTATACCGAAGATGAGTATTTAACGGGCGAAGACAAAGCCAAAATAATTGATATTAATCAACTACAAGAAGACAGAGGTATACCTGACGAAATTTTTCACTTATATAAAGTAGTAAGTAGAAAGGACAAAATAGAGATTTATGATAAAATCAGCTTATTAAACCAAGTACAACTAGAAGCCATTAAGAAATTGATTCGTTATATAAATTTTAGAATGGATATTGAATACGATGGTTTTCAAGTAATTCTAAACTTACTAGAATCAATCGTCAAAAATCAAAAATTGAAATTTCTAATCGAGTATAAAGGTCAAAATGGAGATTATTCAACTTTGACACACCTAGTTCATTTCTATTTGATTGGAGGCTTTAGAGGTTCTGTTAATTTCAAATTAGGTAAAGGACTGACAGTTGATAAATCTATTTCTGAAACATCTGAATTTGTATACAACACGCTAAAATATCAGGTTGTGAAGTATTTAGGTGTGTTTAACATTATGTACAAATTCTACATTTCAAAACAAACTGGACAACCTTTTGAGGAAGTTAGTGGGTTGGATAGATTACTTACTAAATTGGAATACAATGCGTTTACTGAAAAAGGCAGAATTGCAAGTGATTTTGGAGTGCCTTCTTCAATTATAGATTACTATGAAAATGAGGACAATGCAGATGAAATCAAAAAATCATTTGACAACTACGAATTGAACATTTTTGAAAAAGTGGAACGGATAATAAATGAAGAAAACACTGGTGGCAACAATGTATAAAAATAATAGCGGTTTAATCGCTCAAACGAAAGTAAGTAAAATTAAAAAAGGTCTGTGTTTAACTGGAAAGTTAGTGCGTACAAATCCGCTACTATTCTTATACTAGACCGTTGTAGGTAAATTGATTGAAAAATATTGTATAAATTAATTTCAATTATTGATCTGAATAAAGGAAAGTCAGTCGGCTGAATGGAATGATTAAA
>NZ_KB905349.1:7594-11873 GCF_000378765.1 Psychroflexus tropicus DSM 15496 | reverse complement strand
ATAGCTCATTGCGACTGAATTTTCTACCGAAAATTCCACGCAATGTGCTATCTTTCAGCCACGGCTGAAAGATGTGCGCTAGTTTGCTCGCAACGCAGCCATACACACGAACGTTGGGCTTCATTTAATACGAACTGAAAATGGATTCATCAGAACAATTCAAAAAGACAATTCATAATTACTATAAAAATGTAGTGAATGATGAATTTCCTGAAAAAATTATGGAAGGAATTGTAAAAAAACTTACGGATGATTACTACGAACAATATTCAAGGTTCAAAAAAGAGCACCCTAAATCAGCAAAGCGATACTCTACATTTCATGTTAAGGATTTAAACCATCCTCAAACTTTTGAATTAATAATCGAATACCTTAAAACCAATGCGAAATCTGATTACAAAAAGTATGCTTGTCAATTACTCAACCTGAAAGAAAGCGAAGTAATTAAATTTGAGCAAAGTCGGGAAGATTTTTATAATATGTTCTGAAATGAAATAATGGACGAGAACACAACGATATCTTGGATTTTACTTTCGACCGCATTAGCGAGCGAACAGAAACCCGCCAATTTTGAATCAATAGCTCAAATTGCTGATGGAATAAATCACGCCGTGCCGACTTATAACGAACTTCAAGAATCACTAAGATGGTTAATTGTAAATGAAATGGTCGAGAAAAAAGGAAAGAGATATCAGCTTACAATTATTGGCGCTGAATTTATTGAAAAAGCAAAATCACAAACAAATAGCGTAATTCTGAATATTTGGGACGAATTAACTAGGATGATAAAAAAAACGAAAGCCCAACAACGGCTATAAGTAATGCGGGATGAATTGCTGAATTCAAACTTTTGGCTTCTTTTCCGCTCGCAATTTGTATCTTTATTGAAGTAAAATAATAAACATAAAAATGGCTCGCTATGGTCAGTGCTGAATTGAAACTTTAAAGGCTTATCTGGCCCGCACTACACATAGCCTGGACCGTTGTGGCTAATTTAAAAAAACGACACTAATACAAGATAAATGACATTTCACGGACTAGCAGAACATATTTTAAAACAGGTTGACAAGCCATTAACGGCAAACGAAATTTGGCAGCTACCAGTTGACCAAGGACTTGATGAAAAGCTGAATAGTTCGGGAAAAACACCTTGGGCGACTTTAGGAGCAAGACTGTACGTAATATCAAGAGACAATCCTGACTCTGTTTTTAAAACCATTGGCAAAAGACCTAAGCGCTTCTATTTGAAGGATAAGAAATATACTATTGACTTTAAGGAGTATGAAGAAGGAAAAACCGAAGAAGAAACCGAAATTTCGACAACTCAACCTACAAAGACATATTTAGAAAAGGATTTGCACCCATTTTTGGCTCATTATGCTTTCTACAATTTGAACTGCCACTGCAAGACTATAAACCATAGCAAATCTGACAAAAAGAGTTTTGGCGAATGGGTTCATCCAGATATGGTTGGATGTGTTTTTCCAATTGACGAGTGGGACAATGAAGTTTTGGAATTAAGTTCTGCTGTTGGAAATACATCCGTGAAATTCATTTCGTTCGAACTCAAAAAGGAATTGAACTTGTCGACTTTAAGAGAGAAGTTTTTCCAAACTGTTTCAAATTCATCTTGGGAAAACGAAAGCTATATTGTTGCAGCTGAGATTTCAAAAAACGAAGATTTTCTTTCAGAACTTGCAAGACTTTCATCCTCATTTGGTGTTGGAGTTATCGAATTGGATATTAACGACCCCAACTCAGCATCGATAAGATTTCCAGCACAGACAAGAGAAACCCTTGATTGGGAAACAATGAACAAGCTGACTGTAATGAATAAAGACTTCAAACAGTTTGTAAAAAGAGTTCGAATTGACTTAAAAAGCAATGAGATTAGAAAAGAGAAGTACGATAAAATATTGGACGAAGGACAACTAGAAAAAATAATAAAAAACTAGCCACAACAAAACCTATACGCAATACCCTTCGGGATACTGCGCATAGCCAAACCGTTGGGGCTAATTTGAAAATGAAACAAAACATATTCTACATATTGACATTGATTCTGATAATCGGCTGTTCTACCAAGACCGAAAAAAATCAGACTGAAATAGAGACCGAAACGGTGGTCGAGAATTCAATAGAACGACTTGACTCGATTTCTGCTCAAGAGCTCGAGAAATTGATTAAGGTTCCTGTTCGAAACAAATTTGACGAAATGTATAATGGTCACTATTCATTTACAACTGACGAGCAAGGTCAAAAAGTTCTAAACGGAGATTTTGAATTTATCCACTTTGACAGTTCAGCATTTTACGACCCACTAACCAAGGAATATGATACGACATGGATTTCGATATCTAAAATTGAATATCAGGGAACATTTGCGAACGGTGTTAAAAATGGAACCTTCAAAGAAAAATTACTTTTTGACGATGGTATTGACCTTTACTCCAAATGGACTGTATCACTTGATTTTAAAGACGATAAATGTTCGAAAGGAACTTTCACAGGTATTTTAGGTCATATAATGCCAGAATCTACTTATGAATTTGAAAAATTGGACACTTGTACATTTCAGTCTGTAGTAGATAAAGCCTCAGAGCGATGGAAAGAAGAATATGAAAAAAGAAAAAACTAGCCCCAACAAAACCTATACGCAATGCGGGTTGAAGAGATAAACGAAAGGTCGGAGCTTTTAGCCCGCCAAAGCTCCGCTTTGACGTTTTTGTTGAATAAATTTAAAAACACAAAACGCAGCTTTGGCTACCGTTTGTGCCAGATTGAAAATTTCGGCTTTTCAATCCCGCACTGCCCATAGCCAAACCGTTGTAGGTAAATTGATCGAAAAATATTGTATAAATTAATTTCAATTATTGTTCTAAATAAAGGAAAGTCAGTCGGCTGTATGGAAGGTTTAAAACGGAAATTTACGACTGTATAGTTTGTTTTGTGTCTCAAACGGCTGAATGGATTCCGGCGCAAGAGCAGCTGAAATGATCATCGAAATTAAAAGCTGACTGATTTGTCGCCTCTACTCGACTACGATTTTTAGAATTATAAAAATGTCATTAATAAACAGAATCTGATTGAAATCTACCTACAACAGAGTGTATAGCTCATTGCGACTGAATTTTCTACCGAAAATTCCACGCAATGTGCTATCTTTCAGCCACGGCTGAAAGATGTGCGCTAGTTTGCTCGCAACGAAGCCATACACACGAAACGTTAGGCACAATACGAAAAAAACTGTTTCCAAATTGAAAGATATCTGTAAAATATTTTGTTTCGGACTTTTAATTTCGCTTTTTAGTTGCGGAATGGGAGAATGGGATGTTGATCTGTACCAACAAAGAATACCAAATTCATCTAAAGTGATATATGAATACGATGCTTGGGGCGGAAGAGACTCGCATACTTCAGGAATAGTTTTGATGGACTCAACGGAAAAGTTTAGAGTAAACTCTTCAAGAACATTACCAATTTCTTACTTTTCTGCACTTCCGAATAAAAATCGGATAAAATCAATAGAACTAAAAAAGGCTGTGGACAATGACAAGATAACTTTAGACAAAATTGACAGCAAAAAAATAAATAATTCAGGAATCGATATTGAAGTTGATTATTATGAAAGATATTCTGGTTATTCTAATGCAACTTGCATATTAAACGAATACGAATTTGAGAGTTTTAAAGAGACTAAAGATAGTTTATTCATTTATGGTATTGATGAAAAATTTGGCAAAAATCTAAAAGATAAAAATTCAATTAGTTTTCAAAAAGGAAACATTAAACTGATTACTGATGAAAATGGAAAGATTTTTCGTGTTGTAATTAAAGAACTCTTTAAAGACAATGCAACAAAGTTTAAGTACAAAAAAGGAACAGCGGAAATAACCGAAAAAATTACTGATAGCCCAGTCATTTGCTTCCGTGTTTATTATTTTCTGCCTAAAACTGAAATTTATGAATCTGAGTTTTCTGATTTTGGAATTTATAAACGTGTACAATGAAGTACTGTGCCTAACAATGTATAACCGCAATTACGGCGGATTCGACTACGTCCAAATCCACTCGGAATTGCTAACGTCAGTTCTTAACCGAAAAACACTATCTTTAATCCCGTAACTGACGGTTATACAAAACCGTTGTAGGTAAATTGATTGAAAAATATTGTATAAATTAATTTCAATTATTGATCTGAATAATGGAAAGTCAGTCGGCTGAATGGAATGATTAAAATGCCATTTTACGACTGAATAGTTTGTTTTGTGTCTCAAAC
>NZ_KB905349.1:5930-7314 GCF_000378765.1 Psychroflexus tropicus DSM 15496 | reverse complement strand
TTTCTACCGAAAATTCCACGCAATGTCCTATCTTTCAGCCACGGCTGAAAGATGTGCGCTAGTTTGCTCGCAACGAAGCCATACACACGAACGTTACCCAACATTTAAAAATTAACATAATGAAAAAAATTAAAATTAATTGCACACTACTTTTAGCTATCGTACTTATAATTGTTTCATGTTCAACAGACGATGACTCAAATAATTCAAATATAACAGCTGAAATTTATGGCAAATGGAAGATTTTAGAATCAAATTATGGTGGAGAAAGAGAAACTTTAGATGAATGCAGTTTATTAGAGACTTTACAGTTTTTTGAAAATAATGAATTGGAAATAAAAGAATATGAACAAACAGGTAATACTACAAGTTGTTCAGAAGTTGGTCCTGATGTATTTTTGGATTTTTCGATCGAAAACAACGTATTGACTTATACAAATCCAACGGGTGGATTTAATGGAGGCATATTTACAAGAAAATTTAACATTATTGAATTAACAGAGCAAACACTAAAATTAGAACTCTATTATGAAAGGGATGGATTTGAAGAGGACGGTAATTTACCAAATAATGAAATTTGGTTATCAACTTGGACAAGATTAAATTAAATATTATGACAGATATACAAAGATTAGAAAAAACAATTACTGATTTAATAACAATTATAGAAAGTTTACAAACTGACATAAAAGACTTAAAAGAATCAAATTCTGAATTAAGCAGTAAACTTTATTCTATCAATGATAAGTTAGGCAGTTTATAGTTTACATTTAATTTATGGATTATACAATTATTTTTGGTTACTTGGTTTTACTTATAATTCAATATTTTGCGATTCAAGCAATACCGATTACACTAGTGGGTGGAATAATTTCAAGATTCACTAATATATATTTTGGCGTTCTAATTGGTGGAATTTTGACTTGGCTTGGAATTACTTTCATTTGGTTTAAAATATTTGATTACCATTTACCACTATTGGTGTTTATATTAAGTGTTTTGTTTCAAATTTGGAATCTTAGAAAATCTAGATTTGAATTAAATGAAATGTCCAAAAAAATGATTATCGGAGAAATTTGGTCAATAATTTAAGTTTCGATATACGTTTTCATATTTAGAGAATTTAACTTGTACTAATCGAATAAAAACGTTGGGTAACACTATGTATCTTCTATGGCGAGGTCTGGGAGCTGAAACCAAAAGTCTGAGTGATTTGCTAACTTTACGACTGAAAGAAAAAGGGCTGTGCTTTTTTGGTCGCCACTGAAAGATACACTTCCCGTTGTAGATAAATTGATTGAAAAATATTGTATAAATTAATTTCAATTATTGATCTGAATAAAGGAAAGTCAGTCGGCTGAATGGAATGATTAAAATGCCATTT
>NZ_KB905349.1:3874-5738 GCF_000378765.1 Psychroflexus tropicus DSM 15496 | reverse complement strand
TGCGCCAGTTTGTTCGCAACGCAGCTATACACACGAACCGTTGTGGTGCATTTACAGCGAATCTACTGAATATTCCAATTCTACTTCTTCTAGTCTAAATTATTGTTTATATTTGTATCTAAGTGAATACACTTTATAGATGATAATAATTGAAAAAACAACTGAGTTTGATAAGTGGTTAAGAAAACTGAAAGACATTCGCGCTAAATCTAAAATACTCTTTCGGATTCAGAAACTTGAAACTGATGAACATTATGGAGACTGTAAACCTGTGGGAGATGGAATTAGCGAAATGAGAATTAATTACGCAAAAGGGTATCGAGTTTATTTTAAAAATAAGGAAACTAAACTTGTTATACTTCTTATCGGTGGAGAGAAATCAACTCAACAAAAAGATATTGAAAAAGCTAAAAAAATTTGGAATAGAATAAAAGACAACTGAAATGGAAACAACAAAATTTGACATAGCGGACTATTTGGACAGCGAAGAAATGATAGCTGAATACCTGAACACCGTTCTTGAAGACGGAAACAGCTCTGATTTAATTGTTGCGATTGGGCATATTGCCAAATCAATTGGGATGACTAAAATTGCAGAAAAAACAGGAATGAGCCGACCAAGTCTATACAAGGCTTTATCTGACGGTGCGAAACCACAATTCGAAACAATAATGAAAGTATTGAGGGCAATAGGCGGACAAATTCACGTGAAACCAATGTCGGCGTGATTGAAAACGCACCACAACAACGGCTATAAGTAATGCGGGCTGGATTGCTGAATTCAAACTATCTGCTTCTTTTTCCGCTCGCAATTTGTATCTTTATTGAAGTAAAATAATAAACATAAAAATGGCTCGCTATGGTCTGTGCTGAATTGAAACTAAAAGGCTTGTTTGACCCGCACTACACATAGCCTGGACCGTTGTAACACATATGAAAAAAACATTACGAATCCTTATAATAGCAGTTTTAATGGGAAGTTTTTCGTATTCCCAAAACAAGAAAGTTGATAATAATATTAAATACTTTGATGAAAATTATAATCCGATTTCAAAAACGGAATTTGATAACAGAAAATGGAAAAATAGATTATTAAGCATCCAAGGAGATTCTATTAACCACAAAATCCTTTCCTTAAGAGAAAACCAAGGAGTATTACAAAACAGAAAATATTTAGATTCACTTTTAACTTCATCAACAAATAAAATAATCGATTCAAGTAAACCTTTAGTTATTGTTTACTATCCAGGAAAAGACCCTTGTAATTCAAGTGGTTCTGCAACAAGAAGAACGATTAGAAGTTGGTATAAAAAAATGGAAAAAGGGATTAACAAAATAAAGGAATCTAATATCATTTACGTTTACAAAACTAAAGATGGATTGTATGGTAAAAATGATGGATTTAAAGAATGGATAAAAGACCCTGAACAAACTATTGAAAGATTATTTTTCAAGCGACATTATCCTTGTAGTAGTTTTGTGGTCATTTCTGAAAATAATGAGTTCATAAGTTACTTTGGAGAATTTTCAAAAGAATATATTTGGAAAGCTATCGACTTAATGACAGATGAATAAAATACGTGTTACAACAACGTATATAGCTCATATCTGGGCAGTTATATAATCGAAGTTAAGGCATATTTGCAAGTCCGCCAAATTTTTTAATTTGGCTTATTGATAAAAAAAGATAATAAGAAAATTAAAAAATTCGGCTCAAGCTCATCCGAAAATTAATCGCTAATTTACACGCTACGAGCCATATACAAGTCCGTTGTAGGTAAATTGATCAAAAAATACTGTGTGAAAGAATTTCATTAATTGCTTGGTCTGATAAACGAAAAGTCAGTCGGCTGAATGGATGATT
>NZ_KB905349.1:0-3089 GCF_000378765.1 Psychroflexus tropicus DSM 15496 | reverse complement strand
ACCTACAACAGAGTGTATAGCTCATTGCGACTGAATTTTCTACCGAAAATTCCACGCAATGTCCTATCTTTCAGCCACGGCTGAAAGATGTGCGCCAGTTTGCTCGCAACGAAGCCATACACACGAACGTTGTGCGTAAGTTAACTCAACCGTATGGAAAAACAGAAATTAAATAAAAATGTTGATGAGAATAACTTAAAACACACTTTCAAGAATATTCTATTGCTTGAGAAATTATTTATTTCAGAAATTAAAAAGATTTACGGAATTGAAAGTGGAATAACGGAAATAAACCACTACATAATGTCAATAACCAATAGAGCGATTTCTTTAAATAGAGGTTTCGTTACTCTTGCGGAATCTAATAATTATCAAACCGCAATTTCATTGATGCGATTGCAAATAGATAATTGTTTAAGATTATATGCTTTGAGCTTGTACCCTAATTCGAGTGAATTTTATGAAAAAGTACTAAACGGAGAACATATTAGAAATTTAAAAGACAGAGATGGAAATAAAATGACAGACAATTATTTAGTCACAAAAATTGATAAGATTTTTCCCCAATTTAAATCTTTGTACAAGAAACTTAGTGGACATATTCATTTTTCATCTGAGCATTTTCATTTTAATAACAAAATCGAAAATGAAACATTATCTGTGTCTGTAGGAAATATTGAAAATTTGACAATTGCAGAGAAAGTAGATTACACATTTAATATGTTTCTGCTTGGAAAAGACCTTTTGTCAATAATCACTGAATATAGAATGGAAATTACAAACTGAAAAAAACCTACGCACAACAATGGCTATAAGTAATTGCTTGTTCTCGCCTACTTCTGAAAATCCGCGAGGATTTTCAGCTTTATTTGTATTTGCAAAGTTAAGTGCTAATCCACGCAACTACTCATAGCCTAGACCGTTGTAGGTAAATTGATCAAAAAATACTGTGTGAAAGAATTTCATTAATTGCTTGGTCTGATAAACGAAAAGTCAGTCGGCTGAGTGGAAGATTTAAAACGGAAATTTACGACTGAATAGTTTGTTTTGTGTCTCAAACAGCTCAATGGATTTCGGCGCCAGAGCAGCTGAAATGATGATCGAAATTAATTGTTGACTGATTTGTCACCTCTGCTCGACTCCGATTTTTAGAATTATAAAAATGTCATTAGTAAACCGAATCTTAATAAAATCTACCTACAACAGAGTGTATAGCTCATTGCGACTGAATTTTCTACCGAAAATTCCACGCAATGTCCTATCTTTCAGCCACGGCTGAAAGATGTGCGCTAGTTTGCTCGCAACGAAGCCATACACACGAACGTTGGGCACAATATGAAAAAATCACTAACCATAATATTAATCGGAATTCTATCAATGGGATTATTTAGCTTTTTAAAAAAAGAGAAAAAGACTGAATCAAACACAAATTCAGCAATTTTAGGAATGGTTCTTTTAGAAGACCCAAATTCATTTGACTTAAAAGGGACTGTCAATGAATTAAAAGTAAAATGGAAACTAAAAGTAAATGACAATGACGCTGATGACAAAGCTGCTGTATTAGTAATTGGAGAATATAATGTTGCTATAGCAAATATTCCAGCTGCAATTCCAGAAGGAGAAGTTGAAAGAACAGCTGAATACAATTATTTCTGGGAAAACGGAATTGAAGAAACATCTAAACATAAAGGACATATTGTATTATCAATTATGAATGCTGGAAAAAATCCAGTTCAAGAAAACTTATTATATAGTAAAATTGCTTCGGCAGTTATGAATAATAGCAAAGCAATTGGAATTTATTTTGGAGGTAGAACTTTAGTTCTAAAAAAAGACTTCTATCAAGCCAATGTGGAAATGATGAGCGAAGAAGACCTTCCTTTGTACAATTGGATTTACTTCGGTTTAAGAAAAGAAAATGGAAAACAATCTGTATATACATACGGACTTGCTGACTTTGGTAAAATGGAAATGGAAATTGTTGAATCCGAAAACTCAATAGAAGAATTGAATGAAATGATGTTCAATTTAGCTCATTATGTTATAGCTTATAATGTCACGTTAAAAGATGGAGAAACGATTGGAATTTCGGCTGAACAAAAACTAAAAATTTCCGAATCAAAAGGAAAGTTCTTGGAAGGAAAAACATTGAAAATAGAATATTAAAAATACTGTGCCCAACAATGGCTATAAGTAATTGCTTGTTCTCGCCTACTTCTGAAAATCCTCGCGGATTTTCAGTTGGGTGTGTACTTGCAAAGTTAATCGCTAACCCACGCAACTACTCATAGCCTAACCGTTGTGCAACATATAAACCGACCTGAAAATTAATGACAAACCGAACATTAACTACGCTGATTTTAAGAATAGCTGGAATTTATTTATTCACTAAAATTTTTGACCATTTTGGAACTTATTTCTTTTCGGTATACGGAACGGCGACAATGGCTAGATTTGATGAATTATTAAGTGAACCAATTGACAAATTCTATTTCACAGGAACATTTTTGACAATTGCCAATATTGTTGTTTCATTATTCCTTTTCATAAAAGCGGACTGGATTTCTAAAAAATTTGTAAAAACGGAAAGCGAGATCAAAACCGAACTGAATCCAAAATCACTGACAAAAGTGATTTTATTGACAGTCGGAGTTGTTTGGTTAGCGAAAATGATTTACCTACTACCTGACTTGATTGAATATTGCACAAAACTAATTTCGAGACTAAATGGTAACGAAGAAATTGAAATGCCTGATTTTGCTTTAGCTAACTATATTCTAAAAGCAGTTTTGACACTTATAATAATATTCCGAATTGAAAAAATATCGAATTGGATAATAAAGAAAATATAAAATACGTTGCACAACAATGTATAACCGCAATTACGGCGGATTCGACTACGTCCGAATCCACTCGAAATTGCTAACGCCAGTTATTAACCGAAAAACATTAACTTTAATCCCGTAACTGACGGTTATACGAGACCGTTGTAGGTAAATTGATTGAAAAATATTGTATAAATTAATTTCAATTATTGATCTGAATAAAGGAAAGTCAGTCGGCTGAATGGAATGATTAAAATGCCATTT
>NZ_KB905348.1 GCF_000378765.1 Psychroflexus tropicus DSM 15496 | reverse complement strand
ATTAGAAATCCACTCATCGCTCATTTGTCTTATTCCATTTGGCAATGTTGTTAATCCACCTGTACCATGAAATTTGCTTTCTACTATCACGTATTTTCCAGTGACAGGGTTTTTAAATATATGGTCTATACCTGTGTTGTCGCCTATCGGGTCTATGGTCGTGTGTCTATTTACATGTACTACTTCGTAGCCTTTCTCAACAAAATCAATATCGGTGCAAATTTCGCCAAAATTTCCTTTTCTAGCATTAGTAGCGTTTGCAATTACGTTTTTCCACTGGTTTTTTAAGTTCAATTGTGTTTTTATTTAATAATAATTGATGGTGATTGTAATATTCAATTCTCCTTCTGCTCTTGAAGGGCTCAAAAAGAAATTGAATTCACCGCCATAAAAATCGGATGAAATCTTTTTCGGTAAGGATTTATTTGTAATTATCATCGTAGAATCATTTTCAACCTTACTTAGATATATCGTATCTGAGATATAACCCTCTAAAAAAATACTAGCATTTGACACAGTACTGTTATCAGGACACTTTAATGAAAACTTGTGAGCCTTGCTAAAATCATTCACTTTCCAAGATTTTTCAATTTTACCACCACAAGATGATAAAATCATTATAAAAAATATGAACTTAAATTTCATTATTACAAATTTGTTGGTATTAGTTGAGAATTTGATGTTGCTTCAGGATTCGTATGTGATAAATATCTTAATTCACCTCTATCCGATGCAAATTTTATTTTCATCATTAACATAAAAATAGATTGATTTCCTATATTCCTACCAACCTGGTTATTAAATAAATCCATTTCCTTTTCTTTATAATGATAAGGGTATTCAAACGGTTTTTCTTCATGAGCACTAGCAAGTTGCTCCATTAAACTCTCACCAAGTTTAGCTGCACCTAAAGCATTCCATAGCGCATGACGATAAGCATCGCCCTTACCGTTGTACTGTACCATAGGTGTATCCTCAAAATAAATTTCAGCATAAAAAAATGCTAAATACGCACTATGCAAATAATCCAATTGCTGAAATCGGGAGAGATCATTAAAGATTGAAAGTTCAGTTTGGCTCATGTCGTTCCTATAATCTTGTTCAAAAACTAAAATTTCAGCAGACTCTTCTCTAAAATCATAATCACTCAAGTGATCCTCAAAATCCACTTCAACTACGCCTTCGCTACCCACTTCTTCTATAGTTTCTACAACAGCATGAATAAAGTTTTGAGCTTCTATAGTTGAATTTTCATTTAAAAAATCGATCATTTGCTGAAACAGTTCATCTCCATAAGGTCCCATCGCCTGCACTTGAGTAGGTAGTAAGTTTTGATCTAGCAAAGAGTTTAACTGAGACACCAACATTATATTAATTGGAAAAACATTGATTGGCACCTCATCATTCTCCTCTACACAGCCATCGTTCCCATCACACTCACACGGATCCTGAACATCATTGAAGCATTCTTCTCGCGCTGCGACACAGCCGTTCTTGAGAAGTTTTGAACCTTTTTCTATTATAATCCTAAGATTTAAGCTATGGGATTTTAAGAAATGTTCTGGTCTGTTTTTTATTCTGACCCGCCTGACTGCATCAGGCAGGTAGGTTTTCATTTAAGTTGACTTAATGTTTGAGATACTTAGCTTTATGTTTACAACTGACCTGATTTTATGTCTTTGGTGAGAAGATTTGGCTGTGGGGTTTAAAGAAAAAACCACCTTGATGAAGGTGGTTTTATGTAATTCTAATGCAGTTTTCGCTTTTTCAAGTCCACATCAATGACTTCCTTATTTTCATGATAAATAAGCAATCTATTTTCATAAAAATCTAATTTACCTACTTCGATTATTTTATATTCAAAAATACTATCATTGTTTATCGTTGGCTCACCTAGCTTATCTCTTACTTCGTCAGTGGTATAAGAAGTAAGCAACTTACTTTCCACTAAATCTTCAAGCATCAAGTATCTTTTTGAAGGCTGATCTATCCATACTTGCTGATTAAAATCTAATTGAGGTGTATAACCGTAATAGATAAATACTGAGCTTAAAAAAAGAATCAAATAAATTAAAATTGAAGTTTATGTTGTAAATAGAATACGTTTAGCCTTTGTTTTAAATTTGAATCGATTTTTAGTAAAGAACTTAACAAGTAGATAAATAAATACTATAAATATTGGTCCTGAAATAATGAATAATAGTTTCATAGAATTCACTTGGGTTGCCTTATTTGAATTAAGTAACTATTATTCAGAACAAGTGAATCATATTTAAAGACTCCATACTCTGCTTTGTAAATCGTATTTTCAGAAAAAAGTTGAATTTCCACTTCAAGACAATTATCTTTAATTTTAATAGAATTAAATTTTAAAGCATTTACTTTTTTATCTGACACAAGCTTGATACTAAACATTTTTTTAAAATTAAATGAAAACTTACAATCTGAACTATCTATTAAATGAATAACTCTCCTGTTTTCAAAAAACACTTTTAATTTATCATCATTAAATAAATCTTTAAGTATTTGTTCTTTAATTGAACACGTTTCGTTAAAACACAAAAAAACCAATATCAATGTAATTATAAGTTTTGTCATAACTCTATATTGTTAGTTTTTTAAGATAATTAGCGCATTATCTCTCCAAACTGTTTGTCCATAAACATCAGTTTCAAAAAGCAGTCCAGATTCTTCGCTGTTCCATTCTCCATCTCGATATTCGCTGTAATGAACAAATTCATTTAAAATCGTTACACCAACTAAAAAGGAAAAAGAATCAGCTAATAACGAACCAGCATTTGTATTCTCTAAGTCATTAACTAAGTCCTGGTCAATCAATAGCGTATTAGGGTTATTTCCTTGAAATAGACCATATGTATTCTCAGAACAACTACTACAAAAATTATCTAATTGAACTATTTCTATGATAGGACCCTTACCCCACTCTAATTGATTTTTAATTTCTTCTGAAGATAGGTCTCCATGCTCTTCAATTTTATTGATTATAAATTGATTGTCGCTAATTAATGGTAGTTGGTTTTTCAAATATTCTGTAAGCTTTGGGTAGGTTGCTTCATAATTGCTCCCTTCTGGATATTTTACGAAAGGGAAGGCTGATATTAAAATATTATTTATAAAGGCCTCAAAAATTGCCTCAAAATCCACTTCTACAGTGCCCTCGCTACCCACTTCTTCTATGGTTTCTGCGACAGCATGAATAAAGTTTTGAGCTTCTATAGTTGAATTTTCATTTAAAAAATCGATCATTTGCTGAAACAGTTCATCTCCATAAGGTCCCATCGTCTGGAGTTGAGTAGGTAGTAAGTTTTGATCTAGCAAAGAGTTTAACTGAGACACCAACATTATATTAATTGGAAAAACATTGATTGGCACCTCATCATTCTCCTCTACACAGCCACCGTTCCCATCACACTCACATGGATCCTGAACATCATTGAAGCATTCTTCTGGCGCTGCGACACAGCCGTTCTTGAGGAGATTTTTAGTAGACTTTTTATCTGGTACTATCGTAATATAAATTGGGTGGGTACAACCCCCTGGAGCATGAGAACTGCAACAAGTACAAGGTAGGAATATGATAGCTATTGGGGATGCAGGACCGCTAAAATTTCCTCCGGGTCCTCCAGTTCCTGGTACACTACCTCCGTCTCCAGGACCGTCTCCACCATCAGTTGAGCCGCCTCCTCCAGAGTTTGAGCCTGAACCGTCTTGGCTTCCGTCGCACTTACCCGTTTCTTCATAGTTAACTAAAGTTCCATTACTCAATTCTAAATTGATTAAATATTCACCCTCGGTATTGTAAAACACCATAAAGCCCGTGTAAGATGGCATATCGGTTTGAAGGTTATTTGTCAATAGCCAAGCATTTTCTATTCTAAACTCCTGGATGTAGGAGTAATGTTCGCCTGTACTCAATTCTTTTACCACAAGGTTAAAAATACTTGTATAACCGCTCAGATTTTGATGATTATCAAACCTTAATTGAAAGGAATAGTTAGATAATCCTTGAGAGTTAGTCAGTTTTTAATGTTATCTAGTTCTACAGTGGTTAAAATTAGGTCCTCACTCCCAGATTTATTTACATTAGACCCACTGCTATGGATAGCAAAATCTAGTTGAGTTTTTCCCCCCTGCCTCAAGAAATTCATCACCTCGGGGATATCTTTGCTAGATACGTTACTGAGTTTTTGTTTTTTAGGCTCTAATTCTGAAATCAAGTGTTCATGAGTATCTTCGTTCTGACAGCTGAGTACAGAAAGAAACATTACAATAAATAATATTGCTTTTATGGATAAAGTTTTCATTTTAAATAGGTGTTTTTGTTAGTTATATAGCTTTCTGGAAATAAAACTCGCAACTAAGTAAACCCATAAATAAAACTTAGGCTTTCACAAATCCTAACAGTTTTTGCTCTGTGTGTGTAAAATCACTTTGTAAATTATTAACATAGCAAATGTAAAACTTTAAGATTTAAACCCGTTACGGTTTGACCGTACACTTGTTACGGTTTTCCACTATAATATGTTAAATTTTAGTTGTTTATGTTTAAATCCAGAATTTACATGAAAGGTTATAAAGAGTAGCTTCCATATGTTCATAAGTTAATCCAATCCTCAAACTGTTAAGGAAAAGAGGGGAAATGCAAATTAAAATCGGGATCTAATGGATAACCCCTACCTTTGCATCAGAATAAAATGTTATGAATAAAGCCATCAAAGTCCTGGAGCTGGGACAACGCGATTATAAGGATACCTGGGATTTTCAGGAAGAATTATTTCAAAAAGTGCTCAACATCAAAGTACAGAACCGCAGGGAATCTACCGATTTACCTACTGAAAATCATCTGATTTTTGTAGAACACCCCCATGTCTATACCTTAGGGAAAAGCGGTGACCTGGCTAACCTATTACTGGACGAAAAACAACTGGCCGAGAAAGGCGCCACCTTCTACAAGATTAATCGTGGTGGCGATATTACTTATCATGGCCCGGGACAAATTGTTGGCTACCCGATTTTAGATCTCGAAAACTTCTTTACCGATATTCATAAATACCTTCGTTTTTTGGAGGAAATGGTCATTCTTACCTTAGATGAATACGGACTCAAAGCCGAGCGTAGTGAGGGCGAAACCGGAGTTTGGCTGGATGTAGGCACGCCGTTTGCCAGAAAAATCTGTGCGATGGGCGTAAGAGCATCCCGCTGGGTCACCATGCATGGCTTCGCTTTGAATGTCAACGCAGACTTAGGCTATTTCGACAACATTGTTCCTTGCGGAATTAAGGATAAAGCTGTGACTTCTCTCAATGTAGAATTGGGCAAAAAAGAAATTCCCGTGGAGGAAGTCAAGCAGAAACTCAAATATCATTTCTCCGAATTATTTGAAGCCAAGTTGACGGAATCCTAAAGTTTTTTATTATAAATCAACACCCCGTTGTCTTCTCCCTTCACGATAAAGTTGATCTCATTAGGCACAGTCAAATCTAAGTCGATTTGGGAATTACCAAACACTGGAAATCCTGGCACTAACTCTGCCTGCTCGTCAAAAAGATATACTTTACTCGCTTGTTGATCTACAATACTGAAGTAAGTTCGATTGGCCTGCTCATGAATTTGAGGTGGGAGATACAAACCATAATCCAAGGTTTTACTCAGACCATTTACTCTTAGGCTGTTTTCAGAAAAGGTAACCACATGCTTTGTGCTTACGCTTACGTAATGATCTTGAGATAATTCTAAATCGGTGGTTTGAACCATTCCATTTTCTGCAATTTCGATCAAATCACCATCTGAATTGGTACCCACAAAGCTATTATTGTTCAACCCCCAGGTGTTTCCAGAAGGCTTGACGTTTTGCTTAGGCTTCACCCGAACGGTTCCTGTTCGGTTTAAAATGTTAAGCCCTTTCTTATTTTCTACCAATATATAATCTTTACGTCCGATGCGAATATGCTGAGGTGTTCTTTCGATATTCCCATTTGAATTATAATCAAACCCTTTAACCAGCTTACCCTCCTTGTCAAACATCAAAATTTCATCATTCTGAACCACGACAAATCTATATTTCCCATTATTATCATAGTCGAAAATAGCTAAGCCTTCTGTAATAAAATCATTGAAATCTAAAGGAAAAGGAGAAACATCCTTACCATTTTTATCGATGACATATAATTTGCTCTGTGTGGTGAACGCCATCTGTAATCTTGTATTTCTATAAATATCAAAGGTGAGTATGTCCCCAATAATTCGACTGTCCAAGGCTCGATTCCAGATGGTTTTTCCGTCTTTTCCTATTAAGTGTAACTGGTTTTGTTCATCCTGAACCACAATATCTTTTTGTCGGGTTCTCCAGTTAATAAAGAATGAAGGGTCTGAAGTTATGGTATTTTCAAGCTTTATTCTTTTCACCTCAATGGCTTCATTGGAATTGGCTGACGGCTTTATTTTGGAAATAATCCCGTTAACAAATGCAAAATCATCTTCATAAGTGGCCTGCATGATAAGTGACCCGTAGCCTTGTGTATTAAAGGTTTTGAGATTAGTCACAAAATCTTGTACAGCAGATTTTTCCAATTGATTCAGAATAGCCTGCAGCTGTCCGCCCCAGGTCATATGTGCAGAACCACTCATTTTATTTAGGGCAGCTTCAAAAGTTGAGGATTCACTCAATACAGAGCGATTATTGATGTTGACCAAAAGGTCCTCTAATACTTTCTCATCTTTGGCAAATAAAAAGTGACTGTCATAAACCGTGAACACAGAAAACTTATGATTGGACAAAAGCGGAGAGAAATTCGCAAATACATTTTCAGCATCAATGCTGTAGATCGTTTGATTTCTAAATTTGGTTTCTGCTAAAGTCTTAGTGGATAAAGAATCCAGAGTATTAGTTACCTTAGAACTTACTATATCGTAAACCAAAGCCCCATTTTCTAATTCTATCACTCCTACTTCATTAGCATCCTTAAAGATTGACTTAAAAGAAGAATTGGCCTTGAAATCTTCTTCTGCACGGTTGTCTTGAAGGGTTTCAAAATTTGAAAACGATAAGCTTAAAAAACCAGTAGCGTTCAATGGAGTTACTTCGTGTAGTCTCAGCTCAGCTGCGTCTACTCCTTTAAATAATCTTAGTTTTTGAGAGGTGTCCGAGCTTAAAATGGCTCCAGACCATCGAAGGTTTCCCTCTGAAAATTCCAGGTCTAAACTCATCCACTCTCCTAAATCTTTTACAGACCGGGTGTTTAAATCGTTAAATTCATTTTTATAGAGATAGTCAGCTTCCTTTAAATTAATAAATAAGGAAGTTTCTCCAGTGGCAGCTTTATGGGCTCTATAGAAGGTGTCTTCAAACCTAAATTGGTTATTGTAAGCTCTAATGACGTTTTCAATAATCAACTTGGATTCTGAAGCTATACGAACCTTTTCTATACGTGTAGAATAAAATGTAGACTGATCCAGCTGAAACTCGGCTATAACTTTCCCGGCATAGTCGATTTTTTTTTGTCTTTGGAGTTGGATAGAATCCAGCTCTAAAAACTTATCTTCAATAATTAAAGAGGTGGCTAATTCTCTTTCTCCAATTGGGGTAACAGTCAAAATGGCTTCTGCATCGTTTTGAAAGTAATTTACGAACTTGAAATTGTCCCGAATGGTTTCAATAATGGGTAGTGAAGCATTATTTTTAAATAAATCTGAACCTTTTAAGACTTCTAATGTATGAGATAAATCTTCAGTTTCTAAAACCAAAATCGACTTAGAGGGTATAAAATCGATAAGTTTTCCTTGAGTAGAATCAGATTCAAATTGGCAAGACACCAAGCCTATGGATATAAAAACAAGAATAAAAAACTGACGCATAAATTGAGGATTTCAAAAACACAAAATTAAGTTGAAAATATAAAACTGAGCTGAAATAGCTTAGGGTTTATAGATTTAATTCCAATTGGTTTGGAAGCAGTCTAAAACTTTTTCTGTGGTACTTGGTAACCCCGTACTTTCTGATGGCTGCACGGTGGGCTTTGGTAGGATAACCTTTATTCTTAGCCCATTCATACATCGGATACTCCTGGTCTATCTTCTTCATAAATGCATCCCTGGCAGTCTTGGCGATTATTGAAGCAGCGGCTATGCTCAAAAACTTCGAGTCTCCTTTAACGATGCACTCGTGTTTTAAATTCTGATAGGGTTTAAACTTATTTCCATCTACCAAAATAAATTCTGGTCTAGAGGTGAGCTGATCTATAGATTGGTGCATTGCCAAAATGGAAGCGTTAAGGATGTTAATCTCATCGATGGTTTCCATTTCTACATGTGAAACCCCATAGCTTAAAGATTCTTTTTTTAAAATAACTTCCAGAAGTTCTCGTTTTTTTGAAGTAAGAAGTTTTGAATCATTGAGTATGTCATTATGAAAGTCGGCTGGCAAAATGACGGCAGCGGCAGTTACTGGTCCAGCTAAGCAGCCACGCCCGGCTTCGTCTGTTCCGCATTCTAAATATTTATTTTGAAAATTAAGTTGAAGCATAATTGAATTCAAAAATATAAAATCTGTAAACTAAAAATGATACTTTTGTCCACGTATTATAATCGCTAATGAAGTTCTTAAGTTACCTCTTTTTTATTTTACTATTCTCCTCACTAATGCAGGCTCAAGACCTAAGACTACAAGAAAGCAAGCAACCCCAGGAAGGACAGAATAATCAGCGTGGAGAAACAACAACATCAGTTAAAGATGATCGTGAAAAACCACACATTTCCAAATATAAAATCATTAGCATAGAAAATGATACCACTTATGTGGATACTACGTTGACGATAAGAAAAGATTACGCCTTTAATTACTTACGAAAAGATGCATTTGAGCTTTTACCCTTCTCTAACGTGGGTAGACCATATACTGAAATGGGATATAGCTTCGACGATTTAAATGCTCTACCTCGATTTGGTGCCAGAGCTAAACATTTTAATTATTTGGAAGTTAAAGATATTCCTTATTATGAAGTCCCAACACCTCTCACAGAGCTTTATTTTAGAACTGTTTTTGAGCAGGGACAAAATCTGGATGCCAGTTTTGCAACCAACCTAAAACCCAACCTCAACCTATCCATTGCCTACAAAGGCTTGAGGTCACTTGGTAATTATCAGCGTGAATTGACCAGTACAGGAAACCTGAGGCTTGGTTTAAATTTCAGAACCTACAACAATCGCTATTTCATCAGGTCACACTTTGCCGCTCAGGATATTCTGAACCAGGAAAATGGTGGGTTAACCGATCTTTCCAACCAGCAATACATCAATGAGATTGAAGAAATTCAAAACAGAGCCACTGCAGAGGTAAGACTGGTAGACGCAGAGAACAAACTGGATGCGAAACGTTTTTATGCCAATCAATATTACAATATAAGACCTGGCAATGATTCTACTCAAAACGGACAAATACGATTAAACCACATCCTGGATGTTACAGATAAGGAATATGTTTTTACTCAAGGTACGTCCACTCCTCAATTTTTCGGCTCTACTTTTGAAAATACAAATTTAGAAGATGAAGTCGAGTACCAAAATGTTGCTAATACCATGATCTTATCCTATTCCCAAGCCTATTTAGGCCGAATCGGGTTTTTGGCTAAACATAATAGTATTAATTACGGTTATAATTCCATTGTGATCTTTGATGACCAGACGATCCCTAATCGACTGCAAACAGATATCATCAGTTTAGGCGGGACCTATCAAAAAACGTATAAAGGCTTTAAACTTGAAGGTCGAGCACTCTATAATATCTCCGGCGATTACAGCGGTGGTTATGAAATTCATGGAACGGCCAGCACTAGGGTCTCAGACTCACTTCAGTTTTCTGCTAAGGTCGATTTAAGTTCTTCAGCCCCTAATTTTAACTGGATCCTCAATCAAAGTGCTTATGAAAACTACAACTGGTATAATCCAGAATTTGATAACGTTAACACTCAGCGTTTAAACATAGAGGCTAACTCTAAAAAATATGGAAAAGCCAGTGCTTCCCTTACACAGGTTGACAATCATGCCTATTTTGGATATACTTCTACAGCAGAGGGTGCAGAGGTAGACAGTCTAATTACCCCTTTACAAACCAACTTACAAGTTAGATATCTTAAGGTTAAAGCTGAAAAAGATTTTAAATATGGAAATTTAAATCTTGCCAATACGGTGATGTACCAGAATGTGCTAGAGGGAGAGTCGGTCTTTCCTGTCCCAGAATTTGTGACCAGACATTCTCTTTTTTATGACAATTACCTATTTAGAAGAGCTTTATATCTACAAACAGGATTTACTTTTAATTATTTCACGAGTTTTATGGCAAAGGCCTATGATCCTATTCTATCTGAATTTGCTGTACAAGACTTCCAGGAACTCGACGGTTTTTATACCGCTGATTTTTTTGTGAATGCCAAAATAAGAGAAGCAAGGATTTACTTTAAACTTGAAAATTTCACAACTATTTTTCAAGGTAATTCCAATTTTGCAGCCCCAAGGTTACCTTACAGGGATTTTGCGATTCGTTTCGGGCTGGTCTGGAACTTCTTTTTATAGAATTTTACTTCTTAGCTCATAGCATCGTAGGCAATATTTTCATAATGATGGGCTAAATAAAGAAAGAATACCGATTTTCGCATGGAACCAAACCTTGAATTTATGAGTAACTATAAATTGCTTATTATTGGATTTGTCTGGCCAGAACCTAAGTCCTCTGCGGCTGGAGGTCGAATGATGCAGCTCATCGATTTATTTCTAAAGAAGAAATTTAAAATTACATATGCTTCCCCTGCCAAATTTTCTGAACATGCTGAAAATCTTGAAGACTTAGGTATTGCTCAAAAACAGATTCAGGTTAACAATTCAGAATTTGATGAATTCCTTAAGGAAGAACAACCCACGCATGTCCTTTTTGATAGATTCATGATGGAAGAGCAGTTTGGTTGGCGAGTTTCAGAACATTGCCCTAATGCGATTAGAATACTTGACACCGAAGACCTTCATTTTCTTAGAAAAGCCAGACAACAGGCTTATAAAGACAATCAAAGTTTCAAAAAAAGTTACCTTTATTCTGACATTGCAAAGCGTGAAATCGCTTCTATTTTACGTTCCGACTTAAGTTTGATCATTTCAAAATCAGAAATGAAATTGCTGGCAGATCAGTTTAGAGTATCAAAAAACCTTTTGTTATACTTCCCCTTTCTCTTGAAACCTCTGAAAGATGATGATATAAAAAGTCTCCCCAACTTTGAAGAACGCGAGCATTTTGTGAGTATAGGGAATTTTTTACATGCGCCCAACTGGGACAAAACTCTATTTCTTAAAGAAGAAATCTGGCCAAGAATAAAAAAAGAACTTCCAGACGCAGAGCTTCACATTTATGGTGCCTATACCTCTCAGAAAGTAGAGCAACTTCACAATATTGAACAAGGGTTTATCATAAAAGGAAAAGCGCACGATGCCATTGAAACTATAAGTAAGTCAAAAGTCTTACTGGGGCCGCTTCGCTTCGGCGCTGGATTAAAAGGAAAATTCATAGATGCCATGCAAGCCGGCACCCCATCGATTACAACAACTATTGGTGCAGAAGGTTTGTGCGGAGATTTACCCTGGTGTGGAGAAATAGCGAACACCGCCGAAGACATAGCTCAACAAGCCATTTTTCTTTATAAAATGCCAAAGCGCTGGAAGATCGCTCAGCGTAACGGATTTACCATAATCAACAAGCGCTTTCAACGCAGGGTCTTCGTCGCAAATTTCTTTAAACGGCTGAATCGTTTAGAAGAACATCTAATGGAACATCGGCAACATAATTTTATAGGTCAAATTTTAATGCATCATTCTACACAAAGTACAAAATACATGTCTCTATGGATAGAATCTAAAAACAAAGACGCTCCAAAATAAAGCATTTGATTACATTTACTCTATGAATCGGTGGCTAGCTATACTTTTGTTTACCATAACACTTGCTTCGTGTCAGGATTTTGATCTCAAAAAGCAATCTGCTAATGAGATTCTAGAACAAGAAATCAAATCCATCAATTGGAATGAAGTTGACTTTTATCCCACTTTTACAACCTGTGGAATCATCACCTCTAAACAGGAAAGCAAAAGCTGCTTCGAAAACCAGATCAAAAAAACTATACGAGATCGTTTAGAGAAGGTAGAACTTATCACTTCTGTACAAACCAAAGATACTTTGATTGTAAAGCTGTTTATTTCTTCAAATGGTGATACTCGTATTGACGGTTTTAAAATTCAAGACGAGCTTAGGGATAAGAATCCAGAGATAAAAAATTGGCTAAGAGAGGCTATTTCAGAATTACCAGAAATTTTTCCCGCTCAAAAACGAAGTATACCCGTTTCACTTCATGCTCAAATCCCCATTCTAATAAAATAGTTACTTAGTATACTTGCGCCCTTTCCACTCGAATTTTCCAAATAGACTAGAAAACGCAAAAAAAGAAGTGAGAAAGGGGTATACAAGGCTAACTTTAAAAAAATCAGTCCAGCAAAATCCTAAATTTTGAAGCTTAGCAATTTTACTCAGACTCCAAGCGTCAACAAGGAATTTTAGTACAAAAGCATTAATAAGGAAAGTAAGAAAGACAGTATCAAAAAAGGCGAAAAACAGACCTAGAATAAGAGATAACTGCATAAACGCCACTAAAAGACCACAAGACTTTAAGTAGAGACTTTTCATGGCTGCAGATTTCTTGGCCCATCGCACCCGCTGATGCCACAAGCTCTGAAAAGAAGCAACTGGTTGAGTCCAAACTACCGCACGAGAGTCATATAAAAATTCTATTTTAGAATTGAAGAGTCTAAATTTTTCTAATGTAAAAACATCATCTCCGCTAGCAATGCTTTCTTTTCCTTCATGAACATTAGCTTCTAAATAGGTCGATTTTTTATAACACAGATTAGCACCGTTACAGATTACGTATTGTTCTCTTGCAAAACTTCCATAGCCAAATAACTGAAGCCCTAGCATGTCTAAGTGTTGATACTGAGATAAAAGGCTATGGCCAGGGGCAACAACTACTCCAGCAGCTATCAAATCTGCTTTACCATCTTGTAACTTGACATCATAACATTTCAACCAATGTTTGGGTAAAAAAACATCAGCATCGGTGGTGATGATATAGTCGTAGGAGGCTAATGAAATCGCTTTATGAATAGCTTTTTTCTTAGGCGATAAATTAGGTTTCGGACCCACTTTTTCACCTTTTAAAAGAAGGTTTGATAACAGAAAAGTTTTAATTGTAGGGTGCCTAGCTTGAAAGTTTCTAACTGTGGCCCAGGAATTATCTTGAGAATCATCATCCACCACAATCACTTCAAACAGATGATTTGGATAAGACAATTCTGAAATAGATTTGAGAAGTCCGGGTAAGTGCTCAGACTCATTTCGCATAGGAATCACAACAGAGAAAGAGGTTCTAGCTTCGCTGGATTTTATTGGATGATTTTGAGTTGGTTGAGGCAGTGCAAAAGTTAGCCAAGCAATCCAACTTAAATACATCCCCAAAACCAGGTAGAATACCACTATCATGAGCATCAGTTAAGTTGTAGGTTCGCTTGTTTATGCTTTGGTTTTAAAAGCAAAATATTTCCAATGATCGCTGGTATCCCAAAATTGAACACCCACATTATAGCCATTGAGGTAATTATAACTTCTGGAGGAAGGAAGTTTTCCAAAAGGATTAATCCTAATCCTGCTTTTAAACCAGCATCCAAAATTAAAAAAGTGGGAATAAAAGAACTGATGAAGTAAATCGAAAAAATTACAGGCATGATTTCTAAGTAACTTAAATTAGGTTGAAATAGCCACAGAAAAAAATATAGCTGATGACTAAAACACAGATACCTTAAGTAGGAATAGCCTAATACCAGAGAGTTTCTTGGTTTAGATAGGTTTGAAAGTGAAATCACATAATTTTTGATTTTATTCTTCCAATCCTTTTCAAAATTTGAAAAAACAATCAAGATCCAAATTAGGAGCAGAACTCCAAGCACCATCCCAATGCTTAGCTGTAGATTCGACTCCAGTTCCATATACACAAAACATAAACCCAAAATACCAAAACAACATGTCGCAAGCAGTTGGTAAAGTTGACCTGTAAGTGTCATTTTCAATATTTTGGTCCTATATAACTTGGGATAAAAACTAGCTTTGGCTCCAAACTCCCCTATTTTATTGGGAGTAATAATACTAATAGCGTGAGCTTTCAGACTTTCTGAAAAAGCTCCCAAGAAAGAGACGGTTAACAGTTCATAAAGCAAAGTTTTCCACTTTAAGGCTTCTAAAAACCAATTCAGAAGTGAGAGTCCAATACCAAGGATTAGGAAATTAATAAGCTGAGAGGACTGAAAAAGAAGATTCCATTGAGCAGAACTTATCTCCTGAAAGGCAAGAAAAATTGCGATTCCACTAAGACTTACTCCTAAAAGTTTGATGAGCAAGACCGGGAATTGATTAGTTTTGTAAGGTATCTTCATTGCTACAAAATAACAAAATAATAAGCTATTGGCGACAGAAAGAATTATTTTAGGCATTGACCCAGGAACCACCATTATGGGATTTGGAGTGATTGAGGTCGTAAATAAAAAGATGAAGTTTGTTCAATTGAATGAGTTAATGCTCAAGAAATACGATGATCATTATACCAAACTCAAGCTTATTTTTGAACGTACCATAAATCTTATCGACACTTATCACCCAGATGAAATAGCCATTGAGGCTCCTTTTTTTGGAAAAAATGTGCAGTCTATGCTAAAGCTTGGCCGGGCTCAGGGAGTGGCGATGGCTGCAGGCCTCTCCAGGGAAATCCCGATCACAGAATATCTGCCTAAAAAAATAAAGATGGCGATTACAGGCAATGGAAATGCCAGTAAAGAACAAGTCGCTAAAATGCTGCAACAAATGTTGAAAATTAAAGAGCTGCCAAAAAATTTGGATTCAACCGACGGTCTTGCCGCTGCGGTTTGTCATTTTTATAATAGTGGAAAAACCGATGTTGGCGCTTCTTATTCAGGCTGGGACGCCTTTGTCAAAAAGAATGAAAAACGAGTGAAGAAGTAGAGTGGTCGGTAGTCGGTAGTCAGTAGTCAGTTGTCGAAATTATAATTCCAGTCTTAAACATCAGAGAAATAACTACTTCATAAAAGTAATTTTATTAGTTTATCTTTTAGACTTAGCATATTAGCTATTCCAAAGCCTTATAAACTTTATTTATTGTTGATTATAATATGCTTAACCTAAGGGGAATGAATAGTTCTCGACTGCTCTCGAACTTGAAACGTTAGGAGTTCTCAAATCATTTTAATTCTAAAAGCTTGAGAAATACAGTTCTTTGTTTAGGTTCGAGCGGAGTCGAGAACAAACTTAGAGTCCGTTAAAAATTCAGAGAATAATCTTACTTAAAGGAATGAAATACTACTCCACAATATCCATTTTCTTCAACAAAAATGAGGCATTCATATTTTTACATATGCCTTCTTTAAGGGTGTAGTCGAAGTTAAGTTCATCATCGATGATTTCGGCATCAAAATAATAGTTTTGAACTTGAGGTAACTCCTCTGCGACCTTACATAAACTCAAATCGTGAGTGGCTATGATCCCGATGGCGTTAGCTTTGACTAATCGTTCGACAAATTTTCTGGATCCAATCGCTTTATCGGTCGAATTGGTTCCTTTTAGAATTTCATCCAGAACGATAAAATATTTATCGGTTTGGATTTGGTCAACAATATATTTGAGGCGAGTGAGTTCTGCAAAGAAATAAGAGGCTTCATCGGCTAGAGAATCTACAGTTCGCATACTGGTAATGAGCATGGTAGGCACATATTCACAAGAAGTCGCACACACCGGCAAACCCACATTGGACATTACAATTTGAAGGGAAACTGTCCTTAAAAAAGTACTCTTCCCAGCCATATTAGCTCCAGTGATGATAAAAAATTCGTTGTCTTTGATCTCAAAATCATTTCTAACGGCGTCATTTGGGGGTATTAAGGGATGAACTGCTCCCTTTGTTTTGGTAAAGCTCCCTTCTTGCTTTATCACTGGAAAGACATAGTCAGGATGATTGAAATGAAAATTCGCCAAACTGTTATAAGCATCGACTTCTGCAATGACTTCAAACCAATTTTGAACCTGACTGGCATGTGCCTGAATCCATTTTTCTATCTTCAAGGATTGAGTAAGATCTCGAAGCATAAAGCCATTCAATACGATGCCCAGCAGAATGTTATTACGCTGATCTAAACCATCAATATGCTTGGATAATCGCTTTAAAATCTCACTCGCTTTTGTTGCATCAGATTGGATTTGAGATTGAAATGATCTTAACAATTCTGACTTAAGCTCAGCGTCCTCTATCATCTTCAATAATTTGAAATACTGCTGAAAGGTACTCTGCGCCTGACTCACATGGCTGGAAAGTTGATTGATACGCTTTAGGAAAGCTCCAGTGATGCCCAACCCAATCACAAACCAAAGTAATAATTGAGCTCCGGTGATAAAATTGAAGAAGTAGACAGAAATCATAACAACAGACAAGACAGAAAAAACAAGGGGAAACCAGGACATCCACCTTGGCACAAAAGCTGAATAAGAGTTTACCCAATTGACGATACTACTGGCTTTAACGTCAGTATCAACCAGCTTAGCATCTGCAGCGAAGTTCTGTCTTAGTTCTATTTTCTCCGCCAATTCTTTGATGGCTTGCTGTTTAGCATCAATCTTATCGATTGAATTTGATGTCAGCTTTTTAGCTAAGTTATCCTGACCTTCTTTTAGAGCAGTTCTATTCAAATACTGAAAGAATGAATGCTGGCCAAAAATATCAATGTCCTGGCTAAATTCATGTTCCGGATTTTTATAAATTTCACCTGTGGGAAGTTCTGAAAACTCTCGTTTTAATACCTTAAGTTCAGTTTCATTAAGCTTAAGAAGTGCTTTCAATTTTGCTTTATTGTATTGGATTTTAGAATGTCTGGTCACTAAAATGAGAAAGATGACAATACCAAGGATGATAGAACCAATCACGACTCTGGTGGAGGACCAGAAAAAGTATACAGAAAAGGCGATGGCGAGAAAAACTAGTAACCGAAGCATACTCGACCAGAATAATTGAGTTTTAACCGCCTTTAAATCTAAAGTGTATCGCGTTATAGAGTCAGAATAAATAGATCCTGGTGTTGACATAAATTAAAAATTGAATTGCAAAAATAGAAGTATTGATCTTTTAAAGTCGATCTAAAAAAGAAAGTTTAAGGAAGTAAAGTCTCCCTTTTTGATTTTGGAAGTTTACTTACTACCAATTCATAGCTATGATTGATAAGGTGTTGGATAAATTTTGTTGTAAGTTGAGGACCATCTACCACTACGGTGTTCCAGTGCTTTTTACTCATGTGATAACCGGGAAAGACCTCATCAGGATATTTTTCTCGGTAGTCTATAGCTTTTTTAGGGTCACACTTTAAATTAAGGCTGTGGTCTCCTTCCTCCCATTTCTTTAAGGAGGTTAAGGCAAAAAGTTTACCCATCACTTTAAATGTTAAGGTATGTTGATCAAAAGGAAAATCTTCTGTGGCTCCTGGCTTACTTAAACAATAGTCTCGTAGATCTTCAATATTCATCGATGGCTTTATTAATTTGGTAAGGGAACAAAGTCGGTTTCTCCTGGAACTTTATCAAATTCTTGGTTCTTCCACATGTCTCGAGCCTTCTGGATTTTAGCTTTGCTGCTCGATACGAAATTCCAGTGGATGTGGCGTTCCTCGGGAAAGGGCTTCCCTCCAAAAATATAAACCGTAGTGTTTGCTTTCATTGTGAAGCTACAAAGCGAAGCATCTTTGGCAATCAAAATTTGTTTAGGATCATAACTATGGGCTTCGTTTTTAACCTGACCCTCCAAAATGTAGAGGGCGCTTTCGCCGTGTAAGTCTTTTCCTATATCGACAGTTGCTGCTTCTTTGCACTTAAGTTCGATAAAATATAATTCACTATGAACAGGAACAGGAGAAGATTTACCAAACGCCTGACCTGCAATGAGCCTGATTTCAACACCATTATCGATCCAGAAAGGAATATCATTTTTTTCCACATGTGTAAATTGAGGAGACATATCTTCCAGGGATTCAGGCAAGGCTACCCAAATTTGCAACCCATGAAGTGTCTTGTCCTTACTACGTAGTCGCTGAGGTGTTCGTTCAGAATGAACTATTCCACGACCTGCGGTCATCCAGTTGACAGCTCCTGGTTCTATCTCTACTTCTGTTCCCAAGCTATCTCTATGAACGATACCTCCTTCAAATAAAAAAGTAAGCGTAGATAAACCAATATGTGGATGCGGAGGAACATCGAGGTTTTCTTTTGCAGTCATTTTTGCTGGTCCCATGTGGTCGATAAATGCAAATGGACCTACCATGCGTTTTTGACGAAATGGTAGCAATCTTCCCACCATAAAGTTGCCTATATCTGCAGCACGTTCTTCGATGATTAAATCTATGTTGGACATTTTTTATTTTAAATTTAGCATAAATAATTCAGAGGCGATACCGTCCGACAAAAATTTGCCATCGCCTGTGACTTTCAGAACATCCCCTTCAAGTTTTAGTAACCCCTGTTGTTGGAATTGCTGAATATGATCCATGAGGTAAGCTGCATAAGTCAATCCAAATTCTTTTTCAACAACCTTTACATCCACTCCCCAAATAGTTCTAAGACGCGTCATAATGTATTCATTGTATCGGTCTGTTGTAGACAATTGTTCATAGTCCGCTGGAAGTTCACCGGCTTGAAGTGCTTTGATGTATTTAGGATTGTTATTTACATTCCAGCTTCTTGTTCTATTGACAAAGCTATGAGCTGAAGGACCAATCCCAAGATAGTACTTACCGGTCCAATAGGCGGTATTATTTTTGGAATAATACCCAGATTTTCCAAAATTAGAAAACTCGTAATTTTCAAAGCCTTCATTCTGCATAGTCTCAACTAGAATATCAAAGTGTTTTTTGGCTAGGTCGTCATCTACTGGAGGAATGATTTCTTTATCTATGAAATGCTTTAGGGCTGTGTTGGGCTCCACCGTCAAAGCATAACTGGAAATATGTGGAACTTCAAGTTCAAGAGCTTTTGCCAAATTGGCTTTCCAGCGTTCTTCACTCATACCTGGGATACCATAAATCAAATCGATTGAAATATTATCAAAGAATTGTTTGGCGAGTAAAATTGAAGTTTCAGCTTCTTCAGCATTATGAGCCCTATTCATCAGTTTTAAATCTTCCCCAAAAAACGACTGGATACCTATACTTAATCTATTGACCCTTGTTCTTGAGAGCATCTTGAGATACTTTAGATCCAGATCATCCGGATTAGCTTCAAGGGTAATTTCGGGATGCTTTACAACAGTGTAGGAATCGTAAATGGTTTTGAAAATCAAATTCAACTCTTCTTCAGATAACAGGCTAGGGGTTCCTCCTCCAAAATAAATATTCTCAACATCGTGAGGTAACTCCTCCTTTCGCAGGATGAGCTCTTTGCAAATGGCCTTCACTAAGTCATCTTTGTACTTTAGAGACGTAGAAAAATGAAAATCACAGTAATGGCAAGCCTGCTTGCAAAAAGGGATATGGATGTAAAGTGAACTCATCAAATTTATTTGCACAAAAATAAGATTTACTTCCCCGAATTCTTTATGTTTAGTATCAATTTTGGATAATTACAACATATGAGTATTCTTCTTGTAAGTATAGGTTTTATCTGCTGTCTGGTTGGTATCGTGGGTAGTTTTTTGCCTGTCATGCCTGGTTTACCAATTTCGTGGATAGGTATCTTGATTTTATATTTTGTTCCTGAAGTCGGCTTGAGTAGCCAGCTCCTTTGGATCACTCTAGGAGTAACTCTGTTGATCTTTGCATTGGAATATCTTATCCCTTTATTCGGCATCAAAAAATTTGGAGGCAGTAAGTATGGGGTGTATGGAGCAGGAATCGGCCTTGTTGTAGGGTTATTTACCCCGATACCTTTAAGTGCGTTGATATTTCCATTTCTCGGGGCTTATATTGCAGAACTCACCTTCTCCAAGATGGAAAGCAAGCAAGCCTCAAGGGCTGCGTTTGGGTCATTTATTGGATTTTTAGCGTCTACATTTATTGAAGTTCTGGCTGCCATTATATTTACATGTATATATACTTATCAGGTTCTTCAGTTTAGAACGCTATTATTTTGATATTGTGTAGAGGTAGCTTTAATGCTTTACAATACATTGCTTTATGCTTATTAGTATTATTATACCAGCGTTAAATGAAGAAAAGGTTATTGCTGAAGTCCTTGAGCATACTTTATGGCTTCAGGGCCATTCTGAAATTATTGTTGTAGATGGCGGAAGTCAGGACCAAACTCTAGAGCTAGCTAAATCCTTTGAAAAAGTCAATGTGCTTCAGTCCTCCAAAGGGAGAGCTGCTCAGATGAATTATGGAGCCTCAAAAGCCACAGGAGATATTTTCCTCTTTCTGCATGCCGACACTTATTTGCCGAAGACCTATTACAATGATGTAAATAAGTTATTGCAAAATACAGAAATTGTTGCGGGAAGTTTCAAACTTAAAATGGACAATCCACATCCTATTTTTAAATTCTACCAGTGGTGTAGTCAATTTAATTTAGAGTTTTTCACCTATGGAGATCACGGCATGTTTATGAAAGCTGAGGCTTTTAAAACAATTGGTGGTTTTAAACCTATTCCCTTTATGGAAGATGTTGAAATTCAGAAGCGTTTGCGCCAGCTTGGAAAGCTTAAAAAGACAAAATCCTATGTCACTACCTCCAGCAGAAGGTTTCAGAAAAATGGAGTGATCACTCAGCTCATTATAGATACGCTGCTGGTTCTAGGATTTAAACTGGGTATTTCACCAAATCGCTTAAAACGCTTTTATCCAGACCATTAAAGGATTATGATTCATAAAAATTAGATGTAACTTATCATCTTTTAACAAAATCCTAAGTGGAAAACTAACAATATGTTAGAGCAAAATTCCGTTATTTACATCAACAAAATAAAATTAAACCATGAAAACCAAAAAAATAGTATTAAGCTTAAGTGCAGCAGTTCTTATGACTAGCTGTGTTTCTAAGAAGAAGTATACAGAACTAGAAAACAATTTGGATGAAACCAAATCTGAATTGATGCAAACCCGAACAGAGAAGCAAGAGCTGGAAGATCAGATGAATCAAATTGAAATGCGAGTAGAGCGTTACAATAACAAGATTGCTTCACTCCAGACCGAAAAAGAGGGTATGATGGTAAGTGTTCCCGGAGAAAGCTTAGTGCTTTCTGAAAAGAATAAAGAAGCTATGAGAAAAACATTAGAAAATGTTCCCGCAGCTAAACTTGCAGGAGCAACTTCATTGAAGGATTCTTTAAACATTGCGATTTCTCATAACATCTCCAAAAAGATGTCGAATTCTGGTGAAGACTTGAATGTTTCTATCGAAGAAACCATGGTAAAAATCAATATCGATGATAATCTACTGTTTGGAGACAGCAGCTTCCGAGTAGGTAGTAATGCAGATGATATTTTATCAAGGATTGCTGAGGTAGTCAAGTCTGAACCGTCTTTAGAAGTTTTAGTAGAAGGACATACCGATAGCAGAACGCTAAAGAAAGATAGTTACATCGTTGACAATTGGGATTTAAGTGCACGCAGAAGTGCAGCCATAGTGAGACGATTGGAAACTAAATTCGATGTTCCATCAGAACAATTAATTGTTGCAGGTAGATCCAGTTACGATCCTATCGCACCAAATGATAGTAAAGAAAATATGGCCAAAAACAGAAGAACGCAGATTGTGATTATGCCAAATCTGGATAAGTTTTTCGCTATGCTTGAAGAATAAATAATACTAAATTGTTTGAAAGATTTGCCCTGATAGATATTTTCTATCAGGGCTTTTTCTTATTATGCAACCTTAAACAAAGTCAGGTATACTGACTAAATTTATAACTTTAATGAGGATTAAAAATTTCGAAAGATGAACCTAAAAGGAAAAAAGACACTCATCACTGGAGGCAGCGCTGGTATTGGAAAAGAACTAATCAGACAATTGATCAATCATGGCTTAAAAGATTTTGCCGTCATAGGTAGATCTCAGAATAAACTGGACGCTTTGCAAAAGGAGTTTAAGGATGTCAACTTTATTCTTGTGGCTGGAGATGTTTCAAAAGTGAAAGATATTGATCGATTGATAGATGAGGTACGTTCTCATTGGGACGGTATAGATCTGCTGATCAACAACGCTGGAGTAGTGAGTGCTGCCCCCCTTCAGAAACTATCAGATGAGGATATCATCAACCAAATTAACATCAATCTTACGGGTGTAATTTTACTCACCAAAAAAGCATTACCACTATTGAAAGAACGTGGTGATGCAGGGATTATAAATATTTCATCGGGCCTGGGACTTATCGCCAAACCTTTTTATTCGGTATATGCAGCCACAAAAGCTGGGTTAAAGCATTTTTCTGAAGCTATGCGCAGAGAACTAATTTTTGAAAACATTCATGTCATGACGGTTTATCCAACAGCAACAGATACCAACATGCTGAAAAATGTCGATATGGAACATATGGATAGCGTGAAACTTGTGGCTGAAAGAGCAATAGAAGGCTTTCTTAAAAACAAGATTGACGTGATTTTAGGGGGAGAAAAGCGATTACAGGATGTAGAAACTAATAAAAACAGTCCTCTAGAAATAGACAGTCATATTAAAGATAATTACGATGCTTACAAGAACAGATCTGAAAATCATCGTGCGATGTAGCCAACGACAATGAAAAATACTCCACAGCTTTTAGTTTTTGATGTGAATGAAACCCTTTTAGACCTTTCTCCTCTTAAAGAAAAGGTAAATAAATTGCTGGGGGCCACTTCAGCTTTTGAAGTTTGGTTCTCAAAACTGATTCAGTTTGCAATGGTCGAAACTACCACTGGCACGTATTCAGATTTCGGAGACATTGGAGCGTCCACATTACATATGACTGCTCAGGGATTTTCTAAACGGCTTTCAGAGCATGACATAAAAACAACGCTTTCTGTTATTACAAAACTTCAACCGCACTCAGATGTTATCAAAGGATTAGAGCTACTGAAAAAAGAAGGATTCAAATTGGTTGCACTCTCCAATAGCGGTAAAAAGACCTTAAATATGCAGATGAAACATTCTGGGTTGGAATCTTTATTCGATAAGATTTACAGCGTTGAAGAGGTTAAAAAATTTAAACCTCATCCAGATCCTTATCAGTACCTTTTACAAAAAGAAGATTGCTCACCCAAAAATGCCATGATGATTGCAGCTCATGCTTGGGACATAATGGGTGCTAAACACGCAGGATTGCAAACAGCATTTATAAGTCGGCCAGGGAAGCTTTTATATTTAAACACGACTCAGCCAGATCTAGTTTGTGATGATTTTGATGAACTGGTCAAACATTTAGCAACCCATTAAAATTTAAATCTGGAGTCAGGTTAGGTCTGGTCGTTTTAGAATGATAAAATTCACTTAACACATTGACAAATAATCAATAAACAAAGCCCTAAAATTTTTTTTATCAGTAGCTTAGAAAAAATTAAAGAAAAAAGCTTATGAAAACGACTTTATTTACTCTCGCAATTATGCTGTATTCAGTATTTTGCTTAGCTCAGGGTGCCAAGCTATCAGTTACTATAGAAGGAATAGAAAAACAAGAAGGGACCATTTATATTTCTCTACATCAAAGTGAAAGCACCTTTCCAGATAATGCTGATGAAAGTGTAATCAACCAAACCTCAAATTCCTTTGACAATCAGGCTACCTTCAATTTTGAAGGACTCAATGAAGGAGAGTATGCGGTTTCTTTTTTTCAGGATTTAAATGGAAACAAAGAGTTGGATACCAATATTTTTGGATTTCCACAAGAACCAGTAGGAGCATCCAACATGAAATCGCTCGCAAGACCAAAATTCTCTAAATGTAAATTTGAGATCAAAGGCGACCAGTCTAAAAAGGTACAGTTCATGGATTAGTTAATGAATCCAATTCTGCATGTATCAATCGCCTAATACTTGCCATTTTGGAGAGAAATAGGTAGTCCTTCCTCCTACTTTAATTTTTTCAATCTCAGCCCCGGTATGAAAACACGTGGCGCCTTCTTTCCTAAAGTGCATCATAAAATGTTCTGGGAAGTCGCTATAGTGTGCATCGTTTTCGATGGCGACTTCGATTACATTTTTCATCGCCTTAAACACTGCCTCTATTTCGATGCTCGTCATTTGCTCTAGTCTTTTGGATGGATGAATTTTAGCCTGATATAGAATTTCGTCTGCCATCCAGTTGCCTACACCTGCGGCGACACTTTGATCCATTATTATTTTTTTGATATCTGTTTTTCTGCCTTCTATAGAACGCATAAAATCCTCCAGACTAAGTTCTCTAGCATCATCACTGAGACGATGTTCAGCTTTAAACTCTTCAATAGAATCCGTTAGATTCCACCAGCCAAACTTTCTTTTGTTTTCGAAGGCAAAATGGAACCCATTATCAAAACTAAGAACAAGGTGACCAAATTTCGGTCGTTCATTAGGGTCTTTATAGTAATTGGGCCTACCCGTCATTCCAAAATGCAATACCAGCACTTTTTCACCACTGGTTTCTATAAAGAGATACTTACCGATACGATGAGTCGATGTTAAGGTTTGATCGATCAAATGCGTTTCAAAGTCTTTTAAAGGCTGCTTTAGTAATCGCGTATCTCTACAATCTATCGAAGTAATTCGTTTATGAAGTGATGTAGCATCGATGTAGGTCTTGTATCCGTGGACTTCAGGTAGTTCTGGCATCGCTTTTTATTTAAATATACAATTATCAAAAAAAGACTAGCAGAAGATTATAGAAATTTTAAAAACTGGCCTTATCTCTTATAGTTTAATTTTTAAAAAAATGCATTTTAGTAGAACTAACTAATTCTATACTATTATGAAATTAAGACTTACCTCTTATCTACTATTCATTTTTATTTTATTCTCATGTAGTGATGATGACTCTAATGGAACAACTTCTCGAGACACAATTTCTAACACTGCAGAAGATTATTTAAATGAGATTTTAAACCTGATGGAAATGAATTCCATCAACAAAAATGAAATTGATTGATCCGATTTCAGACAACAAGTATTTGAAAGGGCTGGAAATGCCCAGACCATCAAGGACACCTATCCGGCCATTAGCAGAGCTTTACGTTTGCTTGATGATGACCATAGTTCTTATAGAGGAGCAGATGGAACTAACTTATTTGAAGGCTCAATACGTTGTGGTTTCCAAAGTATTGGTGAAGTTTCCACTCCTGAGACTGTTGGATATGTGAGAGTTAATTCCTTTTCAGGCTCGGCGAATAGTTCGGATGCTATTTCATTTGCACAGGATATTCAAAACCAGATCATAAGTCAGGATAATTCAAATACCCAAGGCTGGATCATTGACCTTAGAGGAAATGGCGGAGGTAATATGTGGCCTATGTTAGCGGGTGTAGGTCCTGTATTGGGCGAAGGAATTGCTGGCTATTTTATAAATGCAGATGAAATTGAGAATTCATGGGGTTATCAAAATGATGCCTCTCTTTTAAATGACGATCCTGTAACACAACTTAATGATTTTTATACACTAAATTCTCAAAATCCAAAAGTGGCTGTATTATTAGACGACGGTGTCGCCAGTTCTGGAGAAGTTATAGCTATCAGTTTTATAGGAAGAGAAAACACAAGAAGTTTTGGTTCACCCACTTGTGGCATATCGACATCGAATGGGAGATTCACACTAAGTGATGGCACTGTATTGAATTTAACAAACGCTTTTTTAGCGGATAGAAACAAAAACAAATATGGAATTCCAGTTGAGCCTGATGAAGATTTAACTGATGAAGATTTGATTCAGAGTGCAGTCGATTAGATTTTAAATTAAGGAACTAAAGTTCATAGGTCATTTGTAAAAAAAAGAAGGCTGCTCATAAGAGCAGCCTTCGATCTTGAGAGACCTTTTATATAATAGTCCCTTCAAAGGTTAGGTTGGTTTATTTGGCTAATTTTTATGGACAATTTTCATACAAACTTGATGTATTTCCTGTTGGCGTAAAATTGGTTTGAAAATTGTTACCATAAACTGTTCTGATATCCACACCATCTACGACCCATTTCCAGTCTTTGGTGGTGATCAATCCATTCTCTATTTCTACACCATCTTTGATAAATGTAGAAGGAGCAAACATATTACCGATGGTTAAGTCGTAATTTGGACCTCCATTCACGTTCAGGTTAGCATCAAATGGGTTTAAGAGATAGAATACGAAATCATTTGGCGCACTCTCTATCACTACGTTTTTAACGATGCCACTTCCAACTGTTCCATTACATTTGGTATTGACAAAATTTCCATTTGGACTAAAAGCCTGGTTAGTGTTAGGATAGACTTCTACCATGGTATTTCCTGAAATTTCCTGAACACTTGAAGCGTCACCAGAAATCACATAGCCAGTACCTGGTAACCAGAATTTAAAGGCATGACTATAGCCTCCACCTCTTGCAACTGGCTCAAATCTAAAGTTTAAATGACCCGTATTAATATCTGTTGATGTAGTTGTTTCTATAATTAAGTCATTGAAGTCACAATCGTTTTGACCTTCATCGTCATTTAGATCTTCCCACGCGATATTGTAGGTATTACTAAACACATCAAAATCTCCATCACAATCTTCATTTAAGTGTAAGTATCCATCTTCAGCATTGATTTCATCTACACGATCCAGAGGCATTGTTCCTTCAAACAACACTCCATTGACATAAAGCTCTATGAAATACGACTGATCTTCAGTTGGAATACTAGGATCGTAAGGGAATTTTAAACAAAGTAGTTCGTTGGCGTCATCATCACTGTTGTAATCACCATCAGCAGAACCTGTCCAGATAAGATCATCTTCACTGGTTTCATTTTCATTTGGATAAATAAAAGCCTCTAGACTGGCTACTTCATGTCCGGTGTCTGGTTCACAGAAGTTAGCGAATACACAAAGATTTTTGATTTGCTTGATATCCACATTCCAGAATATGAATCCGAATTGAGGTGGAGTAAACTCTTCAATACATAGAACCTCCATATCGTATTCCAATTTGCTGTAGTTTTCTACAGTGACATCAAACGGAAGTGGCTGACTTACAAAAGGCCCGAATTCACTATCGGCTGTAGGAGTAGCGTATAAAGGATTATCGTCTGAGTCGTACAGTTGGAAACTAGTTACTTGGTAAGTTCCAGGATCGAGTTCAATCAATTCAGTTTTATAGCTGTCGCCCCAGGCTTGCATATCTATGGTATACATTTCACCAGCAAGCTCTAGCACAGCATAGGATGCCAGGGCCATGTCACATTCTTCACCATCCTTAGCATCTGAAGCACCCTTAACATTAAGTCCGTTCATTTTTACATCATCAACACGATGACCAGCCAAGATAAATTCAACTCCTCCTTGTTCCTCTGGTGCTGCTTCTTCATCCTGACAGGAATACATAAACACTAGGGCAAAGCCTAGAAACAGGTAATTTAAATTTTTTAATAAATTTTTCATGATTAATAAGTTTTGGGTTAAGTGGTTTGGTTTTTTAAAATAAAGTGTCTTTTTTACTGGTGATCGTATTCTTGCTGTCATAACTCTTATTTTGTGATAAATTTAAGATTCACATGGTATTTTAACTAATAATTTAACAAATAAAATTAAAATCAAAAGCAATTATTATAAACATAACTTGCTTATTAGCAGTTATATATGATATTAAAGAATTTTCTTTAGCATTTTATATGAAGTTTTAGTCTATATTATTGTTAATATAAAGTGAATTTTATTGCCATATCTTTTTTAATGCTGTGATTTTAACAGTTTTTAAATTTAATAAACTGATAATAAGAAGATTAAAACAGGATATATCGATTATATACCGATTTGAATCTGGAGCGAAAAATTTTATCCATGATTTATTTTAAGTTTACCTTCACACCTGGTTAAGGCAGAATGTGAAACACAGTAAAATCTTGAATTTAAGGGAGAGCTGTCTCTTAAAATATGAAAAAGAAATAAGCACTTTAAAGGCAAGCATAATGTGTTTTAGGTATCTGATTAAAAATTGATATCTTCTATTTCAAATAATTAATGCCATGAAAAACAAGACAGGATTTCTGTTAGATTTTGGCGAGATGATCTTACTTCTGGCTATCGTATTTTTTTCCGGCTGTATATTTATGAGTGATATTGAAAACAACCTTATTATACTAGGGTTGTCGCTTTTTTCAGCAGGAATTATAGTGATTAAAAAAAGAATTAAAATGCCTACCCGTGACCCTAAGTTTAGAGAAAAGAAAGACTTTTAAATAGTGAAAAAGATAAAAAGAGCGAAGCTAATTTCTTATGTGGTCACTATAACCTTAGCCCTGGTAATCTTAATGAATTTTAGTTTGCCTGGTAAGGCTTTGACCGAAGAGATAATTAGTATTGATAAGAATAAACAGACCTACTACAATGCCGGGGGAAACTTTCATTATGTGCACTCGATTAAAACAACTAATCATAAGTTTCCGGTTTCAGAAGTGTTTGCAATATCTCATATTGACAAAAATGTATCTTTCACAACCTCCCTGATTTTTGATGAGATAAACGATTACAGCTCTCCCACTTATAAAAACTCCAGCCATTATTCCTTAAGAATAGCTTCTGGATTCATCCTCCCGCTCATTGTTATTTTGGTCCTTTTAGTAAGTCTTAAACTTAAAAAAAGAATGGACACGCTAGTCTTTGTACTTCAGGCTGTATTGGTCGCTGACTTGATATTTCTATTACTTTGAGGTTTAAAAAGTCATTTTATCTAGGAAATACCTGTAGCAGTTGATAAGGTTTTTAGTCACCATAGATAAAACACTCAGATTTACAGAAGCTGACTACCTTGAAGAAGAACCATTTAGTCTAATTAAATATGAGTCATAAAATTATCAATATCTTAAATATTGAATCCATATGTTAATATAATAAAAAAATAATCATTATTTTAGGCTCATATTAAGAGTAATGACAATGAAATATTCATAAAACATGAAATGCACATTGTGATTCATTGCTTTTTGAAAGTTAACAACGATTCAATCACAAAAACACAAGATTTTTTATGAAAAGAAGAAAATTTGTTCAATTAAGTGGTCTTGGAGCAGGAGCTTTAATGATGCCCTCCCTGATGATTGGAAATAACATTTCGGCAGATCAACTCATGATGCCAGGAATGGATATCCTCACAAAGCGAAAGCTTTCTGATGTTGCACTTAACACTGCTAGATCTCTTGGCTCTACGTATGCAGATGCAAGAATAGGTCGTTACCTCAACCAGTATGTATTTACGAGAGAAGACAAAGTACAAAATGTCGTCAATACGGAATCCTTTGGTATAGGAATTCGGGTAATCGCTGATGGTACCTGGGGATTTGCCTCTACCAATAGTGTTACCGAAGACGGTATCAAAAAAGCAACACAACAAGCGGTTGCAATCGCCAAGGCCAACTCAAAAATTCAAAAAGAACCCGTTAAACTTGCTCCTGTTGAATCTCACGGAGAAGTGTCCTGGAAAACTCCAATCAAAAAGGATTTTAAAGATGTCCCTGTCTCAGAAAAAGTGGATTTACTGCTAAGTGCTAATGCAGCAGCTATGAACAATGGCGCTAATTTTGTAAATTCTGCCCTATTTATGGTCAATGAGCAAAAATACTTTGCTTCGACGGAGGGATCTTATATCGATCAGGACATTCATAGGATCTGGCCAACATTTGGGGTTACTGCTATCGATCGCGGTGCTGGTAAGTTTAAAAGCAGACAAGCCATGAGCGCCCCTATGGGTATGGGTTATGAATATATGGACGGTTTAGAATCAGAAAAACTAGAAGGCCCGTCAGGCTTGAGGCTATATCGTAATAGTTATGACATCGTTGAAGATGCAACTTTGGCTGCAAAACAAGCCAAAGAAATGCTAACGGCTAAATCTGTGCAGCCAGGCAAGTATGATCTGGTCTTAGAGCCAAATCATTTAGGATTGACCATTCACGAATCTGTGGGTCATCCGCTTGAACTAGACCGAGTCTTAGGCTATGAAGCTAATTATGCGGGTACCAGTTTTGCTACCTTAGATAAATGGAAATCTGGTGACTTTAAATATGGTAGTGATATCGTAAATCTTGTAGCCGATAAAACCCAACCAGGTTCTTTGGGAGCTGTTGGTTACGATGATGAAGGAGTCAAAACTAAAAAGTGGGATCTTGTTAGAAACGGAGTTTTGACCAATTACCAAGCCATCCGGGATCAGGTTCATATGATTAACCAAAATGAATCCCATGGATGCTGCTACGCGCAGAGTTGGAATGATGTTCAATTTCAGCGTATGCCAAACGTATCCTTAGAGCCTGGAAAAGAAAAGTATTCTATAAACGACATGATTAAAGATGTTGAAAAAGGAATTTATATCGCTGGAAGAGGATCTTATTCTATTGATCAGCAACGTTATAACTTTCAATTTGGCGGAACTGTGTTTTATGAAATTAAAGATGGCGAAATTGTGGGCATGTTAGATGATGTCGCTTATCAATCCAACACCCAGGAATTCTGGAATTCGTGTACCAAAATTTGCGATGAAAATGATTATAGAATGTTCGGTTCATTCTTCGACGGCAAAGGACAGCCTTCTCAAGTCAGTGCTGTGTCTCACGGAAGTTCTACATCCAGGTTTAACGGTGTGAATGTGATCAATACCGGCAGAAGTGTTTAATCAAAATTTACTTTAAAAGCATTTAAAAATGGCAATATATACTAAAGAAGAAGCTAAGCAAATCATGGAAAGGGCATTGAGTTTTTCCACCGCAGATGCTTGTGTAATCAATATGGGAGGTAGCGAGAGTGGAAACATTCGCTATGCCCGAAATACCGTGTCTACCTCAGGTCATCGCTCGAATCAAACCTTAGCTGTGGAAGCTAGTTTTGGAAAAAAATCTGGAACAGCTACCATAGATGAATTTGATGATGAATCACTTAAAAGCGTTGTGCAAAGGGCTGAAGAACTCGCAAAACTATCTCCAGAAAACCCAGAGTTTATGCCCCCTCTTGGGCCTCAAACTTACGATGAATCTGTTAGTTTTGTAGAGGCAACAGCAAATATCCAACCAGAATTTAGAGCAGAAGTTGCGGCCAAAAGCATCAACCCTGCCTCAAAGCAAGACGTGACTGCTGCAGGATTTCTGGATGACTCTTACGGATTCAGTGCTATGATGAATTCCAATGGTCTATTTGCTTACAATAAATCGACTAATGTTGACTTTACTGTGACTATGAGAACTAATGACGGCACAGGTTCTGGATGGGTTACTCGTGACTATAATGACGTCAATAAATTTAACCCCGAAGAAGCTGCAAAAGTCGCTATTGATAAAGCAGTCATGTCTAAGGAAGCAAGAGCAATTGAGCCAGGTAAGTATACTGTGATTTTAGAGCCTGCGGCCTCTGTAGATTTACTGCGTAATATGTCTGGTGCCTTTAATGCACGGACGGCAGATGAAGGGCGAAGCTTTATGTCTAAGGACGATGGCACCAAAATGGGAGAAAAAATTGTAGATGAGCGCGTCAATGTATGGAGTGACCCATTACATCCAGATGTCCCCACTTCCACCTGGAATGGAGAAGGCATGCCGCTCAAAAAAATGAAATGGATTGAGAATGGAGTAGTCAAAAACTTAGCTTATAGCAGATATTGGGCAGATCAAAAAGGAGTGGACCCTGTTCCCTTTCCTTCCAATTTTATTATGCAGGGAGGCGATGCTACTCGAGATGAATTGATCAAAAGTACCAAAAGAGGCATTCTCATTACCAGGTTATGGTACATCAGGAGTGTAGATCCACAGACTTTGTTATACACAGGACTTACTCGTGATGGTACATTTTACATCGAAAACGGAAAGATAAGATACCCGGTGAAAAACTTTAGATTTAATGAAAGTCCAATCATCATGCTCAATAACCTTGAAGCACTTGGCGAGCAAGTCAGGATTAACGGAAATTTAATCCCTTACATGAAAGTTAGAGACTTTACATTTACTAGTCTTTCAGACGCTGTCTAAAAGGAATCAACTTTAAATAACTGATTGTGATATCTTTCGTTGCAATCAGTTTTTTTTTATAAAATTAGTGAAGAAGTCATAAATTGAAACTGTGTTCTGGTTTTACTTTTCCGCCAGAAAAGAGTCCTAAATTCAAACTCCAGTAATTAAAACACAGTCTATTTGTGAGTTAAGATCAAAATTAATGACTACAAGCTTAAATAATAGTTTTTTCTTTACAAGACTACAATACGAATCTGGAGATTGGGATGTCGACCAACGCATGCCCTCTAATTTATTGAACTCACTTGTAGAGTATACTACTTTAGAAGTGAACACTTTAGAAAATATAGTGCCTTTAAGCAGTGAAGAAATTTTTAAGTGTCCCTTCTGTTATATTTCCGGGCATAAATTGGTAGAATTCACAAGTAAAGAAGAGTCAAATTTCGAGCAATACATTAAAAACGGCGGTTTTGTGTTTGCAGACGATTGCAATCATGATATCGATGGGCTATTTGCAAAATCATTCGAACGACAGATGGAAAAAATTTTCGGACCTGAAGCTCTAGTGAAACTATCAAACAACCATGAACTTTATAAAGTGTTTTTCGAATTCGACGATGGACCTCCAACAACTTCTCAGGAACTTAATGGCTGGGGGGATGATCTGGTTCACGATTATTTAAAAGCTATCATTATTGATGGAAGAATTGGCGTTTTATACAGCAATAAAGATTACGGTTGTGAATGGGATTACGATTTCAGAAATAAGCGATTTTATAAAATAGACAATACCAGATTTGGAGTTAACATTGTCATGTATGCTCTAACCTCATAAACTCTAAGAAATGAATAAATCCCTCTCAAATTTGGAACTAGAAGTAAATGATTTAACCGAGAAGTTAAATGATCTAAAAGCTGAAATTTCCAAGGTTATTGTGGGTCAGACAGACACAATCGATCAATTACTTATCACCTTTTTAGCAGGTGGTCATGCTTTACTGGAAGGAGTACCAGGTTTGGCTAAAACCTTAATGATACGGACGCTTTCACAAGCCATTTCCTTAAAATTCAATCGAATTCAGTTTACTCCGGATTTGATGCCTTCTGATATTATTGGCACAGAAATCCTTGAAGAAGATCACACCACGGGAAAGAAGTTCTTTGAATTTAACAAAGGTCCCATCTTTGCAAACATTATACTTGCCGATGAAATAAATCGTACTCCACCAAAAACACAGGCGGCTTTACTTGAAGCCATGCAAGAGTTTGAAGTCACTTATTCAGGTAAAACCTACTCCTTAGATCGTCCTTTTTTTATTCTAGCGACTCAAAATCCGATTGAGCAATCTGGAACCTTTCCTTTACCAGAAGCTCAACAGGATAGGTTTTTATTCTATATAAAAATTGGATATCCCACTGAAAGTGAAGAAAATAAAATTTTAACCGATACCACAGGAACCAAAGGTGAAAAAATTAAGCCAGTGCTTGGTGGTGCTGAAATATTAAGATTACAGCAACTGGTGAGAGAGGTGCCAATTAGTGATGAGTTAATCTCCTTTGTCAATACTTTGATACGAGCTACTCGCCCAGAAAGCACTACTCATGAATACGTCAAAGAATGGGTGAGCTGGGGAGCTGGCCCAAGAGCTGGTCAGGCCTTAATCCTTACTGCAAAAGCAAGAGCACTACTCCATGGAAGATTAGCGGTAACTCCAGAAGACCTTAAACATTGTGCTTATCCCGTGCTTCGGCATAGAGTCATTGTTAACTTTAAGGCAGAAGCTGAAGGTATCTATGCTGATGATGTCACATCAGAATTACTAAGCTCTATAACGCCAGTTAAATCTTAATAAAGTGAAAAAGGATTACAGACAATTATTGAAGCCAGAAATCATCAATAGTATAAGTGGTTTGTCACTTATATCAAGACTGGTGGTAGATGGTCACTTGTCTGGACATCATCACAGCCGAAGGCTGGGATCTGGCATGGAGTTTAGCCAATACCGAGGCTATGAAGTTGGAGATGATCTTCGTCTCCTGGATTGGAAAATGTTAGCCCGTTCTGGAAGATATTATATTAAGCAGTCTGAAGTCGAAACACACATTTCAGTTAAATTTGTTATAGATGCCAGCCAATCGATGCAGCACGAAGAACAGGGACTCAGCAAAATTGATTTTGCTAGGGTGATGACAGCATCTTTAGCCTGGCTTGCACATTCTCAGGGTGATGCCGTAGGCTTATATGCTTTGAATAATTACAAGTTGCGGTACCTTCAACCAAAGGTTCAGAAGAAACACTTTAATAGATTATTACAAGAACTTATCAATATTGAAACCGAAGGCAAATGGCCAGCTAATTTTAAAGACATTGAAAAAATCCACAACAGGAACCATAAAGAATTGATATTCTTTATTACAGATCTTCACGAAGAAACGGAAGAACTTAGCAGTGTAATTACAAAATTAAAAACTTCAAAAAATGAAGTTGTCGTTCTTCATATTCTGGGAAAAAATGAATTGGATTTCAATTATGAAGGTGCTTTGATATTTGAAGATCTTGAAAGTGGCGTCACCATGGAGATCGAAGCTGAGAAGGCACGAACATCGTACCTTAAAACAATGACAAAGGCCATCGATTTAATGAAACAACACATATTGAATAATGCAATACATTATCAATTGATCAACCTTAACGACCCTTTGGAAAAGCCACTTCAAATGCTCCTTAAGACCCGACAAAAATTAATCTAGTATGTTTTTTCTCAACCCTTCTTTTTTGTGGGCATTAATAGGACTTGGCGTCCCCTTAGCCATTCATATCTGGAGTAAAAAACAGGAAAAACACATTAAAGTTGGAAGCATAAAATATTTACAGGAATCGGATGCTCAAAAAAGCAGAAGCCTTAAGATCAATGAGATCGCCCTCCTCCTACTTAGGATGCTACTGATTGCTCTTCTGGTTTTTATATTATCGAAACCGCGGTTACCTGGAGAGAAAGATTCATCTTCTTTAACCTATATCGTGGAAGCTTCATTACTGGACTCTCCAAATCTGAAAAAGCTTGTGGATAGTCTAAATCAAAAAAAAGAAGTCCGTTTATTAGAAAACAACTTTCCGATTTATACAGAAGATTATGAAAGTTCTGATTTAAAAAGTGATTTAGACTACTGGCAACTAGGCAGAGCTATGCAAAACCTTAACACCGACAGTATAATTGTGTTTACCAATGCATTTCTAAAACACATTAAGGGAAAGCGGCCAGCACTTCAAAACCATATCAACTGGGTACCAATTGGTCAAGTTCAACCTACAACAACTTTGGTTGGGATAATCAAACGAGGAGTTGAAAATGAATTGATTTCGGTTTCTAGCACTTCAAATAGTTTAAAATTTATAAAAAGGAAGAAAGAAGTAAACAGTACAATGACCGATTCACTTCCTAGCATAGAAGCTGATACTATACGTATAAACTTAGTTGCTGAAGGAAAATTAAATCAAGAAGGCCGTTATCTAAAAATGGTCTTTTCGGCTATAGCAAACTACCTCAACCATCCTATTGAAATCAACTCCGTTAATAAAAAAGAGATTTTAAAATCAAACTCGCCAGAGCTGCTCATCTGGCTAAGTCAAGATCCGGTTCCGGAGACTACAGCAAAAGTGTTGAGGTTTAAGGAGGATGCTTTGGCCTCATCATTAATCATGAAGGGGGAAAACGATCAGGATTACATTTTAACCTCCGCTCTAAATTCAGAAAATATTGTAAATGAGCGGTTAGGCATAGAATTAATAGATATACTAAAACCCTACTCAAGTCTGGAACAGGCCGCAATGCCACTAGATGAACGAGTGATGGGTATGGATCAACTACAAACCCGTCTAAAAAAACGATCAAGCCTAGAATTAAATCAAAACGGACAGGATTTTTCCGAATATTTATGGATTGGTTTTTTTATATTACTTTGTTCTGAACGTTTATTATCAAAGCATAGAAAACAATGAATTCAACCGGGAAAACGCTTTTGATACAATTTAAAAAACAATGGCAGCTACTGCTATGGTTGGAGGTTGTCTTATTTGCTATTGGGTTCTTTTTATTGATAGGCTTCCTCTCTGGCAATTGGCTGTGGAGTGGCCTTTTTGGTATCATTATAAGTGTAGCTGTTCTTTTGGTTAAAAAACCCTGGAAGATCGACTTACAAAAAGTAAGTAAACATATAGATCATAACTCAAATCAGTTAGAATTCTCTACAGGGCTGTTACTCCATCAGGCTGAGGAACTCAGCGGTGTTGCTCAGCTTCAGCAGCAAAAGATTTCAAAAATCTTAAGTACCGAAATAAAAAACATCAAACCCAAACATCATTTAGGAGCAGCTTTACTTACCGCCATTTTATTAGCTGGTGTTGGCTACTTAGGCTTTTATACCGGGGTGACTAATAATTCTGGTCTTAAACCAACAAAAGATCCTAATAGTGGATCGATAAATTTTATACCCACAGATTCTTCTGCCATAGAAGTAGATAAGCCAGTTCTGAATTCACAAGAGGTTACAATTACTTATCCTCCCTACACCAATCTTCCGAAAAAGACCGCTTCCAGGATGAACATTAAAGCTGTTGAAGGCTCTACAGTGAGCTGGAATCTGAATTTTAATGGACCAATAGATTCAGTCAGTTTAGAAAGTACAGGAGGAGTCAAACCTTTACAGAAGAAGGGATCTTTATACAAGGGAAGTACAGTTTTAGAAAACTCTGGATTTTACAATTTCAAATTTAAAGATTCCACAGGAAGAACCTACATCTCAGATTTGTATGCTATTGAAGTGTTGACAGATCAATCTCCTGTAATTCGCATTCAGGATTTAAAACAGTTTACCTCATTTGATTTTAATGAAGATAAAAACCTCAATCTTAATAGCATAATCACCGATGATTTTGGGATAAATAAGGCCTACATTATTGCTACTGTGAGTAAAGGTAGCGGAGAATCTGTAAAATTCAGGGAAGAACAACTACAATTCGACACCAGGATTGTGAAAGGTAAAAAGGAACTCAGATTAAAAAAGTTGATTCATTTAGACAGTATGAATATGGGGCCTGGTGATGAGCTATACTTTTATGTAGAGGCTAAAGACAATAGGTTTCCTAAGGCGAATAGATCTAGGAGTCAAACTTATTTTGCTGTGATAAAAGACACAACAGATTATGGGATGGGTGTAGAAACTGGTATGGGCGTGGACCTCATGCCCGATTATTTTAGAAGCCAGCGACAGCTGATCATAGACACTAAAAAACTAATAAGCCAGCGAGGAAAGATACCGACTCAGAAATTTAACTCCACTAGTAATGAATTAGGATTCGATCAAAAATCATTACGACTTAAATACGGACAGTTTATGGGAGATGAAGCTGAGGGCAGCATCAGTCAAACAGAATCTTCCACCATGGGTGAAGATCACGATCATGGTGAAGATCCGCTGGAAGGTTATACCCACGACCACGATAGCGAAAATGAACATAACCTGGTTGAGGAAACTCACGACCACGACCACGATCATGATGATGAAACCGCTGGAGGTGAGAACAGTATAGAAAACTATATGCACAACCATGGTGACCCAGAATCTGCAACTTTATTTACTGATAACCTCAAGGCTAAATTAAGACGGGCTTTAAATATCATGTGGGATGCTGAATTGCACTTACGGCTTAATGAGCCAGAACAGTCTTTGCCTTATCAATATGAAGCTCTGGAATTGATTCAGGACATCAAAAACAGTGCAAGAATTTACGTTCACCGCATTGGGTTTGATCCCCCTCCAATTAAGGAGGAGGCAAGATTAAGTGGTGACCTTGAAAACGTGAATACCATGCGTAAACAGGAAACGATAGAGACTACAGATAATTTTACTTACATCAAAACAAGTATAAAGAGACTCGAAATCCTGAAGCGCTCCGATCTCAAAATCAGTGAAGCGGACAGGTCTCTTTTTCAAAAAGCAAGAGAAGAACTCTCACAACAGGCTATAGAAAATCCAGGGCGTTACCTGACCACACTTCAAGAGCTTAAGAAACTGACAGAGCTTCAAAACATAAAAGTTGAATTAGTGAGGGAGGTCCAAAAAGGCTTGTTAAAAAGTATACCTCAGCAAACCCCAGAACCTCAAAAGACTTCTCAATTCTATGGAGAGCTCGATGTAACTATTATGAAAGCTCTGGAATGAATACAAGTCTTACTTTCTTAAATTCATCTTGGTTTTGGCCGGCTCTTGTCGGCTGGCTGATTTTAATGTTGGTGTTTTTCTGGAAAGAATGGAAGACTTCCGGCCGTCATCGCCTGGTTTTAAAAATGCTACTTGCAGGCATTGCACTCACCTCTCTTCTGCTGGTTATTCTAGAACCAGCTTTGGAAAAGCCTGCAAAAGATAAAGTGATTATCCTTATAACAGAACACTTTGATCAGGATCAACTGGATAGCCTACAAAAAAAACATAAAGAAGCAATGCTCATAGACTACAGGCAAGAACAAGACTTGCTGAATTTAAAGGAGGCCAGTCAAATTTTTGTTTTAGGCAGTGGTCTTGCTGACTATGATTTGCATCTACTTGAAAACCTCCACGTGGACTTCTTACCAGGTCAATTCACTCCAGGAATTATAAAACTCAATTATAATAAGCAAAACCAAACAGGGGATATATTAAACATACGTGGTGAATTTGTCAGACCTACATCGGGTAGAAAGCTTTTTTTAGAAGATGCCGCGGGAAATGCCTTAGACTCTGTAAAATTATCTCCAGGACAAAGCCAACAATTTTCTTTATCAACCCCCCTAAAGGTGCAAGGAGACTACATTTACAAACTTTCAGAAAAGGATTCTACAGGTCAACTAATCAAGTCTGATCCACTGCCTTTAAGTGCTTACACTTCAAAACCTTTAGACATTCTGATTTTTGCATATCAACCTACTTTTGAAATTAAATATTTAAAAAATTTCCTCGCCGAACAGGAACATGCTCTAGCGGTTAAATCCCGCATCACAAGAAACAGATTTAAATATGAATATTTCAATAGGCCAAAGAAAAATATATCCAGGTTTAACTCAGCGATGCTTGAGGATTTTGATTTATTAATCATTGATAAGGCAAGTTTGAAATCGATTTCAGCATCTCAACAAATTACTCTCCTGAGGTCGATAGAAAACGATGGGCTCGGGCTTCTGATGTTGGGAAATACAGAAGATTCTGGTTTAAATCCAGGGCTTAAGGATATATTATTTGAAACCGACAGAACAAGTGAAGTTACATTGAATCATTTACCAGAGGAAAGCTTTAGCAAGGAGGCCTTTAAATTGCAGCCCAAATTTGGTTTAAAAGAAATTCACAAATCAGATTCTGATATCATTAGTGCCTATTATCGCAAAGGTAAAGGTCGAATAGGAACAACAGTGCTAACCCAAACCTGGCAACTGAAACTGGAAGGAAAAGAAGAGGCCTATCAACAGGTTTGGTCTGAACTGCTGGAGCAACTCAGCAAAAGGGAGTCGCAAACTATCATTTGGACTGCAATGCAGCAGTTTGCATTTATAGATGAGCCGTTTAAGTTTGAGCTACAAACCAGTATTAAAGACCCTAAAGTATGGACCGAAGAGAAGTACCAGGTCCCCTTACGTCAGGATTTATATATTCCTGAACGTTGGAAAACCAGAATTTACCCTAAAACTTTAGGGTGGCATGAGTTGAAAGCTGAACAAGATTCACTTTCTGTTTTTAAGTATTATGTCCATCAAAACCAAGACTGGAAAAATATAATAGCCTATCAGAACCGAGAAAACAACAAAAGGTTTTTTTCTGAACAACAGGTAGAAAAAAATCAGGAAACCAACTTAGCAGCCATCCATCCGATTTGGTTTTTTATAGTGTTCCTTTTGGCTATAGGCGGCTTGTGGTTTGAGCCAAAATTATAAAAGCATTCAATTTTATATTGAATTCATTTAGGGTCTTAAGTTTAAGTCTTATTTTACAGCTGAAAAATCTGATAATTATTTAAAGCCCTTAATATTTGAAGTTACTTTTTATAACTCTATAATTCTTAAATTATGAATAAGCTGATTTACCTTTCTTTACTATTGATCACTTTAACAGGCTATTCTCAGTCTTTTGAGACCCTAAAGGAAAAAGAAGACCTTAAAAAGTATGAAGGTTATTTTGATTTTTGGTACTCTGAAGAGGAAGACAAGATTTACCTGAAGGTAGATCAACTCGATCAGGAATTTATTTATGTGCATTCCCTTACCAGCGGCTTAGGCTCCAACGATATTGGTTTAGATCGAGGGCAACTTGGCGGAACGGCGATCGTTAAATTTCAAAGGGCAGGAAATAAGCTTTTACTGATGCAACCCAATCAGGATTATAGAGCCAATACAGACAATGAACTGGAACGCCGAAGCGTTGAGCAGGCCTTCGCCAAGTCGGTGTTATTTGGTTTTGAAATAAAAGAAGAACAAGAAGGGACCTTTCTAATCGATTTTACTCCATTCTTGATGCAAGATACCCATGGGGTTTCCAGGCGATTGAAGCAACAACAGCAAGGCAGTTACAGCATAGACCAAAGTAAAAGTGCTCTAGCCATGCAACGAACCAAAGCTTTTCCTAAGAATACAGAATTTGAAGCCTTGCTCACCTTCACTGGAACTGCACAAGGCAGAAACATCAGGTCGGTAGCACCCGATGCTTCCAACTTAACGGTGACTCAGCACCACAGTTTTGTAAAATTACCAGAAGAGGGTTTTTCACCAAGAAAATTTGATCCTAACAGCGGTTCCATTTTTATAAGTTTTCAGGATTACGCCACACCCATTTACGAACCCTTAGCCAAGCGTTTCAGCATTCGTCATCGGTTAGAAAAAAAGAATCCTGAAGCCAAAGTTAGTGAGGCCAAAGAGCCAATTGTCTATTATTTGGATCCCGGCACTCCAGAACCCGTCAAATCGGCTTTACTGGAAGGGGCTAAGTGGTGGAACCAGGCCTACGAAGCTATTGGATACAAGGATGCCTTTCAGGTGAAGGTACTGCCTAAAGAGGCAGATCCTATGGATTTACGTTATAACATGATTCAATGGGTACACAGGTCTACTCGTGGCTGGAGTTATGGTGCCAGTGTCGTTGATCCAAGAACCGGGGAAATATTAAAAGGTCACGTTAGTTTAGGGAGTCTAAGAATTCGCCAGGATTATATGATTGCTCAGGCCCTTATGAATCGACCTTTTGCCACTTCAGATGATAATTACGAGCCTATGCTAGAGATGGCACTAGCAAGAATACGACAGCTTTCGGCTCATGAAGTAGGACACACGCTAGGCTTTGCCCATAATTTTGCCGCTAGTAGCGATGAAGATGCCAGCGTGATGGATTACCCCCATCCTAATTTAAAATTTAAAGGAAATCAGATTGATTTCTCTAAGGCTTATGATACTGGAATTGGCGAATGGGATAAAATTACGGTGGCTTACAGTTACGGTAATCCAAAACCTAACCAAACTGAAGAGGAGTATCTAAAGTCGGTTTTAAAACAGGCTGAAAGTTCTAATTTGCAGTTTATAAGCGATAGAGATGCAAGAGCCCAGGGAGGCGCTCATGCTTACGCTCACCTTTGGGATAATGGTGAAAGTGCCACCAAAGAATTAAACCGAATTCTGGAGCTACGGCAAACCGCTATCAATAATTTTTCTGAAGATAACATCAAAACAGGACAAGCTTATTCCGTACTTGAAGATGTATTTGTTCCTCTTTATTTTTATCATCGTTATCAAACTGAAGCAGCTAGCAAAGTGATAGGCGGATTAGATTATAATTATGCGACCAAGGGAGGTGATTTAAAATTGGTCAGTACGGTTTCTAAAACAGATCAAACTAAAGCCTTGAAGGCGGTCCTAAAAACTTTGGATGCTGAAACACTAGCCATTCCTGAACGAATTTTGAAATTATTTCCTCCACGCGCATTCGGCTACTCGAGAAGTCGAGAATCGTTTAAAAGCAATGCCAGTGTAAGTTTTGACGCTTTGGGAGCAGCTGCTACAGCTAGTGATATGACTTTAGGCCTATTGCTCCATCCAGAACGTGCCAACCGATTGATTCAGCAGCAAGCGTTGGACGCTTCAGCCCTAAGTTTAGAGGACATTTTAAAAGCGCTGGTTGAAAGCACGTTTGAAAACGTACCTAAAAGCGACTACCTAACCGAAATACAGCATACTATTAACTATAACGTGCTGAAGCATCTAATGAATCTCTCGGCTTCAAACCAGAGCATTCCTCAGGTAAAAGCTCTGGCTAACCAAGCCTTGAAACAGCTGAAAGACAGCTATCAGGGGGAGGGCTCGGCAATGGGTTTAGAAGTAGTGTATCGCATTGATAAATTTATGGATGAACCAGAAAAATTTGAGGTATTCCCTTCTCCTTCTATTCCAGACGGGAGCCCTATTGGAAGCTTTCAATGTTTACATGAAAATTAAATCATAAAGTCCAATCAAATACATAAATATGAAATTTATTAGCCCTTTACTAATCCTTGTTCTCTGTTTCATCACTGGATGTCAGAATACAGGAGAGCCAAAAGAATCGACGACTTCTAGCATCGACCCTGAAGCCTACTGGGGCGAGAATCCATGGCCAGAAATCAGAAAACAACGTATTAATGAACTGCTGCCTCAAGCCCTAAAAGCTGCGGAGGTCGATTGCTGGATTGTGATTTGCAGAGAAAATAATAATGATCCTATCGCCGATCATATTGGAGGAGAAAATGCGGGAGGCACGGCGGCCTTTTTATTTTATAATGACGACACAGGCTTTCATTCCAGAGTGTTCTCCCCTTCGGGAGAAGCTACGGCTTTGGCTGACTTAAAAATTCATGATACTGTTGTACCGGTGGAACGCGGAACTTCGGCGGTAAAAAAAGCTGCTGAATTTATTAAAGCGCAAAGCTTTAAGTCCATTGCTATCAATTCGTCTTCTACCAATTCTATAGCCGATGGCCTATCCTACTCTCAGCGAATGGATCTGGAGGAAAAGCTAGGCGAAGCTTCAAAGCTTCTGGTACCTTCTACGGAGCTGGTCTATCAATGGCTCTCCGTAAAACTTCCGGCAGAAGTGGACATACTTAGAAAAGCCGCTCAGCTGACGGCAGATTGGCAGATTGAAGCTTATAAGCAAGTAGTTCCAGGACAGAGTACCGATGCTGACATTGCCAGGTTTTTAAAGCAAAAAATGGCAACCTATGGTGTCAAAGACGGCTGGTCACCAGACCAAAACCCCAATGTCAATTCTGGGGCCGATCGAGGGCATTCTCATGCTACCGATAAGGTGATTATGCCTGGAGATGTGATACAAATTGACTTTGGAATCAAGGTTTACGACCGCTGGGTGAGCGATATACAGCGATTTGCTTACGTTTTAAAAGATGGAGAAACCGAAGCCCCTGAAGACATTGCCTACTATTGGGAGAGTGCTAAGGCTGGAAACCGAGCAGCACTCCAAGCCATGAAACCTGGAGTAAAGGGTGTGGATGTGGACAGAGCACAACGTGTACTCATGGAAAAAGCAGAATCTGACTACGTGATGTGGAGCACTGGCCATCCTGTAGGCTATGTAGCTCACGACGTCGGTCCCAATCTAGGTGGATCTCAGGCTTCTCACGTGAGGCCAGCAGCCCAAAAGGTAATCAAAGAAGGAATGACCTTTGCTTTTGATGGATTTCATGCCTGGACCTTGGAAGATGGCGGGGTGAAAACTATTTCTGTAGAAGAGATGGCTGTTGTGAAAGAAGATGGTGCAGCGTATTTAATCAGCCCTCAGGAAGACTTGATCTTAATCCCGTAACCTTCAATCTACAAGTCGAAATAGTCTTGATGACTAGTTCTAATTTCTGTTTTTTAGCAGGTAAGAATTAAAACTCTGGCCTTCAATCTTGGTATATTTAAAGTCTTCGTCACCATTAAAATTGACATTGTCCAAATTTAGTGGTTCTGAAAATTCTGAATATTTGAAATTGGCTAAGTCTCCAAAAGTAGCACCTTCAAAAGTGACTCCCTTTGGAAAATTAGCATATTTGAAATTAGCCTCCTCGGCGAAGCTGGCTGATGAAAAATTAGGTTGGTCTTTAAATTTGGAATACTTAAAATTTGCTTCTTCTTCGAAAACAGAATTACTAAAATCTGGACCATTAGAGAAATTAGCATATTTGAAATTGGCCTCTTCATCAAAAGTGCTTTCAGAAAATGCCGCTTCGTCATTGAATTTGGAATACTTAAACTCCGTATCTTCATTAAACACACAGTTTTTGAAGCTTACGTCTTCATTAAAATGGGCTATATACACTGCATCATTATCATTATAATAGGCTAAGACTTCCCCCTCGAAAGTACAATTGATAAATTCAATGTTCACATTTACTTTACTTTCAAATTTATCATCATCACCAAACCAGCCAAACCAGCTATCCCCTTCTTTAACTTGTTCTCGTGTCTCTACCGACGTAAAGTCTAATGTATACTCAATAGTCATATTTTCATATCGTACGTCTTCCCCCCTATTAATCTGATCTATAATTTCATCGGCAGTAATGGATTGAGCCTTGGATTGAAACAGGACTGATAATACTAATAAAGAAGTAAGCATTAAATGTTTCATGAGTTTAAATTTTAGATTGGATTAATAAATGCTCTAAATTATAATAAATTGATTTTAAGTTAAATATAATCATTTTCTTAAAAGACCTGAGCCTATGATATCAATTCTACTATAAAATTTTAAACCCCATGTCACTAAGTTTGTTTGCGAATCTCACTTCAATAAACAAAGTAATCATCTTTAAGGACCATCTGACTTTGGACCTGGTTTATGGATTAAGGTCTTTGAGAATAGTTTTCCTTTTAAAAAAACTTTTAACTTTAGAATCCTAACATATAACTATACCTTGTCTCCATGATGTTAAAGCGATATATCCTCCTATTTTTAGTTATAAGCTGCTGCTTATCCTGTGCTAGTGATGAAAAGAAAAGGCCTTCTGCTTCTGATTTAGAATATTATAAAATTGAGAAGTTAAAGGGTGCATTTCCACTTCCCAGAAGCTTTGTTGGAGTTTCCAGAGAGGAATTATCTTCTTATTCCTCTAGATTTAATGTTGAAGCCGTCCAGGAATTTCTTAAAGCCTCTGAAAACTTACCGCAGGCTCATTTTAGCCAGGTTTTTGCCCCTAACGGATTTGTAAGCGTTTTGCCAGCTGTGCAAAGGATCCCAATCAGAAAAGAGTTTTCTACCATGTTTGTCAACCTCATTGAAACCCAGGCTTATGGAGTTAAGACCGGAATTTTAAGCTATGATATTGTACAGAATAAGTTTTTGAGTGTGGGCCAGAGCAAAGCTTTTAAACTTAAAATACGGGCAAGCATTGAGGATGCTGACGTTTACACAACGCATTACCTCATCACGACTCCTCATGAATCCTTAATTGTGATTGAACATTCTAAAGATGAAGCTGATTTGCAGGATGCAATTGCTACTTATATGATTAAGAATAGTTAGACAGCGATTGAATTGAAAACCGATCTATTCTTAGTAGATTTAAAACTTAAATTAGGTTAACATGAATTCTAAAGATCGGGAGTACTGGATACAAAAAGCCATTGAACAAGCAAAATTGAATGAAACGCCTTTTGGAGCCATTATTGTGGATCCGGAAGGGAGACATGTTGGTGCTTATAATACAACATCTAAAGACGGACCCGCTGCTCATGCCGAAATCAACGTCATTCAACTTATGAGTCAATTAGATGTTGAAGATCCCAGAGCACTAACGCTCTATTCCACAGTAGAACCCTGTCCTATGTGCATGAGTGCCATAGTGTGGGCTGGCATTGGCCAGGTGGTCTTTGGAGCGTCAATAGACGATGCCGCTAATTTCGGGAAGCAGCTGCACATCAGTAGCAAACAAATCGCAGAACTTGCCTGGTACCCTATCCAAGTAGAAGGAGGTGTGCTTAAAGATGAGTGTAAACGACTCTTTACTTAATGTTTCGCTTTTAGTTCCTCAAGGTAGTTTCTCCATACCTCTTCGGCAGATTTCATGTTTTCATTGCGATGTGGATGGTGTTTGGAGCGCTGTTCCATCGTCACGCAAATTTGCTTAGCATGATTGACTGTAATTTCATCATTGGCTATTAATTGTTTCACTTTCTCGACGCTTTCTTCTGCAGTTTGCCTGTCTTTAAATCCCAAACCCTCTACAGTGGTTTCTGGATTATCGTCGGTGTATAAATTTTCTGATTTTTCCATGATATATAAAATTATAATTTATTAATACAAGCACTTTAGGTTTAAACCTTGCTAGTTCTCAATTTCTGGCTAGAAACCTTAACTTAATAATACAATCTAAAGTCTAACAATTTACAAAGTTTATAATGCTTTTGAAACATCTGCTCCACCACTTCCCTCAACTCGTCATTCTCGTTAAATAAACTGAAGAACACGCGATCTATCGTAAAGGCACTACTTATGCTTTGGGATGGAAATCCATAACCCGAAATTGCTCTGGCTCCAGTGACGTCCAAAAAATACTGACATTCTTCATCGGTAAGGTCCAGGACTTTCCTGTTTGCAAAATGAATCACCTTCCCTTTCATTTGCCCCTCAAACAGCTCGGCGATCTCTTCTATACTGTAATAATAGCCATTGATTAATATGTTGTTGGCTTCCCCAGGAAGCACCAGGTAAATAATTTCATAATCCTGAAAATGATGATCATCGTAGAGAAGAAAATTCAGGTTTTCCTCTAAGTCTTCTATAGTATCGCAGGCTTTATATATGCTTGCAATTCCCTGTGCTAAAGCTATATCCTCCAGAATCTTTATTACTTCTGAATCCTGTTCACTTTCGGCATCAGGAACTGCTTCAAGGCAGTAGATAAAATTTTCTGTCTCCATAGATAGCTGCATTTAAGCCTATGTAAACTTATAAGTTTTTTGGAAGATAAAGGTGATGGTTGATAGTCTTGATATTCCTTTAATAGATGTCTAAATCATCACTATTTATGAGGTAAAATCTTAGATAGGGTTGATAGAGTTCAACACCCATCAGGTCATAAGTAAGTTTGAAATTCCATCAAAAAAAGTTGGTTTTAGCTATCTTGTGGGCTCCAAATAAAAAGGTGTAAATGCGGATCATAAAATTTATTTTTCTGAAACTTATGGGCTGGAACGTGCAGGGGCATATGTCAAAAGACGTTAAAAAAACAGTTGTAATCGTCCTTCCGCATACGAGCTGGCATGATTTCTACATCGGAGCCTTCACTCGTAAAATCATAGATCTTCCCATACAGTATGTCGCCAAAAAGGAGCTTTTTGACTCCCCATTTGGCTGGTATTTTAAATGGATGGGAGGCGAACCGATAGAGCGTTCTTCCAGTCAGAATAAAGTAGAACAGATCGTCGACCTTTTTTCTTCTAAGGAAGAATTTAGATTAGCTATAGCTCCGGAGGGAACCCGTAAAAAAGTAACCTCCTGGAAAACCGGATTTTATTATATCGCCTACCAGGCCCAGGTGCCCATCACTTGTGTGGCCTTCGATTATTCTACAAAGACCGTAAAAATAGCAGAGCCTTTTTATACTACCGGAAATTATGAAGTAGACCTGAAGGAGCTCCAAAACTTTTATAAGGGAGTAGTGGGTAGAGTTCCAGAATTCACTTAGTATTAAATTCAAAAAGAGGTATAAACCCGTTTGCTAAGATGTAGCTCATGCTAGTAATCTTTTCAATATCAATACAATTTCTTGCTTTGTAAGCAAAAAATAATTTCAAAAACAGTCCTACCAAAATCATTATTTTTATATCTTAGTGTTATAAACTACCACGTGGTGATGTCGATTTAAATGGGACTCATGGTGGCGGAGCCTTATCCAATGGTGATTCGTTTAGAAAAAATATGGCATAGAGAAGCTTTTAGAATTGCGGCATTCTTTAACTATGATGCAGAATTGATTGCTAAGTTTAAAGCTATTGGGGCCACTTATAGCAAAACGCATAACTGCTGGTACGTCGATTATTCTAAAAAACACTATAAACTCATAAAAGAACAATTTAAAAATCACACTTTAGTTACCTCCTCTAGCACTTTATCTGAACCTAAACAGGCAAGCGTTGAAAATCAACGTCAAGATTTGCCCATAACGCCAAAGCAGCGTGCACGACCAGAAATTAGCTCATCAAAAGCGATTTCTTCGGTACATAAATCTCATCGCCCTGAGATTGACCCTAGGTTAAAATTGAAAGTTTTGGATGATGTTGGAAAGTACTGGGTTTTAAAACTCAATTATATTTCAACTTATGTCAAGGCTTTGAAAAAGGTTAAAGGAGTCTTTTGGAATAGCTCCCACAAAGTCTACATGGTGTATCGACATCCAAAAGTCAAGCAGAAGGTAGAAGCTATTTTTGGAGTTGCCTTATTTAATGATAGCTATTATAATTCTAAAGAATTTAAAAGGCCTTTGAAAGTTGAATTATTTAGTTACAAAGCTGATGAGAGGTATCTGGTTGTAAAATTTACAGATGATTTTAGGCTTGTAGATAATTTAAGACGGATGGCTTATAGCAAGTACAGTAAACCTTTGAATGCCTACTTACTTCCAGCTACCCCTAAAAATTTGGAAGCTTTGAAGTTGTTTTTAAGCGAACTCAATTGTAACATCTCTATCAATGTTCCTGCATCCTATTTTAAAGCCTCTAAACAGATCAACCACAAATCTCATAGCCTAGGTACGACTAAAACTCAGCTTTTGGATACAGTACCCAAAAAAGCAAGAGCCTTTGTTGATGAGCTGATAGATATGCTCATGGCTATGAATTATAGTGTTTCCACGCTGAAGTCCTATACGGGTGCTTTCATTAATTTTTTGAGACACCATGCTTACGAGGATCCTTCATTAATTGAGAGAAAGCAAGTGATAAAATACCTGAGCCAGCTTTCTGAATTGGGATTGAAGTCCTCTAGTGGTCACATGATTGTGAATGCGCTTAAGTTTTACTACAAACATGTCCTGGAGTGGGATAACACTCAGCAGTGGACTATCCCCAGGCCAAAAAAAGAAAAGACCTTACCAAAGGTGCTTACGGTAGAGGAATGCAGACGTATATTTGATGCCGTGAAACAGCCAAAACACAAACTGATACTGCTTCTAGCCTATGGAGCTGGTTTACGGGTGAGTGAAGTATGCCAACTGCGATGGAGAGATATCGACTTTGGTGCTTTTAAAATTACAGTGCTGTCTGGTAAAGGCAAAAAGGACCGACAGGTCATGTTGCCTCATTCTATTCTAGAGTTTATGCATACCTATCGAAACATGTACAAAACAGATACCTATGTTTTTGAAGGACAAGTGAAGGGACAGCCTTACTCTACTTCGAGTTGTGGAGCTATAATGCGAAAGGCAGTTAGCGATGCTAATATCGGAAAAAAAGTCGGTATTCATGCCTTACGGCATAGTTTTGCGACGCATTTGCTAGAGTCTGGTACCGATATTCGTTTTATACAAAAATTTCTTGGCCATAGCAGTATTAAGACTACCACCATCTATACGCATGTAAGCCAGCGAAGTGTAAAGCATATTGAGAGTCCGTTGGATAAAATGACGTCTTTAAAATCTAAATCTGATTCTACTAACTCCTCCAAATGAAGTATATTTACTTAAATAAAATAAAAAAGTTACTATATCCTGAGGATATATACTAGTTGTAGCACATTTGAGAAAAACCTGAGTAAATGACAAAAATTAGAGTAGAACGAAATTCTGAATGGAATAATAAAGCTCGTGCAATCGGAATTTATATTGACGGAGAAAAAGTCGGAATAATAAATGATGGAGAAACTAAAGAGTATGAAGTTGAAAATGGAAAACACGAAGTTTTTGCGAAAATTGATTGGTGTAGAAGTCCAAAAATAAAATTGCATCTAACCGAAAATAAAACGAAATCATTAAAGTTGAGCGGATTTAAATACGGAAAATGGATTTTACCAACTTTACTTGGAATAATGTTATTGTATTTTTTAGGAAAATACGCCCTTAATACTGACTTGAACTTCTTGATTTGGATTGTAGTAATCGGATTTTTGTATCCAATATATCACATAACATTTGGAAAAAACAGATACTTAATATTAGCTGAAAAGAAAAATAAAAACGTGCTACAACAGAGTGTATAGCTCATTGCGACTGAATTTTCTACCGAAAATTCCACGCAATGTCCTATCTTTCAGCCACGGCTGAAAGACTTGCGCCAGTTTGTTCGCAACGAAGCCATACACACGAACGTTG
>NZ_KB905347.1 GCF_000378765.1 Psychroflexus tropicus DSM 15496 | reverse complement strand
CGTTTTGTATTTCCATCCGCTTTTAAAAACTTTTGGTTTTTAAAGCTCCTGAAAACACAAAACCCGCAACTTTCGTTGCGGGTTCTTTTTGCGGAGAAAGAGGGATTCGAACCCCCGGAGGTGTGACCCTCAACAGTTTTCAAGACTGCCGCATTCGACCACTCTGCCATTTCTCCAAATGCGAGTGCAAATATACTAAGCTTTTTGATTTCACAAAATTATTCGTCTTTGTTTTTTGCAATTAATTTTTATTCCAATTTTGGTAAATTCGAAATTCTCTGGCCTTTGTTTTTTAGGTGCTGAAAAGGCTAATACTCCAATCTTAAGACCAAAACCTTCTATAAAATAAATCCTTGTGTTTCTTATGATCTAATCTGTAAAGGCTTCAGTAAAAAACGAACACCAGACTGGATTTTATAAGTCAGTCATTCACCTTAAGCAATGTATCGAAGAGGTAAAAGCTTTTTATATCTCAAATTCAGTGTAGATTTTTATCACGTTTTAGTGAAAATCAAGGGAATTCCCTTTATTTTAGCAAAAAACAACATATTCATGAAAAAAATATTCTTACCAGTTTTATTAGCTTTAGCCTTAGTAGGGTGTAAGACTCAAAAAAAGGATGTAACAGAAGTAGATCCTATGCGTTTTGCCAAATCAATCACCTCCTCAGAATTAAGTGATTACTTGTATACATTTAGTTCAGATGAGTTTGAAGGAAGGGATACAGGGATGGAAGGACAAAAAAAAGCTGCCCAATACCTTAAAGATTATTATAGTAGTTTGAATATTCAAGGCGGGTCTGAAGAAGATGAACCTTACTACCAGACCATCGATTCTTCGTTTTTTAATGGTAGATTCCCTTCAAGCGAAAATGTAATTTCAATCATTCAAGGAAGTGAACTGCCAGAAGAGTATTTAGTCATTACTTCTCATTATGATCACGTGGGAATGAAAGACGGTGAAATTTACAATGGCGCAGATGATGATGGATCTGGTACAGTTGCGATTATGGAAATCGCAGAAGCCTTTCAAAAGGCTGTTTCTGAAGGTTACAGACCCAAACGTTCAATTGTTTTCTTGCATGTTACTGCTGAAGAGAAAGGCCTTTTGGGGTCTAAGTACTATTCTGAAAATCCAATTTATCCTCTAGAAAACACCGTAGCTAATCTAAATATCGATATGATTGGTCGTATTGATGAGGCACATGAAGAGAATTCTAATTATGTATATCTTATTGGAAGCGATAAATTAAGTACAGACTTACATGAAATTTCTGAAGCTGCTAATTCAAAATACGTCAACTTAGACTTGGATTACACTTACAATGATGAAAATGACCCTAACCGGTTCTACTATAGAAGTGACCATTATAACTTTGCCAAGTTTGACATTCCCATTATTTTTTATTTTAATGGCGTACATGAAGATTATCACCAACCTACAGATACACCGGAAAAGATAGAATATGATCTTTTAGAGAAAAGAGCAAAACTGGTTTTCTACACGGCTTGGGAAGTCGCTAATAGAGAGGAGCGTCCATTTGTTGATAAACCTACATTATAAATCAGAAGTCGTTAATATAAAAAAAAGGCAGCTTATTAAGCTGTCTTTTTTTATATTAAATATCTGCAGAACCTTTTCCCTGCCTGATGAGCTCTGGCTCGGGTTTTGTGAGGTCGATAACGGTTGATGCTACATTATCGCCATAACCGGCATCAATGACTATATCCACTAATTTATCCCACTTTTCTAATATTAACTCAGGGTCTGTGGTATATTCTACCACATCGTCATCATCTTTGATAGAGGTGGAAATGATAGGGTTACCAAGATGCTCTACCAGCATCTGTGCAATTTTATTATCGGGTACTCGTATACCTACAGTCTTTTTCTTTTTGAAGACAGAAGGTAACCTATTATTACCAGGCAAAATAAAGGTATAAGGCCCCGGCAAATTGCGTTTCAAGATTTTAAAAGTCGCAGAATTCAGCTGAGCAACGTATTCCGAAAGATTACTCAGATCCTGACATACAAAGGAGAAATTAGCCTTTTCAAGCTTTACTCCTTTTAGTCTAGCAATTTTCTCTAAAGCCTTAGTATTATTAATATCGCAGCCCAGTCCATAAACTGTATCCGTTGGGTAAATAATTAAACCTCCGTCTTTTAAAACTTTTACAATACGTTTGATTTCTTTTTCTGAAGGATTTTCTTCATAAAGTCTAATAAGTTCTGCCATACCTCTATGATTTTGTTTCTCCTAAGTTACAAAATTATTGGCCTAAAGTGGATTTTTTTTTGATGTTGTTTACCCTTTCATTGATGTAAGAAACAATAGCTCCAAATATGGCAATACCATTCAAAATAAGAATGCTTGCCGCTAATTTACCTCCATTGGTTATCGGGAAATAATCACCATAACCCACCGTAGTTATGGTAATATAGCTCCACCATAGGGCGTCTTCTGCGGTTTTGATATTACCTACATCTTTTTCCAGATAAAGCACTAGAGTAGAACTCAAAATAAGTATAAGGGTTGAAGTAAAAACAATTAATCCATAAAGGCTTTCCCTTTTATTGGAGGTAATAAAATTATAAAGGAGCTTGAAAGACTTGATGATCCTCAGAACTCTAAAGATACGAAATACTCTAGCGTATCTGAATTGATCTACCAGAGGAATAGATGACAATAAATCTAGCCAACCATAAGTGTAAAAATAGTTCCAGCGTTTTTCTCTTTTATACAATTGATGAAAAAAATCATAAAGAAATATCATGCATAACCCAAAATCATAATAGTGAATTAATCTATTTAATTCTGAATCTGGATCAAGAAAAAAAGTAAAGCTAAGAAGTATTATACTCAGTACAGAAAGAAATGCAATTATGAGTTTAGAAACCGAAAGCATCAGGACAGAATTTTAAGCTTTGCAAATTTCAAAATTAAATTCTTCACCCCTCCATTTTCAAATTTAATTGCTGCCTTTTTATCCATTCCTACGCCTTCTACTTTTAAGACTTCTCCCTTACCAAAACGGGTGTGCTCAACCATTTGTCCTTCATCGAGTTGAATAGGTTTCGCTTTATTTTTAGAGATTGGCTCTCCTTCCGGCTTTATTTTCCGGAGTCGTTTCAATTGATTTTCTGTAGGTTTATGACTGGGTGGGGGAGTCCCGTTGGAGGGTTTTGTTTGCCTCAACTTACTTTTATCGACATCGTCAAAAATATCTTTATCTATCAACGACTGGTAACGGTAATCGTCTTTAGGAATCATATAATCTAAGTATCGATCATCGATTTCCTCTATAAACCGGCTAGGCTCTGCATCTATCAGTTTTCCCCAGCGGTAGCGGGATAAAACATAGGTTAAGTAGGCTTCTTTTTCTGCCCTGGTTAAGGCGACGTAAAACAATCGGCGCTCTTCTTCAAGTTCAGACCTGGTGTTCATGCTCATGGCCGAAGGGAAGAGATCTTCCTCCAATCCTACGATATAAATGTATGGAAATTCCAAACCTTTTGCCAAGTGAATGGTCATAAGGGCCACACGATCTTCGTCTGCAGTTTCTTTATCAAGGTCTGTTGCCAGGGCCACATCCTCCAGAAATTCAGAAAGCGATCCATCTGCATCGACAATTTCCTGTTGACCGTCCACGAAATCGCGGATACCGTTTAAGAGCTCTTCAATATTTTCTATCCGTGCTATACCCTCCGGAGTTCCATCTTTTTTAAATTCTTGTAGGAGACCTGTCTTCTTAGTAACCACTTCTGCAATTTCAAAAGCATCCGCATTTTCATTTTGGATTTGAAAACTTTTGATCATATTGACAAAATTGGTCAACTTGGTTTGTGTACCCCGATTGATTTTCAAATCGATTTTATCAATATTCTCAATGATTTCAAAAATCGTTCGCTTGTAATGATTGGCGGCCAGAGTTAATTTATCAAGCGTGGTTTGACCAATTCCCCTGGAAGGATAATTGATGACCCGCTTAAGGGCTTCCTCATCTTTAGGATTAATGATGAGCCTTAAGTAGGCGAGGACGTCTTTTATTTCTTTACGTTGATAAAAGGAGAGCCCTCCATAAATTCTGTAAGGAATATCTTTACGTCTCAAAGCATCTTCAATAGATCTACTTTGGGCATTGGTTCTGTATAGAACGGCAAAGTCACCATTTTTAGCACCTTCCTGCATTCGCTTTTCTGTCACAGAACTGGCGACAAACCGACCTTCTTCAGCATCGTTGACCAATCTGTTAACGTGAATTTTTGAACCCTCGGTGTTTTGGGTCCAGACCACCTTATCTAGTTTGGTCTTGTTTTTTTCGATAACCGAGTTTGCTGCTTCTACAATGTTTTTGGTGGAGCGGTAATTCTGTTCTAAACGGTAAGATTTAACATCGTCATAGTCTTTCTGAAAATTCAGGATGTTATTGATATTGGCCCCTCGAAACGCATAAATACTTTGAGCATCATCCCCAACGACGCAAATGTTTTGAAACCTATCACTTAGAGCTCTAACGATCAAATATTGAGAGTGGTTGGTATCCTGGTACTCATCCACAAGAATGTATTTGAATTTTTGTTGATACTTCGCTAAAACATCTGGAAAACGAGTAAGAAGCTCATTGGTTCTCAAAAGTAAATCATCAAAATCCATAGCTCCAGATTTGAAACATCTGTCGACGTATTCCTGGTAAATTTCTCCCATCCTTGGTCGTTTGGCCATCGCATCCGCTTCCTGCAACTCTGGATTTTGATGGTAGGCCTTCACCGTAATTAAACTGTTTTTAAAAGAAGAAATCCTGGATTGGATCTGCTTATACTTATAAATGTCCTTATCCAGATTTTTTTCCTTAATAATGGTCCTAATCAATTGTTGTGAATCATTAGAATCATAAATGGTAAAGTTAGACGGGTAGCCTAGCTTATCTCCTTCAAATCTTAAGATTTTAGCAAAGACAGAGTGGAAAGTTCCCATCCATAAGTTTTTAGCCTCTGGACCTACAATTTCTGTGATCCTATGCTTCATCTCTCTTGCTGCTTTATTAGTAAAGGTTAAAGCGAGAATATTAAAAGAATCCACACCTTCACTCATCAGGTAAGCTATTCTATACGTCAGCACCCGTGTTTTTCCAGATCCAGCACCAGCTATAACAATCATAGGGCCGTCTTTTTGCAAAACAGCTTCTCGTTGCGCTTCATTCAATTGATCGATGTAATTCTGCAATGGTTGAATTTTATAGGTTATAAGAAAACTTCAAAATTAGTGATTTGATAGCATTCTGTAAGGTAGACTATCAATTATAAAAGTATGAATTCTTGAGTACATTTCAAGTCATATTTTGGAGCCTCGTAGTTTTCTTTTGCTTCTCTCTACTCTTCAAAAGCTTTCATTTCTTTTATATATTTATATTTGAATCAAAATTAATCGATGACGACTTTTACAGAACTTCTCAATTATCTTGCTTATTTACTTCCCGCAGTTATAGCTGGCTTTATAGGCGTTTATTTTTTCAAGACTTATGTAGAGCATCAAAAGGAAATGCAATACCTAACCTTAAGAAAAGAAAATAGAAGTGAAGTGCTCCCACTTAGATTACAAGCCTTTGAAAGATTGGTTCTCTTTTTAGAACGCATTTCTCCTGGTCAGTTACTTAGCAGAGTAAAACCTATTGGGGATAACAAATATGACTATGAAAACCTTCTTATCGCTTCTATAGAGCAAGAGTTTGAACATAATCTTGTTCAGCAGGTTTATGTGAGTCAGAAATGCTGGGATGCCATTAAAGCTTCCAAAAATTCCACCATTTCAATGATAAGGCGAACGAATATGAGTGATAAGATCACAACTGCCCAAAAGCTTAGGGAAGAGATTCTTACAGATTTATTAGAGAAGCAAAGTCCTAGTGATACTGGAATCGCTTTTATTAAAACTGAGATTAAGCAATTGTTTTAATACCTGTTGTTGAAAAATGTTTTTTCTTGGATTGTAAAGCCTTTAGCCAACTTTTCAATATTCTCTCGATGCTTATCATCTTTCATCAAAGTGTCTAGTAACTCACGACAGAATTTTTTGAATTGCCAGACGGGATGGAAGACACCTTTCATCAGATTTTTGTAATTTTTTTGAGTAAACGTGTTGATCTGATATAAATAGCCGAAGGCATGCTGTCTTATCTGATAAGGATACCTTGGTTGGGTATGTCCGCTTAGTTTTTGAAAAGTATTCGCTTTTTGTTTAGGTTCATAATCTGGTGTAGCCAAGTTTAGGGTTAGCCATAGTAATCTTACGTTTTTATCTTGAAAACCAATGACATCCTTCACCTTATCTAAGTACAGTGATCGATCTTCTGGGAAAGACATCCAAAGATGTAACAATGACTTTTCAATGGTAGTGTAGGAATCGTCATCCAGTAAAGTTTCAAATTCTGTTTTTAGTGCTTTAGGAACCCTCGTTAAAGAAGAGGCCACTGCCTGCCTTACGAACAAATTATTCGTAGATAATGCCTTTTTATAAATGGGGAGTGCTAAGGTCATATCTTCATTACTGAGCTGATATACCGCTTCTTGCCCGAGGTATTCATTTACTGGGAAATCTAAAGCTTCGTCCAGACGCTCGCTCTTAAAATTTAGCCGTGTTTCTCTAAACGCGGCTAATTTCATATAGTCTTGAATAAATTCGTTTTTCTTTAAAAATCCTAGAGTTTGTTTGGATTGAAAGGCTTTTTGATATAGCCACCTTTCTTTAAAATTGGTTAAATTTTGACCGTAAACAGATTCAACTTCATCCATGAAGCTATCTGTGGTTACATTTTTATAGGCATGTGTAGTTAAGTAATTTTTGACGGCCTGTTGGAACACTTCCTGACCCACAATATCTCTCAAGATAATAAGTGCCCAGGCTCCCTTTTCATAATAGGTTAGCGAGGATCCACCCGTCTTAACCAGAACTTGACCTTTTCCTTTATCACTTAAAGATTTGAGTTCCTCAGCTGATTTAAAAATCTTAAAGTAGTAGTAATCTTCACCAAAGATTTCACGCTCCACTTCCAAGGCATAAAAAGTTGCAAAACCTTCATGCAACCAGTGATGACGAGATGAGGTTTCGGTAACAAGATTTCCAAACCATTGATGAGCCAATTCATGGGCTTGAACATTCACAAAACTTTTATCATTACCACCTATGCTATCAACCACAAAGCTATCAGAAAAAATATTTAAAGTTGTGTTTTCCATTCCGGCATACAGAAAATCTCTAACGGGTACTTGTTTGAAATTTTGCCAGGGGTAATCAACATTGATTTTGCTTTCGAGAAAATTGAAAATTTCTTCATGATGTTTATAGGTGAAACTCGCTTTATCAGCATGTCTGGTTTCGAGATATAACTGAAGGGGAGTACCCTTATCACTTTTGTATGTAGTTCCTCTGAAGTTTCCCATGGCAAAAGCAACTAAATAACTGCTCATTGGGTGTTTCATCTCGTACGACCAGGACTTATGATCGAGTCTGGAACGAGTTCTACTCAACTTCCCATTGGCGATAACCTCATAATTTTTAGGGGCTAGGTAGGTGATATTAAAAATCAACTTATCATTCATATCATCTAAGCTTGGTAACCAATGTGAGGTGTATTTGCCCTGGCCTTGAGTCCAGACTTGAGATGGGTACTGTTTTAAGTTAGACTCAAATCCTACAAAATAAACCGTTTGTTTTGGTTGGCATTCGTAAGAAAACTCTGCTATATAGGTTTTGCCTTTTTTGAAATTGCTGGTGATCCAAACTTTGTCCTCTTTTTCTACTATTTTATAAGGGGAATCTTTTAGAGGCTCAATACTCATATCTACTGCATCCAGATATACCGAATCTATATTTTGAAGTGCATTAAATCTCACTTGAACCGAACCCTTAACTTGACGGTTTAAAGTGTCTATTTCTACTTCTGCATTCAATTCTAAAAAATCTACCTCATCTGTTTGTTGGCTAAAACATAAGCTGGAGTATAGAAGTACAGCGCATATAATCCTAATCATAATTCAAAAATAGGGTTTATTGGGCATTTTTCGATTTAAAGATTTATGATTAAGCCTACAACTAAGACTATATTTCTATCTAAACACAGACCAGTCCAATTTTAAGGAAAATACATTAGAGTAGAGGGCTAGACTTTGATCTCCTATATCAGTGAGAGCGTAGTCAATTTGAATGCCTTTATATTTAAATCCAACTCCAAAATTGGGTTGAAAACCCACTTCAGTTCCATTGCCGCCCAGTTGTTCCAGATTTTGAAAATTACCTACACCGCCTCTCAAATACACGAGATCTATGTATCCCAATTCAAATCCGAAGGCCGGAGTTGCACTTATAGATCCTGATGAAATAATATCATTGGTTTGAGCAAAACGCATATCTAAATTGAGCGAAGTGGTCAGATCAAAATCACGCCTGATGGTAGTGGTTTTAGCAATTCCTATTTGAAGTTTGGGTAAGGTGATTTCAGAAGTTTCTGGAGTACTTTGGTTTTGACCATCAATTGCATTTTGAATCGTAGCCAATTCAGTATCGTCAAAAGTCCAGGTGTTATAAGTGGTGGTGATATCTCTTGCCATTACACCAAATAGCCAGGAGTTTTTTTGAAATTGCAGACCAGCATCGAAACCAAACCCCCAGGCATTGGCAAAATCTCCAATTACCCGCCTGATAACTTTAGCGTTGATTCCATAAGAAAAGCCTTCCAAAGGAAGATTTCTGGCATAGGATAAAGTAAAAGCGTAATCAGCGGTAGAGAATAAACTAATTCGGTTGTAGTCGATATTTCCTTGTTCATCGATCAGTTGAGTAGTATTCAAAATGTCATCTACTCCAAATCTAATGATGCTAAACCCTACCGCACTTTTACTATCTAAGGGCATGGCTCCAGCAAGGTAATTATAAGTTGCAATATTTGCAAAATAGTTGGCGTGCATAGCAGAAACCTGGTTGTCTTCAAGGTGAATTAATCCAGCGGGATTCCAATAACCAGAATTAACATCACGGCTTGTCGCCGTTACAGCATTGGCCATTCCAAAAGCTGCCGCATCTACTCCAATATTCAAAAACTCATTAGAATATTTGGCTGTTTGAGTAAATGCATAAAAAGGGAATGTGAGACAAAGTAAAAAAGCCAACCTCTTCAATGCGATGATATTTTTTGGCAAAGATGCTATAATTAATAATATTAAAACTTATTTTGCTTTTTGTTATTGTGCAAAAGAACCCGCTTTTATGTTAATACTCAAAAAACAAATCCCAAATTTTATTACGCTTTTAAACTTGTTATCTGGATGTGTAGCCGCTGTATTGGCTGTGCAGGGCGAACTTAGTTTAGCTACCTTTTTTGTAGCACTTGGGATTTTCTTTGACTTTTTTGATGGTCTGGCAGCCCGCTTACTCCGGGAGTCTAGCGACTTAGGCTTGCAATTAGATTCCTTAGCAGATATGGTTACCAGTGGTTTGGTGCCAGGGATTGTGATGTGTCAGTTGTTATCAAGGTCACAATCTTCATCTGAGAGTAGCCTAGACTTTTTTTCTAATGATCTCAATTGGATCGTTTATATTGGATTTATAATCACCCTTGGTTCTGCCTATAGACTTGCTAAGTTTAATATTGATGAGCGACAGACCGATAGTTTTATAGGCTTACCTACACCGGCTAACGCCCTTTTGATTTTAAGCTTTGGATTGATTTTGGAATACCATCCTCATTCTTTTTTAGTGTCATGGATTGAAAATACCTACGTATTAATTTTTGTATCCATTATTAGCGTTTTATTACTCAATGCTGAACTCAAGTTATTTGCATTAAAATTTAAAAATTTAAAGCTGTCTGAAAATTGGTATCGTTTTTTAATCATTTTAATCTCTATAATGACTTTGATTTGGTTGCAATTTGTTGCTATTCCTGTCATTATATTGGTGTACGTCTTACTTTCCCTTGGACTTCAGCATAAGGCATAAGTCAGCTTCTTCTTTTAGTCACAGCAAATAAAAAGATAAAAAGAGCCAGGAAATTTGATATTCTCGGTATATAGTCTCCAGCGACAACGTAAAATGTTTCTCCTTGATAGAGGGGGAGTTGATGACTTATTATTGTCTTTTCGTCATAATTCGTTTTCTTAATTACTGAGCCGTCTTTGTCTATAAATCCAGAAATTCCTGTGTTAGCGCTTCTGGATACGGCACGCCTGGTTTCTATAGCTCGTAATCTGGCGTAACTCCAATGCTGAAGATGTCCCTGGGTTTCTCCCCACCAGGCATCATTGGTTATAATAGCTAAAGCGTTAGCCCCATTTTTGACGTATCCGTTTACAAATTCTCCGTACACAGACTCATAGCATATTATTGGGGCTACGACTAAATTATTGTTCAATTGAAAGACAGTCCTTTCATCCTGAGTGGTCTTCATGGCAACAGTACCTCCTAAGTCAATCATAATGTCTCCAAGTAAAGGCTTTAAAGTAGATTGATAAGGGAAATTCTCGACTCCAACGACCAACTTTGATTTGTGGTAGAATTGAGAATCTCTTGCTTTACTTTTAAAAACAGCAGAATTAAAATCATTAAACCAAATTCCTTTTTTTAAAAAATTACTTTGGGGTGAAATCCTGTTTTGGTCTCTAATGATCTCATACATCGATATTCCAAACAAAACATTTAAATTTTCATTGGCATTTAAAAGTTGATTGGAAAATTGATTCGCTGTTGAACGCTTGTAATTATTGATATCTACCCCTTGAGCAAATACGGTTTCCGGAGCTATGAAGAGCTGTTGCTTATTTGTTATATAGGGCTTTGTAAGTTCAAAGAGACTTTTTGAAATTCCACGATCATCAGTATTGTACTTTTCTTTGTAAGGATCTATGTTGGGTTGTAAAGAAAGAGTCTCTATGCTTTGCTTAGATCCTAACTGGGGCCTAAGCAAAAGACTAATACCAATTGGGATGGAAACCAGAAATACAAACCTCAATCCTGTTCTGATCAATATTTTTGAATCTTTATGCTGAATGAAAAGCAATATTCCCTTAAACAAAACTATGTTCGAAATCAATATCCATAAGCTTCCTCCAAAAGTGCCAGTATATTCATACCACTGAATGAGATTAATGTCATTAGCGAACACATTGCCCAAATTTAACCATGGCCAGGAAAATTCCCAGCCAAGATGCAATTTTTCAAAACTTAGCCACAGAGCAATAAAAAAAGAAGAGGCAGCAGTAAAAGTTACTCGCTTGGCTACTAAATGGTAAATTAAAAAAACCAAACTCATCAATAGAGAGTTCGCCAAAATGGCAAAGACTCCACCAAAAGGTGTAGAAAAGTAAAGCCAGTATGTGGTGTAGGCATTCCAAATGAAAAAGGCCAGATAAGCATGGCCAAAAACAACCAAGCCTTCTCTTTTAACGTGCCCAGTTCTAATTTTAAATTCAGCAAAAAGAAGCGGTATAAAACCAATAAATATCAAGGGACTAAAGCCATTTGTTGGCCAACTGAATGCTAATAGTAAGCCTGATGCTACGGCTAAAAGTATATTTTTCAAACTCAATTTTTTTCAAATTTAATTTAAAAAATTAGCTCAAAAAAGGAAATAGCCACAAACAAACAGACGAAAGATATTGCTTTAAAAATTTACAAATGAATATCTTTTTATAAATTTGACCACCAATCATCCTGACCTATGAAGTCTAGTCAAGTTACTCATTTCGAAATATCCGAGCGTAAAGTTTTGCTTAGGATTTTCGATGTGGTTTTAGTTTGGCTTGTTCTCTATCTAGTTACCGAAAGTTTTGATTTTACCTATTTTCCCTTTAGTGAAAATACTTGGTTTTGGCTTATTACTTTAGGGTTCTATATTTTGCTTTTTAATACGGTGTTCGAATTATATAATCTTCAAAAAGCAGAGTCTAGAAAAGCTACACTCAAAAATGGGGTACTTTCCTGCCTTTTGGTGACCTTATTTTTTCTATTGACGCCGATTCTATCTCCACCGCTTCCAGATAATAGATTCCAAATTCTTTATTTCTTCGGAGTTTTGGTTTTAACTTTATTGACCTGGAGATTCCTTTACATCGGATTGATCACTTCTCCGAGATTTTTTAAGCGTGTACTGATTATCGGCGATGATTTTGATATCGATAAGATTGGAAACGATTTATTAAAAAACGATCCCAACTATGAAATCATGGGCTTTATAAGTTCCAAAGAACGTTCTTCCCATCTTTTTGAAGCTTATGAACTCAAAGATTTAAGGGCCGTTGTAAAAGCTTCAAAAGTTGGAGAAATTGTTGTGGCTAATTCTATGCAGGGGTTGAGTGCAGATTTGTACCAGGCACTTGTTCCGCTGTTGAAAACCGGTTTTCCCATCAAAGCATATGCTCATGTTTACGAGGAGGTGACAAACAAGGTACCCGTTCAATACATCAACAACGACTTTTATTTTTATTTCCCATTTAGCAGAAGTAATCAAAATCGACTTTACCTGCTCTATCATAGGATTATTGATGTTTTAATCAGCCTTGTAGGTTTAGTTTTTGGACTTTTAATTTTACCATTTATCGCTATAGGTAATCTTATAGGAAACAGAGGAAGTTTATTTTATAAGCAACTAAGGCTTGGTAAATCTGGAACAGAGTTTTACATCATCAAATTTAGAACGATGGTGAAAGATGCTGAAAAGAATGGAGCTCAGTTAGCTTCAAAAGGAGATAACAGAATTACCAAATTCGGAAATTTTTTGAGACGAACACGTCTGGATGAAATCCCGCAGTTCATCAACGTCATAAAAGGGGAGATGAGCTTAATAGGCCCTCGGCCAGAGCGCCCAGAGTTTGTTAAAACTTTATCAGAAAAAATTCCTTTTTATGAAGTAAGACAAATCATAAAGCCAGGATTGACGGGATGGGCTCAGGTGAATTCAAAATATGCGAATTCCGATGAAGATATGATAGAAAAACTTCAGTACGATTTATATTACATCAAACACAGAAGTGTGTTTTTAGATTTGAGGGTGTTGCTCAAAACGATTAGTACAGTGATTTTCTTTAGAGGGCAGTAAATTATTCCTCAAAAGCTAATACATCTTTAGAATTGAAACCAATCTTCAGAGTATTACCAAGCACAGGTTCATTGGTAACCACTGTGATATGCTCGCCATTATCTAATTTTAAAAGCAACTGAGAGTGGGTCCCAAGAAACGTACGTTTCAAAACTTCAGCTTCAGAAACATAATCACAATCCTCATTTACAGTGATGTTTTCATTCCTGATTGCATGACAGCAATCTTCCTTAAGAGGACATTTGAAGGCGGTTTGAAGGCCTTTATTTAATTGTATAGTATTACCAAATAAAGAAGCTACATAAATAGATTGGGGCTTTTTATACAAGGCTGAAGCTTCGTCTTTTTGAACCAGCCTTCCGTTTTGTAGAATTAAAATTTCATCTGCTACTGCTAAGGCATCCTGAGTGTCATGGGTTACAAATATGGCAGTCACTCCTGTTTTTTTGATGATATTGAACACGTCATTTCGAAGCTTGTGCCTCATCATGGCATCCAGATTACTAAAAGGTTCATCCAGAATGAGCACAGATGGGTTTGGAGCCAAGGCTCTTGCCAAAGCAACGCGTTGTTGTTGACCACCGGAAAGTTCATGAGGATATCTTTTTTCGTATCCCTCTAATCCTACAAGATTGAGAGTAGCTAACGCCACTTCTTTTTTGGACTTAGATTTTTTAATACCATAAGTCACATTTTCTAATACCGAGAGGTGGGGAAATAAAGCATATTCCTGAAACACCATCCCTACATCTCTCTTTTCTGGGGCTATATTTTTTTTAATTGAGGCAACGAGCTTATCCTCTATGTGGATTTCGCCCTCATCTAACTCTTCAAGTCCGGCGATTAGGCGTATTAGGGTGGTTTTACCACTACCACTTTCGCCAACAACAGCGCAGATATCACCTTTGTTAACATAAAAAGAAACCCCATCTAGGGCCTTCACTTTTCCCTGATCAAAAGATTTTGATAAATTCTCAATATTAAGAGTCGCTTGCATTTTTCAAAAGTAATTTATTTAAAAAAATTGCGGGAATTAATGCCGTTAATATTATGAGAAGAGAGGGTAAAGCCGCAGAACTTACCATTTCATCACTCGCATATTCAAAGGCCTTAACCGCAAGTGTATTGACATTATAGGGCTTCATAATTAAGGTAAGGGGTAATTCTTTCAGAATATCGATAAAGACCAATATAAATGCACTTAAGAGTCCAGTCCTGATCAAAGGGAACTCAATCCTAAAGAAGGTTTTAAAATTTCCTTCTCCTAAAACTTTAGAAGAATCGGATAAGCTTCTGTCAATCTTAAGACTTGAAGATTCCAGAGGTTGGTAAGCGACGGCAAGAAATCTTACGACATAGCCGTAAATCAAAGCAATGAGTGTAGCATTAAGTATTAATTTGGAGGTGATTTTATGCTCAATTAGCCACTTGTCTAAAGTTAGACTGGGAATTAAAACGCCAATAGCAATAATGACTCCTGGAATCGCGTAGCCTAAGATTCCGAGCTTAGAACTTGTTTTTAAGAGATCGATTTTATTCCATCTTGAGAAAAACAATAAGAGCAACGCGAAAATTACGGTCACACAGGAAGTTATAAATGCAATTACAAAGCTTTCCAAGGTAATGCTTATAAACTCTATATTCCAGACTCTTGAAAAGGTTTGTTTAGTCCATATGAGAAGCTGAATGACAGGAATTATAAAGCCCAGTAAAACAGGAATACTGCAAAAAATGCTAAATAAAATTTGATTCTTTTTGCGAGGTTTAATTCTGGAATTATAATTTTTTTTGCTTGATTTTGGGGAGCTAAAGCTGAGATGTCTTCGTTGCCATTTTTCCAATAAGATGAGTCCAAATACAATCATAAGCAAAATGGCAGATAAATAAATGGCTGTTTCTGGCTCCCCTAGGGAAAACCAGGATCTGAATATTCCGGTGGTGAAGGTATTCACTCCATAATAGCTTGCCGCTCCATAATCATTAAGCACTTCCATTAAAACCAGGACCAAGCCTGCGACAATGGCGGGTCTGGCTAAGGGAAAGATGAGTTTAAAAAACGACTTAAATTCACTAATCCCAAGCATTCTTGAAGCTTCAAGTAGGTTTGTAGCCTGGGCCAGAAAAAAGGTTCTGCTACTTACGTACACATAGGGAAATAAGGACATGCTCAACACAAACGAGAGTCCGTAGATATTCATGATGTCAATGCTGAAATTGTCAAATCCCAATTTCTCAGTTAAGTTTTGAAGTAATCCAGAGTAACCAAAAACTCCTGCATAGGCATAGGCCATGATATAGGCAGGAACTGATAATGGAAGAATTAATAGCCATTCTAATTGCTTTCGCATAGGAAAATCAAACCTCGAAACCAGCCATGCTGTGGAGACTCCAAATACAATGACTATGAAGGAGCAGAAAACAGCAAGTAAAATTGAGTTTTCTAAATAATCGTAAAGCAAGTAATCTACAATGTGCGTCCAGCTTTCACCAGGTCCATCAAATAATTTTAGACCGATGGTTAAGATGGGAATAGTAACAATACCAAGTATCAACAACAACAAAAGAGACCATCGATTGAGGTCTCTTTTGAATTTTAAAAATTTAATTTTTAAGTTCAATTATCTTATTTCCAGCCTACTTTATCAAAAATAATAACAGCTTCTTTATTGTTTTTTCCAAGTTCATTTAATGAGAGTTCATCCTCTTTGAAATCCCCCCAACTTTTTAGTATATCGGCTGGTTCAACATTTGGATTAACAGGGTATTCATAGTTAGAGCCTGCAAAAATATTTTGAGCCTTTTCTTCAAGGAGAAACTCAATAAATTGTATAGCATTTTCCTTATTCGACGCATGCTTTGCTACGCCAATTCCACTAACGTTGACGTGAGTTCCAGTGGTATTTTGATTAGGGAAGAATATAGAAACACTATTACCAGCATCAACTTCGTCCTTATCACTTGAGTTTAATAATTTACCGATATAATAAGTGTTGACAATCGCAAGATCTCCTTCTCCATTCGCAACTGCTTTTACCTGATCTCTATCATTGCCTTTAGGATCTCTAGCCATATTTTCAACAACGCCTTGAGCCCAGTTTTCTGCAAACTCATTCCCTTTATTAGCTATAATAGAAGCCAATAAGGATTGATTGTAAATGTTTGAAGAACTTCTTACAAGGATTTTATCATCCCAGTCCTCAGAAGTTAGGTTCTCGTAAGTCGAAAGTTGAGTAGAATCTACTCTGTCTTTGGCGTAGGCTATCACTCGAGCCCTTTTGGTTAAACTTACCCATTGCTTGTCTTCATCTCTAAGATGACTAGGTACAATAGAATCGATCATTTCAGAAGAAAAAGACTGAAGCAAATCTTTGGATTTTGCTCTGTAAAGTCTGCCTGCATCAACTGTAATAAGGACATCTGCAGGAGACTCTGCTCCTTCAAGGCTCATTTTCTGTATCAATTCATCGGCACTGGCATTCACAATATTAAGCTGAATTCCAGATTCTTCTTCAAATTCTTTGAAGAGTTCCTGGTCAGATTCATAATGCCTGTGTGTGTAAACAGTTAATTCGTTTTTCTCGTCTTTTTTCTCTTCGGTTTTACAGCTCAAGACTAAAACTGAAACTAATAGTAGATATACAATTCTTTTCATGGTTATTTTTTTTCAAATATAAAACTCTAAGCTTATTTAGACTTATTATTAATAATTTTTTTTACAAAAAAAATGGTCTCAGCTAAGGAGACCATTTTAAATAATTTCAAGCTTACTTATAGTGCAGCAACATGCTTGGTTAGTTGTGACTTTAAATTAGCAGCTTTGTTATCGTGTATGATATTCTTTTTAGCCAATTTATCGATCATTGAAATGATCTCAGGAAGACTTTTAGTAGCTTCAGCTTTATCCTCTGTTGCTTTCAGTCTTTTAATAGCATTTCTTGCTGTCTTATGCTGGTAACGATTTCTCAACCTCTTGGTTTCGTTACTTCTGATTCTCTTTAATGCTGATTTATGATTAGCCATAACTTTAAATATAAAATTTTAATAGTAGTCCGTAGGGGAATCGAACCCCTGTTACCAGGATGAAAACCTGGCGTCCTAACCCCTAGACGAACGGACCGTGTTAATAATGTGATTAAATGAACTTCAACTTGTAGTCCGTAGGGGAATCGAACCCCTGTTACCAGGATGAAAACCTGGCGTCCTAACCCCTAGACGAACGGACCATTAAATTTGCGAGTGCAAAAATAACTAATTATTTAAATTGCGCAAACCTTTTAATCGAAAAAATTAATAAGCTTTTGCAAAAAGTACACGTTGCTTGGAATCTTTCCCAGAAAAAACACATGTTCCTCCTTTTTTGCTACCATCTAAAGGAATACATCTAATCGTCGCTTTAGTCAATTCTTTAATTTTTTCTTCAGTCTCTACTGTACCATCCCAGTGAGCAGAAATAAAGCCGCCTTTTGAATTTAGAATGTCCTTAAACTCATCAAAAGTATCTACTTCTGTAATATGAGTATCTCTAAATTTTTTAGCTTTATTAAATAAGCTAGTTTGAATTTCATCAAGCAAATCTTCAATGGTGTCTTCAATACCATCTTGGTTTTCAAAAGATTTTGATAAGGTGTCTCTTCTGGCAAGTTCTACTGTTCCTTTTTCCAAATCTTTGGGACCTATAGCGACTCGAAGTGGTATTCCTTTTAATTCATATTCAGCGAATTTCCACCCTGGTTTGTGTGTCGTTCTATTGTCAAATTTGACTCTTATCCCTTTAGCGCTCAATGCTTTTTTGATTTGATTCGCTTTTTCTGAAATCTGATCCAATTGTTCTTCATTTTTAAAAATCGGAACAATAACCACCTGTATTGGAGCTAAATTAGGTGGCAAAATCAGGCCATTATCATCAGAATGTGTCATCACTAATGCGCCCATCAATCTGGTGGACACGCCCCAGCTCGTTGCCCATACGTACTCTTGTTTTCCTTGATCTGAGGTAAACTTAACATCAAAAGCTTTAGCAAAATTTTCTCCAAGAAAATGCGAAGTACCAGCTTGTAATGCTTTTCCGTCCTGCATTAAAGCTTCAATACAGTAGGTTTCAATTGCACCTGCAAACCTTTCACTTTCAGATTTTAGGCCTTGTATAACTGGAATAGCTAGATAGTTTTCAGCAAAATCAGCATAAAGGGAATTGATGAGTTCAGCTTCTTCAATAGCTTCTTTTTTGCTAGTATGAGCCGTATGTCCTTCTTGCCATAAGAATTCTGTGGTTCTCAAGAATAAGCGCGTTCTCATTTCCCATCTCACCACGTTGGCCCACTGATTGACTTTTAAGGGTAAATCTCTGTAGGATTGTATCCAACCTTTAAAGGTGTTCCAGATCACTGCCTCAGAGGTAGGTCTCACTACCAATTCTTCATCTAGTTTGGCTTCTGGGTCGACTCTTAGTTTTCCAGGTTTATCTGGATCGTTTTGAAGACGATAATGAGTCACCACCGCGCATTCCTTTGCAAAGCCTTCGGCATTTTTTTCTTCTGCTTCAAATAAAGATTTTGGTACGAAAAGAGGGAAGTAAGCATTTTCATGACCGGTTTCTTTGAACTTTTTATCAAGCTCTGCTTGCATCTTTTCCCAAATAGCAAAGCCGTATGGTTTTATAGTCATACATCCCCTTACTGCAGAATTTTCTGCTAAGTCTGCTTTTACTACTAATTCGTTATACCACTTAGAGTAATCTTCTTGTCTACTAGTTAGGCTCTTTCCCATTATTTTTGATTTGGCACAAATGTTGCACCTGTGTTAATGATAATATTAATTAGCGCAAAACTAATTAAATTTGATAATAGTAATATTAAAAACCACAAGTTATGATACAATCAATCAAAATTTCAAATTTAATAGCATTAGGAATGCTATCCGTGGTTTTCTTGACTTCGTGTTCGTCTTACAGAAACGTAAACTCTCCTGTTGATGGAATTTATGGTTCTAATTCGCCTTCGGAGACGAGAAGGTCGATTTCTACTGAAAATAGTACAAGACAAAACACAGTGAGCAGAACTAATTCTGGTTCTGACTCTTATTCTAAATACTTTTCAGATCAAGGTCAGATGATTTCTGAAGCCAGATCTTCAAACAATGAGGTTTTTACTGATATTGATAATTACTCTTCTGAAAACCAAAATTATTCTGATGAGGAAAAATATTATGAAGAACCTATATATAACGCCAATAATGCTGGTTGGGGAACCAACCCTTCTAATGTCACCGTTAATTACATTGATAATGGTTTCTGGGGAGCAGGCTTTGGCTGGGGTGGATTTGGCCCCGGATTCGGTTGGGGCGGAGGTTTCTATGGTCCTGGATGGGGCTGGGGAGGTTTCGGTCCTGGTTGGGGCTGGGGTGGCTTCAACGGCTTCTATGGCCCTGGTTGGGGCTTTGGCTGGGGCGGAGGTTTTTATGGTCCTGGTTTTGGCTGGAATGGCTTTTACGGTCCAGGTTGGGGCTGGGGAGGAGGCTTCTATGGTCCAGGTTGGGGAGGCTTTTATAGAGGAGGTCTAGCCTATAACAGATTCAATAGAGGTTATGCTTATAACACAAGATCTTCAAACCGATCTAGATTGAATAATAGATCCAACTTGTCCAGGTCCAGAAGCAACGTGTCCAGAACCTCAAATAATCGATCTAACCTCAACCGTAGTTCAAGATCTAATAGCTCGAGATATTCCAATAGAGTAAGGAATTCTAGAAATGTGGGTGTGAGATCTTCTGGAAACTATTCCAGGTCCGGAGTAAGAAACTCTAGAAATATTAACGCCAGGTCATCAAGATCAAGTTCAGGATATCGTAGTTCTTCAACCAGGTCTTCACGGAGTAGTGGAGTGAGGTCTTCAACTAGATCATCCAGAAGTTCTGGAATGAGAAGTAGCTCAAGAGGCTCCAGAAGTAGTGGTATGCGAGGTAGTTACGGTAGATCAAGAAGTAGCGGTATGCGAAGTAGTGGAGGTGGAGGCAGATCCTCTGGTGGTCGCTCATCTGGAGGCCGAAGCTCGGGTAGAAGATAATTATGTAAGATAGTCGTATCCGACTAAGATTTAAGGCCGCTAAGCTAAAAGACATTAGATCTCATATTTGATTAGCATTAAATTGAAAAATCAAACAACAAGTTCGAGGTCTATAAATTGAAAAGACTGAAAAATAAATATTTTTATTAAGTTTTCAGCTTTCTGCGAAATTTTAATTGAACACTCATATAACTAATAAAAAAAAGATGAAAAAACTTATTGCACTTATGGTATTACTAAGTTGTAGTACTTATAGCCAAGACATTACAGATGCTGTGAGGTTCTCTTCCCAAAGCGTTAATGGTACGGCAAGGTTTACTGCCATGGGTGGCGCTTTTGGAGCACTTGGAGGAGATGTTTCTGCTATCAACATCAACCCTGCAAGTTCTGCCGTTTTTTTAGATAATAAATTCTCTGGGTCTCTAGATTTAACCGCAATTAATAACGATGCCTCTTACGGTGGAGGATTCAATTCTACTTCTGAATCTGATTTCGACTTGAATCAACTGGGAGCAGTATTTGTGTTTACGACCAATAATGAAAATGCTTTGTTCAATAAATTGTCACTTGGATTTTCTTATCAGCGAACTAATAACTTTGACAATGAATATTTTGTAAGTGGGAATACGACGGAGACTATATCAGATTTCTTTCTTGAAAACGCACAAGGAGTACCACTTGATTTGTTAGTTCCCAGACAAGGTGAGTCTGCAAGTCAATTGTACCGATTTTTAGGAGAAGAGAATAGTTTTTCAGCTCAGCAGGCGTTTTTAGGTTATGAAACTTTTATCATTGATGCCGTAAATCCTAATGATTTTGATAATATTTCATATGTGTCTAATGTGTTTGGTTCTAATTTTTCTCAAAATTATACTGAAATAACCAGAGGCGGCTCTGGTAAGTATACGGTTAATGGCGGAGGTATGATTGGGGATAGGTTGCACCTGGGTATAAACCTAAATTTACATGTTTTAGATTACAGACGAGAAACCCGTTTTGATGAGTTTAATTCTGGACAGGGAGTAACCGATATTTTCTTCGACAATACTTTACGCACTCGAGGAGCCGGAGTCTCCCTACAAGTTGGGGGGATAGCAAAACTTACAGATGACTGGAGACTTGGATTTACTTACGATTCTCCAACCTGGATGAGTATTTCTGAAGAATTAATACAAGGCATTGAAACAATTCAAGCGAATTCCAATAACCCCTCGGTATTTAGACCAGACGTGCTAAATATCTATCCCGATTACAGTTTTAGAACTCCAGGACGTTTGTCCTTAAGTACGGCTTATGTATTCGGAACTTCAGGTTTGATTAGTTTTGATTACAGCTATAAAGATTTTTCTAATATGGAATTTACTTCAAATGGCTTCCAATTTCAAAATCAGACCATATCAGACTTAATGACTTCTGCCTCAACCTATAATGTAGGAGGGGAATATAGAATTCAAAATACCAGTTTAAGAGCAGGTTATTTTGTACAAGAAACGCCTTACAAAGACGAAGCATTTTTAGGCGATACTACTGGATACTCTTTTGGTATAGGTTACTCATTTGGAAGTGCAACCCTGGATTTTTCTTATCAACGAGTTGAACAAGACCGACAAGGTATATTATATTTTACTGGCTTTAATCAAGAATCACAAATCCAAAGTGTAATCAATAATTATATGTTGACACTTTCCTTTAATCTCTAAAGTCAATTTAGATAGTATTTATATCTAAGCATATTATTCAAAATCCTATTTTCGCTAAAAATTAATTTGAATGGATATATTTTTAGTCGTCATAGGATTTGTGCTTTTAGTGATTGGAGGTGAATTTTTGGTGAGGTCATCTGTCGCTTTATCCCTGAGATTTAATATCTCAAAGATGATTATAGGACTCACTATAGTCTCCTTTGCAACTTCAGCTCCAGAATTATTGGTGAGTCTTCAGGCAGCACTGTCTGGTTATTCAGACATATCCCTTGGAAACGTGATTGGGTCTAATATCGCCAATATAGGTTTAGTTCTTGGTCTTACTGCTATCATTTCCTCTATCGACATTGATAAAGATTTTCTGAAATTTAACTGGCCGGTTATGATGATTTTATCTGGCTTATTGTATTTATTCTTATTCACAGGAGAAGAGATCTCACGGGTCGAAGGAGCCTCACTGTTGATTGTGATAATCATTTTTTTATTGGTTTTAATTAGAAAAGCTATCAAAGGAGAAGTTGATGCTGGAGAAGAAGTAGATGGTAGCCTTACACAAACCTCTATGTTTAAAATCATATTATGGTTTATAATTGGAGGTTCAGGTCTCTATTTTGGTTCAGAATGGCTGGTAGATGGTGCTGTAGGTATCGCAGAATCTTTTGGTGTAAGCGAGCGCGTTATTTCTGTGACGATGATTGCCATAGGAACCAGTGTTCCGGAATTGGCGGCCTCAGTTATTGCTGCCCTTAAGAAAGAGAAGGGTATTTCCCTAGGTAATTTAATCGGCTCAAATATTTTTAATATCGGATCTGTTATTGGTCTAACAGCTATCATCAAGCCTATATTTCTGCAATCTCAGGAAGTGCTCACCAATGATATTTTTTGGATGATTGGATTCGGACTAGTGCTTTTACCACTCGTGTTCATTCCCGTAAAATATACCATTGCTCGGTATAAGGGTCTTTTAATATTCATATCCTATATCATATTCGTTTTATTAGCATTCCGCTCATAAATACGGGGGTGTATGATCAATTCGATAGCCTTTTTTTATTTTACCCCCAAATTTTTGTAAAGCTATTTTAAATTTAATTACTTTTGGAAAAATTTAAAAACTTTTCTAAATGGCTACTTTAAGATTTGATGCTTTAAAAGAAACACTTCGCAGGTCACCTGTAAAAATTCAAGAAACTGAACGTAGATCGGATCTTTTTGGTGAAAATGTCTTCAATCAAAAAGCGATGCGTCAATATCTGACGAAAGACTCTTTTGAGAGCTTAAAAAATGCAATAGAAAAAGGCGATAGCATCGATAGATCTTTAGCTGAAAATATTTCTGCAGGAATGAAAGAATGGGCTATATCCAAAGGGGCGACTCATTATACCCACTGGTTCCAACCTCTTACAGGTTCTACTGCAGAAAAGCACGATGCATTCTTTGAAACCGTGGAAGATGGTGGAGCCATGGAAAAGTTTAATGGTTCTCAATTGATACAACAAGAGCCAGATGCGTCTAGCTTGCCAAATGGTGGTATACGGAATACTTTCGAGGCCAGGGGTTACACTGCCTGGGATCCTTCTTCACCTGCATTTGTATGGGGACCTACTTTGTGTATCCCAACAGTATTTGTGTCCTATACTGGAGAAGCTTTAGATTATAAGACACCGCTACTTAGATCTGTATCTGCCCTCGATAAAGCAGCAACAGATGTTGTGAAATACTTCGATAAAAAAGTAAATAAAGTGATAACCACTCTAGGCTGGGAGCAGGAATATTTTCTTGTTGACTCTGCGCTAGCATCCACACGTCCAGACCTGATGATGTCAGGAAGAACTCTTCTAGGACACTCACCAGCAAAAGGTCAGCAACTAGACGATCATTATTTTGGATCTATCCCAAGCCGAGTACTTAATTACATGCGCGACCTGGAAAGAGAATGTATGCTTTTAGGCATTCCAGTAAAAACCAGGCATAATGAGGTAGCTCCAAATCAGTTTGAACTAGCGCCTATATTTGAAGAAGTAAATCTAGCTGTAGACCATAACTCATTGTTGATGGATGTGATGGATAAAGTAGCAGAACGCCACCATTTTAGAGTCTTATTTCACGAAAAACCATTTCAGGGTGTAAACGGAAGTGGTAAGCACAATAACTGGTCTTTGGCTACAGATTCTGGATCTAACTTATTGAGTCCTGGAAAAACGCCAATGAAAAACCTCAGGTTTCTAACCTTCTTCATCAATACCATCAAAGCATTTTATGAAAATGAAGAGCTGATAAGAGCTACGATTGCTTCTGCCTCCAACGATCACAGGCTTGGAGCAAATGAGGCGCCACCAGCAGTCATGTCTGTCTTCATTGGGTCACAACTCACGAAAGTGCTCGACGAGCTTGAAAAAATTACCGACGGAAAGCTTTCTCCAGAAGAAAAAACAGATCTTAAATTGAATGTTGTAGGTAAGATTCCAGAAATTCTACTAGACAATACAGATAGGAACAGAACCTCGCCTTTTGCCTTTACAGGTAATAAGTTTGAGCTAAGAGCAGTTGGCTCTACTGCTAACTGTGCAGATCCAATGACCGTTTTAAATGCTATCGTTGCCAAGCAATTGAAAGAGTTTAAAATTGAAGTAGACGGCCTCATAGCTAACAAAAAGATGAAGAAGGACGATGCTATTTTTAATGTGTTGCGAGAGTATATTAAATCTTCTAAAAAAATTAGATTTGAAGGAGATGGCTACGGTATGGCCTGGGAAAAAGAGGCTGAAAAAAGAGGCCTAAGTAATTACGGAACTACTCCAGAAGCTTTAAAACCTAAAATTTCTAAAAAAGCAATTAAACTTTTTGGGGATTTAGAAATCATGAATGATACTGAAATCAAAGCTCGATATGAAATAGAAATCGATGAGTATTCTAAACATATTCAGATTGAAGGACGTGTTTTAGGTGATATTGCAAGAAACCACATCATTCCAACAGCGATCAAGTATCAAAATGTACTGATCAAAAACGTGAAAGGCCTTAAAGAGATTTACGGATCTGAATTTAAAGACCAGGCGAAAGAACAAATGAATATCATTGAGTCTATTTCTGTTCATATCGAAATGATTAACAAAGGAGTTGAAGAAATGATAGAAGAGAGGAAAAAGGCAAATGCTATAGAAGACCCAACTCAAAAAGCTTTTGCATATTGCGAAAAAGTAAAGCCTTTCTTTGACGATATCCGCTACCATTGCGATAAGTTAGAATTACTAGTCGATGATGAAATATGGCCATTGACCAAGTATAGAGAGCTTTTATTTACAAAATAAACTAACTTTAAATTTCAAAAACCCAGTTTTGAATACAATTCAGAACTGGGTTTATTTTTTATAAATTTGCCAAAATTTTTGTTATGAGTGATCAGGATAGGTATGCCAAAAGAGGAGTCTCTTCTCAAAAGGAGGATGTGCATAAAGCTATAAAAAACATTGATAAAGGGTTGTTTCCTCAAGCTTTTTGTAAAATAATACCCGATCACTTAACTGGAGATGAGGATTATTGCGTGGTTATGCATGCCGACGGAGCTGGGACCAAATCTTCTTTGGCTTATTTGTACTGGAAGGAAACTGGTAAGCTTTCTGTCTGGAAAGGAATTGCACAGGATGCTCTCATCATGAATATAGATGATTTACTTTGTGTAGGTGCTACAGACCATATACTAGTTTCTTCTACTATTGGCAGAAATAAAAATCTTATTCCAGGTGAGGTCATCGCTGAAATTATCAATGGAACAGAAGAATTATCAAAAGATTTAATGACTCATGGTGTCAATGTTTACACTACAGGTGGTGAAACTGCAGATGTTGGCGATTTGGTTAGAACGATTATTGTCGACTCTACGGTCACAGCTCGTTTGAAAAAAAGCGAAGTAATAGATAACGCCAATATTAAGCCAGGGAATGTCATCGTTGGGCTTTCTTCTTCGGGTCAGGCTACTTATGAAGCCGCCTATAATGGAGGAATGGGAAGTAATGGCTTAACTTCAGCAAGACATGATGTGTTATCTTCTGTATTATCTGAAAAATACCCTGAATCTTTTGACCCTTCAGTGCCTCAGGATTTGATCTACTCCGGATCAAAACTTTTAACAGATAAAATTGCAGAAGATTTGCCAGATGTTGGTCAGCTTATTTTATCACCAACCAGAACTTACGCTCCAATCGTAAAAGCCATTTTTGAAAAAATAGGTAGAGCCTCAATCAACGGAATGGTTCATTGCAGTGGTGGTGCACAGACTAAGATTCTTCATTTTATCGAAAATTTGCATATCATCAAAGATAATATGTTTGAAGTCCCACCGTTATTCAAGCTCATTCAGGAAGAGAGCAAAACCGATTGGAGAGAAATGTATCAGGTATTTAATATGGGTCACAGGCTTGAGTTTTATGTAGATGAATCTGTTGCAAATTCTATTATCGAAATTTCAAAAACTTTCAATGTTGATGCTCAGGTCATTGGTAGAGTAGAAAGTTCCAATACTAAATCTCTGAGCATTCATTCAGAATATGGTCAATTCGATTATTAATAAGACCTTAATGAGATTATTTTTTATTATTGCTTTTTGTCTGACTTCGGTGTTCCAGAGTTACTCACAGTCATTTGGGGAAATTGTAAAAGTGGAACCTATAGGTGATCGGCTTTTTACAATAGGCCCAATCCCTTTGGTGCAGACAAGTTTTGATAATAAAACCTATTATGATTTCTCCTATAACGAACTTGTACCGACAACAGGAATAACCAGCTTTTGGGAAACTAAAAATGAATTTACTTTAGATATAAGTGAAGTAGCTTTCGTCAACTGGAATGCTGGAGGAACCAATTCTATTTCAGGTCTATATGGAATGAATATTTTGAGAACTTACAGGAACGATGGCTTTCGGTGGGAAAATCAGTTTAGATTCAGATATGGAATCAATCAGCAGGAGGGACAGGAGTTAAGGAAAACAGAAGATGACCTTGAGTTATCATCTTCTTTTGGTTACGAAATTTCCAAAAATTCCAAGTGGTTTTACTCAGGACGTTTTAGCTATAAAACCCAAATCGCCAGGGGCTTCGATTATCCAAATACAGACTTTGCAATATCAGAATTTATGGCTCCTGGGTATATTTTTTTGGGAGTTGGTGCTAAATACGTTGAGCCAGACGAGAAATTCCAACTTTATTTATCTCCCATTACTCAAAAATCAACTTTTGTACTCAATCAGCGACTGGCAAATGACGGGGCGTTTGGTGTCAAAGCAGCTGTAAGAGATGAGGATGGAAATATCATTACTGAAGGTAAAACTTCGAGAAATGAGTTTGGTATTTTAGTAACGAATGAGCTTGAGCAAAAACTTTTTGATAGTACAATTTTAATTAGCAGATTGAGCCTTTATACTGATTATCTGAACAATTTTGGAAACATTGATATCGATTGGGAACTTATCTTTAATTTTAAAATTAATAGTTTTATGAGGGCTAGTTTAGGAGCTCATATTAGATACGACGATGATATAAAGGTGAGAGAGGAAGGACCAGACGGGCTACAGGTAGAAGGTGGTCCTAAGATTCAGCTAAAACAACAACTAGGAGTTGGTATTATACTGGATTTATAATTTTTTTTAAGTCTACATATAAGCTCGTTTCTATTAACTTATTCCTTTTAATTCATTTAAATTTGCATCACATTAAATTAATATGCTAGATAAATTAAACTTTATAAAACAACGATTTGATGAGGTGAGTGATCTGATTATTCAACCCGATATTATGTCAGATCAAAAACGATATGTAGAGCTTTCTAAAGAATATAAAGACCTTAAGGCTATCATGGACGAGCGTGAGGTTTACATAGAACTGACTGATAATCTTAAGGAAGCTGAAGATATTATCTCCAACGAATCGGATCCAGAAATGGTGGAGATGGCAAAACTTCAGCAAGAAGAAGCCAAGAAAGACTTGCCAAAGCTCGAGGAAAAAATTAGGATGATGTTGATTCCTAAAGATCCTGAAGATGCCAAAAATGCAGTGGTAGAAGTGAGAGCCGGTGCTGGGGGAGATGAGGCTAGTATCTTTGCAGGAGATATTTTCAGGATGCTGACTAAGTATTGCGAAGGTAAAGGCTGGAAGGTAGATGTGGTCGATTACAGTGAAGGAACGAATGGAGGATATAAAGAAATTCAATTTGAAGTTTCTGGAGAAGAAGTTTATGGAACTTTAAAATATGAAGCAGGGGTTCATCGTGTGCAACGTGTCCCGCAAACAGAAACGCAAGGTCGAGTCCATACCAGTGCAGCTACTGTGATGGTTTTTCCAGAAGCTGAAGAATTTGATGTGGAAATCAACCCTAAAGATGTTAGGATAGATTACTTCTGCTCTTCTGGTCCTGGAGGACAATCGGTGAACACGACCTATTCTGCCGTAAGACTGACTCACGAACCTACTGGAATTGTGGCTCAGTGTCAGGATCAAAAATCTCAGCATAAAAACAAGGAAAAAGCCTTTAGGGTATTGCGTTCGCGACTTTATGAGATGGAACTGGCCAAGAAGCAGGCAGAAGATGCTGAAAAGCGCGGATCTATGGTTACTAGTGGCGACAGGAGTGCGAAGATTAGGACCTATAACTACGCACAGAGTCGAGTCACAGACCACCGCATAAACCTTACTCTGTATGATCTAGATAATATCATCAACGGAGATATTGAAAAGATCATCGACGAACTTAAACTGGTGGATAATACAGAAAAACTTAAAAATATTTCTGACGATTTATAAACGCTCATGGAGATTCAACACTTAATTGAACAAATTGAGAAAAAGAAATCCATGCTTTGTGTTGGTTTGGATGTAGATCTTGAAAAAATACCAAAGCATCTTTTTGAATTCGAAGACCCTATTTTTGAATTTAATAAAGCAATTATTGATGCAACACACAGTTATTGTGTAGCCTATAAACCAAATATTGCCTTTTATGAAGCTTACGGGTTGAAAGGTTGGAAAGCCCTCAACAAGACGATAGAGTATATCAATACAAATTATCCAGAGCAGTTTACAATTGCAGATGCCAAGCGAGGAGATATTGGTAACACTTCTCATATGTATGCTAAGGCCTTTTTTGAGGATCTTAATTTTGATTCTGTGACAGTGGCGCCTTATATGGGAAAAGATTCTGTTGAGCCTTTTCTCGCCTTCCAAAATAAACATACCATATTGCTGGGGCTCACCTCCAATTCTGGAGCTTCTGATTTTCAGTTTTTAGAATTGAAGGAGGATCAGCCTTTGTTTGAAACTGTCCTTAAGAAATCAAAATTTTGGGAAAATAGTGAAAGATTGATGTACGTGATTGGAGCCACCAAGGCAGAATATCTTAAACGCATTAGAAACATTCTACCCCATCAGTTTTTACTTATCCCAGGGGTTGGGGCCCAAGGAGGCTCTCTAAAGGAGGTGTGTGAATTCGGTTTGTCCGATAAAACCTATGGATTGCTGATTAACTCCTCTAGAGGTATTCTTTATGTGTCCTCTAAAGAAGATTTTGCTATTAAAGCTGGAATAGAAGCAAAAGCTCTGCAACAGCAAATGCAGGCGTATATAGAAAAATAAAAACGCTTATATAAAATTATATATAAGCGTTTTGAAAGTTAGATGAAATGAGAATTACATTTCTTCTTTAGTTTCTTCAGCAGCTTCTTCCACTTCTTCTGCTCCTTCTTCAGCAGCATCTTCCATGTCTTCAGCGCCTTCTTCGATAGCATCGCCAGTTTCTTCAGCAGCATCTTCTACTGCATCTCCAGCTTCTTCCATAGTTTCTTCTACTTCTTCGCCTGCTTTTTCAGCATCGCTTTTTTGCTCTCTACAGCTTACAACTCCTAATCCGAGAAGTGCAGCCATTGTGATAGATAAAAATGACTTTTTCATTTGTTTTGATTTTTGATTATTTCCCAAAAGTATTGAAAATTATCAAACATCCTAAAAATCATTTGGATTATTTATTATTTCTTTTGACCGAGTAATATGATTATCAAGGGTTTCCTTATTCATTTTCTTTAGCATGCTCATCATCATATTCATTCTCTGGTTATTTTTAAAATGATCTTGCTTTTCGTAAAGAAAATTCCAGTATAAATTATTGAATGGACAGGCATTATCTCCTTCCTTTTTACTTACCGAATATTTACAGGATTTACAGTAATTCCCCATCTTGTTAATATAACTACCACTGGAGACATATGGCTTAGTCGCTACAATCCCTCCATCTGCAAATTGACTCATTCCTCTGGTGTTGGTGAGCTCAACCCATTCTATGGCATCAATATAAACACCAAGATACCAGGCATCCACTTCGTCTGGGTCGGTCATGGTTAAAAGGGCGAAGTTTCCAAGAATCATCAGCCTTTGGATATGATGCGCATAGGCATCATCCAGACTTTGATTGACCGCGTGCTTTAGACAATTCATATCGGTCTCTCCTGTCCAGTAAAAATCTGGGAGCTTGTTTTTGTTTTCTAATTCATTTTTAGATTTATAGCCTGGCATCTCTTTCCAGTAAATACCTCTCATGAATTCTCTCCAGCCCAGAATTTGCCTCACAAAGCCTTCAACCTGCGAAATGTCTATTTCTTCCTGGTGTTCATAATAGTAATCCAATGTGGTTTCTATCACTTCTCTGGGAGATAGCATTTTACTATTCATCGCAAAAGAGAGTCTGGAGTGAAAAAGAAATTTTTGATCGGTATGTAGTGCATCTTCGTAATCTCCAAAATAGATTAGAAGATTTTTGCAAAAATAATCTAAGACTTCGAGGCACTCTTTTCTGGATGTTGGCCATGGAAATTTATCTTCATCGATTCGCCCCATAGTCTTAACTTCCATAGATTCTAATTGCTTGAGGACACCTTCTACATCCTTATCGAAGGTTTTTGCTTCCGGGATGGGTGGTTTTCCAGTCCATTTTTTACGATTGCTTTTATCATAGTTCCATTCACCTCCTTCGGGCTTTTTATCATCCAACATCATGATGCCATGCTTTTTTCGCATATCACGATAGAAATACTCCATGGTCATTTCCTTTTTACCCTCGTAGAATTTTTCGATGTCTTCGCGTTCGGTATAAAAATGTTCTGTACTATAGGCTTGACTCGATATAGATAGTTTGTTGCAAAAAGTTTTTAGCTTGATATCCAGTCTGTATTCATCCGGATATAAATATTCAAAATGTTCTACTTGATGATTTTTTATAATCTTATTGAGGTTGGAAGGTAGGTCCTGCTGATTCTCATTGTCATCAATTTGGTAATAAATAACCTTATGCCCATCATCTTTAAGTTCTTCAGCAAAATTCCTCATCGACAGAAAAAAAGCTACTACCTTTTGAATGTGATGTTTTACATAACTGGTTTCCTGCTGAGTTTCAGCCATAAAGTAAATGACATTATCATTTTTTTCCTCAAACCAGGAATGATTAAGATTGAGCTGATCGCCGAGTATAAATCGTAATGTTTTTTTCATATGTTGAATTTTATTAACTGAAACTTCATTTTCCTTTCTAATATTTACAATCTACCACCTAACCCATAGCCCTGATGGAAGCGTTATCCTTGGTTTTTCAATAGCTTATTCTATCCCAACCTAAGAAGTGACTAAAAGAAACTTTTTAGGTTGTTGGCTAGAGTTGCTATTGAGAACCAAGATTGAGCTGAGAGCAGGAATAGCTTCTAAAATAAAGTATCCTGCAGCCAGGTTCTTTGGTATTTTCCATTTGCATCATAGCGGTCTGCCTGGCTTTTGATGTTAAATTTTCTATCTCTTGGGTCATTTCCTACTCCAGAATTATACATCCAGTTGCCCCAATTACTATGCACGTCATAGTCCACCAGCATAGCTTCAAAATAGGCGGCGCCAATCCGCCAGTCCTGTTTCCATTCTTTGGCCCAGTAACTGTTTACGTTTTGTCTTCCTCGATTACTCATAAACCCAGTCTCACGAATCTCGATCATATTGGCGTTGACAAAAGGTTCTGGCGTATTGCCATTGACCCACTGGCTAAAGGCTTTGTCGCTTTTTCCCCAGTCTAAAGTTCTATTTGAAACACCCTCTAGCTTAAAGATAGTGTTGCCGTGTTTAAGAGATATATATTTGAAATAATCTCTCCAAATGAGTTCGAAAATTAACCAGTAGGTATCTTGATTTTTTTTGACCTCTTTCTCAAATTTTTTGACTTCATGGTAAATTGATACAGGAGAAATACTTCCATTGGCCAGCCAGGCAGAAAATTTGGAACTGTAATCTTTTCCTAGCAAACCGTTTCTGGTTTTTTTGTAATACTGCAACTTTTTGGTATCCCAAAAGTAATGCTGAAGACGTTTCCAGGCTTCATCTTCTCCTCCCTGAAAGGGAAATGCTGTCCGGTCGTCAACTTCAAATTCTTCAAGGCCGAGGTCGATTAGATCTGGAATTTCAGAATCAATCTTGAATAGATTATCATCCGGACGCTTTGCTGGTTTTTCAAGAGCTTCTCTAACCTGGCTCTGCTTTTCGCATTTTTTCCTGAATTGCGTGTAGACTTCTGGTACTTGACTAAAGTCATCGTATGGAACATCGTCAGGATGAAATAAAAACTGATCGTAATGATCTACAAACTCAGTTTCAGGCAGAACCGACTTTACTTCCTCTTCTACCTTTTTTTCTTCATTTGTCCATTCCTTTTGAAAAAATACTGAATTGATTTTGTATTCCTGAGCAAGCTTTTCGAAAACATGTTTTGGACTGTCAAAATTCACAAGAAGTCTAATGTTCAAATCTTCAAGGTTGGAACTAAGCTGTTGTACTGATTCTATTAAAAATTTTGCTCTATACTTTTCTGTTTTTTTAAACCCATACTGTGTCATTTCAAAGTGTTTTGGGTCGAAGCAGTACACTCCTAAGACTTTGTTGTCCTGTTGACAGGCCTCATGAAGAGATTTCTGATCTGTGGTACGTAAATCGTTTCTAAACCAAACGATATTTATGTCTTGTTTCTTCTGCATTTCTCACTACAATATTTAACGTTATTCCAATTTTTTGCCCATTTCTTTCTCCAGGTAAAGGGGAGACCACAAGTGGCACAAATCTTCTCGGGTAAATGTGGCTTTTTATGTGCCATTACTATTTTAAAGGTTTCAATTCTTGATCTGGTCTGGCATAAGCAAACCTTTCTAATAATTGTGTTTCCACATACCCATCGAGTCCAATAATTCCTGCTGAATTTGCTTTGTAAAGGTCTAAAAATCCATCTTTTCCTATTACATTTTCATCTGCCACAAGATGTTCTATTTGACCAATTATGAGCCTGCATTGGTGCTCTTTTATAAAGTATTCATTGACGTAGGAACAGCCCATTTTGATTTTGGATTCTTTTACAAAAGGAGCTTTAAAGTCTTCTATATATTCTTCGGTTAATCCTACTTCTTTAAACTCTGATACCCCCTCCTCATACTTTGCTGAAGTCTGATGTGCCTTATCTATAAAATCGACGTGGATATGATTAACTGAAAAGCAATGGGTCTTCTTGAGATTGTTATACGTATGACGAGAGACCGTCGTTGGTCGAAGCATAAAACTTAGCATGGGAGGCTTACTCCCTAAATGAATAACCGAATTGAAAACAGCAAGATTGGTGTGACCTTCTTCTGAAATACTACCAATAAGGTTAGCTGATTTAAGACCGCCACTTGAATTGATCAAATGCATGCGTTCAAGGCTAGGTAAGTTTTGAATATCCTCTCTGGTATAATGAAGCATTTTATTATTTACATTAAAATCTAAAATTAATTATTGTTGAACCTTTAATTGTTAAAAATTAAACAAAAAAAAGTTTCGTTAATAATTTAGAATTGAAACAGAGAAGAAACAACATCTCGATTTAATTTATTAAAACAATACGACTGAAACTATTAAAGATTACAAGTATCAGATTAAATCATTTATAATCATTAAAAAGGCTTTTCATGGTTATGAAAAGCCTTTTTTAATTTCTCTACTTAAAACTTACTTATTTGTCCTCCAATTTTGGATAATCGGTATAACCTTTTGCCCCAGGTACATAAAAGGTATCGCTGTCCCAGTCTTGTAATTCGGCATTCTTTTCAAAACGAACTGGTAAATCTGGATTGGAAATAAAAAGTTTTCCATAAGCTACCATGTCGGCTTTTTCGTTTTCAATGACTTTATTACCACTTTCTTGATCGAAACCACCGTTGATCATCAAATTACCTTTATATAAAGGCCTAAAATGATCGGCAATGTTATCTACTAAATAATCGATATCACTCACATCTGTGAATGGCTCTGATAAATGAAGGTAAGCTAGATCATAGTCATTAAGTTTTTTGACGATGTATTCAAAGGTTGGAATGGTTTCTTCATCGGCTTCCATTCCAAATAAACCATGTAACGAAGGATTTAACCTTACTCCAATTCTGTTAGTTGGAAAAAACACTTTGGCCGCCTCTATTATTTCAAACAAGATTCTTGCTTTATTTTCTATAGAACCTCCATATTCATCGTCTCTATGGTTTGATGAATTATTGAAAAACTGGTGAATCAAATAGCCGTTGGAGGAATGAATTTCGATACCATCAAATCCAGCATCTACAGCATTTTTTGCAGCTTTTTTGAAATCTTGAACTACCTGTTTTACCTCTGCGGTTGTTAACGCCCTTGGTTCTACGGTTTCTTTAAAGCCTTCGTAGGTGTAAGATTTATCGTTAGGATTTACCGCACTTGGAGCTACTGGCTTATCTCCATCGTGAAAATCGGGGTGAGACATGCGACCTACGTGCCATAGTTGAACGAATATTTTTCCGTCTTCGTCATGAACTGCATCGGTCACTTTTTTCCATCCTTCAATTTGCTCTGGCTTATATATACCAGCAGTATTGACATAGCCAACAGCCTGACTTGAAATTTGTGAACCTTCACTAATGATAAGACCTGCACTTGCTCTCTGTTTATAATATTTAGCATGAAGATCTGTCGCAGCATTAGCCTCATTATCAGCACGGCTTCTAGTCATAGGTGCCATGATTACTCTATTCTTCAGTTCTAAATCTCCTAGTGTTATGGGTTTTAATAATGCTTGATTGCTCATTATATCTTTTTATTGTAAACTTAATATTTATAGAAACTTACTCCGTTAAGGCTATTATAAAAGAAGAGTTGATTTCTTCAATTCTTTTATAAGAATTTCTTATAATTATTAAGAATAATTAAAAAATGAGCAATATGAATAATTTAACTTGGAGTGAATTCCAAAAAGTTAATATAAGAATTGGGACGGTGTTACACGCAGAATTATTTAAGGAAGCCCAAAAGCCAGCCTTAAAGCTTAAAATTGATTTTGGAAAGTTAGGAGTGAAATCATCCTCTGCACAATTAACCAAGCTCCACAATGCAGAGAGCATGGTAGGAGTTCAGGTTGCAGCGATAGTTAATTTTCCTCCAAAGCAAATTGCTAATATGATGAGTGAGTGCCTCGTGCTTGGTGCTGTAGATGACGCTCTCGGAATATCTGTAATTGGACCTCTACATAAAGTAGCAAATGGTACTAAAGTTTCCTAAACATTAGAGTTTAATAGGGTTAAAAAGTTGTGTCGACTTATTTCTTCAGCCCCTAAACTTTCTAGATGTTTAGTATAGATTTGACAATCGATAAGGCTAATGCCATTCTTTTCCATATTCTTCACCAGAGTAATAAAGCCATACTTTGAGGCATTATCTACATCTGTAAACATACTTTCCCCACAAAATACATTTTTGTCCTTGAGCAAAATACCGTATAATCCTCCAACGATTTTATCTCCTTTCCATACTTCTACAGATTTTGCAAGCCCGGCTTCATGCAATTGGATGTAACTTTCTATCATCTCTTCGGTGATCCAGGTGCCATCCTGATTTTCTCTATTGATATTTGCACATTTTTGGATGACGTACTCAAAATGCTTATTGTAGGTTACCTTAAAGGTCTTATCCTTAAAAAGCTTTTTCATGCTTTTAGAAATCCTTAAATTCTCAGGAAATAAAACCATTCTTGGATCCGGACTCCACCAGAGGATAGGTTGTCCCTCTTCATACCAGGGGAATATGCCATTCTCGTAAGCAATTTTAATTCTTTCTAGACTTAAGTCACCGCCAAAGGCTAACAGTCCTTTTTCATCAGCAAATTTGGGGTGTGGAAATATAATGTCCTCTGTCAGTTTGTACATAATTAAAATATAAGAAGTCCTGCTATAAATATAAAACTGCCAATGATAAATAATATAAAAGTAAATGGAAAAATATCGCTAGCCTTTAACTTGGTTATAGCAAGGAGGGGTAAAGCCCAAAACGGCTGGAGCATGTTGGTGACCTGATCTCCATAACTTAAGGCCATAATTATCTTTGGGATTGGCACGCCAAGCTGAGCTGCAGATTCCATCGCAATAGGGCCTTGAATAGCCCATTGACCACCTCCGCTTGGCACAAAAATATTGACGATACCCGAGCTAATAAAAGTAAAAATCGGTAAAGTGGTTTCATTAGAAATACTAATGAAAAATTGAGCGAAATCAAGAGCCAGTCCACTGTCTCTCATCACGCCTATAATTCCAAAATATAAGGGGAATTGAATTAAAATCCCTGAAGCACCTTTAATAGCTTCACTAAGAGATAAAAGGTAATTCTTAATAGATTTATGAAGAACAATACCTAACCCGAGCATAAAAAAATTAAGCATGTTGGGAGTGATATCCAGTTCTAGTAAGTCCTCCAGATAGACCACGGAAAAACAAATCAATAAAAGCCCACCAAATATCCAATTCAACAATGGAGTTATTTCAAAAGGATGACTCATCTTCTCCTCTGAATTTGAAACGGACTTGCTTAAGAGTTTGGGTATTGTTTTAGATCTGCCAGAGTGTTTTAATCTGGAGAAAATAATAGGAACACTAATGAGGAGGATGCTAAATATAATAAGATTGCTGCTGCTAAAAATAGTTTCTACCGTAGACACTTCTGAAGGAAATCCCTCAGGATACTCCTTCATAATAGAATGTAGATGGCCTGTTTCTGAAGCTTTTAATGGTGCCGAACCAGAAATACCCCCGTGCCAAATCATCATCCCCGAGTAACCTAAAGCTCCTATGAGAGGATAATTGATACCTAAGTTTTCGCGCTCAGATTTTTCGCCGATTTTTCTAGCCAAAATCGCTCCAAATATTAGACCTAGTCCCCAGTTGAAAAACCCCATCAGCATTGTACTGGCGCTGATAAGAATGATAGCCTTTGTATTGCTTGTCGCCGAGTTTGAGACTAATTCCAGAAGAGCATTCATCGGCTTACTGAGCACAAGTACATGTCCTAAAACCAGAATCAACATCATCTGATAACCGAATACTAACAAATCTTGATTCCATAAGCCAGATTGCCAGGCGTTCATGGTTGAGAAAAAAGTTGAGTTGGCGTTATTATAATCTCCAAAACAGATAGACAGGAGCAAAGTTAAAAGTGTTAATCCTATGCTTAAAGTAAAAGGTGAGGGGAGAACCTTTGCGAAAAACGATTCTAGTTTGGAGATCAATATTAGATTATGTTTAGATTTTAATGTAAAATTAAAAAAAGCCCTAGAAAATCTCTAGAGCTTTTTGAATTTACGCTGGATTAAACCTTAAAATGGTAAATCATCCTCATCGTCATCATTCAAATCTTGAACAGGTTCAAATTGATCTGACGGGGGAACTGGAGGAGCTCCTGCAGAATTGTTCTGATCTACATTTTCTATTCTCCAGCCATTAAGGGAATTGAAATATTTAGTCTCTCCCTGCGGGCTTACCCACTCACGTCCTCTTAAATTGATCCCTACTTTTACATTTTGACCAACATTAAAATTGTCTAATAAATTAGTCTTATCCTGAACGAATTCTATTAAAATGTGCTGAGGATATTGTTCTTCGGTAGTCACTACCATTTCTCTTTTTCTGAAGCCGTTGCTACCAAATTCTTTGGTTTCTCCAATGACTTTAATTTTTCCTTGTACTTCCATAATTATTGTTTTGCGAGTAATATATTCATAGCTTTTTCAAGCTCATTCTTTTCGATGTATTCCTGGGCAATAAGGTGAACTCTTTCTTCGGAGCTATTTTCGATGAAATCCTCCAAATCATGTTTCAAAATAAAATTTTTAACTAAACTTGAGGCTGGAAGCACTTCAATGTTTCCCAGTTTCCCTAAATCATTTCCAGTTAATACCGAACTCAAGCGAATCGAGTCTGGTAATTGATCTACGCCAATACCTTTCCTTTGCAAAGGCTTTTCTACTTCAAACATGCCCTTATTAGCTCTAGAGTACCAGTTTCCTCCCATCCTGGAAACCAGGTCTATTTTATGCTGGTCGATGTGTAAACCTTCATCCAATAAATCCTCCCGGATATGGAGTTTCACGACCTCTGCAATAACTAGATTTCCAGCTCCGCCTTCCTCACCTAAAGCTATAGAGTCTTGGACTTTACATTCGTATTGCACAGGAGACTCCTTAACCCTTGGTGGCTTCACTAAGTCTGACGGCAACATGGTTAATCCTGTTTTTTCAAATTCATTGATTCCTTGTTCGTATTCAGTACTCGACAAAGATACCTGCTGTACCAGGTCCCAATTCACTACATTTATAACCACCTCTTTGGTCTCTAAGGCGTTTTCAAGGGTATGTTTTATCGAATTATCTCTTACCCTTCTTACAGGTGAAAAAATCAATATTGGAGGATTAGCACTAAACACATTAAAAAAGCTGTAGGGAGACAAATTTGGATTTCCATGCTTATCAACACTGCTTACAAAAGCAATTGGACGAGGTCCAATAGAGCCAGAAAGCAACCCATAAAGGTTTTTAGTTTCCAATTTTGATGGCAAAAAGCTTTTCATAGTTTAGTTTTTTGCAAATGTAATTAATCTATTCTGAAAATTCTTTTCAAGATTAGATTCACTTAATATTGAAAGAAACTAAAAACAGAATTCCCATATCTACGCTGTTCTGTAAATTGTTGCAGATGATCTAGGCTCATATGCTTTGAATGTTCAATGATAAGAAGACCATCTTCATGTAACAAAGCCCTACTTCTAACTTCATCCTCAATCTTCTCGAAATCCTTAAGGCTTAAATCATAAGGTGGATCAGCAAAAATAAGATCTGCTTTTTGAGAGGTCTTCCCTAAAAATTCAAAGACATCACTTTTAATGACATTAAGGTCTAGGTCCAATTCTTCTGATGTTTTGATGAGAAATTTTATACAATCGTAGTTAGCATCTACTGCTGTAACCCTCTCAGTTCCTCTGGAAATTAATTCAATAGAAATGCTACCTATTCCTGCAAAAAGATCTATAACTTCAACATCTGAAAATTGAATTCTATTATTTAAAATATTAAATAACCCTTCTTTAGCCATATCAGTTGTGGGCCTTACAGGGAGTTTTTTGGGAGCTATAATTCGACGCCCCTTAAGTCGGCCTGAAACTATTCTCATGCTGGTAGTGAATTAAAATGTTCTTTAAATCCTTTTAGCTGGTTAAAGGCTTTGAAGTCTTCAAAATTTGAAAATGAAATATGCTTTACATAGGATAAGAGGATTTGTAAAGCAGCATTTTCCTTAGTATTTACGAAATCCCCGGTAAAATTCAGTTCAAGGCTTTCTCTATCCATGTTGAGTTCTTCACTACAGAACAAAATATAATAACATAAATCTTCTGAAGTATCGTAATGAAAAGCATTTGCTAAGATCAAATGCTGATCTCGAAATGCAGTTAAATATAAATATTGATCACCTAGATGAACTTGAATATACTCATGATGATCTTTACTTTTTGAAAGGGCTTTTTGTATTAACCCCGTGAGGATGTGTGTGAATTCAAAACTTCCAAAAATATCGAATAAGTAATTATTGATGTTTACATAAGGAATGTAAACAGTATTGGCATTGATAGACGATATAGGATCAAAAGAGAAATCATCGCCTTCAATAAGCTTAGAACTGTATTTGATATAGTGAGGTAGGTAAGATTCGTCGAAATAAGCTTCTGGAACAATACTAAATTGAGGATTGGCATAAATAACTTGCAATTCTGAAATTTCCTTTTCTTTTATGAATTCAGCATTGATTTTAGTCTTTAGCTGTTTTAGAAGCTCTGTAGCCGATTGAGCAGTCTTGACTCTTAATTGCTCGAACTCTATTGGGGCTAAAAATGAATTGCTAATTAAAAAAGAAAATCCATCTTGTAAAATTAAGATGGATAGTCTGTTGGTTGTATATGTTGAGCTTTCACTCATTAATTGTCACCAAAGTTTTTAGGCCAGTTACCATTAGTTTTAACCTGCTTCATAGAACCTACTGTAATAGCAGGACCATCAACTCCGTCTACAGACATAGTTTGCTTCTCCTGTATAACAAGGTCTCTAGGCTGATCTGCAAGAATTAAATCCTTAGGGGCTCTTACTTCAAATACAGGAATGGAATCTCCTTCCTCTACTAAGTAACCTGCATCTATTTTGAATTCTTCATTATCAGTGTTAGGGATGTACATCAAGTCTTTATATCTATCTGATGTTCCAAAAATCGAATCCTTAACTGGTGCAAAGCTTAGCGTATCAATCACAAAATCTTCTATGTATTGGTCTACACCATATGTTTTTTTATACTCTTCATCCAAATAAGTGGTGTCTCTTCTTTGAGTGATGACGTACTCAGCTGTATCAATAAACTTTATTAAGTCCTGAAAATTATCTTCGTAATTACCAACAATCTCTCTATGAGCTAGCTGAACATCACGAATGTCTTTCATCTTTTCAACTACATCTACATAGCGACTATCTCTTATTTTATTGAATTCAACAGGTCCATAAACGGCTTTAAAGGTAAAGTAACCTAGTACACCAATGACAACCCATAAAACTAATTGTATTACAATCTTCATAACTTATAATTAAGAATTTTTGATATAAACAAAACTACAACTTTTTTTCAATCACAAAAGTATAGCACTAAAAAATCGTGCTTATATTTGAATTTTTTGAATCTGACTTTCTTGTATGAATAACCAAGAGTTTTACGAAGCACTTAAATCTGATTTTGGTCATCCACCAACTCCAAAACAGGATATTGCTTTGCAACTCTTATCAAAGTTTGTTTTGGAGACCTCTGTTGATCGAATTTTTTTATTGAAAGGCTACGCCGGTACAGGGAAAACAACAATTATCGGGACCCTTGTCAAAAACATATGGAAGCTCAAAAAAAAGGTTATTCTAGCCGCTCCCACAGGTAGGGCAGCTAAGGTGATTTCAAATTATAGCCATCAGTACGCTCAAACTATTCATCGTAAAATATACCAGCCAAAAAGCACTAGTGGTGGTGGAATAGAATTCGTTCCACAGGTGAATAAACATAAAAACACCATCTTTATAGTGGATGAAGCGTCCATGATCCCCGATTTTCCTACTGAAGATCAACTGTTTAATAGAGGATCGGTATTGGATGATTTGATGGAATATGTATATTCTGGAGATAATTGTAAATTGATTTTCATTGGAGACACTGCACAGTTACCACCTGTAAAATCAAATTTAAGCCCGGCTCTGGATGAAAAAACCTTGATGAACCACTACCAAATGGATGTCATTCCAGTAGAGCTGGATGAGGTGGTTAGGCAGCGGTTAGAAAGTAGTATTCTGCTTAACGCTACCAAAATAAGAGAAACTATAGAAGATGAAGATTTTGAAAGTTTCAAATTTGAGTTATCTCAGAATACTGATATGGTGAGATTAGTAGATGGATATGAGATTCTTGATGCTATCAATGATGCTTATGGGAACTTAGGTCATGAAGAAACGGCAATTATTGTAAGATCTAATAAACGGGCAAACCTCTATAACCAACAGATACGAAGTCGAATTCTCTTTAGAGAAGATGAAATTGCAACTGGAGATTTTCTTATGGTGGTCAAAAACAACTACTTTTGGCTCAAACCAAAAAGCGATGCTGGATTTATTGCAAACGGGGATATTGTAGAAATTCTAGAAATCTTCGGATTAAAAGAACTCTATGGGTTTCGCTTTGCAGAGGTGAAGGTACAAATGGTAGATTATCCGAATATGAAGCCTTTCGAAACTGTCATCATGCTGGACACCTTAAATCTGAATTCGCCTTCTTTACCTTATGAGCAGTCCAATCAACTTTACCAAGAGGTTATGAAAGACTATGAAGATATCACCTCCAAATACAAGAAATTTTTAAAAGTAAAACAAAACCGCTTTTTTAATGCGCTTCAGGTGAAGTTTAGTTACGCCATAACATGTCATAAATCTCAAGGTGGACAATGGGATACAGTATTTGTTGAGCAGCCTTATTTGCCCGACGGGATTACCAAAGATTATTTGCGCTGGCTCTATACCGCATGCACCAGAGCAAAAGAGAAGTTATATTTGATTGGATTTAAAGATGATTTTTTTAAGGAACAACAACTCTAATAGAATTGAAAATGTCTACAGATAAAGTTATTGCGATGATTCCAGCTCGATATCAGGCCTCAAGATTTCCTGGTAAATTGATGCAGGACCTGGCTGGTCAACCCGTGATTATAAGAACTTATGAAGCAGCGAAGTCAACTAAGCTTTTTGATGAGGTGTATGTGGTGACAGACTCTAAACTCATCTATGATGAAGTCCAAAACTATGGTGGGAAAGCCATAATGAGCCATGAAGAACACGACTGTGGTAGCGACCGTATTGCAGAGGCCGTTCAAGATATGGAGGTGGATATTGTGATAAACGTTCAGGGGGATGAACCTTTTATTAATGAAAAAGCTTTAGGTCAGTTACTTCAGGTGTTCAATGAAGATAAAGACAAAGGTGTAGACCTCGCCTCTCTAAAAGTAAAATTAACTTCAGAAGAAGATATTTTAAACCCTAATCATGTAAAGGTAATTACTGACCTGAATGATTTTGCCCTTTATTTTTCCAGATCACCAATTCCATTCCATAGAGCAAAAGATATTGACGTGGATTATTATAAGCATGTTGGCATATACGCCTTTAGAAAAAAGGCATTGATGGACTTTTACAACTTGCCTATGAGCCCTTTAGAGGCGTCAGAAAAGATTGAATGTATACGTTATTTAGAAAACGGCAAGACCATTAAAATGGTAGAAACACAGGAAGTGAGTATTGGTATAGATACACCCGAAGACCTTGAAAAGGCAAGACAACGTTTTCTTTAGTGGCTTCCCCTTAAAGTGTGACGTTTTAGTATTTTTTTTCCTTCGACTTTCGATCGTTCGGACTGGATAATTTTCCAAATTGAATCTGAAGCTCGCTGCCTTGAAGATTCAAGGTCCACAATTGGACTTGGATAATCTTCACCTAGCTTAAAGCTGTACATTTCCTGTTCCATTCGCGTGAGTTTCCAAGGCTCATGGATGAATTCCTTAGGAATCGATTGGAGTTCTGGAACGTACTTTAAGATGAACTCACCTTCAAGATCATGTTTATAAGAGTTCTTTACAGGATTATAAATTCTTAAAGTATGAATTCCAGTGGTTCCTGCCTGCATCTGTAATTGTGGATAATGAATGCCAGGCTCAAAATCTAGAAATAGACTTGCTAAATGCTCTGAGGCGTCTTGCCAGTCTTGCCAAAGCAAATGGGTGAAAAAAGAAACCAAAAGAGCCCTCATTCTAAAATTTAAGTAACCTGTTTGGGTTAGACACCTCATACTGGCATCTACCAGAGGAAAGCCAGTCTGTCCTTTCTTCCAGGCTTCAACTAACTTGGGTCGAATTGGTTTTTTTAATGAATTAAAAGCGGAATTGAAATTTTCGAATTCAGCCTTATATTCCATCTCAAACTTTTGGATAAAATGCGCCTGCCAACGAAGCCTGGATTGAAATTGACTTAAGGCCTGTTTGTACTTTGTCGTTTTCTCCGTTTCCATCGAAGCATGAATGACTTCTCTCATGGATAATATACCCCAGGCGATATATGGAGATAATCGACTACAGGATTTCCTTGCCAAAAGAGGTTTTGAAATATGATTTTGATAATTAGGATAACGTTCCTCAAGAAAACTATTTAAATAGCGGTTAGCTGTTGTACGCCCACCTTTTTGAAAATTAGAATCTCTTTTAATCGTTAAATCAACTACATTAAATTGACTTTTTAGCGATTGAAGGGTTTTAATATCTATAAATTGGCCTGGACTGGCTTTAAATTCTATAGGCTCCTGTGTCATGAAATTTTCCCAGGAGTTGACCCATGTTTTTCTATTTTGAAGTCCACGAATTACTCCATTATTCACAGACTCTTTCCATTGAATTTTTTTGGATTTAAACAGCTTACTAAGAATTTTGTCTCGTTTATAGGTAATATGAAGACCAGTTTCCTGATGGGAGTAAACGGACTTAATTTTAAGGGTTGAATCAATTTTTTTAAAGGCTTCCTCAGCTGAAGATTTGATGACTAATACTTCAGTTTGATATGCTTTTAGCTCAGTTTGAATTTCTTCTAAAGATTCCTTTATAAATCGAAAATGGCGTTTGCTATAATGAGTATCATTCAGCAACATGGGTTCAAAAACGTAAAGCAATAAAACAGGTTGATGCTTCTGTAAAGCCTCATGCAGAGGTGCATGATCGTGGAGCCTTATATCTCTTTTGAACCAAACAACATTTACCATTCTAGTATTTATCTAAGACTGTACAGCCTCTTTAAATGTTTTCAGGCAACGTTCTCTAGCCATCTTATGTTCAACCATTGGTTCTGGGTAATCATCAGAATCGTGTTCTGGCACCCACTTATTTATAAATTTTTTATCCTTGTCAAACCTGTCGGTCTGCGAATATGGGTTAAAGACTCTAAAGTAAGGTGCCGCATCCACACCAGAACCGGCAACCCATTGCCAGCCGCCAACATTAGATGACATTTCATAATCCAATAGCTTTTCGGCAAAATAAGCTTCACCCCAACGCCAGTCGATAAGTAAATGTTTGCATAGAAAACTTCCTACCACCATTCTTAATCTATTATGAATCCAACCTGTATTATTAAGCTGACGCATTCCTGCATCAACAATCGGGTAACCAGTTTCACCTTTCTTCCACTTTTCAAATTCCTCCTCGTTATTTCTCCATTGGATGCGGTCATATTTTGGTTTAAAAGCCCTATCCTGAGTTTCTGGATAGTGATATAAAATGGCCTTATAAAATTCTCTCCAGATCAATTCATCAAGAAAAGCTTCGTTTTCAGCTTCTAAGGCTTTTTGAACTACTTTTCTATAGCCTACCGTCCCAAACCTTAAGTGTGGACTTAGCCGTGAGGTTCCTTCAATAGAAGGAATGTTTCTGGTATCTTCATAGTTATCGAGTAAGTCTTTATCCAGATTGTAATCTGGTGCCTTTATGGTTGAGGTTTCAAATCCCATATCTGACAATGATAAATTGGGAAGACGAGAATTTTTGTAAGTATTGTCTAAATGATCTTCAGATGGAGCTGGCTTTAGATTTATTTTTTCAAACTCTTTTTTCCATTGCTTCATATAAGGTGTAAAAACCAAATACATGCCACCATCGTTTTTTTCGACTTGAGTTTTTTCAAAAATGACCTGATCCTTGAAATCGTGAAACTCTATACCATTTTTAGCCAGGAGTGCATTAATTTTTGCATCTCTTTTTTGTGCATAAGGTTCGTAGTCTCTATTGGTATACACAGCTTCGATGTTGTAGTCCTGCATCAATTGTTTAAAAACCTTTTCTGGGGTGTCATGATAAGTGGCAATGGAGGAACCAAAATGATCTTGAAGATGAGAACGCATTTTTTGGAGCTCTTGGTGTATAAAAGTTACTCTGGCATCATCTTTTGGAAGTTCGTCCAAAATATGTTTATCGAAAATGAATAAAGGCATTACTGGGAAATCTCCAGATAAAGCCTCGTATAATCCCACATTATCCTCTAGTCTCATGTCTCTTCGAAACCAAAATACTCTTAACTTATCACTCATCTTTCAATTTTTTAATGTCTCTTAAAAATAAAAATCTTCTTGCAGGAATGATTACCAGCAAGAAGATTTATTAAAATATTATGTCTATTCTAGCTTACATTTAAGCTTCCCATACCACCATCAACTCCTAAAACCTGGCCAGTAATCCAGCTTGAGTCTTCAGATAGTAAGAAGCTGGCTATTTTACCAATGTCTGTAGGTTCGCCTACTCTTTTTAAAGGATGTCTTTCATCCATTTTTTCCTTCTTCTTATCACTACCAAGCAATTTACTTGCTAATTGAGAATTGACTAAGGATGGCGCAACGACATTTACTCTAAATGATGGAGCATATTCTGCAGCTAATGATCTTGCAAAACCTTCAATAGCACCTTTTGCAGCGGCAACACTGGTATGGAATGGCATCCCTGTTTGTACAGCTACAGTACTAAAGTAAACCAAACTTGCCTGTTCAGAATTTTTCAACTTGGAAAGCACACCATGAGTAGTTTTGACTAAACTCATGAAGTTAAGCTGAAAATCCTCCTCAAAGGTTTCAGGTTTCATCATTTTAAAGGGCTTTAGGTTAATGCTACCAGGGCAATAAACAAAACCATCTAATGTCTCTGGTAAATCTAATTCTGAAACATCATCTTTTAGAGCATCAAATTTGAAATAGGTGACATCATAGTCAGATAAATTATCATCAGATCTTGATGCAACGTATACATTATGCTTCGAACTTAATTCTTTTACGATTTCGAGTCCGATTCCTTTAGACCCACCGATTAATAAAATATTCTTTTTCATATCTACTATTATTTATGATTATCAAAATGACCGAATTTTTCGATCATCTTAGCTTCTCGAGCTTTGAAAATTTGATTCAACTTAGGCTTTACAACTAAGGGATGCATTAATCGACCTAATGCTCCTAGTGGTAATTTATAATGTACGAGATCTTCAACTTCAACTCCACCTTCGATTTCGTGAATAAAATGTTTATGATGCCATAACGCATAGGGTCCATATAATTGGATATCCACGAAATAATTGGGTTTTTCCACATGAGTAATTTCGGTAACCCATTTGGTTTTAAAGCCAGGGAGTGGAGTTACATTATATTGTAATATCTGCCCAGTGAACATTTTTTTATCAGCTCCCGATAGGATTTCAAATCCCATGTCATCAGGCATGATTTCCTGTAAATTTTTTGGACTAGATAAAAAATCCCAAGCCTCTTTTTTTGAAATTGGTAATTTTTGTCTAGTATTAATTTCATATATCATGACTCAAAAGTAAATATTTTATTGTTTAAAGAATTATCTTAGTAGTTAAACAAAAGTTATTGTTATATATTTGCCTACTTTGAAATATTAAAAAAATCATTAGGACTGGCATTGGTGTATTATATATGCCTTAATTTGTATAAAATATTATAATTTGAAAAAGTTTTTGAGCTTAATTGTACTTTGTGTATTAATAGCTTGTAAAAGTACCCAAACTGAATTACCAGCCTTACAAAATTGTCCCGGAGAAGGGGATTGTGTGGTTCAGGTATTTAAAGAAACCAGATTAAATCTCGTAGAAACTGAATCAAAAGTATCCAAAGTAGCTTTTGAAGAGGATTCTGATTTTCAGGTGATATTTATTCAATATACAGATTCTAATCGAAAAGGATATTCCGAAGAAATTTACCTTCAAATTCCTTCTATGTTTAAAGAAATACATTCTAAAAACCTAAGTCTAAAAAACCAAAAGGTTTTGCTTGGAAAGGTCTGTGACTGCGAGGAAGCTGGTTTCGAGAAAATTACTACTGGAGAATTAAAAGTGATAGATAATAGAGATTTTATCTCTTTGCATCTAGAGATAAAATCTCAAAAAACACACAAGATAAAAACTCTGGATATCAATATTTAATTATCAGAAACGTCTCCATCAAAAGTTGGTACGCCTGGTGAAAAACTAGGTTTTTTATTATTTTTATTAAGTGTATTATTGAGCTCTATAACGTTATAAGGGAAATCAGCTGTTCTAATCTTTTCTCTTTTTTTACAATTAAGGTCCATATAGATGGAACCATACTTATCTTCAGATGCTGTATCCCAGGCATACAAATAAACTTCTCTCACATATCTCAATATCAAATCGTAATACTCGTGCTTTCCATAGGAACCAAGAGCTATGATAGCTTGCTTAGGTGAATCTGCTTTTAATTTATCATTAGATGGGTTGGTAAGAAAATCATATACTGTTTCTTTGAATTTTATTTCAGACATCTCTTCTTGCCTTAGACCATTCATTACTAATATACCTTCCTGATCTACAATAAGCCTTAATAGATTATTAGCTTTGGCCGTCGTGTAAGCTTCTGTTGTAATTTGCTCTTCAATCGGACAAGTATTGTCAAGCCATACTTGACCGTTAGCGCAAAGACTAACACCCATTATAAGAGCTATGAAAAATATTTTCATCGTTGTAATATTTTGGATAGGCAAAGATATGAACTTATTTGTCCAATTAAACAAGAGCTGATACATATCATTTTTGCTGATCATTTTCTGACTGAAATTTGTAACATAATAAAATTCAATGGTTAAGGAAAAATGCTATCACTGTGGAGATGACTGTGAGACCACAAAAATAAAGCAAGACAAAAAGCTATTTTGCTGCAGAGGTTGCTTAACGGTGTATGAAATCTTTTCAGAAAATGATTTGACCTGTTACTATGATTTGGAACAGAGCCCGGGTGCAACACCTTTAGATATTGATGGTAAATACGATTATTTAGATCAAGAAGATATCGTTGAAAAGTTAATTGATTTTCAGGAAGGCTCCACAGAAGTGGTTACTTTATATATACCACACATTCACTGCAGCTCTTGTATTTGGATTCTGGAAAACCTTCATCAGTTAGACCCTGGAGTTCTCAATTCTCAAGTTGATTTTCCTAAAAAAAAGGTTAGCGTTACCTACACGACAGAAGGCTTTTCTTTGAAATCATTGGTTGAACTCATGGCTAAAATTGGTTATGAACCCTACATTAGTTTAGATAATTATGGTGCCACTAAAGATGATTTAGATAGAAGTTTAATATATAAGATAGGAGTGGCAGGTTTTGCTTTTGGAAATGTGATGTTTTTAAGTTTTCCAGAGTACTTCGAAGTATCTGAATATTGGCTGGAACAATACAAGCCTCTTTTTCGATGGTTGATGTTTTTCTTTAGTTTACCAGTGGTCTTTTACGCTGGACGTGATTATTTCAAATCTGCAATACAGGGTATACGTAGTCAAATTTTGAATATAGATATCCCCATTGCTCTAGGAATTACTGTTTTGTTTATTCGAAGTTCGGTTGACATTTTTTTTGATCTGGGATCTGGTTTTTTTGATAGTCTCACCGGACTTGTATTCTTCCTGCTTTTAGGTAAAATTGTGCAACAGAAAACTTATAAGTTCATGTCTTTTGAGCGGGATTATAAGTCTTATTTCCCAATTGCTGTGACAAAAATAAACAAAAAGGGAAGAGAAGAGAATGTGCAAGTATATGATATTGAGCGAGGTGATAGGTTAAGAATAAGAAATCAGGAATTGATTCCTGTAGACGGTATACTCATGTCTTCTTCTGCTGAAATTGACTATAGTTTTGTAACAGGTGAAGCCAATCTCGTCCAAAAGAAATCTGGTGATAAAGTTTATGCTGGGGGTAAACATGTAGGAGCAGCCGTAGAAGTTGTGGCTGAAAAATCGGTAGAACAAAGTTATTTAACTCAGCTCTGGAGTAATGATGTGTTTCAAAAAGGTTACGATCCAAAATTTCAAAGCCTAATCGATAAAATCAGTAAAAAATTCACCATCGCAGTATTAAGCATAGCTTTTTCCGGGCTTCTGTTTTGGTTGTTTTATGACCCTAGCCTTGCTCTTAATGTATTTACAGCGGTATTAATCATTGCATGTCCATGCGCCATTGCCTTAGCAACCCCTTTTGCCCTTGGTAACCTGCTTAGAATCTTTGGAAAAAATGGGTTTTACATCAAGAATACCAATGTATTGGAACAGATGTCAGACCTTGATGTCTTAGTTTTTGATAAAACAGGAACCTTAACCTCCAGTCAGAAAAATGATATTACCTACTCAGGATTAAAATTGACAGAAGAGGACAAAATGGTTCTTAAAAATTCATTTAGGAACTCCAATCATCCTTTGAGTCGAGAATTGTATAGTTTTTTAGATTCTCAAAATATATATGATGCTGAGTCTTTTGAAGAACATCTCGGGGAGGGTATAGTTTCATCCTATAATAATCATACTTACAAATTAGGATCTGCAAAATTTGTAAGCAGTGATCCACAATATTCATCACTTTCCACTGCTGTTCACATCAGCAGAGATGATAGTTATTTAGGGAAATTTGAATTTGAAACCATCTATAGAGACGGGGTTCAGGATTTATTTCAATCCCTTGATCAACATTATAAGTTAATCATCCTTTCTGGTGATAATGAAGGGGAAAGATCCATACTCACCAAAATGCTTCCAAAAACCACTCAATTGTTTTTTAACCAGAAGCCTGACTCAAAAATGAGGATGATAAAAAAAATTCAAGCTGAGGATAAAAAAGTAGCTATGATAGGTGATGGTTTAAACGATGCTGGAGCTTTAAAACAAGCTGATATAGGTATTGCGATTTCTGAGAATGTAAATGTTTTTTCTCCAGCTTGTGACGCCATCATGGATGCTTCACAACTGTCTAACCTAAGTAAATTCGTAAGTATTTCTAAGCAAGGAATATCAATTATAAAGTTAAGTTTTATTTTTTCTTTTTTATACAATGCGGTAGGACTCTACTTCGCTTTAACAGGTCAATTGCAACCGGTTATAGCTGCTATTTTGATGCCGCTTAGTTCTATTTCTATCGTGATTTTTACAACGCTAGCTACCAACTTTATTTCAAAACCTATTCAAAAATCACAAAGGATTTGAAACATGACTATGGTCATTTTTTAAAGACGACTTGACAAGTAGTTTTGTTAAAAATTTAAATTATGAATGTCATCTACGGACTTCTAGCCATCAGTATTCTCGTTGCTCTTGTCTTCTTTGCTCTATTTATTTTTTCTGTTAAAAAAGGTCAATTCGACGATGATTACACTCCTTCTGTCAGAATGCTTTTTGAAGATGAATTGGTAAAAGATGACAGTTCTAAGACTACTCAAAATTCAAAAAATCAATCAAAACAATCATAACTATGGAGTTACAGCAATTTCATTACGATAACAAGATCGTAAAAAACTTCCTTTATGCCACAATTATTTGGGGTGTAGTTGGAATGTCTGTTGGCCTACTACTGGCATTTATGTTCATTTTTCCTAACGTCACCGATGGCATATCCTGGTTGAGTTTTGGTCGGTTAAGACCTCTGCATACCAATGCTGTAATTTTTGCTTTTGTGGGTAACGCTATTTTCGCCGGAGTGTATTACTCTACTCAGCGATTACTTAAGGCAAGAATGTTTAGTGATGCTTTAAGTAAAATCAACTTTTGGGGCTGGCAATTAATTATAGTGGCAGCTGCCATAACGCTACCTCTTGGGATGACAAGCTCAAAGGAGTATGCAGAATTAGAGTGGCCTATCGATATCATGATCGCTGTAGTTTGGGTTGTTTTTGGATGGAACCTTATCGGTACCATTTTAAAAAGACGCCAAAGACATCTTTATGTGGCAATCTGGTTCTACTTAGCCACTTTCGTTACAGTTGCTGTCCTTCATATATTTAATAGTTTAGCGCTTCCAGTTAACTTTCTTAAAAGTTATTCAGCTTACGCTGGCGTTCAGGATGCATTAGTACAATGGTGGTACGGACATAATGCTGTTGCATTTTTCTTAACCACACCATTTTTAGGTTTGATGTACTATTTCGTTCCTAAGGCAGCAAATCGTCCGGTCTACTCTTATAAGTTATCTATCATTCACTTCTGGTCATTGATTTTTATCTATATCTGGGCAGGACCTCACCATTTGTTGTACACCGCTTTACCAGACTGGGCTCAAAATCTAGGAGTTACATTTTCCATAATGTTATTGATGCCTTCATGGGGAGGGATGATCAACGGATTATTAACGCTACGAGGAGCCTGGGATAAAGTGAGAACCAGTCCAGTCCTTAAGTTTATGGTAGTCGCAATTACCGGTTATGGGATGGCAACTTTCGAAGGGCCCATGTTATCCCTTAAAAATGTAAATGCTATTGCGCATTTTACAGACTGGATTATTGCTCACGTTCACGTTGGAGCCTTGGCCTGGAATGGATTCTTAACCTTTGGTATGATCTATTGGCTGGTACCTCGACTATTCAAAACACGCTTGTTCTCTACTGGATTAGCCAACTTACACTTCTGGTTAGGTACTCTGGGAATTGTGATGTATGCCTTACCAATGTATGTTGCTGGATTTCTACAAGCTTCGATGTGGAAACAATTTAACCCGGATGGAAGTTTATTTTACGGTAACTTCTTAGAAACCGTTACCGAAATTATGCCAATGTACTGGATGAGAGCCATTGGGGGTAGTTTGTATATCGTTGGAACCTTTGTGATGATTTACAACGTCATTAGAACAGCGAGGTCTGGCTCAAAGGTAGAAGATGAACTTGCAGAAGCAGCTGCTTTAAGCCGTGGAGGACGAAGAAAGAGAGGCGAAAAGTTCCATACTTGGTTGGAGAGAAAACCTATACAATTGACCATCCTGGCTACCGTTGCTATCTTGATCGGAGGAATTGTCCAAATCATCCCAACTATACTAGTAAAATCAAACATTCCAACTATAACGACTGTTAAGCCATACACTCCCTTAGAGTTAGAAGGCCGTGACCTTTACATTAGAGAAGGTTGTGTAGGCTGTCACTCTCAAATGGTTCGACCATTCCGTAGTGAAGTAGAGCGTTACGGTGAGTATGCCAAAGCAGGTGAATTTGTTTACGACAGACCGTTTTTATGGGGTAGTAAGCGTACTGGGCCGGATTTATTAAGGGTAGGAGGAAAGTATTCAGATAACTGGCATTTCAATCATATGTACGATCCACAGAGCACCTCTTCAGGATCTATCATGCCAGCCTATCAGTGGCTTATTAAAAACAAGCTGAATAAATCCAACACGGAAGATAAAATGAAGACTATGGCAAATCTTGGAGTGCCATACTCCGATGAAGAGATTGCTAATGCTCAGGAGGCCATGCTTGCTCAAGGGGAGAAGATACAAAACAACCTCTACAATGATCCTGATTTTGTAAAAGCTTACGAAGCAGACAAAGCTTATGCTGAAGAAAACAATCTTGAGTTTGTTGAAATGAAAGAAAGAGAAATCGTGGCTTTAATTGCTTACTTACAGCGACTGGGCACAGATATTAAAATTAAAACTAACCAAGAAGTTACAACTTCAAATTAAATCTAAAAAGCATGTTGAAATTCATAAAAGGTCACATGGAAACGATACAAGGGATAGAAATCTATCCCATCATTTCCTTGCTTATATTTTTCCTCTTTTTCGTGGTTTTATTTTGGTGGGTATATACTGCTAAGAAAGATTATGTACAGGAGGTTAGTCAAATTCCATTAGATAATGAAAACGATAATCAATTATGAGAACACTAGCATCCATTTTTAGAATTATAGCCATTGTAGGTATAGCCTGGGGAGGTGTAGAACTTCTCTTCGAGACAGAACCTGGTCAGTTTGCAGTTTTAGAATATCCTAATACCATGATTTTTATAGGAGTAATTCTTTTAGTAACCATTGCTGTAGAAGTCTCTGTTGCGGCCTTAAGAGTCACCCTTTTGAGATCGCTTTCTCCAGAAAAGCAAGAGGTTTTCATTGCTTCAGAACAAAAGTTCATTAACAAGCTGACATCCTATTTTGAAAGGTTACCAAAACTACTTACACGTTCTAAACCTGTAGAGGAAGAAGGCGAAATTGAATTGGATCATAATTATGATGGTATTCGAGAATTAGATAACAAATTACCACCCTGGTGGCTGTATAGCTTTTATGCCAGTATCATTTTTGCAGTGATCTATTTAGCCAGATTCCACATTTTTAATGACTACGATCAGATTGAAGAATATAAATCTGAAGTTGCTCAGGCTGAAATCGATATTGCGCGATATAAAGAAACAGCCAAAGATTTAGTGACGATAGAAACTGTCACCCTAATGGAGGAGCCATCAGATCTTGAAGCAGGGAAACAAATCTATTCTAACAGTTGTGTAGCTTGTCATAAAGCAGATGGTGGTGGAGGTATTGGCCCTAACCTAACTGATGAGCACTGGATCCTTGGCGGTGGTATAAAAAATGTATATAGAACGCTAGTAGAAGGTGGTAGACCTGGAAAAGGGATGGTATCCTGGAAAAACGATTTTAAACCTTCAGAACTTCAGCAAGTAGCAAGTTATGTGTTGACTTTGCAAGGAACAACACCTGCAGAGCCAAAAGAACCACAGGGAGAAGTTTGGATCCCAGAAACAGAAGACTAACATCAAGTGATTTAAAGTGGACAACCAAGAGCGATTTAGAGACAGTATAGGTACCTTAGATGAGGAAGGTAAACGTAAGTGGGTTTACCCCAAAAAGCCTAGTGGCGTATTTTACGAGTACAGGAAATATGTAAGTTATGCGCTTTTGATATTCTTATTTACTGCGCCCTTCATAAAGATCAATGGGAATCAGTTTTTGCTTTTCAATGTCCTGGAACGTAAGTTCAATATCTTTGGATTCCCTTTCTGGCCTCAGGATTTCTATCTATTCGTAATAGCCATGGTCATTGGAGTAGTGTTTATAGCGCTTTTTACAGTGGCTTTCGGAAGGATATTTTGCGGATGGATTTGTCCTCAGACTATATTTCTGGAGATGGTATTCAGAAGAATAGAATACGCTATTGAAGGTGACAGAGGTAAACAAATTCGATTGGATAAAGCGCCTTGGACTAAGGATAAGATTTTAAAAAAGGGAACCAAATGGACCATTTTTGCTATCATTTCTTTCTTAATAGCCAATATCTTTCTCGCCTATCTCATCAGCAGTGATGAATTGATTAAGTACATTACCAATGGACCAACAAGTCATTTAGGAACCTTTATTCCATTACTGGTATTTACAGCTGTTTTTTATTTTGTGTTTGCCTGGTTTAGAGAGCAAGTTTGTATTATAGCTTGCCCTTATGGTCGATTACAAGGGGTACTCTTAGATCAAAAGTCAATTGTCGTTGCTTACGATCATAAGCGTGGAGAACGAGAAGAAGGGCGCCAAAAATTCAAGAAAAACCAGGATAGAGCAGCTCAAGGAATAGGAGATTGTATTGCCTGCAGCCAATGTGTACAGGTGTGTCCCACCGGAATCGACATAAGAAACGGAACTCAACTAGAATGCGTTAACTGTACGGCCTGTATCGATGCCTGCGACTCTATTATGGAAAGCGTGAATCTGCCAAAAGGTTTAATTCGATATGCGAGTGAAGAAAATATAGAGAAAAAGTCCAAATTTGAATTCACTCCAAGGCTCAAGGGGTATACCGCTGTACTTACGATTCTTACTGGATTATTGATTGGCCTACTCTTAATAAGAAGTGATATTGAGGCTAAGGTGTTGAGATTACCAGGGCAGACCTACGAAATGAAAGACAACGGGAATATTTCAAACGTCTTTACTTATAAGCTATTGAATAAAACCAATGTGGAAATGGATAGTATTCATTTTAAACTGAATTCATTTAACGGTGAAATTAAGATGGTAAAAAAAGAATATTTCAGCATAGAAAAAGGAGGTATCGCTAAAGGAACGTTCTTCATAGAAACAGATCCTGCGGCTTTAAAAGATGATAAAAATAAAATCGAAATTGAGGTGTATAGCAAAGATCGACTTATAGATCGAACTACGACTAACTTCATGGGACCACGAACTTTTAGATAAAATAATTATGAAATTAAATTGGGGAACTTCTATCGTTATAGCATTTGTATTGTTTATTGGCTTTATTATGGTCATGGTGGTGCAAATGATGTCCAAAGATGAATTGGCTCACGACCTGGTGGTTGAGTCTTATTATCAGAAAGAATTAACCTTTCAAGAGGATTTAAATTCAGCTCAAAATGCTGCAGACCTTACCAATCACGTTAAGATAGAGATTGTGAATGAAGGCGTGAAATTAATTTTTCCTAAAGAATTCAAACCTCAAAACATCAAAGGTGAGCTTTTCTTATACAGACCTTCAGATAAGGCTTTAGATTTTACCGTTCAACTTCAGTTGGAAGATAACTACTATATTTTGCCAAAAGCTTTGCTTAAGTCTGGGAAATGGGAAGTAAATTTAAAATTTGATCACCAAGGCGAGAGTTATTTTATCCAACAAAAAATTAAGATCTAAATTATGTTGTGGACGGCTTTCATATTAGGACTATTGGGAAGTTTTCACTGTGTGGGCATGTGTGGCCCCATTGCGTTGATGCTTCCAGTAGATCGATATAATCCAGTTAGAAAAGCTGTTCAGATTACACTATACCATTTAGGTAGAGTGACGACTTATGCCCTCATTGGACTGGTGTTTGGTTTTATAGGAGAAAGCTTTGCTTTATTTGGAGTTCAGCAGCAACTTTCTATTCTTATAGGGCTTATAATGCTGTCGTCGTTACTTTTTTCTGAATCTATTTTAGGCAAACTTAATGTGAGTAAGCCCATATTCCGATGGGTTGGAAAACTAAAGTCTGAGCTTGGTGCATCGCTTAAAAAGAAAAATCTAGACACTTTTTTTTATTTAGGATTTTTGAATGGCCTGCTACCCTGCGGTCTGGTCTATATGGCTGTGTTTGGGTCAATTGCCATTTCTGGTTTAGTTGAGAGTTCCTTGTATATGGTGTTTTTTGGTTTAGGTACCATTCCATTGATGAGTGTGGTTATTTACGCTAAAGACTGGCTGAATTCAGTATTGAAATTCAACCCAAAACGCCTTATCCCCATTGCCGTAGCTATCATCGGTATATTATTTATCCTCAGAGGACTAGGTTTAGGCATCCCTTACGTCTCTCCAAAACCAGCGACGACTCAGGTAACTGCTTCAATGGAGTGTCATTAAGAGCTTGCTAATGATTGGAATCTATATTTAGAATTCTGAATTATAATTCTAAGTTGGGTTTAGGAACTAACTCACACAATTTAAATAATTGTCTCTGCTTTGCAGTTAGATTGAATTACTCAGTAATAGTGAAACTTAAAGTTAGTTACTAGAAAGAACATGCTTTTGCAAGTACAATCGTTTAAAATTTTATTACTTTTAAACAAAAAATTGAAGTCAAGCTCATACGCATTAGTAGACCAAACGTCCTTCCCTTTAATCACAGTGACGTTTACAGGTGAAAAAAGCACCAACGCCAATTTTAAGGCTTACTTAAAAGAATTGGACGATTGTTATTTTACACAGCAGCAACTGGCCATCATTTTTGATGCGACTAAAGCAGCTGTCCCAAAACTATCTCATCAAAAACAGCAAGCTAAGTGGCTCAAGGATAATCATGATCTGATGAAACAGTATTGCAAAGGTACCGCTTATGTTATCCCAAATAAGACCATGCACTGGGTCCTCAAAATGATTTTTTTATTTCAAAAACAACCTGTGCCTTATGAGATTTTTGAATCCTATAAAGATGCTCAAATCTGGACCTGGAATCAATTACAAAATTAATTCGGTCTTACTATTCCTTCCTATACTTTAATTGAACCTTCAACTTGACTTAAAGCTGATAAAAATCATTTAAATCTTTGTTTAAGCGCCTCTTCAATAGTCAACAGAGCTTTAATTTTGCATTAAAATAGAATTGAAGATGAAACGTGAATATTTAAACAGAGTAAGTTCTGAAGAAGCCGTATCTAAAATTAAATCTGGAGATCGTGTCTTTATTCAAGGCGCAGCCATGACACCTCAAAAATTGATCGATGCCTTGGTTTCAAGATATGAGTCTCTAGAGGATGTTGAAATTATACACCTTCATACCGAAGGTCAGGCTAAATATACCGAAGATCCTTTTTCTAAAGCCTTTAAAATTAATAGTGTCTTTGTAGGTGGTAACGTAAGAAATTCAGTTAAACAGGGCAATGGAGATTATATCCCCATTTTCTTAAGCGAAATTCATCGGTTATTCAGACGTTCCATCTTGCCACTGGATGTGGCTTTAATCCAGGTGTCTCCTCCAGACCGTCACGGCTATTGCTCTCTGGGGACTTCTGTTGACATTACCATACCGGCGATACAAACCGCAAAGTTAGTTATAGCTCAGGTGAATCCGCAGGTGCCAAGGACCCACGGAGATGGAATCATTCATATGAGTGAATTGGATTTTGCTATTGAAGCTGATGAGCAAATTTACGGACATGAACAGCCAGAGACCACTGAACTTGAACGCAAGATAGGAGCTAATGTGGCGACATTGGTAGAAGATGGAGCTACTCTTCAAATGGGTATAGGTGGTATTCCTAATGCTGCATTGCAGAATTTGGGGTCTCACAAAAACTTAGGCATTCACACTGAAATGTTTTCTGATGGAATTTTACCCCTGATCGAAAGTGGAGTGATTAATGGAAGTCAGAAAGAAGTCAAAACAGGAAAGATAGTGACCTGTTTTGCGGTGGGCTCTCAAAAGCTTTATGACTTTATGGACGATAATCCTTTGGTCCATATGAAAGAAGCCGCTTATACTAACGACACTGCTATCATTAGACGAAATCCCAAAGTAACAGCAATCAATTCTGCTATCGAAATCGATCTCACCGGCCAGGTGTGTGCTGATACCATTGGAAAGATGCAGTTTTCTGGAGTAGGAGGTCAAATGGACTTTATTCGTGGAGCTTCCTTGTCTGAAGGCGGTAAAGCCATTATTGCGATGCCTTCGGTGACTAAGAAGGGAGTATCCAAAATCACACCCTTTCTCAACGAAGGAGCAGGAGTAACCACTACAAGAGCCCACGTCCATTATATCGTTACTGAATTTGGGGTGGTGAATTTATACGGTAGAAATTTAAAGCAAAGAGCAGAGGCACTTATTTCAATAGCCCATCCGGACCACCGAGAGAATTTACAAAAAGCAGCTTTCGAAAGATTCAATGCCAAGTAAATTCAAAATCAAATTTAAAAATATAAAATCATGAGTCAGAAATTTAATGAAATTATAAATAGTGAAACTCCAGTGCTCATCGACTTTTTTGCAGACTGGTGTGGTCCCTGTAAAATGCTTGCTCCTATTTTAAAAGAAGTTAAAGAAGAGCTTGGTGAGGGAGTGAAAATTATTAAAATTGACGTCGACAAAAATCAGCAACTAGCTGCTAAATACCAGGTGAGGGGAGTACCTACAATGATGATTTTTAAAGATGGTGAACAAAAATGGAGACAAAGTGGAGTGTTACAGAAGGATGACCTTGTGCAGAGGATTCGTTCTTATTCTTAAATTTATATTGACTAAACAAAAAAAGCACCATTTAAAGATGCTTTTTTTTGTGAGTGAAATTCCAATTATATTTTCAAAGTCAATACTGGCAACTCTGAATGGTTGACTACATCCTCACCAATGCTTCCGTTAAAGAAGTGAGACAAGCCTTTTCTGCCGTGGGTTGGAATGATAATTAAATCTGCTTTCAAATATTCAGAGCCGTTGAGCACACCTTGCTGAATACTATAGTCGTTAAAAATTTCAATATTTTTTTTGTCTAGTGGCATTTCCACTTTTTTAAGAAAACTCCTCATTTGCTCATGAATTTCTTTTGTACTGCTAAATTGATTCCCAGGCATGTTGACATAAAGCATATGCATATCGGCATTAAAACTATTGGCGAACTTTTTAGCCTTTTTGAAAGCGTCTACGTTTTCGAGTTCAAAATTTGAAGCAAAAACTACACGATTAATATTGATATCTTTAATTTCATTTTTCACTACCAAGACAGGAACCTCAGAGTGTCTAACTACTTTTTCGGTATTGGATCCAATTACGATTTCCTCCAGACCAGATACTCCACTTGAGCCCATAACGATCATATCGATTTCGTGGTCCTCTACCAGACTTTTAATGACAAAGGCAGTCGAGCCTGGCTCTACGTAATCTTTAACTTTAAGGTCTTTCAAGTATGGTTTATCTAAAAACTCATTAAATCGTTTACTGGCAAGCTTCATAAAGAATATAATCTGGTCGTCATTCACATTAAACTGTTCTGCCCCAAAAAGAGATTCAGCCAGTTCAATGACGTGTAAAACGTGAAGCTCTGCATTATTTTTATTGGCAAGTTTAGCTGCTACTTTGAGTGCATTTTCTGAAGGTTTAGAAAAATCGACGGGTACTAAAATCTTTTTCATAGGTTTTGGTTTTAAATGGTCATAGAAAATAATTGAGTATCGTGTTGTTTAGCTTTTAATCGTTGATCAAAGGCCATACATATATTTCTGATAAATGCTTGTCCTTTCTCTGTAACCTGGAGCTTTCGTTCCTCAAAAATCAATAAATCATCCTCTTCCAATTCTCTTAGGCTTGATTTGATGTCGATAAATAAATCAATATCAACATCTGAAAGGTCAGTTTTAAATTGGCACATTAAATTTAAAATTTTTCTTCTAATTACAAGGTCAGTTGAGGTTAAGATGTGACCCTTTTCGATAGACAATTGTCCGTTTTTTAAATCTTGATAATAGGCTTTGATATCTTTTTTATTCTGGGCAAATCCAAACCAGCTATCACTAATCGCTGATACCCCAAGACCTATCATCTTGTTGGTTTTGGTGGTGGTATAACCCATAAAGTTTCTATGCAGAGTATGATTTTGATAAGATTTTGATAGTTCGTCTTCTGGTAGTGCAAAATGATCCATACCAATCTCCATATACCCGTAATCTTCCAGCATTTTTTTACCAGTTTCATATTGCAGGCGTTTTAAATCAGCTGATGGTAGATCTTGTTCATCATAACCGCGCTGTCCGTTACCTTTAGTCCAGGGGACGTGGGCATAACTGTAGAAAGCAATCCGATCTGGTCTGAGTTCTATGGTTTTTTCTATGGTATTCTTAACATCCTCAAGGTTCTGTAATGGAAGGCCGTAGATAATATCGTGACTTATAGAGGTGTAACCAATTTGTCTGGAAAGTTCAGTGACTTCTTTCACAGTTTTAAAGGATTGAATCCTGTGGATGGCTATCTGAACCTTTGGATTATAATCCTGTATGCCATAACTCACCCTGTCGAATCCAAGTTCGTGTAACACGCTTAAATGTTTTTCTGTGGTATTGTTGGGGTGGCCTTCAAAGCTAAACTGGATTTCCTCAGGAATCACACAGGAGGCTTTTATAGTTTCTATAAGAATTTTTAAGTTATCAGCATCAAAGAAGGTAGGGGTTCCTCCTCCAAGATGAATTTCTTTAAGGATTGGCTTTTCTTCTAAGACTTCTAAATAAAGACTCCACTCTTTCAACAGCGCCTGTATGTAAGGTTCTTCTACTTCATGCCTTTTAGTGATGCGTTTGTTACAGGCACAAAACGTGCATAGGCTTTCGCAAAAGGGCAAATGAATGTATAGACTGAGTTCTTTAGAAGAATTAGTTTTCAAACTCTCTTTCCATCGATCTACTGAAAAGCTTTCTGGATCCCAATATGGCACGGTTGGATAGCTTGTGTATCTTGGTCCCGGCACATTATATTTTTGAATTAGTTCTCTCATTACCTATTGCTTTAGATCAAAAGTACGATGAGAGTAGCTCTATTAAAATGATAAAAATCAGAAGAATAGACATTAACAATGAGGATTGCTGATAAAGCATATTAACTTTGTAAGAAAAATGCCGAAAACGAAAGACATCATCCTGGTCAGCATTCAATTCTTTTTAATGCTGGTCTATTATTTAAACTTTAAATGGTTTGCCATAGATTTCATTGAGCACGACCTTTGGTTTTACCTCGGTATTTTTGGACTACTCATCTCTGGTATTGCCTTACTGCAGCTCAATATTCATCTGTCTCCATTTCCATCTCCAAAATCAGATTCAAAACTTATTACCAACGGTGCTTTTAGGCTTAGCAGACATCCAATTTACACTGGTATTTTAATATTTATGTTCAGCTTTGCTTTTTGGTTGGGCGATGGTTATAGGCTTTGCATCAGCCTTTTGGTATTAGGTTTATTTCTTTATAAAACTCAGTATGAAGAAACCTTACTTGAAGATACTTTTGAGGACTATAAGGAGTATAAGACCAAAACAGGTCGGTTTTTTCCCAAATTTTAAAACCTAACTTCTAAGATAGCTGGCCCCGTTAACGTCTATGATGCTTCCAGAAGCATAAGCAGCGTTTTCGGAAGCTAAAAATAAGATCGCGTGTGCTACTTCCTCTGGTGAGGCCATGCGCTTGAATGGAATTTCATTCATCATGCTTTGCTTTTCATCATTAGAGAGGGCTTCATTGGCCATATCGGTTTCTGTAAATCCTGGAGCCACCACGCCCACCTGGATGTTATACGGCGCTAATTTTTTGGCTAAGGACTGACTTAAGGCATTAAGTCCGGCCTTACTGGCGCCATAAGCCGGCTGATCGGGTTCTCCACGAAAAGCTCCTCTGGACGACACATTGACGATGCTTCCTCTTTTGACTTTCATCATATGTTTTGCTGAAAGAAAGCAAAGATTGGCAGCTGCTATTAGATTGGTTTGCAAAGTCCTAGTCCAGGCAGTGGTCCAGTCTTCAAAACCTACGTCTTCAATAGGATGAGAAATGGCAATCCCAGCATTATTGACTAGGATATCTATATGACCGTAGGTTCCGATAAATTTCTCTATAAGTGCTTTTGCCTCGACTTCTACTGAAATATCAGCCTGAAAAAGCTGATGTCCCTCTCCCTCAAGGCTCGAAAGCGTCAATTCCGCCTCTTTTTGATTTGATCTGAAGTTGATTCCAACTTTAGCCCCTTGTTTCGCAAAGGCAATAGCGGTGGCTCTTCCAATTCCTCTTGACGCTCCTGTAATTAAAACGCTTTTATCTTTAAAATCCATGCTTAATCTTTCTTTATAAAGAACACTAAAAGTAAGGGATCTATAGATTCTAAAGACCTCTAGAGATAATTATTTCCAAAACACAGTCAATTAATTTTAAAACACTATTGTGACTTATGATACATTTTCTGTAGCCTTAAATGGTTATTTTTGAATCCAATATGGAAAAGTATAAAGACATATTTCTCAACTCCTTTAGTGGGTATTATAATTACCTGATCAATGAGATTCAAAACCCTTCGCTTACCAATTATTTTTGGTGGTTGATAGGGCTTTCGTTTTTAGTCCTGTCTATGGAGCTTATTATTCCATGGAGAAAAAATCAGAAATTGATTAGAAAAGGATTTTGGCTAGACTTGTTTTATGTGTTTTTCAACTTCTTCATCTTTTCACTCATCGGTTACAATGCTATATCCAATGTTGTGGTAGAGCTTTTTAATGATGGTCTTCACTTCTTAGGTATAGAAAATATCGTCGCTTTTCACATTCAAAATTTCCCTGTCTGGTCACAATTTTTGATCATGTTTTTGGTGGCTGATTTTATTCAATGGAATGTGCATATTCAGTTGCATAAACAGCCATGGTTATGGAAGTTTCATAAGGTACATCACAGTGTGAAAGAAATGGGTTTCGCTGCTCAGTTTAGGTTTCATTTTATGGAAACTATCGTCTATAAAGTTATCCAATACGTGCCTTTGGCTATGATTGGTTTCGGAATTCAAGAATTCTTTATCGTTCACATGTTCGGCGTACTGGTAGGTCACCTTAACCATGCCAATGTGGGTTGGGATTATGGACCGCTGAAATACGTGTTTAACAATCCTAAAATGCACATTTGGCACCATTCCAAAGCCCTCCCAGAAAATCATCCCTACGGAATGAATTTTGGTCTTAGTTTGAGTCTTTGGGATTATTTATTTGGAACGGCTCATGTTCCAGAAAATGGTAGAGATATTGAACTTGGTTTTCAGAATGATGAAGATTATCCTCAGGATTTTTGGAATCAGCTTAAGAAGCCTTTCAAGGAATAAATTCAATCGTCAAATAAGGCTTTTAGGACTGTCATAATTCCTTTGAATATAAGAAGAATGGCTGCGATGCTTAATACTCCTCCTAAAATAAGAACTGGCCAGTAGAGCGGTTTATCCTGATTATTGAAGGCGCTAAAAATAACTGAAGGTCCTATAAACATAAGCGGAAGTGCCCCGGCAAGATATTTTACACCCTTAGCAAGTGTATCTTTATTGGTGTGTTTCATGTTCGATAGCTTTTCTCACACTCCCGTGTTTTTGAAGAAATACTGCAGCTTTTTCCTCCGAAATATCAAGGGCTTCAGCAATCAATAAACTTCCTCTTTGTTTAAGCTTGGCATTGCTCAATTGCATATCGACCATCTTATTGTCTTTAACTCGACCTAACTTGATCATGACAGAGGTTGAAATCATATTGAGTACCAGCTTTTGAGCTGTACCTGCTTTCATTCTAGAACTTCCTGTCACAAATTCTGGTCCTACAACCACTTCAATAGGAAAATCTGAAACTTTAGATATCGGAGAACTAGGATTACATACAATACACCCCGTTATAATATCATTTTCCTGGCAAGTTTTAAGTCCGCCGACCACATAGGGTGTAGTGCCAGAAGCAGCAATGCCTATCACCACATCTTCGGTTTGAAGATCATGAGCTTGCAAATCTTTCCAGGCTTGTTCAGTATCATCTTCCGCATGTTCTACCGCTTTTCTAATGGCCTGGTCTCCGCCAGCGATTAATCCGGTTACCATATCCTCTGGCACCCCAAATGTTGGTGGACATTCAGTGGCGTCCAGAATACCCAATCTTCCACTGGTTCCCGCACCGATGTAGTATAATTTACCTCCTTTCTCAATTTGGTCTACGATCGCCTCTACAAGTCGTTCAATAGAGCTAATGCTTTTTTGGACAGCTTTAGGAACACTTTGATCTTCAGTATTGATGTTGGTCAATAGCTCATGGATAGACATCTGTTCCAAGTGTCTGTAAGCTGAACTTTGCTCTGTTATTTTTTTGAAATTTTTACTCATTATTGGACTGTATAGATAACTTGATCTACTTCAGAAAGACCAAAATAACCAAAAATTAATTCTTCGTCGTCATTTACATTTTTGATATTTCCTCGTACGGTTGCCGGCTGAGTTTCAAAAGGGCCACCAGCACTTCCAGCCTGAGCGAGAAGAATTTCCAAAAAGTTGAAATAGTCTTCTGAAATGCCGTGCAATTGTATTCTGATGTCCATGCCTGGTTCAATATCTTCATCTGCAAACAGCCCAAAAATTCTGTTTCCATCGTTAAATTCATCGTCAAAGGTGCTGAATTCAGGAAAAGCCAGGAAGGGAGTAAAATATTTGAACAAGTAGTAATTCTCAATACCCTGAGGATCGTTATAAAAGGCTTTCAATTCGATGTCTTCTCCGGTGAAACCGCCTTCATTATTCTGTTCTATAGAGTCAATTTCTACGACCGGCTTTAGAATTTCTTCAGCGGTGTATACATCTCCATCAAGTTCTAACCTGAGTTCATAGAGTTCCTCAAGTTCAGGAATAAAGTTAGTGGTGACATATTCACCAGGATCAGTTTCGTTAAAAATAAATTCTTCTCCAGAAGCTTTAGTGACGCTAATCACTGCTTCTGAAACAGGGATAGGTTCCTGGTCAAAAAAACCGCGAGTACGACTTAATTTTATAGTCTGTGATGTTCCGTCTGTTCCTTTTTCCCATTGCAGAATGGCATCTACAATCAGTCTGGACTCAGCTTCTTCCAATTCGACCTCTACCACATCTTCACAGGCTGAAAATAAGCCAGCAAACATCAAAAGGAGTAAGACTTTTTTCATAGCTTAAAATTTAAAATTATAGCTTACAGAAGGCACAATACCAAAAATTGAGAACCTTACCGCTTCATTCTGTCCTGTTGTGGAATTCTGCTCAAAATTTAAAGAGGCTGCGTTTCTTCGATTATATACATTGTAAATTCCAAAATTCCAGGAGGAGGTCCACTTTTTGTTTTTTCTTTCGGGAGTATAAGTTGCAGAAAGGTCTAACCTGTGAAAGGTTGGTAAACGATTCAAATTTCTGCCTTCGAAAACAGGAACGTTGAGGTCTTGAAACTCAAATTGACCCACAGGAAAATTTACAGGTATTCCTGTCTGCAGAACGAAGTTACTATTAAGTTGCCATTTCTCGGAGAGCTCGTAGCTACTCGTTAGGGAAATGTCGTGGGTTTTATCATAACCATTGAGATACCAGTCTCCGTTATTAATTCCGATTTCATTTGGAGTTCTTCCCGGTGTTCTTTGTTCACTTCTGGATAAGGTATAAGATAACCAGCCCGTGAGTCTTCCTGAGTTTTTCTTTAGATAGACTTCCAATCCATAAGCTCTGGATTGACCGTTCAAAATCGAACGCTCAATTGCCTCGTTGGCGATTAAATTGGCCCCATCAATATAGTCGATTCTATTGGCGATGTCTTTGTAAAATACCTCTGTTTCAAGACTAAAGGGAATCGTTTCAAAATCTTTAAAAAATCCAATGGCATACTGGTCTAATTTCTGAGGCTTAACAAATCTACCGCTTGGTGTCCAGACGTCAAATGGTGTAGGAGAGGAGGTATTGGACAATAAGTGTAAATTCTGCACCATACGGTTATAACTTGCCTTGATGGACGTATAATCATCTAAAATATAGGATACACCTACCCTTGGTTCAAAATTGATGAAACTTTCGTCAATTTTGGAAGTGTTTCCCTTAATCGTTTCTACAGGCTGAGCTTCCACATAGATATCACGGGTCTCGTCGTAAAGCAGAGGATTACTATCAGCGTAAATATCAATTGACTCGTCTTCCATTCGTAAGAATGCACTTACTCTTAAACCATACTGAACATTGATATTGTCTGTTAAGGACTGATTTACACTTATAAAGGCTGCATTATCAAAGGCGTATTTATTGTCCAGGTCTCTAAAATTGATGCCTGAGTCTGGCGTAGTAGGTTCAATGACTCCAGGGTCTATGGTGTATTGTATTGCACTTACCCCATAATTCAGACTTAAATTTGAATTTAAAATATGCTCAATCTGATAATTCAAACTGAAATTTGAAATACTGTTTCCAAAATCGAAGCCCACTAAATCTAAACCTAATTCATAGCTGTAATTGCTATAGGATACATTCAAGTTGGAAAACATATCTTTATTAAAAGAATGATTCCAATCCAATATACCAAAAGCATTTCCGTAGGTATTGGTAAAGCTATCGTTGATGTTAACGTAGTCTAAGCCATAATATCCAGAAAAGCTTAAGGTGTTTTTATCATCGATGTCAAAATTCAATTTTGTATTTAAGTCGTAGAAATAAGCTGAATTAGGATTATCTGCCAATCCTAAAAAAAGATGAGCGTAAGTACCACGTCCGCTTAATAAAAATGAACTTTTATCCTTTTGTATCGGGCCATCTAGAGTGAGTTTACTGGAAATCACTCCAATTCCACCTTCCCCTTTTAGTTGTTGAGTATTTCCGGTTTTTTGTCTAATATCCAGCACCGAAGAGACTCTACCTCCATAATTAGCAGGTATTCCGCCTTTATAGAGTTTTAAATTTTTAACGGCATCTGGATTGAAGATGGAAAAAAAGCCGAAGAGATGTGAAGAATTATAGATCAAGGCATCATCGATTAAAATCAGATTTTGATCGGTGGCTCCTCCACGCACATTAAAGCCTGAGGCGCCTTCGCCTGCGTTAGAAACGCCAGGTAATTGCAACAAAGACTGTATGACGTCTACTTCACCAAATACTACGGGAATGCTTTTAATGCTAGAGGCATCCAGCTTACTCACACTCATTTCCGGATCTTTGATGTTGATTTTTTCAATATTATCGGTGACAACGACTTCTTCCAGATTCTCGGCCTGAGGAATAAGTTGGAAATTTAACTCTCTGTCTTCAATGAGATTGATTTGACGGGTGATAGTTTTAAAACCTAAGTAAGAGACTTTAATAGAATAGTTGCCCTGAGCAAGATCGATAGAGTAGTTTCCTTTTGAATCTGTGGTAGTTCCTCTGTTGATTTCTTCTAGTAATATGTTGACGCCAGGGATTTGAATGCCCTTATCATCGACAACGTTTCCAGATAACTCATACCCTTGGGCAAATCCGATTTGGACAAAAAGAATGAGTATAAAAAGGGATAGTAATTTGATGGCTAGTTTTTTGCTCAAATATATTTAAGACTCTTTTATTAAAGCTAAATTATTATCTAAATAAAACCAAAAGCTTTCTAAAAAATCAAAGCTTCCTTGAAAGTGTTAATCCGTCCCTGATGGGCAGAAGCACGGTTTCTATTCTGGGGTCTTCCTTCAAAAGTCGATTATAATGAACCAGAGCTTTTGTGTCTTCATCTTTCGGATTGATTTCCTGAATGACCTTCCCACTCCATAAGACGTTGTCTGATAATATAAGCCCGCCAGATCTTAATTTATCGATAATCAATTCAAAGTAGGCTGGATAGGATTTTTTATCAGCGTCAATGAATACAAGATCAAATTTAGCGTTAATCTCTGGAATAATTTTTTGGGCATCTCCTGTATATTGAAAAATTTGAGTACCAAAACCACTTTTATCAAAATAGCGTCTTTGGAAATCATAAAGTTCTTCGTTTCTATCGATGGTATGGATTTTACCTGCTTTGGAAAGTCCCTCTGCCAGGCTTAAGGTTGAATAACCCGTATAGGTTCCTATTTCTAAGATAGAAGTAGGCTGAACCAATTTCGAAATTAAACTCAATAACCGACCTTGAAAATGCCCGCTTAGCATTCTAGGCTGAAGCACTTTTTGCCAGGTTTCTCTGCTTAATTCCTGAAGTATTTTAGGCTCATTTTCAGAATGTTGTTCCACATAGTCCTGTAGCTCTGGAGCAATAAAATCCATTAGCTTATTATTTTATCGATCAATTCCTGCTTACCAGTTTCGTTATCACCATATAACCAATTCAACACGTTATCAGACCAGATCTGTTCTTTCTCTACTTCAGTAATGACCTTTTGCTCCAAAGCCAAATCCAGGATTTTACCAGGATAGGAGGATTGTGGTTCGCTTTCCATTTCCCCTAAAGGATAGGGATCATCGAGTCCTGCCAGTATTTGAGAACTTTTTTGGTTTTCTAAGAGTAGTTTTAGAGAACGCGTATCATGAACCAAAGTGTCAAAGAAAATGTTTTTGTGGCCTACCGACTTTCTAGGATGTACTTTACCTTCAAAGAGATCTGGACGACCGTCAAATCCCTGAATTCGCCTTCCTAAGTTGATTTGCGCTAATTGACCGCCGTGGGCAAAGCAAACCCGCATATTAGGATACTTGTCTGGATAGCCGTTGAGGGTGAGGAAGTGGTAAGCATCCGCACATTGTGCTAGCATCCAGATCAGGTGAAAACGCCAGGAGGTGTTTTCCAGTTTGATGAATTTTTCACCATCGTAAGGATGAACTTCTACTGCCAGATTGTATTTACTGGCCATTTCAAAAATCGGCTCATTTTCTTCATCAAAGATGCAACGCCAGGTCCCGATGCTATCCATATAATGGGTTGGTAAGCACAATAGCCTTAATCCGAGTTCTTCTACACAGCGTTCAATTTCCCAAAGTGCCCCTCTTACAAAGCCGGGATGCACTACAAATCCGCAGCTAAATTTTTTAGGGTGATCGTGTTGTATTCTTGCATTGAAATCATTTTGAAACCTTAGGGCTTTTTTCATCTCTTCCACCCTAAGGCCATTGCCATAGAGTTGAGAAAGATTGAGGACAACAGCATGGTCGATGTTGTAGCGCTCCATCCACTCCAACTTTTCGTTCAGAAAAAAACTTGAATCGGTCACCGGTCTTTTCCAGCCTTTTTGAAGCATAAATTTCTTATCCTCATCTATCCAAAAGATCTCTTTTTCACGCATGAAATCAGGAATTTCTTCCGGGTAAGGAAGAAGATGGGAGTGGCCGTTAATCCTAAGTTTTCTTTTCATCTTTACACGTTTATGATTTCAAGGCTATTCATTATTCACTACTCACTATTCACTAATTTTCGATCAAATGTTTCATTTTCCAGGCTTCGAAAGTATTAAGAATTAAGCCAGCAATGGTCATAGGTCCTACACCTCCCGGTACTGGAGTAATGAAGCCTGCTTTTTTAGAAACTTCTTCAAAATCACAATCCCCAACCAATTTCCCTGATTTCAGTCTATTGATCCCTACATCGATCACCACGGCTCCTTCTTTAATCATATCAGCGGTCAAAAATCCTGCCTGCCCTACTGCCACAATCACAATATCAGCTTTTTGAGCTTCCTCCTTCAGTAATGCTTTAGGGGTATTGATATCGCAGGAGGTCACGGTAGAACGCCCGATTTCAAAATCATTACCCAACATAATAGAGATGGGTTTTCCAACGATGTTGGATCTTCCAATCACTACCACATGCTGACTTTTAGTCGTGATATCATAATACTCCAGTAATTTCAAAATGCCATAGGCCGTCGCAGGTCGCATGGCTTTTTGGCCCAAGGCCATTTTACCGAAATTGAGTGGATGAAATCCGTCAATATCTTTATAGGCACTAATTTCGTTGATTATAGGTTTGGGATCGATGTGATCCGGTAGAGGCAACTGAACTATAAATCCATCGAAGTGAGATTTGTTTAGAATCTTGATTTCAGAGATGAGATCAAACGTAGAAATCGACTCATCAAAGCGTATGATTTTGTGATTGATTTCAGCGCGCTCGCAAGCTTTAATTTTTCCTCTTACGTAAGATTCACTCGCCGCATTATGTCCTACCATCACAATAGCAATACTCGGCCTTGATAAATTATAGCCTAAATGCTTTTTTTCGATATAATGATCTATATCGGCTTTGACTTTTTTTAAGAGTTCTCTGGAAACTGCTTTTCCGTCTAATAATTTCATGACAATGGATTAAAGATCAAATATCAATTCGTTGTCTTCTGCTTTTTTAGAAACTTGAAGCACCAAATTTAGCTTTTCTTGAAGATTCATTTCAGGTTTGAACAGGTTTTTTCGTATCATTTCCTGTAGAACCAAGTCCTGAGCCCGTCCTTGTTTGATTGCTTTAGAGTAAGGAACATCTTCTCTAAAGGTTACTAAAGAATATTTAGAGAAATAGTCTTTAGGAAATTCTTTTTCAAACTCAAGCTCCAATTTTCGTTTGGCTAGAAACACATCTTCAGCGGTATGAGATTTCATTTCATGAAAATTATCAAGTGCTAAATCAGCGATCGCATCTGCATCGGTTTTTCTTTGTTGGCCAAAAGTTTGAAAGGCAGTTTTAAGATCATCATCAGCATTGGATAAATGCTTATCAAATTCAACGACATCTTCAAAAGACGCATTCATCCCCTGACCATAAAATGGAACGATGGCGTGTGAAGCATCTCCCATGAGGAGTGTTTTACCGTAATTCCACGGAAAGCACCTGATGGTTCCTAAGGGAGCTGTTGGGTTTTCAAAAAATTCAGTTTTCAAATCTGGCATCAGCTTATACGCGTCTGGATACACCTCTTTGAAATACTTTTCTACGATAGCCTCATCAGTGAGGTTATTGAAATTATAGCCTCCACCTTCATAGGCCAGGAATAACGTCACTGTAAAACTCTTGTCCATATTAGGCAAAGCAATCAGCATGTTTTCGCCTCTGGGCCAGATGTGTAAAGCTCCTTTTTCAGTAGCGTAATTGCCTTCCTTCGTCGCTGGGAAAGTTAATTCTTTATAGCCGTGTGTCAAAAATTCCTGAGAATGACTAAAGAGAAATCCTCTTTCGGCTTCCATCTGTTGGCGTACCACAGAACCGGCACCATCGGTGCCTATCACATAATCAGCTTCTATGGTGAACATTGAATCGGAATCGTCTGTTTTGAAGCTGGCCTTAGCCTGCTTTAGATCCACGTGGGTACAGGCGTTTTTAAATTTGAGATCCACATTCGGGTAGGTTTCCAGTTTATCTAAAAGCAGGGCGTTAAGTCCTGTTCTGGAAATTGAATTAATGTATTCGCCTTCCCGACCGCTGTAGCTCGATAATTGAGTTTCCCCTTTTTTATCGTGAAGCATTCTGCCGTGCATGGGGATACACAGACTCTCCACCTCTTTTTCCAGACCTACCAGTTTCAGTCCTTTCAATCCGCGATTAGATAAAGCCAGGTTGATGGAGCGTCCAGCCGATAAATCGGCTTTTCTTAAGTCAGCCCGCTTTTCGGTGAGGGTGACTTTATAGCCCAGTTGAGCCATGCGTAAGGCCAGTAGTGAACCGCAAAGTCCAGCACCAATAATAAGTATATGTTCTTTAGTTGCCATGCAGACAGTGTTTTAAACGTTGTACAAATTCATACACGTCTGTGAATGAATTATAAAGTGGGGCAGGCGCGATCCGAATCACATCGGGTTCTCGCCAGTCGGCGACGACGCCCTTAGCGGTGAGCTGATCGAATAAAGAACGATCGGCATTTTTCATTTGTATAGAAAGTTGGCAGCCTCGTTCTTCGGGAGTCCTCGGCGTTAAGATAGAAATGCTAGTGTCATCCAACTCATCGATCAAAAATTCTAAAAATCCTGTGAGTTGAATCGATTTTTCTCTCAACTTATCAAATCCTGCTTTTTCAAATAAATCCAATGAGGACCGCGTTCCAGCTAGAGATAAAATAGGGGGGTTGCTCAATTGCCAGCCGTCTGCCGTAGGGGTAGGATCAAAACCCACGCGCATATTAAACCGGGAGTCTTTATTATGTCCCCACCAGCCTACAAACCGATTGATATCTTGATTTTTAATATGCTTTTGATGTACAAAACAACCTCCAATACTGCCAGGACCGGAGTTGAGGTACTTATAAGTGCACCAAACGGCAAAGTCGGCACCGATGTCATGTAAATTAGGCTGAATGTTACCCGCTCCATGAGCCAGGTCAAAGCCTATAGTAATGTTGTCGTCCTGGCATCGCTTTGCAATGCGCTTTAAGTCAAACGCCTGTCCGGAGTAATAGTTGGTACTTCCTACCATGACAAGTGCTATTTCGTCTTTATGTTGTTCTAATAGCGCCTCAAAATCTTCATGACGGCATAGATGTTCACCTTTTCTGGGCTCCCATAAAATCAAACCTTCCTCAGGATCGATGTTATGAAATTTGAGTTGAGACTCTACGGCATATTTATCTGACGGGAACGCATCGCTTTCAATTAAAATTTTGAATCTTTTTTGGGTGGGCTTATAAAACGATACCATCATCAGGTGAAGGTTCACCGTGAGGGTATTCATGATCACAACTTCCTCTGGTAGAGCACCCACGATTTTAGCCATGGGGGCAGATAAATCTTCATGAGAAGTGAGCCAGGGCGTTTTGGCATCGGTATGACCTTCAACACCAAACTTAGCCCAATCGGTTAATTCCTGCTGAACATACTTCGAGGTTTGTTTTGGCTGTAAACCCAGGGAATTACCGCAAAGGTAGATTTTAGGCTGGCCTTCCGCATCTATTGGAAAATGAAATTGATCTCTAAACTGATGTAAAGGATCCTTTTGATCCTGTTCTTCTGCAAAGGCTCTGGAATTGAAGTATTTCATAAATTAATAGACGCTTATGTCCGTAAAGAAGATTTTGAAATTTCCCTCTTTGGTATCATGCATTCTGGCAATCTTGATCCCATCAAAATCCTGGTAATCTTCCCAGGTGGTAGCCAGCCTTGGAACCTCACTACCACTTGGAGTGTAGCTCCATTCCTGTATCATTCTATTTTCATCCAGATAGATGTGATAGGTATCTCCAGGGGTGTAGCCTGCTTCATCTTTATACATAATCGCTATTTCCTGCATCATTTTCCCAGATATCGGAGCCTCAACTTTTTCTGTAACTTCATAGTCAAAGTTGTCGTCCCATACTAAATGGTAAGGAAATAACAGCCAGTATTTATCATTCACAAACCCACGATCGGCAAAAGCGATTTCTTCATCAAAATCATTGATGTTATACGTTAGTGTGGTATCCATGGTGGTCATGGTCACTTCTCCGGTTTTGGGCATCCATTTCCAGCTTCTGCTAGAGATGTTCTCACCATTTTGAGCATTGAAGGTGTAGGCGATAGAATCTACTTCAGACCATTGGTCGTAGCCATTGGCATAAGCGATTTCTTCCAGAAGACTTAGGTCTTTGCTTTCATTCGTTTCAGTAGAGGTCTCAGGAGCGGTTTCTTCCTTCTTTTCTTGTTTAGAATTACATCCTACGACGAGGAGTCCTAAAACCAGTAAGGTGGCAATATGTTTCATGATGTGAATTTTTGAGTAAAGTTAGTGGAAGTCCAAGGCATCTACAAATTTAATACTTGAGACAGGATTTTATTTAACAGGTGTAGGCTGATTAAAACTATTCTGATTAGAAATAAAGTTTTTTAAACTTCAGTCCTTAAAAATTCATAATTTTTGTTAATTATCAAATCTCTAAGAAAAATCTATAATTATTGCTAAAAGTACGGTTTAACCGTAAATGTATTACGGTAAAACCGTAAAAATGACTGTTATTTTAAAATTTAACAGTCGAATTTTATACAATACTGTTTTTTTATTTTAAGTTTAAAACAAATAATTAAATATGATAGTGTTCTTCTAGCCAGAAAAAAGGAAGCACTTTTCGGGATGAAAAGCGCTCCACAGATTAAGACATGAAAAATCATATCTCTTACGTAATACAATGATACGAATTTTTCATGAAGATGTGTACGGCCCTTGAGCTGAGACTCGATGTCAACTATCGAAATTTTAATACATTAAAATATATTATCATGAAAAAAGTATTTTCAATAATCGCTTTAAGTGCGATGACCTTAAGTTTAAGTAGTTTTAATTCACATTCAAAAATCATTGATGATCCACACAGTATGTGTCTTGATGCCGCTGCTGATTTACAAATGTCATATTTAAGTGCAGGGTATTCCTGGGAACATGCTGTTGGCGCTGGAATTGAAGCTTATAGTTTTTGTATGGCATCAGAGTCGCCTCAAATGCTATAATTTTATTGGCTTGAAAAATGAATTTCAAAATTATTATGTATTTAATTTGTTTTGGATGCCTCACTCCTATGGTGGGGCAAACAAAACATCTGGAAATTGAGTATCAACTTAATTTAAAACTTATTGATGATTCTAAAGAATCATCAGATTTTATGAACAGAATTATCAACAATCTTAAACAATATGAAGACAGGTTAAAATTTATCCTTCAAGTTGATAACGAATATTCAAAATTCTATGGTAAAAAATTTATGGAAAGTGACATAAACCCGCAACTATCATCTCAATTAAAACTTCATAGTGATTTTAGTAAAGTATATTATCAAAGTAAAAAGGAAGAAGTTTTTATCATAAATTTTATAAGTAATGCCTTTTCAGGAACGGTTATTAAGGATAAAATAATTGATCTGGATTGGAAAATTAGTAAATCAAATAGAAAAGTGATCCTCGGCTACGATTGTTATATGGCTGAAACAACTTTAGAAATTGGAAGAGATAAATATTTAATTAAAGCCTGGTTTACTCCAGCGCTTAACTTTGAGTTAGGTCCAAAAAATTTAAACGGCTTACCTGGTCTTATTTTAGCGTTTGAACAAAATGTACAGCAGTATTATGAGGCTATAAAAATTACCGAATTAAAAGACCATGATATTATTATTCCTGAGTTTGAATTTACTCAAACTTATGATGAATTTACTGATGCCATTATTGAAAAATATAATTTTGCAGATTATTAATTAGGTAATCTTGACTAAAACATGAATTACCGGTATTAAATATCATGAAAAAAATATTTTCAATTATCGTTTTAAGTGTGATGACCTTAAGTTTAAGTAGCTTTACATCCGTTTCTTCAAACAATTTTAAATCAGTAGAAGAAGCTGAGTTTTTTTCTTGCAGATCTGAAGCTGAAGATTTTAGGGAATTCATGGATGGTCATAATGGCAGAAGTGGAGCTTATTGGGCTTTAGAATATTATGAAACATTTTTTAATCAAAGTATACAATTGTTTATTAAACTGCCCATTTTGGGCAGTTTTGTTTCAGTTTTATTAAATGAGAAACTTAATTATATTTTTGCTTTTTTTTAATTTGAACATTGCTTTGTGTCAAGAAGGTTATGTTGTATTTAAAAATGAAGCTGAACTCGATCAATATTTTCAAGACATCAAATCTTCAGATTCTATACGTTGGGAAAAGGTGAAAGACTTTGGAAATCTCAAACTTAAAATGGATAGGAGCATAACCTATAAACTTAGGTTTGATAATGAAAAGTCCATTTTCAACCCTATTCTAAACGAGAATGATGGCCATTTGTTGAAATTGTCAAAAAGTAAATCTGGAGCATATTATAAAGATGAGCAAGAGAATTTTTTCTATGTCAATAAACGCTTTCGTAATTTCAATGTAAAGCTTGCCGATATCACTTGGGAAATTACTGAAGAGGAAAAAGAAATATTAGGTTATATCTGTATGAAAGCTATTGGAAACAAAGTCTTTGAAAATTCGAAAATTTCATCATCTGTAATTGTAGCCTGGTTTACAAAAGATATACAGGTGCCACATGGACCTAAAGGGATAAATGGATTACCAGGTTTAATACTTGAGGCCCATTATGGAAGTAGTCATTTTTATGCTGAAGAATTAAATATGGAATCGCAAGAAAAAATCTCCAAACCCACAAAAGGGGAAGAAATTAACGAAGCAGAATTTAGTCAATTAATGCGCAGTGCTGTGAAAAACTGATTATTATGAAAAAACTTATTACTATAATTATTGTGTCAATTTTATGCCTTCAATTTACTTATGCTCAAAGTGGAGAAATCATATACAAGAATGAGCCCACACCGCCAGAAGGACTTGAGGAGATGAAAAAAACAGATCCTCAGAAGTACAAGCGTTATTCCTTAATGATCAATAAAATGAATGAAAGGACAAAACGTCTGAGATATACTTTAAAATTTAATACAGAGCACTCTAAATTTTCAACTAATTCTAGTATGGCTAAGGAGGATAATGCCATGTCCAGGATGTCAATGCCTCAAAGTGAGTATTATTATGATTTGGCTTCCAATGAGCGCTATCAAAAGAATAATATAACAGGAAAAGAGCTTTTAGTTGAAAAAGCGCCGATTGAATGGTCGATTACTAAAGAAACTAAAGTTATTAAAGGATACAACTGTAGAAAGGCTGAAGCTAGTCAGGCATTTCATACTATTGACCGAAAAACTGAAGAATTAAAAACCAAAAAACAACCTATTACAGCCTGGTTTACAACTGAATTACCCTTTTCTTTTGGTCCAGAACATTATGGTGGCTTACCAGGTTTGGTATTGGAGTTGAGTACACAGGGTAAGTATTATACGGTTGAAAACATAAAATTGAAAGAAAATAAAAACAAATCCATTGATTTCCCAGATGCTGAAAAAGCTATAACAGAACAGGAAGCTGCAAAGCAAATGCATAAAGCACTATCAAATATGATGGGAGGATAATTTAAAACAGATGATAATTATGAAATTAAGATTTTTACTGCTGGCAATAATTTGTTCTTTCCATCTTAATGCTCAAACATCAGGCCATGTGACATATAAATCTGAAATTGTTTCTCAGATGATCGACACTGCAAAGATCAAAAATGACAACGTCAAACAAATGATGTTACAAACAGTCCAAAAGATGAAGCGTCAAATGCCATTTATTACTTATGAATTGAAATTCACTAAGGATAAGTCAGTTTTCAATAGGAAAAAAATGATGTCAGTGGATAATATCATAGACTACGAAGATATTGCAGGTTTTTCTGATGCTAATGGTGAATTTTTTACATCAGTTAATAAAGGCATGAGATTAAGATCTTTTAAGTCTAGAAGTAAGGAATACATCATAAAATCAAATCTTCCAGAATGGGACATCATCAATGAAAAAAAGGATGTATTAGGTTATAATTGTATGAAAGCTATAACTAAAAAACAATTAGATAATGGTAATTATATAAATGTAGTGGCCTGGTTTTCCAAAGATTTACTTTACAATTTTGGACCAAAAGAGTTTATAGGTCTTCCAGGACTTGTCTTGGAAGTTGAAGAACGAGGAATGAAGTTTTATGCCACAAATATCAGATTGAATAATAAAAATTATAAAATTAAACTGCCAGATGTCAGTAAAAGTATATCAAGAAAGGAATATTTGAGCCAGTCTTTTTACAGATAAATTCAATTGATGAAAAAGTTAAGTTTACTCTTCCTTATTTCGTTATTTTTTCAATTGTTACATCCGCTCAATCCATCCAACTCGATGGATTGATAACCAACAGTCTCGACAATCCATTAGCTGATAATTTCACTTTTATTGCTAATTATAAAATCTCCAACAAAACTCTACAATTATTGCTAAAAGTGCGGTTTTGCCGTACTTATGTTACGGTATAACCGTAAATATTGACAATATTTTAAAATTTAACAGTAAAATCTTATACGTTACTGTTTTTTTTTTTTTTTTAAGTTCGAAGCAAATAATTTAAACTATGAAAGTGTTCTTCTAATTAGAAAAAAAGGAAGCGCTTTTCGGGATGAAAAGCGCTCCACAGATTCATACCTAAAATGATAATTAGAGTATCTATTTAGGTATAAGACATGAAAATTTCATATCTCAAACGTAATGCAATGATACGAAATTTTCATGAAGACGTGTACAGCCTTTGAGCTGAGACTCGATTTAAACAATCGAAATTTAATTACATTTTAAATTATATTATCATGAAAAAGTTATCGTTAATTTTAGTTTTCACATTAACATTTGTATTTAGTGCCAATGCAGGCTGTTTAGAAGATGCTTGGAACTTCGGTACTGAATATGGTGGAGGTGATGCAGAATTAGAGTACGCACTTACAGATGCTTACGCTCAAGAATTTTGCGGAGTTTAATTCTAATTTAGGCTAGATTTGGAATTCCAAATCTGGCTTTCTTAAATCAATATCTATGAAAATATTATTTTTAACTTTTACTTTATTTTTTTCACTTTCTATAAATGCTCAAAACTTAACAGCTATTTATAAGCAAAATATTGAATTCCCTGAAATGGAAAAACCTACTGATGAGAAAAATGCTAAACGTTATGAACGCCGCCTACATCTTTTAAACGAAACCAAAATCTTAACAAATGAGCTTGAATATAAACTTATGGTTAATGGTAATACATCAACTTTTAGCTTAAAAAGAATCATGAATAAAGATGGGGCTCATCATCTCATGTCTTTGGCAAATATTTATTCTAAAGGCGTTTTTTATAATGATAATAGTGATAAAAGACGAATTTGGAATGTAGAAGCCTTTGGTGATAATTATATTGTGAATTTACCGACACTAGAGTGGAATATACATAACGAAAGAAAAATTATTAAGGGGTACACTTGTAACAAAGCAGTAACAAAGAGAACCTCTTACAGTAATGGGAAAAAATTTGAAAAGGACATTATAGCCTGGTTTACAAGTGAAATTCCTGTAAGTCATGGACCTGTGGGTTACTCTGGTTTACCTGGTTTAATCGTACAATTAGAAATTGTAGATCGAGTTTTTACATTGGAAAAAATAGATAACTATGTAAAAAAACCTACTAAGGAGCCAAAAAATGGTAAGAAAATTGATTTGAAAGAATACTATGTACTTTTCGAAAAAGCAAATAATAATTTTTCTTCTAACTGATATAAGCAGATTATTTTAATTCTAACTTTAGACATAAAAGCAGTATCACATTGATTTTTTTGAATCTAAATAAGATTATGGTTTACAGGTTTTTGGCTTTAACACTCTTATGCTATAATTTATCTCTTGCGCAGCAAACATTTATTTATAAGCCTTTTGTTGATATTGATTATAAATCAATTAAAGTTAATAGTGTGGAAAAAATGATGAGAAATGTTGAAAAGGAACTTAAAAAATTTGAGTTTGTACTTAATGTAAATAGTGACGAGTCCTTTTTTTATCAATCAGAAGTTCTTTCAGATGAATCCAAAAATTTACAAATAATAAAAGTAGCTGAAGCCATGTCTTATTCTAATGAAGAGTGGTTCTATGATGCGGATAAACCTCATTTGATACTCAGCACCAATGTTATGAATAACCCATTTTCTGTAAAATTTGATGAATTACCTGATTGGGAAATAAAAAATGATACAAAAAGAATAGGAAACTACAAGGTTGTAAAGGCAACGACAAGTCGAAAATTCATAGGCTCAAAAGGTGTAAAAGAAAAAGAGATCGAAGCTTGGTTCTGTCCTGATATTCCCGTACCTCATGGGCCTATGGGTGCAGTTGGCTTACCTGGTCTTGTCATCCAGTTAAGACTTCAAAATACAATCTTTACATTAGACCAAGTTATAGAAGAGGATTCATTAGAAATTGATGAACCCGATAAATCTAACACTATGTCTTCTAAGGAGTTTTATACTTTGATAGATCAAAAAGTTGGTGACTTTAAATCATCCATTCAAAACTAATTTATTCTACGCTTACTCATTTTTATGCCAAAACTTTTTCTTTCATTCCTCATCTTAATTTTATTCATAAATGTTACATCCGCTCAATCCATTCAACTCGATGGCTTTATTACCGATAGTCTCGACAATCCGTTAGCCAACACCAATGTGATTGCGACCCCCTTGCAGGAGACCAATGCTCAAATCAAGTTCAGCATCAGTAGTTCTAAGGGAGAGTATAGGCTGAAGCTGGAAGAGAAGCAGCCGTATTTAATCGAAATCACGCATTTGGGGTTTAAAAAAATCACAGATACCGTTCAATTGTCTGAGGATATGTCCAGAGATTTCGTAATGCAGGAAAGCACCGAAAGTCTGGAAGAAATCCTGATCCAGCAGGAAATGGCGGTGATCGTCAAAGAAGACACCATTACGTACCGGACCGACCAATTCAAAACAGGAGAGGAAAGAAAACTTCGAGATGTCCTTAAAAAACTGCCTGGTTTAGAAGTAGACCGAGATGGAAATGTGACCGTGAACGGTAAAGAAGTGACCAAACTGATGGTGGATGGTAAGGCTTTTTTTACGGGAGATGAAAAGTTGGGCGTGAATAATATTCCTGCCGATGCCGTAGATGAGGTAGAAGCCCTGGATAATTACAGTGAAGTCGCTTTCCTTAAAGGTCTGGAAGACAGCGATAAAATGGCCCTCAATATTAAACTTAAAAAGGGGAAAAAGAAGTTCGTCTTTGGCGATATAGAAGCTGGTGGTGGAGTAGAAGATCGGTTTTTACTGCATCCCAAGTTGTTTTATTATAGCCCAAAAACCGCTGTCAATGCCATCGGCGATTTTAATAATACTGGGCAAAAGTCATTTACGCTACAGGATTACTTAGATTTTGAAGGGGGTATGGCCTTGGCTTTGGAAGATCAAGGCGCCTATTCGCGTTTGTATTCAGATGACTTTTCTCAATTTCTTAGAGAAGATGATTTTGTCTTCAATAAAAACGATTTTGGGGCAGCCAGTCTCTCTCAGGAACTTGGCGGGAATTTTAGCCTGGATGCGTATAGTATTTTCAATAAAAGCAAGATGAGAACGCAAACGCTTCAGGACATCACCTACCAAACTACCGAAGCCCCAGATGAAACGCGAGATCAATCTAATGAGAACGATCTGTTGTTTAGCATTAGCAAAATTAAATTAAGATACGATAATAATGACGATACCGATCTGAGGGCTAATACTAATTTTAAATACAATACAGCCGAGGCACAATCGCTTTTAACTTCTGAAGTAGGGAATAGCAACAGGTTTGTGAATACCAATACCCAGCCAGAGAATTTTGAGTTTTTGCAAACCTTAAATCTCAATAAACAGTTTTCTTATAAGCACACCTTGAAGCTGGAAGCTAAGATCAAAAGTGAAGACCAAACTACGGATAGACTTTGGAATTTTAATCAGCCTTTGTTTACCAATATCATTCCTTTGGTTGATGAAGGCGAGGACTTCAGGCTTAACCAACTTAACCAAAAACAGGTTTCCAACTTGAGTCTAAATGCAAAACACTATTGGGTGCTGGCCGACTTTCATCATATTTATCCGGTAGCGGGTGTAGATTATTTCAATTATAACTTCAGCACGCTGGATGAGCAGATTTTAAACGATGGCAGCATCAACAGTTTTGAGTCGGCAGGTTTTAATAATCAACTGGATTTCGAATTGCTGAATGCCTCTTTAGGTTTCCAGTATAAAACCCAGATCGGGGAATTGGTATTGAGGCCAGGGCTTGTGGTAAAAAACTTCAACTGGAATGTTTCTCAATTTAATCAGGAACTGGTCAACGATCAAACCGCCATCTTACTACCTGAGCTTTTTATTGAATACGAATTTAAAACATCAGAAAAGCTTCGATTTAAATATAATCGCTATACCAATTTTGGTGATTATTCCAATTTCGCCAATCGACTGAGTTTGCTCAGTTTTAACCAAATTCAGCGAGGGAATGAAAATCTTCAAAACCAGGTGTACCATTCTGCGAGTTTGCTATATAGTCAGTTTAATATGTTTAAAGGTTTATTTTATAATGCTCGTTTATCCTACACACATCGGGAAAGTAGTATTCGAAATCAAACCCAAATCGAAGGCATAGACCAGATTAGTACCAGTATTTTTACAGATTTACCTGAAAATACCTATAGCATTAATGGAACTATCAATAAGCGTATTCCAGATTTTACCTTCACCTTGGGCGGAAATACGAGCCTGTCTGAGTATTCCAGAATCATCAATGATGAGGTGCTGGATTATGAAAGCCTTAACTTTGGTTACAATGCCAAAGTAAGAACCCGTTTTGAGGACTGGCCCAATCTGGAAGCAGGAGTAAGGCAAAGTTTTTCAAGATTGGATTCAGATGCCATTAATAACAAGTTTACGACATTGTCTCCCTTTGCGAATTTGGAGTATGACTTTGGAGACTTTATTTTTGAATTCAATTACGATTACAATTATTTTGAAAACCAAACCACAGGAGATATCAATCGCTTTGAGCTGGCGGATACCTCATTATTTTATGGCAAAGAAGATTCTGCCTGGGGCTTTGAAGTGAACGCAACTAACTTGTTTGACATCAACTTTAAACGTCAAAATTCAGTCAGTGAATTCATCGTCTCCGACCGTCGGATATTTTTACAACCACGGATTGTGATGTTTAAGGTGATTTATAAGTTATAAATTGTAAGTTGGATTCAGATGCCAGGGCGCTGCCCTAAGTAGCCTGTCTGTTTTCTAGACTTACAAATATTTGAGGGCTCTGCCCTTTTTTTTAAGTCTAGCTCTATAATCTTAACTTTTTAAGGAAATGCAGGTGCAAGGGGCGTAGCCTCATCATCTTCCTAGTAATACGATAGTATGTAAAAGAGGGGCATTAGCCCTGACATTTTCGCTTAACACGTGTTGAGCTTTGCAAATTTGACCCTTTAGGACGAGTTTGCAAGCCTGGACGTTGAGCTGAAGTCAGCTTGAGTATTGAGCTAAGTGCTGCTAGGTACTAATGTTTAACATCGAGCGGAGTCGAGATGAATGGGTTCTCGATTCCGCTCGAACTTAAAACAAAAGTTATGTCGGAATTATAATTATGCTTTCTTATAATTGAAAGCTTTAATTAGAGATATCTGAAATGGTTTAATGATTTGTAAGTATTACAGCTCGAAAGCTTCTTTCAATTTCTCGACGTAATCCAGTTTTTCCCAGGTAAATAATTCCACCGTATGTTTAACCTCACCAGAATAATCTGAACGGTAGATTTTAGTCTCCATACGTGGTTCTTTTCCCATATGGCCATAAGCAGCAGTTTCACGGTAGATAGGATTTCGGAGTTTTAAACGCTCTTCGATCATTCCCGGGCGCATATCAAAAATCTGTCTGATTTTTCTGGCAATATCCCCATCGCTCATGTCGATGTGTTTGTTGGTGGTGTTCACCAAAATGGAAGTCGGTTCACTCACGCCAATAGCGTAAGATACCTGCACTAGGACTTCGTCTGCGATGCCCGCAGCAACCATATTCTTGGCCACGTGTCTGGCCGCATAAGCTGCAGATCTATCTACTTTACTAGGGTCTTTTCCAGAAAAGGCACCACCTCCGTGTGCGCCTTTACCACCGTAGGTGTCGACGATGATCTTACGTCCGGTTAATCCGGCATCGCCATGAGGTCCGCCAATCACAAACTTTCCAGTCGGGTTGATGTGGTAGGTAATATCGTCATCAAATAAGTTCTGAATATCTTCTGTAAACAAGGCCTTGACTCGAGGAATTAATATGGTTTTGATGTCATTTTCGATCTTCTTTAGCATGGCGTCATCTGCATCGAAGTCGTCGTGCTGAGTAGAGACGACAATGGTATCTATTCGCTGAGGGACATTGTCATCAGAATACTCGATGGTGACCTGAGCTTTAGCATCGGGCCTTAAGTAAGTAATATCTTTGCCTTCTCGTCTCAGCTTCGCTAATTCGATGAGTAGTTTATGGGAAATATCTAAGGCCAGTGGCATGTAGTTTTCAGTTTCATTGGTGGCATAACCAAACATCATACCCTGGTCTCCAGCCCCTTGTTCTTCTTTGGAAGTCTTGTCCACACCCTGGTAAATGTCTTTGGATTGCTCGTGGATCAATGAAATAACTCCACAGGAATCTCCGGAAAACTGGTAGGCTCCTTTGGTATAGCCAATATCGTTTATAACATCTCTGGCAATTTGCTGGACGTCCAGGTAAGTATTGCTTCTTACTTCACCGGCTAGAACGACCTGACCTGTGGTGACCAAAGTTTCGCAGGCCACTTTGGAAGTTTGATCAAAAGCTAAAAAAGAATCGAGTAAAGCATCGCTAATTTGGTCCGCGATTTTATCTGGATGTCCTTCAGAGACACTTTCTGAAGTAAATAAATAAGACATAAATTGTAGTTTAAAGTTATAGTCGTAAGGAAGGATTTAGCCTGACTATAGTCTAATTGGTGCACTGTTTTAGCAATTTAAAAAGAGGTTGCAATCAGTCAAATCCTTCCTCACTACAAACATAATAAATTTGAGTCATTCTAAATTGTATTAAGTTATTTTTAGCAGATTTATACTTCAGATTCCTTTGCTTTGTATAAAATTACAGAATCATGAAAATCAGTCTCCACAAGAAGCCCAACAGTGATGTTCATTTTGAAGCCGAAAATGCGCTAGGCCATAAAATTGAACTTTATAATTCTACAGCACCAGATCCTAAAGCGCCTAGTCCAATGGAATTGATCCTGATGGGCACAGCGGGCTGCAGTAGCATTGATATTGTTCATATTCTTAAAAAGCAAAATCTGGAGATCGATAATTTAGATGTAGAGGTGGAAGGTTTTCGTCAAGATACCGATCCGAAGGTATTTCACACCATCAAATTACTCGTCAAACTTGAAGGCGATATTCCCGCCAATAAGGCGAAGCGAGCGGCTCAACTGTCGTTTGAAAAGTATTGTTCTGTTTCTAAAATGCTGGATGCCACTGTGGATATTCAGTATCAGGTGGAGTTGAATGGGGTACTTCTGGAATGAGGCTTTAGGAAGTAGGGTTAAAGGTAATAGGAGATTGGTAGAGTAGTGAGTCAGTGAACCAGTATACCAGTCAACTAGTTCACGTATCTAACGTTCATATAACAAATAAGGTTTGATTTTTTGCTTATACGTCTTTAGATCAGATTCCCAGATTTCTCTTATCTCATCAGCGGTTTTTCCCTGCTGAATTTGACGCTGCAAGCTTGTATTACCAGCCAGTTTATTGAATAAGTCGTTGAAAAATGATGCTTGGTCCTGGGTATGCCGATAGGCCTGAAGTAACCAATCTAAATTTAAATAGTCGAGATCGCTCTGATTTTGAAGGTTCCTGCCGTAGCAAAGCACATCTTCATGTTTAGGATATTTAGCTCCTTCTGAGGAGGTAGGCGTGTACTCAAAATCAAAAACTGAAGCGTCTAAAAAAGGAGATCCAAACACCTGAAACTGCATCGATGTTCCTCGTCCTGCATTCACATTGGTGCCTTCAAAAAAGCACAAGCTTGGATATAAATTAATGGACTTTGCATTGGGCAGGTTAGGCGAGGGTTTGATAAGTAAGTCATAACTTAATTTCGGCGAATAACCTCTCATGCTAATAATCTTTAAATCACACTGGATTCTGTTGGCAAGCCATCCCTCGCCATTGATCATTCGGGCATACTCCGCAATCGTCAACCCATGAACCACTGGCACCGGATGCATCCCCACAAAGCTTTTAAACTCCTCTTCCAAAACAGGGCCGTCGATGTAATGTCCATTAGGGTTTGGTCGATCCAAGACTAAGAGTGGAATGTTTTGCTCAGCGCAGGCTTCCATGATATAATGCAGAGTAGAAATATAGGTGTAGAAGCGGGCGCCCACATCCTGAATATCAAACACCATGATGTCAAGGTTTTTCAGGTGTTCGGCTTTAGGTTTTTTTTGATCGCCATAAAGCGAAATGATAGGAAGCCCTGTTTTCATATCGATACCATCTTTAATCACTTCACCAGCATCAGCTTTACCTCGGAAACCATGTTCTGGAGCAAAGACTTTTTGGATGTGTATGTTACGATTTAAAAGAGAATCGACCAGGTGAACGTAATCCGATTCAGTGTTAAAAATGACTGAAGTCTGATTTCCCACAATACCCACCTGTTTTCCTTCTAGTAAACTCAGGTAAGTTTCGGTTCGGTTAGCCGCCACACCGAGGTTGCTATAGCTTTCGGTTTTTAGCTCCTGTGCCGAGCAGGAAATACATGCCAAAAGAATAAAATAAACTGTATTTTTGAAACTCTTTAAAACCATAAGTCAGCTTGAATTTTGAATATTTTATTTCTAAACGGCTAGTCACCAAAACCGATCATAAAAGTAACATATCGGCTCCGATAATTAAAATTGCGATTTCAGCCATCGCCATAGGTATTATCATGATGTTTATCGCGATTAGCACTGGGTTTGGCCTTCAAAATAAAATCAGAGAAAAAATAGCGGCTTTCAACGGGCATATGGTGATTAATAATTTTTCAAACAACCAGTCGACTATTACGGATAATCCCATCTCTACCCATCAGGAGTTTTATCCTGATTTTACAGCGGTACCTGAGGTAGAGCATATCCAAAAAGTAGCGACGAAGTATGGTATCATCCGCACCGAAACCGACTTCGAAGGGATTGTGGTAAAGGGTGTAGAAGAGAATTATCGCTGGACTTATTTACAAGAGTATTTAGTTGAAGGAAAGTTACCAGTATTTGAAGAAAAGATTAGCAAAGAGGTACTCATCTCTAATTATCTGGCTAATCGCTTAGGCTTTGCGGTTGGCGATAAATTGATTGTTTATTTCTTAAGAGAAGATCAGGATCGTTTACCGAGATCAGTAGGATTAACGATTTCAGGAATTTTCGACTCAGGTTTTAAGGAATTTGATGAAACTTATGTTATTGCTGATTTAAAGCAAATTCAAAGATTGAATAACTGGGAAGAAAATCAGATTGGTCAATTTGAATTGTTTGTAGAGGATTTCTCAGATTTGAAGGAGGTTGGCTATAAAGTTTATGAAGAGGTAGATTCCTTTTTGAATGCCAGTAGCATTATTGAATTATATCCCTCTATTTTCGAGTGGCTTAAGATGTTCGATTTCAATATTATTTTAATCATAGGCATTATGATTTTAGTCGCGGGGATCAATATGATTACCGCCTTACTGGTGTTGATTTTAGAACGTACCCAGATGATAGGAGTTCTAAAAGCATTGGGTGCAACGGATTGGTCTGTCAGAAAAATATTCTTGTACAATGCTGCCTTTTTGATTTTCAAAGGACTGTTCTGGGGTAACCTTATTGGAATTTCGCTTTTGCTTATTCAGAAATTTTTAAAAGTCATTCCTTTAAATCCGGAGACCTACTACGTGTCTGAAGCACCTATTTATTTAAGTTTGGACTATATCCTAGTGATTAATATAGGGACACTTTTATTATGTGTGTTGATGTTACTGGTTCCTTCGGTCATCATCACTAAAATTTCTCCGGTAAAGGCCATGAAATTTGAATAAATAAGATTGGAATTAGTCTAAACTTAATTCCATAGCATTTGACTTTTACTTTTTTATCTTTGTCACATTAAATATAAACTATGGATTACGCTGAAAATATCATTGGAACTATTGGAAATACACCAATGGTAAAAATGAACAAAATAGTAGAAGACATCGATGCTTTAGTTTTGGCAAAGTACGAGACCTTCAACCCTGGAAACTCTGTCAAAGATAGAATGGCTCTACAGATGATTGAGGATGCAGAAGCCTGCGGAGCGCTAAAGCCTGGAGGTACCATCATCGAAGGAACTTCTGGAAATACTGGGATGGGCTTGGCTTTGGTGGCTATCGTGAAAGGCTACAAAGTCGTTTGTGTCTTGAGTGATAAACAAAGTAAGGAAAAGATGGACATCTTGAGAGCTGTAGGTTGTGATGTTCATGTTTGCCCTACTGATGTAGCACCGGATGATCCACGTTCTTATTATTCTACTTCAGCCAGGTTGGCTAAAGAAACGCCCAATTCCTGGTACGTGAATCAGTACGATAATCCATCCAACTGTAAAGCACACTTTAAAACCACAGGACCAGAAATCTGGGAACAAACTGATGGTAAAATCACTCACTTTGTCGTTGGTGTAGGAACTGGGGGAACCATCTCTGGTGTGAGCAGCTATTTGAAAATGAAAAATCCTGATATCAAGGTCTGGGGAATCGATACTTATGGTTCGGTTTTTAAAAAATACCATGAAACTGGTGAATTTGATGAAGATGAAATTTATCCATACGTCACCGAAGGTATCGGCGAAGACATCTTGCCACTAAATGTAAGATTTGACGGGATTGACGGATTTACAAAAGTCACCGATAAAGATGCTGCCGTTTATACTCAAAAATTAGCCAAGGAAGAAGGCATGTTTTTAGGAAATTCAGCCGGAGCTGCAGTAAAAGGTCTCTTGCAGTTGAAAGAACACTTCAAAAAAGACGATGTGGTCGTGGTCTTGTTTCACGATCACGGAAGTCGATACGTAGGGAAGATGTACAATGACGACTGGATGCGAGAGATGGGATATATCGATTAACACATAATTATTTGTCGACTAAACAAGCTTCTGAGACCTCAGGAGCTTTTTTTTTTGATTTTCTATTTTATAAATGTGATTTATACAATAGAATAAGCTTCTTGTAAGCTTTTGATTTGTTCTGAATTTCCTACCACTATAATTTTTGACTTTGGGGTCAATTCAATTTCAGGATTTGGGTTAACGATGTACTCACCTTCAGCGGTTTTAAAGCCAATGATCGTACACCCAGTTTTTTGTCTTAAATCCAGATCTAAAATAGTACAGGACTTTTCATGGTCAAAGAGCTGTTCGAATGACACCTGCTCTAAGTTGACACTTTTGGTGCCACCATAACTCAAATTATCCCAAAACTCTAACAAGTCTGGACTTACAATTAAAGAAGCCATGTGCTGGCCTCCAATTTTATCGGGCAAAATAACATTATCTGCTCCCGCTAGTTTCAGCTTTCTGTAACTCGTGTCTTCGCTGGCTCTGGAGATGATTTTCAAGTTTTTATTGAGTTGTCTTGCACTAAGCACTATAAATAGATTATTAGCATCGTTGGGAAGAGCAGTGATAAGGTGGCTTGCTTTTTCAATACCAGCAGTTTTTAATATATCATCATCATTAGCATTGCCAATCAAGTACTGTTCTGGCTCAAGCTCACTTTGTGTTAAGACCTCTTCTTCTATATCTATGACTATAAAATCCTTCTGGAACTCCATGAGTTTACTAGCTGCCTGCTGGCCGTTTCTACCATATCCACAAACGATTGTATGATTTTCCATTTTTTCAATTTTCTTCAATTTTCTTCTTTGCCTTAAATCCTGCAGTGAACCGAAAGATATAAAATATTCTGTCATCACGGAAACAACAAAGCCAAGGATAACAACACTTGAGAGAATGAGTATGGTAATGAATATTTTAGCTTCATTAGAGGGAAGAACTACCTCTCGGTATCCTACGGTTGTTACAGTAATGGCTGTCATGTAAAATGAATCTAACCAATTCAAATCCATGATGATTTTAAAACCAATAACCCCTGTTGTGAAAATGACAACCAGTAATATGAGCGCTAATATAATTTTGAGCTTAAACGATTTCAAACTAGCGTTTTTAAATTATAGACGTATCAATATGAGATTTTCAGTGCTTTGAACAGATCAATTTCATTTGAAATGCTCAAATCAAATATAACACTTATCTAAGATCTTAAGTATTGCATAACAGCGATAAATTATAACTATAATATTCTCTCTATATGATTTCAGGAGAATTCATTTTGAGGAAGTATTCATTGGTCAGAGGCCTTTGAATTATATTCTATAATTGATTTCAGCCGTTTCATTTACATAATAAAATGAACTATCAGATTACTTTAGAATTATTCAATGCTTCCCGCTTTCGGGAACACTTATGAAAATAGGAAGACATAAAATTTACGGTTTTACCGTAGTAAAAGTACGGTCAAACCGTAACTTAAAATCAAATAATTATCAGATGTTTGTATAGCATATATTCTATACTTTAAGCAATTAATATTAATTTAAAAACAGATAGCTTATGGAATTAATACTACCAGAACCTTTGATCCACATTTTTATCATGTCTTTAGTGGGAATCAATGTGATAGTTTCTCTTCATATTTTAGTTGTTCATAAAAAAATGATGGAAAGAGTTATATTCATTCCCATCATCTGGATTTTACCTATACTTGGGATCATAGCTTACTACGCCTCGGCTTATGTGTTTATAGATGAAGAAAATCGAAACTTGACATCTTGATCTTCTAAAGATGAGTGACCTAATTTAATTCTAACTATAATTTTAAAGTTGATCTATCCAATCCATAATTACTCAAAAAACTTTGAGTTTATTACTTACATACAAGTCCATCATCTTCAATTGTTTTAGCCCTGATTGTAGTGAAAAGCCCGCAACCCCCTCCCCAAGGCTTTGGGGGTTGGGGGGAGGACTTGTAGCGGAAAGCAGGTTCCCGGCTCCAGAAAATTAAAACTCTGAAGTGAAGTGAAATGTAATATTTGGATACTTCTGTTGTGTCATTTGTAGTGAGAATTCAGAATCGGCAAGAAACACCAACTGATCTGTTTTGTCTTTAGCCAGAAACTTAGATTTCACCCGTTTGAATTCGTTAAACTCGTCACTTTTAGGGTCTTTTGGTTCTACCCAGCAAGCTTTATGCACATTGATATTTTCATAAGAACATTTGGCGCCATATTCATGCTCTAGTCTGTATTGAATGACTTCATATTGGAGTGCACCTACGGTTCCGATGATTTTTCTGTTATTAAGTTCAAGTGTAAACAGTTGAGCAACACCCTCATCCATCAATTGTTCAATGCCCTTGTTAAGCTGTTTAGATTTCATTGGGTCTGCATTATTAATGTACCTAAAATGCTCTGGAGAGAAGTTAGGGATGCCTTTATATTGAAGAATTTCACCTTCGGTAAGCGTGTCTCCAATCTTGAAAGTTCCAGTATCATGGAGTCCAACGATATCCCCTGGAAACATTTCATCAACGATTTCTTTACGTTCTGCGAAGAAGGCATTGGGGCTAGAAAATTTTAAGTTTTTATTACTTCTGACATGTAAATAGGGCTTATTTCTTTGAAATTTACCCGAAACTACCTTAACAAACGCTAATCGATCCCTGTGGCGAGGATCCATATTAGCGTGGATTTTGAAAACAAATCCTGTAAATTTATCTTCTTCGGGTCTAATCTCCCGGATATCACTTTCTTTTGGTCTAGGAGGAGGAGCAATCTCAATAAAACAATCCAATAGTTCGCGTACGCCAAAGTTATTTAAAGCTGACCCAAAAAAGACGGGCTGCAACTCTCCTTTTTTATACTCTTCTATATCGAATTTGGGGTAAACTCCCTGAGCAAGTTCTAGTTCTTCTCTAAGAGTATCCGCTGAGTCGGTACCGATAAGTTCGTCAATCTCATTTGTCGATAAGTCGCTTACTTTAACAGTTTCTTCAATATCTTTTTTAGGGTCACCTGTAAATAGATTAACGTTTTTTTCCCAGATATTATAGATTCCTTTAAAATCGTAGCCCATGCCAATAGGGAAACTTAAAGGAGTGACATGAAGTCCTAATTTTTGTTCGATTTCATCCAGTAACTCGAAAGCGTCTTTACCTTCCCGATCCATTTTGTTGATAAATACGATAATGGGAATATTACGCATTCTACAGACTTTAACAAGCTTCTCTGTCTGCTCTTCCACCCCTTTAGCGACATCTATGACTACAATAACGCTATCGACAGCGGTTAATGTTCTAAAGGTGTCTTCTGCAAAATCTTTATGTCCAGGTGTGTCTAGTATATTGATTTTGATGGCTTTATATTCAAAGCCTAACACGGAGGTGGCTACTGAAATTCCTCGTTGGCGTTCAATTTCCATGAAGTCACTGGTTGCAGTCTTCTTTATCTTATTCGATTTTACAGCACCTGCTTCCTGTATAGCTCCACCAAATAATAGTAATTTTTCTGTTAATGTTGTTTTACCTGCATCTGGGTGGGATACGATACCGAAGGTTCTCCGGCGGTTGATTTCATTTTTTATTTTCATGCTGCAAATTTAATTTTTTATCGTCCAGAATCAATCATTCCTACCTATTTATTGAGAATGTTTGCTAAATGAAATTATTTTTTTTTAAAATCTTTAATATATATTTGTGTTAAATAATCTATTACATGAGAATAACTACTTCATCTCTTTTTGGTTTGTTGTTCCTCTTATTTACCAGTCTGAGGGTCAATTCACAAGAACCAATTTCTGTGCTTCCAGACCCATTTGAAGAGTTAATGCAAATGTTAAGTGCTTCAGGTACATTAGAAGGATTGGTTTATGCAGATTTCAATGCTAATGGAACTCAAGATGTTGAAGAGCCTGGCTTAGAGGCAGTAAGAGTTATTGTAGTTAATTCCAATGGAAATGGTCAAACAACCTTAACCAACTCTGATGGGCTGTGGTCAACTCAGGTCATTGAGGGTAGTGCTAATATTATAATCGATTTAACAAGTTTACCAGCCGGTTTTTTACAAACCGAAGGGACAGATCCTAGTACTTCTATCGTTATTGCTAATGACACAGTTCAGGCCGAAACCAAAGGCTTTACTTTTCAGGGGGATGCTACAGGACATTTATATTTTGATGAAAATGGTAATGGAACACAGGATACAACAGAATTGGATATGCCTAATGTTGATGTTCTTGTCACTGACCCCTATGGAAACTCTCAAACAGTAACCACGGATACAGAAGGCGATTGGGTAGCTACGGTGCTATTTGGAGATATTGAAGTTCAAGTCGTAACTTCCGATCCAGACTTCCCAACTGGTGCTTTTCAAACTGAGGGGACTAATCCCTCTTCTCATTTTATACCTCAGGGTCAAGAAACCTTTACAGAAAACGATGGCTTTTTTGAATCCGGAATTTTATCTGGAATTCTTTATTTTGATGATAATGGTAGCGGTAATCAAGATGCTGGAGAGCAAGGTATACCCAATGTGACTGTAGAGGTTACCACCTCATTAGGAGAAATTATTACCTTAACAACAGATGCGGTTGGGTCCTGGAGCACAAGAGTTCCAGAGGGAACTACAGTGTCTCAGATTGATGAAGGTGATGCCGATTTTCCAACCGGATCATCTCAAACCGATGGAGATAACCCCACTACTACAGAAATCATTAATGGTCAGACTTTTCAAGAATTTGATGGATTTTTAGGTTCTGGAATTGTAAGGGGACATCTTTATTTTGATGATAACGGAAATGGTACTCAGGATGTAGGAGAGCCAGATATGCCTGATGTGACTGTAGAAATAATTGACTCTTTCGGAAGTGTGAGCATCCTTGAAACTGATGTTAATGGTGATTGGGAAATAGAAGTTCCAGCCGGTAACACATTCTCCAATATTGATAACCTTGACCCTGATTTTCCAACTGGAGCTACACAAACCGAAGGTTCAGATCCAACCTTAACTCAATTAACTGCTGGTGACGATGTCTTGTCAGATATCGACGGTTTTTTTGAATTAGATCCTGAACTTGAGGGGACACTTACAGGACACCTCTATTTAGATACCAATGGAAATGGGAATCAAGAAAGCGGTGAGCCAGATTTACCTAATATTGATGTACAGATCACAGATTCTTTTGGGGATGTAACGATGTTAACAACGGATGCAAATGGTGATTGGTCTATTCTTGTTCCTTCCGGAAATACAACATCAGATATACAACAGAGTGATCCAGATTTTCCAATTGGTGCAGTTCAAACTGAGGGTACAGATCCTACCACTACTTTCGTGGTTGCTGAGACGACATTATTGTCTGACAATGATGGGTTTTTCAATAATGATCCCACTTTAACAGGTGTTCTTACAGGACATCTTTACTTCGATACTAATGGAAATGGAACTCAAGATGTTGGTGAACCTGACATGCCGAATGTTGATGTTGAAATTATAGACTCTTTTGGATTTGTAACTATTTTAGAAACAGATGTAAACGGAGATTGGTCTATAGAGGTACCAGCAGGAAATACATTTTCAAATATCGACGAGAATGATCCAGATTTTCCACAAGGGTCTAGTCAAACTGAAGGTACAGATCCTTCACTCACTTTTGTGATAGCAGATGTAACAACCCTTTCGGATAATGATGGTTTCTTTGTTCCAGATCCAGACCTTATCGGAACGCTATTAGGTCATCTTTATTTGGATTCTAATGGAAATGGCACTCAAGACATTGGAGAACCAGACCTACCTAATGTAGATGTGGAAATTATAGATTCGTTTGGTGTAGTTACCATTTTGGAAACTGACGTTAATGGAGATTGGGAAATTGAAGTCCCTGCAGGAAACACGTTTTCTAATATCGATGATAACGATCCTGATTTCCCGACGGGAGCTACACAAACTGAAGGAACAGATCCTAGCTTAACTTTAGTACCTGCAGAGAGTACTATTTTATCAGATAATGATGGTTTTTTTGTTACCGATCCAGATCAAACCGGCACGCTAACAGGTCATCTTTACTCAGATACTAATGCAAATGGGAATCAAGATAATGGTGAGCCAGACCTAGAGGGTATAGAACTTATCATAACCGATGTATTTGGTAGTTTAACAACTATAACTACAGATGCTTCTGGGAACTGGTCGATAACTGTTCCAGCCGGGACAACTATTTCAGACATCAACCAGCAAGGTCCTAATTTTCCTCCTGGAGCGACCCAAACTGAAGGGACAGATCCGACTTCAACATTTGTTACGGTAGGAAATACTACTTTTTCTGAAGATGATGGATTTTTTATTCCCAACCCAGACCTTAGAGGAACACTTCTTGGCCACCTTTATTTTGATGATAATGGAAATGGAACTCAGGATGTTGGAGAACCGGATATGCCCAATGTGGATGTTGAAATCATAGATGCGTTTAATAATGTATTTCTTCTTGAAACAGACGCTAATGGCGATTGGTCAATTGAAGTGCCTGCCGGGAATACCTTTTCCAATATTGATGAACAAGACCCTGACTTTCCATTAGGAGCTATCCAGACGGAAGGAACAGACCCGAGTTTAACAGTAGTAGTTGCTAATGCATCTACGTTATCAGACAATGATGGGTACTTTATTCAAGATCCTTCTCAAACGGGTAACTTGTCTGGACATTTATACTTTGATAACAATAATAACGGTACTCAGGACCCCACAGATCCAGATATGCCAAATGTAACTGTTCAAATTGTAGATGGTAATGGCATAAGCCAAAATGTAGTCACAAATGCTGAGGGAGACTGGTCCACTTTAGTTGCTCCTGGTAATGCAAGATCTACCATAGATAGGACAGATCCAGATTTCCCTCAAGGTGCAGTTCAAACTGAAGGAACCGACCCCACCATAACTCCAATAAGCGTAGGTGATGATATTGCTGAAACACCAGATGGATTTTTCACTGAAAATCAAACGGGAATTTTAAATGGAATTGTTTACGAGGATTTAAATAACAATAGTGTACAGGATAACGGTGAAGTAGGTATAGCAGATGTAGATGTTGAGATATTGGAATTTGATGGAAGTTCTCAAACTTTGTTCACAGATGCTAATGGGTTCTGGTCTACTTCCGTAGGTATTGGTGAAACACAATCTACAATAGATATAGCAGACCCAGATTTTCCTCAGGGTGCCGTCCAAACTCAGGGAAGCAATCCAACTACTACCTTTATAGCTTCTAATGCCAATGTGAATGAGACTCCTGATGGGTTTTTCCTAGAAGAGACTACTGGTGTTTTAATTGGAAAACTATATTTTGATAATAATGGAAACGGCACACAGGATAGCGATGAGGATGGAATAGCCAATGTAAGCATCACCATTACAGATACTACCGATGCTGAACTTGAAGCAGAAACCAACGGTGATGGCGATTGGTCGATAGAAGTGCTAGCGGGGGAAACTCAATCTAAGATCAACACTGATGATCCAGATTTCCCAGTCAATGCTTCACAAACTGAAGGGACTGACCCTACAACAACCACTGTTGTAGCAGGAGAAACCGTAACTTCAGATAATGATGGGTTTTTAATCGATGATATAGTCATTTTTAATGCGGTAGGTTCTGAAGGAAATCAACTCAATAGCTTTTTCAGAATAAGTGGAATTGAAAATTATCCAGAAAATAGTGTTCAGATATTTAATAGACAAGGTGTAGAAGTATTTAATGCAGAGGGCTATAATAACTCAGATATACGTTTTGACGGTTTTAGCGAGGGTAACATCACAATTCAAAAAGATAAACGTCTTCCCCCTGGAACTTACTTTTATATCATAGAATATATCAACAGAGCAGGAGAATTGCAGATGAAGAAAGGATTTTTACATTTAAATTAATACTGAATGATGACTACACGTCGAATTCTACATACAGGTTTAGTAATCTTACTTCTCATCTTGGGAAGTCAGGGATTTGCTCAGCAGGATCCTAACTTCACTCAATACATGTATAATACTATGAGCATCAACCCGGCTTATGCGGGCTCTCGAAATGTATTTAGTGCTGCAGTTCTACATAGATCTCAATGGCTGGGGTTTGATGGTGGTCCTGCCTCTCAAACCTTATCTGTGCATTCTCCTATCAAAGATGGACAGATGGGAATCGGCTTTAATGTGGTTAATGATAAAATAGGAGTAACTCAGGAAACCGACATTAACGGCGTTTATAGTTATGCGATAGAAGTGTCTCGTTTTACCAAACTATCTTTTGGATTAAATGCTGGAATAAATCTATTAAATGTTGATTTTAATGAGCTGAATCGCTTTGATAATACAGACCCTGAGTTTTTTAACAATCTTGAGAATAGAGTGTCTCCGCAGGTTGGTTTAGGGGCATTGCTTTACAACGATCAATATTTTGTAGGTTTAAGCGTGCCTTCGTTATTAAGAAACGACAGGTTTGAAGATAGTGATGTTCAAGATGCTAGCATCACCGATAGAGTTCATTACTATTTGACCGCGGGTCTTGTTTTTGATCTAAATCCTAATTTAAAGTTTAAGCCTTCTATTTTAATGAGACATGTGAGTGGAGCACCTTTATTAGCAGAAGCCTCTGCCAATTTTTTGATCAATGGTAAATTTACCGCTGGGGCAGCTTATAGACTCAATTCTGCATTCTCCGGACTTTTTGCTTTTCAGGTAAGTGACTCTGTTTTAATGGGTCTGGCTTACGACAGGGACACTTCAACTTTAGTAAATTATAATGATGGTTCTATAGAGTTTTTCGCGAGATTTGAACTCTTCAAAAGATATAAGAGAATGTATACGCCAAGATTTTTCTAATATGAAATTATATTTAAAATACATAGCACTATTGGTTATCATGTTTCTTGGCAGTATTTCTTATGCTCAAATTGATAGACTCAAGGAAGCCGATAAGATGTTTGAGGGTTACGCCTTTATCGATGCTCAAAAAATCTACTTAGAAGTTGCTCAAAGCGGCTATGAGTCTGAGAATTTATTTAGAAAGCTTGGGGATTCTTATTATTTCAACAATGATCAGGAAAAAGCCTTAGAGTGGTATGATAAATTATATCGATTAAATCCTAACCAACCTAAAGAATACTTGTTTAGATATGCACAATCTTTAAAAAGTGCAAAGAATTACGAAAAGTCAGATCAAATCATGCTTGAATTTGATGCATTAAATGATTCTGATAGTCGAGTTTCTAAATTGAAGAAAGAAAGAAATTACCTGGAATTGATAGACATGCAGTCGGGTAGATTTGAAATTAATATGCTAACTATTAATTCGGAATATTCAGAATTTTCTCCTTCATTTTATAAAGACCAATTAGTATTCGCTTCTAACAGACCAGTCTCATCCTCGGTAAAGCGTGTTCATGAATGGAATAATCAGCCTTATCTTAATCTATATAGCGTCAATATTTCAGATTCTTTAGAGATTGAATCTGAACCCCAGAACTTTTCTGAAGCATTAAATTCAAAATTTCATGAATCATCAGCTGCATTCACCAGTGATGGTAGAACGGTGTATTTCACACGTAATAACTTTTCAGGGAATAAACTCAATAGAGGTGAGGATGGAGTGAGTTATTTGAAACTCTTTAAGTCTACATTGAACACGGAAGGCGAGTGGACAAAGCCAGAAGAATTGCCTTTTAATAGCGATAATTTTTCGGTTGCTCATCCTGCTCTCAGCAACGATGATAAAATGCTTTATTTCTCTTCAGATATGGAAGGAACCATAGGAATGTCTGATTTGTTTAGAGTAAAAATAAAAGAAAATAATACTTATGGTGAACCTCAAAATCTAGGAGAACTCATCAATACCGAAGGAAGAGAAAGTTTTCCATTTGTGAGCAAAGATAATTTACTTTATTTTTCCTCCGATGGCCATTTAGGGCTTGGTGGGCTAGATGTTTTTGTGGCTGTGATTAAAGAGAATGGAGATCTAGGAGAGGTCTTCAACTTAGGAAGACCCATCAACAGTAATAAAGACGATTTTAGTTTTGTAATTAACTCGACACTTAGAAAAGGTTTTTTTGCTTCCAATAGAGGAGATGCCGATGCTAATGATAATCTTTATGCTGTAGATCAGTTAGAAAAATTAATGACGGCGTGTTCTCAAACTTTGAGTGGAAAGATTTTTACAACTAACGGAGAGGAAGCGCTTAGTGAAGCTAAAGTAGAACTTTTTGATGAGGATTTAAATCTTCTCCAGTCGACTCTTACAGATGATGAAGGCTTTTACAAATTTGAAGTTGACTGCGATACCAGATATGTAGTAAGAGTATCTAAAGATGGTTTTGCAACGCTGGAGGAGCTGGTTAAGACCAATTCTGATTTCGGGACAGAAAATGCTTTAGATTTCACAGCTCAACCTGGAAATGAATTAGGAGTTACTAAGGCTGATAAGGGTGATGATTTAAGCCAGTTGCTTCAGTTAGATCCGATATATTTTGATCTTGATAAATTTCAAATTCGACCAGACGCAGAAGTTGAACTTCAAAAAATTATTGCAGTAATGAAATCTTACCCCGAAATGCGTATCGATGTAAGATCACACACCGATAGCAGAGCTGGGGATGCTTATAATAAAATTCTTTCAGATAAAAGAGCAAATTCAACTCTAGATTATATTGTAGAAGAGTCTGGTATTAGCAGAGAGAGAATTTCTGGCAGAGGTTATGGAGAAACTCAATTGGTCAATAATTGCTCGAATGGAATTGACTGCTCCGAACAAGAACATGCTTTGAACAGGAGATCTGAATTTATTATTTTGAATGAAAATGAAACCCCAGATAATATTCGCAAGGAGATTATAGCCTCAAATCAAACGGAGCAAGCAGTTGCAAAAGAAACAGTTTCACCTAAGGATGATACAAGTGATGTAGAAAAAATTTACGACTTTCTTAATTCTACTGAAGAAGTTTATACAGTACAAATAGGTGCTTTTGGAAAAAACTCAAATATTCAGTTTGAAAAGATAGCGGACGTGTTTAGTCATGTTTATGATGATGGCTACAAGCGTTACTTTTCCAAAACCTTTACGAACAGAGAAGAGGCTGATGCCTATAAATTGGAACTTAGGTCCAAAGGTGTTGAGGGCGCTTTTGTGGTTGGCCTAAGAGGTGAAAACAGATTTTAATTCTATACAGCATTTACTAAATAATTCATAAATAGCACCTTTTGGTTAAAGGTGCTATTCTTATTTGTAAACAAATTCAAGTTATTTTGTATTTTTGAGACTATGACAGAACTTAAAGAAAACTATGTGATCCTAGTAGATGAGAATGATCATCCCCTAGGCACTATGGAAAAAATAGAAGCTCACGAAAAGGCAAAACTCCATAGAGCTTTTTCTGTATTTATTTACAATTCCAAAAATGAATTAATGTTGCAGCAACGCGCGTTGACTAAGTATCATACGCCAGGTTTATGGACCAACACCTGTTGTAGTCATCAAAAACTCGATGAATCCAATATTGAAGCAGGAAAAAGAAGACTAATGGAAGAGATGGGATTTTCTACAGATTTACAGGAAACCATTTCTTTTATCTACAAAGCTCCTTTTGAAAATGGTCTAACTGAACATGAGTACGACTATATTTTAATAGGAGAATATAACGATGTTCCTGAGCCTAACCCGGATGAGGTTAACGATTGGAAATGGATGAGCCTTGATGACATAGAAATGGATATAAAAGAAAATCCGGAACAATACACAGAGTGGTTTAAAATTATATTTGAAAAACATAAAAGTGAAATGGTAAAATCCTCAATATAAAGATATGAAAGTAACAGTACACCGTAGAGCTCATTTTAATGCTGCTCATAGATTGTATAGAAAAGATTGGGATTTTGACAAAAACGAAAAGGTATTTGGTAAGTGTAACAATCCGCAATATCATGGACATAACTATGAATTAATTGCATCGGTTACTGGTGAGATTGATCCAGAAACTGGATATGTCATGGACGTTAAGGTGCTTAAAGATTTGATCAAAGCCGAAGTTGAAGAAGCTTTTGATCATAAAAACCTAAATGAACAAGTTCCAGAATTTAAAAACCTAAATCCTACAGCAGAAAACATCTCAGTTGTTATTTGGAACAAATTGAAACCAAAACTTAAAGAGGGGCATCAATTAGAAATTACACTTTACGAAACCCCAAGAAATTTTGTAACCTATAAAGGAGAGTAAAATGTCATTAGAAAAGGGAGAAAAAGTACCAAAGTTTGAACTGAAAGATCAACATGGAAAGCTGTTTGAATCAGATTCGATAATAGGGGAAAAGCCGGTAGTCATTTACTTTTACCCAAAAGATTTTACGCCAGGTTGCACAAAAGAGGCCTGTAGCTTTAGAGATAGTTATGAAGATTTTCAAGAGGCTGGAGCAGAAGTTATTGGTATAAGTAATGATAGTGAAGCTTCACATGCCAAATTTTCAAAAAAATTTAAGCTTCCTTTTACCTTACTTTCGGATGAGAAAGGTAGAGTAAGGAAGAAATTTGGAATTAAAAAAAGCCTTTTAGGCTTGGTGCCCGGTAGAGAAACTTTTGTTATTAATGCTGATGGTGAAGTAATATTTAAATTCAATAGTCTAGATGCTTCCAAGCATAAGCAAAAAGCTCTTAAGGCTATAAAGAAACTTCAATAATGCTTTACCCCCTAAAATTTAAGCCTATCCTAAAAGAAAAAATCTGGGGTGGTAATAAATTGCATTTTAAGTCCTTCAAACCTCTCGATCAACAAAAAATTGGTGAAAGCTGGGAACTTAGTAACGTACCTTCAGATGTCTCCATTGTAGAAAATGGCCATCTTGAGGGATATAGTTTGCAAGAACTTATTCTCAAATTCGATTCAGATTTGATGGGTAAGTCTGTGTATGAGGCCTTCAAATCTCAATTTCCAATACTTATAAAATTTATTGAAGCTAAACAAAAGCTTTCTGTTCAACTTCATCCAGATGATAAGCTGGCGAAAGAACGGCATAACAGTTTTGGTAAAACAGAGATGTGGTATATTACTGATGCAGAGCCAGACTCTAAATTGATCATTGATTTTAAGAATGATATTACTGTTGAGGACTATAAGAAACTACTAGAGGAAGGTCAAATTGAAAGCGCTTTAAATTCCATACCAGTAAAAGAGGGAAATGCTTTTTTTATAAAGCCAGGTTTAGTTCATGCCATAGGTTCTGGTGTACTTTTAGCGGAAATTCAGCAAACATCAGATATTACCTATCGAATCTTTGACTGGAATCGCACTGATAGCGATGGAAATTCTAGAGAGCTTCATACTGATTTAGCACTAAAAGCAATTGACTTTAGTAGAAATTCTGATTATCGTATCAATTACACACCAGTTGTCAATTCTAAAGTAAATCTGGCTGAATCACCTTATTTTAAAACAAATTTTATTCAAGTTGAAGGAACTTTAGATTTCAATTATTCAGAGGTTGATTCTTTTATTATCTACATGAATGTAGGACGTGAAAAGGCTGTTCTTAACTATAATGGAACAGAATATTTTGTACATCCAAAAGAAACTATTTTGGTCCCAGCCTGTTTAGATCAACTATCTATTACTTCCACTAAAACCAAACTTTTAGAAATAAGCATATAGTCTTAAAATTAGTTTACTTTTGCAAAAAAACTAATTTTATATAAAATGGCTAGTAAAAAGCAACTTAAAAAAGACCTCAATAACCGATTTGGTGAAATCATTGACGGTGTATTAATCAATCAAAGCGCTGCTTCAGAAGATTTAAAAGATAAAACTGAAGAGCTTGTTGATGAAATTATAGCTGAATTTGACCAACAAATTGAGCAAATCAATAAAAAAGATGTTGAGAATAGAGGAAAGCACTTAAAAGAAGTAAAATCTTCCATCAACAAAAAAGCTGATGAGTTTATTAAAAAACTCAACAACTTTTAAGAATCTGATCAACTGAGGTTATTGATTATTCTTTCTTTGAGGTTTCAATAACTTCAGTTTCTAAACTTTGGTCATCATTTTTCTTTCTTACTTCGATTAATTCCTTTAGTTGTTGGCCGTAAAGTGATTTTTTCACTGGCCTTTTCAAAGAATTATAGACCGTGTCTAAATATTTTATATTAGCATCGTAAGCTTCAGTAAGGATCACATAGGGAGAGATCTCAAGGTCTTTATTATTTAAAGCAAAATTTACCGTATAGAGATATTTCCTTTTTAAAGCTGAATTGAATTTATTATTTACGCTGTCTATGCGTTCTTCATCTTTTGACTGACTTGCTTCAAAATTAGCCTGGATAAGTTCTAAACGTTCTGAATTAAATCTTTTAATGATCTCATTATATTCTTCCAGTTTTTTCTGGTTTTCAGATTCTGTTACGACTTCTAAATCAATACCGTAATTCTTTAGTGAAGTTATTATTGATAGTTCTCCGGGTTCTGCAAAGAAATTAATTAATTCTTCATAGCTCTCCCCATTATAACGATCAAGTTCTATAAACATAATTTGTGGCTCATCTATAAAGGTGCTAAAGCTGAATTCTGATGATCCTGAGATAACAATGGAATCAACATTTACAAGGCTAGAATCTCCAATTTTTTGGAGGTATACCTTACCTTTTTTGAGGCCTTTAATATTTCCGTTGATAAACAGGTTATCGTTGTTGTTTTGACAAGAGCACAATAAAAGTGATACAATAATTAGAGTAAATAGGTATTTCATGGTTTTGATTTATTATAAATTTGAAGAAATTTCCATTAAAATAGTACAGCCCAAAGCAGCATAGGTACCAACGACGTAGCCAAAAACAGCTAACAGCACACCAACACTCGTAAGTGAGGGATGAAAAGCAGATGCTACAACTGGAGCTGATGCTGCACCACCTACATTAGCTTGACTGCCAACAGCTAGGAAGAAATAAGGTGCTTTGATAAGCTTAGCAACTAGTATGAGTAATCCAGCATGAATGCTCATCCATACGATACCAATCAGGATTAAACCTGGATTTTCGAATACCGACGCTAAATCCATTTTCATGCCGATAGTGGCTACTAGAAAGTAAATGAAAATACTACCGATTTTACTGGCTCCGGTACCTTCGTAAGATTTTGCTTTTGTAAAAGATAAACCTACTCCAAAGGCAGTAGCAATAGTAATCATCCAAAAGAAAGTAGATGAAAACGATGCCAGGGCTGAAGACTTATCGCTAAAAACTTCAAAATTGGAAATTAGAAATTCTGATATATATTCTGAAGCCCAGTGAGAAAATCCTACAGCTACAAATGCAAGACCCAGCATAATCATGTAATCTTTTAGCTCTGGTGTTCTGGATACGCTTTTAGTGTAGGCAGAAACCTTAGTTTTTAATTCTTCTATAGCTGTGTTATCAGCTTTAAGCCATTTATCAATTTTATCAGACCTCCCTATGCCTAGTAATATTATAGCTAGCCAAAGGTTCGCTACCACAATGTCTACCAGTACCATTCCGCCATACTTTTCGGGATTGTATTGAAAGATTTCCAGCATAGCCGCTTGGTTGGCTCCACCGCCTATCCAACTTCCTGCCAGCGTAGATAAACCCCTCCAAACCGCATCGGGTCCTGCGCCACCAACGGTTTCTGGTGAGAATAATGAAATCAATATAATAGCTATTGGACCTCCAATTACTATACCTACAGTTCCAGTTAAAAACATGATTAAGGCTTTAAACCCTAAATTCTTAATCGCTTTTAAATCAATACTCAGAGTCATTAATACCAACGAAGCTGGTAAAAAATAGCGACTGGCAACAAAATAGAGTTCAGAAGATGAATCGCTTATGATATTTAGCGAATTAAAAATAGCTGGGATTAAGTAACACATCAACAAAGCTGGTATTACTTTATAAAATTTATACCAAAATCCAGATTTTAAGCTTGATGAATAAAATATTAAAGCTATGGAAAGCATCAATATACCAAGAACAATTGCGTCATTTGTGAATAACGGGGATGAATCCATGTTTGAAATTTAGTTCGTAAAAGTATAAATTATTGGCAAGTTTAAGAGTTTATCCAAGTTTAAAATATTGAATTAAAAATTTGGCAACTCCATCGTCTTTTGCATTTTCTATAACTCTATTGGCAGCAAGCTTTACTTCGGCTTTAGCGTTTCCAACAGCTAGCCCCATTCCGCAACCTGCAAGCATTTCAATATCATTATAATTATCTCCAAAACTCATCACTTTAGATAGGTCTGTATTAAATTCAGTTTCAAGCAAGAACTCAATAGCAGAGCGTTTAGAAATTGATTTTGGAGCAATTTCAATATAGGTGTCTTTAGATCTATATAAGTGTAATTCATCTCCATAATGAGTGTTTAGTTGATTAAAAAATTCATCAATTAGTTGGGCTTTACCCATACACATGATCTTATGAGCACCAGCTTTTTGATTGCCCCATAATTCTACAACTTTGTTATTCGACATTAAAGTTGGATTCACTTTGGTGTTATTAGCTTCACGTTGGGTCCATTTATCATCTTGTGGTGCATACCACTCATCATTTCGATACATACTCAAGTGGAGCCCTTTAATATTTAGCAGACAGATGTCTTTTACTAACTCGTAGGAAATCGTAGTACTCAGTTTAGTCTCATTTCCTGTTAAAACTAATCCGCCGTTATAAGCAACAATTGGTTGTCTCTCAAGATCCAGTTGTTTTTGTAAATGATGCATCGCTGAGGGCATTCTGGATGAAATTAGCACTGCAGGAAGATTTAAACTTTTAAAGCTAGAAATAGTTAACGGGGATAATTCCCTGTTTGCATTGAGAAGTGTCCCATCAATATCGCTACAAATTAAATTTATCATTATTAATGCTGAATTTAATAAAGACCAAATTAAAGAGTTTGGATTGTAAGTTTCTAGTTTTTTACAGACTAATGTTTGAGATTTTCTAGTCAATAAACTGAAAACTTTTATGGTATTGTTTTTAATCCCTATATATTTGAAAAAAAATCAAAATGAAATTTATTTTAGCTCTTTTATTATTATCACAAACCCTTTTAGCTTCTGATGATTGGGGTCAAAACGGACATCGTACTGTAGGAGAAACCGCGGAGCGATTCCTAAAGCGATCTGTTAAAAATAAAATTGATAAAATCTTGAACGGACAATCAATTGCAGATGCTTCTACTTATGCAGACGAGATCAAGAGCGATCGCTCGTATGATAAATATAAGCCTTGGCATTATGCTAATATACCTTTTGATCAATCCTACGCTGAAGCTGATAAAAATCCAGAAGGAGACGTTGTCTTTGGAATCGAGGAGTGTATACGTCAATTAAAATCAAATAGCTTATCCAAAAAAGAAGAGGGATTTTATCTTAAGATGCTAATCCATTTAGTCGGTGATATGCATCAACCCTTACATTTTGGTCTTAAAGAAGATAAAGGTGCCAACGATTTTAAAGTGAAATGGTTTAGACAATCTACTAACATGCATAGTGTTTGGGATACTAAAATGATTGAGAGCTATAATATGAGCTACTCAGAGCTTTCAGATAATTTACCAGAAATGTCAAAATCAGAATTAAAATCTATTAAATCTGGGACTCTTTTAGATTGGGTGGAAGAAGTTAGGGATTTAACAAGAGATGTATATAATTCAGCTGAGCAAGATGAAAACTTAAGTTATAGATATATGTACGATTGGTTTGATGTCGCAAAAATTCAAATGAAAAAAGCAGGTATCCGCTTAGCTGTTATTCTTAATGATATTTACGCGTAATCAGCGTTTAGAGATTTTGTTATGTGTAATCTGTTTTTGTCTTGAAGATTTAAACTTTTTCATAGAGCCTTTCCTCAATTTTCTATGTTTGGTAGATCTGCCCTGAACACGTTTTCTCCACATTCTGAAGCTTGAGGGTTTCATTTCCTTTTGCATAATTTTAATGACCTCTTTCTCTGTTACTCCAAATTGGAATTCTATAGCTCCAAATGGAGTTCGGTCTTCCCAGGCCATTTCTATAATTCTGTCAAGTTCTCTTACTGTAAATTCTTTCTCTTTCATATTATACATATGTGTAAGCCCACCAAATCAATACAAATTGAAGAGGTATTCTTAAAATTAATATCCATTTAGGAACACCGGCAGAAAACTTTTTTCCTCTTAACATATTGAAATGCACAAGAAAAAAAGTAACGAGCATTAAAATAATACCTATTGCAGCTAATTGTCTGGTTTCTTCAAATAATAATCCAATACCAAACAAAATCTCAAAACCACCAGAAAGCAATACTAAAAACTTTCTTGGTTTTAAATACCTGGGCATTACTCTGATGTAAGCCTTGGGTTTGATAAAATGCATTACACCTGCAAATGTATACATCGCTGCCATTAAAATTAGATCCCATTTCATATTACAAGATTATGAATTTATGTGCTGACCGCTCAAAATCTGTAGAATTTTAAGTATTTATTAATTGTATTAAGGTGAGCTTTATCAAACTTGTTCTATTAATTGATTTGTAGTTAGCGTGTTATGAATTAAGTTAGAATTTAGATAAAAAAAACCTTCAATTTTTTTGGTTGGTAAGTGGAATTAGTTGTAGTTTTGCACCCCGCTAATTGAGGTATTGAAGTAAGGTTAACGAAGAGATAAGATAGGGGTAATCTTTATTTTATTTTGCTTAAAAAGGGTTGTGAGATTCTTAGAAAGGTGTTAGTTTTGCGGTCCTGTTTTAGAGAGACAGACGTTCTTAAAAAAAAGTTTTTATTTTTCTCATAATTACTACTTGTTATATCAAAAATAAGTTTTAGTTTTGCATCCGCTTAGCGAGAGCGGTACGAGTTTAAGGGTCTTTGGTTAGATGTTAAACGACAAGAATAAAAGTTCATTGACATATTGAATTGACAATTATAAGTAGGAATACTTATAGAATTAGAAACATTAAAAAGATTAGACTAATTGTAAAAGATTAGAGTTAATTCCTGAGAAGACAATTTTAGAATTGAATTCATTTAGACGTTAAGATATATA
>NZ_KB905346.1:144568-145691 GCF_000378765.1 Psychroflexus tropicus DSM 15496 | reverse complement strand
ACCTACAACAGAGTGTATAGCTCATTGCGACTGAATTTTCTACCGAAAATTCCACGCAATGTCCTATCTTTCAGCCACGGCTGAAAGATGTGCGCCAGTTTGCTCGCAACGAAGCCATACACACGAACGCCGTTGTAGGTAATTTGCCCAACAAACTGAAATTAAACATAAACAAAACTTTACTTAACTTATGAAATCAAAACTCTATTGGATTTTAACTTTGTTTTTAGCTCTAAATTTAAACGCACAAGAATCTAAATTTGACATTGAGGCTAATTTTCCAATCGCTATTGGAGATAATTTTTTAGGAGACAACTATAATGGAATTATTGACTTGGGAATCAATTACAGATTTCTGCAAAAAGAAATATTGAATTTAGGAGTGTCAGCGAATTTTGGATTCTTTAAAAACACTAAATCAGGTGCAACTGACCTGAACCAACTATTTGATGTAACAATTATTCCTATTCAACCTCGCTTATTTGCAGAGTTTAACATTCCGAATTTAGAAAAATTTCATCCTCAAATCGGAATTGGATATTCAATACTTATTTTTAATGCAGACTGGGCAGACAATCGAGATGCTGAATTGCCTGATGATATTGATGATAGCGAAGGCGGTTTTAATTTTAATTTAGGAATTGCATATGATTTATCTGAAAAATTCTATTTACAGGCACAATATGATTTTGTGAAAATCGGAGTTGAAAACGGAGTTCCAGATATAAGTTACAATACGAACATTAATATTCTGAAATTCGGAATAGGATATAGACTATAAAAACTACCTACAACAACGGCTATAGTTCATTGCGGCGGAATTTCCTTTCGGAAATTCCTGAGTGTTTGCTATCTTTGGGTTACGGCGGAAAATCCTAGCGGATTTATCCGCAACGAAACCATAGCCAAACACGTTGTAGGTAAATTGATTGAAAAATAGTGTATAAATTAATTTCAATTATTGTTCTAAATAAAGGAAAGTCAGTCGGCTGTATGGAAGGTTTAAAACGGAAATTTACGACTGAATAGTTTGTTTTGTGTCTCAAACGGCTGAATGGATTTCGGCGCCAGAGCAGCTGAAATGATGATCGAAATTAATTGTTGACTGATTTGTCACCTCTGC
>NZ_KB905346.1:0-144338 GCF_000378765.1 Psychroflexus tropicus DSM 15496 | reverse complement strand
ACCTACAACAGAGTGTATAGCTCATTGCGACTGAATTTTCTACCGAAAATTCCACGCAATGTCCTATCTTTCAGCCACGGCTGAAAGATGTGCGCTAGTTTGCTCGCAACGCAGCTATACACACAAACGTTAACTACAAGCTTGACCCCAAAATGAAAATAATTCAACCTTACCAAATTACAAGTGAAATTCTCAACCTCATAAATGATTCTGAGGAATATTTAGTATTAGTTTCTCCCTATGTTAATTTTAAAAATTGGGATAGGATAATGACCGATTTAAGTAATGCAAGGAATAGAGGGGTTAATATCCAATTTTATATCAGACTTGACAGCAATAATTATAAAAGTTGGGAGCAGATTGAATCCCTTAACATTAAACCCAAGCTTATTAAAAACCTACATGCAAAGCTTTATTTTAATGAAAAAGCCGGAATAGTTACCTCAATGAATTTATTAACGAGTTCTAATTTAAGTGCTATTGAATTCGGCTCAATTTGCGATTCAGAAGATGAAATGGTAGAACTAAAAATGTTCGTGAAGAAAGTATTAGAGCCTAATGTCGAATTGACCAAGCCAAATCCTGATGAAATATATTTGTCAAAAGAAAGGTTCAATGTGATCTTGTCTAATTCATTATCTAATAGATTTGAAAGAAGTGTTAATGCTTATTGGAAAAATGGGTCTCTTAACTTCAATGTAGGAAATCAATATTATTTAGATATTGATAAAGGAAATAATATTGTTTATGTAATTGGAATTACTTCTAATTTGGAAACAGAGAATTTCCAAAGCTTCTTGGAAAAAAATAAATTCTCAGAATTTGTTGCTGAATCGAGTCAAAATAACATTAGAATAAGATCTGAGTTTAGACTTTCAAACAGTAATTTAAACTATATAACCGTAAAAGAAAAAAAGAAATTGATTAATGTCATATGTGATTTCGTGGAAAAACTTGCTGAACATAAAGAAGAATGCTATAGGAAAAAAAAAAGCCTGTAGTTAACAACGTATAACGTGCATAACGCTGATTCAGGATAAAATCTAAATCAGCGTTTTTTAATTGCATAAAGTGCGTTAATTGAAAAATGATTAAATTCACAGTTAGCGTTACGACACGTTATACAAATCCGTTGTAGGTAAATTGATCAAAAAAAACTGTGTGAAAGGATTTCATTAATTGCTTGGTCTGATAAACGAAAAGTCAGTCGGCTGAATGGAAGGTTTAAAATGCCATTTTACGGCTGAATAGCTTGTTTTGTGACTAAAACGGCTGAATGGGTTTTGGAGCTAGAGCAGCTGAAATGATAATCGAAATTAATTGCTGACTGATTTGTCACCTCTGCCCGACTCCGATTTAAAGAATAATAAAAAGATCAATTATAAACCGAATCTTAATAAAATCTACCTACAACAGAGTGTATAGCTCATTGCGACTGAATTTTCTACCGAAAATTCCACGCAATGTGCTATCTTTCAGCCACGGCTGAAAGATGTGCGCCAGTTTGCTCGCAACGAAGCCATACACACGAACGTTGTATGCCATATAAAAAAACAGAAACGAAACAGTGAAATTAAAACGAAGAAGAAAATTAGTAACATACTTAAATATTTTAGACCAACCTGTCCGATTTAACCCATTCGTTTTCAGTCGGACTTTTTTGTTATGGGCTTTACTTGGATTATTTGGAGGTATAATTGCAGGGATTTATTGGATTGGACTTGAGTTTCTGACTCATCAATTAGCCTTTTTTAGTGGTTGGCAAGTAATCCCTGTAATGGCAATTTGCGGACTTTTAGCAGGCTTGGTAATTCACTTCATTGGAGACCCAGGAGAAATACATTTAATCGTAAACAATATTCGGTTTAACAAAGGAAAACTTGACCCCAAAAACAATCCTTCAATGATTCTTTCTTCATTGCTATGTGTTGCGTCAGGTGGAAGTCTCGGACCCGAAGCACCGTTAGTTCAAGTGACAGGCTCTACAGGAACTTGGTTAGGTAAATTATTAAGACTTAAAGGAGAAGAATTACGGTCATTAAGTATTGCAGGAATGGCTTCAGGGTTTACAGCTTTATTTGGTGCTCCTTTAGGCGGTAGTCTTTTTTCATTGGAAATTCTGCACCACAAACACGCAGTTGAATATTACAAAGCCATAATTCCCGCATTTGTTGCAAGCTGCTTTAGTTACTTGGTGTTTGCATTAATCATTCATTTAGGACTTGGCCCGATTTGGGACTTATCAGCGTATGAATATTCAGGGATTTTGGATTTTGGTTATGCAGTTCTATTTGCAGTAGTTGGAGCTACTTTTGGATGGGCTTTTATTTTTTGCACCAAATTTTTTAAATCATTATTTGAGAAAAAACCAATTCCCATTTATTTCAAAACGCTGATTGGAGGAATTTTACTTGGAGTAATTGCATTCTACTTTCCAATAACAAGATACTTTGGACATCACGAAATTAACGAACTGCTTTCAGGGAATTTCCCATTGACTTTATTGTTTGCTATTTTAATTTTCAAAATTATAGCCATTTCAATAACAGTTACATCAGGTTGGAGAGGTGGATTTATCATTCCTTTGTTTTTTGTGGGAGCGACATTAGGACTAATTATACATCAACTTTTCCCGACAATAAATTTGACATTAGCGATAGTTAGCTGTATGGCAGCAATTAACACTTGCGTAACTCGAACACCAATGAGTACAACAATTTTACTTGCAACATTGACAGGGTTTGGACATTTTATCCCAATCTTATTCGCAAGTTTAACAGGTTATTTTTTAGCACCAAGAATACCTTTTATTGGCTCACAAATGGAAAAAGAATAAAAATACGGTATACAACAAAGAACTGAGGTAAAAAACAACTCTTTTCTTCATTAATTTTAGACATTATTATTCTAGGCTCACAGATTTCATTAATGGATTCTGTGAGCTTTTTTTGTTCCTTTCATTGTGTGCTATTTACTTTGGCAGTACAGAGACATATGCTTCATCATACGGTAGCCCTGATTTGGCTATAGCAAAGCATTGTTTTAGTAGCTTGTTGGCCACTGCAATCAGCGCTAACTTCTTGCTCTTTCCCTTGTTACGATTCGTTCGTAAATTTCTCTGCATCCCTTGTTATGCTTACAGGCATTAAAGGCACATAGAAACAACAAATTTCGCAGCTTTCTGTTTCCTACCTTACTGATCCGTGCCTTACCTCTTACGCTGCTGCCAGACTCTCTTGTAGTGGGAGTGATCCCCACATAGCTACAAAGCTGTGAGGCCGTTTCGAACTTAGAGAAGCCATCGGTAATTACAATTAGGAATAGGGCTGTTTTCTGTCCTATGCCTGGTACTGAAGTAAGAAGTGTGAGCTGCTGCTCTTGGTCTTTTTTTACTAAGGATAGAATCTTTTCCTTTATGGCTTTAACTTCCTTGTCAAGCTGTTTTCTTTGGCGCTTTAAAGACCTGTAAACGAACTTTGAAAGAACCCCCAGAGCTTCTTCTCCATGGATCTTGTTCTTCACCGCAGTTCGCTGCTTCAAATAAGTGTCCAAAAGTCTGAACAGCTGCAGGCATTCACTCTGTACTTCGGTAAGTGCATTATAAATAGGGATCTTGTTGGTCTTTGCATACTCACAGATCGCCTTAGCATCACTCTTGTCAGTCTTTACCTTAGCCAGCTTCATCTGTATGAACCGCTTGATCGATAAGGGATTGATGACTGATACTACTACTGCATTTTTGTAGAGAAACTGTGCAAGCCGGTAATGATAGTAGCCTGTAGCCTCCATAGCAACTAATGAGTTCTTTGATAGTACTTTAAGGAACTTTTTAAAACCATACTCATCATTGTTAAACTGATGGTGACCGCTAAGGCTACCATAGACATCAAAAACATCTTTACTGATGTCAACTCCATAAGTTTCTTTATATTTATTCATAAATATTGATTTATGAAAGAGCATACTATCCTACTCACAACAACTTAAAAACGAGATCCAGGTCTCACAGAACTGAACGTGGTTGAGATAGTAAAAGAGAGGGGATTATCAATGTTGACGAAGTCTGAGCTTCAATGTATATCATAACCTTAATCCTCTCTTTTGTTCTTTCTGATTTAGATAACAATTTAATGAGAATCAAACTTAAGATTTGTATATTCAATGGCTAGGTTTAGGAGTTAAAAGATAAGGTTTGAGATTTATTTTCTACCTTTACGGTTGAATAACAAATGGCTGTGCATTTTTGGTCGCCACTGAAATATACACTCCCGTTGTGGTGCATTTACAGCGAATCTACTAAATATACCAAATCTACTTCTTCTAATCTAAATTATTGTTTATATTTGTATCTAAGTGAATACACTTTATAAATGATAATAACAGAGAAAACAACTGAGTTTGATAAGTGGATAAGAAAACTTAAAGACATTCGCGCTAAATCTAAAATACTCTTTCGAATTCAGAAACTTGAAACTGATGAACATTACGGAGACTGTAAACCTGTAGGAGATGGAATTAGCGAAATGAGAATTAATTACGCAAAAGGGTATCGAATTTATTTTAAAATTAAGGAAACTAAACTTGTTATACTTCTTATCGGTGGAGAGAAATCAACTCAACAAAAAGATATTGAAAAAGCTAAAAAAATTTGGAATAGAATAAAAGACAACTGAAATGGAAACAACAAAATTTGACATAGCGGACTATTTGGACAGCGAAGAAATGATAGCTGAATACTTAAATACAGTTCTTGAAGACGGAAATAGCTCTGATTTAATTGTAGCAATTGGACATATTGCCAAATCAATTGGGATGACTAAAATTGCAGAAAAAACAGGAATGAGCCGACCAAGTCTATACAAGGCTTTATCTGACGGTTCGAAACCACAATTCGAAACAATAATAAAAGTATTGAGAGCAATAGGCGGACAAATTAACGTGAAACCAATGTCAGCGTGATTAAAAACGCACCACAACACGAGGCTATAAGTAATGCGGGATTATGGGTTAAATTTGAAGGCTTAGGCAATTTTTTCGCTCGCAATTTGTTTATTTAAACAATGAAATTTATAAATAGAAAATCGCTCGCTTGGGGCGGTGCAGAATTGAAAGACTTTGGCTTTTTATCGCTTAAATCCACATCTTTAATTTTTAGCCTGCAGACTTCAATTGGCCTTAAGAAATTAAAGCTAATAAACTTGATAAACAGATGTAAGGTGGGATCATGTTTCTCCAGGTAGGAATTAATATTCTTTTCCTGATCTGGTGTATAGGTTTTATTTCGCTTGGGAACTGTCTTTAGTTTAGGAATGGATTGTACAAAATTAGACCTAACGATTTCATTTTCTTCCAACAACTGAAACATGAAAGCAATATCGGTTCGAGAATTGTTTCGGTTTCTGGCACTGGTCTTTTGTACAACAGTGTTTAGATACTGATTCACGATCTTTTTGGTGATACTGGAAATTGGCTTATCAAACAGCTTTTCGCTTTTAAGCCATTTTTCAAACAAACCGATCCTGCTCTTATACTGAACATATGAGTTTTTATTCATCATGTGCTCTTTCATAGACAAGCCGAATTTAAAAGCTTCATCGATACTCATACCATTACCCTTCTCATCGGTCTCATTTTGAACAGTTGGTGTTTCAGGCTGTGGTTGCGGTACTTTCGGAGTGGGTTCTTTCTGGGTCTTAGGTGCATCAGTCGAATCTGAAAACAGTTGGGCTTCCAGGTGACTGTTGTCTTCATAAGGATTAAACCCGAGCTCTAACAGCTTTGATAGGGCTTCTCGCATTGTTCTAAGAAAAGAATAACGTTCACGCTTGGTCTTAAGCTGATATACACCTCCTTTAATATTAGTTTGCCTTTTAAGCTTACCTGTTTTTGGATCTCTATAGGAATAGTAAACGTACCAGCTTTTAGATAAAGCCTCTTTTTTTTTCTTTTTTCGAGAGCTTAGACCAGGATTTAATATCCACTCCACCTGTGAAGATTTTAGGTTCGGAATAATCTAATTTCATATCAGAATCGTGTACTTTAGCGTGTACTTTTAGCAAAAGTAAAAAAACAGAAGGCATAAAAAAACGGATTGTGAGACACAATCCGTTGATTTAGCTGATGTTAGCTTAGTAGCGGGGACTGGACTCGAACCAGTGACCTTCGGGTTATGAGCCCGACGAGCTACCTGCTGCTCTACCCCGCGATATATGTTTGTAACCTGTGTTGTAAATATCGGACTGCAAATATAAGTCGAATTATCAGTTCTGCAAAATAAAATTTCAACTTTATACCAATTTATATATTTAATGATGCATAAGAAGCGAAGTTGCTTTTTTGTTCTCCGACGCTGTGATTAATTTGCATAGCCATAGCTACGGAAATTATGAACAAGGAAGAAGAACTGAAAATGAACGAGCTTATCTGAAACATTAGGTTTATAAATTGGTATTATTGCTCAATATCTTCAGCTCTGAATTCCTGAAGCTCTTCAGCCTCAAAACTCACAGTAATTTGTATAGGATTACAGCAGACTTCACAGTCCTCTACATAAGTTTGCTGGCGCACAGAAGGATCTAAGAGCATACTGATTTCCTCCCAACAGTAAGGGCATTGGAAATAGTGTTCAAACATTTAAAAATTTACGTTTAGAAGTTGTCCCGTCAGTTGTAAAAGCTCTAATTCAGCAAGCTTGGCATTGTACTTAGCCAAATTCTTACTGGTTTGGGCATTAAGAAGGTTCACCTGGGCTTGACGTAGTTCTACAGAGGTGATTTGGCCTAACTTATATTGCTCATTAGAACGCTCAAAATTATTTTTTGCTGTGATGATATTCTTTGTCTGTAGTTCAAGGATCTGTAAACGGGTTTGATAGTTGCCTTCAGCGTTGGAAATATCACGATTAACTTCCTGTCTGATTTGAGATTTAAGAAGACGTTGATTATCTAGGATAATCTTCGCATTCTTAGTTCTAGTAATGCCACCCCCACCGTCAAACAGATCCCAGGTAAGACTTACTCCACCAGAAAGACCAGTTGTAGTACTAGAAGTAGCAAAGTTTGTTGATGGTAAGTTAGCTTCATTCCAACCATAAGATCCTGTTAACCCTATTCTAGGTAAAAATACACCCTTACTCGCTTTGTAGTCGTAATCGCTTATAGCAATATTCTTCTCCGCTTGAAGTAGACGGACATTATTAGAGCTGGAAGTATTGACAAAACTTTCAATCTTGACCTGATTAGTAAAATTCACAATCGTATCTACCTTAAAGCTCTGTTCGAGTTCTGAATTGAGAACGACATTCAAATCGCGCTTAGCATTTTGCAACTGCTGTCTGTTATTCATCAGATTGATGCTATCATTAACAATGTCTACCTCCGCATTGAGTACATCCAATTTATTCACCTGCCCGAACTGAAAACTATATTCAGCACGCTTTAAACGACGTTTTGTGTTTTCATACGTCTGTATTAAGACTTGTTCATTTTCAGTAAGTCGAGCCACTTCATAATATACCGTAAAGAGCTGTAATATCGTTGTTTCAATGGTTTGTCTTGCTTCTAAAGAAGTAAGATCATACTGTTCTTTTAAGCTTTTATAGTTCCAGTAACGACCCAATCCATCAAACAAGGTGTAATTTAAATTGATGGAGGCATTATAACGTGTTGTTTCAGCTCCTTGGATGGATTCCTGAGTACCATCACGGAAAGTAACATCTTGGTCATCATTAGAATAATTCCCTCCGGCATTTCCTGTTAAAGAGGGCAGATAGCCAGAATTGAGTACATTTTGATTATTACCTGCAATTTCAACTTGGTTTTCGGCCAGGCGTATACCAAAGTTATTTGATAAAGTTTGTGTAATGGCTTCTTTCTTACTTAAAAGGTCCTGACCATATGTAATGGTTGAGCCAGAACTTGCAAGAAATAATAATAATATGCTGATAAAAACTACTCTCATACTAATGATCTTGGTGTTTTGTAACCTGAGACTGATTCTCAGTGTTCCGGTTAGCCTGATCGAGTTCTTCCTGGCGTTGTTGTTCTTCTTTTTGTTCTTTAATCGCTCGCTCTACAGCTTCTTTTTCAACATGTTCACCTGAAGCAAGCCATTTGAACCTGGTCTTTGCTGAATTTGTGAACGACAATAGTAAAGGCAGGAACAATAACGTCAAAAAAGTGGCTATAAAAATACCGTAGGCTATTGAAATTGCCATAGGTTTTAAAAATTGAGCCTGCCTGCTTCGTTCCAGCAGTAAAGGCGCTATACCTGCTATCGTCGTCAGTGAGGTTAAAAATATAGCTCTAAATCTGGATTTACCCGCTTCAATAAGTGCTGTATCAAAGTTTAAACCATCTCTCAGATAGGAGTTAAATTTCCCTATGAGAACCAAACCATCGTTCACCATAATCCCTACTAAAGCAATAATACCTAATAGTGATAAGATATTAACTGGAAATCCATGAATGTAATGCCCCCAGGCAACCCCAATAACACTGAAAGGTATGAGTAACATCAACAGAAGCGGCTGGCTGTAACTTCTAAAGGTAAAGGCAATTACAGCATAGATGAGAAATAGCACCACTGGCAATACATTTTTAGCAGAATCCGTAAGCTTTCCTGCCTCTCTGTTTTGACCTTCGTAAGATACAGATACACTAGAGTATTTGGCTAAAATACCAGGAAGGATATTTTGATCTATGTTAGCGATAGCATCTGTCGCACTGGCGTTAGGATCTTCAAGATCTGCTTCTACGCGGATTTCCCGGAGTCCTTCTAAGTGGCTTATCGATTCGGTACCTCTTTCGATGGTATAACTGGCGATTTCTCCAAAGGGAACTCGGTTTCCATCCGGAGTCACGATGCGCATATCAGACAGATCATTGATCGATTCTCTATTATCACGATCATACCTTACCCAAACTCTAATTTCGTCCTGCCCTCTTTGAAAACGCTGCGCTTGCAGGCCAAAAAATCCAGCTCTCACCTGGCTCATCACTTCACCCAGATTTAAACCTAAAGCGTAAGCGTCGTCTTTAAGGTTCACCGTGATTTCTTTAATTCCATCCGGATCGGTATCTGTCACATCTTTAAGGGTGGAATTCTCCTCTAAAATGGCTTTGAGTTCTTCTTTGGCCTGTTCTAGCTCATTCAGGTTATTTCCCAGCAACGAAACCGATACTGGTTTCCCTCCAAAGTTTCCACCAGAACCAAAGGTGAGCCTTTCTACACCATAAACCTCGCCAACCTCATCTCTAATCGCATTAGTGATTTCTGGAGAGCCAAAATCGCGTTCTTCACCGGGAAGTAAATTAACTCGTAAAGACGCTTTATTATTTCCAGGACCCACTCGCCTCACAATGTTTCTTACCACTTGCTTCTCTCCCGTTTGACGTGCAGAAAAATCTTCATTCACTCTCCAGGCCGCATCTTCTACCATAGAAATGATACTGTCTGTTGTTTTGGGATTGGTTCCTTCTGGCATTAGCAAGTCAATACTCACTCTATCACTTGCAATACTTGGAAATAAAGTTACTCTCACCACCCCACCCATGATTGAACCAATCGTCAATATTAACATAGTGGTAATAATCGCGAAGCTGAGAAAGCGATTTTGAATAGTGAACCTTATAACAGGCTCATAAAAACGATCTCTGAAAAATGCCATGACTTTGTCGCCATACACATTGATCCCTCTCATTTTTTTAAAAACAACACCGAATCCACTTGGCTTTTTCGTCTCCCCTTCTTTTTCTCTCACCAGAGCCTTGGAATGAGCGATATGGGCTGGAAGTATAATTAATGCCTCAACAAGTGAGACTACAAGCGTTAAGATAACGACTGTACTCACTTCACCAAAAAACTGACCAATTCGACTATCTAAAAATAAAAAGGTAGAGAAAGCTAAAACCGTGGTAATTATCGCTGAAATGATTGGCGGTAGCACTTCCATGGTCCCATCTATTGCAGCCTGGACAGGCTTCTTTCCCATTTCATAATGCTGATAGATATTCTCTGAAATCACAATTCCATCATCTACCAGAATACCAATTACAATAATCATTCCGAACAGAGATAAAACGTTGATGGTCACTCCAAAAGCGTTTGCAAAAATAAACATCCCTAAAAATGAAATTGGTAAACCAAAGGCCACCCAAAAAGCAAGCCGGGTGTTAAGGAAGAAAGATAAAAATATAAGGACCAGTAAAATTCCAACTGCCCCATTTTCAATCAATAATTGTGTCCGCTGATTTAGTGTAATACTACGGTCATCTTCTACAATAATTTCAATCGTATCGTTCTTTTCATTAAACTCTTTGACGTACTGCCTTACCTTTTCTGCGGCGGCCAGCAAATCTTCGTTATTGGTGGTCGAGATATTAACGCTCACTGCTACCCTACCATTAATGTAAGAGGCATTAGGTGTTTCAGAAAAACGATCACGTATGGTAGCTACGTCTTTCAAGGTCACCTGAGTACCATCTGGCTGGGACTTTACAACAAGGTTGTTGAGTTCCTTTCCGAAGTAAGAACGGTTGTTGGCCCGAATCAGAAAATCTTCCACATCGGTTTTTATACTTCCGCCTGTAGTCAATATATTGGCTTGTGATACAGCTTGAGCCACTTCTGCAAAGGTGAGGTTATAAGCTAGTAAATCATCTTCATCTACAGCGATTTCAATTTCTTCGTCTGGGTATCCAGAGATCTCTATCTGAGATAAACCGTCCATCGCCCTTAGGTCATACTCCATCTGTCTGGCGATCTGTTTTAAGGTAGCCAAATCAACCCCCTCCCCGCTCACAAAATAGTCAAAAGTCTCACGAATATTTTCCTGCTTAGCTACTACCAGCGGTTCCATTCCTGTAGGGAAATTAGGAACGCGGTCTACTGCATTTTTGACCTCGCTCAACATCACATCGATGTCTTCATTACGATCGATTTCTACAGTGATGCTTCCGCCATTCTCTCTTGAAGTAGAAGTCACTCTATCTACTCCTACTAGGCCTTTTAAGTTATCTTCAATTTTAAGAACAATCCCTTCTTCAATTTCTTCTGGGGCCGCCCCAGGGTAGGTCACGTTTATATTGATAATCTCAGATTCAATCAAAGGGAAGTAGGAAGACTGCAAACGAAACATCCCCACCACACCAAAGATGACAAAGGCTAAAATCATCACATTTACAGCAACGTGATATTTTATAAAATAAGAGATGATTTTTCTCATTCTTCACGGGTTTCTGCCACTGCTTCAGACTCATTTTGATTGGACTGATCTGCTCCATCTTCACCAACCACTTTCACTAACATACCATTGTAGGCTCCTGGCACTTGTTTTGCCAACATCAATTCTCCATCAGGTATGCCTTTCACCACGGCTTTCTTGTCTGAGAAGTAAATAGGATTGACTTTTATACTACTCAAAATTGTGTCTTTAACCACAAAAATTTCATTCTGATCGTTAACCAGACTCCTATCTATGGAAATTGCATTTTCTTCTTTCCTGGCTTCTAGAGAGGCTTTTAAATACATCCCTTCCTTGAGAGATTCGCCCTTAACTTCTATAAAAACACTTACGGTTTGAGTTGCCTGGTCGATACTTGCATTGATTCGAGTCACCTCACCAGTATAAGTCTTAGTGCGCTTATTGTTTGTTAAGATTACTGCTTCTCCCAACTGAAGTAGATCTGCATAATCTTTGGCTATAGCTACCTGAAGCTCATAAACCTCGGGATCTATAAAAACCCCAAGCATTTGTCCGCTTCTGATGAGCGTCCCTTCTGTGACCATGGCCTGTATTAACACACCGTCAAAAGGAGCATTAATTGTGAATTTTATCAATCGTTCTTCCATATTCTTAACATCGTAGTAAGCAGTGTTGATGCCACGTCCATTAATGAAAAAACGTTCTTTATCAGAATCGTATTTTGGAAGTGGAGGAACGGGTTTTGCGAGGTCGAAATTATTGAGATAGTTCTGCCATTTGGGATAGACCTCTGGATAGTCTAATCTCAAATCTGGCATTATTGCAGTTATCTGATTGAATAAATTACTTTTGGAAGACTGAACAGACGCTTTATATTCTAAAGCGTCCATCTTAATTAAAGGCTGACCCTTTTTATAGTTTTGGCCCGCTCTAAAAAGTTTTGCACTGTAGGTAAAAACTCCTTGTACTTCGGCGTATAATTCGACTCTCCGTTTAGCTACCAGATTTCCGTTTGCAGGAATTAAAATAGGTACTGTGGAATTTTGAACTGTATCTACAAAAACTGTTTTAATCGTTTTTTTAGACTCAGATTTAGGGACTTCCTTACTGTCGATTATAAGCTGAGCTCCATAAATGCCACCCACCAGCAAAAGGACTCCTAAAACGTATAGTATTATTTTTCTCATAGTTTTTTTAAGACGCTCTAAAATGATAAAAGTTAAAGTCTTATTTCAAACTTTATGAAAACTTAAAGAGTTTCGATTTTTAATTGAAGTTCTTCCCAGGACTCCATTAATTTATCTAACTTTTGTTTTTTCTTATTGTAATTATCGAAGAAATTATCCTTACCGACGCTTTCTTCGTATTGTTCTGCCAGCTTTTTATCTAAAGATTTGATCTCTTTTTCTAATTTTGATATCTCAGATTCCACATTGCTCAGCTTATTCTGAAGTGATTTCTGCTTTTTCTGATATTCATAATCATTCTTAGCAGTGGATGAGGCTTTGTTTTCTTTTTGTTTTTTATCCTTCTTCTCCACCTCACGCATCGACTCCAACTCCCTGTATTTTAAGTAGTCGTTGATATCTCCTAAAAATTCTTTTACCTTATGATTTCTAAATTCAAAAATCGAGTCTGCCAGACCCTGAAGGAAATCCCTATCGTGAGAAACTAAAATTAAAGTGCCTTCGAAATTATTTAAGGCAGCCTTCAGAACGTTTTTAGACTGAATATCCAAATGGTTAGTAGGCTCATCCATGATTAAGACGTTAAACGGAGATAACGACATCTTAGCCAGAGCTAAACGGTTTCTTTCCCCTCCAGAAAGCACTTTCACGAACTTGGTTACATCATCCCCTCTAAACAAAAATGAACCTAAAATATCACGTACTCGGCTTCTGTTGCTTTCGTTGGCAGCATCGATCATCGTATCTAAAACCGTTTTATCGCCATCCAGGTATTCTGCTTGGTTCTGAGCGAAATATCCAATCTCGACGTTGTGTCCTAGTTTGATGTGACCACCATGCTCAAGCTCACCGACAATTATTTTAGCCAGAGTTGATTTTCCCTGTCCATTCTGCCCCACAAAGGCAATTTTTGAATTTCTTTCAATCAAAAACTCCACATCTTTGAAAACAAGATCCTCTGCAAATGATTTTGATAAATCTTCAGCTTCAATCACAACTTTACCAGGGTTTTTGGAGCTATTGAATTTTACATTCATCACCTGATTATCCTCTTCGTCGACTTCAATCACTTCTGTTTTCTCAAGTTTTTTGATGAGAGATTGAGCCATAGAGGCTTTATTCGCTTTAGCTCTAAATTTGCTAATCAGCTTTTCAGTTTGCTCAATTTCCTTCTGTTGATTTTTCTGAGCTGCTAATTGCTGTTCTCTCAGCTCCTGTCGTAATACTTTGAATTTAGAGTAGGGCTTATTATAATCATAAATTTGGCCTAAGGACAGTTCTATTGTTCTATTGGTGACATTATCCAGGAACATTTTATCGTGCGACACAATCACAACACAACCGGCGAAGTTTTGCAGAAAACTTTCCAGCCACAAAATACTTTCTATATCCAGGTGGTTGGTTGGCTCATCCAAAAGGAGGATATCATTGCTTTGAAGTAGCAGTTTAGCCAGTTCAATACGCATTCTCCAACCCCCAGAAAACGTATTGGTTTGTTTATCAAAATCTTCTGTAGTAAAGCCTAAACCTTTAAGGACTTTTTCTGTATCTCCCTGGTAATTATAACCTCCTAAGATCTCGTATTGCTGCTGGTAATCGTTAAGGTCTATCATCAATTGATTATAACCCTCACTTTCATAATCGGTACGCTCTACCAATTGCTGATTGATATGCTCCAGTTTAGCTTCTATACCCTTAATCGCTTCAAAAGCCTGATAAGCCTCTTCCAAAACTGTTCTCCCTTCTTCGAAATCTATATCTTGTTTCAGGAAGCCAATATTTATCTCTTTATCTTTAGCAATCTGCCCCTGATCTAAAGGCATTTCACCGGAAATAATTTTCAGCATCGTCGACTTACCCGCTCCGTTTTTACCGATGAGACCTACTCTATTTCCAGCACTTAATTTGAAACTGATCTCTTTAAAAAGATACTCTCCTCCAAATGAAATAGAAAGGTTGTGAATGTGTAGCATATGTTACCTATAATTTTTGCAAATATTGGTATTTTTGCAAAGCAAAACTAAATTTTAATAAAAATGCTCAAAGGGACAAAATTATATAGTGTATTTACAGGTAAATGTCCAGTTTGCCAGGAAGGCAAAATGTACGTAGAACCTAACCCCTACAAGCTCAGTAAAATTTATGATATGCATGAACGTTGCTCGGTTTGCAACCAAAAGTTTAAAATTGAACCCTCCTTCTTTTATGGAGCTATGTATGTGAGTTACGGTCTTGGAGTTGCTTTTTCTGTAGCGGCCTTCATTACCTCTTACTTTTTCATAGGCATGGATGTCATTACTTCTTTCTTTTCGATTATTGCTGTATTGCTTATTATGGGCCCTATTATCATGAGGCTATCTAGAAATATCTGGATCAATTTCTTTTTATCCTACGATAAAGACGCTAAGCATAAAACTTCAAAAAGCGAGTAATATCAATTTCATTATCTAAAGAACTGGAGTCGTAGATGTTTTCTACCAAACTTCTGGATAAGTAGGGTGCTGCCATGACACCTCGACTTCCAAACCCGTTAAGGACATACATATGACTATGCTCAGGGTGCTGGCCTAATATTGGCTTTCTATCTCTTACTGTAGGTCTCACGCCAGCAATTTGATCTACGATTTCATAATTACAATCAATCATCTTACCTAAGCTTTCTTCAAGCTCTATTTTGGCAGACTCAGTCGGTAAGTCATTCAATTGCTCTCTGGAATAGGTAGCTCCAAATTTATAGAGATCGTTCCCTAAGGGAATAATGAAGTGCCTTGACTTTAAAATGCATACGTTTGAAGATAAGTCTGGTGATTTAAACACCAAATACTCGCCTTTATTACCATAGAGAGGCAGCCAATTGAAAAAAGGATTTTTCGTGACTCCAAAGCCCTCACAAAAGATCACACGTCTGTAGGTCGAGTTTTTATAAGATAAAATATCATCTTGAATTTGTAGAAGATCATATTCAAAACGTTCAGACATAAATTGATTGTTTTCAGTGTATTTTGATTGGTGGTATGATAGCATGCCCTTAAGATCAAGAAGGTGAGTGTTTAAGACTTCACCAGACTTGAATGGAGTATGAGCAGCTAGGTCTAAAGATTTGATTTGTGGATTAAGATATGGATCCAATTTAGCCTGATCTGAAGCTACCATCCAGTTATTTTGATCCTCTACAGAGGAAAAAAGTTTAAAAACTGGCACCTTCTGAAAATAGGGCCTGTCAATTTTAGAATTCAATTGAGAATAGAAAATTAGAGCCTCAGGCATTAAATCGTCTGCTTTCCAAGCCAATTTATAACGCTTTAAAGCGACAGGATTTAATACTCCCCCTGCCACCTTAGAAGACTGTTGGCTTTCATCGGAGATGATATCAAAGGATTTTTTTCTCTTCTTTAGCTGTTTTGCAATAGTTAATCCAGCTATACCAAACCCTACAATCAATACATCTTTCGTCTTCATACTTTAAACAGCTTTCACTTTCATGTTTAAAATTAAAACCACCAGCTTAAAAATAAAAAAGCCTTCACATGCAGTGAAGGCAAATTTAGTATATATTGATTAGATGGGATTAGTAGTTCCACATATCTAATTCGAAGTTTCTTATCTCTTCTTTGATTCTATTCGATTCTAATAATTGCAGTAAAGCATTGTCTTGAATGTATTCTGAAACTTCACGATCTTCATATACGTTTTGAGTTTTATAAATCACAGCATCAAAACGTCTAGAGTTTAGAAGATGATCAAAACTAAAAGGCATTGATGCATTTTGATTATTCAGCACTTTAGCGTTGTGAAGCACATGTCTAGCATCTGGAAACCACACCCAAAAATAAGGTACGATCTGAGGGTCACCAGAGAAACTTTGGTTTTGACTTTGGATATCATAGCCGGCTGGAGCAATACCCAGTAATCGATACCTCATCTCTCCTTGTAATTTATCAAAATACCACATGCCTTTAATATGATATTCAAGGATATCTCTACTGGTAATTTCTGTAGGGATTAAATAAGGTTCCATTTGAGCAATAAGTTCTTGTGGATACAAGTCTGGATACTGAGATAATTCATTAGCCAAAGATCTATTGATAAAGGTTTGAACATTATCTGTCCCTGTGACCCCATACTGACCCAGAATATCTAAAGCGACATCGGGTAAAAATACAGACTTAGTGGATCCTAAAATATCTTCATAAGATCTTTTCTTATTAAAATAGCTAGTCGCATACACCTCGGTAATAGCATCTACAGAAGTAGAGTCTTTTGCTCCTTTTTCAATCGCATCTAAGAGCACTTTATACAAAGAGCGTCTGTTAGATGAGAATGCATCATCCTGAGTAGGGTACAATAGAGGAAAATTAACTTTTTGCTTAAGGTCAATTTTCTCCCAAACGACTTTAGACCATAAAATATCTCTATCTCCAACATACCCATATTCTAGAGGTTTGTCATCATTAGCTATTTTTTGATCATCAGTCAATACTCCTACTTGCGAAGGTTTGGATGCATTTAGAATGTTGCTGGATTGTGCTATGGCTAAATGAGTGCTAAGCACAAGCATCAAGCTTGTAAAGACTTTTAGATTAGAGTACATCTTTTTCAATTTTTAATTAGTTAACTGAACCAATATCGCCGGCATGTTTTTAACGTTCACACCAGGAACATCAGCTTTAATATCAAATATTTGTACGATATCTCCTGCTCTGGCAAGATCTAAAAGGCCTTGAGCTTTTTGATCTAGTCTGCTTCCATTCACCACCACTGAAGGCTGTCCTGGAACACTAAGCGTAAAACGCTTTACTGTAGGGGTGATGTCGAAATCAAAGTTTTCGAACGTCGCTCCAATTGGTGACACTTTTAAAGCATTTTTAGGCATCTGTATAGCACCACCTTCCTGCACCTGACCTCGTACTGTAGGTGTTGGTCTTGGTAAACTTTTAATTCTAAATGTCGCAGAAGATGGGAATTTCTTACCGTCAATTTCTCCAACAACACTAATTTTAACTTCAGTACCCGTTTTTGGAACCATCATATACTGAGATCCACTTACTCTTCTTAAACCGGGTGCGCTGGCGTTTACTTTATTTCCAGGAACCCCAGGCATAGAAACGGTAATAGGGTTTTCTATTCCTCGGTAGACCACATTCATCTTATCAGCAGATACAATGGCTTGGTTTGGTTTTGGAATGACTGAATAGGTTTTATCAACCGGAACTTCGGTTTCTTTTCCATCCTGCTTAAAAATTAAATTCCCTTCTATTTTGTGAGTACCTACATTACCAGACGATACTTTTAGAACGACTTTACCTCCGTCCAACTCAAAGTCTCTTCCTTTCTCAAGTTTTCGTCCGTCTAGAGTAAGTCTAACATCATTTGGTACAGTCGATTCGTCTGTTCTTCCCAAAACGATAGCACCGTCAAATTCCTCGCCAGAGAAATATGCCGATTTGGAAGTTTCCAAGATAGTAGAATAATTGGTTGTATTCACCTCAGCAATTGAAGCAAGTTCCCCAGCTAACATCATAGAAAGTAATTCATTTTCATACACCATAATATCGTTTTGAAGAGCCGATATTTTGGTAATAGAAGACACCAGAGGATAACCAATAAAGTGGTACTCTATGTATTTTTTCTTGACGTTGTCACCATCTACAATATCTTCACCGTTGAATTTCTTTGAAATTGCGCTAGATATTTGCTGGTATTTTGGATTGTCACCAATCAATTGCAACATACCATCGTGATAAGCTTCCATTTCTGCCATAAACTTCTGTCCATCTTTGGTCAAGTTACCACTAGACATCATTTTTTCATCCAGATAAGCCGTCTTATCCATACTTTCATAATCCATAGGATCATCTACAGTTCCTTTCAGCTCTGCTTTAAGAGAACCTAAGTACTGGTAATAATTCTCAGTAAGAGAGGCCACAGAAGTTGCTAAGTTCTTAGCTTCTTCAAATTGCTCAGGAGAATCCTTCGCTTTTTGTTTTAAACCTGCAACTGCGGCATTGTTTTTTTCAACGAAACTCTCGTTGGCATCTGCCAAAGACTCATTGATTAATCCAAAAGCGGTTAACACCTCTTTAGACATATTTAATGCCATCATCGCAATAAATACCAAGTACATCAGGTTAATCATCTTCTGCCTTGGGGTCTGTTTTCCTCCAGCCATAGTTTTTCTTTTAAAAAATTAGAATTAAGCTTTAGGTCGCATTGCGGTTAACATACCACCGTACACTCCGTTAAGTGAGTTTAGGTTAGCTGTTAAGGATTCCATTTGCTCTTTTAATCTGCTGGCATTATCTGCTACAGCCTGATTCACCTCGGCTTGCTTCGAAGCTGATTCAACCTGTACTTTATAAAGGTTATTTAAGGATTCCATATGGGTAGCTGCTAAGGTTAACTCTTCGCTATATTTACGCTGAGATTCCATAGAATCTGTAGTGGGTTGAATGTTACGAGCTGCGCCTTCGAAGTTTTTGATGCTTTCTCCAAGACTTTCCATCAATTTAGAATCGATTTTAGCTTCTTTCAGCATTTCGTCAAGCTTTTTTGAAAGAAGACCTTGCTCGTCTTCCACAGTAGGCTTACCCGATTTTCCTTTGGCAGGAGAATTATCTTGAGCTAATTCCGGATATACCTTAGACCAGTCCAGTTCATCATCTACAGGTTCGAATGCTGAAATAGCGAATACCGCTGCTTCAACGACTAGTCCAATAATAAGCATTGTATTTCCAAAAGGCCAGTGCATAATTTTAAATAATGCACCTATGATAACGATTGCCGCTCCAAGGCCATATACCATATTCATTACCTTTTTTCCTGATTTTGATTTTGCCATGATTTTGAGATTTGATTGTTTAGTTTAGTTTTAATTTAAGTTTAATGAGTTGCCTAAGAAGTCCTGAACAGTTCTAAATCCGACGTAACTTCTGGCTGAGTCTGAGTATTCATAGTCTCTTGTGCTCACCTGTAAGTAATAACTGACGTCTTTCCAAGAACCTCCTCTTACTACTTTTCTTTTATTTGCACTGTTATTGACGTTAGGACTCATCGAAGACATGTGCTCGTAAGACGCAGGGTCATAAGAGGTATTCACCCACTCTGCTACGTTTCCAGACATGTTATATAACCCGAAGTCGTTAGGTTCGTAAGCATCAGCTTCTACTGTATATAGCGCCTCATCTGCTGCATAATCCCCTCTAAAGGGTTTAAAATTGGCTAAAAAACATGCTCTGTCATCTTTAGCATAAGGACCACCCCATGGGTAAGTTCCGCCTTCTATACCCCCTCTAGCGGCATACTCCCATTCAGCCTCAGAAGGCAATCTAAAGAAGTTAGCATTAGCCTCATTTTTTTCTTTTCTGAAGTCATTCAAATACTTGGTTCTCCAGTTAGCAAAGGCTTTGGCCTGTCCCCAGGTTACTCCAACTACAGGATAATTGTCGTAAGCCGTATGAGAAAAATAATCGTTATGCATTGGCTCGTTGTAGGAATAATTAAAATCCTTTATCCATACCGTAGTATCTGGATACACCATTACTTCCTGCTCTGTAATAAAGTTGGTTCTTTCACCCTTGTTTCGAGCAGCAGCATCAATATCCATGGTTTTGTATTTGTACTTAAACTGAGTAACATCTAGCATCCTACGCCCGTTGTAGGACTGATCATTAGATAAGTAGAACTCATCCATAACGTAGACGTAGTCTTCGTCTGGATATTGAGCAGGATCCCATATAATTTCTGGATCCCAGTTTAAGGCTTGATCGAGAGGATCGTAATGTTTTGAAAATTCCTGAAAAGGACTCAACTCGTCATCATCTCCTCCTGCACTTGCGTTTTTGAAAGCAAATCTTTGGATGCCATCATCTCCGGCATCGCCATCACCGGCAAGTTCAGCGGCTTCAGCAAGCTTTTGTCTGATTACAGAATCCCTTACATGAAATACAAATTGTCTGTATTCTGCGTTCGTAATTTCAGTTTCATCCATATAGTAGGAAGGAACAGTAACGGTTTTAGGAGGCGCATTTTGAACACCAGCGAGATCGTCATCAGACTTACCCATAATGAAAGAACCGCCTTTCACTAAGACCATACCATAAGGCTTTTCAGGATACCATTTCTTTCCCTCTACGCCTACTAGCTGCCCTTTATCGCTCTTACCACAACTGATTGCTAAAAAAGCAAACATTGCCATAAAGAGACCTTTAGAAGATGATAAATTAAGTTTCATAATTAAGTGATTAAATTCAAGTCTTGTGTACAAATAAACAATTTTTTTCTTAACAATAATACAAATGTTTTTGATTTAGATGCTGTTTTTAAATTTTGCTTTTAACCATCTATCTGGGATAATGGAAGAAATAGCGTCTTTATAATCTTTCAAATCACACGCTAATAACGACGGTTTATGAGCATTATTATTCTCATTAGGAATTTTAATCCACCAACGATTTGAAACTTCACTCTTAAAAAAGATTAAAATTTCATCCTGTATAGGAACACTATATTTCGTAAAATTTGGGTTTTCCTCACTTACGTGTTCGTTTAACCTCAAACTAAATCCTTCCATAAAATACCATAACATTTGTGATATCAACTGCTTAAGCCCCTGCGATTCCTTCATAGCTTGTAACTCATAAACTCCAAAGGAGCATAATTTATCACTCATTCCTGCATACCTTGAAAGCTTACATAATTCAAATGTACTGAATCCGTTAATATTTTTATGATTAGAATCAGCAATTTCTGAAGATTTAACACAATAAATATCAATACTTGCTAAATCTGAATCCCGTAAAACTGGCTCAACCCTTGTGAAATCCTGCTTTAGCTCTCCAAGACGAACAGCTTCGAAAAATAGCTTATCCATCAACTCTATCTCATCTGGAGGAGATAAATAGGTTTGATAACCCAGATTACAGTAATTAAATAGATTATAGGGCTCGTCTATTATCATTTTACCTACAAAAGACTGCCCATCCATAGGTAAATCTGAATTTCCCAAATCAAACTTATGATCTGCAGTGGACAGATTGACCATGTACTTAATTCCGTCGAAAGCTCTATACTGGTGAAACGTAAAATCCTGACTTCCCCCTAAAATCATAGGAACAATAGACTGACGATATAACTCAGACAATACCTTCTTTAAAACATAAGCCGTATCCGATACCTGCTCACCCATGGGCACGTCACCTAGATCGATCAATTTCAGCTTCCAGTTCCCAATGTACATCTGATACAACTGCGTCCGTAATTCATCGTAAAAGAAATCAGACTTTTCATCATAAATACTAGACCTCGCATCTTTAATACAAATTAAGGCCAGATCCACTCCTGCAAAATCTACCTCAGCTTCTCCTTCATGAAAACTTACGAGATTAGACAGACTTTGGTTTGGAAACGATCTAATTGAGTCTTGAAGTTCCTGCTTAACAGGTTCTAGGTATTCAAATGCCATTGAGTTAGTAAGATATTATTTGGTTTTGGATGATTTTCCTGTGGACTTTTTGCTTGTTGATTTTTTGGTCTTAGACGTGGTTTTTTTGGTGCTCCCTTTTTTGGTTTTTGACGAGCTTTTCTTTTTAGCTGGCTTCTTTTTAGATTTAGTATTCTTTTCTAAAATAGCTTCAGCCTCATCCAAGGCCATACCTTCAGCATCTGTCGTCTTAGGAAGTTCAACTTTCGTTTTTCCTTTAGACAACTTAAATCTACCCCACCTTGCTTTTTCGAGTTTAATCCCCTGTTCTTCCCAATGGTGAATCAGCTTATCCTTTTCTTTTTGAATTTTATCTTCAATCAATTCAATGATATCCTCTTCAGATAAATTATCGAAATCATATTTTTTATTGACATTGATAAACATTCCGTCCCATTTCAAATAAGGACCAAATCGACCAACTCCTTTTTGAACTCCTTTATCCTTATAATAGTAAATTGGCTCTTCTGCTTTTTCTTTAGCTTTGATTAATTCTAAAGCTCTGTCATAAGTGACATCCAAAGGATCTTCTCCTTTTTCTAAGGAAACGAATTTCTTTCCAAATCTTACGTAGGGACCAAAACGGCCAATATTGGTTTCTACCTCTTCTCCTTTATACTCACCAAGCTGCTTAGGAAGTTTAAAGAGGTCCATCGCTTCCTCATAAGTTACAGAACTTAAAGTCTGATCTGGTTTCAAACTTGCAAACCTTGGTTTTTCATCGTCTTCTACAGATCCAATTTGAACCATAGGCCCAAATTTACCTAAACGAGCACTTACAGGTTTTCCCGTTTCTGGATCCTTACCTAAAACACGCTCACCCACTTCCCGCTCTGCATTGGCTGCCACATCTAAAACGTTGGGGTGAAAATGTATATAAAAATCCTTCATCACTTTAGTCCACTTAGCATTACCCTCAGCAACCTCATCAAAATCCTGCTCGAGTTTAGCTGTAAAATTATAGTCTAGGATACCTTTAAAATGCTTCACCAGGAAGTCATTTACTACCATACCAACATCGGTAGGTACTAACTTACCTTTATCACTCCCCACTTTTTCCGAGAGTGTTTCTGTTTTTATATCATCATCTTTAAAGGTGTATTGAGTGTATTTGCGTTCAACCCCCTCTACATTTCCCTTTTCAATATATTTTCTGTTTTGAATCGTAGAAATAGTAGGCGCGTAAGTAGAAGGTCTACCGATACCCAATTCTTCAAGTTTTTTTACTAAAGAGGCTTCTGTATAACGAGATGGAGGCCTAGTATAGCGTTCTGTAGCCTGAATAAATTGGTTAAGCAGAGATTCGCCAACTTTCATAGCAGGCAACAATCCACTTTGTTCCTCATCTTCTTCATCCTTACCTTCTAAATATACTTTTAAGAATCCATCAAATTTCACAACTTCACCATTGGCTGAGAATTCGCGTTCATCTTTATTTGAAGATATTCTTACATTGGTACGCTCCAGAGATGCATCACTCATCTGAGAGGCTATGCCGCGTTTCCATATCAATTCATACAACCTTTGCTGGTCACGCTCAGCATCGATCTGGTGGTTTGCAAAATTAGTAGGTCTTATTGCTTCGTGAGCTTCTTGGGCACCTTTAGATTTTCCTTTATAATTCCTTGCTTTATGGTATTGATCACCGTAAGCGCTTTTTATCTCATCTTCTGCACTCTGCTTGGCCTGTTTAGATAAATTAACACTATCTGTTCTCATATAAGTAATATGACCAGCCTCGTAAAGCCTTTGAGCCATGTTCATGGTTTTACTCACAGAAAAATATAGCTTCCTTGCTGCTTCTTGCTGTAAAGTAGAGGTCGTAAATGGGGGCGCTGGAGATTTTTTTGCTGGCTTTTTAGTTAGGTCACTAACTTTGAATTCTGCTTGTTTTTGAGCTTCTAAAAAAGCCTCGGCTTCTTTCCTGGACTTTAAATTTTTGGGGAGTTTGGCTTTAAAACTGGAGCCTTGTTCTGTTTTGAATTCAGCATCTACCCTGTAAAATACTTCAGGATCAAAATCTATGATCTCGCGTTCGCGTTCCACAATCAACCTCACAGAAACAGACTGTACTCGCCCTGCAGAAAGTCCTCCTTTTACTTTCCTCCATAATATAGGAGATAATTCATAGCCCACAAGACGGTCAAGAACACGTCTCGCCTTTTGAGCATTCACTAGATTATAATCAATTTCTCTCGGGTTCTTTATCGCTTTTTTAATAGCAGTCTCAGTGATTTCTGAAAATACAATTCGTTTGGTTTTGGCCTCATCCAGTTTGAGTTCATCAGATAAATGCCAGGCTATCGCCTCTCCTTCTCTATCTTCATCACTGGCTAGCCATACGGTTTCAGAAGCTTTGGCAAGTTTAGTCAGTTTTTTCACAACGTCCTTCTTATCACTATTGACAATATATTTAGGTTTAAAATCATTATCAACATCTACACCCAGTTCTTTGGAAGGTAAGTCTGCAATGTGACCAAAGCTGGAAGCCACTTTATAATCTTTACCTAAAAATTTCTCTATCGTCTTAGCTTTGGCAGGAGACTCAACAATTACTAGATTTTTTGCCATTTAATAAAATTTATACTGCAAAAGTATACGATTTTTTGGATTTTGATTTAAGAACATGCCTAAAGTAGACAAGTCATAGCTTTACTAAGCTTCGAAATACAGTTATAAAATAAATGAAAAAAACTATAAAATGACATTTTGTCAGCAAAAAGAGATCGTGTATCTTTGTCAAAATTTTATTGCTTGACATGGACAAGATAATTGATGAAAGCCTACAGGGTCAGACCTTAGTAAAAGAAAAGAAAGACAATAACTCAAAAAAACTTTATATAGAAAGTTACGGATGTGCTATGAATTTTAGCGACAGCGAAATTGTAGCTTCCATTCTAGATCAGCAAGGATATAACACCACCAACGAATTGATAGAGGCAGATCTGGTCTTGGTCAATACCTGCTCGATACGTGATAAAGCAGAGCAAACCGTAAGAAAACGATTAGAAAAATTTAATGCCATCAAAAAGGATAATCCTTCTATGAAAGTAGGGGTTTTAGGCTGTATGGCAGAACGCTTAAAGCACAAATTTCTGGAGGAGGAAAAAATTGTAGATCTAGTCGTTGGACCAGATGCCTATAAAGACCTACCTAACCTGCTCGATGAAGTAGAAAATGGAAGAGATGCCATCAATGTGATCCTCTCCAAAGAAGAAACTTACGGCGACGTCTCTCCAGTGAGATTGCAAAGCAATGGAGTTTCGGCATTTGTATCTATCACCAGAGGCTGTGATAACATGTGCACCTTTTGTGTAGTGCCTTTCACCCGAGGAAGAGAGCGAAGTCGAGATCCAAAAAGTATATTAGATGAAGTTAATGACCTATGGAATAAGGGATTTAAAGAGATTACACTTCTTGGACAAAATGTAGATAGTTATCTATGGTATGGTGGCGGACTTAAAAAAGATTTTAAAAAGGCAACCGACATGCAAAAAGCTACTGCTGTTAATTTTGCAGGCCTTTTGGATATGGTCGCAAAAGCACAGCCCGGCATGCGGATTCGGTTTTCAACTTCCAATCCTCAGGACATGACTTTGGATGTTATAGAGGTGATGTCAAAACACAGAAACATATGTGATTATATTCACCTTCCAGTGCAAAGTGGCAGTGACCGAATTCTAAAGAAAATGAATCGCCTGCATACCCGTGAGGAGTATTTTAAATTGATTGATAACATCAGAGCAATCATTCCAGATTGTGGGATTTCGCAAGATATGATTACTGGCTTCCCCACGGAGACAGAGCAAGATCATCAGGATACTCTCTCTCTAATGGAGTATGTAAAGTATGATTTTGGTTATATGTTCGCCTATTCTGAGCGTCCTGGCACTTTAGGGGCTAAAAAGTTTGAAGATGATATTCCTGAAACAACCAAAAAACGAAGACTCCAGGAGGTTATAGACCTGCAACAAAAGCATTCTCGCTTTAGAACAGAACAACATCTCGGAAAAGTGGAAGAAGTTCTTATTGAAAAAGAATCTAAGAAATCTGATTTGGAATGGAGTGGACGAAACACTCAAAATACAACAGTTGTTTTTCCAAAAGAACACTACAAAATTGGTGATTATGTTCTCGTCGAAATGAAAGACTGTACAAGCGCCACTCTCAAGGGAGAAGCTATAGGGTATGGACCTATGCAAACTATCTCTTCTTAAATTCATTAGTATTATGGAATCACCACAATCGGTCAAACAACGATTTGAAATTATAGGAAACGATCCGAGTCTCAACCGGGCAATAGAGAAATCTATTCGCGTTGCTCCAACAGATATCTCTGTACTTGTGACTGGAGAAAGCGGCGTAGGAAAAGAAAGCCTTCCCAAAATAATACATGCTCTATCCCATAGGAAACACGCCAAATATATTGCTGTAAATTGCGGTGCTATTCCGGAAGGCACTATAGATAGTGAACTTTTTGGCCATGAAAAAGGAGCTTTTACAGGTGCCAATCAAGCGAGAGATGGTTATTTTAAAGAAGCTGATGGAGGCACCATCTTTTTAGATGAAGTTGGTGAATTGCCTTTGACCACTCAAGTAAGGTTACTAAGAGTGCTGGAAACTGGAGAATTTATTAAAGTGGGCTCTTCTAAAGTTCAAAAGTCTAATGTGAGAATTGTGGCAGCAACCAACGTAAACATGATTGAAGCCATCAAGAAGAATAAGTTTAGAGAAGATTTATACTACAGACTTAACACGGTAGAGATCAATCTTTCACCTCTAAGAGAAAGACGTTCAGATATTCATTTATTGTTTAGGAAGTTTGCTTCGGATTTTGCTTTGAAATACAAAATGCCAACAGTGCGACTCACAGAAAGAGCTGTAAAAGTCCTGGAAAGCTGCAGCTGGCCTGGGAATATTAGACAGCTCAAAAATGTGACCGAACAAATTTCTGTCCTGGAAAAGGAAAGAGAAGTAGATGAAGCTACTTTACATCATTATTTACCCAAAAACAGTTCTAATTTACCTTCGGTTATTTCAGAAGACAAAAGCAGCAAAGGTGACTTTAGTAATGAGAGAGAAATCCTTTATAAAGTGCTCTTCGATATGAAGAATGATCTTAATGATCTTAAGAAACTCACTCTGGAGCTGATGGAAAAGGAAAACGATGAAACCTTTAAGGAGGAAAATCTTAGCCTTATTAAGAAGGTTTACGGAGATTCTGACACAGAGAGGGATTTTTCTGAAGAGTCTCATCAAGAACAGTTAGAAATACTTCAGCTTCCCAATCAAAACAAAGTAAGAGATATGGAAACGGCCGTAGATGACCCCTACGATTATGCTGAAGATATTGAAGAGGAAGAAACTTTATCTTTGCAGGACAAAGAAGTGGAGCTCATAAAAAAATCGCTGGAAAGACATCAAGGGAAACGTAAGCCCGCTGCCGATGAACTCGGTATTAGCGAAAGAACACTTTATAGAAAAATTAAACAATACGATTTATAATGAGATTCAAACTCACTGCGGCTTTTCTGTTCATCCTAACATTAAATTCTTGTAAATATTACTCTTTTACAGGAGCCGACACAGGTAACGCAGAAACCTTTCAGGTGAATTTCTTTCAAAACACAGCTCAACTAGTCGAGCCAGGTATAGATAGGCAGTTTACCCTACAATTACAGGATTTGATTCAAAATCAAACCAGCCTGATTTTAGCTAACACCAATGGAGACTTAATTTATGAAGGAGAAATTACCAGATATTATGTCGCTCCTATGACGGCTACTGCAGAAAGTACTGCAGCTCAAAACCGATTAACCATCGCTGTGAATGTGAGATTCTATAACACACTAGAACCTGAAAAAGATTTTGAACAGACTTTCTCTTTCTATTTTGATTTTCCTGGAAATGAACAATTAACAGGAGCTCAGAAAGAAGAGGCTATCGAAGAAGTTTTTTTAAGAATCACTCAAGATGTTTTCAACGCTTCACTAACCAACTGGTAATGCAAAAAGAATCGCTTTTACATTTGATAAAATCTCCAGTAGAATTCGACTCTTCGTCTTTAGAAGCACTGGAGCATGCGATCGACACCTATCCCTACTTTCAACCGCTATATGCACTGAAACTTAAGCTACTGAAATATAATAATAGTTATAGGTATAACAACTTTTTGAAAGAAACTGCAGCTCACACTCAAGACAGATCTGTTTTATTTGACCTCATCACCTCCAGCGAGTTTGAGCAACTAAAAATTGCTGATAAAATAGATGAGTTAATCCAGTATGAAAAAGAAACTTCTGAATTTGAAATCAATGAAGAATTCGTTAATCAAATTAACGATCCAGAGCTTTTTGTAGAAAAAGAAGCAAGCCCTCAGGAACACTCTGGAGAACCTTTGAATTTCAATTCTGCAGAGACACATTCTTTCAACGAATGGCTTAAGTTGACTCAAATAAAACCAATAAATGAGACAGAAGACAATGGTCAATCAGAGACTAATAATCCTCAATTCAGGATTATTGACGAATTTATCAAAAACAATCCGAAGATTGTCCCGACCAAAACTTACGAGGCCTCAGATAGAATTATAGCCAAACACGAGCCCTCTACGAGCCTCATGACAGAGACCTTAGCAAGAGTTTATGTGGAGCAAAAACGTTATGATAAAGCCATTCAGGCTTTTAAGATATTAATTTTGAATAATCCCGAAAAAAGTACTTTCTTTGCAGACCAAATTCAAGAAATAGAACGACTTAAAGAAAATAAATAATAATGAGTACATTTTCCATTTTTTTAATCCTCATCGTGATCGTAGCCTTTTTATTAATCGTTGTTATTATGGTTCAAAATCCAAAAGGCGGCGGATTATCTTCATCATTTGGTGGAGGTGGCTCTCAGCAAGTTGGGGGTGTCAAACAAACCTCAGACTTTCTAGATAAGAGTACCTGGGCATTAGCCACTTTATTATTGGTCTTAATTTTATTGTCCAACGTGACTATCATTAGCAACAGAACGGGCCAGGATTCTAAACTATTAGATGAAAATCAAGCTCCGATAGAAAATACTCAAACCAACGACTTGCCTCCTGTAGATCAGGAATAAAAATATACTTTACTAAATTAAAAATGCCGGCTTATGACAAGCTGGCATTTTTTTTTACAAACTGTCAGCAAATATCTATTGGCACACTTTTAGTCATATGTCCTGAAACTAATTAAAAACCTTTTAATAATGGCAGTTAATATTAAACCATTGGCAGATAGAGTGCTGGTAGAGCCTCAAGCCGCAGAAACTAAAACAGCTTCTGGAATTATCATTCCTGAAACCGCAAAAGAAAAACCTCAACGTGGAAAAGTTGTAGCCGTTGGAAATGGTAAAAAAGATCACGAAATGACTGTAAAAGTTGGAGATGTGGTTCTTTACGGAAAATTTTCTGGAACTGAATTAAAGCATGAGGATAACGATTACCTCATCATGAGAGAAGATGACATCTTAGCGATTGTATAAAACCTAATTAATCAACTTAAAACTTAATAAAATGGCAAAAGATATAATTTTTGATATTGAAGCAAGAAACGGTGTGAAGAGAGGGGTTGATGCCCTCGCTAACGCTGTAAAAGTAACTTTAGGACCTAAAGGTCGTAATGTAATTATTGGTAAATCATTTGGTGCTCCGGTTGTCACTAAGGATGGTGTAAGTGTTGCTAAAGAAATCGAGTTGGAAGATGCTTTAGAAAATATGGGAGCACAAATGGTAAAAGAAGTGGCTTCTAAAACCAATGATTTGGCAGGAGATGGAACTACGACAGCAACTGTCCTTGCTCAAGCTATTGTAAAAGAAGGTTTGAAAAATGTTGCTTCTGGCGCTAATCCACTCGATCTTAAAAAAGGAATAGATAAAGCTGTAGAAGCTGTTGTTGCCGAACTCACAAAACAAGCAAAATCTGTTGGTGATACTTCTGAAGAAATAAAGCAAGTCGCTTCTATTTCTGCAAACAACGATGAGAAAATCGGTGAGCTGATTGCAGAAGCGTTTGGAAAAGTAGGTAAGGAAGGTGTCATTACTGTAGAAGAAGCTAAAGGAACTGAAACTTATGTTGACGTTGTAGAGGGAATGCAGTTTGACAGAGGTTATTTATCGCCTTACTTCGTAACAGATAGTGAGAAAATGACCACAGACCTTGAGAATCCATACATCTTGATTGTGGATAAAAAGGTTAACTCAATGAAAGATCTTTTACCGGTTTTAGAACCAGCTGCACAAAGCGGAAAACCACTCTTGATTATTGCAGAAGATATTGAAGGAGAAGCTTTAGCTACACTTGTAGTTAATAAATTAAGAGGTTCGCTAAAAATTGCCGCTGTAAAAGCTCCAGGATTTGGTGACCGCAGAAAAGCAATGCTAGAAGATATTGCTATCTTAACTGGTGGTACAGTGATTTCTGAAGAAAGAGGATTTACGTTAGAAAATGCAAGCCTCGATATGTTAGGAACTGCAGAAAACGTTACTATTGATAAAGATAACACGACCATCGTAAATGGTGCAGGTGAAAAAGATAACATCTTAAACCGTGTTAATCAAATTAAAGCTCAAGTAGAATCAACGACTAGCGATTATGATAAAGAGAAGCTTCAAGAGCGTTTAGCTAAGCTAGCTGGCGGTGTAGGCGTACTTTACGTTGGTGCTGCTTCAGAAGTAGAAATGAAAGAGAAGAAAGACCGGGTTGATGATGCATTACACGCTACAAGAGCTGCTGTTGAAGAAGGAATAGTAGCTGGTGGTGGTGTTGCACTCATCAGAACACTGAAAGCTCTTGAAAACCTTAAAGCAGACAACGCTGACGAACAAACTGGAATCAACATCATAGCGAAAGCAGTAGAGTCTCCAATGCGAACTATTGTAGAAAATGCTGGAGGTGAAGGTTCTGTAGTCATCAATAAAGTTCTGGAAGGAAGCAAAGGTTACGATGCAAAAACTGGTACGTACGTGGATATGCTGAAAGCTGGAATCATCGATCCTAAAAAAGTGACCCGTATTGCTTTAGAAAATGCGGCTTCTGTTTCAGGAATGATTTTGACGACTGAGTGCGCCCTTGTCGACATTAAAGAAGAAGACAACGGAGGCGGAGGCGGAATGCCACCTATGGGAGGCGGAATGCCAGGCATGATGTAATCATCACTTTTAATGAATTAATCAAAGCCGTTTCTTAAAAAAGAAACGGCTTTTTTTGTGGAACAAATTCTACTCGGGATCATTACAAGTTTTGGAAAATAAAAAAATTACAATTCCAGACCTGTGAGGTTTTAAAAACCTCACAGGTCTATTGGTGATTTTCTTGCTGCACTAAAAAAACTTGTTTTCTGGGTTATTCTACAAAATTGAAAGTGGTATTAATTATATTAGAGCAAAATTTTTAAAGATGAAAAGACTATTTACAATTATTTCAATTTTAAGTACTTCGCTGGTACTTGCTCAATCTGTTGAATTCAACGTGGATGAAACCATAACCACCAAACATAGTGTTACCATCAATGGAAAAACCATTGATTATACTGCTGAAACAGGCATGCAGCCCGTTTGGGATGACCAAGGACATCCTATTGCAGGTTTGCAGTTTACCTACTACAAGGCCGATACTAAAAGAAATAACGATGGTAAAGATTTAAGACCCCTGGTCATCTCTTTTAATGGAGGCCCTGGTTCGGCTTCGGTGTGGATGCATCTTGCTTATACAGGACCTAGAATTTTAAACATTAGTGACGAAGGCTTCCCAGTTCAGCCTTATGGATTTTCAGAAAACCCTCATAGTATTCTTGATGTAGCAGATATTGTTTACGTTAATCCTGTAAATACTGGTCATTCAAGACCTGTGCTTGATGAAAAAGGAAATTTTGATAAAGAGACTTTTTTTGGAGTCAATGCCGATATTGATTATTTAGCAGAATGGATCAATACCTTTGTGAGCAGAAAAGACAAATGGCTTGCACCGAAATACCTAATAGGTGAAAGCTATGGAACAACGAGAGTTTCTGGTCTGGCTAATGCACTGCAGAATTCGCACTGGATGTACATCAATGGTGTGATATTGGTTTCGCCTACTGAACTCGGTATAGAAAGAGATGGACCGGTGGAAGTAGCGAACAGACTCCCTTATTTTGCTGCTGCAGCCTGGTATCACGACCTGCTGGCCCCAGAGTTGCAAAACCAACCTATTCTTGAAATGCTAGATGAAGTAGAAGCATTTACTATTCAGGAACTGATTCCTGCCCTCAGTAAAGGTGGGTTTCTTGATGAAGAGAAGAAAAAAGAAATCGTCGAAAAAATGTCGTATTACTCCAGTATTGAAGAAAAGGTATTTCTTCAGAATAACTTAGAAGTTCCCTTTAATACCTTTTGGAAAACCCTTAAAATCGATGACGGCTATACGGTTGGCCGACTGGATTCCAGATACCTGGGTCTTGATGAAAAAGAAGCAGGAACTCGACCAAATTATAATGCAGAATTAACTTCCTGGTTGCAGTCATTCACTCCAGCCATCAATCATTATCTGAAGCATGAGCTCAACTTTAAAACAGACTTAAAATATAACATGTTTGGAAACGTGTATCCCTGGGATAGAACACGTAATAATTCCGGAAAACAATTGAGACAGGCTATGGCTCAGAATCCAAGCATGAAAGTTATGATCCAAACAGGACTGTTTGACGGAGCTACAACTTATTTCAATGCTAAATATACGATGTGGCATATTGACGAAAGCGGTAAAATGAAAGACAGGCTCTATTTTAAAACCTACGAAAGTGGCCACATGATGTACCTAAGGCAAGAAGATTTAAAAAATGCAAATGACGACATTAGAGCCTTCATCGAAAACAGTCTGCCAAAAGACGGTGAGCCTATCAAATATTAATTATAGTCATTAGTTTTATCCTATAAAAAAAGCCTTGCAGAATCTGCAAGGCTTTTTTTTTTGAAATTCACTGGTTTTACTTAACCGTAAGGATTCCTTTCATCAAGGCGACGTGACCTGGAAATGAACAGATGTAATCGTAATTACCCTTTTCTGGAGCTTGGAAGGTAATTTGTGTTTTTTCACCTCCACCTAGCATTTTGGTGTGAACAATTATAGCATCTGTATTTTCTGGAATATAATCATTCTCCTTATATTCTAAGGCTTCCTGACCAAACTCCTGAACATTTGTTCCTTTCTTTAAAAGAACAAAATTATGCCCCATAGTTTCCTTAGGAAGTTTACCTACGTGTTCAAAGGTCAAAACAACTTCATCACCAGCATTCACTGTGATTTGATTTTTATTGAACTTCATTTGATCACTCCCTGTTAAGTATACTTTAGTCACTCCTTCCTCATCTTCTACTTCATCTGTAGTTTCTGCGGAGTTACCAATTTTTAGTGAATCATTCTTTTCTTCTTCTTTTTTACCATCTCCTCCGCAACTTACTAAAAGCGTTGCAGATAGAAATAATACAAATATCTTCTTCATTTTGATCTTATTTTTAATTTGATTATCTGTTTTCAATAGGTTTTAATTCTCTATGCGTTTCCCCGGTATAAACCTGTCTTGGCCTACCGATAGGTTCTTTCATCAATCTCATTTCTCTCCACTGAGCAATCCAACCTGGAAGTCTTCCCAGTGCAAACATTACTGTAAACATATTGGTAGGAATATCTAAGGCTCTGTAAATGATACCAGAATAAAAGTCTACATTAGGATATAGCTTTCTTTTGACGAAGTAATCATCTTCCAGCGCTTCTTTTTCAAGACCTTTAGCAATATCTAAGACTGGATCCTGAACTCCAAGATTACCTAATACTTCATCAGCTGACTTTTTAATGATTTTGGCTCTAGGGTCGAAATTTTTATAAACTCTGTGTCCAAATCCCATAAGTCTAAATGGATCTTCTTTATCTTTAGCTTTAGACATGTATTTTTTTGTGTCTCCTCCATCTTCTTTGATGCCTTCGAGCATATCGATTACTGCTTGATTAGCACCACCATGAAGTGGCCCCCATAAAGCTGAAACTCCTGCAGATATAGAAGCGAATAATCCAGCATGAGAAGAACCCACAATTCTTACAGTAGATGTAGAACAATTCTGTTCGTGGTCTGCATGAAGAATCAATAATTTATTAAGCGCAGAAGAAACGACTGGGTCGATTTTGTAATCTTCGTTTGGCTTTTTAAACATCATCTTCAATACATTTTCAACGTAATCTAAACTGTTATCTCCATAATCTAAAGGCTGACCTTTAGACTTACGAAGAGCCCAAGCACAAATCACTGGAAATTTAGCCAATATTTTTACTATAGCCTTATACATATCTTCTTCAGAATCAACGTTGACTGAAGATGGGTTAAAAGCGATTAGAGAACTCGTTAAAGAAGAGACAACGCCCATTGGGTGTGCAGATTTAGGAAAACCATCTAAAATCTTTTTAACATCTTCATCAACATGAGATTCTTTTTTTATGTCTGCATGGAAATTATCAAGTTCTTCTTGATTAGGTAACTCACCAAAAATCAAAAGAAAAGCAACTTCTAAAAAACTTGCATTTTCCGCTAGATCTTCAATAGCGTATCCTCTATATCTTAAAATACCTTCTTCACCATTTAAGAATGTAATTGCACTCTCACATGATCCGGTATTTTTGAAACCTCTATCCAAGGTAATTAATCCCTCTGTAGAACCTCTTAGTTTAGAGATATCGATCGCGTATTCATTTTCGCTACCTTTTGTAACTGGAAAAGAATAATCTTTTCCATCAAAACTTATTTTAGCATCCATATAATATATTTTTCTTTTTGTTAGCTTCAAATTTAAGAAAAAATATACAAAAAAAGCGTTAACAGATCTTTGTAAAGGACTGCTAACGCTTAAGTTTTAGTTAATTTAATACGTTATATATTTCTTAAATTAATCCTCTTATTTTTTTATTTTGAAAGCATGCATTTGCGGAAAATAGGCATTTTCTCCTAATTCTTCTTCAATCCTTATTAATTGATTGTATTTGGCCATACGATCACTTCTGGATGCTGAGCCTGTTTTAATCTGTCCTGTTGATAAAGCTACAGCTAAATCAGCGATGGTGTTATCTTCAGTTTCTCCAGATCTGTGAGACATGACCGAAGTATATCCAGCATTATGTGCTAAATTAACAGCAGCAATGGTTTCTGTTAACGTACCAATTTGATTAACCTTAATCAAGATTGAATTTGCAATAGCATTAGAAATTCCTTTTTCCAGTCTTGTGACGTTGGTTACGAATAAATCATCACCAACCAGTTGAACCTTATCCCCAATTTTTTCAGTAAGAATTTTCCATCCTTCCCAGTCGTCTTCATCCATACCATCTTCAATCGAAATAATTGGATAGTTCTGAGATAGCTCTGCCAAATAGTTAGCTTGTTCTTCAGAGGTCATCGTCTTGGCATGATCACCTTCAAACTTCTTATAATTATAATGTCCGTCTTCATAAAACTCTGCTGCAGCACAATCTAAAGCGATCATCACTTCATCACCGAATTTGTAGCCCGCCTTTTCTACAGCTGTTTTGATACTATCCAAGGCATCTTCAGTTCCTTCTAATTTAGGCGCAAAACCTCCTTCGTCCCCTACAGCTGTACTCAATCCTCTGCCTTTCAATACTTTTTTTAAATGATGGAAGATCTCAGTCCCCATTTTTAGGGCGTGACTAAAGCTTTCCGCCTTAACTGGCATCACCATAAATTCCTGAAAAGCTATTGGAGCATCACTGTGTGAACCGCCATTGATGATATTCATCATTGGCACTGGAAGCTTATTGGTAGATACACCTCCCACGTAACGATAAAGTGGTAAATTCAATTCATTAGCTGCTGCTTTTGCGGCAGCTAGCGAAACCCCCAATATAGCGTTGGCTCCTAATTTTGATTTATTTTCGGTACCATCAAGATCGATCATGATCTGATCTATTTCTGATTGTTCGTAAACCGAAATCCCTAACAAATGATCTGCTATAGTAGTGTTGACGTTTTCAATAGCTTTAGAAACTCCTTTACCCATATAATCTGTTCCACCATCTCTTAACTCTACAGCTTCATGAACTCCAGTGGAAGCTCCAGAAGGCACTGCAAACCTTCCTAAAGTTCCTGTTTCTGTAATGACATCAACCTCTAGTGCTGGGTTACCTCGAGAGTCGAATATTTGCCTTGCATGTATGTCTAAAATTGCACTCATTTTTATGATAATTTAAAGTTTGTTGCAATTTACGAAATTTAAGCCTATTTGAATTGAGTTTAAATATTTGACTTCAAGTCAATTACCCACTCAAACGATTGAGTAAGGACGCCGATTTGTAACTAACATTATAAGTTATACTCTTACAATATCAAGTTAAATATGAAGAGCTGTTAAACCCTAAGTTCCTTACTTACGTAAATTTAAACACACACATAAAATAAATATCATGAAAAATTTAAAATTTCAATTAGTATTAGTAATGAGTATCTTGGTTACAGGCTTCTCTTATGCTCAAACCAAAATGGTAGGAGGTGCAAAAATGTATCCAACTAAAAACATTGTAGAAAATGCAGTAAATTCTAAAGATCACACAACTTTGGTTGCAGCAGTTAAAGCTGCGGATCTGGTAGAAACTCTTTCAAGTAAAGGACCTTTTACTGTATTTGCACCAACAAACTCTGCTTTTGGCAACTTACCAGAAGGTACTGTTGAAACCCTTCTGAAACCAGAAAACAAAAAACAGCTACAAACGGTGTTGACTTATCACGTTGTTGCTGGTAAATTCAATGCAAAAGACGTCATAGCTGCTATAGAAAAAGGTAATGGAATGGCAGAATTAAAAACAGTAAGTGGCGGAACGCTAACTGCTATGCTTGACGGAAAGAGTGTAAAAATAAAAGACTCTAAAGGGAATATATCTACAGTAACCATTGCTGACGTCAACCAATCTAATGGAGTCATCCATGTCATTGATACCGTCTTATTACCATAGTATAATACACTATAAACATAAAAGTGGGCGTTTGCCCACTTTTTTTATGCTTTTACTTTTGCAGTCGACATCAGACTAAAGAAATCATCAAATAGATAAGTAGCATCATTAGGGCCTGGTCCTGCCTCCGGGTGATATTGAACGGAAAAACAAGGTTTATTTTTAATCCTTATGCCTGCTACCGACTGGTCATTGAGGTGAACATGCGAGATCTCCACATCTGGATTGTTTACTGTTGACGATTTATCAATTGTGAAACCGTGGTTTTGAGATGTAATTTCACTCTTGCCAGTGCTCAAATTTTGAATCGGGTGATTAATTCCACGATGTCCGTTATGCATTTTTAAAGTGGGTATCTCCACAGATAAGGCGATTATTTGATGACCAAGACAAATCCCAAAAGTGGGAATTTCATTCTTAATACATTGTTTAGCTACTTCTATGGCAGAAGGTAAGGGTTCTGGATCGCCCGGGCCATTTGATAACACAATTCCTGTTGGATTCCAATCCATCATTTCATCAAATGAGGTATTATAAGGAAATACCTTAACGTAGCCTCCTCTAGAAGTCAATCGTCTTAAGATATTTTTTTTAACCCCTAAGTCAAGCACTGCTATACGGTGATCTGACAGCTTATCACCAATGGTATAGGCTTCTTTAGTAGAGACTTTAGAAGATAGCTCTAAGCCTTTCATCGAGGGATGTTGACTTAATTCTTCAGCAAGTGTTTTCAAATCATCAATTTGGGTAGACATAATAGCGTTCATTGCTCCATGTTTACGAATGTGAGAGACTAAGGCTCTGGTGTCCACATCAAAGATAACGGGTAAAACTGCATCACTTAAGAACTGTTCCAGGGACTGGTCAGAATTAGGTCTGGAAGGTGTGAATGAAAAATTCTTACAAACCAAACCAGAAATTTTAACCGAATCTGATTCGCTTTCGTCTGTATTAACGCCATAATTACCGATGTGAGCATTGGTGGTCACCATAATCTGACCGAAATAGGAAGGGTCTGTAAAAATTTCCTGGTATCCGGTCATACCGGTATTAAAACAAATTTCTCCCTTTCGATTAGAATCGAAAGGCTGGGTGGTCTTTCCATGAAAGACGGTGCCGTCTGCTAGAAGGATTACTGCTGGTGTTTTTAGATTGTATTTCATAGTGGTAATATAAAAAAAGGGACAAACTAATAAAGTTTATCCCTTTGGTATAATTAAATAAATGTGGTATTAAGCCTCATCTGATTTAGTTTCAGTATCATTTGTAGATTCAACTTTATCTTCAGTTTTCGCTTTTTTACCAGCACGTCTCGTAGATTTCTTCTTGGTTTGCTTTTTACCTGGCGTATAAACCTCATTAAAATCAACAAGTTCAATCATTGCCATTTCGGCAGCATCTCCAAGTCTATTACCAAGCTTGATAATTCTGGTGTAACCTCCTGGTCTTTCTCCAATTTTAGGAGCTACCTCTCTAAAAAGCTCAGCTACCATGTATTTATCCTTCAATTTAGAAAAGACCAATCTACGATTATGAGTAGTGTCTAATTTTGATTTGGTAATCAAAGGTTCTACAAATTGTCTTAAAGCTTTTGCCTTAGCAACAGTAGTATTTATTCTTTTATGTTCAATTAGAGAACATGCCATGTTAGAAAGCATTGCTTTTCTATGCGAGGATGTTCTTCCTAAATGATTAAATTTCTTTCTATGTCTCATGTTTAATGTATTTTGAGCTTCACAAAGCTAGTCTTTGTCAAGTTTATATTTCGAAAGGTCCATTCCAAAATCAAGACCTTTATTTTCAACAAGTTCTTCTAATTCAGTAAGTGATTTTTTACCAAAGTTTCTAAACTTCATCAAATCACTTTTGTTATGTGAAACTAAATCACCTAAGGTTTCGACTTCTGCTGCTTTTAGACAATTAAGCGCTCTTACCGAAAGATCAAGGTCTACGAGCTTAGTCTTTAGCAACTGTCTCATATGAAGTGATTCTTCATCGTAAGTTTCTGCTTGAGACATTTCTTCAGTTTCAAGAGTTATTCTTTCATCAGAGAATAACATGAAGTGATGAATTAATGTTTTAGCAGCTTCTGTTAAAGCATCCTTAGGATGAATAGAACCATCACTACTGATTTCAAAGACAAGCTTTTCATAGTCAGTTTTTTGTTCAACCCTAAAGTTCTCGATACTGTATTTAACGTTTTTGATAGGTGTAAACACAGAATCTGTGAAGATTGTACCAATTGGAGCTTTAGAAGTTTTATTCTCTTCAGCTGGAACATAACCTCTACCCTTTTGGATAGCTAGTTCAAGGTTAAGAGAAACTTTCTTATCCATTGTACAGATTTCAAGATCTGGGTTAAGGATATCGAATCCAGTTAGATATTTTTGAAAATCTCCAGCAGTCATCTTGTCGTTACCAGAGAATGAGATAGAAACTGTTTCGTTATCTACATCTTCTGCTCTTTTCTTAAATCTGATCTGCTTAAGATTTAATATGACTTCTGTCACATCTTCAACAACTCCTTCGATGGTAGAAAACTCATGATCAACACCTTCTATTCTTACAGAAGTGATTGCAAATCCCTCTAAAGAAGATAACAGCACTCTACGCAAAGCGTTACCTACTGTAAGACCGTAACCTGGTTCTAATGGTCTAAATTCGAAAGTGCCCTCAAAATCGGTAGAATCGATCATGATTACTTTATCGGGCTTTTGAAAATTAAATAATGCCATAAATTTTGAGTGTTGTCAGTTATTATTTAGAGTACAATTCGACGATGAACTGCTCATTAATTTTTTCTGGAATTTGTGTTCTTTCTGGAACATTTACAAACGTGCCTTCCATTTTTTCACTATTCCAAGTCATCCATTCGTGCACGGATTTATTATTTGAAAGTGATTCTTGAATCACACTTAGAGATTTAGACTTTTCTCTAATACCGACAACATCATTTGGCTTAACGTGGTAAGACGGGATGTTTACAAGTTCACCATTTACTGTAATATGCTTATGAGAAACAAGCTGTCTTGCAGCGCTTCTAGATGGTGCTACACCTAATCTAAACACTACATTATCGAGTCTGGATTCACAAAGTTGAAGTAAGATCTCACCTGTAATTCCAGAAGACCTGTTGGCTTTGTTAAACATGTTACGGAACTGCTTTTCTAAAATACCGTAGGTATACTTAGCTTTTTGCTTTTCCATAAGTTGAACAGCGTACTCAGACTTTTTGCCTCTTCTTCTGTTATTCCCGTGTTGTCCAGGAGGGTAATTTCTTTTTTCGAAAGATTTGTCGTCTCCAAATATAGATTCGCCAAATTTTCTTGCTATTTTGGTTTTAGGACCGGTATATCTTGCCATTGTTATGTATTTATCGTTTGTCTATTATGAATTAAGGTCTTATCCTTCGATAATAGTAAGCTATGATTTATATAATTAGACTCTTCTTCTTTTAGGAGGTCTACATCCATTGTGTGGGATAGGAGTTACATCGATGATCTCAGTAACTTCAATTCCTGAGTTATGTAAAGATCTAATAGCAGACTCTCTACCATTACCAGGACCTTTTACATATACTTTTACTTTACGTAAACCTGCTTCGTGTGCAACTTTACTTGCATCTTCTGCAGATAATTGTGCAGCATAAGGAGTATTCTTCTTACTTCCTCTAAAGCCCATCTTACCAGAAGATGACCATGATATAATATCACCATTTTTGTTCGTTAAAGACACAATGATATTATTAAAAGAGGCAGAAATATGAGCTTCCCCATACGCATCTACAACTACTTTACGTTTTTTTGCTGTTGACTTTGCCATTTGATTTATTATTTAGTTACTTTTTTCTTGTTAGCAACTGTTTTTCTTCTACCTTTTCTGGTACGAGAGTTATTCTTAGTACGTTGTCCTCTTAAAGGAAGTCCAGCTCTGTGTCTAATTCCTCTGTAGCAACCAATATCCATTAACCTCTTAATGTTGATTTGCACTTCAGATCTAAGCTCACCCTCAATAGTGTGCTTACCAACTTCTTCTCTTATTTTTCCGATTTGATCATCGTTCCAGTCTGAAACTTTGATGCTTTCATCTACACCGGCATTTTTAAGAATTTTTTGAGCTCTGCTCTTTCCGACACCGAAGATATAAGTTAAAGCTATAACTCCGCGTTTTTGTTTTGGTATATCTACACCTGCAATTCTAGCCATAATTATCCTTGTCTTTGTTTAAATTTAGGATTCTTTTTGTTGATGACATAAAGACGTCCTTTTCTACGAACGATCTTACAGTCAGCACTTCTCTTTTTTATTGATGCTCTTACTTTCATAGTATTAATATCTATAAGTTATACGAGCCTTAGTTAAATCGTAAGGACTCATTTCTAATTTTACTTTGTCTCCTGGTAAAAGTTTAATGTAATGCATTCTCATCTTACCAGATATATGAGCGGTAACAATATGCTCATTTTCAAGTTCCACACGAAACATCGCATTAGACAATGCTTCTATAATTGTGCCATCTTGTTCAATTGAGGGTTGTTTTGCCATAATTACGCTACTGCTTTTCTATTTTTACCAGATTTCATTAATCCATCATAATGTCTATTCAATAAATATGAATTCACCTGCTGGATGGTATCTATTGCTACACCTACCATAATTAGCAGAGAAGTTCCTCCAAAAAATAAAGCCCAACCTTGTTGAACATTAAGCAGAGAAACCACTATTGCTGGAAATATAGCTATAAGTGCCAAAAAGACAGATCCAGGAAGTGTTATTTGAGACATGATTCTATCTAAATATTCTGAGGTTTCTGCACCAGGTCGAATCCCTGGAATAAATCCACCGCTTCGTTTAAGATCATCGGCCATCTTGTTGGTAGGTACTGTAATCGCTGTATAGAAATAAGTAAATACAATGATTAGTATCCCAAATACAAGATTGTACCAAAAACCAAACATATCTTGAAAGGCTGCGGTTATCCCTTGGGCCATTTCAGTATCGGACAAACCAGCCACTGCTGCAGGTATAAACATAATAGCCTGTGCAAAAATAATAGGCATTACACCAGAAGCATTTAATCTTAAGGGTATAAATTGTCTAGCACCACCAACGGAAGCTTTTTCAAATTTTCCGGAAGCGTTTTTTCTAGCATACTGAACTGGTATTTGTCTTACTGCTCTAACCAGCATCACAGATGCTAAAATGATAACAAACCAGATCACCAACTCAATTAAGATTAAAATTAATCCACCATTAGATTCTGTCACTCTTGAAATAAATTCTTGAATGAATGCCTGAGGAAGAGTAGCGATAATACCCACCATAATTAAAAGCGAGATACCATTTCCAATACCTTTATCAGTTATTTTCTCTCCCAGCCACATAGCGAAGATACAACCAGTGGTAAGAATGATTACAGATGAAGCTACGAAAGTAAACGTGCTATCCATTAAGAAAGCTGATGAAGGCAATATGTTATAAAGATTAATGATATAACCAGGACCTTGAACTAAAGTTATCGCAATCGTTAACCATCTTGTAATCTGAGTGATTTTTTTTCTTCCACTCTCCCCTTCTTTCTGAAGTTTCTGAAGATAAGGTATAGCAATTGTCATTAATTGAACTACAATAGAAGCTGAAATGTAAGGCATTATACCTAAAGCAAAAACAGATGCATTAGAAAAGGCACCACCTGTGAAAGCGTTAAGCAAACCAAGAATTCCCCCATCGGTTTGTGAAGATAGACTTGCCAATTGAGCTGCATCTATACCAGGTAATACGATTTGTGCACCAAATCTATACACCAATAACAAACCTAACGTAAGAAGAATTCTATTTTTCAATTCTTCTATTTTCCAAATATTCTTTAGTGTTTCAAAAAACTTCATAAGGTGATTAATTAAATAGTAATAGCTTCTCCACCAGCAGCTTCAATTGCAGACTTTGCAGACGCAGAAAACTTGTGAGCAGAAACTTTTAATTTTGCTTTCAATTCACCTCTCCCTAAAACTTTAAGAGGTAAGTTTTTGTTAACCTGATCCATAGCATGTAATGTACCAAAATCAACAGAATCAGTAATTAATTTATGATCGACTAACTCCTGCAGACGATCTAAATTGATGGTTTGATACTCGACTCTGTTAGGATTGGTAAATCCAAACTTTGGGACACGTCTTTGCAAAGGCATTTGACCACCTTCAAATCCAATTTTTCTGGAATATCCAGAACGGGATTTTGCACCTTTATGACCTCTTCCAGCAGTTCCACCATTACCAGTAGCCTCACCTCTACCGAGTCTTTTGCTAGTGGTCTTAACAGAACCTTTGGCAGGTTTTAAATTATGTAATTCCATAGTATTAGTTTAATTCTTGAACAGAAACTAAATGTTTAACTTTACTAATCATACCCATCAATGAATCTGAAACTTCAAATTCATTAGATTGACCGATTTTTCTTAAACCTAAAGCTTCTAATGTAAGCTTTTGATTTTTAGGACGCTTAATTGCGCTCCTTGTCTTTGTAACTTTTATCTTAGCCATAATAAGGATCTTAACCGTTAAATAATTTCTCGAGGGTAATACCTCTTTGTTTAGCGATTTGCTCGGCACCTCTTAATTTTAAAAGGGCATCAAACGTAGCCTTCACCATGTTGTGTGGGTTAGAAGATCCTTGGTTCTTAGACAATACGTCGTGTACACCTACAGATTCCAAAACCATACGGGTTGGACCACCTGCAATAACACCAGTACCTTCTGAAGCTGGAAGTAAGAAAACTCTAGCACCACCATACTTTCCTAATTGCTCATGTGGCAATGTAGATTTGTGAAGTGGAATTCTTACTAAGTTTTTCTTAGCATCTTCAACGGCTTTAGAAATAGCATCGGCAACCTCTTTAGATTTACCTAAACCATGTCCTACAACACCATTCTCATCACCTACAACAACGATAGCAGAAAAACCAAATGCTCTACCACCTTTCGTAACTTTAGTAACACGTTGAACGCCAACTAAACGATCTTTAAGATCAAGTCCACCTGGTTTTACTGTTTCAACATTTTTATAATCTTGATACATATTTTAAAATTTTAAGCCACCCTTACGAGCACCTTCGGCTAGTGATTTTACTCTACCGTGGTATAAATAACCACTTCTATCAAAAGATATTGAATCTATGTTTTGGTCTAACGCTTTTTTAGCGATAGCCTCTCCAACAATAATTGAAGCTTCAGACTTCGTTTTGTTGGCCACGTCCACATCTTTATCTCTTGAGGATGCTGAAGCAATTGTAACTCCATTTACATCGTCAATCAATTGAGCGTATATTTCATTATTACTTCTGAACACAGAAAGCCTAGGCTTTTCTGGAGTTCCAGTAATCGTTTTTCTAACACGCTTGCGTATTTTAAGTCTTCTTTTTTCTTTAGAAAATCCCATAATTAAGCTGATTTACCTGCTTTTCTTCTTATATATTCACCTACGTATCTGATACCTTTTCCTTTGTAAGGCTCAGGTCGTCTAAATGAACGAATTTTAGCAGCTACTTGTGATACAAGTTGTTTGTCAAATGACGATAATTTTATAATCGGATTTTTACCTTTTTCTGAAACTGTTTCCACTTTTATTTCAGGCGCCAAATCTATAACAATGTTATGAGAAAAACCAACGGCAATATCTAATTTTTGACCTTGATTAGAAGCTCTGTAACCAACTCCTACAAGTTCTAATTCTTTAGTATAACCTTCAGTAACTCCCTGTATCATATTAAAGACCAAAGATCTGTATAAACCATGTTTGGCTTTGTGTACTTTTTTATCTGAAGGTCTTTCAAAATTGATTTCATTATCCTCAATTTTGATAGTAATATCTTCAAACGTTTGCTTAAGTTCACCTAACTTTCCTTTTACTGTGATAGTATCATCGGTTAGATCAACTGTAACGCCTTCTGGAATACTAATTGGACTGTAACCTATTCTTGACATAATTTTTGTCTTTTTATATTAGTATACGTAACAAAGGATTTCACCTCCAACATGTTCTCTCTGAGCTTGTTTTCCTGTCATCACTCCTTTCGAAGTAGATACTATTGAAATACCAAGACCGTTAAGGACTCTAGGGATTTCGTCAGAACCGGAATACTTTCTCAAACCTGGCTTACTCACTCTCTGTAATTTTTTAATTACAGGGTCGTTTGTATATTTATCATATTTTAAAGCTATTTTAATAATTCCCTGAGTATCATCCTCGATGAATTTATAACTTAAAATATATCCTTGATCGAACAAAATTTTTGTGATCTCCTTCTTTAGGTTAGAAGCCGGTATTTCGACAACTCTATGAGAAGCCAAAACTGCGTTTCTAACTCTAGTTAAATAATCTGCAACTGGATCAATATTCATTTTATTGCATTTTTAAATTAATTACCAACTTGCTTTTTTAACTCCTGGAATAAGACCGTTGTTAGCCATTTCTCTAAAGGTAACTCTAGAAAGACCAAATTGTCTCATATATCCTTTTGGTCTACCTGTAAGCTTACATCGGTTATGCATTCTCACAGGAGAAGCATTTTTAGGTAGTTTTTGTAAAGCCTCATAATCTCCAGCTTCTTTCAAAGCTTTCCTTTTTTCAGCATATTTCTCAACCATTTTCTGGCGTTTGACCTCACGGGCCTTCATTGATTCCTTTGCCATAATTATTTCTTTTTAAATGGTAATCCCAGTTCGGTTAATAATGATTTAGCTTCTTGATCAGTGTTAGCTGAAGTCACAAAGCTGATATCTAGACCTGAGATTCTATTTACTTTATCGATATTAATTTCAGGAAAGATAATTTGCTCAGTAATACCTAAATTGTAGTTTCCTCTACCATCAAATCCATCTGGATTAATGCCATTGAAATCTCTAACTCTAGGTAAAGCTGAAGTTATTAATCTATCTAGAAATTCATACATTCTATAACCTCTAAGTGTCACTTTAACGCCAATTGGCATTCCCTTTCTTAACTTGAAAGAAGCAACATCCTTTTTAGAAATAGTCTGAACAGCTTTTTGGCCAGTTATCGTTGAGAATTCTTCGATAGAGTGATCTATCAATTTCTTATCAGCAATCGCTGCACCAACACCTCTACTTAAAACAATCTTTTTAAGTCTAGGAACTTCCATAGTGTTTGAGTAGCTAAACTCTTCACGTAGAGCTGGAAGTACTTTACTGTTATATTCTTCTTTTAATCTTGGTACGTAACTCATAATTAAATCACTTCATTAGTTTTCTTAGCAACTCTTACCTTTTTACCGTCTTCTACTTTAGTTCCTAACCTTGTCGTCTTACCATCTTTTGTGATAAGTGAAAGATTAGAAATATGAATAGGAGCTTCTTTTTTAGTAATTCCACCTTGTGGATTTGTTGCTGAAGGCTTCTGGTGTTTTGAAATCATGTTGATTTCTTCAACGATCGCCTTATCTTTCTTTACAAGTATATCTAATACTTTGCCTTCTTGTCCTTTATGATCGCCAGCAATGACTCTTACCTGATCACCTTTTTTAATTCTACTTCTTTTCATAGTGATAGATTAAAGCACCTCTGGTGCAAGTGAAACAATTTTCATAAACTGATTTTCACGAAGTTCTTTGGCAACTGGTCCAAATACACGTGTACCTCTCATTTCTCCTGTTGGGTTCAATAAAACACAGGCGTTATCATCAAAGCGGATGTAAGATCCATCTGGACGTCTTACCTCTTTACTTGTTCTAACCACTACAGCTGTAGATACAGCACCTTTTTTTATGTTACCATTAGGAGTAGCTTCTTTAACGCTGACTACAACTTTATCGCCAACCGAAGCATATCTTCTATTCGTTCCTCCAAGGACACGAATAACTAAAACTGATTTTGCACCAGTATTGTCTGCTACTCTTAATCTTGATTCTTGTTGTACCATAATTATTTAGCTCTTTCAATTATATCAACCAATCTCCAGCGTTTTGTCTTGCTAAGAGGTCGAGTTTCCATAATTCTTACTGTATCTCCGTCATTGCAGTCATTTTTTTCATCATGCGCAACGTATTTTTTCGTTTTTAAAACGAACTTACCATACATTGGATGCTTAATTTTTTTGACTTCAGAAACGACAATGGACTTGTCCATTTTGTTGCTTGTCACAACACCGATACGTTCTTTTCTTAAATTTCTTTTTTCCATTGTAAGTAGAATTAATCTAATTCTCTTTTATTGATTTCGGTAGCGATTCTCGCAATTGATCTTCTAACTTTTTTAATTTCAGAAGGGTTTTCTAAAGGAGAAAGGACGTGAGTCATCTTCAAATCGGACAATTTTGTCTGGTGATTTGTTAACTCTTCGTGCAATTCTTCTACCGAAAGCTCTTTTACTTCAGATTGTCTCATCTTTATTTATTCTTGATAATCTCTAGCGACTATAAATTTTGTTTTAACAGGTAATTTTTGGGCTGCCAATCTAAGTGCTTCTTTTGCAACACTTTGAGGAACACCTCCAATTTCAAATAAAATACGACCTGGCTTTACAACAGCTGCCCAATACTCTACTGAACCTTTACCTTTACCCATACGGACTTCAAGAGGCTTCTTGGTGATAGGTTTGTCTGGAAATATTTTAATCCAGATAGAACCTTCCCTTTTCATGTAACGCGTTGCTGCGATACGTGCAGCCTCAATTTGTCTTGCAGTAACAAAAGAAGAATCTAAAGATTTGATTCCAAAAGTTCCATTTGAAAGTCTGTGCCCTCTTTGCGACATACCTTTCATACGTCCCTTTTGCTGCTTACGAAATTTTGTTCTTTTAGGCTGTAACATCTCTTATCTTAATCTTTAATGATTATTTTCTACGACGTGCTTTAGGTCGTCTCGCTTTTCCTTTACTTTCATTCTTTGCTAGGCCAACTAATGGAGATAACTCTCTTTTTCCATAAACTTCGCCTTTCATGATCCATACTTTGATACCCAATCTACCGTAAGTAGTGTGAGATTCTACCAAAGCGTAATCAATATCTGCTCTAAATGTAGACAAAGGAATACGTCCTTCTTTATAAGTCTCTACACGGGCCATTTCAGCTCCGTTCAAACGTCCAGATACCTGAATCTTAATTCCCTCAGCATTCATTCTCATAGCTGCCGCGATAGCCATCTTAGTAGCTCTCCTATAAGAAATCCTGTTTTCAACTTGTCTTGCCACACTGGTAGCAACAAGATGCGCATCTAATTCGGGTCTTTTGATTTCAAAGATATTAACCTGAACTTCCTTATCCGTAATTTTTTTGAGCTCTTCTTTCAACTTGTCTACCTCTTGGCCACCTTTCCCGATAATAATACCTGGTCTGGCAGTAGTGATAGTAACGGTTACAAGTTTAAGCGTACGCTCAATAATTACGCGCGAAACACTGGCTTTAGCTAAACGAGCATGGATATACTTTCTAATCTTGTGATCTTCTGCAAGATTATCACCGTAATCGTTTCCTCCGTACCAATTGGATTCCCATCCTTTAATGATACCAAGTCTATTGCCGATTGGATTTGTTTTTTGTCCCATAGTCTATCTAGCTTTCAGTGTTATTTTTTTCTCCTAGTATCATAGTGACGTGATTAGAACGCTTACGTATTCTATGTGCACGACCTTGTGGTGCTGGACGTAAACGCTTCAACATACTTCCACTATCTACTTTTATTTCTTTTATAAAAACGCCAGCTTGTTCGAGGTCAGAATCTTCATTCTTTGCTTGCCAATTTGAAATAGCAGAAAGCAATAATTTTTCTAATCGACCTGAAGCAGCTTTAGTACTAAACTTCAAGATTTGCAATGCATGAGCTACGTCCTTTCCTCTCACTAAATCAGCAACAAGTCTCATTTTACGTGGTGAGGTTGGACAGTTGTTCAATTTTGCAATAGCAAGTTGACTTTTCTGTTCTTTGAGCATTTCTGCTCTATTTCTTTTTCTTACTCCCATTGTTCAATTATTTTTTTCCTTTATTCTTGGAACCCTGGTGACCTCTGAAAGTACGTGTTGGAGAAAACTCTCCAAGTTTATGCCCTACCATGTTTTCTGTTACAAAAACTGGAACAAATTGTCTTCCATTGTGCACTCCGAAGGTCTGACCCACGAAATCTGGAGTAATTGTAGAAGCTCTAGACCATGTTTTGATCACAGATTTCTTACCTGAATCAAGGTTTTGAGCTACTTTTCTATCTAATTTATAATGGACAAAAGGTCCTTTTTTTAATGAACGTGCCATATCTTATTTCTTTTTACGCTCTATAATGTGCTTATTACTAGACTTAGTTTTAGAACGTGTTTTATAACCTTTAGCAGGTATTCCGTTTCTAGATCTTGGATGACCACCTGAAGACTTACCTTCACCACCACCCATTGGGTGATCTACTGGGTTCATCACTACAGGTCTAGTTCTAGGTCTTCTACCTAACCATCTACTTCTACCAGCTTTACCAGATATCGTTAACTGATGGTCACTATTTGAAACAGCACCCACAGTTGCAATACAAGTCGCTAATACCATTCTAGTTTCTCCAGAAGGTAGCTTGATGGTAACATATTTACCTTCCTTAGCCATTAGCTGAGCAAAAGTACCAGCACTTCTAGCCATTACGGCTCCTTGCTCTGGTCTTAACTCAACACAAGAAATGATAGTACCGAAAGGAATTTGTGATAATGGCATAGCATTACCAATTTCAGTTGGTACCTGTGAAGAACCTGATACTATTTTTTGACCAACCTGAATACCGCTTGGTGCAATAATATATCTCTTCTCTCCATCATCATACTTTAATAGAGCAATAAATGCTGTTCTATTAGGATCATACTCTACAGTCATGACTTCAGCTTGGATATCTTTCTTATCTCTTTTGAAGTCGATGATTCTGTAACGCTTCTTGTGACCACCACCAATGTAGCGCATGGTCATTTTACCCGAGTTATTTCGTCCACCTGAACGTTTGCGAGAGGTAAGCAAAGATTTCTCCGGCTTGCTAGCTGTAATGGCATCAAAACCATTAGCTATCTTAAATCGCTGTCCTGGTGTATTTGGTTTTAATTTTTTAACCGACATGTTTTAAGCTTATAGATTACTATACAAATCAATTGTTTCTCCTTCAGCTACTTTTATAATAGCTTTTTTATACGCCGAAGTTTTTCCAGTCACCATTCCCGTTTTCGTGTATCGAGATTTAATTTTTGGAATCACATTCAATGTGCGTACTCCTTCCACCGTAACGCCATAAGCAGACTCAACAGCCTCCTTAATTTGGATTTTGTTGGCATTACGATCTACGACAAATGAAAACGCGTTTCTTAGTTCGCTATCATTTGTTGCTTTCTCTGTAATAATTGGTTTTACCAAAATGCTCATAGCTTCTATTTGTTGAGATTATTTTGTAATTCTTCTAATCTGCTTTCTGAAATCAATAAAACATTGCTGTTTAATATATTGTAAGTGTTTAATTCCGAGACATTTACAACATTTGCAAATTTCAAATTACGGGACGACAAATATACGTTTTTATTCGACTCATCCAAGACAAGGAGTGATTTTTTATCTCTAATGTTCAGATTATCAAGAACATTTAAAAAATCCTTTGTTTTAGGAGCGTCGAATCCGAAATCTTCAACAATCATCAATTGATCGTTTTTAAATTTCTGAGACAGTACTGTTTTCCTAGCCAATCTCTTCAACTTTTTATTGAGCTTGAAATGGTAATCTCTTGGTCTTGGACCGAAAACTCTACCACCACCTTTAAAAATTGGAGATTTGATACTTCCAGCACGTGCGGTACCTGTACCCTTTTGTTTCTTTATCTTTCTTGTACTACCAACGATTTCAGCTCTTTCTTTAGCTTTGTGAGTTCCTTGACGCTTATTTGCTAAGTGCTGCTTAACATCAAGATAAACCACATGATCATTAGGTTCCAATCCAAAAACAGATTCAGAAAGTTCGACCTCTCTACCTGTTTCTTTTCCTTTTATATCTAAAACTGATACTTTCATTACTTCTGAATAGTTACATAAGTGTTATTATGACCAGGAACACATCCTTTGATCACAAGTAAGTTCTTCTCTGGAACCACTTTCAACACTCTTAGATTTTGAACTTTTACTTTTTTACTTCCCATTTGTCCACCCATCTTCATTCCTTTGAAGATTCGAGCAGGATATGAGGCAGCACCAACAGAACCAGGAGCTCTTAGCATACTTTGCTGTCCGTGAGTTCTCTCAGAACCTGCAAAGCCATGACGTTTTACAACCCCTTGGAATCCTTTTCCTTTAGATGTAGCACTCACGTCTACAAATTCGTTTTCTTTGAATAAGTCTACAGTGATTTCATCACCTAACTTATACTCTTCATTAAATCCTTGGAATTCCATGACTTTACGCTTGACAGAAGTACCAGCTTTCTTAAAGTGACCTAAGTCTGCTTTAGTGGCATTTTTGTCTGTTTTGTCATCGAAACCAAGTTGAAGCGCTTCATACCCGTCAACCTCGTTGGTTCTGACTTGGGTAACTACACATGGACCAGCTTCTATTACAGTACACGGAATGTTTTTTCCGTTCTCGTCGAAGAGACTAGTCATGCCGATTTTTTTTCCTATTAACCCAGACATAATTAATTTTTGATTATTACTATTTATTTAAAAAAAATTCAGGACAAAAAATACTTCGTCCTGAATGTATTTTTCTTCCGTTTTTCCCTCGACAAACGCTCGGGACATGTCTATTCTCAGCTCGTGAGAATGTTATTGAGATTCCCGTTTTCACGGGAATCTGCTTATACTTTAATCTCTACTTCTACACCGCTAGGCAACTCAAGCTTCATCAAAGCATCAATTGTTTTTGATGAAGAGCTATAGATATCAAGTAATCTCTTGAAAGAGTCTAATTGAAATTGCTCTCTAGCTTTTTTGTTAACGTGAGGAGATCTCAACACAGTAAAGATTTTACGTTTTGTAGGTAATGGAATTGGTCCAGTAACTACAGCACCAGTCGTCTTTACGGTCTTTACGATTTTCTCAGCAGACTTGTCTACCAAGTTGTAGTCGTATGATTTTAGTTTGATTCTTATTTTTTGACTCATAATAAGCTCTAATTATTCGTTTAAACCTTTAGCACTTTTGATTACTTTCTCAGAAATGCTCGCTGGTGTTTCTTCAAATTTTAAAAATTCCATAGTGGAGGTCGCTCTACCAGAAGATAATGTTCTTAAAGTAGTCACATAACCAAACATTTCAGATAGCGGCACATCAGCTTTGATGATTTTGGCTCCAGATCTGTCTGACATGTTGTTTACCTGACCTCTTCTTCGGTTCAAGTCACCAACGATGTCACCCATGTTTTCTTCTGGAGTTACCACCTCTACTTTCATGATTGGTTCTAGTACAATAGCACCTGCGCTTTTAGCAGCAGCTTTAAAACCTAATTTAGCAGCAAGTTCGAACGATAATTGATCGGAATCCACAGGGTGAAAAGACCCATCCTTTAAGGTTACTTTCAATGTATCCATTCTAAATCCAGCTAAAGGTCCATTTTTCATCGCTTCCTGGAATCCTTTTTCAACAGAAGGAACAAATTCTTTAGGAATTCGACCGCCTTTGATCTGATCTACAAATTGTAAACCTGGCCCTTCGAAATCTTCATCAACAGGACCCATTTCAAATACTATATCAGCAAATTTACCACGACCACCAGATTGTTTTTTATACACTTCTCTATGGTCTGCAGATCTTGTTACTGCTTCCTTATATTCTACTTGAGGTTCGCCTTCATTCACCTCTACTTTGAATTCACGCTTTAAACGATCCACTAAGATTTCGATATGAAGTTCACCCATACCAGAAATAATAGTTTGACCTGAAGCATCATCAGTTTTTACCTGGAATGTTGGATCTTCTTCAGCTAACTTACCTAAGGCAACACCAAGTTTTTCAACATCAGCTTTTGTTTTAGGCTCCACTGCAATACCGATTACAGGATCAGGGAAAGACATAGATTCAAGTACGATAGGAGCGTCTAATGCAGTAAGCGTATCGCCTGTTTTAATGTCTTTAAATCCAACTGCTGCACCAATATCTCCAGCTTCGATAAATTCGATTGGCTCTTGTTTATTGGAGTGCATCTGATACATTCTAGAAATACGCTCTTTTTTACCAGAACGGTTATTAAGAACATATGATCCAGCCTCTAATCTACCAGAATATGATCTAAAGAAAGCCAAACGCCCTACGAACGGATCGGTTGCGATTTTAAAAGCAAGCGCAGAAAATGGAGAATCCACATGCGGCTTACGTGTTTCTACCTCACCAGTTTGAGGGTTTTCACCTTCAATAGCTTCAACGTCTACTGGAGATGGAAGATATCTCATTACGGCATCAAGCATAGCCTGAACACCTTTATTTTTAAATGCAGAACCACACATCATCGGTATGATAGACATATCGATAGTAGCAGCTCTTAATGCAGCTATGATTTCATCTTCTGTGATAGAATTTTCGTCTTCGAAAAATTTCTCCATCAACTCCTCATCATACTCGGCAACAGCCTCTACAAGCTCAGTTCTGTATTTTGTTACGTCAGCTTCAAGTTCTGCAGGAATATCGATTTCTTCGTAAGTCATACCGAAATCTTCTTCATTCCAGATGATGGCTTTTTTAGAAATTAAGTCTACTACACCTTTAAAGTCAATCTCATCTCCGATAGGAACCTGAAGTGGCACTGGATTTCCACCAAGCATTTCTTTTACCTGCTTGCACACGTTAAAGAAATTAGCACCTTGTCTGTCCATTTTATTAACGAAACCAAGACGGGGCACTTTATATTTATCAGCTTGTCTCCAAACGGTTTCAGATTGTGGCTCAACACCATCAACTGCACTAAACAAGGCAACAACACCATCAAGTACTCTTAGCGATCGCTCAACTTCAACAGTGAAGTCAACGTGTCCTGGAGTATCGATAATATTAACAATGTACTCGTGATCTCTGTAAGGCCATGTACAATGTGTCGCAGCAGAAGTAATGGTAATACCTCTTTCCTGCTCTTGCTCCATCCAGTCCATAGTAGCAGCGCCATCATGAACCTCTCCTATTTTGTGACTTATACCAGTATAATAAAGAATACGCTCTGTTGTCGTTGTTTTACCAGCATCAATATGAGCGGCAATTCCAATATTTCTAGTAAATTTTAAATCTCTTTGTGCCATTATTTAGAATCTAAAATGTGAAAATGCTTTGTTGGCTTCAGCCATCTTGTGCGTATCTAATCTCTTCTTAACCGCTGCACCTTCTTCTTTTGCAGCCGCCATTACTTCTGCAGCCAGTTTAGCTGCCATCGTTTTTTCGTTTCTCTTTCTAGAATAACTAATCAACCACTTCATAGCGATTGAAATCTTTCTATCTGGACGAATTTGAGAAGGGATCTGAAATGTAGCACCACCTACTCGTCTACTTCTAACTTCAACGTGAGGCATTACATTAGATAAACCTTCTTTCCAAATTTCTAGAGAAGATTTTTCGTCGTCCTGCTTTTTGTCTTCAATGATATCCATCGCATCATAGAAGATTTTGAAAGCAATTGATTTTTTTCCGTCCCACATCATCATATTAACGAATCTAGTCACTAACTGATCGTTAAATTTAGGATCTGGTAATAAAGGACGTTTTTTGGCCTGTCTTTTTCTCATGTCTTTACTTTAACTCTGATTATTTTTTAGGTCTTTTTGCACCATACTTGGATCTACGTTGTAGACGACCTTCTACTCCTGCTGTATCCAAAGCACCACGAACAATATGGTACCTTACACCAGGTAAATCTTTAACTCTCCCGCCTCTAACTAATACTATCGAGTGCTCCTGTAGATTGTGTCCTTCACCTGGAATGTATGCGTTTACTTCCTTACCATTAGTCAACCTCACACGAGCAACTTTACGCATCGCTGAGTTTGGTTTTTTTGGTGTAGTTGTGTAAACTCGCGTACAAACTCCACGTCTTTGAGGACAAGAATCTAAAGCCGCCGATTTGCTCTTCTTAGTCATCTTGCGTCTTCCTTTTCTTACTAACTGTGAAATTGTTGGCATAGTTTTACTTAAATTGTTTTAAAAAATCTCTTATTTTTAAGGTTTGCAAATGTAGATAATTAATCATAAAAAACAAATATTAATCAATTAATTTTCAGTAGATAACAGAAAGGCTTCCCTTACCTTATTGAAACTCATTTCATCAATTATTGAAATATGAAAGAAAAATCAGCGTTTACAAACACAATTATGAAAAAATAAGACCAACCAACACTATATGCTAAAACCGTTTTATTTGTTTTTGTTCTGCATTGCATTAACTCATCAAGTGATGTCTCAAAGTATCAGACTAGATTTGAACACTGAGGCAGATTTAACAACTACAAATAAAACATTTGATTTTTCTTCACTTCAAGATGCTAAGGAGTTTTTGAACTTTAAACTAGACAGTTTAAGAGAAGCAGGCTATCCTTTTCTTACCAATCAAGTTGAGCTTCAAAACTATAAGCTAAAAGTTTTTGTCAACCTCAATCAAAAAATTGACTCCTTATATATAGGAGTCAATGAAGAAGATTTTGATTTACTCCCTAAAACCCAGATACTCGACAAAAACATCAAGATAGCCTTCACCGACTACTCAAGCTTACAGAATTTCATCATCATCAAACTTCAAAACCAAGGCTCCTCTTTTGGAAAGGCTTTTCTTAATAATATAAGATCAGAGCACAATATCATGAGGGCCGACTTAATTATAGAACGCGGTAACAAAAGGACAATAGACAAAATCACCATTAAAGGCTATCCCAAACTATCGGACACCTACATTAGGCGATTTTCAAATTTGAAAATTGGAGAGGCATTTGTAGAAACTGAAGTTCAAGACAAAACAGAACAACTCAACAACATACCTTTTGTAAATGTAAAAAAGCCAACTGAAGTCTTGTTTCAAAAGGACTCAACTGAACTTTTTTTATACCTCGAAAAGGTAAAATCCAATAGCTTTGATGGGTTTCTTGGGTTTGGAAGTACAGAAGAAGATGACTTTCAACTAAATGGCTACCTTAATGTCGTTCTGCTTAACAATCTCAATTTTGGAGAGCGCTTAAGTATAGTTTATAAAAATGACGGCATAGGTCAGCAAACTTTCGAAGGAAATCTCAAACTCCCTTTCATCCTGAGTAGCCCTTTAAGTCTTAACGCCAATCTTAGATTATTCAGGAGAGACTCCGCTTTTTCAAACAGCTCCCAGGCTGTTAATCTAAATTATCAACTCAACGAAAAACTGAGTGTTTTAGCTGGCGTAGAGTCGACTAATTCTACCAGTCTGGAAATAGAGTCAAGCAACACTAATCCTGATATTCAGAATTACAATTCTATTTTTTATGAAATCGGATTTGATTTTATTAAAATTAGATCGAGAGCCAATTTGGAAGAAGATACTTTTTTATCCATTAGAGGAGGAATTGGAAAACGAAGGACAGAACAAGAGACCGAGCAATACAAATTATCGCTATCGGGCCAACATCTCATCAGCCTCAACAGAAGAAATAAGATTTTTGTTAATATTAACAGTCAGTATTTGATTTCAGATAGATATGTTAACAATGAATTATTCAGATTTGGCGGAGTGAATTCGATTCGAGGATTTTCAGAAAATTCACTTATTGCCAACCGATTTGCTGTGCTACAAACAGAGTATCGATACATTTTAGATTCCAATTTATTTGCTAATACAGTGGTAGATTTTGGAAATTATGAAAATAAACTGGATGATTTTAACGAAAATATTTTAGGATATGGAATTGGTCTAGGCTTGAGATCAAGAGGAGGATTATTTAGATTAGTCTTAGCTAACGCGGTATCTACAAACCAAGAATCGACTTTCTCTAATTCAAAAATCCACATTAGTTTTACATCTTTTTTCTAAAATATGTTACCTCCATGTTAATTTTTAACAAGCCAAATATTAAAATAAACCCAAATTAAGTTGTGAGATTAACTTTATTTTTTGATTTTTGGCTTGGCTAATTCAAATAAACAAAAAAATGAGAACAAAGTTAAGTGGAATTTTAACGCTATTTCTAGCGTTGGTTGTGCAAGTAACCATTGCACAAACCAAAACAGTGACCGGAACGGTGACTGACGACTCCGGGCTACCCCTTCCAGGAGCAAACGTGTTAGTAAAGGGGACTGCAACAGGAACTCAAACCGACTTTGACGGTAAATATTCTATCGAGGCTTCTGCAGATCAAACGCTAGAGTTTACATACATTGGGTTCGGTACAGAATCTGTTGTAGTAGGTAACAAATCGGTCATCGATGTGCAATTAAGTCCAGGAGAATCTCTGGATGAAGTTGTTGTTGTTGGCTTTGGTACTTCCAGAGAAAAGAAGTCTTTGGGGTATGCGGTAAGTCAGGTTGAATCTGAAGGCTTGGAACAACGTGCAGAGGGCGATCTAGGTCGTGTTCTTAACGGTAAGGCCTCAGGTGTTGTTATTAACAATACCAGTGGTATCTCTGGTTCTGCAACCAACATCAATATTAGAGGGTTTTTATCTATCAATAACTCAAACCAGCCATTATTTATTGTGGATGGTGTTCCAATTTCGAATGACACCAACGCAACTGGAAACTTCGTTAACGGTAACTCTGGGTCTTCCAGATCTTTAGATTTAGATCCAAACGCTATCGAGAGCGTTTCTGTCCTTAAAGGATTTGCTGCAGCGACAGTATATGGATCTGCAGGTAGAAATGGTGTAATCTTGATCACCACCAAAGCAGGTGCAGCAGGGGTGACGAAAAAGAAAAATGAAATTACAGTATCTCAAGGAATTTTCTTCAACGAAATTGCTTCACTACCAGATTATTCAGAACGATTTGGTAACGGATTTGATGGAGCTTTTGGTAACTTTTTTTCTAACTGGGGACCAGGATTTTACGAAGAAGGTTTTGGCGGTTGGGGTGCCTCAACCAGTGGTATTAGTCCAGATGGAACGTACCCTCACCCTTACAACAGAGCCAATTTAGCTAATGTTTTTCCAGAATTTCAGGGACAAACTTTGCCATGGCAAGCTGAACCAGATAATGTAAAAGACTTCTTTAGAACAGGAGTTGTAAGAAACACTTCTGTAAACATTGCGAGTTCTTCAGACGATGGTAAAATTTCTTACAATGTAAATTTTGGTCATTTAGATGATGATGGATTTACGCCTGGCAACAATACGACAAGAACCAACTTTTCTGTAGGTGGTCGTGCTTTGCTTTCTAACAAATTTACTGTAAATAGTACTATAAATGTGAGCAGAACAGACTTCAAAACACCACCTGTAGCATTGAGTAGTGGTTCTGGTGTTACTGGAACTGGACTTTCTGTTTTTGCAGATATATTCTACACGCCAAGAAACCTGCCTTTAATGGACTTACCATTTCAAAATCCAATTACAGGGGCTAGTGTGTATTACAGAAATGATGAAGGCATTGTAAATCCAAACTGGATAGTTAACAACAGTTTTGTAAACCAGGTGACTTCTAGATTTAATTCATCTAATACAATAACCTACGATGTGAATGATAATCTCAATCTACTATATCGTGCTGGACTTGATGTATATTCAGAATTAAATGAAACGGGACAAAATATTGGTGCTAATGCAGGAAGTATTTTAGGAAACTACAGATCTTTTACTAACACTAATATTTTCTGGGATCATAACTTTCAAGTAAACGGAAATTACGATTTAACCGATGACATCAATTTAAATTTTACAGCAGGTGCTAATGCCCGTTATGAAAAATTTGATCAGGATGGAGTGAATAGTTCAGGTCAAATTGTTTTTGATGTCTTTAGACACTTCAACTTTAGAGAACAAACACCTCAGCAATTTCAGACCTTTCAAAATATCGTAGGATTATATGGTACAGCAGATTTAGAGTATAAAGATTACTTATACTTTAACCTTTCTGCTAGAAACGACTGGGTATCCAATCAAATTGATAACTCCCAGTTTTACCCAAGTACCAGTATATCGTTTTTACCAACATCGGCTTTCGAAGGTTTAAGAACTAAAAACGGCTTAAACTTTTTAAAATTAAGAGCCGGTTATGGTACTTCTGCTGGATTTGCACAAGGCTTTCCAACAGTAAATACATTACCATTAGATGCAAGATTTTTCACTCCACAGGGAAGTGCTTCTCCTGTAGCTCAAAATTCTGTTTCCAGAATATTAGCAAACAGAGAGTTAAGACCTGAACTATTTGAAGAAATTGAATTTGGCATTGAAGGTAGAGCGTTAGATAATCGTTTAACTTTCGATTTATCTTACTATGAAAGAAATACTACAGATTTAATTATCAACAGACCTCTTCCACCAAGTACAGGGTTTACTCAAACCCAATTTAACATTGGTAAAATAGAAGGCTATGGTATTGAAGGTGATGTTGGTTTAAGAGTGATTCAAAACGAAGCTAATGGCTTTAACTGGGATGTCAATTTCAATTATACTTTATACCGTTCTGACGTAACAGATCTTAACTTAGAACCTGGAGCAGATCCAGAAGAAAATGCGATTGTATATGCAGGTTTCACAAATGCTGTAGGTAACTCTGCTGTAGAAGGATTCCCTTTTAGTTCTATCACTGGATCATCTATTGCTAGAGACGAAGATGGTAACCCACTAGTAAATGCCTCTGGATTATACGTTATCGATCAAGGACCAAATGTTATAGGAGATGCAACACCAGATTTTATAACTAACTATTCAACAACTTTGTCTTATAAAAATATATCTCTTAATGCCTTGATCAGTTATCAGCATGGTGGGGATATTTATTCTGAGACCATTGGTACGCTTCTAGGAAGAGGTCTTACGACTGATACAGACAATAGATTAGATACTTATATTTTACCAGGTGTATCTGATGCGACAGGAGCTGTAAACACAACACAAATTAATAATTCATCTTATTACTTTGATGTGGTAGGCTTGCAAGGACCTGATGAATTGAAAGTATACGACGGCTCTTTTATTCGTTTACAAGAGGTTTCTTTAACTTATACTTTTCCTAAAGATTGGTTAGAATCAACTCCTTTTGGTAATTTATCTTTATCTTTAGCAGGTTATAACTTATACTTTGATGCCCCTAATACTCCAGAAGGAGTTAATTTCGATCCGAATATTATCGGTACAGGAGTAGGTAATGGTAGAGGTCTTGATTTTATCAATGGTCCAAGTGGAAGACGTTATGGTTTTACCTTAAGAGCAACATTTTAAAACAATATGAAAATGAAAAATATAAAATTTATACTTATTCTTGCGATAGGTCTATTCACTTTTCACTCTTGTGAAACGATAGATTTGGACAAGCGCGAGAATCCTAACGAATTGACCCCATCTCAAGCAGACATAGATCTATCTATGAATGCAATACTCATTAGGCTTGGGTCCTTCACAGAACAAGTAGGCGAATATGGTTCTGAGTTCACAAGAATTAGAAACATGTTCGGGAACAATTATGCTAATGTTTATAGCCCTGCGACTTTCAGTGGTCAGTGGAACTTAGCTTATGCAGATATTCTAAACGAAATCAGAGCAATGAATGCTCAAATTGATGGCCTTGAAGGTGAATTTGAGAAGCATAGAGCTGTAGGTGAGGTAGTAGAAGCTTATGTGATTGTTACATTAGTTGACTATTTTGGAGACATTCCTTATTCTGAAGGTTTAAGTGAAACTAACCTAACGCCAGCAATCGACCAAGGTAGTGACGTTTATCAGGCAGCTTTAGATTTGCTTGATGATGCCATCGTAAAATTTCAACAACCTACAACTGTTGAACTTGCAAATGATTTCTATTACGACAATGATTATGAAGTTTGGGAGCGATTAGCAAACACAATCAAGATGAAAATTTACATTCAATCTAGACTTGTTGATCCTAATGCTTTAAGCAATTTTGAAGCTATTGCTTCTAGTGGTAACTTTATTCAGGAAGGTGAGGATTTCGTATTTGAATGGGGATCTAACTTAGATAATCCAAACTCTAGACACCCACTATACAACGATCAATATGCTCCAGGTGGACCAGCAGTTCATTACATGTCTAACTGGCTAATGGACCGTATGGTTAATAGCCAAGATGTTCCAGATCCAAGAATTAGATATTATTTTTACAGACAGGTAGATGATGTATTATCTAATGTAAACCCTGAAACTGGAGAAGAAAAAAGATGTGTGGTTCAAACCATTCCTCCTCATTATGCAAATAACGGTGTAGTATATTGTGTTATCGATAATAACAACGGTCTATGGGGTAGAGACCACGGTAGCCAGGACGGTATTCCACCAGACGGATTCTTAAGAACTGCATTTGGCATCTATCCAGCTGGAGGTCGTTTTGACGATGATTCTTTTGAAATTATCGATGACAATAACTACGGTGCTGAAGGTAATGGAGTATCTCCAATTATTTTAGCTTCCACAGTAGATTTTTGGAGAGCTGAAGCTGCTTTAGTGGGTGGTGCTGGTGCTGCAGACCAATTTCTTGAAAGCGCAATCACCAAACACATTAACTATGTAAGAACGTTTACCTCTAGAAGTGCTGCGACTTTTGATGAAACATTTATACCAGATCCTTCTGTAGATGCAGACTACATCAATTCTGTAATTACTGCCTTTAATGCGGGAACAACTCAAGAGAAATTGAATATACACGCCGAACAATTCTTTATTTCTTTAATTGGAAATGGAACGGATGCTTACAATTTCTACAGAAGAGTTGGTGCTCCAACAGATATTCAGCCGAATATTGAACCGAATCCAGGACCATTTCCAAGATCTTTTTTCTATCCAACTTCTGAAGTACAGGCAAACCCTAATGTTTCTCAGAAGGAAGATTTAACCGTGAGAGTATTTTGGGATAATAACCCAGTTTCAGGATTTCCAGAAAATAACTAAAAATAAATAAAATGAAAACACTAATAAGTAAGATATGTTTACTGGTTCTTATAGCAGTAGTCATAGGATGTGATGATAACGAAAGACCTATCGATACTTTCTTTGATAACACAACTCGTGGAACTGTATTAAGGACGATTGATGACCAGACCAGCTTAGAATTTAATGTTGGTGTAGAAAACTTAGTCACTATTGGCGCAGAAGTGATTGACCAAAGAGGACAAGACTTCGAAAAAGTAGATGTCTTTTTATCATTCATCGATAACAATCCAGAAGATGGAGACAATAGCAAAGATGAAGTCTTGGCTGTGTCTATACCTAAGGCAGACTTTGACCAAAGTGGAGAGTACCCTGTTTTAGATCTAAATTTTAACACAGAAGATATCAATTCTACTTTGGGTTTAACTAGTGAAGACTATACTGGTGGAGATAGATTTGACGTTAGGTTGGCTCTAGTTATGAATGATGGAAGAGTTTTCTCTAGTAACAATGTTAATAATGTTGTGTCTGGTGGAGCCTTTTTCCGTTCTCCTTTCTTATACGCTATCAATGTGACTTGTTTCGTTCCTCAAGATTATTTTGTAGGCGAATACCTTATGGAGCGTATTAGTGACCAGGAAAGTCCATTCGGAGATTCATTCACTCAAGAGGGTGAAGTTGTAACCATTACAAGAAATGGCGCAGATAGAGTATTTGAATTCACCTACTTCCCAGGTGGATTTGATTTTAACCAGCAAATGGTCCTTTCTTTAATTTGTAACGAAATTTTCGTAAATGGTGGTGCAGTTTCTGGAACGTTGGGTTGCGGTGATGGCTCTATTGGTCAAGGTACTCCTGAAGTCCCTTCGACTTATGATCTAGAAAATGATACTGAAATTATCATTGATATTTTAGATTTCGAACCAGACGCAGGATGTGGAACTGGAAGTTACCCTGTAACACTTAGATTCACTAAACAAACTGGTAACTAAAATTTAAGCTAACTTTTAGTACTAAAGCCGCTTCTTTCGAAGCGGCTTTTTTTGTTTGTGAGAATTATAACTTGCGTTAAATGTCTAAATTTCATACATTTATAAAAAATTGATTATGAAATATATATTTACTTTAGTATTATTTTATTGTATCTCTAATGTTCTACTAGCACAAAATCCTAAAACTTTAGAAATATTTGAATACGAAAAACAACAGGAATTAAGAGTTGATGAGTTTAAGGCTAATTCTACAAAAAGCCTTGCAGAACAACAAGGTGTTCGTTTGTGGGACGTAATTAATGGTCTACCTATTTATATAGAAGATTTAAATGTGAGAGCCGCAAGATCGACCAGAACAGACTTCATTAAACCTGAAGGTGATTTAGGATTAAATCTTGCCGGAACAGGTTTTGATATTGGAATTTGGGAAGTTGGAGGCATTCCACAACCAGACCATATTGAATATGGTGATCGTGCAAACGAATCTAGAATAAAAGTAGTAGATTCTATTGAAACTAGTTTTCACGCCACTCATGTCGCTGGTACATTAATTGCAAGAGGGGAATTACCACAAGCCCAAGGGATGGCGATAGCTGCTACCCTAAGTGCTTATGATAGTCCGTCTGATTTAAGTGAGGCTTTGCGAGAAGCAAGAGACAATGAATTGTTGATCTCAAATCATTCTTATGGTGTTCCAATTGCTAATATTGAAGGGAACGAATGGTTAGCCGGAGCCTACAATAATACGGCTAGAGTTTGGGATAACGTTACTAACCTATATCCTTACTATCTTCCAGTATATGCAGGTGGTAACGATGGAAACGTTGAATATGAAGGCGGATTGGCGCCAGGTTATGATAAATTAACTACTAATTCGAATTCAAAAAATTTATTGATTGTAGCTAATGCTGCTAATGTAGTTCTAGATGGGGATACTGGTGTAATGACTAATGCCATTATAAACTCAGGTAGTTCCCAAGGTCCAACAGACGATGGTAGAATTAAACCTGATATTGCAGGATTGGGAACTAGTATTGTTTCCACTGCACCAGGTAACCAATATGGAACAGCTACGGGAACCTCTATGGCCTCACCAAATGTTGCAGGCTCTGCTTTGTTACTTCAGGAACTTTATGGAAATTTAAATGAAGATTTTATGTTGTCGTCTACTTTGAAGGGTCTTATTTCTGTGACAGCAGATGATGCTGGCCCTGTAGGTCCAGATCCTTTTTTTGGGTGGGGAGTGATGAATTCAAAAAGAGCAGCTGAAGCTATCATAAACAATGGAGATGGAGATATTATTCTAGAAAAAACTTTAATTCAGGGAAGGACTGAAACCATGAGAATTTCTACAAACTCTCAAAAAGCCATGAGAGTTGCGATTGCCTGGAATGATCCAGCAGGAACTGCAGCTCCTAATGGCGTTTTTAATGATCCCACACCTGTTTTAGTAAACGATCTTGATTTAAGAATTAATAACATTGAAAACCCAGAAATTGTATTTAATCCTTGGTTATTAAATTCAAGAGTAGTTTCAGAACCTGCTTTTAAAGGTGATAATATTGTAGACAACATCGAGATTATTGAGTTAGAAGGACAAGGTACATTTGATATTTCGATAACACATAAAGGAGATTTAGATGATGGGGAACAAGTTTATTCTCTCATTGTATTAAATGGAGACGAAGAAACCTTATCTAATGCAAATTTTGATGAAACCCCAATTGCTTTTTGGCCAAATCCTGTTAAAAATAAATTGAATATTTCATCTTCTGAAATAAACTTCAGTAAAGATTTACAGGTTTCAATTTATGATCTTACAGGAAGAAAATTGATAGACTTAAATGATTTAGAGTCAACATCCAACCTTACTATTGATGTAAGTACATTATCTAGAGGATTATACATCTTAAGTCTTACAGATGGCAATCAAAGTATTCAAAAAAGAATTATTAAAGAATAAATCCATATCAATAGAATAATTAAAGGGATTGGCATAATTTTGCCAATCCCTTTTTAAGTTTATAAACAATGGAAGATTCGCACATCATATTTGGTATACACAGTGTCATAGAAGCTTTAAAGCAGGATAAGGATATTGAAAAAATAAATCTGCTTAAAGATTCTGACAACCCAAAGCTCAAAGAAATTGAAGGCCTAGCTAAACAAAGCACCATCAAGGTGTCTTACGTACCAATACAGAAATTTAGAAAGTTTGAAAGTTTCAATCACCAGGGTGTGATTGCTTATTCCTCTCAAATCACTTATCAGAATTTTGAGTCTATCGTAGAGGCAAGTTTAGAATCTAAGACTGCTCCGTTATTTTTATTACTCGACGGCATAACTGACGTGAGAAACTTGGGAGCTATCCTAAGAACCGCAGAATGTACCGGTGTAGATGCTGTAATTCTACCTAAAAGTGGAAGCGCCCAGGTCAATAATGAAACCATAAAAACCTCAGCTGGGGCAGCATTCCATATTCCGATTTGTAAGGTAGATCATTTGAAAGATGCTATATTCTACCTCAAATCTTCGGGAGTAGAACTTATTGCAGCGACAGAGAAGACAGACCACTGCATTTATGAGCTAAATTTCAACAAGCCAGCAGCATTAATTATGGGTGGTGAAGGTGATGGAATACACCCTAGCATTTTGAAGATGGCAGATCAACAAGGAAAACTTCCCTTACTTGGCGACATAGAATCTTTAAATGTATCTGTGGCTTGTGGTGTTATTTTATATGAAGCCATACGTCAAAAACAATTCAAACTATAGTCTATTTTACTAAAGATCTAGCTCATCATTCTCATTTTCTTTTTCTTCGGGTTCCAAAGGCCTAAAGTTTCCGTTTTCGTCAAACTGTTGCATAAATTCGTCTTCTTGATCTGATTTTTCAAGGTGTTGACGTTTGATTTGAAAAGCTTTGAAGTGAGTTGACTTTAAAGTGAAGCTCAATAAGAATCCTGAAATAAAACCTGAAAGATGACCTTCCCAGGAAACCCCAGGCTTTCCGGGCAGTGTTCCCCAGACTAAGCTCCCATAAAGAAAAACAACAATTAAGGATAAGGCAATTAGCCTTAAATTCTTAGATCTTATCCCTTTGAAGAATAAGAAAGAAGCTAAAAAATATACTATGCCACTTGCCCCAATATGAAAAGAAGGTCTTGCAATCATCCAGGTAAGTAACCCAGAACCTAAGCCGCCATATAATAGGCTTTTCCAGGCAATATCCTTATAGAAGTAAAAAAGTGCAGAAGATAAAATTAGGATGGGAATAGAATTCTTGTACAAATGTTCTATCCCACTATGAATAAATGGAGAGGCTATAATTCCAACAAGCCCTTTTATAGTTCTTGGATAAACACCATAGGGCGTAAGATTAATTCGAAATTTAATTTCCACCCAATAGACCAACCAAAGCATTAATGTAATGAGTACAGGCCATAAAACAGCAGAGAATACAGATTTTTGATGATGCTGGACGATCAGTTCCTTTTGAGTCATATACCAAAAATATAGAAAAAAGAATTGTCTGCGAATCTTACTAACAAGATTCGCAGACAATTCTTTAGGTCGGAAATTAATTCCTAATTTTGGGTCATGAAAGCACCACTAGCGGAAAGATTAAGACCTAAAAGCTTATCAGATTATTTAAGTCAGGGACATCTCGTTGGAAAACAGGGTACGATTTCTCAAATGATAAAAAGAGATATGGTTCCCTCATTAATTTTATGGGGACCACCAGGGATTGGTAAAACCACACTAGCCAATTTAATAGCTAAGGAAACCAAACGCAATTTCTTCACCTTATCGGCTATAAGTAGCGGTGTAAAGGAGGTGAGAGAAGTCATACAAAAAGCCAAACAAGATCAAGGCTTATTTGAGAAGAAGAACCCTATTTTATTTATAGATGAGATTCACCGATTTAGTAAATCTCAGCAAGATTCTTTATTGGGGGCGGTTGAGCAAGGCTGGATTACACTTATTGGTGCTACAACCGAAAATCCAAGCTTTGAGGTAATACCAGCTTTATTGTCGAGATGCCAGGTTTACGTATTGAATGAATTTTCAAAAGAAGACCTTATCCAACTACTGGACAGAGCTATTAAAAAAGATACTTTCCTGTCCAAAAAAGAAATCCATTTAAAAGAAACTACCTCTTTATTAAGGTTGAGTGGAGGCGATGCCAGAAAGCTTTTGAATATGTTTGAACTCGTCGTTAATTCAGTAGAAGGAGATTCAATCTCAATTACCGATGATTTGGTAGAGGATAAAGTACAACAAAAAACTGCTCGATATGATAAAACTGGTGAGCAGCATTATGACATTATATCGGCGTTTATCAAATCCATTAGAGGTAGCGATCCAAATGCGGCAGTATATTGGTTGGCAAGAATGATTGAAGGTGGTGAAGATGTAAAATTTATAGCCAGACGACTATTAATTTTGGCTAGTGAGGATATCGGTAATGCTAACCCAACAGCCCTAATTATGGCTAATAACACATTTCAGGCAGTAACGACCATTGGTTTTCCAGAAGCAAGGATTATTTTGAGTCAATGCGTTATTTACTTAGCTACTTCACCTAAAAGTAATGCCTCATACCAAGCGATTAATGAGGCTCAAGCAATAGTAAAAGAAACGGGCGATTTGTCCGTACCACTTTCCATAAGAAATGCACCAACCAAGCTTATGAAAGACCTAGGCTACGGGGATAATTATAAGTACGCCCATAATTATCAAAATAACTTTACTCAGGCGGAATTTATGCCTGAAGATCTAAAAAACAAGGTGATTTATGAACCTGGGCATAATAAGAGAGAAGACCAATTAAGGCAGTTTTTGAAAGAAAAATGGACTGGTAAATATGATTATTGATTCACTTCTTTAAAAGTCATGTACTGAAGTTCGTTTAGGTCTTTATCCATATATTCTACGTTTAAATTACCTTCTGCATCAAAATAGGCAGCTCCGCTGATGGATATAGAATTGAAAATATAACTTCCTTTATCTGCTTTAGAAAGGGTCGCGTAATTCACTTTACCAGAGTTGGAAAGTAGCTTGTAATCTCCTTGATCAACACTTACAAGCCAGTAAGTTTTTCCTCCAAGTTTATAAACTCTTTTATCTGAGTAAGCGTTTTCGATTACTTTGTCTTCGGAAGAGGAGGCTGGGTTAAGGCTTAGTTGATCATTTTCCCTTTCTGGATATTTTTCTAAGCTGGAGTTATACCTGTAATTCATTTCAGACAACGAGCTTAAGGCTTTCTTCAAAGCATCCTGGTAACCCTCTTTAAAATCTTTGATTTTTGTTTTCCCCTCCTCAGACTCGAAAAGCACATTATCATAACAGTCTTTTAATCTGGCTACAACACTAATACTCAAATACCCGCTTGTATCTTCCACTTCAAAAAATAAAGGCTTACAGGTATTTCCTCTATAGTCCAGAGGTCTTTCTTCTGTTGACATAAAAACCTTAAACCCTTCCTCTTTTAATAAGACTCTAGAAAGGATATTAAGCTGATATTTATTGGGTTCACTTTGAAAATCAAACTGCATGGGAATGATAACATACTCAAATGCATTAATATTTGAAGTCTGACTGCTCGCCAACTGAAAACAGAGTAAAGCAATTAAGAGTAAACTAGTCTTTTTCATTTATAAAATTATTTTAAGTTCTTTTAAATCCTGTATTTGTAAACCTTTATAATTATCATCTTTACCAAAAAATATAGCTTCCATGCCAAAAGCTTTAGCTCCTTCAACATCAGCTTCAAGGTTATCTCCTATCATGAGGCTACTGTTGGATTTTGTTTTAGCTAAATCTAAAGCATATTCAAAAATAATTCTATTGGGTTTTTTTACACCAGCATCCTCAGAAGTAGTGATCGTATGGAAATAGGGGGATAATTTTGAGTTCCCTAATTTCTTGTGTTGAACATCATAAAAGCCGTTAGTGATAATATGGAGTTTATAATTAGTTTTTAGGTAATCCAATACCGGAAAAGTATTAGGGAAAAGATGGGTATGATTGGATAGATTATCAATATACGCCTGAGAGAGAAGATCTATCATTTGATCTGAGGTTCTATAGTTCAAAGTTTCAAATACTTCATTAAGCCTTTGAAACCTTAAGTTTTTCTGCTCTATCTTACCTTCTCTAAACATTCTCCAGTATTTTCTATTGACCGGCAAATAGACTTCGAGAAATTCCTGAAGTGGAATTTCTATGTTGTAATCTGAGAAAATTCTTTTAAAAGTAAGTTCGGAGTTTTTATCAAAATCCCATAGCGTGTGGTCTAAATCAAAAAATATATCTGTAATCTCTTTCATTTATAACATTTCTTTCATCATTGCAAATATGGCATTTTTATGCTCGCTATTTTCAAAATCTGAGTTTTCAAACACGAAATTCATCCGACCGTTAACAGACTTTACAGAAGATTTTAAAGTTTTTAGCTCTTCAATCTGTTTGTAAATGTCTTTACCCTTCAAAACATTAGAATTTAGGACGTATGGTTTAATGACCAACCCAGAAACTTGCTCAAGGTTGAGGTCATAAAATTGAAATGCTGTACAAGTTCCTGCTCTAAAACCAATATTCCTCTGGTAGCCCATTGAATAATCTTCTTCGATTTCCAACTTGTTGAAATTCAGATAAGCATCAGGAAAATTCAGATGGTAGTTTTTGATCAAAGCCTTAGACAAACTTCTATTAACAATCCCTTCCCAGCGTTTTTTCTCTTTTTTAAGAATTTCAATGCTATAAAGAGATTCAAAGCCAGGCAAAAGCCCAAGCTCTCCGTAATCCCCCATGGATTTAATCAGTTTATGATATATCCGTTTATTGTAGCTTATGCTTTTGGAGTAACGTGAATAGTTACTCAACTGGAAGAAAAAATCTAATTGTAATGTGTTACTTTTAGCAAAACTGATGACCTCATCATATACATCATAAGGATCTTTTTGGAGCCTAAGCATGGTTTTAAAACGTTCAAATAAGGATTTAATATCTAACTGGAACGCATCTCTTAAAGAAGCGCCTATAAATCTCACGAATCCGTTGTGCCTATACTTAAAGGCTTTGGGTACTGCAATAAAAAAGTGACTGCTGAAGCGTTTTTGAGGGAATTTGAGGTCAGAAAATTTATTTTCAAGAATCTCCTTTAACTTATAAGCCCATATATCGACTACGGGTGTTCTCAAAAAGTCGTGTTGGGAGGCTAGGCTCTCTTCAATAGGATAGGAATCTACATCATTTTTTACATGAGGCTGGTACTCTTCATAGCGAGTTACTAAATAGAAAGAAGCCGAAAAGATATCGAAGGGAATATCACTTTCTGAAGAAACTCTAAAAAAGCACGGCACCTCCTCCCACAAATCCATACTAAAGTTTAAATCATTGATACCAAGCTCTTCTAGCAAACCAAACTTTTGTACAAAAACTTCATTACCTAACTTTTTTTTAGCGTAAGAAAACTTCACCCCTTCAAAGGCTATAAAATCTTCTACTTTTGAAGTGAATTTTACTTTAAAACCTAAAATCCTTCCACAAATGTGTCTAAAGATATAATTAATTCTAGGGGTTTGTTTTGGGATATAAACCAGTAATTCCATAACTTAAAGTAGGCTTTCATCAGCGAAGCTAAAGTAAGTTTTTTCTGTCACAATAAGGTGATCCAGGACTTTAATGTCCAGCAGTTCTCCTGCGCTTTTTATTTTTTGGGTAATTGTTTTATCGGCCCTGCTAGGCTGTAAAGTGCCGGAAGGGTGGTTGTGTACTAATATAAGTGAGGTTGCCCCTTGAGACAGAGCGCTTTTAAATACCAAGCGAGTATCCACCATGGTTGCTGTAATCCCACCTTTACTGAGAGGAAATTTATAAATGATTTTATTGGAATTGTTGAGCATTAAGATCCAAAACTGTTCATGATCCAAATCTCCCAAGAAGGGCCGCATGATTTGAAAAACATCCTGACTTGATGTGATTTTTGAAAGTTCCTCATGGGGTTCTGCCCCTCTCCTACTCCCAAGTTCCAGAGCTGCTATGATACTTATAGCTTTTGCTTCTCCAATACCTTTGAATTTTTGCAACTCTTTAAGGTTGAATTTGGCTAACTTATGTAAACTCTTGTCTGAGGCATGTAAAATACGCTTACAAAGCTCTACAGCGCTCTCTTCTCTATTGCCAGAACCTATGAGTATAGCTAATAACTCCGCGTTACTAAGGCTGGATTTCCCTTTATGAATCAGTTTTTCCCTCGGCCTATCGTCTTCTGCCCAGTCTTTGATACTGAACGCTTTGGATGAAGTAGTCATGCTTACCAATATTTCTATAAATATAATTAAAGATGGATTGATGACAGCATAAAATAATGGGCCCTCGACATACACCAAAGCCGATTTGATTGTAAATTTGAAGCTCATTCAGTCAAAATTAACCTATGAGTTATCTTCCAGATCACTTCACTAACAATAGCTGGGACACTTTAAAACGTTTTATTGAACAGTTCCCACTAGCGACCCTCATCACAACTTACAATAGTGAACTATTTACTTCGCACATCCCTTTTATTATTGAAGAGGACAGACTTTTAGGGCATATTAATAAAGACAACCCCCAGTTTCAGCATCTCCATTTATCTAAAGTAGAGCTGGTCTTTCATGGTGGAGATAGTTATATTTCGCCTGCTGCATTTGACACTGATGAACTTCCTACTTTCAATTTTGCAAAGGTACATATCAAAGGACAGGCAAGATTTGTTGATGAAAACAGGCTTGTTAGCAGTTTAGTTGAGATGACATCAAGATTTGATGATGCTTTTGAATTAACCAAGGACCATCCTAAGATTGATCAATTAAAACATTTTATCCAGGGCCTTGAAGTAAAAATTGAAGATGTAAATGGTCGATTCAAGATGAGTCAAGATAAGTCTCAGCATCATTTTGAAAAGGCTAAGGACCTGTTTTCTAAAACTCAAAAAGCCAGAATGAACTGGCTTTTAAATCAATTGGAAAAAAAATAATTAACCCTACTGAATCCAGTTTTCAACTTCAGTAAAGTCAAGGCCTCCATAATTTCCAGAACTCATTAATAAAAGAACATGGTCCATATAGGTTTTAGATTTCAAAAAGTCTTGAAAAGCCTTTGGGTCTGTAAAAACTTTTAAGTCCTTTCTTCCAAATGCCTCAAATATTTGATCTTCTGTAATGCTTTCCAGCTGCTTAATCTCTAGAGCTTTTGGAGAATAAAACACGACAGCTTCGTCTGCGGCATTCAAAGCTTCTTTATATTCTGCAAGAAATTCTACATTCAAACTACTGTACGTATGAAGTTCCAAACAGGCCAGTAAGATTTTAGATGGAAATTGAGCTTTTACAGCTTTAGTTGTTGCCAAGACCTTGGACGGTGAATGGGCGTAGTCTTTAAATACGGTTGCCTTTTCAGACTGAGCGATGTGTTCCAATCGTTTGGAAGCACCTTTGAATGAGGTAATAGCTTCATAGAAATCATCCTCATCTACACCCATATGCTGTGAAATCCATTTAGCTCCAGCTATATTTTGAAGATTATGCTTTCCGAATACTTCTACAGGCATTGGACCTTCATCGGTTTCCAGATAAGTTTCACCATCTTCTATGAAATGTGCAGGGGTTGAATAGGCGTGTTTTCGAGTTGGCTTTTTAGCATCTTGAGCCAACTGACTTAAGATGTCGTCTTCTTCATTATAAACTAATGTACTACCATTGGTCATGCTGTCCAGGAATATTTCAAATTGCTCCACATAATTTTCAAAAGTTGGAAATACATTGATGTGATCCCAGGCTATACCACTTAGTAAAGCGATATTAGGCTCATAAAGATGGAACTTCGGCCTACGATCGAGTGCAGAGCTTAAATACTCATCTCCCTCTAATAAAATAAAATCATTTTCTTCTGTAAGGTGGACCATGGTGTCAAAACCCTCTAGCTGTGCTCCAACCATGTAATCTACTTCTTTACTATGGTAGTGCATGACATGCAAAACCATTGCCGTAATGGTTGTTTTTCCGTGGGAACCACCAATAACCACCCTTGTTTTCTTTTTGGAATGCTCATAGAGATACTCAGGATATGAGTAAATTTTCAAGCCTAATTCTTTAGCTTTTATAAGCTCTGGATTGTTTGCCTTAGCATGCATACCTAAGATCACAGCATCGATATCTGAGGACAGTTTCTCGGGAAACCAACCCATCTGATCTGGAAGTAGGCCTTTTTTTTGCAATCTGGATCTGGAAGGTTCAAATATTTCATCATCACTACCTGTAATGGTATCTCCTTTCTCATGAAGTGCTAAAGCAAGATTATGCATGGCACTGCCTCCTATTGCTATAAAATGTAAATGCATGTTTATTTTAATTTAATTCAAAGATAATGGTTTCAGCTCGAGTTGAAAATTTTAGTTACGGCACAGCTAGCCAATAACATAACTCAAAGCCCGGTTTTTTAATTAGCCTATGGTTGTATTTTAATTTAAATTGATGTTAAATGAAAAAAACCAAGTCTTCAACAGACTTGGTTTTTTAAAAATTGTGGTATCATCAATTAGTACCTGTAGTATTCTGGTTTGAATGGACCTTCAGCTTTTACACCAATATAGTCAGCCTGATCTTTCTTAAGTTCAGTCAATTCAACTCCAATACGTTCTAAATGAAGTTTAGCAACTTTTTCATCTAAATGTTTAGGCAACATATATACTTCATTTTTGTATTTATCTGTGTTTTGCCATAGCTCCATCTGTGCCAAAGTTTGGTTGGTGAAGGAGTTACTCATCACAAAACTTGGATGCCCAGTTGCACAACCGAGATTTACAAGTCTACCCTCTGCAAGAAGGATAATATCCTTTCCATCAATGGTGTATTTATCAACCTGAGGCTTAATCTCAACCCTAGTACTTCCATGATTCTGTTTTAACCAGGCAACATCAATTTCATTATCAAAATGACCAATATTACACACCAAAGTTTTGTCTTTAAAAGCTTCAAAGTGCTCACCTCTAATAATATCTTTATTTCCCGTCGTGGTTATAACAATATCAGCAGTTGGGGCTACAGTTTCTAATCGCTTCACTTCAAATCCATCCATAGCAGCCTGCAATGCACAAATAGGATCGATCTCTGTAATAGTAACAATAGATCCAGCTCCTTTAAAAGATGCTGCTGTCCCTTTACCCACATCTCCATATCCGCAAACAACAACCCGCTTTCCAGCTAGCATTAAGTCTGTAGCTCTTCTTATCGCATCTACTGCACTTTCTCTACAACCGTATTTATTATCGAATTTTGATTTTGTGACACTGTCATTTACATTGATAGCAGGCATTGGAAGCGTTCCGTTTTTCATTCGCTCATAGAGCCTATGAACACCTGTAGTGGTTTCTTCTGAAAGACCTTTGATTGCTTCTGCCAATTCTGGATATTCATCTAACACCATATTGGTTAAATCTCCTCCATCATCCAAAATCATATTTAATGGCTTTCGGTCTTCTCCAAAAAATAAGGTTTGCTCGATACACCAGTTAAACTCTTCCTCTGTCATTCCTTTCCAGGCATAAACTGCAACACCTGCTTCTGCAATGGCTGCAGCAGCGTGATCTTGAGTTGAAAATATATTACAAGAACTCCACGTGACCTCAGCACCCAATTCTACAAGAGTTTCTATTAAGACAGCAGTTTGAATAGTCATATGCAAACAACCAGCAATGCGAGCACCCTTAAGCGGCTTTTCTTCTCCAAATTCCTCTCTTAAGGCCATCAATCCAGGCATCTCAGACTCTGCCAGCTCTATTTCTCGTCGTCCCCACTCTGCCAAAGTAATATCTTTGACTTTATAAGGGGTATAAGGTAGTGTTTCCGTACTCATAATTTATTTTATTATATTTTTGAACACAAAATTAAGTAAACCCTATATAACTTTATGCCGATTTACAAAAGAATAACAGTAGATGAATCTACAGTTGCACTCATTTGGAAAATTGAAGAAGAACTCTCGACACTTGAAGAGGGCATAGACTTATCTCCCTATTGCAAAGAGCGTTATGATGGCATGAAGTCTTTAATTCATAAAAAAGGCTTTATAAGTATAAGACACCTCCTCAAAGAATTTGGCTATACCGATATCGATCTTTACTATGACGAAAAAGGTAAACCTCATCTTAAAGATGGTCAACATATTTCAATAACTCATTCCTTTGAATTTACAGCTGTGATTATATCCAACAAAAGAGTAGGGATTGATATAGAAAAGCAAAGAGATAAAATAAAACTCATCGCTCCAAAATTTACACCTCTAGAAGAGTATAAGGCTTTAGGTAATGGAAAAGATTTGGTGAGAAAGCTTACCATTGTGTGGGGTGCTAAAGAGTCTCTGTATAAATTATATGGTAAAAAAGGGTTGCTGTTCCTTCATGATATCTTTGTAGAAGATTTTAAAATTTCAACATCCAAAACCACGGCAAGAGTAACCTACCAACAAGAAGTAACCAATTATACTTTAAATTTTTTCGAATTTGAAAATTTTACCTGTGTTTACGCTTTAGCTTATGATTAAGACAAACCGAAATTTGGTCTATAAATCTATCCTCGAAGCTGTCCAAAATCAGGATAAATTACTCAGCGTTCTAATAGATCCTGACAAATTTGAGACCACTATCACCATGAACTTTTTGGAAAATTTACCCTACTCAACTCGGTTTCTCTTTGTTGGAGGCAGCAAGGTGAATGACGGTAAAACCGATGTTGTGGTGAGAGAATTAAAAAAACGCACTCATTTACCAATTGTGCTTTTTCCAGGAGATGTAAATCAAATCACAGACGAAGCAGATTGCCTGTTATTCTTGAGTTTACTTTCTGGTAGAAATCCAGAATATTTAATTGATCAGCAAGTAAAGTCTATTACTAAACTTCAATTTTCTCCTTTAGAAATCATTCCAACCGGTTATATATTAATAGATGGAGGTTCTGTAACATCTGTTTTAGAAATAAGTCAGACCAAAGCCATTCCGCAACACGAGTTATCCAAAATTATTCATACGGCCTTAGCCGGGCAATTTTCTGGCAAGCAATTGATATATCTTGAAGCTGGCAGCGGGGCTAAACATCCTGTTTCACCAGAAATAATATCAGCGGTAAAAGATTCTATTTCCGTTCCTTTAATAGTTGGAGGCGGAATTAAAACAGAGCATCAACGAGAGTCTGCCTTTAAAGCAGGTGCCGATATGGTGGTGATGGGCAATGCTTTTGAACGATCTATGTAAGCTGATCTGGATTATATCCTTTAAATTCTCGTTCTTGTTCTTTAAACCTGATATCATAATCTTCTAAAGCTTTAAGTATAGGATTATAAATTTCTGGGTGGATAGGCCTAAGAACTCCTGGCTTATCGATTTCACCATTTAAAATTTTAAGAGCTGCTATACCTACGGGCAAACCGACGGTTTTTGCCATAGCAGTATAGGTTTGGTTCTCCCCTACACTCACCATCGTAGAATCGATTTGCTTTTTCTCGCCATCAATTTCAAAACCGAATTTATGGTACATTACAATCATATCTTTATCCTCAGGTTTCAAGGTCCACTTTTCTTCCAGAATTTTTTGTAAGGCCTGGGCTGGAGTAGCATCCTTTAATCCTATTTTTTTATCAGCATTAAAAATATCTAATTCCAGTAGCTTATCCCAGATGAGATCATCCTGATCAATTTTAAGGCTTAATCTTAGTTTCAATTCCACAGAGTCTGTTGGAGAGTAAGGTAAAAATGAATTCACAAACGCCCTATAGCTCATCTGCTCTGTATTTTGCATGGAATAAGTATCATCTGTCATTCCCAACTGTACAAATACATTCCAGGCTTTACTGAACCCAATTCGTCTTAGAGTACCTCTATAAATAGTGGGAATATCTTCGAGTCCGTAAATACTTCTGTAGGCTAGTGAATTTCTATTAGCCAGACCTTCAAATCTACCATATTGTGGAATTTGAAGAAACTCGGTTCTTCTGAAGAGTCGCTGGTAAGGGATATACTTGTATTGTCCTTCCTGAATAAATTCTGCAGCCCCGCCTTGACCTGCTACAACCACATTTCTAGGATTCCAGGTAAACTTGTAATTCCAAAGATTATCATCACTTTCAGGAGCTACCAAGCCTCCTGTGAAGGATTCAAATAATAGCATTTTTCCTCCATTTGATCGTATTCTATCGATGACTTGCATTGCACTCATATGATCTATACCAGGATCTACACCTATTTCATTCATAAAAGTCAAACCCTTTTCTCTTACTTCAGTATCCAAAGCCTGCATCTCATCAGAAACATATGAAGCTGTCAACATATTTTTATTGAATTTTACACAGTCCTTGGCAACTTCAATATGAAACCTGGCAGGCAACATTGAAATAACGATATCTGCCTTTTGAATTGCATCTTCCCTTTGATCCGCATCGAAAATATCCAGAGCCATCGCAGTAGCCTGTGAATGATTTTGAGTCAGGTTTTGAGCTGACTGCAAGTCTTTATCAGCTATGACTAGCTTAAACTCTTTTACTTTGGATTCTTGAAGTAAAAATCTAACTAAAGAAGAGGTAGATTTTCCTGCCCCTATGATTAATATTGACCTCATATTTGATTTTAACTTTTAATGATTAATTTTGGTTGAATTTTGAATTTACATAATATAAATTAGATACAAATGAAAGCTAGAAGGAAATTAATTTTACTGGGAACCAGCCTCGGTTTTATTGGGATAATACTTGGAGCCTTTGCTGCTCATGGCTTAGAAAAATTGATCTCCGAAGAGGCAATAGCAACCTTTGAAACTGGTGTTAAGTATCAAATTTATCACGCTTTACTACTTGTATTTTTATCTTCTCAAAGCTTTACCACAGAAAAACTGAATAAGATTTTATTCTGGCTCATTCTTTTAGGAACCCTTTTCTTTTCAGGATCTATCTATGGACTTTCTACAAATGAACTTTCAGGTTTTGATTTCAAAACCATCGCCTGGATAACTCCCATAGGTGGAGCGCTTTTCATCTTCAGCTGGATTCTCATCTTCTTGAACGTTTTAAAAAAACCTAAGAATTTATAAAGATTAAGTTCTTTAGTTAAGATGAAACTCGTTAGCTTTGTACACCATAAACAACAACACAACAAAATATGAGTAATTTAAAAGGAGTTACGAAAACGATTGAGTTGACCAATTATGGTATTCATTCTAAACAAATTAATTATCAGCTTTCCTCGGACGAATTACACGCAATTACTATTGAAAAAGGACAGGGTGTCGAAGTTGATTCTGGCGCTTTAGCAATCAACACCGGTGAATTTACAGGTCGTTCACCTAAAGACCGCTTCATTGTTAAAGATGATATCACTAAAGACGAAGTGTGGTGGAGCGACATCAACTTAGCTTTCGACCCTGGTGATTTTGATAAACTTTACGATAAAGTAGTAAATTATTTAGGAGATAAAGAACTCTTCGTAAGAGATGCTTACGCTTGTGCCGATGATAACTACAGATTAAATATCAGACATATAAATGAGCTTCCATGGAGCAACATGTTCACATATAATATGTTCTTGAGGCCCACAGAAGAAGATCTAAAAGATTTTTCTCCAGAGTGGACGGTTATAAATGCTCCGGGATTTATGGCAGATCCTGAAGTTGACGGAACAAGAGCTCACAATTTTGCTATATTAAACTTCACTAAAAAAATTGCCCTAATAGGCGGCACCGGCTATACCGGAGAAATCAAAAAAGGAATTTTTTCTGCTCTGAATTTTATCCTTCCAGTGATGAAAAATACCCTCCCAATGCACTGCTCTGCAAATGTTGGAAAAGATGGAGACACGGCCATCTTTTTTGGACTCTCTGGCACAGGTAAAACTACTTTATCTGCAGATCCAGACCGCAGATTAATAGGTGATGATGAGCATGGCTGGACAAATGAGAACACAGTATTCAATTTTGAAGGAGGCTGCTACGCTAAAGTGATAGATTTATCTGAAGAGAAAGAACCAGACATCTATAGAGCTATTAAACCGGGTGCCATTTTGGAAAATGTGGTGATTAAAAATGGAAAAGTAGACTTTTTAGACAGTAGTATTACTCAAAACACCAGGGTTAGTTACCCGATCTATCATATAGACAATATACAACCAGGTTCAGTTGGAAAAAATCCCAAAAATATTTTCTTTCTCACAGCAGATGCTTTTGGAGTACTGCCACCTATAAGTAAATTAACACCTGGTCAGGCTGCTTTTCATTTTATAAGTGGTTACACAGCGAAAGTTGCAGGAACTGAAGCTGGTGTTACTGAGCCAATCCCTAGCTTCTCTGCTTGTTTTGGCGCTCCTTTTATGCCACTTCACCCTACCCGCTATGGAGAAATGCTAAGTAAGAAAATGAAAGATTCTGGTGTTAACGTTTGGTTGATTAATACAGGATGGACTGGTGGTCCTTATGGGACAGGAAGACGAATGAAACTGAAATACACCAGAGCCATGATTTCAGCAGCGCTGGAAGGCAAACTCGATCACGTAGATTATAAAACTCATGAAGTCTTTAATATTGCAGTGCCAATGTCTTGCCCAGAAGTTCCAAGTGAAGTCTTAAATCCAAAAGACACATGGGCAGATAAGGAAGCTTATGATGTGAAAGCAAAAACACTTGCTAAATCATTTAGAGATAACTTTAAAAAGTTTGAGGATTATGCAGATTCTGAGATCATAAAAGGGGCACCTAACGCTTAAGCGGCACAGCTCCATTCACAAAAAAGCCGGAAATAAATTTCCGGCTTTTTTATATGATTACTTAATGAGAAGCTTAATTCTCTTTAATGTAATTTTCTATGGCCATGGTCATAGATGGATTTTCTGGAGTAGGTGCCTGAATCTGCACTTTAAGTCCCTTTTCTTCGGCAGCTTTGATGGTAGAATTTCCAAAAGCAGCTATCCTGGTATCTTTTTGCTCGAAGTCCGGGAAGTTCTCATAAAGCGACTTAATTCCACTCGGACTAAAAAACACCACTACATCATAAGATACTTCTCTTAAATGTGATAAATCACTAACCACAGTTTTGTAAAAAATACCTCTGGTCCAATCCACACCAAGTTTATCTAATTGCTGTGGTATAATAGGTTTTAACATATCTGAAGAAGGTAACAAAAACTTCTCGTCTTTATGCTTTTTAATACTAGCTTCTAGTTCTTGGAATGTTCGTTTCCCTACATAAATTTTACGCTTTCTATACACCACATATTTTTGTAAGTAATAGGCAACAGCTTCACTAAGACAAAAATATTTGAGAGTATCTGGAATTTTATACCTCATTTCTTCGGCAATCCTGAAGAAGTGATCTACGGCATTCCTGCTGGTTAGGATAATTGCAGAAAACTTGGTAATATCGATTTTTTGTTGCCTTACCTGTTTTGAATCTACAGGCTCAACATGAATGAAAGGAATAAAATCAATCTTAACTTTCAGTTTTTCTTCTAATTCTGAATAAGGTGAATTTTCTACATTAGGTTTGGGTTGTGAAATAAGAATATTTTTCACTTTCATATAGCTTAGTTTTATACTACACCTTGCTTATTCAATTGATTTTTAAAACCTTAAAAAGAATCAAATAGGGTGCAATTTCAAAAGCGCAAAGGTACAAAATAAAATAAAACCAATATGCTAAAATGTGTTTTTGATATAAACCGACAAAGGAAAATAATTTGAACGCGTACACCAACACAGCCACGGTTACAATCCCTAAAACTATTATTGGACTGTAGCTACCTTGAAAGTATAAAAAAAGTCCGGCAGGAAATAAAAAAAATAACGCTAACCAGCTGAGAACTCCCTGCTTATAAAACAAGTATTTGTTCAATATTTGATCTATTTCAAATAGATCTCCAAGCATTTTCTCGACCAGGTATTTACTTAGTACAAAAATCGAAATTAAAAATAGAATTTGAAGATGAGTTAGAATGGAGAAGTCTAAACTTTCAGTAATGATCATAATAAAGTACGACAAACCGAACAAACTACCTATGAATAAGAGAACTTCTGAAAGTTCTATCCTTCTTTTTTCAAGAAATTTTTTCGAATAAAAATTTGACGTGTAAAGGGAGTTGAGATAGGAAAAAAAATAGCTAGTCTTGTTCCACTTAACAACCACTAAGATAATGAGCACAAAAAAGAATGTGGCTACGGTCCAATGGTGATCTATATGTGGTCTTAACGATTGAAACAAAAACGTTTTTAAAGCAAATGTAAATTAAAACAGCCTTTTATGGATGACTTTTAGTTGGTAAAATCTATATTTGTGAATCAACTTTCAACCACACTTGATGCCTCAAAAATTAGTCATCATCCCCACATACAACGAAATTGAAAATATTGAGAAAATAGTTAAAAATATTTTTTCTCAACCCGTTGATTTTGAAATTCTAGTTGTTGATGATTCATCTCCAGACGGTACCTGGTCTTTAGTTCATAAATTACAGGAAGAGTACCCTGAAAAGTTGCACCTGGAAATAAGAACTTCTAAAAGCGGATTGGGAAAAGCTTATTTACACGGCTTTCAATGGGCTTTAAAGAGAAAGTACGATTATATTTTTGAGATGGATGCAGATTTCTCACACAACCCAAATGATTTAATCCGGCTTTACAACTCCTGTCTTAAGGAAAATTACGATGTAACGATTGGCTCCAGGTATATCACTGGTGTAAATGTGATTAATTGGCCTATGAAACGCGTATTACTATCATGGATGGCTTCCAAATACGTTAAAGCTATAACAAGGATGCCAATTGAGGATACTACGGCTGGTTTTATCTGTTATAAGCGCAAGGTGTTAGAAACTATAGATTTAGATAAAATAAAATTTGTTGGATATGCGTTTCAGATAGAAATGAAATTTAAAGCTTTCCAAAAAGGATTTAAACTCAAAGAGATCCCTGTTATCTTTACAGATCGAACAAAAGGTAAATCTAAAATGAGTAGTGGAATCATTAAGGAAGCTGTATTTGGAGTTATCACCTTGAAGCTTAAAAGCCTCTTTGGAAAAATTTAATTTATGACAGAGTATCTGATTAAAAATGCAAAAATCGTCAATGAAAATAAAATCTTTGAAGGCGATGTTCATATCAAAAATGATATCATAGTAGAAGTCTCTTCATCTATAAGTGCAAAATCAAGTGATATTAAGATTATTGATGCTGGCGGCAAGCATTTAATCCCCGGAATTATAGATGACCAAGTTCATTTTAGAGAGCCTGGGCTAACCCATAAAGAAACCATATTAACTGGGTCTAAAGCTGCGGTTTCTGGAGGCATTACCTCCTACTTCGAAATGCCAAACACCAACCCCCAAACCACGACAATTGAAAAATTAGAGGAGAAGTTTGATATGGCAAAAGATAACTCTTATGCTAATTACTCCTTTATGTTTGGAGGCACAAATGACAATTTAGAGGAGATCAAGAAAGTGAACCCAAAAACAACAGCAGCCTTAAAATTATTCCTAGGTTCATCTACAGGCAACATGCTTGTGGACGATGAAAAAGTTCTGGAGGATATTTTTAAACATTCTCCACTTATCATAGCCACACACTGCGAAGATGAAGATACAATTCAAAGAAATTTACAAGCACATCTTGAAGAATATGGAGAAGATATTCCTATCCATCTGCACCCCAAAATCAGAAGTGAAGAAGCCTGCTACCTTTCCTCTTCCAAAGCAGTTGCTTTAGCTAAAAAGACAGGAGCTAGACTACATGTATTTCACTTGTCTACCGCTAAAGAATTGAAATTATTCTCTAATAAGCTACCTCTAAAGAAGAAAAAGATAACCGCAGAAGTATGTATACACCATTTGTGGTTTGACGAGTCCGATTATAATAAAAAAGGAACTCATATCAAGTGGAATCCAGCGGTAAAAACAGCTAAGGATAAACAAGAATTACTCAAAGCTCTGAATAAGAACTTACTCGACGTTGTTGCTACAGATCATGCTCCTCATACTAAGGAAGAAAAAGATAATGTATACACAAAAGCCCCTAGCGGGGGACCCCTTGTCCAACACGCTTTACCGGCAATGCTGGAATTTTATCATCAGGGGAAGCTATCTTTAGAAAAAATTGTAGAAAAAATGTGCCACAATCCGGCTCTATTATTTGATATTCACCTAAGAGGATTTATTAAAGAAGGCTATAAAGCAGATTTGGTATTGGTCGACACTTTGGCACCTTGGACCGTCAACTCGAGAAATATTTTTTATAAATGCGGCTGGTCCCCTTTCGAAGGAACAAGTTTCAAGTCCAGAGTGACTCACACTTTTGTAAATGGACACCTTGTATTTGAGAATTTTAAATTCAATGATGGACTGTTTGGTGAACGCTTAGAATTTGATCGATAATATGAAACTGATATTTGCTTTAGGGCTGTTAAATCTTTTCTTACTCTTGAGTTGTCAGGATGTTAAGGAGGTTGAGAAACCCAATACTTTGTTGACAAAATCAGAAATGAAAGATCTGATTTACGATATGGTTTTGCTCGATGCAGCTACTGGAGTCAATGAGAAAAGGCTTGAGGAATTAGATGTTGAAATGCTTGAATTTTTATCCCTTAAATACAAGATAGACAGTACAGATCTCAAACAGAATCTACTTTACTACAACTTGAAATTTGATGAAAATTTAGAGATCTATCAAAAAGTAAAAGACAGTATTACACGTTTAGAAAAAGCCTATGATTCCATTTCGGAAGTTACAGATAGTCTAAGAAGAGTGGAAAAAAAGAAACAAGATTCAATTCGTAAACTTGATACGATCCCGAAGAAAATAATGATTACCCGGGATAAAAGTATTGATTAATACCTTTGATAAATTCTATCCAGATACACTTCTATAGGTTCAAATTCAAAATCTAGTTCATTTTTAATTTTATTGGAAGAGTACAAAGCATTTTTAAATAAATCTGGGATGACTTCTAAGGTAAGCTGGCGTTTATAGCTTGTAAAAAAAGACCTTAGAATTTCGAAAAACCATGTGATATACAACATCCAGGGTTTTAGTTCTATGTCAGGAGCAGGTTTATTGAATTTTGATGCAAAAAGGCTCATAACATGATAAAAAGATAAATTCTCTGATACTAAGATGTACCTTTCATTGATGATGTTGCTGTCCATCAATTTGATCATGGCCTTGCACACATCATAAACCCCAACGAAACCAGTAATCTTTGGTGGAAATATTTTCACCCCATTTTTCATTTTCGAGAGAAGCTTCCCACTTCCTGTGCTATAGAATCCATCGCCAAGAATGATTCCAGGATTAAGGATAACGACTTTTAAGCCCTCCTGAGAAGCTCTCCATACTTCCATTTCGGCCCCGTACTTACTAATTTCGTAAGCAGAGGGTTTTTGATCTTCTGCTAGAGGAGTCTTCTCAGTAATCTCAGTTTGCGGTGAGATAGGCTTCCCAAGTGTTGCAATAGAACTAACATGCCCAAATTTTTCAATACCAAAATGGATTGATAGATTAACCATATGGGCTGTGCCTTCAATATTCACCTTACGCATAAGCTTGTAATCTGAAGGACTGTTACTAATGAATCCAGCGCAATGGTAAACATGAGTTACACCCTCAAAAGCTAATTCTAAAGCAGGAAGATCTAAGATATCGCACCTATACCATTCTATATACTTCTCCAACTGATCATCTGATATGTCGTATTTCAGTAGTACGTTGATGGCTTGTTGCTTCTTGTTTTCGGTTCTAAACAAAGCACGAGTTTTGACTTTTTTAGAAATAAGGTATGCTAGCAAGTGTGCACCAACAAGTCCTGTTGCTCCCGTTAGTAAATTCATTTGGTAAATATACGAAAATCGAAAGTTGATAATTTTTTCATTATAATATCTTTGTGCGAAATCATAAGATAAATATGAAAAAAGATTTTATACAGGAAGTGACCTGGAGAGGCATGGTCCACGATTTGATGCCGGGTACTCAAGAACATCTGAATGAATCCTCTAGAGCTGCTTATGTTGGTATCGATCCCACAGCAGACTCCTTACACATAGGTCATTTGGTGGGCGTAATGATGCTTCGTCATTTTCAATTGGCTGGACATCGGCCAGTAGCCTTAATAGGAGGTGCTACCGGTATGATTGGCGATCCTTCTGGAAAATCTCAAGAAAGAAATCTTTTGGACGAAGAGACCCTAAGGCATAACCAAAATGCGATTAAAAACCAACTTTCGAAGTTTTTAGATTTTAATACATCAGATGATAATTCAGCCCAGTTAGTTAATAATTACGACTGGATGAAAGAATTTTCATTCTTAGACTTTATTAGAGATGTAGGGAAACACATCACTGTGAATTATATGATGTCCAAGGATTCTGTAAAGAAACGATTATCATCAGAGTCTAAAGAAGGAATGAGCTTTACTGAATTCACCTACCAATTGGTTCAGGGTTACGATTTTCTTCATTTATTCAGAACTCAACATTGTACATTACAAATGGGTGGAAGTGACCAGTGGGGAAATATTACCACAGGAACAGAGCTCATAAGACGAATAGATCAAGGTAAAGGCTTTGCCCTCACCTGCCCTCTCATTACAAAGGCAGACGGAACAAAATTTGGGAAGACAGCTTCGGGTAATATTTGGCTGGATCCAGCAAAAACATCCCCTTACAAGTTCTACCAATACTGGATCAATACCAGTGATGAAGATGCTGAAAAATTTATCAAAATATTTACTTTTTTATCACAAGATGAAATCGATAGCTTAATCTTATCTCATAGTAAAGAACCTCACTTGAGACGGCTTCAAAATAGATTAGCAGATGAAATCACAGCGACAGTTCACTCCAAAGAGGCTTTAGAGAAAGCTAAAGAAGCCTCTAAAGTTTTATTTGGAAAAAGTACTGAAGAAGATCTTGCAAGACTTGATGAAGCGACATTTCTTGACGTTTTTGAAGGTGTTCCATTAAAAGAGCTAAGTAGAGATTTGCTAAATACAGATTTTGACATGATAGCAGCGCTTTCCGCAGAGACAGGATTTTTAAAATCTAATGGTGAAGCCAGAAGAGCGTTAAAAGAAAATTCCATATCAGTGAATAAAACTAAAGTCAATTTAGACTTTAAGATTACTGATAAGGATCTAATTAACGAAAGATATGTATTGATTAACAAAGGAAAGAAAAACACTTACCTCATTAAGTTCAATTAGTAGTTAAAAAAAGTATTTAAAAGGCTTTCCGTAGGGAAAGTCTTTTTTGTTAACAGGAAAGTATATAAAACAGAAAAGCCTTGAACGAGTGCTCAAGGCTTTTCTTAACTAACCAATCTATTATGAAAAAACTTCATCCTAATACAAATGTACGGTAGATATTCATCTCTCAAAAATAAATTGATGATTTTTTGTAAATTATTAACAGGATAAATTTCATAGCGCTGAAAATCAACATATTATTTTCGGATTTTTCCCCACCAGAGGATTCGTCTTAAAAAATCAAAAACTGACAAATTCAGTTGATTACTTATTTATACTTTTGGTTTAAAAACCTGTATGAAAATAATCTCTTATAATGTCAATGGTATTCGTGCTGCACTCAAGAAAGGATTGATAGATTGGATCGATTCCACCGATGCAGATGTTGTTTGTTTTCAAGAAACCAAAGCCCAACCAGAACAGATTGATAATTCCATTTTTGAAGACTTAGGCTACAATTATTGTTATTGGTACTCGGCTGAGAAAAAAGGCTACAGTAGTGTAGGAATCATTTCTAGAATTGAACCAAATCATATTGAGTATGGAACTGGAATAGATTATATGGATAAAGAGGGCAGAAACCTAAGAGCAGACTTCGATGATGTTTCTATCATGAGCCTTTACCTTCCATCAGGCACCAATGATGCCAGACTCGACTACAAGTTTTCTTACATGGATGATTTTAAATCTTATATTGAAGAGCTTAAGCAAAAGATTCCTCAGCTCGTGATTTGCGGAGATTATAACATTTGTCACGAAGCTATCGATATTCATGACCCGGTGAGGCTAAAGACTGTTTCAGGTTTTCTACCTGCAGAACGAAAATGGCTTTCCAGTTTCCTGGATGAAACTGGATTTGTTGACTCCTTTAGAAAACTAAATGAAGATGTGATTCAGTATTCCTGGTGGAGTTATAGAGCCAACGCCAGAGCCAATAATAAGGGATGGCGCTTAGACTATCTTTTGGTGGCTAATGAAATAGAAGAAAGAATTTCCAAGTCAGTTATACTGCCTGAAGCAAAACATAGTGATCATTGCCCCGTTATGCTGGAGCTAAAATAAATACTCAACAATGACCGTTATAGTCCTAAAATCTTAAATTAAATGAAGACATTGAAATACGCTTTTATTGGTTTTTTGACTCTTAATCTAATGGGCTGTGTTAGCCAAAAACGCTTTTTGGAGTTGGAAGAAGATTATAATTCATTACAGCGAGTAAATCAACAATTAGAGAGAAAGCTAGAGGAGGCTAATGCAGAGAGAGTGAAAATTGAAGATGACCTAGCCTATGCTAGAGACCGCATAGAGATACTAAAAACTCAGCGCGACGAACTTTTAGCAGACCTGGACCGAACTAAGAATACACTGGACAATCTTCAGCAATCCTATAATGCTTTAGAACAAAACAGTTCTCAGGCTCTTGCAGAAAATTCAAAGCAAAACCGGGAATTACTTCAGACCTTGGAAGATAAAGAGAAAGCCTTAGCTAAAGAACAGACCCGATTAGAACAGCTTCAAAAGGACCTGGAGGCTAGATCGAGACGCGTAGCAGAACTGGAAGGCCTTATCGCTGAAAAAGAGCAAAAGATGCAAACTTTAAAGGATAATCTATCCAGGGCGTTAACTAACTTTGAAGGTCAGGGCCTGAGTGTCGAAATGAGAGACGGGAAAGTTTATGTGTCTATGGAGAATAAATTACTTTTTGACTCTGGGAGTTGGAATGTAGGAAAAGAAGGGCAAAAAGCAGTGAATGAACTTGGAAAGGTTTTGGCTCAAAATCCAGATATTGCTGTTCTCATAGAAGGACATACTGATAATGTACCTTATGGTGGTAATGGTCCTTTAAACGATAATTGGGATTTATCTACAAAACGGGCGACAGAAGTTCTCAAATTACTGTTGAAAAACAATAATATTAACCCTCAAAACCTAACTGCAGCTGGAAAAGGTGAATTTGCTCCCGTTGCTTCAAATACTTCAAGCGCTGGTAAATCTAAGAACCGACGTATCGAGGTTGTCCTTACACCTAAATTGGATGAAATTTCTAGATTGTTGAGTGAATAAAAGATGAGATCAATAAGGTTATTAAAGACCTGTAAAGAATTGATAAGAATTTTATGTATTAACCTGAGGTGCATTTTGAATTGGAATAGATAGCATATTGTCTGTTCGAGCCTGCCCGACGAAGTCATTCAGGCGGGTGATTTTTTGATAAAAAATTGTACCAGCCAGCAGGCAGGCAGGTCGAGAACTCATTCAAATCTAAAAATTCTTATTCTCGATAAATATTTCACTCGAATTGACAGAATTTTATTAAAACTCACAACAAGTATAAGTATGGAATGGATGCCGAATGAAGTCCTCTCGAAGACAAGTTACGGTATTAGAGTTGTTTTGATTGCTGATTGCTCTTATCATCAGCTAGCTCAAACTGGCAACAAATATCTATCTAAAAAAAAGGGATCTATAAAAATCCCTTTTCTTTTGCTTTTTCTAGAAGAATCTTATCGTTACTGTTGGAAACATCAAAAAACTGCTTCATTTGCTTTTTTCGCTTTTCGATAGCACTCAGTGAAAAGCCAATACTTTCGGGTAGATTTTTTGTTAAGGTACCTTGAGAAAGGAGGTAAAGAATTTTGAGGTCTATCTCATCAATATTATGAGAATACTCTACAGTTCGCTTTAGCATTTGATGGACAGTGGCACTTTGGTAGGTTTTTCCTCTTAGTAAGTTCTCAATCGCAGCAATTAAAATATCCGGATTGGTTTCAGACTTCACCAGAAATCCGTCGGGATCTATCCTGCGCATCACATTAAGTACCTTATAATTATTTTCAAGCATGGTACAAATCAATAATTTGGCTTCAGGCTGATGCTTACGTGCCAGTTGAGCTAAATCTTCGCCAGAATTATACTTGCCGTCTTTGCTTCCAGGTAAAGATAAGTCCAGACATATAAGATCGTAAGAGGTTTCTGAGTCTTTAATTAATTCTGCAGCAGTATCACACTCTAAAGCAGAATTACTATTAAATTTCATTTTATGATTACGCTCGCTAATGATATCTAAAGCTTGGTCGAAACCGGCAATTATCATGGGGTGATCATCAACGAGGAGTATATTGTGCTTAGGCATAGCTATTATTTGATTGGAATAAAAATACTGATTTTTGTTCCAGATCCAAGTTTAGAATTAATACTTATTTTTCCTTTAATATCTTCAACCCTAGATTTAATATTTTTTAATCCAATCCCTGGTTTTTTTGAGTCTTTAAAGCCTTTCCCATCATCTTTAATCGTAAATTCAATCTTATCGGCTTCTTCATTTAAAGTGAACTTGATGAATACAAAATGTGCCTCGGCGTGCTTTTGAATATTCATAATCGATTCCTGTAGGATACGATAGGTATGCATTTTAATATTAGAAGCAATTTTAGACCAATTAACAGAGTCGTCTACAGATAACTGATGCGTGCGTTCCAATTGTAATTTTTGAATGAGATCCTGAATCAGATCCCCAAATTCTTTATGTTCATCAAAATAAGTATTGGACAGTTCATGGGATAAACTACGAATTTGCTTTTCAACGTCCATAAGGTTATCGGTGAGTTTACCAAACTTTTCGTCTCCTTTAATCCCGATTTTATATTTATAAAACATGAGATTCATCCGGTTGGCATACAATTCGGTAAGGATGTTATCGTGAAGTTCTCTGGCAATACGATCGCGTTCCTCTCGCTTTCCTTCATCCTTTCTGGCACTCTGGATCAAAAGTAACTCGTAAATTTTTTCATCGGCGATTTTTTGATCACGTTCCAGTTTTAAAGACCTGTTTTTGGAACGCTGTACGTAAAAAATAAAAATCGAACTCCCTATGATAATAATAAGCGAAGAGATGAGAAATACAATGGTTCGCTCTTCTTCCAGCATTTCAGCCCGCTGCATGACTTCTTCGGTTTCAAAGCGTATCCGCTCAAATTTATTTCTGACTTTTCGTTCCTCCATCTGAAGACTATCGCTTAATTGGATGTAGGAGGTGGTGTATTTGTAACTATTTTCTGGCTGAAGATCTGCTAATAATAGCCAGGAGGCTAGAATATCTCTATTGTTATTGTTTTGTTTGGAGGTGGTATTCGCAGCTTTTGCAAACTCGACAGCCTTGGTTTGATTACCAACAAACTGATAATATTCTGCAATGTGGAGTTGACTAATGGAGATCCCAGCTAAGTGTTGTATTTTTTGGCGAATACCCAAGGCTTCCTGCATATCGGGAAGCACATTTTGAAGCGCTCCTGTTTCTAAACGGTTATAGGCCAGGTTATCCAAAGCCATGGCATAGAGGTAAGGATCACCATCATAAAGTTTGGGAGTAGATAAGGTTTTACGATAATTGGTGATTGCTAAATCGTATTTGCCTTGCTTTTCATAAACATTACCAAGGTTATTGAAAGTGGCAGCCCGATATAATTCTGAATCTTCAACTTTTCCTAAGGCTTGTAAAGCATTGTTATAATAAGTAATGGCAACCTCGTAATTTCTCAAGTTATAGTTTGAAACTCCTAATGAATTAAACGTTTTAAAGAGTAACTCAAAGTTTTGAATTTCTTTTGAAATTTCGGCAACCCTTATTAAGTTTACTTCTGCTCCTGTATAATCTTTAGCTTGAGATTGTATTAATGCCAAATTATATAGCAATAGAGCATTTTTTTCTAATTCGTCTATTTGACCGTATAGAAATTGAGCTTCATTAAAAGCAAGATAAGCTTTATCCGAGTCATTTTTATTTAAATGATAATCACCTAGATCCCAGTAGAAAGTAGCTAATGAAAAAGTGTCTTTATATTTTAAAGCTTTTTCCCTCCCTAAATGGTTTATCTCAGTAAATAGATCTAAACTTGAATTAAGTGCTCTGTAATCTAGAGCCCTTAAATATTTAATTTGAAGGCTGTCATTATCAATTTGTATAACATGTTGAAATGACTTTGTTAAACTATTTTCTTCATCAATTTTATTATCAAACCTTCTTAAATTACTAAGTATAGAATCTCTAAGTTGAGAATTAATTTCAACACTTTTATCTTTAGGAGATTGACAATTTATTAAAAGAATACAAATGACAAGATAAAATAAGCATTGCTTCATTAAAACATATTTCTAGATCTTGTCGAAAGTACTTAATTAATCTTAAAGATCACCATCATCATGGGTTCTTGTTGCTCTATGAACTCTATTTTCTCCACCTGTTCCAAAGATTTCTTCTGGCGTTTGTCCTTCGTACTGATCATCATTAAAGGTTTCTGGAGAACAACCTGCGAAAAATAATAAACATACCATTGTGAAAATTCCGATAATCTTTTTCATAACTCTAAGTTTTAAATGAATTGTTTTATTGTTTGTTGACATTACAAATGTAGGATAGATAAAACCAAAAGGTTTACGGTTTGACCGTACACATGCTACGGGAAAACCGTAAAATTTTAGGCTTTCTATTCTTACTCTCTTGTGATTAAAGACAGTGATTATAAGCTATCTAAAGATAAATTGGTAATTTATTAAACTAATCTATTAGTTTAAACAGGAGTTTACAAAGCTTTTTTTTAATGAATAGAATTAAAAATCAAGCTTATTATTCGTTTACAAACGGCTACAAACGTTTTCAAACGTAAGTAAAAGGAAGTAACTGTTTAACAGCCGACTACAACAAAACTCTCTCCGCATCTTTGCCTTGTCGATCGGAAACACCGTCGATCTGGTTTGGAAAGACCAGACCATTATTTAAATCATTTAATTTTTATCGTTATGAGTACTTTAAAAAATTCAGTTCAGTTAATGGGCCACTTAGGCCAGGATCCAGAAGTTATCAATCTAGACTCTGGAAAGAAACTCGTTAAATTTTCCATCGCGACCAACGAGTTCTATTACGACAACAGCGGAGAGAAAGTCACCAACACCTACTGGCACAATATTGTGGCCTGGGGAAAAACTGCCAGCTTTATCGAGACTTATGTCAAAAAAGGTCAGGAAGTCTTATTAAGAGGAAAACTCGCGCCACGCTCTTACGAAACTAAAGAAGGAGAAAAGCGCTACATCACCGAAGTCAATTGTTCGGAGATTGTGCCGACCTCCAGAAAAGAGTAGATAATTTTTAATGTGAGTTTAAAAAACCCCTCCTTGTGTATTACAAGGTGGGATTTTAAATTTAGTTGAGTCCATATACAGCTTTTGCATATCTAATAATTATTGTAAATATTGAATAAAAGCTAAGCATTGATAATGCTTTTGTCACTATCATTACTCAATAACAATATGATGGGTTTTAACTTGATCACCTGTTTTAGTAATTAGTATATACCTTCCTTTGTTAAGCCTGGACACATCTACTCTAGTAGAATTAATAAAGTTGTCTTTTTGAATTAGTTTACCGTTAAAATCGTAAAGCTTGTAGCTATGGTCTTCTAATGCAAAACTAGCTAACTTTTTATTTTTTCCAGATTCGTACCTTGAACCTATTTCAATAAAATCTGAGGCTGGATTAGGAGAAACACTTAGGGGGTGTGGTCCTATAATTGCACAAGGAGGAGAAACTCCTGGAGGACAATTATTGCTACCACCACCGCCACTGATAGAGCCATTTGTGATAGTTAAATTATCTGTCCAGCTCAATCCACATGGATTGTTAGCTCTACAGTTTATCGTATAAGTTCCAGGTGTAGATGAAGTTGTAACAAAAATGGAAGTACTTGTTGTAGTAGTTGAGCCTCCGTTCAAAACATTAAAACCACTAGGCAAAACCCATGTATATGAGTTAGCACCAGGTACATCTTCTACTTCAAATTTATAAGTAGCCCCTGGAAGGGTAGAAACAGGATTAACACCTGGTGTTCCTGCCCATATTTCGGTATTGCCATTAGCTGCAGGGAAGCCTACAAACACATTTCTTGTGATATCTGCTGTTTGGCCACAGGCATTCTGTATTGTAACCGTAAGTGTAACTGCGCCACTTCCATTGGCATTAAGAGTTATTTGGTTTCTTCCTGGGCTTCTAGGGTCAAAGCTAGCTATCGCTGTGTCTGAGACACTCCATCCAATAATGGTTTCTCCACTTTCTAGATTATTAACGCTATAGTTGGGATTGCTACATAGGGTAGCTGAACCAGAAATAAAAGAGGATGGATTATATGCTGCTCTATTAACAAAACTATCTAATGTTGTAACAGGCTCTCCATTAAAAACAGGTGTAACTGAAATGTCGGAGGGTAAATTATTACCACTACTTGGAGTAATTGTAATTGAATTACCACTTCCTATATTGCCAGACCAGCCGCTACCAACATCCCATTGATAGGTGACGCCACTCAAGTTAGAATTATTAGACACAGTAAAGGTTTGAGGAGATGTATTACCACAAGGTATATTTATAGAAGAAGGTTCTAAGAAAAACGTTGGAGTTTTATTGATTGGAATTTGTTGTGAGGTCCACTCTACTTTAGGAGCGTTATTTTGTTTAAGTACAGCAACCAGATAATTACCATCTCCAAACCTTATATCTGTATCGTCGATATTAATATCAAAAGGTGCTGAAGCCCCTGTTACAAATTCGTTTACGGGTACATCTCCATCATCTTTTTCTGTGCGATTTCCTAAATTATCGATAACATCAATATATACTGTTGCAGGGCCAATAGAATCAGTTACACTCTTAGCTAAATCAACTCTAAAAGTCACATTTATAGATGAATCTGTTCCTTAATTAATGGAAGAACCGTTTGGTAGTGATACACCGCCTGCTTCTAAAGCTTCAATACTTACAGTGACCTGCGAGAAGACTGTAACTGTGATTGTTAAAAAAATAATTGATAAAATTTGTTTCATAATAATTGGTTTTTGTGTTTATAAATGGATTTGAATACCAATTCCTAAAAGAATGGTCTGTGATCCTCTAAGTCTATCGTTCGAAGGATTTGTAGTATTTATATATGACAATGTCAATTCATAAGAAATATTCTGATTTACAAAAACAGCCAATCCACCAGATAAAGTAAATTCTCGAGAGTTATCTGAATTTATGGCATCAAATCCGTAAGAACTTTCTACAAAAGGATTAAGCATTTTATCTGATTCCAGTATATAATACCTGGCAAAAGGTGCTGTAAAATAGCGGTTGAACCTACTTGTGCTAGTTTCAAATTCTGTTCTTGATCGGGTAAGATTTGCTCTAAGTCCAAACGCTAGTTTATCCCAAAAGAAATAACCAACTCTTGGAGATATATTAATATTGAAAGATCTGGAATCACTTACTTCATTAGGTTTGTTTTCAGAATATGCAAATGTTGCACTTCCACCAACTAACCAATCTCCTTTATTGATTTGAGCACTTAAAGAGAGTGAAAACAAAAATATTGAAAAGAAAAAAAAATGTTTCATAATGGGATGAGTTTATAGCTTTTCTAAATGTATTTGAAGCCCAAACCCAAGTAGAAAAGTATGGTTTCCAACAAATTGATTTTTTGAATTGGAGTTGATGTAACTTAGGGAAGTTTCAAGGGCAACACTGCTATTTAGGAATATGGCCAAGCCTGCTTTTATTTCGAAATCCTCTGGATTATCACCATCACCAAAAACATCAATATCTAAATTGTAAGCACCTTCTGCAAATACATTTATTTTTTTTTCTGCCTCCAAAAAATAATACCTTACAAATGGAGCTAGTATGATCCTTTCAGATTTACTAGTACCAGAATCTGAATTTCCCCTATTTAAAAAATAGTTAGGCCTGGGTCCTAAAGCCAGTTTATCTAAGAAAAAATAGCCTATGTTGGGAGATAAACTTAGCCTTAAATTGTTGCTATTTGACTGGTTATCATTTTCAGTATATGAAAAAGCTGCACTTCCCCCTACCAACCAATTGTTTTTGGTGATTTGAGCATTTAGGCTTAAAGAAGCAACAAGTGCTATTAATAACAAAAAATGTTTCATAACTCAGTTTTAGTAAAGATTGAATTTTTAATAATTGGCATTCCCTAATGTGTCGTTTAATTTGGACCCCCGTACTTAGATTTAAACATTTTATAACCAACAGATATATAACGACAAAAATATAGGATAGAGAAAATCAAAAGATTTACGGTTTGACCGTACACCTGCTACGGGAAAACCGTAAAATTTTAGGCATATTACTTCTGCCCTATTTTAATTAAAGGTAGTGATTATAAGCTATCCAGAGATAAATCGGCAATTTATTCAACTATTTTATTAGTTATATAGAGATTTATTTAGGATTAAAAACACCACTCGGATCAAATAATTATCCATTTACAAACGTTTGTAAGCGAAAGTAAAAGGAAGTAACTGGATAACAAACGACTCTAACGAAAACCCTGCTGCATCTTTGCCCTGTCGATCGGAAGCACCGTCGATCTGACTTAGGAAACCAGTCAGTTTTTATTATCCTTTAATTTTTATCGTTATGAGTACTTTAAAAAATTCAGTTCAGTTAATGGGCCACTTAGGCCAAGATCCAGAAGTTATCAATCTAGACTCTGGAAAGAAACTCGTTAAATTCTCAATTGCTACCAACGAGTTCTATTACGACAACAGCGGAGAGAAAGTCACCAACACCTACTGGCACAATATTGTGGCCTGGGGAAAAACTGCCAGCTTTATCGAGACTTATGTCAAAAAAGGTCAGGAAGTCTTATTAAGAGGAAAACTCGCGCCACGCTCTTACGAAACTAAAGAAGGAGAAAAGCGCTACATCACCGAAATCAATTGTTCGGAGATTGTGCCAACCTCGCAGAAGTCTTAACGTCAAGTTTAGATTAAATTTAAAACCCTTACTGGCGTTCAGTGCAGTAAGGGTTTTTCAATTCTAAATTATTACTCAGTGTCTTTAGGTTTATAATAATAGCCTAGTACCAAGACAAAGAGTACAAAAACTGAAGTGAAAAATCCTCCAAGTTCCTTAAAACTTATGTTTCCGTTTCAAATAGCAGCCCAATTCAAACCATACGCATATCCAATAGAACTGACGATTACCAGAACAATCAATATCAGGTGCAAAGTCTTTTTGGAGTTTCATAGCATTATTGATTATGAACTGGTACTGTTAATGCTTCCATCCGACTTTAAACTTTATGAAAAGAACTATTTATAAGATTGACCAATTCCATCAAAATATTAATTTTAATTATTCAGGCTTCTTCTTTTCTTTAAGGGTCTCTACATAATAGTTTAAAAAGAATATGGTTAACAATAAAAACATAAGAGGTTCTCTAAGTTCCTTAAAAATACTTTCAGGGTCATTTTCACCTTTAAAAATATTCCAATCAAAATTTGAAAATGAATTAGCGAGTAGCAACGTCATCATTAAAAAAATGATAAAAGCAACTATTTTAGGCAATTTGATCATAATATAAATTTATTGATGGTGATTAATACAATTATCTTGATATGCTCCATAGGCAAGAATCCAACCTGTTACAGCAATACCACATGCTACTACTGTTACACAAGTAGCTAATGCAACACTAGCAGCAGTTAATGCTAATGCAGCCCTTGCACATCCTAGACCACTTTTAGAAAAATTTTTATTATTCGAAAAGAGACTAGGAGCAAAATGATTTAGAGATTTCAATACATTAGCAAAATCATTTTTATTCTTAAATTCTGAAGTGGAGAGGCTCAATTCAGTTACAGACGCTTGAAACTCTTCTAGAGCGTATTCAAAACCATGAATATCAGAATCTGTTAAAAAATGATCGATTAAATTCAAGTCTTCATTTTTAATATAACCCAAGTCTATTAATATCTCAGGTAATTCATCAGTACTATGATTTAATGAAATCAAAAAATCATTCGAAAAATTTAAATCAGATTGATAATATTCATTGACCTCACGAAGCATAATTGACATACTATCTGATTCATTCAAATCTTTCATGTTGTTCAAATGATTATTAACTTCATATATTATTCCAATATTATAATCATCATCAATGAATTCGTTATAAAGTGAATAATTAAATTTTAATTCTTCTGAATCAAAATATTCATATTGGCTACAAGATGCCAATAATAAAATAACAGATAAAGCAAAAGCTAATTGTGGTTTTCTTAAAGTTTTCATGATAATTAATTTTTTAAATATCGATTTGGTAATTTATCATCTTACCAGATGATACTTCTTTGCAAAGAAGTTGCGCATCTCATGAAAACCAATACATTTGCAAAGCACAGTGAAGTGTATGTTTTTCATGCCTTTACGGGAGAAGCTTCTACTTTGTAGAGGCTTTCTCTTTTTAAATTAAAATGTAACTTCTTCATAGGCAGATGTTTAGTAAAACTAAAATTAAATTTTATTTAATTTTCCCATTTACGGTTTGACCGTAAACATGCTACGGTAAAACCGTAAAATTTTAGGCAAATAACTTCTACCCCATTTTGATTAAAGGTAGTGATTATAAGGTATCTAGACATAAATACATGATTTAATCAACTAATCTATTAGTTTAATAAGTCATTTATGGGTCATTATTTTAGAAAATAGAACTCAAAATTCAAATCCATTATTCGTTCATAAACGGCTACAAACGTTTGTAAGCGAAAGTAAAAGGAGGTAACTGGATAACAAACGACTCTAACGAAACCCCTACTTCATCTTTGCATTGTCGATCGGAAACACCGTCGATTGGCCTGGAAAGACCAGACCATTATTTAAATCATTTAATTTTTATCGTTATGAGTACTTTAAAAAATTCAGTTCAGTTAATGGGCCACTTAGGCCAGGATCCAGAAGTTATCAACCTAGACTCTGGAAAGAAACTCGTGAAATTTTCCATCGCGACCAACGAGTTCTATTATGACAACAGCGGAGAGAAAGTCACCAACACCTACTGGCACAATATTGTGGCCTGGGGAAAAACTGCCAGCTTTATCGAGACTTATGTCAAAAAAGGTCAGGAAGTCTTATTAAGAGGAAAACTCGCGCCACGCTCTTACGAAACTAAAGAAGGAGAAAAGCGCTACATCACCGAAATCAATTGTTCGGAGATTGTGCCAACCTCGCAGAAGTCTCAACGTCAAGTTTAGATTAAATTTAAAACCCTTACTGGCGTTCAGTGCAGTAAGGGTTTTTCAATTCTAAATTATTACTCAGTGTCTTTAGGTTTATAATAATAGCCTAGTACCAAGACAAAGAGTACAAAAACTGAAGTGAAAAATCCTCCAAGTTCCTTAAAACTTATGTTTCCACTCCGAATAGCATCCCAATTCAAACCATAGGCATATCCAAGAGAACTGACGATTACCAGAACAATCAATATCAGGTGCAAAGTCTTTTTGGAGTTTCATAATACTGTCGATTATCAATAATGAAATTATAATTAGGATATGTTAAAACTATAATCAACTGATAAACATATTTCCATTAAATCATTAAATTTAAATAAAAATATTATGAAAATCCTATCCTTAATTACCATATTCTTAATGTGTACTCATCTCTTTGGTACAGAAGTCGATTTTGAAACTCAAGAAAATGAAATTTCTATCAAAGCTTACGTTATTGATCGTGAAACAAAACAACCAGTGCCTTACGTTGAAATTGGCTTTTTAAACCTAGAAAGAGGTGTTATAAGTGACAAGAATGGCTATTTTGAACTCAAGTTTAGACAATCTGATCTCGATAGAAATGACACCCTTTTATTTCAGTCTGCCAATTATTTTCCAATCAAGATGAACGTTGATCTTGTTAAAGAGTACTTTTCTAAACATCCAATACTGCTTCTTACAAAAGAAGAAAGAAATAATTCTAAGCTTGAATTGGCATCTAACATTATTGAAACAAAACCTACTGAAATCGATGAGCCTACTAGGTTTTGGAAAATCAATTCTATAACCGGTCAGGAAATTATCACCTCATTAGCTCATTTAGAAATGAGTTCTGCAGATTCTATAATGTATTATTTAAAGTTTGAAAATACAGACAGCTTAAAATTGAAACTTAAATTTTACGATGGTTTAAGAGAAAAACGCTTTCAAAGGAACAATTACAAAACCATTTATCACAACGTCAAAGCATCAGGTTGGCAAATTATTCCATTAGACTTATTAGATATAAATTCCTATGAAGATTTGTTAATAGGCATTCAGGTTGTTGATTCCTATGAAAAGGATTTCCAGGTTAATTTAGGCTTATCAGAAAATTATAAGGCCTATCAAAAGGTAAATTCCCATGCTAAACTTAATGAACTTCCTTTCTTTGGAGTGAATTTTAAAGTCTTACCCCTCCAAGAAAATGTCTTAAATGAAAGACTAAAGCCTGATAAAAACAAAGAAATGATTTCTGGAATTGTTTTAAGCAACGGCAAGCCCCTCAATAAGGCCACTGTAAAAATTAACCACTCACTTAATGAAATTCAAACAAATTCAGAAGGGCTATTTAAAATCGAAGCTGAAGTTGAAGACAAATTAGTCTTTAGTCATTTTTCAGCACAGCCTAAGGAAGTTAAAATACAGGATGACGGATTCCTGCAGGTAGAAATGTCCAGACGCTATATAGATCTAGATACAGTGACAATTACTAAAAAGAAACAAGCTGAAGATTCATCATTTCCTGTTCTTGACACACCCTTTGGAAAGGTGAAAAAGAGAACTTCAGGATATGCCAATTATACGAGAACTATTGACGAACTCAACAGAGCTGCAATAACTTTTAGTCAGCTGATACAAGGTAAATTTCCTGGTTTGAGAGTACAAAGAGGAGTTGGGGGTATTGATTCATTTACATTAAGAGGTGGAATTTCAAGTGTTCAAGAGGAACTTAGCAGTGGAACAGCAGGTCAAAGAAGAGGGGCGTTGGTAGTTGTTGACGGAGTTCCAGATCAATTAAACGGAAGCCTTTTAGATGTCAATAATATAGCATCAGTTTCTGTAATAACGGGCTACGGTGGAACTTCGAGGTATGGTACATTAGGCAGAGGAGGAGTGATATTAGTCACAACGAAAGCTGGTAATTTTATTGATAAAAGAGACAATCAATCGATGAAGGAAATGGTATTTAATAAAAATCTTAATCATGAGAAGTCTACTAAAGTAAAATTAGAAGATCTACAAGTCTTTGATTTTATTTCCTCATCTGGTCAAAAGTATACAATCGACAACTACAAAGAACAATTGGAAGATAACAAACAAAGTGTTCCGTTCTATATTGAAAGTTTTAAATATTTTTATAAAAAAGGAGAAAAAGAGGTTGCCAAGAGTATCCTTGATAGTCTTGAAAATTTACTTAACAATAATGTGAAAGGGTTAAAATCTTTAGCTTTCACCTATGAGGAATATGGTCTTTTTGATGGAGCTTTGCAAGTACATCAAAAAATTGGATCGCTTCAACCCTATTCCACTCAAACCTATTTAGACCTGGCACAAAATTATACAGATCTAAAACAGTATACTAAAGCATCAGACCTTTATTTGGATTTGATCAATAATAAAATACCAGGCTTGATCCTTGACGAGTCTTCTATAGAGCTCGCTGAGATTAAATTGAAGCATTTATTGACAAAGTATAAATCAAAATTAGATCTCGATAAAATTGATGATAAGTACTACACTGTGGCTCAAACCTTTGATGCGTTTATGGTAATCGACTGGAACGATGTTGATTCTTCGTTCGAGATTCAATATATCAACTCAGAAAATAAATATTTTAGTTCTTCCCACAACGTCATGTCAGATTTTGATCGATTGAATTATGAAAATGAAACAGGATATCATACTGAATTTTTTATACTTAAAAACATATCCAGTAGTGATAATTGGAAGATAGCTTTGAAGGGCAATGAAGAAAATTCATCGGCCAATAATCCAAATTATGTAAGATTTACTCTATACAGAAATTACGGTTCTACTAATGAAAGTAGATCCTATAAAATTGTAAACCTAAACAAGCTCGAAGACCAAATTATAGATATTGCTTCTTTTTATGGAAATGAACTTTAAATATGGATTTACCTCTCTTGGATAAAAATCTAGAGAGGTTTTTTAAACCTTGAAATCTGTACTGATTTTATTCACAATGGTTTGAGCCAATTTGATATGACTTTCAACCGTCCAGCCAGCCACATGAGGACTCAAAAGCACATTGTCAGCCTTCATCAGATACTGAAAAGCTTCCGGCAACTGAAGATCTGAAGAAAATAAGTTTTCGAAGGAGGTTTTCTCATATTCTAAGACATCAAGCCCTGCGCCTAAGACTTTTCCAGATTGAAGTCCGGCCACCAAATCTTTGGTCACTACGCTCTTGCCTCTGGCCGTATTAATAAACCAGAAAGGTTTAGCCATAGCATCGATAAATTCAGAATTGATCATTCCTAAAGTCTGAGGGGTTTGTGGAGTGTGCAAACTGATGACATCTGCTTCCGCTTTCAGCTGTTCCAAACTGGCTTGTTTAGCATTATCATCTCCCAGATCATCAAGGATGTCGTAATATAACACCTCACAGTCAAATCCAGACAGTTTTTTCGCTAATGCTTTTCCAGTATTGCCATAGCCAATAATCCCTACAGTTTTGCCTTCCACTTCGTGACCGCGATTCGCTTCACGTAGCCACTGCCCGTTGATTACCTCATCATGAGCAGTTCGTAATTTATTAAATAAACCGAGCAGCATACCCATAGCATGCTCAGATACTGCATTTCTATTTCCTTCCGGAGCATTGTATAGTTTTATGCCTTTTTGCCTGGCATAGTCGACATCTATATTTTCTAAACCTGCTCCTACTCGACCGATGAACCTTAAGTTGGTGGCTTTATCAATGAAGGTTTTATCGATAGTAAATCGACTTCGTATAATTAGGCCCTCATACATATGAATTTTAGCCTCTACCTCAGCTTTGGTACTCGTAAAGTCTTCAGTGTTATCGAAACCTAATTTGGTCAATTCCTGAATCATAAGTGGGTGATTGCTATCCAGATGTAATATCTTCATACGTCTTTAAGTTTAAGCTGAATATCGCAAAAGCATAAGGCTATTCCGATTCAAATTCAAAATAAGGCTTTATAATTTCTGTGGTAATGCGCGTTGGTTTTTTAGTTTCCTGATCGATAAAACACCAGTTGGTTTTGGCTTCTACAATAATTTTACCGTCTGTTTTACGAGCGATTTGAACCCGGCGCTCCGATTTTACCTGTGCGTAATTTTCTATCCAGGTGGTTAAGATCAATTTTTCTCCCAAAAAAGCCTGACGCTTGTACTGAATATGATGATCCAACACAAACCAGGCGTATTTTTTTCTGATATCTGAGGGTGTTCTACTGATCCAATGGGCTTCTGAGATGTCTAATATCCACCTGATGTATTCTAAATTATTAACGTGATTCTGCTCATCCAGGTGGCTTGATTTTACAGTCAACTCCTGTTGAAATGGAATAGGTCTCATCTTAGAAATTCAAAATTAACTTCGCGATATAGAAGTAAGCTAAAATCCCAATGATATCGTTGCTGGTCGTAATGAACGGTCCTGTAGCAATCGCTGGATCAATACCACGTTTATCTAATATAATAGGAACGAAAGTCCCGATTAATGCCGCCATGATAATGACCGATAAAATCGATACCGCTATGGTAAGACTAACCAAAAAGTCCATTGAGGTTAAGGCTCCAAAACCAATAATTAAAACCCCTAGAGCTGAGCCATTGATAACACTTAGAAAAACTTCTTTAAGTAAACGTTTGACCAGGCTGTCTTTTACAGAATCATTAGCAAGTCCCTGCACAATAATGGCAGACGACTGCACTCCAACGTTTCCGGCCATTGCGGCGATAAGTGGGGTGAAAAAGAAAAGAATTTCATACTTCTCCAGAGCAGAATCGAAGCCCTGCATGACATAGACGGCTCCTAAACCTCCAAACAAGCCTAAAATAAGCCAGGGTAATCGGGCTCGAGTGAGTTCCCAAACGCTACTGTCGGCCTCTACATCTTCAGAAATACCAGCAGCCATCTGGTAATCTTTATCGGCTTCTTCTCTTATAAAATCGATGATATCATCTACGGTAATACGACCGACCAGCCGACCAAATTCGTCAACTACTGGAATGGCTTCCAAATCGTATTTCTGCATCACTCTGGCTACTTCTTCGCCTGAAGTATGCACATCTACATAATCAACATTTCTTATGTACACATCACCAATTTCGGCTTTGCTTGGCGCAGTGATCAGGTCTTTTAGAGAGAGTCGGCCTTTTAGTTTTCCTTTGTTATCTACCACGTAAATCGAATGGACTCGAGTCACATTTTCGGCCTGATTACGCATTTCAGTCATACAACCGGTTACACTCCAGTTTTCGTTCACGCGTATTAATTCCTTCGCCATCAAGCCACCGGCAGAATTCTCGTCATATTTAAGAAGTTCGACAATATTCTCGGCGTGCTCTTTATCTTTAATGTTGGAAATGACCTGAGTCTTAATATCTTCCGATAATTCTGACACAATATCTGCCGCATCATCGGTATCCATTTCTTCTATCTCTTCGGCAATTTCTTTGGCATTAAGGTTACGAAGAATCTTCTCCCGATCATCCTCATCCATTTCCATCAACACCTCAGACGTCTGTTCACTATCCAGCAACTTAATGATATAAGTCGCCTGCTCCATGTTTAGGTCGTCGAGGATCTCGGCGATATCTGCATGGTGAAATTCTTCCAGATGAGTCTGAAGCTCTGCATCGTTGCTTTCGTCGATGAGAGACTCAATTTTCTCAATCAGTTCTTTGGTGAGTTCAAATGGCATCTTCACTTAGTTTTATGGTCAGCTCTATAAATTCTTCAACGCTCAATTGTTCGGGGCGTTTCGCAAAGATAGGCTCTTCTCTTAATTCTGGAGACAAGTTGAATTTTTTTAAACTATTGCGAAGTGTTTTTCTTCGTTGTTGAAAGGCTGTTTTAACCACATCTCGTAGTTTCTTTTCTTCACAAGGTAGCTCGTAGTTTTCTCTCCGTTTTAACCTCAACACACCACTGTGGATTTTCGGAGGAGGATCAAAGGCCTCTGGAGGCACGGTAAATAAATATTCCGCTTCATAAAAAGCCTGAGTCAGTACCGATAAAATCCCATAGATTTTACTGCCTTCTTTGGCACAAATACGCTCCGCCACTTCCTTCTGAAACATTCCCGAAAATTCTGGAATTTGAGTTTTGTATTCCAGAGCTTTAAATACTATCTGAGTAGAAATGTTGTAAGGGAAATTTCCTATTACTGCAAATTGTTGATCCTCGAAATACTGCTGGAGATCTACTTTCAAGAAGTCTGCTTCCACCACTTCAAAGGCCTTAGAATTATCTTCAATTTTATGCTCATTCTTAAATGTAGAATTCAGATAAGCTATGGATTCCCTATCCAGATCCATCACTACAAAACGATCATAGGCTTTAAGCAGATATTTAGTCAAAACCCCCATACCAGGACCGATCTCCAAAACCTGAGAATAATTATTCTTCTGCAAGGTTTTTGCTATGCGTTCTGAAACCTCTTCATCTTTTAAAAAATGTTGTCCAAGATGTTTTTTGGCTTTGACTTCTCGAATGCCTTGGTCAAAATTAGCTTTAAAGACTTCATCTTCTATCGATGGTCGTTTTTTTTCACCCATGATGTTCGTGTACAATTTCCAATTCGGTTCTAAAGCTTACAAATTTACCTTCAAACAGCTTGGTTTGCTTTTTCATCTCCTCAAAGTCGTTTTCAAGGTATTCGTTCAATATTTTTTTATTCTGAATTTTATACTGCACCGAATAAGTAATTCCACCCATAGATTCCACAACATCTATCCGACTCATCGTCGCACTTTTGAATTTACCGGTTTGAATCATCGCAGGTATGTGAATGTTTTTCATCCATTCCACCCATTCATCATGAACACTCTCTTCGACGTTTGTTGTTACATTATAAATTAACATGTTATTGTATTTGATCTCCTCTTAGCTGCCGGAAGCGTTTTCTGGCTTCTACGACATAAATGCTATCGGGATGATTAAAAATTATAGTTTCAAAATAAGGTCTGGCTTGTTCTGGAGCATCTAGCTCATCCATATACAACTGGCCCAATAAAAAATTGGCATTGTCTGCAAGAATCTTGTCTCCAAACTCATCCACTATGCGCTGCAAGTTGGATAAAGCCTTATTATAGTTCTGCTTCTCCAAATGAATTTTTGCTATTCTTAATAGAGCTTCATCTACTATTGAAGAGGATTTGTAATTAGCAACAACTTTATTTAAAATATCTAAAGCAGCTTCAGGTTGATTTTGAAACTGAAGCAGGTCGGCTTTTGCCACGAGTTTCAAGTCTGTTCTTGTAGAATCTACCTGACTATTATCTTTAATTAATAAAGACAATTCCATAGCATCATTGGCCATAAGCTGCGAGGCCGAAGTTTTTAAAACTTTCAACTGGGTCAACGCCCAATCGAAATCTCCTGTAAAATAACTGGTTTTTGCCACCTTAAATTTGGCCTCTCTAGCCAAATCACTATTAGGAATTATTTTTTCTACTTGTGTATAAAGCAATAACGCCTGATTAAACTGGGATTGATGTAAATATAAATCAGCTTCCAGTAATTTTAATTCTGCTAGTTGCTGTTGGTATAGATTTTGGAAATTCATATCCTCAATTAAAGCTAAGGCTTTTTTGAAATTTCCCAACTGGTAGGCTGTAAATTCGACTCGATCTTTTTGAATGCTAAATGTGTCTCTGCCATTACCTAGTTTAGATAGAAATGCACTGTATTCATTTTCGATTATGTCGTATTCTTCTGGTTGAGCCTGAAGCCTATCGATAAGCAGAAGTTCTCTTGTAGCTGAAATTAGCGTACGTTCACTTGTACTGTTCTGAATGGCAAACTCAAGCATTTGCTCTGCGCTTTCAAGATCATTATTAGCTTTAGAAATGGAGGCCAAATTTATAATTCTACTCAACGATTTTAATTCTGAACGCTGAAATACGGCTCGCTCTTGAGCAAAAGCTTTTGCATAATCTTCTTGCTGAACAAACAACCAACTTAACATTTGATTGAAAACCAGCTCGGGGTTTTGTTGATTTCGTTTCAAGAGGACTTTTCTTAAAGCCCGGTTGGGTTTCGACTCTGAGTCTTTAGTGATATATTGAGTAAAATTTCGATTGAGGATTTGAAAGTAATTTGGATTTTCGGCGATTAACTCAATATAATTTTCAAACATTTTTTCATACCGACTCTGCTCTCCATAGATCCTCGCCAATTGAATGGTGTTATTGCTTTTAGGCTGAATTTGCTGTGCGGTTTCATACGTTTGAATCGCTAGATCCAAAAGCCCATATTTTTGAAAAGTACTGCCTACTGTATAAGAAAAACTGGGCCTACTTTCAACCTGAGCTATGGCTTTTTGATAATACTGCTGAGCCAAAACAGTATCTTTATTTTTTTGATAGAGGTAACCTAATTCAATCTGAATATTTGGATATTTCCCAATTTTAGTAAGGTACTCTTTAAGGACCGTTTCAGCTTTTTTGGTTTTACCTAAAGCTTGAAGAGTCTCTACATATTTGAGTAGCCAAGATTGTTGGGCTGGGCTTTTTTGGTGAAGCTTCGCAAACAAGGACTCTGCTTTTTCATACTCTCCCTGGTCAAAGTAATTATCTGCCAGTTCTGGGTTCTGCCCTATACTTAAAGAAAAGGAAAGACATAGAAAGCTAAAAAGCACCAGGTTAAACCTCAAACGTCGCGATGATATCAAAAACATATTCAAATTTACCTAAATATTTTTCGGTCAACTCAACTTTGAGAAAGAATTGTAAAGCTGTATTCTAAAATACTTTTGAAAAAGCTTTAATCTATTTTCTCAAAACCTGCATAAGGCCTCAAAACTTCTGGCACAACAATGCCATCATCGGTTTGATAGTTTTCTAAAATACCCGCTAAAACTCTTGGTAAGGCTAATGAACTTCCATTGAGTGTATGAACCAAAGCTTTATTTTTATGAGCGTCTTTATATCTTATTTTCAATCGATTAGCCTGAAAAGTTTCAAAATTGGAAACTGAAGAAATTTCAAGCCAGCGGTCCTGAGCAGTAGAAAATAGCTCAAAGTCAAAGGTTAATGCAGAGGTAAAGCCTAAATCTCCTCCACATAACCTTAAAATCCTGTAAGGTAATTTCAGATCTCTTAAAATCGACTGGACATGTTCTACCATTTGGTCTAGTACCTGGTAAGAATCTCCAGGTTTCACAATATTGACGACTTCTACTTTATCGAATTGATGCAAGCGATTAAGGCCACGAACGTGAGCACCATAACTTCCTGCTTCTCTTCTAAAACATGGAGTGTACCCTGTTAATTGAATGGGCAACTGCTTTTCTGTTAATAAGTCATCACGAAACATATTGGTTATAGGTACTTCTGAGGTAGGTATTAAATAAAGGTCATCATTACCCACGTGATACATTTGTCCTTCTTTGTCTGGCAACTGACCAGTGCCATATCCAGAAGCTTCGTTTACCAGGAGCGGGACCTGCACTTCTTTATACCCAGCTTCAGTATTCTTATCTAAAAAATAAGATATTAGTGCCCTTTGGAGCCTGGCTCCTTTCCCTTTATATACCGGAAATCCAGCACCAGTTATTTTATTACCAAGTTCAAAATCGATAATATCATACTTCTTGGCTAATTCCCAATGAGGAAGAGCATTTTTGGATAATTTGGGCACCTCTCCCTCCTTAAAAATCTCTTCATTATCTTCTTCACTTTTACCCGCAGGAACAGAAGGATGAGGAACATTGGGCACCTGATACAATAAGGCTTGTAGCTCTGTAGCGGCCTGGCTCATCTCTTCACCAAGTCGTTTTGAATCTTCTTTAAGTTCAGCTGTTTTAGCCTTAAGCGCATTGGCTTTTTCTTTTTCTCCCGCTTTGAATAATTGACCTATCTCTTTAGATAAATTGTTAGATTCAGATAAAATCTCATCCAATTGCTTTTGACTGGCACGACGCTTATCATCTAGCTTTAAAATGGATTCAAATACCGCCTCAGCTTCAAAATTTCTTTTTTTAAGAGCTTCGATATATTCGACTTTGTGCGCTCGAATGTGCTTGACTTCCAACATAAGGTTACGGGATTGTAATTTTTAGCAAATTTACTAATTCGAAAGGCTTACACAATTTTTTAATCTGATAAAATCTCCTGTTTATTTCAGGTCACCGACTTACTCTTTATATGGTTTATCTTCTTTATACTGCAGGCCCATTTTATGTCTTATTTCATCAAGAGTTGAAATCAATTGGTAAGATGCCTCTAAAGACATCTCTGGACTTTGGACTAAACCTCTATGTAAGCACCTATGGACATGTTCGATTTCAAATTGGTAACCGTTAGCAGGATAGTTATAATCGAAGGATTGTGTGCCTGTATCAGTTTTGATAGTGAACTTATCGGTTTCATGAAATCTAGATCCGAATTCTACTACAGCTTCCTCAAAATAGACTTTTGCTTGTGATGCTGTAGTCTTTAAGAAACTTGAAGATAACTGTGCCGAAGCACCATTGGCATACTTGAACTCAATCTGATTGGAGGCATCTACACCAGTAGAAGAGTATTCACAAGAAGCCTCTATATCTTGAGGCAAGCCTAACAGCTTAAGCGCCAGGTAAACCGGATAAATTCCAATATCCAGTAAAGCTCCACCCCCCAAGTTTTTATTAAAAAGCCTTTTGTAAGGATCAAACTCGGCTTTAAAAGAAAAGTCAGCTTCCATTTTTAAACAGTGACCATAAGTGTTTTGTTGAATTAACTCATGGACCTTTTGGAGATGCGGCATGAAATTGGTCCAAAGCCCTTCCATTAAAAAGCAATTATTCGACTTTGCTGCTTCCTGCATTGTTTTGAATTGGAAAACATTCATCGCTATTGGTTTTTCGCATAATACTGCTTTGTTTTGCTTGAGACACAAGAGCGTATGTTCCGCATGAAAAACGTGAGGTGTAGCAACGTAGACGATGTCCACCTTAGGGTCTTTTGCTAAAGCCTGGTAAGAATCATAATACACATGAGCGTCATTGTCTTTTGCAAATGCCCTGGCTTTTGCTTCAGATCTGGAAGCCACAGCATAAAGGTTGCCCCCTTTACACTTTTTAAATCAGAGGCCAATTTCTGGGCTATATTTCCAAGCCCTACGATTCCCCAACGGTATTTTCTGTTTGCCATTGCTATTATATTGATGTAAAATAAAGAGGAATTGTTTAGAAACCCAAGTTTAAAGCTTAAGTTTAAATTCTTTTCTATTTAACACTTGTTGATTTGCATACATTCCAATATTAGCTAACTTTGATGCATGATATTAAAAGAAACTTATTATTACTATTATTCAATTCTTAGATCAAGAATCGGTTAATGGTGAAATCATTTAATAAATCCAAATCAATCCCGATTCCATTACGAATCGGGATTTTTATTTAAAAAACAAGCTAATGCAAGACATGTCTAAATACACTAAAGAAGATTTATGGGTGTGGAAAACCTTATTTGATCGCCAAGTCGAAAATATTCCTGGCAAAGCGTCCCAAGCTTATATCGATGCTTTAAATCACATGTCTCCTGTATTGAACGCTGATGAGATTCCTTGTTTTGTACACATAAACCGTTGGTTCGAAACAGAAACCAAATGGGAATTGAAAGTTGTTCCAGGCCTTATTCCAGTCGAGGAATTTTTTCAACTCTTAGCCGAAAGAAAGTTTTGTTCGTCTACCTGGTTACGTTCTAAAGATAGCCTGGATTATTTGGAAGAACCCGATATGTTTCACGATATATTTGGTCATGTTCCATTACTCAGTAATCCTGTCTTTTCTGAATTTGTATATAAATTTGGCAAGTTGGGTTGTCAATTCATAGATGATAAAGATAAATTACTTCAGCTTCAACGCCTTTACTGGTTTACCATCGAGTTTGGAGTCATTAAAGAAGAGGATAAAATTCAGTCCTATGGTGCTGGTATCCTATCCTCCTTCGGTGAAACTAACCAAATCCATCAACAAAAAGCTAATTTTCTGACGTATTCTATTGATGAAATTATCCAAAAGGTTTTTAGAACCGATATCATGCAAGAAGACTATTACGTTATCTCCTCTTTTGATATACTTTTTGAATCTTTAAAAGAACTATCTGAGGTTTGGTCTAAAGAACCTTCTCAAGTTTAAAATAAAATTTAGCAATTTTAATAAATAAAGTAGACGATTCTTAGTTTAATCTCGTTTATACCCTCAAAACATAATTAATTCATAATATCCTTCAATTACAGTGGACAGCCATAGGTTATTATATATTTTTTAATTAAAATTGTTAGTGAATTTAGAAGTAGCAATTATTTATAATATATTGCACTAAAAATGAAGTATTCATTTTAAATGAGATTTAATTCAAAGCTTTTCTTTAGATTTTTGATGTTTGCAACTCTAGCTCTCATCATCTCTTACTCTTTGTTTCAAAATTTTGCTTTCAGTAATTTTGAGACCTATAATGAAAATGCGACAGTTATCGCAGAACCCGAACCTAAGCCTGAAGTTCCAGATTATAAGAGTATTTTTTCTTCAGAATTATCTACTTTCCAAAAAAAAATAATAGACAAAGCCAGGCGGTATCGTATCAACGGATCTGTAATTGTCGCCTATAAAGACCAAATTTTATACGAAAATCAATTCGGCTACAAGAACCCTATCACCAAGGAGGTTATGCAGCCCGATCTTTCGTATCAATTAGCTTCGGTGAGTAAGCAATATACAGCCGCAGCCATTTTGAAGCTTCATGAAAAAAACCTGTTGGATATCGACCACCCAGTTTCAAACTACTTAGCTGATTTCAAGTTTGAGGAGGTGAGCGTCAGAGATCTTTTAAAACACAGATCTGGGCTTTGGAACTATATGTATTTGACTGAACAATACTGGAAGGATGATATAGCGCCTAATAATCTTGAAGTTGTTGATCTTCTCAATACTCATGCCCCTAGGCTCAATTTTCCGTCTGGGAGGTATTTTAGTTACAGTAACACAGGCTATGTCGTCTTAGGAGCTATTGTAGAACAGGTAAGCAATCTGACTTTAGGTGAGTTTATAGAAGAGGAATTCCTACTTCCGCTCTGTCTTGATGAAACTTTTGTAGTTAAAAATGAAAAGAATGATGACTTTATACTAGATGGCTATCAAGCTTATGGACGTTCCTTCATTAAATTACCGGCTGGATTCCACAATGGTGCTATAGGGGATAAAGGGATTTATGCTTCACCAAAGGATTTATTTGTTTGGTTTAGGGACCTTAAAAACGCTAACATCTTAAGTGAAGAAAGTGTCAACTTGATGTTTGGTAATGATAAAGGCGGAAAGAATAAACGCTACGGCATGGGATTTAGATTAGAAAAAAAAGCTGGAAAAAAAATCATTTATCATAATGGCCTTTGGGATGGTTTTAGAAATGGTCTTGAGTATCACCCAGATGATGATTTGGTGGTTATTGTTATGACTCACACCCAAAATAAAAGGAAGCATTATTTTCAAGACTACATCGTCAAATCGGCCAAACAACTTATTCAAACTTCAGAAAAAAAATTAAAGCTCCAAGAGAAAGATCCTGAATTGATTCTTTAATTATTGTATTTTCTTGATCCAGAATTAAAATGCTCTCCCAAATCCTTTTTAGGGACTTTAAATTGATTATAAAGATTAACACTATACAGACTAATTAATCTTATAATTCTGTAAATCAGTATTTTATATATTTCGGCACAGGCTTTGTTATGTCTTAGATATAACCCTTAAACCCGAAGATCATGAAAGGATTTATCTATTTACTCGCAGGGTTTGTTTTTTTCAGTATGTCTGGATGGGCAAATCAATCAAGCCAAGCTATCAATACAGTAAACGGCTGGAATACTAACGCAAATTCTTCGTTTATCTTCACTGAAAATGGTATCGAGTTTTCTGTGTTTCAAGATGGGCAATTTGATTTTTACCTTCCTCAAGTTGCTTCCAACTTTGCATTGGGAGGGAATGGAATTAACTTCACTTTCAATACTGGTTTTAATTACAATCCATATGTACAGTATGATAGCTATGGGGCCATAATTCAAATAAGAAACACTCCCATTTTTTATGATTATTACGGACGTATACAACAGATCGGGAGTATATTCATTAATTATAACCGACGTGGTTTTGTGAATCGAATAGGTGGATTAAACCTATACTATAGAGGTCATAATCTTTGGAGACAAACAGGCTTTGTTAATCTATCTCATAGAAACTTTGTCTGGAGACCATGGCATCAATATTACGCCTTACCTGCAGCTCAATTTTGTTTGATAAGTGCGGTACCGTACAGACGATTTTATAGACCAGTAAGGCACATATACTACAGACCTTATAGAAACAATAGACGTCATTTTGCATTCAACAGACAATCCCCAAGCCAAAGATCAAGTGTCACTACTAATAGGAGTCGAAGTTATGCACAGTCGCCTAGAAACAGATTTGAAAGAAACTTAAGGTCTAACGTACAAAGACGTTTGGAAAGAGCTAATCGTATAAGGAGGTCTAATACGAATGTAAATTTAGAAAACCGTAGGAACCAAGTCTCTAGATCATCTAGATCGATAAACAATATAGAGGCTTCAAGTCGGACTGAGGTAAGAACCAGAATGGGAAGAACTCCAGATAGAGTTCAAAATAGAAGAAGCAGATATGAAGTTTCTCGAAGAAATTCAAGAGCTTCAGCTGTAAAGGAAAGAATGAAGTCTAGATCTACAAAATTGAATACCAGAAGCCAAAGTAGAATATCTGGTACAAGATCAAATAGATCTTCAAAACAAATGAAGCCGTCCAGAAGACATACTGCTAATAAAGCAAGAGTATTTTCACAAAGAAGACAGGTATCTGAATCTAAAAGAAATTCTAGATTTAGAGAAAGTAAACAAAGTAGCAGTTCTAGAAACAGGTCATAATTATATTTTTTTTGTTTATTTCCCCCTTATTGATAAATATCTGTAAGGGGGTTTTTTATATCTTTTACTAACAAAAAAACCACCTCAACAAGAGGTGGTTTTAAAACATTAAATTAATTGTTTAGGCTTCTGGATTGAGGATTTTTTCAATTCGTTCAACACCATCTTGCAAATGATATCTTGTCATTGTATCACGCGTTCTATTGATGGCTCTTCTCATGTCTCTTTGTAAGGTTTTTAATTCAGCTCTTACTAGAGGTCTAATATCACTAGTCTCTACATCAATATTACTTCTACTGATGTATCGTCTGTAACGCGCTGGAATACTAGACTGTTCTTCTGTCATGAGTTCATGCATTCTTGAAATATAAACTCTTTGAAGATTTCTTCTGATTCTAGAAATTTCTTCTCCTCTTCTCAATTCACTAAACAAACCAGTTCTTAAATCTTCCATCATCTCAACCATGCTGTAGGCATCATCATTAAGCTCTTCATTCTCCATCATTCTAGCCATACGACCAAAATCCAAGACATTATTTAAAGCTCTTTCCTGATAGGATTTGATTTTCTCTAAATATCCATCAAATTGAATTTTGTTGAAAATATCCTGGTCGATTAGCCATTCTGGGGTTTCGAATAATTGTTCCTGTAAAAACTCCATGGCTCTCACCTGCTTGTCTCTTGGTGTATGTATATAAACTGCACCATCCTGATCGTAAGTCTTATAGTATTCGTAAACTCCACCAATGTTCGCAGCCACATGGCCCATATAACGATTATATTGACCGTATACCTGATTATAAAGATCTTCTAGATCATCGTAATTTTTACCATCTTCGGCAGTCCATTCAATCAAATTAGGGACGATACGCTTGAGATTCTCTATACCGTAAGCACTTGCTTCCATGGAATCATCTCCTAAGTCTTCTGTTTGAGAACTTGGATCGATCACTCCTCCAGATTGTTGTTTCCCAAACCTGTAAATAGGATCTCCAGCTTTTTCTAAAATCCACTGGTTTAAGATTTCTTTTTCTTCTTCAGGAGTCTTATCCAAGATTGGTTTGTATCCCCAAGCAATAGAATACTTATCGTAAGGACCTACGTTAGGCATCAAAGATACGTCGCCATCTCCTGGCTGAGCGATATAGTTGAATCTGGCGTAATCCATTATTGATGGTGCAGTCCCATATTCTTTAGTAAATTCTGGATCTCTAAGATCTTCAACATCGTAAGCTACACTACTTCCCATGTTGTGTGGAAGTCCGAGGGTGTGCCCAACTTCGTGAGAAGATACAAAGCGGATTAAGCGTCCCATGACCTCATCTTTAAACTCGACTCCTCTGGCCTCTGGATTGATAGCCGCAGTTTGTACAAAATACCAGTTACGTAATAAGGTCATTACATTGTGATACCAATTGATATCTGATTCTAAAATTTCTCCAGATCTAGGATCACTTACATGAGGTCCATTAGCATTAGGTATTGGAGAGGCTAAATATCTTACCACAGAATATCTTACATCTTCTGGACTCCAGTCTGGATCTTCTTCCTTTGATGGAGGGTCCATTGCAATAATTGCATTTTTGAAACCAGCAGCTTCAAAAGCGACTTGCCAGTCCTCAATACCTTGCTTAATGTATTTTCTCCATTTTTTTGGAGTAGCTCTGTCGATATAATAAATAATTGGCTCTTTAGGTTCTACCAGTTCTCCTCTTTTATATTTTTCAATATCCTCATCTTTCACCTCCAGTCTGTAACGATCTAAATAGGTAACTGTTTCAGATTTTTGATTATCCAAGCCATAATCGGTTTGACGGCTAGTAAACCATCCAACACGCTGATCAAAGTAGCGTCTTCTCATTGGAACTTTAGGCAAAAGCACCATCGAATTACTAAACTTTAGTGAAACAGAACCTGTACTGGAATTTGACGGTGGATCACCTGCATTATAGGTTTTGACGTGTCTAATTTCAATATTTTCAGGATAACTTCTGATGGTATCGATATAAGAACGACTTCCATCTAATCGTGAAATTTTATAAGGTTTTCTTCTGCGACTTTGAAGTCCTATGGCTTCAACATCTTTTTGGAATAAATCGTTAACGTTAATAACCGTATTGTTGTTAACTGAATCTTTTTTATAAGCTTTAACCTCAAAAGAATATAAGATTGGTTCAAAATTAGAATTAACTACTGCCTCGTTAATAGGAAGCGAGTCTGCTGCTGCGATGTCATAAGAAACTACTCTAAGATAAACTTTGTCACCTTTCTTTTGCCAACGAAGAACCTGTTCATTTTGCTTTCCCCCACCAAAGCCGATACCCTGAGCGGTTTGAGCTATACGAGTGACCATCAACATCTCTCGGTTGAAAAGTGAATCTGGAATTTCAAAGAAATAGTCCTGATCAACCTGATGAACTGTAAACAGACCTTCGTCTGATTTAGCTTTGTTGGTGATAATTTTACTATAAGGTTTTACTCCATTTTTGGATTCCTTTTTAGGAGATTTTGAAGCCGATTTATCATCTTTTTTACCCTGTAATATAGAACAGGATGACATCGAAACTACCATTCCCGCGACGAATGTGTAGTAAACTAATTTTTTAATCATAGTGAGTTTTTATTTTTTAATCAATTGACTAATTCAATTGAGATTTAAATTAAGACTGAAAAAGTGAGTATAGGTTTAATTACAAATAAAAAACTCCCTAAATGAGGGAGGTTTTATTAAAGTTATTGAACAGCAATGGCTAGTTAATGCGGCAATTTATGTCTTATTAAACCATAGACAAATGTACCCAACAAGGCCCCGCCTATGACTATCAAAATGGAACCATATCCCGCACCTGCTAAAACATACATAGGACCAGGACAGGCTCCGGCAAGCGCCCAACCCAAACCAAATAAAATGCCTCCTATGAGATAGCGTGGAATACTCATTGTCTTAGGTTTCAATTCCATCGCCTGTCCTCCAAGAGCTTTGATGTTATTTCGCTTAATAATTTGAACACCAATTACACCTATGGCAAGTGCTGAACCAATAATACCATACATATGAAAAGAGCCAAACTCGAACATTTCATAAATCCTAAACCAGGACGCTGCTTCAGACTTGTACATTACTATTCCAAAAAATACGCCTATTATTATATAAACTATTGTTTTCATGCTGCTAAAAAATTAAGGGGTATAAAAAATTAATCATGACGAGGCCACCGATGAAAAAGCCAACTACTGCGATCAACGAAGGAAGCTGAAGATTACTAAGTCCTGAAATCGCATGCCCAGATGTACAACCTCCGGCGTATCTGGCACCAAAACCAACAAGAAATCCTCCAATAATTAGTACGGCTAAAATTTTTGGATCGTTTAAGCTGTCAGGTCCAAAAATTTCAGTTGGTAAATAAGCTTCTCCAGAACTAGTTATCCCGTAAGACTCAAGCTTACTTTCAACTTCAGGGTTAATATCTACTGTATTGCTTGATAGATAATTGGCTGAAATAAATCCACCAATAATTGCCCCCAACACAACGATTAAATTCCAGCGTTCTTTTTTCCAATCAAATTTAAAAAAATCAGATACTTTTCCAGCACCACCAATAGAACAAGCGGTTCTTAAGTTGGAAGACATGCCAAATTGTTTACCTACAAAAAGCAAAACAAACATCACTAAAGCAATTAATGGCCCGGAGACATACCAGGGCCAGGGATTTGTTATCCATTCCATAATTAATTTTTGCTGCAAATTAAAGCTTAATTCATTAGAAAAGCTGTAACAATAGTTACTCAAGTCTTATTTTTCAGTTCTAAAACTCAATCAGGTTAAAATTGAATTAACACTAGGGATGACGTATCCAAAAAGACTAATTTTATACAAAATTCAAATTATGAAATTACCCATTATAGCTTTTAGCCTTATAACAATCTTATGTTTTACTAATTCCAATGCTCAACAGGAGTACTTCGAATACGGCTTTAAAGGAGGAGTTAACCTTTCCACGTTTTCGGGAGATGTAGACTCGAGTATAGAGTCTAAAGCTTCCATGAACATAGGAATGTATGGATTGTATAAGATCCTTCCAAAATTAGGGATTCAGGCTGAGTTGCTATATTCTGAGCAAGGCTTTACCAACGAATTTAATGAATTCAACCCAGAAACTGGGCAAGATGTTGAATTTGATGAAGTCTTAAGAATGCAATACATCAACTTACCCATTTTAGCCAGTTATAATGTGGTAGAATATCTTTGGATAGAAGGCGGAATTCAAGTAGGTTACTTAGTGGATGCTGAATTGGAACGTGAACGTGTAACGACTGGAGAAACAGGACAGGTGAATAGCGAAACTGAAACCATAGGCAGTAAAGAGAATTATAAAGACTTAGATGTAGGCCTAGCTGGCGGACTCCGCTACAAATTGAGTCCAAACTTTATGCTCCAAGCCCGTTACACCCAAAGTTTGAATGATATAAGTGACCCTACTCCAGGCGATCAATTTAATAGCATCTGGAGTTTTTCTGTGGGTTATGTATTTTAATTTACATTAAGATTTTGGGAGAAAATAGTCAGATTACCACTCTGAGTTCCTGTTAATTTTTGACACCAAATTTCCACGTAATCATTTGGCCCTAAAACTACTGTTCCTGATAGTGATACACTAGATACATTGGTTGTGTTTTCGACCAAAAATATAGCGTTCGTCCTATTTAATGTTTCATTTCCGTTGACTCTTATAAAAAAAGCATAAAAATCACCAGCCCTATTCGTACCTCTTACTGACAAAGAAGCGTTTATCGAAAAAGCTTGCGCCTCTTTACCTTCATACGTTAATCTATTATTTGCATCTGATGTAAACCTTAGTAAATTTGAAGTCTTATCTCCACCAGTCAATTTAAATGGGGTGTCAACTGCTGCTGAACTTATTCCATAACCTGTGTCCAGCTCTCCATCATAATAAATATTTCCAGTCGCAACATCATCGTACTCATCTTGAATTCCAGGAGCCTGAACAAACCAATCATTTGTAAAATTTTGATTAATAGGGGTAGAAGTGTATTTATTCACTTTAGTAGAAGAATCTCCTATGAAAGCAGTTCCTGTAATTACTCCGTTTCCTACGCTCGGATTTTCAGACACATCAATAGCTACTGAAGCTCCATTGGCTTCAGAAAATCCGCTTCCTTTTTGAATCAAATCAAAACTTCCTTCAAATTTCTCGTAGGTTCCTGAATTATTACCTTGCCAGGCGGAGTTACTTAAAAGTAGGTTATTTATATTTTTATAAGTGATGCCATTAGAATTTCCGACATACTGAGTTATGCTAAAGAAAACAAAACTAACATCAGTAATATTACCCACATTACTAAAATCTTTAAACACGGAATTTTGAACTATTAAGGATTGTCCACCAGTAATATTGAAGGCTTTTCCCCCACCTGATAAGGTTAAAAACCTAAGACTTCCCCCAGTAGTGCCCACAAACAAATTTCCCGTGGGCTTATCTAATCCATCTTCAAAGGAATCGAATCCAGAGATATAGGCGCCATTTAATTCTATTGAATTTTCGAGAGTGATCATCCCGTTGATTTCATAAAAGGTATCCGAGTCTAAAGTAATTGTACCTCCAGAAGGTGCTGGAAAATCATCTTCGGACTGAACGAGCTGATAGTTGGTTCGCTTCAGTCGAGATGTACTCAATTGCTCCCATTGAGATTCATTTTCATTATAAAAGTAATAAGTCTGTACATCGTTGTCAAATACAGTGAGTCCATTAGCGGGGCTGGCTATAGCTTCTCGCTGAGCGGTAGTCATTCTTGGCAATAAGACTCCTTCTTCAGTAGATTCTATATCCAAAATTGACGAAGCACTAGGCGATTCTGTTCCTATTCCTACCTGAGCTTCGACCCAATAAAAATTTAATAACGCAATTAATATGTATAGTAAACTTTTTTTCATAACTTAAATCACTTTTGTTGTGGCAAATTTATTAATTTTGCTCTATGATTAAATTAATATCTACTACTTTTTTTATTTTTCTTATGACATCACTGCAGGCTCAGTTCTATGTCGATGATGCCTTTAAGATTGTACTCAAAAATTCTACTGAATTGTCCATAAGTGGAAACATGACCAACAATGGAACAATACTAGGTTCAGGTAATCTAAAATTGTCTGGGGATAATACACAGACTATTAGTGGGACCGGCGTCATAGAAAACTTCAGTATCGATAAATCTGGTAACGAAGCTGAAGTTATTTCTGGCCATCAGGACGTGTTTAGAACTTTTGAAATTCACGGCGGCACCTTTAAGCCAGAAGCTAGATTAACTTTAAAAAGTAATGATACGCTTACCGCTCAAATAGGACAAAACACTGGAGGAACTATACTTGGAGACATGGTAATAGAACGTTTTATTCCGCAGTCCAACAGAGCTTTTAGGTACTTTTCCAGCCCAGTATCCACTTCGGAAAGCATAAGAACCAATCTACAGGAAGGTCAAAATAATACAGGAACTAATTATCCTGATGATAACAACAACACCCTACCAGGATTTGGCACTCATATTAGTGGATCAAAAACCGGCAGTAACGGCTTTGACGCTACTGGATCTGGAAATCCTTCCTTTTTTAAATGGAATGATACAAATCAGTCCTGGAATAGCATTTCAAATACAGACGTTAAAACTCTTAGTAAAGCTGAAAGCTTTTCATTATTGATTCGTGGGAGTCGAGCTACCAACTTAAACTCAAATATTGCCTTGGGTCCCGAAACCACTTTAAGATTAACGGGAAACCCAAGTATTTTGAATTATAATTCATCCGTTGATTTAAATACTGACAATAGTTTTGTATTATTAGGTAATCCTTACCACGCCACAATAGATGCGAATTTGGTTCTTCAGCGTAATCCTATGTTAAACTCCAATTATATTTATGTTTATGACCCCACCCTAAACACAAGGGGCGGCTATGCCACTGTAGAATTGAATGAAGGTGGTACTAATCAACAAGGATCTGAGGCCAATCAATTTATCCAGGGCTGGCAGGCAGTCTTTGTAGAAGCTTTAAATACGGGTCCTTCTTCTTTAAATATTTCCTTTAGAGAAACAGATAAAGCTATTGAAGAACCACAAGTCGAAACATTTAATATCAATACTAGAATAAACCTTAAACTTTTAAAAGAAAATGAAGCGATAGATGCCTTAAGCCTAAAATTAAAACCAGGAGCAAATTCAGAAGTAGATGATAAGGATGCCAAAAAACTATTCAATTTTGATGAAAGCATTTATATATATTCTGAAGGGCGATACCTAAGTATTGAAGAAAGAGAATTTCCAATTACTACTGATACCGTTAGGGTTGGCTTCTACAATAAAAAACAAAATCATTATCAATTAAAAATCGAAGGAGAACAAATTTCTGAAACAGATATTGTGTTTAAAGATTTCTATTTGGATAAGGAATATCCTTTGGAATCTACTCAAGACTTAATTGTTGATTATGAAATCGTAGAAGCGGAGCCTGAGTTGAGGTATGGATTTGTACTCAAATCAGAAACTTTGGCCTCAGAAGATTTTACAACAGAAAATTTTCAAATTTATCCTAATCCCACCCGAGGCATTTTAAAAATAAGATCTCTAAATACAAAACAGAGCGATTTGCGCTATGAGGTCTATTCTCTGCTAAGCCAAAAGGTTGCAGAGGGCCATTTGAAAAATCAAGGTCAGGTCGCAACATATGATGCCTCTTCCTTACCTATCGGCGTTTATCTGATTGTTTTAACTGGTCAAGATAAAACCCGACAGACCTTAAAATTCATAAAACACTAATGCTGTTGTTGACCTAAGTGGTCTAAAAAGTCTTCGATCGCAGCATAAATTTTAGTCAGCTGAGTCTCCGTAATTACATAAGGTGGTAAAATGTAAATGGTTTTCCCTAGCGGTCGTAAGAATATTCCTTTTTTCATAAAAAACCTGAACATCTCATCCCTGGCATTGCCGTAACGTTCCATTTCTACATCCAGATCCAGGGCTAAAATCACACCAACCTGTCTGACATCTGCGATTGATTTATGTTTACGCATCTTATCGGCAAACATTTGATTTAAACTCATAATGTTTTTGATAGACTCCTGAATCTCCTGAGATTGGAGAAGTTCAAGTCCTGCAATAGCAGCAGCACAGGCCAAAGGATTTCCTGTATAGGTATGTCCATGAAACAGGCCTTTAGCTACTTCATCAGCATAAAAAGCCTGATAAACTTTTTTGGTACAGGATGTGATTCCCATACCTACCATTCCAGCGGATAAAGCTTTACTCAAGCACATGACGTCGGGTTTTTCAGATAAATAATCTGAAGCAAAATGCTTTCCTGTTTTACCGAAGCCAGTCATTACTTCATCAGCAATACAAACAACATCTTCAGACTTACATAGTTTCAGAATTTTGTTAAGTCCATCAAGATCATACGTTTTCATGGCAGCTGCTCCCTGTACAAGAGGTTCATAAATGAATCCTGCGATTGAATGCTCTTCCAAAATCAATTTAAGATGAGCTATGACAGTATCATTATTGTGTCCTAGTGGTTTTGGCAACCTGATAACCTCGATAAAGTGATCCTCAAAAGCACCATTATAAACCGATAAGCTGGAGACGGACATCGCTCCAAACGTGTCACCATGAAAACCTTCCTCCAGAGCTAGCATGACCTTTCTATCGCTGCCTTTATTATGATGATATTGAAGCGCCATTTTGATACCGATTTCGGTAGCAGTGGACCCATTATCATTAAAAAAAAGTTTGTTTTGATTTTTCGGCAGGATCTGCATAAGTTTCTCAGACAATTCTACAGCGGGTTCATGTGTAAAACCACTAAATACCACCTGGTCTAAGGTATCGACCTGAGCTTTCACCTTCTTTGTAATATAAGGATGGCAATGCCCATACATACTCGTATACCAGGAAGCTATGGCGTCTATATAAGTGTTTCCAGATTCGTCCTTTAGTACTGCACCTTTCGCGGACTTGATAGCCAGAAGCTCAGGATTCAATTTATGTTGAGTCAACGGGTGCCAGATAAATTTCTGGTCACGTTTGGATATAGATGGCTTTGAAAACGGTAAAGAAATCGACTTCCCAAAGAGTTTCATAATTAGTGATTTCTTGCAAAGTTACAGTTCTTCAAACTACTTGCTTTCCTGTAAGAATAATATTAATAAGTTAAATTTCTTTAAGCTTAGACTTTATAGCCTTGGCATGTTTCGAGATCACATCTTTTGAAAACTCATTTTCCTCTTGAATTCTCCCAATTAGGGGAAGCTGAGTTTTTTCTAAAATAATTTGTTCTGTTGTAGAGTGTTTATCTCCGCTAAAAATAAGTCCAATATTTTTAAACCCTCTATTTTTTAGGGCTTCAACAGAAAGTAGGGTGTGATTGATGCTTCCTAAGTAGTGTCTCGAAACCAGTATAATACGGTCTGAGGGTTCCAGAAGATCAATAATGCAATCTTTAGAGTTCAAGGGAACCAACAGTCCGCCAGCACCTTCAATGACCAGATGATTCTCTGTTTGAGGCCTTTTAATGTCTTCCCGCTTTATCTCTATCTTATCTATAGCTGCCGCCGCATGTGGACTCATTGGAGTTTTCAATGCGAAAGCATTCTTGTGAAATTTGGATTTTGTGTTAGAAATTAAGGCCCTGACTTTGTCGGTATCAGAATTATCTAAATCGCCCGCCTGGACTGGTTTAAAGTAATCTGCCTCTAAAGCTTCGGTTACAATTGCTGAAATCATAGTCTTACCGACTTCAGTTCCTATTCCGGTTATAAAATATATATTATTCATCTGGTTTATAATTTATGGGTAACATGTCTCCTACCCTTCTTTTGCTCATTTCACCATAAAACAAAATTTGATCGATGTGAGTATGATTCCCGTACTTATCCACAAAAAATGTTTCGGTTTTAAAGCTAACGTCAGATCGGTCGTTCTTATTCAAAATGGTAATTTTCTTTTGAAACTTTGAGTTACCAGGCAAAGATCCTGATTTTATACGATCTAGATCGTTTTTCAAAATGGTGATTTCGTAACCATTCTGCACGCTTAACACCTTAAATATCGAATCTACAGAAGCTCTGAATGAGTTATCATACAGTTCAAAATTATTTTCTTCTAATTGTCTTGAAGTTAGACTTTTGAAAAAATGCTTAGGCGAGCCATAGTATGTTTTCTTTCTCTTTTTTTCATATTTAGAATTATCATCTAGTTCTTGAAAGAAGGAAGTCCCACTAAAAAAATTACTTCTCAAATACGCTTTATGCAGCGATAGACTTGAAAATTCAGATATGAAATCGATAAGATCAAATTCAATAAGGTAGCCTAGCTCTTTGTTTTCAATTTTAATTGGATTTTTAGAGGAGGCTAAAAGCATCCTGTCGTTTTTATCGTAGTAGAAAGTCAGATCGTCTTCATTTAAAATTTTTGAACGTCTTCCTGCTCTAGTTTCACCCAGAAAGTCTCTCTTGAAAGCTTTAAGCATTTGTTTTCTGGAAAATAGAGAACTTTCTAGAACTACCTCATCTAAAAAGTTTTCTTGTACAGATAGTTCAATCTGGTAGGTGGTTTCCGGGTCTGGATCCTTTATATAAACGGTTTCGTAGCCGATATACCTTACGACTAAGATGAGGTTTTTTCGATTGCTGGTTTGGATTGTAAAACTACCATCACTTCTGCTTAAGGTACCTGTAGTGCTGCCGTCAAAATAAACCGTAGCATTGGATAATGGCTTATTATTTTTATCAACTATTTTACCATCAATGCTCTGCCCTTGAACGCAGACAAATAATATCAAAAATAAGCCTGTCAAATAAGATTTCATATCAATTGGTTATAGATTGACCTAATTTACTTAAAATTTCAGAAATCTCTGTTTTTGTATTGAAACTATGCAAACAAAACCTCAATCTTTCCTTTCCCTTAGGAACTGTAGGAGAAAGAATGGGTCTTACGTCAAAGCCTTCCTTCTGCAAGTGTTTTGAAACTGATTTCACCTTTGTGTTACCCTGAATGACACAGGACTGAATGGCGGAATTGCTGTCGATAAAACAAGACGATAAGTGCTTAGAACTTACTTCAGCTTTAAAATATTGAATAATTGATTTTAAAGTCTCAAAAGCTTTAGCGTTTTGGTCTAAATAGAGGTGTGAAGCCCAGTTTCGAGCCGTTGTTTCTTGGCTAGGAGCAGTAGTGTAAACAAAGCTTTTGGCAAAATTGATAAGGTAGGTCTTAAGTTCATTAGACCCTAAAACCACAGCACCATGAGCACCAAAAGCCTTTCCAAAAGTGACAACTCTCGCAAATGGCGTAAAACATAGGTTATCTATGCCGTACCGATTTAACACACCAATAGAATGGGCTTCATCAAGAATGAAAAAAGCTTGAAAACGATTACATAAACTCATCAAGGCTTCCGGGTCTGAGTCATCACCATCCATTGAGAATACATACTCTGAAACCACATATATTGAATCAAATTGATCTTTAAATTTCGACAGTTTAGCTTCGAGATCGCTTAAGTCATTATGCTTGAATTTATAAGCCTTAGCAGGACTCAACTGAATACCATCCCTTATAGAGGCATGACAAAGTTCATCGTAGAGAATCAAATCTTGCCTTTGACCTATCGCCGATATTAATCCAAGATTGGCATCGTATCCGGAGTTGAAAACCGTAGCAGCTTCAGAATTATAATAACCTTTTAGGTAGGATTCAAAATCCTCAATCATTGGATAATTTCCTGTCAAAAGTCTGGAACCTGTCGCTGACTTATGAGTGCTTTTATAAGTATCAAGCTTTTCACTCACTAACTCAGAAATACTTTGGTTGAATGAAAATCCAAGATAATCATTAGAAGAAAAATCGATTAAATCCTTATAGGTTTGTTGAAGAGACCTTAAAGCATTATCCCTTCCGCGCTGAGACAACTTTTCTTTTAGAGATTCTGGAAAAGGAGAATTAGGATTTGGATTTGGTTTCATCTTCATTTTCTTTCTTCTCTTCGTGTCCCTTCAGTTCGTGTGTAATTTTATTGTATTTGTCTTTCAGGTCATCAGTAACCGATTTCCCCCATAAGGCATTTCCAATAAAATAGGAAGTCCTTCCTATTAAGTGAGCTCCTACCGGCGCTGTAATAAAAATAAAAATGATAACCGCAATCACCCTGGTAGTGACTGACGTTTCTAGGAAAAATAATGCTGCAGCTGTTAATAGAAGTCCAACGCCTAAAGTCGCTGCTTTTGTATTGACTGAAATTCGCAGGTACTGATCTGGCATTCTAAGGGTTCCTATAGCTGCTAAAAGCACAAAAACAGCTCCTAATCCGGAGGTGATGTAAACTAAAATATCAGTCATTTTTATTTCTTTTTTCTAAGTAATAAGCAAAGGCTACGGTTCCTAAAAAAGCAATTAGCGCTAAGACTAATGATATGTCCAAAAACGTAGGCTTATTACTCAGTATACTGTATATGGCTATAATTCCAATACCAATCGTGATCAAAAGATCTAAAGCGACAACCCTATCGACGATGCTTGGCCCTTTAAAAAACCTGACGAAGACCAAAAGAGAAGATATCGACAAAATCGGTAAAATAATATAATATAAAAAATCGTGTACGTTCATCGTAAAATTTCTAATAAGCGTTTTTCGAAGCCCTGCTTTATGTCTTCGACAAATTCTTTTCTGTCTTCTACATACATCCCATGAACATACAAAACACTCCGATCTGAAGAAACATCAAGCGCTAAAGTTCCAGGCGTAAGGGTAATTAAGTTGGCCAAAAGCGTAATCTCAAGGTCTGTCTTGGCATCTAGCGGTAGGGCCACAATTCCTGGTTTCATGTTGAACTTAGGGGTAATGACTTCATAAGCTACCTGTATATTAGCTTTAGTTAATTCCCAGATAAAGAAGAATATAAAACTGATAACTCTGGGGACAATCTTAAAGTACTTTAACTTTCCCTGATCTTCAACACCACTCAATATCCAAAGAATCACAAAACTCAAGACAAATCCAAATAAAAAATTATTCAAATTATACTCACCAGTCAGAAATACCCAGATCAGCGTTAAGAGTATGTTGGATAAAAATTTGGTTTTCATCTTGGGTTATTGTTTTAAAACTGCATTGATATACAATTCATTATTCATTAGTTCAGTAGCAATACGTTGTGATAATTGCTGAATATGTTCTGCACCAAAACCTATATATAAAGTTACAAAAGTTAGAAATGCCACAGGGAAGATAAAAGTGAACTTTTGACCAAACCTGAGTTGATTAAAATAGATAAACTTTTTTGGAAAATCTAGCTGAGGTTGATCTTTCCAAAAGACTTCCGACCAAAGCTTAGCAATAACGATAAGTGTTATTAAACTTCCAAAAACTAAAGCTCCAAACAACCAATATTCTTCTGCATTGAAACTGGCTAAAAAGAGAGAAATTTTTGGCCAGTAACCCGATAATGGTGGTATACCAATTAAGGAGAATAAAGGTATTGCCATTAAAAGACTCAATTTTGGATAATTAGCATACAAGCCTCCCAGTTTTTTCATGTTGGTCGTGGTTTTGATCCTGTATATGAGCCCGCTCATCAAAAACAAATTGGTTTTGATGATGATATCGTGAATGAGATAAAATATAACCCCAGCCATGGCTATTTCAGTATATAATGCCAGTCCACCTATCATAAAACCAATATGACAAATGATAAAGTACATAAACACTTTTTTGATGTTATTCTGAATGATAGCTCCAACACCTCCACTAAAAATGGTCAGGATTGCCAGGGTAAGCAATAGGATAGTCAAGAAGGAATCTCCACCATAAATGAGCGCAAATACACGGATTAATGCGTAAACGCCGACTTTGGTAAGCAAGCCTGCAAAAATTGCAGAGACTGCTGAGGGCGGCGTGTGATAGGACGCAGGTAACCAAAAATAAAGAGGAAATATAGCAGACTTGATTCCAAATCCCACCAGGAAGAGTACAGCACTAATTTCCACAAGTGTCCTGTTCTCAACCTCGGCAATTTTCAAGGAAATGTCGGCCATATTGAGTGTTCCTACAAGTCCATAAAGAACCCCTAAGGCCGTCAGGAAAATCATGGAGGCGAAAAAATTTAATGCAAAGTACTTGACGGCTCCTTCTAGCTGGTTTTTTTCTCCTCCAATACTGATGAGCACAAATGAGCTAATGATAATGATTTCAAACCAAACATATAAATTAAAAATATCACCGGTGAGAAAGGCTCCATTAAGTCCTAGCAGCAGAAAGTGAAAAACACTGAAGTATCCAAATCTCAGCCGTGCTTTTATAACAGATATCGTGGAAAAAATGGAAACAGCAAAGCCAGCAATAGCTGTAAGAAGGACTAATGTCACTGCCAGCATATCTCCAACAAAAACAATCCCAAAGGGAGCCGACCAGTTTCCAGACTCGACGATGTAAGTCCCATTATTGTACACAAAAATGAAGACCCATATGGCGACGCCCAGAGCTACTGCATTACCTACAACACTTACGATTTTTTGAAAATTGACTTTGTTCCAGAAAAACATGAGGAGGATGCTAAAGAACAGATGGACTACTAAAGGCAGTATGATGATATCGTTTGTCATGAATCTTCGTCTGTTGTGTTAAGTTGATCTAAATCGTCTGTTTTTAAAACTTTATAAGTACGTTTTACAAGTATGATGGCAAACGCCTGAAGTCCAAAACTGATAACAATAGCCGTCAAAATCAAAGCTTGTGGCACTGGGTCGGCATAGACCCCTTCCAAAACTTTTTCAGCAGAATCAATGATTGGGGGCTCTCCTTTGGTAATTCTTCCTAAAAGAAAAATAAGGAGATTGACGCCGTTACCGAGTAAAATAATGCCTAAAATAAGCTTTACCATACTTCTGCGCATGATCATGTAAACGCCTGAAGCATAAAGAACACCTGTAATAATAGCAAGTATAATTTCCATTTAAGCCGATTCTGAAATTGTGAAAATGATGGTTAAGGACGCTCCTATCACCACTAAGTAAACTCCAAGATCAAAAAACAATGCACTGCCTATATATCCTATGACTGGAATTGGATTTTCTGCCCACAGTCCGGTCATGAGAGGCATATCTGTAAAAATAATGGGAGAAATTCCACTAAAAAATGCGATCAAAAGACCCAGAGGCATTAAAAATCCAGGATGAAATTTTAAGACAGACTTAGTTTTGTCCAGACCATTAGAGAAGGCATCAAGCACAAAAGCAATAGCTGCAACCAGTCCACCTACAAAGCCTCCTCCAGGAAGATAATGTCCTCTTAACAGTATGAATACTGAAAACAATAACAATACCGGCAGAAGGTAGCTTGAAGCTGATTTTAATATAATCGTTCTCATATTACTTTTTATCTCTTGTTTTCAATCTCAGTTTTAAGAGTCCAAAGACACCAAGTGCTGCCACAATAAGTACGGAAATCTCTATCATGGTATCAATTCCTCTAAAGTCTACTAATATTACGTTAACAATGTTTTTTCCATGGGCTAATTTGTAGGCATAATCAGCATAATATTCAGAAATTTCAGTGTTTTTGGGTTCATTAAGTACCCTAAGAATCAATAGAGTTATTAAAGTTCCAAAACTTATAGAGAGTATTCGGTGCTTTATTCTGAGTTTACTATCAGATAATTTTAAATATTTTGGAAGTTTATAAAGTACTAAAACAAAAAGTATAACTGTAAGGGTATCTACAGAAAATTGAGTCATCGCAAGGTCTGGTGCACTATAAAATAAGAAGAGCAGACTAAAGGACAAACCAACCACTCCAGTGGCGGCAACAGCGGCAAGTCTTGATTTTGTAAATACGACATATAAGACCCCGAGCAGTAACATAATCAAAATAGAAATTTCATAAATCGTTAAATCTGCTAGGGTAGAAACATCAATATTTAATGAAAAATCTGAAAATATAAGGTAGCCTAATAGTAAGGTTAGAAATCCAACAATAATAGACAAATAATGTCTCAGATAGCCTGTTTGAAAACTATTAGTCCAAAATCTGGAAAATAAAGCAAACCCTTCAGATAGTTTTATAAGCAGATCCTTAGGAGCCACGACATCAAATTTTGCTATAAAATTTTCTAGTGAATGCTTAGGTTTTATAGTGAAGTATAACACAGTACCTGCTGTAATCGTTATAGCGCTAAGGCCAAGAATAGTAGTGAATCCATGCCATAACTTGAGGTGAAATTCTTCGTAGTTGATAGCTTGAGTCATAGCTATAGGCTTGGCAAAAGCCGATTCAATAAGCCCCGGAAATACCCCAAACACAATACCAGCTAATGTCATAATTAAAGGTGGTACCCACATTAAAGGACTAGGCAAGTGTAATTTTGAAAATTTTTCTGGAAGTTTCCCCATGAATGGTTTTACACCGGCCACAAATCCACCGTAGAAAAGTAATATTTTTGTAATTATAGCTAACCCCGTTAATAATATGGCTGAATCTGCATAGTGTAGTGTCGATTCGTAAATCAAATCTTTGCCAATAAATCCAAGAGTTGGTGGTACACCACCACTAATTAAGGCTGCAATAAATCCAGCAATAGCTACAGGCATTAGGACCTTACGAAGACCAGAGAGCTGGGTGACGTCCCTAGTGCCTGTTTCATGATCTATAATCCCAGTTATTAAAAACAATGAGGCTTTGTAAAGGGCGTGAACAACAATAAAAACGGCTGCAGCTATAAGCGCAGCCTGAGTTCCTATTCCTATTAGGAAGACCAGAATACCGAGCGCTGATATGGTGGAATAAGCTAGAATACCCTTCAAATCTGTTCTAAAAATAATATGGATGGCTGAGTAGACCATGGTAATGGCACCAACAGCAATTAAAATAGTGTGCCAGATATCCCCACCACTTAACACAGGAGACATTCTAAACAACAGATACACTCCTGCTTTCACCATAGTTGCAGAGTGAAGGTAAGTTGAAACAGGTGTTGGAGCTTTCATCGCACCAGGTAACCAAAAGTGAAATGGAAACTGAGCCGATTTGGTGAAAGCAGCACCAAAAATCAGTAATAAAATCAATAAATAATGCGGGCTATCTGAAATCACATCTCGCATCGCTAGCATTTCAGAAATACGGTAAGTTCCTGCTACATCTCCTAATAAGACGGCACCCCCCAAAAGTAATAATCCCCCAATCCCAGTGATTCCAAGGGCGATTAGAGCAGATTTTCTGGAATCGGCTTTATCATTATTGAAACCGATTAAGTAAAATGACGAAATGCTGGTCAGCTCCCAAAAAATAAATAACGACATCAGGTTATCTGAAAGAACCAAGCCTAGCATTGCTGCCATAAATAGACTCAGGTATCCATAAAATCGATCTAAGTATTTATGATTTTTAAGGTAAGCTGAGGTGTAAAGAAAAACAAGTGAACCTACTCCTGTGATCATCAAAGCAAATAATAATGCTAAACCATCTAAGGTAAAGCTCAAATTGACCCCAAAACTTGGGATCCATTCATAATTTTCGTAAATAATTTCACCTTGCGCAATGTCTGGGATATAAGTTAGGAAATAGACAAACAGACTTATAGGGACAAGTGAAGACAGCACCGCAAGCCGGCCTTTAAAATAAGAGCCTGCAAATACCAGAAAAAAAGAGAATAATAATCCTAAAAGTACTGCTCCTAGCATGCTTAAAATGATTTATTGCAAATATATTTATATTTAAATAAGACAGTTTGTTAGATTGATTTGCTTATTGAAAGTTTAAAGTCCAAAGGTGTATTTACTTGTAAAATTCTAACTCACTGAAAGTGAGTGAAATGAAATAGGAGTAGGCTAAATCAACCTCGCCTCGACTGTGATTTGAGTGTCCAAAAGTTTAGAAATTGGACAATCATTTTTTGCTTTCTGCACCAGATCATCAAATTTACCTTTTGATATATCATGTATGCGAGCTGATAAAGTGATGTGAGATGATGTGACTTTCCCCTCCTTGAATGTTACCTCACCTTGAGCTTCTAAACTCTCAGGCTCAAAATTTTCTTCGGTTAAAAACGCAGACAATTGCATGGCAAAGCATCCAGCATGAGCAGCCGCAATTAGCTCTTCTGGGTTAGTCCCTTTTCCTTCTTCAAAACGTGATTTGAACGAGTATGGGGTTTGACCCAAGACGCCGCTCTTGGAAGACAGAGTTCCATTTCCCTCTTTAATGTCTCCATTCCATATCGCTGTTGCCTGTCGTTTCATAATTAAATTTTGATAAAATTAATTATTAATCAGGCGATGGGGTCAGTTTTCAAAAAACATTAACCATATCATAAAACGAAAACTTAGTTCTCGGATTGAAATCGCTCTATAATTTCTCTTGCCCTTTCAACATCATCAACATTTACTTTCAATTCATAATAACCAAATGCTCCTGCATATGCTGAATCCACATTATTAATTTCAAAAGAATCGATACCTTCAGAGCCTAATAAATTTTTAACCCCCATCAGTTCAACTTTAGACTTTGTGCTAAATATTCTTTCTTTCATCCTTAGAGTTTAAAGTTAATTTTCTTCCTCCATCCCATTCCAGCCTCTTGCTTTGATCGGAATCTTGGTATTCATTCTTGAAATTAGATGAATTCCCTCTTTTTTTTCTGCCATGTGCCCAATGACAGTAAGGTTGGGATTGGCCTTTATCTTATCGAAATCCTCTTGTGCGATTGTAAATAATAGTTCATAGTCTTCTCCTCCATTAAGGACTACGGTTGTAGAATCCAATTCAAACTCTTCACAGGTAGAAATACATAAAGGATCTAGGGGAAGCTTGTCCTCATATAAATTGGCCCCCACCTTAGAATGTTTACATAAGTGCATCAATTCTGAAGACAATCCATCACTAATATCGATCATTGAAGTAGGCTTAACCTTCAGAGCTTTTAGCAGTTCAACAATATCTTTTCTAGCTTCGGGCTTAAGTTGTCTTTCTACTATGTAGGTATATTTCTCCAAATCTGGCTGCGCGTTAGGATTGACTTTAAAAACCTCGTTCTCTCTTTGCAGAACTTTCAATCCTAAAAAAGCTCCACCCAAGTCTCCTGATACCACTAATAAATCATTTGGCTTGGCTCCACTTCTATAAGTGATCTCTTCTTTTTTAGCTTGCCCAAGTGCTGTAATGCTAATTGTAAGCCCTTTGGTGGCCGAGGTGGTATCTCCACCTACGACATCAATATTGTAAAGTTCGGCTGCTGCACTAATTCCGCTATACAGCTCCTCGAGAGCCTCAACCGTAAATCTATTTGAACAAGCTATAGAAACTGTTATTTGTTCGGCTTTGGCGTTCATAGCATATACATCAGACAAGTTTACCATAACCGCTTTATAGCCTAAATGCTTAAGAGGCATAAAAGCCAGGTCGAAATGAATCCCTTCCACTAAAAGATCTGTTGTCACCACAGTCTGTTGCTCGTGATCTAAAACAGCAGCATCGTCTCCAATACTTTTTACTGTTGAAGAATGCTTCACTTTTAAAAATTGAGTAAGGTGATCTATCAGTCCAAATTCACCTAATTCAGATAATTTAGTTTTGCTGTCTTTCGTATTTTGAAACATTCAATAAAATTTTAAAGCACAAAGTTAATTAAAGCTTTTAGATAAAATACTAATTAAAGGTAATCAACTAACTTTCATTAATTTAAGAATTGATTCTTTTCCAGTATATTTGATAAAATTATTATTTTGAAAAAAAATTACATCCAAATTTTAGCGATGATTTGGGCCTTCGCTGCATATGCTCAGACCCCATGTGAAAATGGTTTTGCAGGTTCTTACCCCTGCAATGATTATGACCTGATGTCACATATCGATCTTAACGTACTTTCAGCTAGCGCAGGAAATGATTCCTGGGGATGGACCGATCCCCAAACAGGAAAGGAGTATGCGCTCATTGGATTAAGCAATGGTACCGCTTTTATTGACGTAAGCGATCCCGTTGACCCAATATACCTTGGTAAATTACCAACCCATACACAATCCAGTACCTGGAGAGATATCAAGGTTTATAACAACTATGCCTTTGTAGTTTCAGAAGCTAATGGACATGGTATGCAGGTGTTTGATTTAAGGAGACTACGCAATATAGCTAACCCTCCACAAACTTTTAATAATGATGCGCATTACAATGGATTTGGTAATGCGCATAATATTGTGATCAATGAAGAGAAACCCTATGCTTATGCAGTAGGTACTTCTACGTTTAGCGGTGGTGCTCATATTGTAGACATATCCAATCCTTTACAACCTGTTTTTGCAGGTGGCTATGAAGAAAGTTTCTATACTCACGACGCACAGGTAGTGACCTATAACGGTCCAGATCAAGATTATATAGGCAGAGAAATATACATTGGGAGTAACGAAGATGAGGTGGTCTTCGTTGATGTAACAGATCCATCTAATACTTCACTCATCTCAACAGTTTCTTACAGTAACATAGGCTATACCCACCAAGGATGGCTTACAGAAGACCAGCGTTATTTTTTTCTTGGTGATGAAACCGATGAATTAGGTTTTGGCTTTGATACTAAGACTATCATTTTTGATGTCCAGGATCTTGACAACCCAAGTGTCCATTTAGATTATTTTGGCCCCACAGAGGCTGTGGATCATAATGGATACATTCATAATAACACCTTTTACCTATCAAATTATAATGCTGGCTTACGCATTATAGATGTATCTGGTGTGGGATCTCAAACCGTGACTGAAATCGGTTTTTTTGACACGTATCCAGAGAACAACAATGCGGGCTTCAGTGGTGTATGGAGTAATTATCCTTATTTTGAAAGTGGAAACATTGTAATAAGCGATATCGACAGAGGTTTTTTTCTCATCAGAAAATCTGGCACGCTTAGTTCTGATAATTTCATCCAGGAAAACTTCAGCATCTCCCCAAATCCTGCCAGCACTTATGTTCAAATTGAAAATTCTTCTCTGCCTATCAATTCTATTGAGCTCTATGATCTTTTAGGACAACGAGTATTCTACCAAAATTATAATAGCTTGAATCAGGTCCAAGTTCAACTTGAAGCCCTTAAAGCGGGGCTCTATATGGTTAAAATAAACAATTCCTTCACCAAAAAACTCGTCATTAAGTAATGCTAAAGCAAATCACATCCATGCTGGTTTTCATCTTATTGCTTTCCTGCTCTGGAGAAGATGACACAGTTCAAGATCAAACTGAAGAAAGCCCTGTGTTTCCAGGAGAAATAGAATTCCTCAAAACCATAGGCGGATCTGAGCAAGATGACTTTTTATCTGTTGTAGCTACTCAGGATGGTGGAGCTGCAGCTTTTGGGTTTACACAAAGCAACGATGGAGACATCACTGGAAAGCCAACCACGGACAGTGATTATTGGCTTGTCAAATTTGATGAAAACCTCAACATCGAATGGCAAAGCGTTTTTGGCGGGAGTAACGATGACCGTGGACAGGATATGGCAGCGACATCAGATGGAGGCTTCATCGTCAATGGATTTAGCAGGAGCTTAGATGGAGTTGTGAGTCAAAATTATGGATTTCAGGATTACTGGGTAGTCAAACTCGATGCAGGTGGCAATATTCAATGGGAAAAAAGTATTGGTTTTTCTGGGAATGATCGCGGATACGGCATTACCACAACGTCAGAAGGGGGATATTATGCCACTGGATTTTTGGATGTCACAGCCTCCGGTGGCGAAGGCAACGACGATTTTAGTGGGTCAAAAAATAAGTTCGATCAGTCTTTACCAAAGCATGGTGTTGGTGAATTCTGGGGAATACACTTATCTGGTAGCGGGGAGACCTTAAGACGAAGATATTTTGGTGGTACAAATAATGACAGAAGCTATGCGGCAATTCAGACTGAGGATGGTGGATTTATACAGGTAGGACATTCTGAGAGTGATGATTTTGATATTACCGACCCTAAAGGAAGTTACGATGTGTGGGTCGTAAAAACGAGTGAAGATGGAGACCTGGACTGGCAGCAGAATTTTGGAGGAAGCAGTATAGAAATAGGTTACGATATTATTAAAACTGATGGCGGCAATTATTTGCTGGTAGGCGACACCCGTAGTACAGATAAGGATGTTTCTAATCCAAGAGGTAGCGCCGATGTTTGGATCATTAAATTCGATCCCGAAGGTGAGTTGATTTGGGAAAAGACTTATGGGGGTTCAGATTTTGAATCGGGCAGATCCATTGTAGCGCTTGGTAATGATGAATATTTTGTGACCAGTAGTTCACAAAGTCTAAATGCTCAGCTTGACTTTAACTATGGTATGAACGACGTTTGGAATTTTATCATCAATGGCAACGGCGAGTTAATTTGGCAAAAAACAACTGGTGGAAGCCAACTCGATCTTGGAAATGATGCTGCCAGGAATGCAAGAGGAGAAATTTTCGTAGTAGGCAGCAGTGAAAGCAAGGACAACGATTTCCTCAATAACCAGGGCGATAAAGATGCCTTTATATTTAAATTGAATTAAGATGAAAAAAATAATATATCTCGCTAGTATTTTGGGTTTACTTCTATCTTGTAATGATGACGAAGAGATTTTCAATTCGGAGACTAAAGATGTTAGTATCAATTTTTTAAATACGATAAATTCTGAAATAATCAATCTGGATTCCAATACCTATCAAAATTCAGCTGGAGAAGAATTTTCAATAAACGAGTTAAAATACATCATCAGTAATATTGAGTTTGAGAAAGAAAACGGAGATGTATTTAGATACCCTGTAGAAGACGGCTATTTTTTAATCAATCAGGAAAACAACGATAGCAAATTCATCACTTTAAAAAACATCCCTATAGAAAACTTCAAAATCCTTAGGCTTGGAATTGGTATAGATCAAAGTAATTACCCCCTAAACGGTGTCGACAATTTTGTTCCTACGGCCGAAGAGAGTGGAATGCTTTGGAGCTGGTCCGCCGGTTATATCTTTTTTAAAATGGAGGGAAATTATTCTGTAAATCAGGTGCAGAGCCCTTTTCTTTTCCACATTGGAAGCCACGGCACCAATTTGGACAATTATAAAGTGGTTGAACTTTCTTCCCAAGAGCCGTTTCTTAATCTGAATCAACAGAATCTAATTTCAATAAAAGCTGACCTTTTGAAGGTTTTTAATGCCACCCATGACATCCAAATCCAAGACAAACCAGATGTTCAGATAGATCCAGAAAATGCTCCAAAAATTGCAGAAAACGTGAGTCAGATGTTTTCATTAGTCTCCGTCTTTACAACCCATTAATTAATATGAAGAAATTTTCAATTTTCATTATTTGTCTAACACTTTGCCTGGCTTGCAATAGTGAAGATAATGCCTATGTTGAAATTTCTGAGAACAAAAAATTAGATTTCCCACAACCTGACTTCTTTCCCTTACCGGCCTATGATTTGGAAGAAAATCCTCCTACAGAAAAAGGATTTGAGCTAGGCAAGAAACTATTTTACGATGGCCGGCTATCTTCCACTGGCGTCATTTCTTGTGGTTTTTGCCATATCCAAGAGTTTTCTTTCACTCATCACACCCATGAAGTGAGCCATGGCGTCAATGGAGCTTTGGGAACTCGTAACGCCCAGCCGCTTATCAATCTGGCCTACTTCAATGAGTTTTCTTGGGACGGTGCTGCACCGCATCTAGATTCTTTTTCTATTATTCCAATTACTACAGATGTAGAAATGAATGAAACCGTAACCAATGTGTTATCCAAATTAAAACAAGACGACGAATACTTAAGCTTATTTGCTCAGGCTTTCGAAAATGGCGAAGTGGACACCCAAAATATGTTTAGAGCATTATCACAGTTTATGGTGATGATGGTTTCTGCAGAAACAAAGTATGATAAAGTCTTAGAAGGTAACGCCGTATTTACTGAAGCCCAAGCAGCAGGCAAAGCCCTGTTTGATGCCAAGTGTTCCAGTTGTCATAAAGGTATTTTGTTGACAGACCAGTCCTACAGAAATAATGGTCTACCTGTAGATCCTCAATACAATGATGTGGGTAGGAAGCGAGTGACAGGCCTTGAAGAAGATTTATATAGATTCAAAGTACCAAGCTTGAGAAATATAGCCGTGAGCTTACCTTACATGCACGATGGTCGATTTCAAACCCTTAAAGAGGTCTTAGACTTTTATGACTCAGGAGTCACAGCCAGTTCTACGTTAGATCCTCTTCTCCAACAAGAAGAAGAATTGGGAATTCAGCTTACTGAGACGGAAAAAGAACAACTCATTGCTTTTTTAAGGACGCTCACCGACGATAACTTCCTGCTTGACCCTCAATTTTCAGAGTTCTGAATTGAAGGATTTAGATAAATTGATAGCGGTTTCAATTAAAGCTAAGTGCGAATAGGCCTGAGGAAAATTCCCTAGTAACCGCTTGGTTTTAAAATCGATGTCCTCGCTCAATAAGCCCAGGTGATTGGAAAAACCAATTAAGCGTTCAAACTGACGTTTAGCTTCCTCAGTTTCTCCAATTTTATTCAAACTGTTGATATACCAAAAAGTACAGATGGTAAAAGAGGAACTCGGCAATCCAAAATCATCTTTGTTTTTATACCGATAAAGAAGGCCATCATTTGTAAGGTGTTTTCCTATCGCTTTTACTGTGCTTATAAATTTAGGATCCTTTGCATCTATAAAGCCATAGGTCTCCATGAGCAATACAGAAGCATCCAGATCTTTAGAGCCATAAGATTGAGTAAATGCCTGCACTTCTTCGTTCCAGGCATGCTCAAGAATGTCTGCTTTGATCGCTTGCTCTAAAGTTTTCCAACGCTCCAGCTTTGAGGTTTTACGGAACAATTTTGAAATCTTAATAGCTCGATCGATAGCCACCCAACATAAGACTTTGGAAAACGTGAAATGACGGTCTTCCGTTCTAAATTCCCAAATACCTTTATCAGGCTCCTGCCAATGATTACCTACCACCCAAGCTATACCTTTGGTGATGGTCCATAATTCTTCCTGATTATCGGTATCGGACTTGAATTTCACTAACTCCTGATGAATCACATCCACCAAAATTCCATAAATGTCATTTTGCTTTTGGGCGTAAGCAGCATTTCCAGTTCTTACAGGTGAAGAGCCTTTGTAACCAGAAAGATGCGTTAGTATTTTTTCGGTGAGCTCTTTTTCTTTATTGATACCATACATGATCTGGAGTTTCTCATTCTTATCTGGAATCAAATCAATAATGAACTGCAAGTAACGCTTAGTCATTCTGGTATGGCCAAGTTGGGAGACTACTTTCACCACCATAGAGGCGTCCCTTATCCAGCAAAACCTATAATCCCAGTTCCTCACCTCTCCTATCGTTTCTGGAAGAGAAGTCGTTGCAGCAGCTAGAATAGCTCCTGTTTTCTCATAACTCAGCAGCTTTAAGGTCATGGCACTCCTTAGGATCTCGTCGTCATAATAGCCAAATTTTGGGGTGTTGTAACTCCAATTAAGCCAGTAGACTTTCGTTTTTTCAAGATCTAAAGCAACAGATGATAAGCTGGGCAATTCGATTTTCTCGTTATAAGACATGAGAAAAAATACGTCTTTAGTCAGCTCAATCTCTTCAGAGTTGACAACAGCCTCTTTAGGTAACGAGGTGTACAGAAACAGCGTATCAAATTCGTCGGCTTCAGTGAGACTAACGATAAAATTTTTCTTGATATATATCTCAGTCCGACCTAAAGCATATTCAAGCTTTGGGTTATAATCTATCTTCAATTTTGGCTTCCCACTCGTCACTTTCAAGTATCTTATGACCTCCGGCGGAGCGTGATACTCTTTATGTTTTTTCGGGTATCTGGGTAAAAAATCATAAAGTTCGAAGCTAGCCTCAACAGATTCAAAAGTGGTTTTTAATATGGAAGTATTTTTGACATAGCTCTGAGAAATGTGGTAGGTCTCATCGACTTCAAAAGCAAATTGGCCCCCTTTTTTCTCGTCTAAAAGTTTAGCAAATACTGAAGCTGAATCAAACTCAGGCAAGCAACACCAGTCTAAAGAGCCTTTGTCTGAGACTAAAGCAGCCGTCCTGCAGTTACCTATGATTCCATAATTAAAATTATCCATTAAATTCACATTTTTGATGAAAGACCCCTTTTAAATAAGGGGGTTATTCTGAAATAAAATCAAAATTTAAGATAAGCCTCTACAAAACAGACCCTCTACCAGTGATTAAATTCTTATTTTTATAAAAATAAAGTAAATAATTCAACTCAAAGCCCTTTGCTATGAATAAAACGATAATTGTCTCGAATAGATTACCATTACAAATTAGCATGGAAGGGGAGCAGCTAAAAGTGACTCCCAGCGTTGGAGGACTGGCAACTGGCCTTAAAACAGTGCATAAAGGTGGCAATGGGATATGGATTGGCTGGACGGGCATGACCGAGGAAGAACTGGATCCCGAGTTGGAAACCAAAGTGAATGCTGCCGTTGCCAAAGAGCAGTGTGTGGCTGTAAAATTGAGTGAGCGTGATCTAGACTTATATTACTATGGTTTTAGTAACCGAACCCTTTGGCCTCTTTTTCATTACTTTATCGAATACACCGAGTATGACCCAGAATCCTGGGAAACCTATAAGGCCGTAAATCAAAAATTTGCAGATCAGGTTCTGGCCAATGCAGAAGATGGCGATAACATCTGGGTTCAGGACTATCAATTGCTACTTGTGCCGGCAATGGTAAAAGCTAAAAAACCAAACCTGTCCATCGGATTTTTTAATCATATTCCATTTCCCTCGTATGAAATTTTTAGGACCTTCCCCAAACGAAAGGAACTCCTGGAAGGCATGCTTGGAGCCGACCTCATCGGTTTTCACACTTACGATTACGAACGTCATTTTTTAAGTTCAGTGAAGCGTATTTTGAGTTTGGAAGTCAATTTTAACCGGGTGACCTATCATAATAGAATCATCAAAGTTGATTCGTTCCCCATGGGGATCGACTATGAAAAATTTGAACAGGCAGCCTTAGCTCATGATGAAAAGGGTGAAAGTGAAAAATCTGAAATCCAAAAACGACTGGATCAACACCTTCAGCATGAAGAGGGTGTTAAGATGATTTTGTCTATAGACCGGATGGATTACACCAAAGGCATTCCTAACCGGATAAAGGCTTTTGAATATTTCCTCAAAAAATACCCTGAGTTTCAGGAGAAAATCCGGCTTATCATGCTGGCGGTTCCTTCTAGATCTCAAGTTCCACAGTACCAGCGTCTCAAGCAGGAAACCGATGAACTCGTAGGCAGGATAAACGGAGAATTTTCTACAGTAAGCTGGACACCCATCTGGTATTTTTACAGAGCACTCCCTTTTGAGAATCTTATCGATCTTTACACCTCTTCCGATGTAGCGCTTATCACACCAGTGAGGGATGGTATGAATCTCGTCGCCAAAGAGTATGTTACCACCCGAACTCAAAAGGATGGTGTGTTGATTTTGAGTGAGATGGCTGGGGCTTCTAAAGAATTAAACGAAGCTTTATTGATTAATCCTTTTAATTATGAGGAAATTGCCGATAGCATCAAACAGGCCCTGGAAATGCCAAAACCAGAGCAGCAGGAAAGGATGCAGGCTTTACAGGAACGATTAAAACGCTATACGGTTAAGAAATGGGCTCAGGAATTTATGAATTCCCTCAACCAGGTGCATAAAGTTTATCACAGCATCAAAGCCAAAAAGGCGGAGAAAAGCGATATTGAAGCCTTTCAAAAGAAAGTGAATTCTGAAGACTCAAAGCTGATTTTTTTGGATTACGATGGTACTCTGGTCAACTTTAAAAACCAGCCAGAAGAGGCTAAACCAGACCAGGAGCTTTACGACCTTTTGAAGCAGTTGCATACTAAACCAAATCTAAAACTAGTCATCATCAGCGGGCGAGATAAGGAGACACTAAACAATTGGTTTGGACAAACGCCTTACACCCTGGTGTCCGACCACGGCGTATCCATGAGGCTAGAAGGTGAAGACTGGAAAACCTTGGAGGTTCTTAAAACCGACTGGATGGAAGACGTGTTACCCGTTCTGGAAACTTTTGTCGACCGAACCCCAGGAACGCTGGTCGAAAAGAAAAAGTTTTCTTTGGCCTGGCATTACAGAAACACCGACGTCGAACTCGCACAAAAACGGCTGGTGGAAATAAGAACCGTGCTCACTAGTTTTATTTCGAACACCGACTTGACTCTGCTGGAAGGCAATAAGGTTCTGGAAATAAAAAGCAGTAAAGTGAATAAAGGCAGAGCGGCATCACAGCTTGTCAATCAATTTCCTTCACAGCATATTTTTGCGTTTGGAGACGACTGGACCGATGAGTTTATGTTTGAAGAACTGCCTGAAAAAACAGAGTCGATAAAAGTTGGAGTGCGTAAAACGAAGGCCAAGTATTATGTGAACAGGGTAGAAGACGTAAGATCCCTCTTAAAAACCTTAGGTAACTAATTATTGAACAAATACGATGTGCAGACATTTGAAATTGATTTGGGACTTCCGTGGACCCAATGCCCATAAAACCGCAGAGCATCATGAAATTCATCTCCAGGATTTCTTAAGGATGAATCGCCTCCTGGATTTAAAGACCGGCGTAGAAAAACTCAGCGAACACCACAGCATTGCCTATTTGGTGGTAAAGGAAACCGACATGAAATTCTACAGAGATCGTTTAAAACCCCATCGGGGGCAGGTATATACTCCTAAGGCTTAGTTTTTTTAAGTTTTTATTGAAGCCGAATCGATTTTATGCAAAAAGTTACTAGTTTTAGAGGATATATACTAGTTGTAAGCCATTTGAACAAAACACCCTGAATGAAAAAAATAATTATACTAACAACAGTAATCTTCTCGCTTCTTTGGAGTTGTCAAACTGAAAAAAAAGCTGACGAAAAACAAGAATATTTACGTTGGGTAGGAGATATAGAAAAAAATGAACAGATTGACGAATTGGAATTTAAAGTTTGCAACGGATATGATAAAATCCTTCAATATTTTAATTTAGGAAAAGGACCTGTTTATAGCGGAGAAAAATCTAAAATTTTAAATACGTTTAAATCAAAATATCAACCAATAACGGACAAAAATCAAAATGGACTAATCAGAATACGTTTCATTGTAAACTGTGAGGGAAAAGCAGGTAGATTTAGGGTTTTGCAATCGGATTATAGTTACCAAGAAAAGAATTTTAACAAAGAAATAGTTTCTCAACTTCTAAACATAACCAAAGAAATTGAGAATTGGGAAGTTTTTAAAAGAAACGAAGTGACTGTTGATTATTATATGTATTTAATATTCAAAATTACAGACGGACAACTAACTGAAATTTTACCATAATGAAATACTTTAACCTTTTAATGCTATTGTTTGCATTTTCAAGTTCATTAGCACAACCAAATTGCGAGGCTTACAAATATTATGGAGATACCTTAAAATACGAAGCTTGTAAAAAAGCAATGGAGATTAAAGGTCATTACCAATTCAGTAAAGAATACCAAACCGTTTTAGACGAATCTATTGAGATTGACCCTACATTCGATTACGCTTATTGGGCAAAATCCATTGCCTATCTGAAAAGTGGAGACTTTGTGACTTGGAAAAAATTAATTGACAAGGCTGTTGAATACAATCCAAAAGAACATTTAGGATATAGAGGTTGGTGTCGTTACCAATTCTTTAGAGACTACAAAGGAGCAATTAAAGACATCGAAAAGTTGGATAGTTTGGTAGATTATGATATTGGACAAACGCAAAACGGAACATACCATTTGAATATTGCCAAAGGCATGTGCTATAAAGCGATTGGAGAAAAAGAAAAGGCAATAGCAATTTTAGAAAAACAAATTAAATTAAACGAGGAAGAAAACTTTGTTGGTGCTTATGATTATCTGCATCTTGGAGTTCTATATTTAGAAACTGAAAAATTTGAAAAAGCAGTTGAGACATTCAAGAAACAATCGGAAAACAATGAAGTGGCGGAAAATCAATATTATTTGGCTATGACTTATTTAAAATTAGATAAACCTACCGAATATAAATCTTGTTTGGATAAAGCAAAGGAACTTTACATTGGAGAAAGAAGAATGACCGACCCATATTCGAATCCAATGGACAAAATATATTTAGAAAACATTGAAAATGAACTAAAAACGGCTTACAACAATGGCTATAAGTAATTGCTTGTTCTCGCCTACTTACGAAAATCCTCGCGGATTTTCCAACTTGGTGTGTACTTGCAAAGTTTAGTGCTAACTCATGCAACTACTCATAGCCGGAGCCGTTGTAAGTAATTAAAAAAACAAGTTTTATGAAAAAAATAGTTTTGATTTTGAGCCTTGTGATTTCTCTCTTTTCCTGTAAACAAAAAAATAAAGATGTAGAAAAAAAAGAATTATCCGAATCTAAAAAAGCTGAATTGATTGCTGAGTTTAAAGAAATGAAAGAAGCAGACCAATTAAACAGGTCTTATATCTCATTAAAAACTTTTGACCAAAACTTAATTGACAGTGTGAACAAATTGACAATAGAAGAAAATATAAAATTCAGACAGACGCATCAATCTGAACTTTCCGAAGAGCAAATAGACTCACTTTGGAGTATTCAGAACGAAATTGATTTAAAAAACACAAATCGACTTTACGAAATAATCAGAGATTATGGATGGTTAAGTAAAGCCAAATTAGATTCAGTTGTTGACCCAATGTTATTTCTATTCCATACACCGAAAGAGACTATTGAAAAGATGCAAAATTTACTTATTGAAGAAGTAAAGGCAAATCGAATGGAGCCTATCAAATTTGCAACCTATGTTGATAATATGAGAAAAAAGGCTTACAGAAAAAATCAGCTCTACGGAACGGGAGATGAATTTGACCCCAAAACGAACTCAGTTGTTCCGCCATTCATAGAAAATATTGACAGTACAAACATTGAGCGTAAGAAAATAGGACTTCCTGAACTAAAACAAGGAGAATATAGAACTGAAAAATAACTACTTACAACAATGGCTATAAGTAATTGCTTGTTCTCGCCTACTTCTGAAAATCCGCGAGGATTTTCAGCTTAATGTGTATTTGCAAAGTTAAGTGCTAATCCACGCAACTACTCATAGCCTAGACCGTTGG
>NZ_KB905345.1 GCF_000378765.1 Psychroflexus tropicus DSM 15496 | reverse complement strand
AGATAATTGACCAAAAAGTCTAAACTCTATAATCTTAAATCCAATATCTACAATCTAATATCTACTTTACAATTTAAGGTGGTTATAGCAACGGGGCTCACCTCTTCCCATTCCGAACAGAGCAGTTAAGCCCGTTAGCGCCGATGGTACTACATATCGTGGAAGAGTAGGTCGCCGCCTTCTTATAATGAAAACCCTGATCATTTATTTGGTTAGGGTTTTTTTGTTTGGGATAAATTGTGAAATTATAAAAGCCTGCATAATTGGTTTATGCAGGCTTTTATATTGTAATTAATATATCTTTCAGGTTTATCCAGGTATTAATCCCGCTCTAACGAGCAAAGCTTTCGGGTCAGGTTCTTTTCCTCTGAACATTTTATACAACTTGGTAGGTTCTATAGTCCCTCCTTTTTGAAGTATATTTTCTTTGTATTTTTTCGCAGTAGACTTGTCGAAAATGCCTTCCTCCTTAAAAAGCTCAAAGGCATCTGCATCTAAAACTTCAGCCCATTTATATGAATAATAGCCTGAACTATAACCTCCCTGAAATATGTGACCAAAAGCAGTGCTCATACAACTTTCTTCTATCTTAGGTAATAAACTCGTAGATTCAAATGCCTGTTCTTCATGAGCTTTTACCGAATCAATATCAGCTAAGTTACTCAATCCATGCCACGCCATATCTAAAATTCCAAAACTGACTTGCCTGGTTGTTTGTAAGCCTTCCATGAAATTTGAGGATTCCTTTATTTTTTCAATATATTCGATCGGTAATGTTTCATTAGTTTCAAAGTGTTTTGCAAATAACTCCAGAGCTTCTTTCTCATAACACCAATTTTCCATAAGCTGACTTGGTAATTCCACAAAATCCCAATATACAGAGGCACCAGAAAGCGATGGATATCTTGTATTTGCATTCATTGCATGCAAAGCATGTCCAAACTCATGAAACAATGTTGTGACCTCATTAAATGTAAGTAATGAAGGTTTATTTTTGGTTGGTTTTGTAAAATTGCATACAATAGAAACCTGTGGCCTTTCTTCTTCTCCTTTGTGCTTGAATTGATCTTTATATGTGGTCATCCAGGCTCCATCTCTTTTCCCCGCTCTAGGATGGAAATCTGCGTAGAGAGTAGCTATATATTTATCGTCTTCGTACACTCTATAAGTGACTACATCCTTATGATAAACTTCAATCCCGTCAGTTTTTTCAAAATTAAGATTGAAAAGCTTTCTGGTGATTTGAAACATACCGTTTATCACATTGTTTAATTCGAAGTAAGGTTTTAAAACCTCTTCATTTAAATTGAACCTTTTTTGCTTTAATTTTTCAGTGTAGTAAGCTTTGTCCCATTTTTGAAAATCATCAATGTTATCTTCTTTTAAAGCAAAGGATTTTAATTCTTCAATTTCTTTTTTTGCTGCTGGTAATGACTTCTCTAAAATTTCTTTTAAAAAAGAGTTTACGTTGTCAGTAGTCTTAGCCATACGCTCCTGTAAAACAAATTCAGAATGAGATTGGTAACTTAATAACTGAGCTCTTTCTAATCTAAGTTTAGCGATGGTTAGAACATTATCTTCATTATTAAACTCGTTATCTTTGAAGGCTTTAGAACCAAAACCTAAAAGCATTTGTTTTCTTAATTCCCTGTTTTCAGCAAACTTCATTACAGGAATGTAGGTTGGAAAATCTAAGGTTAACACAAAACCCTTTTTGCCTTTCTCTTTAGCAAGCTCATTTGCAGCTTCTTTGACTGCATCGGGAATACCTTCCAATTTTTGCTCGTCTTCAATATGCAATTCGAAATTATTGGTTTCCGCAAGAACATTCTCACCAAATTTTAAGGAGGTAATGGATAACAATTTGTCTATTTCTCTTAATCGCTCTTGTTTTTCTTCGCTCAGATTAGCTCCGTTTCTAGTAAAATTTTTATAAACTTTTTCTAACAGCATTAGCTGCTCCTCGGAATATTCGAACTGAGATCTATTATCGTAAATAGTTTTAATTTTTTCAAATAAACCTTTATTGAGTAACAAGTCGTTATTAAATTCACTCAAAAGAGGAGAAATTTCTTGAGCAATTTTCTGTATCTCCTTATTTGTTTCAGCTGAATTAAGATTAAAAAATATACTCGCAACTCTTCCCAATTGATTTCCTGAAAATTCTAAAGCCTCAATCGTATTGCTAAACGTTGGTTCTTCTTTGTTTTGAACAATACTATCTATTTCTGCTCTTGCTTCTTTTAAGCTCTTTTCAAATGCAGGTTTGAAATGTTCATTTTTAATTTTTTTAAATGGAGGATGATCAAACTTTTGAAGTAATGGATTAATTTCTGTCATACAAGAATTTTAATTTAGTTTTTTTCTTCTTTATTGAAGTAAACCAGGTAATAAAACATTTGTCGGCCTTCATCCCAACCTTTTTCTATGAATTTCTCTGCACTATCTCCGCTTACAAAATCCATTTTAATCTGCACATTAGTATCCAGATTTATAACACTCTTAATTTTCTTTCTTGCAGCTGATACTGCAGTGTTTGAAATTGGAAATTCTGATAAATCTTCTACTTTGTATTTTGGTGCTTTCTCCGTTTTGTAGTTTTGAAACTCTGGTTCCAATGCTGGATTTTCCAGCACATCATTCAGAAAATTTTGTTCGTTGAAATTATCGTTGGAGGCGAAATGATTCATCGCTTTATTCATAAATAGAACTTCTTGTTGCTTATCTTCTGCAGGTAGCACAACATCTTTGGCAAAATTCTCACAGAATTTCAGATACTTTTTGGTGTAAAAGTTCTCATCTTCAAAGAAGTCAACTTGCAGAAATTGCTCTAACCAATATTTGGTATCATATTTATTAGAATCTACAGACAATATTTTATAGCCGTTTTCTTTTTCCGAATTAAAAATTAGTGCTCCTTTATCTAGTTTGTTGAGATAAACCCCCTGTTGAAGTATAACATCCAAGTTATTTTGTTTTTCTTCGAACTGAAGAAAATCATGTTTTAATTCTGATTTAAAAATTCCTACAGCAGAGACCTTCTCATTATCAATCAGCATATTCTCAAAATATACGATATAAACTTCTCCACCTTTAATGTGTTGGTGTTTAGATTCTTCAAATAAAAGGCGCGTTATTTTTTTTGAAATTGCATGACTATCCAGAGGGTTGTTGAAGATATCCGTGGTTAAATTATACAATTGATGAAATTCCAAATCAGTATCATGCACAAAGTGGTAATAGTTTTCTTCTTTGTCTCTGAAAGATTTTAAAAAATATTCTTTTATAAGTGGTTTTAGTTCATCAGATAGATTGTGTGGCTCTTCAGATAGGAATAGGGATTCATTTCTGCTTTTATTTCCAACACGGTGTATAGACATGCTCTCAATTTGAGCACTAAATAGGTTGATCATAGTTTAGAATAATTTTATAAGTAATGATTTAATTCCAATTTTCATCAAAATCAAAATCGTCTAGATTTTCAAATTCAATATCATCATCGATATCGTCTTCAAATTCATCTAATTTTTCGGCCTCAAATTGTTTTTCAGGTGGAGAATCTGGAAGCTGTCCCTGAGCAAACATCAAGTTGGGATAATCTTGCCCATCTTCTGGTTCTGCAATGTCAGCCAACTCCACATAAAACGTCCACATGTTAAAAAAATCATAGACGTAGATCATTTTAGTTTGATCTTTTGAAAACACAGTGTCTAAGCTGGTTTCGTTCATCATGTTGATATCGTTCTGACCATCACTCATATCGAATAAAAGGTATTCTTCACCTTGATTCCATTCGTCATCACTTTTATAAAAAGATGCCATTTCAGTTCCATCAAAACCAAAGGCCTGAGCTATTGAATTATGCAGATCTTCCAGGGTAGAATGATCTCTAATTTCAATATCCCTAATGACATCATCAAGTGTGTCCAGAACTATTCTATATTTATAAATCATTATTGTTTTGTTTTTGTAATTAATTTGGCTTCAAAACTTTGCATTAAGATATAAAATTGAACCCCAAATAGCAAAGCTGCAAAAACCAAATGCAAAGGTTGGGAAAGAAAAGGGAAATCCAAATAATACATGGCAATTCCACTAAGAATTTCAATTCCTACAATTAGCATCATCCAATTTGTAAGCCTAAACCCAAGATTCCTGGATCTATTGAGCCACCAAATACCTAAGTTAACCAGTAATACCACTATTGAAAAAGATCGGTGGGCGTAAAAAATTAAGGTCGGATCATTAAGCCATTCGCCTTTGCTTTCATAGCCCAAAAGATCTATTTGCTCATCTACGAATTGTCTAACCTGTGTACCCATGGCTACTTGAATTAGACTCAAAATAACAGCTGCTATCAATAAATTTCTAAACGTAAATGTCGCCTTCAAGGAGCTATTTTTCTCTGAAGACAATTTTAAAATATATATTAATAGTGCCACCAAAAGCAGCGCAACAAGCATGTGTAAGGTTATTCTTACGGGAGAAAGCAATGAGTACACTACTGTGGCTCCTAACCAGGCTTGAAAAAGAAGTAAGATTAAAGTTAAAATAGAAAACAGCGTTATTTTCTTATTTTTCTTCCATTGAGCAAAGGATAAGATCGTCATTATAAGTATTGCGAGGCCAGCTAAGGCTCCTAACAACCTGTTGATATATTCTATCCAGGTATGAGCAGCATTAAATTCAGCGTAATCGTGTTTTTCGTAATTATTCCAATGTGAATCTTCAAATTCTGTATTAGAGGTAAATGCTTCCTTAGCTATTTTTAAGGACTTACCTACAATAATAACCTGACCTTCAAAATAATCATGATTTGGAGACCATTCTAATTGAGTTTCTTCGGTAGGGGGGATGTAGTACCCAAAACATTTAGGCCAGTCTGGGCAACCCATACCACTTCCCGTCATTCTTACAACAGCACCTGCAATAATGACTAAATAAATGATAATGATGGAAGCTTTTATCGATTTTCTAAACACGATTTTAGTTTTTTACAAAGATAATTCTTATAAGGCACTTTATCCCTCTGTTCGTAAGTTTAGAAGAGTATTTTGGGAGTGTTTTGAGAAAAATTAAGCTTGCTTTTTGAAGCCATATGCTTCACCCTCCTTCAGCATAAAAGCAAATGCAGCGTTATATTCATTGGGTATGACTCCCTCTAAGATGGCCTCTTTAATCTTAGCTTTAATTTCTCCTACAGCCTGGCAAGGTTCAATCTTGAAAGTTTCCATAATTTCATTGCCCGATACTGGGGGCTGAAAATTTCTGACTTTATCTCGTTCTTCAACTTCTTTAATACGCTCCCTTACTAACTTAAAATTATTATGGTATTTTTTATAGCGCTTAGGGTTTTTGGTAGTGATATCTGCTTCACATAAGGTCATTAAATCTTCCAGATGATCGCCAGCATCATGAACCAAACGTCTTACCGCAGAGTCAGTCACATCATCATCTACAATAGCTATAGGTCTTGAACTTAGCAAAACCAATTTCTGAACAAATTTCATTTTATCATTCAATGGCATTTTTAACCGTTTAAACAATTGATACACCATTTTAGAGCCTTTGAATTCATGCCCGTGAAATGTCCAACCTATTTTTTTATGAAAGCGCTTTGTAGGTGCTTTCCCAATATCATGCAGCAGTGCTGCCCATCGCAACCATAAATCATTGGTTTCTTTGGAGATATTATCCACAACTTCTAAGGTGTGCCAAAAATTATCTTTGTGTTTTTGTCCATCAATTTCATCAATACCTTCTAAATTCGTCAACTCAGGTAAGATTCTTTTCAATAAGTTGGTGTCATGAAGTAATTTGAAGCCTCTGGAAGGCTTCTCAGACTCCATTATTTTATGTAATTCAGTGACAATTCGTTCTTTGCTTATAATATCAACCCTTGAAGCATTATTTTTGATGGCTTCAAGCGATTTGATATCGATCACAAAATCAAGTTGAGTGGAAAACCGAATGGCTCTCAACATTCTTAAGGGATCATCAGAAAAAGTAATATCAGGGTCGAGAGGAGTTTTGATGAGTTGAGTTTTTAAATCTGCTAACCCATCAAAAGGGTCTAAAAGTTTTCCAAAGTGAGCTTCATTAAGCTGAAGAGCCAAGGCGTTGATGGTAAAATCTCTTCTGTTTTGGTCATCTTCTAGACTGCCTTTCTCCACATTAGGATTTCGACTATCTTCTGAATAGGATTCTTTTCTGGCGCCGACAAACTCTACTTCAAGATCAAAAACCTTGAGCATGGCAGTTCCATAAGTTTTAAATACTTTAACCGGTGGTTTCCCTGGAAGCTTTTCGGATACTTTTTTAGCTAATTCAATCCCATTTCCTACAGCAACAACATCGATGTCTTTGGCTTTGCCTCGTTTTAGAAAAAAGTCCCTTACAAAACCTCCAATAGCGTAAGCTTCTACATTTAGTTCGTCTGCAGCTTCGGTAAGGAAAGTGAAAATTTGATGTTGAAGAGCTTCTTTATAATAGGTGTCTGACATGTTATTTGCGAATCACTTGTACTTTACCATCAAGGTCTAACTTAATAATGGTTGATGGTTTCTTGTTTTTATTGGATTGGTGCAAATTTACAACATAGTCTACGCCTTTTAAAATCTCTTCAGAAATTTCAATAAAGTTGGAAGGCGTTTTTTGACCACTTAAGTTGGCTGATGTAGAAACAATTGGTTTTTTATATTTTCTTACTAATTCTTTTGCAAAAATGTCGTTTACCACTCTTATTGCTAAGGTATCATCTTCTGCAATAAGATTGGTGGCCACTCTAATTGGATTTTGGTAAATAATAGTGGTGGGTTTATTGGCATATTTCAATAGGTCATAAGCGACTTCAGGAATTTCTTCCACATATTGATTAAGCATCTTAAAATCAGAGACCAGGCAGATCAAAGATTTATCATTAGACCTTTGCTTTAATTTATAAACTTTATCGATGGCATCAGCATTAGTCGCATCACAGCCAATTCCCCAGACAGTATCAGTAGGGTAGAGGATGAGTCCACCTCGTTTAAGGATCTGGGTGCATTCTTGTATGACCTCTTTTTGGTTTTTCATTTGCTCAAGTATTATTTGGGGCTAAAGCTAAATTAAGCTTATGTTTGTATAACTGATTTAATTACAAATTAAAGGTATTTTAAGTTTTTATTTTCCTTTATTTTAAAGAATGAGAATCCAAGTACTTTTGATATTATCACGTTGAAAAGGTTAGGAATATTTTCACCCTTTTAATTTAGAATGCAATGCATATACTTATTGTTAATAATACTAGAATTCCAGTAAAATATTATGGAGGTACTGAAAGATTAATTTGGGGATTAGGTAAAGAGCTAGTCAAATTAGGACATAAAGTAACTTATCTTGTTAATAAAGGATCTTCATCTGACTTTGCATCTGTAATTTACATAAATTACGAAATAGCTATAATAGATCAAATCCCTGAAGATATCGATTTGGTTCATTTTCACTTCACTCCTGCTGATTTAAAGTTTTGTAAAAAGCCCTACATCATTACAATTCACGGTAATTATTATAATGATAATGAGTTTGATAAAAATGTTGTATTTCTGTCTAAAAACCACGCTAATAGATATAATTCTGACTCATTCGTACATAATGGCTTGGATTGGGATGATTACTCAAATCCAAATTTTACTATTAAAAGAAGCGGGTTCCATTTTTTAGCAAAGGCATCTTGGAGCGTTAAAAATCTAAAAGGAGCTATAGATATCATTAAAAAAACGAAAACTGAACAACTAAATGTTTTAGGTGGAAGACGATTAAGCGAAAGAGTTTTAAAAATGGGGCCTTCTTATGTGTTCTCTACAAAGGTAAATTTCAAAGGAATGGTTGGTGGGCTAGAAAAAGAGAACTATTTAAATCGCTCTAAAGGATTAATTTTTCCTGTTTTATGGCACGAACCTTTCGGGCTAGCACTTATAGAAAGTCTTTACTTTGGTTGTCCAGTCTTTGGAACACCTTATGGTTCTTTGAAAGAAATAATAAACGATGACGTAGGTTTTCTTAGCAACAAGACTGATGAACTCGCTAATGCTATTTTAAAATCAGAACAATTTTCTCCTCAAACCTGTCATGAATATGCTTATGAAATCTTTAATAGTAAAAACATGACTCTTCAATACTTGAATAGATATGAAAAGGTTATTCAAGGAAATACATTAAACAAATCTAATCCGATGAATAAGCTAGATCAAAATAATGAGCAATTAACACTAATTTAAAGAATAAAAATTCAAAACTTATGATCAAAGTTATTCATGTTTCAGGAGCTAAAGTTTGGGGAGGAAATGAACAACAGCTTCTAGATCTTTTAAAAAATTTGAAACATGAAAAAATAAAACATTATTTGTATACTGTTAAAAGTTCAAAGCTTATTGGATTTCTTGATTCAAATCTTTGTGAAATAATTTTATCAAAAAAGGATAAATTAAAATCTCAAAAAAATTGTAAACACTTTTACGACGAATTACAAAAAATTAAACCACACATAATTCATTTACATACAAGCGATGCATTAAATCTAACTTATTATACATCTCTTTTTTATAAGATTAATCCTAAAATTATTTTTGAAAAAAAAGGGATGGGAAGTAGCTCTTCTTTGTTCAGTAAGATTAAATACAACTCAAAAATAATTGATAGAATAATATGTGTATCAGATTTTGTCGCTGAAAAATTTTCAGAACAATTATCTCATAAAAATAGAAGTAAAAATATTGTAATTAATGACGCAATAGATATTAGCTTAATGAATGAACATAAACTCAGACATGTTCCATTTGATTATAAAAATTATTTTATCGTTGGTAATATTGCTAATCATACTTCAGCTAAAAATTTAGATTTATTTATAGATATAGCAGACATAATCATTAATAGCCTTAATATTAAAGATATTAAATTTATACAAGTAGGAAGGTTTTCTAAATTAACAGCAGAACTTAAATTTAAAATCGATGAACTAAAGCTTAATGAATTCTTTACTTTTGAAGGAGAATTTGAAAATGCATTTTTATTGAATCAATATTTTGACGTATTTCTCCTTACATCAGAGAGAGAAGGAGGGCCAACTTCAATACTGGAGGCTTTCTTTATGAAAACTCCAGTTGTAACTACATCTGTGGGCATTACTCAAGAATTAATCGAAGATAGTGTTAATGGTTATATAGTGGAAAACATGGATCCTAATGAAATTGTTATAAGACTTTTAGAGATTTATAAGTTCCCAGAAAAACTTAAAAAGAAACTCGATTCGAATAAAAAGCTCATTGAAGATAATTATTCATCTAAAATTAAGGCAAAAAAAGTCTTAGATTTATACAATAGTCTGAAATAGAGTTACAAGAATTCATCTATTCCCTTCTCAGCATAAACTAATTTGTCTTCGATAGTTTGCTTTTCAATTTCGAGATTGATTTCGATATGAGATTTAGATTGCTCTTTATGGTATATATGGTAAGCTATACCTGCAAATTTCAATCGTTTTCCTTTAATACCTATGTTATGTAATCTCTGTATCATTTCAGAATCATCAATTCCCCAGCCAACAAGTTCTTCATTAAAACCATTTACTTTTATAAAATCAGATCTCCAAAATGACATATTGCACCCTCTCAATTTACTAGAGCGCACTTCAACGGGTTTTATTTGTTTTGCTAACAATGGAAACCTTAGTGTCCTGCCTCTTTTTTTTATACCTCTTGATAAAAAGTTAAATTTTAGAATTTGATTTCTAAATAGAGTTGGTAAAAACTCTTTTTGAATATTAACTCTAGAGCCATATAAATAATATCCTTTTTGAGCAAAATAAAGATGGTCTTGAATGAAATATTTATTCATAATGATATCTCCATCTATTTCAATGATATAATCAAATTTTGCTCTAGCAATAGCTTTATTCATGATTCTGGGCTTTCTGTTGCCCTTATCATCATGCCATACGTGAATGAGAGGTATAGGAAAGTTTTCTTGAAATCTATTTATTAATTCAGTAGTTTCCTTTCTAGAGCCATCATCAGCAATGATGACTTCATCGGGGAGTATACTTTGCTTAATTACACTTTTTAAAAGTAATTCTAATGCTTCTGGCCAGTTATAAGTGGGTGTGATCAAGCTACATTTAGGATAAGGATTCATCGATTTAATTTTAAAATACTAAAATCGTTAAAAAAAAAAGATTGAGTTGGTGTTTTGACCACTTATAGGTTTTAAATTTGAAATTTAAATATCACCAATGAATTTTAAATGCAATCCTTCTTATTTTGAGTTTAAAAGTAAGCTTTCTGAGCTGATTAATCAGTTTGATGATGTTGGAATTGTATTTGGAAATGGAGATAGAAACATTATAAAGACAGTTGAATTTGAAGGACTTCTTTTAAACATCAAATCCTTTAAAGTTCCTAACCTTATCAATCAAATCGCCTATCAGTATTTCCGCAAGTCGAAAGCCAGACGATCTTTTGAATATGCTACTCTTTTAAAGGAAAAAGGAATCGGTACTCCTGAGCCTATTGCTTTTTTTGAATTTAGTCAAGGTCTTGGTTTTGGAAAGTCTTTCTATATAAGTGAACATACTACACCAGACTTAACCTATAGAGATCTTGTTCATTCACCCGATTATCCTAGACATGAAGAAATTCTTAGATCATTTACAAGATTCACCTTTCAGCTTCATGAACACCAAGTTGAATTTCAGGATCACTCTCCTGGGAATACTTTAATATTTTTTCAAGAGAATGATATTAAATTTTCACTTGTGGACCTCAATAGAATGAAGTTTAAACCTCTGAATTTTGACCAACGGATGTATAATTTCAGAAGACTAACTCCTAAGAAAGAAATGGTGGAGATCATGAGTGATGAATATGCGAAACTTATCAAAAAACCAAAGTCTGAAGTGTTTGAACTCATGTGGGATTATACTTCAGAATTTCAACGAAAGTTTCATCTCAAGCAAGAACGGAAAAAGAAATTGAAATCACTGTTTTGAAAGTTGTTTCAAATAAGGATATCGTTTATAAACGCTTAAGGCATTCAGGTAACAAATAATTATTCCCTTCTTGCCATCTAAAAAACCACCTCTTATTATAAAATCATATAAAAACTTGTAGGTAGGCTTGATAAAATAATGAAATGCATTTGGTTTTACCCCTTTTTGATGAAGCTCCTTAGCTTTCAATTGGGCATAATTGATCATTTTACTCTTATAGGAGGCATAGCTACTATAAGAGTAGTGGATTAACTTATGTTTCAAATAAGACACCTCACCCTCTACTTTTAGCACTTCGTGAACTAACCGTTGTGAGGTATAGGTGGCTTTATTTCTTTTAAAAAGTCTTATGTTTTTATCGGTTTGCCATCCACTAAAGTGTAAAGGCTTACCCTTAAACATAAATTTTCTGTAAAAATAATAGGCGTCTGCTGTGGAATTTTGGTTAACAGTAGCCTGTATTTCGGCTATAAGAGGATCTGTAAGTCTTTCATCTGCATCCATAAACAAAATCCACTCATGGTTGGCCTTCTCTAGAGCAAAATTTCTCTGGGTCGTAAAATCTGTAAATTGTTTGAGGAAAACCTTTACGTTTGGATAGGACTCTGCGATGCTAACTGTTTTATCCTCTGAATAGGAGTCTACCACAATAATCTCATCTGCAAAACTTAGATTTTCTATGAGGAAACCGATGTTATTAGCTTCGTTTAATGTGATGATAAGTGCCGAAATTTTAGGCATAACAGATTAGGTCGATTAGTAAAATACAAGCTACAAATGTAAAATAATGTTCACTTTAAAATAATATTTCATGAATTGATTTGATAACTTTCAAAATAAATTATTTTTGAATCGTAGTATTTGGTGAATATAATTGTTTGAAAGCCGAAAAAATTCTTATTATAATTAACAAGTCTAATTTTTCCTAAACACCTTTTATCTTGGTAAGTTTCAAAATTTATTTTATTAATTTGGATAGAAGCCAAGAGCGGAGGTCGTTTATGGAATCTCAACTCTCTAAATTCGATGTTAATTTTGAAAGGTTTACTGCTGTTGATGGTAAGTCACTTGATTCTAGATTTATTTATAAAGCTAAAGGACAACATAAGTTAATAAAACACTTTCCCTCTTTAAATTTTGGTGAAATAGGATTGATCAAATCTTATTTTGATCTATTTGAAATAATATCAAAACAAAAAGAAGATTATGCAATCATATTTGAGGATGATGTTAAGATAGAGCATAGTTTTTTTGATGAGATACACGACATCCTAAAGTCAATAACAACAAATGATTTTGTAGATATTTCAGGGAAAAAAGGCTTTTCATTAATTATTGAAAATAAAGGCCTCAGGTTATTTGCAGTTCCACCAAGAGGTACTACTGGTCAGATTTTGGGAAAACATGCAGCAACAAAACTACACACCAAGTTATATAAGTATGAAGCTCCAATTGACATCTTACTTCAAGAAGTAAATATACACAATGTGAGAATCTATAATACTGCAAAAACTTATGTAACTCATTGTGATGATTTAGTTGGTGGAACAACTATACAGAATAAAAAATTGATCAAGTTTAAAAAAATAATTAGAGAAGTAAAAAGGCCATTTTGGCAGTTTTCATCACTCATTACATATAAAGTCTTAAGAGTAATGAATAATTATAAGTACTATAAAGAAAATCTGCCCCATATGAATGAGGCAGATCGTTAATTATGAATTAATTGGTTCGCTTACCAATTTGCAAAATGGCTCCAATAATAATATCCTCCATGAAATTCTTGGGCAATAGATCCAGTTGTATTTACTATCCATCTTGGAGAACCAGCTCCTATTCCATAGCTATCAGAAGTTTTAAGCAAAATTGTTCTATCGCCTGAACAATCAAATGATACGTTCACGCTACTTGGGTCGTAAACCAATGAAATGCTAGGGATACCGTTATTGTAAAACGATAGTTTTGTGTCATGTAGGTACAAGTTTACACTTATATTTCTTGGTTCTCCAGCAGGTTTCCACTTTTTTCGACCTCTCCATTCTAACTTAACTCGTAAATATAGTCTGGAATATCTTGCAGTCGCATGTAGACCAGATTCTACGGACATCAATTCATGAACATAAATAAATTTTGCATTAATATTTCTTAAATTGTTAGAGCAATCTTTATATTGATAACCATTAAATTCATGTTTATATTTCGCATTTAATTGCCCTTGTCCAACGATGGTTGTTTTAGGATCATTTCCATGAATTTTGACAATAATTTCGCCTACTGGTTTTAAATCCTTAACATTCAATTTCAAATCTTTTTTATTTTGTCCCTGCTCAAATTCGTATAATTTTTCCTCGTAAAGCCAAAGTGTCTTATTTCCAATTTTAAATTCATTTTCAGAATTTAAAATCGCTAAATATGATTCAGGAAGATCATTGAGTTTTTCTGTATTTTTTTTAGAATGGTACAATGCATCAGGATTATTTTGCTCAATCCAAAATTCTAATTCGTCTTCACTTATGTTACTTAACTCATCTATAAGTGCATTAAATTCATCAAACGTTTCAAATTTCACAATTGAAATTTCCTGTTCTACATCTTGATATGGTTCGCTCTCATAAGTTGGTTCCTCATCTGAGCAACTTAAAAAAGTGATCGCCGTAAAGAACAGAATTGTTTTTAAACAATGGTTGAATGTTGTTTTCATAATAAAAAGATTAAATGTTTTAAGCGAATATAAAACTTATTTTAATTTGCTCCTAATTTATTTTTATTGTTAACCAGCTATTAGTGTATTTAAAAAAGGCTTCAATATTTTTATTATAAATTCTGCCTTAAATTTTAAATACAAGTCATCGCTTTTCTTTTTGAGCTCTTTAAATTTAGTATCCCTAAAGTATTCAGGCTTAAAATCTTCCAAATGGACAGAGACGTGTTTTAAGTTTTCACTCTCAAACCCATTCCACCCCTGCTTATCAATCCAGGGCGAAAAAATAGAAAATGTGTGAACATTCAATGCTTTGGCCATATTTGTAGCTCCTCCTTCATTTCCGATGACTGCTTTGCAAAATTTGGTCACAGCCAAGAATTCCCTTAATCCACCAACTTCGAAGTTCCTAATGATTTGCTTTTGAGTGGCTGGCTGACAGAGATCATAAAGCCTGGTGATGTCCTCTTTTTGCTGAGGCATATAATTTAAGATCATTAAAGCATCGGTATCATCTGCTATAAAATCCAAAACCTTAGCCATGTAAGCCAGAGGATAAGTCTTTTCTGGCTGACTTCCAAGTGCACTGATCATCAGGAAATCACGTCCTCCAGTTTTAGAAAATTCAGCTAATTTTTGCCTTGCAGATTCTAGCTCGAGAGGGGTTAAATGTATTTGAGGTCGAGTAGAATGGATAGCAGAATTTCTGTAACTTTTCACTAGATTAAGTCTGTTTTCGATGGCAGAACCCAACCCTAACTTAGATTCGCTTGAAATGTTTACGGTCTCAGTGTAAAGCAGCTTTGTATAATTTTTTTCCCATCCGATTTTAGTCTGAGCCCCAGAAAAAAGAGTGATCAAATTACTCTCTAATTTTCCATAGGCATCGATAACGACATCATAATTAGAATGCCGGATTTGTTTTAAAAATCTATATAAAGCGAGTTTATCCGACCTGTATTCATCTTCAAAAACTACGATTTTATCGATATAAGGATGATTTTTAATAACAGGAATTGTAAACCTGTTCACTAAATAATGTACTTCGGCCTTAGGGTAATTTAGTTTTAGATTTTCGCAAATAAGACTGGAGACGAGCACGTCTCCAATCATCTTTTGCTGAATGACTAAAATTTTCATCTTCTTCAATCTTTAAGCTATAAGCTTAAACTGCTACATCATAAGTCCGTAAAGCATCGTTCAAGGATGTCTTTTTATTGGTGCTTTCTTTTCTTTTTCCAATAATTAAGGCACAAGGCACATTAAATTCTCCAGCAGGGAAGGTTTTGGTGTAGCTTCCTGGAATCACAACAGATCTTGCTGGGACCACTCCTTTCATTTCTTTGGGTTCATCTCCTGTCACATCTATGATTTTGGTTGATGCAGTCATGACAACATTTGCGCCTAAAACAGCTTCTTTTTCCACTCGTACACCTTCAACGACGATACTTCTTGATCCTAAAAAGGCATTATCTTCAATAATGACGGGTGCGGCTTGTAAAGGTTCTAAAACCCCGCCGATGCCAACGCCTCCAGAAAGATGGACATTTTTACCAATTTGGGCACAACTTCCTACTGTTGCCCAGGTGTCTACCATGGTGCCCTCATCTACATAAGCTCCTATATTGACGTAACTAGGCATCATGATAACTCCACTGGAAATGTAGGCACCATGTCTCGCAACAGCATTTGGCACTACACGAATCCCTTTTTCTTTGTAGCCTTTTTTAAGAGGCATTTTATCATGATACTCAAAAATTCCTGCTTCCAAAGTTTCCATTTTTTGGATAGGGAAATAGAGTACAACCCCTTTTTTAACCCATTCGTTCACCTGCCAGCCATCAGTAGTCGGCTCTGCACATCGAAGCTCACCACTATCCAATTTCGCAACGACTGAACGTATAGCGTTTATGGTTTCCTGTTCTTTCAGCAATTCGCGATTATCCCAGGCTTTTTCTATTTTATCTTTTAAATCTTTCATCTTGCTTTTTTTGCGAAGATAATGTTTATGGTCAAATTCAAAATGACGAATCATAGCTTATATTTGCATCTCAAATAATATTATGAAGACTAAAGTATTAGCCTTAGATTTTGGTATCAAACGAACGGGTATCGCTATTTCTGATGAAATGAAAATGATAGCCTCAGGCTTAAAAACTATAGATACCAGGCTATTGATGGATGAATTAAAGGCAATTATTAAATCTGAAAATATTGACACTCTGGTAGTTGGTCAACCTAAATTTACCGACGGAAAACCCATGCAACTCGAAAGAAATATCTTGTTTTTTATAGAGGATATTCAATCCTTATTTCCCAAGCTTAAGATCGAAAGACTAGACGAACGATTTACCTCTAAGATGGCCTTTCAAACGATGATAGATTCTGGGCTGAAAAAGAAACAAAGAAAAAATAAAGCACTTGTAGATGAAATTAGTGCTACCATACTACTTCAGAATTACCTCAACTAAAAGGCGCGTTTAAATTTTTCATTTCTTAAATTGAAAAGAAATAAAACCTGTATTTTTGTAGATCAGTTTAAAAGGGAAATTTTCACAGATACAAAATTGAGATCATGATATTACCAATTGTTGCCTATGGTTCTCCAGTCTTAAAGAAAAAAGCGAAAGAAATTTCAAATGATTATCCAGAATTGGACCAGCTCATTGAAGACATGTTTGAAACCATGTATAATGCTAATGGGGTTGGGTTGGCAGCACCTCAAATAGGCTTATCCATTCGCCTTTTTGTTATTGATGCAAAACCTTTCGCTCAGGATGAAAACTTAAGTGAGGAAGAAGTCAAAGAATTAGAATCCTTCAAGCGTGTGTTTATAAATCCTGAAATTGTAGAAGAACACGGTATTGATTGGGATTTTAATGAAGGATGCTTGAGTATTCCTGATGTACATGAGGATATTTTCAGAAAACCTGAAATCAAAATTAACTACGTCGACGAAAATTTTGTTGAAAAAACTGAAGTGCTGAATGGTCTTCCTGCAAGAGTTGTTCAGCACGAATATGATCATATTGAAGGTATACTGTTTACCGATAGAATTTCAAATTTAAAAAAGCGATTGATCAAAAGCAGACTTACAAATATTACAAAAGGTAAAATTGACGTAGGCTATAAAATGAAATATCCGTTAGCTAAAAAAATGCGCTAAACCTATTCTATATTTTAAACAAATTGCATATTTGCCAGCCAAAAAACTATACTAAATGAAACTTGACAAAGTATTATCTATTTCTGGAAAACCTGGACTTTTTGAACTTAAAGCTCAAACGAGAGGAGGTTTTCTAGCTCAATCATTAGTAGACGGTAAAAAGATTCCAGTGAGTATGAGAAATAATGTGAGTATTCTTAGTGAAATTGCTATTTATACTTATACTGAAGAAATACCACTTAGAGAAGTTTTTCAAAAAATCTATGATAAAGAAGAAGGAAAACAAGCTATAAATCATAAATCATCAAAAAACGAACTCACAGATTATTTTAGTGAGGTCCTTCCAGAATATGATGAAGATAGAGTCTATCCTTCTGACATTAAAAAAGTAATACAATGGTATAATTTATTGATTTCTAAAGAAATCACTGATTTTTCAGATCCGAAAGCAGAGGAGGCTAGTGATGATTCTGAAAAAGCAAAGTAGCAACTGATACTATTTAAATAAATTGAAACCCTTTGAGAAAAACTCGGAGGGTTTTTTAGTTGAAACCCTTACCTTTAAAATAAAAACATGTATTCAAGATCAAAACAACTTAAGGCTTTTGAACGACTTTTAGATATCATGGACGAGCTTAGAGAAAAATGCCCTTGGGACAAAAAGCAAACCATGGAATCTTTACGGAATCTTACAATGGAAGAGGTTTATGAACTGGGAGATGCCATTTTAGACAAGGATTCCACTGAAATTAAAAAAGAGCTCGGAGATGTATTGTTACATATAGTATTTTATTCAAAAATAGGAAGTGAAACGAAGGATTTTGATATCGCAGAGGTCATAAATGCTTTATGCGAAAAATTAATTAATCGACACCCACATATTTACGGAGATGTGAAAGCTGAAGATGAAAATCAGGTCAAAGTAAATTGGGAAAAGCTTAAGCTAAAAGAAGGGAATAAGAGTGTGTTGAGTGGAGTTCCAAAATCACTACCAGCACTTATTAAAGCAAGTAGAATTCAGGATAAAGTCGCAGGCGTAGGTTTTGATTGGGAAAAGCCAGAGCAAGTTTTTGAAAAGGTTGAGGAGGAACTCTCAGAACTACAGGAAGAAGTTAACCAAAATCAGCAGGACAAAATAGAAAGTGAATTTGGAGATGTTTTATTTTCGATGATCAACTATGCACGATTTCTCAAGGTAGATCCCGAAACCGCTCTGGAAAGGACTAATAAGAAATTTATCTCAAGATTTCAATACCTAGAGAAGAAGGCTAAAGAGCATAACTTAGATTTATCTAAGATGAGTCTATCAGAAATGGATAAGTTTTGGAATGAGGCTAAAACATTAAAACTTTGATAAAGTTTAGAAGTTTATAGTTAAACCCTCTAATAATATATCTATTCATTTGGGAGGCTTTTAAAAAATAGCAATATTGCAACAAATCTTAATAATTAAATCATGAAAAAAGCAATTTCAACATTCGGCATATTTTTATTTACTGTATTTGCCGTTTCAGCCCAAGCTCAAGAACAAGTAACTGATGCTCAATTGAAAAAATTTGCAGAAGCTTACCAAAGTGTTCAAATGTCCAATCAAGCCATACAGCAAGAAATGGTTGAAGCAATAGAGAAAGAAGGTTTATCTCCAGAACGCTTTAATGAAATTTATGAAGCTGATATGGATCCGGAAAAGGATGTAGAGGCGACAGAAGAAGAAATGGAGCAACAAAAAGCAGCCATGACTAAAATCCAGGAAATTCAAAAAAGTTCTCAAGAAAAAATGGAGAATAAATTGAAAGAAAAGGGTTTAACTCTTCAACAATTTCAGGACATAGGGGCGCAGGTTCAAAAAAATCCAGAATTACAGCAAAAGTTGCAAGGTATGATGATGAAAATGCAGACTGGCAATAATCCTATGAAGAAAAACTAAAATAGCCTTTAATATCAAATCAAAAAGACCAGATTTATCTGGTCTTTTTTAGTTTAAAATTAATCGTTTGACTTTTGAATTTAAATCTTGATTAATTTTTATAAAATAAATTCCTTTTGGCAGTTGACTAAGATTAGCCATGTATCGCTTTTGATAAGTAGTTTTACTGAAGACTTCTTTTCCAGCGATATCATAAACTTTAATAGATTTGAGACCTGTGGATGAAAAATTCAGATAAAAGCGTCCACTTTCACTTGGATTTGGATACAAAGTAAAATCAAATTGTTCTTCGAATTCAGCATTTGATAATAGGCTTTCTCCAGTAATACTGAAGTTATCGATAGTCCATCGTGTTGCTTCATCTCCATTGGTTGTATTGTATCTAAAGGCAACATATACGTTTTCTCCACTTAGTTCTGAAATATCAATTGATTGTGCTTCATATGTAAATAGCGAATTATCGCCTTCTGGGTGACGAGGTATATTGATATTGGGGATTTCTTGCCATTCAAAATTTGACGGATTTTCATTTCCATTGTAAGCTGTAGAATAGAGAAGTTCAAGCTTTGAGTTTCCAAAGGAAGCAGCAGCCCATAGGCTCAATCTTTCCTGCTCATAGATATCAAAATTTAATGGATGACTCGTGATGAGCCAATCTAAACTTTGGACTTGTCCTCCTAGAAATCCATTCATCTGGTATCCTCCTGAACCATTTTCTCCAAAAGTAGGAACACATCCCCAATTGAGACTGCTTACCTCGCTGATAGATACAAAATGATCTATCCCATTTTCACAGTCATCGAAATCTTCGTTTATAAGATAATTAGGATCTGCTAAAGTCGTTATTTCAATTTCGTTACTGTACTCCGAAAAATTATCGCCCTGATCTACAGCATAAACTCTAAAATTATAAAGTGTTTCTGCATTTAAGTCTTCAACCGTAAAATTTGACTGATTTGATGGAGAGGTTCCTATCTCTACATCGTCCTGTTCTATTATATATCTAGCAACGGCTACATTATCTTCTGATGGTGTCCATGAAAGCTCAACACTTGAATTTGTGATTTGATTGGCCTGCAGATTTGTTGGCGGGGTTGGAGCCTCATCATCCATAAAATCTCCCCAGATCCTAAGTACAAACTCTGGATGATCAATGAGAGGATTTCTGTTTGACTGGAATTGGAATCCATTATTATTTCTGTCGATCTCCCTTTGACTAACCGGGTCCTGGAGATGCCATGAGACCAATAGGTTGATATACCATTCCACAAAAAAATCTTGTGGATTGTCAGCCAGGACCTGATTGCTACTCCAGCTAGAATTAAATTCATCTTCATACCTAATAGCAAAGTATAAGACAGATCTGGCGATATCTCCTTTAAATTCATCTATGGGTTCAAAAACAATACCTAAATACCCAGGAAAAACATTGGGACCTCTTTTAGAGCCATTTGAAGATGTGTAAGTTGGATTGGTGACCTCACCAAAGGGAAAACTGCCTCTTGCTCCGTTTACTGCTCCGTCCGAAGGTACCACATGAAAATAATCATTTCGCATTGGAGAGGCACTATTGAAGGTGGACTGTGGTACTAAATGCTCTCGATTGTAGCAATCTCCTTCATCTGAATAATTTCCGCAATTATTTTGAAAATGCTCATAATTATAATCATCCGCACCGGCTATAATTTCAGAATACATGTCTAATACTGTACCATCTTCTTCAAAATAATCATCGGTATCTCCACTGTTTTCTGTGGCATAGGCATCATACAGGGCAGCATATCCTTGATCCTGATGGATCGGAAATCCATTAAAATCATCTATATCATCAATGCAAACCTTCAAGGCACTTTTTAGTTGAAATCCATTGAGTCCTTGGGTGTTGGAGTAGTATCCTTCTGGAGCTTGAGAGAAACCCAGGGTGAAAGACAAAACGAAGAGGAGGATAAGGCTGTTTTTCATTTATTTAGATTTTTTGAGAACAGCAAAATAAAAACCGTCGAAACCCGATTTGTGAGCTAGTATTTTTTCGTCCTTTTGAAGTTGAAAACCATCGCCCGATTCTGAATTTAAAAACTCTTGTACCTGAAGTTGATTTTCTGAAGGTAAAACTGAGCAAGTGGCATATACAAGTAATCCTCCAGGCTTTAGCATTTTACTGTAGTTTTGAAGTAGCTGTTGCTGTTTTTTCTTAATATCAGCTAAGAATTCTGGGGACAATTTCCATTTGGCATCTGGGTTACGTCTTAATACACCTAAACCAGTACACGGTGCATCAATAAGGACTCTATCTGCAGACTCATTCAATTTTTTGATGACTTTAGTAGAGTCAATTAGACGAGTTTCTATATTATGTGCTCCGGCACGTTTAGCTCTGCGCTTCAATTCTTTCAGCTTGTTGGAGAAAATATCCATAGCAATAACTTGTCCTTTATTCTGCATCAGTGCGGCCATATGTAAGGATTTTCCTCCTGCTCCTGCACAAGCATCAATGACCCGCATTCCTGGCTCTAGGTTGAGGGCATGAGCCACTTTTTGAGAAGAGGCATCCTGAACTTCAAAATAGCCCTTTTTAAAAGCATCAGTTTTAAATACATCTGCCCTTTCATACAATTCAAGCGCTTCTGGATAGCCTTTTATGGGTTTTGTTGGAATAAATTCTTCGTCTAATTGTATTTGAAGCTTCTTCGGAGTGACTTTTAGTGTATTAGTTCTTAAAATTACTTTGGCTTGCTCATTCAGGGCTTTAATTTCTTCCTCCCATAGTTTACCTAGTTCTTTGCGACCTAGCTCATCCATCCAGTCAGGGATAGATTCAGAATATTTTGTGATTTTAGACAATTCATCGAAGCGACCTTTTATTCGTCTGGTAGGCGTATCTTCAAACTGTTTCCAATCCGGTATTTCGATACCTCTCAAGGTTGCCCATACGGTAAATAATCGAAAAAGATTTGGTCTGGAGAACGGTTCATTTACATCTGCAATTTCAGAGTAAAGTCTTTTCCATCTTACAATATCGTAAGTCGTTTCGGCAATGAAGCCTCTATCTCTGGAACCCCAGCGTTTATCTCTTTTTAAGGTGTTAGATATCTCTTTGTCAGCGTATTTGCCTTCGTTAAAGATGAGGTGTAAGGTGTCTATGACGGCGAAAACTAAATTTCTATGTAAGCGCATGATTATAATTTAATCTGCAAAAATAGATATTTAGTCTTTAGATGACTTGTCAGATTGATATTGTTTCAAAAGTTTTTTATTGAAGTCGTACTCTGCTTTTTTAAGCATCATAATTTGCTTTGGAGTAATGACGTCTTTTAAGCTTTCTACAAATTCTTCCCTGTATTCTACACGAGACCTCTTATACGCCATGTAGTCTTGAAGTAAAGCCTGCGATTCTGACTCGGAAAGTGACTTTACCTTGCTTAATCTCGACTTGATCGATTCCCATTCATTAGATCTCAGCTTATCGTATTTTTTGTTGTATTTGGTATACACAGGCCAAAAGCGCTTGGCTTCACTAGTGGACAAGTTGAGTTCTTCAGTGAAAAAAGCAATTTTAAGCTGTTCTATCTTTTCTGCCTCAGAATTTTGAGCCATCCCGATCTGACTGAAGCAAAAAGCCATCAGCAGAATTAAAAAGTGTTTAATCTTCATTATTATAGTCTTGTTCTTCAAGTTTATCATCTAAGTATTCAAAAATATCTTCATCATCTAATTCAGAAATATTGGACTCCAAATTCTTTTTTATCGAGGTAGAATTATAGTCGATAAATTCGTCTGGAGATTCTAGATTGTATTCTAAATAACGCTCAATCATGTCATTGTCCAAATCAGAAAATTGAATGTTTTTTTCTACACTAATACTATCAATATAAAATGCACCTGTAACAGCAGCAACAACAATAGAGGCTGCTGCAACCCATTTTTTCCATGGATTAAAAGGTATAAGCTTAACATCGTTCGCCTCAACCGGCATATCGACATTAAAATCTGAAAAGTAAGTTTTAGGGACTTTAAATCCAGATTTTTTTGTCATATGATCAGTCTTAACTTCATTAAGTACTGAAGCTTCTAAAGATTCAAAATAACCTTTAGGCACCTTAAATCCCAGTTTATTTTCTTTTGTGTTTTTAGATGCTTTCATCACTAATTAGACTTGCTTATATATTAAAGGTTTAACCCTCTTTCAAAAATTTTTCAACTTTCTTTCTGGCATGGTGGTAGTTAGACTTTAGCGCGCCTACACTGGAATCTAGTATTTCCGACATTTCTTCGTAAGGTATTTCTTCAAAGTATCTCATATTAAACACTATCTTTTGCTGCTCAGGAAGAGTTTCTATTGCTTTTTGCAGTTGAAGTTGAATGGCATTCCCTTCAAAATAGACGTCACTTTCTAAAGAATCTATAAGATAATCATTTAATTCCTGGTCTGACAGTTTCATTTTCTTAGCCTTCTTATTCAAAAATGTAATCGATTCGTTGGTTGCTATACGGTACATCCAGCTAAAGAGTTTGCTTTCCCCTTTAAAGGATTTGATGTTTTTATAAACTTTGATAAATGTATTTTGTAAAACGTCGTCGGAGTCTTCGTGAATCTTCACTAAGGTTCTGATATGCCAGTATAATCTTACTTTGTGTTCAGAAATAAGAGCCTGAAAGGATTCATCAGTCTTGATTCCTTTTTGTAAATTCTCTATGATTTCCTGTTCTTTCAAAACTACTTATTCAAAAGATTGCATATTAACCAACTTTCTATATATACCATCAGCAGACATCAACTTATCATGTTTTCCCTGTTCCACAATTTCTCCCTGATGCATCACTAAAATGTTATCAGCATTTTTGATGGTAGATAATCGGTGGGCAATCACAATTGAAGTCCTGTTTTGCATCATGTTTTCTAAGGCCTTTTGGACCAGCTGTTCACTTTCGGTATCTAATGCAGATGTAGCTTCATCCAGAATCATAATTGGAGGATTTTTTAGCACAGCTCTAGCAATAGAAATTCTTTGCTTTTGGCCTCCACTCAATTTTCCTCCGCTATCTCCAATATTCGTGTCCAGGCCTTTGGGTAAAGTCATGACAAAGTCGAACGCATTTGCAATTTTCAGTGCTTCAAATAATTCGTCATCAGAAGCATCCGGCTTCCCAATCTTTAGATTCTCTTTGACTGTGTCATTAAAAAGAATTGAATCTTGAGTGACCAGACCCATTAAATTCCTTAATGAACTTTGTTTTATTTTTTTGATATTGACGCCGTCAATTTTAATCTCACCTTCTTCTAGATCATAAAATCGAGTCACCAGGTTTGCGATGGTAGACTTACCACTTCCCGATTGACCGACTAAAGCAATGGTTTTTCCTTTCTTGACGGTTGCATTAAAATTTTTCAGCACATATTCTTGTTCGTATTTAAAGGAAATATTTTTTAAAGTCAACTCTGAGTTAAAATCTTCCTTTTTTTTCGCATTGATGTCATCCTGAATGGTATTTTCAGTTTCTAAAATATCAAGAACACGTTCTGCGGCTGCATTACCTTTTTTTACATTATACGAAGCTTTTGAAATTCCTTTTGCAGGCGTCAAAATGTTATAGGCCAATCCCATATAGGCGATGAATGTACTTCCATCTAGACTACCTTCTAGCAATACCATTCTTCCTCCATACCACAATAAAACAGCAATTACAGTAATTCCTAAAAATTCACTTGCTGGTGAAGCCAGATTTTGTCGATTTAAAAGTGAATTTGAGAAGTTGTAAAAATTCTGAGTTGAAGCTTTGAATTTATTATAAAAGATAGATTCTGCATTGAAACCTTTAATGATTTTTAAACCTCCAAGGGTTTCTTCAAGGATCGATAAAAACGTGCCTTGTTCCTGCTGAACTTTGTCTGATTTCTTCTTCAAGGATTTTCCGATCAGTGAAATGATAAAACCAGAGATAGGAATAAAAATGAACACAAATATAGTTAACTCGACACTGATGAATAACATCGCCCCTATGGTGAATAAAATGGTTAAGGGTTCTCTTACTATCAATTCTAAAATGGATAAAAAAGAATGTTGTATTTCTAAGACGTCACTGGTAACTCTTGCAATGGTGTCTCCTTTACGCTTTTCAGAATAGTGAGATAAAGGAAGCTCGATGGTTTTTTTATACAAGGCGTTTCTCAAATCTTTAAGTACTCCATTTCTTAAAAAGGTAATGAAATACATAGCGATGTAATTGGATATATTTTTAAGAAAAAATAAAATAATGACCAAACTAATGACCAACACTAAGGCCATCGAGGCATCATCCTGTGCAATTTCATTAACCTGAAAGGATAAATAGTCTTTAAAGTAATCTTTAGCTTTTCCTATTCCCTCGTATACTGGCGGTTCCGTAATCTTTTCAGCATCTTTACCTTTGAACAGAACATCTAGCATTGGTATTAAGGCTATAAACGAAAGCGCACTGAACAGGGCGTAGAACACATTGGCAATAATGTTCAATATTGCATAGTGTTTATAGGGTTTCGCAAAGCGGATAATCTTTTTGAAGTATGTCATACGATTTATTCAGTCAATCCTAAGTCTGTTTGTATTTCTTTTATTTTGGAATCTAAAACTTGTTCTACCTTTTCAAAATCTGAAGTTTGAGATAGTGTAGTATTTACACTGATGTAAAACTTTATTTTAGGCTCTGTTCCGCTAGGTCTTGCTGCGACTTTTGTTCCGTTTTCGGTATAAAAAATCAAAACGTTTGACTTCGGAATTTCAATATCATAGGTCTCATGGGTCTGTAAATTCTCAGCCTTTGAGCTCAGATAATCTTCAACGAGAACCACTTTCTCGCCAGCAATTTCTTTTGGTGGATTATTTCTAAGCTGAATCATTTTCTCTTTGATTTCTTCTGCTCCTTCAATGCCTTTCTTTACAAGAGATACGAGGTGTTCCTTAAAGAAACCATGATCTTTATAAATTTCTATAAGCTTCTCGAAGACCGAAGTGCCGTTAGCTTTAAGCTCAGCGGCCATTTCACAGACCAATAAAATTGCTGTGTTGGCATCCTTATCTCTTACGAAATCACCAACCATGTAGCCAAAGCTTTCTTCTCCACCCCCAATGTGATTTTGGCTTGGATGATCCTTAATGAGTTTTGCGATCCACTTAAAACCTGTAAGACTCTCCATATACTTAACTCCGTAAGCTTCAGTTAAAACTTTCATCAAGGGGGTTGAAACTATTGTAGAAGCAACGAAGTGAGAGTCGTTAAGGCTATCATTTTTTTTCATTTTGTCAAGTAAGAACCAAGTCATCAGTACCATGGTCTGATTTCCATTAAGCAGGCTTAGCTCTCCACTTTTGTCTCTTACAGCTACACCAAGCCTATCGGCATCAGGATCGGTTCCAATAACCAAATCGCTTCCTTTTTCTTTGGCAAGTTGTATCGCCAATTCCAAAGCTTCGGGCTCCTCGGGATTTGGAGATTTTACAGTTGAAAAATCTGGATCAGGTTCAGACTGAGATTCAACCAAATGAAGGTTGGTATAACCTGCTTTATCCAGTAATTTTGGAACAGTGGTAATCGCTGTACCGTGCAAAGATGTGAAGGTAATATTTAGATCACTTTTGATATTAGCGGATAAATCAAAACTTACCTTTTCAACCGCTTTTTTAATGTAAGCATCTTCAACAGAACTATCTAAAACAGTTATCAATTCAGAATTTCCTTCAAAATTAATATCTGTAAAGTCTAAACTATTGATTTCTGAAATAATTTCCTTGTCCTGTGGGGGTACCAACTGCCCGCCATCTTCCCAGTATACTTTATAACCATTGTACTCTGGAGGATTGTGACTCGCGGTAAGCATAATTCCACACTGACATTCAAGATGTCTTACAGAATAAGATAAAAGGGGAGTAGGTCTTAATTCTGGAAAAATATAAACATGTATTCCGTTGGCCGAAAATACGTCGGCCACCTGATGAGCAAATTTTTTGCTGTTATGTCTACAATCGTAAGCAATGACGACCTTCAACTTTTCATCGGGAAACACAGATTTCAAATAATTCGAAATTCCTTGTGTATTCTTTCCTAAAGTATATTTATTTATTCTGTTGGTTCCCACACCCATCACCCCGCGCATTCCACCAGTTCCAAAACTTAAATTTTGAAAAAAACTTTCCTCCAGCATTTTAGGGTTGTTGTCCATTAAAGATCTAACTTCTTCAACAGTGTTGTTATCGAATGTGTTGGATAGCCAAGATTTAGCTTTATCTAGGATAGAACTCATTTTAATATATTTTAAATTTTTTCTGAAATTTGATAGCGTTTATGTTGTCGTTTAGTTCTCAATAGTAACTCGCCCAAAAAGCCAGCTAAAAACATTTGAACACCAATAATCATAGAGCTTAAAGCTATGTAAAACCATGGATTATCTACTACTAAAATATTTGGCAGACCATTCCATAATTTATAGAGTTTGGAAGCACCAATCCAAATTGCCGATAAAAATCCAACAAAAAACATAAGCACCCCAATAGCACCAAATAAATGCATTGGCCGTTTGCCAAATCTTGCAAAAAACCACAGTGTTACTAAGTCTAGAAATCCATTTATGAAACGCTCTGCTCCAAATTTGGTTTTCCCATATTTCCTTGCTTGATGTTTTACTACCTTTTCATCGATTTTATTAAAACCAGCCTGTTTAGCTAAAACTGGTATATACCGATGCATTTCTCCATTAACATCAATAGATTTAACCACTTCTAATCTATAGGCTTTCAACCCGCAATTAAAATCATGCAATTTAAGTCCAGAAGTCCATCGGGCAGCTTTATTAAAAAGTTTTGAGGGTAAATTTTTGAACAGCACAGAATCATATCTTTTTTTCTTCCACCCCGAAACCAGATCGTAGCTTTCTTCTTTAATCAATTTAAAGAGTTCGGGGATTTCTTCAGGATTATCCTGTAAATCTGCATCCATAGTAATGACAACATCGCCTTGAGCTTCTATGAATCCTGCGTGTAGAGCCTGAGATTTACCGTAATTTTTTTTAAAATTTATACCCTTTACGGCAATGGATTCTTGAGCTAAGGACTGGATGAGTTCCCAGGAATTATCTGTACTTCCATCGTTGATGAAAATGATTTCATATTTGAAATGATGTTCCTCCATAACCGATTTGATCCAGTTATGTAGTTCGTTCAAGGATTCTGACTCATTAAGCAGAGGGACAATGATGGATAGATCCATAAATTTTAATTGTTTCGCTTTACCAAACCGATGATCAGCCCTACTAAAAAGGTTTTAAAAATAATAGAAAGTAAGGCTATGGTAGCTAGTACAAAAGGCGAGGCAAAGACACCAGATACATTTTTAGTCATTTCAGCTTCTTCTTCACTCATTTGTTGTTTTTCAATTTCAGCTTGAATTTCTGCATCCATATCAGACTTCATGCTTTCAATAAATTCCGGCTGTACAAATTCATAATGAACATAAGTATATCCTGCGTATAAAATACCGCCCAGAACTCCTATAGCTAAGCTTAATTTAATAGAGGTCATAAGGTCAAGTCGGCCCTCATTGTCATTTTTATACAGATGAATTGCATACCAAACAATACCTACTGTAATGGCAAAATTCATTAGTGAAATAGCAGTATTTTGCTCATAGTTGAAGAGATAAAGCAAAACCAAAATTAAGATGGAATAGCCTCCAAAAAGCACTCCAAATTTTTCTGCATAAGGTTTTACGGGGAGGTTATCGTGTTGCATTGACTGAATTTATAGACTACAAATATAACTAATCACTTGTATTATCAATCTGTTCAATTATTGGATTGTTTGTAAATGCGTTCTTTTTAAGCTCAGCTATTAACAGAATTTATTTGATTTCTTTTTGAGGAGGTAAAAGCATAGAAAATCTTTTATATTTACGCACAAACATAATAAACATGAAACATTTGCTTAAAGCTAAAGTAAATGATGAGCATGAATTTGAATTTAATCAAGACCAAATTGAAAGTTTAGATGTTCAGGAAACATCTTCTGGTCTTTACCACCTGCTCGTCAACGATAAATCTGTCAGTTCAGAACTCATGGAGTCTGATTTTTTGAATAGGACCTACACTATTAAAATTAATTCTAATCTATATAAGGTCGAAATTTCTAACGAACTGGATGTTTTGATAAAAGATATGGGCCTTTCATTGTCGGCTAATCAAGTCATCAATGAAGTAAAGGCTCCCATGCCAGGAGTGATTTTGGAAGTGGCTGTTGAGGAAGGCGATGAGGTGAAAGAAGGGGATAACTTACTGGTCTTAGAAGCCATGAAAATGGAGAATTCTATTTTGGCTCCCAGAGATGCTACCATCAAAACCGTTCACGTGAATAAGGGAGGTACAGTAAGTAAAAATGAAGTTCTAATTGAAATGGATTAAAAAATCAAGATTAGAACAAAATCCTATTAAAACGTTTAAAATGAAAAAAATATTAGTAGCCAATAGAGGAGAAATAGCCTTGCGGATTATGAAAACCATCAAACAGATGGGTATTAAAACCGTGGCTGTTTTTTCTGAGGCAGATAGAAATGCTCCTCACGTGAGATTTGCAGATGAAGCTATATGCCTAGGCCCACCACCTTCTAATCAATCTTACCTTTTAGGAGATAAAATTATAGAGATGGCAAAATCTCATCAGGTAGACGCAATTCATCCCGGATATGGATTCCTAAGCGAAAATGCAGGCTTTGCAGAAAAGGTTGAAAAAAATGGACTTGTTTTTATAGGTCCAAAATCACATGCTATCAAAGTGATGGGCGATAAGCTTTCAGCAAAAGAAACCGTGAAATCCTATGATATTCCAATGGTGCCAGGGATAGATGAAGCAATTACAGATGTCAAAAAGGCCAAGGAAATCGCTGATGAAATAGGTTATCCAATTTTGATTAAAGCCTCTGCGGGAGGTGGAGGAAAAGGAATGCGAGTAGTGGAGCAGGAGAGTCAATTGGAAGAACAGATGAAGCGGGCCATAAGCGAAGCAGAATCTGCCTTTGGGAATGGTGCTGTTTTTATTGAAAAGTATGTAGGCTCACCAAGACACATAGAAATACAGGTCCTTGCAGATACACATGGAAATGTAATACACCTTTTTGAAAGAGAATGTTCAGTACAGCGTAGGCATCAAAAAGTTGTAGAAGAAGCTCCATCTACAATTTTAACTTCTGAATTGAGAGCTAAAATGGGAGAGGCAGCGGTGAATGTTGCCAAGTCTTGCGATTATGTGGGAGCAGGAACCGTAGAATTCTTGATGGACGAAAAAAAGAATTTCTATTTTTTAGAAATGAATACAAGACTTCAGGTAGAACATCCTGTCACCGAAATGATCACAGGAATAGATCTAGTTGAGCAGCAAATCAGAATTGCTAGAGGAGAAGAGCTTCAAGTCCAACAAAATGATCTAACCATCAATGGACATGCATTAGAATTAAGAGTCTATGCAGAAGACCCTACCGATGATTTCCTACCAAGCGTTGGAACTTTAGAACGGTATCGCAAACCTTCTGGCAAAGGTGTCCGAATAGACGACGGATTTGAAGAAGGAATGGAAATTCCTATTTACTATGATCCTATGCTATCTAAGCTAATCACTTACGGTAAAACTAGGGAAGCTGCTTTGCAGCTTATGGAGGAATCGATCAATCACTATGAGGTCAAAGGTGTGGCTACAACTTTACCTTTCGGGAAATTCGTTTTCAATCATGAAGCCTTTAGATCTGGAGATTTTGACACACATTTCGTTAAGAAGTATTATACGCCAGAGGTTCTGAAAGAGGAAGAAAAAGAAGAAGCACATTTGGCAGCTTTAATGGCATTGAAATTATACCAGGCTGATCAAAAAACATTAAGAATACCAGAAGTTACATCAGAAATAAAACCCAATGAGTAAAAATATAGAACAACTTCAAGATAAACTTAAACAAGCAGAGCTTGGTGGTGGTCAAAAGCGTATTGACAAACAGCACGAAAAGAAAAAACTAACGGCCAGAGAACGCGTTGAGTATTTACTGGATGAAGGTTCTTTTGAAGAAATTGGTGCTTTAGTGACCCATAGAACTACAGATTTTGGAATGCAAAACCAAATTTATTACGGTGATGGCGTGGTCACGGGTTATGGTACTGTCAATAATAAGTTGGTTTACGTGTATGCTCAAGATTTTACTGTATTTGGCGGTGCACTTTCAGAAACCCATGCTGAAAAAATCTGTAAATTGATGGATCATGCTGTTAAAGTAGGAGCGCCTATCATAGGATTAAACGACTCAGGTGGGGCAAGAATTCAAGAGGGGGTAAGATCCCTTGGAGGCTATGCCGATATTTTTTATCGCAATGTCCAGGCTTCAGGTGTTGTGCCACAGATTTCAGCGATCATGGGCCCTTGTGCAGGAGGAGCTGTTTATTCACCGGCAATGACAGATTTTACCTTTATGGTAGAAAATACAAGCTACATGTTTGTTACAGGACCTAATGTGGTAAAAACCGTTACTAATGAAGAGGTTACCTCCGAAGAGTTGGGTGGGGCAAGCACACACTCTACTAAGTCGGGAGTAACACATTTCACCTCTGTCAATGACGTAGAGTGCTTAGAACATATTAAAACCTTATTGAGTTATATCCCTCAAAACAATAAAGAAACCCCAGAACATTTTCCTGTTCAATTAGAAGATGAGGTAAGAGAGAGTTTAGATTCTCTTATTCCAGATAGTCCGAATAAGCCTTATGATATGCACGATGTCATTAAAGGAATTATTGACGAAGATTCTTTTTTTGAAGTCCATAAAAACTATGCCGATAACATTATTGTTGGGTTTTCCAGAATAGGAGGAAGAAGTGTTGGAGTCGTAGCAAATCAGCCTATGAGTTTAGCTGGTGTTTTGGATGTGGATGCTTCCAAAAAGGCCGCTCGATTTGTAAGATTTTGTGATGCTTTCAATATCCCATTACTTGTACTTGTGGATGTCCCTGGATTTTTGCCTGGAACAGACCAGGAATGGAATGGTATCATACTTCATGGCGCTAAGCTACTTTATGCTTTAAGTGAGGCGACCGTTCCGAGAGTGACTGTGATAACCAGGAAAGCATATGGAGGCGCTTATGACGTCATGAATTCTAAACATATTGGCGCCGATCTTAATTTTGCCTGGCCAACGGCAGAAATTGCAGTAATGGGTGCCAAAGGAGCTTCAGAAATTATCTTTAGGAAGGAAATACAGGAAGCTGAAGACTCTGAGTTGAAGTTATCTGAAAAAGAAGCTGAATATGCCGAGACCTTCGCCAATCCGTTCAAAGCAGCGCAACGCGGATTCGTAGATGAGGTGATTATGCCAAAGGAAACTCGTCGTAAGTTAATTAAAGCTTTCGCTATGCTTGAAAATAAAGATGTTCAACGGCCTAAACGAAAACACGGTAACATCCCTTTATAATCAAAAAAAGCCTCAAATTGAGGCTTTTTTTATGGAGATTGCAGAGAATTACATTCTTTGAGGCACCTCAATGCCAAGAACAGCAAAACTTTTTTTAATTACTTCCCCTACAATTCTTGCGAGTTCTACTCTAAAGTGAATCTGATTGGAGTCATCAGCGCCAAGTATAGAAATGTTTTGATAAAAGGAGTTAAATTCTTTTACCAAATCGTAAACGTAATTGGCTACCAATGCAGGACTGTATTGGTCTGCAGCCTGCTGAATGATTCCTGGAAATTCATTCAATTGTTTAATCAATGATTTTTCTTTATCGTCAAAATTATAATTAGTAACATCCAGGGAATCTGCCTCAGTGTTTGCCTTTCTCAGGATAGATTGAATTCTCGCATAGGTGTACTGAATAAAAGGACCGGTATTACCTTGAAAATCTACAGATTCTTTTGGGTCAAAGAGTATTCTTTTTTTAGGATCTACCTTTAAAATGAAATACTTTAAGGCTCCAAGACCAATCATTTTATAGAGTTGGTTTTTTTCAGCCTCATCGTAGCCTTCAAGTTTTCCTAGCTCTTGTGATATGGTTCTCGCTGTTTCAATCATTTCATCAATCAGGTCATCGGCATCTACCACATTTCCTTCTCGACTTTTCATTTTTCCACTAGGAAGGTCCACCATACCATAACTTAAATGATACAGATTATCGGCCCATTTGAAGCCTAGTTTCTTCAAAATAAGAAATAGTACTTTGAAATGATAATCCTGTTCATTTCCAACGGTATACACCATTTCATCAATGTCATAATCTGTAATCCTCTGTATAGCAGTGCCGATGTCTTGTGTCATGTAAACCGCGGTGCCATCAGATCTAAGAACGATTTTCTCATCAAGACCTTCATCCGACAAATCTATCCATACACTTCCATCGTCTTTTTTATAAAAGACACCTCTTTCCAAACCCTCCTTAATATGATCTTTTCCTAAAAGATAGGTTTCACTTTCGTAGTAGTTTTTGTCAAAGTCAACACCAAGCTCTTTATAAGTTTTTTCAAAACCTTCGTACACCCAGTTGTTCATTTTTGACCAAAGGGCTACAGTCTCTTCATCTCCAGCTTCCCATTTTTTAAGCATGTCCTGTGCTTCAATAAATATTGGGGTTTGCTTTTTAGCTTGCTGTTCAGCTGTACCCTGTTGAACAAGTTCTTTGATTTCAGCTTTATAGGCCTTGTCGAACTCTACATAGTACTTACCTACTAAATGATCGCCTTTTACTCCAGAGTTTTCTGGCGTTTCTCCATCACCAAATTTCTGCCAGGCGACCATACTTTTGCAGATATGAATTCCTCTATCGTTGATGATTTGGGTTTTATACACTTGTTTACCAGCAGCCTTTTGAATTTCTGCAACAGAAAAACCGAGCAAATTATTTCTTACGTGACCCAGGTGTAGTGGTTTGTTGGTATTTGGAGAAGAGTATTCTACCATCACCTTATGACTTTCTGGGGTAACCTCTTTAAAGCCAAAATTTTTATCCTGATGAATGTCTTGAATCAGTTTAGAGAAGTAAGTTTCAGAAAGGGATAAATTCAAAAATCCTTTAACCACATTAAAGGCCGAAATTGTTTCAGACGCCTTGACTAAATGCTCGCCAATTTGTTCACCTAACTGAACTGGGTTGGTTTTTATATGTTTTAGGAGTGGGAAAACGACAAGTGTAAGATCACCTTCGAATTCTTTTCTAGTGAGTTGAAAATCAAAATCTTGAACTTCTACTTGATGAGTGTTTTTTAAAAAAGTGGTTATGTGCTTAGAAAGTTGTGTTTCTAGGGTCATAGTTATTCAGTTTCAGTTGCAAAGATAATCTAAAATTTAGAGGACTTTCCAAGATGTGAGTGCGGAATTAAGTATATTTCAAATAAAAACATGCTTTTAAATGTTTCTTATAACCGTCCTAAAATAAAGGAACAAATCAATAATGAAGTTGGTCCACCTTTCACCTTTATGGATAGAATAAAGATGGGCGGAATTGGATCTGGAAAACTCGCGATCCACTCTTCAAGTATTCAAATACATAACCTCTTAATTTTAGACAATAACCTTAACACCTGTGGTGTAGAGATGAGACCCAAGGGAATTATATTGACTTTTAGATCCCTGCTTGAGACTTTTGCTTTGGTCATCCCTTATTATAAATTAAAACTTTATAAGGGTCAGGCTCAGGTCTACTCTATATACATGGATAATTATTTTGTAAAAGTAGAAGCTAAAGAAAAGCGTAATCATGAATTCTTAAAAAGGATTCTGAAATATAAATCAGATCATTTTTCAAATGATTTTGAAAATTATTAAACAATGAAAATTTTACTCACTGGAGCCAATGGTTACATTGGCATGCGGGTTTTGCCTTTGCTTTTAGATAGCGGACATGAAGTGGTCTGTGCAGTAAGAAGTGCAGATCGACTTTCGGTAGATAAGGAAACCAAAAGTAAAATTCAAATTGTGGAAGTGGATTTGCTGGATGATGTTCAACCCGATCTCTTCCCAAAAGATATTGATGCTGCCTATTATCTGGTTCATTCCATGACGAGTTCTAATTCCAACTTTTCTAAGAAAGAAAGAATAACTGCAGAGAACTTTAATACTTATATGAAAGCAACCTCTGTAAAGCAGGTCATTTTTCTAAGTGGTATTGTGAATGAAGATAACCTCTCAGAGCACTTGGAGTCTCGAAAAAATGTAGAATCTATACTTTATAAAGGAGATTATAATTTAACAGTAATCAGAGCAGGAATTATTGTAGGCTCTGGCAGCGCTTCTTTTGAAATTATAAGGGATTTGTGCGAAAAGCTTCCTGTTATGATTACACCAAAATGGGTGAATACCAAATGCCAACCTATTGGGATAAGAGATGTCTTAAAGTTTTTGACGGGAGTTTTAGAAAAGCCTGAAACTTATAACGATTCCTTTGATATTGGAGGTCCGGATGTGTTATCCTATAAGGATATGATGAAAGGTTATGCAAAAGTGAGAGGGTTAAAACTGACTATATTTAACGTTCCGGTTATGACCCCAAAGCTTTCCTCTTATTGGCTATATTTTGTAACCTCTACTTCCTATAAATTAGCGGCCAACCTGGTAGATAGTATGCGCATTAATGTAATTGCTAAAGATCATAGGTTACAGGATATTCTCGGTATTAAACCCCATACCTATGAAGAAGCCATTGAAATGGCTTTTGTGAAAATAGAACAGAATCAGGTGATTTCGAGTTGGAAAGATTCTAAAGTGAGCAGCCGCTACTCTCAGAAGGATTTGAATAAATATATTAAAGTCCCCAAGTATGGTTGCCTTCATGATCATCAAAATATGAAAGCTAGCGATCCAGATTTGGCACTAGAAAAGATATGGGCTATAGGAGGTAAAAATGGCTGGTATTACGCTAACTTTCTTTGGAAAATAAGAGGTTATATCGATAAACTGGCTGGTGGTGTAGGCTTGAGAAGAGGGAGAACTAATCCCGATAAGATCAACCCTGGAGATTCTTTAGATTTTTGGAGAGTTCTCATGGCAGATAAGGAAGAAAAGCGCTTGCTTTTATTTGCAGAAATGCGCGTACCAGGGGAGGCCTGGCTGGAATTTTTTATAGATGAGAATAATGTCGTTCATCAGAATGCAACCTTCAGACCAAAAGGCTTAAGAGGTAGGCTCTACTGGTATTCTATGTTGCCTTTTCATTATTTTATTTTTAATGGAATGCTGACTCAGATTTGTAAATCTTAATTACTCCCTGAAATCAATCACTTCATTTGAAGTTGGAAAAGAAAAGGTTCCAAAGCCCTGAGAATTGAATCGAATAGTGCGCTCATTTTCAATATTTTGAAGAGTTATATTGTTAAAAACAACTGTAATATTAAAGTTTCTGGAAACGACGTTATCCCTAAAAAAATCTACAATTACTTCTTCTGATATACTGGCATCTAAATAATTAGGAATTCCATCATCATTACTATCATCATCCCTAGGATTCAAGACAGGCTCCTCGGGGGTGCCTTCTTCAAAGGCATTAAGATCTTCATTACGAGTAAGCACTCCATCACCATCATCATCTTCATCCAAATAATTCCGCACCCCATCTCCATCAGTATCTAAATCAATATCAGAATCGTCTGTTCCTCCTATTTCGACCACTGTAGGTACATTATCATTATCATCGTCGATGTCCAAAAAATTTGGAATGCCATCTTGATCGGTGTCATGACCAAACACATCTCCAATAAAATTACCTTCACTGTCTGTTGCTCGTTCATTAAGGTCGGGGATTCCATCCCCATCCGTATCCACTCCCTCACCTGAAGCCCTAGAAATGGTAAAGAGGACGCTACCGCCGTTAGTGCTTGCAAACTCTTCTACCACAGTAGGTTCTCCAGGAGGGATCTCCTGGCAGAAGTAATCATTACTCTCTACACTGGAGCTAAGGCGTCTGTAATTTATTCGATTAGACCCATCTATTTCAACAGTAAACTGAACTGGATCAATAATATTTTCAATATTTTCTAAAATATTTTCCTCGAATGTGAAAGAAATAGCTTCATTCGATTCAGTAACGATATGTAAGACTTTACGGTTATTTTCAAATTCACAGAGATTAAGACTGGAGTCCGCATCGAAGTTGAAATCACTTACGATAATGTCTCCATCATCGCAGCTTAAGCATACTGCTATAATCATCAATAAAATTACTCTTCTCATAGTCTTAAATCTATCTTCAAAGATATAACACTTAGCTGATTTCAATTTAATTTGAAGTAATTTTGTATTAGAAAATTTAAGCGATGAATTCAGTTTATTTAGATAACGCCGCTACGACTCAAATCGATGATGCAGTAGTTGCTGCCATTAATGAAAGCATGAAATCCAATTTTGGTAATCCTTCTTCTACCCATGCGTTTGGGAGAAAAGCAAAAGCGGCGGTTGAATTTGCTAGGAAGTCAATAGCTTCATTATTAAACGTTCAATCAGCAAATATAGTTTTTACTTCTGGTGGGACCGAGGCAGACAATATGGCTATCTCCTGCGCTGTGAGAGATCTTGGTGTAACGAGAATTATTTCTTCTAAAATTGAGCATCATGCCGTTTTAAATTGTGTTGAATTTCTAGAGGCTGAACATAAAATAAAACTTCAGTTTGTAAATTTAGATGAAGATGGGGCTGTAGATCTTAAACACCTTGAAAAACTTTTAGCAGAACAGCCCCAGGAAAAAACGCTAGTTTCCTTAATGCATATCAATAATGAGATAGGTAATATCTTAGACCTCGAATCTGTCTCTGCCTTATGCCAAGACTATGAAGCTTACCTGCACAGTGATACTGTACAATCTGTTGGGCATTATCACCTTGACCTATCGAAGTTGCCAATTGACTTCGTTGCTGTGAGTGCTCATAAATTTCATGGTCCTAAGGGAGTGGGTTTCTTATACGTTAAAAACAGAGGTCAACTCAAACCTATGATTCACGGTGGGTCACAGGAACGAGAGCTACGCGCTGGAACCGAAAGTGTGCATAATATTATTGGACTTCAAAAAGCCATGGAAATTGCCTACGAAAATTTAAACAAAGACTCCAACTATATTAGGTCTTTAAAATCTCATTTTATTAACTCGCTAGAAAAAGAGATTCCTGGAGTAAGATTTAATGGACTTTCTGGAGACTTAGATAAAAGCACTTACACCTTAGTGAATGTAAGCATTCCTTTGTCTGCTTCAGAATCTGATATGATGTTGTTTCAATTAGACCTTAAAGGAATCGCCTGCTCCAAAGGTAGCGCATGTCAAAGTGGAGCTCAGTTAGGTTCTTTTGTGCTCAATGAAGTTTATGGTGAAGAATTGGATTATCCTGGTATTCGTTTTTCTTTCTCAAAATTCACAACCCAAGCAGAATTAGATTATGTTGTTTCAACATTGAAGAGCATTGTCTTTTCAAAAGCGAGCTGAAAGTTTTAAATTAAAAACTCGTGGACTCAAAAAATTGGGAATCGCAAATTGATTTCTAGAAGAGGCATCTCTTACAAAAGTGTTGGTGATTGAATTCAATCGGTCAAACATATTAAACACCTCGAATCCTACATCTACATTTTCAAATATATTGAGCCAGTGATTCTTTTTGAAGTTGTCATTCGGTTCTTTTAAAGCATAGAAAAAGCCTACATCTACCCGTTGGTAATCTGGAAGTCGATTCTGAAAATCATAAGGATCCTCAAACTGAGGAGAACCTCCAGGTAAACCTGTGTTATAAACCAGATTTAAATACAATTTCATTTTTGGAAAATTGGGAACATAATCTTGAAATAAAGCAGCAAATTTTAAACGCTGATCTGTAGGTCTTGAAATGAATTCCCTGTCTCCTTGCCGTTCTTCAGTCTTGAGATAGCCAAAACTAAACCAACTTTCTGTCCCCGGAACAAACTCTCCATTCAACCTCATATCTAGCCCATAAGCATAAGCTTCTGCATCATTTCTAGCTCTATAACGAATCCTTACGTTTTCGATAGTGTAAGGATTGACGTCGTTGAGTTGTTTGTAGTATGCTTCAGTGACCAGTTTAAAAGGCCTGTCCCATAGCTGAAAGCTGTAATCATTTCCTGCAACCAGATGAATAGATTCCTGAGCTTTTACGGTTGGGATGACGGTTCCAGTAGAATCCCTAAGTTCTCTATAAAATGGGGGTTGGTGATAAAAACCACCAGATAACCTAAAAAGCATATCTTTTTCCCAATCTGGTTTTAATGATATTTGTGCTCGTGGACTTACAACCTGTTGAGTATTAGATTCTATATTTTCTCCAGAAACTCTCCAGGCTTGAGTTCTCACACCTGCATTCATCCATAATTTTGAATTTCCAAGGCTTGTCCTGTAGCTCCATTGTAAGAAGGCGGTGAGACGATCTATTTTGGTTGAGTTTAAAGCCCTGATACTTATAAATGGTTCAATGGCCGCATCAAAGGGATTGTATGGTTGATCATTGTTAAAATCTGGGAGAGGCGGTCGAATGCTAAATCCAGCAGAGTCTATGACTTCATATTCCTGAAGGCGATCACGAATATCTTCATGAGAATAGCGGGCTCCATATTCTATTAGGTGTCCATCCAGTTTATGCGAAGCTAAATGCTGTACGTTAAAAATTAAAGCATCAAGATTATTTCTGGCATGAGTAAACTGAGATCCTGCACCTTCAGTGAAATCCACTTCTCCTAAATTGCCGTCTCCAAAGTCAGTACTTACACTTCCTAGTCTGTAGTTGGCTAGAATGTCAAAATGTTCTTGCTCTTTAGTGTGATAAGCAGAGGCAATAAGTTTTCCAGTATAATTATCATTTGGCTTGTAAGTCGCCTTAAAAGCTCCAAAATAGGTTTCATAAACGTCCTCTTCTTCACCTTCGTAAAAAACGAGTAAAGCTTGCGGGTCATCTATGGTGCCAAAATTAGTTTGCCTTGTGAAGGGCTCATAATTGTATGTATTCACGGCGATATTACCTAAAAAGCTAAGTTCAAATTTTGAGCTAAATTGGTAGGTTAAGAAGGTTTGGATATCCGCAAACCTTGGTCTAAAGTTAGCTTCAATATCTTTAGAGTTTACAAACAATGAATTGTCTCGATACCTTAGTCCAACTATTGCCGAAAGCTTTTTATCTTTTGAAACCCCCTCAACCGAAGCGCTCCCGCCTAAAAAACTAGCTTCAAAACTTCCTCCAAAACTTACAGGCCTTCTGTATTCAATATCCAATACAGAAGACATTTTATCTCCATACCTAGCTTTGAATCCCCCTGAAGAAAACTCAACATTTCTCACCAAATCTGTATTCACAAAGCTCAAGCCTTCCTGCTGACCACTTCTTATTAAGAAAGGTCTGTAAATTTCAATATCGTTTACGTATACCAGATTTTCATCAAAATTACCTCCGCGGACTGAATATTGAGTACTCAATTCGTTATTGGAATTTACTCCAGGTAGGGTTTTCAATAAGTTTTCTACACCTGCATTGGCTCCTGGTATTTTCCTTACGGTTTCTGGATCTAATGTGGTTACCCCTTCAATTCTTGCTCTACCTTCATTTCGTAAAACTACTTCTCCTATTTGTTCAACGTTAGTTTTCAAAACAAAATTGAGTTCTTCAACCTGTTTTGGCTTAAGCTTTAAGGTTAAAGTTATAGGTTGAAAACCTACATAGCTAATTTTAAGTTTTACATCAGTATTGGCTGGAATAGAAAGTCGATAAAACCCATTTGAATTGGTAACTGTACCTCCTGAATCGCTGCTGACGTTAGCAAAGGCTACGATGTTGTTATTTTCATCAAAAATTAATCCCTGAACAGTTGCAGTTTGCGCATGGATACCTTGAAATAGACCAAGAAGAACAAATATAAAAAGGTGTTTCAAATTGAATTGGATTAGTTTTTTCTATAAAACTTTGCTTCAAATATAGCAGTATTTCCTACTTTATCCGTAACAACGACTTTTAAATCATTTTTAGTATCTCTAATTTTATCATCGTTGAAATCATGTGTAAGTGTATTTGTTTTATAATCGTATTCCATAAGAATAAACTCTCCATTTACAGTGGCTCTATAGCTTTCGATCCCTGAGTCTAAATCTTCAATTTCAAGTTTCATATACCTAAAATTGGACATCCACTGTTTATCCTTAAAATTCATAGGTTTGATGGATGGAGGAGTGTTGTCCTCAAATAATTTGTAGGTTCCAAATTGATTGGTTTTGGTGGTTAACCTGTCTTTTTTTCTGTAGGTAGACACGTAATAATGACTCCCCCAGGATGTCACCCTCCCCACATACAATTTGGATTGATCTTCGGGAGAAAACTCTTTTACATCAAACCCGATCGTCACAGATTTATGAAGTGGCGTGGTTTCTTCGTGTAAGTCGATTTTTAATCCTTCAAACTTAATATCAAGAAAAGTATCTTCATAGAGGGCCCCTTTGGGAATATAGAGATCTATTTTATCGCCTTCAAAACTACTTGCTGAATTAGCCTTTGCGAAATAGGCTGTTTCTGCTTTTTCTTCAATATTTAGATCATCTTTATATTCCGAAGTGATAGGAATAGAAATCAGTTGCGTATTTCCTTTAAAATCTGAAACTAAAATTTCGAAGTTTTTATCTTCATTATGTCTATTTATGGTTATGATGCCATTATTTAGAATATTAGAATATATGCTTAAGTCATTATTAGGCTGTACGAATAGTTTATGAATTTTTCTTCTGTTCTCCTTATAGTACCCAAAATCAATAAATCGATTAATATATCGAGTTTCATAAAACGAAAATTTATCAAATCTGCTTTCGAATACAGGTGAGCCATTTAATGAAGTTTTTGCAGAGTAGATCCCGTTTTTGTTATAGGTTAAATCCAAAACATCATAAGCATCTATCCCGAACCCAATATCTCCAAAGGCTTTAATAGACTCCGTTTTATAACTACCATCGTTACGTCGAATTAATTTTAACTGTGTACGTTCTGTGCTTCCATTGATGTGAGCTTCTTTACTAAGGGGGTAAGCATGTAAAGCAAAGATTTGAGGAGATTTAGAATCTTTTATTTCTTCAAACCCAAAAAGGAATGGATTCATAGGTCTAGAGTTGTAATCTCTAATTTCAAAATGAAGGTGAGGTCCTCCGCTTGAGCCAGAATTCCCACTATAACCTATAACTTCGCCCTGTTTTACCTTTAACTCTGAGGCGGTAGGGAATAATTCAATCTCATAGGATTCCTTTTCATACTGGGCCTTTTTTATGTATTCTTCAATTTGTGGTGAAAATCCACTTAAGTGGGCATAAACTGTTTGATAACCGTTGGGGTGGAAAACATATAACGCTTTACCATAGCCCCCGTGTTGAATTTTAATTCTACCTACATAACCTTTTGCAGAGGCCGAGACTGATAGGCCAGTCACTCCTTTTGTTTTTATATCTATACCAGCATGAAAATGATTGGATCTTAATTCTCCAAAGGTACCAGATAATAATAGAGGGATATCCAGAGGTTTTTCAAAATAGTCTTTAGGTAAAGCTTCCTGAGCATTAATTTTTTGGGATGTAAAGCCAGTCAGTAAAATCAGGAGGAAGAAAACTATGCGCATGTGGGACTAGTATTGAAAATTATCATTGTAAATTATAGCGTTGTCGCTTAGCTTCAAAAATAAGAATTGCTGCCGACACTGAAACATTGAGTGAGTCAACTTTTCCTTGCATAGGTATTTTTATAATTTTATCGGCGTGAGTTCTCCAATCTTCGGTTAAGCCTTCATGCTCTGTTCCCAACACTATAGCTGTGGCGTTTTTAAAATCTTCTTCGAGGTATGAGGTAGAATTTTGAAGAGCAGCAGCATAAATCTGAATGTTCATTTTCCTTAAGTAGTCTATGATTTCGGAGGTGGATCCTATAGCGACCTGATTTGTAAATACAGTTCCAACGCTGGATCGTATGATGTTTGGATTGTAAAGGTCTGTTTTTGGATCGGCAAGTATAAATGCATCGGCTTGTGCTGCATCACAGGTTCTTAGCAGAGCCCCAATATTTCCAGGTTTTTCTGGAGCTTCCGCAACGACAACTAATGGAGTAGACGTGTTAAACTTTAATTCATTCAAGTTTAGTTTTAGAGCCTCGGCTATTCCTACTATTCCGCCGGTAGTGGAGCGGTAGGCTAATTTTTCAAATACTTCCTTAGAAATCTCAATTATTTCGCAACCTATTTCTTCTAGTGAAATTTCGAAATCAAAAATTTTGAAACAGACCAGTACTTGTTTTATGCTATATCCAGATTTTAGAGCTAATTGTAGCTCCTGTGCCCCCTCAATTATAAACTCTTTTTCAGTCCTTCTAACTTTAGATTTTTTCTGGAGCTGAATAATATGTTTAATTAGCGAATTAGATGTACTTGTGATTTCCTTCCTCATATTTAAAATTAAAAAAAGCTTCTGAAATTAATTCCAGAAGCTTCAAATTTAAACTAATGTCTTTTATTATAAATGAATCACTTCATCGTAAGCATCTGCAGTAGCTTCCATTACAGCCTCACTCATGGTAGGGTGAGGGTGAACGGTCTTTAAGACTTCATGCCCCGTAGTTTCTAGTTTCCTTCCTAAAACGGCTTCTGCAATCATATCTGTTACTCCAGCACCAATCATGTGGCAACCTAGCCACTCTCCATATTTTGCATCAAAAATAACTTTCACAAAACCATCTTTAGCACCAGAAGCACTGGCTTTACCAGAAGCAGAAAAAGGAAATTTACCAACTTTGATGTCGTATCCAGCTTCTTTAGCTTGCTTTTCTGTCATTCCAACGCTAGCAATTTCTGGATTGGAATAGGTACAACCTGGAATATTACTATAATCTAAAGCTTCAACCTTTTCACCAGCAATCTTTTCAACACATAAAATACCTTCAGCAGAGGCGACGTGAGCGAGCGCTGGACCTGGTGTTACATCACCAATAGCATAGTATCCAGGAACGTTGGTTTGGTAATAATCGTTCACTGTGATTTTATCTTTATCGGTTTTAATACCAACTTCTTCTAAACCAATGTTTTCAATATGTGTTTTAATTCCTACTGCTGATAATACGATATCGGCTTCTAAGGTCTCTTCTCCTTTTTTAGTTTTTACTTTGGCCTTCACTTTCTTTCCTGAAGTATCAACACTTTCTACTGAAGAATTGGTCATTACCTTAATGCCTTTCTTTTTGTAAATTTTTTCAAATTGCTTTGAAACTTCTTCATCCTCTACCGGTACTATGTTGGGTTGGAATTCGACTAAAGTCACTTTGGTACCCATATCGTTGTAAAAGCTTGCAAATTCTGAGCCGATAGCTCCAGATCCTACAACTATCATGGATTCTGGCTGCTTATCTAAAGTCATCGCTTTTCTGTAACCAATGACTTTTTTTCCATCCTGTGGTAAATTAGGAAGTTCTCTAGAATGTGCTCCTGTAGCTATAATTACATGATCTGCTTCATAGTCAGTGGTCTTGCCCTTATCATCTTTTACAGAAATCTTTTTTCCTTTTTTTAAGGTTCCATGACCCATGATCACATCAATCTTGTTCTTTTTCATAAGGAACTGAACACCTTTACTCATTCCTTCTGCAATACTTCTACTACGTTTTACGACCTTAGTAAAGTCTTTGTCCGGATTTTTGACGCTCAAGCCATAATCTTCAGCGTGATTTAGGTATTCAAAAACCTGGGCACTTTTTAATAAAGCTTTTGTAGGGATACATCCCCAATTTAGGCAGACACCACCTAAGCTCTCTTTCTCTATAACGGCTGTTTTAAAACCCAATTGAGATGCTCTAATCGCTGCTACATAACCACCTGGTCCACTACCTAAAACTATAATATCGTATTTGCTCATAACATTTTGTTTGCTAAGATTTTTAAAACCGCTAAATTAAGAATATTCAACAAATTCTGCACTTAAAAGTTGAAGTCTTATTTAAAGAACCAGCGCCAGAAGAATTCCCAGAAGTATAACCCCAAATTTGTAAATATTGAATTTGTGATCTTTGGAGGATTCAAAAAGTATTGTCGTGGAGACATGAAGAAAAATACCAATTACAATAGCATCAAGATAAATTACAATGGGGTCTAAAACTTTTGTATTGGACTGAATATAACTACCTAAAGGGGTCATCAAGCCAAATATGATCAGAAACACAATAATTTTAGTCTTTGATAATCTAGTATTGAAAAGAAAAGAGGCAATGATGATTGCTATTGGAACTTTATGAACAATCACCGCGTACAACAGGTGATGGTTGCTGTCTATAGGAATACCTTCGAGAAAAGCATGTATACAAAGACTCATGAAAAGTACATAGGGGAAATTGGTGTCTTTCTTGGAAAGATGAAAATGACCATGCTCTGCACCTCCAGACAAATATTCTAAAATAATTTGAAGTAAAATACCGCCTAAAATGAATATTCCTATTGAGGCTGTTCCTGTGTTGTAAATCGCAGGAAGGAATTCCAAAACAGTCACAGATAATAAAAAAGAGCCGCTGAATGCTAAAAGCAGATTGATCGTGACAGATTTCTTATATACAAAATAAGAGATGCCAAACCCGATAAGAACTGCCAGGACTGGTAAAAGTATATTCATACGTGGAATTTATTCAATTCTTATGATTTAAAGCCTGCTTGTAAAAATTAGGGTGCAAAATTAGTGTATTTTTGCCCTCCAAAATATCTTCTTCATGGAAAATAATTTCAAAATGATAGCAAAGTGTCTTTATGAATTTGAAGATGAACTTGCTAAGGAACTGAGACAGCTTGGTGCAATGGATATCCAAAAAGGGGTAAGACATGTTTCTTTTGTAGGAGATCTTGGCTTTATGTATAAAGCCAACCTAAGCTTGAGAACTGCTATTAGTATTTTGAAACCCCTATTTAGTTTTAAGATTTATAATGAAGATGATTTTTACAAAAAAATAAATGCATTTGCTTGGGAAAACCTTATCGATAAAAATGGAACTTTTGCAGTAGAGTCGACTGTTAATTCTGAAATTTTCACTCATTCCAGATACGTCGTTTTTAGAACCAAAGATGCTATTGTAGATCGGTTTCGAGATAAATTTGAATTTAGACCAAGCATAGATACGGAGCGTCCAGATGTTCAGGTGAGTGTTCATATCGACCGTGAAAATTGTGAAATAAGTCTTAACACTTCTGGAGATCCTCTTTTTAAACGCGGATACAAAACAGCAACTAATATTGCACCAATCAATGAGGTACTTGCAGCCGGTTTACTTTTGAAATCGGGCTGGGCTGGACAATGCGATTTTTTAGATCCCATGTGTGGAAGTGGAACATTGCTAATTGAAGCAGCTATGATAGCTTGTAATATCCCGCCAAACATTAACCGAGATCATTTTGCATTTCAAAAATGGGAAGATTTTGATGAAAATCTTTTTGAGATCATTAAAGATTCGACTTTAAAAAAGGTAAAATCCTTCAGCTTCAATATTTTAGGTTATGATAAAGCACCTTCTGCAGTAGAAAAATCTATTCAAAACATTGAAAACGCAAACTTATCTGACTTTATCGAAGTAAGGCGACAGGATTTTTTTGAAAGTCATAAGACCTCAGAGCGTCATTTGCATATGGTGTTCAATCCGCCATATGGAGTAAGACTTGATGTAGATGTCCCTAAATTTTATTCCAAAATAGGTGACACTTTGAAGCAGAATTACCCTGGAAGTTCGGCCTGGTTTATCGTAGCAGATCTTGAAGCCATTAAGCACGTTGGTTTAAGGCCCTCCCGAAAAATAAAGCTTTATAATGCTAAGCTCGAGTCCAGACTTTTAAACTATCAAATTTATGAAGGTTCCAAAAAAGCATCTAAACAATAAGTTTAGTTGTCAATAGCTTGTCGTTTTGTTTTGCTGTAAACCGGTATTAAGTAACTGATGCTATAACCCCAGCCAGCTCCAATACTTGAATTATCATAAGTTCTACGAAATCCAGGCACGTATAAATTATCAAAATTTGGGATATCTGTACTGGACACCAGGTTTTTAAGCTGAACATGAGCGCCCATGTAAAAGTTGCCAAAGATATTTACGCGAATTCCTGCCTGTAATTCTAACCAGCTAGCAGTCAAGTTTCCAAAAGTTTGGTCTACTGTTCTAACATCAGGTTCAAAGAAATCATCTCTAGTGTAGATGGTGTAATTTTGGAGGTTTTGAGAATAGGTGGCAAATCCATAGCGAAACCCTACATAAATCAAGTTGGTCATCCCAATCCAATTGTCGTAAATGTTGTAATTGACTCCGAGCTTAATATAACTTCCATCGGTTTCGTTTACCAAATTTTCTTCATTGTAGGTAGACACTTCATTTCCTAATTCACCGGCGATGTATAGGTTTTCTGAATATCGATAATCAGCTGCTATTTCAATGCCCTGGTAGTCGTCACCCCAAAAGCTTTGACCAATCCTGCTTAGGTCCAAACTTACTGTAAGTCCATATTTATCTTTGTAGAAAATAGAATCTGTGACTTGTTCATATTCAGTATTATCACCTTCTTGCCCAAAACAAGAATAAGAAGATACTACTAAACTAATAAGTAATAGACAGGTGTGTTTCAGATTCATTTCTGATAATGTTTTCGTTTACTTCAAGATCTCTTATCCAGGATAGTGGATTGTCATTGTTCTGCTGTCTTGCTCTAAAATCAATAAAATTCACCTTAAAACCACAGGCTCTGTTCACGTATAATTCTTCTGTAGCATAACTAAAGGTTAAGGTATCTATACGTCCTCCTGATTCATCATTAGAATTGATGTTGAAAATATATTTGGTTTCAATCTCATTGGTTTTGAGTGGTATGCTAATGTTGGATGTTCTTGGAAACCTTAGAGTATCCTGACGCTCAAAGTCAATGACCGCAAGGTCATTAACATTTCTGTTCTGTCCTGGATTATCGGCGCTAAAAAATTCAATGACCAACTGTGGAGTAGTAGGAGTGGCTTCAGCACAGATATCATCTCGTTCACAGGAAATTAAAAGTGAAATCAAAAAAGCGATACTCAAAATGTTAACCCCTGTTTTTTTCATGAACGTAAGCTTAAAGACACCACATTTTCAACGTGATGGGTTTGTGGAAACATATCTACAGCCTGACTTATCTCTATTTTATATAAATGATCCATCAATTCAAGGTCTCTGGCTTGCGTAGCCGAGTTGCAGCTTACATAAACAATACGCTTTGGTTTCACACTTAGTATCTGCTCAACCACTTCCTTATGCATGCCTTCTCTTGGAGGATCTGTGATAATGACATCAGGTTGACCGTGTTCTGCAATAAACTCTGTTGTGAAAATCTTTTTCATATCTCCTGCAAAAAAAGAGGTATTTTCTATGCAATTCAATCTCGCATTTGCTTTGGCATCTTTAATAGCTTCCGGAACCGCTTCAATACCTACCACATGCTTAGCTTTTTTAGCTACAAACTGAGCTATAGTTCCAGTACCAGTGTATAAATCGTAGACGAGCTCCTCGCCAGATAAATTAGCAAAACTTCTGGCAATCTTATACAGTTCATAAGCCTGATCGGAATTAGTCTGGTAGAAAGATTTGGCGTTAATCTTAAATTTTAAACCCTCCATTTCCTCAAAAATAAAGTCCTGACCAAAATACTTAATCACCTCCTGATCGTAAATCGTATCGTTTCCTTTTTCATTGATGACGTACTGTAAAGAAGTCACTTCAGGAAACTCTTCGATGATAAAATCCAATAATAATTCACGTTTAGCTTTATCTTCCTGATAAAACTGAATCAAAATCATATATTCTCCAGTAGAGCTTGTTCTAATCATTAAGGTCCTTAATAGACCAATCTGCTCTCTTGGATTAAAAAATTCGATATTATTTTTGGTAGCAAAGTCTCTTATTTTGTTTCTGATGGCGTTGCTAGGATCCTCCTGAAGATGACATTTGTTGAGGTTTAAAATTTTATCCCACATCCCTGGAATGTGAAATCCAAGGGCATTTTTATCTTGAATGTCCTTTCCGCTGGAGATTTCACTTTCAGTGAGCCAGCGACTGTTGCTAAAAGAAAACTCCATTTTATTTCTGTAGAAATAGGTTTTTTCGCTTCCAAGGATGGGTTTGGTGCTTTCAATTTCAACTTTTCCTATACGTTTGAGATTTTCTAAAACTTCCTTTTCCTTATAGAACAGCTGGTGATTATAAGCCATATTTTGCCACTTACAGCCACCACAAACTCCGAAATGATCACAAACAGGCTCTGTGCGTTTAGGCGAAAGTTCGATAAATTGAGTCGGCTTGGCTTGATAGTAGGACTTACGCTTTTTATAGGTGCTTACATCTACTACATCTCCCGGAACTACGTTATCTATAATTAGAACTCGTCCATCGCTTGCTCTTCCTATGCCTTTTCCTTTGCTTCCTGCATCTAAAATTTCGACCTTTTCAAAGGTTTTTTTTGAATTTTTTCGTCTTGCCATGGGGCAAAAATAAAGCAATGTTTGGATAAGCTGATTTTTTATCCAGAAGTTTTTCATCACTTAGCTTAATTTGATAAGAATAACTTATTTAAACTCAAACTAAATTGCCCTAAGGCTTCGTTAATAATTTTTAATGGTCTTTCAAATCCTTATTTTTGTAAAAATTGATTAAAATCATAGATATGTCAGTAGATACAATAGATAAATTGAAAGTAGAAGATGTAAAATCCTCTCAGGAAGCTATCGCTCTTGAGGACAAGTACGGGGCTCATAATTACCACCCCTTACCAGCTGTTCTTAAGAAAGGTGAAGGTGTTCATGTATGGGATGTAGAAGGAAAGAAATACTATGATTTTCTATCGGCTTACTCTGCTGTAAATCAAGGGCATTGTCATCCAAGAATTGTGGAGGCTATGCATAAGCAGTCGCAAACCATCTCACTAACATCTCGTGCATTTCATAACAATGTACTAGGCGTTTATGAAAAATATGCCACAGACTATTTTAAATTCGATAAGCTCCTCCCTATGAATAGTGGAGCAGAAGCCGTTGAAACAGCGATTAAAATCTGTAGAAAATGGGCTTATGAAGAAAAAGGCATTCCAGAGACTGAAGCTCAAATCATTGTGTTTGAAAATAATTTCCACGGTAGAACAACGACCATCATTTCGTTTAGTAATGATGAAGGGGCGAGAAAAAACTTTGGACCTTACACGCCAGGGTTTATTAAAGTACCTTATGATGATGCAGAAGCTTTAGAAAAGGTACTTAAGGAGCATAAAAATATCGCAGGAGCATTAATTGAGCCTATCCAGGGTGAAGCTGGTGTTTATACTCCAGCAGACGATTTCATTCCTAAAGTAAAAGCTTTATGTAATGAACACAATGTCTTATTTATGGCCGATGAAATCCAGACTGGTATAGCAAGAACAGGTGCTTTACTTGCCATTTGTGGTAAATGTGATTGTCAGGGACATTGTGAGCGTCAGGAAGCTACTTATGCACGCCCAGATGTTTTAATCCTCGGTAAAGCCTTATCTGGTGGCGCTTATCCGGTTTCCGCTGTGCTTGCTGATGATAGAGTGATGAATGTCATCCAGCCAGGACAACATGGATCCACTTTTGGTGGTAATCCAGTTGCTGCAGCAGTAGCGATGGAAGCTCTGGAAGTGGTAAAAGATGAGAAATTAGCTCAAAATGCAAGACGCTTAGGTGACCTTTTTAGAGCTGAGATGAATAAGTTCATCGAAAACCATAATATCGTAAAATTAGTAAGGGGTAGGGGCCTGCTTAATGCTATTGTCATTAACGATTCTGAAGATAGCTCAACTGCATGGGACATTTGCGTAGCTTTGAAAGAAAATGGCCTTCTGGCGAAACCTACACATGGGAATATTATCCGTTTTGCACCACCACTAGTGATCACAGAAAATCAACTAATGGATTGCGTAGATATCATCACCTCAACTTTAAAGAAGTTTGATAAGTGATAGATATTAGAAACCAAGTAAAAAAGCCTCAATCTACAAGATTGAGGCTTTTTTACTTTAAGACTCTTAAATATATATTCAGAATTTGACACTACAAGTTTGAAACTTATTGGATATTTAGCTTAAGATATACTATATGCCAATCAATTTCAACTCTATTGAGTTATCCTGAAGCTAATAAGGGTTTTAGACTATTGAAATTATCTATACCTGAAATTTTAACATGAAAGAACAAAAAACCGCACCAAAAGTACGGTCGAAGCGTATTTGTTTTAAATCTTAAAGTTTTATCATTTAATTGTTAATGTTTTATAAAATGTTTTACATTAACTATACATTTAAATCGTCTCATAGCAAACTAGCTGGTATTTATGGATTTACTTAGTAATTATTTCATTGAAATAGATCGAAATAATTAAACAAAAATCCATAAAAATGAGAAACATAAAGAAAACTATACTGTTATTGGTTTCAATTATTTTTCTTGCAACTAGTTGTGAAAAAGATGAAACCCATAAAAAAGCATCAATGAAAGTTCTAACAAGCAAAGTTTAAGCACCGTAACTAGTAAGGATATACCTGAAGTAATGAATTTTCTAAAGCAAGATGGCAAGACTAAATTGATTTTCCAGCTTCAACGTGGAAAATCAAATGATAGTAAATCTGGAAATGATGATATTGTCTTAACTACAGCAGAACTAAATTACATCAAGAAATTGACCAATTCACAAGGTATCTCTAACTATACGTTTGAGTTAACCTTTGATAATCATCAAAATTTGGACGGCTACACCAGTTACTTCAATTTGGTGGTCAAAGAACTTAGTACAGGAGATTATTATTCTTATATACAGGAATTTAGGGTGAAAAACACTTGGCTTCTGTCCAATAACCTTCATACAAACATAGATCAATTCAGTGGCCATATCGTATTTTATAATACTGTAGGGGAATTTTTGATGGATATAGAAATGGATAATGGGAATATTATTAATTATGAAGAAGCCGGGAAATGTGATAGTGGAGAAGGACAGGGTTCTGGAGGTGGAGGTGGCGGAGGATCAACTGGTGATGGACTAGGCTCTGGACCAGGACCAGGACCTGGAAATGGTTCTGGAGGTGGAGTTGGAAGCGGAGGAACTGGCGGTTCAAACATTTCAGTTATACCGATACCATGTAATTGTGAACCTAATCATTTACCAGGCCAATCTTGTAGTTGTCCTGCTGGGGGGCCAAGATTTGAAATTCATATTAAATCCTATTTTCCAGATGGTAAAACAAAAGAAATTTTAAAAAACGGTTGTGTAGAAGCTCCAGAAGAATGTTTTAATGAAGTTGGTGACCCATGTGAATGTGATAGTAATGGCGATTGTATTGAGGAAAACAACGAAGTCCCCATTATTATTATTCCTCAAACACCATGTCAAAAACTTAATTTTATTTCACAAACTGAAGATTTTCAGGAGAAAATTAATGAGCTTAACACTTTATCGAATGCCTCACCATCTGAACCGCGCTATGAAAAAGGCTTTATCATGGAAGGCATGTTAGCCAACACAGAATATACCCCTGTAGAAGGTACAGAAGATGATCCGGCATTACAGGATTTTGACTTAGCTGCGGGTTCTACGATTTCTGGCTTTATGCATAATCATTTTTTTATAGATGAGATGATTGAAGAAGAAAGAGTACAATCAATAAGTATTTTTTCAGATGAAGATGTGTTTAGTTTGTATAAGATAGCCAAAGGTGGACATATAGAAACTACAAATGGCTTTACTTTTGCTATGGTGTACCAAGGGGATATGTACCATCTGCAAATTGGAGATTTGCAGGACTTTATTGATTTTGGAGATGAGTGGTTAGCAAATCCCAATGGTTCAAAATCAAAATTTCTATATGATCTCATGAATGAACCCTCTCAAGGAAACATCCAACATGAAGCCAGTAATGACCAGAATAGAGATAATTTTGCCAGGATGCTAAAGCTGATCTCATCTTTTAGTCCTAGCTTAAGTTTGTATCATTCCAGTGTGGATAATCCCGACTGGAAAAAAGTCGTAGTCGATCAAAACAATAATGTCTCATTAGAAGACTGTAATTAAAAACTAAACATCATGAAAACACTAATTAGCATACTTATATTATTTATAAGTTCAATACATTTAGCTCAAGAAATAATACCGCTCGAAGATTTTGGTAGCTATAGAGATAAAGAGGGGAAGTATTTTAAGGACCCCTCAGGCCCCTTAGGGATTTTGGATGCTTATACGGGAGTTTGGCGCTGGACAGAAGGGAACCGTGAACTTATCTTTTACCTTTATAAACAGGAAGCGGCTACATTACAATCTTCAACTCAATATCTAAGTGACGTGATTGTAGGATACTATATTTATAAAGAAAATGGAGAAGAACTCATCAATACCAGACAGGATCTCATAGACAAATACGACTTATACGATGGTAAAATGATGTTGTCCAGAGGTGGAATTGGTATGGCGCCAAGAACCAGAGGTTATGATGCCAATACTGCTCCTCCGTTTTATTTTAGAGACCATTCTGTATTAGTCTGTTATATAAATGACATTTATGTGCCTATGCAAGGAACCCCAGGTTCATGGCGTTTTATAAATCCTACTACTGCTAAAGTTGGCTTACCTCGTAAATCAGGTGGATTTTTTTGTGGGCCAGAAGTTGTAGTTCATCCCAACTTCCCTTCCAGCAAAGGAATAACAATACACAAAATTGCAGATGAGGCGCCTCCTTTGGATTAGAAATGTTAAAAAATGTAAAAACTGTCTTGAGTAGATATCATCACCTCAACTTTAAAGAGGTTTGAAAAGTAGAAGACATTAGAAACCAAGTAAAAAAGCCTCAATCATTAGATTGAGGCTTTTTTGATAGTCATATTTTCAAATTGTTACTCCTTTGGTTGATCTACCTGATACTGCCTACGCATTCGTCTTCTTTCTTTTTCACGACGTTCTTTTTCTTCTAGGTAAAGCGATTCTTCTTCATCGTCCTCAAACAAATATTGATCGCTATTGTGCATGTCCAAACGGTAGGATACACCAATGCCTGCTCTCCAGCGTTCTGGAGAGTCCTTAAAGTTAATCAGGCCTGAAACGTCTACTTGTAAGTCTTCTGTGACCAGAAAGGCCACCCCACCTCTCACGACTTCATCACTATATAGATCACTAATATAGGTCTGAAATTCTGCGAAAATTCCAGTGCGAGCGTAAATGGAGTGTGTTAAGGTGAAAATTCCAGCATAGGTAGGGAAGTCAGTGGTAGGTTTGTCTACAATGAAATTCGAAACTAAAACCCACTTACCTCCTGCAAAATTATTTTGAGTAATTAACGCAGCTTTTGGAGAAACATTAGGTTCTCCAGGGAATTTAAATGGATTTTCTCCAAAGAGTAAGTTTACTCCAGCATAGACAGACACAGCTGGTATAAGGTCCTTCCATTGAGGGCGGTTATTCTTTTTCCAACTATACAGATTAGGCCCGTCTAGTTCTCGTTGAATATAAGGGTCGTAAAGTAAATATTTTGCCCCTAAAGTATTTTGCTGAAAATTACTATAGGGATTGTTAGTGACTGTAGCTCCTCTAATGATTGTTTCTTCTGCTCTAGCAAAGTCTCCATCTAGTATGATTTCCAGTTGCTCCATAAAAAGACCGTACCGTAATTGATATTGAAAATCAACCTGAGTTACGTCTGGAATTAACGGAGAGGAATGATTGCTCTCTCCATAGGCAATTCCACCTTCAAACTGAAGCACATTGGTCCCTACACTAAAGGCTCCAAAAGATTCTCCAGGTCGGTTTGAATTAATCATGTCTGTATACTGAGCTTGGACGCCTAAGGATGCTAGTAATAACAGGCCAGAAAATATTGATTTCATAAATAGGAATTATAGGTCAAAGATAAATTAAAATCCGATTTTTTATAAGTCAAAGGTAAATTGCTGTAAAGTATTGGTAGTTTTGTAATTCAAATTTTTATTATGGTATTTCTTAAAACCTTATTAATACTGCTTTTGGTGTACTTTGGGATAAAACTCCTAGCCAAGTACTTTGGCCCCATGCTTATGAAATATTTTTTAAAGAAGGTACAGCGTAAAATGCAGAATCAATTCAATTCTGGGCAACAAGCACCAAAATCTGATGCCCAAACCTCTAGAAATAAATTGAAAGCTAAATCCAACAAGAAAAGTAAAGTAGGAGAATATGTAGATTATGAAGAAATTGAATAATTTCCCCATCTTTATATCACAAATTTAATCCATGAATTCGATGTTAAAACACGCTTGGAAACACCTTCTGGTTCTTCTTCTTTTTATAGTGGCTTCATTGGCCTTCTTTTATCCGGTTCTAAAAGGAAAGACCATTTACCAAAGTGATATTGTACAGTACACTGGAATGGCTAAAGCTCAAAATGACTTTAGAGCAGAACAGGACTCGGAGCCTTATTGGACCAATTCAGCTTTTGGAGGTATGCCTACTTACCAGTTGGGCGCCAATTATCCTTATAATTTTATCAAAGAAATAGATCGTCAGTTAAGGTTTCTACCCAGACCTGCTGATTATTTGTTTCTTTATTTCATTGGGATGTATATCTTGTTTTTATGCTTTAAGGTCAATTATAAGTTAGCTTTTCTAGGAGCGCTGGCTTTTGGATTTTCTACCTATCTCATTATCATTCTTGGTGTTGGGCATAATGCCAAAGCCCATGCCATCGCTTATTTTCCTCTTGTGATTGGGGGTATGGTACTGGTTTACAGGCAAAACCTGTTTTGGGGGAATTTGTTATTTTGTGTGGGACTTGCCTTTGAGCTGATGGCCAACCACTTCCAGATGACCTATTATTTGATGTTGTTGTTGTGTTTGGTTATGGTAATTGTGAATGCTGTACATGCTTACCAAAAAGATACTTTTAAGCCTTTTGTTAAGGCATCTTTGAGTTTTATTCCTGCCATTATTTTAGCGGTATTACTCAACATTACCAATCTTTTGGCGACTCAGGAATATGCAGATTATAGTACAAGAGGGGATACTGGTCTTACTATCGAACCTAATGGGAGTGAAAAGGTAAAATCTGGCTTGGATTATGATTATATTACTAAATACAGCTACGGTATTTTGGAAACCTTCAATTTATTTATTCCACGGTTTATGGGAGGTTCTAGTAATGAATCTCCAGGGAGAGATTCTGAAGTTTATAAGGAGTTTAATAAACTTGTAGCTTCACCAGTACAAGCTTTAAAATTTACTGAAAGGTTACCGGCTTATTGGGGTAAACAGCCTATAGTTGCTGCTCCTGCTTATATTGGAGCTAGTGTGATTTTCCTTTTTGTATTGGCTTTATTTTTGACCAAAAACAGAATCAAATGGTGGTTGGTTGCAGGTTCTATTCTGGCTCTATTACTTTCCTGGGGTGATAATTTTTCTTTCTTCACTAAATTATTCCTAGATTATATTCCTTTCTATGATAAATTCAGAGCAGTTACTTCTATCCAAGTGATTGTTGAATTTTGTTTACCAGTATTAGGGATTCTTGGACTTTCAAAATTACTAAGCGATAAAATTTCGAATCAAGATAAATGGAACGCCCTTAAAATATCGACAATTATTCTTGCAGTATTAAGTGTTTTCTTTTTGCTTTTTAAGTCAGTTATTTTCGATTTTAGTAAAGACACTGATATAATGTACCTTAAACAGTTTGGTGATGAATTTGTAAATCAATATGGTGATATATTTTTAAGAGCACTCAAAGAAGACAGAAAGGCCATGTTTACTGCAGATACGATTCGATCCTTGGTTTTTGTCTTATTGATTGCTGGAGCTATCTACTTATACCTTAGAGAAAAACTGAAAAAAACCGTTTTTATAGGGCTTATTGGGATCTTTGTTTTAGTTGATTTAATTGGAGTCAATAATAGATATGTCAACGAAGAAGACTTTGTTGCTGCCTCTGTCATGGAAAAACCCTTTCAAGTCAATCAGGCAGATCTCGAAATTCAGAAGGATACCTCGCATTATAGAGTTTATGATTTGACTTCCAATCCTTTAAATTCTGCAAGGGCATCCTATTTTCATAAGTCTATTGGGGGTTACCATGCTGCGAAACCAGGGAGAATGCAAGAGTTATTTGACTTTTACATCTATGATGGTAAACAGAGTATTCTAAACATGCTTAATGTCAAGTATTTTATTTTTAGTGATGAAGGTAAACCGGTTGTTCAGCAAAACCGGGATCACTTAGGAAATGCCTGGTTCGTAAATGAAGTGGTTACAGTTGAGAATGCTAACGAAGCTATTTTAGCTTTAGATAGTATCAACCCTAGTACCACAGCAATTGTGGAGCAAAATCAATTTGATATTCCAGAACAAACTTATGATGTTCAATACTCAGATGAGATTAAGCTTACTTCTTACAAAGAAAACGAATTGATTTACGATTACGAGTCAGAGGGCGAGCGATTAGTCTTATTTTCAGAACTTTATTACCCGCAAGGCTGGAAAGTCTCTATTGATGGGGAGGAAACAGAGCATTTTAGAGCCAATTACGTCCTAAGAGCATTACAAGTTCCAGCTGGAAAACATCAAATTACTTTTTCATTTGAACCTGAAGTAGTTCAAATGGGTAGTAAAATTACCCTGGCAAGTTTTATAGTTTTAGTTTTAATTATCCTTGGTGGTCTTGGATATCATTATAAGCGTAAGCAACTCTAAAGCATGAAGAAGGTACTCATTATAACCTATTACTGGCCTCCAGCGGGAGGGCCTGGAGTACAGCGCTGGCTTCAGTTCGCCAACTATTTACCAGATTTTGGTTATCAGCCTGTGATTTACAAACCAAAGAATCCAAGTTATCCCATCACCGACGAAAGCCTTAAAGCCAATCTCTCTGCTGAAGTGATTGAAAAGCCAATTTTTGAACCTTATAGATTTGCAGAGCTGCTTTCAAAATCAGATTCCAAAACCATTAGTAGTGGTATTATAAAGTCTAAAAAAAGGCAATCCTGGAAAGAAAAGATGATGCTTTACATTCGTGGTAATTTCTTCATTCCTGATGCCCGAGTGTTCTGGGTGAAGCCTTCTGTGAAATTCCTGAGCTCCTATATTCAAGAACAGAAGATTGAAACTATTATCACAACAGGGCCACCTCACAGCTTACATTTAATAGGTTTAGGATTAAAAAAAAACCTAAATAATTTACAATGGATTGCAGACTTTAGAGATCCATGGACTACAATTGGTTACCATAAGGCTTTAAAGCTTACAAAAAAGTCTCAGGCTAAGCACAAAAAAATGGAGAGTGACGTCTTAAATTCAGCAGACCAGATAGTGGTAACAAGTTTTCAAACCAAAGCAGAGTTCGAGCAAAAAACAACAATACCAATAGAAGTTATTACGAATGGTTACGGAGAATTATCCGCGGAGGCTGAGCTGAGTGAAGGCTTTACTTTATCCCATATAGGTTCTTTGCTCAACGATAGAAACCCTAAGGTGCTTTGGGAGGTTTTGGCAGAGCTTATCGAAGAAAATCCTGTGTTCAATGATTTCTTTGAGTTGAAGTTTATAGGTAAAGTGAGTGAGAGCGTTTTGGAATCAGCTTATGCTGCTGGTCTTAGAAAACATATAAGTGTTCTTGGGTATTTGAGTCATCAAGATGCTGTTGAAAGCCAGAGAAGTTCACAGATGCTTTTACTTATAGAAATTGATAAACCTGAAACACGAGGGATTATCCCAGGAAAAGTTTTTGAATACCTGGCTGCTAATCGTCCTATTATAGCTATCGGACCTCAGGACTGGGACATAGAGAAAATTATTTCTGAAACCAACTCTGGCGTATGTTTTAAGTATGACGAAAAGCAAAAATTAAAAGTTCATATCAAAAATTCGTTTCAGGCGTTTTTAAACGGAAAACTATCAGCATCCACACAAAATATAGCAAAATATAGTCGTAAAAACTTAACTAAGCAATTGACTCAGCTTATTCAATGATAATATCATGGGAATCGTCGCCAAGCAATCCTTAAATAATCTTATTTCTACCTACTTGGGTTTTGGAATTGGTGCGCTGAATGTTTTGATTTTATACCCCAAATTTCTAACGGTAGAATATTATGGTTTGGTGACCTTTCTTTTGTCTGCTGGTAATTTATTTTGGCCGTTTATGGCGGTAGGGGTTCACAATACCATCGTAAAATTTTACTCTGGTTTTATCTCCACTTCAGATAAGGATAAGCTCCTCAATTTTGCGTTAGTTCTTCCTATGCTTTTGGGCCTTTTTTTGGGCGGTTTAGGATTCTTATTTTATGATTTATTACTCTATTATTTTGAAGGTGAGAATAATTTGGTGCAACCCTATGTATGGGGGATTTTTGTCATAGCCATCACAACGGCCTATTTTGAAGTTTTTTTTGCCTGGGCCAAAGTGCAATACAAAAGCGTATTTGGAACAATTATGCGCGAACTTTTTCATAGGATAGCTATTACCATACTACTGGTTTTACTTTTTTCTGAATTTATTGACGTTAATCAATTTATCTATTTATTAATTGGAGTCTTTGTACTAAGAGCAATGGTGATGTTTGGGTATGCGATAAAACTTTACAGACCTCGTTTTAGTTTATTATTACCTCCAAGATTGAAAGAATTGTTGAATTATTCATTTCTAATTTTCATTGCTGGTACTGTTGCCGTGGCTCTATTTGACTTAGATAAAGTGATGATTGAATATTTTATGCCTATAGAAAATGTTTCGATCTATGGCATTGCTATTTACATAGCTACAGTAATTGCAGTGCCTTCCAAAGCGATGCATCAAATTACAAATCCTATCACTGCCAAGTATTTAAATCATGATGATAAGGAGCCACTCAAAGATTTATACATCCGTAGTTCTAATACCTTGTTTCTCATAAGCGGTTTAGTCTTTGTTTTAATCGTGACCAATGTAAATATGCTTTATGCTATTATTCCAGAAGATTACAGGGTAGGAGTGAGCATTGTATTACTGATAAGTTTTGTTAAGTTGAGTGATAATATTTTAGGCAATAACAACAGTATTATTTTCAATTCAAAGTACTATAAAACTGTTCTAGCTGCAGGACTTGTTCTGGTAGGTGTGGCTTTTACTCTGAATATATGGCTAATCCCTTTATATGGTATTTATGGAGCGGCCTATGCCACTTTTTGCGCGTTTTTAATCTACAATTGTTTTAAGCTTCTTTTTGTGAATTTCACTTTTGGTATCCATCCTTTTAATCGCAAGAGCCTTTATATTTTTATAGTGATTACTCTGCTTATCTTTTCTTTTTATTTCTGGGATTTTAGCACGGATCAAGCGATTTTAAACATTATTTTAAAGTCCATCATTCTCAGCCTCATCTACCTTATCATTAGTATCAAAGCTAATCTATCTAAGGATTTAGTCAATTTATTTCAAAATCTGATGAAGAAGAAAAATCTATAAGATTATCAAAATAATGATTCTGATGTATTGAAATATAATCGCAGAAACCTAAAATTTAAACCTTAGCCTTAAGAAACTGACCAGTGAATGAGTTCTTTTGCTTAGATACTTCTTCTGGTGTTCCTTGCGCTACCAATTGCCCACCTTTTATTCCGCCTTCGGGTCCAAGGTCGATCACGTGATCTGCACATTTAATGAGATCGATGTTGTGCTCAATCACGATGACGCTGTGCCCATTTTCTATTAAAGCTTCAAATGATTTTAGGAGCTTATTGATATCGTGGAAATGTAAGCCAGTTGTAGGTTCATCAAATATAAACAGGGTTTTATCCGCGTTTTTACCTTTGGTTAAAAAGGAAGCCAGTTTTATACGCTGAGCTTCTCCGCCAGATAGTGTAGAGGAGCTCTGGCCTAAAGTTACATATCCCAAACCTACACTTTGCAAGGCTTCCAGTTTATTTGAGACTTTCTTCTCATTATGAGCACTAAAAAAATCCATGGCATCGTCTATGGTCATGGAAAGAACATCATCGATATTCTTGCCTTCAAACTCTATATCCAAAACTTGTTGTTTAAAGCGTTTACCGTTACAAGCATCACAAACGAGGTGAACATCGGCCATAAATTGCATTTCAATAGTTACTTCTCCCTCTCCTTCACAGTTATCGCATCGACCGCCATCTACATTAAAACTAAAATGCTTTGGTTTGAAGTTTCTAATTTTAGAAAGCTTTTGTTTTGCAAAAAGGTTTCTGATATCGTCATAGGCCTTGATATAAGTCACAGGATTGGATCTAGATGATCTTCCAATAGGGTTTTGATCTACATATTCAATATGCTTAATATGTTTAAATTTACCCTCAACGCTATCAAATTGGCCAGCTTTAGTTCCATAACCCCCATTTTGTTTGATCATAGCTGGATAAAGTATCTTTTTAACAAGTGTACTTTTTCCACTCCCAGATACTCCCGTAATAGCTACAAAACTATCGAGAGGAACTCTTACAGAAATATTTTTAAGGTTGTGTTCTCTAGCTCCTTTTAACTCTATGTAAGATGATGAAGTTCTTCTATTGTGTGGAACTGAAATTTCCTTCTTTCCATTAAGGTACTGAGAAGTGAGGGAAGAAGATTTCAAAATCTGTTTATAAGTACCTTTAGCAACAAGCTCCCCGCCATGAGTTCCAGCTTCTGGTCCAATATCGATAATATAATCTGCTGCTTTCATGATGTCCTCATCATGTTCTACAACAATAACAGTATTACCAAGATCCCTTAGGTTTTTCAACACCTCAATTAAACGTTCGTTGTCTTTGGAGTGAAGGCCAATAGAGGGCTCATCTAAAATATACATAGATCCCACCAGACTGCTTCCTAAAGAGGTTGCTAAATTGATACGCTGAGATTCTCCTCCAGATAACGTATTCGATTTTCTGTTTAGAGTAAGATAAGTAAGGCCAACATCCATCAAAAATTTTAGCCTGCTGTTGATTTCTTTTAGAAGACGCTTTCCAACGTGTTGATCATGTTCATTCAATTTCAAAGCCTTAAAAAAATCACTGACTTCGTCTATTGGTAAATCTACAAGTTGAGTGATATCCACTCCGTCAATTTTAACGTAGGTGGCTTCTTTCTTCAATCGTCGCCCTTTACATTCTGGGCACCTGGTTCTTCCTCTATACCTCGATAATAGTACTCGATTTTGGATTTTGTAGGCTTTGGATTTTACCGTTTCAAAAAATTCGTTTACACCTGTCACATATTGGTTACCATTCCAGATGATGTTTTTTTCATCTTCTGTTAATTCAAAATATGGTGTGTGAACTGGAAAATCGAATTTATGGGCATATTTTATAAATTCTTTTTTGTACCAACCCAGAGTGTCTCCACTCCAAGGAGCAATAGCGCCTTCGTAGACACTTAAGCCAGTATTTGGGATGACCAAGGCTTCATCAATATCGATAATATCACCATAGCCTTCGCATTTAGGACAAGCCCCCAAAGGATTATTAAAACTAAATAAATGCGCATTAGGCTCTGTGAAAAGCATTCCATCTAGTTCAAACTTATTATTAAAGTTTGTGATCTCATGCGAGTCCACATCTTCAATATTTAACTCTCCTTTTCCCTCGAAAAAGGCGTTTTGCACAGAGTCTGCTAAACGATTATAAAAATCTTCATCATCTTTCACTACAATTCTATCGACTACTATAGAAAGTTCACTTTTTTTCGAAATCTTTTGATCCTGAGCATCATTGATTTTAATGACTTTATCGTCAACTTTAATTCTACTGAAGCCTTGTTGTTGAAGTATGTTTATTTTTTCCTCGACACTTCTTTTTTTCTCTAATGTGATAGGAGCAAGCAAGAGTAATTTTTGTTTTTCCTTTTTTGATTTTACATAATCCACGACATCAGTCACCGTGTGTTTTTTTACCAGATTACCAGAGATAGGGGAGATGGTCTTACCTATTCTGGCGTAGAGTAATTTGAGATAGTCATATATTTCAGTTGACGTACCTACTGTAGACCTGGGATTGGTAGAATTTACTTTTTGCTCTATAGCTATAGCTGGAGCTATTCCTTTGATGTAATCTACCTTGGGTTTGTCCAGGCGTCCTAAAAATTGCCTGGCATAAGCAGATAGACTTTCAACATAGCGTCTCTGTCCTTCTGCGTAGAGGGTGTCAAAGGCAAGACTGGACTTTCCGGATCCAGAAAGCCCAGTGATGACAACGAGTTTATTTCTAGGAATAACAACATCAATATCTTTCAGATTATGAAGTTTTGCTCCTTTAATGATGATATATTCTCTAGGGTCAATTTTTTCTAAATCTGTGTGTTTCATAGGGCTTTTGAATGCTGCAAATATAGAGATTTGAATACCCAAAACGTAGGTAATCATTGATTCATAATATGTTAAATTTATTAACTGGGTGTTGAGCGTAAACTTATATTTATATATTAGCCAGATATTTATAGGCCTATAAAGCACTTTTACTTAAACTAATATTATCAATAAAACACCTTTGATGCAAAGGTTGTTTTGTATTTAAGTAAAGGATGTATGAATAGAACTTCAATTTCTTCAGAGGCTTACTTAGTCAAACAATATTTATCTGGCGACGAAAACTCACTGTCTATACTCGTCAATAGGCACCAACAAAAAATTTTCAGTTTTATATTTTCCAAAGTTTACGATAAAGACCTGGCTGAGGATATTTTTCAGGATACCTTCATTAAAGTGATACGTACACTTAAGCGTGGGAAATATAATGAAGAAGGTAAATTTCTACCCTGGGTAATGAGAATTGCTCACAACCTGGTGATCGACCATTTTAGAAAAAACAATAGGATGCCTAAGTTTGAAGGTAAAGGGGACTTTGATATTTTAGACTTCATGACAGATGGAGGACTTAATGCTGAAAAACAGCTCATTAAAGAGCAAATCGACTCAGATCTTCATGAATTAATCAAAGAGCTACCGGAAGACCAGTTGGAAGTGTTGGAGATGCGAATTTTTAAGGAAATGAGTTTCAAAGAAATCGCTTTCAAGACCGATGTCAGCATTAATACAGCTTTAGGACGGATGCGTTACGCCCTTATTAATCTAAGAAAAATTATTGATAAACATCAGGTAGTTTTGACCAACTAAGGCATACAATATTTTTAAATTGAAGTCGTTTTCGTTATATTAATAAATAAAGCATATGGCGAAAATCTACTCCAATGAAGTTTCAGAAGTGACTTCAGATTCTTTAAAACCTTCTCAAAAGACCATCAAAACTATTTTAGACTTTTCTAAAGCCTTCTCGGTGGTGAACTACAAAAACTTTCAGTTTGAAAGTATTCAGAATTAAATACTAAAAAGTAATAAAGCTTCCTTACTTAGATTTGGAAGCTTTTTGCTTATAGTAAGCTTTTAAAACCGATTTTCTACCGATAGTTTTGGTGATGATGTCTTTATCCAAGTCCCAGCCTCTAGCAGGAGAATACTCACGACCATACCAAATGATTTGTAAATGAAGATCATTCCATAAGTCTTCTGGGAACAGTCGCTTAGCATCTTTTTCGGTTTGAACCACATTTTTTCCAGTAGTTAGGTTCCACCTGTACATTAGCCGGTGTATATGAGTGTCTACAGGAAAAGTTGGGACATTATAGGCTTGAGCTAAAACTACTGAAGCAGTTTTGTGCCCCACCGCCGGGAGTTCTTCCAGAGCTTCCATACTCTTGGGGACCTTACCTTTATACTTATCGATCAAAATTTTTGAAAGTCCGTAAATACCTTTAGCCTTCATGGGAGACAGTCCTACCGGCTTGATAATCTCTCTAATCTGATCTGGTGACATTTTAATCATATCCCATGGATTATCTGCTTTTTCAAAGAGAAGAGGTGTGATTTGATTTACTTTTACATCTGTACTTTGTGCAGACATCAATACAGCGATGAGAAGGGTGTAAGGATCCTTATGATCTAGAGGAATAGGTATAGACGGATAATATTCCTTTAACGTATTTATAACGAAATCTACTTTTTCAGATTTTCTCATTTCCTGTACTTTTAGACAAAAATAGGAATTATGACAACACTAGAAGCTGGAGATAAAGCTCCAAAATTTGAAGCAAAAGACCAGGATGGAAATACTCATACTTTGGAGGACTATAAGGGTAAAAAGCTAGTAGTTTTCTTTTATCCTAAAGCTAGTACGCCTGGGTGTACTGCAGAGGCTTGTAATTTGAGAGATAACTGGAAAGCCCTTCAATCTCAAGGCTACGAAATTTTAGGGGTAAGTGCAGATTCTCCTAAACGTCAACAAAATTTCAAAGCAAAGTACGAACTGCCATTTCCTCTTTTGGCAGATGAAGATAAAGAAGTCATCAAAGCCTTTGGAGTCTGGGGACCTAAGAAGTTTATGGGTAAAGAGTATGAGGGCATTCATAGAACTACATTTATCATAAATGAAGATTCTGTCCTTGAGGAGGTGATTACCAAGGTAAAAACAAAAGCTCACGCAGAGCAAATCTTATAATTATAAGAAACTATTTCAGAATTGCTTTTCCAACTTTGATATTCTTATCCATAATAGTGTAATTTGGTAGCATGAAATGGCAGCAAGCAATTCAAGATTATACCTATTTTCTCAAAATAGAAAGGGGTTTAGCCGATAATACAGTGGAAAATTATCGGCTAGACATCCTTAAACTCACTAATTACCTTTCGGAATTTGAAACAGATGTTTCTCCAATTACTATAGATGAAGAAATAGTCCAAAATTTCATTTATATCATTTCAAAACTATTAAGTGAACGCTCTCAATCCAGACTCATATCTGGGCTAAAAAGTTTTTTCGACTTCCTGATTTTTGAAGACTACCGTAGTACTAATCCATTAGAATTGATAGAATCTCCACGGTTAGGGCGACAACTACCAGACACATTGTCAACCCAAGAGATCGATCAACTCATCGACGCTATAGATTTATCCCACCCTCAAGGTCAACGTAATAAGGCCATCATTGAAACGCTTTATGGATGCGGCCTTCGAGTAAGTGAATTAATCAGCTTAAAGCTCTCTCATCTTTATTTTGACGAGGGTTATATAAAGGTATTGGGGAAGGGCAACAAGGAGCGTCTTGTGCCCATCAACGATTATACTCAAAAGTATATCAATCTTTACAAAAACCAGATTAGAAATGAACAGCAGATAAAACCAGAATTTAATGATATTCTGTTTTTAAACCGGCGGGGCGCTCAACTCACTCGTGCAATGATTTTTACTATTGTGAAACAACTTGCTAAGTCTGCAAATTTTAGTAAAACCGTTAGTCCGCACACTTTTAGACACTCATTTGCCACGCACTTATTAGAAAATGGAGCTAATTTGCATGTGATTCAACAAATGCTTGGCCATGAGAGTATTACTACGACTGAAGTGTATATGCATTTAGACAAATCTCACTTAAGATCTGTAATGGAGAAATATCATCCTAGAGCTTAAAACTACATTTCCATTTGATTGATGATTTTGTAGTTTTTATGAAGACGTTTAGTCAATATTCCGTAGAGTACGTGATAAAAAAGCAGTAGGAAGCCTATAATAATCAACAGAATAAATGCCATAACACCTGTGATGATCCAGAATTCTTCACTATAAAGTTCGGTCTGACCAGAAATTACCTTGAAAGACGCTAGAATGAACACTATCGTAAAAAAAATAATATTGTAGCGTACGTAGTATTTCACTGTGAGTCTCGTCTTTATAATCTGTCGCATGAGGTTTTTAGCAGAATCTGTAACTTGTATTCTTAAATAATTTCTAAAAAACAAGATGATAAATCCTATAAGGACAATGTAATTCAGCACCGTGGAAATTCTCATGAACCAATAGAAAACCTCTCCTTCGATAAGTTGAAGAGGGTTTTGTCCGGAACTTAGAATTTCAATAATGATCCATAAAGCAAACTCTAAGATACTTATGATAAAAATCCATTTCACACTAGAAGAGGATTTCTTATGTATCATCGGCATTAGCTCTTCTTTTGTATATTTTGGCAAATCCTGATTTCTCTTTTGCCAGTCTTTTTTAATTAGGTCTAATTCATCCATAAATTAAGGATTCAAAATGTTTTTTAATTTGGTTTTCACTCTATTCATTTTCACTCTTGCATTCACTTCAGAAATTCCAAGTGTTTCTGAAATTTCTGTATAAGGTTTATCCTCCAGGTAGAGCAAAACCAAGGCTTTATCGATATCATTTAATTCTTTGATGGCCGCATACATTAATTTTAAATTATCGTCTAGGGTGCTGTCATAGTCCTCTGCTGAAATTTTAAAATCAAAACTTTCCCATGGTAGGGTTTGAACGTTTCTTTTTTTCTTCCGATAAAGCGTTATTGCCGTATTTAATGATACTCGATACATCCAGGTACTAAATTTTGATTCTGCTCGAAATTTCGGATAAGCTTTCCACAGTTGAATAGATATCTCCTGAAATAGATCTTTATGAGTAGCTTCATCATAGGTGTACATCCTACAAATTTTGTGTACAATGTTTTGATGCTTCTCGAGTAAACCTAAAAATTCAGCTTCTTGTTTTTTCCTCAAAACGCTTAAAGTCTATTTATATGTCGTTAAAATTATCAAAAGTTACAAACTTGGCTGTATTTTCAATTAAATTTGAAATAAACACATTTTTATGAACATTCCAGTAACTGATCTACCAAGAGTAGTCATTATAGGTGGAGGATTTGGTGGTGTAAGTTTGGCTAGACATCTTGAGAAGAAACCATTTCAAGTGGTGATGCTGGATAAGAGAAATTACCATACGTTTCAACCCCTTTTATATCAAGTATCGACCTCTGGTCTAGAACCAGATTCTATCGCTTATCCTATCCGAAAAATCCTGAAAAAAAATAAGGATGCTTACTTTAGGATGGCAGAAGTAAGCCACATCGATGATAAGCAACAAATTGTTGAAACCAATATTGGGGAGGTCACGTATGACTACCTAGTCATTGCAACCGGTTCCAAAACCAATTTTTTTGGCAACAAAAGTGTTGAAGAGAATGCGATCTGGATGAAAACAGTTCCTCAAGCCTTAAATTTAAGAAGCTTGATTTTGGAAAATTTTGAAGAAGCAACATTCACAAAGGATCCAGAAAGAAGAAAAGCCTTATTGAATTTTGTAGTTGCCGGAGCTGGTCCTACTGGAGTTGAATTAAGTGGAGCTATTGCAGAGTTAAGGAAGCATGTCATACCGAAAGACTATCAAGATATCAACCCAGAAGATATTCACATTCATTTAATAGAAGGCATGGATCGCGTATTGCCTCCTATGAGTGAAAAGTCCTCTGCAAACGCTCAAAAATATCTTGAAGATTTAGGGGTAGAGATACATCTAAATACATTTGTTAAATCGTATGACGATAAGATTGTAAAAACGAATAACGAAGAGCTTAGCTTTCATGCTGAAACTTTCATTTGGAGTGCTGGCGTCACCGGAGCTGCCATAGAGGGTTTAAAAGGTGAAGCGCTCATGGAGAAAGCAAATCGTTATAATGTCAATGCTTTTAATCAAGTAGAAGGTTATGAAAATATCTTTGCTATTGGAGATATTGCTTTAATGATTAGTGAAGGGTTCCCTAAAGGTCATCCTATGGTGGCTCAACCTGCCATACAACAGGGTGAACATCTTGCTAAAAACCTGCTAAGGACCCTAAACAAACAAAAACTTTTACCTTTTGATTATTTCGATAAGGGTACAATGGCTACGGTAGGAAGAAATAAAGCTGTAGTAGATTTAGATAAAATCAAATTTGGTGGAGCATTTGCCTGGTTGGTATGGATGTTTGTTCATCTTTGGTTTTTGGTTGGATTTAGAAATAGAATCGTTACCTTTTTTAATTGGACCTATAGCTACATCAATTACGATAGAGCTGCAAGATTGATTGTGAGACCTTTTAAGGCCGCAAAATTAAAATCACCTGATTGATAAGGTAAGACAAAATTAAAAAGCTGATAAGTTTTTACTTATCAGCTTTTTTATATTAGAAAGGATTATTCTCCTAAGGCTTCTTTCACCTTATTCCTTAGGTCATCACCTCTTAAGTCTTTTCCTATTATAATCCCATTCTCGTCAATTAAAAAGGCTGCAGGAATTGCTCTTACTCCATACTTTTGAGCGATAGGTTCCTGCCAGTGTTTGAGGTTAGAAACATGATTCCATTCTAAATTATCATCAGCAATGGCTTTTTCCCAGGCATCTTTACGATTGGGTTTATCTAAAGAAACACCAATGACATTAAATCCACTATCCTTATAGTCATTATAAATACTTACAATGTTAGGATTTTCTATTCTGCAGGGTTTACACCAGGAAGCCCAAAAGTCTATTAAAGTCACCTTACCCATAGCTTCGTCTAAGGATATGATATCTCCATCTGGGTTTGGTCCAGAAAATTGAGGTGCTTCAGCACCGATATCTGTTGCGCCAATTTTTGCAATATTTTGTCCTAATTTTTTTCCTAGCGGAGTATCTTTTACTTCTCCTTTATAATTATCATATAGGGATTTCATTTTATTAAGGGGGATAGATTTTGAGCTCATGGCATCAGATAAAGCCATCATACCTACAATGGAATGGGTGTTTTCTTTAATAAAATTTATAGAAGCTTCATTAGCTTCCTTGTCAATAGCTTCTAAATCTAGTCTATAGTCTAAGACAGCTATTTCATCTTGTTGTTGAATCGCTTTTTGTTGTTCAGACTTGATGAAGTTTTTTTCTTTAGAATAACTCGTAATCAAGTTGATGTATTTTTTCAGCAGCTTGTTATGTTGCCCGGCCTCAATTTTAGAACTTCTCAAGTTATCTTTGGAAGCTTCAACTTTTATACTTTCTGCGTCGTTAATGAATATTAAATTTCCATTAACGCCTTCAATCTGAATTAGATTAATATCCTGGTTAACTTCTTTCAGATCAAACTCAAAAGTATTGTTTTGAACCTGTGTAGTATCTAGTGGAATTGGAATATTTTGAGGCCCAAGTTGTGTCAAATACACATTAGTTCCATCTTCAACATTATCAATCGTCGCTTTAAGGTTCGAATTGGAAGTATTACAACCTATAAAAAGTAAAAGTGAAAAAAAACTGAGTATAAATTTCATTGTAATTTTAATTTGACAACAAAAATAATACTCTTACGAAGAGTTACAGACTAAGATGCAGATAATTTGGCATATAATGATAAAACTATCTTAAGTTAAAGTCTACTAAGGATGACATCAATAGTTTTGAAAGCCTTATATTAAGTTATGGACTATTATAAAGAGGTATACCCTTTTCAAATAAAATTAAGCTTTCAAAAAATCCTTGATAATTTTAAGGAACGCTTAGATAAAGAGCAAAATCCAGTCTCTAAAAATTATATTCAGGGGATTATTGATTTTTCAAAATCTTATCCAGAACTTTTTGAAGGTTTAGATGATTTTGAGAATCTTGAACAGTATAAAGATCAAATAAAAATCCTTTTGGACGATCTTTTTCCAGACGTATTAACAAACAATGAAATTAAGGTCGCAACCGTTCCCTTTAGAAATAAAATATTTAGAAAAACCAAAAGGTTTGAGCGAATACTAGAAGCAGTTCCAGACAAAAACTTCCAGTTTTTACCAAGAAACTTCAATATTGAAAAGGATTACATTTTAGCGTGTATCATCATCCTAAATACCTATTACAATTACAATGTAGACTTTTTTAGACCCGAATATTACGATGTTCCCGATGCCAATGGAAATTTTAGGAATTATAGATTGTTTGTCAATGCAGACTTTGTAGAGTTAATACCTACTAAAGAGGCCGTCGATATTACTGAAGATGACCTGGATGAATTACTGAAAAGGCACGACGATATTGAATTTTGGAAAGAAAAATTTCCTCCTAATTCCTGGATCTTTAAAGGCTTTGCCATTTTGAATTTTACAGATATCACTTCAGATAATAGTATCTCAGAAATAAAAACACTTTTACTCAATAATAATATTTTTTCTGACTCAAAGGCGGTGTCGCTTAAAATGTCCAGAATTTTAAAAGCAATTTTTAATTTACCAAAGCTTGAGTTTGGTTTTGCTTTGTTTGACGATGAAAATGAAAAATTTCAGAACACAAATTCCAATTTTATAGAAAGTTATATTCTAGATTCAATTTCTGAAAATGGGTGCAGAGAAGCCTTTTGTCATGGGGCATACCAGTCTATCGTTGAGCAGCATCGCTATTTTAGTATTACAGATGTTGATCTTTATACCGAAAAAAATCCCTCCAATAAATTTGCTGCTCATTTAAAATCCAAGGGGATAAAGTCTGTTGTATTAGCTCCTGTTAGCAAAAACAACAAACTATTAGCCATTCTTGAATTGGTGAGTTATGCTAAAAACGATTTAAATAATATAAATGCAACCAAGCTAGATGATATTGTTCCCTATATAGCAGAAACTGTTGAAAACTTAAGACAAGATCGCCGAAACAGAATTAAAGCAATTATACAGAGTGAGTATACTTCTATACATCCTAGCGTAGAATGGAAATTTAAAGAGGAAGCTGAACGCTTATATACTGAAAAATCAAGCAAAACTGATTATGAATTAAAAGACATTACATTTAAAAACGTCCATCCTTTATTTGGCCAAATCGATATTGCGAGTTCCTCGACTCAGCGTAATAAAGCAGTTCAGAATGATCTGATTCATCAGCTAAATCAAGTGTTAAATATTATCAATTCAGCTTACGAAACTCAATCTATCCCTATTTATGAGCAGTTAGGTTATAGAATTTCAGATACACTTACTGAATTGTCTGAAGGAATATCTGCTTCTTCAGAAGAGAAAGCTAACCATTTGTTCACTGAGGATATTATTCCTGTCCTTGAACACATCAAAGCGAATGTTCCTTCTAGCAAAGCAGCAGTTATATCCTATTTGAATAAAACAGAATCTGGTGCTAAAGCCTTTCATAAAAATCGGGATGAGTTTGACGAAAGTGTCTCAAGAATTAATTATGCCATGGCGAGTTATATCGATCAAAAACAAATAGAGGCTCAGAAAATCTTTCCTCATTATTTTGATAGGTATAAAACAGATGGTGTAGAGCACAACATGTACATAGGTCAGTCTATCGTTAAAGATTTACAGTTTAGTGAAGTTGTCTTGGAAAACCTAAGGCTATGGCAACTTAATGTGATGTGTGAAATGGAAAACAAATTCTATAAAATACAAGAAACGAAAGACCTGAAATTGAGTTCTAGATCTTTAATTTTAGCTTTTAATAATACACTTACTATTCACTATCGAATGGATGAAAAACACTTTGATGTGGACGGCTCTTATAATGCCAGGTATGAAATTATTAAAAAGAGAATAGATAAGGCTTTAATAAAAAATACAAAAGAACGTATTACTTCTAAAGGAAAACTTACCATTGTTTACTCTCAAAAGGAAACTGAAGAAGAGTATCAAAAATATTTGAAATATCTACAGCATAAAAAATATGTTGCTAATAACATTGAGGTGTTAGATGTAGAAGATCTTCAAGGCGTTTCTGGTTTAAAGGCTATAAGAGTAAGTATTCTATATCATTCTGAAAATCAATCCAAAAGCATGACTTACGACGATCTTGTAAAGACGATGAAGAATAAAGCCTAACTTCTTGTTTTACAGCTGTGTCATATTTTTTTTGTGCTAAATAATCTTGAAGGCGATAAAAAAGCTTACAACGGAAATGATAATTCCTAGCATAAAAATATTGTAAGTTAATCTCAGTAATCGGTATTTACGTTCCAACACTTTTCCAAGTAGATAAAGATCTTTTATCAATGCTTCATAGACATAGTCTTTATCTTTCATTATCTCTTGTACACCCCATAAGTAGTCGTCGAACTTCATTTTATGAAAATTTCCAAAAAATAGAATGTTTATATCTCTGTTTTTGACTTGATCCTTGGTAAATTCTCCAGAGGTTACATTGGGCCTGGTAGATAAAATAGATAGAATAATTGCTGCTACACTAAAGCAAATTAAAATTAAAGTAGGAATCATCAAATGCTCATTACTCGGGTTATCAAGTTTTGGAATGATATTGGCCAGCGCCAGGGATATAATAATGGCGTTGACAGATAATAAAATATTAGCTTTAGTATCTGCTATATCACTTAGTTTGATGTGGTTTCTTAAGGTTGTTCTAAAGAGAGTTTGGACACTACGTTCTGGATTGTCATTTTTATATTGAGCTTTGTACTTTGCCTTAAGTTTTTCCTTTTCGTGTTTACGTTTTTTCTTATCCCTTTCTTCAATCAATCCAATTAAATTCTGTTGCTTTTTACTACTCCAGTTTTTAATGGCATAAGTGGAGTAAAACTGATGCTTGGTAGATAGCATTTCAATATTGAGATCACGCCATTCTTCAGCAGAGTATTTTTCTCCTCTTAAGTTTAATTCCTGTCTTAGTAATTCACTTATTTCCTTAAAAGTATCTTTAGCAAAATGAGAACAATCTGCGTCTTTTAGAATGCTTTCGATTTCATTTGCTGGTTCAGCATCCATTCTGGTTACATCTATAGTACTTTCAACTTTTGAAATCAAAGCTTCCGGATAATTTAGTTGTCCTAGAAACTCTCTAGCGATGCGTTTACTTTCCTGTTCATGATTTTTTTCTGATACCGTGTAGCCAGTGTCATGCAACCAGGCCGATAAAATTAATACTTCTTTATCCTCTTTATTTAAATTTTGTTCCTCTGCTAGTACCTTAGCATTTTCAACAACTCTTTGGGTGTGATTGAAATTATGGTAAACAAATCTTGTAGATAGCTTATCTTTGAATAAATTCAATACAAAAGATTCTGTTTCCGAAATGAAATCTGTCATATACAGTGATTTTATGCGAAATTAAAAGAAAAAAGATACCCTTTCAATGAAGTATACATTACTAACAGTTATCCTTAGCTTTTTAATGCTCTCTTGTGCAACATACGAAGTTAAATATAAAAATCAAGACCAATTTAAATCTTCAAACTACCCAAGTCATAAAAATCTTGCTCAACGATTTTATCTTATTGGCGATACGGGGTATGAAAACTTGGAAGGAACCCCTCCAGGTATCGCTGCTTTCAAACGATATTCCGTTTCTAAGGATACTAAAAACGATAAGGTCATCATTCTTGGAGACAATATATATCCAGCTGGACTTCCCAGTAAAGGAGATAAAGATAGGGCACAAGCAAAACGAATCATAGATGCACAAACCTCAAGCTTACAATTTTTTGAAGGAGATGTGCATTTTATTCCAGGTAATCACGACTGGTATTCTGAAGGTTTAACTGCTTTAGAAAATCAAAAAGATCGAGTGGAAGATGCGTTAAATAGTCAGGATAAGCCTTGGCTACCAAATCCTGGCTGCGGAATGTCATTTGTAGATATTTCTGATGAAGCGCATCTTATCATATTAGATTCCCAATGGATTTTATCCAACTGGGATAAAAACCCTTTGATCAATAGAAACTGCGATCAAATAAAGACTTTAGAACAATTTTACGAGGAATTTGAAACCGAATTGAAAAAAAATCAGAATAAAACCACCTTGGTTGCCTTACACCATCCTCTTTACACAAATGGTGTTCATGGAGGTACTTACGAGTTTTCAAAACACTTATTTCCTTCAGATAAAAAAATCCCTTTACCAGGTCTAGCTTCTTTAGCCAATCTTATAAGAGTATCGGGTGGTGTTTCTGTACAAGATACCCAGAACAACCAATACCAGTCCATGGTAGATAGAATTTCTGCGATTGCCAGCCGATGGAATAAAGTAGTTTTTGCCTCAGGTCATGAACATAGCTTACAATACATAGAAAACGATTTGGTGAAACAAATCGTTTCTGGTTCCGGTTCTAAAAAATCTTACGTCAAATTGGGCAATAATGGCGAGTTTGCTTACCCTGGTCATGGTTTTGCTGTATACGACGTGTTTGAAGATGGCTCTTCATGGGTTCAGTTTTACACTGCAGATGAAGAACCTGAGTTAATTTTTCAAAAAGAAATCTATGCTCCCGATGATGGCTTTGATCTAAAAGATTTGCCAGAAGAATTCCCAAATAACTACACTACTTCCGTTTATGATGAATTCAAAACGCAAAGGTCTGAGTTTTATGAAAGTTTTTGGGGCGAGCATTACAGAGACCTGTATACCAGAAAGATTACAGTACCTGTTTTAAAAATTGATTCAGCTTATGGCGGGCTCCAGCCCATGCGTATGGGTGGAGGAATGCAGACCAACTCTCTTCGATTAAATGATAAGTCTGGAAGGGAGTATAATATCAGACAAATCAAAAAGAACCCTGTTAGGCTTTTACAACAATTTGTCTATCCTGATAAAAATCTAAAGGATGAGTTTGATGAAACTATTGTAGAAGAGGCGCTTTTGGATTTTCTAACAGCGGCTCATCCTTTCGGTTTTATGGCTGTCCCCGTTTTATCTGAAGCTATTGGTGTTTATCACACCAATCCGAAATTGGTCTATATTCCAAAACAAAAAGGTTTAGAGAAATTCAACAGTGTTCATGGAGATGCTTTGTATATGATTGAGGAACGTCCGGAAGAACATTGGATGGGAACCGAAGGTGTTTTTGGAAATCCAAATCATGATATTGTAAGTACTGCAGATATGATAGAACGCTTACGTAGAGATGAAAAGTATAGTCTGGATGAATCAAATTACCTTAGAGCCAGACTTTTCGATATGTTGCTTGGTGACTGGGATAGACATGAGGATCAGTGGCGCTGGTCAGAATTTGAAAAGGAGAATGGTGATCGTTATTTTAGACCAATTCCAAGGGACAGAGATCAAGTATTTGCCAATTTTGATGGTGGATTTTTTAACGCCCTGCGTTTTATGAGTTCGGTTCCAAAAAAGTTTCAACCCTACGATAAGGATATTGAAAATTTAAGGTGGTTTAATAATTCAGGGCTTAGCCTCGACAGAATGATCATTAGAAATGATACTAAAAAGGATTGGGTTGAGCAGGCGATTTATATTCAAGAGCATTTAACAGATGAAGTTATTGAAAAGGCGTTTTCTAAACTTCCAAATGAAATTGATAAAGAAAGAACTCAAAAATTAATTTCAATTTTTAAAGCACGTCTTTCTAAATTAACTGAATATGCTGAGGAGTATTATGATATATTAAATTCAATTTCTGTGCTTATAGCAACCGATAAAGATGACTTTATAGATGTGTATCGGGAAGAGGATGGGGAGACAAGAATCGTAATCACTCGAAATATACAAGGAGAGCGAAAGTATACCATAGTGGACAAAGTGTATAGTCCAAAAGAGACCCAGGAGGTATGGATCTATGGTTTAGGTGATGAAGATACCTTTACAGTATCGGGTCAACACCCAACCAAAATAAAAGTGAGATTGATAGGAGGGCATGATGATGATACATACTTCATTAAATCGGGCAAAAAGATAAGGGCTTATGACCATAGATCTATAGAAAATTCTGTCGAGCTTAAAAATGGAGGTAGGGTTGTGAGAACAGATGATTATGTCATCAATACCTTCGATAAGGATAGAAGTGTAAGCCATACCAGTTCATTTTTGCCGCGTATTGGTTTTAATCCAGATGACGGGCTGCTGTTTGGCGTACAAACTTCTTTTGGGTATAACGGGTTTCAGCTTAATCCCTTTACCTATAAACATAATTTAAGGGCTGGAATTTATACCGCTACCGGAGGTTTTGATTTTGGTTATGAAGGCGAATTTGCCAACATCCTTGGTAATTATAATTTGTTTACTAGCTTAGAATATTCAAGTCCAAATTTTGCCAGAAACTTTTTTGGTTTTGGAAATGGAACCGATAATCCTGAAGATGTTTTGGGCAGGGATTTTAACAGGGTTAAAATCAGAAGAGCAGAATTTGAAGTTGGAATGAGAAGGATCTCTGATTATGGCAGTACGTTTGAGCATAAGCTGTCCTATCAGAATTATAAAGTAGATAGGACCGAAGATAGGTTTATAGACATAATAGGTGATCAGCTTATTGCAGATGATTCTGATTTCTTTGATGCCAAAAATTTCTTTTCTTATCAGTCCTCATACCACTATCACAGCTTTGATGACGAACTCAACCCAACTAGGGGTATGGATTTCAAAGTTGAATTAGGAGGGACGATGAACCTCACCAACACAGATCAAATTTTTATTTTTCTGAATCCGCATTTAGAATTTTTTAATGCCTTATCAAAAAATAAAAAGTGGATTTTAAGAACAAAAGCCTCTTCTCAACTTATGTCTAATAACGATTTTGAGTTTTATCAAGGAGCAACTTTAGGTTCTCGAAATGGTTTGAGAGGGTTTAGAAGGGATAGGTTTATAGGAAAAGAAAGTCTTGTGGGTAACATAGATTTGAGATATAGCTTCAACGAGATCAAAACGAATGTTATTCCACTACAGTTTGGAGTTTTTGGAGGATTTGATGTGGGGAGAGTTTGGACGGAAGTCCCGGAATCTAGTCAGTGGCAGAACAACTATGGCATAGGCTTTTGGATCAATGGTGCCGACTTATTCTCGGGTACTTTCAATTTCTTTCAAAGCGATGATGGCTTTTGGTTCTCGTTTGGGTTTGGAGCCTCCTTTTAAACCACTTTCTTAATCACTCTTAAGTTATGTGAATAGCGGTTTGTATCCACATTGAAAATCCCGGAATGATCTATACGATCTATCCTCACCTGTCCGTGTGCATGGATAATATAGTTCTCTTTCATCATGATCCCCACATGAATAATTTTTCCTTCTTCATTATCAAAAAAAGCAAGATCGCCAGGTTCGCTTTCTTCAATAAAGGAAAGGGCTTGACCTTGTTTAGCTTGCTCATAAGCATCACGAAAAAGGTGGATTCCGCTAATTTTATAAACCATTTGTACAAACCCACTACAATCTATTCCAAAAGGAGATTTTCCACCCCATAAATAGGGTGAATTAAGGTATAACATAGCTGTATCTACGAGATCTCTTTTGGAAAAGTTATGATTATTGGCTCCATCAAATTTATGACCCAGTAGTTTGGATGCCTCGATAGAAGAACCAATACATACTGGCATCAAATGACCATGTTTAGTCGTCATTAAACTTAACAAGTCTGTTGAGAAGCTTCGAGTTGTGTTGAGATTTTCATAAGTAGTTTCATCAATTTCAAAAGCCTGCTTCACATCTAGCCAACCTTCGTAATCATCAAAAGCTATACGGATTTTGATCCATTTTAATTTGTTTTCGATCACCTCAAAGTGGTCCCCGTAAAGAAGTTGGGTTACCATTTCTGACGCATCGCTAGGCTCAGCTCTTACAGCCACCACACTTAGAGGACAAATTCCGTATAGCATCTTAATAAGTTATAAATAGATTAACGTTCCAGTACCATAGCTGAAGCACCACCACCTCCATTGCAAATCGCAGCAGCACCTAGTTTAGCCTGATTTTGCTTCATGACATTAATGAGTGTTATCAAAATTCTTACACCAGAGCAACCTAACGGGTGTCCTAGAGATACCGCACCTCCATGAACATTAACTTTATTGCTATCTAAACCGAGTAGTTTAGTGTTGGCAATTCCAACAACCGAAAATGCTTCATTAAATTCAAAGTAATCAATATCCTCTTTAGAAACATTAGCCTTTTTTAAGGCAAGAGGTAATGCTTTAGCAGGCGCAGTGGTAAAGCGTTTAGGCTCTTGTGCTGCATCCGCATAACTTTTTATAGTGGCTAATACTTCTAAACCTAACTCCTCTGCTTTTTCTTTACTCATTAATATTACAGCTCCCGCACCATCATTTATAGTTGAAGAGTTCGCTGCTGTAGCAGTTCCGTCTTTGCTAAAAGCTGGTCTTAAAGCTGGAATTTTCTCAAGCTTAATGTTTTTAAATTCCTCGTCCTCATTCATGATTTTAGGATCTCCCTTTCTCTGAGGAATTTCTACAGGAACGACTTCATCGTTAAATTTTCCAGCCTTCCAAGCTTCTGCACTTCTTTTGTAGGATTCTTTGGCAAATTCATCTTGTTCTTCTCTAGAGATATTGTGTTCTGTGGCACATAAGTCTGCACAAACTCCCATAGCATTTTGATCATAAGCATCTACAAGACCATCGCGTTGAAGTCCATCTACCATTTGGGCTGGTCCGAATTTTTGTCCTTTTCTTAGGTGAAGGTAATGAGGAATCATACTCATGTTTTCCATTCCACCTGCAACTACGATTTCGGCATCACCTAGCGCAATAGCCTGTGCTCCTTGCATCACAGCTTTCATCCCACTAGCGCAAACCTTGTTCACAGTTGTACAGGGTACAGAGTCTGGGATACCAGCTCCCAAAGCAGCTTGTCTTGCTGGCGCTTGTCCATTATTAGCCTGGACAACGTTACCCATTAGCACTTCACTTACTAATTCAGGATTTAAGTTTATTTTAGATAAAGCGCCTTTAATGGCAATTTCTCCAAGCTTAGTAGCTGGAATTGAAGATAAGCTACCAAGAAAACTACCAATTGGTGTTCTTGCTGCACTTACTATAACGATTTCTTTAGACATAATTAAAATTTTTAATTGCAGCGAATTTAAGAATTTAAAGCTAATCAGGTTTCAATTATTGAGACCTTAAATATATTTTTTGATATTCCATTTTTGATTTTTTTGATGAGGCCTCTGCTAAACTAAAAAATAAGAATGTATCCTAAGACTATATATTTTCATAAATTTGAGCAATCTTAAGCTATGAATAATCTTTTAGACAACTTATATAAGAACCAATCGATCATCTTTAAGTTTTTTCTTCTAGCTTTAAGTGTTTTTTTTATTGTTTATTTCTTTCCTACAGGTGGTCAATTCAAATACGAAATTATAAAAGGTAAACCCTGGCAATATGAAAATCTTTATGCTCCTTTTGATTTTGCAATTTTAAAATCTGACGAAGAAATTGCAGCTGAAAAATCAAAAATAAAAAAGACACATATTCCATATTTCAATTTTGATGTCTCGACTGCACAAGATGTTAAAGACAACTGGAAAGATAAAATTGATGCTTCAGAGGATTCCCTCATTAAAAGTAGACCTGTTTTAGAAAATTTCATCTCACAAACCATCAATCAGATATATGAAACCGGAATCAAAATACAAGATGATAGAGAACAAAATTCCAGTATCGCTTTCTTAATCAAGTCTAAGCAAGTAGAAGAAGTCCCTTACAACGATTTACTTACTCAGGAAGATTTGAAGCCTTTTCTAATCGATAAAATAGAAAGTTCCGATCTTTCGGAAGTTCGAAATTCAATATTAGAAATATTTTTTGAGGTTCTGAAAGTGAATGTAAGTTATGACCAGGATCTGAACGAAAAACAAATTCAGTCTAAGTTCGACCAGATCTCTTATACTAGAGGCAGAGTGACTAAGGACAGTAAAATTATTGCGAAAGGAGAAATTATAGAAGGAGAGAAATTAAGAATTCTAAAGTCATTGAAGCATGAATATGAATCTCAAAGTCTTGAATCGTCTTCTTATGTTGTAGTTATTACTGGCTATACTTGCCTCGTGGGCCTTTCTTTATTGATGCTACTTCTGTTCATTAGACAGTATCGACCAAATATATATGATAACAATAATAAGATCACTTTTATTTTCTTTAATATTCTTTTCTTAGTTTTCTTAACCCTCCTGGTTTTGAAGCTGGATACTGATTATATCTATGTTGTTCCTTTGTGTATATTACCACTAACGCTTAAAGCCTTTTTTGATGCTAGGCTAGGTCTTTTTACTCATATGATAACCGTGCTTATTTTAGGGCTAATTGTACCTGATAGTTACGAGTATATGTTCTTACAGATTATAGCAGGCATAGTCACTATTCTTACGGTTTCAGAATTATATAAAAGAGCTAACTTATTTCTCTCTGTGGTGCAAATAACACTCGTATATATCTTTGCCTACTTCGCTTTTAATATGATTAAGGAGGGAAGTATATCGGAAATAAATTATAATAATTTTATTTATTTCCTTTTAAGTGGTGTGGGTTTACTTTTCGTTCAGCCACTGATTTATGCATATGAGAAAATTTTTGGCTTGATTTCAGATTTGTCTTTACTTGAATTATCTGACACAAATTCAAAATTACTTAAAGAACTTGCTAATATCGCTCCCGGGACATTTCACCATTCATTAAATGTAGCCAACCTTGCAGAAGCCGCTGCAAACGAAATTGGAGCTAATTCGCTGTTGATACGTGTGGGTGCGCTATATCATGATATCGGTAAGATGAAAAATCCTATTTATTTTACTGAAAATCAGACCACCTCAGTTTCCCCACACGACGAATTATCACCAAAGGAAAGCGCTGAGGTTATCATAAATCATAGGCTCGAAGGAATAGAGATTGCGAAACGAAGAAACTTACCAGATCGAATAATTGATTTTATTAGGACTCATCACGGAACGACGACTGTTTATTATTTCTATACCAAGCAGAAAGAAGAAGAGGAGGAAGAGGATATAAATCCTGAAGATTTTAGATATCCAGGCCCAATTCCTTTCAGTAAAGAGACCGCTATCTTGATGATGTGCGATTCTGTTGAGGCGGCTAGTAAATCACTAAAAGAACCAAGCACTCAGCTTATTGATGATTTTGTTGAAAAAATTATTGATAAACAAATTCAGGAAGATCAATTTATAAATGCCAACATTACCTTCAAAGAAATTCAATCTATAAAAAAGATTTTAAAAGCAAAACTCAATAATATTTATCACCTCAGAATCGAATACCCAGACTAATATGAATTCAATAGTTATTGCCATTGATGGCCATTCTTCTACTGGTAAGAGTACAGTAGCAAAGAAACTGGCTAAAGCCTTAGAATATAAATATGTAGATACTGGAGCCATGTATCGGGCGGTAACTTTATTTGCTTTGCGTAACGGGTGGATACATGATGGAGAAGTCAATACTTCTCAATTGATTTCTTATCTTCCAGAAGTGAATATAGATTTTGAATATAACGCAGAAAATTTTTCCAATGATGTTTTTCTCAACGGAGAAAACGTAGAACAAGCTATTAGATCTATGGAGGTTTCTGAGAACGTAAGTTTTGTAGCTAAAATTGATGAAGTGAGGGAAAAGCTAGTTCAACTTCAAAAAGAATTTGGACATGAAAAAGGTATTGTGATGGACGGTCGTGACATTGGAAGCGTTGTTTTTCCAGACGCAGAGCTAAAAATATTTATGACTGCCACGGCACAAATTAGAGCCCAAAGACGCTTTGACGAGCTGAAAAGTAAAGGTGAGAATATTAAATATGCAGAAGTTCTTCAAAATGTGAAACATCGCGATGACATCGACTCCAATCGGAAAAATTCTCCACTCATACAATCAGATGACGCCATTAAAATTGATAATAGCGAATTGTCCCAAGAGGAACAGTTCAATATGATTTTAAAACTTGCTGAAGACAGGATTGAAAAAGCTTAACCCATCTTTAATATAAGATCGATTAGTCGATTAGAATACCCTCTCTCATTGTCATACCACCCAATAAGCTTGATTAAGTTTCCTCCAATCACGGAAGTCATGCCAGCATCAAACACACAGGAATAGGGATTGCCAACCATATCGATACTCACTAAAGGAACTTCAGAATATTGTAAAATTCCATTCAATTGCTCCTTCGCCGCTTTTTGGAATAAAGCATTCACTTCTTCAATGCTAGTAGATGTTTTGACATTGAGTGTCATATCGGTAAGGGACCCGTTGGGAACAGGTACTCGTATTCCACAACCACCTATAACATCGCTTAGATCTGGAAATATTTTAGTTAATGCTTTTGCTGCTCCAGTTGTGGTGGGAATGATAGATTGCGAAGCCGCTCTGGCACGTCTTAAATCTCGATGAGGTTTATCATGCAGACTTTGGTCTGATGTGTAGGAATGAACTGTAGTAATGTAAGCCTGTTCTACTTCTAATGCATCGTGAATTACCTTTAGCATGGGTGCCGCGTTATTGGTGGTGCAAGAAGCATTAGAAATCATAACATCCTCCTCTTGTAAAACCCAGTCATTAACTCCTAAAACAATCATTTTTACAGAATCATCGCTAGGAGGAACGCTTAAAATTAATTTGTTGGCTCCAGCATCAAGGTGATGCTGCAACTCACTTTTGGTTTTGAATTTACCGGTGCATTCTATGAGGGTATCCACATTATATTTCCCCCAATTTAGATCTTGAAGGGCTGGAATGTTGACGAGAGGATATATCTGATCTTCTACTACAATTCCCTCTTGATTATAAGTGACTTCAAAGGGAAACTGTCCGTGAACACTATCATATTTAAGAAGATGAGATAAAGTTCTAGCATCTGCTAAATCATTGATGGCTACCACTTCAATCTGTGGGTGCTCATACAATAAACGAAAAAGGCTTCGGCCGATACGACCAAAGCCATTAATTCCTACTCTTATAGTTTTATTCATCGTTACTCTAAATGTTTGTGAGCTTTGTAAGAAGACCTTACGAGAGCTGAACTTTCTACGTGTCTAAAGCCAAGCTCCTTACCAATAGTTTCGTACTTTTTAAATTGCTCTGGAGTAATGAATTCTTGAACTGGAAGGTGTTGTTTACTTGGTTGTAAATATTGTCCTATCGTTACTACATCCACATCTACACTTCTCAAATCTTTAAGGGTTTGGATCACTTCTTCCTCTTTCTCACCCAAACCAAGCATAATACCTGATTTAGTTCTTCTGATGCCTTGTGCTTTAAGATACCTCAAGACTTCAAGACTCTTATCATATTTAGCTTGGATTCTTACCTCTCTAGTGAGACGTCTCACTGTTTCCATATTGTGAGAAACTACTTCAGGAGAAACTTCTATTATTCTATCAATATTTCTTGTGTTACCCTGAAAATCTGGTATTAAAGTTTCTAAAGTGGTATTAGGATTCATTCTCCTAATAGCTTTTACAGTTTCTGCCCAAATAATAGAACCCATATCTTTCAAATCATCTCTGTCAACAGAAGTGACTACAGCATGTTTCACTCCCATGATTTTAATAGATCTGGCTACCTTTTCTGGTTCATCCCATTCCACATCTTCTGGTCTTCCTGTTTTCACTCCACAAAAACCACAGGAACGAGTACATACATTACCTAAAATCATAAACGTTGCAGTGCCTTCACCCCAACATTCTCCCATATTTGGACAGCTACCGGAGGTGCAGATAGTGTGAAGATCGTATTTATCTACAAGCTTTCTAAGATTTCTGTATTTTTTTCCCGTTGGTAATTTTACTCTTAACCACTTGGGTTTACCTGTTCTGGTTTTAGTTTTATTTTCTGTTGTTGTCTTTTTTTCTAGTACTGCAGTTTCCATATCATGCAATTTTGTACAAAGGTAAGAAATATTGTATAGTTAAACTTTGCATTGTAACTCTCTTAACCTGTAATTTCAAAACTCTAAGAGAAATTTAACCTCAGTTCATTTATTAAAAATTAAAGGGGTAATATCCTATGAATTTGAAGTCATCTATCTATTGAAGACCTTACAACGATTTTTGATTTTATCAAATCCTTAGAACTGAGAAATAAATCATTAAAAAGTGGCAAAGACTTCCAAAGATTACAAAAACGTGCCAGATGACATGATTAAAAGCCAAAGATGTTTTGACGTAAAAGTAAATACCGGCAGTGTAGAAAAAGCCTCCTATAACGAGCATTGTAAATTCTAGGTTCGTAAAGTTTATTATTACATTTGGAGCATCAAAGATGATAAGACACCCCATAAGTAAGTACAATACAAGAGATAGAACCTCAAATCTTCCAGTAAAAAACAGTTTCAAAAACGTCCCTACCAGAGCAAATGCCCAAACAGAATAAAATAGGAGCATACCATTCCCTTCTTTTAGCAATGTTAATACCACTGGACTGTAAGTTCCCGCGATAAGAATGTAGATGCTGATATGGTCAAGTACTCTTAATCTTCTTTTAAGTTTATTGTCTTCTACAAAATGGTAGGCCGTAGAAGTTGCATAAAGAAGAAGTATCGAAATGGAGTAAAGTATGAGCCCGTATTTCAATAAATCATTATTAAGATCTGCAGTGAATAACAAAACTATAATTCCAATTGCTGATAAAATAAGTCCAAATCCATGAGTGAGGGTATTCCAATACTCTTCTGAAGCGGTTTGGTTATTTCTCATACTTTATGTTATTTCAACCACAAATTTAGAAGATAAAGAAATTTAAATTAAAAATCTCAATAGAAATTTATCCTATTGAGATTTATGGACTACTCTGGATGAAGTTATTTAATTTAATAGGTGAAACATCCACAACGATCCCTTCTATATCGCTCTTTAGCTCTAAAATTGATCATAAATGAATGAATTCCACCATTATATTGAGCAAAAGTGGCTATGGAGGTGTCGTAGGCATATCCAGCCATGATTTGATCTGTGATTCTTAAGCCAACAAAGGCTCCAGCGGTTACATTATGTTCGTAATTGGCACTGGCATAAATCTTATCCTTGTAGTCCAAATTAAATGAAACCAAAGCACTGTATGGAGCTCCGTTAGCAACTCTAGCCAAAACAGTGGGCTGGAGGTATACTTCTCTTTCCAGCTCGAACCTATAACCTGTCGTTAAAAAGTAATTGGGTGTTGTGTTGGCTAAGGTATTTCTAAATTCATCGATATATTCAGTAGTTAGAAAATTTGGAATCGATAGACCTACAAAGAAATTATCTCTGTGAAGAAAAACACCGGTTCCAAATATAAAACTGGTTCTAGAGATATCACCAAAGCCATTTCCAAATTCATTTTGATCTTCAATGGAAAGTAAATTATAATCTATTGAATAATTGGTGCCTCCAAGCTTGATGCCTGTTGATAATAGCCAGTTTTGAGATAACCTGAGGTGATAAGCTATATTTCCAACAACTCTGTTTTCGGTGCTAGCCCCAATTCTATCACTCAGAATGTCAAAGCCAGCCCCTAAATTGGTGATGCCAATTCTATCGTGTCCTGTCACTATCAATGTTTCTGGTGCGCCATCAAACCCCACCCACTGTGAAGTATAAAATCCTGTAGCGCTATAACCATCGGAGCTGCCTGCATAAGCTGGATTGTACATCAGCGGAGCAAAAACAAAGTTAGATAATTTTACATCTGTCTGAGCTTGACTATAAAAACCAAGACTCATCACGAAAAGGAGCGTTATGTTTTTAAGTAAGTTCATCATCTGTTATTATTATCAATTTGCACATATCCTTTCTTAATGTCATTATTACATGGTGATCTGTAATTCAAAATGTAGAAATAAGTGCCAGTGGGTAAAGAATTAGACTGACCTATCGTACCACCAACATTAGATTCTCCACGGAATGTATTGTCAGTATTGTTATATCCTGTAGTTTCCCAAACAAGTTTACCATAGCGGTTATAGATCAGCATTTCATTATCTGGAAATAATTCAATATTGACGACATTCAAATTATCATTCAGGTTGTTACCATTAACAGTGATGTAATTGTTTACATCTAAAATACCATCGATGATATCCACTTCTACTCTAAAGGTATCGCTGCTAAGACAGTTTAAATCGAGATCAAAATTTCTAGCATAAAGAATCATGTCATCTGTAATTAAAAAATCATCAGATAAAGCTTCCTCATCCATTGGTGATAAATACCACCTAACACCCTGTCCAGAAACATTAATATCACTCACTGTAGGTGCATCTTCTCTACAAAACTCTTGGAAGGGTTCACCTGTAGGGGGATCGATTTCGTTGATAAACTCTTGATCGATTTCGATTTCTAGAGCAACGCTACAACCATTATCATCCATAACCTCTATGTCGTATGTGCCTCGTTCTAAATTTTCGAAAAGAAAGGTTGAGTCTCCAGGTCCAAAATTAGAGGTGTAGGGAGGAGTTCCTCCTTCTACAAATAGAGTAATAGTTCCATCGTCTACTCCAAAACAGTTTACCTGCGTAGTTTGGAAACTCACTTCAAGTTGCTCTGGTTCTTGTATTTCTACTTCTACTGTTTTTTCACATCCTATGGCATCATTTACCACTAATGAATAGATACCAGCCTCTAAATTGCTAAGGTTTGGTTCTGTGCTGGTGAAGCCATCTGGGCCTGTCCAGGAATATTCATAAGATACAATATCTATGGGTCTACCGCCTTCTACTTCTATATCTATAAAGCCGTCTACTTCACCAAAACAGCTAATGTTTTCATGACTAGCAGATATTTCTATTGGATTAACCCCTTCAATGTCTACACTAACAGTATTTTTACAATTGAATCTGTCGGTGATTTCTGCAGTGTAAGTCCCAGGAGCTAAATTATTGATTATTGCTCCATTTTGTCCACTATCCCAAATGACATCATAAGGAGGAGTTCCTCCTTCTATGTCAAGTTCTATAGATCCGTCCTGGTTAAAGGCACAAGTTTCATCATCAGCATCAACCTCAATTTCAATTGGATCTGGCATGATCAGTTCAACTGTTTCTGAAGCAATACAATTCAAGTTATCAAAAACATCCACAGTATATAATCCTGGCCCAACTCCTGTCAAATTCTTTTCAGTCGAAATCACATCATCCAACTCATTCTTCCATTCGTACTGGTAGCTGAGTTCACCAGAACCTGATTGAAAAGGAGTTCCGCCTTGTACATCGATCGTGATAAATCCATCAAACTCATCTACAAGATTCTGCACATTTCCACTGCCCGGTATTACAATTTCATCTGAACAGACGATAGCAGACTTATCTAATACCTCAATTTCTATAGGCGTAGGCTGAGTTATTTCAAACTGTCTTGCTCTTGGTGGATTACAATTATTTTCATCAGTAACTATAAGGGTATAAATACCTGCGCCGATATTTAAAAGATCTTCTGTATTTGCAAAAATGAAACCATCTTTTAACCATTGGTAAGAGTAATCTCCGGTTCCTCCAGTCACTGTAATTAGAATTTCACCTGTTAACTCACCATGACAAAGGATATCTGAAAAACTATCATCTATCACAACCAATTCATCAGGTTCTTCCATTTCGTAACTGAAGTTGTAAACACATCCAAAATTATCTGTGATTTCAAGTTCGTAGGTCCCAGGTCCTAAATTGAATATGTCTTCCTGGTTAGAGGTGAATCCATTTGGACCGGTCCAATTGAATAAATAGGGCTGGTTTATTGAAATAGGGACGCCTCCTTCTGGAGAAATCTGTATACTACCGTCATTCGCGCCGGAACAGCTGATTTGATTTCCATTATAGTCTGAAACAACTGCATTATCTACTATTTCAGAAGCTACTGTAATCGTAAATTCGGTTACATCATTTCCACACGGATCACCACCAAAAATGCTTTGAGATTCAACTGTGATAGTTGCTGTTTGAGTAACCCCTGATGTATTAACAGCAGTAAACTCTGGAATATTTCCAACTCCGTTTGCAACCAGACCTATCGCTGGATTAGAATTTGTCCAGCTAAATGTATGAAGCATTGAAGGAGCTGTTGTAGAGAAATTGATTCTCGGAATGATATCCCCTGTACACACCTCAATATTATCTATTGGATTCAATTCTGCAAGAGGAACAACATTAAGTCTAGCAGGATCAGAACGTAAAGGACCACAACTTGAATTACTGAAATTTACAATGACATAATAATAAAATTCACCTTCGGAAGCTGTAGGAGGTAAATAGGTCGCTTGATTGGCACCAGCAATTGGAGTTCCACCCTGATTACTGTTTTCATCGTTCTCGTACCATTGATAGGTTGGAGTGCCTATTGAAAAGTTGACATTTACCGACATTAAATCTGATGCACCTCCTAAACATACTTCTTGAGCCTGAGGCTGTTGATTAATAACAGGTTGTGGTTCTACTCTAATTCTTGCAGGATTACTAGTTACTTCACACCCAGAGGCATTTTGTGAAATGACCACATAGTAGAAGTTTGTACCAATTTGATTGGTTGGTGGTGTATAGCTGTTGGTTACGGCATTAGCTATTGGTGTGCCAGTTGTAGTATCTGCAGTATCATTTACGAACCACTGGTAATTAAGCTGACCTAAACCACCAGAAGCTTGAACACTTAGTGTATTGGATGTAGCCCCTAAACAAAGCTCCTGGTTATTCATTTGCTGTACATTAATGACTGGATCAGGAACGACTTCAATAGTGGATAACTGACTTGTGACAGGAGCACATTGAGTTCCTAGGGGTTCTACCACAACATAATAGAAGTAAATGCCTGGCGTATCAAAAACTGGTGGCTGATAACTAGTGTCTGTAGCCCCAGAAATAGGGGTACCGCCAGTAGTAGATGCATTTGTATTTTCAAACCACTGTATAGACGTAGTAGAAGTTTGACCATCTATGAGCGTTATGTTTAACGGTTGGGGTTGTCCTCCAACACAAATACTTTGAAGAGGTTCTGGTTCTTGTTCAATATCACCAGCTCTTTCTAAGGTGACTAATAAGGTAAAAGGTGTTCCTATACAGTTACCTGAAACAGGAGTAACCGTATATTCTAAAGTAGCTATGTCTTCGGTCGTATTAGTTAAATTTTGACTTATAGAGGTTTGAGGGTCAGTTTCCGCACTTCCGCCCGTTACGGCACCAGGTGGGCTGCTAATCGGAGTACCCCAGGTGTAAGTAGTATTGGTTGGCACTATATCACTTCCGTTAGTTACTGGTATCACCTCAAATGTTCCCCCTGTACATACGCTTTCTTGAATATTATTGATGAACGGGGTAGGTTCTACAACAACATTGATAAAAAAGGAATCTCCAGAACAAGAGCCACTTTGAGGCGTGACCTCGTAAGTTACAGTCACATCTTCATCACTAGAATTAATAAGCGTCTGGCTTATGCCATTAAGTGGAATAGTATTTTCAGAGGCTCCTGAAATTGCTCCAGGATTGGATACAACTGGTGTTGACCAGGTATATCTAGTCCCTATTGGAACACTATTAGGCGAAATGTTCTGAGGGTTCACCGTAAATGTGTCTCCACTACATATCACCGGATCATAGTCTCTTACAATAGGTCTTGGTCTTAAAGTCAATTCTACATCAAAAGGATCTCCTGAACAACCATTTACGGTTGGAGTTACTGAGTAAACTACAGTGACTACACCATCCGTTGTATTGGTGAGTTGTTGATCTATCGAACTTACTGGAGTAGTTTGTTCGGTTCCACCAGTGGCTCCCCCGGCTGGAGTAACCGTAGGAGCAGACCAGGTATATAATGTTCCAGCAGGAATTTGATTTCCAGCTAAAGCTGCATCAGGAATTATCGAGAAGGAGTCACCACTACAACGATCTACCGGGATATTTTGAACAACAGGTTCTTCATCAAAATTGATAGTAAGCGTAAATGGGTCTCCCTGGCAACCTTCGCTAGAAGTAGGAGTAATAGTATAGGTGATGGTAGCCGTGTTTGGCGTAGAATTGGTCACCGTCTGAGAAATGCTGGTTTGAGGAGTGAACTCCGCGGAGCCTCCCGTAATGGCTCCTACAGGATTACTTACTGGTGTCGCCCAGGTATAGGTAGTGCCAGCAGGTAAAATATTTCCACCCCCGTTGGTTGGTGTGTAATCGAAAGTACCTCCGTTACACAAGCTCAATGAATCATCTTGAATGGAAGGCGACGGATTTACAGTAATTGTAAAAGTTTCTGGAGGGCCAGGGCAATTTGTGGAGCCAGATTCTACCACTGGCGTAACCGTAACCGTTGCAGTTACGGGCGTATCGGTCAAATTTTGAGCTTGAAAACTCGGAAGATCTCCAGTCCCACTTAAAGGTGCTAATCCAATATTTGAATCTATAGACCAGTCAAATCTAGTGGTCACTAAAGTATTAGAAGAAGCAAATTGAATTTCAGGCTGAGTTTCTAAATGACACACTGTAACGTCTGAAATGGGATTGACCTGACCCTCTGGTAAGACTTCCAATTCAACAAAATCCGAGATTGGTGGGCATAAACCAGCTCCTGTGTTGGTAGTAATAGTAAGTGTAAGAGTACCCACAAAACCAACAGGTGGTGTAAAAGTGGTATTTGGATTAGTAGGATCTATAAATGTTCCACCTCCAGAAGAGGTCCAAGTAATGCCTGTAGCAGTTCCACCAAAACTTCCATTTAAGCCAATACTTTCGTCCATACATATTGTTTCATCACTTCCAGCATTTACTCTTGCTCCCGATTCTATTAAAACACTGTGAGTGTCACTTGCATCTGAACAAAATATTCCAGTATTGTCTGAAGAAAAAGTGAAGGTAATTGTTCCATTATAGCCTAGTGGCGGTGTATAGGTAGGATCTATAGTCTGATCACTTGGTGTAAAAATTCCACCGGGAACACTAGCAGTCCATATGCCATTTCCAGATCCACCAGAAATAGTTCCATCCAAAAGGATATCTTCATCAATACATGAATCTACAGGACCATCGGCCTGCACAACTGAAGGCGGTCTGATTTCGATATTACCAGTAAAAGTTCTGTCTCCACATTCGTTACTTACAGTAAGTTCGTAAGTGTAATTCCCAGTAGTAGTATAAGAAATAGTAGGATTAGGATTTGTGGAATTAGAAATGGAGGCTGGTGGCGAAGCTCCAAAATCCCAACTAAAAGTAGTCGGGGTATCCGAATAACAGTCATAAATGATAGGGTCAATTGTAAAAGGTTCTCCCTCACAAGCAATCACATCATCTAGTTCAGCTTTGGGTCTATCTTTTATGGTGATGATCCTTTCAAAAACATCATCTCTACAGTTTTCTCCTGGTAGAATGTCTTCAATAAACAATTCTAATCTAATCGTATAAATCCCAGGAGCAGCGAATCTAAATTCAGGCTCTTCATCATTGGGTCCGGTACCGTTTGCAAACTCCCATCCGGGTGAAATGGTTGGTGGGCAGTCTGGATTAGATTGAGAGACAGTCCAGGTATATTGCGGCGTAATTCCACAACCACTAGCCTGAGACGTATTATCTGTCGATACAATTTGATTACTATCTAAACAAGCTTCATCCTGACTTAACGTAAATTCTGAAATAACTTCAGGAATGATACAAATCTCCTTCGTGATACGACTTTCGCCACAATTATTTCGAGTGACCAACGTAATATTGTAAACGCCTGGAGTGTCAAAAACGACTCCAAGAACCTCAGAACCATCCGTCCAAGAAAACCAATCGTCTGGAACTCCATTATCGCTTCCTAGCTGTCCCCCAGCAATTGTAGTTCCTCCTACTGGTGCAATTTCCCAGTATCTTCCATAGTTACTATTACATCCTGCAGAGGTTGTATTTTCACCACCAAAAGAAATATCTGTGAAATTAACTAAAGAATTCACACAAGCAATTTCAGCTGGTCTTATGAAGTCAGCATCGGTAGGCTCAGATACTCGTATAGGACCTGTCGATAAAAAATTACCAGACGTATTACAAGGATTGGTCGCAGTAACTGATATTGAGTAAGAATTGGCAAATGGAGAGCCGTTAATTGTTGAAGTTACTCCACAAGAAGTGTCAGTAAATGTATGGGAAAAGGTTTCGTTTATTGGCGCTCCAAAGGGATAATCTTCTGAATTAATAACTCTTGGGGCTGAGCCGTCGTTGAAACTAATAGTATAAGTATTTCCAGGTCGGTTATCATTTACACTGAATGTATATTCATATTCATTGGGTAAACAATTATCATTTTCAGACAAGGTGATGCTGGGTGCTGGAGGTTCGGTTCCCACAAATACTCTAAAAGTGTTTGATTCACTTGTTCCGTTTGGAAAAGTGACCGTATAAGTTAAGGTATAAATTCCAGGAAAATATCTATAGGTTGGTGGAATTGTAGTATCGGTTTCTCCAGCTTGTCCCCACTCTATTAAAAAGGTGGTCCCGGGGGGATAGGTGGCTTGGTTAGGATCTTCAAACTCGAAAAAACCACTAGCAAATTGGTTCGTGGTACATCTTAAAAAGGTTTTTACTCCATTTTGAATATCGGTTGAATAACCACCTCCAACATTATTGATTTCTAAATCTGGCGGAGGAAGCGCTTTGGATTGATCTGAGAAAATTTCAAAGAAAGAATTGATGGATTCTTTAGCATGTGAAGGTTTTTGATTTTGCTGCAAATCGGTATTTGCAATCGCCATATCGTTTTCTGCATCAGAACTAGTATCGGGTATAGTAAAAACAACTAATCCAACTATTAGTGAACATCCAATAAGAAGTGTAGAGAGTAGTTTTGTTTTCATCCGCTGTAGTTTACTCAGATTATCTACGAGAAATAAATTTTAAGGGTTTGCTTAAAATTTAGAATTCATTTGTAGAACTTTAACTACAATATTAATAACAATAATTAATATACGAAAGCAATAAATATGAAATTTTAATTTTTTATTAAGAGAAGTTGTTATTTGTTATTTATTTGACTGATTAAAAACAGTTTGAGTCGTCTAAATTACAAATCATTAAAGTATAAACACAAGCAATTATAATATAAATATTTAAAATCTAAAGTAAAAAGTTAATTTTATTTACCAATCTTGATCATTAGAGTTTATGTACTTGTACAATTCAAGGTTTAAAGCATTAAAAAAATTGCTTAATAAGTTTCGGCTATTTTCTAGATCATTTTTAATAACATCATCTTTAATTAAATTGATGTTGTTGATCACATATAGCTCTGTGTAGTATTTATAACTTAAAGAGGTGACCTCAAATCGGTATCTATTATCTTTTAAAGATAGTTTTAACTGAAAATGGAGTTCAGTAGGTAAGTTCTTTATCTCGAAAAATCGATCTTCTTTGGCGTTAATTCTAAATGTATCGTTCTCAAATTCACTGTTTATAAGTGAGGTATCTGTAAAATAATTATCGATCCACATTTCGATATTACTTTTTAAATAGGATTTATCTTTTCCTGGAGTTTTAACTACAACGGCTCTTGGAAAATCATAAGTTTCAAAATCCAGTTTTGGTATCTGAGGAGTTTGAGCAACAGAAGCAACTGAAGTGAGTAGGGTAAGAATGAGAGTTAATCTGAAAATCATGAGAAGTAGTTTAAACCAAATTTAGCTATTATTTGATTTATACCGTCTCAATTTCTTATTAAGCTTAATTATTTAACGCCCGTCAATCTTGTGACAAAGCCTTTACCTTCATGGTATTTCCCTTCATCTAACTGAATTTCAAGTTCCTCACCTTGGATTTTAGTCATATTTTGAAAATCTTTTTCAAGCATCTGAAGAGTGTAAAGCATGTCTTGGTTTTTAGGACCTCCTGATGTATAGTGTTGAGTTAGTTGATTAGGATGAAAAGCTTCAAGGACAAGCCTTCCACCGGGTTTTAAGCTTTTGAAAATATTCTGATGGAATTGATGTCTCCATTCAGGTTGAAGATGTGCGTAAATAAGAACAACCAAATCATAAGTATTTGGCTGATAATTATAGTCTTGAGCAGTTGAAATACTGTAGTTGATAGAAAATTGTTTCTTATTACAGAGTTGTTCTGCTTTTCTTTTTCCAGCTTCAGAATAATCGAAGGCATCAACTTCCCAACCCATGTTTGAGGCATAACACGCATTTCTTCCTTCTCCTTCCATAGGAAACAATGATTTTCCGCAGGAGTTGATACTATCTAATTGAGATTTAAAAAAAGTATTGGGTTCTTCACCATATATAAAATCCTCTTTCTCAAACCTATCGTTCCAAAATTCTTTCATAATAAGTAGCGCTGTTCCTGATACTTCATCAGGAACAGCTTTAAGTTAAGGTTATTTATAATTCTTCATACTTGTTTCTAGATCTTTATCCCCAGAAATCATTTCAAAAGAAGTGTTTTTTGTGCGTTCAAGTTCAAGTGCGTAAACAAGTGCTTTTGCGACATCTTCTCGAGGTATTTGTCCCATTTTTTTTAGCTTTTTAGCAATTTCAACCTTTTCAGTGCCTCTTTCATTGGTAAGTCCACCTGGTTGAACAATGGTATACACCATTTCAGATTCCCTTAGAAAATCATCTGCAGCTTTTTTCGACTTTAAGTATTGTTCTAAGCCTTCAACAGCCTGAGGATTATCAGTACCCATAGAGCTCAGCATCACAAATTTCTGTAATTTGTAAGCTTTTGCCAGCTCAATAGCTCTTATAGCTCCATTTTGATCCACGGCGATGGTTTTTTCATCACTTGTATTTCCTCCAGATCCAGCGGCAAAAATAACTTTGTCCATACCTTTAAAGGCTTCAGAGAAATCCTCTTCTAAATCTCCAAGCCGTGTTTCAATTCCTTGATTTTCAAAGAAAGGTTTTTGTATGTCTTTTCTCACCATCGCAAAAGGCTTATGGTCTGTAGAGTCTTCTAAAATTTTTGAGACTAATCTTCCTGTAGTCCCATTTGCTCCTATAACTAATATGTTTTGCATAATCTTAAATTTATAACTCCAAAAATATGTTTTTGTAGATCGTTTTAATCTAATATGAAATTAAATAATGATTAACTTAAGTTAAATATTATTAAAATATTTAATTTAATAAAAGCCTAATTGAAGCGCGTATTCTTCAATTATGACATTGAGTTTTACATATAAGTATTTGTATTTAAGTGAATTATAATATAACATCAAATTTAATTTTGGGTGTTTTAACCTTAGCTTATTTAACTCTGATTAAAAATTCTGAATTCGAAATACCAAATAATTGTAACGCAAGCGAAATGATAACGTATTTATAATGAAGCAATTTTAATAAAACATGCCGGTGTGTTTACTAACCAATTAATCGAAGACTGTAAAAAAGGTAAGCGGAAAGCTCAGCTTAAGCTATATCGCAACTACTGTGATGCTATGTTATGCATTGCCAGGCGTTACCTTAAACAGCAAGATTTGGCAGAAGATGCAGTTCAAGAGGCTTTTATTAAAGCCTTTAAACATATTGAAAATTATAATGGAAATATCACTTTTGGAGCATGGCTAAAACGAATCGTGATCAATCAAAGTATAGATTACCATAGACAACTGAAGTATCACGAAGATATCGATAGTAATGTTTTAGATATAGCAGAGCAAGAAAGTAATTCTTGGAAGGTGAAAGCGCACATCTCAACAGAAGAGGTTCAAAACTGCATCGAGAAATTACCCGGAAAGCATGCCACCGTTCTTAAATTGTATTTGATGGAAGGCTATGATCATGAGGAGATCTGTGAAATATTAGGGATTAAGCCCAACAATTCAAGAATACTTCTTCATAGAGGAAAAAAATTATTAAAAGAAGAACTTAAAAAATTTGATCATGAAAGATTTGCGTAAAGATTTTGATTATGCATCCAAGTCTTTTAAAATGTCTAAAGGACATGAAAAGAAATTTGAGCAACGATTGCACAAAGAATTTGGATCAAGCTCTAAAAAGAATTTTAGTAAGTTTTACAAATATGCTGCTGTTGCCCTCATTGCTGTTTTGTCTACAATCTTAATGATTAATCAGACGTATATAGTTTCTGAAAACAGTGCTCAGAACCCTTCTCAGGAATCAACAATGAGGCTTGGTGATGTGTCAGCAGATTTAAAGACTATTGAAAACTATTACCTTACTTCTATAAAGCTGGAGTTAGCTACTTTAGAAACACCTCAGGATCATGAAGCTATGGTGAACAGTTACTTAGAAGAATTAAAGATCATTAATGATGCTTATAAAGAATTAGGACAGGACCTCAATGAATATGGCGTGACAGAAGAGATCGTCAATGCCATGATAGATAATTTACAACTTAGATTAGAATTGCTTCAAAATCTAAAACAAAAGTTGAATCATTTAAACAAAAAACAAAATGAAAACAATCTCGTTTATCAAATTTAGCTTGTGCCTCTTATCGGTCTTTTCTGCTTACGCACAAACTACGAAAACTTTTAAAGAAAGTTTTGAGGTGAATAAGGATGTAGAAGTGTTCCTTAATGTAGATGACGCTGAAATTACCATTGAAACGTGGAATAAGAACCGAGTAGATATTGAAGCTACATTTAGCATTGACATTAAAGAGGAAGACCTAGCCAATGAGATTTTGGAAAACACTGGGTTTGAAGCATTAGGTAATTCTAGAAAGGTTGAAATTTCTTCTGCTACGAAAAGCCCTCGATTTATGTCAAATAATATTTATTATGAAGAAAATGATAATGAAATCCTTACTGAAGATGTCAAAGGAATTGCACCACCATCGCCACCTTTACCACCACTTCCGCCTTCAATTAAGAATATAGACCTAGACTTTGATATGGAAAGATTCAATGAAGAAGGAAAGGCCTATATTGCTGAATTTCAAGAGGAAATTAAGGAAATGTTTAAAGAGTCTAACTTTAAGGAAGAAATGCAGGAGTGGAAGGAGAAGTTCAATGAAGAAATTGAAAAAAGTGGTTTTAAAGATTCCATAAGAGTCATGACTTATAGATTAAAAGAGCAAATGAGACCAGCTTTAAGAGAAATGAGAGAAAAATTAAATGAAGCAAGATCTGAATTACAGGAAGAAAGAAAAATTTTGAAAGGTTTACGTGCTAATCGAAAAGTAAAAAAGAAAATCATCATAAAAATTCCACGTGATGCTAAATTGGACTTGAATGTGAAACGTAGCCAGCTTAAAATAGCAAGCCTTAATGAAATCGATGCAAACCTGAACTACTCAGGTTTGCAAATTGATGAATTAAGAGGAGAAGCCTGTAACATTACGGCCAACTATTCTGATATAGATGTCACGAAAGCTAAGGCTTTAAATCTAAACTTAAAGTATGCGAAAAAGGTTCACATTGGAGAGGTCAATGAATTTGCGTCAGTGTCCAAAACGTCTAACTTAACTATCGATAGAGTTAATCAAAAAGCAGTGATTGAGGGCTCTTTTGGAGAACTGACAGTAAACAATATCAGTAAGGATTTTACATTTATTGATATTAATCTCAAGAACTCTACAGCAAAACTCAGCCTGCCTGATGTAGTCTATAATTTCTATATCAATTCTAAATCTTCAGAATTCGATTTAGCTTCAAAACTGAATTATAAAGTGAATGAGGCTTTCGACTCTAAAATCTATCAAAATAAAACTGCCTCACTTTCTTCTAAAACCCTCAATATTAAAGCTGATTATAGTACTGTGAACCTTAATTAATTGATCCACAGATACCTGTAATGTCACTTTTTATTAAAACATTAGACTTTAGATTATAGTTTACCTAAAGCTTTGACTTCTGTTATTTACCATAAACAGAGCATTCGCAAAAAACAGTTTTCCGTTTTCCCAGAACGATCGAAACATGACATCATCCACAAAATAGATAACACTACCGCGACCGAGACGTTGTTCTCCAAAAACTAAGGATTTGGATATCTTTTCAGCCGCTTTTTCACCAACAAAACCACTTAATCGACGGCTAGACTCATCCATATAGGCAACGTTAAATCCTTTATCTAAGTATTTATAAGCAGAAGAGCTTGTTTTTAAAGAGGCATAGGTATCTTGATAACCGAATGCTAAGGGATGGGTGTTATCCACTTTTACTTGAAAAATAGCTCCAGTGATATTGTTTTTAGTCCTTTCCATTTCACGATCAGCGTAAGGAATAAGCTTGTTGTTGGTAGAGTCTTTTTTGACTTCAACACTCTCTAAGCCAAACCCATCTTTTCCTTCAAAAAAAGAAACAGCATTAGCTAAAGCAATTACTTTTCCTCCATTTTTTATCCAATTGGTTAAAGAGTTTAATTGCTTACCTTTAAGCAGAGATGAGTACCTGCCACTTGGCAAAACCAGCACATCATAATCTTCTAAATCTATGCGGTTGAAATCATCTGTGGATACTGAGATGATAGGGTAGTTCAGCTCCTGTTCAAAGAAATACCAAAGCGAACCGTAGCTTAAAGATGACGTGCCATCTCCTCTTAATACAGCAATACGCTGCTTGTGGACTTTTTTCACGTCTGGGGATCCAAAATCTGTTCCTGAGTCTGAGAATCCAGTGGCAACAGAGGTGAGGTTCACACCCATCTCAAAGGCGGTATTGATGATTAAAGAATCCAAATTAGCTTGCTGATTGTTAGTCTTAGTAATGACTAAGCTTCCTCGTTCATAGGATTTCCCTTCAATTTTAAAAGGTTTGTTGGTGGCTCTTACTGAGATATCATGAGATAAAAGGCGAGCTAAAAATTTAGCATCATTCATGCTTTTCCAGGGCGCAACATATCCTACTGTGTTATCATTTATAAAAGCTTTATTAATTTCTTGAGCTTCAGATGTTGTTTCGATATTTCCATCTACAGTATAGATGTCGACGCCGTGCGCTAAAGCCAGATTCCAGGAAGTGATATCGTAGGTAAGAGGAGTAGATAAATTGGGATCTGCTTCAAATAAAACCTCTAACATTTTAGCTTTAGGTTGATTTGCAGGAAGAACTAAGGCATTTTTAGCATTGAATTTTTGGGAGGAATTGCTGAACATATGTTTTCCCTTTATCGTTTCCTCTGTTGAAAATTTAAACTCATACTCATGCTTACTAAATAGTTCGCTTAGTGTTTTCAGCTTTTGTGGATCACCTGTTAATACATAATAATCAAAACCGGGGGAGTGTTCGAAATAGGTTTTGAATTCTGAATTCAGTTCCTTAGCATTTTCAGAAGAAGTCTTTACAGTTGAAAGCCCGCTGACGACATGGTGCTTCACACGATCTACAAGAGTGAGTTCATAGTCTTCATCGGTATAAATACCAAGTCCGGCTCTCCCGTTTCCAGCCTGCTCATAAGTCATTCCAATCGCACCATTATAGGTAGGGTAGGTGTCTCCGTAGCTTGGATAAAATAAATCAAAGCGTTCACGAGTAAAATACGACCAGCTTTGATCATCAAAAGCTTCAGCATTATTTTTACCAATTCGGGTTTGAAAGTCTTTTTGGAAATCTGTAATAATATCATGATATGGTTTTGCTGCAGGAGCAAAATAATAGGGTGAATTGATTCCCTGTTCGTGAAAGTCTACGTGAACATGAGGCATCCAGTCATTATAAAGTTTAAGCCTTTGCTGAGTTTCTACCTGTGTGGCCCACATCCAATCTCGATTTAGATCGAACAGGTAATGGTTTGGTCTTCCACCCGGCCAGGGCTCATTATGTTCTACAGCGTCCTGGTAAGGGGAATATGGGGTCGCCTTCACTTGATTATACCAATTCACGTATCGATCTCTTCCGTCTGGATTCACACAGGGATCTATGATAACTATTGTATTTTCTAAAGTAGATTGGTGTTTTGTAATGAGTTCATAAGCAGTGACCATAGACGCCTCTGTACTAGAGGCTTCGTTTCCATGCACGTTATAACTTAACCAAACAACAGCTGTTTTCGAATCTGAATCCCCATCAATAATCCCAGTTTGTTTTAAATGATTGACTCTATGAGCTTCAACGGTCTCAAGATTCTTTTTTGAAGAGATTAATGCATAACTAAGGACTCTGTTCTCATTGGTTTTACCATAAGAAGAAAAATTAATGCTAGTACTATTATCGGATAAGTAATTGAAATAATCAACTACTTTATAATGTCTGGTAAATTCTGTTCCTATGGGATAGCCAAGAAATTCTTCTGGTGACTGAATTGTCGTTTGGCCCTCACAGATGCTTATCAAACCAATGAGAACTAATGCTAATCTAAATTTCATCGAGTGGAGTTTTGGTAAAAATAAAGCAAAACTCTAAACTCTGATGTGTTTAATAGATCAAATTATTTTTTTTGAAGGTCCCTTTGCTTAACTCTTACTTTTTCCATTTCAGACTTATGGTAATCCACTGGACTTCCAAAAGCCATCTGGAACGCCTGTTTGACAGATTTTGCTCTGGTCATGTCTTTAAAAAGGGCAATCCACTCATGAAACACAAGCATGAATGGGTTATAAGTGTTAATGGGTTTAGTAATCCCATACACAGGTTTTTCATCCTCTTCTTCAAAAGTGCCAAAAATCCTATCCCATATAATCAAGGTAGAACCATAATTCTTATCTAAGTACTTTTCATTCTTAGAGTGGTGAACACGATGATGTGAAGGCGTGGTGAATATATATTCGATAGGTTTTGGAAGCTTAGTGATGTACTCGGTATGAATCCAGAATTGATATAAAACCTCTAATTGATGGATAACCAGAAACACAAAAGGATGAAATCCCATCAAAATAACAGGCAAAAAGAAAACAATTTTAAGGTTTTGAGTCCAGGATAATCTAAAAGAAGTCGAAAGATTGTAATATTCAGAATTGTGATGGACAACGTGTGTAGACCACCAAAAGCGTTGTTCATGAGCAATTCTATGAGACCAATATCTTATAAAATCTAAGGCTAGAAAGCAAAGAATATAAGACCACCAAGTGTGAGGAATATAGAAAGGAGTTAAATTATAAAAAAAGAGAAAAAACGCGAAAACCCCAAGTTTCATCACACCATTCAAAAGAATATTAACTACTCCAATAAAAGTGGAAGCCATAAAATCTTTTCCCTCATACAGCTTTTTGTTCTGTTTATAGCTAAAATAAGATTCTAAAGCTACTAAAGTAAACATCACTGGTGCAGCAATCCAGATTATGGTTGTAAAGTCTAAATTGGCAACATCTTCGAGGCTTAATTTTACTTTCTCCATTTATTTTTTTTGCAAACATAATTAATGGAAGGTATTATCCTTACAAATTCATATAATTTTGTCAGAACAGGGTCAAATTTTAATGCATGTTTAAGTTTGTTCTCTTTAAATGTATTGATTAATCTAAAACAGCGATGGAATTTATCAAATCGGTTATTTGCTGAGCAAGCTCTTTTTTCTTCTTTTCTAATATGCTAGCTGATGAAATATTTGATGATTCAATGCTTACAGCAAAATTTGAAAGTGAGTTTGCACCAAGATTGAGAGCCGTGCCTTTAACTTTATGTGCTAATTTTTTTAAATGCTCTTCTTTATTTATTGTTTCCAATTCGACTAAAGCCTCAGATAATGTTTGATCTGCCAATTTGATAAGTTCATTATAAAATTCTTCATTATGGCCTATCATCTCCATAAGATGAGATTTATTCAAAGAATTCTGAAACATGGCAGCATTTTTATCTTTTAGAGGTTCTTTAATTAACTCTTTACTTTTATTAACTGAGTGTTTTGAAATAATTGTTTTTATGGCTTCCTGCAAGATAGGCTTGGAAATATAATCGTCCATTCCAGCCTCAAGGCACTTTTCTTTTGTTCCTTTTACAGTTCCAGCAGTAATAGCTATTATTGGAATATCTTTTCCTTTACGATGATTTCTAATGGCCTTAGTTAATTCATAGCCATTCATGTTGGGCATTTGGATATCTGTAAATACTAAATCTGGTAAATAGGTTTTAAATAATTGAAACGCATTGACTCCATCTTCCGCATCGTAAATTATAGCATCACTATAGATATTTTTCAAATATGATTTTATCAACTCCATGTTGATGAGATTATCTTCAGCAACCAGAAACTTCATCCCATTGGCCTCTTTTTCTTCAGCATTAATGTTATTGACTTTTGGTTGTAATTCACTTTTTTGTTTTTGTTTTATCAATATTTCAATTAAGTCTTTGCGTTTGATTGGTTTAGATAAAATTTGATCGAAATATTTAGTGACATCAGGATTCTTAATATCCTCTATAGAGCTGGACTTGCTGAGTAAAATGAAGTGTACTCCTTTAGCTTTAGAATGCGTTTTTAATCTTGATACAATTTCACAGGAATCATCTTTAGAACAGTCCTGGTCGATTATAATAACATCAGGAATAAAATTAATCATCTTATCTGCAACATGCTTAAGGTCGCTTACATGCTCAGTGGTAATGTCATAAGCATTTAAATGATAATGAATAGTTTCAAAATGTTCAACTGTGGTTGAAACGAGAAGCATTCGCTTAACTCCTTCAAGAGGTGAACTCTGATGTTTTTTAATTGATTTTGATTGTAGAGCAACTTTAAATGAAAAATGACTTCCAACCCCCAATTTACTTTTGAGCTTCAATTCACTTCCCATTAGATTCAATATTTTGTCGGTGATGGCTAGGCCTAGTCCAGTTCCTCCATATTTTTTAGTGACCGAGGTATCCTCTTGTATAAATGCATTAAAAATTTTCTTTTGGTTCTCTTTTGCAATTCCTATTCCCGAATCTTCGACTGAAAAGACCAAATTGGACAAATTATTGCTCTTGCTTTGAAATGAAATTCTCAGCTTTACAAAGCCTTCTTTAGTGAATTTTATTGCATTGCTAATTAGATTCATTAAAACCTGCTTTAATCTTACAGGGTCTATCCAAACATAATCAGGCACATTTTCTTCAACGATAAGCACTAATTCTAGTCCCTTTTTATGTGCCTCATACTTCGATAAATCTGAGACTTCCTCAACAATATCCAGAAGTTTGGTTTTAATCGTATCTAACTGTAATTTACCCGACTCTATTTTTGAAAAATCTAAAACATCATTGATAAGATCCAACAATATATTAGCAGATTGAAATACAGTACGCATATACTGATGCTGCACTTCATTTAGCGGTGTTTTCATCAACAAATCAGAAAATCCAATCACGCCATTTAGTGGAGTCCTCATTTCATGACTCATGTTGGCGACAAACTCTGATTTAGCCTTACTCGCTTTAATGGCTTCAGTTTTTGAGTTTTGGAGTTTCTGCTCTGTCTTTTTCTGTTCTGTAATATCTTGAAGTGTAGCAATTACAATGCGCCTTCCAGCTTCATCAAAATGAATTAATCCATTAATTACGGCCGTTATTATCTGTCCAGACTTAGTCTTGAGAACCTTTTCCATCGGACCAAATTTGGATAAGTTTTTCAGTTTATTAATTTCCTGCCTATCTTTTTTTGTAATGCTTTTTTCTGGAGTAATTGTCCAAATGCTCATTCCAAGAATTTCATCTTCTGTATATCCAACCATATCCTGCATGGCTTTATTGACGTCCAGAAATATACCAGATGCAAAATCAGTAATTACAATACCTACTGGTGAGAGTTCAAAAATATTTTTAAACTGCAGCACGTTTTGCTTTAAGTTCTTTTCAAGCGTTTTCTTTTCAGAAATGTCCTGATGGGTTCCAAACATCCATTCGGGTTGGCCATCATCTGTCCAAGAGATAACCTTACCCTTATCCAACACCCAAATCCAGTGGCCTTGTTTATGTTTTAGTCTTAATTCCTGCTGATAAAAATCTGTGTTTCCTTTAAAGTGTTCGTTTAAAGCATCATCACTTAATTTTAAATCCCCTGGATGGGTTCTTTTATTCCAAACATCAATAGAATTATTTAAAGGAATTTCCATTGTTGTATGGCCTAAAATCTCTACAAACCTTTTATTGAATGAAGCTTCACCAGTTTGAACGTTCCACTCCCATGTGCCCAAATTGGTAGCGTTAATGATGTTGTTAAGTCTACTTCGCTCTTGCTTGAGTTTCTCTTTCGTCTTTTTAACTTCAGTGATATCTTGAAAAGACCCGTAAATTCCAACACATTCTCCATCTACAATTTCAGGTTTTATATTAACCAAAGCCCAAATAGGCTTATTTTTAGCAGTGACCACTTCAAACTCTCCAGTATAAGAGGTTTTTTTCATTATGGAATCGATCACCTTTTCTGTGATTCGTTCCAAACTTTTTCCTTCTTTAAAAAACAATTTAGCTTCTTCGATGCTCGGTTGAACATGACTTTCAATTTCAGCAATTTCTTTTAAAATAGGTGTCCAAAACAATTCCTTTTTGAGGACATCATAACGCCAACCTCCAACTCTTGCAAGGCTTTCCGCTTCGCCAAAAAGATTATTGATGAGTTTGAGTTTTTTTTCCGTGTTTTTCCGGTCTGTATTTTCTCGAATCACGCAGAGAATTTCCGATTCTGAATTTTCCCTTTGAATGACAGTTACGTTCATGCTGAACCATTTTTGTACGCCATTTCTAATAATGTCATATTCAACAGGAATACTAGAATGATAGAGTTTACTAGCTTTAACAGCAAGCTCAATTTGGTGAATCAGCTTAGATGATAAATCGATTTCTCTTATAGTTTTGCCTATAAAATTTGCTCTTTCTAATAATAAATTCTCTTCTTTTCCATAAAACTCGATAAACGTCAACTTTTCATCCATAAGAAATACCATGTCTCCTGTATTGTTGAGCAAAGTTTGGAAGCGGCTCTTACCATCAGCAATACTTTCGTTGAGTTCATTTAACTCTAAGTGTTCTTTATGAGAGACTATTTTTTCCATTGCTTCAAGCGACAGGTCTTTAAGAACCCTTTTTTGCTTATCGTCTAGCTGTTTTGGTTTGCTATCGTATACACATATAGTCCCGATAGCATAACCATTTTCATCTATGATAGATTGTCCAGCGTAAAACTTGACGGAAGGATTTTTGGAGGCTAGGTATTTAATTTTTTTACTTGTTGATTTATCAACGTTTGGAATGACAGTGGTTTCTTCAGGCTGTTCTATCGTTAAATTACAAAAGGTGTCCTTTCTGGGATAGACCTTACCTTCCACATTATAACTGGATTTTAGCCAAAGCCTGTCTTTATCTACAAAACTTATATGTGCAAAAGAACAATCACAAATTGTGGCAGCAATTTCTGCTAACCTATCGAAACTCTTATCGTTTTTGGTGTCAATAATCTTATAACTATAAAGCGCTTTAAGCCTTTCCTGTTCCATCAAACTATTTTTATATAAATTTAAGATTTTAATGTAATTTGAGCAATAAATAAAAAAGCAATTAAAATTAATTAATTGCTTTGTGTAGAATTTAAAATTGTCTTCCTAAAATTAGATCGTTTGTAAGTTTTCGCTCAATGTCGTAATGAATTTTTTAATTGGATTCTTAATCATCATCGCCATCATGCTATTAAACTCTCCTTCGAAAATAAGTTGAACCTGAGAGCTTGTGTCATCAATAGGCTCTATAACTCCTTTAAGAGTGAAAGGTAACTTATCACTAGCAGCTGCCAAGATGACTAAATGATGAGGCTCTGTTTTTTCTAATTTTAATTTGATAGTGGGCATCCCTTTAAGTTGAAAAAGAAAGCTTTGCTCGTTGAGCATCTCAAACTTTTCAATGCTTTCTGGCATCAATTTTTCAAAATTTTCTACATTCTTTAGAAATTCAAAGGTTTCCTCTTGACTTTTATTGACTGTTTTTTTATCGCTTTCTATGTGCATCGTTTATATATTCCAGTTGGCAGGATCTTTCCTCCAGGTTTTTAATAATTTTAATTCGTCTTTATTTAAATAATTGGTTCTATAGGCCTCTTCTAAAAGAATATCATAATTGCCTAGAGTGTAGACATCTAAGTGTTCTTTCTTAAAAGCTTCCTCAGATTCTTTAAAGCCGTAGGTAAAAATAGCCATCATTCCTTTTATGTTGGCTTGTCCTTCTTCTTTTAAGGCTTTTACAGCATTAAAACTACTTTTTCCAGTGCTAATAAGATCTTCTATAACCACTACATTAGCATGCGCATCTAATTTTCCTTCTATTTGATTTTTTCTGCCATGTTTTTTAGGTTCTGGTCTTACATAGACAAATGGGAGACCTAGATAATCTGCAATTATAGACCCTATTCCGATAGCTCCTGTGGCTACTCCAGCAATGACGTCTGGCTTGCCAAAAAGAGTTTCTATTGGTTTTGCTAATTCTGCAACAATATAATTTCGAATTGGGGGATAGGATAATACGATTCTATTATCGCAGTAGATAGGAGATTTCATGCCACTTGCCCAAGTGAATGGTTCTTGTGCATTCAATTTAATTGCGTTAATTTGCAGGAGAAGTTCGGCTGTTTTGTGAGCTGTATTTTCGTTTAAAATCATGTCGCAAATGTATAAAGTTTTCGTGAATGATGTGCCAATTATATTGTCTACTCAGAAAAATATTGGTTCTAATTACACAAATATCCCAATAAAAAAGGCAAAAATCAAAAGACTAATCAAGCAGATTGAAGCCGGCGAGCTCTTATATTTAAACCTTTATCACAAGAAAGAAAGAAAACTTCTTAAGCATCTAAAAAAGCAATTAAAGGTTGTGAAAGCAGGAGGTGGTTTGGTCCTAAACCCCAAAAACGAAATACTTTTTATTTATAGAAATAAAAAATGGGACCTACCTAAAGGCAAGATGGAAAAGGGAGAAAGCATGGAAGAGACGGCTTTAAGGGAAGTTGAAGAAGAGACTCACGTGGAAGGTTTAGAGATTCATTCTTTTTTACAAATCACTTACCATATTATCAATAGGAATGATAAGTATAAACTGAAAGAGACACATTGGTATGAAATGAAAACAAGTTTTGATGGGAAGCTTATTCCCGAAACTTCAGAGGGTATCAAAAAAGCCAAATGGAAAAATTTTGAACAAACTCAAAAAGCCCTCAAAAAGTCTTATGCCAACATCAAATTACTTTTCCCTCAAGAATACCTAGTTCAGCACCCTAACGATAGGATAGGTTAAGTGTGCATATTCATAATACTTAGATTGCTTATGAATCCAATCTAATTGTGCATACCAATTGTTTGCAAAATCAGTATCTTTTTTCTTCTTTTCTTCAAATCTTAATTTAAGGGCATCATCATTTTTTAAAATTTCTAAAGCTAAATCCTCAAACACGTAAGGCGAAAAACCTTCTTTTTGCTGAAGAATGCTATCAAAAAAGTTCCAATTGAAAAATGAGTCTACTGCTATGGGCTCTAAAGTCTCGATGATATAACGCATACCTGGTTGGTCCACCTCTACAAAGACGTCTCCCTGTCTTACTGTTTTGTCTAAGGTTTTAGCACTTACTTTAGTGTTAGAATGGAGATAATGGCCTTCATAAGCAGAACTTCTTGTTTTAAAACCTTCAATTTTATATTGTTCGACCTGCATAACAGTATCTTCTGCAAAACGCTCATAACTAATATTATTCCACTTCAAAAGTTCAATAACATTGGTCCATTGTTGAGGTATGATATAGCCTTTAGCTATTCTTACAGAATCTGAGGCAGAAAAAGTATTGTAATATTGAGTTGGCCTTTCATAGGTTTGGTCACGATTGAATTTGATTCTTGGTAGTCCAGTGATTTCACTTGTCATGTTTTCGAGTTTATAGCCTAAAAAATTCATCTGCTTGTAGGTTGATGAATCTACTTTAAAATTAAGTGGGTAGTGCTCTGCGTCAGAAAACATATTAAAAGATGCTCTTCTTGTTTTTTGTATTTCACCTTTTTGTTGAGATGATACGTCAATCAGGGTTTTAAGCATCTCAAAAGTACCTTCAACACGTTTAGGATAGGGTTTTAGCATGTGGGTTTCTATCATTAAACCAAGTGTATTCCATAAGCTAGTGTAGCCAGAAGAATATCTGGGAGAATCATTAAACTGGGTAAAGCCTTTTTCAGGACTTTCATTAAAAACATTCACATAGGGTGTAATGGGCCAGCCTTTACTTAACAAATTTTCTTCAACTGAAGGAATAAATTTGTTTTCTAAATGTTTGCCAAGAGGCCCTCCCAATTTATTATATTGTGTAAAAAGGTGAGTTAAGGTGTATTGGTAGTCGGCGCCGTTACTCACGTGTGTATCCACAAAAACATCAGGTTGAACCTGATGAAAAATACTAAAAAATGATTTACTATTTTTAGTATCAGACTTAATGAAGTCACGATTTAGATCATAATTTCTGGCGTTTCCTCTAAAGCCGTAAGCTGCGGGACCATTTTGATTGGTCCTAGAATTAGAATTTCTATTGAGGGCTCCACCGACGTTATAAACTGGAATGGTAAAAAGTTGTACTCCTTCAGGAAGTGTCCAATCATTTTTGTACAAGTCTTTGAATAGCAACATAGTAGCATCAATCCCATCAGATTCTCCTGGGTGAATTCCATTATTGATCATTAATTTCAACGGGTTTTCCACTAATTCGGTAGGTGTAAACGTAACCAGATGCAATGGCTCACCGCTATCGGTCTCATAAATTTCTTCGATGCTGACCCTCTCATCCATGTCAGATAATTGCTTATAAAACAAAATAACCTCTTGATAAGTAGAGGTAGAGTCGCCTTTACTTCTTTCAAAAGCAATTGATGTCAACTCAGAGTCTTCATCAATTGATTTTTTTGAAGATGATGATTCGCAGGCTACTATCAACAGGATAATTAAAGAAAAACTGAGGCATCTAGACATTAGTATTTTTTTAAAATGATTGTTTATTTATTCAACTACATTTGAAATCCTAAAATTAAGCACTTGAAACAGTTTAGCATCATTATCTTTTTTATTTCTGGAATTTTTTTCACACAAGCCCAATCCGATACTACCAATCTGGAAGAAATTAGATTGAAAACCTCTTTGGATATTGAAAAGTCTTATCAATCTGCTTCTAATATTTCTCTCCTCGAACGAGAAGAACTTCTGCAGTCTAATCAAACTACTATCACCCCAATTTTAAATAAAATACCAGGTGTATACATGCAGCAAGGCGGTGTAAATACGACCAAAATCAATATTCGTGGAATTGGTGCCAGGGCTCAATTTGAAACTAACAGACTTAAACTTTACCTCAATAATATCCCGCTGAGCACAGCTAATGGTACTTCAATCTTACATGATATTGATTTAACGACGCTTTCTGGTGTTAAGGTGATCAAAGGGCCTCAAGCGACCAAGTATGGAGCAGGATTAGGTGGTGTGATTCAGCTTAATTCTGTTCTAGAAGATCATACTTATGCAAATTCTGAAATTCTCTTCGGTAGCTACGCTCTACTCAAGCAAAATTTTAGTCTAAATGTATCTGAAGGGAATAAAAAAGTAAACCTTACTTATAATAACCTGAGTTCTGGTGGATTTAGAGACAATAGTAACTACCAGCGAGAATCCTATTTTCTAAATTCAGAGTGGCAAATTTCTGAAGCTTCCAAGCTTCAATTAGTAGGGCAGGTTGTTCAGCTTAAGGGTTTTATCCCGAGTTCCCTAAGCAGGACAGATTTGGAAGAAGATCCCACACAGGCTGCCTTTACTTGGGGACAGGCTAGGGGATACGAATCTTACACCAGAGGAATATTTGGATTGAATTTTTCTACACAGCTTAGTTCTTCTATTACTCAAAACACTTCCGTATTTACAAATATTAGAGATGCGTATGAGCCCAGACCTTTTGATATACTAGATGAAAAAAACACTGGTGTAGGGCTAAGACATACTTCCGAAATTGAATTTAATCTTTTTGGTAGGTTATCCAATTTGACCTTAGGTGGTGAGTTTTTAAGAGATGATTTCGATGTCTCTACTTTTGATAATCTCTATCAGCAAAATGAAGGAAGAGGAGCATTGCAAGGTGATTTATTTTCAAACCTTTCTCAAGTTAGACAGTATATTGAAGGCTTTGTAACCCTAGATATGCCTTTGTCTAATCGTTTGGATGTAAAATTCGGTTTGGCGACCAATAAAACCTTTTATGATATTGAAGACTTATTTTCCACCCCAGAGAATTCTCAAACAGGGGAGTACGATTACGACCAGGTATGGCTGCCGAATCTTGTTGGAACTTATAACTTAAAAGAAAATCAAAAGCTAACTGCTTCTATCAGCAGAGGGTTTTCTGTTCCTACAGTAGAGCAAAGTCTTACAGAAGATGGAACTTTCAATACCAGGCTTCAACCAGAAGTAGGTTGGAATTATGAGTTAGGCTATAAAGCTAAATGGTTTAAAGATCAGCTGCTTACAGAAGTAAATGCCTATTACATGGATGTTCAAAACTTACTTGTAGCGAGAAGAGTAGCAGAAGATCAATTCGTAGGTATCAATGCAGGCTCAACCTCTCATCCAGGAATTGAGTTTTCCGTTAAATCTAATCTAAACATTCAGTCCTGGCTTACTATGCAGCCCTATTTCAATGGGAGCTTTAACTTTTATGAGTTTGATGAGTTCACAGATCAAGGAACTTCTTACGATGGGAATCAACTGACTGGTGTTCCTTCGGAACAGTTCAGCTTTGGGGTAGACTCACAAGTAGGAACTCATTTTTTCTTTTACTTCCAGACCAATGCCGTTTCAGAAATACCAGTCAATGATTCTAATTCAGTTTATGCAGAATCTTATGCCTTTTCCAACTTGAAAGCAGAATATAGATTGTCCCTTTTTAATGCTATTACGGCTCGGTTTAATTTTGGCGTTAATAATCTTTTTAATGAAAAGTATTCTTCCAGCATTGTCACCAACGCAGTTGGTTTTGGTGGAAGTGAACCCAGGTATTTCTACCCGGGCGAACCCAGAAATTACTTTGGCAGTGTAGGCTTACAGTATATGTTCTAAGTTTACTTGTTGAGGTAATCAATAGCTAATTGAGTCATGCTCTTGACGCCTAATAACATGCCCTCATCCTCTACCATAAAATCGGGGGTGTGATGCGGATAAGGCGTTTTGTTTCCTGGTTCCATTCCGCCTAAGAAAAAATAAAAACCAGGAACTTTTTCCTGGAAAAACGAAAAATCCTCACCACCAGTAGTAGCTTTAACGAGTTCAACATTTTCTTCTCCAGCAAGTGATTTTAAAGTAGGAAGCATTTCTGCTGTCAATTCTAAATCATTGTAAGTAATTGCTGTATTGTTTTGGAATTCTACTTCAGCATTTCCACCATAAGCTTTCGCAATTGCTGGTGCCATTTCTTTCATTCGGCTAATAACCATAGCTCTCATATCTGGATCCAAAGTTCTTACTGTACCAATCATCTCTGCAGTTTCAGGTATCACATTAAAGCGAGTTCCTGCTGTGATTTTACCCACGGTAATGACTGCTGGTTCCTTAACCAGTTCAGCCTCTCTACTGATGATGGTCTGCAGACCATCAATTATTTTTGCTGAAATCAAAATAGGATCAACTCCGCTCCATGGCGCAGATCCATGTGACCCTTTTCCTTTTACCTTAATTACAAATCGCTCCACGGCAGCCATGGTACCTCCGGGTTTGTATTTTATTGTTCCGACAGGTGTTGCAGAATTAATATGCAAACCAAAAATAGCATCCACATCGGGATTTTGAAGCACGCCTTCGGTTATCATTAAGCTGGCTCCTCCTTTCTCTCCAGGAGGTGGTCCTTCCTCTGCTGGTTGAAAAATAAATTTGACATTCCCATTCAGTAAGTGTTTGTTTTTGGTTAGTACTTCAGCAACTCCCATTAAAATCGCAGTATGAGTGTCGTGACCACAGGCATGCATGACACCAGTTTCAGTGCCTAAAAATTCAGTTCTAACTTCACTTTTGAAAGACAAATCGTTACGTTCAGTGACCGGTAGGGCATCAATATCGGCCCTTAACGCAACTGTTTTTCCCGGATTATCTCCTTTTAAAACAGCCACAACTCCAGTATGTGCAACTTCTGTGGTTACATCTAAGCCTAAACTCCGTAAATGTTTTGCAATCTTTTTCGCAGTCTCAAACTCTCTGTTGGACAGTTCTGGGTTTTGATGAAAATCATGTCTCCAGTCTATAACTTTATCCTCAATGGCCTCAATATCTTTTTGAAGTTGAGCATCCATTTGAGAGTTAGCCTTAATAAAAGAGAAAATACATAAAAAGCTGATGAGAAATTTCATAGTGTTTATTTTAAAAATTAATAAGCGTGTACCCATTTTTGTCTAATGTGATATGAGCAGACATGGCTGAAAGGGCTATTTTGACCTTAGGGTGAAGTTCCTGCTGGTCGACTGATCTGTGGTTTGAAGTCTGACCACATAAAATAATATCTACATCATATTCTGATAATACAGTTAAAAGATCATAATTAGGATTGATTAGATCTACTTTCTGATGATACTCTGCATAAGCAGAATGAGAAAGCAAATCAAATATTGCGGAGCCATGGACAATCAATGCAGCCTTTACTGAATTTCTTTTAAGATTTGACTTTTGATGTAATCTTAAAAATCGAGCCACAGTGACAAAGTTTTTATTCAATTGACCTTCCTTTTCAGCCTTAGTTGAAACATCAAAAACAGCCTTAATTTCTCGATTTAAATCCGTCTCAAAATCAGGATTTGAGATTTCATAAACAGGTCCGTAGTAATCTAAATCTGTAGTATTTTGTGAATAGCTATAAACGGTAGCTATAAGAAATAATATAAGTAAATTAGTTTTCATTGATCTATTTTGATTTTACTACAACCCCTTCTGGGACCAGACTCGAATAATCTCCGTTGTGTCTAATCACATCCCTTACGATAGAGGAAGAGATGTAACTTTTTCCGCTTGAAGTAAGAAGGAAAACAGTTTCTATCTTTTCTAGCTTTCTATTGGTATGCGCGATGGCCTTTTCAAATTCAAAGTCTGCAGGATTTCTTAATCCTCTTAAAATGAAATTGGCATCCATCTCTTTACAGTAATTGACAGTAAGTCCCTTGTACGTATCCACCTTAATTTTAGGTTCATTGTTAAATGTATTTTCTAAAAAAGCTTTTCTCTCCTCCAGGGTAAACATGTATTTTTTTTCTGAATTCACACCGATGGCCAAAATGATTTCATCAAATAAAGTAAGACCTCTGCTGATGATATCGTAATGTCCTATCGTAACCGGATCGAATGAACCAGGAAAAACTGCTCTTTTCATAAATTAAAATTTGCTCTAAGATACTTAAAAGTGATTTAGCCTTCAAAATTATCAATAGCAACTTCCACGGCATAGCTAAATAAACGTTGAAGTGAAATACCAGCTGCTTTAGCCTGCTGAGGTAATAAGCTTGCTTCAGTAAGGCCAGGGCAGGCATTGCATTCCAGAAAATGTGGTTGATCATTATGAAAAATAAATTCTGAACGTGTAAGGCCTTTCAGTTTTAAAAGTTTGAAAATTTTCACAGCTAAATTTTGAACTTCTTCGGTTTGCTCCTTGCTTAAATTTGCTGGGGTAATTTCCTGTGACTTACCCAGATATTTTGCTTCAAAATCAAAGAATTCATTTTCAGAAATGATTTCTGTTACAGGTAAAGCTTTCGCTTCTCCGTCAAAATTAATGACGCCAACGCTAACTTCGGTTCCATCCAGAAAAGATTCAATAATCACCTCTTCATCTTCCTTAAAGGAGTGTTCCAGAGCAGACATGATGTCTTCAACCTTTTTTACTTTGGAAATTCCGTAGCTACTTCCGGCTCGGTTAGCTTTTACAAAGCAAGGTAAGCCAACGAGGTTTACTATTTTCTCAGGATCAATGTCATCACCCTTATTTACATAAACATTTTTAGCAGTTTTGATCCCATGAGCTTTAAGTACAGAGATACAGTCTCTTTTATTAAAGGTTAAGGCTGCCTGATAATAATCACAAGCGGTTTGTGGAATCTTAAGGGTTTGAAGATAACCTTGAAATAACCCATCTTCTCCTGGGGAGCCGTGTATTGTATTAAAAACGCAATCAAAAAAGATGCTTTGACCGTTTATGGACACAGAAAAATCTGATTTATCTATCGGGATCTCTTCTCCAGAATCTAATTTTACAAACCAATTGTTTTTGAGTATGTGAGCTCTGTAAACGATGTAATTGGAGACTGATGATAAATGCTGATAAACAACCTCACCACTTTTAATCGATATATCGGCTTCGCTAGAATAACCGCCCATGGCTACGGCTATGGTTTTTGTCATGATTGAATTTTTCCTCAAATATAAGTTTTCAATTGAGAATTAGTTCTGGCAATTATCCCAGATAACATCCTTTGGAGGGTTTGCATCAAAAGTAATCGATTCTTTTTTGACGGGATGAATGATGGTCAAAGTTTTAGCGTGAAGATGAATACTTCCATCCTTATTACTGCGGTCGAAGCCGTATTTAAGATCACCCTTGATAGGGCAGCCTATGGCAGAAAGCTGACTTCGGATTTGATGGTGTCTTCCGGTTTCCAGGGCTATCTCTAGTAAATGATAATTATCTAGAGACTTCTTAATTTGATAGGAAAGAATAGCTTTCTTGGATTCAGGAACAGCATTGATATGGGCATAAGATTTATTCTGTTTTGTATTGCGTTTAAGGTAATGCTCGAGTCTACCAGACTCTTGCTGAGGCTTTTGTTTAACTACTGCCCAATAGATCTTTTCGGTTTCTCGATTAGCAAAAGCTTTATTGAGTCTGGACAATGCCTTAGAGGTTTTAGAAAACAGAACGATACCACTTGTGGGTCTGTCCAAGCGATGTACTACACCCAAATAGGCTTCACCAGGCTTATTATATTTATCCTTTAAATAGTGTTTCACGACCTCACTTAAGGGTAAATCTCCAGTCTTATCTCCCTGTACAATATCTCCTGGCCGTTTGTTCACGACAATTAAATGATTGTCTTCGTAAATAACCTTGAGATTCTTAGGAGTGGAGCGAGTCATTCATATTAGTTTGCTGCAATGTATTAGATATTATTGGATTTTTGAAATATCAATTTTAATTATTTAACAGCAATTAATAAAAAATTAGTATTTTATTAATATTGATTTAATACGCTTAATGTAAATTAACAAAAATTTAATTTTATGAAAAATATTTACTTAGTTATTACATTATTAACAGGGTTCATTGTAAATGCTCAAGGCCTATCAGGAGAATTTACTGTTGGAGATCTAGATTCTGATTACGAGACTTTTACACAAATGATCTCAGATCTTCAGGAGGAGGGAATCGGAGAAGGTGGAGCAACTTTTACTATAGTTCCAGGTTCTTATTCTGATGCATTAGTTTTTGAAGCCATAGATGGATTATCAGAATCTTCTCCGCTTATCATTACTGCTGAACCGGATACTGTATTTTTTAACATTATTGGTACATCTTCATCTTCTGATGCGGCTATTTCAGTTAATTCGTTAAGTTATATTACGTTTGAAAATATCAACATTACAGATATCGGGACAGCTGGGAATGAATTAGAAAGAGGATTTAATTTTGCAGGATCTGCTACTCAAGGGTGTTCTTTCATTACCATTAGAAATTGTTCAATTTTTCTTGGAACAAGTGGAGATAGACCTCTTTCTTCCACACGTGGTATTAGATTTACATCAGATGCCAATAGTCAAGAAGCGACCAATAGTAATAATCTAATTGATAACGTAGCAATAGATAATGTTGGGAGTGGAATTCAATTTTTGGCCTCTGCCGATTTTTTTGGAAGGGTTGATTTTGAAGATGAAAATAATCAAATTATCAACTGTACGTTCGGAAGTCTGGCCAGCCTGGGTCATGATGAAAGTAGTGGAGCATTTGCAATCAATACATTAGGTAATAAAGACATGATTATAAGAAATAATGTGATTGATAGCATAGCTAATTTAAATTCTTTTCCTTCTTTACCAGTAAGTACAAGTGGTATAAGTATAGATTCTGGATCTGGTGAAATAAGCCAAAATTCAATCAATTATATTGAAAGGGAAGGAACCCCTGGAAGTGTATTTGGAATAAGAGTAAGCACAATCTCAGAAGATTCTACAGTTATTTCCAATAATAAAATTTCAGGATTAGTGAGAAGTGAATTCGTGGGTCCAATTTCAGACCCCTCTATTTATCTTAACGGGATCTGGATTTTCGAACAAGATGGTAATGTAGGATTGGCAAGAGTACTTCATAATACAATTGTTCTCGATAGAGAAGATCCTGTAAGTTACCCTTCAGCTGCGATTCAGCTAAGAAGTGGTTCAACAGGACAGCCTCCAGCAGAAATTTTTAATAATCTATTAAGTAATTCAATTTCTACAACAGATCCTATCTATAGATCATATGCCTTAGTAGATGGGAATCTTGAACGAGGTATAATGGAAGCAGACTTCAATTTACTAGTGGCTGATGGAGACAATGGTTTTTTAGGTTCTATTGGAAGACGCTTAGGTGAAGAGGAAGTTTTTACTAACGATTTGGATGAGTTTATTTTAATTTCAGAAACTAATAACAATAGCGTGAATTTTATTCCTGAATTCGTGAATATTCAAACCAATGATTTCAGTATACCAAATGATGTGGTAAATCCTTTAGATTATGTGGTTCCAAGAATACCCGAAATTGATGTCGATATATTAGGGAATAATAGAGAAGTAGATGAAACCTACTTAGGAGCTTACGAAGGAACTGTTTTTTTATCTATCTCTTCAGAGCAATCTGACATCGAATTAAGTGTCTTTCCGAATCCTGCAACTAATTTTATTTCATTGGAAATTCCAAATTTAAGCAATGATGCTAGTCACACATTACAATTGTTTAATCTGACGGGTCAATTGGTATTTGAGAAATCAATTACTTCTGAATCCGAACTTCAAAATATCGAAGTCAGTAATCTGAAAACAGGATTATATTTACTTAAATTATCAAATAATGACCAAAGCTTAACTAAAAAGCTAATGATTAATTAATATCAAATCAACTCAATAAAAAAGAGCGCATTGTATTTAGCAATGCGCTCTTTTTTATTTTCAATTTTGATAGCCTAGGTTTGAATCACCCCCAAATTAAAATCTTTGGTAATCGGAGCATGATTGGCCACTTCAATACCATTAGAAATCCATTTCCTGGTGTCTAGTGGCTCTATGACAGCATCCGTCCACAACCGAGCAGCTGCATAGTATGGGCTGGTTTGCTCATCGTAATTATTTTTAATCTTATCGTATAATTCCTTTTCTTTCTCTTCGGTGATTTTTTCCCCTTTAGCTTTTAGTCTTGAAGTCTCAATAGAGAGTAAAACTTTAGCAGCAGAGTTTCCACTCATCACGGCCAGCTCTGCACTAGGCCAGGCAAAAATTAATCTTGGATCGTAAGCTTTACCACACATGGCATAATTACCAGCACCGTATGAATTACCAACTACTACGGTAAATTTTGGTACCACAGAATTACTCACAGCGTTCACCATTTTAGCTCCATCTTTTATGATCCCACCGTGTTCACTTTTACTACCCACCATAAAGCCGGTCACATCCTGTACAAACACCAATGGTATTTTCTTTTGATTACAGTTAGCAATAAAGCGAGTAGCTTTGTCTGCAGAGTCGCTATAAATTACGCCTCCAAACTGCATCTCACCATTTTTGGTTTTGACAATTTTACGTTGATTAGCAACAATACCTACAGCCCAACCGTCTATTCTGGCGTATCCAGTGATGATCGTCTGGCCATAGCCAGCTTTATATTCGTCAAATTCTGAATCGTCTATCAATCGCTCGATAATAGGCATCATATCGTATTGGTCGCTTCGTTTATCGGGTAATAAACCATAGATTTCTTTGGGATCCAGCTTTGGTTTTTTAGGTTTAACTCGATTAAATCCTGCCTTATCAAAATCACCAATTTTATCGATAATCCGTTGAATTTTGGTCAGTGCATCTTTATCATCGTCCGCTTTGTAGTCTGTTACACCACTAATTTCACAGTGCGTTGTCGCTCCACCTAAGGTTTCGTTATCTATACTTTCGCCTATGGCTGCTTTCACCAAATAACTCCCTGCTAAAAATATGCTTCCCGTTTTATCCACGATCATGGCTTCATCGCTCATAATCGGCAGGTAAGCACCTCCAGCAACACAACTACCCATAACGGCAGAAATTTGAGTGATTCCCATGCTACTCATCACGGCATTATTTCTAAAAATTCTGCCAAAATGTTCTTTGTCTGGAAATATCTCATCCTGCATAGGAAGGTAAACTCCTGCACTATCCACGAGGTAGATGATAGGTAATCTGTTTTCGATAGAAATTTCCTGAGCTCTCAAGTTCTTTTTGCCAGTAATCGGAAACCAGGCACCAGCTTTTACGGTGGCATCATTAGCCACCACGATCACTTTCTTTCCAGATACTTTACCGATCTTCACCACAACACCGCCGCCGGGGCAGCCTCCGTGTTCTTCGTACATGCCTTCACCAGCAAAAGCTCCTATTTCAATAGCATCAGACGCATTATCTAAGAGAAAGTCGATGCGCTCTCTGGCGGTCATTTTTCCCTTGCTATGGTGCTTTTCAATTTTCTTTTCGCCTCCGCCAAGCTTTACTTTTGCAAATCTGCTTCGCAAGTCTGAAACTAATAATTTGTTATGATCTTCGTTTTTATTGAATTTTATGTCCATTAAATATGTGCTATAAGATGAGTCGCTAAAATACAAAACCAAACCCATATAGCTTAATCGTTTTCGTCGACTCTTATTTTAAATTTCATGTTGCTGCGTATTCATTATAATTTTGAAATGACTTATTTAACTTAATTTAAACGTCTTAAAGCTTTTACAACTAATCTGTTATTCTAAATTTGACCTTTATTTGAAAGTGTGACCGAAACCCAACCCAAAAAGCGATCGATATTCAGAAGAATTCTTAAGATATTTCTTAGAATAGCATTAGCGCTTTTTATCATCTTTATTCTACTTGTACTTTTCATCAGAAGTCCATGGGGACAGGATCTGATTGTTGAAAAAGTAACCAACTACGTAAGCGATAAAATTGATACTGAATTTGATATCGGAAAGCTATACATCACTTTTTCAGGCAATGTGACTTTGGAAGACTTATATCTTGAGGATAAAAGCCAAGACACTTTAGTGTATTCTAAATACCTCGAAGCTAATGTACCTTTTAGGCCACTTCTGCTTGGTGATGAAATCAAAATAGACTTTGTAAACTGGAGAGGACTAAAAGCTAACATCAGTAGAGAAGATAGTATTCAGGGTTACAACTTTCAATACATCGTCGATGCTTTTGCCTCTGAAGAACAGCCTCAACAGAAAAATGATAGTTCCACAACTTCATTTTCAATTGGGAGTATTTCATTTTCAGACTTTAAGCTAAGCTTTGATGACCGAGTTATAGGGATTAATTCTGATCTTGATCTCGGTCAGCTTGAAATTGAAAGTAATGCAATTGATCTTCAAAATTCAAAATTTGATCTAGATCAAATTCATCTGAAAAATACTACTTTAAATTATACGCAATCAGCAACCACTGCACCTGAAGAAAATTCTGAAGAATCTTTACTACCTTGGATTCTAATTGAGGATTTGAGCCTAACCGATGTGACGGTAAATTACGAATCTATTCCTGATAAAACCACAGCAGATGTTTTTATCAACAAGTTTGATCTCAACGAGTTGGACGCCAATTTGAATGCTCAACAAATCACTTTAGATAAATTTGTCTGGAATGATAGTAATGTAAAGGTTGAATTAAATTCTACTAACCAAAGACAAGAGGATGAGAAAAGTACAGATACGTCAACAGCTGCTTTAAATTGGCCTAAATGGACTGTAAATATTAATGAGATTGATTTTGAGAATCATGATCTCGAACTGTTTCAAAACGATCAAAAGCCTGTTAAAGGTAAATTCTCTGCAGAAGCCCTAGCGCTGAGCTCTGTTTATCTTAATCTGACTGATATCCATTTTTCAAAAGACGAATCGCTGAATTTTAATCTCAACGACTTCCGATTTCAAGAAAAAAGCGGATTGAATTTGAAAGAACTTAAAGTCAATTCCAGCTTAACTTCAGAACAATTACTATTAGAAGGTTTACGGTTCGAGCTTAATAACAGTTTGCTTTATGCAGATTTGCAGGTAAACTACCAACAACTTCAGGCACTTCTCAATACTCCTGGGGCATCTAGTTTCAATTTAAATGTGAGCAGGCTTAGAGCCGACTTAAATGATGCTTTTGTATTTTCTGAAGACCTGAAAAAAAATCAACTTTTTCAACAATTATCTGTGCATCAATTTGACGCTAATTTTATCGCACAGGGAAATCTACAGCAATTGAAAGTTCCTGAATTTGATTTGGATTGGGGAGAATCCACCCATCTCAATTTTGAAGGTGAATTAATTAGTCTAGATGAGCCAGAAAGGCTAGGCTTAGACATAACAGCTTTCGAGGCAAATTCAACGCAGAAAGATCTATCCCGTTTTGTATCAGAAAAAGATCTTGGAATTGCATTACCTTCAGATTTGGCTTTAACTGGATCTCTTAGAAAAGATAGCGATAATTATCGAGTTGATACCCAGCTTAAGAGCTCATTTGGGCAGGTGCAGTTAAAAGGGTTTTTTAGAAATGACAATAATATCAGCTACAATGTTGATTTTGATATAGAGGCTCTAAAATTAGATCAACTGCTCAAAAATGATCAGCTTGGTAGTTTGAATATGCAGTTATCTTCTCAGGGAGAAGGCAATTCAATTAATGAATTGAATGCAGAATTAACTTCGAAAATCGATAGTGTAAGTTGGAAGGCTTACACGTTTTCTGGTCTAGAGATTAAAGGTGATCTTAAAAATGGGAAGGGCCAACTGGCCTCTGATTATAAAGACAAAAACCTTCAATTTAGTCTAGACTCCGAAATTAAATTAGATTCTGTTTCTCCTAGCGTTGATATGACTCTTAATCTTGAGGGTATTGCTGCTCAGCAGTTAGGTTTAACCAGAAAAGACATAAGAGCTAAAGTTTTGGCGAATATATCATTTCAAGGAAATACCAATCGATTTGATTTAAAAACTCAGTTGAAAGAAGGGCAAGTCGTTTATGATGACAGACCTTACTATTTGGGAGATGTTGATGTTTCTGCTCAAGTGGATAGCACAAGAACTAAGGCCTCTGTAACGAGTTCATTTTTAAATGGAGAATTAAAAGCTAATAGCGATATTGCTGGAATTACTGAGGCACTTCAGAATCACTTCAAATTATATACTAAAGACTCAACTTCAGTCAAAACAACTAAGACTCCGATCGATTTAGATTTAGAATTAGCTTTTGTGGATGTGCCAATTATTTCAGATGTATTTGTAGATGGGATTCAACAAATGGACTCTTTGCAGGTTTCAATTCATTTTCATGAAGCACAGGATGAACTAACCTCAAACTTAAATCTACCATATTTGAATTATAAAGATAATGAGCTAAATGGGCTCCAATTAAAAATTAATTCTAATGGAAAAAGCGCAAATTTCAATTTTGGCTTCGATAAGATCTCAGCAGGTCCTCTGGAAGTTGCAACAACTAAAGTGGAAGGTGTTTTTAAAGATCAGTCCTTGAACCTTCAATTGGATGCCTTTAAGGGGGATAAGGATTTTTTTAATTCCTCGGTGTCTGTAGAGTTTGAAGAGAATAACCAATACCGGATAAACATTTCACCAGAGGAACTCATACTCAATGGGACAAGCTGGAACATCTCGTCTGAAAATGAGATTATTTATCAAAAGGATAGTATAAGGGTAGATGATTTTAGATTGACCAGAAATAACCAGAGTATTCAACTGAGGGATGATTTAGAGTTTGAGAAAAATCATATTGGTGTTGTATTTGAGAATTTCAAGTTATCCACTATTACAAATTATTTAAATCCAGAGGAAAAAATAGCGGCAGGGAAACTGAGCGGTAGAGTTGTAGTTTTAGAGCCTTTAGTTACAAATGGTTTGATATCCAACTTAAATATTGAAGATTTGAAATTGACAGAAGTTCCTTTAGGGAATTTAGCTTTAAAGGCAGAAGCCAATTCTGAAGATGATTATCAGTTGGATCTTAGCCTAAATGATGCAGGTATTGAACTAATAGCTGAAGGTCTTTACCATACCAATGAAGTAGAAACCAATATCAATTTGAATTTTGATTTAAAAAAGCTGGAGATGAATACTCTTGAGAAGTTTGCAACAGACTTTATCCAAGAATCTAAAGGCAAGCTTGAAGGAAAATTAGAAATAAAAGGATCGCCAGGACAACTGGATTACGAAGGTCTTTTGGGATTCAATGCTGTTGAATTGAATCTCAAACCCCTTAATACATTGCTTCAGCTTCAAGATGAAACGATTAAATTGAATAATAATACAATAAATTTCGACTCTTTTACCATAAGAGACGTTAAGGGCAATACATTTACAACCGATGGTTCTGTTGATATTGAGAACCTAACCAATCCTGAGTTTAACCTGACTTTAAACGCTAAGGATTTTCTGCTTTTAGATTCCAACATTGAAGATAATGATCTTTATTTTGGAAAATTGATTTTTGATGCGGATGCGGATATCACTGGAGAACTTGACTTTCCAAAAGTTAATTTGGACCTGTCTATCAAAGAAGCTACTGATCTTAACTATATCATACCAGAATCAACAGCAAGCATAGATGAACGAGATGGTGTTGTGGTCTTTGTGAATAAAGAAAATCCAGACGATATTTTAACTCAGCGTGACAAAAAAGATTTTGAAGTGGTCCTTACAGGTGTAGATCTTGATAGTAGCATTAAGATTGATAATAAAGCTAAAGTAAAAGTTGTTTTTAATAAAAGATCTGGAGATAACGTCTTAGTTCAGGGAGGTGGGGATTTTAAATTTGATATTTCCAGAACCGGTAAGATGGATCTGGTAGGTAAATATAAAGTGTCTAAAGGAAGTGTAGAACTCAATCTTTATAATATCGTAAAGCGAAAGTTTAATATTGCCTCTTCAAGTTCAGTGACCTGGAGCGGAGACCCTTATAATGCCAAGCTAGATTTAAGAGCTATCTACAATATCGAAACCTCTGCCAGCGCACTAATGGCTTCTCAAACTGCCGGAGAAAGTGTCGCTGTACAAAACAGATACAGACAACAACTTCCATTTGAAGTCTACCTGGATGTTGGTGGAGAACTTACATCACCTCAACTCAGTTTCCAATTAGACATGCCAGAAAGCCAGAGAGGAGCAATAAATGGGTCTGTCTACGGGCGACTATCTCAAATTAATCAGCAGGAAGATCAGCTCAACAAGCAGGTATTTTCGTTACTTGTTTTAAATAGATTTTACCCTGATGCCGGGAGTGATGGAAGTAGAGGAGGTCCTGCAACAATGGCAAGAGATAATCTCAATCAGGCACTTTCAGACCAGCTCAATGCATTTTCTGATAAATTGACTGGCAATACAGGTATATCTTTAAACTTTGATGTGAATAGTTATACAGATTATCAAGGAAGCACCGTACAGGATAGAACTAATGTGGATGTCACTGCTCAAAAAAAACTACTGGATGACAGACTGGTTGTCGAGGCAGGTAGTTCTGTGAATGTTGAAGGAGGTCAACGACCGGGAGAAAGTCAATCTGTAGTTGGGAACGTTAACGTAGAATACTTGCTTACAGAAGATGGACGCTGGAAATTGAGAGGATTTCGCAAAAGTGAATACGAAAACGTGATCGATGGACAGGTCTTCGTTAGCGGTATTGCTCTCATTTTTACCAGAGAATTCAATAAATTTAAAGTCCTTTGGAACAAGGCTTACCGAGAGTCACTTAAAGAAGAAGAAATAGAGGTTAAAAACGAAAAAACTGAGACTGAAGATGATAAAAATTAAACAGGTATACATATCGATTACTTTTATCTCTGTAGTATCTGTTTTGATCACTTCATGTAGTGTGGAAAAATTCATCCCAGAAGATAAAACCCTCTACACAGGTTCTGAAATTGAGCTAAATAATAAGGAAGATAAAGACTATGATGAGCTGGAAGCTAGACTCAATTTAGCTATAGCTCGAAAAACCAATACTAAATTCCTGGGTATGCGACCTGGTCTTTATTTTCATTTTAAAGCTAATAGGGAAAAGCCTGGTTTTATCAACAAATTTTTGAATAAGCAATTTGGTGAAGACCCGTATTATTTCGAAAGTATCGACGTTGCAGGGGCAGAAAAGATCTTAAATAACCGGCTGGAAAACAGCGGTTATTTTGGGAGTATTGTCAGGTCTTCTATCCAAAGAGATTCATCGGATGTATCTACTTCAGTTGATTATACAATTGAATTGACTGAGCCCTACACCCTAAAGTCATATCAACTCAACAAAACCTTGGAAGACAGCTTAAGCATTTATAATGATATACAGGCTTCTTTAAAAGAAACTAAAATTGAAGATAACAGTCTCTTTAATTTTTATGATCTCAAATCAGAACGGGAACGCATAGACCAGTACTTAAAAGCAAGAGGTTACTATAATTTCAATTCTGATTTTTTAATTTTCGAGGCCGATACCAATGCCTATGAAAAAAGAAAATTTGATCTCTTTTTAAGATTTAAATCAGAAGTGCCAAAAAAATCACTGGTTCCTTATGTAATCGATGAGGTTAATATTCACCCCAATAGGAGCTTTACTGATGAGGAAAAAGCAAAAGATACATTAAACTACGAAGGATATAACTTCATACAGGATTCAGTATTCTTTAAGCCGAAATACCTCAAGCCCTATGTGCTTATAAAACCCGGGGACACCTACAGTCCAAAATTATCGAGTTATACCAGTAGGAGATTATCTTCCATCAGTACTTATAAATTTGTGAATATCGACTATGAAGAAAAAGATACTGTAGCAGACGAGCAGGGGAGAAGACATCTTATCTCCAATATCTATTTATCACCCTTAAATAAACGTTCTCTGAGATTGGAATTTCAGGCAGTTACAAAGTCTAATAATTTTACCGGACCTAATATTGGGGTAGTATATTCCAATAGAAACTTATTTAAAGGTGGAGAATTATTGAGGATTTCATTAAATGGAGGCTATGAACAACAATTTTTTGGAAGGACAGGAGACCAGGGGTTGAGCAGTATTCAGGCTGGATTAAATGCTTCTCTTTTATTTCCCAGACTTATTTTCCCTATAGACCTCAATGAAAGTTTTGAATATGCTATCCCCAAAACGAAAGTCAGCTTAGGTTTTGATCATCTTAATAGAACACAACTTTACACCTTGAGTTCTGTCTCTTCATCTTTTGGATACATCTGGGAAGGGAATAGCTACGTGACTCATGAGCTGAGACCTATTAATTTAGAGTTTGTTAGCCTCGGGAATACTTCAGAAGAATTTGAAAATATTCTTGATAATAACCCCTTTTTAAGACGAAGTTTTGAGCAGCAATTTATAGCGGGATTGACTTATAATTTCACTTATAATGAAATCAAAGACCAATCGACGAGTCAAGGTCTTTATTTCGGTTTCAATTACGATATGGCCGGGAACGGACTTAATCTTTTAGGTTCTGAAAATCAGGAAGGCAACAATGAATTTTTAGGCCTGGAGTACGCGCACTATTTTAAGGCAGACATAGATTTGAGGTATCATCTCAAATTAGATCAGAAAAGGCAAAAACTGGTCGCAAGGGTTTTCGCTGGTGCAGGACAACCTATGGGCTCAACAGAGTCTCTCCCATTCGTCAAGCAATATTTTTCTGGAGGTCCCTATAGCGTTAGGGCTTTTAGAATTAGGTCTCTGGGACCAGGAACCTTTTCTCCGGAAGATGGAAGCAATTCCTTTTTTGATCAATCTGGAGATATTAAACTGGAAGCCAATTTGGAATATAGGTTCCCTATTTCAGAATATCTTTTGGGCGCTTTTTTTGCAGACGCCGGGAATGTCTGGTTAGTGAATGAAAACGATGCCACACCAGGTGGGCAATTCAGTTCTAATTTTATAAATGAATTAGGGGCTGGATTTGGATTTGGTTTGCGAGTAGATATTCAGGGATTTGTGATTCGTTTAGATTTAGCAACTCCAATAAAAGAACCTTCTACCTCGTGGAATTTTGATTCTGCCAATCCGGTTCTTAACTTTGCTATTGGTTATCCGTTTTAAATTAGCGTTAACCCTTTCCAATGCTGAATTTAATACTGCTCTTTTTCATTCGGGAACTGTTTAGCTTTTACATCTTCGTTATAATTTTGAACAGCTTCTGTCATGATCGACTCTAAATCAGCATAACGTCTTAAGAATTTAGGGCTAAACTCTTTATTCATCCCTAACATATCGTGTGCGACGAGTACCTGTCCATCTACACCACTACCAGCTCCAATTCCAATTACTGGGATGTTGACGCTTTTAGCAACCTCCTCAGCCAGTTTAGCTGGTACTTTTTCTAAGACTATTGAAAAACAGCCTATTTTTTCCAGCATCAAGGCGTCTTCTTTCAGCTTTTGGGCTTCGTATTCTTCCTTGGCCCTTACGGTATAAGTTCCGAATTTATAGATAGACTGTGGAGTAAGGCCCAAATGTCCCATCACAGGGATTCCTGCTTTCAATATCCGTTTGATAGATTCTTTTATTTCGCTTCCTCCTTCCATTTTAACGGCATGGGCGCCACTTTCTTTCATAATTCTTATAGAAGACCTCAAGGCTTCTTTAGGATCACTCTGGTAACTTCCAAAAGGTAAATCTACAACCACGAGTGCTCTCCTTACTGCCCGAATGACCCCACAGGCATGATAAATCATCTGGTCTAAGGTAATTGGCAGAGTGGTCTCATGACCAGCCATGACGTTAGAAGCGGAGTCTCCAACTAAAATCACGTCAATGCCAGCTTTATCAACGATTTGAGCCATGGTGAAGTCATACGAGGTCAGCATGGAGATTTTTTCCTCATTGGCCTTCATCTCAATCAAGGACTTAACCGTGATTCTTTTGTATTCTTTCTTGGCTACTGACATAATTTTAATTTTATTTGAATGGCTAAATTACTTAATTTTAAACTCACGCTCAAAGATTTTAGCGTTGTACTATTCAAATTCACAACCTTATGAATATCATTCTTTTTGACGACCATCTTCGTTCTCAATTTCTACCCTTAACTTACACCAGACCAATTGCAGAACTGAGATTTGGAATTTTAACCCTAAAGGAAAAATGGGAAAACATCAGTCAAGCCAAACTATCTGTTAAAACAGAAGCTTATTTATCTAAAAAATATCCAGAAACGCTTCACCAAGAAAATACCTACGTCAATGCCAGATACTTAGCTTCTGAAGCCTTTCTAAATGAAATTCAAAATCTTGAACATGATGAAGTTTTAAAGCATGGGGATGTAATTTTAGCCTATAAGCTTCGAAGGGATGAGGAGTTAGATCTTAGCAAATTGAAAAGCACACAAGTTACAAACTCCGTAGATTCAATAACTCATATCACAGACTTATTTTCTAAAAATCATAAAGCCATCGAAGAGGATTTCGAACTGATAACGGCCAATAGAACTTCGCAACCTATTCCAGATACTGTAACTTGTTTCAATAAGAATCAAATTTTTGTAGAAGAGGGAGCAAAACTGTACAACGGTACGCTGAATGCCAATGAAGGGCCGATTTATATAGGAAAAGATGCAGAAGTAATGGAAAATTCTGCTATAAGAGGACCATTTGCCCTATGCGACCATTCCACAGTAAAAATGGGTGCTAAAATCTATACGGGCACTACTATCGGGCCGCATTCCAAAGTAGGAGGAGAGGTGAGTAATTCCATGATATTAGGCTACTCCAATAAGGGTCACGATGGTTTTTTAGGTAACTCAGTCTTGGGAGAATGGTGTAATTTGGGAGCAGATACCAATACGTCGAATCTGAAAAATAACTACGCTGAGGTTAAACTATGGGATTTTGAAACTTCCAGATTTAAAAACACAGGCCTGCAGTTTTGTGGCTTAATCATGGGAGATCACTCCAAGTGTAGTATCAACATGATGTTCAACACAGGAACCGTTGTAGGTGTAAGTGCTAATATTTTTGGAGCAGGATTTCCACGAAATTTTATACCCAGCTTTGTGTGGGGTGGGAGCCAGGGGACCATTACCTATAAACTCAATAAAGTATTTGAAGTTGCACAATTGGTGATGCAACGAAGAGGGCTTGAGCTTTCAGCTGAAGATCAACATATTTTAGAATATATTTTTGAAGATACCAAAGTTTATAGAAAAGAAGCCTAACTGAGTGTTCACTTCAATTTAGTATTAAATTTTACTAAAGCTTAGTTCATTAGACCCATTGACCTTTACTTTTGTTCATACATGAAAGTGATGATAAAAGAAAAGATCAATTCTATTTTAAGGAAGAAGTACGTAAAGGTTCTTGTAGATACCATCAAAGACTTTACCTCCAATGAGTCGATGAATTTTGCGGCGGGTACTGCATTTTACACCATTTTTAGTCTTCCTGCTTTTTTGATTATCATCTTAAACCTGGGAGCAAGCCTTTACAATAAGTCAGAAATACGGGAGGAGTTGTTTACCCAAATTACCAACCTTTCAGGTGAAGAAACGCGCAAGACGCTTGAAAGCATTTTAGAGAACTTTGCCATCAATTCAGATAACACTCTATCGGCGACCATTGCTATTGGCGTATTGATTTTTAGTGCGACCACGGTGTTTGTAAGCTTGCAAAAAGGCATTAATCACATCTGGCACATTAAGCCAAAGCCCAATCGGGGATGGTTAAAGTTAGCGATAGATAGGTTGTTGAGCTTTTCTATAGTGCTTGTGATCGGTTTTATTTTGATCATTTCTTTAGTATTAGATGCTATCGTTTCCTTTTCGTTTGGAAAATTAGATGGAATTTTTCCGGAAATCAACCTCAAGTTAATTTCCATTGTGGAAATCACTATCTCACAACTCATCATGATCGTTATTTTCGCTCTCATGTATAAAATCTTACCCGATGCCCGTGTGAAGTGGAAAGACACCTGGGCCGGAGCCATTATTACTGCCTTGCTCTTCATTTTAGGTAAATTCCTGATCGGCATTTATATGGGGACTAATGATTTAAGTTCTACTTACGGCGCCGCAGGGTCTTTAGTGATTTTACTGGTTTGGATTTACTATTCGGTGGTTATATTTCTTTTCGGGGCCCAGGTCACGTATTATATCGCCAAGAACATCGGAGGTGGTATCAAACCCAAATCCCAGGCGGTCAGGATTGAAGAACGAGAATTAGAAGCCTAATATCTCATTACTTTTTTTAAAAGTAAAACAAGACAAGATATAAATTGTCCCTTTTGTTTAATACAATAGTCATTGAAACACATTTCAGCTGACTTGAGGATTCATTTATATTAGGCATTTTCTCAATGACCTTTACTTTGTGATAGATTATAGCATTAAGGATAAAATAATAAAAACATGCGTTTATCCCGTATCTGTTTCAGATAAACGTGTAATTTTATATGGATATAACTTGTTGTAGCGCATTTGAAAATGACGACTTTCCAGGTAAATAACATTAGACGATCTTATCAAGAGAATCAAAACCTTGAGAAGGAATACCTTGACGTCCTGACAAACATGGAATGTGACTTTGTACTGGAAATCGATCGACAAAAGATATTAAGTGTCGTAGGTTGGAATTTGGTTGAGTTCTTAGACCAGTTAATTAAATGGAGAAATGACGGTATGACGACTTCTTTTCATTATGACTGTATGGACAGTGATGAAAACCTATTTGATCTGGAAAAAGAACATGATGGTTTCCATTTCCATTCGAGCTGGCAAGAAAATGGTAAAGCACGACCGTTATCTCGACACGAAATTTTGGATTTTATCGAACGACTGAAAACTGAAACCCTCGACAAAGTAAATCGCACCTTCAAGGTGGACCTGACCGCAATTAAAGAATTAGAAATGAAATAAAAACGCGCTACAACAACGCATATAGCTTATGGCGGGTGAACGGCTGCCAGCAAGGCTTTCGCTTCGTAGCCAGCTTTGGTTTCGATGGACAGGAAAGTGCTTCAAAACCGCCACAAGCCATATGCAAACCGTTGTGCCTCATTGAGAACAATAAACCCTCAAGAAAACATTGAGGGAGTTTTTTGAAAATATATGACTTAGAATTAGTCTAAATAAAAACACATCCATATCTTTGCGCAAAAATAAAATAACCTAATGTCAAAAATATCTGTATTAGCCTTACTGGTATTTTTTTTACAAATGGCCAATGTGCAAGCACAAAATTACGCCTCGGTATCAGGTTTTGTAAAAGACGCGAAAAATAACGGTATACTTGGTATTACGGTACTTTTAGAAGGAACTCAGACAGGAGCTGCTACGGATGAGATAGGGTTCTTTGAGATTAAAAACTTGCTGCCTGGCAATTATATTTTGGTTATCTCTGGCATTGGATACAAGCCACAAAAACGTGCTATTGCTTTATCACCTACACAAGGTTTAAACTTAGAAATAGTCTTGGAGGAAGATGCTCAAGGCTTAGATGAGGTCATCATAACCAGTAAAAGCACAGCAAAAGAACTTTCCGAACAGCCTATCACCATCAGTTCGTTAGCTACCCGACCCCTGCTGGCTCAGGCAATGGGTGCAGAAGAATTGCTCAAAACGACTACCGGAGTGGTAGTTCGTCAGAATGGGGGGCTGGGCAGCAATTTTAATATCAACCTCAACGGACTCACCGGGCAGGCGGTGCGACTCTACTTTGATGGCATTCCTATCGAAGTATTTGGTGGGGGCATTTCGCTCAATACCATCCCCATAGATGCACTGGAACGCATTGATGTCTATAAAGGTGTGATGCCAGTAGCAGTCGGTACGGATGCGTTAGGCGGGGGCATTGATTTAGTCCCGCTCAAAAAAGACATGGATTATCTTTCCACTTCCTACACAATTGGTTCCTTCAACACCCACCGCTTTACTTTCAGTGGCAATAAAAGATTAGGAGAAAAAATTTCATTGGCTACCCTCGCTTACTTCAACTACTCTGACAATGACTACAAGATGCGGAACATCCGCAACATCACCGAGCAAACCCTTCCCAATGGCAGCATAGTACCAGGTCCGGAGGAGATCATCGAAGCCAGACGCTTTCATGACCGGCACATTTCAGGGTATGCAGAAGCTACCCTGAGACTAAAGCAACTGAAATGGGCTGACCAACTGGAAATCACTGCGCTCTATTCCCAGCGAGATGATCAAATACAAAATGGTGCCTTCATTTCAAATACTTCTGTAGGAGAAGCCACTACTGGAGCACGCACTTTTGCTCAGCGCCTTGATTATAGAAAACAGCTTTTCAATGACAAACTAAGTCTTCGCTATTTCGGGGTGTTTTCTACCACTCGAAACGAAGTGAATGACAGCACCAGAATTTTCTACGACTGGCGCGGCAACCGCTTGCAAATTGTCAACAACGTGGGTTCGGAACTCTTCGCTCGACCCACCAGCCGTGTAGGAAACGACATTGGCACTGCACACCGCCTGATGGCTACTTACAAAATCTTGCCCAGTATTGATTTTACGGTATCCGAGTATTTTGGCTACGCCCAAATCAAAGGTGAGGATCCCATCGGGCCACGACTCTCAATAAACGGTGAACCGATTGACCCCAATACCATTCCTTCATCATTGACCAGGAATATAGCAGGAGCGGAATTAAAGGGCAGCTTTTTGGACAACCGACTCGTACCGGTTCTATTTTACAAAAATTACTTTTACAACTCCGAAGCCATTGACATTTTGGCGGTGAATTCCACGCAAATCCCGGTGCGTTCGGTACGTGCCAGTGAAAACGGTTACGGCATGGCATTGAAATATCAGATCTTTCCCTCCTTTTTTGTAAGAACGAGCTTTGAACGGGCGGTCAGGATACCGACCGAACGAGAAATCTTCGGGGACTTTGCAGCAATTCGCCCAAATTTCGAATTGCGCCCTGAAAAAAGTAAAAACCTGAACATAGGACTGCAATTTGAGCCGAAGATGAGCAATAACCGCTCTCTTTTTATTGGTATTGACGCCTTTATCCGCAACCAGGAAGACCTGATTCGCCCGGAGCCTTTTGGTTTCGAGAATATTATTTTTATCAATGAAGCCTTTGTAAGAGGGCGAGGCGTAGAGTTTGCCACGAGGTTTAGCCCCCTGAAAACTTTGAGCCTGAGCGGGAATTTTACTTACCAAAGCAATATCATCGAAGAGACGGGCAATCAAGTGCCCAATATCCCCCGTTTGTTTTTGAATGTGGGTGCGAGATATGCTTTTGAGGATGTCTTTGTCAAAGGCAATACTTTGGAATTATTTTGGAATTACTTCTTTACCGACCGTTTCAGTATCAACGAAGTAAATGACTTCAATACTGCCAATCCTACCTTCATCATTCCGTCACAAAATGTTCATAATACGGGGGCGGTGTATCGCCTAAGTGATGAAAAATGGTCTTTTTCTTTCAATCTTCAAAATGTATTCAATACCGAGGTCTTCGACAACTTCCGAGTTCCGAGACCTGGTATTAACTATAATCTAAAAATCAATTATTCACTTTAAATTTCAACACAATGATTCGTAAAATCACTTCAATGGCTATTGTAGCCACGCTGTTTTTCACCTTTTCAGCTTGCGAAAATGATGACCCTGTAAATCCTACCCCGAACGATAATCGGAAGTCCACCGGCTTTGTGGCCGTTGTCAGCACCTCAACCGGTTCGGCTATTGCTAAATATATTGAGGAACTTCCCGCGGATGGAGGCACCATTAACGTGGCTGAAAACGGAACAGATTTTCAGCAGTTTTTCCCGACATCTTTGGTTAATTCTGCGCTATTCATGAGACGTTCTGACGGTGCAGCTGGCTTCTCGAAGTATGAGGTCAATGGCAATGGTGAACTGATCGAAACAGGTGTAATTCCCACCGCTGCGGCCAGTTCTTTCCGAATTGATGCTCGAGATGCTGATGTAGGAGTCTTCCACGACCGAGCAAATCCAGACCAAATCACGGTGTTCAATCCTACCACGATGCAAATAACGGGAACGATCGACATGACCGCTGCACCAGTACCGGGTGATATCCCTCAGCGCTATCAAAAATTCTTTTTCAGGGGTAACGATGTTTTCGGATTTATCAGAGGTGAGGATGGCTCGGAATTTACCTCATTTGTAGTCCATCAAGCCAACTTATCAAGCAATACCTACGTGGGTAGCACCCAGCGTGATGGCAATGGATTTAGCTCCATTTCTGGTATTTCTTCCTTTGGACAAAATGTAATCGATGGTGCTGGTAACCTTTACATCGCAGATGCCGGAAACCTGAATGGTTCAGGCTTGCCTGCTTCCCTTAATAAAATCCCTGCAGGCAGCAATACCTTTGATGCTTCTTATCAGTTCTTCCCGGCTCAGGTTTTAAACCCAGCCAACTTTGCTTTACCAATATTTGACAATTTTTTCAGCATCGGTGGGAACAGAGCCATCGCTAAAGTAAATGCTGAAACACCTCAGGAGGTAATAGATATTGTCACAGCCGCAGGAGGCGTTCAAAACTTATCTCCGGACCAGCTTAACCAAGTCTTTGAAATTCTCTTTACAGCAGAATCTGCCCAATGGTGTGTACTTGACCTGGCGGCTAAATCCGTAACTCCTATCACCGGCATTCCTAATGTGGGAGCATTTTCGGCAGGCGGTACAGGCGGTAGTAGAGGCGGTAGTTTCCGTCACAATGGGGAGTTTTATCTGGCTGTACCTACTGCTGGCGAACAAGCCTATTACCGCTATAATGCTAATACAGGTTCGGCAAGTAAAGCTTTTACCGTCACCGGAGGAAATCTGACAGGGGTTTATAACCTTGCAGAGAATAATTAAGATTTAAAAAGAAAAATTATCAAGTAGGCGGTTCCTTGGGACTGCCTACTTGTGATAAACGTGACCATGTATTCGCTATCTATTATCACATCAGCTCTTTCTGTGCTATGCCTTTACTCGATTGCAAGGAAGGTAGAACTACAAATAAGTGGAATTATCCTTTACTTATCCAAGCGAAAGAAAACATCGCAGGTGCTTTCTGTTGTTTTTTTTCTGTTAAGTGTAATTTTCCTTTTACCTAAAGTAGGTATAGCCTCAGGTATCATCGGTGTAGTAGTGCTATGGACGCTTTTGGCGAGTTCTATTTTGTTATTGTTGCCGTTTAATTGGGTGAAAGCAAGCCATGTGCTGTCGCTTTCATCGGGCATTTTACTTATTGAGTTGGTTTTAAACTTCACCTAATATGCCGGCTAACAAAAAGTACCTGATAAAATCGGGCTGGGCAAAAGCCAGTAAGGTAATTGATGCTATTTTGGGCAGTTTTGTGGCTTCCATGGCACTTAAAGGCTTTATTGTTTATTTAAAACGTACAGAGAAAAAACGAAAAGAAAAACCAAAATTTATTGAACTCAAGCCATTGCTATTACGTTGGACCTATGGTATGCTTGCCTTTATTTTATTAATGATGGTGCTCGGGCTTTCATTTGGTGTTGTTGTTCCATCTTTGGTTGTTATCATAAGTCTTTACGGTACATTAATAGTTTTGCTTATTCGTGCTTTGGTTTTATTTATAAAGCGAAAACTATTTTCTAAAAAAGTAGTGATATGACCACAAAGGAACGCTTACATAAAATCAATGAGTATTTTTTAATTCCTATACTATTTGTAACAGGTACATTTTGTTTAATGGGATTAATTTATTTTGTTAATGAGTATTTTAAATCAGAAGATTATTTTAAAGATTATTTTCAGTTTGGTATAAAAGATATAGAATCGTACAAATCCAAAATGCTCAACTTTGTCAGTATATTAACAGGAACCCTGTTATTAAAGGCAATAATTATAAAATATTAGCACCGGATATTTTCAATAGTATTGATTATTATTCAAACATTAGTAATTGTTATTTTCATAAAACAACATTAAGTGGTCATTTTATGTTCCTTATTAGCTGTGATTTTTGGATACAGTACTTCAAAATACTTCCCAAAGGATGTGCCTTTTGTTTCGCATCTTAACTTGAATAAGACCATTAAAAATATCATAAGTGTTAGTCTGTATGGATTAGCGCTAATAATGTTTATTTTAGAATATGGAATTGCAACAGGCAGTTTGGTTTGGTTGTTTACTATAACGTTAATCTTGAGCCTAGTTATTTTAGCTTTACCATATAATACTAGACTAATCTTTACATTTCTAAGTATTGGACTAATTTTTTTATTAATAGATATGATAGGTTATGCCAGCTAATAAAAAGTACTTATCAAGTCCAGGGCAACGTGTGTTAAAAATCTCAGCCGGAATATTAGGTGGTTACTTGCTCACAATGCTATTTCATAATGCAATAGGAATTCATCTCAACTATAAAGGTGCTATTGCATTAACGAGCGCATTTAGCGCTTTCTTTATGTGGGTAGCGCTAATGATTTTTGCGTTTGTGAGCAAGAATGGTTGGAAGATTTGGGGCATTTATTTGGCGCTAATTTTAGTTTGTGGAATCATAATTTATTTAGGTTTATGAAATTAAAAGCTTTAAATCCGAGGTTGCACAACATTATATTCCATACGCATACAGTTGCTGGTATCGTCATTAGTTTTGCACTGTTTATAATCTTTTATGCTGGTGCTTTTGCATTATTTAGAGATGAATTATTCATTTGGGAAAACCATCAATCACGCTCAGTAAAAGTTGAAGAAGTTTCTACAGAAACAATACTAGATAAAGTAAGAGCACATTATCCAGATTTTAAAGAAAGTGGTCAAACAAGTATTGTCTATAATAGTAAAAGCCAACCTTACATACAATTTTATGCTGACTTAAACCCAAAAGATGATAAAGCCTACAGACGTATACGTGCACTTATAAATCCTGAGACTTGGGAAATTACAGACAACGAAAATCCTAAAACATCAGTTGGAGAAACCTTATATCATCTGCATTATTTTGACCAAATTCCTCAGTTTGGTATTTGGATATCAGGTTTAGTGTCGCTTTTCTTTCTATTCGCTATTGTTACTGGTGTTTTGGTACATTGGAAAAATATGATTCGGAAGTTTTATTCCTTTTCCTTAAAGAAAAAAATTAAGAATATTTGGACAGATGCACATACAATGTTGAGTATTATTGGCTTGCCATTTCAAGTTATTTATGCCGTAACAGGATGTTTATTTGGACTGTTGACTTTACTTCTAGCACCATCAGTTGTGTTAATGTTTCAGGGAAGTACAGATCCTATTTATGAGAATATTCAGCCACAACGTACCATGCAACCCAATGAGGATGCTAAATTGGCAAATATGATATCTATTACTGATATTTATAATGATATCCAAGATGAATTTCCAGAACATACAATTCTAAATGCTGTGACCATTCATTATGGTTATGAAGATGCCACGGTTAGTTTTAATATCGACGATGGAAAAGGTATTGTTAATGATGGAAATTTGGTTTATAGCTTGGTTTCAGGTGAACGTATAGCAGAAATCTTGCCAAATGACAAAACCTATACACAAACGGTCTACAACCTAATGACCAAATTACACTTTGCAACTTTTGGTGGTGTTTTGTTAAAAATTATTTATTTCATTTTAGCAATGATTACCTCTTTTTCAATCATCAGTGGTGTAATGATTTGGAAAACAGCAAGAGATAAAAGTAATTACACAGATAAACAAAAAAGATTCCATCATAAGGTGACCAAGTTTTATCTGGCTATATGTTTAGGTTTATTTCCAGCTACAGCATTGCTCTTTATTGCTAATAAAGCAATTCCTTTTTCAATTGAGAATAGAGCATTTTATGAAAACTCAGTGTTTTTTGTGGGATGGCTTATTCTAACTTTGATTGGTTTATTCTGGAACAACTTAAGACAATTAAACATTCGATATTTAATTTTAGGTGGAATTGCTTCTTTAACTATACCTATTATTAATGGTATAGTTACAGGCGATTGGTTTTTTATTGCCTTGTATAATGCACATTATATTGTTGGGTCAATAGATATATTTTGGTTACTAACAGGAATTGCTGCAATAAGGGTGGCAAATTTATCCCGAACAAAAGAAATTTTTTGATATAATAATTTTATATGTTTTATCAAATAACTACTCATGATATCTGATATGTTTAAAGCCAGTTGCCAACACCGGTAACCGTTGCACAAGCCATTAAAACTCTAAAAAATGAGTTGTTTTAAGCCCTTTTCAGGGCTTTTGTATTTTAGATTAAGTTGGATTTACCTCAGATTTAGAGGGCTTAAATTGAAGCTAATCAGGTTTAGGTAAGTAACTATTTCATAAAACAAAGACCGTAGAGCTTTTGCTCCACTTTTTGCCCGGTTTTGAGTGAATTTAAGGTATTTTTTGAGGTTACAAGCCATGGCTGAGAGGTGCATCACCCCTGCCCGTACCGAGCGGTACGTTCGGGCGGGTTGTTAGCTTGCTGTAGCCCGATAGTATTGATCTTTCTTAAACCCATAAATTGAGTAAGAGTGCCGATCCCGATAGCTATCGGGAGGTTCCACTGTACTTTGACGTTTGGCTTTCATGTATCTGCCTTGTTTGCTTTCTACCCGCTCTATGTTTCGATCGTATTCTTCTTTGTAGTAGGTCACGGAGAACTTTTTTCTTTAGCTGTTCTGCCTAAACATTCAGCTTGCAAAGATCAGCCTTTACACTGTTTACTGGAGCTTCGGTATTCCTTTTTTAAGGTTGCTGTTCTGTAATCTTTAAACACTATCTTGAAGGGAATGATCTCTCCCTGGGGACAGATGTAATGATCTTGTTCTTTATTATAATCAAAGTCCTTAGGACCGCCTCTGTAAGTCCTCCCAGATAAGTCGGGACAGGCTGTGAGCTGGAATAAAACTCTGCAAGCCTTTTTGCTCTAGGTAAGCATAATTCTCTCCGCTACTGTATCCAGCATCGGCTATGCAATTTCTCCATAGCATTCCTGTTTTGTGCAAGCGAGGTTGTAATCGACCTACAATATCTTGTAGATACTGATTGTCTTTCTTATCTGCATGATAGGCTCTGATATCGGTAATGACATGATGACCAGTATCCACACTGAGCTGACTTAGGTAATTCAGCTTTCTGGCTTTGTTGTGTCATCCTCTCGTTATCACTCGGCGGTGACAGGAACACTAATGCGAGCGCCTGCCTGCCAAGGCACGCAGGCAGGTCTGGATCTGTTGGACTGTCTTGCCTCCGACGAGTTCGCTTTTAATAAAAGCGTTACGAGAGGAAGGCATCATTACTGGTATAGCGAGCCCCTTTGTTTTTTGCTCCTGGACGGTAGTCTTGATCTTTAGACCATTTTTTGTTTCTTGACTTTAGCGCTGCAAGCTCTTGCTTATTAGCGCTGATGCTTTGTTGTTCCTTGCTGGCTTTGTTCTCTTTTGCTTTTCTATAAACTTCTTTGTCTCGGTGTCTAATGTGACGAACTTCTGCAAGATGACCCTCCAGATCCTGCTCAGGTACTTTGAGTTCCAGGCTGTCCATAGAAGCACCTGCCTGCCAAGGCACGCAGGCAGGTTGGCTTTGACTGGTGCAGAGTCTATAGCCTGGGTATGACCACTCACCATACCTTTATCAATTCACACCTTCAAAACTTTAGTGAAGACTTCTTCAAATATCTCTTCAGGTAAAAGCTGACGGGTTCTGCTGATAGTAGAGTGCCAGGGCAATTCATCATCAATATCGTAATCGATAAAAAAACAAAATGTCCAAGCACATACTACAATGCTCAATCAGTCTGCGATCACTGATAATGTTCTGTAAATACCCCACCAAACAGAGCTTAAAGAATACTACTGGATCAATGCTTTTCTGACCGCTTGAACCATAATAAGGCTTAGTTAATGTATACAGATAATCTAAGTCTAAAACCGACTTTAATCTGCGATAAAAATTGTGCTGCGGGACACGTTCACTGAGTAAGAATTTAGAGAACAGTTTCTCTTGATACTCCTTTTTTTCTTGCATTACTAAAGATAATCAATTCCAAACTTTTCAATGCCAATCAACCCGCCTGCCGGACGGGCAGGTTATATATATTTACAAGGAAAAAAAAGTTGTGCAACAGACACAACTTGTATAATTAATTACTTTGGTCGTTGCCAACTTGGAAAATTCCTTCGGAATTTCTCGCGTTCGTTTTTGTTTACTAAATTAGATGCTAAAAACACGCATCTAACCATACACAAAACAGTTATAAAGCATAAAAAACCTCACTTGGAAATAAGATCTTCAATACATCATTATACATACATTGAACATTCCAGAAGTTTGAAAATGGCGGCAGACAAAAATATCAAACTAGTAGTGGATTCTATGGGTCATTGGAAATCGGACCATGACAGAATTGAAGAATTAGGTTTTTTCGCGCAGCTAGTTTACTTTACGTTGTATCTATTGAATTAATATTAAAGGCTCGTGCTTTATTTATTGAACGTGAAAAAATTAAAAATGGAGAAATCAAAACTTTCGCTGATTTTATAAAAATCTGAAAGGGTAATTCCAGTGGTCATGATTACTTTTACATCATTGAGCATTATGATATCTCAATTAATTCTGAGGAAAAAAGGTTGCTTAAAAATTTTTCAGACTATGCAGTTTGGGCAGGTCGATTTCCCTATCCTTACAAAGAAGATAAGATAATAAAAGCTGAAAACTCAAATAAAGGTAGTAGTTCTATTGGATTAAGTGATGTGGAATTAGTTGAGAATTTTATTCAAAGGCAATTGCAAGAAATGGAGTTGTAACGCTTTAAACAAAGAATTCAGGCTAAAACAACACGTTTCTTCATTAAATCAAGACAACATTAATAAAGAGTCATTATTTTACCCTTTTAAGTCTTCCAGGCCTTAAATTAATTTATGAACTAAGGTTTTGATTATCAAAAAATAACTGTATTTTTGCAATCCTTTTGAATGCAATTCAAGAAACGTTTAAAAGGTTGATTTTAAATAATTTAATCTCTTCTGCGAGTTTTGCTAAGTTTCTTGGACAAGCAGAATACAAATTTTTAATCAGCATATGGCTGAAGATAAAACAACTAAAGAGCAACAAGCTGTTGCAAACTCTGAAGATTCAACTCCTAAAGTCGCTCCTTCAGAGCAACAAGAAAATCCTAAACAATTTTTAAAAGATTTCAACTGGCACAAGTACGAAGAAGGTATTGATGAAGTTGATGATGAGCAGTTAGAGCAATTCGAAAAATTGGTTGAGGAAAACTTCGTCGATACACTTCATAATGAAGTAGTAGACGGAACTGTAGTTCACCTTACAGATCAAGATGCGATTATCGACATCAATGCGAAAAGTGAAGGTGTCATCTCATTAAACGAATTTCGTTACAATCCAGATCTTAAAGTAGGAGATAAGGTAGACGTTCTCATCGACGTAAAAGAAGATGCAGAAGGTCAACTCATCCTTTCTCATAGAAAAGCGAGAGTGATCCGTGCCTGGGAGCGTGTCAACAAAGCTCAGGAAGACGGTACTATCGTAAATGGTTTAGTAAAATGCAGAACTAAAGGGGGGATGATCGTTGATGTTTTTGGCATCGAAGCTTTCTTACCAGGTTCTCAAATCGATGTGAAGCCTATTCGTGACTATGATGCTTACGTAGGCAAAAACATGGAATTTAAAGTAGTGAAAATCAACCACGAATTCAAAAACGTTGTTGTTTCTCACAAAGCGCTTATCGAAGCGGATATCGAAGAGCAGAAGAAAGAAATCATCGGTCAGTTAGAAAAAGGACAAGTCTTAGAAGGTGTAGTGAAAAACATCACGTCTTACGGAGTCTTTGTTGACCTTGGTGGTGTAGATGGATTGGTTCACATTACAGACCTTTCTTGGTCAAGAATCAACCATCCAAACGAGGTTGTAGAACTAGATCAAAAATTAAACGTTGTTATTCTTGACTTTGATGAAGACAAGACAAGAATTCAACTTGGTTTAAAACAATTACATAAACATCCTTGGGATGCTTTAGATGAAGGTCTAAAAGTAGGAGATGTCGTTACTGGAACAGTTTCAGTAATTGCAGACTATGGGGCTTTCATTGAAGTTGAAGAAGGAGTTGAAGGATTAATTCACGTTTCCGAAATGTCTTGGAGCACGCACTTAAGATCGGCTCAGGATTTCGTAAATGTTGGTGATAAAGTAGAAGCCAAAATCCTTACTCTTGATAGAGAGGACAGAAAAATGTCACTTGGTATCAAACAAATGACTCCAGATCCATGGACAGATATTACAACTAAATACCCAGTAGGCTCTAAGCATGTTGGTGAAGTAAGAAACTTTACAAACTTTGGAGTGTTTGTTGAACTAGAAGAGGGTATTGACGGATTGATTTACATTTCAGATTTATCTTGGACTAAGAAAATCAAGCACCCATCAGAATTCTGTAAAGTTGGTGACAACTTGGATGTTGTCGTTTTAGAACTTGATGTAGAAGGCCGTAAATTAAGCCTTGGACACAAGCAAACTGAAACGAATCCATGGGATAAATATTCAGATGAATTTGCTGTAGGAACTAAGCATAACGCTTCTATCACCGAAATCGTAGATAAAGGTGCTACTGTAGAATTCAACGAGGATGTCACAGCATTTGTTCCACAACGTCATCTTGAAAAAGAAGATGGAACTAAATTAGCTAAAGGTGAGGCAGCAGAATTTATCATTATTGAATTCAACAAAGAATTCAAGCGTGTAGTTGCTTCTCATACCTCTGTCTTTAAAGAAGAAGAAGCTCAGATTGTGAAAAAGGCTGCTAAAAAGTCTCAGGAAGAATCTAAGAAGACCACTTTTGGAGATGCTAATGCAGAATTGCAAGCGCTTAAAGACAAGATGGAGAATAAATAAGTGTTTATCACTTGATTATATTTAAACCCTGCTTATTCAAGCAGGGTTTTTTTATGCTCATGGTTTTGGTTAAAATTTTAAAAATTCAAAATTGATGTTTCTGATTTTTTATAATTTAAAAGAAAAATTATTATGAGTGAATTGAATACATCATCTTTAGAGAAATCAAAAGCCATAAAATTAGCCTATAACGACTATGGAACTGGACAGCCTATTATATTGATTCATGGCTGGCCATTAAATCGGTCGATGTGGGAATACCAAATAGAACCTTTAGTAAGTGCTGGTTATAGAGTGATTTCTTACGATCGAAGAGGCTTTGGAGAAAGCTCTAAACCATGGAGTGGTTACGATTATGATACACTGGCCAAAGATTTAAAAGATCTTATAGAAACTCTTAAACTTGAGAATGTCATCCTTGTTGGATTCTCTATGGGTGGAGGAGAAGTGGCTCGATTTATAGGAAATTATGGAACTAAAACAGTTGACAAAGCCGTCTTAGTTTCTGCAGTCACTCCTTTTATGCTTCAAACAGAAGATAACGATGCTGTAGATGCCTCGGTGTTTGAAGGTATGAAAGAAGGTATTGCTAAGGATAGACCACAATTCTTTAAAGATTTCGGTAAGAACTTTTATAATTACGAGGAATTTGGAGGCGATAGAATTTCAGAATCTTTCCTCGAATTGACCTGGAATCTCGCCATGCAAGGCTCACGAAAAGCAACATTAGACTGCGTGGATAGTTTTGGTAGAACCGATTTTAGAGACGACTGTAAAACCTTTGATATCCCAACATTGATTGTCCATGGTGATGGCGATCAAATTGTGCCGATAGATGTTTCAGCGAAGAGAGCGCAAAAGTTAATATCCAATTCCAAGTTTGAAGTGATAAGAGACGCTCCACACGGTTTGTTTGCGACGCATCATCAAGAATTCAATTCTATTCTGCTTAAATTTTTAGCTGAGAAGTGAACTAAATTATAGCTTTAAATAAAATTATATTATCAAAAAGCCGTCCAGATGAGTTTCCGGGATGGCTTTTTGATTTTTTAGCGTTAAGATTTAGGTTTAACCTGACTTATGCAACAGGAAGCTAAGAAAGAGCAGAACTACTTGTATTTAGACAGGGTTAACACCGAGTTAGAAAATCACCATTTTGGTGTTTTGCAGAAACATCGAGATGGTAGAATTTTCTTATTCGATTATTCATTAGAACTAGTTCTAATGAATAATTAGGGTTTTAAGAGGTCTGGAAACCTCACTTTAAATCGTGTAAATCTTGGAACAGATACATTCTGTATGTAAGGATTGTTGGGGTTTTTCTTTTTGTAATCCTGATGGTATTCTTCCGCCATCCAGAATTTATAGATGTTAAAGTTTTAAGACTAATAAGATTTTCGCCTAACTTTACTCAAAACTAGTTAATTATGAAACAACTATCCACAATTTCGAAGAAATTTTTTATCTATTTAATTTTATTCTTCACTTACTATTCATACTCGCAGGAGTATAAAGAATATTACATTGTAGAAAAAACTTTAGGAGCATTATCCTCTCAAAGTAAATCTTTAAATGCTGACGGCTCTCTGTCATTAATTTTTCAAGACACAGACTTTGAAAATTATTTAGCTTCCAAAAAGGTTTATAAATATGAAAAAGCTTTCTCAGGGATAATGACAGACCTATTAGAAAGAACTTATATTATTCAAATAGATAAACAAGCAGACTTAGAAAATTTATCCCATTTAAGTGCTGTAGATTTTATTGAATTTATTCCAGAACCTCTGTTACTGGAACACCCTAATGATTTTGAAACTAGCAGCTTATATCCAGACGGCATACAATCTAGTGCTTTAGATTTAGTAAGGGCACCATTTGCCTGGCAAGTTACCAAAGGGGATGATCCCAACGTGATGATTGGGATCGTAGATAATACAGTCAATATCAGTCATGAAGATTTAGCTGACAACATTTTTTTGAATGTAGGTACATCCACTACAAATCCTTCACACGGTACCCGGGTTGCAGGATATGCATCTGCCGCATCCGATAATGGGATTGGTGTAGCTTCAATAGGATTTAATACTAAATTAGTAACTTCAAATGGTAGAACACCCAGAGTACATGAAATTGCACAAATACCAGGTGTAAGAGTAATTAATACAGCATGGGTCTCAAGTTGTCCTAATGAGAGACGAGTCGATAGAGAGGTTTATCGACAAGTCTGGGAAGATTTCGGAGTTATAGTAGTATCTGCGGCAAGTAATGGAAACTTACAAAATACTTGTGATGGTAATCCTTCGACTCTTGTATACCCTGCTGCTTACCAGCATACCGTTTCTGTATCTTCCGTAAGTTCTACTTATGAAAGAGTATTTATGTTAGAGGATTCTCAAGGTCAATTTGGAGCCTTATGGAATGATCTGCATGAACCAGATCTTAGAAATCCAGGAGTAACTCATCAGCATAACGCTAAAGTTGACCTTGTGGCTCCTGGATACGATGTACCTGGAAATATAGATCATGATAATGGATTTTATCGCTATGGTACTGGTACTTCGTATGCTTCACCACAAGTTTCTGCAGCTGTAGCACTGATCTTAAGTGTTAATACTTCACTTACACCAGATGAAGTGAAAGATATTCTGTTAAGTACCACCGATGATATTTATTGGATACCACAAAATCAACCTTATGTAGGTTTGTTAGGCTCTGGACGACTTAATGTGTTTAGAGCGGTTAAAAAAAGCGCAATGCATGATTTCTGAAGATGAACCAGAACTTGATTTAATGATTGGAGATTCCCAAAAGGATTTAGGGATTGAACCCAATACAGAAACTCCAAGAATGTGGGAAAGCTCAGATATATGGATTAGAAACCAAGATGATGGTAAATTATATCCGATTCACCAAAACCCAACTTACCAAAATGGAAATGGGCTTAATTATGTTTACGTAAGAGTTAGAAATTTAGGTTGCCAAACCTCTAGTGGAGCTGACACAGTAAGTCTCAACTGGGCTAAAGCCAACACAGCCTTGAATTGGCCAGAACATTGGGATGGTTCTCTAGTTGTTAGAGGTGTGACCATGGGAGGTTATATTGGCGAGGTTAACATTCCGTCATTAGAACCAGGAGAAGAAACCGTTGTTAAGATACCCTGGAATGTCCCTAATCCAGATGATTATTCTGGTATTAATGAAAATCCCTGGCATTTTTGTTTGATCGCTAAAGTTAATTCGATAGACGACCCTTTGTCATCTCCAGAGACGTCTAATCCTAATATCATGGTAAGGAATAACAATAATTTAGCCTGGAAAAATGTAAGTATTGTCGAGATTGACCCAGATAATACACTCGATGGATCACTAAGTGAAAAAATAACGGTAGCCGTTGGTGTAACCAATCCATTAAGTTCTCAAGAAAACTATGACTTTGAATTTTTCGCAGAAACTAACGAGAGTGGAAAAACCATCTATGATGAAGCAGACTTAAGCATTGACATGGATAGTGTTTTTTATAGTGCTTGGGCAGCCGGAGGAAACCAAAACAATGGTCTTACAAATTATGCAGTGAACCAAAAACAATTAGTAACTGCCAATAATGCTATACTTAGCGATGTTGAATTACAAGCTCAATCATACGCAACACTCAGCTTAACATTTAATTTTTTAGTGAAAGAACTTACAGATAAAAGACATTTTAAATACCACCTTATTCAAAAAAATTCGTCTACAGGAGAGGTTATTGGCGGTGAAACCTTTTATATCCAAAAGAAAAACAGAGAATCCTTTTCTGCTATTGCCCAGCAAAGTCCATCAAATATAGACAATACATCTATAACCCTAACAGCAGAACAAATTTTTGAAGCCGCCATTTACAATTGGTATGATTCTGACGGGAATTTGATTTACTCAGGACAAAACTTTGAAGTGACCCCAGATATCACTAAAATCTACAAACTTGAAGTTATTGCAGAGAAAGATGGTTTTAAAGATTATACTGATATTGTTGTACAAGGCATTCCAATTGAAATCAAAAGTTTATCTCCAAACCCTGCCACTCAAAATGTCCAAGTCAATTACCATGTAGCTAGCGATTCTTCATCATATTTAATTCTAACAGACTTGAGTAATGCCCAATCCAATAACTATATATTGAACTCGAACGCCTCTGAACTAACTATTGACCTTTCCAATTTTCAAGCTGGTACTTATGCCATTACTTTAGTATCTAATGGAAATGTGATTGAATCTAAAAATCTAATTAAAAACTAATCCCTATGAAAACTTTTAAATTCTTACTTTTTACCCTGATAGTATATTCATTTCAAACTAAAGCCCAAACCCAGGATCTCCTGGACAATACCTGGTACTTGGAGAAGGTAGTCATTGTTGGCGATGATATATTTGTTCCTAGTCTTGGCTCAACGCCAATAGCATATGCAGAATTTAATTCTGATTTTTTATTCACAGAATATTGTAATTCTTTATTTGCGGATATTCAATATAGCGATAATATGAATTTTACTCTTTCTGGGCAAGGATTAACTTTTGAAGGATGTTTTGTTGAAGAGTATGATGCTTTTGATACAATTTACTATAATAATTTTTTTGGTTTTGTAGAAGGATTTTTTCAACCTTTCACTTACGAAATCACACAAGAATCTTTCACACTTAAAAAACTAACGATCACCAATACTAATGGAGACCAGGCAGTGTATTTTTCACAAACCTTATCTATTCAAGATGAAAACGAATTTGCTTCAGTACAACTCTATCCTAATCCCGCTCAAAACAAATTTTCGATAGAGAGTGACTTGAGTATTGAGCAAGTTAAAATCTATACCCTTACAGGTAAGGTTGTAGCGAAATTTCATTCAGAACCAAAATCATCCACCTATGATATTTCTTTTTTATTGAGTGGAATCTATTTTGTTGAAGTCACATCATTAGAGGGTAAAAAGACAGTGACAAAACTGATTAAAAACTAATCCTTATGAAAACCTTAAATCTTATATTATTTTGCTTCTTATTAAGTTCAATTCAACTCAAAGCACAATCTCAAGATCTCGTCGACAATACTTGGTATTTAGAAAAAATAGTAATTAATGACATTGAGTTTTTACACCAGATAATGAAGAAATCAATCAAGTTACTTTAGAGTTTGAAGTTGATTTTATTAATTCATTTCCATTACCATCTGTATGCTTTGGTTACACTGGCGAAATTATATTTGAGAATAATTCTAATTCATTTTCAACTGATGATGCTTCTCCTACATTCCCTGAATGCACTCTTCAAGAAAATATTGATTTTTATACACAGTACATAGATGAATACTTTTGGTTAGATTTTGGCAATGTTACTCAAGTTTTATCTTCGAAATCACTGAAGAATCTCCTACGCTTAAAAAACTAACGATCACCAACACCAACGAGGATCGGGCAGTGTATTATTCAGAAACTTTATCCATTCAAGATGAAAATGAATTTCGTTCTCTAAAACTTTACCCTAACCCAGCACAGAATAAATTTTCAATTGAAAGCAACGTAAATATCGAGAAAATTAAAATTTATACCCTTATTGGTAAGGATATAGCAGAATTTCAGTAAGAAACTGAGTTATCTACCTTCGATATTTCCTTTTTATCTTCTGGAGTTTATATTGTTGAAATATCATCTGCTAGCGGAATGAAAACTGTAAAAAAGCTGATTAAAAACTAATCCTAATGTTGTAATATATAAATTAGAACATTACATAAATTAAAAAGCCGTTCCTGAATTAATAGGGATGGCTTTTTTTGATGCTTAGCGTTCTGATTTTGGCTTAAGGAGTTCTGGAAATCTCACTTTAAACCGAGTATACCTAGGGACAGAAACATTTCTGATGTAAGGGTTGTTAGGATTATTAACTTTATAATCCTGATGGTATTCTTCTGCCATCCAGAATTTATCAAATTCCTTGACTTCTGCAGCTATTGGTCTATCGTAGTCTTTTGAGAGGGCTTCTACTTTTTGCTCAATAATTTCCTTTTCATCCGCATTTTGGTAGAAGATAATAGAGCGGTATTGAGAACCTATGTCTGGTCCCTGTCCGTTTTGTTGAGTGACATCCTGTGAGCCAAAATAAACGTCGACTAAAGTGCTAAAGCTTACCACTTCTGGGTCGTAAATCACCTCCACAGCTTCAGCATGCCCCGTTCTTCCCGTGTTGCTGGATTCATAGGTTGGATTCTTAGTATGACCACCTGAGTAACCAGAGAACACTTCTTCTACGCCTTTTACGCTTTCATAAATGGTTTCTACACACCAAAAACATCCGCTAGCAAAATAGGCTCTTTCGTATTTTTCATCATCAAAATTTTCTGAGGCAATTTCACTAGGCGACTTTGAGTTTTGTGCTTTCCCGCAACTCACAAAGAGGATTGAAAGTAAGGTTAAATGCAATAATGATTTCATGTTTTTTATTTCAAAAGTAGGGGATTATGCAAATGACATCCATTAAGAGCTAGTTAAAATTTAGACATTAAAAAAGCTCAAGTTTTTACTTGAGCTTTTTTAATTATTTGGTCTAGTGCTTACGCTAGTTTAGTAAACATCTTTTCCATTTTTTCTTCTTCTTCTTTAGCGAGTTCCTGGTCGACAAGAATTCGTCCACTGTGTTCGTCGATGATCACTTTACGTCTGGCAGCGATTTCAACCTGAACTTGTGGTGGGATAGTGAAGAAAGATCCTCCAGAGGCTCCACGTTCAATTGTCACTACAGCCATTCCATTCTTAACGTTCTTACGAATTCTGTTATAAGCTTTTACCAGACGCTCTTCAATATCTTTCTTGAACTTTTCAGATTTTTCCGCTAAAGCTGTTTCTTCTTTTTCGGTCTCTTTTAAAATATTGTCCAACTCAGATTTTTTGTGGTCCAAGTGATTTTGACGTTCAGCTAACTTTTCCTTGGTTTCTTCAATTACAGCTGTTTTGTGCTCGATTTGAGCTCCATATTCACGGATATGCTTTTGAGCTAATTCAATTTCTAATTCCTGAAACTCAATCTCTTTGGTTAACGCATCAAACTCTCTGTTATTTCTAACATTGTCTTGCTGTCCTTTGTATTTTTTGATCATAGCTTCTGCTTCTACTATGAACTGCTTTTTGTCTTTTATCTTTTCTTCAGTGACGGTTAGATCAGACTCCAACTTTTCAATTCTTTTGGTAAGACCGGCCACTTCATCTTCCAAATCTTCCACTTCAAGAGGTAGCTCACCTCGCATATTTCTTATTTCGTCAATACGTGAGTCTATTAGTTGTAAATCGTATAAAGCTCTTAATTTTTGCTCTACAGTAACCTCTTTTTTCTTTGCCATAATCAATAGTATTGAATGGGGTTGGTATTAATATTAGATAAAACGAGTGCAAAATTAGGGAATTTTTTTGTAAGAAAAGCATGGATTAAATCTTTTGTATACTGTTCACTCTCATAATGGCCTATATCGGCTAGAATGATTTGATTTTCAGCTTTATAAAAGTCATGGTATTTCAAATCTGCTGTAATGTACAGATCAGCTTTAGCTGCTTTTGCTTTATCGATGGCAAAAGCGCCGCTTCCTCCTAATACTGCTATTCGTTTTATAGGTTGATCATTCAACTCTGAATGTCTTATGCATTTTGTTTTAAAAACTGATTTTACAAACGATAAGACTTCTGTGATACCCAACGGTGTTTCCAATTCACCCACCATGCCAATCCCTCTGTTTTGATCCAGGTTTTCCAGGGTTTCTACCTCATAGGCTACTTCTTCATAAGGATGGCTATCAAAAAGAGCATTCAAAATACTTGATTCTAAATGAGAGGAAAAAGTCATATTGATCTGAATTTCCTTTTCAAACTGAGTTTCACCAGGCTTACCAAGAGTAGGGTTGGAGTTCTCATTTCCATTGAAGGTGCCAATCCCTTCCAAGTTAAAACTACAAAAATCGTAATTGCCTATACTTCCTCCACCAGCTTCAAAGAGAGCATTTCTGACCTTTTCTGCATCATTTACAGGAACATAAGTCGTTAATTTTTTGATGGTTTTTTGCTTTGGTATGAGTACCGAAGTATTCTTGAGGCCTAGTTTTTTACACATCATGGCATTGACTCCATGAGACACATTGTCTAAAGCTGTATGCATTGCATAAATCGCAATATCATGTTTAATGGCCTTATACACAACACGCTCGACGTAGGTCTTATTATTGAGTTTTTTTAAGCCTGAAAATATAATGGGATGAAAACTAATAATAAGGTTGCAATTTTCTGCTATGGCTTCATCCACTACACTTTCCAGGGTGTCCAGGGTAATCAATACGCCATTTACCTTCATTGTTTTTTCCCCAACTAATAAGCCTGTATTGTCGAAGTCTTCAGCATATTGTGTTGGAGATAACTCTTCAATAGCTTCAATAAAATCGTTTACTATCATCAAAAAAAATGTTTTAAAGTCTAAATTTAAAAATTATAATTTCGCAGTCATGAAATATCTACGTTATTTACTCTTTCCGTTTTCAGTTCTCTATGGCTGCGTGATGTCTTTGCGTAATTATTTGTACAATATAGAGGTTTTAAAATCGAAAGCCTACTCTGTCCCTGTTCTTTGTGTTGGTAACCTGAATACTGGAGGCACCGGAAAATCACCGATGATAGAATTACTGATTAGAACTTTACATCCTAATTATAAAATAGCGACTTTAAGTAGAGGATATAAGCGAAAAACCTCTGGATTTCTGGAAGTATCAAGCTCCCATACGAGCTCAGAAGTAGGGGATGAGCCGCTTCAGTTTAAATTGAATTTCCCTGAATTAATTGTCGCTGTAGATGAAAATCGGCAAAGAGGTATCGAGTCCTTACAAGAGCTATATCCTGATTTAGAAGTGATTTTGCTAGATGATGCCTTTCAGCATAGAAAAGTAAGGCCGAAGGCATCTATTCTTCTTACCACGTTTGAGGATTTATATACCAGAGATTTTGTTTTGCCAACAGGCAATCTAAGGGAGTTTCAGACTGGTGCTAAACGGGCAGACTTAATCATCGTGACCAAATGTCCCAAATCTTTGACATCAGATGAACAGTTGAAGATTAAAAACCAACTCAACCCTAAGCCTTATCAACAACTTTTGTTTTCTACAATAGATTATTCTGATTATGTATTGAGTCAAGATCACAAGGAGCTACTTGAAAACTTTGATGACTTTACCTTAGTCACTGGAATTGCTAATCCAAAGCCACTCGTAAGCCATTTGAAGTCATTGAATAAACATTTCGATCATCTTGAATATGGGGATCACCATGAATTTTCTGAAAAGGATTTGAATTTACTTCAGCAAAAAGAAGTTATTCTTACTACTCAAAAAGATTATATGCGACTTAAAGCAAAACTGGATAAAAAGCAGCTATATTACCTTCCTATACAGACTAAGATTTTAGATCAACCCGAAGCCCTTGAAAATTTCCTGAATGAAAGCCTAGTTTAGACCCTAAAAATCTTGTATAAATTCTAATTAATTGTTTGTGTAATATAATCTTTTAGTTAAATTTGCAACCTGAAATAAATTAAGTAAAGACGTTACGATGAAAAAGGGAATACATCCAGAAAATTATAGATTAGTAGCATTTAAAGATATGTCTAACGATGATGTATTTTTAACTAAATCTACGGCTCAAACCAAAGAAACTATCGAACTTGATGGTAGTGAATATCCTTTAATTAAACTTGAGATCTCAAGAACATCTCATCCTTTTTATACTGGTAAGACTAAGCTTGTAGATAGTGCAGGACGTATCGATAAGTTCAAGAACAAATACAAGAAATTCAAGAAATAAAAATCGTTATATTATAGTTTTTAATATTAAGCCTTCTTTTCAAGAAGGCTTTTTTTATATCCCATTTTTAGCAAATGTGCATAAAATAAAAAAGCCCTCAAGATATAATCCTAAGGGCTATTTCAATCGAATGATTTAATATCGATTTTTTATCTTTCGTCTACAATAGAATTTAAGGTAGCACTAGGTCTCATTTTTGTAGTCACAATATCCTCATCAGGGAAATAATATCCGTTGATTTCCTGTGCATCTCCCTGAGCCTTTAAGAGCTCCTCGCTAATCTGATCTTTATGCTCTTCTAAGTAGTTGGATACTTTTTCAAATTCAGATTTCAGGCTTTTATCTTCGTCCTGTTCTGCTAGAGCTTTAGCCCAGTACAATGCCAAGTAGAAATGAGTTCCTCTGTTATCGATCTCATTCACTTTTCGAGAAGGAGATTTATCGTTTTTTAAATACTGACTGTTTGCTGTATTTAGGGTTTTAGCGATCACTTTTGCTTTGTCATTGTTGGTTTTATCTGCAATATCCTCAATAGACACAGCTAAAGCCAAAAATTCTCCTAAAGAATCCCATCTTAAATGGCCTTCCTTGACAAATTGCTGGACGTGCTTTGGAGCAGAACCCCCTGCACCTGTTTCATAAAGGCCACCGCCAGCAAGTAATGGAACGATAGATAACATCTTGGCACTGGTTCCTAGTTCTAAGATTGGGAATAAATCGGTTAGATAATCTCTTAAAACGTTTCCGGTTACAGAGATCGTATCTTTTCCTGCTTTTACTCTTTCCAATGTATACTGCATTGCCTCTTTTGGACTCATGATTTGAATATCAGCACCTGTTAAGTCATGATCCTTCAAATAAGTGTGTACTTTTTGAATCAAATTGCTGTCATGAGCTCTATTCTCATCCAACCAAAAGATAGCTGGATTTCCAGTATTTTTTGCACGTTTTACCGCAAGACCTACCCAATCTTTTATAGGTAAATCTTTGGTTTGACACATTCTCCAGATATCTCCTTCTTCCACTTCATGAGACATCAAGGCATGTCCTTCATTATCTAAGACATCAACTCTTCCTTCTTTAGGAATGATAAAAGTTTTGTCATGAGAACCGTACTCTTCTGCTTTTTTAGCCATCAAGCCAACATTAGAAACATTACCCATGGTCTTGACATCAAAAGCGCCGTGTTTTTGACAAAAGTCAATGACTTGTTGATATATTCCAGCATAACTACGATCTGGAATAACAGCCTTCATGTCTTGAGTCTCGTCATTTTTGTTCCACATCTTTCCGCCAGACTTCATCGCCGCCGGCATTGAAGCATCTATAATGACATCACTAGGCACGTGAAGGTTGGTAATCCCTTTAGATGAATCCACCATAGCTAAATCTGCTTTCTGCTCGTAAATAGCATCGAGATCATTCAGAATAGCTTTAGCCTTTTTTTCTGGAAGTTCTGATATTTTGTTGTAGACATCGCCTAAACCGTTGGTTGGATCTACACCTATAGACTTAAATTCTGATTCGTATTTATTGAAAACCTCTTCAAAGAATACAGTTACCGCGTGACCAAATATAACAGGATCTGATACTTTCATCATCGTAGCCTTCAAGTGAATTGAGAATAACACTCCTTTTTCTTTAGCATCCTTGATTTCTTCGGCTAAGAACTTTCTCAAGGCTTTTTTGTTCATTACTGAAGCGTCGATAACTTCATCTTTCTCTAGTGGTGTACTCTCTTTTAGAGTCGTACTGTTACCTTCTTTATCAAAGTGAACAATTCTTACATCGTTCTTAGCTTTCATGACGACAGATTTCTCACTACCGTAAAAATCACCCTCAGACATGGCAGATACGTGTGACTTAGAGTCATCACTCCATTCAGCGAGTCTATGCGGGTGAGCTTGAGCGTATTCTTTAACAGGTTGGGCTACTCGTCGATCTGAGTTTCCTTCTCTCAATACTGGATTTACTGCACTACCCAGTACTTTAGCATATCTCTTTTTGATAGTTTCTTCATCTTCATTTTTAGGATCTTCCGGGAAATCTGGTACCTTGTAACCTTTACTTTGCAATTCTTTAATGGCTGCTGTAAGTTGAGGAACAGAAGCGCTGATATTAGGTAATTTGATGATGTTAGCCTCTGGTGTTTTTGCAAGTTTTCCTAAGTAAGCTAAGTGATCTTCTATTTTTTGATCTTCAGTTAAATAATCACTGAAGTTGGCTAAAATTCTTGCTGCCAAAGAAATATCTCTAGATTCGATATTTATTCCTGCACTTTCTGTAAATCTTCTTACGATTGGTAAGAATGAATAGGTTGCTAATGCGGGTGCTTCATCGGTTTTGGTATAAATAATCTTGGTACTAAGATCTCCCATATTTTAATTTATATTTTTTAATTGTGTTCGAAAAAATTAACTCTCAAAGATAAAGATTAGACTAATAATAACCTTAAAGTTTAGGTTATAACCCTGTTAAAAACAAGAAAACCTTCTATCAAATATGAAAGAAGGCTTCTTTGTTTTAAAGAGATTAACTTAATTAACTCTTTTTTCTTTAATTCTTGCTTTTTTACCAGTCAATTCTCTGAAGTAATAAATTCTGGCACGTCTAACGCTACCTCTTTTATTAATTTCAATTTTCTGAATGGCTGGCATGTTGATAGGGAATATTTTTTCTACTCCTACAGTTCCACTCATTTTACGAATGGTGAATGTTTTTGAAACACCAGAACCTTTAACTTGTATCACCACTCCTTTGAAGAACTGAGTACGAGTTTTCTGACCTTCTTTAATTTCGTAATACACAGTGATAGTATCACCTGAAGAAAACTCTGGAAAGTCTTTCTTTTCTACGAATTCGTCCTGAACAAATTTTACTAAATCCATTTTATTTTAGTTTTTGCTTTTACCTGAACCAACATTCACGGATTTCGTCAGAGGTTGATTTAGCGAATGCAAAATTAATCAAAAAATAAATATGTACAAGTTTCTAGTCGTTTTCTTCCAATAAATCTGGACGTCTGTTTTGAGTTCTTTCTAAGGCTTTCTCATCTCTCCACTCATCAATTTTCCTCTGATGCCCGCTTAATAGTATTTTTGGAACCTCCAAACCCTTATAATTAGCAGGTCTGGTGTAAATGGGTGGGGATAGAAGATTATCCTGGAAAGCATCTGTAAGCGCAGAAGTCTCATTACCCAAAACGCCTGGAATAAGCCTTATTATAGAGTCGCAAAGTACTGCAGCAGCGAGCTCACCTCCAGATAAAACGTAATCTCCAATAGAAATTTCTTTAGTAACAAAGAGATCCCTTACTCTTTGATCGACCCCTTTGTAATGCCCGCAGAGAAGAATTAAGTTACCTTTTAAAGATAACGTATTGGCCATCACCTGATTTAATACTTCCCCATCAGGAGTGAGGTAGATCACTTCATCATAATCTCTTTCAGACTTCAATTTGGTAATGCATTTATCGATTGGTTCTACCATCATGACCATTCCAGCTCCTCCACCGTATTGATAATCATCGACTTGCTTATAATTTGAATTGGTATAATCTCTCAGATTATGAAAATGAATTTCAACTAAACCCTTTTCTATGGCTCGCTTTAAAATGGAGGCCTCAAAAGGACTTTTAAGTAAGTCTGGAACTACGGTGATTATATCTATTCTCATATTCTAGACCTCTTTTAATTTGAAACTTAGTAAAATACACCCCACCAATAATAATAGAAAAAACCAAAATTGATAAGTAAGTCCAAAATACTCTGCAACGATTCCAAAGGATGCTGCAAAAATAGTAAATAAGCCAATTAACGTATTGGCTACTGAAACATAAGTAGGACGCTCGTCTTCTGGTGCATAGTCAACTAAATACGTCTTTCTGCTTAGTCTTGCACCAGTGTAAGCGATGCCGTTAAGCAAGATGACTGGAATAAACGCATAGAAATTCAGTAAGTCATGATCAACATAAATAAATACCAAAGCGTACAAAATACTCACTATTGATAATCCAGCTGAAATTCGCATAAGCAGAAGACTAGAACGATCGGCTAACCTGCCCCATAGTGGACTACTGAGTACCTGAGCAAGGCTCCCAATTAAAATGATTACTCCGAGAAAATTCCAGTTTTCTTCACTTACCTTTTTAGCTAAAATGATAAAGAAAGGGGATAAGAGAGGAATGGTCATGAGTAAAGCTCGGGTGATAATGAAATTTCGGTAAGACGTATCAGTTTTTAGTAGGCTTTTCCCAGTCTTAAGCTCTTCTATAGGCGTTCTGCCTCCCTCGGTAGCGCCTGGTTGTTCTTTTATAGCTTTGAATAGTAACGAAGCTGTAATCCATAACAATCCAGCTAGGGCGAATAGGCTAGAGTAAAGCCATTTGCTTTCCTGATCTTTGAGTATAAATACTAATATACCTCCGGCAACTAAAGCTAAAGCACCTCCAATCGTAGATCTGTAACTCAACATCTGACCTCGCTTACCTTTGGGTACTGTTTTTCCTGAGACATCCTTAAAGCTCACAGAGCCCACCCCTGAAGCTATGCTAAATAAGAGAAGCAAAGCAACAATACCATAACTGATGATCAAACTGTCATCTAGCGTAAAAAGTAATACAGCAGAAAGTAGTAGACAAAAGCCTTGAGTTAAGCCGGCACCTACCCAATAAGGTTTTCGCTCTGGTTTCGCCCTAAGTTTTCCACTGATGAGCAGTTGTGGTAAAAGAGAACCTACGTCTTTGATAGGGACAAGCATACCGATTAAAAAAAGAGGAGCTCCAAGATAACTCAAGATCCAGGGTAGGGTGAGTCCAGGGCTGATTAATTTTTCAGCTAATTTGGTTAGGCTGCCGTTGAGGACGTTAAGGGTAAAATTTTTAGGAATACTACTGCACTGAGAATCAGGAATAGCTTCACAAGATCGTGTTTCTGAATCCTCAGTCAAAAACTCATAAAATTCCTCGCTGAGTTCAGACATTTATTTGCCTTTATTCAGTTTTTGATTTTTATTCTTTTCGTCTTGTAGCTGTCTTCCTAATTTTTGCTGTTTCTCCAAGGCAACACGTTTGTAATTTTCGTAATCAGCATCCAGATTTTTAAGATTTTGCTTTGCTTCTTTAGTCAATAAGTTACTTCTATTGAATTTGAAGATAAAAAATAAGAGTAAGACAATGAGCACCCCTATGATCGACCAAACCAGTGTGTTGTATCCAGATTTTGAAAACGCCATGCCAAGAAAAAGAATTTCGTCTTTTTCATTTTGAAGATTGGTGAGTTCTGTATTTAAACCAGAGACTTCCTTTTTCAAGGATTGAATCTGTTGATCCTGAGATTGGATACTGTCTTTTAATTCTGAAATCTCTGCAGTTAGAGCTTCATACTCTTCAAAAACTCCTCTAATAGCAGAGTTGATTTTCACTTTTTCGATAACCTTGTATTCTTCAAAGTTATTAGCCTTATCAACAACTGTTTTTAATTTCTGAGCTGCTGAAGGTTCCTGTTCCTGAATCTCATCTGAGTTGTCTTGTGCAAAAGATAAACTCGAAAAAAGTAAGGCAAATAAGAGAAAGTGCAATGATTTCATAAAAACAATATTTACCACAAAAGTATTTAAAATGCAATTAATACAGATGTTTTTCAAAAAATAAAATCCTCAAGAATTTGAGGATTTTATAGGTGACCATAAAGGTCGAATAGGATAGCTTTTAATGTAGTCTAATCGGTAAGGCGTTACATCTTTAAAAGCATTTACCAGAGCTGTTTTTTAATTTTAATAATAAGTAAAACGCCTTACTTCAGAAATATATTTCGCGAGACGAATCACCTGATGGCTATACCCAAATTCGTTATCATACCAAATATAAAGGACTACAGAATTTGTATTATCATCTGATATCGTGGCATGGCTGTCAAAAATAGCTGGAGCAGATACTCCTACAATATCAGAAGACACAAGTTCATTGTCTATAGAGTATTTGATTTGTTCGACCAACTCTCCGTTGAGGGCTGCATCTTTTATTTTGGCATTAAGTTCTTCTTTGGAGGTCTTAGTCTTTAAATTCAAATTTAAAATAGCCAAAGACCCATTGGGTACAGGAACTCGAATCGCATTCGAAGTCAATTTACCTTCTAGTTTTGGAAGAGCTTTGGCAACCGCCTTACCAGCACCTGTTTCTGTGATAACCATATTCAAAGCCGCTGCACGGCCTCTTCTGTATTTGTTGTGCATGTTGTCCACCAGATTTTGATCATTGGTGTAGGCATGAATGGTTTCCAGGTGGCCGTGTTCAATTCCGTAGTGATCTTCCACAGCTTTAAGCACTGGAGTAATAGCATTGGTGGTACAGGAAGCCGCAGAAAAAATCGATTCTTTTTTAGGGTCAAAATTCTTATGGTTAACCCCGTGAACAATGTTTGGAACTCCCTTTCCTGGAGCAGTTAATAAGACTTTATCAGCTCCTTTAGAAGATAAGTGTCTCTGCAGGGCCTCCTGATCCCTAAAGGCTCCCGTATTATCTATAATTAATGCTTTATTAATGCCATAAGCGGTGTAATCAATATCCTCAGGCTGATTAGCAGAGATCATTTTCACTGTAGTATCGTTGATGATAAGAGAAGAGTTCTCAAGATCCACTTGAACAGTTCCATTGAAATCTGCGTGAATTGAATCATTTCTCAATAAAGAAGCTCTTTTTTCAAGAATTTCAGGAGTGATTTTGCCACGGGTCACAATAGCTCTAAGCCTCAATTGGTTTCCTTTACCCGTTTTGGCCATGAGTTCTCTTGCCACGAGTCTTCCTATTCTTCCAAATCCGTAGAGAACGACATCTTTTGGAACTATTGAATTGAATTGTTCTGAGGCTTTGAGTTTGTTGGAAAGAAAACTCATCACATTTTGATCGCCATTGCTATTTTGCAAGTACTCAAAAGTCAATTTTCCAATGTCTAATTTTGAAGGGGGAAGATTCAAGTTTTTGATACCCTCAGCAATTTCAGTTGAATCAAAAATGGAGATGGGTTTGTCTACAAATTTTCCAGCGTATTCATGAAGTTTCAGAATTTCACCTACGTTTTTATTGATCAATGAGTTTCTGAATAGAACTAACTCGATGGATTTTTCATACCATAGATCATTGACTATGCTAATGAATTTAACAGATGCACGACGTCTGTCTGCCTGAAACGAAAGTTCCTTTTCATAATTTTGAGATGGATTCTTCACGGATTTGAATTTTTTAAAATTTTCGGCAAAAATAGAAAACTCAATCGTTTTCGCTCTTCTTTTTTCAGGAATAAATTATTAAAAATAGGTTGCTATTTTCATTAAAAAAATGACTTGTAAATTTTAATTAAAATTGTCTATTATTTTGCTTGTGGGTATTGTCAGTCAGAAAATTAAAAATACTTTTGCAAACTTATAAAATGCTTTCAAATAACTAATAATGACAGAGTTAATCGCGTTTGGGGTTTTATCGTTTACAACTTTTTTTACCATTATTAATCCATTAGGAGTTATGCCAATTTTTATGACCATGACTTCAGAACTGGATAAGGAAAGTAGAAAATCGACAGCTAAAAAAGCTATTTTGGCTTCATTTGTTACGATTTTGCTTTTTGCCTTTTCCGGTCAGATTTTATTTAAGTTTTTTGGCATTTCGGTCGACAGCTTTAGAGTGGTAGGAGGTATTATCTTTTTTCTCATGGGCATGGATATGCTGCAAGCCAGGCTGGGGAAAGTAAAAGTCCAGGAATCTGAGATCAAAACCTATGTTAATGACATTTCTATAACGCCCTTGGCCATTCCTATGATTTGTGGCCCTGGAGCCATTACTAATGCTATTGTATTAATGGAAGATGCCGGATCTGTTGAAATGCAAGCCATACTTATAGGAGCTATAGGCCTGGTGATGGGAATTACACTCGCCATTCTATTGAGTGCAGGAAAAATTATAAAACTTCTTGGTCAAACCGGAAACAATGTGTTGATGAGACTCATGGGATTAATCATCATGGTCATCGCCATAGAGTTCTTCCTGAGCGGATTTAAGCCTATTTTTCAGGATATTATCGCTGGAAGCTAGAACTTTAGTAGGAAAGTTTTTGAGTCTGTGAGTCTTTTGGAAAGAAGAATTATAATTGATCTATAATCATATGTAGCTTTAATATAATTTTTAATTGGAAAATTCACCCATTAACCACAATCAACTTCTTCTTCTAATCTCCTAATTCTGATATCTCACTTCTAATATCCAATCCTCACAAAGATTCCTTTTTGATCAATAGTATTATCATCCTGAAAGAATCTAGGATTATCTTCTGAATTCAAACTAGCTACGCAAAGTACCATGGCATCCAGAATATCATCGGGTTTGACTTTAGATTTCGTAAATGTGTTTTGAATGGACTCAAGGAACTGCTCAAGCTCTGGATAGGAATTGGTCAGGATTTCAAAACGCTCCTGAAATCCTTCAGGAGTTGATTTTTTGGATTGGATCACGTTTTCGTTATTGAGGTATTTAAAACAGATTTCAGGATGACTTTCAAAAACGTCCAGATGTTCTTGTTTTGATTCCAAAAACAGATCGACTTCTTTGATCTTTTTTGAAATATTATAACTCTGGATGGATACACTTTTACCTATGATTTGTTTATTGATTTCTCTGGCCTCATCATAATTGGAGGCATACACCGCTTTTCTGCAAGCTGGACTAAATATCGTTGAGGACCTGTTTCCCAGCTCTTTTCTCAGTTTGGACTCGATGGTTCTTGTAAAATGATCAGACGAAAGGCCGATGGGAATATCAATAAAAATCCTCTCTAAGTCTGAATGAATTTTCACCAGCTCTTCAATTGATTTTACAGCCTCATACTTAAATGTCTTAGAATCGTGAATTATAGCAATCCACCCCAGGGGACAGGAATCCATACCAGCTACCTTCATGTTTGAATACTTTAGATGAACGAAACATACGATTTTATTTAGACATCATTCAAGCATGCTCTATGCAAGGGCGGAGCATAAAATTACTTTCAGCTTAAAACTAGCTAACTTAAAGCTTGAAAGCTAGCCTGCTCAAAATCAGAATAAAAAAAAGCCGATACAATTTGCATCGGCTTTGATATAAACTTCGTTCTTATTTTAAACATGTAAGGCACGGTCACCTGTTGCAGCTAGGGCTGCTTCTTTGACTGCTTCTGCATAAGTAGGGTGAGCGTGACTCATTCTTGCAATATCTTCGGCACTAGCTCGAAATTCCATCGCGGTGACCGCTTCGGCGATCAAGTCAGCTACTCTAGCCCCAACCATATGTACACCTAAAACTTCGTCGGTTTCCTTGTCTGAGAATATTTTTACAAATCCATCTACATCTCCACTGGCTCTGGAACGACCTAGGGCACGCATTGGAAATTTACCGGTATTGTATTCGACATTAGCTTCTTTCAGCTGATCTTCATTTTTGCCTACGGACGCCACTTCTGGCCAGGTGTAGACGACGTTAGGGATCAAGTTGTAGTCAATATGTGGTTTTTGTCCCGCGATCACTTCAGCGACAAAAGTACCTTCCTCTTCAGCTTTATGGGCCAGCATAATCCCTTCAATCACATCTCCAATAGCATATATATTTGAAGCAGAGGTTTGAAGCTTCTCATTGACTTTTATTTTTCCGTTGTCTTTCACTTCGACTCCAGCTTTATCAGCATTTAGACCATCGGTATAGGGTCTTCTTCCCACAGATACCAGGCAATAATCGCCTTTAAACTCAACCTCTTTACCGTTTTTATCATCAGCTTTGACAATAACCTCGTCACCTTTTCTTTCTACTGACTTCACCTTATGTGAAAGCATGAATTTAGCTTTTTGCTTTTTCATGGCTTTCATCAATTCCTTACTCTGGTCTTTATCCATGCCAGGAATGATGCGATCCATATACTCGATCACGGTCACTTCTGCCCCTAATCTTTTATAGACTTGTCCAAGTTCCAGTCCAATAACTCCACCACCAATCATAATAAGATGCTTAGGAATCTCTTTTAATGAAAGGGCTTCCGTAGAAGTGATGATACGCTCCTTATCAATGTTTATGAAAGGCAAGCTCGAAGGTTTACTTCCAGTGGCTATGATGGTATGTTTGGCTTCAATTTCAGTTTCTTTTCCGTCATTATCGGTAATGATGATGTGAGTGTCATCCTTAAAAGACCCAACACCTTGGTAAGATTCAATATTGTTTTTATCCATCAAGAAGTCGATGCCTTTGGTGGTTTGATCGACCACACCAGACTTACGCTTCATCATGTTTTCTAAATTGACTTTCACGTCTCCAGAGATATCGATGCCATGCTCTTCAAAATGCTTGATCGCATCTTCATAATGGTGTGATGAATCTAAAAGAGCTTTGGAAGGTATACAACCTACATTGAGGCAGGTTCCCCCTTTGGTGGCATATTTTTCTATAATAACAGTTTTCATACCTAGTTGAGCGCAACGTATGGCTGCAACATATCCTCCAGGTCCAGAGCCGATGACGGCTACATCATATGTATTCATAAAATGAAATTTGATTCTAAAATAAGTTTTACAAATTTACACCTTCTCTCGCAAAAGGCAATTGAATCCCTTCAATTCCTTGTTAAATTCTTAATGAGATCCTATTTAGAAGCTTAAGACCCAAATATTTTTGGATTCAGCCTCTCGAATTAGCTCAGGAGTTAAGCTTTCATGATGTTATTTTTAGCCTATTCTACTTTTTAAAATTGGTGGATTGCTTTGTGAATTTAGTAACAATATTGTAACATTACATCGATTTTAAACCTTTGACATGAGTGATTCCTCGAATATAACTGAAGAAGACACATCCCAAACAAAAATTCGACTTAGTATTTGGCAGGCCCTTATCCCTGTGCTAGCGCTTATAGGGATGCTGGCTTACAACGTATTTGTTTATGGTGATGATGCCTTAGCAGGGTCCAATCAATTTATACTTTTAATGGGAGCTGCAGTGGCAGCAGTAGTGGGAAGTGTTAAAGGAGCTAAGTTTGAGACTATGATCGACGATGTGGCTAAAAACATAAAATCGACAACAGAACCTATTTTGATTTTACTGATGGTTGGTGCTTTGGCAGGGACGTGGTTGTTGAGTGGTATTATTCCGACGATGATTTATTATGGACTTCAAATTTTAAATCCTACTATATTTTTGGCGGCTTGTGTCATTATTTGTTCTGTTATTTCTGTAGCGACAGGGAGTAGCTGGACCACTTCAGCTACAGTAGGTATAGCTCTCATAGGTATAGCGGATGCTTTAGGCGTATCTGTGGCAATGACCGCAGGAGCGGTGCTATCAGGCGGTTATTTCGGTGACAAGCTTTCACCTATGAGTGATACGACTAATCTGGCTCCAGCTATGGCCGGAACAGATTTGTTTACCCACATCAGATACATGACGATTACAACTGTTCCTACTATTCTTATTACTCTACTCGTGTTTATCATCATTGGTCTTAACCTGGATACTTCAGGTCAAACCAATCCTGATGAGATTTTAGGCAGTATTGAAGGATCTTTTAACGTCTCGGGATGGTTATTTGTAGTCCCTGTACTGGTGATCTTGCTTATCATCAAAAAAACACCACCGCTTATTGCCTTACTGATAGGGACCCTTTTAGCAGCTGCTGCAGCACTTATTTTCCAGCCAGACTTAGTGAAGATGATTGGAGGAGGAGAAGTGCTTACATTTGAAACGGCCTATCGTGGAATTATTGATGCGATTACCGTGGATATCACGATTCCTACTGAAAACGAATCTTTAAAGGATCTTTTTTCTGCAGGTGGGATGTATGGAATGCTAGGAACAATATGGCTCATCATATGTGCGATGGTCTTTGGTGGGATTATGGATGCCATCGGAGCTCTGGAACGAATCAGTGAAGCTTTACTGAATTTATTCACCTCTACCTTTGGACTCTTTTTTAGCACCGTGTCCAGCTGTTTAGCTTTAAATCTTACAGCTTCAGATCAGTATCTGGCTATTGTAGTTCCCGGAAAAATGTTTGCAAAAGCCTATGAGAAAAAGGGGCTCGCCCCAGAAAATTTGAGTCGCACGCTTGAAGATTCCGGTACAGTTACCTCGGTTTTGATCCCCTGGAACACCTGTGGCGCTTATCACAGTGGCGTTTTGGGAGTTCCCGTAGTAGATTATTTCTTCTATGCCATTTTTAATTATTTAAGTCCGTTTGTAACTTTACTTTTTGCTGCTTTTAATATTAAAATCAGACAACTGACAAAACAATAGATTTATGAAGTTAGATATACTTGCGATTGGGGCACATCCTGATGATGTAGAATTGAGTTGTTCAGGAACACTAGCTAAAGAAATAAGCAGAGGTAAAAAAGTGGGCATATTAGACCTTACCAGAGGAGAATTGGGAACACGAGGCACCGCTGAAACCAGAGATAAAGAAGCAGAGGAAGCGGCTAAAATTCTGGGTGTAAGTATGAGGAAAAATTTAGAATTCAGCGATGGATTCTTTTCCAATAATACCGCGCATCAGCTGGAAATCATTAAAGTCTTAAGAAAATACAGACCTGATGTCATTTTTTGTAATGCTATACATGATCGACATATCGATCATGGAAAGGGTAGTCGTTTGGTAAGTGATGCCTGCTTTTTAAGTGGACTCAAAAAGATTGAAACCATTTGTGAAGGAAATGCGCAAAAAGAGTGGCGACCAAAACTAGTCTATCATTACATCCAATGGTATGATATCGAGCCAGATGTTGTGGTCGACATTACCGGGTTCATGGATAAAAAGATCGAATGCGTTAAAGCTTATAAGACGCAGTTTTATGATACTCAAAGTAAAGAACCACAAACGCCAATTTCAAGTTCTAATTTCTTTGACAGCATTACTTACCGGGCAAGAAACCTGGGGCGAATTATCGGTACCGAGCATGCAGAAGGCTTCACTGTGGAGCGCTATCCAGCAGTAGATTCAATTTTCGACTTGATCTAAATTATCGAAACTATTTCTTAGATCCTTTACTTTTAAGTAAAGGGTTTTTTTATATGTCAAATTTTAGTTTTGAAATCAAGTCTCGTATATATTGTGCTAAATTAGTATATTTATGCTAAATTAATATATATGAAATTCTGTCCTCAATGCCAATCATCTCAAATCGTTAAAAGTGGAATAGTAAATCAGCGTCAGCGCTACAAATGTAAGTCCTGTAATTATTTTTTTACCGTCAATAAACTTGGAAAAAAAATTGATCAATATTATGTCACCAAAGCGCTTCAGCTTTACTTAGAGGGATTAACTTATCGTGAAATTGAACGAATATTAGGTATTTCTCATGTGAGTGTGATGAACTGGGTGAAAAAATATAATGTTCATAAAGTCCAAAATTCAGAAGTACATCCTACTTATAAAATACTAAGCCAGTCTGAGCTTGGATCCTATTTTTCTACGCCTGAGAACACCAAGGGTTCTGGTATGATTGTTACGGAATTAGGGGATAAATATATGGTGATCAAATGGGAGAGATTTAAAGATTAGCTATATGTGTTAACAATTATATATATTTAATTTTATTTAACAATTTTATTATTTGAAGTTCGTGACAAGTTATAAGCAACATATGCTTAGTAAAAACTAAAACTTGTTGAGGAATGAATAATAAATTTAGACTTTTTTTGATAGTTTGCTTGATAGGTTCTTTTTTGAACGCCAATGCCCAAGGCTCTCCTAATTACAAAGGAGGATTCAAAATTGAATTCGACAAAGAACAGCCAGGTAAGTACCTTAGAATAATATCCTGGGCTCAGGCTCAGTTCAATTATCAGGATGAGGTTCCTGAAGATGTCAGTTCTACCAATTTTTTACTTAGAAGAGCCAGGCTCTTATTTATTGGCCAGATTTCCGATGATTTTTTAATTGTTTCCCACATTGGGCTTAACAATTTGAGTTCACAAAATATGGATCCCTTAGGGACTGGAGATGGATCGCAGGTTTTTCTTCACGATGCCTGGGCTCAGTATAATTTAAACGAAAGTCATTCTGTTGGAGCAGGCTTACATTACTTTAACGGTATTTCGAGGCTAAATAACCAGTCTACGCTCAACATGATGACTTTGGATAATAACAGATCCTCCTGGTCTACCTTGGGCTTAAGCGATCAGTTTGCTCGTCATCTTGGTGTATTTGCCAAAGGGAATATTGATAAGCTTCAATATCAGGTGGCTATCAATAATGCAATTAGTGATGGACTTGATTCCAGACTTATCAACCCTAATGAAGCCACCTATACTGGACTCAATAATTTGGGTTCAGCCGAGGCTCTTTATAACTACGCCGGGTATTTTTCTTATCATTTTTTGGATCAGGAATCCAATTACCTTCCTTACAAAGTGGGATCCTACCTGGGAGGGAAAAAAGTACTGACCATTGGAACAGGATTTTTTTCTCATCCTAACGGTAGTGCAATAGAACGTAATAATCAAGCCGTTGGAGAAGATGTTTTTCTGTATGCTTTTGATGTATTTTACGATTCTCCTATTGGAACTAGAAATGCTGCTTTAACCGCTTATGCTGTTTATCAGCAGAATGATTATGGTGAAAACTACCTCTTTGGTCCCTATGGAACTGGGTCTTTTCTTTACGGCCATGCCGGTTTTGTGTTACCTGGTGATAATCAGGATTTCAAACTACAACCCTATCTCTCTTACGCTTTACAGCAATATGATGTCACATCAGACAACCAAAGCATCTTTGGTGTTGGTTTGAATGCCTTTTTCAGTGGTCATCATTCAAAGTTAACCCTGGAGTACAAATCAGAATCTTTTGGACTTATAAATCAGAATATAATCAGCCTTCAGGCTATGATATACCTATAATTATGAAAAAACAAAATGACAAAAAGCAAAAGCACGCAACGGCTTACTGGAAAGAGAACCTGACCTACCTAGCCATATTATTACCCATTTGGTTTCTCGTTTCATACGGAGGAGGAATTCTATTAAAAGATTGGTTAGATCAATTTCAAATTGGTGGGTTTAAACTCGGCTTTTGGTTTGCGCAACAAGGTTCTATTTACGTATTCATCATTCTGATTTTTGTTTACGTAGGGTTAATGAACAAACTAGATAAAAAATACGGATACGATAAATAAAAAACTATGGATTCTCAAACACTTACTTATATTTTCGTTGGCATTTCATTTGCTATTTACATCGGCATAGCGATTTGGAGTCGAGCAGGCTCAACTAAAGAATTTTATGTTGCCGGCGGAGGAGTCTCGCCTTTAGCAAATGGAATGGCTACAGCTGCCGACTGGATGTCTGCTGCATCTTTTATTTCCATGGCAGGTATTATTTCATTTATGGGCTACGATGGCTCTGTATTTCTTATGGGGTGGACTGGAGGATTCGTTCTACTTGCACTTCTGCTTGCACCTTACCTTAGGAAGTTTGGAAAATTTACGGTTCCCGATTTTATAGGAGACCGCTATTATTCGAAAGTGGCACGCTCAGTGGCTGTAATATGTGCGCTACTCGTCTCCTTCACCTATATAGCAGGGCAAATGAGAGGTGTTGGGGTAGTATTTTCAAGATTTTTAGAAGTAGAAATTGAAACCGGCGTGATCATCGGTATGATCATAGTTCTATTTTATGCAGTTTTAGGCGGTATGAAGGGTATTACCTACACGCAAGTTGCACAATATTGTGTACTTATTTTTGCATTTCTTGTTCCAGCCATTTTCATCTCATTTCAAGTTACTGGAAACCCTATTCCTATGTTTGGAATGGGTGACACTTTAGCTAGCCAGCCCGATACTTACATGCTTGATAAATTGGATGGCTTGAGCCAGGAACTTGGATTCAGCGCTTATACGGAAGGCTCCAAAGATATTATAGATGTCTTTGCCATCACCTTAGCTTTAATGGTAGGAACTGCAGGTTTACCGCATGTGATTGTGAGATTTTTTACAGTAAAAAAAGTAAAAGATGCCAGAAAATCGGCTGGGTATGCCTTATTGTTTATTGGAATTCTTTACATCACAGCTCCTGCAGTTGCCTCGTTTGGCAAATTGAACATGCTAGAGACAGTCAATGAGAAAGACTATGTAGATATGCCAGAATGGTTTACAACCTGGGAAGATTTAGGGCTATTAGCTTGGACAGATAAAGATCAAGATGGTAAGATTAAATATTTAGGAAAAGCCAAAGAAGGTGGTAATGCACTTACTGGCATTCCTGCTTTTCAAGAAAAAGGAAGGGGAGAAAATGGAGAGCGTGTGGTGATGAATCCATCTGATAACAAAAACGAATTGTACGTTGATCAGGACATCATGGTCTTGGCCAATCCTGAAATCGCAAATTTACCCAACTGGGTCATTGCCTTAGTTGCAGCAGGTTGTCTCGCTGCGGCTTTATCTACTGCAGCTGGTCTGTTGTTGGTGATTTCTTCTTCGGTTTCTCATGATCTGATCAAAAAAATGGTGTATCCAAAAATTACTGATAAGGGAGAATTGATCGCTGCTCGTTTATCATCTGTAGCCGCTGTGGTCGTCGCAGGTTACTTCGGAATTAATCCCCCCGGATTTGTAGCCGCTGTGGTTGCATTAGCCTTTGGTCTTGCGGCAGCTTCTTTTTTCCCTGCTATCATTCTAGGTATTTTCTACAAGCGAATGAATAAGGAAGGGGCCATAGCTGGTATGGTCGTCGGGATCTCATTGATGATATTTTATATGATGAAATTCAAATTTGACTTCTTCGGTGGAGGTACAGCAGAAGACTGGTGGTTCGGGATTTCCCCAGAAGGATTTGGGTCTGTTGCCATGCTCGTCAATTTTACGGTTTCTATTGCCATCAGCAAGTTTACACCTGCACCTCCTCAGGACGTTCAGGAAATGGTGGAAAATGTGAGAATACCTAGTGGAGCTGGAGAAGCTTCAGGACATTAAAATTAAAACCTATTCTAAATGAGAGTGGAGTTGGATAACGCACTCTCATTTGAATTTTGCTAAATTTATAGAATGAAAAAACGTCATCAGCAAAAATTAATTTTTTTAAGCCTGGGTTTAATTCTATTATTAAACCTCCCCTTAGTATTTGCTTTCAATCAGGTGGATTCAGTAGCTGGATTTCCCTTGTTTTATTTTTCAATTTTTTCAATTTGGTTGGCTAGTATTTTGATTTCATTTCTCATCCTTAAAAAATATTCAGAGTAATGAGTAAGACTGCTCTCATAGCGTTGATATTTATCTATTTGGGACTTTTATTTCTCATTGCCTTTTTGGCAGAAAAAAATAAAGGGTCAAGATTGGTTTCACATCCGGCAGTCTATGCCCTTTCCTTGGCTGTATATTGTTCGGCCTGGACCTACTATGGCAGCGTGGGAATGGCCGCTACCTCTGGAATAGAGTTTCTTACGATATACCTAGGCCCGGTGATTGCTGCACCTTTATGGATTATTGTACTGAAGAAAATCATCCAAATTTCTAAAGTGTATAATGTATCTAGTATCGCAGATTTCATTTCGCTTAGATATGGTAATAGTAAATCTTTAGGAGCTTTAGTGACACTGGTCTGTGCTGCGAGTATTATTCCATACATTTCTTTACAATTAAAAGCGGTTTCAGAAACATTTGAAGTAGTATCTACTTCTACCATAGGAATTGAGGGCACTTCAGTGCTAACAGATTCCACGTTTTATATCGCTATCCTTCTTGCGGCTTTTGCTGCATTTTTTGGAACCTTATCTTTAGATGCCTCAAGAAACAGAACGGGGGTGATGTTTTCTGTAGCAGCTGAATCTGTTTTAAAATTGATTTTTTTTCTTATTGTAGGTATTTATGTCACCTATTATGTGTTTGATGGAACTTCTGATATTTATACTCAAGCCGAGAATCAAATAGATCTTAAGAGCTTAAGTTCCATAGATGGTCTGGAAGGTGGGGTCAACTGGTACTTTAGTATTATACTTTCATTTTTAGCGATCTTTCTTTTACCACGTCAGTTTCAGACCTCTGTGGTAGAATTTAGCAATCGTAAGCAATTGAAAACTTCGATCTGGTTATTCCCACTTTACCTGTTGCTCTTCAATGTGTTTGTCATTTTTATAGCCTGGGGCGGACTTTTAGTTCTTGGAGAACAGGTGAATGCAGATTATTTTACACTTCTCATTCCTATAGCATTTGGAGATTATTGGTTAGCTACACTCGTGTTTTTGGGAGGGCTTTCAGCAGTGATTTCTATGGTGGTGGTCTCCACCGTCGCTTTATCAACCATGCTGAGTAATAACCTGATTATTCCTTATGGATTTTTAGAAAAACTCACCAAAAGCAAATCGGTTAATAACACTAAAACGATCAAATCCATTCGAAGAATCTCAGTGTTTAGCTCTATCATTCTCGCTTATGGGTTGTATTCTGTTTTTGACCCTAAGTTATCCTTGTTTTCAATTGGATTGATTTCATTTTTGATAATAGCACAATTAGCTCCCAGTTTTTTCATCGGTTTATTTTGGAATCGGGGTTCTGCCTTGGGTTCCAAAATTGGAATTGTTTCAGGCTTGCTCATTGTTGGCTATACTTATTTACTCCCCTTTATTACTGAAAATATTCTGAGTGATAATCAATTTGTGGATGAAGGATTTTTGGGCGTTGAAATGCTTAAGCCTTACGCCTTGTTTGGCATTGATTTACTTACCCCTGTAAATCATGCCCTGTATTGGAGCTTAATTCTGAATACGGGCACTTATTTAGTGCTTTCTGTAGTTAAAAAAGGGAATTATAGAGAGCGTAATTACGGAGAGATTTTCGTGAATAGTCAAAAAGTTGTTGACCTAAAAGAGAATGCTTATGTCTGGAAGGGCGAGGCTTATGTGGAGGATATTCAAAATTTATTGATTCGATTCTTAGGACAGAGTAAAGCCGATAAAGCTTTAAGAGTTTTTAGAAAGCGATATGCGGTAAATCCAGAAGAACAATTAGCGGATGCCAGATTTATTAATTTTTCTGAGCGCTTACTAACAGGTGCTGTGGGAAGTGCTTCGGCTAAAATACTAATTTCCAGTGTCGCCAAAGAAAAGCCAGTTTCTCTAGTAGAAGTGCTTAAAATATTAGAAGAGAATAAAGAAACCCTATCTCTGAATAAGTCCTTAGAGGAACAAAGCCAGAAGCTGATGAAGCTTACTTCAGAATTAAAATCAGCTAATGAAGAACTAAAGGTCCAGGATCAGCTGAAAGATGATTTTTTAGACACTGTGGCTCATGAGTTGAAGACACCCATCACATCAATTAAGGCGAGTTCAGAAGTTTTATCAGAAGATGAGGAGATGCCCGAGAAGCTTCAGAATCAATTTCTCAGTAATATTATTCAGGATACAGAACGTTTAAATGTTTTGATCAATGATATTCTAGATCTCGAAAAAATGGCTTCAGGCCGGGATGAGTTAAACCTAAAACCTCATAACTTGACTGATTGCGTTGAAGATGCTATCCACGGAATCAGTAGTATTGTTCAGCAAAAACAAATCAAAGTTGAGTTTCAATCCTCTAGTAGTGTTATAACTGAATTTGATTACAGCAAAATGCTTCAGGTCATTACCAATTTGCTATCTAACTCTATAAAGTTTGTAAAGGAAGGAACTGGAAAAATTGAAATACATCTGGATTCAAATTCAGAAGAAATTTACCTGAAGGTTAAAGATAACGGCAAGGGCATCCCCGATGAAGATTTACAACTGATTTTCAAAAAATTCTATCAATCAAAACATCAGACCTATAAAAAGCCTCAGGGGAGTGGCTTTGGCCTAGCTATCTGTAAGCAAATTGTTGAGATGCACGGAGGTCAAATTTATGCCAATGCTGATCTTGAGATTGGTGCAGAAATTATAGTGAATTTACCAAAACCTAAACTATGAAAAAGATCTTACTTGTAGACGATGAGCCTAATATCATTATGGCATTGGAATATAGTTTAAGAAAAAACAATTATGATATTTTCATTGCCAGAGACGGTGAGGAAGCTATCAACTTAATCGAAAAACTAGAACCCGACCTGGTGGTTTTGGATATTATGATGCCCAAAGTGGATGGGTACGAAGTTTTGGAATTTTTACAGCAACACGAAGGATTAAAAAACAAAACTCAAACTATTGTCATCAGTGCAAAACATAAAGAAAGTGACGTTCAAAAAGGCTTTGAACTCGGAGCTAAGGACTATATTAAAAAGCCTTTCTCCATGAAAAAACTACTACATAGAATCAATGAATTACTAACCGAAAAACAATAAAAATCTTTAGTTATGACTTATAAAGACACTTACCAAAACAGCATTGATCATCCAGAACAATTCTGGATGGAGGAATCAAAAAAGACTAACTGGTTCAAAGCCCCAACCAAAGCCCTGGAGCAAACAGAAGAAGGTATTTACCACTGGTTTCCAGATGGAGAGACAAACTTAAGCTACTTGTGTTTAGATCAGCATGTTGAAAATGGTTATGGAGACGAAGTGGCCTTAATTTATGACTCTGCGGTGCGACAGAAGCAGGTAAAATATACTTACAATGAGGTTCTAGAAAAAGTTTCTAAGCTGGCAGGAGGACTTAAAGAGCTAGGCGTTGAAAAAGGTGATCGCGTGATTATTTATATGCCTATGATTTCGCATTCGTTATTTAGTATGCTGGCCTGTGCAAGAATAGGCGCCATACATTCGGTTGTTTTTGGAGGCTTCGCACCAGACGAACTAGCCATGAGGATCGATGATGCAAAGCCAAAAGTCATCATTACGGCAACTTCAGGAATAGAAGTGGATCGTCTTATCGAATATAAGCCTATGGTGGATGAAGCTATAGAAAAGGCCAAGCATAAGGTTGAAAAAGTAGTGGTCTTCAACAGAAAACTGGGAGTTAAATTTGAAACAAAAGCCTATGATGTTGATTATTTAGAATTAACTGATAAGGCTACTCCTGCTGAAGCTGTGGCCTTGAAATCTAAAGATCCTTCCTATATACTTTACACTTCTGGAACTACTGGATCTCCAAAAGGAGTGGTTAGAGATACAGGTGGTTATGCTGTAGCCCTTAGATACTCAATGGAAAATATTTATGGGACTCAACCAGGGGATGTTTTTTGGGCGGCTTCAGATGTAGGCTGGGTTGTTGGGCATAGCTATATAGTGTACGGAGCTCTTATCCATAGGAATGCAACTGTAATTTATGAAGGAAAGTCAGTTAAAACTCCCGATGCAGGTGCGTTTTGGAGAGTGATAGAAGATCATAAGGTAAATGTTATGTTTACAGCTCCTACTGCCTTTAGAGCCATTAAAAAAGAAGATCCTGATGGAGCGTTTATCAAAAAATACGATCTATCCTCTTTGAAATATCAGTTTTTAGCAGGCGAACGTTGTGATGAAACTACCTTAAACTGGGCAGAAGAGCATTTAAAGATTCCTGTGATCGATCATTGGTGGCAAACCGAATCCGGTTGGTCTATCGTTGCTAATTTTATGGGACTGGACCCTTTACCCGTAAAACCAGGTTCTGCGGGAAAACCTGTACCGGGATATGATATTCAGATTCTTTCGGAAGATGGAGAGCAGTTAGGTCCTAATGCGGAAGGTTATATCTGTTCTAAATTGCCTTTGCCTCCTGGTTTCATGCAAACCCTTTGGCAAAATCATGAGCGCTATAAAAACGGATACCTCAGTAAGTTTCCTGGTTATTATTTTTCTGGCGATGGTGGGTATGTTGATGAAGACGGCTATGTATTTATAACAGGAAGAATAGATGATGTGATTAATGTGTCAGGACATCGTCTCTCTACAGCGGCATTGGAGGAGGTAGTATCTCAGCATTCTTCGGTTGCAGAATGTGCCGTAGTAGGACTTACAGATGATTTAAAAGGCGAAATACCTCTAGCAATCGTAGTCCCCAAAACAGGCGAAGAAGATTATGAATCTTACAAAATGGAGACCGAAATTGTCCAGTTAGTCAGAGATAAAATTGGTCCTATTGCTTCCTTAAAAACAGTGGTGATGGTTAAACGCTTACCAAAAACACGAAGTGGCAAAATATTAAGACGAACCTTAAGAAAATTAGTGGCAGGAGAGCCTTACAAATTACCATCTACCATTGAAGATCCCATGGTGATTAGTGATATTATTGAAACTTTCAATCAAAAAAAGATCGGAGCGTTTAGTAAGAATAAAGATCAGGTGACTCAATCTTTAAAGGCGCTTACCAAAAGCTATTACAACATAGATTCGTTAGCTAAGTACATGGATGTGTATCGCATATCTCAAAACGATCCTGAGAATTTCTGGAACACTATTGCAGAACGAAATTTCGAATGGAAACGAAAATGGGATTCGGTTTTAAACTGGAACCCTGAAGAAGCAAAAGTGACCTGGTTCGAAGGGGCAAAACTCAACATTACCGAAAATGCGATAGACAGACACCTGAAGACTAGAGCAGATAAAACAGCGATAATATGGGAACCTAATAATCCAGAAGAAGAGGCTTTGCACATCAGCTACGGGGAACTGTCTAAGCGGGTTAATAAAATGGCAAATGTGCTCAAAAAGAATGGCGTACATAAAGGCGACCGTGTTTGTATTTATCTGCCTATGATTCCTGAACTGGCTATCGCTACTCTGGCCTGCGCTAGAATAGGTGCGGTGCACTCCGTTGTTTTTGCTGGATTTTCAGCCTCTGCACTCGCTTCCCGAATTAATGATTCTGATTGTAAAATGGTGATTACTTCAGATGGATCTTATCGTGGAGCTAAAAGTATTGATCTAAAAGGTATTGTAGATGAAGCTTTAGAAACGACACCTTCAGTTGAATCTGTGTTGGTGGCTAAGCGAACATTTGGTAAAGTGGATATGGTCGATGATCGAGACGTTTGGCTTCATGACGAATTAAAGCAAGTCGACAATACTTGCGAAGCTGAAGTCATGGACGCAGAAGACATGTTGTTTATTCTATACACCTCTGGTTCAACCGGAACACCAAAGGGAATGGTACATACCACTGCTGGATACATGGTTTACTCAGCCTTTTCATTCAAAAACGTGTTTCAATATCAGGAAAATGATGTGTACTGGTGTACAGCAGATATAGGGTGGATTACAGGACATTCTTATATTGTTTATGGTCCATTATTGAATGGGGCTACAACCCTAATGTTTGAGGGGGTGCCTTCTTATCCAGACTTTGGTAGATTCTGGGAAATTGTAGATAAGTATAAAGTAAATCAGTTTTATACGGCTCCTACAGCAATAAGAGCTCTAGCTAAACAGGATATTGAGCATGTCAATAAATACGATTTATCATCTCTGAAAGTTCTGGGAAGTGTAGGAGAGCCCATTAATGAAGAAGCCTGGAACTGGTACAACGAAAATATTGGAAAAAAAACTTGCCCCATCGTCGATACCTGGTGGCAAACAGAAACTGGAGGTATTATGATCTCACCAATACCTTTTGTGACTCCAACCAAACCAACTTATGCCACGCTTCCATTACCTGGTATACAACCATCACTGATGGATGAGAATGGAAATGAAATCGAAGGGAATTCGGTTTCAGGTCGACTCTGCATTAAACATCCCTGGCCTAGTATGGCAAGAACCGTTTATGGGAATCATAAGCGATATAAGGAAACGTACTTCTCCGCCTTCAAAAACGTTTATTTTACGGGGGACGGTGCTTTGAGGGATGAAGTCGGCTATTATAGAATTACGGGTAGAGTAGATGACGTTATCATTGTATCTGGACATAATTTAGGAACTGCCCCTATAGAAGACGCCATCAATGAGCACCCAGCGGTCGCAGAATCAGCTATTATTGGATTCCTACACAATGTGAAAGGAAATGCCTTAGCGGGTTTTGTCATCTTAAAAACAGATGGAGAATCCAGGAATAAAGAAAACTTGAGTAAGGAAATCAATCAGTTAATTGCCAGTAAAATAGGCCCTATTGCCAAACTGGATCGCATTCATTTTGTCTCTGGACTTCCTAAAACCCGAAGTGGTAAAATCATGCGTAGAATTATGAGAAAGATTTCATCTAACGAAGGAGACCAAATCGGGGATGTATCCACTTTATTAGACCCTAGCATCGTTGAGGAAATCAAAGAGAAAGTAGAGCCTTATCTCGAAAAGTAGAAGCTGATAACTCTATAAATGAAGGACTTATCAAAATCCCGCTCAATATCACGTTGAGTGGGATTTTTTATCGCGTAGAATTTTATTCTATTTTATGGAAAAGGTTTTGTAGAACGCAATTTTATATTAAATTTGCATCGTCTTTTGAGACAACTGGTGGATGTAGCTCAGTTGGTTAGAGCACTGGTTTGTGGTACCAGGGGTCGTGGGTTCGAGCCCCATCTTCCACCCAAAAAAAAAGGTCTTATCATTTTCGATAAGACCTTTTTTAGTATGTTGATATTTTTCTAACGTAGAAATAATAACATCTTTCCATATTAATCTGGCACCCTAATACTCCTTTTATAAAATTTAAATTCAGTTCAGGCAACTTCAAGAAAGAAAATGGTGTTATTAAAAATAAACGGGTAAGAGAAAAAGCATTTGGAAATTATTAAAATCATTGATGGATGTAAATCCGGTAATCAATTTGCTGAAAATGTCTTGTTTGAGATGTATTATAAACATATGTACAATATATCAAGACGTATACTAAACAATCACAATGATGTAGAAGATGTACTCATCAATTCTTTTACGAAGATCTTTAAAAACATTGAAAAGTTTGAATTCCGTGGCGAACCTAGCTTCACCAAATGGATCAAAACAATTGTGGTAAATGAATCGATAAGATTTGTTAAGAAAAGAAACCGTATTAAATACGATGATAATATACCAGAACTCACTGTAGACTCGGAATTTGATTCTAATTTGAATGATATTGACATTGAACAGATTTACTTCATCATTGAGAGAATGCCTACTGGATATAGGTTAGTGTTTAATTTATTTGCCATTGAAGGATACTCGCATAAAGAGGTATCAGGTTTGCTAAATATTTCTGAAAACACTTCAAAATCACAACTTAGAAAGGCCCGACAACACATTATAAAGAAAATAGAAAAAATAAAGAGCAATGGAAAAGTATAAACTAGATGCATTGATAAAGAAAGCCCTAAATGAATCTAATGATTTCTACGATTCTGATGCAGAATTAGCCAAAGAAAGGGTATGGAATAAAGTTAAAACCGAAAAGAAAGTTGTACCACATTTTTATCGATTGCTGTCAGCAGTCAGTATTTTACTTTTAATTTTTCTATCCGTTTTGTCATATTCTAACCTAAAGTACAAATCTTCAGTTGAAAAACTATTAGAAGCTAATCAGCAATTGAAATTAGACAATCAAAACTTGCAGTCAATTAAGGATCTTAGCCTGAATTTAGCTAGCCAAAGAACTGATACCGTTTATATAGAGAAAAATCAGTCTGAAACTAAATCACTTGTAACTACCAAGTTTATTAAGGATACGGTGTACCTAAAACAGATTGTCTATGTTGAAAAAGACACCGACTCTCTATCGAATACATCAATTGCGATTGCACAACGTTCAGATTCTAAGAGTGAAAAAGACAGCAAGAGTACAAATGCAACTGAAGTTTTATCAAATACAATACTCAAAGGTAAATTGATTGAGAACGCTTCTGAGTTAACCGAATTTAGTGCTAATATAAATGATGTAAAAAATTTAAAATTGAGTTTTCAAAAAAACATCATTATAAAAACAGAAGAAGTAAAAAAAAACCAGGATACAAAAAAATTAAGAATACAATTTGGACGTAAAAATTCAAAATCAAAAGAGGAGGTCATAGCGCTAAGTAGCAGCTTTTCTAATTAGTTAACTACTATTTAATATATACCCACATTATTAACTTAATAAAATAAAAATGAGAAATTTAAAGCAAACATTCATAATTACGTTCCTTCTTCTATTAACTAATCTTTGTTTCGCACAAAAACCATCTATTGATTCTCTAATTGTTGAGATTGATAGTCAAGTAGTGGTACAAATGAGTATATATAATTACTCTGACTTGAAGAAAGATGTTGGTGAGGAATTGAAAAGACTACAGAAAATTTTGAAAGTCAATCAAGATTTACCTAAGAATTTACCCTACAAGATCACTTATAAACCGAATGAAAAGCTAACGATTAAAACTGAAGAAAAAGCTGAAACAATAATTTGGGAAAACGGTGAATATAAGCCCTATCAATTTGATAATATATGTCAAGTGTTTTCAGATAAATACTATATATCCATCGAATTTGATGATCAAGAAAATCTAATTTCAAAAAATTTAATTACCAAGGTAATACAAGCCCTTGATGATACTAGTGCCAGACGCAGTAGAAGATTGAAGTTATTCAAATATGCGTTTGAAAAAGATAGTCTTATTAAAAAGGAGGATTATAGAATTGGCACAACTGGTGAGTTACTATTTCTAAAGGTTGGTGTAGGTGTTAACCTAATTAAAAATGATCCAGTGATTGATTTTACAGGTGAGATAGGATTTGGTTTCAATAAAAAAGACGTACTTAAAAATCAATATTATTTATCTTATAATTTACTCTACGATTTTAATGATAACTCGTCTGCAGACATCAATAGCCTATTAAGCCTGGGTTACCGACGTAACTTTTCAACTAATAAAGACAAAAGCAATTGGGTAGGTCTAGAATTTGGTTACTTGATTTCTCAAAACGGCGATATGTTTGATGACGATACATTTAGATTTGGCGTGAATTGGGAAGCTGGTAATTATATTACAATTTCACCACAACTTTATATATCCTCAGAACAAACCTATCCGGCCATTAGAATTGGTTTTGGATTTTAAACAAAAAAAAGGTCTTATCATTTTCGATAAGACCTTTTTTAGTATTTAAGGTTTTCAGTTTACCTCATAACTTTGCTAGGGAAAACCACTACACTCTCGTGTCCGTTTTTTCCTACAGCTGCCACTCCAAAGTAGAAGTTGTCGATAACGATTCCATCTAAAGTGACTTTGTTAACATCCTCTACGTATTTGAAATGATCCCAGGTTGGTGAGGTTGTAGACCTCCAGTAAACTTTGTAGCCTACTACATCATCCGGTTGTTCTTGCTTCCAGCTTAGTTTTGCAGAAGGTTCTACCATACCACCTATTGAGACTTCACTAGGGGCGGGTGGAGCCCAGGCTAAACTAGCCAGATTAATCGCATTTACCGCTGTCAATTTTTTGACGTAATCAAAATTGACGTGCTCAATCACATCCCCATAGTCGATTCCATTTTCAGTTCTTATATCCTGATGTTGCTGAGTGTAATTTTCATGAGCCTCCATGATTCTAATCCCTGCATAACCCAAATCATTAAAGGGCTTATGATGACCGCCTCGTCCAAACCTATCCAGGCGATAAATCATCATTGGATTCATCTCTGGCATGTAGGTTTGAGTGGTTTGATAAACGTATCTGGCCAACTGTCTTGAATTCCCATCTACTTCACCACCGTAATAACGCTTCATCTGTCGCTCCCTATCCGTTTCAGTGGGGTTGTAAGCTTCACTGAAAATTCTAAAGGTTCTATTGTCGATCACTCCATCCACACCTTCAATGTTTCCTATCATATCATTGTTGATGATTCCAATGACATTCCAATTCTTTTCTTTCGCATATTTAGCAAGAAATTGACCACCAAATAAACCTTGTTCCTCACCACTTAAACCTACATAAACGATACTGTGATCAAATTCATATTGAGACAGAATTCTTGCGGCTTCCATGGTACCCGCCATACCTGTGGCGTTGTCATTGGCGCCCGGTGCATCAGTGGTAAAGTCCTGAGTATCCGAAGCTCTGGAGTCTATATCTCCACTCATGATAATATAGGAATTAGGATATTTTTTACCTTTCTGTACGGCTACCACATTGAGTATTTCAGCAGTTTTTGGGACTCTTCTTCCGTCCTCTGGAGTGACTGTCTCACCCTGGAAAAAAACTTCTAGGCAATTATTGCAGTTGGACGATATGGATTCAAATTCAGATTTAATCCAGCGTCTCGCTGCTCCAATACCACGCGTGTTACTTTCGGTTTCGCTAAAGGTGTTTCGAGTTCCAAAATCAACGAGTTGCTGAACATAAGTCTCCAGTTGATTAGATGATACATCATCTATAATATCGTAAATCCTGGTGTCTACCTGTGCATAAAATAGACTTGAAAAACTCAAACATAAAATAGTAAGTATCGATTTCATATAAATTATTTTTGAGCTAATTTACGTTAATTTAAGAGGAATAAAAATTTTATGAGCTAAGTGGGTTTCTTATCTTTGCCGGCTCTATAGATATAAATTATGAAGATTTCTTACAACTGGTTAAAGCAATTTGTGAATACGAAGTGGACTGCTGCAGAGACAGAAGTTCTGCTCACTGATCTCGGTTTGGAGGTAGAAGGGATTACCAATTTTGAATCGATTAAAGGAGGACTAGAAGGCATAGTTGTAGGACACGTTGAGTCATGCGAGCCTCATCCTAACGCAGATCGCCTTAAAATAACTAAAGTTAATATAGGAGAAGAAGTACCACTTTCTATTGTTTGTGGTGCTCCAAACGTCGATAAGGGACAAAATGTACCTGTAGCCACCATTGGAACAACGCTTTACGATGATAAAGGTGAAGCCTGGAAAATTAAAAAAGGTAAGATCAGAGGAGAAGTAAGCGAAGGTATGATCTGTGCTGAAGACGAAATCGGTTTAGGCAAAAGTCATGATGGGATCATGGTCTTAGATAAGAACTTAATTCCTGGTATTCCCTTAAATCAGGTGTTCACTGTTGAAAAAGATCAGGTTTTTGAAATAGGCTTAACGCCAAATCGTGCCGATGCGATGAGCCACTGGGGTGTAGCCAGAGATTTGAGAGCGGGATTGATTCAAAATGAAATCAATATACCACTGGACACTCCTTCTGTGAGTAGTTTTCATGTGGATAATAGAAGTTTAAAGGTTGGCATCGATGTAAAGAATTCAGAATTAGCTCCAAGATATTGTGGTGTAAGCTTGTCTGGACTTGAGGTTAAGGAATCTCCAGACTGGTTAAAAAATAAATTGAAAGCTATTGGAATCAATCCTAAAAACAATGTTGTTGATGCTACCAATTATGTGTTGCACGAATTAGGACAACCACTTCATGCTTTTGATTTAGATAAGGTAAAAAACAATAAAATTGTGGTAAAAACCTTAAAGGCTGGGACTAAATTCACGACCCTGGATGGTGTAGAACGGGAACTTCATGAAGATGATTTAATGATTTGTGATGCTGAGAAGCCACTGTGTATTGCGGGTGTTTTTGGTGGTTTAGACTCTGGAGTGACCACAAGTACCACTGATATATTTTTAGAAAGTGCTTACTTCAACCCGGTGAGTGTGAGAAAAACAGCAAAGCGTCATGGACTCAATACCGATGCTTCATTCCGTTTTGAAAGAGGTATAGATCCAAACATTACTGAGTTTGCTTTGAAGAGAGCTGTAATATTAATTCAGGAAATTGCTGGTGGTGTAGTCTCTAGTGATATCGACGATTTCTATCCTAAAAAGATCGAAGATTTTCAGGTGTTTTTAACCTTCGATAAAATCAATCAATTAATTGGACAGGAAATAGATACAGGAATAATTAAAACTATCCTGACTTCTCTGGATATCAAAGTCAATAATGTTTCTGAGAGTGGCTTAGGTCTTACAATTCCTGCTTATCGAGTTGACGTCCAAAGAGAAGTAGATGTGATAGAGGAAATTTTAAGAGTTTATGGTTATAACAGCATCGAGTCTGATAGCAAATTCAATGTGTCTGTAGCGAATTCTTCGATTTTCGATGATTATAAGCTACAAAATAAAATAGCTAACCAACTGGTTTCACAAGGGTTTTATGAGATTATGTCTAACTCTCTTACGACCAAGGCTTATGTAGAGTTGGCAGAAGATCTCAAAGAAGAGCACAATGTTGATATTTTGAACGCGCTAAGTACCGATCTCAATGTGATGAGGCAATCGATGTTGTTTTCTGGATTAGAGTCCGTGAGCTATAACATCAATAGAAAAACAACAGATATCAAGTTTTTTGAATTTGGAAAAACTTACCACCTTATTGACGGAGCGTACAAAGAATTTAAACACTTATCGCTATTCATCTCTGGCCATAAATCATCAGAAAGCTGGGTTTCGCCTCAACAAAAAACTAATTTCTTTGAATTGAAAGCTTATTTAGAAAGAATTTTTGAAAAACTAGGACTAACTGGTTTGGAATACCAAGCAGCTGAATCTGACTCTATTGCTGAAGGTTTAACAGGTCAATTGAAAGGAGATACAGTGGTAGATTTTGGAAGGGTAAAACAAAATGTATTGAGTCATTTTGATATCGAGCAAGACGTTCTTTATGCAGATCTTCATTGGGACGCTATCTTAAATTGCCTCCAGAAAAAGCAACTTAAGGTGAATGAGATTCCTAAATTCCCATCTACTCAGCGTGACTTTGCGTTATTGCTAGATCAGAATATCAAATTTGACGAGCTTAAATCATTGGCTTTTAAAACGGATAAAAAAATCCTTAAAGCAGTTGATTTGTTTGATGTATATGAAGGTGACAAATTACCCGAGCAGAAAAAGAGTTATGCGTTAAGGTTTAGATTTATGGATGATAAAAAAACGTTGACCGACAAGCAAGTCGATAAAGTGATGAAAAAGCTTCAGAATCAATTTGAAACAAAATTTGGAGCTAGCCTGAGATAGAAAATCTCAAAAAACAAATAGTTTTTATATTTAATCTCTGAAGCTAGTGCTTCGGAGATTTTTTTGATCAATAAAATTTAATCAATGGATTTAAAGGATGATTTTGTAAAGCGAATGATTGAAGATATTGTTCCTATCCACAAGTTTTTAGGGCTTCAATTGCTTCAAATAGAAAAGGACTTTGTAAAGGTAAAAGTTCCTTTCAGACCAGAAGTGGTTGGTGATATTCGCTCCAATAGGTGGCATGGAGGAATCATTACCACTGTGATGGATTCTGTAGGTGGAATTGTAGGCGGTACGCATTTGACCTCAATTAAAGATAAAATGGCGACTATCGATATACGCGTCGATTTTCTTTCTCCAGCCTATGCTGAAGCGATTATTGTCGAAGGTAGAACCATGCGATTGGGTTCTCGCATTTTTGTAGCAAGCATGAAAGCCTATCTAGAATCTGATTCTGAAGAAAAGTCAATTGCAGAAGGTAGGGGAGTTTACAACTTTATAAGGCTTAATCCAGAGGCTTAGATGTATTGAATTAATGCTTAACTGGTGTTAAAATTTGATTTTCTAATTGTTTGAACTTAACTTACTTATTACTTTTATATCGAATGTAGAAAAAGATATATGATGCTTCCAAGAACAAACCTCAAGACACAACTGAACAAGGCAAAATTTAAAACGACTTCCAACGAGGAAATTTTAAAGCAGGTTCAGAACGTCCTTCAATCAGTAGACGATAGAAATGATGAAATATTGAATGAGGTAGTTAAGGGAGAAACTACAAATTCAAATGATTTCAATTTTGATAAATTAGAGTCTAGTGAGATTTATCATATCGATCAAATTGAAAAGATTTGTGTGAATTATAGACTAAGATTCCTTGATTCTAAATACTTCAAAGGTAAGTTACCATATGAAGCGCTTTCTAAAATAAAAACACTTGAAGAAGAGCATGAGACCACGCTTAAAGGCTTTAAGATTATGGCTCCTTCAAAATTGTTCAAACTAGAGAATGCAGACGATCCGTTATTATTTGCTCCCATTGGTAATGACTATTATTACTTAATTCACAAATGGGGTAACGACTTAAGTCCTTTTAGAAGGTTAATGATGTGGCCTTTTAAAACCTTTGAAAACTTTATGTGTTTTGTATTATTATCTGCACTGATTTGTACTTCACTTGTCCCTAGCGGATTTTTTATGAGCGAAGACAATATGACGACAGAATTCTTTCTACTCTTTATATTTATGTTCAAATGGATAGGTGGTATAGCCTTATATTATGGTTTTGCCAAAGGAAAGAATTTTAATACTGCCATTTGGAGAAGTAAATATTACAATGCCTAAACTTTAAAGATGATCATTCTACAGTTTATAGTTCAACAACTATCTCCCGCAAAATTTTGCGGGTTTCTTTTGAAATCTTCAAAAGCGAAATTCAAAAAGGCTCTTTTTTCTAAAGCTGTTAAGTTGAAGAAAAAGAAAATAGCTAAATCTTGTGCTATTAAATCTAAACTAAGCGTCTAGACTCCTATTCAAATATGTTTCTTATTTTAGCCGGATTGAAATTTCAATTCGAAACCAATTAGTATTTAATTTTTATAAAAATGACACACGCAGACCTTTTAAAAGTGGCTCAGCAACACGGTAGCCCTGTTTATGTTTATGATTCAGAAAAAATTATTCACCAGTATAAACGTCTTACAGGAGCTTTTAAGAAGGTCAAACATCTACGACTTCATTATGCTGTAAAAGCTTTATCAAACCTCAGTATTTTGAGGCTATTTAATCAATTAGGAAGCGCTTTAGATACGGTATCTATTCAGGAAGTGAAATTGGGAATAGCTGCAGGATTCGATCCTTCAAAAATCATCTTTACTCCAAACGGAGTGTCTATGGAAGAGCTTGAAGAAGCCGTTGAACTCGGTGTCCAAATTAACATCGATAATTTATTAATACTAGAACAGTTTGGTGCTAAGCATCCCAATGTTCCCGTTTGCATTCGTATCAATCCGCATGTGATGGCAGGTGGTAATACCAATATATCTGTTGGTCATATCGACTCTAAGTTTGGTATTTCTATACACCAAATGCCTCATGTTTTAAGAATTGTTGAAAATACGGGAATGACTATCAACGGCATTCATATGCATACAGGTAGTGATATTCTGGATATAGGCGTCTTTCTTCATGCTGCAGAAATTTTATTTGATGTGGCTTCCAAATTCGAAAATCTTGAGTTCTTAGACTTCGGTAGTGGTTTTAAGGTGCCTTATCATGAAGGTGACATAGAAACCAACGTCGAGGAATTGGGGACCAAACTTACTAAACGCTTTAATGAATTTTGTAAATCTTACGGAAAGGAGCTCACTTTAGCTTTTGAACCTGGTAAGTTTTTGGTAAGTGAAGCAGGATTCTTTTTAGCTAAAGTTAATGTTGTGAAGCAAACTACCTCTACAGTGTTTGCTCAAATTGATTCAGGGTTTAATCATTTAATCAGACCGATGTTTTATGGGTCTAATCATGAAATTTTCAATATTACACATCCAGAACGCAACAAGAGATTCTATTCAGTCGTTGGCTATATCTGTGAAACCGATACCTTCGCTAACAATAAGATGATTTCTGAGATTAGTGAAGGGGATGTATTGGCTTTCAAAAATGCAGGAGCTTATTGCTACTCCATGGCCAGTAATTACAACTCAAGGTTTAGACCCCCTGAAGTGCTTTGGCATAAAGGCGAGGCTCATTTGATTAGACAACGGGAAACATTTGATGACATTGTGAGAAATCAGTTGGAAGTAGCGCTGTAAGACTCGACACTTAATCTAAATACTCAAAAAAGATAAAACTATTCAGTTTTATCTTTTTTGTTTTTATAGTTTTCTAATCCTGTTTCCAGCCAACTGAAATAGGCTTCAGAAGAGGGCTCGTAAGCAATGGTTTCATTGAGCAGTTCCAAATTTGGAGATAATAAGACGTAATAAGGCTGCGAGTTATTTTTAAAATTTAAAGTTTGGAACGTCGCCCATTTGTCACCTATGGTGCGAATTTTTTTCACAGAACCATTTGCTCTTTTAAAGTTGAATCTCTCTTCATCACTTAACTTTTCTTTATCGTCCACGTAAAGTGAAATTAGGATATAGTCATTTTTTATAGTCTGATAAACATCAGAGACGCTCCAGACCTGTTCTTCCATCTTTCTGCAGTTGACACAGGCCCATCCTGTAAAGTCTAGCAGAATTGGCTTGTTTTGTGCTTTGGCAGCTTCCAGACCCTTGTCAAAATCTTTATATGCTTTCAGACCTAAAGGCCCTTCAGTCTCTTTCTCATAAATGCTATAAAACAGTGGAGGAGGGAAGCCACTTAAAAGTTTCAGATTAGCAGAGGAGCTATTGGTTAATCCCGGAATGAGGTAGATCACAAAAGCAAGTGTAAGTATACCAATAAAGACTCTCCCTTTACTCAATTTACTTACAGGTCCATCGTGAGGAAATCTAAGTTTTCCAAATAGGTATAAAACCATGGCAATTCCGATTAATATCCAGATTCCAACAAAAACTTCTCGTTTTAAGATGCCCCAATGTTCAACTAAATCTGCGTTAGATAAGAATTTGAAAGCCAGTCCTAACTCTAGGAAACCCAACACTACTTTAACCGTATTTAACCAGCCACCACTTTTTGGTAAAGAATTGAGCCAGTTGGGGAACAGAGCAAATAAGGCGAAGGGTAAAGCTAATGCCAATCCAAAGCCACCCATCCCAAAGCTTAGCATCGTAGCTCCACCATCAGCGGTGAGAGAACCACCAAGTAAGGATCCTAAGATGGGGCCGGTGCAGGAAAACGACACCAACGCCAATGTGAGTGCCATGAAAAATATACCTACGATTCCACCTATGCTAGTTGCCTTTTGATCCAGTTTACTGCTCCAGGAATTTGGAAGGGTGATCTCATAATACCCAAAAAAGGAGAAGGCAAACACCATAAAAATCACAAAAAAAATGATATTCAAAATGGGATTGGTTGAGATATTATTTAGGATTTCAGGATTTACAGAATCGATGAGATGAAAGGGTAAACTGAGTAATACATAGATCAAAAAGATAAAGGCTCCATACATGATGGCGTTTATTAGTCCAATTTTTTTAGTTCTGGCTCCTTTAGTGAAAAATGAAACCGTTAAAGGAATCATAGGAAATACACATGGAGTTAATAAGGCGATAAGACCTCCTATAAACCCCAAGAAAAATATGGTGAAGTTACTGTCTTCACCTTCTTCTGAATTTAATTTGAATTCACTCTTGCCTTTTAAATCTAACTTTAAGGCTTCAGTTCTAATTTTGTCTTTGCTCTTTACTTCGATAGCTTTCGTCTCAGCAACGGATAATTCACCTTTCTGAATTTTAAAATTAAATCGTTTTTGATCTTGGGGTAGACACATTTCATCATTACAAATCATAAACAGAATCTCCAGGTCTAAATCTCCTTCTAAATCGAGCACTTTAAAACGCTGTGAAAATCTAGCTTCATTTTCAAAGTAGGTCAGTTCTGTTTTGAAAATTTCATCGAACTTGGTGATGCCTTCCGGCTCGGTCGTCATCCCCAGTTTTTTTATTTGGGTAGTGTCATAATCAAAATTAAACTCTGTAGGAGTAGGGCCATTTTCATCTTCTTTTAGTTCAGTTTGAGAGGGGAGATGCCAAGTGTCTTCAATTTTAGCTGAAATTATAACTGAATAGATACTGTCCGATTCTTTTTCGACTTTGGCAGTCCAGCTTGAAGGATTTTCAGATGTATTTGGCTGTTCAAACCCAAACTGTCCCCAGCTTGCAGTCGTCATCACAAGAAAACAGATAGTAAAAGTGAAATATTTTATCATTTCAGATATTCGATTTTTAAAATTTTATCAGTGGCTTGATCCACTTTGTAACGATTGTCAGTTCTTAAACTTAATACCCAGATGATATCATCGTTCCCATTGCATAGGACTAATTGATTCGATTTTTTGTGAGGGCTTACTTTTTCGTCTTTAAGAAAATCACTAAGCTTCTTTTTGCCTTTCATTCCAAAAGGATAAAAGAAATCTCCCTTATTTACAGACCTTAAACTTAAGGGAAACTTAAGTTTGGCATAATCAAAATAGGCCAGGTTAGAGTCCAATTCCCCTAGCTTATCAACTTTGGAGAATTTTAATTTGTTACCGTTCAATTGAACTTCAGATTGGTCTTCGTCAATGTCTATCGACTGGAACTCTTGAGTAGAGTTTGCAGATAAAACCAATTGATTTCGGTTTTTAAATAACGTATGTGTTGGCGATTCTACATGCTTCCCAGTTTGGGCATCCATCAAGTTGTATACATCATTCCACTCTTTAAAACCGAAGCTTTCCAATAATTGATACAAAATTGCTCTTTGATTGGGGTATTGTTTTAATTTTTCAATGTCGATTTCGTAGTGGTCTTCCTTTTCTTTTATAAGTGCTTTGAAAAGCAAATTTGTATAGTCTTCTAAAAGTGACTCAGCATCTTTAATCTTTTGAAGGCTAGAATCAAAATTGTTTAGAAAATTTGGAGTAAGTCCCATCAATTCTGGTACAATTTGATGTCTTATTTGATTTCTTAAATACTTAGTGCTTGTATTGCTTTGGTCTTCTCTCCATTCTATATGATTTTCAATTGCAAAATCTTCAATTTCTTTTTTGCTGAATTTTAATAGAGGTCTACGAATGTATTGGTTTTGGCTTGGAACCCCAGTGAGACCCTTGATCCCTGTAGACCGACTTAAGTTGATAATAAAGGTTTCCAAACTGTCATTAAGATGATGAGCAGTGAGCAGAAATTTGTAAGACGTAGTTTTAATGAGTTCTTCAAACCACTGGTAGCGTAAATGTCTCGCAGTAATTTGAATGGATTCCTTTCGCTGTTCGGCAATAGCTTCAGTTTCAAAATCCTTTTTGAAAAGCTCACAATTTAGATTTTCGGCAAGCTTTGTTACGAATTTTGCATCCTCTTTACTATCACCTGCCCTAAGTTTGAAATTACAATGGGCCAGGGCAAAGTTTAATTTCAAGTTAGAACATAAATGGGCTAACACCACAGAATCAACTCCGCCACTTATGGCAATAATAAATGGAGATTCTAGTAATTCTGGAAACTCAACTTCAATATGTTTGTGAAAAATATCTTGCATATTCCTGAAACCGCAAAATTAAGCTTTATTGGGTTAATCTTCTGTAACTCCTGTAGCATTAACAACATATTGTAGAGCTTTTCCTTTAACAAGACATTCCTTGTATTCTCGTTCTGGATCAGCTTGAGCAGTTAAGGCACTACCCACCATATAAGAAAGGTGTTTGTGTTCTGAATTATAAAGTAAAGTCCTAATGACCACATTAAAATCGAAGTCATGATCAGGAGTGATATAGCCAATGGAGCCACTGTAGAGCCCCCGTTTTGTAGATTCGTAAGTTTCTGCAATTTGCATAGCCGATAGTTTAGGAGCACCCGTCATGCTTCCCATAGGGAATAGGGATTTTATAACTTCTGACACCGAGACCTCTGGCTTTACTTTGGAAGTTATGGTCGACACCATCTGATGCACCTGCTCATAAGTATATACTTTGCATAGCTCTTCAACCTCGACCGAGCTTTTGGCAGCAGTTTTTGACAAGTCATTTCTTACCAAGTCGACGATCATCACGTTTTCTGAAATCTCTTTAGGGTCTTGGCTCAGTTTCTGTTTCAGAAGATCATCTTCAATATCTGATTTACCACGTTTTGATGTTCCTTTTATAGGTTGTGAAATCAATTTATCACCTTGCTTTTTAAGAAATCGTTCTGGACTGGCACAAAGGGCATGAATGTTTTCCAAACGTAGAAAACTGGAAAAGGGGGCCTTAGATTTTAAATTGAGATGCTCAAAGGTAGAGTAGGGGTCTATATTTGAATCATTCAAATGAAATTCCTGACAAAAATTGACTTCATAAATATCACCGCGATGAATGTGTTCCAGGATATTTTTGGCTTTATCAATGTATTCTTCTTTAGTCCATTGAGGGGAAAATTGATGCCAGGTGTAATTTGATTTGGCTTGCTTTGTTTCTAAGATGGCTTCAAAATCAGATTCAATTTCATCTTCAACCAAGTTGAGATAATGGGCTTCGACCAAATCTTTTTTAATGATCCAGATCTTTTTAGGTTGGATAAAATACAATTCTGGAAAATTAAGCTGGTCATCATTGTTGGAAGAAATTGCCTCAATATTGTTTTTCAGATCGTAACTTAGGTATCCGAATAACCAGTCATTTGTAGTAGTTTGATATTCTTCAAGCCGATCAAAAGCAAGATGCTGATCTGTTTTTAAAGCTGTAAAAGCATCAACAGCCAATATAGCTTCAAAGTCACTATACAGATGATGGTTTCGGTTGGAGTCCAGAAAGACAACTTCTTTAAATTGTTTCCCCCAGCGAAAAAGTTTTTCTTTAAACTTAGGTTCTTCTGAAATTGAAAATGTAGTGATTCTTCTCAATCTTATTTCAAATTATTTTCAAACGTAGTGACAGAAGTCATGAGGTCTTCTTTAAATGCTTTTGAGAGTTCTCCGTCTTGAAAATGATCTTGAAACGATGGAAGGCTGAAGGTTTGATCAATTTGTCCGCCAAATTTCTTGAAATTAGCAATGGTGTATTCCAAGCAATTTCTGCCAGCGCCCTGACCTGGAGAACTTGATAGAAGTAAGATGGTTTTACCTTCAAGATAACTTCCTGTACGAGATAACCAGTCGGTGATGTTTTTGAAAAAAGCAGACATCGTTCCATTATGTTCATTGACGGCCACCACTAAGGCATCACTAGCGTCAATAGTAGATCTTAATTTTTTGATAGAATCTGGAATCCCGCTTTCTTTTTCTATATCCTCAGAATATATAGGAACACTTAAGGCTTTAAGATCAATATATTCAACACTATGGTTTTTAAAATGTTGTAGGGAGTATTTTAAAAGTTGATCGTTAATAGAGGTAGATGAATTCGATCCTGTAAAGGCTATGATTTTCGACATTTAGCTTTTTAGGTAAAGGTAAGCATAAATCAAAAATCCACTATTTTAAAACCTTAAAATAATGGATCTGAAAGAACGGTTAGAAATTTTTAATCCAAATAAATCATACACTGCTTTAGAGAAGGATTTGTCTGTGTAAGTCTTATGATAAAGTCTCTAAGTTCATCGAGTTCATAAGGTAAAAGGCGTTTTGTTGCCTTTTTTAATTCCCTGCAAAATAACTGAGGATCAAAGCTTACTTTTTTCAAAATTTCTTTGGTGTATTCCAACATCGCTCTTGGCATGGTCGTAAAATTTTAAATTAAGTAATTGTGTGTCATAAATAATATTTTTACTAAAATAATAATTATATGCCTATATAATTATGATTCTTATCATTAAATGTTTCTATAATGAACATAAATTATTTTTTTCTTACCGTCCATTGAAATTTAAATTCTGAGACAATATCTCCTTTTGCATTCTTAGCGACAGAGGTCATCCAAAACTTTTCTCCTTCCGGATTGTTTAGGCATTCTTGAATATTGGATTTAACCAGACGGACATCTTCACAGGTGAAAGTTATTTTTCCCTTTGCTTTCTTATAGAATGATGATGAATTTTCCTGTACAAGCATAGAAATCTTTTCTCCACTATCATTAATCTCTTTCATCACTATGGCTCCAGTACTGAGTTCTGCAGCCATAGCCTGTACCGCAAAATACATGCTGTTAAATGGATTTTGATTGATCCATCTATGAGTTACTGTTGTCTCACAAACGTTTTCATCAATCGTTTTTAGCCTCACTCCACAGAGCCAAGCTGAGGGTAACTTTGAAAATAAAAATAGATTGATTTTGGATGGCGTTAACTTCATTGGTAATCATATTTAAATCTAAAATACTATTTATTTAGGTTCCTATCTTTCTATTTGATGTACATTTTGGATTCTTTTTTATCCCTCATAATCTTTTGTAATGACCATGACATCTAGGATTAGCAATAAATTGTAAGATTTTAAGTGTTAAGTAAAAGTTAAATTATATTACTATGTATTACAAAGTAGTGTTTAAAAGATATATCTTTGTAATATATTATTTGAAAAGAAGAACATGAAAATTGAAAATACGAAAGCCCAAATGCGTAAAGGAGTTCTGGAGTATTGCATATTGTCTGTATTGAGTCATGACGATGCATATGTTGCAGAAATACTAGACACATTAAAGTCGGCTAAGCTTTTAGTAGTGGAGGGAACTATTTATCCTCTACTCACCAGACTCAAGAATGCAAAACTATTAACCTACCGTTGGGAAGAATCGACGGGAGGCCCGCCTAGAAAATATTACAGACTTACAGATGAAGGCAAGGAGTTTTTAAATGAACTCTCAGATACCTGGTCCGAATTAAGTTATGCCGTGACAACAATTACTTCAAAAAAACAAACTAACGATGAATAAAACTATCAACATTAATCTTGCGAACGTATTTTTTCATATTGATGAGGATGCGTTTAGACAACTTGATCAATACTTGAAAGCTATTGAAAGCTATCTTGCAAATGAAGAAAGCAGAGATGAAATCTTGCAGGACATTGAGGCAAGAATTGCAGAGCTTTTTACAGAATCACAAGCTCATAAAGACCAAGTGATTACGATGAAGCAGGTACAGGACATGATTAAAATCATGGGTGAGCCAGAGGCCTATAAAATTGATGATGATGAAGATACTGCTACGAGTGCAAGTAGACCAAGACGGTCTAGAAAACTTTACCGTGACCTAGATCATAATTACTTAGGGGGAGTTTCGTCCGGCCTTCATCACTATTTAGGACTTAACACGCTTCTAATTAGATTTATCTGGATTATTTCTGCATTCTTCTCATTTGGAGCAACTGTAGCAATTTACATTATCTTATGGATAGCTATTCCAGCCGCCAAAACCACTTCGCAGAAGCTTGATATGCAAGGAGAGCCTGTCAATCTTACGAACATTGAAAAAAAAGTAAAGGAGAGTTATTCCAAGTTTGCCGATAGAGTAGGAGATATAGATTATGATAAGTATGGGCAGCAAACGAAGTCAGGAGTTAATCAATTTTTTGAAGGTCTTGGCGAAGTATTAAAAGCTATAGGACTTTTTATTTCCAAGTTCTTAGGCATAATTCTATTGATCATTTCTAGTCTTGCTTTGGTTGGATTGGTCATCTTCTTCTTCAGTTTTGGAACACTATCCATTTTTGAACTTGGAGATTTTAATCAGATGGAATTTTTCTCATTGGGAGCTCCTTATTGGACTCAAGTAGCTTTGTTTTTCTTAGTTGCTGCTATACCTTTCTTTTACTTGATGGTTTTAAGTTTAAAATTGCTTTTCAGAAACCTGAAATCTTTAGGCAAAATCACTCATATCACTTTAGTAGGTATCTGGATCCTGTGTATAATCATCATATCAACCTTAGCTATTAAAAGAGAGATGGAGGTGAGTGTAGATACTGAATTTGTAGAAGTGAACTCACTTGTATTTCAAGAAAACGACACGGTTCGTATTAGAATGAATACTAATCTGTTATACACCGATGATTTTAATAAGAGTAGGTCTCAAAAGATCGTTAAAGACGAAGATGATAATTCCAGACTTTTTAGTACAAACGTTAATGTGAATTTCAGAACCTCTAATGATGATGAATTAAAAGTAAGAGTTACAAAGAAGGGATTTGGTTCTACAGAATCGATAGCCAGAGAAGAGGCCGCTTTGGTAGACTATGATTACACTGAAGACGGTTCTACATTGAAACTTGACAACTATTTTTTAACGACACCTGAATTTAAAGAACAAAATGTAAGAGTAGATGTTACGGTCTATATTCCAGAAGATCGAATTGTGTATTTGGATAAAAGTTTGATGAGATTTAGCAGAATAAGAAACTTCAAATCCTCAGACTACAATACCTATTTAGGCTACACAGACAATGTTTGGAAACCATTAGATAACAAAACCAAAACAGATTCAATATCAACCAATAACTAAAGCCATGAAAACAATTACTTACACGCTTCTTATTTCTATCAGTATTTTACTGACCAGCTGTAATTTCAATTTCAATTATCCTGATAAAGTCAGAGGTGAGGGAGAAATCATTACAGAACAAATTATGCTGGATAAATTCAATGAACTTCAGCTGGAAAGGGGCTGGGACGTCACTCTGGAACCTTCAGATTCAAACTACATGATTGTAGAAGCTAATGAAAACCTATTTGAAGTTTTTGATTATGAGAACCAATCAGGAATACTCAAAGTAAGCTCCACGAAGCAGATCTCCAGTGCTGACGCAAAGCAAATCACTATCTACTTCACTGAGCAATTGCAGCTCTTAAAAGCTTCCAGCGGTACAGAAGTTACTTCTAGCGTACTTTTAAACTTTGATAACTTTATGCTGGACGTTTCCAGTGGGGCTGAAGTTGAATTGGACCTTAATGTCACATCTCTGGAACTTGAAACGTCCAGTGGATCTGAGGCCGAAATAAATGTAGAAGCTGATGATCTATTTGTTAATAGCTCCAGCGGATCTTCTGCAGACGTTCAAGTAAAAGCTATTTATACCAAAGCAGGAACTTCTTCTGGTTCTAATATTGACTTACAAGGAACCACCACAGAATTTGAAGCAAATTCATCTAGCGGCACTGACATTGATGCCAAAGGACTAACATCCAATTTCGTTAATGCAAAAGCAAGCTCAGGATCTTCAATATCAGTATATCCTGTCGAAAATTTGAGTGCAGCTTCTAGCAGTGGAGGAGATATTTATTATTTCAACGAGCCTTCAGGAAAGCTCGACTTAAATCCATCAAAATCTGGTGGGGCGATTAAGCTAAAGAATTAAACATAAAAACCTAACCTTATGATTTCACTAATTAAAATACTTGTTATTCTTTTGTTCTATTACATTCAATGCTATTAGTCAGTTTCCAAGTTTTCATTAAATGCAGATGGTAATAACTGAGGAATAAATTTAATTATGATTGGTAGTAAAACACTCCCTCCTGGCAAAACAAAAATAGCCAGCGAGGGAATGCTTTTAAAAATATCGTATAGCTGCGATTTCACTTTTGCTTTCTCTTCAGCATTCAATTCACGATGTCTGGATTGAGAGATAAGATAGACCAATTCTTTACTTTGAATGATTTCTTTATACAGCCGTTTCCGGTTTCTAGTCAACAAGAGTTTAACCGCTTTTTGGTTTTTCTTGTAAAAATGATTAAGCGGATGACTAAAATTAAAATAAGCAATGCTACTTCTGTGCTTAGTCACAAAATCATATAAAAATTCTAAACTTAAGTCGATGTAATTTGATTTCAATTGTAAATCTGAACCTAAATTTTTCATGAACAACAATTCGGTCAGTTCTATTTCTTCATCACTGTAAACAGCCATACAAGCCATATCAAACACATATAACCTGCCCAAATCACTTAAGCCTTTTTGAAAATCTAACTTATCTACAAAGCCTTTTTTTGAATTTGGAAAATTGTAGCGCAAAGAGCTATTCAGCAGTTTTAAAATGAGAAGATCGTATTTCCCTTTTGATGTTTTCTGTTCCAAAGCCTGATACACTGTGTTCATAATTATACCTTCTAAAGACCTGGCATAAGTATCCGGTTGAATGGATTTTGACAATGTTCTTTCATAGGTTAATACATCTGTAAATAACAAGGCGTTTGTAATAAGATGACTAAAATTCTTTTGAATAATTCCTTCATTGGTTTGAACACGCTTATGGATGAGTTGCTCCAATTGTTGTTCAGCTTTGGTTTTAAATTTAAATATGGAGCTTAAAAATGCTTTGGAGGAATGTAAGGCTTCGTAGAACCCTATTAATCTGTTAATGATTTCCTGGTCAGGCTGATCCTCACAATAGTGATGATCAATATAAATCAGAGTAATAAATAAATTGATTTTATCTAATTCTTCCTGAGTATAAGTTATTTGATCGCTTAAAGGAATAAGGGGATTTTGACTAGACCCATAAATAAAACCTGTAGACCGAAGTGCATTATAAAATTGAAATTGATCCAGACTTAATAGATCAGTTTCTTTAAGACGATGCAAGCATTTTATAAGCCAACCTGACGCTGAAGGATTCATAAATTTAAATATAGTTATAGTTCCAAGTTAAAATAAAAAAGGAGTCTAAATTTAGACTCCTTTACTAGTTAGTTGACTCAGATTATGAGTAAATCTTATTATATAAGTCCATGTATTTATCTTTAATGACTCTGCGTTTCAATTTCATAGTAGGCGTAAGATGTTCTTCTTCGATACTCCAAACATCTGGAGTGAGTTCAAATTTTTTGATTTTTTCCCAGTTTCCAAATTTCTGATTATAAAAATCAATTTCTTCTTGAATACGATTGATCAAGTCTTGATTTTTGACCATTCCAGATAGTGAATCACCAAGCTTGAGACCTTTGCGTTTACCCCAATCTTTTACAAATTCTTCATTCAGCTGAATTAAGGCAGCCGGCATTTTTTCTCCCTCACCAATCACCATGATCTGCTCAATAAAACGCGATTGTTTCATCACATTTTCTATGATCTGAGGGGCGATGTATTTACCTCCAGAGGTCTTAAACATCTCTTTCTTTCGATCTGTGATTTTTAAAAACCCATCTTTACAAATCTCACCAATATCACCAGTGTGGAAATATCCATCGATTAACACTTCGTCTGTCTTTTCTTTGTCTTTATAATAACCCATCATTACCTGAGGCCCTTTGACTAGGATTTCACCATCCTCGGCGATCTTGACTTCAGTTTCTGGAATCGGTCTTCCTACAGTTCCAATTTTAAAACCTTTATCTCTCATGTCGTTTACTGAAACTACTGGCGAGGTTTCTGTTAAACCATAACCTTCCATGACTCCCATGCCAGCTGCATTAAACACCCTTGCCAGTCTCGATTGTAGAGCCGCGCTCCCTGAGGCTATCACTTTTAGGTTACCACCTAAGGCTTCCTGCCATTTGCTGAAAATCAATTTGCGAGCTAATTTGAGCTTTTGCTCATATAACCAGCCATTTTGTCCGTAGGGTTCGTACTGAAGGCCAAGCTCTACAGCCCAGAAAAACAGCTTTTTCTTTAAACCTGTTAAGTCGGCACCTTTAGCAATAATTTTGTCATATACTTTTTCCAATAATCTTGGAACGGCAGACATAACCTCTGGTTTGACTTCTTTTAAATTATCGCTGATGGTTTCAATAGACTCAGCAAAATAAACACTCACTCCATTAAATTGATACATATATTGTAACATTCTTTCATAGACGTGGCAAACTGGAAGAAAGCTAAGTGCTTTGGCATTCCCTTGATCTAAGGGAAGACGAGTGGAGCTATGAATAGCATTACTGGCTATATTTTTATGAGAAAGCATAACCCCTTTTGGTCTTCCGGTGGTACCTGAAGTGTAAATTAAAGTTGCTAAATCATCCTCAGTCACTTTGTCCATCAGAGACTGTACTTCGCTCTGGTTACTGTCATCCTCTCCAAGCTCAAGAACTTCAGCCCAGTTCTTAGCACCTTCTACTTGATCGAATGTAAACACTTCTTTTAAGGATTCAACTTCACCCTTTATAGCCATGACTTTATCATAGACTTCTTTATCAGAAACGAAACAGTAGACAGATTCACTATGATTGAGGACGTAGGCGTAATCCTCTTCAGAGATTGTAGGATAAATAGGGACATCTTGGGCACCGAGTTGCATGATACCAATATCCATAATATTCCACTCTGTTCTGTTGTTGGTAGAGATAAGTGCTACTTTATCATTAGGTTGAATTCCTAATCTAAGTAATCCTCTACTTATTTTATTCACCTGATCGATATATTCCTGTGAAGAAGTCGATTTCCAGACCCCATCATATTTGGTGACCAGTGCATCGTTAAGATTATATTTTTCTAATTGGTAATATGGAAAGTCAAATAAACGTTTCAATGCAGACATAAAAGTTCGAATTTTGGTTAGGCAAAATAGAAAATATTTCCCTTAAATTCTACTAAAATATAATTTTAGATATCAATATTCTATCAAAATATTAAATTTTACTGCTAAATATTTGCAATTCAATAAGATCGGCTAAATAGTAAGTTTTTAAAAGCCAACAGCGGTATCATCTCCGCGATGATCTGCACCCCCTTCCAGTTTTTGATTAGGTAATCTTAAAATACCATCTACCTTACCTAAGATTTTAGAATCCTGCTGAATTACTTTATAACCTCTTTTACTCAATGAATCTAAAAGTTTTGATTTAAAACCAATGGTTTCGAATGTGATTTCATCAGGCTTCCACTGGTGGTGAAACCGAGGGGCGTCTACTGCTTCCTGCATGGACATATTGAATTCACTGACGTTTAGTATAGTTTGAAGAACTGAAGTAATGATCGTAGACCCTCCTGGAGTGCCGACACTCATCCAAAAATCACCGTCTTTTTCAACAATTGTTGGAGTCATTGAGCTGAGCATGCGTTTGCCTGGAGCAATAGCATTGGCTTCAGCTCCAATTAATCCAAACATATTGGGCACCCCAGGTTTGGTACTGAAATCATCCATCTCATTATTTAGAAAAAAACCTAATTCACTACTGTAGAGTTTCGAGCCATAGGCTCCATTGAGGGTGGTTGTTGCAGCAATAGCATTTCCATACTGATCAACGATAGAGTAGTGGGTGGTTTCATCGTTTTCATAGCCAGTGATTTCACCATGTTCAATATCTTTTGAGTTTGTCGCCTCTTCAAAGCTAAAGCTGATCATGCGCTGCTTAAGGTATTCTGAATCTAAAAGACTGTCTACCGGAATATCAACAAAATCTGGATCTCCTAAATAAAAGCTTCGGTCTGCATAAGCCCTGCGTTCTGCCTCTGTAAGCAACTGAATGTATTTTATTGAGTTATGACCAAGTTGTTTTAAGTCATAAGCTTCTAAAGTTTTGAGGATCTGACCCAAAACGATACCACCACTAGATGGCGGAGGCATGGATATTACCTTTAGATTTTTATAATCGAATTCAATGGGTTGTCTCCATACGGCATGATATTCTTCTAAGTCTTTCAAGCTCATGATTCCTCCATAGTCTGAAAGGAACTCAATCAAAATTTGGCCGGAGTGTCCACCATAAAATTCAGATAAGCCGTTTTCAGAAATTCGTTCTAAAGTATTGGCAAGAGCATAATTTTTTAATGTATCTCCTTTTGCAAATTGTCTTGAGAATAAGATAGAGTCTTTGTTAATTTCCAGAAAATTTTCTTGAAACCGATTAAGCATATTGGCCTGTTTTGCTGTGATCATAAAGCCACGCTTTGCCAAATCAATACTAGGCTTTAAAAGTTTTGCCATAGATAATGTTCCGAACTTCTCATTTACCTGAAACATGCCTGCAACAGTTCCAGGAACACCTACTGCAAGACTCCCTTCTCGACTGAGTTTTGGATTAGGCTCTCCGTTTTTATCCAGATACATAGTTTTACTAGCCTCAAGAGGTGCTTTTTCACGATAATCTAAAGCTCCAGTTGCACCGTCATTTGTCCTGTATACCATGAAACCACCACCTCCTAGATTGCCTGCAAAAGGATAACAAACGGCCAGAGCCATTTCTGTGGCCACCATAGCATCAAATGCATTTCCACCATCTTTCAGGATTTGAAGTCCAATCTCAGAGGCCTCTTTTCGCGCAGAAACCACCATGGCAGAATCTGCTATAGTGGTTTTTGAAGAATGAGTGTGTTGAGCAGTATCTTTTTTACTGCAACTCTGACCTATACTTAGTGTGATAAATATGACACAACTCCAAGAGAATTTTAACATGGCCTTTTTGATGCTAAGTTAATGCTTAACAACGAGTAATGGAATTCTTAAGTCTCTATTGAAAAGATCTTCTGTAACACTACCCAAAGTCAAGTTAGAGAATGTGTTCGATCCTTTATCGGCGACAACAAGCAGGTCGACTTCATTTTTATAAGCTTCTTTTTTTAGTTTGCTGGCTACATTGGCTTCTCGACCAAGAATCTTAAAACTTTGAAGTGTACCAGAATAATTTACTTTTTTCAAGAAATTATCAAATTTTTTATCTACATAAGAATCTAATTTAGGCTCTATTTTGGAGTTATTGACATATGGAGAAAAATGAATAGGTAAGCTATAGACATGAACAGCCTGAACATTCATCGATCCTTTAGATTCTAGATAATTGGTAAACTCAAAGCATTTTTTTGAAGTATTAGAAAAATCTGTTCCCACCCAAATTTTATCCATTTTAGGCTCAAAGTTGGAAGGTATCCAAAGGAATTGGCAGCGTATGGTTCTTAACAATTTGAAAGCTAATATACCAGAACCACTCTCGTTATTTTTATTACCGAGAATAAGCAAATCAATACTGTATTTGTTAACGATATAGCTCATCAATGACTCCGTGTAAGGGTCATCAGAAATCAAAATATCCCATTCAATGCTAGCAGTAAATTTCTGTTCTATTTTTTCTCTTAGTTCTTCTGTAATAATTTCTTCAAGATCTACATTCTCAATTTCTTTTTCAAGCATCTCTGAAATTTCATAGCGCTTTATATTATGAACAAAATAAACTTTATCCACCTCAGTCAATTCAGAAAAAAATGAACTATAGGCAATGAGCTGTTCATCTATTGAGGTTAAGTCTAGCCCAACTAAAATTTTTTTAACAGGTTTCATAATTTTAATTTTTGGTGCGTTTTTTAATGATATTACTTACAATTTCTTCGTAATCCTCTTTTTGCTCGTTCTCCTTTCGTTTCTCATGCTTCTTGGACTCGTCTTTGAGTCCATTAAATAATGAGTAACACATGATAAGGAGTATAATTGCAAAAGGTAAACCTGTGGTTATGGCAGCTGTTTGCAGTGCTCCCAGGCCACCACCTATTAAAAGTACCGCGGCTACGGCGCCTTCAGTAACAGCCCAAAAGATACGCTGTCCCACCGGAGCTTCAATTTTCCCACCAGAGGTTAAGCTATCTATTACTAAAGAACCAGAATCTGATGAGGTGATAAAAAAGCCCATGATAAGTAGAATAGCAACAACGTTTAGAACAATCGTAAACGGAAAGTCCTCAAAAAAGATGAATAAAGCTGTAGCAACATCATTATCTACGGCTGTGGCAATAGCGTTGTTTCCGTCCATAATGGCGTCTAAAGCAGAATTACCAAAGACAGTAATCCAGAAGAACGTAATTAAACTAGGAACTATAAGTACACCTAAAATAAATTCCTTTACAGTTCGACCTTTTGAAACTCTGGCGATGAAGGTTCCTACAAATGGGGACCAGGAGATCCACCAACCCCAGTAGAAAATAGTCCAGTCGTTCTGCCAATCTCCACCAGTAAAACTTTCATTCCATAAGGACAATTCGACAACGCTACTGAAGTAATTTCCCAAATTTTCTAAATAACTTTCAAATACAAATAAAGTAGGGCCTAGAATCAATACTAAAATTAGAAGAACAACGGCAATCCTAATGTTCCACTCACTTAAAATTTTAACCCCTTTATCAACACCAAGAACAACAGATATGGTGGCAACGGCTGTAATACCAGCAATCAACAGAACTTGTGTAGTTGTGCCACTGGACATGCCGAAGACTTGTTCTAAACCTGCAGCTACTTGCTGAACTCCAAAGCCCAAAGAAGTAGCTAATCCAAATAAAGTGGCTAACACAGCAAAAATATCGATGATATCTCCAGTTCTACCATAGATTTTATCTCCAAGAAATGGATAAAATACACTTCTAAAGGTTAATGGTAGGCCTCTGGAATAGGTGAAAAATGCTAAAGCCAACCCTACTAAGGCATAAATAGCCCAAGGATGAAAACCCCAGTGTAAGAAACTAAAATTCATAGCTTCTTTGGCTGCATCTATGGTATTAGGATCTGCATTAGGTGGTGCGCCATAATGGGTAACCGGTTCAGCAACACTCCAGAACAATAAACCGATTCCCATCCCTGCACTAAACAACATAGAAAACCAGGATACTGTTTTGAACTCAGGTTCAGCATCTTTCCCCCCTAATCTAATCTTTCCGAATTTACTAAAGGCCAGAAAAAGGACAAATACTAAGAACACGTTTACACTTAAAACATATAACCAACCTCCAAATTCAGAAACATTGGTTTGAACTTTATTAAAAAATTCCTCAGCAGATTCATTAAAAATCAAGACCAAGGTAATCATGGCGACAATTAATATTACTGAGGTGAAAAAAACAGGGCCATTAATTTCCAGGCCAAAAATCGATTTTTTTTCATCACTTCTAGTTACTTTCTCAGACATAAAATGCGTTTTATATTATTGAAATTATCTTGAAGAATTATCAGTTAAGAAATAATATCCAAAATTGATATTAAATCTAGACTCCCAACCCAGATTGGGCTTTCCGCTTCCAAATTCGTTGGTGAAATCTCCACCAAACCACGAATGATTGTATCCTGCAGCATAATCTACGTAGATATACATGTCTCCTGCAGTCACAAGCATACCCAACACGTTTTGGGCAGTGTTTGTGAATCCTTCGGCTCTCTTGTCCATGTATCCAAAGTCATTATAGAATTGTAAGTTGCTTATGGGACCAATATCTACTGGTAAAGAATATGAAATTGCTGCAGTGTACATCTCAAAATCAGAAGCTACATCATATGGAAATCCGTAAGCACCCATTCTCACGATATCTCTGCTTTGTCCATCTGCATTCATAGGATTGTGACGTGCTGTAAGTACAGTAGTCTTTAGGTTCCATCGCTTATAATCAACTTCATGGTGAAGTGATAAGGCATGATGATTACCCATTTCTTTAGTTTCAATATTGTAAAGACCACCATACTGAGCAGAAAACCCAAACCGTTGTTTGAACTGCTCTCCTGTCTTATAAATGAATTTACCATTAAACTGGTTGACTTCCTTATTGGTACCTACAATATCGTATGCATAGCGTTCAGAATCCACTGGTCTGGCACCTCCCAGGTCAAATAATTCTGAGCCTTTGAAAAAGGCAAGCTGATACTCAAATTTATCACCTATATTCATGTATTTGACACCAAGATCATGGTCATCTTCCAAACCTACGTAATAAGTAAGGTTGAAAAACCAGTTATGAGAATTATAGGTTTGAATTCCAAAAGGAACTTGTGTTAAACCAATATGAATGTCTTCTTTCTCATTAAATTTATAGCCCATCCAGCCTTGTTTCAGGAAGCCACCACCAAAATCTGGGGAGTATTCTCTGTACTCGACATTGAGATAGACATCCTTATAAGATGCCTCAGCATTAACTCTAAAAAAATCGTAGACAAAATCGCCTCCGATATCTTTTTGATCAGAATCCCAGGAACTGATGAGGTAATTGTATCTCAATGCGCCACCTATGTTGACCACTGGCTTTTCCTGGCTAAAACTATAAACTGGCATGAGAACCAATAGGAGTAAAAGTTTTCTCATTAAGTGAAAATTTAAGTTGAATAATTTCAAATTAATTGAAATATTATTCAACAAAAAAAGACTTAGGAGTAACTTAAGAAAAAACTAAACAAAATCTAAATACTATGTTAATTATAAATATGTATAAAACTGTAAATTAGGAAGTTAAGAGTTAATGCCGTTTTCCTTTCCAGGTCCCTCCATATTTGTAATTGGTGTCATTCTGGTGTTTTTCAACGCAAGCCTTACAAGCGAAGATCCATTCCTTGCCTTTTTTTAGTTGAATACGGTAAAGCACTTCAAATTCTTGGTGGCAGATAGCACAATTCTTAGATTTCAAAATATAACGATTAACGGGTCAACTTAGAAATGACACTTGTATGTTCGGGAAATTTCTGCTGAAGTTCAAGCCGATCTGCAAGTTCAAAATCTTTGAAATCAAAACCAGGGGCTACTGTGCAGCCTACAAGGGCAAAGCTATCTTTAGACTGAATTTCTGCGGCAAACCAGTGTTGGGCAGGAACAATGAACTGAGGCGTTTCATCATTCAAAAAATCGTTACCAATATGAATTTTTGAATACTCTCCTTCTGGAGAAATCATATGTAAATCGATTGTCGCTCCGAGATAAAAATGCCAGGCTTCGTCTTGATTGACCTTATGAAAGGCAGAAAATGAATCGGAAGTCAGCATAAAATAAATGCAGGTAGAAACACTTCTATCAGAAGTGAATTCTGAAGGTAAGTTTGACTCGGTTATAGATATTTCGCTTCTGTAGGTTTCCTTAAAATAGCCTCCTTCTGGATGTTTTTCTAAGTTTAACCTTTCAATAAGCTGTTCTTTTGTAAGCATTGACTATACTTTTTCTAACCAGTTTTTCGCATTTTGAAAAGCTTCTATCCAAGGTGATACTTCGTCTGCTTTTCTATCTTTTGGATAATGAGCCCAGTTCCATGAAAAAGTCGACCGTTCCAGGTGAGGCATCATCACTAGATGTCTTCCAGTGTCGTCGCACAACATCGCTGCATTGTAATCTGAGCCATTGGGATTACATGGGAATTCTTCTCTAAAGTACTTTGCAGGAATTGAATACTGGCTTTCTTCTAATGGCAGGTGGAATTTACCTTCACCATGAGCTGCCCAGATACCAAGAGTAGACCCTTCCAGACTTTTAAGCATCACGCTATTGCTTTCAGAAATGGTGACTGCTGTAAATCGACATTCAAATTTTCCTGAATCGTTATGCAGCATTTTTGGTTTTTCCTCATGCCCTGGAGTAATGAGACCAAGCTCAACAAAAAGCTGACAACCATTACAAACCCCAAGAGAAAGGGTATCTTCTCTGTTAAAGAAATTACGTAAGGCAAGATTGGCATTTTCATTATACTTAAAAGCACCAGCCCAGCCTTTGGCGCTGCCTAACACATCAGAATTAGAAAAGCCACCAACAGCTGCAATAAATTGAACGTCCTCCAGCGTTTCTGCTCCAGACATCAAGTCTGTCATGTGGATGTCTTTTACATCAAATCCAGCCAGATGCATGGCCTTGGCCATTTCACGCTCAGAGTTTGAGCCTTTTTCTCTAATGATTGCTGCTTTGATTCGATTGCCTTCTACTGATTTTAAATTTCCATCAAAATGAACCGGGAACTTGAATTTTAGCCCATTGTGTTTGAAATTATCGTGACGTTCTTTGGCTTTCTTTTTACCACTTTGGTGCTTGTCAAATTCATAAGAGGTCTGTAACCAGAAGTTTCTATAAGTATCAACATCAAAGCTGAGTTTTGTATCATGGTGTGCAATAGACAATTGACCTGAAGAATTGACTTCACCTAAATATACTGGATAAATATCAAGTGCTTTAAACTCTGAAGTTAAGTCTGAATTGGTCTGAAAGACTATCCCTGAGTTTTCTGCAAATAATACTTTAAGGATATCATTTTCTGTAAAGCTGTTGAAATCAAGATCAGCCCCCAAATCATTTTCAGCAAAACATAGTTCAAGCAAGGTGGTAAGTAGTCCACCGGATGAGATATCATGCCCGCTTGCAATTTTTCCCTTTTTGATTAAGGTTTGAATCGCGTCAAACTTGGTTTTGAATTCTGAATCGTTTTTAACTGATGGCGCTTCATCTCCAACTTTATTTAAAATTTGGTAAAAAGCGGAGCCTCCAAGTTTCAGATCATCCTGAGAAAAGTCTAAATAATAAATCGATCCTCCGCTTTTTTGAAATACAGGTTCAACCACATTGGTAATGTCGTTGCAATGCCCAGCGGCAGAAATGATGACCGTGCCTGGAGAAAGGACCTCCTGATCTTTATAGCGCTGTTTCATAGATAAGGAATCCTTACCCGTTGGGACGTTAATTCCTAAATTGATAGAAAACTCAGACACTGCTTTTACAGCATCGTAAAGCCTGGCATCTTCTCCGGGATTGTTGCAGGGCCACATCCAGTTAGCCGATAAGGAAACCGATGTCAACTGGTCTTCCAAAGGCGCCCAAATAATGTTGGTGAGAGCCTCGGCAATAGAATTCTTTGCGCCCGCCACTGGATCGATGAGACCTGAAATTGGGGAGTGGCCAATCGAGTTGGCAACGCCCTCTTTCCCTTTATAATCCAAAGCTACAACACCACAATTATTAAGTGGGACCTGAAGAGAGCCTACAGTTTGTTGCACAGCCACTCGGCCAGTTACACAACGGTCTACTTTATTGACGAGCCAGTCTTTACAGGCAATAGCTTCCAGTTGAAGCAGTTGTTCTGTGTAGTTATATATTTTGTCTGAATCTAATTCTGCGTTAGAATAGATTCTTTCTACCCTTTCATCGGTCATGATGGTTTTTGGGGAACTCCCAAACATATCTTCCAACTTGAGATCCAGAGGTTTCTCCTGAGTTTTTGAGTTTTTAAAAACAAATTGATGATCATCGGTAACCGTACCAACCCGGTACATTGGTGAGAGCTCACGTTTAGCTACCTTTTCTAAAAGTTCTGACTCTTTTTTGCCTATCACTAATCCCATACGTTCCTGAGATTCATTGCCAATAATTTCTTTAGCAGAAAGCGTAGAATCTCCCACCGGCAGCTTATCAATATCGATATGTCCACCAGTATCTTCAACAAGTTCACTCAGGCAATTCAGGTGTCCACCGGCACCATGGTCATGAATAGAACGAATCGGGTTCTCATCTAGCTCTACCATGGCACGAACCGCGTTGGCAGCTCTTTTTTGCATTTCTGGGTTGGATCGTTGTACCGCATTGAGTTCGATACCACTTTCAAATTCGCCAGTGTCTGCAGAAGATACTGCAGCTCCTCCCATACCAATTCTGTAATTATCTCCACCTAAAATGATGATATCATCGTCTTTTTGAGGAATGTCTTTAAGCGCCTGATTAGCTTTACCGTATCCAACACCACCAGCCAACATTATGACTTTATCGTAGGCTAGTAGTCTATCATGCTCACTATGTTCGAAAGTGAATAAAGATCCATTGATAAGAGGTTGACCAAATTTATTTCCAAAATCGGATGCGCCGTTGGAGGCTTTTATTAAAATATCCAACGGACTTTGGTAGAGCCATTCTCTTTGAGGAATAGCTTTTTCCCAGGGTTTATTTTCAGTAAGCCTTGGATAAGACGTCATATAAACGGCAGATCCGGCCAAAGGTAAAGAGCCTTTTCCTCCGGCAAGCCTGTCTCTAATTTCACCTCCACTACCTGTTGCAGCCCCGTTAAAAGGTTCTACAGTTGTAGGAAAGTTATGTGTTTCTGCTTTTAAGGATATTACAGAATCGAAAGGCGTGTTTTTATAGTCTGAAGCGATGTCAGGTCGTGTAGGAGCAAATTGCTCTACGCGTGGTCCTTTTACAAAAGCAACATTATCTTTATAGGCAGAAACAATTCCGTTAGGGTGAGTTTCTGAGGTCTTTCTGATCATCTTAAAGAGCGATTCTTTTTGCTCCACACCATCTAATACAAAGGTGCCATTAAAAATTTTATGTCGGCAATGTTCAGAATTGACTTGCGAAAATCCGAAGACTTCAGCATCAGTTAGTTTTCTTCCTAATTTTTTAGAAAGCGATTCCAGGTAGTTGACTTCCTCTTCATTTAAAGCCAATCCTTCTTTTTGGTTGTAAGCAGAAATGTCATCTATGTCTAGCACAGGTTCTGGCTGGATATTGATGGTGAAAATATCCTGGTCCAGTCCATCATAGCTTTGAAAAAGCATTTTATCATATTGCTTTTCGTCACCTTCTACCTCATAAAACTCCTCTATTCTTTGGACACCATCCACACCCATATTCTGAGTAATTTCTACAGCATTGGTACTCCAGGGGGTAATCATCACCTGACGTGGCCCTACAAACTGTCCGTCAATTTCTTTTTCATCGATGAACTGGGCGTCTCCAAAGACCCATTTAAGTTTTTTGATGGTTTCGTAATCTGGACGTTTATCAATGGAAACTGCGAAGTAGTGCGTCGATTTTGCTTTAAAGAAAAGGATCATTTCTTGATGGATTTGAGTTGTGTTTTGACGCCTTCAAAATTACGATAAATATGTGAGTATTTTTATAATTTGGTTAAGTTTGGATTCTAGGCGTTGTTTTACTCAATACTAGTCATCTTACTATAATTTATTCAGCACTTGAAAAAAATCACTTTAAAAGTTCTTGCCTTATTTTTTCCAATTCAGTTAATTCTGATATATTGGCTAAAACAGCATCCGGACTGGGTTGAACGCTATTATAGTAATCACTTTTTTATATTCATCTCACAGCTTCAGCATTACCTCACATCCTGGATTCCCTTTTCGATAGGAGATGTTTTTTATGCCACTATAGTCATCGGCATCGTGTATTGGCTGTTTAAATTATTAAAGAATAAATTCAAAAATTTAGCTACAAAAAGTCTCGAGGCCATAGCTTTTGTATCGCTTCTATATTTCTTATTTCATCTTTTTTGGGGCTTGAATTATTACAGGGTTCCATTGCACAAATCTTTAGGCATTTCAACAGCCTATACCAAAGAAGAATTACATGAGTTTGCCTGTGATTTGATTCAGAAAACTAACGCGCTGCATTCAGATTTAGTAAGTAACGACAGCTTGAAGGTGACGTATAATTATAAACAAATCGACCTTCAGAAATTGGTTTTTGACGCCTATAAAAATTCAACCAATGAAGATTTGAAGATTCCATATCGAGTTGAAAATGTGAAAAAATCATTGTTTTCTTTACCGCTTTCCTATGCTGGATTTAGCGGATACGTCAATCCATTTACCAATGAAGCTCAGTACAACTATAAAATTCCTAAGTACAAGCTGCCCACAACAATGGCCCATGAAATAGGCCATCAGTTAGGCTATTCCAAAGAAAATGAAGCCAATTTTATCGCTGCTGTCATTACTATGGAAGATGAAAACGATTTTTTACGTTACTCGGGTTTAACTTTTTCTTTAAAGTATAGTCTCAATGATATGTACAAAAAAGATCCTCTTTTATCAGAAGCTCTTATCGCAGAACTGCATTCCGGAGTTCTTGAAAATTACAAAGAAGTACAAGAATTTTGGCAGACCTATTCAGGCCCGGTAGAATTAATTATGGAAACTGTTTATGGCAATTACTTAAAAGTCAATAATCAACCTCAGGGCATAGATAGTTATAACTATGTTGTGGCTTTGCTTGTCAATTACTATCAACAAAAACGAACTATTAATCACTAAATCAAATTTCAATGAAACAAAAAGTCTTTCTTTTATTTTGCTTGTTGAGTTTTGGTCTTTTTGCTCAGGATTATTTTCCTGAAAATAAAGGCGTTAAAACAAGAACAAGTAATTACACCGCAGTAAAATCTGCTATCATTCATGTCTCTCCATCCCAAACCATTGAAAATGCAACTCTGCTTTTTAAAGATGGAAAGATCGTTGAAGTTGGTAAAAACGTAAAACTTCCAAACAATACGGTGGTAGTAGATGCTAAAGGCAAGCACGTTTATCCTTCTTTTATTGAAGTCTATTCAGACTTTGGAATTAAGGATATTTCATCAGCACCTCGATCTTCTCAACCTCAATATGACCCTAATCGAAAAGGATACTACTGGAATGACCATATGAGACCTGAGCAATCGGCAAAGTCTCATTTTGAATTTGATGAGAAAACAGCAGCAACTATGCGTAAAGCTGGTTTTGGTGCCGTAAACACTCACATTGCAGATGGTTTTATGAGAGGTAATGGAGCTTTATTTGCTTTGGTAGAAAGCGATAATTTTAATGAAAACCTTCTAAAGGATCAGTCTGCATTCTATTATGAATTCAGTAAAAGTAAGCAATCACGACAGGCTTACCCAAGTTCTATTATGGGGTACACGGCTTTGCTTAGACAATTTTACCATGATGCCAAAGCTTATGAGAACGGCATTATCGAAGAAAAAGATCTAGCTATTGAAGCTTATCTATCTAAAAAGAATCTTCCGCAATTATTCTCAGTAGACGATTACCTGGATGCTTTTAGAGCTGATAAAGTAGGAGATCAATTTGGAGTACAATATACCATCATTGGCTCTGGCGACGAGTACAAAAGAATTGATGATCTTAAAGAGATGAATGCACATTTTGTATTGCCTTTGAAATTTCCAGACGCGTACGACGTGTCAGATCCTTTCTTGAGAGAGTATCTCACTTTAGGAGAAATGAAGCACTGGCAATATGCTCCGGCTAATGCAAAAATCCTAGCCGATAATGGTGTGGATATTTCATTCACGACCAAAGGCTTAAAATCTCCTGGAGAACTGCTTAAGAATCTAAAACAAGCTGTAGAACGTGGTTTAGATAAAACTACAGCCTTTGCGGGAATCACAACTCAGCCTGCCAAAGCCATTGGAGCTTCAGACCTGCTGGGATCCTTAGAAAAAGGTAAGCTTGCTAATTTTATCATCACTTCTGAAGCACTTTTTGAAGACGAGTTCAAAATTTATGAAAATTGGGTGCAAGGTCATCGCCATCGTTTAGAACCTTTAGATGTCATTGATATTTCAGGGACTTATGATTTAATCGTGAATGGAAAAAGTCATGATTTAACGATCAATAACAAATCAGGAAAATTTTCAGCTGAGGTCAAACAAGACACCTTAAAGCTTGGAAGTAAATTGACTTATGAAGATGACTGGATGACATTAGTTCTTAGTGACGCCGATACTTCTAAAGAAGAGTACGCCATCTTAACAGCTAAAATACAGCCTTTTCAATCCAGATTTAATGGTAAGGCTATTTTAGGAGACGGAAATACATCAACATTTACAGCGACTAAAAAGCAAACGGAGTCAACTTCAGAAGAGAAAGAGGAAGAGGAGAAGGATGAAAAAGAGATGGAATTGCTCTCTATGACTTATCCTAATTCGGCTTACGGCAGAGCCTCAGCGCAATCTGAATCTCAACGCATTTTGATTAAAAATGCAACGGTGATCACCGGAGAAGCTGCCGGAACTTTAGAAAATACAGATGTTTTACTTAAAGATGGTAAAATTGATAAGATAGGTAAGGACTTAAGCGATCGAAGAGCTGAGGTCATTGACGGTACTGGTAAGTATCTAACTGCTGGAATAATCGATGAACATTCTCACATTGCTGGGACTTCTATCAATGAAGGTGGACACAATTCTTCGGCTGAGGTCACCATGGAAGATGCAGTCGATCCCGATGATATTAGTATATACAGATCTTTAGCTGGAGGTGTCACCAGTATTCAATTATTGCACGGTTCTGCCAATCCTATCGGTGGACGCTCTGCCGTTTTAAAACTAAAGTGGGGAGAGAATGCAGAAGATTTGATATATGACAATACGCCAAAACACATAAAATTTGCTTTGGGTGAAAATGTAAAACAATCCAATTGGGGCGGAAATTCAAGGTTTCCACAAACCAGAATGGGGGTTGAGCAAGTCTTTAGAGATTACTTCACGCAAGCTAAAGCTTACGGTGAGAAAAAAGCTTCTGGCGAACCTTATCGTCATGATGATGAAATGGAGACCTTATTAGAGATCCTTAATGGAGAACGCTACATCAGCTGTCACTCTTATGTACAAAGTGAGATCAATATGCTGATGAAAGTGGCTGAAGAATTCGATTTCACGGTGAATACCTTTACCCATATTTTAGAGGGGTATAAGGTTGCAGATATCATGAAAGAGCACGGTGCTGGGGGTTCGACCTTTAGTGACTGGTGGGCTTACAAATATGAAGTCAACGACGCTATTCCTTTCAATGCCGCGATTATGCATAATCAAGGCGTAACCGTAGCGATAAATAGTGATGATGGTGAAATGATAAGACGTCTAAACCAGGAGGCAGCCAAGTCTATGAAATACGGCGGAGTTCCTGCTGAAGACGCCTGGAAATTTGTCACTTTGAATCCTGCAAAATTGCTTCATATCGATGATAGAGTAGGTAGCATTAAAGAAGGTAAAGATGCAGATGTAGTGTTATGGAACGCTGATCCACTCTCGATTTACGCCAAACCAGAAAAAACCATTATTGAAGGTGTGGTTTACTTCGATATTGAGAAGGATAAAGCGATGAGAGCAAAGGTCCAGAAAGAAAGACAATACTTAATCAATAAAATGATGAAGGCCAAAAATAAAGGCTTGAAAACACAACCGATTAAGAAAAAAGAGAAGGAATACCTTCACTGTGATAGTTTAGATGATATTAACCACATACACGAATAAGATGAATTATAAACACCTATTAACGAGCTGTATTGTTGCGATAGCTATGGTTTTGACAAGCCAGGCTCAGCAAACGCCAGCTCCAGAACAATCTCAGGCCATTTCTATAGTAGGAGCAACAGCTCATATTGGAAATACTGAAGTGATTGAAAATTCTGTTGTCGTTTTTGAAGACGGAAAGATTATTTATGTAGGCACTGATAAGTCACAGGCCAAGGGACAAGAGATCGATGCAAATGGAAAACATGTTTACCCTGGATTTATCGCTCCCAATGCAACTTTAGGTCTGGTAGAAATCGACGCTGTGGCTGCGACTAATGATGAAGATGAACTCGGTAAAATGCTTCCGCATGTAAGAAGTTTAATCGCTTACAATGCAGAAAGTAAAATTGTAGAAAGTATGCGTCCCAACGGCGTATTAATGGGGCAAATTACCCCGCAGGGAGGCCGAATTTCAGGTACTTCTTCTGTGGTTCAGTTTGATGCCTGGAACTGGGAAGATGCAGTGATCAAAGAGGATGATGCTATTCATATGAACTGGCCGAGAGGATTCCGCAGAAGTGGAAACTGGTACGATGCCGATAGAGTATGGGAAAAGAATAAAGAGTATACCAGCGAAATAGATGAGGTGACTGCTTACATGAATAATGCTAAAGCCTACGTGCCAGGCTCTAAAGACACCGATTTAGAATTTGAAGCTATGGCTGGATTATTTGATGGATCTAAAGCACTTTTCATTCATGTGGAAGGGGAGAAAGAAATAAGGGATGTCATCAGTTTTAAGAACAAAATGAATTTGGATAGAGTCACCATCGTTGGTGGATATCATGCGCATAAGGTCGCCAAAGAGCTTGCAGCTAATGATATTTCTGTTTTAGTACAGCGTACGCACCTCAATCCAAATTTTGAAGATGACGATTATGATTTGCCTTACAAATTGCCTAAATTATTAAGTGATGCAGGTGTTCTTGTGGCGCTAGAAGGAAGCGGTCGTATGGAACGTATGAATTCCAGAAACTTACCCTTCTATGCAGGAACTGCAGCTGCCTTTGGAGTAGATAAAGAATTAGCAGTGCAAATGATTACACTGAATACCGCTAAAATTCTTGGTATGGAAAATCAGATTGGGTCGCTGGAAGTTGGTAAAGACGCGACGCTTTTTGTTAGTGAAGGCGATGCTTTAGATATGAAAGGTAATATTATTAATCATGCCTACATTCAAGGTCGTGATGTGAGTTTAGAGTCGCATCAAACTGAATTATACGAGAGATATTCTAATAAGTATCAGGATTAATAATCTTGTTACATGTTCGAGCGGAGTCGAGAACCAATACATCTCGACTTCGCTCGATGCTAAAAAATATCTAAAAAATAAAGTAAAAATTGATATTGACAAAAAGCTGCTTAAATGAGCAGCTTTTTTATTGTCATTCCGACAGAGAAGTTTTATCTGCTTCGTCGAGTCTGCTTGTCTTGCCTTCGGTAGGCAGGGAATCTTTATGCTTTTTTTGATGTCATTCCGACAGAGAAGCTTCTTCAGCTTCGACGAGGAATCTTCATTTATAAGGTTTTGCTTTTAGTTTGGCTGACATGCCCCTGCATGCAGGGAATCTCAAGAACTTTAGTAGAATAGATTTTTCATTTCTTCCCGCCAGAGGACGGGCAGGCCCGCCTGAACGAGTCAAGTCGGGCAGGCAGAATGGCATTTGGAAAAAGGCTAAATTTTCACGAATTATAGTATTTTCGTTTTATGGATTCCAAAACCCTGCAAACCCCAATAGAATATCTTAAAGGCGTTGGTCCGGGCCGTGCCGATTTGCTGAAAACGGAGTTGGGTATACATAGGTTTCAGGATTTACTGCAGTTTTTTCCTTTTCGGTATATCGATAAGTCCCGATTTTATAAAATAGCAGAGTTACAAGATTCTTCAGCAGAAGTTCAAATTATTGGTAAGATTACCAATGTTCGAACAGTACCGATGAAACGAGGCAAACGTTTGGTTGCCGAATTTGAGGATGACACCGGATCTATAGAATTGGTATGGTTCCGGGGGCACAAGTGGATTTTAGAAAATCTAAAAATCGATGCACCCTATGTCATTTTTGGTAAACTGAATTATTTTAACGGTAGCTTTTCAATGCCGCACCCAGAAATAGAGGAGTTGGAAAAGGCTAAAACTAAAGCTCAAATCAAGCTTCAACCCGTGTATCCTTCTACCGAAAAAATGAGCAAACGCGGTATTTCCAATCGTGTGATCAGTACTTTGATTTTTGGCTTATTGGAGCAGTCCAAAACTTTTCAGGAGACCTTACCCAACAATGTAATGTCTGACTTAAAGTTACTGTCCAAAACCGAAGCCCTACACAATGTGCATTTCCCCCAGTCAGCAGAGCTTTTAGGAAAAGCACAATTCAGACTAAAATTTGAAGAGTTTTTTTACATTCAATTACAACTGCTACGGAAAAATGCAGTTCATAAAATCAAAATCAAGGGATTTACCTTCCAACAGGTTGGAGATTATTTCAATACCTTTTATAAGTCCGTGCTCCCCTTTGAACTCACCAATGCCCAAAAACGGGTGTTGAAAGAAATACGAAAAGATTTGGGAAGCAATGCGCAAATGAACAGACTGTTGCAAGGGGATGTGGGTTCGGGAAAAACCATAGTGGCTTTGATGACCATGTTGATGGCGATTGATAATGGTTATCAGGCTTGTCTAATGGCTCCTACAGAGATTTTGGCGACTCAGCACTATGAAGGGTTAAAAGAACTCTGTGATCCTATTGGTGTTGAGGTTGAACTTTTGACAGGATCTACCAAAAAGAAAGATCGAAAAGTTCTTCACGAACGTCTTCAGAACGGAACATTGCATATTTTAATTGGAACCCATGCCTTAATTGAAGATACTGTTCAGTTTAAAAACTTAGGCCTGGCGGTGATCGACGAGCAACACCGCTTTGGAGTGGCACAAAGAGCGAAGCTTTGGAAGAAAAATTCACTACCTCCTCATGTATTAGTAATGACAGCCACGCCCATTCCCAGAACTTTAGCGATGAGTCTTTACGGCGATCTGGACGTTTCGATTATTGATGAATTACCACCTGGTCGTAAGGCAATTAAAACCGTCCATCGTTATGATAGCAATCGTCTCAAAGTCTTTAAATTCATCAAAGATGAGATAGATAAAGGCCGACAGGTGTATATTGTTTATCCATTGATCGAAGAATCGGCTAATTTCGACTATAAAGACTTGATGGATGGTTATGCTAGTATTGAGCGTGAATTTCCAAAACCCAAATATCAGATTTCTATAGTTCACGGTAAGATGAAACCCGAAGACAAGGCGTACGAAATGGAGCGCTTCGTCCAGGGTAAAACACAGATTATGGTAGCGACGACAGTGATAGAAGTAGGGGTGAACGTGCCTAATGCCAGTTTAATGATTATCGAAAGCGCTGAGCGATTTGGTTTATCTCAGCTTCATCAGTTACGAGGTCGGGTTGGGCGAGGAGCAGAGCAGAGCTACTGTGTACTCATCACGGGTAAAAAGTTAAGCTCCGACGGTAAAACCCGTATGGAAACCATGACGGCGACCAACGACGGGTTTGAGATCGCAGAGGTAGACTTAAAACTTCGTGGTCCCGGTAATCTGATGGGGACTCAACAAAGTGGTGTGCTGGATTTAAAAATCGCTGATTTAGTCAAAGACAATCAAATTTTAAAAACTGCTCGTAGTTATGCGCATCACGTTATCAATGCGGATCCTAACTTTCAATTGGTAGAGCATAAAATGATCAATCTGACCTACAGAGCCCTATTTAAAGACAAAACGATTTGGAATTATATTAGCTAGTAGTCGTATCCGACTAAGATAAAAGACCGCTACGCTGATAGACTTAAGAACTAAGAATTTGAGTTTATAAAATTGATAATCAACTACTTTATTGAATCATAATCAATCTTCTTGTCAACTATTTCGGAAAAGAAAATAGTAAGATCTATAAATTGAAAAAAGACTGATAACATTTTATATGTTAAGCTTTAAACTTTTTGTAAAATTTTATCGGACACTAATGTTTAGTTAGTTTAATTTTTATTTTCAATTAATATATGTTTTAAATAATACTCTTTTATGAAGTTTTCATCAGTTCTAAGTCATTTTATAAATTTAAGATATATTCTATGGATTTGTTTTATCCAATTCCCATTAACCTTCTCAATTCAAGCTCAATCTCCAGGCGTTTTCGAGAACGAAAAATGGCTCGTGGAATCACAAACGGGATTGTCCTTTTCTTGGGCAGATTTAGCGCTTGCAGACAACTCCTTGACTCTTGAGCAAGAAGCTACTTTTGAAAATGCGTTTAAAGCTGAGCTAAATTTGGGTATCAATTATAGCTTAGCAAAAAACCTTCTGGCCGGGTTTAATGCAGGAGTTGGGTACTTATCTTACGACACTCAACAAACTGGTTTAGCGAATACGTTTACCAATTATCAATTTGGCCCCTACCTGCGATACTATATTCCTCTTAATGGTCTTTTTGCCTTGTTTGCTCAGTCGGGTGTAGATCAAAATTTCCTGACGTCCAATCGGTATTCCAATACTTCATATTTCGATGCTTACCTTGACCTGGGTTTCAATATGAAATTAAAGTCAAAATGGTGGATTTCTTTGCGGTTCACAAATCTGGCTTCTTATTATTCTGATGATTTCAATTTTGAAGATAGGGACGGATTTGAGATCAGCAACCCACTTAAAAACTTTATCGACTTCCCTGTGTTTGGAGTGTTATATCAACTGGATTAAGATCAAATATTAAAAAGAAGTGTTTATTACTCGCCGACTTCAGTAGATTATCCCTCAAAACTGTTGATTGAAGCTACTTCTTAACTTTAAGAAATGTATCTATAGCCAACAAGCCAACCTTAACAAATTCAACTTAAGAAAACCTGAGTAATTATAGCCTTGGGGTTTTAAACCAAAACCGTATTTTTAAGTCTTAAATCAAACTCAAATTATACTTATGAAACATTTTAAGTTTGGCTTACTTCTATTTTTGCTTTGCGCGGTTTCCAGCGTGATGGCTCAATACGATGTCAAAGCCAATTACGACAAGCAGGAAGTCAATATCGAAATGCGAGATGGTGTGAAATTGCACACGACGATCTACACGCCAAAAGACAAAACCAAGGAGTATCCTATCTTGATGCAACGCACACCCTATAGCTCTAGACCTTATGGAGAGGATAAGTTTAGACGGCAAATTGGACCCAACAAGTTCCTGATGGAGCAGGGAAATATCATCGTCTATCAAGATGTGCGTGGACGCTGGATGAGTGAAGGTACTTACGATAATATGCGAGGCTATATCCCTAAGAAAAAACGTAAAGAGTCAGACGAAGCCTCCGATACTTACGATACTATCGAATGGCTGATCAATAATGTAGATAACAATAATGGTAATGTAGGTACTTGGGGAATTTCCTACCCAGGCCATTATGCGGCCATGTCGGTGTTGTCTGACCATCCAGCCCTAAAAGCGGCCTCTCCTCAAGCGCCTATCGGTGACTTTTACTTTGATGATTTTCATCATAATGGCGCTTACTTGTTGAGCTACTGGATTGCGACAGCAGTCTTTGGTTATGATAAAGAAGGGCCTACGACAGAGTCCTGGTATCAAATTCCAGATATCGGCACCAAAGATGCTTATCAATTCTTTTTAGATATTGGTCCGTTATCCAATCTTGATAAATACTATGGAGAGGATAATGTATTCTGGCAGCAGTTAAAAGAGCATCCAGATTACGATGAATTCTGGCAGGAGCGTGGACTTGTTCAACACATGAAAGATGTTGAGCCTGCTGTTCTAACTGTGGGTGGATTATTTGATGCTGAAGATCTTTACGGTCCGTTTGAAGTTTATAAAAGTTTAGAAAATAACAGCGATAACTTTAATGCCATGGTTTTTGGACCCTGGAGTCACGGCGACTGGGCGAGATTAAGAGAAAGACAAGCTGTAGGTAATGTGTATTTTGGTGATAATTTGTCTGAAAACTTTCAGGTGAATTACGAAACCAAATTTTTCAACCATTTCCTAAAAGGAGAAGGTGAGTTTGATGCTGCCGAAGCGACGGTTTATGATACTGGCGCCAGGCAGTGGGATAAATATGAAGTGTGGCCACCAGAAAATGCTACAGCAACTGAATTTTTTCTGGGAGATAACCAAAGCTTAAGCATGGAAGCGGATGCTGAGTTTGAAAATAAATTCGTCAGTGATATTACAAAGCCCGTTCCTTTTACGGAAGATATTAAAGTCACCTTCACGCCAAGAAAATTCATGACTGATGATCAGCGATTTGCGGCCAGACGTCCAGATGTGTTGGTCTATGAAACTGAGGTGTTAGAAGAAGACATGAAGCTATCTGGTGAAGTGCTTGCCGACCTGGAAGTCGCCACGACGGGTACAGCAGCAGACTGGATTGTAAAAATTATCGATGTGTATCCCGCAGATGCAGAAGATTCTGAAGAAATGCAGGATCATTTAAGAATGAGCAATTACCACATGATGGTAAGGAGTGAAGTCTTTAGAGGGCGTTACAGAGAAAGTTTCTCTGATCCTAAGCCATTTGTGCCTAACCAAAAAACAAGCGTTGAGTTTGCTTTACAAGACATCAACCACACCTTTAAGAAAGGACATAAGCTACAAATTCAGGTCCAAAGCACGATGTTCCCATACATCGATAGAAATCCACAAAAATACGTGGATAATATCTTCGAAGCGAATGAAGAGGATTTTGAAACCCATACCCATACGATTTTTGGCGATTCTAAAATTGTCCTTCCAGTGGTGAAGTAAAGTTAAGTTACTTTTTACTGAAAAACCCTGAGTTTAGACTCGGGGTTTTTTGGTAATAAGACGGTTAGAATCAAGACTACTAGAATCAAGACTATTAGACTTAAGACTATTTGACTAATTGACTCATGACTATTTCACTCATAAAACTATACAACACCCCTATAATCCCCTCAAGGGGATAGGTTTTAAAGTTCCTCCCTTGAGGGAGGACTAAGGAGGGTGTTCTTAATGGAGTAATAAATTAAACACCCCTATCATCCCCTCAAGGGGATAGGTAAGAGAAGCTTTTAATGTTCTCATAAAGTTTGATGTCTTGTTTATTTGATTCAAAACTCTTAGAGACAAGGCTTAGGACCCACGACTCACGACTAATTGACTCAAGACTCATTGACTACAAAGTGACACCAAAATGATATTCACAAAGGGATAGTATTAAAACTTCCTCCCTAAAGGGAGGGTTGAGGAGGGTGTTAAAAAAAAACCTCGAATCATATCCGAGGTCTTTTGGGTTAACTAAAATAAACGAAATTACTGAATGATTAATTTTTGAGTTTGAGACTGCTGCTGGCTTGTATATTTTACAAAATATAATCCAGCACTAAGGTTTTCTGAACTAAAGCGATGATTCGCTTCAAACCCTCCAGCATAATCTTTCACTAACCTACCATTGATATCAAATACCTGAACGCTATCTACTTTATTAGAAATAGAGAAAAAGTCTTTGGCTGGATTAGGATATAAGCTGTAGTTTAATTCTGATATTTGATCAATGCTTAAAGTGGGTTGTTGGTCAAAATAGATCTTAAATTCTCCTGGAGCTAAGGTAACGCTCATTGCCGTATCTGTCACCTCAATTGAGGTTTCAGTAACCACATCAAACCAGTTACCGGCTTCCTGAAAAAACGGCTGAGTTGTTAGCTCGGTAACTCCAAAGTTTCCAATGATGATTACATATTTGGGCTCATCTCCGGTAGCATTGTCGTCTACCAGATAGATTTTCTTTTCAAAGTCATCAGCGACTTCTAAGGTGTAATTATCGGTCTTGAAGATTGGCTCATTGGCTTTTAAAGCGATTAATTTGGACCAAAAATCGTAAACATCAGTCCGGTTAGCGTCATCAAGGTAATCCCAGCGGATAGGCTTTGGAGCGGTTCTACAGTCATCGTCAATGGTGCCATCTTCACAATAGTTAATGCTGAATTCATAGCCTAGTTCACCAAACTGCCAGATCATTTTTGGACCAGGAATCGTAAAGTAAAACGCTCCCGCCAATTCCAATCGATCGAGTGCTGTTGGCAATTCTGTAACATCGTAAGCGCCGCTTCCATTTCCAAACTCAAGGTTTTTGTACATTAAGCGTTCTTCATCGTGGCTTTCCATATAACCTACCACAGATGGCGTAGTCCAACCTCTGGATTGAGCTGCGACTCTGTTAAAATTAGAATTATCATAACCCATGGTCGCCTGGTTGTAATTGAAGTTGACATTTCCCCAGACCAGCATTCCCGGTTCCTCAGAATTTCCAGTAGCTCTGTGATTGATCAATACGGTTTCTTCAGAATCTGGAGCAAAATGCTCTAAAATAATATAAGCTTCAGGGTCATAGCTTCGGATATCGTTGTACATTCTGGTCAAGAGATCAATTCGAGATTGATCGTAACCACCGCCGTCACCAACTGTATTGGTAAAACCTTTAGTGAAATCGAATCTGTAACCATCAATTTTATACTCTTCTATCCAAAATTGATTAATCGCATCCATATAATCTTGAGTCGCTGTGGATTCATGATTGATATCATTGAAAAATTGAAACGCCGTGTTAGGATCATTTTGATTAAAAATCGGATTGTTGGCAGTAGCTTGCCCGTTGTAACAGCCTCCACAGTCGTTATACATTCTGTAGTAAGGATGCTGGCCAGTAGCGTGGTTAAACACCACATCCAGAATCACAGCAATACCGCGTTGATGACAGGCATCTACAAAAGCTTTAAAATCCTCTGGTGAGCCGTAGTATTTATCTAAAGCCATATGAAGCGCAGGATTATACCCCCAGCTGATGTTACCATCAAATTCGTTTACAGGCATTAATTCAATGGCGTTGATGCCTAAATCTTCCAAATAGTCTAAGCGGTCGATGACCGACTGGAAACTGTGGTTTTGATCAAAATCGCGAATCAGTAATTCATAAATAACCAAATCTTCCTGAGCAGGTTTAGTAAAATTCTCCACTTGCCAGTCGTAGTTAGGTTGATTGAGCTTCACCCAACTCACCAGTTCTGTTGTCTGGCCCTGAGGATAAGCGGGAAGACTAGCAAAAGTAGATTCATCGATAAACTGATCGTTGAAGGGGTCTAAAACAAGTTCAGAATAAGGATCTGGAACCACCAGACTGGCTTCAACACTATATTGAAATAAGAAATCATCTTCTGGAACACTAAAGTTGCTCAAGGTGATCCAATGCTGATCGGTAGTATCATCAAAATTCAGTAAGTAGGTGTTATCTATAGTCCAGTCGTTATTATTGAAGTTTCCGATGAGATGAACAAATTCCTTTTCAGGAGCATAGAGGACTAACGTGATTTCGTTGGGATTGCTGATGTCATAATTAATTCCATTTCTTGCCCCTGCTGGTACAGGTGCAATGGTGACATCTGGGGTTAATACTGCATTGAATTCAAATTCGAAAACTTCACTTGAATTCGGTTCAGTAGCTGTTAATATAAAATCGGAATCTTCTGAAATCGTGACAGAATTTGTGTAAGACAATACTCCATTTTGGGTATCCACAGTAGTGCCGTTTTGAGTGAGAACAAAATTAGCCTCCAGACTAGCGGTAGCCTCGATTGCGAGCTGCTGACCAGCATCTATTATGGTCGTCATTTCAGAAGGACTTTGAAGGCTGACCTGAAAGCTTCCTACAGGGAAACGATTGTCCTGAGTTTTTTTATCACCCGTTCCGTCCTTAGCCTTGGCCAACATCCCGATTTCAACAATATCGGTAGAGTTGTATAATTCGGTTGGGGTAAATGTGAAAGAAAAGCTACCATCACCATTAGCGGTCATTTTTTGAGCTTCATTAGAGTTGGTCCACTCACCATTAGTTGGTGAATCGAATTCTTGTCCCCCAGAGTTTTGATACCAGGCCCAAAAATAGACATCGCTTACGCCCCATAGGGCTGGATCGATTCCAGAGACAGTGATCGTTATTTCCTCATCCTGATCGAAGGTAGGAGGAGAAACCGTAAAGTTTCCATTTTGTTGTTGTGCAAGCGTCAGCATGGAAAAGAGAACACTTGCTAAAAGTAATAGATGTTTCATGAGATTAGGATATAAAAAAGGCTATCTGCAACAGATAGCCTTAATTATTATTCAAAATTACTGAATAGGAATTAGGATATAGTGACCATTTAGGTCATTAAACCATACTTCATAAGTTGCTGCTCTCGTAGGAATATTAGCACCTCCTAAATCTCCAAAACCTGAAAATTCAGTGTTTGAGCCCCAGTTTGCGACTTCCCAGTCATTTTCAGCTCTAAACTTGACTTCACCATTGAACAACTCTATTTCCGAAATGTACCAGATGTGAGGATCAAATGTAGATTGGGTCATATCGATGTCTTGATTCCAACCCTCATCAGTTCCCGTAGTTCCAAAGCCAATAATTCCTATAGTAGAATAAGTTTCAGAGCTTGATTCGTCAAAAGGTTCAAAACTATAAGTTTTTTCTTCTGTGTTTACTTCCAACGTATAATAACCTTCACCCTCGTTATTAAAAAATACATCAGGTTGACCTTCGATATCCTCACTAGTTTCTAGTTCACCATTTGTTAATCCCCATTGAGGTTGCGAAGCTCCTCTGTTTTCAATTAGTTTGAACTCATTTGTATCCCCACCAAGGAATTTTCCGGTGTAAGAAAATACATTCTCGTTTTCAGGATCTCTTACTAGTGGAAAGTTATTGTTGTTGTTATTCCAGTCTGCAGCAGTTGCATTTCCAACCAAGTAAAGATTTGGAAAAACAGGTAGTGGTTCTGGTCCACCTGAAGAAATTAAGGTAACATTTATAGTAGTTACTTCTGAAATGGTTTCTGGTGAATTTTCTGCATTTTCTGTTCCAATGGCGGCTCTTACTCTAAAGAATACTTCTCCGCTCTCAGGGTTTTCTGTTTCTGGATCCAGGTCTAAGCCAGCTGCTTCTGCAAGACTAATCATCTGTCCAACCGTGACAGAAGCTTGTGTATTAGAAGTTTCTGCTAAAACTACAGGACTTGTAAATTCAAAATCAGTAGAACCCTGAAGTTCGTAAGTAACTGGAGTCGGTACTCCAAAATCTGGAGCCTCCCATACGAAACGCTCTGCATTGTTAGAGGCTGTCTCTTGAATTAATAAATACTCGCTCAAAAAGTCGTTGGTAAACGCAATCTGATCGGGTGGGGTTTGGGTAGTGAATTCTATCTTATCATCCTCACTACAAGCGTTAAATGCAACTATTGCAAAAAACACCATCATCAATTTTAAAATTTTTGTGTTCATAACTATAGTATTTAATATTAGTAACCTGGGTTTTGTGTTAAATTTTGATTGGTTGCTAAACTGGCGGTCGGGATAGGGTATAGCGCTCTAAAATTATCAATAGACGTTCCCGTAGAAGGTCCACCCTTGAAGGACCAAATATACTGATTTCCAGTGTATAAGCCAAAACGAATTAAGTCTTGGCGTCTGTGACTTTCCCAGTACAATTCTCTTGAACGCTCATCGATTAAGAAATCTAATGTTAACTGAGCACCTGTTATGTTTCCACTGGTATCCCCAAATGCTCTTTCTCTCAAAGCGTTCACGTAACCTACAGCTGTATTAAGATCTCCGCCACCACCTCTGAGGTGAGCTTCGGCATACATCAAGTAGGCATCAGCCAATCTAAACATAGGAAAGTCAGTATCGGTAAAGGTTCTATCACTTCCAAAGCCTCCTGTTGAAGTTCTATTGGAATATTTAGTGGTGATGTAACCAGTATTAGGATCAGGAATGTCCAATTCGATTGGTCGGTCTTCTGTTATGATCAAATTTCTGGAATCGTTTTCGAATAAAGGATTCAAAGTAAATTTCTGAGAGAATTGAGGACGAAGTCTAAAAAGACCACCAAATCCTCCTGGATTCACACCAAGATCTTCTCCGTTTTGTTCCTGTGCACCGACCTGACCTTGAATCAGAATTGTTGTCCCTCCAAAGTTTTGAACTGTCTGTCCATCGTTCACCACTGGAAATATGATTTCGTTTTGAGCACCATTAGTCGCATTATCAGCTAAAAAGTTAAACTGATAGTCGTCAACTAAGGTATATCCAGCATTAATTACATCTTCCGTCTTTGATAAAGCTTCTGCATAACGAGGTGTTCCTGTATAGACTTCAGCATTCAAATAGATTTTGGCTAAAATCATATCAACCACACCTTGGTCCATTCTGCCATAATCTCCGGAGTTACCTTCAGGTAAGTCTTCCCTAGCTTCTAGAAGTAAACTTTCAACCAGATCAAACAGCTCGGTTCTGCTCAATTCTGGGCCTTGTGTAAAGCCGGGAGGTGTGGTTTCATCGTAAAAGGGAGCTTTTCCAAATAAGTCCATCAAGTGATAGTAAGATAAAGCTTTCAAAGCTTTGGCCTCTGCTCGATAGGTTTGAATCACTTCTGGAGAGCCGATGCTACGAGATTGAAGTAATTCATCCGTAGATTGTCTTAAAAACTCATTAGCTAGAGCGACAGAGAACATCCCTCTGGAAAACACTCCTCTCAAAAGTACATTTTCTGGAGAAGCAGTATTTCTCTGTATCCCAGCAATACCAGCATCGGTTTCAAACGTAAAAATAACTTCATCGGTAGCCAGGTTTTGTAGATTAAACAAACCACGCATATACTGTCCCGTTCCAGGATCTAAGCCACCAATATTGGACTGTCCAGGATCTGTTAGTGAGGATAAAGCTAAATTAGCGTAGATACCAGCTAAAGATTGCTCATAAGCTTCCACTGATACAAAAATATCATCGGCTAATCTTTGATTGGGGTCTTGAGGCACTATGTCCAAATCTGATTCACAGGAAGTGAATAGAAGGGAACCGACCAAAAATAAAATTATATAGTGTGTAAATTTCATAAGTAATTATTTTAAAAATTATAATTAATTCCTAGTAAGTAGGTTCTTCCTCTTGGATAAATCGTATTATCGATGCCACCAGAATCTAGTTCAGGATCCACCCCTGAATAATCAGTAATCACAAAAGCATTTTGTAAACCCATCCAAAACCTTAGACTAGTGGATTCTCTTTCAAAACCTCTTATAGTATAACCAAGAGTAATATTGTCCATTCTTAAAAAAGATGCATCCTCTACATAATAGTCAGATAGAAAAACATCATCAGATCTTGAAAAGTTAGTTTCAAGAACATTTATTGGTAAATTTCGAGGTGCTCCTGCTAAGTTTAAGTTTAATAATTGAGCTCTTGATGAGTTGACATTGTTATAAACATCATTTCCCAAACTAGCTCTCAGGTTAAAGTTGAAATCGAAATTTTTGTAAGTTAAGTTGGATTGAAAGCCCATTAACACATCCGCCTGACCTTTCCCAGAAACATAACGATCCCTCTCGTCGATATTGCCGTCACCATTGAGATCAGCATAAGCCCCTTCAATTGGCTGTCCAGCATCATCATATAGTTGAGCGTAAGTAAAAAATGAGTTTGGCCATTCACCATCTCGAATTACTTGAATGTTCGATCCAGTACCACCAGATATACCCCCGACTAAGATATCCTGACCAAAAGCTAAGCTGGTGATTTCTCTATCGATCGCCGTGAAGTTGTAATTGACATTCCAATTCAAGTCATCTTGCCTCACGACATTATAATCTAAGTTAACTTCAACCCCCTTAGACACAAATTCTCCAATATTTTGTACACCTTCATTTGAGAAGTTAGCACCATCGGTTACTGGAACAGGAGATAATAAATCATCGGCGGTACGCTCAAAGAGATCAACAGAACCAGATAGTCTTCTATCGAACAGCTCAAAATCGACCCCTAAGTTGATTTCAGTAACAATTTCCCACTTAATATCTGGATTTGTATAAAGTGGCTGGAAAGGGGTAATCGGTTCGATAGTAACTGGTTGTGATGGATCCTGGGGAGTATTACCAAATAGATATCTTTGATTTGATAAACCTGATTGGTAACGTCTTAAATAATCAGAAGAAGATTCTCCAATATCTTGCTGACCTGTTTGTCCCCAACCTGCTCTAATTTTTAAGCTGTTGATGACATTGCTATCGGCTAGGAAACTCTCTTCACTAATTTGCCATGCTCCAGAAAAGGAAGGAAAGAACTCAAATCTATTTTCTGGATTAAATCTAGATGTTCCATCTCTACGTATGGATGCATTTAGGAAATACTTGTCCTTAAAACTAAAATTAGCCCTAGCAAAATAACCTAATAAAACAACATCATCTTCTATAATTGTTCTAGGCTCCTGAGCATTAGGATCAAGTATTTCATTGGTGGTAAAACTTTCTTCTTCAAATTTTTGATAAGAATAACCTGCGGTGGCTTTGACACCAAACTCGTCGAACTCAGTTTCATAAACAAAATAAGTGTCTAGTGAGGAGTTGGTAAGTGTATTAGAATACCTGGATTCGTTACCGATAAATTCACCTTCCTCTGCATTCACTCCAAGCGCACTGGTTCGGGGTCTTGTTAAAGAACCTTCACTTTCAGTTCTGTCTAAACCAGCATTTACGACAAATCGGAGTTCAGGTAAGAAATGAAATTTATAATCTAAATTTAAGTTTCCATACACTCTATCCGCATTACTTACGTTTCTAGTCTGAAGCAATTGGGCTACAGGGTTTCTAGGAACATTAGATGATGCTGAACCATCATCATCCTGAAATTCGAAAAAACCACCGTAAGGTGAATTTGGATCCCTCACGGGTTGAGTAGGGTCAAAGGTAATGGCATTTCCCTCAACACCATCGGCAAAGCGGTTGTCTTCATTACTGTAGTTAGCATTCAGTCCTAGCTTTAAATGATCGTCAAATAATCTAGGATTCAAAGACAAAGAAGCGGTAGTTCTGTCAAATTTAGAGGTTCGTCTTAATCCTCTTTGATCAGAACGGTTTAAAGACAAACGTGCTGGTAATTCCCCAAATAAAGCCCCACGAACGCTCAAATTAATATCAGAAGACTTAGCATCTCTGTAGATTTCGTCTTGCCAATTGGTATTTGCATTACCAAGTTCAGCTAAACGACCTGGAAAGTTTTCTCTCACCAAAGATCTAAATTGAGAAGCGCTTAATACATCTACTGTATTATCTATCGTTGTGACATTTTGCTGAATGTCTAAAGAAACACTTAAATCACCCCGACCTCTTTTGGTATTGATAATGATTACACCGTTGGCTCCACGAATACCATAGATCGCAGATGCTGAAGCATCTTTTAAAACCGAAAAGGATTCGATGTCACTAGGGTTAATGTTCGATAATATGGAACGTGTTCCATCTGCTGTTTTATTTTCTAGTGGTAACCCGTCCAAAACAATTAATGGAGCGTTATTTGCAAAAAGTGATGATCCACCACGAATTCTGATTTCAGATCCAGAACCTGGTCCACCGCCTTTTGTAACAGAGAGTCCAGGAACTCGACCCTGAATCAGGCTTTCTGAAGTGACAATATTTCCTTTATTAAAATCTTTTTCTGTCACAGAAGCCACAGATCCGGATATGGATTTGACGGTTTGGTCACCATAACCGACGACAACGACTTCACTTAAGGCTTCGGCATCTTCTACCATTGTTATATCAATGCTAGTGTTATTTCCATTGAAAGTAATATTCTGGGTTCTGTATCCCACATATGAAAAGGATAAAGTCTCACCGTTTTCTAAAACGATTGAGTAATTTCCATCAAAATCTGTTGTTGTCCCCTTTGTTGTATTTTTTACTGAGATGTTTACACCAGGTATAGGCATACCATTGTTATCCATCACCGTTCCACTTACAGTGGACTGGGCAAAAATACTTAGAGGCATCAGCATTAGCAACAGACCTAAAAGTTTGATTGTTCGCATAGAGCTATTTTTTGTGTTATTAATACGTTATATTTTTACTTCCAACGTTAAAGTTATATAAACAAAAGCTTATAACCTTAGCCTGCGTTGAGCTACATCGTTTTCGTGTTGATAACTTTTTAATATTTTAGAAAATCGACGGTCTTTTATTGAATATTTGCTTATTTTGAGAGTTGAATCTTGATGAGAATTTAAAATGAAGCAAAAACCTACTTTAAAAGTCATTGCCAAAGAATTAGATGTTTCTGTTTCAACAGTTTCTAAGGCACTAAGGGACAGCAAAGAAATAGGAGAAGAGACCAAACAAAAGGTGAAGGCCTTTGCTAAACTTTACAATTATAGACCCAATAATATTGCATTAAGTCTTAAAAATAAGAAAACTAAAACGCTTGGAGTCATCATCCCAGAAATCGTTCATCATTTTTTTACCACCGTCATTTCAGGAATAGAGCAGTTTGCCAATGAAAAGGGCTACAATGTAATTGTAGGTCTTTCCAATGAATCTTTTAAAAAGGAGGTGATCAACCTGGAAATGTTAGCCAACGGTAGTATTGATGGATTTATTATCTCTGTTGCGAAAGAAACGCTATCGGTGAAGGATTATTATCACCTGTCTGAAACTATAGATCAAGGAATACCAATTGTTATGTTTGATCGCGTTATTGATGAGATTGATTGTGATAAAGTGATTGTAGATGACGTTAAGACTTCAGAAAAAGCTGTTCAAAAGCTAATAGACAGTGGTTGTAAACATATTGGTATCATCAGTACAAAAGATTATGTGAGTGTTGGCCGATTAAGAACCGAAGGCTATAGTAATGCTCTAAAAGCTAGTAAAATCGCAATAGATGAGAACCTGATATTGAAGATAGATGATAAGTTTAATTCTAATGACAACCTGGAATTTCTGGAAGAACAGATTCATGATTATTTCGAAACGAATGAAGTGGATGGTCTTTTTGCCGTAAATGAACTTTATGCCATAACAGCCATGAAAGTGGCAAGACAAAAAGGGCTGCATATTCCAAAGGACTTACAGATTATAGGGTTCACAGATGGTGTTTTATCTAAGCATGCTTATCCACCATTAACCACCATAAGTCAGCACGGCTTCGAAATGGGAGAGGAAGCAGCAAAGCTTCTCATCGACAGATTGGAAAATCCTAACGAGGAAGAGGAACCATTTAGAACAACGGTAGTTAAAACAGAAATTATAGATCGGGAAACCACGAAATTGTAGAACTTAAAAATTTAAATATATTTGCAATTCACAAAGCTATATTTTTACTTCCATGAGATAGGCTTTGTATGACATAAAGTTTATCGTTTTAATCTAAATTAAACGATATGCAAAAGCGAAAACTTAGTTTTTGGGAAATCTGGAACATGAGTTTTGGGTTTCTTGGAATTCAATTTGGATTCGCCCTTCAAAATGCCAATACATCACGAATTTTTGAAACTCTTGGTGCTGATGTCGAGAGTATTCCTATACTTTGGATAGCCGCCCCCGTTACAGGATTAGTTGTACAACCCATTGTTGGGTATTTTAGTGATAAGACCTGGACGCGTTTAGGCAGAAGGAAGCCTTACTTTTTAGTAGGAGCTATCTTGGCTTCAGCAGCCTTGTTTTTTATGCCAAACTCCCCTGAATTATGGGTTGCTGCAGGGATGTTATGGATCATGGACGCCTCTATTAATGTGTCTATGGAGCCTTTTCGGGCTTTTGTTGGTGACAATTTAGCCGAAGAACAACGTACTCTTGGATTTGCCATGCAAAGTTTTTTTATAGGGATAGGCGCCGTAGTTGGCTCTGCTTTACCTTATGTTTTAACCAACTGGATAGGCATTTCGAACACCGCCCCTGAAGGCATTATACCAGACTCGGTGAAATGGTCGTTTTATGTGGGTGGCATTGTGTTTTTTCTGGCGGTGTTGTGGACTGTGCTATTTTCAAAAGAATACACACCAGAAGAATTAGAGGCATTTGATAATAGTAAAAACACACCAAAGATTGAACCCAAGACTGATCAGGAAATCAAGCGAAACATCTCGACCCAAAAGATTTCGGGATGGATTATGATTCTCAGTGGAGGAATCGTCTCGTATTTCATCTATACAAACGAGCTAACCAAAGAACTTTACATTTTATTTATTGGTCTTATCGTTGTAGGAATTCTATTCTTGATAGTATCGGAATTAAGAAAAAAACGCATCAGGAATGGTTTTACAATTATCGTTTCAGACTTGCTCAATATGCCTAAAACCATGAAGCAGCTAGCCTGGGTTCAGTTTTTTTCCTGGTTTGCATTGTTTTCGATGTGGATTTATACCACACAGGCCGTAACAGGTCATGTATTCGATACCAGAGATACAACCTCCAAGCTTTATAACGATGCAGCAGATTGGGTAACGGTCATGTTTACGGTGTATAACGGGGTTGCAGCCATCGTGGCGTTTGCTTTACCCGTTTTAGCTAAGAAAACCAGCAATAAATTCACCCACATGTTAGCCCTAAGCTTAGGCGGAATAGGTTTGATATCTATTTATTTTGTCTCCACCAAACTAGGCCTTATACTTTGTATGGTAGGCGTTGGTATAGCCTGGGCATCGATATTGTCTATTCCCTATGCGATGTTATCTGGGTCTCTGCCTTCATCCAAAATGGGCTACTTCATGGGAGTTTTCAATTTCTTTATTGTGATTCCTCAAATTGTAGCCTCAACCATTTTAGGTTTTATCGTATCCAACCTGTTTGATAACCAACCAGTTTACGCCTTGATTATAGGAGGTGTAGCTATGATCGCAGCTGGTATTTTTACGCTAAATGTAACTACTAATTCCAGAATTGATTTAAACCAAACCAATGACTAAAGCATTTATATTTGACCTCGATGGGGTCATCGTAGACACCGCAAAATTTCATTTTTTAGCCTGGAAAAACCTGGCTGAATCGCTTGATATTTCTTTTACTGAAAAAGAAAATGAGCAGTTAAAGGGAGTATCTCGAGTGCGTTCACTTGAAAAAATATTGGAATGGGGAAATGTCTCCATTACTGAAGATAAGTTCAATGAGCTTATGGCAGAAAAAAACGAAGAGTATTTGTCTTATGTCGATCAAATGAATGCTAAGGATATCCTCCCAGGCGTTCTAGAAACATTAAAGTATCTAAAACATAATAATCATCTTATAGCGCTTGGGTCGGCAAGTAAAAATGCCAGACTTATTCTAGATAAGGTAGGCTTAACTGCTTATTTTGAAGCTATTGTTGATGGTAATGAAGTAACTAAAGCCAAACCAGATCCAGAAGTTTTTTTGATGGGGTGTCAGTTTTTAAAAGTTGATCCTAATCAGGCCATCGTTTTTGAAGACTCTCAGGCTGGAATTAAAGCTGCTAATGCAGCTCATATGACGAGCGTAGGTATAGGAAGTGTAGATATTTTAAGTGAGTCTGATTTCATTTTTAATGACTTCACCGAAATAGACGAGCAAACCATACACGCGTTGATGAATTTCAATAAATAATTTTAAAAAGTTACAATGAATCAAGATTATATCACATCCCATCCTTGGTCAATTATAGAAGACGGTTTTGAAGTAGACCGCGTTCAATCTTCAGAAAGTCTTTTCAGTATAGGCAATGGTGCAATGGGACAGCGAGCAAATTTTGAAGAAACCTATACAGGACCTTCTTTTCAAGGCAGTTATATAGGCGGAATTTTTTATCCGGACAAAACCCGAGTAGGCTGGTGGAAAAACGGATATCCAGAATACTTTGCAAAGGTTCTAAATGCTCCCAATTGGATCGGTATCAACGTTATGGTTAATGATGAAATGCTGGATCTGTTTAGTTGTAAAAACGTAAACAACTTCAGAAGAGAGCTGAATATGAAAGAAGGATGGTTGGGTAGAAGTTTTGAAGCCACTCTTCAAAATGGCATCCAATTAAAAGTTGAAGTAAAACGTTTTTTAAGCTTAGCTCACGAAGAGCTAGGTGTCATCGATTATAAAGTAACTCCATTTAATTCTGATGCTAAAATTACCTTCATACCCTATTTAGATTCTGGGATTACCAATCAGGATACCAACTGGGATGATCAATTTTGGAAGACTACCAATAAGAAAGTCAATAGCCAACAAGGATTTATAGAAAGCCATACGTTGAAGACCAAATACCATGTATGCACTTTTATGAAGTCACAGTTGTACCTCAATGGACATAAATCTGAAACTGTTGGAAAACCTTCAGAAAAAGAAATGGAAGTTTCTATTTCTTATGAAGAACATGTTGCAAAAGGGAACACCTTAAGTCTTCAGAAGTATGCAGGCTATACAACCTCTCTGAATCATGATAAATCTGAATTGATTAATGCGGCTAAATCTATTTTAGAAAAAGCAATTAAAGCAGGATTTGAAAACCTTCTATATACTCAAAAAGAAGCCTGGAGTAAGATCTGGAAGATGAGTGATATTTCTATTGAAGGGGATGTGAAAGCGCAGCAAGGCATACGCTTTAATATTTTTCAACTCAACCAAACCTACACTGGGACAGATCACCGCTTAAATATCGGTCCTAAAGGCTTTACCGGAGAGAAATATGGAGGCAGTACGTATTGGGACACTGAGGCGTATTGTATTCCTTTTTATATGGCAACCAAGGACCAGAAGGTCGCCAGGAATCTATTAAAGTACCGTTACAATCATTTAGACAAAGCGATTGAAAATGCTGAGAAGTTAGGCTTTACTGGTGGAGCAGCCTTGTATCCAATGGTGACAATGAATGGCGAAGAATCTCATAACGAATGGGAAATTACCTTTGAAGAGATTCATAGAAACGGCGCCATAGCTTATGCTATATTCAATTATCATCGATATACGGGCGATTACTCCTACATTCCAGAGATGGGTCTCGAGGTGCTTATTGCTATTGCCAGATTTTGGCAGCAACGCGCTACGTTCTCTTCCCAAAAAGACAAGTATGTCATTCTTGGAGTCACCGGGCCAAATGAATACGAAAACAATGTCAATAACAACTGGTATACTAACTATATCGCCAAGTGGTGTATAGATTATGCTGTAGAAAATCTAAAGAAAGTTGAAGCTGAATTTGCTGATGATTATGCGCGTATCATTCAAAAGACTAAACTGACCAATACTGAAATTGATGCGATGAAACATGTTGCAGATCATATATACTTGCCATATTCCGAAGAGCATAACATTTACTTACAGCAAGATGGATTTTTGGATAAAGAAATGGTGAAAGTAGACGATTTGGATCCAAAAAACAGACCTATTAATCAACATTGGTCTTGGGACCGGATTTTGCGTTCTCCTTACATTAAACAGGCAGATACTTTACAAGGCTTTTACTTTTTTGAGCATCACTTTAATAAAGAGCAGATAGAGAAGCACTTTGATTTTTACGAACCCTTTACGGTTCATGAATCTTCATTGTCGCCGTGTGTTCACAGTATACAGGCCGCTTTACTCGATAGAATGGATCAGGCTTATGCGTTTTATTTAAGAACCTCAAGGCTAGACCTTGATGATTATAATAAAGAAGTGAAAGAAGGCTGTCACATCACGAGTATGGCAGGGACCTGGATGAGCATCGTAGAAGGATTTGGAGGCATGCGAGTGAAAAATAATCAATTGCACTTTGCTCCAAAAATTCCTAAAGAATGGACTTCTTATTCATTTAAAGTGAATTACAGAAATCAAATTTTAAAAGTTGAAATCGATCATGAGTCAACCAAATTTTCATTAGAAAATGGCGGTGAACTGCAGATTATTGTCGACGGAAAATCTGTTGATGTCAACTAAAATATAAAAGACAATGAGATATATTTTTTCTATTGTAGTCGTGGCCATGCTCATATCGACTACTCAAGCCCAAAAATTAACCTCGCCAAGTTCTGAATTCAAACTTAATTTTGAGCTTGATGCTGAAGGAACCCCTGTATATTCCTTAAATTATAAAGGAGATCAGGTTATTGCTAAAAGTAAGCTTGGCCTGGAATTGGTGGATGATGAAAGGTCACTAATGGATGGGTTTGAAATAAAAGAAGTTACAAATTCAACTTTTGATAACACCTGGACCCCAGTTTGGGGAGAACAGTCGGAAATCCGAAACCATTATAAGGAGATGGCTGTCACTTTAGCACAAGCTAATATGGACAGACATATTATTATCCGATTTCGATTGTTTGATGAAGGCTTAGGCTTTAGATACGAATTTCCTCAGCAGGATAATCTGGTGTATTTCGTCATTGAAGAAGAGCATACTGAATTTGCGATGACTGGAGATCATACAGCCTTTTGGATTCCTGGAGATTACGATTCTCAGGAATACGACTATACCACCTCAAAGCTTTCTGAAATTAGCGATCGCTTTGATGATGCCTTAACGGGAAATGCCTCTCAGGAACAATTTTCGAAAACAGGAGTGCAAACTTCTTTAATGATGAAAACCGAAGACGGTTTATACATCAATTTACACGAAGCCGCTTTAAAAGAATATTCATTGATGAATTTAAACCTCGATGAATCAAACCTGACGTTTACATCCTGGCTTACTCCAGATGCTATTGGTAACAAAGGTTATTTACAAGCACCAGCTGTATCGCCCTGGAGAACTATCATGGTAAGCGATGATGCTACAGATATTTTGTCTTCTAATATGACTCTCAACTTAAACGAACCTAATGCCTTAGAGGACACTTCCTGGATCAAACCAATCAAATATATGGGCGTTTGGTGGGAAATGATTACTGGGAAGAGCAGCTGGAATTACACCGATGAATTGCCCTCCGTCAAGCTGGGTGAAACCGATTATTCAAAAACAAAACCCAACGGAAGACATGCGGCGAATACTGAACACGTCAAAGATTACATCGACTTTGCTTCTGAGCATGGATTTGATGCTTTACTGGTAGAAGGTTGGAATGAAGGCTGGGAAGATTGGTTTGGAAAATCCAAAGATTATGTGTTTGATTTTGTGACGCCTTATCCCGATTTTGACGTTGAAGAAATTCAAGACTATGCGGCATCAAAAGATATTGAAATGATGATGCATCATGAAACCTCTGGAGCCATCAGAAATTATGAGCGTCATTTAGACACAGCTTATCAGTTCATGAACAAATTTGGTTACACCTCGGTAAAAAGTGGCTATGTGGGTGATATTATACCACGAGGAGAACGGCACTACGGTCAATGGGCCATCAACCACTACTTGTACGCCGTTAAAAAAGCAGCAGATTATAAAATCATGGTCAATGCACATGAAGCCGTGAGACCAACAGGACTGCGAAGAACCTATCCCAATTTGATTGGAAATGAATCTGCAAGAGGTACCGAATTCCAGGCCTTTGGAGGTTCAAAACCAAATCACGTGACTATTTTACCTTTCACCAGATTAATTGGTGGACCTATGGATTATACTCCTGGAATTTTTGAAATGGATATTAGCAAACTGAATCCTGATAATAACTCCCACGTCAATTCTACCATCGCTAACCAGCTAGCGTTGTATGTGACCATGTACAGCCCTCTTCAAATGGCGGCTGACCTGCCAGAAAACTATAGGCGGTTTATGGATGCATTCCAGTTCATTAAAGACGTAGCTGTAGACTGGGAAGAAAGCCATTATTTAGAAGCAGAGCCGGGTGAATATATTACAGTGGCCAGGAAAGACAAGCAGTCGTCTAGCTGGTATGTAGGTAACGTGAATGGAACAACCCCAAGAAAAACGAAAATCGATCTGAATTTTTTAGAAAAAGGCAAAACTTATGCAGCTACGATTTATGCTGATGCTAAAGATGCTCATTACAAAACCAATCCACAGGCTTACAAGATTAGCACTAAAACCGTAACTAGTAAATCCACATTAAAACTAAAGTCAGCTCCAGGAGGTGGCTTTGCTATCAGTATTAAAGAAAAATAAGAGTATGAAATCAAAACATGTTTTATCGGCATCTCAATTCGTTTTCTCTTTTCTGTTTCTTCTGAATTTAAGCATTACTGAATTAAAAGCTCAAGATTTACGCATAGAGCCCCCGAATTGGTGGGTGGGGATGCAAATGAACGACATACAGCTTTTAGTTCATGCTGATAACATTTCTACTTATCGTCCGGAATTATCATATAAAGGCGTTGAGCTTACTAAAATTCATAAAGCTGATAGTCCGAATTATCTCTTTATCGACCTTATTATAGCTGATGAGGCTCAACCAGGACGTTTTGAGATTAAATTCAAGAAAAAAGGTGCTAAAAACCAAAGCTTTACCTATGAGTTGAAATCCAGGCCGAAACCTGCCGAGGAGTACTTTGGATTCAATCATACCGATGCGGTTTATCTCATTACTCCAGATCGTTTTGCTAATGGTAATCCAGAGAACGATGTTGTAGAAAGCATGAGAGAAACAGAAGTGGACAGAACCGATAATTATGCACGTCACGGAGGCGATATCCAGGGAATCATAGACCACTTGGATTATGTAGCCGACATGGGATTTACCAGTATTTGGTCTAGTCCGCTTTTGACCAACGATATGAAATCCTCCTCATATCACGGCTATGCCATTACTGATTTTTATGAAGTTGATCCCAGATTCGGGGATTTGGAACTTTATAAAAAACTCTCAAAACAAGCTTCAGAAAAAGGGATTGGTTTGATTATGGACATGGTGGCCAACCATTGTGGCAGTGGGCATTGGTGGATGCAAGATTTGCCATTTAAGGACTGGCTCAATTTTCAAAAACTATATGAAGAGGGTAAATCCATACCAAACTCCAATCATAAACGATCGACAAATCAGGATCCGTATGCCTCAAAACATGATTCCAAACTTAACAACCAGGGCTGGTTTGTATCAACTATGCCCGATTTGAATCAAAACAATCCAGTTCTTGCTCAATACATTATTCAAAATAGCATCTGGTGGGTAGAAACTTTACAGTTGCATGGTATTCGTCAGGACACTTATCCTTATCCAGATAAAGCATTCATGTCAGATTGGGCAGGGGCGATCATGAAGGAATATCCTAACTTTAATATTGTAGGGGAGGAGTGGACGACAGATCAGGTGCTGGTAAGTTACTGGCAGGAGGGACAACATAATAAAGACGGTTACGACTCCAACTTAAGATCTGTTATGGATTTTCCCATGCAAATGAAAATTGTTCAGGCACTTAACGAAGGAAACGAAGGCTGGGGCAATGGACTAACTAAGATCTATGAAGGGCTGGCTAATGATTTTAACTATCCAGAACCTAAGGATATCATGATTTTTATGGATAATCATGACATGGATCGCGTATTTACTCAGCTGAATGAGAATGTACAAAAAACCAAAATGGCACTGGGTTTAATTTTGACTTTACCGAGAACACCTCAAGTATATTATGGAACTGAGATTCTGATGGAAAATTCAGATCAACGTGGTGACCATGGATTGATTAGAACTGATTTTCCAGGGGGCTGGAACGGAGACACAGTCAATGCTTTTACTGGAGAAAACCTGACTCCGGAGCAACTTGATTTTCAATCGTTCTTAAAAGCACTTTTAAATTTTAGAAAAACCTCTTCAGCTTTACAAGATGGTAAAATGATTCATTTTGCCCCTTTTGATGGTATCTATGCGATTTTTAGAATTCATAAAGATGAGACTACGGTTGCTTTTCTCAATACTAATTCCAAGACTACAACCATAGACCTGTCTAGGTTTGATGAGTTGGAACTTTCAGGGAAATCATTTACAGAAGTCATAGAAGGAACCGACCTGCTCTGGAAAGAGCAAATAGATCTGAAACCTGGATTTACATTATATAGTCATTTAACCGAGCTTAAATAAGCTCTTAACTATTTTAATACACCTGTTATGAATTTACATAAGTATATAAGCGCCATGTTTGGAGTAGCTCTTCTATTAACTGCATGTCAGAACAAAATTGAAAAGAATAAAGACGAAACTTCACAGGCTTCTTATCAGCCTATTTCCAATACTGTATTGGAATCTTCTGTCATTTATGAAGCAAATATTCGTCAGTATTCACCAGAAGGAACGTTTTCAGCATTTACAAAAGACATTCCTCAATTGAAAGAATTGGGAGTGAAGGTCATTTGGCTAATGCCTGTCTACCCCATTTCGATGAAAAATAGAAAGGCCACTCCAGATTTGTCTATTGAAGATATTGAAGATCCAGCTGAAAAAGAAAAGTATTTAGGCAGCTACTATGCAATTTCAGACTACACAGCTATTAATCCAGAGTTTGGAAGCATGGAAGACTTTGATAAGTTAATAAAAACAGCTCATGAAAATGGAATGTATGTCATTTTAGACTGGGTAGCCAATCATACAGGGTGGGATCATGAATGGATAGAAAAGCACCCTGAATATTACCACAAAGATAAAGAGGGAAACGTCACCGATCCTATCAATCCAGATACAGGAGAATCCTGGGGTTGGACAGATGTCGCCCACTTAAATTATGAGAATGATTCACTCTGGATGGCTATGAAAGAGGAGATGCTCTATTGGGTGAAAGAAAAAAATATTGATGGCTTCCGTTGTGATGTAGCTGGAAATGTGACTACAGAATTCTGGAATTACGTGGTTCCTGAATTACAAAAAGAGAAACCACTCTTTATGCTGGCAGAGAGCGAGGACAAAGATTTGTTTTATGAGGCCTTCGATATGGGATACAATTGGGAAGGACATCATATCATGAATGAAATGGCTCAAGGCGAAAAAAACGTTAAGGCTTGGGATGCTTATATGGCTAAAATAGACACCACCTACCAGGACGATGACTACCTGATGAATTTTATTACCAACCATGATGAAAACTCCTGGAACGGTACTGTTAATGAGCGCATGGGTGATGCCGCAGAAACGATGCTGGCCTTTACCTATGCTTTACCGGGAATGCCTCTGATCTATAGCGGACAAGAATACGGTATGGATAAACGTCTTAAGTTTTTTGAGAACGATAGTATTCCAAAAGAAAAAGGAGAGATGTGGAAGCTTCACTCTACACTTGGAGCCTTGAAAAACAATAATAAAGCACTTAATGGTGCTAAAAAGGCAGCGTCTTATCAACGATTAGAGACCAGCAATGATGAAAATATCATTGCTTTTGAAAGAAATAAGGGTGATAGTCAACTTTTTTATATCGCTAATTTTTCCTCAAGCCCTCAATCATTTAGTCTTCCACTTACTGGGCAGTTTGAAGATGTTCTAGCTGAAGATACTATCGAATTTAAAGCTGATCAGATTCACAATTTCGAGCCCTGGGAATACAAAATTTTGATAATCAAGTAGTTTTTGACTATCTTTTATAAAATTTTGATAAGCTTTAGTTACCTATATCGTTTTAGTCGAAAACTTAATTGGTGAGAATGTTATATTTAAAATATATTTGATTTTAATGAAAAACTTACAAAAAATAGCAGTACTTACCTCTGGTGGAGATTCTCCGGGAATGAATGCTGCCATTCGAGCGGTCGTTAGAAACGCTGCATATTCTGGCCTTGTTTGCGATGGTATTTATAGAGGCTACCAAGGCCTAATAGAAAATGACTTTATAGAACTTGGTCCACGTGATGTTAAAAACACAATTAACCGGGGAGGTACATTTTTAAAATCTGCTCGCTCTAAAGATTTTATGACTAAGGAAGGTCGTCAAAAGGCTTTCAACAATCTGCAAGCCAGACGAATTGATGCCTTAGTAGTTATTGGTGGAGATGGTACCTTTACAGGGGCGTCTGTTTTTAGTTCAGAATTTGATATTCCAGTCATTGGGATTCCCGGAACTATAGACAATGATATCAACGGGACAGATTATACAATTGGCTACGATACAGCTTTAAATACTGTCGTTGAAGCCATCGATAAAATTAGAGATACGGCTAGTTCCCACGATAGACTGTTTTTAGTTGAGGTTATGGGACGAGATGCTGGTGATATCGCCTTGAATAGTGGTATAGGAGCAGGTGCAGAAGAAATTCTTATTCCTGAGGAAAACTTAGGCATAGAACGATTGATTGAATCTTTAGAAAAAAGCAGGAAAACAGGTAAGACCTCTAGTATTGTAGTTGTTTCTGAAGGAGATCAGATTGGTAAAAATATCACCAATGTTGCAGATTCCATTCAAACCCAACTTCCAGATTACGAAGTGAAAGTGACTGTTTTGGGACATATCCAGCGGGGTGGTTCACCAAGTTGTTTCGATCGTGTTTTAGCCAGTCGTCTTGGGGTTGGTGCTGTAGATGCGCTAATTGAAGGGAAATCTAACATTATGGTAGGTATTTCACATAAGAAAATTGTTCATGTTCCATTTGAAACTGCTATTAACGTGAAGAAAATAATTGATACGGATCTTATTCGAGTTGCGGATATAGTATCCACTTAATAAATTAAAATTCAATAATTATGACTAAAATAGGTATTAACGGTTTCGGCCGTATCGGAAGAATTGCTTTTAGAATAGCAATGGATAATAAAGATGTAGAAGTCGTAGGTATTAATGATCTATTAGACGTTGAGCATTTAGCCTACATGTTGAAATATGATTCTGTTCACGGCAGATTTAAGAAAAATGTTGAAGTAAAAGATGGACATCTGGTTGTCGATGGCAAAACCATCAGAATTACAGCAGAAAAAGATCCAAAACAATTGAAATGGGATGCTGTAGGAGCAGAAATTATTCTAGACTGTACAGGAATTTTCAAAGATAAAGATAATGCTTCTGCACATATAGAGGCTGGTGCAAAGAAAGTAGTAATTTCAGCGCCGTCGAAAACTGCTCCTATGTTTGTGATGGGTGTAAATGAAAATGATGCAACGGCTGAAGATACGGTGGTGTCTAATGCTTCTTGTACTACCAACTGTCTAGCTCCAATGACTAAGGTGATCAACGATAGTTTTGGAATTGTAGAAGGCTTAATGACTACAATACATGCTGCTACTTCAACTCAATTTACAGTAGATTCACCTTCATCTAAAAACTACAGATTAGGAAGAAGTGCTATCAATAATATTATTCCAACGAGTACAGGTGCAGCAGTTGCTGTAGGAAAAGTCTTAAAAGAAGTGGATGGTAAATTAACCGGAATGGCTTTTAGAGTACCAACTGCCGATGTTTCTGTAGTGGACTTAACGGTGAGAACCGAAAAGTCTGCCACTTATGATGAAGTAAAAGCTGCTATGAAAGCTGCAGCAGACGGTCCTATGAAAGGCGTTTTAGGCTATTATGAAGATGAGGTTGTATCTCAGGATTTTGTTTCTGAAACAGCAACTTCTAATTTTGATGCCAATGCTGGTATCGCATTAAACGATAACTTCTTTAAGCTTGTCGCTTGGTATGATAATGAATATGGCTACTCTGCTAAACTTGTTGATTTAGCATTACATATTGCTAAATTATAAGTAACAACTTATCAAAAAGGCTTATTTCTTCAATGGAATAAGCCTTTTTTAATATTAAACAAAGCCTATGATACTTATAGCAGATGGTGGTTCTACGAAATGCGACTGGATCTTATTAGATGATAAAGGGGAGGTTGCTTTAAAGACTAGAACCAAAGGTTTAAATCCAGCAGTTTTTAAGCCAGAAAATTTAAAAGCCCGCCTGGAAGAAAATGAAGACTTAAAAACAATTACTTTTAAAGTAAGTAGGGTCGACTTTTATGGGGCAGGATGTGGAACTCCAACGCCAGTTAAGAATCTTAAAAAAATTCTGGAAGATTATTTTCCTGATGCCGAAGTAAATGTTGACGAAGATATGGTTGCTGCTGCTTTGGCCGCCACTACAGAACCTGGTATTGTTTGTATTTTAGGGACAGGATCCAATTCATGTTATTTTGACGGTAAAAACGTGCATATGCAGGTTGAATCTTTGGGTTATGTGCTGATGGATGAAGCGAGTGGTAATTATTTTGGAAAACGTTTGATTAGAGATTACTACTATAATTTTATGAGTGATGATATGAGCAAGGAATTTGCTAAACGCTATGATTTAAATGCTGATACTATCAAAAAGAATGTCTACAAAGAAGATAATCCAAATACTTATTTAGCATCGTTTGCTGAATTTATTTTTACAGCCCAGGAACGTAATGGTTATTTCTATAAATTGATTTACGAAGGTATTGAAAAATTTATCGAACGCCGTGTGATGTGCTTTAAGCAAGCTCAGGGCGTGCCTATTCATTTTATAGGTTCTATTGCCTTCTTTTCTGAAGATATCATCAGAGATGTAGCCAAACGTTATCATCTGGACATTGGTAACATTATAAGAAGACCTATTGATGGTCTGATTAAACATTATAAACACAACGTTTTAAAAGTTAATTAAATGCCCTTAAATACTACGTCACCTGTCAACTTCAAATCCTGGAAGACTTTAGAAAAATTATCTCAAGCTAATTTTGATTTAAAATCATTATTTGAATCTAACACCAACCGATTTGAAGAATTTTCGATTCATGATAATGAGTTTTTGGTAGATTTTTCTAAAAATCTTGTAGATAAAGAAGTGTTTAATCAGCTAATGAAGCTGGCCGAAGAGTCAGATTTGAAATCAGCGATTCAAAAATACTTCAATGGCGATAAAATCAATCAAACTGAAGGTCGTGCTGTGTTACACACAGGTTTAAGATCGGCTAAAAACAATTCAGCTCAGGTTGACGGGGTTGATGTTTATGAGGACGTTCAGTCTGTATTAGCAAAAATTAAAAATTTTGCTAATCAGGTTAATTCAGGAAATCGTAAATCCTATACAGGTAAAACATTCACAGATGTGGTGAATATAGGAATTGGCGGATCAGATCTTGGTCCACAGATGATTGTAGACGCCTTGGCTTATTATAAGACTGACATCACACCCCATTTCGTTTCCAATGTTGATGGCGATCATGTGATGGAAACGATTAAACACCTAAATCCAGAGACGACTTTATTCGTTATTGTTTCTAAATCCTTTAGCACTCAGGAGACGCTGACTAATGCCAATACAATAAGAGACTGGTTCCTGAAAACAGCTAATCCAGACGATGTTAAGCATAATTTTGTTGCGGTATCCACTAACATTTCAGCAGTAGAAGATTTTGGAATTGTGAAAGAAAATATCTTCCCCATGTACGATTGGGTCGGAGGTCGATTTTCACTATGGAGTGCAGCTGGGCTTTCTATTGCTGTTAGTCTTGGTTCAGAACATTTTCAAGCACTGTTAGATGGAGCCGAAGAAATGGATGTGCATTTTAAAAATGCAACTTTCGACCAAAATATACCTGTAGTTCTTGCGCTTATAGGTATATGGTACAACAACTTTTTAGGAGCAGAAAGTGAAGCTATTATTCCTTACACCCAGTATCTTCAAAAATTAGCCTCTTATCTCCAACAGGCTTCTATGGAAAGTAATGGTAAAAGTGTAGACAGAGCAGGCGATAAAGTAAACTACCAAACGGGCACAATTGTTTGGGGGGAACCAGGTACCAATTCTCAGCATGCTTTTTTTCAAATGATTCATCAAGGAACTAAGTTAATACCTTGTGATTTTATTGGATTTAAAGCGCCTTTATATGGAAATAAAAATCACCATGATATTTTGATGGCCAATTACTTTGCTCAGACTGAAGCTTTAATGCAAGGTAAAACGAAGGATGAAGTTCATAAGGAATTAGAGGAGCAGGGCCTAAGCACGGAAGAGATCCAAAAATTACTTCCTTTTAAAGTCTTTGAAGGTAATAAACCCACCACTTCAATTTTAATTGATCAGCTCAATCCGAAATCTCTTGGAAAACTTGTGGCTATGTATGAGCATAAGATCTTCGTTCAAGGCGTGGTTTGGAATATTTTCAGCTACGATCAATGGGGCGTTGAACTAGGAAAACAATTGGCTAAAAACACATTGAAAGATATTCAGTTTTCTAAAATTGAAAATCAACATGATTCCTCTACAAATGAATTATTAAAACATTATAAGTCCTAGAAACTGTAAGCAAGACTACTGATTAAAAATCCGAAATATTTATTTCGGATTTTTTTTTGCGTTTTAATTAGCCATGTTTTCAATCTGGTTTTTTCTGATTTTAAGGAAAAAAGTATATTTTTAGGTTAACTAACCACTAATCAGATTATTATGCTTGTTAAAGTCTTTGGAAGTTCTGTTTTTGGAGTCGATGCTGAGATTATCACAATCGAGATCAATATGGAAAAGGGCATTGGCTACCATTTGGTAGGACTACCAGATAATGCCATTCGTGAGAGTAGTTTTAGAATTCAAGCCGCACTAAAAAACAATGGCTTTAAGTTTCCGGGCAAAAAAATCATCGTGAATATGGCACCTGCAGATATGCGAAAAGAAGGTTCAGCTTATGATCTTACATTAGCTTTAGGTATTCTTTCAGCCTCAAATCAAATCAACTCTGAAGACATTGATCGCTACATCATTATGGGAGAACTTTCGCTGGATGGGAGTTTGCAACCCATCAAAGGAGCCTTGCCTATCGCGATTAAGGCTAGAGAAGAAGGTTTTAAAGGCTTTATTCTTCCTAAGCAAAATGCTAAAGAAGCAGCTATCGTTGATGATTTAGAGGTCTACGGTGTAGAATCCATCAGTGAGGTCATTAATTTCTTTGATAAAGGCGAAGCTTTAGAGCCTTTGAAGATCAACACCAGAGAAATCTTTTATGATAACCTGGCGCATCCTGAGTATGATTTTGCCGATGTTAAAGGTCAGGAATCCATCAAACGCTGTATGGAGATTGCTGCAGCTGGGGGTCATAATATTATCATGGTTGGTCCTCCTGGCTCTGGTAAAACCATGTTGGCCAAACGCTTGCCAAGTATTTTACCGCCTATGAGCCTGCACGAGGCTTTGGAAACCACCAAAATTCATTCTGTTGTGGGTAGAGTCAAAGAAAATGTAGGATTGATGGCTGAACGCCCATTTAGAAGCCCGCATCACACGATCTCAGATGTAGCCCTTGTAGGTGGTGGAGCCTATCCGCAACCTGGAGAGATTTCTTTAGCTCATAATGGTATTCTATTTTTAGATGAATTGCCTGAATTTAAACGGACAGTGTTGGAAGTCATGCGTCAGCCTTTAGAGGATAGAGAAGTAACCATCTCCAGAGCTAAATTTACGGTTACTTATCCCTCAAGTTTTATGCTAGTAGCCAGTATGAATCCAAGTCCTGGTGGGTACTTTAACGATCCTGATGCACCCGTGACCTCTTCTCCAGCAGAGATGCAACGCTATTTGGGTAAAATAAGTGGACCTTTGCTCGATAGAATTGATATTCATATTGAAGTGACTCCCGTGCCTTTTGATAAACTGAGTGATGAACGAAAAGGGGAGAGTAGTGTACAAATAAGAGAACGCGTGACTAAAGCCAGGGAGTTTCAAACTGAGCGCTTCAAAGACTTTGAAAATGTGCATTATAATGCTCAAATGAACGTGAAGCATATCAAAGCCTTCTGTAAGCTAGAGGAATCTTCAAAAACACTGCTAAAGACCGCCATGGAAAGGCTTAACCTATCGGCAAGAGCCTACGATAGGATTTTGAAAGTTTCCAGAACCATTGCCGATTTAGAGTCTAGCCCAGATATTCAAGGAAGCCATATTTCTGAAGCTATCCAATACAGAAGCCTGGATCGCGATGGCTGGTTGGGGTAAGTTAATGCAGTAGAATTTACTAAAAACAACATAAGTAAATAATATTCTTAAATTATAATTGATACGTAGATACGAAGGAAATCTTCATACCTAGGCGTTAAACCTTTTGGATTCTTTTATTGTATAATAGATATGATTAGTCAATTTGATATAAAGTGTCTGAGAAAAATGCTGCCTCATATTCATAAAAATTATCGTAATAATTAGATCTATTAATGTTTTCTAATTGATAAAGACCACCTATTACAATTGAATTAAAATCCCAATATATGTATGATTTAATAAAATTGTTAGCCATACTTAATTTATCAGTGTAATTGTTAAAATAAGGATTTACAAAATTATAGTCGTTATATTGATAAAGGTGTATAATTTCATGAGCCAAGACTGAGTAATTTTTAATTTCAGATTCTCTTACTTTAAAACTTGTTAATAACGCTTGGGCATTTAAATTATTCAAATTACTTTCATTTGTAGAAAATATTACTTCACCAGAACGTAACATTAGATTCCATTCGGGTTTACTATCTATTGCGCTAACAAATGTTGTGACAAAAGCAGCTGGCATTAATTTATATTTAACCCTAAAATCTTCATTCGGGTAAAACTCAATTCGATTAAACCCTATATTTATATGAATTTGTTCTAAAAACCCTCTATTGCTGGAGGCATTTTCAATTATAGATGTACCCAACGAGTTCAATACTTTTGCAGGCCAATTATACTCTAATTTCTCTTCAATATAAATTTGGCTAACCATTTTTTTGCTCCCAAAAATTAGAGCTCCACCAACTGATCCTTTCAAGAATCCATTAGTAAATACTTTTAAAAATTTTTCATTAGGTTTCTTATTTATAACAGCCCCAATCCCACTTCCAATTCCACCCAAACTAACGTTGTAAATCCCAATTTCAAACTCATTCGGCTGGCTATGTATAAGCAAGTAATTCATGAAAAAAAATACTATAATTATTTGCCTCATAAGTGGATGATTAGCTGTTTTTAAAAATATTTAATTCATCGTTCAGTTCAATCAAAATATTACCTTTAGAATCTATCATGATTGAACTCCCATAATTAGAGCTTTTAATCATTGGCATTTTATTTTCAATACAACGTAATTTGAGAATATTATTATATTGTCTAGCACCCCAAATAGTATTATTAAAAAATTTTTCGCTTGATAATAAATACATGATTTTTGCATTTTCATTTTTTTGCAGTATAAAGTAGCAGTAAAATGCTTCATAACAGATAAGCGGTAAAACACCTAGATCATTTGTAATATTATCGGATGTATCATTAGCGTAAGGATTAAATTTTTTCTTAAATAGTGTTGTAGAAAATATTTTAGGTACATATTCATTGAATATAATTAATTTTTCTTTCGTTTTAGTGTAATTTTTTTTTTGTTATAAATACACTACCATTGGCAATGTATTGTTTAGATTTATACAGTGAAGTACCAAAGTAAACTTCTTCAAAACCGTTTTCCGTAATTATTTTTTCTAAAAATTTATATATTAAATGATGTTGAAATTTATCAATATTTAGTCCTTTAAATGTTGTCTCTGGAATAATTAAAACCTTATTTTTGGCTTTCAAGTTTCTTGTTTTTTTAAGTATATAAAAGGCCAAATCTTTTCCGTATAATGAATCAGAAACTTTTTCGTTATTGAAGGTTATAAAAGTTTTATCCCTTAAAGTTCTATCATTTTCTGATTTTTTTACAATAAAATAGTTTATAGAAAAAATACTTGGTAGCAAGAAAAGTAATAAAACCGAAATGAGGTAGTATCTACGTTTTTTATGATTTATGACACAATATAAAAAATAGCATATTGTAAGAAACCACAAACTTCCACCTAAAACTCCAGTGTAGTTATACCATTGAACTAAATTAACATTAGTTGAAAATAAATTACCTAGAGTTAGCCAGGGAAATGAAATACTAGATAAATTATGAAATACTTCATATAATAACCAAATTGGAATAAAGAAAAAGAGCTTAAATTGTTTCAAAATCTTTTTAAGTTAAAAAAATACTGCAAAGGGAATAAGAGATAAAATTATTACAATAAATAATCCATGTACGGGAAAACCGTAATTAACTATTGTTTGGCTACTTAACAAGATTTTAAGTTTCTAATCTTAATACGAGCTTTAATTGATTATTAGGTTAGTTTTAATACTTCAGTAGAATTGTATCGATAACCCCTGTGCCTTTTGATAAACTGAGTGATGAACGAAAAGGGGAGAGCAGTGTACAAATAAGAGAACGCGTGACTAAAGCCAGGGAGTTTCAAACTGAGCGCTTCAAAGACTTTGAAAATGTGCATTATAATGCTCAAATGAACGTGAAGCACATCAAAGCCTTCTGTAAGCTAGAGGAATCTTCAAAAACACTGCTAAAGACCGCCATGGAAAGGCTTAACCTATCGGCAAGAGCCTACGATAGGATATTGAAAGTATCCAGAACCATAGCCGATTTGGAGTCTAGCCCAGATATTCAAGGGAGCCATATTTCTGAAGCTATCCAATACAGAAGCCTGGATCGCGATGGCTGGTTGGGCTGATTTAAGGTCTTAAGTAAAGCCTTCTATTCTTTGGATACTTTACTGTGTAGCTATACTTTAAAGTTTTAGTTGCTCCTGGTTCGAGATTAAACTCCCAATTCAAATAGCCCTTGTCCTCATCGAGAGTTGCTCCCTGATAAGTTTTGTTTTCGATCTTTATCGCTTCATTTCTGGAAATGGGCAAACGTTCCTGAACCAGTATAGAAGTGGCTAATCGCTTATTGTTTTTTAACTCCAATTCATAGGCCTTATCCACAATAGTCGTACTTCCAAAAAAATTTTTAGAAGTCTTCTTCTTAGGCAGTGTTCTGTCTAAAAGTATCTTATCATCAATTCCTAAAGAGAAAACAAGATTGTCTTCCAATTGAGCTGTATTTACAAACGTATTACCAAGATAGCTGTCTTCAAAGTATAGATTAGCTTCTCCTGAAATAAGTTCTAAATCTTGCCAGTCTTCCAATTCTGCCATCAAAAACACTGACTCTGATATTTCAGGGGCTACGTAATACTGGTACGAAGTCTTTAACTCATGTTGATCGAGTTGAAACTGTTTTGGGTCACGCGAAGAGCTCAGGCTGATAGATTTCGGTAAGATAAATTCAACTGAGTTTTGCTGTTCTACGATTTCAGTCACTTCTTCCTCTGCTATTTCATTTACAGCATTGGAGCCTTTTGAAGAGCTATAAGCTACAACAACAACTTCATCTAAGCTAGCATTATCCGGTTCTAAGGTCAAATTGATATTACTGCTGTATATAGGTAATGATTGACTTTTAAAACCGATGTAGCTAAATCTAATATTTCTACCACCATTAACTTTTAGAGCATAATTTCCATCAAAATCCGTTTGAGTACCACTATTTCCAATACTTACATTTACACCAGGTAATGGTAATCCCTCATTATCTAATATTTTCCCTCTTACCTCTCTTACATTAGGATTATATTTAAAATTTGATGATCTTAATTTTGAAATGGGTTTAAGAGTTCTGTCAAAATCCAAATAATAAGGTTCTAATTCGGGTTTGGTCTTGTTGGATACAGGATTTGCTGTGGAAAGTTTAAGAGTAATATTTTCCCAATCTTGGCCGCTGGTTTGATACACTTTAGCTTTATAGCTTAAGGACATGTCCTGATCTATTCCCTTCGATTTGAGATCATAAGAAGCGTACCAACCAGCATCATAGATAAAATAACTGAGGCTTAAATTGGTGGAAACTGATTTAGTGACCTCTAATTCTAAGCTGATTTTCCCTCTATTGACGCGGTTTTCACTTTCCAGTTTATTGATTTCCTGAACCAATTTTTTTCGGGATTTTTCCAATTCTTCTATGGCTATACCAAGACTATAGATAGAGTTATTTAGCGATTCTATCTCACTGGCATAATACTCTTTATATGCTTTGATTTTCGCCACATTAAGTTCACTCTCCTTGCTTTTCAACTCTTGATTTTTTTCCAACAGAAGAATCGATTTTTCTAAGGACAGTTTTTTGTTCCCCGCAAAGGCCTTTTCTTTTTCTATTTCCTTTAGACTTGACTTTAGTTCTTCCAGAGCTTTGGAGGTTTTCATTTCATTTAAATAGTCGGTTTCATAAGTTATAGAACTAAGACTGATGCCTTCGAGACCATTCACTATAATGCTTGATTCATCAATATTTGGCGTCAAATCTTCAAAGATCAACGTAAGAGTCCCTTTACTAAGCTGAATTTTTTTTTGTGAAGTGACCTGAGCTCCTGAGTTGTAAACTACAGCAGAAACCACCTTTGAAGTTACGGATTGGGTTTTGTGCTGAGCTTGAACTTGGTTTATTGTGAATATGAATAGAATAAGACTAGCAAATAGAGTTTTCATTGGATTGATTTTATGCTGAAAAATACTTAAAATAGTTTTGAACTCGTCTAATCTTTTATACATTTCAAATAAAAAAAATTGAAGCACATCGATATCAATTGTGATCTAGGGGAAGGAGGGGAGTTTGATAAAGACCTGATGCCTCTAATTTCTTCTTGTAATATTGCCTGTGGTGGTCACTATGGTGATAAGGCCTCAGTACATAAAGCTGTGAGCTTAGCTAAAAAGCATAACGTGCATATTGGAGCACATCCTTCTTATCCAGATCCAACTAATTTTGGAAGAACTTCGGTATCACTCCCGAGAGAAGACTTAAAAACTTCACTTCATCAACAAATTGATCTGGTAGAAATGGCTTGTCAAGAATTTGAAGTCGACTTACATCATATTAAACCTCACGGGGCTTTGTATAACGATATGCGAAAGGATAAAGCAATAGCTGATCTAGTGTTGGAAGTCATTACAGAACGAAATCAAGATATTATTCTCTTTGTTCCACCTAAGCTTGAGTTTAGCTCTGAAATACCCATTTCAATTAGGTTATGGACAGAAGGTTTTGCAGATCGAGGCTACAATTCAGATTTAAGCTTAGTGTCTAGGGGTGAAAAAGACTCTGTTTTGAGTGATCCCATCCAGATTTCAAATCGAGTTTTAAAAATGGTTGAGGATCTAAAGGTAAGCACGATTTCAGGAGAAAGTATTCCTCAGAAATTCGATACCATTTGCGTGCACAGTGATACACAAAATTCAGTTCAAATTTTAATGTCTTTAAAAAATCATCTTGACCAACATGGGATCAAAATCAAATAAAACAATGTCAATTCAACCTCATGTTTTTCAGATGAACGAACGGTCTATTTTGATTCAGTTGGAGTCTAATATCGATCCTCAAACTTTAAATATATTGCTAAGTTTAAAGACGCAAGTACAACAGAAATATAGTGATCTAATACTTGAAGTAATCAATACATACAACTCATTACTAATTACTTATAAATCAACTATAAATAATTTCTATGATGTGAAAGAACAGCTTTTAGAGGATTGTCATGCTATTGATGAAGCTTTTAAACCGCAAACTAAGCTAATAAAAATTCCGGTATGTTACGATGAAGAATTCGCTTTAGATGCTGAACAATTATCTGATGCAACTGGATTAGATTTTGATGAAATTATTAACCGACATACCAAGCCTGAGTACCGTGTTTATTTTATAGGATTTTTGCCTGGTTTTCCTTACTTAGGAGGTCTGGATTCGTCTCTATATTGTCGAAGAAAACAACACCCAAGATCAAGAATTGAAATGGGGTCGGTAGGCATTGCTGGAAATCAAACCGGAATCTATCCTTCTGCCTCTCCTGGAGGCTGGCAGATCATCGGCAAAACTCCTTTAAAGCTATTTGATAAAGAGAATTCCACTTCACCTAGTTTATTGTCTCCTGGAGATCGATTGACTTTCGAATCGATTTCTAAAGATGAATTTGACTACCTCAACTCTAATCCCAAGGATCTCAAAATGTAATACTATGAGCTTAAAAATACTTCAGCCAGGTTTGTTTTCTTCTCTACAGGATGATGGGAGATACACTGGAATGTCTCATGGAGTTCCAGTTTCTGGAGCCATGGATTTAAATGTATACCATTTTGTAAATCGTATTTTGGATAACCTTCCTAATGCCTCCTGTATAGAGTTCTTTCATCAAGGCTTAGAAATTCAGTTTCTCAAACCTACGTTTATTTGTGTAGGAGGGCTTGAAATTAATTTACAACTCAATGGTGAACCCATAAGTACATTTCAAATAATTAATATCAAGCCCGATGATATTTTGAAAATTAGAGAAATGAAAAAAGGGAACTGGGGCTATATAGCTATTAAAAATGGTTTTGATTCTTCTGAGTTTTTTAAAAGCCAAAGTTTCTATGAAGCCTTTACAAAAAAACGGTTCCAGAGCGGAGATGAATATAATTATGAGGAGTATGATGGAACAAGTGGAGGTAACGTACCTGACTTTGATTTTAATTATTACAAATCAGATTTACAGGTCTTTAAAGGTCCGGAATTTTCAAAATTGAGTCTAACCCTGCAATATCAATTAATCAATGCTGATTTTTCATTATCTGCGAATCTAAATCGAATGGCTTATCAGATTCAAGAGACTTTAGAAAATGAGCTAAAAGAGATCATCACTGGCCCAGTTTTACCAGGTACCATTCAGTATACTCCAGCGGGCAAGATGATTGTTTTAATGAGAGATGCTCAGGTTACTGGTGGCTACCCACGTATCTTACAATTATCTGAAAAAGCTATAAATCAGCTGTCCCAGTTCAGAGCAAAATCAAAGGTGCATTTTAAGCTTAGCGAAATAAATTCAGAAAAGATTTAAAAGAACTCACCTTGGTGTATGGTGGGTATTTTATGGGGATATCCAACCAGTTTTTACGATGGACTAGGGGTTTTTGCCTGGTAAAGGTGTAAAAGGAAGCCTTACCGTGGTAATTACCCACGCCGCTAGCACCAACTCCGCCAAAAGGAAGCTTGTCGTTTACAAAGTGAACAATAGTGTCGTTTATAACTCCGCCGCCAAAATCAAAGTTTTGATTCACTTTTTTAATAAATTGATCTTGTTCACTAAACACATAAAGTGAAAGGGGTTTATCGAAAGCCTTAATTGTTGACTTTAATTCATCGAAAGTTGAATAGCCATAAATAGGTAGAATGGGTCCAAAAATTTCTTCTTTCATCAAATCGGAAGAAAACTCCGGAGAATCTACCAGTGTTGGTGCTAGAAAATTAGTTTTAGCGTTATGCTCGCCTCCATAAATTACAGCCTGATCGTCTAAAAAGCCGACTAGCTTTTCGAAATGATCGGCATGAATCATCCTTGCATAATCGCCGTAAGCTTCATCCTTGTAAAACTCTTTAAGAGTGGAGATCAGTTTTTCGACAAATTTGGTTTTTATATTTTCATCGATCATTAAATAATCTGGGGCGATACAGGTTTGTCCTGCGTTTAAAAACTTTCCCCAGCAAATACGCTTGGCAGCAATATCTAGGTTTGCAGAGGAATCAATAATACATGGGTTTTTACCACCCAACTCGAGGGTGTGGGGTGTCATATGCTTGGCGATTTGTTGAGAGACAATTCTGCCAACAGGAACGCTGCCTGTAAAAAACACATAATCCCACTTTTGATTTAGTAAATTTTTAGCGGTGTCAACCGCTCCCTGAATTACTTTTGCTTGCTTCTGTTCAAAAACATCGCTTATTATTTTCTCTAAGATATCAGCCGTGTGGGGAGCATGCTCGGAGGGTTTCAAAACTACTGTATTTCCACAGGCAATGGCGCCAATCAAAGGAGTAATCGCCAATTGAAACGGATAATTCCAGGGAGCAATGACAAGAACTTTGCCCCAGGGGACGTAATAGATTTTATCGCTAGAAGGAAAATTGAGCCAGGCCGAAGACACGGATTTTGGTTTTGACCATTTTTTTAAATTTTTTATAAAAATATTCAGCTCTTTATAAACAACAAACAGTTCGGTGGTGAGAACTTCAAATTCTGGTTTTTGAAAATCTTTATATATAGCATCTACAATCTCCTGTTCATGAGATTTGATCGTAGATTTAAGTGTCTTTAATATTGAAATACGTTTTTCAATTGTATGTTCAGTAGAGTGTTCGAGAAAGTTATCCTGTGATTTAATTAAATCTTTGATATCTCTTTCCTTCATAATATACTTTTTTAAATTTGATTCATCATGAAATAAATATCATGACCAATCAGTTATTAATGTTCTAAAGATACCGTTATTTGTAGTGATTAATTTGAAATTTAAAATGAAATTATACTTAAATCTTTTTTCTTCGATCTTCATAGGATTATTGTTTGTTGACTCAGCTTATAGTCAGAGGGACACGATAAGTACCGATAAATTAATCATCGTAAAACAGTACTCCCCAACGGTAAACGATGCATTTAAAATAAAGCAAAAGCCAAGTGAAAAGGATACGATTAAGCAACAACGGAAAACCATAAATTATTCGTTTATCGATGTTCCTGTTGCCTCTACCTTTACTCCTGCCAAAGGGACTGCTTCTGGAGTAAGAATACCCGCTCCAGATAAATTATTTGAAAATTATGCTCGTTTTGGTGCAGGTAATTTTTCGACTATTCTAGCTGATTTTTATAGTAATTTCGATTTAAACAGAGATAGAAGTTTAGATATCAAGTTTTCTCACTTGTCTTCACAAGGTGGTATTGACGATGTAGTTCTTGATGATGATTATTCCAATACAGCTTTGGGATTAAATCTTACATCTCAAGATCGGTACTTCGATTGGAATAGTGGAGTAGAGCTTCAGCATAGAGAAATAAATTACTACGGTTTATCTCCTGAATTAAAAACTGTATTATCTCAAGATCAAATTAATTTTATTGATCCAAAACAAACGTACACCACTTTAGAAGCTTTTGGAGGGATCCAATTTGATAATGGTATTTTGAGAGAGGCTCAAATAAAACTTCAAAATTTTTCAGATGACTACAGCAATTCAGAACAATTACTTAGCGTTGAACCATCTGTAGTGATTCCTCTTAGGACTCAAGATTTACAAATCGATGCTGATTTTAAATTCTTAAATGGAGGCTTTGAAACTACCACTTTTAGAGAGTTTGAATCGAATTATCAACAACTTCAGGCTGGACTAAATCCATTCATAAATTTGAATTATGATAATGTAAAAGTTAAGCTCGGTGCAAAAGCAGTTTTTTTAAGTGATTTTGAACAAAGCTCTAGTGATGTATTCTTTTATCCAGATCTCAGGGCAGAGTTTTTACTCAATCAACAAACCATTGAATTTAATGTTGGAGTAAATGGAGACCTGCAACAAAACACTTATGAGAATTTTAGTTTGCAAAATCCTTTTATTGCGCCTTTTCAATTTATATTTCCTACTGATCTGCAATACAATGCTTTTGCAGGATTTTCTACCAAATTGTTAACCAATCTTGTCCTTTCTGCAAAGGTTAATTATTCCAGTGCTTCCAACTATGCTTTTTTTGTGGCTAATCCAAGTAATACTTTTGTATCCAGAACACCAGCCCGCAGGGATTTTGACTATCAAAACTCATTTAGGGTAATTTATGACGATTTAGATCAACTTTCTATTTCTGCTGACTTGGCTTATCAAATTGAAACCGATTTCAATATTGGATTTTTTGGCAAGTTTTCAGACTTTTCAACGTCTCAACTCCAAGAAGCCTATAACATGCCAGAATTAGAATTGAAAGCCTATGCAGATTATAATTTTACCAAAAATTGGAATTTCTCTGCTTCCTTATTTTATATTGGAGATCGTAAAGATTTTAGTGAAGATTTTACCACTTTCCCTGCTGGTAACATAAATATTAATCGAAGCGAAATCAGAACGATAGACGGTTACTTAGATTTAAATGCATCCATAGAATATAAAATTAATTCCAGACTTTCTGCGTTTGCCAACGCCAATAATCTTTTAAATGCAGATTATAATCGCTGGCAGAATTTTGATGTTCAGGGTTTTCAAATTCTTGGAGGTTTAATTTATCAATTTGATTGGTAAGGTTTCCTTAATTTTCTTAACGAAAAGGAAACATTAGAACGCTTAATTTAAGTAGATTTGCGAAAAAAGATTTTAGAATTGAACAAATCTAATGGCAAATAAATTTAAGCGCAACGACCGAGATCGTCCCTACTTAAATCTAGTTGATTTTTTCTCCGAAGAGAAGACATTTCTTATTATAGTTGTAGTTGGACTCATATTAGCTGCAACGGCTACTACCAACGCCAATCTCGCCATGTGGATTGGCTTCTTTTTTGCCGCCTATGCGGCAGTTGCCAACGACAGCATACAGTCTTTGGGAACTTTTATTGAAAGTAATAAAGCCAATAAATGGTGGATTTTATGGCTGTTTATTGGGGGAATATTTTTGGCAACCGTCACTTTTAGTTTTATTTATTTTGATGGCGATGTCACCTACCAGAGATTAACGAATCCCGATGGTTCAACAGATTATCCACACCCAGATAAATTTACATTCTTCCAGGTTATTGCTCCACTGGTGCTTTTAATCCTGACCAGATTAAGAATGCCGGTGTCTACCACTTTCTTACTATTAAGTGTATTTAGTGCCAATACATCAGGGATTACCTCCGTAGTATTAAAAAGCTGGTCTGGTTACATCCTGGCTTTCATCATTTCTTTTCTAGTTTGGTATTTATCTTACAATACGATTAGAAAGTACTTTAAAAGCCGAAAGTTTAGCAATTACTGGATAGTTGTTCAATGGCTTGTAAGTGGTTCCCTTTGGGCTACCTGGGTAATGCAGGATGGAGCTAATATTGCGGTTTATTTACCCAGAGAACAAAGTATGAGTCAGTTTCTGGTATTTGCGCTTACCATTTTCTTCGGGCTTGGTTTACTTTTTTACTTGAGAGGTGATAAAATACAAGGCGTCGTTAGTGAAAAAACAAGAGTGTCTGACATACGTGCAGCTACACTTATTGATTTATCCTACGTAATTCTACTTATCTACAAACTTTTTATATCGACTGTACCAATGAGTACAACATGGGTGTTTCTTGGTATCATTGGAGGTAGGGAAATTGCTATAAGTTTATCCAGAAAGAAAAAAGGTAATAAACATAAAAAAAAGGCTGCCAAAATGATTGGGAAAGACTTTTTATATGCCATGATCGGTCTATTAGTTTCAGTTATCCTTGCTGCAAGTGGAAATGCTTCCATAAGAGAAGAAATTTATAATTCAATATTAAACCTGTTTTAATGAAAAAGAACTTTATTTTATTGTTGGTTTTTGCAGCTATTTTAGTATCCTGCAACGAAAAGACAAAGGTTGACCTATTAGTCACTAACGCCAATATCTATACGGTTGACGAAGCTTTTTCCACAGTTGAAGCTTTTGCAGTAACTGACGGTAAAATCGTAGAAACAGGATCTACCTCAGATCTTAACTCAAAATTTACTGCAGCAGAAGTTATAGATGCTGAAGGAAAAACCATATTGCCAGGCCTTATCGATGCTCACGCGCATTTGTATAACCTAGGATTGAAATTAAGTCGAGTGGACTTAGATGGGACAACTAGTTACGCTGATGTCATTTCTAGATTACAAGAGTTTCAAACTAAGAATCCAGAGGCGGACTACATCATAGGTAGAGGATGGGATCAAAACGATTGGGCGGAAAAAGAATTTCCTACTAAAGACACTTTAGATATCCTTTTTCCAGATACGCCTGTTGCGCTTACCAGAATAGATGGTCATGCCATGCTAGTGAATCAAAAAGCTCTAGATAAGGCTGGTATTGATGAAACTACCGAAATCTTTGGCGGAGAAATACAAAAGAAAAATGGAGAGCTCACAGGAATTTTGATAGATAATCCTATGGAAACTGTTGAAGCTACCTTTCCTGTTGTAGATCGAGAGGCACAAATAAAAGCTTTAAAATCTGCAGAAGAAATTGCTATCTCACTTGGACTAACGAGTTTGGTTGATGCTGGCTTAAACTCCGATGTGATTCACCTCATTGATGATTTACATAAACAAGGAGAATTGAAATTGAGAATATACGCAATGCTCAGTAACAATGAAGCAAATATTAGCGAGTTCCTAGAGTCTGGAATCCTCAAAACAGATCGACTAAATGTACGATCTGTTAAAGTATATGCTGATGGAGCCTTAGGTTCCAGAGGAGCAGCTTTGAAAGCACCTTACTCAGATCAGGAGCATCACTTTGGGAGTATGATTATCGATTTGGACGATTTTCAAACTCTAGCTAAGCGTCTAAAAGATACTGAATTTCAAATGAATACACACGCTATCGGAGATTCTGCTAATTATGTAGTTTTAAAAACATACAACGAATTGCTTAAAGATGAATCTGATAAACGTTGGAGAGTTGAACATGCTCAAGTGATGGATAATGATGATTTCAATTATTTTGATGGAGAAAACATCATACCTTCGGTACAGCCCACACATGCTACAAGTGACATGTACTGGGCAGAAGATAGATTAGGAGAAGAAAGAGTGCAGCATGCTTACGCTTACAAAACTATTTTAGAAAATGCTGATCTGGTTGCCCTGGGAACCGATTTTCCTATTGAAAATGTCAATCCCTTTTTAACTTTTTATGCGGCAGTCGCTAGAAAAGATCTACAAAATTATCCTGATAAGGGATTTATACCAGAGCAAAAGCTTTCCAGAGAAGAAACTTTAAGAGGCATGACGATTTGGGCAGCTTATTCCAATTTTGAAGACCAAGAAAAAGGAAGTATTGAGGCTGGAAAATTTGCTGATTTCATCATCGTAGATCAAGATCCTATGACTGTTGAGGAAGGCGCTATTCCAGACACTAAAGTACTATCGACCTACATCAATGGAGAACAGGTTTTTGAACTTAAGTAAAGTTCAATTTTGCTAAATATCCGTAATGTTCATCTTCGAAAATGAGTGAACACTCTAGGCTGGCCTTTTCTGCCTCTTTTTTAAGGGTGTTAAAATCCAGGTACAGCCAAGGAAATGGATCTGATAGTTGATTTTTATAACTCGTTCTGTATATCATTTCACCATAATAAGATGATTTGTCGTTTTCAATAACTTCATCTTCGAACAAAAATATAAGATCAGAAGAATCAATTAGTACTTGACTATTTTTGTGCATCAAGCTTTTCAGTTGATCAAAAAACGCCTCTAATTCATTTAAAGTTCGAGCAATACCTGTACCATTCATCAGTAAAAGTAGTGTATCGAACGACTGAGATTTTAAATCGAAAAAGTTTAATCGTTTTGCCTCTTCCAGTCCTCTTTTTTTGCAGGTTTCAATACATTTTTTTGAGAGATCTATAGGTAACACCTGGTGTCCTTTCGATTTCAGTATTAAACTATGACTACCAGCACAGCAGCCAATATCGAGTACGCTACCCTGACACAGATCTAACGCTTTCTGTTCTAGCTTAGGCATATCATCGTAGCTTCTAAAAAGATATTCTACAGGAATTTCATCATCAAAAAAATCTTCATGATGCACTAGGATGGGAGTTTGGTCTTTTGTTAAATAATAATTTTCAACAGCCAGGCCAAAGATATCCTTTGAGGGAGAGTGTAGATTCAAGTTGTAGATTTTATATTTGTATTATGGAAGAGTTTCTTAAGGAATTACCTCAGCTAGCCAAAGATAAACATAAATCGCATAAAGATTATTTTAAGCGACTAAAAAAGAAGCCACCTAAGCATCTAGATCAGGCTATGCAAAGCTTACATGATGAAACTTTTGAAGAGGTAGATTGTCTAACTTGTGCTAATTGCTGTAAAACCACCGGACCCCTCTTTACCAATAAAGATATAGAGCGAATATCTAAACACTTTAGAATGAAACCTTCTGTGTTTATTGACACCTATCTAAAAATTGATGAAGACAAGGATTATGTTTTACAAAGCGCCCCCTGCCCATTTCTAGGGGATGACAATTATTGCCTCATTTACAAGGTGAGACCTAAAGCATGTGCGGAGTTTCCACATACAGATCGTAAGAAGTTTCAACAGATTAGCCATTTAACTCTCAAAAATGTCGAGATTTGTCCGGCTGCTTTCAAAATAGTTGAAAAAATGATGCTTTCAATTAAATAGTAATTAGCTCTTCTTTAGCCTCTTCAACATAAGTTTCAAGTACCTGGAAGAAATTCAAGATATCTGTCTCTTGATTGTTACTATTGATAGTTACTAGTCTTACAAATGTTGTCCCTCTAAACTCTCCATACCCAACCATGAGTTTGCCTTCTTCATAAAGTGAATTGCATAGATCTTTTGGATCTATATTCTTGTAATTAAAACAAACTGAAATTGAGTCTTCATATGAATAAAGCTCATAATCTGGATGATTCCTAACATAATTTCTAGCGACTTCAGAAAGGTGAAACTGCTGGTCAACCATTTGATTTAGCCCTTTGGTTCCAACCGACTTCCATAAGGTCCAAAATTTAAGTGCATCATTTCTTCTTCCGCATTGTAAAGATGTCTTTCCTAAATTATAATCATCACTGTCTGTTTGATAAAGATAATCTGCTTCACATGCAAAACTATGTCTAAGGTTGTGTCTTTCCTTGGTGATTAAGATGGAGCAGCTAAGTGGTACATTCAGCATTTTATGTGCGTTAAAGCTGAAAGAATCTGCTTTTTCAACTCCACTCACCAGGTGCTTGTACTTTTCACTAAAAATGACAGAGCCACAATAAGCACCATCTACATGCAACCAAAGTTTATCATAAAGTTTAGTAACTTCATGTATTTCATGGATATCATCAAAGGCTCCCATAACTGTAGTTCCTGCTGTAGCATTCACAAAGAAAGGTTTTAAACCTTCTTTGAGATCTTCTTCAATTTGCTCTTGCAAAGCCTTAGGGATCATTTTTCCGTATTTATCACTTTCTATAAATCGGATTTGCTGTATACCAATTCCACCGAACATGGCATTTTTAGTAATTGAATAATGAGAAGTGGAAGACGTATAAATTATCATTTTTTCTGAAACTCCTTCAAACTTGATATCACGATTGTAGGCATCTCGAGCCATGAGCATAGCCATAAAATTACTCATTGAGCCACCAGGTGGAAAGGTACCATCTGCGTTTTCGCCAAAATTCAACATATCACAGACTTTGGCTATGATCATTTTTTCAATTCCTACCTGTGGTCCTCCAACCTTATAAGTATACATGCTATTATTAAGCATGACTGCCAGTAATTCTCCCAGAGTCCCTTTTGAATTTCGTCCTCCAAAAAGTTGATTGAAAAAAAGCTTTGTAGAGGTTCTCGGAGTACTTAATACAATATCCTCCAGTAGTGCTTCAAATCTTTCTTCGTCAAGCCCCTGATCTTCTAAATTTAGATCCATGACCTTCAAAAGGTTCTCCGCTTTTATGGGTTTTACGACTCCATTTTGCTTTTCGTGGTGTACTAGTTTATATGAAAGTTTTTGAAATAGTTCAAGGTCTGCTTGCATAAGCCTGAATTGAAATTTATATTTACTCCATATCGATTTACTCGAATTTCATAAAAATAATTAAAAAGCATGTACTCAGGAGAAAACATCGAATCTTTAAACAAACTTTTAGAAGTTTTACCTCAATGTGAGGGAGAGGACTACTATAAATTGGCAAAGCATCTTTCTATCCCTGTCGAAGACTTAAAACCTTATGCGTTCTGGTCTGATGAAACTTATACCCGAAACTGTGTTGTACGAACAGATAAATATGAGCTTTTGCTTCTATGTTGGCAAGAAGGGCAGGAGACTCCAATCCATTGTCATAATGGTGAAGAATGTTGGGTGTATTTAGCAAAAGGTCAACTTCGCGAAAAACGATATGTTGAGAAGCAAGGAGATTTAAAATTAACTGCTGATGTGAAAATGACCCAAGATCGATTATCTTATATGAACGATGAGTTAGGTTACCATTCTTTACATAATCTAAACAAAGGCACCTCATTAAGCCTGCATCTTTATGTGGGACCAATTGATGAGTGTTCTGTTTACAAAGAGGAAAAAGACAAATTTGTATTTAAGGATTTAGACTACTACTCAAAAAATAAAAAAATAGTATCCAATTAAATTTAAAAACCATGAACTGGAAAACAGTTAAAGAATACACCGATATTACCTATAAAAAATGTGATGGCGTCGCCAGAATAGCTTTCAACAGGCCAGAAGTGAGAAATGCTTTTCGTCCAAAAACTGTTAGTGAACTTTTTGAGGCGTTTCTAGATGCTAGAGAAGACCCCAAAATTGGGGTCGTTCTTTTCTCTGGAGAAGGCCCATCACCAAAGGATGGTAAATATGCCTTTTGTAGTGGAGGAGACCAGAACGCCAGAGGGCATCAGGGTTATGTAGATGATGATGGTACTCCAAGACTAAATATTTTGGAAGTTCAACGTTTAATTCGTTTTATGCCTAAGGTAGTCATCGCTGTAGTTCCTGGTTGGGCTGTTGGTGGCGGTCATTCTCTGCATGTGGTTTGCGACCTTACCCTAGCCAGTAAAGAACATGCTATTTTTAAACAAACCGATGCTGATGTTACCAGCTTTGACGGAGGTTATGGTTCTGCCTATTTGGCTAAAATGGTCGGTCAAAAAAAGGCGAGAGAAATTTTCTTCTTAGGCAGAAATTACTCTGCACAAGAGGCTTTTGAAATGGGAATGGTTAATGCTGTTATTCCTCATGATGAACTCGAAGCCACAGCTTATGAATGGGCTCAGGAAATCTTAGAAAAATCACCAACTTCTATCAAAATGTTGAAATTTGCTTTTAATGCTACCGATGATGGAATGGTAGGACAGCAGGTATTTGCAGGTGAAGCAACACGTTTGGCGTACATGACAGAAGAGGCTAAGGAAGGAAGAAACGCCTTTTTGGAAAAAAGAAAACCAAACTTTAAAAATATCAAATGGATTTCCTAAATTAGTTGTTAATAACTGAAAATCAATAACTCATAAGCTATGCCAATCCTAACTGAACAAGAACTTCAAGACATTGTCAATAAAGAGACAGAAGCTAAAGCCAAAATCGAAGAAAAGAACCAGCAAATCGATGAATTATACGAAGAAAAAAAAGCTATTCGAAATCAGCGAAGAGGCTTTTTAACCTCCACTGTGATATTGGCAATTTTATTTTTAGCTCTGTTATTTACTGTTTTATTTCAGCCTAATTTACTTGAGTTGAACAAGGGCGTTCAAATTGCAGAAGATGAAGAAGTTGTAAAAAAATCCAGATTAGAGAATTATCAAAAGCGAGTTATGGAATTAGAAAATCAAACTTCTCCCTATACCAATCCTCTGGAGTTAAATGAATTTTATGCGGTTCAACTAGGGGCATTTAAAAAATTCAACACTAAGTTATCTTCAGATAGCTATAGTGTAGTCCATAATGCGAGTTATAAAGATTTTAATTTATTTACTCTAGGTGTTTTTGAAACTGAAGAAGAAGCAGAAAAATTGAGAAAGGTAATAAGACAACTAAATTTCCGTGATGCTTTTGTAGGGTTTTATAAGGACGGTGAACGCGTAAAATCAAATTATTAATAGTTATGAGTTTTCAGAATCTAGCTTTAGATCTTAAAGATTTACCAGATTTTAAGACTGTGAAGTTAGAAGCAGTTCAAAAGCGGTACAAAAAATTGCTTTGGCTTAATGTCATTGCCTTATTTGTACCTTTATTTACTTTACCCATTTTTGGTTTTCTTTTCGATGAGATTCCTTCTTGGATTTCAGTATTATTTCTGTGTTTACTGAGCGTAATATTTATACTTAGAGTAATAGAGGTCGAAAAAGGATTTCCTATTCGTAAATTCGGAATTCGTCAGTACGATATGATTTATCAATCTGGTTTTTTTCATTATACTGAAACTGTGGTTCCCTATAATCGTATTCAGCATGTAGAAATCAAACAAGGACCACTTTCGAGATTATTTACTTTATACTCATTACGACTATATACTGCAGGAGCTTCCTCAGGAGATTTAATCATAGATGGGCTCGATAAGTCCACTGCTCAAAAATTGAAGGCCAAAGTGCTTGACAAAACCACAGAGGTAAATGTCACAGATTGATTTTTCAGTACCAAGGCTTCAGTCCTTTAACGGTATCTTTTTAATTTTCTTCACCGATCTAGCCAAGCGAATACGTCAAAATATATATATTCTAGCCGTTCCATTTTTTAAAAATAATGTGTTCAGGGATTATGGAACTTATATTTATATAGGACTAGGCTTACTTGTTATTCTTCAATTTGTTTTTTCTTATTTATCCTACAAGAAATTTAAGTTTTCTATTCAGGAAGATGCTTTTCATCTAGATCATGGCGTAATCAAACTCAGTCATGTTGAAATCCCTTTCGAAAGAATTCAAAATATTAATCTACAACAAAATATTTTACAGCAAGTTTTGAATGTGGTAGGTTTTGAAATTGAAACTGCTGGGGAAGGAACAGCTGAAATAAAAATAAAAGCTTTAGATAAAGAGTTTGCTACTGCCCTTAAAAGCAAATTAATAGAGGAAAAGAAAAAACTTGAGGTAAGTGAAGATTCACAAACAAAAACACACGAATTAGATGAAGCCAAAAATGAAGTAGGGACCCCTGCTGAAGAAGAATCACTTTTATTTAAGTTGGACTTCAAGACATTGATCAAGGTTGGAATAAGTTCTAATTTGTTTAGAGGGGTAGGTTTGCTTATGGCTTTTTTCGCTTATCTCTATAATTTTTTGAGAGACTTTGTGACGCAATTTTATGATTTTAATCTTGAGGAAGATGTAAAAGATCGTATTCCTGAGACCATAACATTTATAAGTTTTTTAATTCTTGGCGTTTTAGTGATTGGGTTTTTAATCACCATCATGACTACAGTTTTAAAGTATTTTGATCTTAGAATACTTAAAAATCAGCAAAACTATGAAGTAGAGTATGGCTTGTTTAAGCGAGTGAATAAAGTGATCAAAAAGACAAAAACACAAATCTTCGAAATTCGTACTAACCCCGTAAAAAACGTATTCAAAATTAGAAGTGTATATGTGAGTCAGGCGTCATCTCATCAACTCACTGAAAAACAAAAAATCGGATTGGTAGGTTTGTCTTTAAAAAATGTAAACCTCCTTTTTAGTTCTTTATTCCAAATCGACTTTGAAGATTTGAAATACGATTATTTTAAATCTCAGAACCGTCTTTTCTTCAGATACTTTTATCGCAGTTTGTTTTTGATGCTTGGACTTTTTGTAGCGGCCTATTTTCTTTTTTTCAATTGGATTAGCATAAGTGTTTTAATCTTAATTTTCTTATTACTGATCTACGTTTCAGTTTTAAAAGTTAGGAAAAGTAATATTGGATTTAATGATGATCTGGTTTCTATCAGAAAGGGGTCTATCGATACAAAATTTAAGATGATAGAAATCTACAAACTCCAATCGGTAAGATTAAGTAGGAATATTTTTCAACAATTTAACGACCATGCCGATGTTGTCTTAGAAACTGCATCCGGAAGTGTTACTGTAGAATACCTCAAGCTAAATGAAGCTCGAGATTTGTTGAATTATTTAATCTATAAAATAGAATCTGTAGATAAAGACTGGATTTAATTTAATTCAGTTGAGACTCATTTTCTAAAGCCAGGTAATGTTCTACTTTCTTATTTTTGTTATGAATCGGGTAGATTTTAATGTCGCACATGTATTCACTTCCATCCTTTCTGTAGTTGACCATTGAAGTTTCACAGATGGATTCTTTAGATAACTCTTCTTTCAATTTTTTTAAAGCTTCCTTAGAAGTTTTTTCCCCCTGCAATATTTTTGGATTCTTGTTTTTAACGTAAGATAAACTATAACCAGTCATGTCTTTAAAACCATCATTAACCCAAATTATATTTTGATTTTTATCAGTTACAACAATGGCTTTATATTCATTTTTGAATAGTGTTTCTTCTATTTGAAAATCCCAATTGAACTTATGCTGAAATTTATTTAAACGTTCAGCCTCTTTCTTCTTTTTCAAAGATTTTAAGAAATTAAATATATATTCAGAATAAACATCCCACGACATTAAAGGTCCTCTTTTCATAACTATCTCAAAATTAAGTAAATATAAAAATCCAAATTTAAGTTTTTTATTTATTCAATGTGTTGTATAATCGTTATTTAAAACATAAAAAACCTTAATACGTTTTGTATTAAGGTTTTTATACTAATAAATTTTAATTGATTTACATCAATTTTGGATACGCTTCCGGTTTAAACTCGTGTAGAATAGAATATACTTTTTCGAACACATCCTCAGATGAAGGTTTAGAAAAATAATCACCATCAGTACCATAAGCTGGTCTGTGCGCTTTAGCGGTAAGCGTTTGGGGTTTACTATCTAAATACCTGTATCCATCCTGAACATCTAAAATTTGTTGTAAAATAAATGCAGAAGCACCTCCTGGTACATCCTCATCGACTATAAGCAATCGATTCGTTTTTTCTAGACTTTTAACGATATCATGATCTAAATCAAATGGCAATAGAGATTGACAATCTATTATTTCTACATCAATACCTACCTCTAAAAGCTCTTGGGCTGCTTTTTCAATAATTCTTAAGGTAGAGCCATAGGACACAATGGTAAGATCAGACCCTTCTCTAATGGTCTCAACTTGACCTACGGGAGTTTTAAACTCTCCAAGATTACTAGGTTTCTTTTCTTTTAATCGGTATCCATTAAGACATTCTACGATTAAAGCTGGCTCGTCACTTTCAAGCATCGTATTATAAAATCCTGCGGCTTTTGTCATATTTCGTGGAACTAGAACATTAACGCCACGTATGAGATTTAATATCCCACCCATAGGTGACCCCGAATGCCAAATACCTTCCAATCGATGGCCTCGCGTTCTAACGATTAATGGTGATTTCTGTTTGCCTTTAGTTCTGTATGCTGTTGTAGCTAAATCATCACTCATAATTTGTAAGGCATAAAGCACATAATCTAGATATTGTATCTCAGCTATAGGTCTTAGTCCTCTCAATGACATACCTATACCTTGTCCTAATATGGTAGCCTCTCTAATTCCTGTATCAGCGACTCTTAGTTTGCCATATTTTTCTTGAAGTCCTTCGAGTCCTTGGTTAACGTCACCAATTTCACCAGCATCTTCACCAAAAATTAAAGTCTCAGGATGCGTTTCAAAAATCTTATCGAAGTTATCTCTTAAGATAATTCTGGCATCGACTTCTTCGGCTTCATTATCATAAGTGGGTTCAACAGGAGAAATATTGCTAGCCTTACCTTCGTATTCGCTCCATAAATGACTGCTGTAGTCTGGCTGTGTTCTGGCGCTAAAGTCTTTAATCCATTGCAACAAGTTTGCTTTAGCCTCAGACTGCTCACCTCTTACATAACGCATGGCTTTTCTTGCAGTAGCTAATATCACCGACTTTAAAGGTTCATCATTTTCTTTCAGTTCGTTGACTAAGTTGTTGATAAAGTTTTTGTTTTCAGATGAATTGGCTAATTCTGTCAGCAACTTAATGACAACTTTATTTTCGTTTTTGGCAGTTTTTCCAAAAGCAGTCCAGGCTGCTTTCTTACCATCACGAACTTGTTTTTTGATCGACTTTTCAAGTTCGCTTAATTCTTCGTCAGTAGAAAATCCATTAGAAATCATCCACTCTCGCATCTTAGCATTGCAATCATGCTCTTTTTCCCATTGCAACCTATCTTCACTTTTGTAGCGCTCATGAGAGCCAGATGTTGAGTGGCCTTGTGGTTGAGTTACTTCTACAACGTGAATTAAAACAGGAATATGCTGTTCCCTAGCAATTTTCTCGGCCTTTTCGTATGCCTCGATTAGTGCAGGATAATCCCAAGCTTTTACCACTATAATTTCGTAACCGTTGGTATCATTCTCTTTTTGAAACCCTTTTAAAATTTCAGAAATATTTTCTTTTGTTGTTTGGTGTCTTGCGTGCACAGAAATGCCGTAGTCATCATCCCACACGTTGATGACCATAGGAACTTGCATCACACCAGCAGCATTAAAAGTCTCCCAGAAATGACCTTCACTAGTACTAGCATTACCAATAGTACCCCAGGCAATTTCATTTCCATTTTTAGAAAAATTAGTAGCATCAATCCCTTCGACATTTCTATAGATCTTAGAAGCCTGTGCAAGACCAAGCAATCTCGGCATTTGTCCAGCAGTAGGAGAGATGTCAGCACTTGAATTTTTCTGCTCAGTTAAATTTTTCCAGCTTCCATCTTCATTCAAACTATGAGTCATAAAGTGGCCTCCCATTTGGCGTCCACCAGACATAGGTTCATCATCTAGATTGGTGTTGGCATAAAGTCCAGCAAAAAATTGTTCAATACTGAGTTCTCCAATAGCCATCATAAAGGTTTGATCTCTGTAGTAACCTGAACGAAAATCACCATTCTTAAATGACTTGGCCCAGGCCAGTTGAGGAACTTCTTTACCATCTCCAAAGATGCCAAACTTTGCTTTTCCTGTTAATACCTCACGTCTGCCCAACAAGCTACATTCTCTACTGGTAACGGCTATCTTGTAATCTTCTATTACTTGTGTTTTGAACTCATCAAAAGAAAGATCTTCTTTTTTTTGAACGTTATCTTGCATTTTCTCAATTTTTAGACTCTCGCGAATATACTAAATTTCATCGAGTTTTTTCTCTTGATGATGCGATATGAATTGAACTTTTATCAATAAAAATCAATATTTAGTCAAAAAATTGAGAATTTAATAATGTCATCGGTTTTATGCTGCATATTCTTTAGCATTTCTGTAGTTGATGCCTATATATCTTAGCTAACGTATAGCGTTAAATTTTAGCCAACAACTTGCAAGCTGCTGTAGCCCTGGGCATTTCTATCCAAAACGATTTGAGTAGAAATTCGTTCCTTGAGAGCTCCAACGTGGCTTATGATCCCAATGGTTTTGTTGCTCTCTGCCTGCAAACGCTCGAGTGTATCTAAAGTTAAATCCAGGGTTTCCGGATCTAGCGTTCCAAAACCCTCGTCAATAAACAGACTATTAATCTCAACGTTTTTAGAGGCTAAATCTGATAGACCTAAGGCTAAAGCAAGACTCATTAAGAAAGTTTCCCCACCCGATAAAGTCTTTACAGATCGACGCATGCCCCCCATATGGTGATCTATGACATAGAGTTGGTCTTTGTCCTCGTTTGGTAAATACCTGTCCAGCTCATAACGTTCATTTAAATGTTTTAAGCGCTTGTTTCCCAGAAAGATGAGGCGTTGTAAACTCAAATCTTGCGCAAATTTGTTAAACTCAGTTCCTGTAGCATCACCAATAAGCTTATTCAAGATTTCCCACTTCCGGTTCGCTTTTTGTTCTTCAGCTATACTTTCTCCGATCTTTTGGAGTTCAAGGATTAAATCCTTGTTGTTTTTCAACTGCCTATTGACTTCTTCCAGCTCAAGTTTTTTGTTTTCTAAGCTTTCAGACAGTTCCCTGATAGCCAGCTCTGCCTCGTGAATGTTAGAGAAAAATTTATAGTTCAACTCTTCAATTTGCAATTGAATGCCTTTCACTTTTTCCTTCTGAATTTGAATCCGTTCTCTTAATTCATTGAGCTGTTGGCTTAATACCTGGAAGTCTGCCGCTTTCATGCGGGATGAATTGGCTTCAGAAATGCTTGAAAATGCACTGGCTTTTATTTTCGGTTCTAAGTTCGCCTGAAGTGATTCTAGCCTTAAATTTATACTTTTCAATTGCTCTTTTTCACTGCCTAAAGCTTTCTCAGTAGAGGATAAGTTGGAGTGTAAAGCAATCCAGTTTTTCTTCAATCTAGAAATTAAAGCATTCAAATCTTCTCCAGTGTACAAGGCTTGCATTTCAGTTTTTAATCGACTTCCTTGTATTTTGATTTGATCAAGCTCATCTAAAACATCCATAGCATTTTCCAAAGCTTGTATTTCATCCTGAAGCTGTTGTGTGGTTTCGAGGTTTTCAATCTCCTGTGCTGTAGAACGTTCCAAATCTAAAAGGCTTTTTTCTTTGAGCTCTAAAAGTATCTGCTCATAGGTTTGAGCGAAAGCAGCCTTCTTTTGGTTAAACTTTTGCTTCAAGGATTCAAGATCTGTGTCTTGTTCTTTAACTCGTTCTGCTTTAGACTTTTGTTGAGCTTTTAAGGCTTCAATCGCTTTAGATACGATCTGTAGCTCATCTTTCTTAGTTTTTAGCTTTTTGTCCAATTCAGAATCCAGGGCGGGTTCATGTGCTGAGTAGGGATGATTTTTGGAGCCACAAACCGGGCAAGGCTCATGTTCCTGTAGCTTCCTTCTAAGATCTTTGACTTCTAACTTTAGGTTTTGGTTTTCTTTTTCGGTCTCCAGGTAGATAGCCTCTTTTTCAAGACTTTTTTCTGCTTTTTCTTTTTCTGAAATCAAACGAGGAAACCTGGAGAGTTCTTCTTTACTCGACTTGATTTGTTGGCTTAGCTTTACCAATTGCTCATCTAATTCGTTTAAAGAATTTTCCTCGTGTTTTGCTTCCTTAATTTGATTTAGTAATTGATATTTGGCCTTTATGGTTTCACCTAAAGAGGAATCGCTTTCAAGTTGAATAGCCAAGCCTTTAATTTTCTGCTTGGACTTCCTTAGTCTTTCCTGTAACTCATTTTTGAAATCTGATATGGGCTGATTTTTAAATTTCAGATTTAAACCTTCCAATGCTTTATTCAGAAGTTCAACTTTAGATTTATAATCGTTGAGCTTTATTTGTCTTCTATTTTCAAGCTTTTGATAGGCTTCAAGCAGAACATCAAGCTTATGGTCTAGTTCAGAGGTCTCTACTTCAGTCTTAAGAAGTTCCTGAGCCTCAGTTTTTAGCTCAGAAATATGATTTTGAAGCTGAGTTCGCTCATAATCTAAGCCTTTAATTTTTTCTACCAGATTTTGGTTTTTTTCTGCCAGGATATTATAGTCCAGCAATTCCTCCTCAAAGGCTAGGGTTTTAGAGTGTTTGCTTAATCTTTCAGCGTTTTCAGCCTGAAAAGTTTCTAATTTGTCCTGGTATTGCTCAAGCTTTTTAGACTCAATCTTAAATTCTTGATCTCGCTTTTCTTTAGTTTGGAGTTGATTAAGATCCTTTTCATAGCTAGACTTTTTCAACTCTTGATCTTTCACAAGTTTTTCTAGTTGATTTTTTTTATCCTGCTTTGTGCTCAGATCATCCTCACTTAACAGCTTAAGCCTTAGATCGTCCATCAATGTTTTTTGACTGGAGATTTTAGACTTGAGTGCATTATATTTTTCGTAGACTTTACGTCCTATCTGTCTGTAAATGCTCGTATTGGTGATTTTCTCTAAAAGCTCACTTCGCTCTTTTTCATTGGACTTTAATAAGGTTGCAAACTCTCCTTGAGAAAGTAATACAGACTTAACAAATTGATCATAAGATAAGCTGATAAGGCGCTGAATTTCAGACAAAACTTCTGTCTTCTTTTCGCTAAAAGACTCTTCAGTCTCTAGATTCCAGAGGTCCATCTCGTATTCCCTCAAGTTATCGTTCCTGTTGGTAGAAATAGACCATGTAGAGACAAACTGTCCTCCCTTACAGGAAAACTGAACTTTGGCGTAAGCTTCTTTCTGATACTTAGTCAAGATGCTACCGTCCTGTTCAATTTTACTTTTAGTAACGCTCGAGATTCGTGGAGTTCTAGCATATAAGGCCAAGCAAATGGCGTCCAAAAGCGTGCTTTTTCCACTACCAGTTGGGCCAATAATGGCAAACAATCCACCAGAATTGATTGGGGATTCTTCAAAATTGACCTCATGCTCACCCTTTAGGGAGTTGATATTTTTAAAATGTAGACGTTCTATTTTCATTCTTCAGACCTATTCAGTTCGTCCAGAATTTCTTCAAATGCAGACATGAGCTCTAGCTTGGTATCCTCTGTCTCATCAATTCCTTCTAGTTTCTTTTGAAAGACTTCTTTTGGTGTGAAATCTGAAATCTGACTTTCCACAGAAGAAATGCCCCGTTCAATTTCAGACTTGTTTTTAAAAATGACCTTATGCTTTACAATCTCGCAATTAGGTTGATTGAAGCTTTCAATGAGTTGTTCCAACTCATAGGTTTTGGAAGCTGAAAATTCTGCTTCGTGCAATTCAATTTCAATCAAAGTCTTCAACGGATGATTATTTTCTATACTTACCAATTTCGTTTTGATCTCTTCTAACGTCCCTTTGATAAGTACCAAATCTCTGAATTTAGGAATAGAAATGCCCTTGGGTTCATAAGATTTTTCCGTATCTAAAATCAAAATGCGTTTCTCATTTCTGCGTTCACTAAAGGAGAGTGGAATAGGGGAACCACTGTAAAAAATTGGAGTTTCGGCCTGTAATCGCTGGGGTTTGTGAATATGCCCCAAAGCGATGTAACTGTAATCCTCTCCAAAATGACTGGCCTCAAGTCCTGCTAAATTCCCAATTTGAATATCGCGTTCACTTTCAGAAACACTAGCGCCTGTCGCGAATAAATGTCCCATCGCAACAAGTGGAAGGTGAGGATAATTCTTTTTGGCCAGTTTGGCCGCTTCCTGAAAGTGATAAGCAATACTTTCTTTAACGGCGGCCTGTTTATTCTCATGACATTCAGCAGAAAATTGTCGCTGTAGATTTTTACTTCTTAGATAAGGAATTGCGGCTATTACCAACTCCGTGTTTTGGGCCGATGGTACTGGGATCAAACAGTCTTCAAAGGCTTCAGGCATCTGCCCAATGACATGAATATCCAGCTGATTCAAAATTTCTTTAGGAGCCTCCAACACACTAGGAGAATCATGATTGCCTCCTGTAATTATGATTTTTAGCTGGAATGTTTTCAGCTTTATAAGTGACCTGTAATATTGGTTTCTAGACTCGCTAGATGGATTTGAAAAATCAAAAACATCACCAGATAGCAGGAGAATGTCTACAGGATTTTTTTTCAAATACTCACGGAGCCAGTCTATAAACAGGTCAAAATCTTGAGATAAATCTACCTTATGCAAGCGTTTACCTATGTGCCAATCTGCGGTATGAAGTATTTTCATATCTTAGATTTAAAGCGATTTGTAATACCCAAATTTGAACCATAAGCGGTGTCTAAATCGGTCTTTAACTAAATAATCATCAGTCCGATAATCTAGCCCTATTTCAATTTTATTTTTATCATCAATGTAGAACCCGTAGGCAGCTGTTAGTCGGTTTTCAAGATCGTCTTCACTGCTTTGAATCATGTAGATCAATTCGTTGGAAATGGCTAGATAGTTTTCACCTGGATCCAATTCTCGTCCCTGTAAAGGAATTTGACCTTTAATTCTGTAACGAGCCCTGTGGAGTGTAGATTCTTCTTGAAAATAAGTTTGATCGATTCGTACTCGATGTCCGATTCTATAAAACGAACCTCTTTGCAAAATCGACACCTGTTGTATGGTTCTGTGGGTGTTTTCACCTTCTTCAACTCTATATTGATAACCGATATCAGCCTTAAGAAAAGGGGTAAGGCGTCTCCCTATAAAACTTTGCAAATCGGTCAAGCTATGCTCATACTGAAGCTCATCATTTAGTCGGTTAGAATCGAAAAGACCGTGTTGGGATTCGACTTTATGAGTGATAGAATATTTTTCTGAAATATTATATTTTAAAGACGCTTCAGGGAAAAAACCAAAAATAAAACGATCATTTTGTGCTTTTAAGTTGAGGCATAAAAATAATATGGCAATGAGGTAAATATACTTCATATTAGTAATCTAGATTATCGGTATTCTTAATTTTCACGATACGTTTATTTAATAAACGGCCAGAGTGATCAAATAAGCCCTCCCATAATTCATCTTTAGTTTCGGTTTTGCCATAGTATTCGATTTCGTAGCTGATTTTTAAATTCTCTAATTCATTTTCGTCTATTAAATCTTCAAGATCGTCGGGTTGACCTGTATATTGAATTTGAATTTTCGATAACGAATACTTAGTGTAGGTTTCTTTAAGATAGGATAAGATCACTTCATAGACATCTTCATCGATTTCTTTTTCTTTGATGAGCACTTCAATATTTTGAACGACTCCTCTCATATTAAACTCTATACTGTGTAAATGTCTTTTATGCTTAAGTTTAGCTTCAAAAACTTCTTCCTCACCATCGGTTTGAAAATACCATTTTGTTCTACGCTTTTTTTCATAAGCATCTTTCAACCATTCTAAGGCAGTTTCGGGAACTTCATTCTTCTTGACTCGTTTTTCTACCTCGTTTTTCTCTTGGGAAAAACCAAAGTTTATAAGTAATAAAAATGTAATAATTAATCCGCGTCTGATCATAATTCTCATAGTATTAGTCTAAAAAACTTCTGATGGCTAACTCATAGCTTCTCAAGCCGAAACCAGTAATGATTCCAAAAGCATTGGGAGATACAAATGAAGTTTTTCTAAAATCTTCTCTGGCATGAGTGTTCGAAATATGCACCTCTATAACGGGAGTGCCAATAGCTTTAATGGCATCTCCAATGGCAACAGAGGTATGGGTGTAAGCAGCTGCGTTAAGTATTATACCATCTACATTATCATCAGCTTCTTGCAGCTCAGAAATGAGTTCGCCTTCAATGTTGGATTGAAAATAAGACAGTTCCAACTCCTTAAATTCAAATTGAAGTTCTGTGAAGTAGTCTTTAAAGGTGGACTTTCCGTAAATTTCAGGCTCTCTTTTGCCAAGAATATTAAGGTTGGGACCATTAATGATATGTATTTTCATAGAGAATGAATTAGAAATCAAATTTATTAAAATAATTTAAGCGAAATATTTTAATTGATTAGGATTTTTTCCTTAGCTTCATGGAATAATTCCTAATCTAATCATTTTAACTATGAAAGCGGATTTACCCTTAGAAATTAAACGATTCAAACAAATTCGAGAAGAGCATAATTTTACTCAATCTGAATTCGCAGAGGTACTTCACATCAAAAACTCAACATCCGATATAGAACGAGGTAAGACAAAGCTCTCAGGGCAAGTAGTAATGATGCTTCTTAAAATATTTGAAGTTAATCCGCTATGGCTTTATGGAGAAAGTTTTCAAAAGAAGCTCGATGTACATCACATCAATTCGATGCCTAAGGTCATCTCAGTAGACGAAACCAATTCCAGAGAGAATATGCTATTGGTTAATCAGAAAGCGGCGGCAGGTTATCCTCAAAACATTGGTGATGCAGAATGGTATCATCAGCTTCCAGCCTTTGAGATGCCAATTCCACAGTTTCGGAATGCTTCCTACAGGGGTTTTCAGGTAGAAGGAGATAGTATGGAACCTAACTTTCATTCTGAAGACTGGGTTTTAGGTAAGTCTGTGGAGAGTCTCCAGCAGGCTGTCAATCATAAAGTTTACGTGTTTGTTTTGCAGGATTCTGTCATGGTGAAAAAGCTCCACAAACATCCTAACTCTCATAAGATTTCACTGATTTCGACCAACACCTATTATCCTCCGTATGAAGTTGAAGCTTCAGAAATCCAGGAGATTTGGGAAGTGACCAGTAAATTAACTTTTTCGATTAATGAGAATTCTGAGAATAGTATGCTCAAAAAACTAGAGCAATCTATGGAAGAGCTCAAAACACAACTTAATTCTATAAAATCTAATTAATGGACTTTAAACGTTTATTTGACTTTTTGGAAGCCCTTCAAAAGAACAATAGTAAAGACTGGATGGATGATAATCGTGATTGGTATGAAACCGTTAAAGCTGATTATGTAAAATGGCTTGAGGAACTCGATCATAAACTTTCTAAACTCGATGAATATTATTATTCATCCTCTGGTAAAAAGGCTGTAAATCGAATTAATAATAACTTGCTTTATCATCCTAACAAACCTACTTACAAAGACCATTTTGGAGCGGGGATGGATAAGCGTCCTAAAACCGGTGATTTTTATATTCATTTAGGGGTAGAAGAAATTTTTGTTGCAGGTGGCTTTTATAAGCCTAAATCTGAGCTGTTGAAAAGTATTCGAGAAGCTATAGATTATAATGGCGAGGAGTTTAAGGATATCATCAACTCAAATGAATTTCAAAAGCATTTTGGTGGATTGATGGAAGATGATGATAAATTGAAAACCTCACCTAAGGGGTTTACTCAAGAGCATAGGCATATAGAGTTGCTAAGACTCAAAAGCTTTGCAGCTATGAAACCCTTTTCACGAAAAGACGTTTTCGCAGATGATTTTATGGATAAGGTTATTGAAGCTTACAAGGTCATGCTGCCTTTTAGAAGATACCTTAATAAAGCAGTGACTGTTTAAAAAAAATTGATGTTGCCTTCACTTCAAAAGAAAAATAGAATTCTACTGGCATGTCTTTTGGTTTTAGGCTTATTGAGCATCATGTTTCTGTTTTTTCCAAATCAATCTTTTCATTCTATCACTTTAGCTTCAAATTGGATTAGATCCCTATTTGGTGGATTTTATCTAGTGCTGGGACTCGTCATTCTTGTTTATTTGTTAGTTATAGCATTTTCTAAGTTTGGAAAGTTGAAGTTAGGTAATGACCCAGCAGAATACTCTACTTTATCCTGGCTGGCAATGATGTATTCTACTGGGATGGGTGCAGGAATAATTTTAAGAGCCGTGCAGGAGCCTGTTTTTATGATGCAAAATCCTGGAATAGAGCTGGAGGGGTCTAAGCTTATTCATGGTTTGGAGATGACTTTTTATCATTGGGGCTTTACGGCCTGGGCTTTTTATGGACTCTTTGCGGTCTTCATCGCTTATTTACTTTTTGTTCAAAAAAAGAATATTCAATTAAGTCACGTTATTACCCATAAGCAAGTTGATAGTATTGCTTTGCCTATTGACCTTTTGGTTATTTTGACAACTGTATTTGGTATCGTGAGTGCTGTGGCTCTTGGCATCAGACAATTAAAAGGTGGGCTTGACTTTATCTCTGATGTGGAATTAAATTTCAGCTCTACTATCATACTTTGCTTTTTAATTTTCGGGTTAGCCATAACATCTTCAATACGAGGCCTTAAAAGAGGAATACAGCTGCTTTCAAATCTCAATATTGGACTTACGCTACTTCTTCTTGCCTTTGCGAGTCTTCAAACTGATTTTTCTCACCTTGTATCCAATTTTTTCAACACTTCTATTGCGCTTATAATAGACTTTTTTCCGCTTAGCTTGGCTATAGGAGATTTTAATTTTAGTGAAGTATTTTTATCAGATTGGACCTATTACTATTGGGCGTTTTGGTTGGCCTGGGCTCCCTTTACTGGGATATTTATTGCCAGAATATCTAAAGGGAGGAGCCTTCGTGAGATGATCTTGGGAGTTTTGATTGTCCCAAGCTTAGGTACTTTTATTTGGTTTACCAGTTTTGGAACTTCTGCAATAGAACTTATTGAAAGCGGACTGGTTTCAGAATCAGCATTTGAAAATGTTTTCACTGCAACATTTGTTCTTTTAAATCAATATCCATTAGGGAGTTATGCAGTTGTTTTAGCAGTGATCTTATTATTTGGATTTTTAATCACTTCAGTAGATTCTGCAATATTCGTGTTGAGTATGTTTTCAGACCTAGAAAGGATTAATCCTTCAACACTTCACAAATGGCTTTGGGGATCTCTGCTATTTATCTTTACTCTGGGCTTTCTGGTTTTAGGAAATTTTAGCGCTGCAACCAACGTACTGGAAGCCGTTCAAAAACTTCTTATTGTAAGCTCTCTTGCATTGGCATTACTCTGCGTGGTATTTATGGTTTTCTTCGTGATAAGATTAAATAAAAAACCAAGGGCTTAATAGTTTCTAGTTCCCTAATGAAGAAGTTGCAATGATATTTTCTGGTTATAACTGCTTTGTAATTTTCTCCAAAATAACTGGAGTAGCGCCAGCTTCACTATTGACGAAATGCCCGCAAATCTGTCCGCTTTTTTCTCTAAAGGTTTTATCATTTATCATTTTTTCTAGAATAGAGTTAAACTCCTCCTTAGAATCAATATTAAACAATCCTCCTAAACGTCTTAGCATTTTGGCTTCCGGGAACTTACCGTAATTTTTTCCAATAATCACTGGTATTCCAAAAGCTGCGGGTTCCAAAATGTTGTGAAGTCCACTTAGGCCCATACCTCCGCCTACATATGCCACATTGGCATAGCTGTATACTTTGGTGAGTAAGCCAATGGTATCTAGAATCAATACCTGATAATTATTCAAATCTTGGCTTGTTAACTGAGTATAACAAAGCGTTTTCTTTGTCAACTTCTTTTTTATATGCTGAATTTGGTTAGAATTGATCTGATGAGGGGCGATAACAACCTTAATCTTTTTTGGTAAGTTATTGATGGCGTCTATACATACCGATAGGTCTTCCGGCCAGGTACTTCCAAATACAATCGTGAGTTCTCCTGAAGCAGTAAAAGACTCCATAAAATCCAATTGATTATCCATGCCCAATTGAGCTATAACTCTATCGTAGCGAGTATCACCAGAAATGCTTGAATGATTGAAGCCGTGTTGTTGAAGAAGCTTTAAAGACTCTTCATTTTGAACAAAAATATGATCAAACTTACCTAAAGCCTGAGCCATGAATTTACCTAAAGGTTTAAAATACAATTGCTCTTGCCGAAATAATCCAGAGATAAGGTAACTATTAATTTTACGCTCGTAGAGCACATCCATCATGTTGGGCCAGACTTCATATTTGATAATTAGAGCAAGTTTAGGCTTTAAAATATCAAGAAATAACTTTGCATTTTTTTTAGTATCCAAGGGGAGATATGTTACTACATCCAATTTAGAATCTTTCTTTTTTACTTCATAGCCAGAAGGAGAGAAAAAACTCACCGCAATTTTATAATACGGATGTGAAGTCTTAAGGGAGTTAATGATAGGTACAGCCTGCTCATATTCGCCTAAAGAAGCGGCGTGAAACCATATAACCTTATCATTATCAGAGACCTGATGTCTTAAGTTATCTGCCCAGCCTTGACGACCTTCAACAAACGATTTTAATTTACCACCAGATATTTTTAGAACTGGTAGAATAAATTGAACAAAATGGATGATGCATTGATACAAAAATTTCAAATCAGGATTTTTTCCAAAAATAAGCTTTTAGAAGAATTGTCCATTTGAATACTTAATATTCTTATTTTTGTAGGAGATACAATGCAAATGAGAAAATTACAAATGGTTGACCTGAAGGGTCAATACGATCAAATAAAAGAAGAAGTGGATCAATCCATTTTTGAAGTTTTAAATTCAACGTCTTATATCAATGGCCCTGCGGTCAAAAAATTTCAGGAACACCTGGAAACTTATTTAGGCGTAAAGCATGTGATTCCTTGTGCTAATGGAACAGATGCCTTGCAAATATCTATGATGGGTCTCGGCCTAAAACCCGGAGACGAAGTCATTACTGTGGATTTCACCTTTGCCGCTACAGTAGAAGTGATCGCCCTATTGAATTTAACGCCTGTTCTTATCGACGTTGATAAGGATAGTTTCAATATGGATCTTAAAAAATTGGAAGAAGCCATTACTCCAAAAACAAAGGCTATAGTTCCAGTTCATCTCTTTGGTCACGTAGCGCAGATGGAAGAAATCATGGAGATTGCAAAGGCTCACGATCTTTACGTGATAGAGGATAATGCTCAAGCTATTGGTGCCAATTATACATTCAAAGATGGATCTCAGCAAAAAGCTGGAACTATTGGTGACGTAGGGGCAACGTCTTTTTTCCCCTCTAAAAACTTAGGAGCTTACGGTGACGGAGGCGCAATTTTCACTAACGATGACGACTTAGCACACATCATAAGAGGGGTTGTAAACCACGGGATGTACGAACGTTACCATCACGATGTAGTAGGGGTGAATTCACGTTTAGATAGCATACAAGCAGCTATTTTAGACATCAAACTTGGGCACTTGGACGAGTATAGCTCAAGACGTCAAAATGCGGCCAGACATTATACGGAAGCCTTAAGTAAGTCTGAACATATTGAAACTCCACAAACTAAAACTCACAAAAGATGCGATAATTCACAAGGCATTTGTGATACCTGCGATTGTCATGTCTTTCATCAGTACACCATTAAAATCAAAAATGGAAAGCGAGATGAATTAGCGGAGCATTTTAAGAAAAATAATATTCCTCACGGTATCTACTATCCGATACCCCTACATTCTCAAAAGGCTTACAAAGATGAGCGTTATGATGAAAAGGAATTTGGTGTGACTAATCAATTGGTGGATGAAGTGATTGCTTTACCCATGCATACCGAATTGGATAAAGAACAAATAGACTATATCACTTCAGAAATTATTAAAGTGGTAGGGTAGAAGTAATCACTGAAATAAAAAAGCCTCGATTATCGAGGCTTTTTTTATACTATTTCTGCGCTAATTCCAGCTCGTAAAATCTCTGTACAGCGGGGCTTTAAATCGTCATATTCTCCCGATTTAACAGCACATTTACCTTTATAATGAATGAGTAGCGTACACTGCTCGGCTTGGAGAGCATCATGATCGCAAGTTTTAATCAAGGTTTCAATCACGTGGTCAAAGGTGTTCACCTCGTCATTATAGACCACGATCTCATGAGAATCTGTAAGTTTCTCCTTGACATCAACATCTTCTAAAACTTCTTCTCTAGTACTCATCATCTAATTTTTAGCAAATATATAGAGTTTTCTAAATCTGTTTTTTAATTTTTTGTGAATTTGGCTGCTACCCACTCATCTTTTATTCGATAGTTAACAATTGTCAATGCCTGATTTTCAGCTTCAGATTGAATTAATGGAAGGTCTTCTTTATAAAAGCCACTAAAAAAAATTATACCTCCTGAGACCAAGTGACTGGCATACACAGACATATCTTCCACTAAAATGTTTCGGTTGATGTTAGCCAGAATCATATCATAATCAGCATTAATTTTCTCAGCTCCTCCGAGCATCACCTTGCCTTTGCAGGAATTACGCTCAAGGTTTTCAATGGTATTTTCCACACACCATGAATCAATATCGATATAATCTACTTTATTTGCTCCTCTGATTTCTGATAAAATGCCTAGCACGCCTGTTCCACAGCCCATATCTAGTACTCGTTTTCCTTGACAGTCTTCTTCAAGAAGCATTTCAGAAATTTGATAGGTGGTGGCATGATGTCCTGTACCAAATGACATTTTTGGTTCAATTATAATATCAATGTCCGCCTGGGTTTTAGGATGAAACGGGGCACGAATAGTACAGCGGTCATCAATGTGAATAGGGTGGAAGTTTTTCTCCCATTCTTCATTCCAGTTGATCTGTTTTATGGTAGTTTTAGTGTAATTAATATGGAATTCCTTGGAAGACAAAATGCGTATTTGAGCCAGTAGATTTTCTTTATCCTGCGTCTGATCAATGTAAGCTAAAAGACCATCTTGATGATCTTCAAAACTTTCGAATGGCAAATCTCCCAATTCTGCTAGAAGGATGTCTCTTCCTGGCTGCAATGGTTCAACTACAAATTTATATTCTATGTAGATCATACTAAAAGGACATCACAATATCTGCAAAACTATCCGCATCTAATGAAGCGCCACCAATAAGTCCGCCATCGACGTCCTCTTTTGCAAAAATTTCTTTGGCATTATTGGGTTTTACACTTCCTCCATAAAGTATAGACGTTTGTTCTCCAATTTTAATTGTGTAGTGATCAGCTATAACCTTTCTTATGTACTGGTGCATCTCTTGTGCCTGTTCTGGAGAAGCGGTTTCGCCTGTACCAATAGCCCAGACGGGTTCATAGGCAATCACGACATTCTTCATCTCTGTGGCACTAAGGTGAAAAAGCCCTTTCTCTAATTGTTCTTTGACAATTTCGAAATGCCTTCCCTCTTTTCTTTGTTCTAGTACTTCTCCTATACAAAACATGATTTTCAGGTTATGTTTTGCGGCAGTAGTTGCTTTTTTGGCCAGAAGATGATCTGTTTCCTTATAAATAACTCTACGTTCGCTATGACCTATAATAACATATTCTACCCCAACACTCTTAAGCATAGCTGGAGAAATTTCACCGGTATAGGCCCCTTTTTCATTTTCATTTAGGTTTTGTGATGAAAGCTTAATAGGTGAATCTTTTAAAGATTGATGAGCAGCATATAGATTGGTATAGGGAGGTGCAACAATAACTTCAACATCAGTTGTAGTAAAATTCTTTTGATTTAAAGCGTTGAGCAGGTGTTGAGATTCATCTAAATTACAATTCATTTTCCAGTTTCCTGCTACTATTTGAGTTCTCATATTTTTATTTTAAGTTATATTCTAGGATCTAATAATTTATATATAATATCCACTAAGATATTAATAATGATAAAAAGGATAGCAATAGTTAACACTGCACCCATAATAATTGGTAAATCCAAGGTATTAAGCGCATCTACAATTTCTTTTCCTAATCCATTCCAGCCAAAAATATACTCAACAAAAACAGCACCAGCAAGCATGGAAGCAAACCATCCTGATATTGCTGTAACCACTGGATTTAATGCATTTTTAATACCATGTCTGGCTACAATTGAGTAAGTGTTGAGTCCTTTGGCTTTAGCTGTCCTGATATAATCTTGTTGAAATACTTCCAGTAAGGAACTTCTCATCAATTGAATAACAACAGCTAACGGTCGAATGCCTAATACTAAGGCAGGTAAAATTAAATTTTTTAGATGTAATTCTCTTTTTTCTCCAAAATCATCCAGTTCATAGAGGTTTCCAGTCATATTAAGACCAGTATATTCTTTTAGGACAAAACCAAACAGCCAGGCCGCCAAAATGGCACTAAAAAAGGAGGGTAAGCTCATTCCAAGTGTACTTAGTACTTGTATACTTTTATCTAAAAAAGAATCTTTTCTAAGGGCAGAGATGATGCCTAAAAAAATTCCTATTACAAGAGCGATAGCAATTGATGATACAGCAAGAATAGCAGTATTTGGAAGAGTTTGCTTAATGATATCTAATACCTTCTGGTCCTGACGCTGGAAAGACGTTCTCAGGTAAGGTATTTTTAAATAGAGATCGCCATTCCAGAAGAAAGGCAATAGTTTTACCCCGCTGTATTTTTTATCACTATAAAAACTAAATTCTGTAGAATTTGAACTATGCCAAGAAATTGGCGAAAGATCATTAAGATAATAGAGATACTGCTGACCTATGCTTTTATCAAATCCATATTTAGCCTTTTGTTGTTGAAGTTGCTCTTCGGTTTCATTTTGACCTAACATCATTTGAGCCGGATCTCCTGGTAAAACACTAAAAAGAAAAAAAATAACGGTCACTACACCTATAAGGGTCACAAATGCATAGCCAGTTTTTTGAAGAATGTGTTTTAGCAACAGAAATCTATTTTAAAGTTCATCTGCATCATTCCAATGCAATTTATTGGTGATAATACCCTTTTGTATTTCTACAATACCCGGATTTGCTCTTACAATAGTCTTTATTGCTGTTTCATCTGCAAAGTAAAAGTCAAAATTCAATTCGAATTGATCTTTAAAATTATCAATAGCTTTATCTCCAGAAGCCGTAAGTCCAATGACTTTGTAACCTGATTTTTCAGCTTGATTAATAGCTGATTTAATAGTATTCCAGCCTTCATTTTCTGTTTCCGATAAATTATAAGCTACTATAACAAGCAATTTTTCTTCATCCATAAGCTCATCCAAATGATCTTCATCATTTTTAATCAAAGAAAAATCATGAATCGGAGGTGTATAACCTTCGCTTACAAGCTCAGTTTCTACACCCATAAATTCGCCTGCAGCCTCAGGATAATTTCCACTGGTAACTATAATCTGCTCTTCTCCATCAGCCTGGAAAGTCCATCTATATTCATAAACTGCTTCCTTGGCATCTTCTGGAAAAGACATAGCATCTGGAATATGAGTTCCTATTTTATAGGGTCTAAAATCTATAGCTGGTAAATGCATTAGTACATGATAGGCAAAGTATAAACATCCAATACTGGCAGCAAATACAATCCACTTCAAAGAGGCTTTAGCAAAAATTGGTTTTATAAATCTTTCATTGAAAAAGAGAATCAGAATCAAGATCAAAAGGATAATGTCTTTGTAAAATGACTGCCAAGGAGTGAGAGGAATCGCATCTCCAAAACAACCACAGTCGGTTACCTTGTTAAAATACGCTGAGTAAAAAGTCAGAAATGTGAAAAATACAATCATGAGCAGTAAGCTCCACTTCGTGAATTTCGGCGCATAACCAATCAATAACGTAATTCCAAGAAGCAGCTCATAAATGACGATAAAAATAGCTAGGACTAGAGCGTAAGGAATTAAAAACTCTAAGTTGAGAACGGCCTCACCAAAATATTCCTCTAGCTTGTAAGAAAAACCAATAGGGTCGTTGAGTTTAACAAAACCACTAAATATAAATAATAACCCTACAAAAACTCTTGCAAATCCTACAATGAATTTCATTTTGAAGAGGTATTTAAATGAATTAAAGCAAATACAGAATAATTAATGATGTCAAGATATCCTGCTTCGATGCCCTCACTTACCAGGGTTTTACCACTATTATCTTCAATTTGTTTGATGCGTAGTAACTTTTGTAGGATCAAATCTGTAAGTGAACTCACCCTCATTTTTCTCCAAACTTCTCCATAATCATGGTTCTTATCAATCATTAGTTTTTTAGCTTTTTCCACTTGCAAATTATAATGGGTTACAGCTTCTTTGGCATTAAGATCTGCTTTTTCAGAAACACCTAAATCGATCTGTATCAAAGCCATTATTGAATAATTAATAATGCCAATAAATTCAGCATCTTCATTTTCTTCTACCTTCTGTGCCTTGTTCTCCTGAAGGCTCCTTATTCTGCTTGCTTTTATAAAAATTTGATCGGTAAGTGACGTAAGTCTCAAGATTCTCCAGGCTGTCCCGTAGTCTTTCGTTTTTTTTATAAACAGCTCTCTCGTTTCTTCAACGATGCTATCAAATTGTTGATTTGTATCCATAGTTATAATAAATGGTAAATTTCGACTAAATCTTACAGAAAACAAAAGTAAAACTTACAATAGTAATAAATTAGCGTGGCATGGGAATTGAACCTTATGTAAAGGAATCTTGATTGGAGTTGAAAATCAAGGTTTTTTAGTTGAGATAACATAAAACGAGAAGATGAGTCAGTGTTTACTGACATTTTGACAAAAAAAATATTATGGCAAAATCCGGACTATTTAATTTAGATAATATATCTACAGAACATATTGATGAAGATGCGGAGTTGATTCCTTTGATGACTTCAGAAGATGAAGAGGAGATCAATCGTGAGGTCTTACCAGAAGACCTACCTATCCTTCCTCTGAAAAATACAGTGCTTTTTCCTGGTGTTGTTATTCCTATTACTGCCGGTAGAGATAAGTCTATCAAATTAATTAACGATGCTAACAATGGCAACAAAACCATAGGTGTAGTAGCTCAAACCAATGATGATGAGGAGCACCCCTCATATAAAGACATTCACAAAGTAGGTGTGGTAGCCAGAATCTTGAGAGTACTAAAAATGCCAGATGGGAATACTACAGTGATCATTCAGGGTAAAAAGCGGTTCAAAATAACAGAGCCTGTTAGTGATGATCCTTATTTGAGATGTAGAATACAAGAATTTGAAGAGCTGAAACCTGTATCAGAAGATGAAGAGTTCAAAACAATCATTGATTCAATAAAAGATCTCTCATTAAGGATTATAAAGAATAGTCCTAATATACCATCAGAGGCTTCTTTTGCTATCAAGAATATTGAAAGTTCTTCCTTTTTAATCAATTTTGTTTCGTCTAACATGAGTGTTGATGTCGAAGACAAACAAAAACTATTGGAAACTAGTGACCTAAAAGAAAGGGCTCTATCTACGCTTAAATATATGAATGTTGAGTTTCAGAAACTTGAACTCAAAAATGATATTCAGTCTAAGGTTCAAAGTGACATGAGCCAACAACAACGCGAGTATTTTCTTCATCAGCAAATGAAAACAATCCAAGAAGAGTTGGGAGGAGTTTCTTCCGAAGGTGAGCTTGAAGAAATGAGAGAAAGAGCCAAGGCCAAACACTGGAATGAAAAGGTAGAGAACCATTTCAATAAAGAATTGGCTAAATTACAGAAAATGAATCCACAGGTGGCAGAATATTCTATTCAAAGAAACTACCTGGATTTATTCTTAGATCTCCCGTGGGACGAAACAAGTGAAGATATATTTGATCTTAAACGTGCTCAAAAAGTTCTCGATAGAGATCATTACGGATTGGAGGATGTGAAGAGGCGTATCATAGAATACCTCGCAGTACTAAAGCTTAGAAAAGATATGAAGTCTCCAATACTTTGCTTATATGGACCTCCCGGTGTCGGTAAGACTTCACTAGGTAAATCTATAGCTGAAGCCTTAGGTAGAAAGTATGCACGTGTTTCTTTAGGTGGTTTGCGCGATGAAGCTGAAATTCGAGGTCATAGGAAAACTTATATTGGAGCGATGCCAGGTCGGATTATTCAAAGTTTAAAGAAAGCTGGGACCAACAATCCTGTCTTTGTCTTAGATGAAATTGATAAATTAGGTAACAGTCACCAGGGCGATCCTTCTTCTGCCTTGCTTGAAGTCTTAGACCCTGAGCAAAATGATGATTTTCATGATAATTTCCTTGAAGTAGGTTACGACTTATCTAAAGTTATGTTTGTGGCCACTTCCAATAATTTAGCTTCAATACATCCTGCTTTAAGAGACCGTATGGAAATCATTCATGTAAATGGGTATACTGTGGAAGAAAAAGTAGAGATAGCAAAACGACACTTACTTCCAAAACAAATTAAAGAGCATGGTATTAAAAAAGAAGATATCAAGCTTGGTAAGCAGCAATTGGAAAAAATAATCGATGGGTATACTCGAGAATCTGGTGTTCGTAATCTAGAAAAACAAATAGCAAAAGTGGTGAGAAACATCGCTAAAAATATTGCTATGGAGGAGGAGTATGAGGTAAAAGTTTCTAACGAACAGCTAGAGAAAATCTTAGGTCCTGCCAGACCAAGGAATTCTTACGAAAATAATGAAGTAGCTGGTGTTGTGACAGGTCTAGCCTGGACTAGTGTAGGTGGAGAGATATTATATATCGAGTCTATCTTATCTAAAGGTAAAGGAAACCTAAGCATTACTGGTAATCTGGGCAAAGTGATGAAAGAATCTGCGACCATAGCCCTTGAGTATATCAAGTCTAACGCCGATAAATTTAACCTTGATTCTGAAATCTTTTCAAATTATAATGTTCATATTCACGTACCAGAAGGCGCCACTCCAAAAGATGGACCTAGCGCTGGTATAACCATGCTAACTTCATTGGTATCGCTCTTCACTCAGCGTAAAGTCAAAAAGAATTTGGCGATGACTGGAGAAATCACCTTAAGAGGGAAAGTGTTACCAGTAGGAGGTATTAAAGAAAAAATACTTGCAGCCAAACGTGCAAAAATAAAGGAAATCATTTTGTGCGAAGAGAACCGAAAGGATATAGAAGAAATTAAGGAAGACTACCTTAAAGGACTAAAAATTAACTTCGTGAATGAAATGCATGAGGTTTTAGATTTAGCCCTGACGAAACAGAAAGTTAAGGATGCCAAGACTCTTTAAGCACTTTTCTACGTCATAAATTAAAACCAGATGAATTATTCATCTGGTTTTTTATTGATAAGATAATTCAAAATAAATTACATTGCACAGCGTTTCCATACAAGGTATTCAAGACTTTACATGAACAAAAAAATCGCTTATTTAGTTTTATCTTTAGGGATATCTTGTCATGCATTTGCCCAAATTGGCGGACGTAATACCTATCAATTTTTGAATTTACCGGTTTCACCTAAAATTTCAGCTTTAGGTGGTAAGAATGTGACTTCTTATTCTTTCGATCCTGCTAACGCAATGGCCAATCCAGCTTTAATCAACTTTGAAATGCATAACCAGATGTCTGCAAATTACATGAATTACTTCGCAGATGTTAACTATGGGACTGCTTCTTATGCTTATGATGTCGGACGAAGAACTCAAATTATACAAGCTGGTGTTACGTATGTAGACTACGGTAGCTTCGACGGTTTTGATGAGTCTGGAAATTCTACTTCAGAATTCGGGGGACAGGAGGCGGCCTTATCCTTTGGCTATGCCAGACGGATAGGCCGAACCGATTTTTATGCTGGCGCTAATCTTAAACTGGTTTCTTCTAAGCTGGAGCAATATTCTTCTTTTGCCGGAGCTATAGATTTGGGTGTAGCTTATATCTACCCAGAATGGGACTTGATTGTGACTGGCCTCGTTAGAAATGCAGGGACTCAATTCAGAGCCTTTAATGATGTAAGAGAAAGCATGCCTTTTGAGGTGATTTTTGGCATTTCGCAGAAGCTTAAGAAAGCTCCTATTCGCTGGCATATTACTTTGGAAAATATGCAACAGTGGAACATTGCATTCAGGAATACTGCTAGAGATGAAGAGGATTTAAGCGGAAATATTACTCCAGATGACCCTGGTTTTATAAATAACGCCTTGAGACATACGGTTTTGGGTGCAGAGCTTTTTCCTGATGGCGGATTCAGTGTTCAATTAGGATACAACTTTAGGCGAGGGGAGGAGTTAAGAATTCAAGATCAAAGGGCTTTTTCAGGTCTGACTGGTGGTGTGAGTATTCGATTTAACAAAGTTAGATTCAGTTATTCCTACGCACAATTTAACAGGGCTGCAAGTTCCAGTTTCTTTGGTTTGAATATAGACTTACAATAATTTATTCTTCTTGCCTGATAAAATCTGAAATTAAATAACTCAGTAAGTTACGGGTTCTTGTAGATTGTGATGATTCGAAGCCACAAAAATGTGCAAAATGTACTTCCTCTTTCTTTATCATCTTTATGAATGTCCTTAGATCTCTAATGCTAAAACCTGAAGAAGATTCTATGGCGTTGGTACAATTTTCAATGCTTTTTGCATCTAGTCTCACACCAAAGCTTCTATTTAAATAATCTATTGCATTTTTAAGCTTTACACACTTATCAAGAGTGGTAAGATGTAGAGTGTCTTCATAATACTGTACGTTGATCTTTTTTGAAGTAGATATCAACTCGTAATTTGTTTGACTTACATAATTCTTATGCAAACCAAAAACGTCATACTTGTGGAGTTTGAATTCGCTCAGGTTTTTTCCATTTTGGATATTTTTAGCCCTAATATTAAAATTAGGCGAAATATCCAATAGGTTTATTTGAGATACTAAAGCTAAACTCAAGAACTTTGAAATGAAAAAACTATGTTGTGCGTTACCACCGATGAAAATAGGTATTTTCTCCGCGTCAGTAATAATTGAAATAAGCTCTTCTATAATTATAAGTTCCTCTTTTTGATAAGCTCCCACAAGGTCTGATTTTATGTCAGCATCCTGCTGAAGCGACTTTAAGATTGAATTTGCCTTTATTTCACCTAAGGCTAGGATGTCTGTTCCATCATTGAACGGGCTTTGAAGAAAGTTTAAAAGTGGTGCAATGGCTTCACTAAAGGAGTTGTCTGAAATGACAGGTTTCGAATCTTCAATGGAAAAGCTTGGTAAGCCAATCAATACATAGGTAGAACCAACTGAACTCAAATCATCTAAATGATTTACTGTTGTAATGTAATTACCCATCAACTCGTTGTTGAGTTTCTGATTTACAGGAAAGGTAAGATTATCTTTTGAGCAGAGGTTAAAATGTTTCATGACTTAATTTGTTTCTGAAAATTAGAGATTTTTTCTATCATTCTAAAATTTGCCTTTAATAAACCCTTAGTTGTGTCTAATGATTTAAATTTGAGAAAAAATTGAACTGATGCAAAAAGGACTAAATACAATATGTGTACACACTGGCGAGGTTGAAGATAAACTTTACAAAGGAGCAGTCTCTCCAATGTATTTATCAACTGCTTATGCTTACGATGGTTTAGAAACTTCTATTTACCCAAGGTACTTTAATAGTCCAAATCAGCTCAATTTATCAAAAAAAATCGCTGAGTTAGAACATGCAGAGGCGGCTTTAATATTTGGGAGTGGTATGGCCGCTATCACTACCGCTATGCTCAGTATTTTAAAGTCTGGTGATCACGTAATTCTTCAAAATCAAATTTACGGAGGGACTCGAAATTTTATTATAGAAGAGTGTAGGCAGTACGGAATTTCTTTTGACTTCATTGACGTCAATAATTGGTCTGAATTAAAGTCAACGCTTCGTCCAGAAACTCAGCTTATCTATATCGAAACACCATCCAATCCTTTATTAGAAATCACGGATGTAAAGCTCGTTACTGAATTTGCTAAAGAACATGACGTGCTAACTATGGCAGATAATACGTTTGCTAGTCCTATTAACCAAACTCTTATAGATCACGGAGTAGATATTGTTATTCACAGTGCTACCAAATATCTAGGTGGGCATAGTGACATAACTGCAGGTGCGGTAGCATCCTCTCATAGTATTATGAAAAAAGTGTTTTCGAAAGCTAAAAATTTTGGAGGTAGTTTAGCAGACCAGACGGTGTGGCTACTAGAGCGAAGTATGAAAACTCTCAATCTTCGTGTGAAAGCTCAGTCTGCTAATGCTCTTGATTTAGCAGAATATCTCCAACAATCAGAATATGTTGACCATGTCTATTATCCTGGACTGGTCTCCCATCCACAACATGAACTTGCGAAATCGCAGATGAAAGGGTTTGGAGGTATGTTGTCTTTTGATTTGAATGAGAAATGTGATATTTCAAAATTCTTTAATGGCTTAAAGCTTATAAAAAATGTATTGAGCTTAGGAGGGGTAGAAAGCACAGTGCTCTCTCCAGAAAAGACTTCCCATTCCCTTCTTACGCCTGAAGAAAGAAAAGCTCAGGGAATCAATTCTAATTTGGTTAGATTCTCAGTTGGTATTGAAGATACTGGTGATTTAAAAAGAGATCTTCGAATGGCTTTTGCAGCTAGCCTATAGTTTGACGACATATCATAAGTTTAGCTTATGAGTATATAAGAAGAGACGTTAACAATTAGCTATTTTTATCTAGTATTGATTATATTTTTGTGACATATTTAATCAACTAAAAATTATAGATATGTCAATTGTAGGTAAAAAATTTCCAGATTTAAAAGTGAACGCCATGGACGAAATGGGTGATACTTTTCAAGTTAATATTTTAGATAAAGCTAAAAAAGAAAATAAAAAAGTAATCTTGTTTTGGTATCCAAAAGATTTCACATATGTATGCCCTACAGAATTACATGCGTTTCAAGAAGCTCTACCAGAATTTGAAAAAAGAAATACAATTGTAATCGGAGCATCATGTGACACTGCAGAGGTTCATTTTGCGTGGTTAAATACTTCAAAAGATAACGGAGGAATTGAAGGTGTAACCTACCCAATTCTAGCAGATTCCAACAGAAACTTAAGTAGCAGATTAGGAATTTTAGATATCACCAATGAACGTTTTGATGATGAAGAAGGTCATTTAACCGTAGATGGTGACAACGTAACGTACAGAGCTACTTATTTAATTGATGAGGAAGGAACGGTATTTCAGGAAAGTATCAACCACATGCCACTTGGTAGAAATGTAAATGAATTTATCAGAATGATAGATGCATATACTCACGTACAAAAGCATGGTGAAGTTTGTCCTGCCAACTGGGAAGAGGGTAAAGAAAGTATGAAAGCCGACAGAGAAGGTGTAGCATCATACTTATCAAATAATTAATATTCAGTTTAACTGAATTAGTCATAAAATTAAAATTATGTTTAAAGAATTAGAGCAAGATAATTTAGCAGAATCAGTTGAAAATAACGACACCGTTGTAGTACAATTTTCTGCAACTTGGTGCGGGAATTGTAGATTGATGAAACCTAAATTTAAAAAGCTTGCAGGTGAAAATGAAGATATTCCATTTATAATGGTAGATGCAGAAAAATTTCCTGAATCTAGAAAATTAGCCAATGTGGATAACTTACCAACATTTGCAACTTTTAAAAATGGAGAATTTAAGAATCAAGTTCAAACGAATAAGTTTGAATCTTTAAAAGAGTTAGTCAATGAAGTTACCAGTAATTAAACATTTTCAAAAGAATAATGATGTTCAAAAACTTGAACATACTATCGAAGTTTTAGAATCTTTTACTGAACATCGTTCTGTAAAAGAAGAAGAAATGGACATCGTTGGTGAAATTATAACTAATATCGCTGGAGCTATAGAAATGGATAAAATGGTAAAAGAAGGTATGTCAGAAAAAGATGCTGCCAACGCTTTTGCACAACGTGTCTTAGGTTCTATCGATAGAAATTAAGTTGAATAGTAATCAAACTTTAAAGGGAAATCATAAACATGATTTCCCTTTTTTTGTGACTTTATTTAATTGTAATTTAGTTTTTAATGTTTAAAATTAAGACCATAACAGAAAGATTGAAGTCTCTTCTTTATGCATGGAAAGGATTAAGGTATTTAATTCTTAATGAAGATAGTTTCAAGTTTCAGCTTTTATTTTCTGGTTTATTTATCATTGCTGGGTTATATTTTAATATTACTAGTCTAGAATGGTGTATACAGTTAATCATGACGACTCTAGTTTTAGGTCTGGAAGGTTTGAATTCTTCGATTGAGTTACTTTCAGATTACGTGCAACCAGAACATAATAAAGTGATAGGTAAAGTAAAAGATATTGCAGCAGGCTCAGTCTTGATTTCAGGTATTTTTGCAATTGTCATAGCTTTAATTATTTATATTCCATATTTCCTCACCTTAATTTGATTAGTTTAAGCGGTTAATATTTGTATTTTTGCTTAGTAGTTGAAAATCTATATGGCTAAACAAACAAGGCGTAAAGCAGCAAAAACCAAGCAACCCAAAAAAAGCTTAAACCTGAAGGCTTCAAAACGTACCAAAATTATTTTTGGTAGTTTCCTCATTCTATTTTCTATAGGTCTTATTATTTCTTTCATTTCTTATTTTTTCAATTGGCAAGCAGATCAATCCTTAATGGGAGATGTATTAGATCGCAGTCGTTCTGCCAATAATTGGCTGAGCAAGTTTGGTGCTTATATAAGTCACAGTTTGATCTATAAGGGTTTTGGTATCTCTGTAATAAGTTTGCCAGTAATGATTTTCGTAACCGGAGTTTATCTGTTCCTAAACCTAAAGCTTTTTAAATTGAGGTCTCTCTGGTTTTGGGGCGCTTATCTCATCTTAGGATTTTCATTGTTATTTGGTTTTTTTGCAGAATCAAATCCGATTTTGGGTGGTGCAGTAGGCTACGAATTGAATGATTATTTACAAGATTACATAGGAAAATTAGGTGTGGCTCTCATCCTGATTTTCATGTTGATAATTTATTTGGTTTCTCGATTAAATTTAACACCAGATGCTTTATCAAAGTCATTTTCAAGCCACGGAAAAAACATCAAAGATGAGGTTTCTGAAATTAAATTCAAGTCAAAACAAACCACAGAAACAAATTCAACTAAAACTTCAGATTTTGACCAGGAACTTGAAATAGCAAGCTCCTCCTATCAGGATTCCACAAATGAAGCTAATCAAGCAAAAGACGTCGAAATTGAGAATTCTTTTAGTGAAAAATCAAATCTTGAACCAATAGAAAAAGAAAAAATTGTAATAAAATCTGAAGATAAAGATGATGTGGCCATGGAGGTTGAAACTGCTGAAGACGAAGAAGAATCCGATCAGCTCAGCAAGAAACTGGTAGAAGATTTTGGTGAATTTGATCCAACCTTGGAATTAGCTAACTATCAATTTCCAAGTATAGAACTGCTTAAAGACTACAATTCTGGTCGAGGAATCACAATAGATCAAAAAGAACTGGAACAGAATAAGAATAAGATTGTAGATACGCTTAAGAACTATAAAATAGAAATTGCTCAAATAAAAGCGACAGTAGGACCCACTGTGACCTTATATGAAATCGTTCCCGAAGCTGGGATACGTATATCAAAAATCAAAAACCTTGAGGATGACATTGCTTTATCTTTATCTGCTTTAGGAATTAGAATTATAGCACCGATTCCTGGAAAAGGGACCATTGGTATAGAAGTTCCCAATCAAAATCCTTCTGTGGTTCCGATGCGTTCTGTGATTGCTTCTAATAAGTTTCAAAATGCTGAAATGGAATTGCCTATAGCTATGGGAAAGACCATATCTAACGAAACTTATACTGTAGATCTAGCTAAGATGCCTCACTTGCTCATGGCAGGGGCTACAGGTCAAGGTAAATCGGTTGGCTTAAATGTAATTCTTACCTCTTTACTATATCAAAAACATCCAGCTGAGGTTAAATTTGTTCTGGTAGACCCTAAGAAAGTGGAGCTGACACTTTTCAACAAAATTGAGAGGCATTACTTGGCTAAACTTCCAGATACAGACGAAGCTATAATTACAGACAACACCAAGGTAATCAACACCTTGAACTCGTTGTGTATCGAAATGGACAATCGCTATGACCTCTTGAAGGATGCCATGGTAAGAAACATTAAAGAATACAATGTCAAATTCAAGGCAAGAAAATTGAATCCAGAAAATGGTCACAAATTCCTTCCTTATATTGTTTTGGTAGTCGATGAATTTGCAGATCTGATTATGACTGCTGGTAAAGAAGTGGAAACTCCTATAGCCCGTTTAGCCCAGTTGGCACGTGCTATTGGAATTCATCTTATCATAGCCACTCAACGACCATCTGTAAATGTGATTACCGGTATGATTAAGGCTAACTTCCCTGCTAGAATGGCATTTAGAGTGACATCTAAAATAGATTCCAGAACTATTCTTGATGCTGGAGGGGCCGACCAGCTTATTGGTCGTGGAGATATGTTATTTACCCAGGGTAATGATTTAATTAGACTGCAGTGTGCCTTTGTGGATACGCCTGAGGTAGAAAAAATCACCGACTTTATTGGTTCACAAAAAGCCTATGCAGATGCTCATCTCTTGCCAGAGTATTCTGGTGAAGAATCTGGCATAAGTGTTGATAATGATATCGAAGAAAGAGATAAGCTTTTCCGAGAAGCAGCAGAGGTAATAATTACTGCACAGCAAGGGTCTGCTTCATTGTTACAACGAAAGTTAAAGCTGGGCTATAATAGAGCTGGCAGAATTATAGATCAGCTTGAAGCTGCGGGTATAGTTGGTCCATTTGAGGGAAGCAAAGCTAGACAAGTGCTGGTAGCGGACTTTATAGCCTTAGAAGAATTATTAAAAAACGAACAAAATACTTAATATTAGACTCATGAATATTATCAAAACTATAATTGCAATTTTTCTTTTATCAATATCGACTTCTGGAGTTATGGCTCAGAGTAATAATGAAGCGAAGGCCCTAGTTAAAGAGGTTTTAGACAAAGTAGAATCTTATAATAATTTTGTGATTGATTTCACCTATACTCTAGAAAATACTGAGCAAAATATAAAGCAAGAAACCAGGGGAGAGGTGAGTATTAAAGGTGAAAAGTACGTCTTAAATCTCATGGGAACGACTCAAATTTTTGATGGTTCTAAAATTTATACCATTGTCCCGGAAGATGATGAAGTGACCATTTCAAAATATGACAAGACCGACACAGAACAGATTACTCCTTCAAAAATGTTAACTTTCTATCAAGAAGGATACCGCTTTAAGATGGATATTCTTCAAAATGTTCAGGGCAGAAAGATCCAATATGTAGAATTAATTCCAATAGATTCTAATAACGAAATGAAACAAATACTATTGGGAATAGATAAACAAACCAAACATATTTTCAATTTGATTCAAGTTCAGCCAGATGATACTAAAATTGAATTTAGAGTCACTAAATTTAAAACCAATGAGCCCTTATCTGCTACTCATTTTGAATTTCAAAGGTCTAAGTATGCAGATTACTACATCAACGAATTAGATTAATTTCCAGGTATTGAAAATTCTCGATCGTTATATTTTATCTTCTTTCATAAAGACATTTCTTTCTGTTTTTACTATCCTGATGTTCATTTTTATTCTCCAATCAGTTTGGAGGTTTATTGATGAATTTGCGGGTAAGGATATTGACTTAGAAATTATTTCTAAATTTCTTTTGTTCTTACTTCCTAATTTAATTCCAATGGTTCTTCCGTTAACCATTCTGTTGTCATCGATTATGACATTTGGAAGTTTTGCTGAGCAGTACGAATTTGCTGCTATGAAGTCTGCTGGGATTTCTCTTCAGCGAGCCATGAAGAGTCTTATCATTTTTATTCTTATTCTCGGAGCCGTTACTTTTTATTTTGCAAATACCGTAATTCCATATGCAGAAGGAAAGGTCTTAAACATGCGTAAAAATATCGCTCAGGTGAAACCTGCTATGGCTATTGTAGAGGGAGCTTTTAATGATTTGGGAAGTATCAATATTAAAGTTAGCAAAAAGAGTGGCCCAAATGGTAGGGATCTGGAAGATGTTATTATACATAAAAAGTCTGAAAACAGAGTAGGGAATTATACTGTTATTAAGGCAGATCGTGGAGTCATTGAGTCTGGAGAAAACTCCAATGTATTATCACTTACTCTATTTGACGGGAATTATTATGATGAAGTTCCCACTAAAACTTATCAGGAAAAACTGAAAGCTCCTTTTGTAAAATCGGCATTTCAAAAATATGTTCTTAATATGGATCTTTCTTCTTTTAATAACGTAGACTTAGAAGATGAAAGTTTAAAACACCCTTATAAGATGTTGAATACAAGCGAACTCAGAATTCAATTAGATTCGTTTTCAAATAATTATAACAAAGGAGTGGATAGTTACGATAGACTAATAAAGCAGAGAAGTGGCCTTCAGAGATCTTTAAATTTAAATAAATCTAAGGTACAGAAGGATAGTCCCCGTCAACTTAAAAAAAGTATTACTCAGCGATTGAGTGAGGAGGATACCATTTCTAAAACCGATGAGAACGAGCCCTACGATTTGTACGCCACACAATCGATAGACAGCTTGTTTTGGGAGTATCCTTTTAGACAACGAACACAACTTTTCAATGTAGCTACTAATTCGGTGAATAGCATAATGCCGCAAATCAGCTCGAAGAAAAATCAATTCAAGCAAAAAAGAATCCTACTAAATAAAATTGAAATGTCGATGCATAGTAAATATGCATTGCCTTTTGCATGTATAATTCTATTTTTTGTTGGAGCCCCATTAGGAGCTATTATCAGAAAGGGAGGTTTAGGATTACCAATGGTTATAGCTATTTTAATTTTCTTAACTTATCACTTTATAGGATTATTTGCTTCTAATACAGCAGAAGGGGGTGGTTTATCCCCATTTTTGGGCTCCTGGTTATCAACCATCATACTTTTCCCATTAAGTATATATCTAACTTATAGGGCAACCACAGATCAGGGCTTTGTTAATTTAGATTTCATAGCTGTGCCCATAGATAAACTCATAAAAAACATTAAAGCGAACGTTTTTAATATCAGAAATAAAAAGTAATGACAGAAGGAAAGATTAAATTGGATTCGATTCAGGAAGCAATTGACGATGTAAGGGCTGGAAAAGTAATTATCGTTGTTGACGATGAAGATAGAGAAAACGAAGGTGATTTTCTTGCTGCTGCAGAGAAAGTCACGCCAGAGATGATAAATTTCATGGCAAAACATGGAAGGGGCTTAATTTGCTCTCCTCTTACAGAAGGCAGATGTAAAGAGTTAAACCTGACTTCCATGGTAGGTAATAATACAGATCCTATGGAAACCGCCTTTACAGTTTCTATCGATTTAAGAGGAAAAGGGGTAACTACAGGAATTTCTGCTGCAGACAGAGCTAAAACAATTCAAGCACTCTGTGATGAGAATACAAAACCACATGATCTGAATAGACCTGGACATATTTTCCCACTAATCGCTAAGGAAGGAGGTGTCCTAAGACGTACAGGTCATACCGAAGCTTCTATTGATTTTGCAAGATTGGCAGGTTTGAAACCTGCTGGCGTCATTTGTGAAATCATGAATGAAGATGGAACCATGGCTAGACTTCCAGAATTGGTCAAAGTTGCAAAAGAGCATGATCTTAAATTGGTTTCAATAGAAGATTTAGTGGCTTATAGAATGCAGCATGATTCCCTAATCGAAAAGTCAGAAGATTTTGAACTGCAAACCAAATTTGGTCAATATAGATTAAGAGCCTACCATCAAACCACTAACGATCGTGTTCATCTGGCGCTGACTAAAGGCTCCTGGAAAACAGATGAACCTGTTTTAGTAAGAATGAATTCAACTTTAGTCAATAATGATATTTTGGGAACGCTTACCTCGAATGCTGATCAGAAGCTGGATAATATGTTCAAACAATTAAACTCTGAAGGAAAAGGAGCTATAGTATTTATCAATCAGGATGTGCAAGGGCTTAACCTTATCTCCAGACTTAAGGAGCTGAAACAAAATCAGAAAGACAATGATATTGCTAAAGCTCCACGCGTAGTTATGGATGAAAAGGATTTTGGTATAGGTGCACAAATTTTGCACGACATAGGCGTCCATAAAATTAAGTTGATGTCCAACACACAACAAAAGAAACGAGTGGGTATGATAGGTTATGGCTTAGAAATAGTTGATTACGTCAATTATTAGTAAGATTTAATAAAAAGTAGCCGTCCTAAACTTATATAGTTTTCATTTCGAGCGGAGTTGAGAAATCAAGATCTTAAACGTTCAAAATATTTCGACTGCACTCAATTTGATATGTTTGAATGTTTCATATTTTAAGGAAATTTCATTTAAAGCGTTTCCAGCGTTCTTGAATATATTCGCCTTTAGAGCTTTTCCCATTATGATTCCAAATGCCTTCTGAAATTTGTTTTTTAAAAGAAAGTGTATCTCCAACCATCTCAGGATTTTTAGAGAAAAATTGAATGATTTCATTGTGTTTATCATCATCTTGAGTCCATTTTCCACCACTTGATCCAAAAAACTCTCCTGTTTGGCTATTTAATGCTAAAATCTGATAGTAATTGTCTGTCAGCATTTTTAGAGTTTTTCTTGGTTTATCTTCGATAGTAAGCCATTTTGAATCTCGAAACGCTTGGTGAATCTTCCAGCAGGTTACATTCTCTTTGTCAGCTGTATCGATTTTAACCCATACTTCTTCATTTCGAGAATTTTTATCTGATAAGTATAACGTGTCATTCTGAACTTCATAATGAAAATTCAAGTAGGTCCCTGTAACCGCTCTCGACTCAGAGTTGATTTCATAATTTTCAATATAATCTGAACTAGATAGCGAATACACTCCTCCTGATGCAGAAACGAATTCTCCAGTTGATCCTAAGTAAGTTGAGCTCGTAAAATAAGCATCACTATAGAGTTTAATCGTTCTTTGATCATTAGAATGATTTTTAACCTTTTCCCATGCTCCATTGAGAGTCTGAGAATGCATTAGGCTAGAATTGATTAGCATTACAATAATTAAATAAAATAGTTTCATAAAATTGATTTTTAGGTATAAAAAAACCCACCGTAGGGTGGGTTAAATTTAGAAAATTAAGAGATATTAAAAAGCATATTTATTGTCTTCTACAATTTTGTCTGCAATAGTATTTCTCAATTCAACGATGTTAGGATAGTTTTCATACTTGGTGTAACGCTTCAATCCCATCAACATCATTTTTTGCTCATCGCCTTCGGCAAAAGAAATAATACCTTCTTTGGCTTTTTCATTGATTTTATCAACGGCCTTGTACAATCTCAATTTAGCCATGGCAATTTGAACGGTTTGAGAATCTTCACCATATCGCTTAGCATTTTTCTCTGCTCTTAAAATAGCAGATTCTGCCATGTAAGTCTCAATTAAAATGTCTGCGGAAGCCAGGAGCAATTGCTGGTGTTCTTCTAACTCTGCACCATATTTCTGAGCTGCACTACCAGCGACCATTAAGAACACTTTTTTCAGTTTTCTTAGCATTGCTTTTTCTTCAGCTAATAATTCAGAATAATCTGGGGTGTCAAAAGAAGGAATACCAGTTAATTCATCAGCAACTTCTTTAGCCGGACCTAAGAGATCTACGTGACCTTTCATTGCTTTCTTCACGAGCATACCTACAGAAAGCATTCTGTTTATCTCGTTGGTACCTTCGTATATTCTAGATATACGAGCATCTCTCCAAGCAGATTCCATAGGTGCATCAGCAGAGAAGCCCATTCCTCCATAAATTTGGATACCTTCATCAGTACATTTCTGAATATCTTCAGAAACTGCCACTTTAAGGATAGAACATTCAATAGCAAATTCTTCTACACCTTTCAATTCAGCTTCCTGATGAGAACTACCATTTTCTCTTCTTAAGTTAATTCTGTCTTCGATATTTTTCGAAGCTCTATAACAAGCTGCTTCATCTGTATAGATAGACGTTGCCATTTCAGCTAATTTGGAACGAACAGCACCGAATTTTGAAATTGGAGTTTTAAACTGAACTCTATCATTGGCATAACTCACCGCAGATCCTAAAACTCTTCGCTGTGCATCTAAGCAGGCTGCTGCTAGTTTAATCCTACCAACGTTTAAGGCATTCATAGCGATTTTGAATCCGCCATTTCTTTCTCCTAATAAATTTTCTGCCGGTACTTTGGTTTCGTTAAAGAATACCTGACGAGTAGAAGAGGAGTGAATTCCAAGTTTTTTCTCTTCATCACCCATGGAAATTCCGTTCTCTAAATCTTTCTCTACAATAAATCCAGTAATGTTTTTATCATCTTCAATTCTTGCGAAGACTATAAAAAGGTCGCAAAATCCAGCATTGGAAATCCACATTTTTTGACCGGTGATTGTATAATGTGAACCATCTTCAGACAAAACCGCTTTGGTTTTCCCTGAATTAGCATCTGATCCAGCGCCTGGTTCTGTCAAACAGTAAGCTCCAAACCACTCTCCAGTCGCTAATTTAGGGATGTATTTTTTCTTTTGTTCTTCTGTTCCATAAAGAGTAATTGGTAACGTACCGATACCAGTGTGAGCACCGAATGCAGTGGCAATAGAACCAGTAGCTCCGGAAATATAATCACATACCAGCATTGTGGATACGAAATCCATTCCTAAGCCATCATATTCTTCTGGTACAGCAACACCTAAGAAGCCAAGCTCTCCCGCTTTACGCATGACTTCTTCAGTCAAATCATAATTCTTTTTTTCGAACTCTTCTTTCTTAGGCCAGATTTCTCTGTCGACAAACTCCTTTACAGAGTCCCTCATCATTTTTTGTTCATCAGAAAAATCCTCTGGTGTGAAGACCTCTTCTGCTTTAGTCTCTTTCACGATGAATTGACCTCCTCGGATCATTTCAGCAATTTTTTCTTTAGTTTCCATGTTTTTCCTTTTTTAGTTAATATACTTCATAAATTCCAGCAGCTCCTTGTCCTGTACCAACGCACATAGTAACCATGGAATATTTATTTTTTAATTGTCTTTTTTTCATTTCATCAAATACTTGAACCGATAGTTTAGCTCCAGTACAACCTAGTGGGTGACCAAGTGCTATGGCACCACCGTTCACGTTTAAAATTTCCTGATTAATATCCAATTCTCTAGCCACAGCTAAAGATTGAGAAGCGAAGGCTTCATTGAGTTCTATAAGTTCAATATCTTTTAGTTTAAGATTGGCCTGGTCTAAAGCCTTAGGAATTGCTTTTACAGGACCAATACCCATAATTCTAGGTTCTACACCTACTGTAGCGTAGGATACCAATCGAGCTACTGGCTCTAAGTTTAATTCCTTGACCATTTCTTCACTCATTAACATGACAAACGCAGCTCCGTCACTCATCTGAGAGGAGTTACCTGCAGTAACACTTCCACCATCAGCAAATACGGGTCTTAGTTTATTCAAGACTTCTTCAGAGGTGTCAGCTCGTGGTCCCTGATCTTGATCTACTGTATAAGTCTTAGACTGTTTTTTTCCTTTTGAATCCACAAAAATATCCTCAACTTCAATGGGTACAATCTGATCTTTAAACCGGTTTTCTTTTTGTGCTTTGATGGCTTTCTGATGAGACTTGTAGGCAAATTCATTCTGATCTTTAGCATTGATTTTATATTTCTCTGCTACAGCTTCTGCAGTTAAGCCCATTCCCCAATAGTAACTCTCGTTACCTGCTTTGGCAGTTTCATAATTTGGGACTGGTTTATAACCTCCCATTGGTATATAACTCATGCTTTCCGCTCCTCCGGCGATGATGCAGTCTGCCATCCCACTTTGGATTTTAGCAGAGGCCATAGCGATTGTTTCAATACCTGAGGCACAATATCTATTGACGGTTACACCAGGAACTTCTTCAGATTTTAATCCCATGAGAGAGACTAATCTTCCCATGTTTAAACCTTGTTCAGCTTCTGGCATGGCATTCCCAACAATGACATCATCAATCCTGGATTTATCAAAATCCGGTAATTGTTTCATCATGTACTCAATAGTTTCAGCGGCCAGATCATCTGGTCTTTTAAAGCGGAATACGCCTTTTGGGGCTTTTCCTACTGCGGTTCTATAACCTTTAACTATATATGCTGTTTTCATAGTGGACTTTTAGATTTTAGAACTTAGATTTAAGATTGATTTTTCTTAGTTTCTAAGCCTGTATTAAATTTATAAATCATTTTTTGTATTTCATTAATTATTATCTCTAGCTCATTTAGTTGTTCATTTTCAATAAAATTTAAACGATAACCTATGATGAGCTGAGTATTTAGTTCATTTAAAGATCCTCTAGAAATAGATAAAAATCTGCTAAAATCTTTATTACTAGTTCTTCCAGCACCTTCAGCAATATTAGAGGGAACTGATATTGAACTTCTTTTAATTCGATCTATTAAACCATACTTTTCAGAATTAGGAAAACTCGCTGTAAGTTGAAATACGTTTTCAACTAAGTCCATTGACTTTTTCCATATTTTTAATTCTTTATAATTATGCATGATTCTAGGTCGATTTTAGTCTAATATCTAATTTCTAATATCTTAATTCTATATATTAGTTTCTTAACGGCTTTCCCTTTTTAATCATGTGTTGCAAACGTTCTAAAGTTTTTCTTTCTCCACAAAGAGATAAGAAAGCTTCGCGTTCTAAGTCTAATAGGTATTGTTCTGAGACGTGATTGGCTTCGGATAAATCGCCCCCAGACATGACATAAGCAAGTTTATTGGCTATTTTTTGATCGTGTTCGCTGATGTATTTACCAGCTTTCATCTGATCTGTACCTACTAAGAAAGCGCCTAAGGCCTGACGGCCTAATACTTTAATGTCATTTGTTTTTACTGGCTGTGTGTATCCGTTTTGAGCCATCAACCTCGCTTGTTCTTTAGCCACAGCAAGCTGTCTATCACGACTTACGACAACCATATCTTTTCCTCTTTCGAAAATATTCAAATCAAAAGCTTCATGAGCTGATTTTGCGACTTTTGCCATACCTATAGTTAAGAAATTTTCTCTCAACCTGTTAAGTTCAACATCGTCTTTTTGAAATGTCATCGCTGCTCGTCTGGTCATTTCTTTAGAACCACCACCACCTGGGATGACGCCTACACCAAATTCTACTAACCCGATATAAGTTTCAGCGTGAGCTACTACTTTATCGGCATGCATGGATAATTCACATCCACCTCCAAGTGCCATTTGATGTGGGGCCGCTACTGTTGGAATGGAGGAGTAGCGCATTCTCATCATAGTATCTTGGAAATATTTTATAGCTCCGTTCAATTCTTCATATTCCTGTTCTACAGCAAACATAAAAATCATTCCAATATTGGCTCCCACAGAGAAATTATCACCAGTATTTGAAATGACAACACCATCATAATCTTTCTCTGCAATGTCCATAGCGGTATTGATACCATTAAGTACATCTCCACCGATGGAATTCATCTTACTTCTAAATTCGATATTCAAAATACCATCTCCTAAGTCTTCGGCAACAAGATCTTTATTACTAAAAACTTCGTGACTTTCTCTAATATTGTCTAGAATGATAAAGGCATCCTGTCCAGGTATTTTAGCGTGCTCTTTTTTATCGATATCATAGAAATACGTTTTACCAGATTTGATATGGTAAAATGATTTCTCATTAGACTCTGAAAGGGCTTTGACCCAATCTGCTATTTCATAACCTTCATCTTTCATCAATTGAATACCTTTTTCGAGTCCAATAGCATCCCAAATTTGAAATGGGCCATGTTGCCAGCCAAAACCAGCCTTCATAGCATCATCGATTTTATATAAGGCATCCGTAATTTCAGGAATTCTATGTTGCACATAGGCAAATAGTGCAGCGAAATTTTTTCTATAAAATTCTCCAGCTTTGTCCTTACCATCCACAAGAATTGGGAATCGATCGGCTACAATATCAACAGACTTAGTTTTCTCTAGAGTATCAAATTTGGCTGATTTTTTATCTCTATAGTCTAAAGAGTCGAGATCTAAGGATTTAATCTCAGAAGAACCATCATCATGCTTAACTTTTTTATAGAAACCCTGACCGGTTTTACTTCCCAACCACTTTTCCTTCATCATATGCTCTATAAAGTCTGGCAGCTTAAATAAATCATGTCTTTCGTCGTTAGGGACATTGTCATAAAGTCCATTAGCGACGTGCACTAAGGTATCAAGCCCTACAACATCTACAGTTCTAAAGGTTGCAGATTTAGGTCTTCCAATAACAGGACCTGTAAGTTTATCGACTTCTTCAATGGTCATATCCATGTCCTTAACCATATGAAAAAGGCTCATAATGCTAAAAATACCAATTCTGTTTCCTATAAAAGCAGGCGTATCTTTAGCAACGACTGTAGTTTTACCTAAGAATTTTTCTCCATAAGTATTTAAGAAATCTAAAACTTCACTTGAAGTATCAGGTCCAGGAATAATTTCCAATAATTTTAAGTAGCGTGGTGGATTAAAGAAATGTGTACCACAAAAGTGTTTTTTGAAGTCATCAGACCTTCCCTCAGTCATAAATTTAATAGGAATACCAGATGTGTTAGAAGAGATTAAAGTTCCTGGTGTTCTGTGTTTCTCTAAATTTTCAAACACTTGTTTTTTAATATCGAGTCTCTCTACAACAACTTCTATAATCCAATCAGCATCTTTTATTTTAGAAATATCATCTTCTAAATTTCCAGTTTCAATTCTCTTGGCAAAGTCTTTATGATAAATAGGAGAAGGGTTAGATTTTAAGGAAGATGTTAGCGCGTCATTTACTATTCTATTACGTACTGAAACATCTTCTAGTTTTTTTCCCTGTTTTTGTTCTTTATCAGTAAGTTCTTTTGGCACAATATCAAGGAGTAAAACTTCTACACCTATGTTGGCAAAATGACAAGCAATACCACTTCCCATAATTCCAGAGCCTACAACGGCAACTTTTTTGATTCTTCTTTTCATATAATTATTGAATTTTAGGTTGTTCTTCTTTTACAAAGACTTTCTTCTCTGATATAATTTTATTGATTTGATCGGTTACTTTCATAAATACATCTAGATCCTCTTTTGAGATATTTTCTTTAACGGCATTATCGAATGATAACACGACGTATTTTGAGAATTTTCTCATTTCTATTCCAAAATCAGTTAAATGGATTAAAACACTTCTGCCATCATTTGGATTCTTCTCTCTAGTGATTAGGCCTTTTTCTTCCATAGTCTTCAAAGTCCTGGACAAACTCGTAGATTCTACTCCCATTTTAGGACCTAATGCCGTAGAAGGAGTACCATTCTCAGGATCAATACTTAACAAAGCAAATCCAGTAGCCATGCTACTTCCCTTCTTATTCGCCTCTTCGTTATATAATTTAGCAACTGCTATCCAAGTAGACCTTAAGACGTAGTCGATTGTTTTTTCTTTCATATTCTAGTATTAAGACAAATATAAATAAATTTACTATGCATGCATAATAAATATGAATTATTTTTCAGCTGAATTACAGTATAATTAATTTTAATAATTATGCATTCACTTAATTCTGAGAGAGATGAATATTGAACAAAAAAAACCTTCAAATTCTTTTGGTTGGTAAGTGGAATTAGTTGTAGTTTTGCACCCCGCTAATTGAGGTATTGAAGTAAGGTTAACAAAGAGATAAGATAGGGATAATCTTTATCTTATTTTGCTTAAAAAGGGTTGTGAGATTCTTGGAAAGGTGTTAGTTTTGCGGTCCTGTTTTAGAGAGACAGACGTTCTTAAAAAAAGTTTTTATTTTTCTCTTAATTACTACTTGTTATATCAAAAATAAGTTTTAGTTTTGCATCCGCTTAGCGAGAGCGGTACGAGTTTAAGGGTCTTTGGTTAGATTTTAAACGACAAGAATAAAAGTTCATTGACATATTGAATTGACAATTATAAGTAGGAATACTTATAGAATTAGAAACATTAAAAAGATTAGACTAATTGTAAAAGATTAGAGTTAATTCCTGAGAAGACAATTTTAGAATTGAATTCATTTAGACGTTAAGATATATAAGATTTAACGATGAAGAGTTTGATCCTGGCTCAGGATGAACGCTAGCGGCAGGCCTAACACATGCAAGTCGAGGGGTAACGAGAGTGCTTGCACTTGTCGACGACCGGCGCACGGGTGCGTAACG
>NZ_KB905344.1:78331-342083 GCF_000378765.1 Psychroflexus tropicus DSM 15496 | reverse complement strand
GCTTTTGTTAATGGATGGACAGTAATAAAGAAAAGCAAGCGACAGCTTGGTTGGGTTTTCTATGCTTGGCCAGGATAGCTTATTTTGGGATCAACCTTGTTAATCCCTCTTTCTCCGCAAAAAGAAAACCTGCAACGAAAGTTGTGGGTTTTTGATTTTAATTTTAGCTATAAAAAAGCCCACAGTTCTCTTTTTATCGAGAATTGGGGCTTTATTATATCCAATTGTACTAAAGTTTATGATTTATAGAGCTCATTTTTCAACTCAAAACGATCCAACATCATGACTTTATCCCAAGCTTTAATGAAATTTTCGATAAAGAAAGATTCACCATGATTTGAGCCATAAGCAGTAGCAATCGCACGAAGTTCAGGATTTGAACCAAAAACTAAATCACTTCGAGTTGCTTTCCACTTAGTTTCGCCGGTGTGTCTGTCTTTGCCTTCAAAAAACTCTTTGTCCTCATCCATAGGACTCCACTTGGTATCAAAATCGATAAGGTTTACAAAAAAATCATTGGATAACTGACCAGGATTTTTAGTAAACACCCCATAAGAGGAGCCATCATAATTAATATCTAAGACTCTCATTCCTCCAACCAACGCAGTCAATTCTGGAGCAGATAAATCTAATAAATGTGCTCTATCAATCAGCATACGTTCCGTTTCTACCGCATAGTTTCCTTTTCGATAATTTCTAAACCCATCTGCAAACGGTTCTAACACATTGAAATTACCTTCGTCGGTCTGACTTTCCAAAGCATCCATTCTACCAGGGGTAAAAGGAACATCTACGGATAACCCAGCTTTTCTAGCTGCTTCTTCAATACCTGCGCAGCCTCCAAGTACAATCATGTCGGCAAAAGAAACCTTTTTATTATCTTTTTGATTAGAATTAAATTCATTTAGAATATGCTCTAAAGTTTCGATGACACTTTTTAATTGAGCAGGATTATTAACTTCCCAGCTTCTCATGGGCTCTAATCTAATGTGACCTCCATTAGCTCCGCCTCTGTAGTCTGTTTTCCTGTAAGTCGATGCCGATGCCCAGGCAGCACTGATTAATGAAGAGGTTGATAAATTACTTTCTAGTATTGCTTTTTTAAGGTTAGCAATATCCTCTTCGTCGATGAGTTCATGATCTAAAGCTGGGATTGGATCCTGCCAAATCAATTCTTCTTTAGGCACTTCTTCCCCTATTAATCTATTTTTAGGGCCCATATCCCTGTGAGTCAACTTATACCAGGCTTTAGCAAAAGCTTCATCCAATAAGCTTCTATCTTCTACAAATTTTTCACATATCTTTCGATATTCTGGATCTTTGATAAGGGCAATATCTGTTGTCATCATCATAGGAGGATGTTTGACCCCCTCGAGGTGTGCATCTGGCACTAAATCTGAAGCTTCTCCATTGACAGGCTTCCAGGACCTTCCTCCAGCTGGACTAACAGATTGTTCCCAATCATATTTAAACAAATTTTCTAGATACTCGTTGTCCCAACGTATAGGATTGGAGGTCCAGGCCCCTTCTATACCATTAGTGGTAGTATATTCTGCATTACCTGTACCATTGCTGTTCATCCAACCTAATCCCTGATTTTCTATGGGTGCTGCATTAGGCTCTGGACCTAAGTGAGATTTTGGAGAGCCTCCATGACTCTTACCAAAGGCGTGTCCACCAGCAATTAAAGCCACAGTTTCTTCGTCATTCATAGCCATTCTAGAAAATGTAATTCTAATTTCCTGTGCTGCAGAAATAGGATCCATATTACCAAATGGACCTTCGGGATGCACATAAATCAAGGATTGACGAGAGGCTGCTAAAGGATTTTCAAGATCATAATCGTTACGGCCAGGTTCTCCTTTCCATCGTTTATCCTGAGTAACCATTTCGGTCTCTGGCCCCCAGTAAGTGGCATCATCTGCCTCCCAGGCGTCTAGGCGACCCCCTCCAAAGCCAAAGGTTTTAAATCCCATTTGTTCTAATGCGCAATTTCCTGTAAGAACAATCAAATCTGCCCATGAGATTTTATGACCATATTTCATTTTTATAGGCTGCAGTAGCCTTATCGACTTATCGATATTACCATTATCCTCCCAAGAGTTAAGTGGCGCAAAACGGATAAGTCCTTCTCCGGTTCCTCCTCTACCATCAGCTACTCTGTAGGTTCCAGCGGCATGCCATGCCATCCTAACCATCTGCGGTCCATAATTACCATAGTCTGCTGGCCAGAAATCTTTAGAAGTCGTGAGCATCTCAAAAATGTCCTTTTTTACTTCCTTTAAGTTTAAGCTTGCAAATTCTTTAGGGTAGTCAAAATCTAGTCCATAAGGATTAGCTTTTGCTGAAGGAGCATGTAATAGTTCGATTGGCAGGCGATCAGGCCACCAATCAGAGTTCATAGGAGGCGTTCCTATGGCTCCACCAACACGCTCACTTTCTATTGCATTTTTCCCACCCATAAATGGGCATTTTGATTCATTAGACATAATTATACGTATTTATTAAGATTGTGAATTTATGAATAGATTTTATGCCTGACATTAAATTTTAGGTTAATCTTTTTTATAACATTATAAGGTAAATGAATAAAATTGGTAAACGATTGAATATGCATCTCTGAAACGATTCGATTTGAGAATTTCTGTCCAATTGGAGATTCAAGTAAATTGATTCTGAAAATTAAGAGATTCACACCTTCATAAAGTTAGATTAAAAGCTTTACATTTTGATAAGTTTTGATCTGAACTAACTGATATTCAACTTGCAAATAAACTAACACTCTTATAAATGGAATTTAAAAAATTAACCAGTAGTGACGGTTTTGATGTCGCTTTATACGTCAAGAAGTATTGTAAACTCTACAAAAATCAAGAGCTTCGTCTTTATTTGGGTTGTGATAGTCAAAATAAGTTAAATACGACTTATGCCACGACTCTGGTCTTTAATGTTGCTGCAACGGGTTGTCATGTGATCTATCGCAAAGAAGTGGTTCCTTTGATTTCAGACATGTGGACCAGACTCTGGGGTGAAGCTGAGCGCTCTGTGGAGACGGCACTTTATTTACGAGAACACGGTATTGAAATTGATACAATCGATCTAGATTATAATATAGATCCAAAACATAAATCTAATAAAGTGGTTACCGCAGCAGTTGGATACGTAGAATCTCTTGGATTTAAAGCTCGTATTAAACCTGATTTACTACCTGCTGCTTATGCTGCAGATAATATTGTAGGATAGATAAGTGAGTTTTCTGGAGCCTAACTCATAATCTTATTGATCTGAAGTTTTGAAAGAGATAACCAATGGTAAATGATCGCTGACGGCTTTTAATTGCTCTTCGGTGAGAAGGTCAGGGACTTTAGCTGAATTCTTGACATATTCCGCTTCCATATTACCATTAAAAAGGACGTAATCCAATCGTCTTACAGGATCTTCTGCAGAATGTGTCATTACATTTGCTGGTAATGCATCTATAAAAGTTTCTTCACTTTTTTGGCCAGCTTTTAAAGTCTCAATTTCTTTACTTTCTAACGTGCTATTTAAATCTCCTGCAATAAGAAGGTTTTGATCAGAATCCAATCTTAGAAACTTTTTGAATTGATGTTTCAAGAACTTGATCTGACCAAGGCGTAAAGCTTCATTTCGTTCTCCACGGCCCGCCTTCAAGTGAAGACCAGTTAAAATAAAATTATAATCTTCTGAAGGAAACACCTCCAAGGACCACATTCTGTTATTTAATTTATTTTGTGTTTCTCTGTTACCATCTTCATCAACATAGTTTAGTGCAGGCGTATTTACAGCACCGTAAGAATATAAAACTCCCAACGGAAATTTACTCATCACCACCACATTCATATACCAGTTATCACTGGTTGCATTGGCAAAGAAATTATATCCCAAATCACTTAAACTATTCTTAGCGATTTGTCTGAGGTATTTAGCACTTTCAAATTCCTGAAGCACAACTATATCAGCATTTTCGTTTCTCAGTCCTTCAACTAGATATGAAAGTTTATCCCGAAGATTCAGTTCTGGTTCATCTTCTCGGCTTGCGTTTATATATGGATCGTTATATTGATCTACAAAATGCTCAACATTCCAGGACAAGACTTTAAATGTCTTTTGATTTGAATAATCATAGTCTTCCGGTTGAACCTGAGTCTCTCTTAAGCTATAATTGTTTTTATCTTCTGATTCTGAACTTGCTTTTTCATCTTCAGAATTTGTTGTACAACTTTGGATAATAAGCAATAAAGATCCAGTATAAAATAATGTTCTGAGAGTAATGCCCCTTCTGGTAGTATGGTGTATCAATTTAATTAACAATAAAATTAGAAGTGTAAATATATGTAAATCGTTGAAGAGAAAGATTTAAATTAATGACAAGCTTTTTTGACTGTAAAGCTGATTATTGAAAGTCTAAAAATGTCGTAAAATAAAAAAGCCCTTCCTATTTGGAAAGACTTCTAATGGTTTAGTTTCTAAACCTAGGAAAGTTATTAAACTTTCACAACACAACATCTTAAAAAAAAGCGGTCTGGACGAGACTTAAACATTGTCCTACAATCCCAGTCGCCACGTCTCTTAAGCCGAATATCTTTTCTTATGTTGACGATTTTTTTATCCAAAAACGGCTCTTTTTAACTCCGTCTTAAACCAAAATAGCGATTCTATTTGAATCTTGTTCAATAGAATGCATTTTTATTTTTCTATTTAATACTAATATCGTTTAATCTTTTAGTTGCTTGTAGGCTATTGAAGAGTCATTATATACCTATTTAAAAGAATCGCTTTTATTGTATTTATCTAGAGTGCAATGATTTCATTTTTTCCATTAACAAACTTTTATTATGATTTGAAAACATAATTACATCTCCGTTCTTCATTTCCAAGAGACCACCATCAGATCTTAAGAGTTTTAAAACCTCTCTCAGATTTACTATATAACTTTTATGCACACGCATAAATTCATGATCAGGTAGCATCGCCTGATATTCCTTCAAGTGCTTGCTTACCATTATTTGTTGACCACCCTTCAAAAAAAAGTTGGTATAAGAACCTTCGGCTTTGCAATAAAGTATGTCTGATAGGTCGATAAACAGTGTTTCATCTAAACTTGAGAGGCATATTTTTTGAAGGTGAGCTTCACTTAAGCTAACCGATAAGGTTTCTATCTTTTTGTGATAGGCCTCTTTTTTGTGTTTGTCACGGGCTCTCGCCACTGCTTTTTGAAGCTCTTCTCCGTTGATTGGCTTTAATAAGTAATCTAGGGCACTACATTTAATTGCCTCTATTGCATAGTGTGCGTAAGCTGTAGTGAATATAATGTCAAAATCGATTTTATTTAGTCTCTCCAACACATCAAAACCAGTACCAGTTATAAGTTCCACGTCTAAAAATACAAGTTCTGGATCTTTACCATTAACCAGTTCTACCGCCTGGTTTACATCCCTTGCGGTACCTATAACCTCCAATTGTTCACAATACTCTTCTATGAGCGTTTGAAGTAGAGATAAACAGTTTTTTTCATCTTCTATGATTATTGTTCGCATATGTCAATTACTTAATTTTGCTATTTTAACTACCACTCTTGTTCCCTTGGCCCGACCTTTATCACCAACTAAATCATAAATTTCAATTTTACTTTCTTTTCCATGAATTAAATTCAATAGCTGAAGGCGTTGTTGGACAGTAGCCACTCCTCTTGATTGTTGATGAGGCAGTTTCTTTCTTTTTTTATTGGCTGCGGAGTTTCTTCCCACTCCATTGTCCTCAACTATACAATGGATATAATTTTCATCCCCGTTTTCTATAACCACCTCTAGACGTCTTACTCCTTTACTTTTAGGCAAAAGGCCATGTACCAATGCATTTTCTACAAATGGCTGGATCATAAGCAAGGGGACTTCCAAATCTTGAGCTTCAATGGATCCGTCCACGTTTATCGTATATTCAAAGTCATTTTCAAAACGTAGCTTTTCTATATCTAAGTATAGTTTAAGAAGATTAATCTCTTCTGCTAATGTAGTACGTTGATTAGCAGAAGCCTCTAGAATCTGTCGCAGTAAATGGGAAAATTTGTCCAAATACTTCAGCGAGAGCTTATTCTTCTTTTGAAGAATCAAATTTTTTATTGCACTTAATGAGTTGAAAATGAAGTGGGGGTTCATCTGGGTACGCAAAGCAGTCATTCTCGCTTCAATGACTCGTTTTTCTGCTTCTCTCTTGCTTGTCTCCAGTTTTTTAATTTTATATCCGAGCCCCAACGCAAATACTAAATTTTCAGCAGCAGCCCCATACACCATATAATGTATAGCACCGCTGATCCAGGTGGTAACAGCGCCTCCTACAAACCAGGCCGAACCAACAATTATAAAATAAGCCAACTTATCTCTAGCCCCGAATATCAAATAGGTTATTCCGATAAGGGCGAAAAGCGTCATCAAACCGCGATGAACATTCATTAAGACGGACTGGATATCTATGAAATAGCCCGACACTAGGTTAAAAAGATCAAATAATAGAAAAAGAATCAGCGCTGCCGTTATCCAATCAATAAGCTTATTGAGCAGTACATAATTGGTCTTGGTATCTAAAAAGGTTTTTACAAAAAAGAGATAGCAAATATTGATCAATATTTGAGATACTTCGTGAAGTACATACTGATTGTAACGCCCCCAGGTTAAAAACAGCGTGATAATTACATCACTTTTATGACTGAGATATAGGGTTAAAAAAATGAGATATAACCCATACCACAAAAAATCTTGCCTCGATGAGGAGTTATAAATGGTGAAGGAAAAAATGATCAGTGCGAGGGTGAGTCCTACATAAAAAAGCAGGGGTAACTCAAAGACTATTTTTTCGATGGACCAGTTTTTTTCAATAGGAGTTGTAGAAATAAGACAGGTAAGCGCATCAACCTCACCGGAACCCATTAAAACCGTATATTGAAAAATGAGGTAATTGCCATAGACAATTTGTTCAGGATTAATTTTCAAGTCATGATTTCTGCCTCCTTGATTGACATTATAGGTTCTCTCCATTATTTTATTTCCACTGATCCAAATTTGCCGTAGATTACCGAGATTAGGAATTTGAAAATACAGCTCCTTCGATGATGCTAAACTACTATCGATTGGAACAACAAAATAAAAGGCATCACCCGATCTGAACGATACGGATGCATCTGAATGAATATAGTTCTGGATTAAGTGAGCTTCATCAACCATAAATGAGTCAGGTAGATAGTAGACTTCCAGTGACTGGGGCTGATTTTCCTGGGCATAGATCGGCTCTGTGAGAAAATGAGCCAAACAGAATAAAACGGTTAGTACCTTCATAAAGAAAGATTACCTCTTCAAGATACCTAAAAAAAGATTTGGGTCTGACTTAAACGCTATATTTCTCTGCTCGTCACATTCATCCATAAAGATTTGATAATTTCTCCGCTCACCAAAAGTTCAGCTTCACACCCTATTTAATCTCACACTGTGAGAACTAACGCATTATAATCAACTATATCGTCTCGGTTATGAAACGTTGGGCATTTTTAAGTACTTAACTGTCATGCCGAAACCGAACTGACTAAGAACCGAAATCTTCTGGAAAGCACTGTGCGCACAATGTTTTTTTATACCCATCATTAGCAATAGTTATTTAATTGCAGTCTGTGTTTGCCAGTTTAGGCGTACCGAAATCGCCAGATGGTAATCCATATGCAGAAATACACCAACTATTAGAATTATCATTGTCAACAGCGTCTAAATTATTTGGATTTAAGTTTAGACTCTTTCCGGATTCTATATTAAAGCTATCATAATTGACAAAATCTATAATTATAGTATTACTCGTTATTGAAATTTGTCCTCCAGAATTCGGTAAAGAAAAAAAACCATCATATTCAAAATCCACATTTATGCTTCCATTAGTACTTACGTCGTTATTGTTTGAAAAAACTAAATAAGAATTGGGTTCTATGTTTAAAGGATTATTAACGATGAACTCATTGGTTCCATCTGAAAAAACTACATTCTCCAAATTATATGAATTATCATCTGAAGTATTATAGATTTCAAATCACTCTCCAACAGAGTCTGGTACAGCTAAGGGGTTATTCATTATTTCAGAGATAATTATATCTCCAACATTCAATGTTGGATTTGTCATTTCCTCATTATTATTGTCATCATCAGAACTACAACCCATAAACGCGAACGGAATAATCATAGCTAAAACTAAAATTGATTTTTTCATAATGCTAGTATTTAATTATTGCTAACAAATTCTGTTTACACCTAAAAGTTACTGCCGCCAAAGGTTATAAGGGCACGTTAATTAATATTCGCTAAAGGTCTGGCAAAAAGACAAAATCTATACCAGTAAACCGATCAGCTTTGGTTTCTGGAAAAAAAGCATCTTTGACATATGCCCCTAGATAATTCAAGTCACGATAAGCTGCGGGTTCATTATAACTAAATAAAAAGTTGGTGGATACAGGTCTTGACAGAGTTATTCTGTAAGATTTATTTGCTACAATGGAATAAGGCTCAATGGCTACATAGTTCAAATGTTCATTTCCTGTAACAGTTGATGAAATAGAAAAACTAACTAATTCGAGTCTGTTATCCACATCCCACAAAGAAACCTGATATGTTTCCGGAAACTGCACAAATAATCCAATTTCGGTAATCTTACCGTTAACAGCACTTCTAAATTCATAACCAAAATCCCGATTTAATACTGCTCCAGGTGTCGGTTCAGCTTCTCCTATATTTAATAAACCGGTCAAAAAGGGATATTGCACTCTTACAATAACGGACTTAGCCTTTTGGTTTTCCGAATAAATATAGATGGGTCCGGAAACAGCATTCTCTGGTACCCTAACAATTAGTTGATGATCGGTAAATGAAATGATTTCCGCTCTCGGATCAAGATCAACACCGGGAGCCAAATCTTCTATGTCAATACCAAATGAAACCACTGGATCGGCCAGGCTTTGACCGGTAATGACCAATTCATCTCCGGGTTTAACGATAGTTTTATCAACAGAAAAAATAGATAGCGGGGGTTCAACCGCATTGTCATCGTCATTACTACAGCTGGACAAGACAACCAGAGACATAAACAACCTGAATAATTGGATTTTTAAATTCATCTAAGATCTTAATATTAATTGGCGTAATATTAAAACTTTCCCTGTAGTTTTAAATGTCTCAATTGATGAACACCCATGACCTTTTGATGTAGGCCCATAATTAATTGATGAAGCTTGATCTTAAATTCTTTATTTGCCGGAGAATGACTCCACCAATACACTCAAGATAACTACTGAGGCGCAACCGAATGTATACCAGAGGTGGCTATGGTAAATACCCCTCCCTAGCCAGCAGTTTCCCTCATGGCTTACTCTAAATTGTTTTCAAAGTTAAGGGGGCGTGCCTTTGACAACATAAAATTGAATGTCGTCTTATTTGCTCAATACCCAGATTTCAAAATTGAATTCGATTTAGATCAGGCCTTAGGAACATATTCAACTCAGCAAAATCAATGGAAGTAGCAAACACCAAATCAGCCCCGTTGGTACAATGATTTTGAAAAAAGGGTCTCAGAGCGTTCAATTCAATGGCAAACACGATACATCTTAATTATAAATCGATATTGAACTACTTTATAAATAGAAGCGCAAACGCATCAGCGGAATCCTTAAACGCTAAAATCAATGCCTTTAGAACTCAGTTTAGAGGTGTGAAAAATGTAGAGTTCTTCTTGTATAGATTGACTCGAATTTTTGGCTAAACACAACAATTGTTCCTGATGCCTCATCCCTTATCTAATTAGCAGGTTCTAAACTTTGTAAAATAAAAAAGCCCTTCCTGTTTGGAAAGACTTCTGATGGTTTAGTTTCTAAACCTAGGAAAGCGGTTACACTTTCACAACACAACATCTTAAAAAAAAGCGGTCTGGACGAGACTCGAACTCGCGACCCCCTGCGTGACAGGCAGGTATTCTAACCAACTGAACTACCAGACCGTTGCTTAATTGCGAGTGCAAATATAAACCCAATTTTTAATTACACAAACTAGTTTGAAGAAAATAATTCAACAAAAATCTGGCTTAAGACTTTAGCTTCTGTTTTTCAACTAAGTAAGTCATTAATATTTTTTTGAAATCGCCTCTAATATCGGCTTCAACGTATCTAATCTTATATTTAGCACAGGTCAACTTCAGTTCTTGAATGAATTCAGACATCTTCTCTGTGTATTGTTTTTGAATTTGATGAGTATGAAGATCAATTTTGGCTCCTGTTTCGAGATCATAAAAACGTTTGGGAGCATCATCAAATTCAAACTTAACCTCTGTTTTGAAATCGAGAGTATGAAAAAGAACTACTTGATGTTTATTGTATTTTAAATGCCTTAAAGCTTCAAATAAGTCGGCTCTAGGCAAATCTGGCTGTAATAAGTCTGTGAAAAGAAATACTAAGGACCGTCTTTTGAGTTTTTCTGCTATTTCATGTAAAAACTGATAGGTATTGGTTCTTGAATTTTCCTGGGGATCACGAATACAATCTTCCAACTGGCTATAAATCATATTAAAGTGAGCGCTACTTCCCTTTTCCGGGATTTGAAATTTAAGCATTTCGTCGTAAATTGTTAATCCTACTGCATCCCTTTGTTTATTAAGTAATTGCATGATTGAAGCTATAGATAAAGCTGAAAAACTGACTTTATTTAAATCATCTATTGAGGTAGATTTTATAGGTGGATAATACATAGATGAAGATCGATCTAGAACAAAATGGCAACGCAAATTGGTTTCTTCTTCAAATTTTTTGGTGTAAAGTTTATCTGTTCTTGCAAAGAGCTTCCAATCTATATGTCGTGTACTTTCCCCAGAATTATAAAGTTTATGCTCAGCAAACTCTGCAGAATAGCCGTGAAACGGACTTTTGTGTATCCCCGATATGAAACCTTCTACCACCTGAGAGGCAAGCAGTGGTAAGTTGGTAAAACCAGTATCTTTTAGTTCAGATTTAATATCCATAGTGCTAAAAAAAAGGCCTGATATAAAATCAAGCCTTTAAATATAAGTATCTCTGTATTTAATTACAAAGCGTTATCAATAGCTTCTGCATAAGTTTCTTTTTGCGCAACTCCTACCTGACGATTAACAAGTTCACCGTCCTTAAATAATAGCACCGTTGGTATGTTTCTTACGCCATATTTTGCTGCAAATTCTTGATTTTGATCCACATCCATCTTAGCAACTACAGCTTTGCCTTCATACTCTGTGCTTAATTCATCGATGATAGGGCCCACCATTCTACATGGACCACACCAAGCAGCCCAAAAGTCAACTAAAACAGGCTTATCACTATCTAATACTTTTTCTTGAAAATCTTTATCTGTTATTTCTAATGCCATAATATTAATTGTTTTGTACAAAATTAAGTTTTGTATTGAAATATAAAACCTAATAGTATATTAATTAATCTTATTTGGGAATTTAAGTTATTTATGTTAATACGTCCTCCATTTTATATTACAGCCCATACTTGGCTTTTGAGTCCCTGTTACGGCCCTGTTATTTAAAATCGCATCAAGTGTTTCTCTAATACTACGTCCTGATGTAGGAATACCGTTTTTTGGCCTTGAATCATCCAATTGGCCTCTATAAACCAACTTTAACGTATCGTCAAAAACATAAAAATCTGGAGTACAAGCTGCCTTATAGGCTTTGGCTACATCCTGAGATTCATCGTAGAGATAAGGAAAAGGAAAATTATGCTCCCTCGCTGTTTTGTACATCTCATCAGGATTATCCTGAGGGTAGGCTTTAACGTCATTACTAGATATAGCTATAAAGCTAAACCCTATAACTCTGTAATCGTTAGCCAATCTTACGATTTCATCATTTACATGCTTGACATATGGACAGTGATTACATATAAACATAATCACGGTACCCTTCTCCCCTTTAAGTTGCTGCAATGAATAGATTTCTCTGGATACTGTATCGTAAAGTTTAAAACCTGGAGCTTTAGTTCCAAGTTCTAACATATTAGATGGTGTTAATGACATCGATTTATTTTATAATCAAATTTAAATAAAAAAAGCTACCGAAAACGGTAGCTTTTAAGGTAGATGACACTTCTAAATTTATTTTTTAGAAGGCTTAGATTCTTTCTCTTTAGCTGGAGTATTTACCTTTTGTGATAACTCATAAGATAAAGCAGACTTATCAAAAGTCATTTTACCAGATCCGGTTTCAAGGATTACTGCATCGAGTTTTTCACTCATATCTGCAACTTTTCCATGAAGGCCACTTTTAGTAACAACTTTATCTCCTCGCTTAATGGACTCTATAAAATTTTTCTCTTTTTTTTGCTTCTTCATTTGAGGCCTAATCATAAAGAAATAAAGCACTACAAAAATTAAAACTAAGGGTAATAAACTTCCTATTTGATCCATATATTTTATTTCACTGGAGATCCAGCATTACTATTTTTAGGGTTGACGAAAGCCTTGATTCTAATCGTTTCTCTACCAGACTGAGTATTAGCAGTAATTCTTACAGCTTTCATTTGTTGGTTTGGCTTACCTCTGGTATTGAATTTTACTACCATTTCACCATTTTCTCCTGGAGCAATGGCTTCCTTAGTCCAGGTTGGTACTGTACAACCACAGCTTGCAGTAGCATTGGACACGATAAGTGGAGCATCACCAGTGTTGGTAAACGTAAAGGTATGCTCAACAATTTCACCTTCTTCTACTGTACCAAAATCATACTCTTTTTCTTCAAATTCCATAACAGGAAAAGATTGCTTCTCAGCATCGCGCTCCTCTGCTATTTCTTTTTTAGACTCATCTACTTTATCTGCAGCTTTTTGATTGTTACAAGCTGTAAACGAGATTGTTGCTAAAGCAACTAAGGCAAACAATAACTTTTTCATTTTGAAATTAATTTTAGTTTGGTTCAAAAATAATATAATTTAAGCAATTACATTAAACCTCTACCGACTTTATTAATTTTACCATTACTTTGAAACTCTTTTGAAACCGTATCTAAAACACCATTGATAAAGGTGCTACTTTTAGGTGTACTATATTCCTTAGCAAGTTCTAAATATTCGTTGATAGTTACTCTCACGGGTATGGACGGGAATTTGATGAACTCACAAAGAGACATTTTAATCAGAATACTATCAATTTCAGCTATTCTATCCTGATCCCAGTTTGGGGTTTTATTTTTAGTGATTTCAGAAAATTCTTCATCAGAAAGCAGCGTTTTAGTGAATAATTCTCTTGCAAAATTTTCATCTTCTACGTTCTTGTAGAGTCTTGGAATCGTAATCACCTCATCATCTTCTTTCTGTTTTTGTAAAAATTTTAGTAGCGTAGTATTCACGATTGGGAAGTCGTCGATCCAGGTTAAGTTTTGATCTTCATAATAGTCATATAAGTCTTCATTAGGAGCAATAATGGTCTTAAACAACTCAATAATAAAGTCCTTATCTTCTTTAAAACTTGAATTTTCTGTAAAAATATAGTCAGCGTATAAATCAGATTCCAGGATCTTATTCCAAATCAATTTTGGATATTCATCATCTCTGGACCAATGTTTCAGTTTTTTGTCCTCAATCAATTGACTTAGAGCATTACTTTCTGAAATTCTATTCAGCAGTTGATTATTCACAAACTTCTTATTCGGGTTTTTTTCTTCTTCCGTGGCAAGAAATTTCTTTTTGACAATTTTATAATACTCTTCTGCTTGCTTTTTAATACTTACCAGAAGTTCGAGATTGAGTAAGAAGAGATTATACATATCTTCTGTACTTTTTTTCAGGAATTTTTCTTCAGTCTGCATGGAGTCTTTTTTTCCTTGATGAAAGGCGTATAGGGACTGCATCACTTTAGCACGAATATGTCTTCTTGTCAACATGTTTAAAAAATAGAATTTAGAGCGCAAAAATAATATTTAAAAGGTGAGAAGAGACCCTATTTGAAAATTTTTAAACACAAAAGAAAAACAGCTAGATAAAGATTCTTTAGTTAAGGTTTAAACTTTTGTTATATTAAAAGGTGATTCACTCTTTTGATTACATTTGCAAGCCTAAAGTAGCAACTGAATGAAGGCTCTTCAAAGTCTAAATAAGTATTTATACAAGTATCGAGGAAGACTTTTTCTTGGGCTTATCATTACCATTGGCGCCCGGGTGTTTGCTGTATTTACTCCGCAACTCATAAGAAAGTCGACCAATGCTATTGAAGACTACGTTAATGGAGATATTGCCCGTGTAGACATCGTTAAAGACAAGTTACTTATGAATATTGGTCTTATTGTAGGGGCAGCATTAGCGTCAGCTATTTTCACCTTCTTAATGAGACAAACCTTCATCGTGGTGTCCAGGTATATCGAATATGATCTCAAAAATGAAGTTTATACTCAATACCAAAACCTATCTCTAGATTTTTACAAAAGAAACCGAACTGGAGATTTGATGAATCGTATTTCTGAAGATGTCTCCAAGGTTAGAATGTATGTAGGCCCAGCTCTCATGTATGGGGTGCAAACTCTTACACTATTTGTAGTAGTCATTTATTTTATGGTCAAGGCGGCGCCTACGCTTACACTGTACACCTTAATCCCCTTTCCCATTTTATCCTTTGCGATTTATAAATTGAGTGTTGCTATCAACAAAAGAAGTGCAGAAATTCAGCGGTTTTTATCGCATCTAAATACCTATACTCAAGAAAGCTTTAGCGGCATCGCAGTGATAAAATCATACGGTATTCTCAATCGATTTAACACAAATTTCGAACAGCTTTCTAATGAAAGCAAAGAAAAAAACGTGAACCTAGCAAAGGTTGAAGCTATTTTTTTTCCATTAATGGTCCTCCTGATTGGCTTTAGCAATTTGTTCGTGATTTATTTCGGAGGAATGCAGTATATCGAAGGCAAGATTGAAAACGTAGGACTTATCGTTGAGTTTTTACTTTATGTAAATATGTTGACCTGGCCGGTAGCTTCGGTAGGCTGGATCACATCCATGATACAAAGAGCGGAGGCCTCTCAGGAACGCATCAACGAATTTCTAAGTGAAGAGCCTCGAATTAAAAATCATGCTCCAGATACCTCAGAGTCCATTTTAGGAGAAATTGAATTCAAGAATGTAAGCTTCACTTATGAAGATACCAATATTGTTGCTTTAAAAGACGTCTCCTTTAAAGTCAATAAAGGAGAAACTTTGGCGATTATGGGAAAGACTGGTTCAGGAAAATCTACAATTTTAGAGTTAATTGGTCGACTTTATGACGTTAATCAGGGTGAAATCCTAATCGACGGTAAGCCCATAGAAAATCTCAACCTCAACGCCCTGAGAGAACAACTGGGTTATGTTCCTCAGGATGCCTTTCTTTTTAGTAGTTCCATAAGAGACAACATCAAATTCGGGAAAGCAGATGCCACGGAGGAAGACATCATCAATGCCGCCAAAAATGCTGCGGTACACGATAACATTATTGAATTTAATAAAGGGTATGACACTGTTTTAGGAGAAAGAGGAATAACACTTTCTGGCGGACAAAAGCAAAGAGTGTCTATTGCCAGAGCTATCATTAAAGACCCTCAAATTGTTTTATTTGATGACTGTCTCTCTGCGGTAGATACAGAAACAGAAGAAGAAATATTTAACAAACTCAACAAAATTTCAAGCAATAAGACTTCGGTGGTGGTGAGCCATCGTGCTTCCTCGGCAAAAAATGCCAATCATATTATTATTTTAGAAGAAGGAAGAATCCTTGAAGAAGGCACCCATTCTGAACTATTAGAGAAAGGTGGCTACTATAAAGATCTTTACAATAAGCAACTATCAGAAAAAGAAAGTTAGGATTTTATTTGCTTTTTTGATTTTTTTTAAGACTTTTGAACAAACGTTATATTAATCTTATTTAACAATAGCATTATGAGTGAACAAGGGTCGATGAAGAACGAAGACATTTTCTCTAAAGTCATTAGAGCAGGGAGAAGAACTTACTTTTTTGATGTAAGATCTACCAAAGCAGATGATTATTACCTGACGATTACAGAAAGTAAAAAATTCACAAATGACGATGGGTCTTTCTTTTACAGAAAGCACAAAATCTACCTTTATAAAGAAGATTTTGAAAATTTTAAAGAAGCTTTAGATGAAACTACGAATTTTATCATTGACAAAAAAGGAGAAGAAGTCATAAGTGATCGCCATCAAAAGGATTTCACGAAGCCTTCTGAAGCAGAAACTAGCGAAACTAAAAGTGAAGTTGCTGAAGAAAGTACTAGCGCTACAGCATTTACAAATGTGAGTTTCGACGATATATAGTTAGGACTTTTATAAAATAAATAAACCCCTTTCAAATAAATTTGAAAGGGGTTTATTTTTATTTGGAAAAATACATTGACTTAAAAATGACGATTAAGGCACCAATAAATGCAAATGTCATAGCTATTCCAGATACCATTACTACGTATTTCATCCAGATTATTCCAGACCACAGCAGATAAATACCTCCAAAAGTTAGGAGTATAGACAAAAATGGTTCAATCATTAAAATCTTCCTGAGTATAGAATTAACTGAAGTTTTTGACACCAAAATGCCTGTAAGAAAAAAAATAACAGAAATAGACAGCATGTGAGTATGCACTATATTTAAAATCTCTTGCTTACTTTTTTTAAACTTCATTTCCATCGCTGCTTCATCGCTCTCATTTCCCAAATAGTTTTCCTCAATTCCTTCAGGAGACTGATCTGTAGTGTCATCCACAAAAGTAATTCCTGTAAAGTATCCGATGTTCAGTACGACCAGAAACGCAGAAATAAGATGTTTCACTTCTTTAGATTGATCTTTTAAAGATTGACTAATGATCATAATTGATCTCTTTATTGATTAAAAGTCTTCATATCGTCGAGTGATTTTTGCACTGCTTTAGTCATAGATGTTGCCGTAATAGTAGCACCAGAAACCGCTGAAATATCGTCCCCATATTTAAAGGTCTCTCCAGGTTTCATTCCTATGAATTGCCTCAACCATCTTTGTGAGCCTACTTGTCTTCCATAATTTTCTCTGTAGATTAAGATTTTAGACTTCTTAATCTCTAAATCCTTATCGTACAAAACCACAAAATCATAAACATCATGTTTGGAATTGGCCTGAGATAGATAGGCGTAACCTATAAGATTTTCATTTTTTGAAATTCTGAAAATATGCAACTCATCTTTTTTTTGAATTTCATACTGACTAAAATCCACTTCAGAAATAGTTAACTTCTCATCCTCAAAAGTTGATGAAATAGCTTTCTCAAGTTTTTGCTGCAATATATTCGGAATATTAAAAGAAGTGGTTATAAATGAAAAGCAGAAAAAATAAGTCAGGCCTAAAAAATAAATCCATTTCATGCTTAAGCTTTTACGATGAATTTTTCAATAGTTGTCCTAATGGCCTTTTTAGAAGGAGCCTTTTCTGGTGTTAAGTGCATGTAAAGCGGCTTTCCATCTACAGACTTTCTTAATTCCAAAACTTCATTAGAAGTATAAATATCATCCCAAATTTTTCTCACTTTAGACCAGTATTTTTGATTATCAGACCACCATTCTTTTGCTGCTAAACACTGCTCATCTTCTACACGAGTATAAGTATTGTATCCTTTTTCCATCACTAAAAGCGACTCATTATTATCATCCTGTTTTACGATCTTTTTATTATCCTGCTCATGTACCCAGCCTTCATCTGTGATTTCTTGTCTGTTGCCTCTTTTCATTAAATTATAATCATCCCTTTTGGTATATTCTCGTCTTGGTAATGGCGAATTGCTTTCATTCTCCCAATAGGTTTTGTCGTCATAATGAACCCATGTGGCAGTTCCCGAATATCTTGGGCTATCATCGACTTGATAAACCTTTTGCGTCCATTTTCCTTGGACTTCATCTTTGTCCTGATCGATGAATTTCCAGGTGTTCCCCGTGTCATAAACAAATTTACTGTCATCCTCAAACAACCAATCTTGACGCCAATGCTTTATGACCATGGTGTCATTGATTACTAATAAATGTTGAATAGAAATCTCATCCTCTTTATCTTCAACAAGTTCAGCCCATTCTAAAGCGTAAGCCGTATAATCTAATTTCTTTTCGTAATCGATTTCTGGTGAAAAGGTTTCGGTGTATTTAAAGCTTACTTCAAAGCAACCACACATGTCTTTGATGGCTTTTTGATCCTGGACTTTTTTTGACTCCTGAGCTTCTAAACTCAGAAATGTTGTTAATAAAAAAACAGAAAGTACTAAACTCTTGATTCTCATTTGTTTTATGTTTTTAGGTTAAATCATGGAAGCAAAAATATGTATTTTTATTTAGATTTAATAAAAACAATAATATATTTGCCAAAGTATTTTTATTAAGACTTAATATAAATAATGAGGAAACTACTTATTATTGTTGCTTTTATAGGGGTGTTGAATGCAAGTACTGCTCAAACAAAAAAGACATCTGAATCTTATCTAGATAGCATAAATGATTTAGAAGAAGTCGTCGTCACAGGCCAAATCAATCCGCAAAGTGTCGACAAATCTGTTTTTGAAGTGAAAGTCATCAACAGGCAGACTATTGACAATCTGGCCGCAAATAATTTGGCTGATATCTTGAATCAGCAACTCAATATTAATATTGTACCGAATGCCTCTACTGGTAAATCTGGGGTTCAGCTTTTTGGACTGGATGCTCAGTATTTCAAAATATTGGTCGATAATATTCCGCTTGTAAGTGATGAAGGTCTAGGAAATAATGCCGATCTCACACAAATCAACTTAGACGATATTGAACGAATTGAAATCGTGGAAGGAGCTATGGGAGTTCAATATGGCGCCAATGCTGTATCAGGAATTATAAATATTATCACTAGAAAAAATTCCGACTACACCTGGGAAGTCACTCCTTTCATTCAGGAAGAAAGTATAGGAGATGAGTATAATCTTAGCGACCAGGGCAGACACATCCAATCTTTACGGGTTAGTCATAATATCAACAAGAACTGGTACGTACAAGCAAGTGCGTTCAGAAATGATTTCAAGGGTAGATTTGGAGAAAAGCAAGGTCAAAATTATTCTGAAAACGACGGCTTACGGGGTTATGAATGGTTGCCAAAGCAACAGACAAATTATAAAGGTCTTCTAAGGTTCAGTAAAAACCATATAAACTTATTTTATAAGTTTGAATTATTTGATGAAACGGTAAGTCGGTATTCTGAAAGTGTCTTTAGAAACTTTAATCCTTCTACGCAAACGTCTAATCCAACGGCAAATGATGAAATTTTCGACACACAGCGTCTAGTACATCATCTCAATTTAAATACCCTAGTTTTTGAAAAGTCAAGGTTGGATATTTCTGCATCTTTCCAGAAGCAAACGCGAAATGTAGAACAATTCACTTACAGGTTTTTTACTGGAAGAAAAGAAAACGTTCGTAAAAATGAATTTGAATCCAGAAGCGTATTCTTTTCCAGAGGTAATTTGAGTAATTTCTTATCTACCGATAAGTTTGACTTACAAGCGGGTTATGAAATCAATCTTATAGATGGTTTTGCCTCTCCTATGTCAAATCCTCTTCAATCTGAAGCTGTAAGTCGAAGTCTGCATTCCTATGATACCTTTTTAACCTCAAGACTTGAATTATCAGAACGGTTTTCCATTCGTCCAGGGGCCAGAATCTTAATGACCAATAATTTTGATCCACTCTATGCTATCTCGTTAAGCTCAAAATATATTTTTAAAAACGGTTTGCAAGTGAGAGCCGTCGTTGGAAGTTCTCCCAGAACCCCAAGTTACGATGAGTTGTTCACCTATTTTGTGGACATCAATCACGATGTAAGAGGAAACGAAAATCTCATTCCTGAGCAAGGCTATTCGGCCTTTTTATACTTCAAAAAAGCCTATTGGAATAGGGATTATACTTTAAAAGTGAAACCAAAATTGAGCCTTTGGTACCTCAATGTTGAAGATAGGATTCAACTCAGCATTGTGAACCCGAGTCCACTTGCTTATCAATATGTTAATATTGATGAATTTCAAACTGTTGGTGCCTCCCTTACAACCGCTATAGATTATCAAAATTTTAAGGCAAACCTAGGTTTATCATTCACAGGCGTTTCTCAAATACTAGATAGCAGAGAAAATTTCAATGATGACTTTCTGTTTGGACTACAAGCCAATTCAAGTTTGAGCTATACAGTGCCAAAATTAAATATAACCTCTTCTTTATTTTTTAAGTATAACGGCCCACAGTATCAATTTGTTCAACAACAAAACGAGGCTGGAGAAACCATTCTGGAACGAGGAAAACAAGATGGCTTTGGCCTGATGGATTTCAGCTTAAGAAAACAAGTTTTTAATCAACGGCTAGACATCACTCTTGGAGCAAGAAACCTTCTCGATGTGGATAGGGTAAACACCACTGCTGTAGAAGGCGGAGCACATTCGGGCCCTCCTTCCAGCCTTTTGCTAGCCTACGGACGTTCTTATTTTATTAAACTCTTATATCAATTCAAATTTTAAACACCATGAAACAATTATCATTTACCTTACAAATTTTAATTATTGCTCTGTTATTCAGTTGTAGCGATGATGACAACCCTGTTCAAACAGAAACGATAGTAGCTTTTGAGAATTCTGAGCTTGTTTTTTCGACAGCTGTAGATGAACGCAACATCAATGTGGTTTTTTCTAATCCGGCGCAACAAGCTGGAAGTATTGAAATAGGCTGGAATTCTAGTAGCTCCAATTATGAGGAGGATTTTATTACCATACCTAGCTCTGAAACCGGTACTCTGGAACTCACCTTTGAAAATGGAGCTGAAGGGGTTTCCTTCAATTTACAAAAGCTTCAAAATCCCATTGAAGGGCAAAACAAAAGCATCAACTTCAGCATTTCTTCATCGTCTTTACCCAATTTCATTGCAGGAGGAAATACAGATTTAGAAGTTGCTTTTTCTGAAGCCGCCGCCTCCAGCGGCAACTTTGCTCCTGAAGTTGGCGGGCCTAATCAGCCCAACCAGGTCTTTGTGGATTTGAGCTCCCAGTCATCTGCAACGTCAAGAAGAGACGCCTGGGATTTGAAATTTTACAACGGAGAGGATTTTAGAGTAAAACTGAACGGCTCCCTATTTATGGCGGCAGCAGAATTAGACGTTACAGACATTACGAATGTTACTGCAGAAGATGTCACAGCTCTACAAGGTCAGGTTATGGTAGGTACGTTTAACCCTACCAACATGGAATATATTGATGCACCCAATGGAAATCTTTCAGGAACTGCTATTTCTGAAATTTCAGCAACAGATGCAGAAAATAAAGTCTACCTGCTTAATCTGGGAAATGAAATCGGTACAGAGGCTCCACAACCTGGAAGCGTAGCTGTAGCGGGAGAAGCAAGAGGATGGAAAAAAATAAGAATATTAAGAGATAGAGAGAATTATATTCTTCAGCACGCTGATTTAGATGACACAGATTTTCAGGAAATCGTCATTAATAAAAACTCACAAAGCTCTTTTACCCACGTGAGTTTAGCTTCTAATGAAGTGGTTCAAGTGAATAGTGACATTCGCTGGGACTTGAATTTTACGGTATTTACCAATGAAATTCCTGGGGCTGGATCTTATGGGTTTACTGATTTTATTGTAAATAATAGTCTTAATGAAGTAAAAGCTTATATGGTAGAAACCTCTACTTACGATGAATTTAATCTTGAGCAGGTAGAAGACACTAACTTCACTTCAGATCAACGCGGTATAGGAAGTAATTGGAGAGTTGGTGGTGGTCCAAATTCTTCTCCAACCTTAAAAGAAGAGGTCTTTTTTGTGCTTAAAGATGGGGATGAGAATATCTACAAATTAAAATTTACAGCTCTAACCAATGAAAATGGCATTAGGGGTTATCCTGCCTTTACTTATGAAAAATTGAATTAGCCTATCATTTCAAATTGAAGAAACCTTGCACAAAACAGTGCAAGGTTTTTTTTGGTTTTAATCAGAAACCTTAAACATGATAGGTAAAGAGAAAATAACATCTACAGGCTTACCCCTTTGCTTGCCAGGCTGCATGCTAGGTAGCTTTTCAATCACACGCTGACTTTCCTGTTTAAGCTTGGGGTGAGGAGCTCTGGCATTGATAAATTCTACTTCACCATTGGCTTTAATTTTAAAAGAGGTATAAATTCTATGGATGCCTTTCAAGCCCAAATCTGAAGCCAAACCTGTATCAAATTTTTTGTTGATAAATTCCTTGAGTTGTTCGCTCATACAGGCTTTTCTCTCTTTGTTATCTGTATACTGTTCACAACCAGGAAAGATTGGGACATCTTCAATCAGTTCAAATGGAATTTCTTTGATAGGTTCATCCGGTACGGTCTCAATCTCGCCCAGATCTAACGGAATTGCACCTTTTGAGGGCTCTTCTGTCTTGATTGTTTTCTTCTCTGTCTCTGGCGGTTCCTCATCAATGATATAATCATCGATTATTGGCTTAGGTTCTGGCAAAGGTTCAGGTTTCTCTTTTGGAATTTTGATGGTGGGCATCTCTTCATCTTCCAGCATAAGATAAGAGACGGTATCCTGGTCAACATTTGTTGAAGCTTCTGTTTTCCATTCTACCAGAATCAAAATAAAAACTAGCGTTGCAATGAGGCCAATTTGAAAGAATAGTGTCTTTTTTTGATTTAAATTTTTAGTGGGATGTTTTTTAGGTATCATCATTCGTTTTTTAAAGGTGTAGTAAATCATTAGCCCTACAATTGATAATTTGCAGACTTAAGGTTCAAAACGAATTCGTGTATGTGCTAGCTTTAGAAAATTACCAATAATGATGCCACATAAAAGTAAATCATTTTACTACCAATAAAAAACTATCATCCTTTCCTTTTCAAAAACATTGAATGATTTACCCCCCTATAGGAACGACCAGGTTTTTAAAACAATTAATCATTAAGCTCTAAATAGTGAACTATCGAGTCCCTTCAAACGCCTCAATTGATATTTAGGCTAGCTTTGTCTTCGAGCTGATGTTCTATACTGCTAATGGCTTTAATGGTTTTCAACATGGAGTCTGGAGTGACCGATATGGTATCTATACCGGCTTCAACTAAAAATTGAGCGAAATCCGGGTAATCGGATGGCCCCTGGCCACAAATGCCCACTTTAGTTCCTGTTTTTTTGGCCGCAACTATTAAGGCGTTGATAGAACGCTTTACAGCTGGATTTCTTTCGTTGTAAATATGTGCAACAAGAGACGAGTCGCGATCGAGACCTAAAGTGAGCTGCGTAAGATCGTTTGATCCTATAGAGAAACCGTCGATATGTTCTGCAAACTCTTCGGCCATCCAAATGTTGGAGGGTAGTTCGGCCATTAAAAACACCGTGAGACCGTCTTTTCCGCGTTCCAGACCATAAGTCTTCATCACTTTATAAACCTTTTGTAGTTCTTCTACTGTTCTGCAAAAGGGAATCATAATCGTGACGTTCTTTAGGCCCATTTTTTCTCTCACTCTTTTGATGGCTTTACATTCCATCCCAAAGGCATATTCATAGGCTTCGGAATAATAGCGTGAGGCACCTCTCCAGCCAATCATTGGATTTTCTTCTTCGGGCTCATAATATTTACCACCCAACAAATTAGCATACTCATTGGATTTAAAATCAGATAAACGCACGATAACCTGCTTAGGATAAAAGGCTGACGCTATTTTAGCGATGCCATACGACAGGCGCTTAACGAAAAAGGTTTCTTCATCGGCATAGCCTCGAGTCAGATCCAGGATAGACGCCGTGAGTTCATTATCATCAAGCTGTCGATGGTTGAGCAAGGCCAAAGGGTGAGCTTTGATATAATTATTGATAATAAATTCTTCTCTTGCAAGGCCTACTCCTGCATTAGGAATTCTACTGAACTTGAAAGCCAAGTCGGGTGAGGCTACATTGAGCATTATAGGGGTTTTGGTTTCTGGCAATTGATCCAGATTCGTTTCTTCTATCCTGAAAGAGACCAAGCCTTCATAAATTTTCCCCACATCGCCTTCTGCACAGGAAACCGTCATTTCCTCACCATTATTCAGAAGCTCAGTTCCATTTTCTGTACCTACGATTGCAGCAATACCCATTTCCCGGGCAACAATTGCCGCATGGCATGTTCTACCGCCTTTATTGGTAACAATCGCAGAAGCTTTTTTCATCACCGGTTCCCAGTCTGGATCTGTCATTTCTGTGACCAAAATATCTCCTTCTTTAAATTTAGAACCGTCGAAACTTCCGTCACGACCATCTAAGGAATACATCTTTTGGATCTTCCCCTGCCCTACTTTATCGCCTACAGCGATACCTGAAAGTCTTACTGTTGGCTCGGCAGCTTTGTCAATCTTATATTCTACCAATGTATCCGATTTAACTCTGGAATGGATAGTCTCTGGTCTGGCTTGAACGACAAACAACTCACCGGTGAGTCCATCCAAAGCCCACTCGGTATCGACAGGGCACCAATGACCTTTCAGTTTGGAGTAATAGATTTCTATCATGCAAACCCATTTGGCAAGTTGAAGCAGTTGTTCATCACTAATGCAAAACTGATTTTGCTGTTCCTTTCCTACCTGAACGGTCTTAACCAACTTACCGGGCTCGGTCGAATAAATCATTTTTGAATGTTTGCGACCCAATTTTTTCTCTATGATTGCTTCGTGACCTTCCTCCAGAGTGGGTTTGAAAATGAGGCATTCGTCTGGTGAGACGCTACCTTGTACCACACTTTCTCCAAGGCCATAAGAAGCATTGATGAGTACCACATCTTTAAAGCCGCTTTCCGTGTCGATCGAAAAGGCTACCCCTGAGGACGCTAAATCTGATCGTACCATTTTTTGGACACAAACTGATAACCCGATATTAAAATGATCGAATCCAAAATTATCGCGATAGGAAATTGCCCGATCGGTGAATAAGGATGCAAAACAATCCCGTACTGAAATCAACAATTGTTCTGGACCGCGAACATTTAAATACGTTTCCTGTTGCCCGGCGAAAGAAGCGTCTGGCAAATCTTCTGCAGTAGCTGATGAACGCACAGCTACATCGGTAAACTCTTGCTTATAGATTGCTGATAAACGTGAATATTCTCTTTTGATTTCTTCCTCAATAGCTAGCGGCCACTTACCATTACGGATCATTTGTCTAATCTCTAAACCGGTTTTATTGAGGGAGATAAGATCATCGTGTTGAAGTCCAGCTAAACTGGATTTAATTCGTTCTTCAAGATGATTATGTTTTATGAATGCCCAATAAGCGTCTACGGTTATGGCAAATCCATCGGGGATGTTGACCCCAAGCTTACTCATATTTTGAATCATCTCACCTAGCGATGCACTTTTTCCGCCGACACGTTGTAAGTCGGATAATTTAACCTCAGAGAGCTTAACGACATTCATAAAAATAGTTTTAAAATTTTAGGTTAAACTACTTATTATTTGAACAGCTTGAGGCTTACTAAAAAACTTTTAACTATTGTTCGAGTTATGTCTTACCATAATTGAATCCTAAATAATTGTCGATTCAAATTTTGTCTATATGTATATTGTCTCTATTCTAAAAAAACCTGTATTTACTATTTAGCCCCGATTGCAATGGAAAGCACGCAGGTTGACTGCTGAATAAAATACAATGGAAAAAAGCGACCTTAGAGAGCTCTTTTGACATTTGAATTTTACAGCAGACCAGCAAGGACTTGTAATGGAAAGCGGGAATAGCTCCTAGAATCTAAAATAGGTCATAAAGTTGAGCTGAAGGAAATTACTCCTGTTGAAAATAACGGGATTTGAGGTGTCGTTAAGGTTACGCCTGTAAACCAAAAGGGCTTCGAAGCTTAAGCCTCTTAAAAATTGGTCAGCACTGTAATTGATAATCGAATTAACCTGAAAACTTTCGTCTTTGTTGTATTTATTAAAAGTAAACTCCTCAAGCTCTAAACCTTGTATGGTTTGAAATTCGAAAAGCACATCTAAATTAGATTGTGGATAAGACTTACCGATTTTTAAAACTGCAGCATTGGCGTTGCCAAGTCCTTCCATCCTGGACCGTGGAATAGAAGTGTAGAACCGATCCCGGCCCAGCTCTTTAGGAAATAAAAAACGACCGGTATCAAAGAGATGCGAGTATGCAAAACTAAAGGTCCAGTTATAGGTTGACCAGGTCAACTCAGTACTCAGGACTTGCCCGTTTTCCCCATCGCGGGTATATTGATTTTGAAGCGGTAAATCCTTCTGAGCCCCAGCCCCATGCTGCAGGGCATACTGCAGACCCAAACGCCAGTTATTGAGACTATAATCGGTTTCCAGCCAAACAGTATTTAAAAGGTTGTGGACGAAGATATCATATAATATGAAGTTCAAATTAGCCTTAGAGTACAGGTATTTTATGACACCCAAACCTTCAGAATTTGTATAATTTCTATAATCTGCTATCTCACCATTGGGTAAAAAACCATTAGAAAAAAGACCAATACCTTCGTTTAAAGAAAACCAATCTGTGGTGGATCTGGGAGAAATAGCGTTGATGAACCCAAAATCTAAAGTAGAATTATCATTCCATCGGTGATGCCACCAGACCCCTTGATGAGCGAACGGTCCCATTCTGCCATCACTATTATTGAGCAGTGGCGTGTACTCTGTTTCGATACGGCCAATGCTAAAGTAAGAGTTCTTGTATTGATATTTCAAATACAGTTCCTGCACTTTATTGAGGTCTTTATAGTTTCCCTTTTCTAAAAGATCGTAGAGTTCATACTCCCACTTTGCTGCTGCTCCTACTAGGGGATCCTCTTGGGATAACGAAACTCCAAAAGTCTTAAACACCGATCTAAAGTGAACTCCTGCAAAAAACCCATATAAAGGTTTTGTTTCGTAGTTAAAGGCTATTCCCGTGGCATTGGTATAATAGTCCTTTAGTTTACCTTCATTGATGGTATTCATAAAGAAGTTACGTACTTCTCCATGCAGTTCGCCTTTAGCAAAAGCGTTATAGAGCGATTTTTCACTTTGAGCTTCCTGACTAAAACTGAAGTGACTACCGATAAAAGCAATGAAAAGAATGGGGAATAAACGTCGCATCATAAATCAAAATTGCAGTACAAAATTGATTCAAAATGAAGATTTACACAGTAACAAGGGTTACGCTCGAAAGACTAATAACCCTCAGTATCCGATTTTACTTTACCCCAAAAGGTTCTATAGACAAAATAGCTATACAATAGTACCAAAGGGCCACCCACAGCCACAAATCCCATCATAATTTTTAGGGTTTTGGTTGAAGCAGCTGCATTGTAAATGGTGATACTATTATCTGCAACCTCATTGGATAAAAGCAAACGCGGATATAATTCAAAGGCAACGATTACCAGTAATAATGCAATGGTCAGACTAGTAAAAATAAAAGCCCAGCCATATTTCTTTTTACTGGCCAGGCGGGGAACGTTAGCGATGCTCAGAAAGACCAAAAACGGAACTACAAAAAGAATTTGGTTATTCTCAAACACCACCAAAAGGTGCTCTAGATTAAAGAACCCGTAACTGGTAGTGACCACATAAGAAATGATAAAAAAAGCTATTCCTATTTTAAGAAACTGCTGAATACGGTTGTACAACTTCCCTTCAGTTTTTAGCAGCAGATAAATGGCACCGTGCATCATAAACAAGGCTAAACTCGTAACGCCAACCAAGATTGAAAACGGATTAAGAAACTCGAAGAATCCACGTCCTGTATATTCAAAGTTTTCATCCAGTGGCATACCATTAAGGATATTTCCAAGAACTACACCCAATAAAAAAGCCAGCATGATGCTGGAGATGGAATATCCCCAATCCCACATTCGCCTCCACCAGAGCATCTCTTCCATATTTCTGAATTTGATAGAAATCCCTCGAAATATAATGAAGAGAAGAAATAAGATAAAGGGCGTATACATTGCAGAAAACAGGGTTCCGTAAAACACAGGGAAACCTGCGAATAAAGTACCTCCCCCTATCACCAACCAGACTTCGTTCCCATGCCAGGTCGGGTCAATGGCTTTTAAAGCCGTTTCTCTACTCGAATTTTGTTTAAAAAACATATGCCAGGCTCCAGCGCCAAAATCAAAGCCATCTAAAATAGCATACCCAGAAAAGAGTCCTCCTACTACTAAAAACCACCAGGTGGGATAATCTATTCCTAAAAACGTTTCCATAAATCGAATTTTATTATTTTGAGACTACGTCTGCAATTTCTTTATTTAAACTACCCTGATCAAAATCGATATCGCTCGACGGACCACTTTGTATTTTTTTGTTCATCAGATATATGAAAAGCAAAAACAACACAAAATACACGATGAAAAACAGGATTAGAGAAAACAAGACCTGATTAGCCTGTACACTTTTAGACAGGGCGTCTGAAGTTCTTAAAAGCCCGTATACTACCCAAGGCTGCCGTCCGAGTTCGGCCGTAAACCAACCAAACTGATTGGCCAACTGCGGCAGTAAAGCGGTGAAGACAAAGGTCCACATCAGCCATTTCTTTTCGAACAGCTTACCTCGTTTCCATTGCCAAAGCGCGAATAAACTCAGGGCGATGAGAAACATTCCGATGGCTACCATTAGGTGATACAATTGAAACACAGCATTCACCTGAGAAGGCTGATCTTCAACTGGAAAAGCGTTAAGACCGGTGACTGGTGTTTCAAAATCCTGATCTAACATAAAAGATAAGCCCCCTGGAATTTTGAGCCCTGTCGTTTCTTTATTTTCTTTATCCACCCAGCCAAGTAAGTATAAGTCGGCTGGTGCTTCTGCTTCAAAGTGGCCCTCCATAGCAGCCAGCTTAGCCGGTTGATTTTCAGACACCCCTTCTGCAGAACTATGTCCGGTAAATAATTGAGCGAGTGAACAAATGGCCGCCACAACTAAGGTGATTTTAAAAGCTTTTTTGGAAAGAACCACATAGCGTCCTTTCAATATATAGTAAGCATGAACACTTAAAATCAAAAAAGTTCCGGCTAAGAAAGCTCCAAGCCAAACGTGAGTAAGTCGATCTACTGAAGAGGGATTAAAAACCATAGCCCAGAAATCGACAATTTCAGCTCTGGCCTGCATACCTTCGCCCACGATATGATAACCTGCTGGGGTTTGCTGCCAGGAATTGGCCACCACAATCCATACCGCTGAAAACATAGAACCCAGGAATACTCCCCAGGTGGCAACAAGGTGAACCCAAGGCTTTACACGGTTCCATCCGAAGAGTAAAACTCCCAACGCACTACTTTCGAGCGCAAAGGCAAAAATACCTTCGGCAGCGAGGGCGCTTCCAAAAATATCACCAACATAACGCGAGTATGTCGCCCAATTGGTTCCAAATTCAAACTCCATCACAATACCGGTCACCACACCTATTCCAAAAGTAATCGCAAAAATTTTGGTCCAAAATTTAGCTAGTACCTCGTATTCTTTCTTTTTTGTGCGCAAATACATGCTTTCAAAAACGACCATAATAAGTCCTAATCCAATACTTAATGGCGGATAGATATAGTGAAAGGCTACGGTAAAGGCAAACTGAATCCGGGAGAGAATCTCAACATCCATAATCAACAATTTTTTACAAAAATAAATATTAGCCCTTAGATAATTTAGCTACTTATGTTACTTATCAATGCTTTATTCACTAGATAATTCTGATTAGTTTGTATAACGCTCATCAGTATTGAATTAACAAGAGACAAATTTTGAAAGTAGCGAGTTATAATTTGTGAATATTATAAATCTTATAAATGAATTTGGATTTACCTCGCTCTTGCCACCTTGGCTGACTTTTGATGTATAAATATTTGATTATCAAAAGAGTCTCTTAAACCTAAAATTGTTAAGGTTTCATTGGCAATAAAAGCATCAATAAATAATACTTAAAATTTAATAAACTTTATTCATATTTAGTCTAGATAAGCTTTGTTATCTAGATTCATTCTATATATTTGCAGAAATAATCACAAATCAAACTAAAATGACAAATTTAAAACATGTAAGATTAGCCATGTTGAGCGGTATTTTCGCTCTAGGAATGATTTCTTGTTCTGATGATGATGGGGACGACATCCAGACTTTAGATGTTCCAACTTCTTATGAAACTTCAAATTATGAAGTCAATGTAGAAACAGAAGGTCAGGTTATCGATGAAGTAGGAAGTTTAGCTTCAGCGGCAAATGATGCTGAAGCAGCAGCTCCAAATGCTGGAATTTCTACAATAGAATATCCATCTACTCTTTCCTCTGTGACTCAATCTAACTACAGATCATTAATCGAAGGTTGGTTACCAGAACTCGTGAATGCTGCCAATTCTAACGATGGATTTAACAATCCAGGATTAGGTAACACACCAGATGAAAGCAATGAAGGCGGACTATTAGGAACCAGACTTTTAGATGAGTATGGTCTTGAATTAGAACAGATGATCGAAAAAGGTTCATTTGGTGCAGCTCTTTATAATCACGCTTCATTTGTGGTAGATAACATCAAAATGGAGGAAGAAGGGTTCACCACTAGCGATGCAATCGACAGATTAGTGGAGATTCACGGTACAGAACCAAACTTCGACGTGAATGAAGTCACTGCTGCAGCAAAATATTCTAGAAGACGTTCTGATTTAACGGCTGAAACTGGATTCTTTTTCGATATCAAATCCAACCTCATCACTGCAAAGGCAGCGATGGAAGCAGGAGATCAATTTGTGGTTGAACGCGATGAAGCTTTAGATGCCTTTTTATTGAACTGGGAAAAGTCAAACTTCGCAACCGTAATCTTTTATTGCAATGCTGCTAAAGATCAGTTAAATGCTGCTTTCCAATTAGCCGATGGTGAACAGAAAGATATAGCTTTGGGAAATGCTATGCATGCTTATGCTGAAGGTGTTGCGTTTGCTCATGGTTTCAAGCGTTTAGCTAATACTCAGATCACAGATGAGGAAATCGATTTTATTCTTGAGAAATTAAAAGCTGTTGAAGGTCAAAATCCTGAAAGCTATGAGTTTTTAAATGATACTAGTCTAAGTCAAAATCTAGATGAAACTGTCGATTACATTCAAAACATCTATGGCTTTAGCGACGCAGAAGTCGAAAGCTTTTACGAAAATAACAACCCGTAAATATTCCTTTCAGCGCTTGGGTGTAACCTCAAGTGCTGAAATTTTAAATTTAATGCTATGAAAATTAATAAGCTTATTTTACCATTCATCATACTGGTCATTTCCAGTACCTTTATCGCCTGCTCAGACGATGACTCCAACGGTGATGACAATGGTAATGCCAATAACTTCGATAGAAGTTTAATGCTCGTTAACTGGGCAGACAATATTATCATTCCATCTTATGAAAATTTCTCTAATGAAACCAATACTCTTAAAGAGGCTTCTGATGCTTTTGTAGACGATCCGAGCATGGAGAATCTGACAAGCTTGAGAGAAGAATGGGAGGAGGCTTATATTTCTTGGCAAAATGTTGCAATTTTCAATATAGGTCCAGCACAAGATGTGGTGATGAGAAGTTTTCTAAACACTTATCCAACTAACACAACTAATATTGAGAGTTTTATAGAGAACTCAAATTATAACCTTCTGGATCCCAACCTAAATGACGAGCAGGGTTTTCCAGCCTTAGATTATTTGCTTTTTGGAGCTGCAGAAAACGACGCTCAAATCTTGGAGCTCTACACGACTGCTCCAAACGCTGATAACAGAAGACAGTACCTTGAAGATGTTGTGAACAGAATTAACAGCTTGTCCAGTGACGTACTGCAAGCCTGGGAAACGAGTTACAGAGATGTTTTTGTAGAAAATTCTGGTTCATCTGCTAATAGCTCGACTAATCGTATGGCCAATGTGTTTATGGAATATTATGAAGTAAGATTGAGAAATGGAAAAATCGGATTTCCAGCAGGTGTTTATTCTGGAGGCGATCCACAACCAAGACTTGTGGAAGCTCTGTACAACAAAGACCTATCTGGTCGTTTAAGTTTAGAGGCTTTAAGAGCACATCAAGACTTTTTTAATGGCACTGCTGCTAACGTAGACAGCTCTGCTGAGAGCTTTGCCGATTACCTTGATTTCTTAAACACGATGAAAGAAGGTGAAAACTTATCAACCCTAATCAATGAGCAATATGAAGTCTCTGAGTCTTTTATCAGTGCCTTGAATTCAAATTTCTTTGAACAAATCAATACCGATAATACAAGTATGCTTCAGGCTTTCGAGAGTCTTCAAGATAATGTAGTTTATCTAAAATCTGATATGTTTTCTGCACTGAGTATAGCTTTAGAATTTGATAGTGGAGACGGAGATTAAACCTTGAATAAGGTTATCTTTGCAACCTGAAAAATCAATGTTGTAAAATTCAACTTTTGTATTGATAAATAGTATCCTTACATATTTAAAGACCCCTGTAAAAGCCGCACCTCTTGCGGTTTTTAGGGTTTTGTTTGGGAGCTTAATGCTTTATACCACCTTGAGGTTTGTCTTACAGGGCTGGGTGGATAAATATTACGTACAACCCCAGTTCAATTTTAAGTATTATGGCTTTGAATTTGTAGAGTCATTGGGCGAATACACTTACTTGCTTTATGTGGTTTCCTTTATTGCAGCGCTAGGAATTACTCTGGGTTATAAATACCGATTATCTGCCATTCTGTTTTTTTTGAGCTTTACCTACTGTGAGCTTATTGACAAGACGTATTACCTCAATCATTATTACTTCGTAAGTATCATCAGCTTACTGCTGATTTTTTTACCGGCTAATTCCTATTTTTCAATAGATGCCAAGAAGAATAAGCGCATTGCTTTTTCGATGATACCGCGATATAGCATTTTTGCTATTCAGTTCATGTTGAGTATCGTTTATTTCTACGCGGGGCTGGCTAAGATTAATTCAGAATGGTTACTAGAAGCTATGCCTCTCAAAATCTGGCTGCCTTCCCGTTACGACCTACCGGTGCTGGGAGACCTGTTTCAAATGGAATGGATGCATTACGTGATGAGCTGGAGTGGAATGCTTTACGACCTGTCGATTCCTTTTTTACTGTTTTACAAGCGAACCCGACTCTTAGCTTTTATTCTGGTCGTCGTTTTTCATATCATGACCAGGGTTTTATTTCCGATTGGTATTTTTCCATACGTTATGATCTGTTCAACGCTTATTTTCTTTGATGCTTCTTTTCATGAAAAAATCATCCGTTTCTTACGAAAAATCTTCAGGATAAAACCTCAACAGGAAGTATCCATTTTGAATTGGATCCCTACCCTTAAAAACAAATTAATCGCAGGCTTCTTTATCCTGTTTTTTAGTTTTCAACTGATTTTTCCATTCAGACATTTGCTTTATCCAGATGAGTTGTTCTGGACCGAGGAGGGCTATCGTTTTTCTTGGAGGGTTATGCTAATGGAGAAAGGAGGTTATGTACAATTTAAAGTAGTCAATCCCGAAAATGGAAAATGGTTTTATGTAGAGAATTACGAATTCCTAACTGAATATCAACAAAAGCAAATGCGCATTCAGCCTGATTTTATCCTGGAATTTGCGCACTATTTAGAAGATTATTATAAACAAAAAGGTATCGACGATCCTGAAATTTATGTCAACAGCTTTATCGCCCTTAATGGAAGATTAAGTAAAAGATACATCAATCCAGACATCGATCTGACTGAGTTTGAAGATACCTGGCAACACAAAGAATGGATTTTACCATTTGACGAAACGATTTATGGGTTTTAAACTAATTTTAATTTCACTGCTAAGTCTACTGTCATTAAGCCTTCAGGCTCAATATGAATTATCTGGTAAAGTGGTGAGTCAAGAGAACAACAAACCGATGTCAAACGTTCAGGTATGGGATACCGCCTCCGGGAAAACTGCAATGAGCGATGAGGCAGGGAATTTCAAATTCGAGGATTTAGAAGCTGGACAACGCACCTTTGTGTTTCTTATCGATAATTATTCGTACGACGAAAAGGTGGTCGACTTACAGGCTGATTTAGATTTAATGTTTAAGCTTAAGCAGTCTATTAATCTTTCAGAAGTCGTCGTCCAGGCCAAAAAGAGAGAACTGTTTGAATTGAGACGACTTAACGATGTGGAAGAGCTCCAAATCAATGCCGGAAAGAAAACCGAAGTTGTTCTCGTAGGTCAAATGGTGGGTAACACCTCAACTTCTAATGCCCGCCAAATTTACGCTCAGGTCGCAGGGCTCAATATTTACCAAAGCACCAACTGCGGACTGCAGCTGTCTATTGGTGGTCGAGGACTGGATCCCAACAGAACCTCCAATTTCAATACCAGGCAGAACGGCTATGACATCAGTGCGGATGTACTAGGTTATCCCGAAAGCTATTACACCCCGCCTGCTGAAGCTCTCGAGGAAATTCAAATCGTAAGAGGGGCTGCTTCTTTACAATACGGTACCCAATTTGGAGGTTTAATCAATTTTAAACTTAAATCGCCATCAAAACAGCCTTTTGAAGTAGTCACCCGACAATCCTTCGACAGCAACTGCGGCTACTCAACCTTTAATAGCTTTAGTGGGACTAACGGTAAGTTTAGTCATTATACCTACATCAATTATAAAAACAACCTTGACCAGGCCCCTAGAGATAATATGAGCCTTGAAGCTTTTAATGCCTTTACCAGCCTGAATTATCAATTTAATGAGGACACGAAAATAGGTCTTGAATACACTCACATGAGCTATCTGGCTCAGCAAGCTGGAGGATTGACTGATGTGCAGTTTTATGAAGATCCCACCTTCAGCAACCGAACTAGAAACTGGTTCAAAGTCAACTGGAATTTGTTGACAGCCAAATTCAATCACCAACTCTCTGAAAAAACTAAAATCAGTTTGATTGGATGGGGCATGAATTCGTCCAGAGAAGCTATAGGCTTTCGAACCGATAGGGTATCTCAAGTTGATAATCTCGACGAACCTCGAGATCTAGAACGCGGAGAGTTTGTGAACTGGGGGGCAGAATTCCGATACCTGACCGAATATAAGTTAGGAGAAGACTTCAACTCTACTTTACTTCTGGGAAGTAAATACTATCAATCTAAAAACGGACAACGACAAGGCCCTGGAACTCGAGAGGCTGACGCCAATTTTAATTTTATAGATTATCCCGTTTCAGAACTTCCAACAGAGCTGAGACAATCTGACTTTGATTTCCCTAATCTGAATGTTGCTCTATTTGGAGAAAATATTTTTTACCTCAACGATAAGCTCTCAGTAACGCCTGGCTTTCGACTGGAGTATATCAAAACTGAAGCAGAAGGCACCTTTCGTTCTGTGAACAGAGACCTGGCGGGAAATGCCTTACAGGATTCTACCTTTGTCGATCAGCGCGAACGAGAGCGTATGATTGTCTTAGGTGGTGTTGGAGTAAGTTATAAGCCTAAAAAATACGCTGAAGTTTACGGTAACATATCTAGAAACTACCGCTCGGTAACGTTTAACGATATTAGAATTGTAAACCCTTCCTTTCAGGTAGATCCCAACATTAAAGATGAAGACGGGTTTACAGCAGATCTGGGGTATAGAGGACGCTATAAAAACATCCTTTCCTACGATGCCAATGTCTTTGGGCTCTGGTATAATGATATCATTTCTGAAGTTCAAAAAGTAGGTACCCGAATCAATGCTTTTGGAGAGGAAGTTGAGGCGGGGCGTGTCGTCAGGTTTAGAGGTAATATCGGTAATGCTCTCATTTATGGTTTGGAGAGTTTAGTTGACTGGAACATAAAAGAGACATTTTTTGAGGAACAAAACGAACTTAGACTGAACACTTACGTGAACCTGGCTGTAACACAATCTGAATTCACCGATTCTGAAGAGCCAGGTGTAGAAGGCAATGAACTTCCTTTTGTACCTAACTTTAACCTAAGAACCGGAATACGAGCAGGCTACAAGAATTTCCTGATGGATTTCCAGTATTCTTATTTGTCTAAGCAATTTACAGACGCCACCAATGCGCCTCAGGATGTCAATGACAATCAAAGTGGTATTATTGGTAGCATACCAGCCTATGGAGTTTTTGATTTGTCCTTTTCCTATCGTTACCGAAAGTGGACCCTAGAAACCGGCGTCAATAATATGCTGGACAATGCCTATTTTACTCAACGTGCAACAGGTTATCCGGGGCCGGGTATAATTCCTGCCTTACCGCGTAGTTTTTATGCCACCTTACAGTTTAAGTTTTAAGTATATGACTTTAGACTTTAAACTCTTTCGGACCACTTAATTTCTTTTTGTAATTTAATGCTAAAGCTAAATAAACACAATGGTTTTAGTATAAACAGCTATAAACAAAAACCCGCAGCATAAATGCTGCGGGTTTCGTTTTACTCTTAAATTTAATTAAAATTCAGTATTACTGATTTAACCAGGCCTTACGAACTGCAATCTGCTCTTCAGTAGCATTTTCATCTTCTACAATAGATTCTGAAACGGCTACAGGCTTGGTCAGTGTCGTCTCGATAACTATGACTTCTCCATCGCGCTCTAGTTCCATAGTGATGTCTTGTCCGACTTGCCAGCTATACATCATTCCGACAGTTTGCTGTGCATTGGCCATCGTCAATTCTGAGTCATTCACTTTTTTAATCACATCCCCAGCTTGTATGTTTTGAGATTTCCAAAAGGAATTGTTTAGCGCATTCTCCTTAAAGATGATTGCTCCTTTTTCTTGATCAGCACCAAAAATGATGTTTTGTCCACCAGAAAAAATAAAGTTGGTTTCTACTTCTTTTTCTGCTTTGGTTAGGCCTACCATTTGAAAAAATTCATCGTAGTTGATCGGAGTTTCCCCTTCAACATGAGTCGTCAAAAACTCCCCAACACTTGGATAGGTCATTTTAGTGATTTCAGAAATCAATTGATCGTCTTCAAAAGGTTGGTCCACTCCATATTTGCTGGATAATTCTTTCATTAAAGACAGCATGCTACGCTCGCCATTGCTTTCCTTTCTCATCAAGATATCAACACACATCCCAATTAATGCCCCTTTCATATAAACGTTGTAATAGTTTGAAGCGTAAGGTTCTTCCAATACATTTTCACTCATTTTTGTAAAGCTCATGCTGTCATCAAGATTTTTCGATGTCATGATTTTACTGTTGACAGTGTTATAAAATTCCTGAGGTTCTACCAGGTCTTTGTACACCTGAAAATGCTGAGCAAAATACTCAGTTACCCCTTCATACATCCATAAGTGTTTAGAGAATGTCGGGTCATTGTAATCAAAGTAATGCACATCTTCAGAATGAACTGAAAGTGGAGTAACAATGTGGAAGAACTCGTGTGCAATCACATCAATCATCGTTCCTTTGAGGCTTTCTAATGGCATGCTTTCGCTAAAGACCGCAACCGTAGAAGTTTGGTGTTCTAAGGCTCCAAATCCCTTTGGAGAATCTTCTTTACCTTCAGATAGGTAGACATAAATATCATAGCGTGAGGTCGTATTGATTTCACCTAAGTAGGCTTTCTGCGCCTCCATCATCTCATAGACGGTTTCTTTTAAGCTTTCTGCAGTATGCGTTTTATTTGGTGAAAACAAACTCAAAACGATTTTGATATCGCCTACCATAAATTCTTCAACATCTAGATCTCCATACATCATCGGATTGTCGGTAATGTCGAAATACCTTGGAGCAAAATAAGTAGTCGTTAGGCTATTGCCGTCTTCACTAGTGGTTTCTCCGGTACTTTGTAAAGCAGAAGTCCGGTCGAAATCAACAGGAGCGGTAACATCCAAGGTATACTGATTGCTTTTTAATTCATCGAAGTAACCGATAAAGCCATGTAAATTCAGAACATAGTTATCTAGCTCTATATTGGTTCCTGCTGGCGAAAATGGCTGTTCCCCGCCTATTCCTCCACTGGTTTCAATATCATAGGTATCATTGACGTAATAGGTGATCTTATCTAGATTTTTAGCACCTACAATGGTCCACGTATTGTTTCCTTCTTTAGTGGCCGTTAAAGTATTCCCTTCATAATCCATTGCCGTGAAATCATCGACATACTTTCCAAAATCACTTACAGAATAGGTGCCTTGTATAACTCTAGGCAATCTGTAGGTAACTGTATCTTTTGTAAAACGACCTGGATCAATACTTACCGGTACCCTATCGTTATCGACAGCTGTCAGGTCCAAAGAGGTTTTAATAGGGGTGTTGACTGCTAAATCATTTATTTTGGATTTGGTGGCATCACAAGCGACCAACAATAATCCCAGACTTAAAATACTTAAGGTTTTCTTCATAATGATGAATTCGATTTTTTTAATTGATTACTACTTTATTGATTTATTACACAAATCTAACTAAATCTTCATTATAATTTCGATCTTTATTAGTCCTACATAAAAGCTTAATTTCAATTTGATATAACTTTATTTGATGCGACTTACATAACATTAGGAAGTATTTATGAAAATTAGAAGTAACCCCCCTACTGTTGAAGAGGTTTACATTTGGATTAATTATTCTTCTATTATGAATTAAATCACGGATGTTTATTCGCTTTCCTTCCAAATAGATCAAAGATTTTACACTTTATATTAGTTCTTACTGTTATACTCCTCCTTCAGTTGAATCATATTTCGATTTAGATTGGTATAAATCGATAATGGAAACGATAAAAAAATCAGATACTGTAGTATTATATGTATTCATTCAAAAATTGACATTTATCAGTTTTATACGAATAAGTTCCTTATCGAGGATCAAAAAAAATCAGTTCAAATCTGCCTTATTACCAGCTGTTTACACCTTTAAGTTTTAAAAAAGAGCTAGTCTTTATGATTCTGGTCATAATAAATATGGTTCCTTCATTTTTAGTTTTGTGGGAGTAATCAAAATCAACATCATGAAATCAATAATTAAAATCAGTGCCATTATTCTACTCGGCTTTGCAATGGCATGTGGAGGAAACGAAGAAAAAAAAGACAAAGACCAAATCAAAATAAGCAATACATCTAATACAGGGAAAAAGGAGACTACCCCAAAAGCAACTCAAAAAACTTCCACAGAAGATGATATGGCTAATATTGGCATAGGACCTATCACATCTGTAGAGGTTGGCGATGGTATTGATGAAGCCATGGCTGGTAGAGGAAAAGAGGTCTTTAACAACTTATGTACAGCCTGCCATAAAATGGACAAAAAATTCGTAGGACCAGCAATATCTGGAGTTACCAAGAGAAGATCTCCAGAATGGATTATGAACATGATTTTGAATCCTGAAGAAATGATTAAAAAAGACCCTATTGCTAAGCGTCTGTTGGTAGAAAATAACATGGCTGTGATGGCCAACCAAAATGTCTCTGAAGAAGATGCCAGAGCGATCTTGGAATATTTTAGACAAATCGATAACCAATAATACTAAGCTCATGGACCTCAAAAAAATGCTGAATTGTTCAGCAATTGTTTTATCAATGGCATGTTTGCTTGCCTGTAATACCAAAGGTAAAGCCGATACAGAAGATAAAACCTCTAAGGCATACCTCAACGAGGTCTCCACTTCCAAACAAGGTCAAGCCTTTATGGAAGATGACGGTAATGAAATGAATGCTCTCAAACTGGCACTTACTTCTCCAGACCATACCACTCTGGTAAAGGCTGTACAGGAGGCAGAGGTAGAAAACGCTCTGGTAAATGTAGGACCACTCACAGTATTTGCTCCCACCAATGCTGCGTTTAATAAAATAGATAAAGCAACACTTGAAGATTTGCTAAAGCCAGAACATAAGTCTGCCCTAGCTGGTATTCTTGTTCATCATGTGGCTCCAAGCAACTACCCCTTAAAAACACTTCAAAAAAACGTAGAAAAAAACAGAAAGCTTTACATGGCAGACGGCCAATACCTTGATGTTACCACCCAGGGTGATGATATCTACATTGGAGGCACAAAAATTATAAAGTCGGTAAATGTGAGCAATGGCTGGGTTCATATCATCGAAGAGGTTTTACTCCCAAATTAATTATTTAAATTTTACATATCATGAAAACAATACAAAAATTTTTACTAGGCTTAAGTGCAGGACTACTGCTAGTAGGCTGTGGTAACACATCAAAAGATAGTTCTAATTCTGGCGCTATGTCGTCTTCTAATGCTGAAAAGGTCTACGTTCCGCCTGGAGAACACGATGAGTTTTATGCCTTCATGTCTGGAGGATATTCTGGAAATCTAACGGTTTATGGTTTGCCTAGTGGAAGAATGCTTAAGGAAATTCCTGTTTTTTCTCAATTTCCAACCAATGGTTATGGTTATTCTGAAGAATCGAAGGCAATGCTTAACACCTCTTTTGGATTTATACCTTGGGGAGATGCGCACCATCCTGATATTTCCCAAACTGATGGTGTTCTGGATGGACGATGGATCTTTATCAATGAAAACAATACCCCTCGTATTGCAAGAATCAGTTTAACCACTTTCGAAACGGAGGAGATTATTGAGATTCCAAATTCTGCAGGAAACCATGCTTCTTCTTTTGTAACTGAAAATACAGAATACATCGTTGCAGGTACCCGTTTTGCAGTTCCAAATCCTCAAAAGGATATGCCAATTGATGAGATGAAAGGGGAATTTAAAGGGCCTTTAAGCTTTATCTCCATAGATCAAGAACACGGCCACATGAACCTGGATTTCCAGTTGAATATGCCTGGCTTTAATTATGATCTGGCTCATCCTGGTCGGGATAAATCACACGGATGGTTTTTCTTTACCTCCTATAATACAGAGGAAGCACACTCTATGCAAGAAGTTAATGCCTCTCAGAACGATAAGGATTTCATAGCAGCTGTAAACTGGAAGAAACTTGCAGAATATGTAAAAAATGGTGGAGGCACTAAAGTAGCTGGTACTTATGCTCATAATGTTTATGACGAATCAACGATGACTGCAACTACCGAGATGAAAGAAGGTGTGATCTCTGTAGATCCAAGAAATGTTGAAGGTGCGGTATATTATATGCCTGTTCCTAAATCTCCACACGGTTTAGATGTGGATCCATCGGGGCAGTATATTATCGGGAATGGAAAATTATCTACTCAATTGAGTGTCTATTCTTTTGATAAAATGATGAAGGCAATAGAAAATAAAGATTACGATGGAGATGCCTATGGGATACCTATTCTAAAATTCGATTCTGTTTTGGAAGGTGTTGTAGATAGTGGAGGTTTAGGTCCTTTGCACACAGAGTTTGACGGTAAAGGTTTTGGTTATACCACCTTCTTTATTTCTTCTGAAGTGGTGAAGTGGAAAATTGGAACTTGGGAAGTCGTAGACAGATTACCTTCGTTCTATTCTGTTGGGCACCTTACAATACCTGGAGGTAACTCTAGAAAACCATTTGGAAAGTACATGTTTAGCATGAACAAAATTACAAAAGACAGGTACTTACCTACAGGGCCAGAACTAGAACATTCTGCACAGCTATATGATATTAGTGGCGATAAGATGGATCTTCTATTGGATTTCCCTACTCATGGCGAACCACATTATGCCGCAGCTATTCCTGCAGACTTGATAAAATCTAAGTCTAAAAAATACTATGACCTAGAGGAAAATAATCACAAATATGCAGCAAAAAGTGAAGCAGCTACACGAGTAGAACGAAATGGTAATGAAGTTCATGTTTATGCAACAACTGTTAGAAGTCATTTTGCTCCTGATAATATTGAAGGAATAAAGGTAGGTGATAAAGTGTATTTCCATATCACCAACCTAGAACAAGACTTTGACGTTCCTCATGGATTTGCTGTAATAGGGGCTAATACCTCTGAAATATTGATTATGCCTGGACAAACCAAAACCATCACTTGGGAACCAGAGCGAGAAGGCGTGTGGCCATTTTATTGCACCGACTTTTGTTCTGCTCTCCACCAAGAAATGCAAGGTTATGTAAGGGTTTCTGGAAAGAACAGTTCTACTAAATTAAGATGGTCGCTAGACGATGAATGGAAAGAGTAATAATTGATTTTTGATTATATCATTACTCCTCATGGGTGAGTGGAATCTCTGCTCACCCTTTTTTCATCAAAAACATAAAACTATGAAAGCTGCAAGTATATCAATGATAATAGGATCTGCTTTATTACTGGGGTTGTTCATCTTCCCGTTATGGAGTATTAGTTTAGAAGCTCCCCAATATCCAAGTGGTATCGGCATGTACATTCATTTAGATGGGCTCCAAGGTCACGAAAAACACGATATCCAAAATATTGATGGACTCAATCACTATATAGGTATGCGTAAGCTTCCTAAACAAGATGAAATGTGGGAGTTTTCTGTATTCCCTATTGTTGTAGGTGGTATGGCTATTTTAGGAATTCTTATTGGATTGTTAGGATTTTTTAAAAAAGTATCTTACAAGTGGTTTTTGGGCTGGTTGATTTTAATGACCGTATTGGGCGTTGCAGGGATGTTCGATTTTAATGCCTGGATGACAGATTATGGTACCAACTTAGACCCGAAAGCTATTATGAAAATGACCGATGCTGACGGGAATCCATTAAGCTATAAGCCACCCCTTTTTGGTTCTAAAGACATTTTAAATTTTAAAGCACACTCCTACCCCGCGTTGGGAGCCATATTGATGGGCACAGGAATGTTTCTAACCTTTATAGCCTATTTTATAGGTCTAAAAAAAGCAAAATAGAATGAAAAAGATAATCCTTTATACTGCAAGTCTTTTAGTTTTTATGGCTTGCGATACCTCTATAAAACCTATACAGTATGGTCGCGACCAATGTGATTATTGCAGCATGGGAATCGTGCAGAAAACGCACTCAGCCCAGTTGGTCACTTCTAAAGGAAAGCAGCGTAAATTTGATGCCATTGAGTGCATGGTCAATTATATTGAAAAAGACTCTCAAAGCTTAAAAGATGCAAACTTATGGGTGGCCAATTACACAGCACCAGGACAAATGATTCCTGCAAAAGAAGCTAGCTATTTAATTAGCAAAAACTTACCAAGTCCAATGGGAGCTTACCTTACTGCTTTCAAAAATGAAGCAGACGCTTTAAAAACAAAAAAACAACTTGAAGGCTCTATTCATCATTGGGGAGAACTTCCTGAAGCTATAAAAAAAGACGTTTATTCTAAATAAGCTATGTATAATTCATTTGTGTTTTTTCTCTTAGTTATTCATACAAACCTTCTATTTGCTCAGCATCAAATCATTGATGTTTGCAAGAACGCATGTGATTTTAAGTCTGTACAAGAAGCTGTAAATCACGCTCAACCAGGAGATTCCATATTTATAAAAAAAGGAGTTTACAAAGAACACGATATCTTCATCGATAAAAAGTCTCTTCATCTCTATGGCGAAGAAGGAACAATTATAGATACAGATAATAAAGGCTATGGTTTTAAAATAGAAGCAACAAACTTCAGCTTGGAAAATTTGACTGTAGTGAACACAAAAGTGAGTTATACCACAGATTATGCTGCTATTTATTTATTTAAATGTTATGACTTTAAGCTAAGAAAAATTACCCTTAAAAACGCATTTTTTGGATTTTTGATAGAAAAGTCAAAAAATGGACTTGTAGAGGGCAATACTATTTCAGGAAGTGGTAGTACAGAGGCCAACTCTGGAAATGCCATACACCTATGGGATTCCAAAGATATGGTAGTGAAGAATAATCAAGTTTTTAAGATGAGAGATGGAATCTACATAGAATTTGGAAATAACAATGTATTCGAAAACAATAGGAGTTATGATAATAGGCGTTATGGCTTACATTTTATGTTTTCTAATGACAACAGGTACAGTCATAATACATTTACAAACAATAGCGCGGGTGTTGCTGTGATGTTTTCGAAACGCATCATTATGAACAATAATATCTTCGAAAAAAATTGGGGAACCGCTTCTTACGGACTTTTGTTGAAAGAAATAAATGACGGTGAGATTACACATAACACATTTAGAAATAATACGATAGGAATTACTGCAGATGGCTCCACCAGAATGACGTATTACGAAAATGATTTTATAGACAATGGATATGCCGTAAAGTTTGTAGGTGGAAGTTATCGTAATAAATTTCACAAAAATAATTTCTTATACAACAATTTTGACTTGAGTTATTCTGGTGGCCTAAACGATAACAGCTTCGATAACAATTATTGGAGTGATTATACTGGCTACGACCTAGACAGAGATGGGTATGGTGATGTACCCTACCGGCCGGTCAAACTCTTTAGTTACCTTGTAAATGAAACTCCAGAAAGCATTATTTTGTTAAGAAGTTTATTTATTGATATCATCAATTTTTCAGAAAAAGTAACTCCAGTATTCACTCCAGAAAATCTAATAGATCAACAGCCTTTAATGCGTAAAGTAGAATGGTAGAATTTAAAGATATATATAAAAAGTTCGATAAAAATGAGGTGTTAAAAGGGATCAACCTCACGATACAAAACGGAAAAACTACGGCCATACTAGGGCCTAATGGTTCTGGCAAAACCACTTTAATCAAAATCCTTCTGGGAATGAGCCACCCCAATAAGGGTGACGTCCTGTCTAATGCATCCAGCATTAGACAGAACTGGACTTACCGTAAAAACATAGATTACCTCCCTCAAATAGCCAATTTTCCAGAAAATATCAAAGTGAAAGAAATCATTCGTATGATTAAGGATTTGCGAAACCAAAAGACACGAGATGAGGAATTGATTACTTATTTTGGCTTAGCACCTTACCTCAATATTAAATTAAGCAACTTATCGGGAGGGTTTAAACAGAAAGTAAATCTGGTTCTGAGTTTGATGTTCGATAGTCCATTTATCATTCTTGATGAGCCTACTTCTGGACTGGACCCCGTTTCTTTGATTAAGCTTAAGGAGCTTTTGAAGAAAGAACAATCTAAAGGAAAAACAATTTTAATTACTTCTCATATCATGAGTTTTGTAGAAGAGATTTCAGACCATATCAGTTTTATTTTAGATGGGAAAGTCTATTTTGATGGAAGCATAGACCAACTGAAATCGACTACAGGAGAACCTAACTTTGAATATGCTATTGCTAATTTGTTAAAAGATAACCATGCTTAAAATTTTAAAATATAGTTTTTTCGATTTGGTAAGAAGCCGATGGAGTTATGTTTACTTCTTGTTCTATCTGCTTTTAAGTTCAGTATTGCTATTTTTAAATAATAATATTTCTAATGCCATCATCACCCTTCTAAATGTAGTTATCGTTTTGGTTCCTCTTATTGGTACCATATTCGGTGTGATGTATTACTATAACTCTCAAGAATTTACAGCCCTTCTTTTGGCACAGCCTATCCGCAGAAGATCTATCTTTATGGGACAATTTCTTGGCGTAGCCGTTTCCTTATCTTTAAGTGTGCTTCTCGGTTTGGGGATTCCATTCGCTCTGTACGGCTTGTTTCAATCCAACGTGATATTCGACTTCTTAATTTTGATTGTCGTCGCCATAGTTTTAAGTTTTATTTTTAGTGGACTAGCTTTTAATATCGCCCTGTCCAATTCCAATAAAATTAAGGGATTTGGTTATGCTATATTGTTATGGCTTTTTATGGCCGTTATTTATGATGGTGCATTTTTAATAGCTCTGGTGTACTTTCAAGATTATCCTTTGGATCAATTTACTCTGTTTGCAACCTTATTCAATCCTATAGATTTATCTAGAATTCTCATTCTATTGAAATTAGACATTTCGGCTTTATTAGGATATACGGGAGCTATTTTTAAGGATTTCTTTGGCACCCTTACGGGAAGTTTGGTTTCTCTCGGAGTACTCTTAGCCTGGGTTTTACTCCCATCATGGCGAATGCTGAAGGTTGCTCAACGCAAAGATTTTTAATTATTTCTTTAACTTGATTGAAGTCATAAACTTTTGAAAACCTGTACTCTACTTTTGATATTAAATTATTAAAAACTACGTATCATGACAGCATTAAAAAACAAAACAGTAGCAGAGTTGGTTAGTGAAAATATTAATACCGCTCACGTTTTCAAAAAATACGATATAGATTTTTGTTGCGGCGGTGGTGTGAGTCTTAGCAAGGCTTGTGAAGATCGCAATGCCAATATAGATGAAGTTATTCTAGACCTTCAAAACCTGGTAGAAAACGGAAGAAGTTATAATTACAATACCTGGGATTTAAGCTTTTTAGCTCAACACATCAAAAATATTCACCACACCTACGTAGAGGAGAGTATACCTTTGCTCATCCAATACACCAATAAGGTAGAAAAAGTGCATGGAAAAACCAATCCCGAGTTAATTCAAATCAAAGAACTATTTCGCAAAGTAGCCAATGAGCTAACCACCCACTTGAAGAAAGAAGAGCTTATTTTATTCCCCTTCATAGAAAAAATGGAAAGTGCCTATAAGAACAATCAGAAACTAAGTCGTCCTCCTTTTGGTAGTGTAGAAAGTCCAATTGCAATGATGGAAGATGAACATGAGGCAGCTGGAGATTTGTTTAAAGAAATTGCCAGATTGACTCAGGATTATACCTTACCTGCCAATGCTTGCAACACGTATAAAGCCATGTACCATAAATTGGAAGAGTTTCAAAATGATTTACATTTGCATATTCATTTAGAAAATAATATACTTTTCCCTAAAGCTTTGGCGATGGAGAAAGCTATTTTTTCATAGTTAGTTTGTTTATTTATGATCCTAAAACAGCAATTTAGAAGTGGTTTTATTTACTTTCTTATAACTGCTGTTTTAGGTTTTTTACTTCGGCTAGAGTCTACCCCCTTTAGTATCGATCTTCCTACAGCGTACAGGTTTTGGGTTCATACCCATTCTCACATCGCACTTCTTGGCTGGGTATATTTGGGCTTAAGTAGTCTCCTGGTTTATTTTTTTATCGACAAATCACAATCTCTCAAACATTATCTTAAGCTATTTTGGGCTACTCAATTCTGTATTTTAGGAATGCTTATTTGTTTTCCCATTCAAGGTTACGCCTTATTTTCTATAATATTTTCCACACTATTTTTAATCCTTAGCTATATCTTCTTCGGTTTTCTATTGAAGCATACTCAATCCCGCGTACGCCAAAAGAAGTCATTCCTTATCATCAAATGGGCATTGTTGTATATGGTCTTATCTTCTATAGGCCCCTGGGCTTTGGGAGGAATAATGGTTACTTTAGGGAATCAATCTGTCTGGTACAAGCTTTCGATTTATTTTTATCTGCACTTTCAATACAACGCCTGGTTTATATTAGCAGCTATTGGATTATTGCTCTTTTTGTTAGAAAAAGTCAACCTTCAGATCGAGAAGAAAGCCTTCAATAAATTCTTTGTGCTATTTAACTTAGGCACAATTTTTAGCGCTTTTTTATCTGCGCTATGGGCGTTTTCACATTGGGCGATTTATGGTCTTGCAAATCTGGGCAGCTTGTGCTTATGGGTGGGATTATTCTACTTCTGGACATCAGTAAAAAATCCTTTAAAATCATTTTATAAGAACCAATCTAGCCAAACTAAATTTATACTCATCTTTCTCCTTGGTGTTTTTTTGCTCAAGTTCGTTATGCAAAGTCTTGGTGGAATTCCTTATTTTGTTACAATTACTGCAATTAATGTAGACTTGGTTATTGGCTACCTGCATTGGTTTTTTCTTGGATTTATAAGTCTATTTTTATTATTTATGGCGTCTTATTTGAGATGGATCAAGCTTTCTAATATAAGCTTAGGGCTTTTTGTATCGGGATTTCTACTTACTGAAATTTCAATATTTTATAGGGCTGGGATGGCGGTGTTTCACTTCCCTATGCTGCCATCTCTAAACATTCATATTGCAGCATACTCCCTATTGTTAGTCCTAAGTATTTTTTGGATTCTGGTAGAATCACTTTTAGCAAAAACTAAGTATTCCAATCCTTTGGAAAAATAAAAGCTTGAGTGTTTTTTTCTGAGGCTAAAGCACTGTTTAAGTATAAATTTAAAGTTTATTTGCAATAGAGATCATGGAAACACTTTTAAATGACATAAGAGATTGCTCTGCCTGCGAGCAGGAATTACCCTTAGGACCACGACCTATTGTGGAAGCAAATCTATTAAGTAAAATCGCAGTAATAGGGCAAGCACCAGGAACCAAAGTTCACGCTTCCGGAATTCCTTGGGATGACGCCAGTGGTAAACGCTTAAGAGAATGGATGGGCGTGGATAAAACTTCGTTTTACGATACCTCAAAATTTGCCCTTATTCCCATGGGTTTTTGTTATCCTGGAAAAGGAAAGTCTGGCGATTTACCCCCAAAGAAAATTTGTGCCCCCATGTGGCATCCCCCATTATTTGAGGAACTTAAAAATTTGAAGCTTATAATTTTAGTAGGACAATATGCCCAAAACTATTATATGAAAAGTGAAGATACCCGGTTAAACCTGACACAACGCGTGGCAAATTTTAAAACCTATTTACCAAGATTTTTTGTGTTACCTCACCCTTCACCAAGAAACAATATTTGGCTGAAAAAAAATCCATGGTTTGAGGAAAAGGTCGTTCCTAGTTTAAAAATTTACGTCAATAAAAGCTTATCCCACCTTATGCATTAAAAGTTCTATTGCGACGTTTTATTACACAAAGTGGGTTTGAAATAATCACTTCCAGAACGGATGAGGCCACACCTCACAAGTGCTCTGAGAGTCATGTATAGCTTGAAATTTTGCTAGCTCTTCACTATTTAATTCCTCCTGAATCCAATTGAACAGCTCTCGTTCTTCTAGCCTAATGTGAAGTTGAAGCAACTCATAAATCGCTTTAAAATCTTTATAAGTTTTAGGTTGTGTATTAAAAAGCGATTCCAAATCTCTATGTTGTTGTCTTGCTGTTTTGACTAGTTCATAATCTTCTTTAAGCATTGGAAAAAGCTGTAGTTCTTCCATTTTGAAGTGTGGTAATAGATGTTGTTTCCAAAACCAGATAGCATAGTTTTCCATCTCCTCAAGCCTTGCTCTTTTGGCAACACCCTTTTGTAATCGCAAAGCAAAGATAAGTCCATCGTGATGCTCTCGACTCAGGTTTTTAAGGGCTTCGTGGCGCTTTAAGGGTTCATTAGGCATAGCTAAGTAATTTTGAAAATCAGTTTAAGATTAAAGATACGTTTCTCTAGATTTATAAATAGTCATAAAAATGTGAAAGGCCATATTCCTTGCATTGTTTTTGGCGCGGTTGGCTAAGTCACCTTCAAAATATTCATTAATAGTTTCAAACCAAAGGTTTAGCCAGACTCCAAAATGTTTTTGCTCAATTGACTGATTAAAATTATGATCTACCTCTAAGTGTGCTTGTTTTGGATTGCCTTTGTAATTTCGCTTAAACAATAAATTAGTCTCCCAGAAATCAGTTAGTTTTTCAAGATGCTCGTCCCAATCCTGAATCGATTTATTGAAAAAAAAGCCAATGTCTTCATCGGCTCTAATCTTTTTATAAAACTCGGTCACCAGTAAAGAAACATCATCTCTTGTTTTTATTTCTCTTTTCATTAGAAAATTATATAAAATAAAATTGAAATTATACTAGACAAAACACTAATGATCTGAAGTATAAATACCGCTTTATGTTTTAATCCAGCAAGAACTGAGGCATTATAAGCCATACAAACCACAACAATCCATCCCAAATGCAACATATAAATGAGGGAATTACCCTGCATCAATATCATCATAGCAGCAATAGAACCTAGGCAACTAGACACTATGATACCTAGTATGGAATTGGCCATGTAAAATCGTTCAAAATCGTTAGATAAGCGTTCAAAAATTGTCATCATCTTTTCTTTTTGTAAATGTTAGCTACAAAAGTAAAAGACTCAAGGAAGTGCATTTATGATCTGAATCAGGACAACAGGGTTTATCACGTTACCTTAGCAATTTGCGTTTAACAATCCTAATTTCCCCTTTTTTTTCCAAAGCTTTACAAGCTCTTATCACGGTTTCTACCCTCAAACCTGTAAGATCTGCTATTTGTTGTCTAGTCAAATCCACCTCTAAGATCTGGTGTGCTTCAAGATTTTGAATATGTTTCTTGGTATAATCCAATAATCTGAGTATACGATGTTCTGGATCCTGAGACGATATCTCCGAAGCCATAATAGCTTTATAGTAAAGACGGGAGGCCAATCCTTCTGATATTTTAAGGTGAACTTTTGGATATTGCTCAAGCAATTTAAAAAAGTTGGTTTTAGGGAGGCGATAAATTTCAGCATCGGTTATGGCCTCTGCAGCAGCAGGATATGCTACGTCTGCAAACAAAGGAGGTTCTCCAAAACTTTGTCCAGAATAAAAAATGCCTTGTATAAACTCCTTCCCATCTCTATTAAAATTATTCATCTTAACCTCTCCAGACTTCACTTGGAAGTAAAATTGGGCTTTACTGCCATATTCAAAAATTACCTCTCCTTTCTCAACTTCAAGAAGTTCAGCATCAAATTCATCTAAAAATTTAGTCTCAATCATAACAATACATTACAAATTTAAATATGCCATTTTTTTTTCTGATTATTGTCAGTTTTTGGATTAAAGCAGGGCTTATGTGATTTCAATCACAAACCAAAATACATATACAAGTTATTTTTGTGATGTGAATAAATTCAAGTCACATATCACATTTGCACTATGCCTTATCGTACTTCTCTTTACGATGAAGTCTGGTTTTTGGCTATCATACTACGTAGCCTTCACCGATAACTTCATCGAAAATTACTGTGAAAATAAAGACCAGCCTGAACTTGAATGTGATGGAAAATGCTACTTGAGTGATGTCCTTGATAGAAAAGAACCAGAAACCCCAAAAAATGCTTCTGTTTTTCTAGAAAGCGAACTTATTTTCACAACGGTCGATTTTGAATCCGATTTGATTATAGCTGCCATACCTTATGTAAAAACTACACCTTATTTTCATACTTCACTGTATAAATTCAAATTTCTACAAAGCAACTTCAAACCTCCAGCCCTTTCAATTTAACATCCCATTTTAAAAACACATTTGTTAAACTAGAACTGCTTAAAGATGAAATTTATTTTAAGCGCAGTATTCTATACGTTTAGTTTTATGACGCTTTTAGCGCAGACAAAATCTATAGAAGTTAAAGACGCGCAAACTCAAGAAACTCTTACAGGCGTTTACGCCATCAATCAAAACAATAAAAAAGACTATCGCCTTACAGAAAATAAGGTATTGAAGTTAGACATCGGTGAAGTCTACCTCATCAATCATATAGGGTACACTCCTATATTATTAAAGGTAGAAGAAGCCACTCCTGCAACAATAGCACTAAAAGCCATACCAACTGAACTTGGTGAAGTTTTGGTCACGGGTAGGATTTTTCAAGACCCGGTGATGAATACGACTACCCCTGACTTAACCGAACGCGTGACTCAACCTAAAAATGTAGCGGATCTCTTTAGAGACATCAATGGTTTTGGACTCATAAAACGAGGAAATTACGCCATCGATCCCTCCTTTCGTGCTGCTCAATATGAGCAACTCAACATTCAGTACGATGGAGGAACCAAAGTGATGCATGCCTGCCCCAACCGGATGGATCCTATCACGACCCACGTGATTCCTGAAGACATTTCAAAAATTGAAGTGGTACGGGGACCCTACACCATGCGATACGGAGCCACCTTTGGTGGGTTGATTAACATGGTGTCCAAACGACCTGAAATAGGAAGCTATGGCTTGTCAGGTAGTGCATCGACTGGTTTCGAAAGCAATGGGAATTCACAGGTTAGTATGGCCAGACTTCAGTATGCAGAAGAAAAATTTGATGTCGTCGGCATGTATGGCTATCGGGATTTTGGTAACTATGAAGACGGTGCTGGAAGAGAAATTCCTTCATCTTTCAGAAGTATAGATTACAGTCTGCTTGTGGGTTATAATTTTACCCCTTTGGAGCGCCTACAATTACACTGGAGACAATCCTTTGGCAGAGATGTGCTGCACGCCTCTTTACCCATGGATTCAGACTTTGATGATTCATCGATGTTATCTTTAGATTATCACAAAAAAAGACCTGGTAAGACCCTGCAAAAAATTCAGGCCAAAGCCTATTATTCTTACGTGGATCACCTGATGAGCAATCGCAGAAGAAGTAATTTCAATACCGTAGAAGCAGAATCTCCTGTGGAAGCCACAACCGCTGGAGGCCGATTCGAATTAGAATGGAAATTGGATGAATTCTGGACCTTATTTACAGGGACAGATGCGCTGCTCATCAGTAGAGACGGACAAAGAAATCGACTGGTCAAGCAGAATATGATGGGCATGCCCCTTAATCCGCCTCTGGAATTTACAGACAAAATCTGGCAGGATTCCTATATCAATGATTACGGGTTATTTGCGGAATCACGCTATAGGCTCAGTTCGTCAACTGTACTTAACGCTGGTATTCGTTATGACCTGGTCAATTCTGACATTCAAGATCCAGCATCAGATTTTCAAGCTTACTACCCTGGTTTAGGAAACAGGACAGAGCATAATGTGAGCGCCACTGTATCCCTTAAGAAACTGTTGGATGCTGATAATCAGTTGGAATTTGCAGTTGGCCGTGGCGTGCGTTCAGCTAACATGATTGAACGTTTTATCAATCATTTTCAGGTAGGTCAAGACCCGTTTGAATACATTGGTAATCCCAACTTGGATGCCGAAGTCAATAATCAATTTGAAGTCGCTTATACCGGTAAGAAGGTGTTAGATGGTGCCATCAATAGATTAGATTGGGGAGCTTCCGTGTATTTTTCTCATTTTGAAAATTACATCGTTGCCATCATCGATCCTACCAAAACCAGAAAGTTTATGCCAAATCAAGAACCACAAAATCCCAAAGTGTTTAGAAATCTTGAGGAGGCCTACAAAACAGGTTTTGAAGCTAACTTAAGCTTAAGCTTCTTGAAGAATTTTCAATTTGATGCTGAGACGGCCTACGTCTATGCCAGAAATGAGGACTTGAGCGAGTCTTTACCCCTTACCCCACCTTTGCGAACCTTATTCAGCTTAGGCTATACCAAAAATAAATTTTGGGCAGCTACCGATTTACGACTTGTAAGTCAGCAAGATGAATTAGCCACGTCCTTTGGCGAAAACCAGGCGACCCCAGGCTATGAATTAGTTGACTTTAGACTGGGATATGAATTGATTCCGGGACTTAACCTTGGAGCAGCGGTACTTAATGCGTTTGATACGCAGTATTTTGATCACCTCAACTTTGCTTTCAGAAATCAAGCAAATGCTAACTTAAGTGGCATGGAACGTTTAACCGATCCAGGACGAAACTTTACGGTATTTGTGAAGTATGCGTTTTAACCATTTGGGCGTTTATACGGGATGTCCGTTACTAGTCCGCAAGCCAAAGCCAAGAGTCTCTAAGGCAAAGAAGGAGCTTCTGTGGTCGCTCTGCTTTGCCAAGAACTTCTGGGCTTTGGCTTTTACGGGCTATCCACATCTATCCCTAACGCTTAACCTCTTTTACATCTAGTTTTTTATTCTACATTAGCGTTTCAAAACAACCTTTACCCTCAACTCAAATTTCATGGATCATGAAAAATCTATTATGTTCACTTAGTTTTGTTTTATGTGCGACTTTCTACGTCAATGCACAAGTAGATGAAGCCTGGAAAGAAAGTCCTTCTTTAAGTATCTATGGCTTTGCCGATCTTTTTTATGTTTATGATTTTAATGAACCAGAAGGTGACCTCAGACAGCCGTTCTTTTTTAATCACAATCGGCATAATGAATACAACTTAAACTTAGGTCTGATCAAGTTAGGTCTGGACCATTCAAGATACAGGGCTAATCTTGCTTTACAGACGGGGACTTATGCCAACGATAATTATGCGCAGGAACCCGGTGTCTTAAAAAATATTTTTGAAGCCAACGTAGGTATCGCATTAACTGCTAATCAAAATTTATGGCTGGATGTGGGAATACTCCCGTCTCATCTAGGCTTCGAGAGTGCTATTTCTCTGGATAATTTCACCCTCACCCGTTCCTTATCGGCAGAAAACTCGCCTTATTTTTTGGCCGGGGCTAAATTGACTTACCAGCTCAATGACAAGCTAGAAATCGCAGGACTCATGGTAAATGGATGGCAACGTATCCAACGACTAGAAGGAAATTCACTGCCCTCTTTTGGTACCCAACTCTTGTATGAGGCTTCAGATCGATTGAGCTTAAACTGGAGCACGTTTATAGGCACAGATGATCCGGATGAAACTCGACGTATGCGTTATTTTAGTAACCTTTATGGTCAATTTTGGGTTTCAGAGCGCTTTCAATTTCTAGCTGGCTTTGATGTAGGTGCTCAGCAAACTTCTAAGGGTAGCTCAAGCTATGATTTTTGGTTTTGTCCCACTTTGATAGGACAATATCATATAAACGAGAGATGGAAAACGGCCTTAAGAGTTGAATATTATCAGGATGAAAATGCAGTGATTATACCAACGTTTTCTCCTAGCGGGTTTAAAACAACAGGACTTTCTGCAAATATAGATTACGCTCCTATACCAAATCTGGCTTGCAGGTTGGAGACTCGCTGGCTAGATAGTGAAGATGCTGTTTTAGGACCTGAAAATAATAGGGATAATTCAAACTTTTTTATTGGAGCATCCATAGCTATTGAATTTATGGAAATCCTTAGTCGTAAGTAAAGAGGTTGGTGAGGAGTGGATAGTAAAAATAGGAAATCAAAAATTTGAAATTTGAAATAAAATTATGGGCAGGATTTAGTTATTAGGTTGTAGGATTTATTACTCCGTTGAGTTATGACTTCGTCTTTATTCGTTTTTATACGTGTGGTCGTGTAGTCGTGTAATCGATATTCGTTAATCGTTATTCGGTATTCATCATTCGATATTTAATATTCTTGTATTTTAAAAATCGGCGGACTAGTGGACTGCTGAACTGATTCACGGTTAAATAGCCCCGATAGGAGTGGAAATCCTGGAGGAAGACCTACGTAGCTAGAGCTAGATCCAAAAAGCGACCAACAGAAGCTCTTTTGGAGCTTTAGCTTGCTCAGCAGGACGACGACAGATTGTAAAGGATAGCGGGAATAGCTCCAAAAAAAACAGAATCCTTTTGAGACTCTGTTTTAAATTTGAATTTAAACACTAATTACACGGCTTCCCCTTTCATCATTTTGTTCCAGTACAAATAAGGTAAACCGTATTTTTTTAACATCCAAAGTCTCCAATGTTCTTTAGCCGAATTAAAGACCAGCATTTGTTTTAGTTTAGGGTCTGGAGTGAAGTTTCCTTCATAGTCAAACTCTGCTAAGGCCATTTTACCATAGCCAGTCACTAGTGGACAAGAGGAATAGCCTTTATAATCTTTGTTGGACGCAGGTTTATTATTCATCATAAACGTTAAGTTCTCAACCACAACAGGCACCTGTTTTCTGATGGCTGCTCCTGTTTTTGCCGTTGGTAAAGCCGCTACATCGCCTAAAGCGAAAATATTGGGATAGGTGTTATGTTGTAGAGAATTGATATTAACATCTACCCAACCATCTTGGTTGACCAGGTTGGATTCTTTAATAAATTTTGGAGCGGTTTGAGGTGGTGCCAGGTGGAGCATATCAAAAGGCATATCAATAAGTGCCTCTCCAGATATACGCTCTCCAATTTCTTTACTTTCGTTGGTCACACATTGGTTTTCATCATCTCCAACGTATTTATAAGTGATGATTTTTTTATCCGCATCTATCTTAATAGGTGCATAAAATGGTTTGAAGTGCATGCCGTATCGGTCGACTACTTTCTGTAAAGTCTCACGAATTTCTTTTACACCAAACAACACGGTACCTGGCGTCGCAAAAATCACTCGGGCATTTACTTTATTTTTTCTAAAATGATCGGCGGCAAGATAAGCTATTTTTTGAGGAGCACCTCCACATTTGATAGGCGTTGTAGGTTGCGTAAATACCGCATTCCCTCCTTTAAAGTTTTGAATCACCTCCCAGGTATGTTTAGGATCGGTATAATTACTACACACCACACCTTTACCTAAAGCTGATTCTAAACCATCGATCAAGGTGAGATCCATCACTAAGCCTGGAGCTACCACTAAATAATCGTAAGCAATCTCACCAGAATTTTGAGTTTTCACTATATTATTATCGGCATCAAAACCAGTTGCATAGTCCTGAATCCAATCAGCGCCCTCAGGAATTAAATCCTTCATTGGTTTAGCTGTGTCGTCATAATTATAAGTTCCTCCGCCAACAAGGGTCCATGCGGGCTGATAATAATGTGTGTCTGCGGGATCAATAATTCCAATAGAAAGGCTGGAATCCTTTTTGAGGAGTTGTGCCGCCGTCATAATTCCTGCCGTACCTCCTCCAATAATTAATACTGAATACTTTGACTTCATAAAACTAAATTTTCATAAAAATAACCAAAATGCATTATTAATTATGTAACAAATGTTACCCTAATAAAGTGATATTCTTAAGTTTATGAAGTGTTTAATGTATTATCTATAAAAATAAAACAGATTACTTAGATAATATAAAATCGACTGCTGCCTGAATGTGTAAATCTGTAGTTTTTAAAAAAGGAAGTTTAGCCTGTTCTTTTTTAAGCAAAATCGGAAGTTCTGTGCATCCCAGAATCACGGCATCTACTTTAGTCTCATGAGCTGAAATTAGTTTGATGTAAAATTCTTTAGCTTCTTTGGTGAACTGTCCCTGCGTCAATTCTTTGGAAACAAAGTAATGAGACCGGTTAATGTTCTCTTCATCAGGGATACTGATTTGAAGGTGATGAGTTTTTGCGAGGTAGTCCTTTAAAAAAGCTTTAGTCATCGTGGGTTTATTTCCCAGTAAAAGTAAGCTTTGATGGCCCTGGAGCTTCGCTTCGGCAGCAACAGCATCGGCGATATGAAGAAATGGAATTCCTATTTTAGGCTGCACATACTCTACAGCCATATGAGGAGTGTTGGCGCAGATCATAAGCGCTTCTGCTCCAGCCTGCTCCAGGGTTTTCGCTACTTTTAAATAAGTCTTATTGATTTCGTCTTCATCCTGCCGTCTCATCACCTCTATGTTGATACTGTATAAGAGCAATTCTGGATTCTGTGAACTGCCAATCTCATCACCAACTTTTTTATTGATTTCGCGATAGTATTCCAAGGTGGAATGGTAGGAGGTTCCTCCAATAAGTCCTAGTCGTTTCATATTCAATGTTTTTTTATGGTACTGATATTCATACTTCAGAGATTAAAACGAAGTAGAATAGATGACCCTTCCATGATGAGGCTGTTCGTCCCTGTAATTATTGATAGGCATCAGATATCTTAGCAATTCTACCTGTTCAAGGGCGATCTCTATGGGTTTTTTAAAGACAATCCAGGTCACATCTTCAGAACATGGGGGTGTAGTCAGCGAACCCTGATAGGTAAAATAACCTTTCTGGTCGGGTAGGTTTTGAGACATGTCAAAGGGTGCCTGAATCAGTTTAGTCTCCCCTTTTTGGATTGGAAGGTAACTTTCCAGTAACTCAAAAGGCTTGCTATTTTGGCCCTCTTTCACCATGACAGATAAAACTAAAAACTCGGTATCCGAATTTTGATGAACCAGGTGAATCTCTAAAGGATAACGTACCCCTTCGATAAGATGCTCTGCTGGTTCATGAAAATGAAACTGTTTCAGGTGAAAAGTATCCTGCTTATGAATCAAAAAATCACCGTGTTCAAAATCATACTGAATCGAATGTCCATTGTTAACTACATCGTGGAGCAGGGTTTCTTCAGCATAATGTAAGTCCACTGGCTCGAGGTCTTCTGCAGTTTTGAAATTTACCAAGTTGATAGGAGACTGAAAGTTTCCATTACAATTAGTCTCTCCTTCAAGTTCGGCCCAATGCTCTGGCCCTGTCTCTCCATCGTAACTCCAATGCTTGGAATTATGTTTATTTTCTTTATGTTCTTCAGCGGACTGCTGACAACCTATTATTAAAAATAAGGCCGAAAACGATAAGATTAATTTATTCATTGGTATTAAAAGTTATGCTCCACATCCCTCTCACTTCATTTACATCATAACCTATGGCCTTGTCGTTGGGATAGAGTTTCTGAATCCTTTGTAAGGTTTTGGAATGAATGTCCTGTCCAGGAGAACCGTGGCATTTCAAACACATGTTATTAGTCACTATTGGATAGTAAAAATTGACGTTTTCACCCTTCTCTACTACTATTGGTTCTGGCTCTTCACCATTTTTTAAAACCTCTTTATAGACTGAGATGTATTTCAATTCTTCAGGATTTGCCTCATTTTTCGGATTTCTATTCTGATCAGACACTCGCTTTATGATCGCGTTGTGCTTAGTGGCCATAGAATCTGTGAGTGGCATCGCCTGCACATTACAAAAGGAAAGCGCGTGAAGGACGCCTTCTTTTTGTATCGCTCCCATTAGGTTTTTACCTAAAGTCGCTTTGGTGGATTTTGCATAAGACATCCCGATATCAGCATAACTCTGCTCAGCAGCTGGAAGTGAACTAACGGACTTACCCTTTTGTTTGTATTTTTTCCCGTGATGCTTCTGCCAATGTGCTTCAAACCACTCAGGTTGAGCAATCTCATAATCGTACATAAATGCAGCAATAGCCTCAATGTCTTTCTGTTGATAGGGTTGATAAGGCATCAATCCAAAACGCTTCACCGCTCCTTTCAGCTTTACTTTTTCTTGAGCTGGGCGTTCTACAAAATTCCAAATATGCTTGATAAACTCTTCTTTATTTTGGGCATCCCTGGAATACCTTGCCTTGATGGCTGCCATAGGTGGAGCAATCATCGAGGCCTGTTCTGCACTAGGACTATGACAGAGGTAACACTTGTTTTCCATCAGTTTTTTTCCTCTTACTGCCAGGTCTTCGGAGTTGATATCCTCTGACTTGATTTTGATATAATCGCCTTCAGGTTTTTTGGTTTTTTGCTTGCAGGACGCCAGGCTTAAAAGCAAGACGAAGGCTATTAGGATCCATTTCATCACTATCGTATTTGATACTGCAAGTTACTTTCAGCATGATAAAGGAACAGTAACCAAAGTTACAAGAAGCAAAAAAAAGCGGAGATGAAATCTCCGCTTTTAAATCAACTAAAATAAATGTCAACTAAAATTGTTTCTTAGCCAGGTACCAGGTGGTTTTCTCTACATAATCATCCTCTAATCTAGCCTCATAGTCTTTTAAAGTCTTTGGAGGAGAAACGATTCCTTTATCACCTTTTTTCCAGTCTAATGGGCAGGCTGCAGAATTTTCATCTGAAAATTGAAGCGCTTCTAATGACCTTAAGATCTCATCCATATTTCTACCAACGTTAAGTGGGTAATACATGATCAGTCTTATTTTTTTGCTTGGATCTATAAAGAAAACGGCTCTTACAGCTGCGGTTTCACTTTCATTAGGTTGCAGCATTCCGTAAAGCTTAGATACTTTCATATCAATGTCGGCGATGATAGGAAAATCCATATAGACGCCTGTGTTTTGCTTAACGCTGTCTACCCATCCGATGTGTGAATGAATCGAGTCGATACTCAATCCTAACAATTCGGTATTAAGGGCTTCAAATTCTGATTTACGTTCTGCAAATCCACTCATTTCTGTGGTACATACGGGGGTGAAATCTGCCGGGTAAGAAAACATGACCGTCCATTTATCTGGCGCAAATTCAGACATTTTCATTTTTCCATGTGTTGTCACCGCTTCAAAATCTGGCGCCTGATCACCAATTCTTGGCATTTGTATAGGCTGTTCTGATGTGTTTTGATTCTTTAAATCTTCCATAGTTTTATCTTTCTAATTACAGTACGAATATAAGTTATAACTATAGTTTTTTAAGTAACAATAGTTACGCCTGATAGCGAATATTAAAAAAAATAGGTTGATGATTAGTTGACTGTTGCTAGAAAGTAGGTAGTGGGTAGTGATTAATGATTAGTGATTAGTGATTAGTGATTAGTGATTAGTGATTAGTGATTAGTGATTAGTGATTAGTGATTAGTGATTAATGATTAGTGATTAGTGATTAGTGATTAGTGATTAGTGATTAGTGAAAAATAAGAAATAAAAAATTTGAAATAAAAAATACTAAATGGAAACCCCTAGCCCCGATAGAAATGGAAAGCCCGCAAACGGTTCTGCTATATAAAAGCAATGGCCATAAAGCGACCAAGGGAAGCTCTTTTGGTGGATTAGCTTTTACAGCAGAGCGGAGCGGACTTGCAATGGATAGCGGGAATAGCTCCTCAGGATAGAAGCTATTGAGTAAATTCTTTATAGACAATGTAAATCCCCATGAGGAGGACAAACCAGCCAAAGCCTTTTTTCAATTTTGCGCCATCGATGAATTTATTCAGCCAGATGCCTACAAAGATCCCCACGACGGAGAGTCCGGTGAAGAGACCTAAGAAACTCCAGTCGATGTCGATGTTTTGCACATCTCCCAGAAAACCAATCAGGGATTTAACAGCGATAATCAATAGCGAAGTCGCTACTGCTTTTTTCATAGGAAGTTTAGCGAGAAGTACCAGGGCCGGAATAATCAGAAATCCACCACCAGCACCTACAATACCGGTAAGAAATCCAACGACTACTCCTTCTATGATAATCAGCGGATAATTATACTTCACCTCCACTTCTTTTTCGGCTACATCCTTCTTTTTATTTTTAATCATGGAATAGGACGCCAGTACCATAATGAGCGCGAAGAACAACATGATACCGATATCTTTAGTCACTTCGAAACCGCCTAAAGTAAATATAGACTCAGGAATAGCGGGAACTGCATACTTTCTGGTGGCATAGACGGCGATAAACGCAGGGATAGCAAACACGATGGCTGTTCTGATATCGACCAGACCTTTTTGCATGTTACGCACTGCCCCCACCAAACTGGCTGTACCGACGACGAATAAAGAGTAGGCTGTTGCTGTGACGGGATCTTCCATCAAGAGGTAGACCAAAACCGGTACGGTGAGTATAGAGCCCCCTCCACCGATTAAACCTAAAACAACACCTATAACTAAAGCTCCGAAAAATCCTAAGAGTTCTATTATTTCCATGAAAAGTGAATCATTTGTGGGGCAAAGGTAGATCGAAGATAAAGCTACTGCAGTAACTTTGGTTACATTGAAAGTAAGGCTTTGGATTGATTTTGAAGTAATATTATTTATCTTAGCCTAAAAAATAAACATGGCACTTGAACAAGAGGTAATGCAAAAAATGAAAGAAGCAATGAAAGCAAAAGACACAGTGGCTTTAGCTTCTTATCGCTCTATAAAAAGTGAAATTTTAAAAGCAAAAACAGCATCGGCCAACAAAGACGATATGAGTGAAGCCGAAGAGTTGAAGCTGGTTCAGAAACTTGTGAAGCAACGAAAAGACAGTGCTCAGACCTACAAAGAACAGAACAGAGAGGACCTCGCTGAAGCTGAACTGGAAGAAGCTAAAATCATTGAGCAGTTTTTACCGGCTCAGTTAAGTGAAGAGGAAATCGGTAAAGAAGTAGAAGCGATTATCGCAGAAACTGGCGCTAGTTCGATGAAGGATATGGGTAAAGTCATGGGCTTAGCCTCTCAACGCTTAGCTGGAAAGGCTGATGGCAAAACTATTTCTAAAATCGTGAAAGAGAAGCTGTCATAGAATCGATTAGTGTTGTAAGTTTGCATAATAGATTTCCGTGTTCACGGAAATTTGAGGCCGCGTGGCGCAACTGAATAGCGCATCAGATTTCGGCTCTGAGGGTTGCAGGTTTGAATCCTGCCGCGGTCACGAATAAATAAAAACACCTTATTTAAAAACCAAGCTCGCTTGAGATTTTAAATAAGGTGTTTTTATTTTCAAAGCGGAACGCTTGGGGGGATGCACGAAGTGAATCTTGCCATGCCTACCTGCCAGAGGCAGACGACAGGAAAGGTCACAATCACTCACAACTACATTGTGGATTTAACAAAAAAACACTTACAAGTTCGCTTTTGGTTTTATATAGGGTGTTTTTATTTTCAAAGCTGAACGCTTTGGGATGCACGAAGTGAATCCATTTTGGTCACTACAAGCTCAAAAAATCCATCTTACACCTCGTAAATATCACCTTGAACTTGTTTCAAGGTCTTGATAGACACTAGCTATCAGCTGCTTTAAGATTCTGAAATAAACCTGCCTGCGTGATGCTTTCAGGCAGGCTCAGAATGACAATATTATGGGTTTTGAGAAAGTCATTTTTCTATTTTTAAAGCCTTTCCATGAAAACCTTATCTAAAACCCAATATTTCAGCGAGTCTAAAAAATTTTCTTCCAACCTGTAATAATTCAAAAGTGTTGTGTCTAAAAGGTGAAACTTAAACTTAATAGACATGACACATTCGACTACATTTTCAGTACTATTCTTTTTTTTAGTTCAACTCAAAGGCTTTTCTCAGCAGGCCATACAGGTTCAGCAAAACGGGGAAGGCGAACCGATTTTGTTTCTCCCAGGCTTCGCCAATTCGTCTGAGGTCTGGACAGAAACTCTGGATCATCTGGACGGCACTTATCAAACTCACCTTATCGATTATGCCGGTTTTAATGGCTTGCCCCCTATAGACAGCCCTTGGCTGCCTCGGGTGAATCAGGCGCTGGTAGACTACATCCAGTCCAAGGATCTGAAGCAGGTAACGCTTGTTGGCCATAGTCTTGGCGGTACTCTTGCGCTTTACCTGGCGGCAGAATTAAAAGAGCGGGTCAAGGAGATCATTCTGGTAGATGCGCTTCCGTACACCGCCAAATTGATGTTCCCAAACCAGACTGAATTTGAGTACGACAACCTTTTTTCAAAATCCATGCTGGAGATGGATGACTCGTCTTTCGAAACTATGGCTACTCAACAGGTAAATATGATGGCCTTTAACGAAGACAAACGACCTCAAATTCTGGAATGGATTCTCAACACCGATCGTAAAACCTATGTCAATGGTTATATAGATTATCTTAACTTTAATGCCACGACCTTTCTCGAACAGATTGATTGCCCGGTGCTGATTTTGGGAGTGACAAGTTATGGCGAAGCACAAGCTAAACAAACCTATAAGGACCAGTACCAGTTGCTGAAACATTATGACTTAAAAATGGCACCAACCTCTGCCCATTACATCATGTACGATCAACCCGAGTGGTTTTACACCCAACTTAATCTGGCGCTGAATGACTAAGTCGGCTGATTTTGAATCGATTTACAAAGCTCAGCAACCAGCGGTAATGCGCTTGTGTTTGGGATACTTTGGCGGTGATCAGGATAAGGCTAATGACGTTTGCCAGGAGATTTTTATCAAAGTATGGAAACACATGAATAAGTTTGAAGGTAAGTCTCAGGTGAGCACCTGGATTTACCGCATCGCCGTGAATACCTGCCTCAACGCCTTAAGGAAAAACAAGTCGACACCACAAACGCTTGAGCTTCAGGACCACCTTGTTGCGGCTGAGGACAACACCCCAGGCCATACCAATGCCCGCTTACAAGCCATGTATGCCTGTATCGAACAACTGAATCCTAAAGACCGGTCCATCATTCTGCTGGTCTTGGAGCAAGAACCTTATCCTGAAATTGCCAGCATCCTGGGTATTTCAGAAAATAACCTCCGGGTTAAAATTCACCGAATTAAAGACAAACTATCAAAATGCGTATCCTTATGACCTTTCAAGACCTAGAACAGACCTGGCAGGGGCAAGCTCCCGCAAAACATCCTCTTTCTTCAGAAGAGGTCGCCACCAAAGCTAAAGCCAGCCTAAGGCAGATGAGAATCCAACAACTTTACACCTTGATTATCCTGGGAGTCACCTGTCTGGTTTTGGCCGGCTTCTACATCTACATCGAAGCTTACAACGACCTCTGGTCGGGATTGGGCATTCTGGTAATGGTGCTGAGTTTAGTGCTGCGGATGGGGCTGGAAGTCTACCACAACCAAAGCCTGAAGAACATCGACCCCACCCAGGACCAGCAGACTTTTCTGCAACAGCACCGAAGCTATTTTAAACAACGGCAGTGGGTGCATTTTGGATTTACGCCCCTGGTCTACCTGCTTTATTTTTGGGGATTCTGGCAAATGTTGCCTGCCTTTAAGACCAACCTCTCCAGCGGATTTTACACCTATATTCTGATTAGTGGCAGCTTGGTTTTTTTGGGCTTAGCCGTATTTATCGGTTACCACATTAAAAAAGAACTCCGGGACTTAAGGTTTTTTGAGCAGCTGATTTCGAAATAAATGAAACTATTTCACCAAATAATTAAAATAATTAGTACAATTAAATTTCTTAATTTAGGAAAAAATATTAGTGATGGAAACAATTCAAATTGATATACTTAATCCAAAAGCGAAAAAGCTTTTGAAGGATTTAGCTGACTTGAATTTAATTAAAATAAATAAAGAAAATACTAAATCAGACTTTTCATCTTTACTCAAAAAATTAAAATCAAATTCTGATGACGAAATCTCACTTGATGAGATAACCGATGAAGTAGAGCAAATAAGAAAATTGCGTCATGAAAAATAAGAAGGTAATCCTGGATACCAATCTTTAGATTAGCTTTTTGATAACAAAACAATTTACTCAAATAGATCAACTTGTAAAGAGCAAGAAAATCATCTTAATTTTCTGAGACGAATTGATAACAGAATTTATAGATGTTGTCAACCAACCAAAATTTGAAAAATATTTTTCCAAAAAAGACATCAAGAAAATTCTATATTATTTTGACGATTTTGGTGAGTTGATATAAGTAAAATCTGATATTAAACTTTGTCGTGATCCTAAAGATAATTTTTTACTCAACCTTTTAGTTGACTCAAAAGCAGATTATTTAATTACTGGAGATGATGATTTACTTGTTTTAGATAAAATGGAACGAACACAAATCATGACCTTTACTGAATTTATAAAACATATCGAATAAATTCTAAGGGTAGGACAGCGAGTTTATAGCTTCTGTAAGTTTAGCGGTATGTATCGGCTACCACATTAAAAAAGAACCCCGGGAGTTAAAGTTTTTTGAGGAGCACATTTCAAAATAAACCTATGCCATGAGGCTAGTATTCGTGAGCCTCAGCCCCAAATGTGGATAAGTCGTTGATAACTTTTATACGTGAGAGCGTTATTTTAAGGAAAATTGCTGTAGTTTAGACCTTCATTAACATTCTATCTTTATTCTGGTATTGACACTGCTGGTTTTTAATTTGAGTGAGGATATAAAGAATAATATTAGTCTCTCATGAGCATATATAACAATCTAGGTTTTAAAGAGAATCCATTTGCTTATACAGATGCAGATAAAGAACAATTAATAACGGAATACTTTGTACCGCCACCTTACTTTGAGGCTATTCAAGGAGATTATAAGAGCCCATCATCTTCGGTTGTCATGGCTCCTAGAGGAAGCGGTAAAACAGCACAAAGAAAAATGATCGAAGAGTGGACAAAAGACAAGCCTATTCTGTCAGTCACAATTGATCGATTTGAATTTGGAGCTACTCAGACAATAGAAGATGTGTCCCTGCCCTATCATTTGAAAAGTATTATCACAAACACACTCTTAAGTCTAATTTTTTGGACTTCCGAGTATCCAGATACTCTTAAAAATCTTTCAAAGGAAGATAAAAAGAATCTCTCGATGTTAGCACATAATTATTTAGGTGATTTAAGTGGCGGACAAGCAAAAGAAATTATGTCAAGTCTTAAATCGTTACCACAAAAAATCAAAGCTTTTTGGAGCGAAAATATTGGATTTCTTGACTCATTAGTAAATTTTTTACTCAAAAACTATGATTTACCAGAAATTGATTTGCCAAGTTTAAAACAGGAAGAAAAAAAATTAAATGAGTCATATAAATATCAGCTAGAACTTTTATTTGAACTATCTAAAAAGTTTGGTTTTCAAGCAATTTACATTCTGCTAGATAAGATTGACGAAACCGAAAAAACTGGAAATGACCAACTTGCCTCTTACAAATTAATTGAGCCATTAATAAGGGACCTTGATACACACTCATTAAATGGGTATGCATTCAAATACTTTCTATGGGACAAAATATACCCATTCTATCTGAAAGGAGGCAGACCCGATAGAATTACACAGCATAACTTATTATGGTCTAGAAATGCTCTAAAAGCCATGTTGAGTAAAAGACTATCTGTTTTTTCAGATGGAAAGGTAACCACATTTTCTCAACTTTTTACTGCTGATCTTAGCACCGATGTTGATGATATTATTATTACATTGAGTGGTTATTCACCAAGAAATGTAATACGGCTTTGTGACGAAATTATTGCTGAACAGACCTTGATCGATTCAAATGTTAGCAAGCTTGATAAAAGAACATTAGATCGAGCTAGTTTAAAGTATTCAGAAAAAATTTGCAAAGAGCTTTACGGAGAAAACGCTCTAAAAGACATAAAAAAAATTGACCAAGAACTATTTACTATAGCGTATTTAGCTTCAAATGTGTACAAAACACATAATAATTCTGTACGGCCAAAGGTAGCGAGTTGGGAAAAGAAAGGATTCTGCCACAATGTAGGAAACGATAAAGGAGGGAAGTCCAAGAAACCTACTCAGGTTTATTTCATCTCAGACGCTAGAGCCAATAGAATGATCAACAGTAAAGTGCCAATTGAAGAATGGATTAAATCTAATTGGATGACATGTAGTCATTGTGACGCTGATGTATTGTTAGATATTTCATTGGCTGGTGATGGTTATGAAATTGAATGCTGGAGATGTAACAGAAATCTAATATAATATGCTAATAAAAATATACATAATACTCAACGGAATACGGACAAAATCAAAGCCGTTGCTATTAACCTAACCGATAAAAAAAATTTACCTCTCATTATAATCATTGTCAGTGTAGTATGAATCCTGTTGAATTTCATTTTCACATCTGCTGAAATTGATGTCGGATTTTTTTCTGGCACATTATTACTGGGTTTTAAATGCAACACATTTAAACTTAACATCAGCCTTCAAATAATTTTTATAAAACTGTAACATATCAGCATTAAAACAGACCAACTAATCAACTATAGTGAGTGAATTAAGGCTCAAATCTTGAATTAGACAAAAAGCCTGCTACTTATGAATTAAAACCAAATCCAATCCATGATCGACATCCAACACGTATCCAAGAAATACAAACTCAGTAAAAAGAAACAAAAGGAGCTGCAAACTAAGGCCTCTTCCATCTACGCGGTGAAGGACGTTAGTTTTACCTGTCAGCCAGGCCGGGTATTTTCGCTCCTGGGACCCAATGGGGCGGGAAAGACCACATTATTGCGGATGATTTCTACTATTCTTAAGCCTTCGTCAGGACAAATTTTGGTCGATGGCTTAAATGTAGAAAACCAGGCTCAAGCCGTTCGTCGTAAGATTGGTTTCCTTACTGGCTCTACCAATTTATACGACCGGCTTAATCCTGGGGAGATCGTGAAGTACTTTGCCGATCTGCACGGCATGGACAAGAATACCTTTTTAAAGCGTAAAGAGATGCTCTTCGATCAATTGAATATTCATGACTTTCAGAAGAAACCCATCAGTCAGTTGTCAACAGGGATGAAGCAGAAGGTTTCCATCGCCAGGACTATGATTCATGATCCCAGCGTGGTTATTTTTGATGAACCTACCTCTGGCCTGGATGTGATTACGGCCAACAGCATCATAGACTTGATCAAACAATGTAAAGCCGACGGCAAGACCATTATTTTCTCCTCGCACATCATGAGTGAAGTCGATTTGCTGTGTGATGATTTAGCCATCATCAATAAAGGTGAATTGCTGTATAACGACAGCATGGAAAACTTCAGAACACTATCTTCTGGAAATTCCCTTACAGAATCCTTTATCCAAACCGTCAATCAGGCTCAAACTCCTGCCTAACCTAATACCATCTCCTATGAACGTTATCTTTACAGTCATCAAAAAAGAATTAACCGATACGCTAAGGGACAAACGCACCCTGATTTCGGCTATCATTGTTCCCGCGTTGATCATTCCCTTATTGCTTTTTGGAGTCACCAAATTGCAAAAGATCCTGATGGATAAGGAAGAAACGAAAGCCTTAAAAATTGCCTTCATCGATGCTCCAGAATCGATACGCAGCGAATTCGAAGAGGATAGTTTTATGCTTTTGGAGGATGTTGATTTGGAGACAGGAAAAACTGATATCCAAAACGACGAGCTGGATGCGGTCCTGGAATTTGATTCGGATTTTATGTCTAAGATCGACGGCATGGGTTCTGCCAATCTCAATCTGTATTATAAATCGACTAACCTTCTGCTTTACAATAGAATTTCCGATAAAATAGGTCTCTTGAAATCTCAAATTCTGGACGATAGAATTCAAAAGTTGAACATTTCGGCTGAAGCCTTAACCCCTATTGTAATTTCTAAACAAGACATCGCTTCTCAAAAGGAACAAATCGGCAAAACCGTGGGCGGATTTTTACCTTACATCTTTATCATCTTTTGCTTTTTAGGCTGCATGTATCCGGCCATCGACCTCATCACCGGCGAAAAAGAACGAGGAACCATAGAAACGCTATTGACCTCCCCCGCCTCCCGTTTTAAAATTCTGGTGGGTAAGATGATCACCATTTCTATCGTAGGCCTTTCTGCCGCTTTTATGACGATTCTAGGGATGATGGTCGGTTTAAAATTTTTACCCGATATCCCGCTCGACTTTTTAGACTCTATCAACGATATTTTGAGTACAAAATTCATCGTGATGCTCTTTGGGATGCTGTTTCCGTTAAGCATTTTCTTTGCAGGTCTGCTCTCTGCCATCGTGATACGTGCCAAAAGCTTCAAGGAAGCCCAAAGTATAGTGACTCCGCTTAATTTTGTAGTGATCATCCCGGCGATGGTAGCCTTGATGCCAAGTGTTGAATTGAACTGGCAGACGGTTTGGGTGCCAATTTTAAACATCGCTCTGGCTACCAAAGAGATCATTGCTGGCAGCATACAAGTCAGCCAATATGCCGTTATTGTATTGTCATTAACTCTGATGGCTTTTGCCATGTGTTACTTCAGTTTCAGGCAGTTTTCCAGAGATGATATGGTCCTGAAATAACATACGGATTTATAGGGGTGGATTCCTTTTACCTGCCCGACAGCAATAGTTCCAAAATGTTCTCCACCCCATAGGCATCGTTGCTTGAGGTCGTGTATTTGGCGGTTGCCTTCACCCGAGGATGCGCATTGGCCATGGCGTAGCTGAACTTAGCCAGTTTCAGCATTTCGATATCATTGTTATAATCACCAAAGACCATGGTGTCCTCTGGAGAGACACCCAAATCGGTTTGGATATGCTTGAGTGCAAAGACTTTGTTGGCCTCTTTATGGGAGATGTCCAACCAGTTTTGCCCTGAGACGATGACCTGAAACTGCTCCAGAATAGAGTCCAGATGAGGATACACAAAGTCTTCGGTGGATTCAAAGTGAAACACAGCTATTTTGAGGAAATCGTCATCTTTCACCTGAGTGAGGTCGCTGACTTGTTGAATCGCTGAGTAATAATTCTGAAACTCGGAAATAAAAGCATCGTCTTTAGACTCGATGTAAGCCGCTTTTCTCCCGCAAAGAACTGGATAACAGCCTTTCACTTGCCTTAGCAGCGAAATACAAGTGTTGACATCACTGGGAGAAAGCTTTAAGAGCACCTGAGTATTCCCATTGTGTTGCATCAGTGCTCCGTTTTCTGCAATCACACTGATGTCGTCTTGTATGGAGGAGAGTTTATGAGTGATGCTCTGGAATTGCCGACCACTAGCCGCCACAAAATGAATCCCTTTGGCTTTCATCTGCTGGAACTGCTTTAAAAACCGCTCACTCACCTCGTGCTGACTATTCAAGAGTGTACCGTCCATATCGGACACGACCAGTTTGATATTGGAGAAATTCATAGATTGCTAAATAAAAATTGAAAAGAATAAAATGAATTAATTAAAGCAGCATAATAAAAAAATCATAAATTTAAAAACTAAACAATTCATCCAAAATAATCAATCTAATGAAAATTAAAACTCTCATGAAAATAAAATTTCTATTTCTATTTCTTTTATGTACTTCATTAAGTTCTCAATCCTCTGCTCAATCCATAGAAAACGCTTTACTGTGGAAGGTCAGCGGAAATAACCTAAAGACTAGCTCCTATCTCTACGGGACCATTCACATCGCCTGTGAGGTTAATATATCGGAAGACGTTAAAGAGGCCTTCGAATCTACAGAGCAATTAGCTTTAGAAATCAATATGGCCGACCCCAACATGATGACCATCATGATGCAAAACATGTACATGAAAGAAGGCAAAAGTTTATCGGACTTTACAAGCGATGAAGAACTAAAGAAACTCGAATGTTTTTTCGACGGTAAGGTGCAAGGCATGAACTTTTCGATGATGAAGAACATCAAGCCATTTTTCCTGAGTTCTATGGCGTTGACAAGCTTTCTAAGTTGCGCAACACCTCAAGGCTATGACACTTACTTTTTAGAAAAAGCAAAATCAGCAGAGAAATCAATTATCGGCTTAGAGAGCATACAAGACCAGTTGAATATGATTGATAAGGTACCTTACCAGGACCAAGTAGAAGATCTGCTGCAAATGGCCCAAGCGACAGATGAAGAAAACAGCCAGTCCCTCAACGACATGATAGAGTTCTATGAAGCTAAAGACCTAGATGGGCTTATGAATTATATGAGTTCACAGGAGTCTAACATAAATTTATACACCGAAGACTTTTTAGACAACCGCAATAAAAACTGGATTTCTGTTATTGAAGAAAAAGCCAAAGAGCAACCTACATTTTTCGCGTTTGGAGCTGCACACTTAGCCGGAGCCAATGGGGTAGTCAATCTCCTAAGAAAAGCGGGGTATCAAGTGGAGCCTGTTCAATAGAGACCATAAATAAGTCGGTTTTAGCTATTTGGCTAGATTAAATGATAAATGAATCTGAGCCGGTTTGCTTTCTTATTTTGCACTATAACAGACATGATTTTCAGCATAGATAAAAGCAGCTGTAGATGCATTTGAAGATTGAACTAATTAGCAGATAATATCTGCAAAAGTTATGACAATTTTATTAGGATAGATAGAAAAACCTAACTATGCCCAACATTGGTTCATCGCCAATAAACGGCACGGTTGTAAATAAAAAATTAAGTCAGCAAAACCTACAATCTATGCCTCCACGGGAGATGCTTTTTCATATCTAAACCGTTTTTAAACAAACTTATAAGTCAAATCTAACTAACATGAAAAAAGAAAAATCCAAAAATCCCGCACGAAATTTTATAATTGGAGCTATCGTTGGCGGTGTATTGTTTTACATTTTTAAGTATTTTATCTATCCATTAATGTCAAGTTAATTGAAAACTAATCTTAGTCTTAATGATTGCCCAAATTGTGCAGCGCAAATGAAAGATGATTTTTGCTCTAACTGTCAAAGTCAGGCTACTCTAAAAAGAATTAATGGAAGATACATAGTATCGGAAATTATGAGTGTTTTAAACTTTGAAAAAGGGTTCTTTTACACCATGAAAGAATTAGCACTCAGACCAGATCAGTGCATCCAAAACTTCATACTAAATGATAGAAAACGACTGGTAAAGCCCATTACTTTTGTCATATTTTGCTCTTTGTTTTATACTTTGGTAAAACAAAACATCTATGATAGATTCCTTGAAGGTTTTGGTGAAGGTTATACAGACTCATTAGGATTAGAAGCGTCAGTATTAATAAATATTTTAGGATGGCTGAAGCAGAATTATGGCTTTACTAATATCTTTATCTCAGTGTTTATAGTATCATGGATTAAACTTTTTTTCAAAAAATACAATTACAATTTTTTTGAGATTCTTATACTATTGTTATACGTTACAGGTATGGGGACTTTGGTTTATTCGGTATTTGCCTTACTAGAGATAGTTACAGGACTCGAAATTTCATATTTAGGTACAGCAATAACATTGGCTTATTACGCTTGGGCTATCGGTCGCTTCTTTGATAAACGAAAAAGAATAAATTATTTCAAAGCTCTAATAACTTACATTTTAGGTATACTAACATTTTATTTTTTTACAATCTTAGTAGGCACGATTATCGACTTTATTTTATATTTTTAAATTAAAAAAGACTCTAAAGTGATGCATACAATACTTAAAACTAAGTAGTCATAGAAAAAGTTTCTGTCCTTCAATAATCAACCTCATGACCCTCCACCAACTAACCCCACCCTCCGGTCTCGAAGATCAGCCAAAATTAGGCCGCGCTTACTATCAGATGCAACAGTTGCTTGAGGAACTGCAAACACGAGAACTTTCACCAGAAGTCATCAATTCTATCAATACTGAGGTGAAATGCGTAAATACAGAAGCCGGGACTGAGAAAGCACAACGCTCCCAGCTTAAGAAAAGTCAGTCACGCATCCTCAAACTCATCGAAAAAGAGCTCAAGCTAGTCACCAAAAACCACTACCGCAACCTTTGGTTGGTCTTAGGCATGACGACCTTTGGTCTTCCGCTGGGCGTGGCCTTTGGACTAAGCCTGGGCAATATGGGCTTTCTCGGCATCGGTTTACCCATTGGTATGGCTATTGGTATTGCCGTAGGCACCCAAATGGATAAGAAAGCGGCAGAAGAAGGACGCCAACTGGATATCGAATTGAAAAGTTAACTTTGTATTCTGCAACATCTTTGCAATAGTTATAAACGGTTTTTATCTATAAATCAATCTTATGAAATCAAGACTTCTTTACATCTTTGGACTAACCTTAGTACTTTGCTCATGCGGCACCAATAAATTTTTATCCTCTTCTGTACCATCCTCAGAAATTAGACAACTCGATTACTTCGAACCATTGGCTTATATCCAGCTTATAGAAAAGGGTAATCGACCAAAACTGAGTGATTCACTTTCCACCATCACCAGACAGACCTTGGATTCTATTCTAGAGACCAAGGCTTCCAAATTGAATTTGAATGATAAAATTTCGATAGAAAATGATACTCTAAAAGCACAAATTGAGAATGAACTAGGCAATTTAACCCAGATGATATTTGAAAAGAATAATTTAGAGGGCATAGTGCTACCCCCAGTTTTAGATTCAATTTTGGAGAGCAGGAATCAGCGTTTTGCTATGGCAAGCATAGCTACTGGGTTTGGCAGAAAGAAGGGAAACTATGGCGGACAGGTGGCTAAAGGTATAGGCGTTGGAATTCTAACTTTAGGCATGTACGTACCAACCCCAGTAAAGTCAAATATGACACTTTATACTTATATTTTTGATTCTGAACGAAATGAAGTTGCTTTTTATAGAAGAATGCTGACGAATAAAGAAAAGGAACCGACAGATCCAGAATTTATGGAACAGCAACTGATTTCAACTTTCAATGGGTATTTCTATGAAAAGCAATAATTAGGAAAACTTAAGTTTTAAAAGATCTTCAAATAAACAATTAAATTACACTTTTATGACAAAGTCAATGCTACTACTATTTTTAATAGTTTTAACTCAATTGACCTTTGCCCAAACTCCACCCGATGAAATTCTTATCGGTGGTCAAAAACGCCCTCAAGTTTTACTGGTAGGTACTTTTCATTTTGCTTATTACGACCAGGATCTTTATAAAACAGATCCTGAAAAACGGATAGATATCTCTTCTCCAAAGCGACAACAAGAAATCCTTGAACTGGTAGATTACCTTTCCAAATTTAAGCCTACTAAAATATTTGTGGAAGACTTCAATGCCAACAACGCTTTGATGAATAACTTCAATGCCTATACCTCCGGCGAGTATCAACTTAGTGTAGATGAAATCGATCAGATCGCTTTTAGGTTAGCTTCAAAATTCGATTTGGATACCTTGTATGCTGTCGATGAAAAAAGTATGATGCATGACCTCTACAACAATCCAAACACCAAAGCCTACATAGAAGAACTGACCGAAGGCCTGGATTTCAATGCTGACTTTGGTGAAAGTGAAATTGGTCAAAAATACTTAGAATGGTATGAAATTGATGATGACTATTTGCTGGAAGCCACACTTTTAGACTACTTTAAACACCTCAACTCAAATGAGTATCAAAACCGAGGCTATTACAATGAGTTTGCAGGTACCATCGGTAAAGGTTCTACCAGAGTTGCAGATGTTTTAACTTTAGGCCAAACCAGTCGAAATATGAGAATTTTACATCGGATCACTTCAGAAATCACCTCAGAAGAGGATCGCGTATTGATTTTATTTGGCTCTTCACATACTGAGAGTTTTAAACCGTTTTTTAAGGCTTCTCCAGAGCATGAATTAATTGAGTTTAATGAATTACAAACAAATTAGATTAAAATGAAAAAGGCCTTAGATATTTTAGAAGTAAACAATTTTTATAGACACTTAATTTTGTTTAAACTATATATTGAGAATAATGGAGCTACAGACAAATATTTTAGAAACTTAGAAAAGGATATAAAAGGGCTTCTTAAAAATGATTTTTCAAAAGACAATTTATTAACTGCAATAAATTATTTAGATGGAATAAATTACACCAAAAATAGAGCTGCAAGTTTAACAATAGCAGGTGTAGAATACTTCTAGAATTTTATTGAAGAGTTTTCTAATACTCAATTCGAAGAAAAAGAAATCTTAGAAAAGAAGTTACCTAAAGGATATTTTGATTTTTTTAAATTCACAAACAAATCAAATTCAGTTTTAAGTTTCATAAATCAAATTATAAAGCTAAATGATAATTTATAACGATTGACTATTTTTTTAATTCTTAAAATAGTAGAATTTTGAAACTTTTTTAAAGCAAATGAAAATAAAATTAAAAAGAAAGCGCTTCTACATCCATCTCTCGTTAGGTTTGGTTTGGATGAGTCTTGCCATCATTTGTCTAGTTGTCCCTTCAGTCGACAATTGGATGGGTTTTTTATACTTATTACCTGGTCTTATATATCTAGTCCAGTTTGCTTACGATTATAAACACCAATATTTAATAATAAAAGATGGCTGGATTTATAAAAACAAGATGTACAGCTTTAGAAACAAAATTAAAATCGATGAGATTGATACTATCAAAAGAATTGGAGGAAACTATATTCTGAAATCAAGAAAAAGAGATCTTAAAATCAATCCAGACCTTATTCATGAAGAGTCTTTAAAAGCATTGAACACGTTAATGGCAGACTGGGGATTACCTCCAGAAAAATTGGTTTTAAAACCGTGAACAAAGCCAAAGTATACATATACCTCAATCTTGTCTTTGGTCTGATCTGGCTTGTCGCGGGACTTTATAAAATTGGAGATAAAGGTCAGTTCGCATGGTTGGCCTATCTGTGGTTTGTCTTAGCAGCCTTTTATATTGGTACCTTTATTTACCAGATGAATAAGCTAAGAAAATAGTTTTTTATAAGTGTAAGAATCATTCTGAGTATATTTGATTTTATTTACAAAACTCCGATTTACATGAAAGTATTTTTTTCAATTTTTATCTCCGCGATGATGAGTATGCCAGTGCTGGCTCAGCAGCTGGATAGTGTCATTTCCACATATCACAACCATAAAGGCTACGACAGAGAGGCTTATCCTTTAGGTTTATACACCGAAAATTATTATAAAAAAGAAGCTGAGTTTGCTCAGAAACTTTTATCCGATTTAGCTAAAATTGATACCGATGCACTTGATGAAACCCGATACATTTCTTCAGAGCTTTTGAAATTCAAATTACAGGAGATGGTAGATCGGTATGAGTTTAAAGCTTATCTCAATCCTTTACTTTCAGATTCTGGTTTTCATTTGAGTTTATCTTACCAGGTGAGAGACCTCAACACTTACGCTCAAGTAAAAGCCTATCTCAATAAATTAAATGCCATCCCTGCCTATGTTGATCAGCATTTCAAATTACTTCGAAAAGGCTTGAAGGAGGGCATCACTCAACCCAAAGTGATATTTGAAGGCTACGCCTCCACTTACGATTCTCAAATCGTGAATCGACCTGAAGAAAGCTTCTTTTATGAACCTTTTGAAAACTTACCTTCTACTCTATCTCGAACTCAAAAAGATTCGGTTCTGAATGCTGCTAAAACAGCTATTAATGACAATGTCATTCCTGAGTTCAAACGCATCAAAAGCTTTTTTGAGAAAGAATATTTACCGAATACGAAATCCAATCTTGGGGTGTCTGAAGGTCCGCAGGGCATGGCGTATTATCAGAATCGGTTGAATTATTACACCACTTTGGATTTATCTGCTAAGGAGATCCATGAGGTTGGACTTGAAGAAGTGAGCCGAATTAATTCAGAGATGAAGGCTATTGTCGAAGAAGTGAATTACGAGGGTAACCTGGAGGAGTTTATCACCTTTTTAAGAACCGATCCCCAATTTTATGCGACCTCTGGCGAAGAGCTTTTAAAAGAAGCCCGAGATATCGCCAAGCGTATCGACGCCAAACTGCCAGCTTATTTTAAAACTTTACCCAGAAAACCTTATGGTGTGGCTAAAGTACCGGATGCCATTGCTCCAAAATATACCACGGGACGCTACATCGGTGCTTCTGATGAGACGCAACCAGGCTATTATTGGGTCAACACTTACAATTTACCCAACCGACCGCTCTATGTCTTGCCATCTTTAACGGCTCATGAGGCTGTCCCTGGTCATCATCTTCAAAATGCGCTTAATGCTGAGATGGGCGATAGTATCCCTAGATTCAGAAAATCCATGTACCTCTCTGCCTACGGAGAAGGTTGGGGACTCTATTCGGAATTTTTGGCTGAAGAGATGGGCATTTACACCACGCCCTACGAACGCTTTGGAAAATTGACCTACGAGCAGTGGCGCGCCTGCCGACTTGTGGTGGATACCGGCATACATGCTATGGGCTGGACAAGGGAGCAGGCCGTGGACTATTTCGTTAAAAACACGGCGCTCTCCTTGCATAACATCAATACTGAAGTCGACCGCTACATCTCCTGGCCTGGACAGGCAGTATCTTATAAAATTGGAGAAATTAAAATCCGAGAACTCCGAGCAAAAGCTGAGGAAGCCTTGGGAGAAAATTTTGATATCCGCGCTTTTCATGAAGTCATTTTAGAGCAGGGAGTGGTTACTTTGCCTATTCTGGAAGAACGGGTGAATGCTTACATAGATGGTGAACTGGTTAACAGGTAGTTAGTATTCAGAATTCGTATATTCGACTATTCGTGTATTCGGTATACATTGACTGATGGACCGGTTAACTGGTTTACTGGTGAACTAGCAGACTAGCCCCGATAGCAATGGAAAGCCTGGAGGAAGAACGGTTGTGCTTTGGTAAGTTTTAAAAAGCGACGTCAAGAAGCTCTTTTAAAACTTTTACCAAAGCCAACTGGACGAGGCTAGCTTGAAATGGATAGCGGGAAAAGCTCCAAATAATTAACTCCTATTTAGGAACCTCATCCGATTTATAAAAGTGATGAACGGGCCCAGAACCTTTACCTAGTGTATAGTCACTTCCAGCTTTTAGGGCTTCGTAAATAAAGACTTTGGCTTTTTTGGCAGCCTCTTCTAAACTGAATCCCTGAGCTAAATAACTTCCTAAGGCAGAAGACAAGCTACAACCAGTACCGTGGGTGTTTGACGTATCTACTCTGGGAGAGCTGAGTTCTGTGATTTGCTGAGTTTTATAATTGAATAAGATATCGACAGAGGTTTTACCTTGGAGGTGTCCGGCTTTTAACAAGACTGATACCTTAAACTTATCGGCCAGAGCTCTGGCATATTCAGTGAAATCGGACTCCTGGGCAAGGGGTTGTCCTAAAAGCAACTCCATTTCCGGCACATTGGGAGTGATAACATCGGCTAGCGGAATCATAGTATTCATGAGGGCTTGCATCGCCTCTTCCTGTAGGAGTCGATCTCCAGAAGTGGCCACCATCACTGGATCGAGAACAATATTAGAACATTGGTGGGCTTTTAAATGCTCTGCAATAACTTCGATCACTGCTTTGGAGTGCAGCATTCCAATTTTGATAGCATCAGCACCAATATCCTCTAAGACGGCCTTTAACTGTTCCACTATCATATCTGGAGAAACGCCTTCTATGGCATTAACTCCAAGTGTATTTTGAGCGGTTAAGGCCGTAATCACTGTTGAAGAATAAGTTCCACAGGCCCCCGCAGACTTGATATCTGCCTGAATGCCTGCCCCTCCTCCAGAGTCGCTGCCAGCAATAATTAAAAGTTTAGGATAGGTTTTCATACCTGATGTTTTATATTTAAATTAAATTGGCCATTGTTCCCTACGGTAAGCGCTGTCCCAGAACATCCACTCCAGTTGGGCTGTTTTTAAAAAGACTTTGGTCATCTGCTTTCTTATCTCTTCCGTCGAATTTTGGGCATAAACCTCGGTGATTTCGATAGCTCTTTCTACCGATGTTGCAAAATCTTCTCCACCATAAGTATCTATCCACTTTTGGTACGGATGATTTGACCTTGTCGTGGTTTTAAGTAAATAATCGCCCACTTCTTTGTAGATCCAGAAGCAAGGGAGGACCGCTGCCAAACTAACTTCAATGGAATCATATTCAAAAACTTCGGTAAGAAAGCCTGTATACAAAGCACATGTTGGTGATTTTTCTGGAGGATCCAGATCTGGGAAATCTGCTATAAAATCTTTATGCAATGCCTTCTCCACCTCAATAGTACCTGTAGAAAAACTCATGAAATTCAAAGAATAATCTGGCTCTTTTAACCGTGTAGCAATAGAGGCCAGGACCTTACCATAGCTGTATAAATAATAAGAATCCTGGTGCATGTAAAAGTGAAAATTCTTAGGGTCTAAAGTTCCATCACTCAATTCCGTAATAAATGGGTGAGTTTTTATCTCCTTCATTATAGGAGCTACATCTTTGACTACCGAGTCAAACCAAGTTTTAGTCATAGTCTTAAACCGTTAAACCAATTCAATTTTAGCTTTCTCTTTTAAAGTTTCATCTGTGAGTCTGTAGATCTCGTCCATCAAAAACACTTTAAAACTACCTGGCATAGTTCCCCGATCTATGTTGGCGGCCAGCTCTCCAGCAACACCCATACTTAACACACTGGCAATACAAGCAGCCATCAGTTCTTTTGGATTCGCTCCGCAAAATCCAGAAGTCAATGCGCCTAACATACATCCTGCTCCAGTAATACGAGTGAGCATTTCACTGCCGTTTTGAATTAAGGCTGTTGTCGTTCCATCAGTGACTACATCCTGCTTTCCTGTGGCGATAATAATACAGTTCCATTCTCTTGCTAATTGCTGACACACTTCGACTCCATCATCACCTTCATCTATAGAATCAACACCCCTTACTTTAGCTTCTACCCCTGCCAGAGACTTAATCTCGCCTAGATTTCCTTTAATGACGTCTATTTTACCAAAGGATCTAAGTTTATCGATAAATCCAATCCGCCTTGGAATAGCCGCACATCCTACAGGATCAAGAACTACAGGAATTGATAGTTCATCTGCGGCTTTTACAGCCTGAAGCATCGCCAGTTCCTGTTCCTTAGTTAGCGTACCGATATTAAGATACACAGCACTGGATAGCTTTGTGAAGTCATAGGCCTCGTCTGCAGATTCACACATGGCCGGTGAGGCGCCAATGCTAAGTAAAATGTTGGCACTATCATTTATGGTCACATAATTGGTAATTGCTTCAACAAGAGGTGTTGCAGATTTTAAATTTGAGATTTGTTTATAAAGATGTTGTTCTAACATAAGATGTATTTTTTAATGTAAAAATGCTTTTCTGAATTCGTTTTCACTCAAGTCGGTTATACCAATGTCATTGAAAAAATTGAGGATTGGAAGTTCTTTTTCTGCAGAGGATTCAAAGTTTTTGTAAAAACACTTTGATGTGGCTTTTAAAATTTCGTCCATAAGAGGCGACTTTTCTTCTTTGGTATAGTCGTAATAGATCGAAAAGGCTTCTTCCGAATGATTCTCAATAAAATCGATGCCTTGCTTAATGGCTTGAACAAATGCATTGATTTTATCTGGATGATTGTTATAATAGCTTTGAGAGGTAAATAAGTCTAAAGCACAGAAGTTAGCAAACCCTGCAGTATTGGCATCCATATGGATAACGTCCATATGCTCATGCTCTGCTTCTACGCCCTCAAAATTATAGAAATAGAGCCAGCCTGCATCTGCTCCTTCTTTCATATGTTTAACGAGATAAAAGTCTTTGGCCACAAATTCTATCTGTGTATCGTTTAGACTATAGCCTTGCTTAGCAGCATAGCGTTTTATGATTTCCAGGCCTATACCGTTGGTTTTTTCGTTGGACACTGGAGTCGCTACCTGAATTTTTTCTCCACGCTTTAAAGCTTCAAATGAATTACGTTTCATGATGACACCACCTTTGGTTTCGAAGTAAGTTCCCAAAGACAGAAACTCAGGATGGTATTGCTCAATCAGATGAAGCGGTTCGTTGGTCGCTAACTGAATGTTGCCACTGATAAGTTCCTGTAAGCCGTCATAATGATCTGAAGGGACGATGAGTTCAAAATCTTTGATTCCCTGTCCTTTTAAAAATCCCTTTTCCTTGGCGATGATAATTGGAAGATGATCTGGGTTGAGAAACCATTCGATAGCTAATTTCATATCAATTTGATTTTGTGATGAGTTTGTTTAATTCTGATGTTGTTGCTTTAATGTCTTCGGATTCAAAAATATCACTGACCAAGGCGTAAAGGTCTGGATTGTGTTTTGAGACTTCATGAATATTCTTACGATTAATACCACCGATGACACATACAGGAACCTCGAGTTCTGCTTTTGCTCTGGATATCACTTCAAGGTCGACGACATCTGCTTTAGGTTTGGTTTTAGAGGGAAAAAAGGCTCCAAAAGCCACATAATCTGCTCCATCTTTTACAGCTTGTTTTGCCCTGTCCAGATCTCCGTAACAGGACACCCCAATAAGCATTTTATCTCCAACTTCAGCTCGGGTGTCTTTTACTGACTGATCCGTAAATCCAACGTGAACTCCATCGGCGCGTATTTTTTTGGCTAACTGCACCCGGTCGTTGATGAAGAAAGTCGCCTGTTTATTATCGCATAGCTTTTGCAAGGCTCTGGCTATCTCTTCAAGCTCCTCATCTGTGGAGGATTTATCCCGAAGCTGTATCACTTTGGCACCAGCATCTAGTGCTTGTTCAACCTGTGCAATAACAGTAGATGGCGGGGTCAGTTTTTCATCGGTTATGGCATAAATTCCTTTTAATACTTTCATACTGACTATAAATTAAAAAACCGTTTCATGTGATACACGAAACGGTTGATTGAGTTTTATTCAATTTTGTTTCGTTTTCCTACGCTGTTATGACTCAGTTCAGGTTCTAGGATATGTTCTCAGCCAATAAAGGCACTCCTAACGATTAATTAAAAGTAAGAATTGTAAGTCAGTTGAAAGACTCCAGCTCAATGAAATCTTCTGATTTTAGATAAATTTTATGAATACTAAGTGTGCAGACTCCTAATACTTTATCTCTGACTAAGAAAAAGCCATTGTGATCTCATAAAAAAACCCGCATTAAAAAATGCGGGTTTAAAAATAATTATCAACTAAAGTTTACTCCTTTACGAATCTTTTTGTCAAGGTATCTTTTCCAGAAGATATCAATAAGAAATAGTGACCTGAAGATAAATTTGAAACATTAATTGACGTGCTATTTTCTTCCATAGACTTAGTCATTAATTGTTTTCCTGTAATATCATATACCGTCACCTTATCTACTGAAATTTGAGAGGTTCCTAATTCCAAGAATAGATTTTCACTTACTGGATTAGGATACATGGTTACCTCAGCATTATCGAATACGCTAGAACTTAGAGTACAAGCTGAAGTTGGATCTGTGATCGTCACCTGAATCGTTACATTAGATTCATTACCGCTGGTATCTGTGACTGTATATATCACGCTTGTAAACTCGTCCTGCTTTTCAAGGTCTTCACAATTAAACTGCATCTGACTAAGCATTTGAGAATCTATACCACAATTATCAGTAGAACCGGTATCAACATCCTCTATACTGAGAGATGCAACACCCTGATCATCAAGTTCTAAAACAAGAGTTTCAGTAGCAGAGATCACAGGGTTTTCTGTATCTTCTACAACAACATTTTGAGTTTGTGTACTTACGTTTCCTGTACTGTCTTCAAACTCCCATGTAATAACTGTGGTTTCAAGTATTGGGAATTCTACAGTTGTAGTTCCAGTAATCTCACCAGCATCACAGTTATCTTCTGCTGTAGGAGCTACAAGTTCATTCACTTCACACTGTGCAATCACATCTTCTAGACCCTGCACTGTTGGCGTTGGTCCTTCAAAATCACCAACGGTAAGCGTAATGCCTAACCTATCTGTACTTTCACACTGACCTTCGACTTTGGCAGCATATAATACTTCGCCATTTGTGATGCTATAATCTGCTGCTAAAGGTGTTCCGCCAGTTTCCTGGTTATACCATACAACAGTCGTAGCATCTGTTTGGATATCTTCCAGCAGTGGAACTGTGCAAAAGGCTTGTTCTGCTTCCCCTGAAGGAGCTAATAAATTACAACTTCCAGCTGGAAGTAAAACTACTGAGTAGTCTTCTACCTCTCCCCAGGTGAATGCTTCACAGGACGAAGGTGTTCCATCATATTTCATAGACACTCGCATTCTTAAAACTTCACCTTCTACACTACCAGCGGGCACAGTAAAAGTTGCAGACACTTCGTCATCTGTGGATGGGCTTACGCCAAGTATTTGTTCTCCATCATCTGTAAAATCACCATTAAGGTTGAAATCAATCCATACCGACATTCCTTCAGCATAAACAGTACCTGTCCATGCTGGATTAACAGTGATAGTATAAGATTCACCAACTACAAGGTCTGTAGACAGAGATGTAAAATCTGAGTATCCAGGACCTGCACCCGATTCATTATCGATTTGGTGTAACCTCACGCGATCAATAAATTCATCTGCGGTAGTCTCTCCTTGAGAATTACAATAGGATAAGACAAATTCTTCGGTCGTAAATAATAAACTCTCAGAATAATCTGAGACTGTATTTTCACTTATACATTTTGTTCTTACCTGAACTTCATAGGTCGTTAATTCCGTAAGACCTTCTATATTGATGGTATTTGATTCTAAAGAAGACAATGTCCACTCTGTAGTTCCTTCTTCTCTATATCTAAAATCATATTCGCCACCAGGGGAATTATCCCAATATAAAGAAGCCGAGTCAAAATCGACTCCTCCAACAGTAATACCTGTAGGTGGTGTAGCCTCACAAACCACTGGCTCTGAATTTAATCCTGTGACAATCAACGTAAAATTTTGTTGGTCATTTGTCAAGTCGCCTTTATGCGTCACACGAATAGTATAGTTCCCCGAAGCATTTTGAATGTCTACACGTTCAAAATTATCTCTTGAGTTATTTCCTTTTTCATTGGAGTTAACCCCAGTTAATCTCCACGGTAAGTTTTCAGAACCTGCTTGCTCAACTACAATATCAAGATCATTAACCAACTGAGGCGTATCCGAATTAAGAGCAGTAGAGGCTTGACCGGCCGGATCTGTCCAAGATATAGAAGCCAATAAATCATCTACATCATTACTCTCTACTTCTAAAGTGTAGGTTTGACCAGGAAAAAGTGAGAGGTCATTGATCACAGACCCATTATCTTTTGAAGCCATAGTTTCAGCTGCTCGCTTAGCATTCATAAGTCCCCAGCCATAAACATTGTCTGGTCCTTCTAAACCAGCATCATCAGCTGTGTGTAAGATGAGGCCTTTTAAAGTTGCAGATAACATATATTCACCAAATAAATTTTGGGAATGTTGTTGTAATAGAAGCGCACTTCCAGCCACATTAGGTGAAGCCATAGACGTACCCGATATTGAATTATAGGATGCATCACCATTAGCGTAGGTAGAATATACTCCAGTTCCATTACCCGTGATATCGGGCTTGACTCTTAGGTCATCTGTAGGGCCTTGACTACTCCCAGAATTGATTAAAACAGAGATTAGATTACCATCTTCATCTACATTAGCATCTCTTCCGTTGGCGACAACCAAGTTATTTTTTGCCGTAGAATGACCTGTCAACTTATCAAATTGAGGGTTATTAGGATCTAATGGAGATCCGTTAAAATTCGAATTTCCATCATTACCAGCAGCTACTACCATTAAGTAGTAAGGAGCATTGAAATGAAGTCTATCCCAATTTTCTGAATCATTTATATAACCTCCAAAATAATAATCTGGAACTAAATCAGATCTAAATCCGTAAGAATGGTTGGATATCAACATGCCATTGGCGGCAGCTGAAGTGGCTTCTCCTAGGTCATTATTCCACTTATATCCTTCTACACTCGCTTGTGGAGCCATTCCTTTAGCGTCAGGAACAACACCTGAAGCCATAATGGTTCCTGTAACGTGTCCAGCATGGAAATTGAGGTCTAGTCCTTCAGACGCGGTATCCATAATACTCACTCGACTACTACCAGAGGTTTGGTATTCTTGGTGAGTCTCTCTAGCATGTCCACCATCCCAAACGTGAGCAGTCATATCTTGACCGTCTAAATTAAAACCAGTGGATCCTCCAATGTTTAAATGGTTTGTTCTTGTAGATAGGGCCGCATCAACATTGTAGGTTTGGTAATAAATAGGGGTACCATCATCTAATATTCTCTGCAATTCAGCATAACTTCCATTTTCAAGAGTTAAGGCCATTTCTAGATTTAATCGAGTGGCTTTAGCCTCAAGATTCTCTTTTTCAGCAATGGAAGCATTCGAAAATTGATTAGAAAGCTGATTGAGCAAGGAAGTATTATACCTCGAGGTAATTCTTCGCTTTTGTTCTTCTGTTTGTGCCTGAGACACCATACTAACAAGTATGAGTAACATCACGACACAATGTTTAATGTAATTGTGATTCATTTGTTATTAACTAAAAGATTTAGGCAGGGAAATTAATTAATAACATTCTTTTAACAAAAGGACTTTAGTTAAAATATTAAAATAAAAAACCCGCCTTAAGAAAGGCGGGTTATATAAGTTAGCGGAATTTATAATTATTCAGCTGAACTAGCTGATACTCTTAATCTTTCTCCAACTACATAAGAGGGATCAGTTACCAGTTTCAAAACCAATAATTCTGGAGTAGTTGTTAATGAATTATTTGTAATAGTTACTGTTATCTCTGCGTTTCTTTCATTGGCAGGAAATACAACTTGAGTATCAAAACTAACATTGTCTTCTGTCAGTTCATTTTCAGCAGAATCGAGTTCTATTGCGAAACTACGCTGAGAAGTTGATAAATCTGATGCGAATAAAAATGCAGTTATTTCTGCTGACTCTCCAGGGGCTAAACTTGATGGATCAGACGAGTCTGATGTCTCTGATCCAACAAAGCCTACTACTGTTGGTCTGTCTTCATTATAATCATCATAATCTTCACACGATGTGAGTGTTAAAAATGATAATAATAATAGTAAAAATATTGAGTTTGTCTTCATAATTTTAAGTTTAATAACCTGGGTTCTGTTCTATGTTAGGATTGTTATCTAAAGTAGTTTGAGAAAATGGTAATTGAAACCTATTATCACCTGCTGGCAAAGTTTGGATTAATGATGGAGTTCCTGAACCGTCAGCAACATCACCAAAACCACCTCTTTCAACAGATTCTCCATAGCGCTTGATATCTAGAAATCTTTGGTATTCGAAGGCAAATTCTAAACGTCTTTCCAATTTAATTGCGTCTAACAATGCCTGTCCAGATTCACCATTAGGTGGGTTTAAATATCTTCTACTTCTTACCTCATTTAGAGCTGTAAGAGCTTCAGATTCTTGATCAAGTCTGTAATGAGCTTCTGCTCTGTTCAAAGATGCTTCAGCAGATCTAAAAACTTTATAATCAACAACACCATCATTTTGACCGGGTCTACCGAATTGCTTTTGTATAGCATTTACATTAACACCTCCATTGGTAATACCGTCGAAGATATAAGCTTCTTTCCTAATGTCATCATCTTGATAAAGATCAACAAGTTCTTTGGAAGCAACGTACTCAGCAATTAATGCAGTCCTGGTTCCTTGATTCCATGTTACACCTATTTGGTTATTTAGTATAGGTGCATTATTAGGAATGCTAAATAAAAGTCCATTATCAGAAATTGTAGAGTCATCCCAAATGCCAACAAATCCTTCTCTTTCAGCTACAGGAGTAGTGACTTGATTTGCAGCGTTTATGGAATTTTGCCATTCACCCATATATAGATATACACGTGATAGTAGAAGATTAACTGCTTCTTTATCTAGTCTTGCAATCGGGTTAGAGGTGTTTATTCCACTCACAGCATCTGTAAGGTCTTGAACGATAAAATCATATACTTCACCTACTGTATTTCTCTCTGGTGTAATATCTGGGTTAGCTTCAAATACATAAGCTATTCCTGGGCTAGAATTTGCGTCAGAAGATTGAGTAGGAATTTTCGCCCAATATGACACTAGGTGAAAATGAGCATAAGCTCTAAGCGCTTTAGCTTCAGCAACAATATTAGCTTTATTATCACCTTCAAAATTTTCAGCAAACTGTAATAGTTGATTTGCGTTATAAATAATGTTATAGGCATCATTATAACTCACTTCCATAGTCAAATTAACAGAATAATTGTATTCATGTAAATATCGCTTTGTTAATCTACCTCCCAGCGTTGCTAAGGTAACATTATCTGCTAGCACATCAGCAGCACTTAATATAGAGCCATTGTCAGATGATCCAAGCATACCAGCGTCTATAAGTGCTGTGTAGACCCCTCGTATACCATTCTCAAAATCTTGTGCTGTTCTGAATGCGTTTTGTGTTCCAAAGTCGTCAAAAGGGACTTGGTCTAATTCATCCTCGCATGAAGTGAATACTCCAACAGTAAGAAGAATTAATAAAAAATTTAAAATTCTATTTTTCATATTGTGTCTTTTTATATTTAGAAACTTAGTTCAATACCAACTTGGTATGACTTCAAATTAGGGTAGCTGTATAAAGTAGCCTCACCTGGTGCAACAGAATTCGCAAAAGAAATTGTTTCACCGGAAGACAAACCTACTTCAGGATCACCGTAAAAATCAGTAAACGTCAATAAGTTTTGTCCTTGAGCATAAATTCTTGCCGAAGTGAAAGGTGTTTTATCTAAAAGTTTTTCAGAAAAATTATAAGATAAAGTAACATTTCTCAATCGTATGTAATCAGCTTTCTCTAGGAATCTATCAGAGTTCACATCAATGTCATCTTGTCTATATAATGGACTAGGTTGTACTCCAGTATCTCCCGGTTGTTTCCAATAGTTGAAAGCACTTGTCGCTTGATTGTTCCCAACACGTTGTCCATCTGAATTTAAGTTAGCCCTTACGAAGTTATTAACCCAGTTTCCAGCTTTATAAACAAAGTCTGTTCTAAGACTTATATTTTTGTATCTAAAGTTACTGAAGAAACCACCTTCCATATCAGCAATTGTAGATTTACCTTGTAATTTTCTAGCATCTTCTGCACCATCAGCAGTAATTGCATCAGCAAAAACCACGTTATCGTTAGCATCTAGGTATTGTGATCTACCAGTTGCTGGATCGACACCAACCCATCTAACGAGGTAATGTTCATTGATTTGTGCACCTTCTCTAAATAAGATATTGAATGCATTAGGAGGCGCTACATCCTGTCCATTTGGAAGAGCTACAATTTCAGTATCTAAGAATAAAGCATTACCACCAACAGTCCAGGTCATATCAGGATTACGAATGATATCACCTTGAATAGATAATTCAAGACCTTGGTTTCTAATTTCACCTAAGTTACCTTGAACAGAACCTATACCAGATTCATCAGCTCTTGGAATATTGAAAAGTAAATCTTCTGTGTCTCTGATAAAATAATCACTTACTAATCTCAATCTGCTATCAAACATATTCAATTCAACACCAATATTGGTATTGTAAGACGTTTCCCATTTTAAAGAAGGATTTGCAATATTTGAAGGGACAGTAGCACTACCACCTGGATAAGAGGCAAATTCAACGGTTCCTTGAGCAGCATATCTTGTGATACCAGTTCTATTACCTGTCGTACCATAAGAACCTCTTATTTTTAAATCGTCTACAGTTTCTATATTAAAGAAATCTTCTTTTGCAATGTTCCATCCTGCACTAGCACTAAAGAAAAAACCATACTCTTCTCCAGCCCCAAAATTTGATGATCCATCTACCCTACCAGAGGCTGATAATAAATATTTTTGATCAAAATCATAATCTGCAAACAAACCGTAAGAAACTAAGGCAAGCTCGTTTCTGGTTGTATTACCATCTGTTACTTCCGCTGCGTTAATTTGAGTTGTTAACAAACGAGAAGGAAAACCTCTACTTGAGACCGAGTACCCTCTTTGTTCGTTAATATTATATTCATATAATCCAAGAACATTAAGAGTATTTTTCCCCGTAGTCAAATTATAATTTAACGTATTTGTTACAGTCATATCGAATAAATATGAACCATCATCTGTCTTAGTACCGGGAAAATCAGCACTACCGATAAGGCTTTGAAGCATACCACCAGGCTGAGAATAAGATTCCCTTCTAGTATTCAAGCTATTGATAGCAACTCTAAAATTATAATTGAAATGATCTGAAAGTCTGACATCAGCAGAAAAACTAGAGAACAAAGTATTTGTAAAGGTTACTTCGGGTTCTGTAAGTAAAGCTCTACGAATATTGAAACCTGTTGTCTGAGAAGATGAATATACTCGATTTCCATTTTCATCTAAGATAGGATTACCAGAATCATCAAGAGCAAATTCACTTTCCCATGGATTGTAGTCCATAAAAGCTCTAAATGGATTTTGCGCATTATTTCTGTCTCTTGGCTCATCACTTGAAGTTCTTGTATAACCAACATTAATACCAAGATTTAACCATTCTTTGGCTTCAAAATTCAAATTAAGCCTAGAACTAATACGTTCAAAACCATCTATCTGATCTATAATACCAGTATTTCTATCATGTGCAACAGAGAAGTAATAGTCTAGTTTTTCAGATCCTCCAGAAACAGAAAAAGAATTATTTTGAAGAATACCATTTTTAAGTCCTAAATCTTCCCAATCATTTACACCGTTATCCAGAAAAAACTGTCTTTCAGGACTCCCAGGCTCTGTAGTTACACCAGGCAAATTCCCAGCATTCAAAATACCCAAAGCATACATTTCGGATTCAAACTGTAGCTTTTCTGATGAATTCATCAAGTCAAAGTTTGGCTCTATTCTTTGCGTTGAACCTAGCCTTGAGTTGATCGTAATTTTCGCACCTTTATTTCTATTACCACCCTTAGTTGTAATCAAAACAACACCGTTAGCACCCCTAGATCCATACCTTGCTGTAGTGGCCGCATCTTTAAGGATTGTAATATTCTCAATGTCAGTATTCGGAATATTTGCTAAATCTTGTTCTCGAATAGGAGCACCATCAACTAAGTATAGTGGAGAAGAAGCTCCAGCCGTTAAAGAACCTGTACCTCTAATTCTAACGAAAGCACCAGAACCTGGCTGTCCGTTCGCAGAAGTAACCTGTACACCAGCAGCTTTACCCTGGAGCAAATTGTCAACACTTGTTGTTGGGGCCAGCTCTTGAATTTCAGCAGCAGAGACAGAAACTGTTGCTGATGTTGAAACAGATTGATTTCTGTTAGAGTAACCTGTAACAACAACTTCGTCTAGTTGAGCTGAATCAATTTGCATTTTCACATCAATATCAAGTTGGTTTTGAACTTTAATTTCTTGAGTTTTAAATCCAACATATCTAAACACAAGAGTTTGACCGGTCTCAGCCTGTATTTCAAAATTACCATCAAAATCAGTCTGGGTTCCAGAATTCTCACCTTTAATTAAGATGTTAACCCCTGGTAGAGGTAATCCATCTCCATCTGTAACCGTTCCTGTAACGGTTTTGGTTTGTGCAAAAGAAAATTGCACTACTAACGCTAAAAATAGCGTTAAAATTCCATTCACTTTTAATTTCATGTTTTTGTTTATTAGAATTAGCCATCCCAAAAATGGTAAGATTAGGTTAACAAACCAATGAATAAAGAACTTAATAAGAAGCTGATTTAGTTAAAGTTTATTAAATAGATAAATTTCAAAACTAACACTTGTTAGCTTACTGACTATCAATTGATTATGACATTTTATTGAGTCAAAAATCTTAATCCTCAAAATTTACTAAATGACTTTAGTTAAAATCCGTCTTAATTTTTATCTAAAAAGAGTTGTTTATAGTTAATAGAATGGTAAAAAAGTTAATAATGTGTTATTTCACATATTTTGCTTGGAGTCTAAAATCTTCTGAAAAACGCTAATAAAACTATAATCATAAAAAAAGCCAACAGAATTTGCTGGCTTTTTTAATGTTATAAAATCGTTACGATTAGTCTACGTTATCGTGAAGAAATGAATTATTAGACCTAAAATTTAGGTTGTCTTTGTCACCTTCCAAACTGGTTCTGGAGAGTGACTTTGAGTTTTCTGAGCGATCGTGATTCAGCTCAATTCCTGCCCTTTTATAGGCAGGCTGTCTTTCAATCTCATCAATGTTATTAGAATTCCTGAATTTATAATTGAACTGCTTCATCTTTGCTTTTCGTTCTGCTGCTCTGGAAGCCAATTCAGCTAGTGGCGTATTCATAGGGTCTATATCTTCATCAGCATCACGACTTGTCTCAACGGGTTCAATAGTCCTCTTTTGGAACTGAACTTCTTCAGGCTCTTCTTCCACTTTTGGAGTCTTTGATTTTTTAACCTGAGAGTGCTGAGTTTCCTCATCGTGCATGAATTCTGATAGATCGTATTTCTTCACTTCAGGACTAGACCGAGTAGGTGATGAAGTAATTTCTTCAGGCTCATGGACTTCAATATCGTGTGGAGAAGACGCTTCAGTGTCTATTTCTTCTTTAGACGACTCTACTTCTTCAGAAAAGTCGAAGCTTAACATTCCAGTGGCAGATTCCTCCTCTTTTTTTTCGTCTTCAATGATTTCAAAATCTTCTGGATGCGCATTAACGATTTCAAAGTCTACATCCAAGTCGTTTACATTTTTATCATCATATTCAGCTTCACTTTCCTCATCAAGCTTATGAACAACTTTAGAATCTTCGTTGGATTTCACTGGCCTTCTCGAAGTGGGAATATCAATATTTGATTTCTTATTATACCGACTTGTTGATAGGTTTTGTTCTATACGCTGATCATCTTCTAGGGTATGAATAATCTTTTTCGTTTCTGTGTTAACGATTTCATCCTGTTGTTCTGTGTTGAACCCTGTAGCAATAACAGTAACAGATACTGAATCTTCCAAACCTTCATCATCTCCAACTCCCATTATAATGTTGGCAGAATTTCCAGCTTCGGCCTGAATATGGTCATTGATTTCTCCAATCTCATCTAAGGTGATCTCGTCGGTCCCTGATACTATAAGGAGCAAAACATTTTGAGCACCCTTAATCTTATTATCATTAAGTAAAGGAGAATCTAAAGCTTTTTCTATGGCGATTTGAGCTCTGTTGGTTCCAGACGCTGTAGCCGATCCCATAATGGCAGTACCACTATTACTCAACACTGTCTTAGCATCACGTAAGTCAATATTTTGCGTGTAGTGATGAGTAATCACTTCTGCAATACCTCTAGAGGCGGTTGCTAAGACTTCATCAGCCTTGGAGAATCCAGATTTGAAACCAAGATTGCCATATACTTCACGAAGCTTGTTGTTATTGATAACGATAAGAGAATCCACATTATTTCTGAGTTCTTCTACTCCAATCTGGGCTTGTTCATTTCGTGTACGACCCTCAAATTGAAATGGAATGGTAACGATACCAACCGTAAGTATATCCATTTCTTTCGAAAGTCTGGCGATAACCGGCGCAGCACCAGTTCCCGTACCACCACCCATACCAGCGGTGATGAATACCATTTTAGTATTGGTGCTCAATAAACTTTTTAAATCCTCTCTGCTTTCTTCTGCCGCCTGCTTACCAATATCTGGATTGGCGCCTGCCCCAAGTCCCTCGGTTAGGTCAACACCCAGCTGGATTTTTGTAGGTACAGAACTATTCTCTAGGGCTTGGGCATCAGTATTACAAATGACGAAATCTACACCCTTAATCCCTTGATTAAACATGTGATTGATAGCGTTAGACCCTCCACCACCTACACCAATCACTTTAATGACATTGGATTGGTTTTTTGGTAAATCGAATGAGATGTTTTCGAATTCTTGGCTCATAATTAATTCTTTTGGTTGGTATTCTACTCTGCGTTATCTAAAAAATCTTTCAGTTTATCAAACCATTTCTCAACTACATTTCTGCTAGGCCGAGCTGGCTGATTGGGTTGCTCTGGTATGTCGGTTTGATGCTCTTGCTCTTTTTCACTATCTGACTCATGTGAAGCATTTGATTCGCTCGCCTCCTCTGTTTTTGTTGAAATCGTCTGCCCTTCCTGCTCTCTTTGTTCGGCTCTATCCAACGCTTTGCGTTGCAAACCATCCATCACCAGGCCAACAGCGGTGGCATAAAGTGGACTTGCAATTTCCTTATCGGTTTCTCCAGCAAGGTATTCATTGGGATAGCCTATTCTGGTGTCCATACCTGTGACGTATTCAACAAGCTGCTTTAAGTGTTTCAATTGGGCGCCTCCACCAGTAATCACTATTCCCGCAATCAATTTTTTCTTTTGTTCCTCGTGTCCGTAATTTTTTATCTCAAGGTATACCTGATCGATGATCTCCACAGCTCTATAGTGAATGACTTTAGACAGGTTCTTTAAGGAAATCTCCTTGGGATCCCGTCCTCTTAACCCAGGAATAGATACGATTTCATTTTCTTTGTTCTCTCCAGGCCAGGCCGATCCAAATTTTACTTTAAGCAGTTCGGCTTGTTTTTCAATGATAGAACAGCCTTCTTTAATATCTTCGGTTATGGCATTTCCTCCAAGTGGAATGACTGCTGTATGCCTAATGATACCATCTTTAAAGATAGCCAGGTCTGTAGTCCCGCCACCTATATCAATTAAAGCAACTCCGGCTTCTTTTTCTTCCTGACTCAGGACAGAATGTGCTGACGCCAAAGGCTCCAGAGTCATTCCGTTAAGCTCTAAACCAGAGTTCTTAACGCATCTTCCAATGTTTCGAATGGACGATATTTGCCCGACCACCACATGAAAATTGGCTTCTAAGCGCCCACCAGACATGCCTCTAGGTTCCATAATTTCAGATTGACCATCTACTTTATATTCCTGTGGTAATACATGTATGATTTCTTCCCCAGGAAGCATCACCAGCTTGTGTACCTGATTGCACAGATTATCGATATCCTGATCTTCTATGACATCCTCTACATCATCTCTTGTTATGTAATCGCTATGCTGAAGACTTCTAATATGCTGGCCAGCAATCCCTACAGTTACGCCTTTTACCTCCAAGCCAGAATTAGCTTCAGCCTGTTGTATGGCTTGCTGAATGGATTGGATGGTCTGGGTAATATTATTGACGACCCCGCGATGAACACCAAGACTTTTTGTTCTTCCTATCCCAAGAATCTCCATCTTGCCGTATTCGTTTTTACGACCAATCATGGCAACAATCTTTGTTGTTCCAATATCTAAGCCTACTGCAATATTATCTTCTTCCATCTTTGTAGATTATTACTTTATTGTGCACACTACTTGATTACCAAATTGCAAATCTATGCGTTTATAATTATCTAGTTTTTTATATTGTGCTGCTTTTTTATAAAAAACCTTATAGTTATTCAACTTTTTTTCAAGATAAGAAATTTGACCAAAATTGACCATATAGTCTTTGTCTCTTACGGATAGAACATAGTTTTTCTCTGAAATTTTTCGGATTGCAATGATATGTTTTTTTAAAAAATCATCGGCTTCAATTTTCATCAAAAGCGGATAAACTTCTTTGAGGTCTTTTTTCTTAACTCCAGAAACCAAAGGCACTCTAGATGAGTAGTTTGAAGATAGAGGCATTGGTTCCCCATCCTGGTCTAAGTAGTAAAATCCATTTTCTTTTATCCTAGCGATAGGCTGACGTTGTATAATTTCTGCAGATAAGATCCCATCCAATGAATAAAAAATTTCTGATGATTTCACCATGTCATTTGCGTTTAAGACTTTTTCAAAGTGAGCAAGGTTTGATTCATTGACTATTGAATCTCCATGAGAACTCAAGGTAGCCTGTAGAAGATCTTTTACCTGAAATTCTGTAATAAATATTTTTGAAGCATCCATCAGCTTAACTTCGACTGACTGGACAGGCTTCATCTTTCGTCTATGATTTGCAAATCCTACCAAAAAGAACAGCACTCCAAGGATCAGAATCAATCTAAGTGTATGTAGATTAAACATTTTCATGCCAATGCTTTAAAAGATTTGTAGCTTCTACTCCTATATCGCCGGCCCCTAGCAGAACAATTACTTTGTCTTCCGCGTTGGTTACCTTATCATGTATATTTCTTTTTTTGATCAAAGCTTTTTCAGGGTGGTCGATTAAATTCAGCAGGTATTCTGATGTTACTCCTTCAATAGGCTCTTCCCTTGCCGGATAAATATCTAATAGATTTACTTCATCAAACTTAGACAGGCTTCGAGCAAAACCTTCAGCGAAATCTCTGGTTCTTGTAAAAAGATGCGGTTGAAAAATGACAACCGATTTTTTATTGGGATGCATTTCTAATATCGCCTGGTGCACTGCGTCTATTTCTGTAGGATGATGAGCGTAATCATCTATGACCACTAATCGGTCTGACTTATGAATATAATTGAAACGTCTCTTCACTCCTTTAAAACTTGCAAGGGCTGATCCAAATGCGCTAGTTAATTCAGGTTTGAAATCTATGGCTAAGGCTAAAGCAGCGGCCGCATTAAGTAAATTATGATGACCCGGCAATGAGAATTCTAAATTACTAAGCTCAGTAATTTTTGTCTTGATGTCGAAACGGTAACTTCCATTTTTAACTAAGATGTTTTTTACTGAGATATCAGAATCCTCCTCGATTCCTATGGTTTTAGCCATAAGACTCAGTCCTGATTTCATGTAAAGGTGATGATTAGGCACCAGGTTTGAAAAGGCTTTAAACGTCTCTGTTAATTGTTCTGGCGTGTCATAAATATCTAGATGATCGGCGTCCATAGAGTTTATGACAGCAGCAGAAGGATGAAGCTGAAGAAAAGACCTGTCAAACTCATCGGCTTCCACAACCACAACTTCTTCTCCATCACCAATATAGTTGGTGTTATAATTGGACAATACTCCGCCACAAAATGCTGTTAATTTGATTCCGCTTGCTTTTAAAATATGGGCCAATATGGCAGAGGTAGTGGTCTTACCATGGGTTCCTGCAACAGCCAGGGTGGGCATGGATTTTGTGACTTCTCCCAATATCACTGAACGTTTATAAAGTTCGATATTATGACTCTTAAAATATTGATGTAAAAGTGATTTATCTGATATGGCCGGAGTGTAAATGACAAGAATCTGTTCTAAGTCGATTTTAAGTAAATCGATTAATTCCTCTTGAGAATAATACACAGCTATACCTTCACTCTTCATCGCTGAAGTGAGTTCAGTTTCAGTTTTGTCATATCCTAATACCTTATGTCCCTTTTGATTGAAGTATCTCGCCAATGCACTCATACCGATACCTCCAATACCGATAAAAACCACATGTGTATAAGCATTTAGTGCTTTCATTTCAATTGACTTTCTATATGTTCCACTTCATCAACTATACTTTTGGTCGCCAAAGGCTTGGCCAGTTGTACTATATGTTTAGATAATTCTTTTTGTAAGTCTGTATCTCTAATCAGGCCTCTAAATGTGGCCACGAACTTGTTGTCCAAATCTGATTCTTTAAGCATGATGGCAGCCTGCTTATCTTCTAGAGATTTTGCATTTTTGGTCTGATGGTCTTCGGCAACATTGGGTGAGGGAATAAAAATTACTGGCTTACCCACTAAGCTCAATTCGCTTACAGCTCCTGCACCCGCTCTGGATATAATCACATCTGAAGCTGCATAAGCCAGGTCCATTTTAGATATGAACTCTAGGACCTTTAAGTTGGCAGTGCTCAAATGCTTGTACCTGTCATAATATAATTTTCCGCACTGCCATAAGACCTGCAGGTTTTCATCTTCAAAAAGACTGATATGGTCTACTATCAACTCATTGATGCGTTGCGAACCAAGACTTCCTCCAATGATGAGTAATGTCTTTTTTTCGTGATCTAGGTCAAAATACTTAATAGCTTCTTCCTTTTTGCTACTGACTTCAAGTAGATCTTTACGAATTGGGTTACCCGTGAGAACAATTTTATCCTTAGGAAAAAACTTGTCCATGCCTTCGTAAGCAACACAAATAGTATTGGCTTCTTTAGCTAACCATTTATTGGTAATGCCTGCGTAAGCATTTTGTTCCTGTATTAAAGTCGGAATATTCAAGCTGGAGGCTGCTTTAAGCAATGGCCCACTTGCAAATCCTCCGGTACCGATAACAACATTTGGCTTAAACGATTTGAGGAGACGTTTGGATTTAAGAATAGAACTGATGAGCTTGAAAGGAAACATCAGATTTGCAAGGCTCAATTTTCTTTGAATTCCAGAAATCCAGAGCCCCTCTATCTTAAAGCCTGCTTCTGGTACTTTAGTCATCTCCATCTTATCTTTTGCACCTACAAATAAAAACTTAGCATCTGGATGTCTGCTTTGTAATTCTTCAGCAATAGCAATTGCAGGATAGATATGTCCACCTGTTCCTCCTCCTGAAATCATGTATCGTTTACCGCTCATATCGTCTCGCTTAACACTTCTAAAGGGTTTTCAATTGCAAGGTCTTCCTCTTTAGCCTTTTGTTCGGCATCTGCTTTTTCTCTAATTTCATTTTTGGCACTTACACTTATAACGATTCCAAGCGCAAGACATGTCATCCAAATGGAGGTTCCTCCACTGCCAACTAAGGGAAGTGTTTGTCCTGTCACAGGGAAAAATTCTACAGCTACTGCTATATTGATAAACGCCTGAAAAATAATTGGGATTCCAGCTGCAATCACCAGTAATCTACCATAAGTGGTTTCAGATTTTGTTACAATAATGGCCATCCTATATAACATAAATAAGTAAGCTAAAATCACACCTATTCCACCTAGCATTCCCATTTCTTCCACAATAATGGCATAGATAAAGTCTGAAGAGGATTGAGGTAAGAAATTTCTTTGCACACTTTTTCCAATTCCATTTCCAGTAATACCTCCAGTAGCAATCGCAATTTTTGCCTTTTCAACCTGATATTGCTCTTTACTTTCTTCTCCTTGCGTAAAGCTTTCAACTCGGCTGATCCAGGTATCCACCCGGTTTGGAAATAAATCTGGGAAGGCTTTTGCTGAGAGACCAAAAAGCACCAAACCTAGCATCCCTATTCCAACCACAGCAGCAGTGTACTTAAAGGTATAACCACCAATAAAAGTCAGCATCAATACGGTTGTAAAGATAATAGCCGCAGTAGATAAGTTAGCAGGAAGAATAAGGCCTACAACTAAAAACACCGGCAGCCAAAGCGGAACTATTGTATCTTTGAAAGTGTAAGAAGCCTCCTTAATTTTTGATAAATATCTGGCCACATAGATTAACAATACCACTGACGCGAGTGTTGATGTTTGAAATGAGAAGTTAACAATAGGCACCTGTATCCATCTGCTAGCATTGGCTCCCTGCATAGTGGTTCCCTGTAGAAGGGTGATAATTAAAAGAACTATTACAACCGGCAGCAGTATAATGGATAAACCTCTAAAATAGCGATATGGAATTTTATGTGTAGCATAAAGTATAGAGAAGCCCAAAACCAAATGAATAAAATGCTTGACCAAGTAAGCAAATGTGCTTCCGCTTGCTCCATTGAGATAGGCCAAGTTGCTAGAGGCACTATACACAGGTATAAAAGAAAAGATTGCCAAAAGCGCAGCCACAGACCATAACATCTTATCGCCTTTAATGCTTTTAAAAAATTCCTTAAGTCCTGAGTTTGTAGACATTTTATTATTTTCTTAGACTTTGTACTTCACTTTTAAATTGTCTCCCTCTGTCTTCATAGTTTTCAAATAAATCAAAACTCGCACAAGCTGGAGATAACAAGACGGCATCGTTATCTTCTGTCAATTCGTAAGCCGTTCTTACTGCGTCTTTCATATTAGCAGTTTCGATAATTGTATCAACGCAATTACTAAAGGCATCGTAGATATTGCTGTTATCTATACCTAAACAAACAATAGCCTTTACCTTTTCGTTAACAAGTGCTAGTAGATCTTCATATTTATTTCCTTTATCTACTCCTCCAACAATCCAAACCGTTGGGGCGTTCATACTATCTAAAGCATAAAAGGTGGCATTCACGTTAGTAGCTTTGGAATCATTAATAAATGATACCTTCTTGACTTTACCCAGTTGCTCCAGGCGGTGCTCTACACCCTGAAAGCTTTCCATACTATCTCTAATGGTTTGCTTTCTTATTTTAAGCAGTCTAGCAGCAGTAGATGCTGCCATTGCATTTCTTGTATTGTGGTCGCCTTTAACGGCTAAATCTTTTACAGACATAGTAAATAAATTATGATTAAGATTGATTTTAATTTTATTATCCTGGATAAAGGCGGATAAGTCCTCTGCAATGGTTTCCATGGTAAAGGGAACCAAAGTGGCTTTGGTTTTATTATGAGCCAACCAGGTGTAGATCACATCATCATCTTTATTATAAATAAGATAATCCTCCTCAGTTTGATTTTTGGTGATATTGAATTTTGCCTCTATATATTCTTCAAAATTATGATGATATCTATCCAGATGATCTGGGGTTATACTGGTTAAAATGGCTATATGAGGCTTAAAATTTTCAATTCCATCCAATTGAAAACTACTAACCTCCAGCACATAATTATGAACTTTTTTTCTGGCCACCTGCTCTGCAAAGCTAAAGCCGATATTACCCGCCATAGAGACCGATAATCCAGCATTGTGCAAAATATGATAGACCATGTTGGTGACTGTCGTCTTTCCATTGGAACCAGTTATGGCTACAAGATTGGCATCTGTATAACGGGAAGCAAACTCAATCTCTGAGATGATATTTATATGCTTTTCCCTTAAGTGTTGAATCACATTTAAGTCATCAGAAATTCCAGGACTCTTCACGATGAGATCTGCAGTTTCCAGTCTAGACATCGTATGCCCTCCTTCTTCAAACTCTACTGCTTCTGAATTCAGTTTGGATTTGAACTTAGGTTTTATCGTAGAAAAATCAGACAAAAACACCTCAAATCCTTGGTCTTTACCCAATATGGAGGCTCCAACTCCACTTTCACCTCCTCCTAAAACCACTAGCTTTTTCATTTATCTAATCTTTAGGGTTACAATGGTTATTACAGCTAATAAAATACCGATGATCCAAAATCTAACGACGATTTTAGATTCATGAAAACCTAGTTTTTGGTAATGGTGATGTAAAGGGGACATCAGGAAGATGCGTCGCCCTGTTCCTGTTTTCTTTTTGGTGTATTTGAACCAGCTCACCTGTAAAATCACCGATAAATTTTCAATAAAGAAAATACCGCATAAGATGGGAATGAGTAGTTCTTTTCTTGTAGCAATAGCTAAAACAGCAATAATACCTCCTATGGTTAAACTTCCTGTATCTCCCATGAAGATTTGAGCTGGATAGGTATTGTACCACAGAAACCCAACCAGGGAACCCGCAAAAGCAGTAATAAAAATTGTCATTTCTCCAGTTCTGGGAATATTCATGACATTGAGATAGTCTGAAAAAATGATATTACCAGACACCCAGGCAAAAATACCCAGAGTAAGGACGATGATGGCTGAGCTCCCGGCAGCTAGACCATCTATTCCATCTGTAAGATTAGCACCATTGGATACTGCTGTAACAATAAAAATCACGATCGGGATAAAAATCAACCAGGCATAAGATGCAGCACCTTCTCCTATCCACGAGATAGCTTTGGAATAGTCTAGTTCATTATTTTTGAAAAAAGGAATCGTAGTGGTTGTTGATTTTTCTTCTGGAGAGGTTTCGGTGATGACCTGTTTATTATTGGTGGTTGTAACCACATTCTCAGACCTCACTGTAACATCTGGATGAAAGTACATAACTGCCCCTACAAATATTCCTAAACCAATTTGCCCAACTACTTTAAAGCGTCCCTTAAGTCCTTCCTTATTCTTTTTAAATGTTTTGATGTAATCATCTAAAAAACCAATCGCTCCCATCCAAATGGTCGTCACTATTAAAAGTATAATGTAGATATTGTTCAACTCCGCAAGAAGTAAAACTGGTATGAGTGTCGAAAAAATGATAATGAGACCTCCCATGGTAGGCGTGCCTGCTTTTTCTTTTTGACCTTCGAGTCCTAGCTCCCTTACACTCTCACCTATTTGCTTTCTTTGAAGAAAAAGAATAATGCGTTTACCAAAAATAGTAGAAACCAATAAGGATAAGATTATAGCAAAAGCAGCTCTAAACGATATGTACTGAAACAATCGAGCTCCAGGGAGATCGTAATTGTTTTCCAAAAATTCGAATAAGTGGTATAACATATCTTACTTATTTACTTGAGCTAATGATTCTTTTACAATTTTAAAGTCGTCAAAATCTGTTCGCTTTCCATTCACTTCCTGGTAGGTTTCATGTCCTTTTCCTGCTATCACTATAATATCACCTGCATCAGCAAGATTACAAGCAGTCTTAATGGCTTGTTTTCTATCCGTAATTGATAATACTTTGAAGGCATCCTGAGGTTCTATACCTTTCTCTATATCCGCAATGATTGCATCTGGATTTTCTGTTCTAGGATTATCACTGGTAAGTATAACTTTAGAACTCATGTTGGCTGCTATCTTACCCATTAGAGGCCTTTTAGTCTTATCACGATCGCCTCCACAACCTACCACTGTAATAAGCTCTTCGTTGTGTGTTCTAATATCATTTGTAGTCTGAAGGACATTTTGTAGTGCATCTGGGGTATGGGCATAATCCACTATCACATGAATTCCAGTATTGGAAATATGATGCTGATACCTACCATCTACTGGCTTAAGTTGACTCAATCCCTGTAAGTTTTCGAGTTCGTTCACCCCAAGTAGATCTGCTGTGGCATATACCGCCAATAAATTATAAGCATTAAAATCGCCAATAAACCTTGACCACACCTCATTGCCATTGATGTTCAGTTTTAGCCCTGAGAAACTTTTCTCAAGTATTTTGACTTTGTAATCGGTGAGATTTTTAACTGCGTATCCATAAGTTTTAGCTCTCGTATTCTGAAACATATAATTACCGTTCTTATCGTCTACATTGGTAATCGCGAAAGCATCTTTTGAAAGCTGGTCGAAAAAGCGTTTTTTAACGTCTCTATACTCTGCAAAGCTCTTATGATAATCCAGATGATCTTGAGATAAATTTGTGAATATACCAGCTGCAAAATCAAGACCTAGAGTCCTGTGTTGTGCTATACCATGTGAGCTTACCTCCATAAAGCAATATTCTGCACCTGCTTCATTCATCTGTTTTAGGTAAGAGTTGATGGTGAGTGAGTCTGGAGTAGTTAGCTTCGTAGAATGATCTATATTATCCACTTTTATAACAACGGTGGAAATCAAACCGACCTTATAACCAAGCGATTTGAACAACTGATAAAGTAAAGAGGTTACAGTAGTTTTCCCATTAGTTCCTGTAACCCCTATCAACTTAAGATTAGAGGACGGATTTTCATAATAATTTGAAGCGATGATTGCCAAGGCTTCACGAGTGTCTTTAACTTGAACGTAAGTGATTTCCGGAGCAAACTCCAAAGGAAGATCCTCACAAATAATTGCTTTAGCGCCTTTTGAGATTGCAGCATCTATAAATAAATGACCATCTGATGCTTCGCCCTTTATCGCGATAAACACGTCTTTATCTTTGATCTCGCGGCTGTCAAATGCTACATTATGCACATCAATATCAGTAGATCCCTTTACAGACTCGATTGGTGCTTTATATAATATGTCTTTTAATACTTTCAACTTGAAATTAAATTAACGCTTTGATTTTCTGATATTTTAGTTCCTTTTTTGATGGATTGCTGAACCACTTTGCCATCACCAACTAATTTTACTTTCAATCCTAAATTTTCTAGAATGGAAACGGCATCCATAGCAGGATAACCTCTTAAATCCGGCATTACAGTTTTATAGGTTTTGGAAACATCGTAGTAATTTTCGTACGATTGTTGTACAAGATCTTGTTGTATTGCTTCTGATTTTATTTCATCTTTTAGAGGAGTATCTATATAAATTTTTTGAGCAATTTTCGCAAACACTGGAGCTGCCACAGTGCTGCCGTAATATCCAATTTTTGGATTAGGCTTATGAATCACAACAATACAGGAGTATTTAGGCTCATCTGCGGGAAAATAACCCACAAAAGAAGAGATGTATCGTCCAGATTCTATCCAATATTCAGTCTGGCAGGTTCCCGTTTTTCCGGCCATTGTAAAGTTGGAATGTTTAATATTTGTTCCAGTACCTCTCTCTACAACACCTTCCAACATACTCTTCAATTGATGCGCTGTTTCCTTAGAGCAAATGCTACCTTCTACTATGGGTTCTTCGTAAGACTCAATCAATGAATGCTTATCTCTGACTTTTTTAATAAATCTTGGTTTTACCTTTAAACCATCATTTGCAATAGCATTATAAAATGTAAGGGTTTGTAAAGAGGTTAGGGACACCCCATATCCAAAAGACATCCAAGGCAGGGTCGTTCCATACCAATTTGAATCTTCCGGATGAGGAATTTTAGGCTTTCCTTCTCCTTTTATTCTTAGTCCAAGCTTCTCGTTTAAACCCATATTATAAAGCCTGTTGACAAAACGCTCTGGTTGTTCTTTATAATTCTCATAAATCATTTTAGCAAATGCAGTGTTGGAAGACACTTCAAAGGCTTCAGCAGCCGATATTTTACCATAACCACCGCGCTTGGAGTCATAAACCCTTCTATCAAAGAATTGCACTACCCCATTTTCAGTATCGAACACCGAACTGGTATCGATGACTTTATCTTCCAGAGCAGCTGCCATACTCATAAGCTTGAAGGTAGATCCCGGCTCGTGAGGCTCATAAACCGCATAATTTAACTTTTCGTAGTATTTATTAGAATTTTTAATACGGCCTAGGTTAGATATCGCTTTGATTTCTCCTGTCTTAGTTTCCATCACCACAACACTTCCATGATCGGCTTCAAAATGTTCAAGCTGCTCAAGCAAAGCATGATGAGCCACATCCTGAATATTCACATCAATTGTTGATATCACATCATACCCATCCTCAGGCTCCACTTCGTTCACATCACTTATAGGTTTCCACTGTCCTTTAGCTATTTTTTGCTTTAATCGCTTGCCCTGTTTACCCTTAAGATACTCATCAAAAGCACCTTCCAAGCCTACGTTTCCAAAACCTACAGTACGCTCACCAATTTTTCCCAGAGGATTTTCTCTCACAGTAGATTGCTCTGCGATAAATCCACCTTTATAAGGTCCTAAGTTGAAAAGTGGAAACTCTCTTATAGCAACGTATTCAGAATAATCCACTTGCTTAGCTATCAGTACATATCGGTTTTTTACTTCTCTTGCTTTTTTTAGTTTTCTTAAGTAGTAGGTCTTGGAATTACCAAGTTTAGTTGATAATTGAGTAGCTAAAGCTGAGACATATTTCTGAAAATTAGCTTCTGAAACCGTTACGGCATCAAAACGTATATCATACTTAGGAACGGAAGTTGCTAAAAGATTCATATTAGCATCGTAAAGGTTCCCCCGGTTAGGCTCAATATTGAAATTCCTATACACCGTCTGCTGTGCTAAATCTTTGTACTTCTGCCCCTCTATGATTTGAATATCAAATAGCTTGTACCCCATGATCAAAAACACAAGCACCAGCAGTGTTGCTACTATATAAAACCGTCTTAAAATGCCTTTATCTGTTGTCATCTTAGTTTGATTTTACAATTATCTTATAAGGCGGCTTATCTGAAAGGCCTATAGATCGCTGCTTCATCTTTCTGGCTACATTCGACTCCATCTTTTGTTGCATAAGGTTTTTACGAGTGTCGACAAACTCACTTCTCAACTCTCTCAATTCCTGGTTAAGCTCAGCTACCCTATACACTTTACGTTCGGCGCTATGTGAACTGGCAATCATGATAATGGCAAGTAAAGCACAAAACACGATAAAAGCCCAGTTGGTGAACGCACCATCGTTCACCAAAAACCTACCTTTCAAGATGTTAGCTATATTGTTCGCCATCTTATAATTTTTCGCCTATTCTTAATTTCGCACTTCTAGATCTGGAATTTTGTCTCATTTCAGTAGAGCTCGGTGTCATCAGTTTACCCACCTTTCTGAAAGGCACAAGCATATTTCCATAAAAATCTTTTTCTGGGGCACCCGAAAATTTTCCATCTCTAATGAATCTTTTCACAAGCCTATCTTCCAGAGAATGATAAGAAATTAGGCTAAGCCTACCTCCTTTCTTGATGAGTTCAGGGGTTTGAAGTAAAAACGCTTTAAGCACTTCCATTTCCTGATTAACTTCTATTCTGATCGCCTGATATACCTGTGCTAAAAACTTATTCACCTTTGTTGGCGGAAAAAAAGGCGTAAGTAAAGCGTTCAATTGAGACGTAGACTGAATTGGATTTGTAGCTCTTTCCTGAATAATAGCCTTAGCTAGCTTCCTGGACATTTTAATCTCTCCATATTGCCATAGGATTTGAGCGAATTGTTCTTCAGGATAGGTATTAACCAATTCTGAAGCACTCATTCCCGTATTTTGATCCATTCTCATATCCAGGTCGGCATCAAAGCGAATAGAAAAGCCTCTTTCGCCTTCATCGAATTGATGTGAAGAAACACCAAAATCTCCAAGAATGGCATCCACTTCTTTTACTCCTTCAAGCTTCAAGAAGCGCTTGATGAACTGAAAATTAGCCTGGATGAGAGTAAATCGTTCATCATCAATAGAATTTTCTACAGCATCTAAATCCTGATCAAAGGCCAGCAGACGCCCATGCTCACCCAATCGGGAAAGTATTTCTCGAGAGTGCCCACCACCTCCAAAGGTCACATCAACATAAACTCCATCTGGCTTAATGTTCATGCCATCCACGCTTTCTTTAAGCAAAACTGGTATGTGGTAAGCTTCACTCATCTATATCATTACCCATTACGTCTTCAGCCAATTCTGCAAAATCATCAGAATTACTAATGACAGATTCATAGTTATCCTTATCCCAAATTTCAACGATATTAATAGCAGAAGAAACTACCAACTCTTTTTCAATTCCTGCAAATGCAATGAGATCCTTAGGAATTAAAAGTCTACCGTTGCCATCTATTTCTATCATTTTAACTCCAGCAGAAAACTTTCTAATGAAGTCATTGTTCTTTTTGCTAAACCGATTCAACCCATTCATCTTTTCCATCAAGGCATTCCACTGGCTCATCGGGTATAATTCTAGACACGGCTGAAAGACAGAACGTTTCAAGACAAACCCTTCTTCAAGAATCGAAAGCATCTGCTTTTTTAAACCAGAGGGTAGCATAAGTCGACCTTTTGTATCAACTTTGCATTCATATGTCCCTATTAAAGTATTCATGGGTAGTCTGGTTTCAATTTCAAATATATTGAATTTTTTACCACATTTTACCACTTTCTACCACATTGTGGATAACTTTTTTATTTAGAAGGCTTTAAGACTAGTTCAGCTTAGGTTTTACAATGGCTTTCGTGGATGGGTGAATTTTCAACTGACTGTGGATAAACTATATAAAGCTTCATTTTAACCAAAATCCAAAGCACATCTATCACTTTTTTATCTCTTTTTTGGTTTAAAGCTCTTAGTATCATTTCATTATCTATTGATCTTACAAGTCATATAAAGTATAGGGTTTTCTTATTCAAATATCTTTATATTTGGATTTTGAAATCTGAAAACCTGATGGAAGAACATATACTGCAAGAAGGCAAGTTTAAATACTTTGAAAAAGGGGAAGGAACTCCAATCGTTATTTTACATGGACTGATGGGAGGATTGAGTAATTTTGATGGGGTGATGAATTATTTCCCAGAGAAAGGATACAAGGTTGTTGTCCCTGAATTACCATTGTACGACATGCCATTGCTGAAGACGAATATCAAGAATTTGACTTCTTACATCAAAGAGTTTATTGATTTCAAATCTTATGGCGAAGTCATTTTGGTAGGGAATTCCTTAGGGGGACACGTGGGGTTATTAACCACTAAAATATATCCGGAAATCGTGAAGGCTCTGGTCATTACAGGTAGCTCAGGCCTTTACGAAAGTGCTATGGGCGAAAGTTATCCTAAGCGAGGTGACTATGAATACATCAAGAAAAAAGCTCAAGATGTCTTTTATGATCCCGAAATAGCTACCCAGGAAATTATTGATGATGTCTACAGTGTAGTGAATGACAGAAGCAAACTCATCAGGACTTTATCAATTGCAAAAAGCGCCATTAGGCATAATATGGCTAAGGATCTACCAGACATGAATACACCCACCTGCATCATTTGGGGTAAACAAGACGAAGTGACGCCTCCACATGTCGCCAAAGATTTTGATAAACTTCTGCCAGATTCCGAATTGTTTTGGATTGATAAGTGTGGTCATGCTGCAATGATGGAACATTCAGACGAATTTAATTCAATTTTGTTTGCCTGGCTTCAGAAAAGAAATTTCTAAAGCTAAAGCTCATGAAAATTAAAACTTCCACCTTTGTCGTCAGTAATTCTGAAGTGACTAAATGCCCTAATTCTCAACTTCCAGAGTACGCATTCATCGGAAGAAGTAATGTGGGGAAGTCTTCCTTAATCAATATGTTGACAGGCAGGAAAAATCTTGCAAAAGTTTCCGGTAAACCTGGTAAAACAAGATTAATCAATCATTTCCTAATCAATGAAAATTGGCACCTGGTCGATTTACCGGGTTATGGTTACGCCAAAGTGAGTAAGAAAGAGAAAAAGACATTTCAGAAATACATTACTGCTTATTTTGAAAAACGCCAGCAACTGGTTAATACCTTCGTCCTTATAGATTGTAGACACGAGCCTCAACCTATCGATTTAGAGTTTTTGCAATGGATGGGAATGAACACTATCCCTTTTTCTATTGTTTTTACCAAAGCAGATAAATTAAAGCCCCATGCTTTAGAAAACAACATTGCCAATTATAAACTTAAGTTGATGGAAACCTGGGAAGAACTTCCTCCTTATTTTATTACCTCATCAGTAAATAAAACGGGCAGAGATGAGATATTGGATTACATCCAAAACATCAATGAAACTCTACAAAACTAGAGTCTTGTTTCGAGTTTTTCTATTAATGTTTCCACTTCCTCCATTTGATTGAGCTCTTCTTTTTTTACCATGACACTCAAGTCATAATTATCCTGGTATAAAATAACCGGTAGATCGTACAAAGACTCAAACTTGGATTTGAATTTATCTTGATACTCTTCTTTATGAAGAAAAATCATTTCAACTTCACTTCGTTTTCGGAAGTTTCTCCATGCCTTTTTTTCAGCAAAAACTCCATGAGTTAGACGACAAAGATTGCATTCATAGGTTTTAGGACTAATAGCTTTATGAAGACTGCCCATTAAACCGCTACCAGCTCCTTTGTTGGCATTATACACAAAAATAAGAGCCTTATTTTTTTGCATCTTTAATGTCTAACTTTTCGGCAAAATAATCGCAGAAATCCTTCATGGTTTCGGTCATTTTTTCATCATCCGTCGCTCTTTGGAAAGTGTCGGTCATCCCCACAAAAATCTGATGAAAAAATTTCTTCATCTCGTCTACAGGCATTTCTTTGGTCCATAAATCGATTCTTAAGGTTTCCTGTGCATTATGATCCCAAATACTTAAAAAAGCTGCTTTAGCCTCTTCATCATTGATACCGCCATCTTGTGCCGACCAGGTTAACTTTTCTGGAATTCTATTTTCATCGGTCTCAACGTCGATTGTAATTTTAGATTTTTTCTTTAGCATAATTAAGGCTTGTATTTTGATTGTGTAAAAATAAGATCAGATTTCATATCTATCAGCTCCTTTAGGCTAGTCTTAGGATATTTATTCATGTAAGCTCTTACAATTTGCCAGCCGATATACTGGCCAATACGTGGAGCAGATTCATTATCTAGTTCCAAATAAAATTTAGAGTAGGGTGCCAAATTTATAAACCTATCCTCTAATCGATTATCAGTTGAATAAATCAAATCCCTTTCTACAAAGAACGACCAGATTTGCTGTTCATTTTCTTCTGCCCATAAAAGCTCTTCTTTAGAATAGTATATTTTTGCTGTATCTGGTTCAAATGGCATCAAACGGTCTTTGAGGTACAGTATTTTCCCATAATAAACCATATTAGAAAGAAAAGTTCTGGATCGTTTAGGATTGATTCTCTGCATGGCAAAGGCCTCAATAATATCAGAAATCAGGAATTTCTTATCCTGCTGAAAGGCGATATATTGCGGTAGACCTTTATAAAATTTGTGGTCTTTACCCAGGTAATTATCTAAAGATATCAATAAAGCGTCCTGGCCTAAAATTAATTTTTGTCTGTAATTTACCTCTTCTGCCAGTGTAAACACTTCTGGAATTTCATAGTTTGGGTAGTAGTATTTAATATATTGAAACAGATGCTCAATCCTTCTTTTTTCAGCTCCAAAATCTAAAAACTCCTGTTGAACTTCAGTGTTGATCTCCTGTTGCAAATCACTCTTCATTTTTGCTATCCATAGACTATCTGGAACATTATTAGAAAAAAGCTCTGGATATTCACGCCTTAAACTTTCAAAGTTTTTGGGATGTGTTTCAGCAAATTCCAAATCGAATCTATTGACCTTTAATTCAATATCAATGGTTTCAGCTTCAGCATTTAGGCTTGAATCATTCCCACAGGCACTTAAAAGCAATGAAAGACTTAACAAAATTAAAGGAAACCTCATATTTTAAGATATACCGTTTAGCAACAAAAGTTATTAGTTATCTTTGATACAAATGTAAGTATTAAAGCATAAAAATAGACGTATGCAGGCCGAGAAAACCATAGACTATATCACAGAATGGATGAAAGACTACTTGAAAAAGAGTGGACAAAATGGATTTGTTATTGGTGTTTCTGGTGGCATTGATTCTGCAGTCACCTCTACGCTTTGCGCAACTACTGGTAAGCCTACATTATGCGTAGAACTTCCTATACATCAAGATAAATCCCAAGTATCCAGGGCAAGAAAACATATCGAGCATTTGGAAGGTAGATTTGCCAATGTATCATCTGTAAAAGTAGATCTTTCCAACACTTTTGAGACCTTCAAGTCTAGCTTACCAGAAATTGAGGATAAGGATTTACAAGACTTTTCTCTCGCCAATTCAAGAGCAAGATTACGGATGACTACACTTTATTATTTTGCTGGTATTCACAAATACCTCGTAGCAGGGACAGGTAATAAAGTAGAGGATTTTGGTGTTGGTTTTTATACTAAATATGGTGATGGTGGAGTAGATTTGAGTCCAATAGCAGATCTTATGAAAAGCGAAGTTTTCGATTTGGGTAAAGAACTTTGTGTGATCGATGAAATACAGGAGGCAGAGCCTACAGATGGCTTATTTGGTGATAGCAGAACAGACGAAGATCAGCTTGGTGCTTCGTATGATGAGTTGGAATGGGCTATGACTTTTGACGGAGATGATTCTGAAACTACAGACAGGCAGCAAAAGGTTTTAGAGATTTATAAAAAATTGAATTCTTCAAATCAGCATAAAATGCAGCCCATACCGGTTTGCGAAATACCGCAGGAACTCAAATCCTAAAGCACCCGGTTTAATTTATTGGATATTAAAACTTCCAGACCATTGTATTCCATGGTCTCCCTCATAAGATCAATATCTACATTTTCTTTTTGTTCTTTGATGACTTCACTTAATTCTTGAACTTTCTTTCTGATAAGATATCGCCTAAGATTGAGTATAGTTTCCATCACTTCTCTGGGATCTAAAACACTCTTATCCAGCACAAAAATTTCCTGACGTTTCCAATCGTGTAATTGATTCTTCTCATTTTCCATGAGTATGGAGGTAACTTCTTGTGCCAGTTCAGGCTCTAGGTGATTGACAAAAGAATCAATTTTTAATTCACCTGACTTAACAAATACTTCAATTATTTGGTCAAAAAGCGCTTTGAAAATGGAATTTGAAAATTCAATTTCATCTTCCTGCAGTTCGACGAAAATCTTTTCAAAAACCACATATTCACGTTTAACCTCAATAGGTTGATCCGCTTCAAAGTCGTAATCAATATCAATAAAATAAGCTTTCTCACTCCCGTACCTCAACAGTAGCTGGATGATACTTCGCTCTAACACATACTGATGATCTACTTTCTGAACAGGCGCTTCTATTGGCTCATCCTTGACTAGCTGCAGTGATTTTTTCTTAAGGCCTCGACCGCTATCCTTACGCTCCTTAGCCAACATTTGAGCCAGAGTACTAAAAAGTACCTCTTCCGACACATCCAATAAATTCGAACAGGTTTGTATGTAAATTTCCTGAGTGATTTGATCTGGTATCTTAGAAATAGAATGGACGATGTCTCTCACCACCTCAGCCTTTTGAACAGGATCTTCGTCGGCTTGTTTAACTAAAAGAGAGGCTTTAAAGCGGATAAAATCTTGAGCATTGGTGTCTAAAAAGGATTGTAAATCTTCAAGAGAATTGGATTTCGCAAAGCTATCAGGATCTTCTCCTTCAGGAAACAGACATACCTTCACGTTCATCCCTTGTTCCAAAATGAGATCAATACCTCGAATGGAGGCTCTTAATCCTGCCGCATCCCCATCAAAAAGCACGGTTATATTATTGGTTAACCTGCTTATCAGTCTAATTTGTTCTGGTGTTAAGGCAGTTCCAGAAGAGGCGACTACATTTTCTATTCCGGTTTGGTTAAACTGAATGACATCGGTATAGCCTTCTACCAGATAGCAGTTATCGGCTTTGGCGATGGCCTTTTTAGCCTGATAAAGGCCATATACGACTTTACTTTTATGATAGACTTCGCTCTCTGGTGAATTTAAGTATTTGGCCTGTTTTTTATCATTGGATAATATCCGTCCACCGAAACCCAGGACACGACCAGACATAGAATGTATAGGAAACATCACTCTTCCTTTAAATCTGTCGAACCGCTTCTCCCCTTTAACAATGGTGAGTCCGGTTTTTTCTAAAAATTCAAGTTTATAAGCTTTCTCTAAAGCCTGATCCGTAAAAGCCTGCCACTCGTCTGGAGAGTAACCAAGGTCGAATTTCTCAATCGTTTCTGAAGTAAAGCCGCGATTCTTAAAATAGCTCAAACCTACAGACTTTCCTTCGTCGGTATTGAGCATCTGGTTGACGAAAAAGGTCTTCGCAAATTCATTAACCAGATGCATGCTTTCCCGTTCGCTAGCCTTTTCTTTCTCTTCTGAAGACTGCTCAGTTTCTTCAATCTCAATATTATAGCGCTTGGCTAAGTGTTTAATCGCTTCTGGATAGGTATAATGCTCGTGCTCCATTAGGAAAGCCACCACATTTCCTCCCTTGCCAGAACTGAAATCCTTCCAGATTTGCTTTACGGGCGACACCATGAAACTCGGCGTTCGCTCTTCTGTAAAGGGGCTTAAGCCTTTAAAATTACTCCCTGACTTTTTCAACTGAACATAATCACCAATCACCTCCTCAACCCGGGAAATATCAAACACTTTATCGATGGTAGATTTACTAATCAATGAAAATTGGTTTTAAAGTTGAGATAAAATTACAGCTATCAACAAAAATAGCACATTCGTTTCAAAAATTAGATTGCTAAGACCTCACAGTCGCCAAAGTTTTAGGTACTGTGAGATTGACAAGTTTCAAAATTATTTCTCTCGGTCAATAACGTAGTCAATCATCAACTGAAGGGAATCTCTGTATTTGGATTCCGGATATTGCTGAAGAATTTGAGAAGCTTCATTTTGAAAAACTTTCATTTGTTCCTGAGCATACGATAAACCCCCTGAAGACTTTACAAAAGCTATAACTTCATTGACTCGCTTTTTATCTTTATTATGGTTTTTAACAGAATTGATGATCCAGTCTTTATCCTTTTTAGAGGCATGGTTTAAGGCATAGATGAGAGGTAAAGTCATCTTTTGTTCCTTGATATCGATACCTGTGGGTTTACCAATTTTCTGTTCCCCATAATCGAAAAGGTCATCTTTAATCTGAAAAGCCATTCCAATGAGCTCTCCAAATTTTCGCATAGACTCAACATGAGAAGAATTAGGTTTAACTGCCGCAGCGCCGAGACTACAACAGGCGGCAATGAGCGTCGCCGTTTTTTGGCGAATGATTTCATAATAAATATCTTCAGTAATGTCCAGACGCCGCGCTTTCTCGATCTGCAGTAATTCCCCTTCACTCATTTCCCTAACCGCCACAGAGATAATTTTCAAAAGATCAAAATCATCATTATCAATAGATAACAAAAGGCCCTTAGACAATAAAAAATCACCGACCAAAACGGCAATCTTATTTTTCCAGAGGGCATTAATAGAAAAGAAACCACGCCTTTGATTACTATCATCTACGATATCATCGTGAACAAGGGTAGCTGTATGAATCAATTCTATAACAGAAGCCCCTCGGTAAGTTCTATCATTGACTTCTCCTTCGGAAACCATCTTAGCGACTAAAAACACAAACATAGGTCGCATCTGCTTGCCTTTCCTATTAACGATAAAATGGGTGATTTTGTTGAGTAGTGCTACACGAGAGGACATGAAAAGAGAGAATTTCTTTTCGAAAAGCTCCATTTCATGAGCGATGGGTTCCTTTATTTGTGAGACGGTTTTCAAGACTAGCAAAGATAGAGTTTATAAGTATAAGAACATATTAAAAAAATTGTTAAGCAATATATTTACATATTCTTAGTCGTATGATTATATCTAAAGTTTATTCTTAATAATTTTATTAATGGATTAAATTTTATACATTTACAACTTAACCTTAAAATTTTAACACTATGAAAAAAATTACTTTTTTAATTACATTATTTATTGTTTCATTAAGTTATAGCCAAGCATTCTTTGAAGAAGATTTTGAGGGATCAACAGATTTACCATCAGATTGGACTAATAATGACATTCAGGGAGGTGGAGACGTTTGGATTCTTGGATCTGGTGGCGAAGCAGTAGGGTATCAACCACCCAACACCATTTACTATGATGAAACAGGTATATTAGATAATTATGCTCTATTTGACAGTGATTCATATGGAGATAATGGTATTGTCGAGGATGCTGCTTTAGAGTCTCCTGTTTTAGACCTTACTGATTTTACTTCCGTAACCTTAAGTTTTGATCATTTTTTTACTGCTGGTTTTGGCGGTACTGGTTTCATTGAAGCCTTTGATGGATCTTCTTGGGTACAAATAGATTCTTATACAGGTGCTGACCAAGGTGAATCTACATTTGGTAATGAAGTTTATGATTTAACTACTGAGCTTGCTGGAGTTGCAAATGCTCAAGTTCGATTTCGATGGACTGGTGATTTTTCTTGGGGATGGGCTTTCGATAATGTAAGCATTGATGGTGAGACTCTTAGCGTTGGTAGCTTTGAAGAAAATTCACTTACTCACTTTTACAAATCGGGTCAATTATCTATTCAATCCGATTTTAACCTAGACAAAGTAACTTTATTTAACTCCTTAGGTCAGGAAGTTTTAAATCAAAAACTCGACACTAATGAAGCCCAAGTGAATGTCTCTAGATTATCAACTGGACTTTATATTGCAAAAGTGGAATCTGGAAACCAGGTTAAAACTTTTAAATTTGTTAAGCAATAATAAATGATGGCTACAATCTCAAAGCTCCGATTTTCATCGGAGCTTTTTTTATACCTTAATCTTATTAGCCAGTTGGCCGCAGGCGGCGTCGATATCTTTACCTCTGGAATGTCTTAACGTCACGGTGATGTGATTAGCTTCTAAAGCATTTACATATTTAGCCACCGCATCATCATCGCCTTGTTGAAATTGTCCATCATCGATAGGGTTATATTCAATGATATTCACTTTACAGGGGATGGCCTTACAAAAATTAATCAAGGCTCTAATATCTTCTTCTCTATCGTTTATTCCTTTCCATACAATGTATTCGTAAGTGACAGATTTTCCCGTTTTCTCATACCAATAAATCAAAGCTTCTTTTAGATCAGCTAATGGAAACTTCTCATTGAAAGGCATTATTCGAGTCCTAACTTCATCTATGGCAGAGTGTAAGGAGACCGCCAAGTGAAATTTTACCTGATCATCGGCTAGTTTTTTGATCATCTTAGGCACTCCAGAAGTAGATAAGGTGATTCGCTTTGGAGACATGCCTAGGCCTTCAGGGGAAGTAATCTTCTCAATAGACTTGAGGACGTTGTTATAATTCATTAAAGGCTCACCCATACCCATATAAACGATGTTAGATAAAGGAATGCCATTATAAAGCTTGCTTTCTTTATCTATGGCTACTACCTGATCAAATATTTCATCCGCATTTAAATTTCTAAGACGTTTCAATTTAGCTGTTGCACAGAATTGGCAGTCTAAACTACAACCTACCTGAGAAGATACACAGGCGGTTGTTCTGGATTTTGTGGGAATCAAAACCGATTCTACAGTAAACCCATCGTGAAGTTTGACTGCGTTTTTGATAGTCCCGTCCGTACTACGCTGCATTTGATCCACCTCCACATTATTTATTACAAAATTGTCTACCAACATTTGTCTGGTTTCTTTAGACAGGTTGGTCATGTCCTCAAAATTATAGGTGGCTTTATTCCATAACCAGTCGTAAACCTGAGAACCCCGGAACGATTTATCGCCCTGAGAGACAAAAAAATCTTGCAATTCTTTTTTGCTAAGTGCGCGTATGTCTTTTTTAGTAGTTTTCACGTTGCAAAATTAGGTAAAAAAGACAGGAATCTTCCAAAAAGAATGTTATTCCAAATTAGACCGCTTCGCTTACAGTACATAGACGTCAGATTAAAGAGATAAATTGAATTTAAATTGAACAGCGATAGTCCATAAATAGTTTATTCATGTGAATAATCTGATTATTAAACCTCACAGGTTTTAAAAACCTTTGAGGTCTAATAGTATGAAAAATTGTTTATTGAAAGAGTCCTAAAGGTATTGATAGACACAAGGGTTTAACAACTAATGATACTTCGTAAACAAATCTGACGCCTTGTTGTAAGCAGACTCAAAGCTGGTCATCCTGATAGAGTTATCTATATTCTTAGAATTGAAATACGATAACATCTTTTCGGTCTGCATATTACCCGTAAGATCGTCTTTAGCCATTGGACATCCTCCAAAGCCCTGTATAGCTCCATCAAATCGTTGACAACCTGCCTGCACAGCAGCATGAACTTTTTCATACCAGGCGTCAGGCGTAGTGTGCAAATGAGCTCCAAACTCCATGTTGGGATATTTTGGAATCAAGGTTGAAAACAAATCCTCTATCACTTCAGGGTTAGATGTCCCTACTGTGTCTGAAAGAGAAAGAATTTTAACGCCAAGGGCAGAAAGTTTTTCAGTCCACTCCCCCACAATATCGGTGTTCCAGGGATCGCCGTAAGGGTTTCCAAAACCCATAGACAAATAAGCCACCACCGATTTATTGGAACGGTGAGCAATTTCAAGAATCGACTTCAACACCTCAACAGATTCTGCGATGGTTTTATGGGTATTCCGCATTTGAAAGTTTTCAGAAATGGAAAAAGGATAACCCAGGTAATTGATTTCAGGAAATTTTGAAGCATCCTCTGCACCTCGTTTATTGGCTACGATAGCTAAAAGCTTACTCTGCGTTTCAGAAAGGTCGAGCATGGATAGAACCTCAGCGGTATCCTGCATTTGCGGAATTGCTTTAGGGGAAACGAAACTACCGAAGTCTATGGTATCGAAACCGCACCCGAGAAGAGATTGGATATATCTTGCTTTTTCATCGGTAGGAATAAATGGCTTAATGCCTTGCATAGCATCTCTTGGACACTCAATAAGCTTTACTGATTTCATGAGTCCAAATATACAGTTTTAAAGCATTTTCAAAAGAGTGATTCAATTAAAGTAAAATCAAAATAGCGATCCCAATAAACGTCAATATCTGAAACCATTTCAAAAAAGAATGTGAAGAAGAAGAAGAAAATAAAAGTTTGGAAAGCTGACCAGAGAGTAGAGCCACTAAACAAAAAATCAAGAAAGCCTGCAGCATAAACAAACCGCCTAAAGTATAAAATTGAAACATCAGATCCTCTTCCCTATTCCATAAAAATCCGGGAAAAAAAGCCAAAAAGAATATCGTCACCTTTGGATTGAGAATATTCATGATAAAGCCTGTTTTGTAATCTGAAAAAAACGAAACTTTTTGGTTTACCGTTTCACTCTTGGTAAAATTTTGGATTGGAGAGCGATACACTTCATAAGCCAGGTACAGCAGGTAAAAGGCTCCAGCTATTTTGATAGCCCAGAAAAGTGAGGGTGAATTTTTGATAACCAAGGACACACCAAAAGCCACTAAGGAGGTATGAATAATGATGCCGGAAATCAGTCCCATCGCAATAACTACACCTCTTTTGTAACCACCGACAAGACTTTGCGAGAGCACATAAATAATGTCTGGACCAGGTGAAAGTGTCAGCAGTACGGAGGCCATCATGAACGATATCAATTGTTCTGTCATAGGTATTAAGACATCTTATCCAAAATAGCTTGGTTAATGGCTTTAACCAAGCCTGGACCTTCGTAAACAAAACCTGTATAAAGCTGAACTAAACTCGCACCAGCCTCAAGTTTTTCGATAGCATCTTCAGCAGTCATAATCCCTCCAACACCAATAATTGGAAAGGCTTTGTTGCTCTTTTGAGACAAAAAACGAATGACATCTGTAGAGGTTTTGGTTAGCGGTTTACCGCTCAAACCACCGGCTTCATCCTTAGCTTTAGATAAGAGGCCCTCTCTGGAAATAGTGGTATTAGTCGCAATGACCCCAGCAATTTTGGTCTCCCCGACAATTTCAATGATATCCAGTAACTGAGATTCTGTCAAATCTGGAGCTATCTTGAGGAGAATAGGCTTAGGTTTTGTCTTTTTAAGATTTTTAGACTGTAAATGATCCAAAAGTTGGGTTAATGGTTCTTTGTCCTGCAATGCTCTTAAATTGGGAGTATTAGGAGAACTTACATTCACTACAAAGTAATCGACATAATCGAATAAGGCTTCAAAATTATAGTCATAATCATTAAAGGCCTCTGCATTGGATGTGATCTTGTTTTTACCGATATTCCCACCAATCAGCACCCCTTTATTCTTCCTAAGACGCTTTACGGCTTCATCCACCCCTTGGTTATTAAATCCCATCCGGTTGATGATTGCGGAATCTTTCTTCAACCTAAATAAACGCTTTTTCGGATTTCCATCTTGGGGCTTTGGGGTCACCGTACCTATTTCAATAAAGCCAAACCCTAGGTTGGAGAGCTCTTGAAATAATTCAGCATTTTTATCAAATCCAGCGGCAAGGCCCACAGGATTTTTAAATTTTAATCCAAAGACTTCTCGTTCCAAACGAGGATCATCTAGAACAAATTTTTTTTTCAAGAGGGAAGATACTCCAGGAAGTTTATGAATTAACTTTAGTGATGAAAAACTAAAATGATGTACAGCTTCAGCATCAAATTGAAATAAAAGAGGTCTTAAAATCTGTTTGTACATCGCTATAAAAATTTAAGTGCAAAAATAGTGCAAATCTGACTAAGACAATCCGATTCTAAGAGGTTTAATGGCTTCAAATTCATATTTTTGAATCCAAATTACATAGACATGATCAATTCTGAAAAGCTCTTAGAGCGTTTTACAACTTATATAAAAATCGATTCTCAAAGTGATCCCAACAGTGACTCTACCCCCAGCACCGATAAGCAATGGACAATTGCTAATCTTCTCAAGAAGGAATTGGAGCAAATTGGCCTAAAGGATGTTACGATAGATGACAAAGCTTATATCATGGCTACTTTACCATCTAATGTAGATCATGAGGTAGACACTATCGGATTTGTGTCTCATTTTGACACGTCTCCAGATTTTAAGGCTTCTCATATCAATCCACAGATTCACAAGGATTATGATGGCGGTGATATCCTATTAAATAAAGAAAAAGATATTGTGCTTTCTTCCAGCTATTTTAAAGAGATGAAAGATTATATAGGCCAGACTTTAATCACAACTGATGGAACTACCCTGCTTAGTGCCGATGATAAAGCCGGTATAACAGAAATTATCATGGCCATGGAGTATTTGGTTCAACACCCGGAAATAAAACACGGAGAGATAAGAGTGGGGTTCACCCCGGATGAAGAAATTGGACGTGGAGCCCATCATTTTGACGTAGATAAATTTGGCGCCAAATACGCTTACACCATGGATGGAAGCCAGATTGGAGAACTGGAATACGAAAACTTTAACGCGGCTTCTGCAGTATTGAAATTTAAAGGCACCAGTGTTCATCCTGGTTATGCAAAAGATAAGATGGTTAATTCCATATATATGGCTCAAAAATTTATTGATGTATTACCAAAAGATGAAGTTCCAGAAAAGACTGAAGGTTACGAAGGATTTTTTCATTTGTCATCCATTTCTGGAGACATTGAGCTTACCGAATTAAAATATATCATTAGAGATCATGATAAAGACAAATTTGAGGCTAGAAAACAATTGATGAAAGATATTGTTGCAAAAATGAATGATCAAATTGAAGAAGCCGATATCGAAATTGAAGTTAAGGATCAATACTACAATATGCGAGAGAAGGTAGAGCCTGTAAAGCATATTGTAGATATTGCTGAAGAAGCCATGAAATCGCTTAACATACAACCCATTTTAAAACCCATAAGAGGAGGAACTGATGGAGCACAACTCAGTTATAAAGGCTTACCCTGCCCTAATATTTTTGCTGGGGGACACAACTTCCACGGGAAATATGAATATGTTCCTCTGGAGAGCATGGTCAAAGCTTCGGAGGTGATTGTTAAAATTGCTGAACTTACAGCAAGACGCTAAAGTCTTAATAGAGTCTTAATTTTAAGTATATTCGTAAGTATAATATATAGTCGATGAAGTTTTTTAAATACCTCTTTTTTTTACTGGTTCTCATATTCGTGGTCGGTTCCTTATATATTGCTACCATAAGCATTCCTGACCAAGAAAATTTTACGTTTGAAACTCCTGTAAATGCTAAACTCTTTAGCTCTAAAGTTCAAGATTTATCGACTTATGAGACTTGGTTTGATTTTCCTCAGGAATCCATTTCAGAACAGAGATTGAGTAATGTAGAAAGCCCAAAAAATACAACGCTTTCCTGGCAAAACGAAAAGTTTGAATCCATCAATTTTCAGAATAGAAGCTTAACAGAAGATTCTTTAATACAGCGCCTCAGACTTAAAACCTGGTTGAGTTCTTCGGAGTTTGATATGACTTGGAAATTCATAACTACAGATGCAAATTCTAGGATTGAGATCAGCATAGAATCTGAAGCTAGCTTCTGGCAAAAAACTGAATTGGTGTTAACAGGGACTTCCCATCTCGAACAACTTAAAAAAGCCCTATCAAAAAGCCTTTCTAAGCTCGAGCAATCCATCATCAAGGAAATTGCCATTTATAATATCACACCCATTGGCAAAGTAGAAACTGGAGGTTTTTATATTTTACACGCCACTTCTGCAGCCAGGCTCAACTTTAAAAACATACTGAAAAAATCTCAACCTGTATTTAAAAGTATTGAGCAATTTATTAACGAGCAAAATTTTAATGCATCTAAGGATAGGATCATCCTTTTTGAAAACCTCTATGAAAATTCAGAGAGTATCATTTTCTCCTCAGGCATTGGGATGGAAAGTCAGGTAGCAATCCCCGCCAGCTTTGAAGTGTTGTCAAAACCTGTGCGAAAAAGCATCTATTTTAAAACGCAACTCACCGGAGACTACCTCAACCTTAAAGAACTTTTAGCCATCAGCAAGTCCACACTAGAAGACAGGGAATTAACAATCAATACAGCTTTAAAGCCTTTTTTAGAATTTGAAGTCGATGAAAGTCAAACCATTAATCCTTCAAAATGGGTAACTAATTTTTATATACCCGTGATCGAAAACTGATGAAATCTGCATTACTTGTCTTTTTAGGTGGAGGAATAGGAAGCGTATTACGCTATGGAGTATCCCTATTGTTTAAGCATCAACTCAATCTTAAGCTAGATCTTTTTGGAACTTTAACCGTCAACATTTTAGGAAGCTTAGTCATAGGATTTATAATGGGCTGGTTGCTCAAATCTGAAACCTCAAACCAAAATCTACAACTTTTACTTGTAGTCGGGTTTTGCGGGGGATTTACCACATTTTCTGCATTTTCTCTTGAAAACCTGAACTTACTGAAAAGTGGCATGTATTTCCAATTTCTATTATACGCCTTAGGAAGCTTGGTTATAGGAATACATGCGGTGTATATTGGGTTTGTGGTGATGAGAAAATTAATTTAATATCCCTTCTGTACATCTACTACATTCAAAAGGGCCTCCCCGTTTTTCATTCGCCTGTAATTTTCTAGCAGCTGATTAGCAACAGATTCAGGGTCTGTCATACTAGCTACATGAGGCGTGATTTGGATGTTCTCGTGTTCCCAAAATGGATGAGACTCTGGCAAAGGTTCTTCCTGAAATACATCAAGACTTGCACCTTTTAATTTACCTGTGTCAATAGCTTTGATCAAATCAGCTTCCAGAAGGTGTTCTCCCCTGGCGACATTGATCAAGTAAGCCTCATCTTTTAATTTTTGAAAAAGCTCAAAATTCAAAACACCCTTAGTCGAAGATGTGACAGGAAGTAAGCACACTAAAATTTGTGTTTGATCTAAAAACTCGTCTTGCTGATCTGCCCCATATACCTTAATACCATCTACAATTTTTGAAGTATTTGCATAACCTATAACGTTAAATCCATTAGCCTTCAACACTTTACCCGCTTCTTTTCCTAAAACACCGTAACCCATAATTCCAATATTGGTCTTTGGTGGAGTCTGGTAAGCTCTAGGACTCCAAGATTTTGAAGACTGGTCTTTGAGGTGGGTAAACAGGTTTCTAGAAACCGCCAGACATTGAAGGAGAACAAACTGACTCATATCCTTGGTTAATTGATCATCTACGATTCTAGTTACCCTCACCTTAGGTGGCAGGTCCTCGTCTTTCAGGATATGATTAACTCCGGCACCCATAGAAGCAACTACTTCAAGGTTTGGGTAATTTTTATAGAGTCCATCAGGGTGTTTCCAGGAAATAGCAAATTCAATATCCTCAGGCCTTTCAATATCTGGATAGATTTGTATATCCAAATCTTCATTTTTTTCTTTAAGAGCTTTATACCATTTCTTTGGATCTCTGGAAGTGCTAACTAGTACAATTGACATATCTAAAAAAATTATTCAAATTTATATTTCTTATCCATCGCATAACGGAGAAGTTCTCCTTTACCGTAGAGACCAAGTTTATGCGACATGTTTCGTCTATGGGTATCTACTGTAGATACAGCTGACTCTCTTAAAGATGCTATTTCCTGTGAAGTTTTACCTTCTGCTATAAGATCTAAAATTTCTTTCTCAGTTTTAGACAATTTGCCATTTTTAGTAGTTGATGTCTCACCGAGTACTTCTGAAACACCTTCCAAATGTTCATCAAAATAATTTTTACCGTTATGCACTTGTTTAATGGCACCTATCAATTCATCCAAAGGTGAAGTTTTTAAAATATACCCGTTTACCTCTGCGTTCATCATCTTTTTGACCGCATCAATCTGATCAAACATGGACAGTACTATAATTTTAACATCTTTGAAGTCAGACCTTATCTTCCGGGTTAAAGAAACCCCATCCATTTTTGGCATTTTGATATCGATTACAGCTACATCTACACTAGTTTTTTTTAATTTCTTTAGAAATTCTTTGCCATCATTGGCATAAAACTGAAGTTTTATCTGATCCTCATCCTCGAGTCTCAACTTAACCCCATCAATTAAAGCCTGGTGATCGTCAACTAATGCTACGTTTATCATAATGGTATATCAATAATTAATGTCGTTCCCCTTCCCTTTTTAGTATCAATTTTAAAATCTCCCCTCAAAAGATCTACCCGTTGTTGAATTCCTTCAAGGCCAAGGCTGCCTTTTGCTTTGACCTTTTGTAAATCAAAACCTTTACCATCATCTTCAATTATGATATTCAAAGAAGATTCAATATTCGTTATAGAAACACTTGCTGTTTTGGCCTTAGAATGTTTAACGATATTAGCCATCGCTTCCTGAACTATTCTAAAAATATTAAGCTCAAGGTGATCATTCAATTCCAGTTCATGTCCGATAAAAGAATTAAACTCCACTTCAATTTTACTAAAGGAACTTACATTTTTAGTTAGCTTTTCCAGAGCGGGTATCAAATCCCTGTCTTTCATTTGTCCACTATGTTTCAAGTGAGCGATTGAGCGAATATCCTGATAGGTGTCATCCAGAAGTTGCTGAGTTCTATTAAATATAGAAGATGATTCAGGTTTAGACTTCAATTCCTTTTTCAGTTGTTCAAAATAAGCAGTCATCGCCACAAAGTTGGAACCTATATTGTCGTGAAGATCACTGGCGATGCGCATCCGTTCCTTTTCTTGTCCCATTACAAGCGCATCCAAAGCTTTTAACTGCTGCTTTTTAAGCTCATTTTCAATTCCTTTAATTTGCAAGGCCTTATCCTTTTCAATCAGAAGGCGTTTGCGCTTGGAGTTGATGTAGACCGAAACCGATAAAATCATAAGTAAGCCCAAGGCTCCTAGAGAGCCTAATATGTAGGTTTGATTTTGTTTATTTTCTTGCTCCAGCCTTAGGTTTTCTCGCTCTTTCTTTTCTGCTTCATATCTAGTAAGGTTTATATTTTGCTTTTGGTAATTGAGGCTATCTCTAAAGCGTAACGACTCACTAAGGTAAAAATAAGCAGAGTCTAACTGGTTGATTTGCTTATAATCTTCTGCTAAGGTTTCGTTGATGAATGCGGTTAAGTCATAATCATAATTCAAATTTCGATACGAATTTGCTTTCTTGGTCCAGTAGATGGCTTTTGAGTAATTTCCCTCTATTCTGCTCACATCTCCTATATAGAAATACACCATCGCTACTTTGTGCGTTAAGCCAAGACTTTCGTCAATCTGCAAGGACTTCTTGAAATAATACTCCGCAGAATCTTTTAAAAATTTCTGGTTGGTATAATACATCCCTTTGATAAAATGTATGCTGGAAAGTTCCTGTGGAGAGGGGTCTAGTTTTAAGTAATCATAAGCCTTATCGATGTGCTTAAGAAAATGATCTGTAGTATCGGTACAGGTCTTACAGACATAGGCCAACTCTGTCTCAAGATCTACCAATTGTAGAGGGTCGTTGAGTTCCAGGGCTAATTCATGATAGGCTTTTAGGTAGCTGTTATTTCCATTATACACATCTGGATCGAACATGATATAGTATAAATCCATATTCAATGAATTATAACTCAATAAATCTCCAGCGTCTTTATAATAGTTTTGAGCTGTGATATAATGTGCTGCAGCCCTATCAAAATTCCCATTGAGGTGGTAAGCAGAGGCTAGGTTATCATGATAGTGTGCTTTCTGGTTGGTAGACATCGCTGTGGTATCGATATCAAATAAAAGCGCAAAAGACTCTTTTAGCCGCTTGAAACTATTGAAGTATTTGGCTTTCGCCAACTTTACGTCAAGCCCCTGATTTGCTTTGGATTGAAACAGCAAGGTATCCAATTTTTTAAACTTGCTGTATCTAAATAGCTCATCTATTTTTTGGGTTTGAGCAAAGGCACCCAAACTAATGAACATAAATAACAATGCGAATATCCTCGCAATAACCATATAGCTAAGCCTAAAATTGAACTATAAAAATAGGCAAATTATCGGTTTACATTAAGAATTACCCATCATATTTTTGATGAGATTCAGTAGAGACTCGTCTCTCCAGTAAAATCTTAAAAACACCAGTGAAATGATAAAAATAAAAAAACCTAGAAGAACAAACAGAGTCCCCTTATAATATTTACTATGCAGGCCTTTATCCTTGACATAAGAATAAATCAATATAGAGACAAAGGTGACAACAAAAAAAATGATGAATGCGATGCGACCTTGGGTAAACATATTTGTTTTATTTTACGCAAAAATACTTCTAAAAACGATGAAAAAACCCATAGACCAAGTAAAAAAATTTCATAAAGCTTTTGGACTTGATGTGTCCGAAACTCAAGTCGCCGACTTGAGCCTTGAAAAAAATCTCTTACGCTACAAGTTAATGAGGGAAGAGAATGAAGAATATCTGGATGCAGCAACACAAGGAAATATGGTCGAAGTTGCAGATGCCCTTGGCGATATGCTTTATATTTTATGCGGGACCATCATCTCTCATGGGATGCAACATAAAATAGAGGAAGTCTTCGATGAAATCCACAGAAGTAATATGAGTAAGTTAGGTGAAAACGGAAAACCTATTTACCGGGAAGATGGAAAAGTGTTGAAAGGACCCGATTATTTTAAGCCCGACCTAAAAAGGATTATTGATAATGGCAGTGAGCGTGAGTCGTGAGTCGTGAGTCGTGAGTCGTGAGTCGTATTTAAAAAACATTACTCCTTTGTTCGATATAAAAAAGTCCTCTTCATTAGGAAAAACTAGGAGGCTATTTTAAAACAATCCATTGATTTCTCCATCGATCTTATTAAGGATATAACCAAGATCTTCCGGTTGATCTACAAAATCTAGCTCGTCAACATCTATTATGAGAAGTTTCCCTTTGTTGTAAGTTTCGATCCAGGCTTCATAACGCTCGTTGAGTTTATTAAGGTAGTCGATAGAAATAGAGTTTTCATACTCCCTACCTCTTTTTTGAATTTGCTTCACAAGATTAGGAACTGAACTTCTGAGATAAATCAACAAGTCTGGAGATTCTGTGACGGACTCCATTAAATTAAATAGAGAAGAATAGTTTTCGTAATCCCGATTAGACATCAGGCCCATGGCATGCAGGTTGGGAGCAAAAATAAAGGCGTCTTCATATATTGTTCTATCTTGGATAATATCAAGATTGCTTTCTCTAATCTGAAGTATTTGTCTAAATCTGCTGTTCAAAAAATAAATCTGCAAGTTGAAAGACCACCGCTTCATATCTTCGTAAAAGTCTTCTAGAAAAGGATTTTCGATCACATCTTCATATTCTGCTTTCCAATTATAATGTTTGGCTATTAATTTGGTGAGCGTAGTTTTTCCAGCTCCGATGTTTCCAGCGATTGCAACGTGCATAAAATCAGTTATTTGCGGTGTTTATTTTGTAGGTATAAAGTACTTTACCGCTGTAAATATAGAGGTTTTCACCATTGAAATAAAATTGATCGAAGCTAATTTCAGGTTTTTTAAATCGAATGGTTTTAGTGGTTGATTCTTCAAAAAACTCTAAATAATCATCAGTTTGAATGATGATCTGATTTTTGAAAACTGTAAAAGAAAATATATTATCAAGGAGAATAGTATCTACCAGGCTGCCATTGATATTGTACTTTAAAAGTCCATCAGCATGTTGAAGCCATGCAAAATTATAATTGCTTTTAAAATTGATTATTTCTTTACTGAATGGCAAAGATGAGTTATTGGTTCTTAAAAGTTGATAATTAAAAAGCTCTAATTGTTGCAAATCTGCATTAAAAATCCAAAGTAAATTGTCTTTAGAAATGCCCGCAAAATCGACTGTTTTCACATCAGCTATAAAGTTGAAATTGACTCGATCTATTTCATTAAGACGATTATCCAGAAGTACAATGGTATTGGCTTCCTTATAGAACAATAATAACCTTAAAGGATTTAAAAGGTCTACCTTTTCCAGAGCCCCGAGTTGTAAGTCCTGAAATTGAAATTTTTTTCCGTTTTCAGTTTTATAAAAGACATTATTCTTAGAAAAATAAAATTGATCGTAGGGATCTACTCCCCAGAAATGATCGGCTTCCATAGGCTGACGGTTAACCATCTTTAAGCTAGAAGACTGGGCAAAACTTGCTAACGTAAGTAAATTCAGAACTAAAAGAAATAGACCTGTTTTCATATGTGATTATAAGTCTGAAATATACCAAATAAAGCCAGCACTTCAAATAGAAGACCACACACAATCCATACCATCGGTAATCATATGAAACACAAGACCAATACATACAAGCTTTATCCACTTGTGTTTTATCAAGAACATGCCCAAAATATAGAATACTATCGCTATTTCAGAATGGAAAGTATGAAAGCCTACACTACACCGATTGGGGTCAAAAATTGGGCTAGCCCATAAATGATCGACATCCACTAGCATAGTACTCAGCAAAATCAGGTAAGCCTTCCATACATCCCTGGGACTATAAAACCAGGCGATTATAAATATCACAACGAAGTGATTGCTATAATGAAAAAAAGCTTGCCACATAAAGATACAAATAGAGTTAAACCGGTCTTAAACACTAGCCGTTTTTAAAAATAATTAGGCTTTTTAAAGGCTTAAAGCTTTATTTTTGTAAAAAATTAAAAAATTAATGAACTCTAAACTTATTGCTCCATCCTTGCTAGCTGCAGACTTTGCAAATTTACAACGCGACATCGAACTCATCAATCAAAGTGACGCCGACTGGTTTCATATTGACATCATGGATGGCGTTTTCGTACCTAATATTTCTTTTGGAATGCCTGTTTTAAAAGCGATTACCAAGCATGCTAAGAAGTTTATCGATGTTCATCTTATGATCGTTGATCCTGACCGTTACATCAAAGACTTTGCAGACCTTGGCGCCAACATGCTTACAGTGCACTATGAAGCCTGCAATCATTTACACAGAAGTTTGCAGTCGATTAAACAGCACAAAATGCAGGCTGGAGTTGCTTTGAATCCTCATACTAATGTAGAATTGTTGAGAGATTGTATCCAAGATATTGATATGGTGTGTTTAATGAGTGTGAATCCAGGGTTCGGTGGTCAGCATTTCATCGAAAGGACTTTCGAGAAAGTTAAGCAATTAAGAAGGATGATCGAAGAAGAAAATGCCACCACTAAAATTGAGATCGATGGTGGAGTTACTGATAAGAATGCAGAGAAACTTGTAGAGATTGGTGCTGATGTTCTAGTGGCTGGGAGTTATGTTTTTAAAGCTGAAAATCCTAAACAAACTATCACCGAATTAAAAAAAATGATAAATAAGTAATTATGATCTATGATGTATTAATAGTTGGAGGAGGTCCTATAGGGATTGCATGTGCGCTTGAGGCAAAGAAGAAAAATCTATCTTACATCATTGTAGAAAAGGGGGCTCTTGTTAACTCTTTATATAATTACCCTAACAAAATGACGTTCTTTTCAACGTCAGAAAAGCTGGAATTAGATGATATTCCTTTTGTAAGCAATAATCCTAAACCGACCAAACAGGAAGCTCTAGAATACTACAGAAGGATTGTAGAGTCGAAACAAATTCACATCAATTTATTTGAAAAAGTAGAACGGGTAGAAAAAAACGATAAACTTTTTGAAGTGGTTTCCTCTAAAACTACCTATCAAACCAAAAATATAGTCATTGCTACTGGATTTTATGATATTCCTAATTATCTGAATATTCCTGGCGAAGAGATGGACAAGGTAACTCATTATTATGATGACCCTCATTACTATGCCACCCAAAAAGTCGTGGTAGTAGGTGCTAGCAATTCGTCTGTAGATGCAGCTTTGGAAACCTATCGAAAGGGAGCCGATGTAACCATGATTGTAAGAGGAGAACAAATAGGCGAACGCGTTAAATATTGGGTTAGACCAGATATCATCAACAGAATAAAAGAAGGAAGCATAAAAGCTTATTTCAATGCTGAGTTAACAGAAGTTGAAAAAGATCAGATTAAATTTAAAGACGAAGAAGGGAATATACAATCTTTAGATAATGATTTTGTGTTAGCGCTCACAGGTTATCGTCCGAATTTTGAGTTTCTTGAAAGCCTTGGTATTAAACTCAGCGAAGATCAATTATCAATTCCAGAATACAATCAACAAACCATGAAAACCAATGTAGACGGTATTTATCTTGCTGGGGTGATTTGTGGTGGAATGGAAACTCATAAATGGTTTATTGAAAATTCAAGAATTCACGCTAAAATGATTATGGAAGACATTAATGCTTAAATAACATTTGTTGTTAAATCTAGAATTAACATTTTAACTATATTTAGGCATGTCAAAATCAACCTTAAAAAGTAGTTTCAAGAAATTTAACCGTTTTGTTTTATCTGAAACCTTAAAAGAAAAGCTTGAGAAAATAATTGTCATTGCTGCCATTGTTTGTTTTGGTATACATCTCGCTATAATCGGCTTAATTGATTTTGACATTTTAGACTTCGGAGCTTATGATGGTAATTTGATCATCAGTCCAATTTCTGCTATTTACACCCCTTTTTCAATTATTTTAATTTACGAAGTGTATCTCCTCGTTTTTTATTTACCAAAATCCATTACAATCTATATTGGTAAACAGTACGAGATCATCACCTTGATCTTAATTCGTAAGATTTTCTATGACTTATCTAACTTAGAATTCTCATCGAGTTGGTTTTCCATTGAAGGAGATATTCAATTCACCTTAGACATTGTAGCTACCTTGGCTTTGTTCTTTTTAATCTTTCAATTTTATAGACTGAATTCAAAAAACAGAATTGAAAAAGAAAAACTGACAGATAAAACAAAATCACACATTAAAGTAAAAAATGCATTTGCAACCATTCTTGTTCCAACTATTGCGCTTCTTGCCTTATTTTCATTCGGTGACTGGCTATATACAACCATCAGTAGTACCGATTATTCATCGACCTCGATCAAAACGGTTAATACCATATTTTTTGATGACTTCTTTACTGTGCTTATTTTAATTGATGTTCTGCTTTTATTGTTTTCCTTTCTACAAACTGAAGAATTTAGTCGTGTGATTCGTAACTCGGGTTTCGTGATCTCTACTATTCTTATCAAATTATCTTTTAGTGCAGATAATATCATTAATACTATTTTAATTGTGGTCGCCGTAAGTTTTGGACTTACTATACTCTACATTTACAATCAGTACTTTAAGCTCAATCAATCTTTAAATACCTAAATTTGCAATTGGAGCTCATTTAGCTTATCTTATGTAAAAGGTTTTTAAATGATGTACGATTTTATAATTATAGGTGCTGCACAAGCCGGATTGTCGATGGCCTATGAGCTTGAGCAGTTGGGTAAAAATTACTTAGTCCTGGATAAGGAAAATGAAGTTGGAGCTTCCTGGCTCAAGCGGTGGGACTCCTTAGAGTTGTTTACGCCTTCAGAGTTTAATAATTTAAAAGGGATGGACTTTCCCAAGCCAAAAGGACATTACCCCAATAAATACGAGGTCGCTGATTATTTTAAGTCCTATGTCGAAGCCTTTAACATTCCTATTCAATTCGAGACGCTCGTTACTGAAATTCAAGATAAAACTGATTACTTCATAATAAAACACGAAGAAGGTTTTTATGAAGCCGAGCAAGTCATTATTGCCACTGGGCCATTTCATATTCCTTATACTCCACCTTTTCATACCAAAATTGACTCCTCTATAGTTCAAATCCATAGCGATTATTATAAAAATCCTGAGCAGTTACAAGAAGGCAAAGCCATGGTGGTGGGTGCTGGAGATTCTGGATATCAAATATTAGATGAAATTTCTAAGACCAATCGAGGTGTCTATTTTTCAGGAGATACCGATGTCAAAACTCTCCCTCAGGAATTTCTCGGCAAAACCTTATGGTGGTGGTTTACCAAGACTGGCTACCTGAGTTTCAGTAAAGAATCTTGGTTGGGGAAAAAAATAAGCAAGGCCAAGCAGCCTGTTATTGGCGTAGATGTGAAAGGAATTTTAAATAGGGAAAACGTCATTCCAGTTGGAAAAACCATAGATGCCAAACAGAAATTAATCGTGACAGAACAAGCAAAGCTAGTGGATATTAAAAACATTATTTGGGCTACGGGATATCGCCCAAAATTTGATTGGATAGAAGGTTTAGAACTCGACAAATCCGGTTACCCTGTCCACCATAGAGGGGTTAGTAATGTTGATGGGCTTTACTTTATAGGTTTACCATGGCTCCACACGCGAGCCTCAGCAACGCTTGGTGGCATTCAAAAGGACGCAGACTATTTAGGAAATTATATAAGAGAAAAAAATAATAAGAAGGAAGCTGTTTTCTCATAAATTAAAAAACCCTCGAAATATCGAGGGTTTTTAGTATAAATTGACTTGTAAAATTAAGCGAGTACTTCCTGAACCTTATCAGCTGCTTCTTTAAACTGAACTGCGGTTTTCACATCAATTCCAGCCTCATCAAGTAACTTCACTGCTTCTTCAGCATTAGTACCCTGTAATCTTACTATTATTGGGACATTGATTTGATCTCCCATATTTTTGTAAGCTTCAATAATTCCATTAGCCACACGGTCGCATCTTACAATTCCACCAAAAATATTAATTAAAATCGCCTCAACTTTTTCATCTTTCAAGATCAATTTAAAGGCTTGCTCTACACGTTTAGCATCGGCTGTTCCTCCAACATCCAGGAAGTTTGCAGGTTCTCCGCCAGCAAATTTGATAAGATCCATCGTTGCCATAGCAAGACCGGCACCATTGACCATACAACCTACGTTTCCATCCAGATTCACATAGCTCAATCCAGCTTCTCTGGCTTCTACTTCTGTAGGATCTTCCTCACGCGTGTCACGCATGCTCTGGTAATCTTTGTGTCTAAATAAAGCAGAATCGTCTAAAGTAACTTTAGAATCGACCGCGATGATTTTGTCATCACTGGTTTTAAGCACTGGATTAATTTCAAATAATGAAGAATCCGATCCTTCAAAAGCTTTGTAAAGAGCTGTGACAAATTTTGTCATTTCTTTAAAAGCTTTGCCTTCAAGACCAAGGTTGAATGCAATTTTTCTAGCCTGGAATGGAAGAATTCCTGTAGCAGGATCTATTTCTTCTGTAAAGATTAGCTCTGGTGTTTTTTCTGCAACACTTTCGATGTCTACACCACCCTCTGGAGAGTACATGATCATGTTTCTTCCTGTTGCTCTGTTGAGCAATACAGACATATAATATTCTTCAGGTTCATTATCGCCAGGATAATAAACATCTTCTGTAACCAAAATTTGATGCACCTCCTTTCCTTCTTTGCTAGTTTGAGGCGTCACTAAGTGCATACCTAAGATATCATCTGCGAGTTGCTCGACTTCCTTTAGGTTTTTAGCGAGTTTTACACCACCGCCTTTGCCACGTCCACCCGCATGAATTTGGGCCTTAATGACGTGCCATCCAGTTCCAGTTTCTTCTGTGAGCTTTTTAGCTGCTTCAACTGCCTCTTTGGGCGTATGAGCTAAAATTCCTTTTTGGATACCAACTCCAAAACTGCTTAATATTTGTTTGCCTTGATATTCATGTAGATTCATAATCAGGTTTTATGATATAAATTTGGTTCACAAAAGTAATAATTTAAAGTTTGGCTACAATAATTTAAAAAGGTTTCTTAGCAACTTAATGGAAAGACATACTTACACACACATCTACCTTGATATGAATTCTGAATCCTACAAAAAAGCACTCTTGGAACTCGCCTCTGCCAAGATGCCCTTTGGTAAGTACAAGGGCTATTTTATCTCCGACATACCTGAGTATTATTTGGTTTGGTACAAACGGAAAGGGTTTCCAGAAAATAAGTTGGGTCGGCAAATGCAGGAAGTTCTAGAATTGAAAGAAAATGGTCTTGAACCTATCCTGAGGAAAATAAGGACTTGCTAATTTTATTTTCAAGAAAATTTTCTGTTTAAGCAAAAATTAAATGATATTTTTGCATCCCGTATAGACACAAAACAATAACACAAATGGCCGATACAAAGTATATTTTTGTAACAGGCGGTGTTTCTTCGTCTTTAGGGAAAGGAATAATCGCAGCATCTTTAGCAAAACTTCTTCAAGCAAGAGGATACAAAATAACTATCCAAAAACTTGACCCCTACATTAATATTGATCCTGGTACGCTAAACCCCTACGAACATGGAGAATGTTTCGTCACAGAAGATGGGGCTGAAACCGATCTTGACCTTGGACATTACGAACGCTTTTTAAATGTGAACACTTCTCAGGCCAATAATGTCACGACAGGCAGAATTTATCAGAATGTCATCGATAAGGAGCGACGTGGAGATTTTCTGGGAAAAACTGTTCAGGTTATTCCTCACATCACCAATGAAATAAAAGAACGAATCCAGACGCTTGGGCAAGAAGGAACTTACGATATTGTCATCACTGAAATCGGAGGTACTGTTGGCGACATTGAGTCCCTGCCTTACATCGAAGCCGTACGACAACTAAAATGGGAGCTTGGAGAGCATAACGCGCTCGTTATTCACCTAACCTTGATCCCTTACCTCTCTGCTGCCAAGGAACTTAAAACTAAACCTACACAGCACAGTGTAAAAACATTGATGGAAAGTGGAATATCTCCTGAAATATTGGTATGTAGGACTGAGCATGAAATCAATGATGACATCAGAAATAAATTAGCACTCTTTTGTAATGTCAAAAAAGAGGCGGTTATTCAGTCTATTGACGCCGAGTCCATCTATGAGGTCCCTGGGTTGATGGCAGAAGAAGGACTTGATACCATTACTTTAAAGAAACTAAATTTAAAAGATGATATAGTTCCTGAACTTGACAAATGGAATTCATTCGTCAATAAATTAAAAAATGCTACACAAGAAGTATCCATTGGCCTGGTTGGAAAATATGTAGACTTACAGGACTCCTACAAGTCCATCTTAGAATCCTTCATTCATTCAGGGGCTTATAATGATGTGAATGTAAAGGTGGTATGGATCAATTCTGAAGAACCAGAAAATGATGAAGTCTTCAAACAACTTGACGGTATCCTAGTGGCACCAGGTTTTGGTGAGCGTGGGATAGAAGGAAAAATTGCTGCAGTTGAATTTGCACGAACCCAGAAGGTTCCCTTTTTGGGCATCTGTTTAGGCCTGCAAATGGCCATCATAGAGTTTTCGCGCAACGTGCTAAAACTAGCAGAAGCAAATTCAGAGGAAATGAATCCAAAAACACCGCATCCAGTCATTGGGCTTATGAAGGATCAAAAAGATTTGAAGCAGATGGGAGGGACGATGCGTCTTGGAGCTTGGGATTGTGAATTAGAAGAGGGCTCAAAACTAGCAAACATCTATGGATCTACACATATCTCTGAGCGTCATCGCCATCGCTATGAAGTTAATAATAAGTTCATCTCAGACCTGGAGTCAAATGGTTTACGATGCTCCGGCAAGAATCCAAAGACAGGCCTTGTGGAAACTGTAGAACTCGAAGGACATCCCTGGTTTGTAGGCGTGCAGTTTCACCCAGAATATAAAAGTACAGTAGCGATTCCTCACCCTTTATTTTTGAGTTTTGTTGAGGCTGCCAAAACCTTTCGTAAAGGCCGATAAACAAAAGGAATTTTTTAAATAATTGTAGTTTAAACTTAGTTTATAAAATTAAATGTTGATTTTTGCAGATATTTTGTAAAATCAATTTCAGAATTAAATCTTAAATGGAAGAAAAAAAAGCGTTTGATAAAAACTCTATCATAGGTTTTGTCCTGGTAGCTCTCATTCTCATCTGGATGATGTACATGAATCCTACAGAGAACACCACTCCAGAAGAAGACAAACAAGAACAGGCAGAATCTACTCCAGATAAAACTCCTGAAGTTGAAAATACGCCTGTAACTTCGAGTCAGGTAGCAAAAAGCTCAACTCCAGATAGTCTTCAAAACTCTGTTCAGAATGAGCTGGCCAAAAGGGAGTATGGTGCTTTTGCTTATTCTGCACTGAATACAAATACTGAAGATCAAGTTTTAACAAGAATTGAAAATGAAGTCCTAGAATTGACATTGAGCAATAAAGGAGGACAAATTGTAGAAGCTAAGCTAAAACAACACGATACTTATGAAGGCGACCCTGTTTATTTGATAAAAGACGGGAATGCCAGCTTTAATATTTCATTTGAAGCTAATGATGGTCGCACTTACAACACCAAAGATCTTTACTTTAAACCGAGTCTATCTAGTGAGAATGGTGAGCAAACCATTACCATGAGAGCTAAAATATCTGATGTCGAGTTTCTTGAATTCTACTATGCCTTACAACCAGGGGATTATATGCTTGATTTTGGAATTCGTTCTCAAGGGCTAAGTAACCTAATCACTTCAGATGAAGCTAGTTTGTCTTGGGAAGTAAAGGCGATGAGAAAATCAAAAAGCATCTCTTATGAAAACAGGTACACTGAAATAGTTTATTTGTATGAAGGAGATAAAGACGATTATACGGGTCAAGGTGATGAAGCTGTAGAGGAAGATAAACTGATCGAATGGATTGCCTTTAAGCAGCATTTTTTCACTTCAATTTTACTCACCGATACTCCTTTTGCTAAAGGTAAAATGACCTCGACCAATTTGGTACAAGATGAGGAGGTAGATACACTATATACCAAAAACTTCCTTGCCGAAGTCCCGCTAAAATTGAAAAACGGTGAATTTTCTGAAAGTATGAATTGGTATCATGGGCCAACTGAGTATGACTTACTTGGGTCTTATGAAAGAAATCTAGATGAAATCGTACCCTTAGGCTGGGGAATCTTTGGGTGGATTAACAAATATGTATTTATCCCATTTTTTGGGTTTTTGAGCAGCTCTCTACCAAGCTATGGGCTGGCTATTATAGTTATGACAATTGTGGTGAGAATCGTCCTCTCTCCCATTACCTATAAATCTTACTTATCTCAAGCCAAAATGAAGGTCTTAAGGCCGGAGATCAATGAGATCAACGAAAAGTACAAGGATAATGCGATGAAAAAGCAGCAGGAAACCATGAAGCTGTACAGCAAGACGGGAGTAAGTCCATTGGCTGGTTGTATTCCTGCGTTATTGCAGATCCCTGTGTTCTACGCTCTATTTCAGTTTTTCCCTAGTGCATTCGACTTGAGGCAAAAGGGATTTCTATGGGCAGAAGACTTATCGAGTTATGACGTTATTTTTGAATGGGATACTTACATTCCCTTAGTCTCATGGGCTTATGGAAATCACGTGAGTTTATTCCCTATCCTGGCTTCTGTTGCTATCTTCTTTTATACCCAAATGACGGCTGGGCAAAATATGCAACAAAGTTCTCAACCAGGTATGCCCAACATGAAAGTCATTATGTATTTCGCTCCTTTGGTAATGCTAATCTTCTTCAACAACTACGCCAGTGGTTTATCCTTGTATTATTTTATTTCGAATTTAATTACAATTGGAATTATGCTGGTAATTAAGCATGTGATCATCGATGAAAAGAAGATTCTAGCAAAAATTGAAGAGAAAAAGAAAAAACCGAGAAAGAAGAAAGGGAAATTCGGTAGAAAGTTTCAAGAAATTATGGAACAGGCTCAAGAACAGCAAAAACAAAAACAAAATAAGGACAAAAACAAGTAACGTTAACCGTTAAGATCAAAAAAAGGAATCCAATTTGGATTCCTTTTTTAGTTTAGAAGCGCTAATATTTATTGATTGACTACAATCTCTCCATTCATACCTGAGTGTATGGTGCAGAAATACCGATCTATTTCTGAAGCTAAATCGGAAGTTAATGTGAATTCAAATTGAGTTCCATTCGAAACAAATTCTACACCAGCATCAGCTTCAAAAGATCCATCAGCGTCCTGGCTCAAAAGTGGATCACCAGAACTATTTCTTATTTCAAAAGGATGGTTACTAGCTCCAGTCACGGTCAACACATATCGAGTTCCTATAGTAAGTGTCCAAGTGCTATTATTGGTGTTTAATTCAGTAACATTTTCATTTCCATTGATCTCACTCACAAAATAAGCCGCTGCTCCATCGTTATCCACTGTCATAGATACAGTATTAGCTGATGGCGGTGGATCTAAATTTAAATCCTGTAAAATCACGGTATCCACTACATGTATTACACCATTTCCAGCCTGCACATCGGTAACCACAATTTGGATTTCTCTTCCATTTTGATCAATAATCGTTGTTCCATCAAGTTCAAAATTAGCACCAAGGGTTTCTACAGTACCTTGAGGTAAATTCGTTGAGGTAAAATTATTTTCTGAAATTATATGTGTAAATAAAGCGGTAGTTAAAACTTCCCCATCAATATCAGCAAGATCATCGACTCCTAGCTCAACTAATAAATTTGAAAACGCCTCATTTGTTGGAGCAAAAACCGTAAATGGCGCGGGAGATTCAAAAGCACTTAATGTTCCAATAAAATCAGGCTGATCTTGTCTTGTTAAAGCAGCTTCAAGCGTTTCAAAATCAGGATCTGCTGTTGCAAATGTCGTAACATCTGGTATCATAATCACTTCATCTACAACATGAACCACACCATTGGTCGCAAGGTTATCTGGACCTGTAACCGTAGAAATACCGTTGATACTTATGTTTCCTCCAACGTTGATAAAGAGACTCAAGTTATTTTCATCTCCAGATAAATTTTCAACTCCTAAAGACTTAAGGTAAGAGGTCTCTAAATTTGAAGATTCTGCTGAACCCTCTAAAACATGATTTAAAAGAATATTAGTCAACTGTTCCTGGCTTAGACCCGAGGTGTCAATATTTCCAAATGCAGCATCTGTGGGTGCAAAAATCGTGTAAGTCCCATCTGCTAATACGACATCCAATCCAGTGTCTACTAATAATTGCTCCAGAATAGTATGGTCTGGGCTTTCTTCAATTATTTCTAAAGTAGTTGGTCTTTCATTGATGGGTTCACCAGCCCCATATTCATCGTCACTGCAAGAACTGATCCCTGCAATAAAAAATAACGTTAATACAAAATTTGGTAATAAATTTTTAATGCTCATAACTTTTTTTTTAAAAGTAAAGAGAATTAAACCGCTTTTTGTTTAATAAAAGTTAATTATCATTAAACAATACTAAAAGGGTCATAGCTAAGTTAAATGCGAATGGAACTCTATCTAAGTTTTCGTAATTTTGCATTTTGACAATAAGAATATGAAAAGAGTTGTAGTAGGACTTAGTGGGGGTGTAGATTCTAGTGTTGCTGCCTATCTCTGTAAAGAGCAAGGCTATGAAGTTATTGGTTTGTTTATGAAAAACTGGCACGATGACTCGGTCACCATCAGTGATGAATGCCCCTGGCTTGAAGATAGTAATGATGCAATGTTAGTAGCTGAAAAACTTGGCATTCCTTTTCAAACCGTGGATTTAAGTCAGCAGTATAAAGAGAGGATTGTAGACTACATGTTTGCTGAATATGAAAATGGTAGAACACCTAATCCAGATGTACTCTGCAACAGAGAGATAAAGTTTGACGTATTCATGGATATTGCAACATCTTTGGGAGCAGATTTTGTAGCTACCGGACATTATTGCAGAAAAGATAGTTTCGAAAAAAATGACGAAACCATATACAGGCTTTTATCAGGAAAAGATAAAAATAAAGACCAGTCCTATTTTTTATGTCAGGTTTCTCAGCAACAATTAGCAAAAACGCTTTTTCCAGTTGGAGAACTGCAGAAATCTGAAGTGAGAGAAATAGCCAAAGAACAAGACCTCATCACAGCCGATAAAAAAGACTCTCAAGGGCTTTGTTTTATTGGGAAAGTAAAATTACCAGATTTCCTACAACAAAAACTACAGCCTAAAAAAGGACAGGTGATAGAAATTGATTCTTCTCATGAAGTTTTCGTTAAAGCGCGCGAAGAAACATCAAGCTCAGAACTCGTGACTCAACTAAAAAATCACAGTAAAAAATTAGAATTGAAACCTGAGTATGGAAAAGTACTTGGAAACCATGATGGAGCCCATTTTTTTACTAAAGGACAAAGAAAAGGACTTGCTATAGGAGGTACCAAAGAACCCTTGTTTGTGATAGATACTGATGTTGAAAATAATATTCTATATACCGGTCAAGGTAAGAATCATCCAGGCCTACATAAAAAAGGGCTTTGGGTAAATAATGATGAAGTGCATTGGATTAGAAAAGATCTGGAACTGAGCTCTGGAGAAACCCTGGATGTGAAGGCCAGAATTCGTTATCGACAGCCCTTAGAAAATGCCAAGTTATATCAAATGGAAGAAGAGCTGTACGTTATTTTTGAACATGAACAAACTGCGATTTCTGAGGGTCAATTTGTAGCTTGGTACCATGACGATGAATTACTGGGCTCAGGAGTAATTGCATAAATAATAAATATGGCACAAAATAGAATTACAAAATTATTCGACATAGAATACCCAATTATTCAAGCGGGAATGATATGGGCTAGTGGATGGAAATTAGCCAGTGAAGTAAGTAATAGCGGTGGTTTAGGAATTATTGGCGCTGGTTCTATGTATCCTGAAATATTACAGGAACATATTCAAAAATGTAAACAGGCTACAAATAAGCCTTTTGCGGTAAACGTCCCGATGCTCTATCCAGATCTTGAGCAGATTATGGAAATCATCATCAAAGAAAAAGTCCCTATTGTGTTCACCTCTGCTGGAAATCCTAAAACCTGGACCGCTCATCTTAAATCTCAGGGAATTAAAGTCGTACACGTGGTGAGTAGTGTGAAATTTGCTCTCAAGGCCCAGGAAGCTGGTGTAGATGCTGTTGTGGCTGAAGGCTTTGAGGCTGGAGGTCATAATGGTAGAGAAGAAACCACGACATTCACACTCATTCCCATGGTAAAAGCCGAGCTTGATATACCGCTTATCGCAGCGGGAGGTATCGGCAACGGAGCTGGTATATTAGCAGCCATGGTGCTTGGTGCAGATGCCGCTCAAATTGGTACTCGATTTGTAGCAAGTGAAGAAGCTTCTTCACATATCAACTTTAAAAATGAAGTAGTCAAGGCCGTTGAAGGAGATACAAAACTTACACTCAAAGAGCTGGCTCCTGTCAGAATGCTCAAAAACAAGTTTTACCAGGATATTGAAACCTTATATAAATCATCACCCAGCAAAGAAGAACTTCAAGAGCTACTTGGCAGAGCCAGAGCTAAAAAAGGAATGTTTGAAGGAGATCTGGAAGAGGGCGAATTGGAGATTGGTCAGATTTCTGGACTTATTCAGGATATATTGCCAGCCCATAAAATCATGGAAAATTTGATTTCTGAATTTGAGCAGGCTAAAATAAACGTGAGTAAACTTTAAAGCCTACTTCGTTCTCCTATTTGGTATCTGTAGCTAAAAAATCAGCGAGGTCTAAAGCCTCTATTTTTAAATCTTCCAGATACTCCAAAAGGTAAATGGCATCATTTTCATAGCCTTTACTAAACTCCTTTTGAACATAATTGAATTTATTTTCAAAATATTCTGTAAAGCCCTCAATTTCTGTTGAAGCCTTTAAGGTTTCCGCATAAGCCAGTCTGAGGATCACATCCATCATGACATCGTAACCTCTAATCACATATCTGCTAGGCTCTACACCATGTTTGTTCTTGTAGGCATTAACAGTGGTATCAACATCTAATAATTGAGTTTTTGAAATGGAAGGAAAAGTGAAATTAAGATCACTTAAGTAAAAATTAGATATCTCATCTTCATAGAATCCGTTACGCTTAGAAGAAAAAAGTCTTATATCATAACCGTCCTTTTGTAAAGAGTTAAGATAAGAAATCGTCAACTCTGTAATTCCTAATTTTTGGGTTTCCAGGACAAACCAGTTTACTTTAGACTTATCTAGCAGAGGTTCTATGTCGGTCTTCTGCAAGTAGTCTTCGCTAGATTGATTTGCAATCTTAATGTCTGGAAAAGTATAGGTATATTTTCTTTGAACAGGTGTTGAAAGACTGTCAGTAAGGATTACAAGGTTTTCATCTTGTTGGTATTTTTGCAAATATGTGATAAGCACTTCTTGCATTACTTCATCTTTAGGCAAAGTATTATAGAGATTTTCGTACTCAAAATCTGGATTGACCAAAGGAGATATCACCGGAACGCTATCTTGTTCTAAATATTCCGCTACCATTTTTAAGCTTGGATCCAATAGCGGACCCACAATTGCTTCGTATGTTTTGAAACCTTGATTTAAGTGCTGATTTACGTATGTAGGATCGTTTCTAGTATCGTAAACATCCAAATCTACATCTATCCCTTTCACTCTCGCTGAATCTATTGCCATTTGTATGCCTTCATAAAATTCTAAGGAAATTCTTAGCAGGTTGCTATTTTTTACCAGAGATTTTGAGCTTATACTGTCAATTTCAGTTCTTTCCAAATTTAAGGGCAGCATCACAGCTATACGCTTGGTATCAAGATACCTTAGGTTGTTTTGCAAATCAAAAGGTCTAAACCTTGAGGTCTTAATTTTTTCAAACTGAGGAATTTTTAGAATCAGTCCCTCACTAAAACCTTCAAATCTTAAAGATGGATTCACCTCTTTTAGCTCTTCTTCACTTACATCGTAACTTTCAGAAATAGACTCGATTGAATTAGTCTGATCAATTTTTATAAAAGAATAATTTTGAGTGGATCTTGGTTGATTTGTGTTCTCTTCAACCGGTCTTTTGATATTGAGAAATTGTCCGGGCTGTATCTCTTTTTCATCAATACCTGGGTTAAGTTTCTCTAATTGAGTTACAGTTAGCCCATATTTTTTCGAAATACCATACTTGGTTTCTTTAGGAAGCACTAAGTGTTTTAGTGAGCTAAACTCTGAATTCTTAACACTTTGGTTAATATCAAGATCTTTATCTTTTAGCTCGTAGGCTGGAATCCGAAGAATATCATTGAAATTCAATTCTCTTTCTTTAAGAAAAGGATTGTAAGTTTTAAGATCTTTAATTTTTACGTTGTAAGATTTTGAAATACTGTATAAAGTTTCCTTAGGGCTCACTTCATAAGCGATGAGTTTCACTTTAGGACTAAGCTTAAAATCAGTATTCCGGGGAACGACAAGTAACTGCCTTGAAATATCGCTTGTTTGGTCCAAATGAGGATTCAGCTGTCTCAGAGTAAATACGTCAAGCTTTAGAGTAGAAGCGACTTCTTCTAAAGTTTCGTTGAGTCCTACTTCATAAGTTTTAAGATCTTGAGCCTTGAGGCTTGCAAGTGAAATTAAAAAGAAAAAACTGACTAAAAGGTATTTCATTATTCCCATTCTATGGTTGCTGGTGGCTTAGAGCTTATGTCGTACACTACTCTATTAACGCCTTTTACACGATTTATTATTTGATTGGACACTTTTTGCAAAAAGTTATAAGGCAAATCTACCCAATCTGCAGTCATTCCATCTGTAGACTCAACAGCTCTTAAAGCTACAACTTTTTCATAAGTCCGCTCATCGCCCATCACTCCAACAGAATCCACTGGAAGTAACATAGCTCCAGCTTGCCAAACTTTATCGTATAGCTCCCATTCTCTAAGACCATCGATAAAAATGGCATCTACCTCCTGTAAAATTCGAACCTTTTCTCTGGTTATATCCCCTAGAATTCTGATAGCAAGTCCTGGACCAGGAAATGGATGTCTGCCTAAAAGCTTTGGATCAATACCCATTTCTGCTCCTACTCGTCTCACTTCATCTTTAAACAACATTCTAAGTGGCTCGACCACTTTTAATTTCATGAAATCAGGAAGACCTCCAACATTATGGTGGGATTTAATTGTAGCCGAAGGACCGTTTACTGAGATAGATTCTATCACATCTGGGTAAATCGTCCCCTGCGCTAAAAAAGTAGCATCTTCTACCAAGGAAGACTCATCATCAAATACTTCAATAAAAGAATTGCCTATTATTTTACGTTTTTTTTCTGGGTCTGAAACTCCTTCTAGAGCATCCATGAAACGATCTGTAGCATCCACTCCTTTCACGTTAAGCCCCATATCTTTATATTGATGAAGGACCGAATCAAATTCATTTTTTCTCAATAGCCCATTATTGACGAAAATACAATAAAGGTTTTTTCCGATGGCTTTATGAAGTAAAGTTGCTGCTACCGTAGAATCTACTCCTCCACTCAAGCCTAAAATGACTCTGTCTGAACCTATTTTATTTTTTAACTCTGAGACCGTCATATCTACAAAAGCTGAAGGAGTCCAAGTTTGTGGAACCTTGGCGATTTTAACTAAAAAATTTTCAAGCAATTGAGCACCATCAGTAGAATGATAGACTTCGGGATGAAATTGAATACCATAAGTATCTTCCCCTTCGATCTTGTAGGCAGCATTAAGTACATCTGCTGTGCTTGCAATCCTGGTGAAATTATCTGGAATTGTTTTGATGCTATCACTATGCGACATCCAAACCTGTGATTGTTCCAAAATATTTTCAAAAAGCGCCTCTTTATCTTTTATCATAGACAAGTTAGCCCTTCCAAATTCTCTGGTATTGGAACTGGCCACTTCACCTCCAAAGTTGTGCGCCATATACTGAGCGCCAAAACAAACTCCTAAAAGAGGGATTTTACCCTTAATTTTGGTCAAGTCTGGTTCTGGAGCTTCAGGATTTCTACAGGAGTATGGACTGCCAGATAAAATAACCGCTTTAAAACCTGTAAGATCTTCAGGAACTTTATTAAAAGGATGGATTTCACAGTAGATATTAAGTTCACGCACTCGTCTTGCAATAAGCTGAGTATACTGTGATCCAAAATCGAGAATAAGGACATTTTTTTGCATAGGCAAAAGTATAAATTTGCGATAAAACTGACTTCTGTTTAACTGCTCTTTTTTTAACTTTAAAATAAAAAATGCTAGATCAAATCTTTAAAGATTTAAAAAATGAAGTCAAATTTGGATACCTTAAGAAAAAGCATCCTTATCGCTATCCCAGCCTTGGAAGCATAGAGGATCAAAAACCTGTTCAGCGAACAGTGGTTTTAAGAGACTCTACAGATCAATTTGAGTTGATTATGTACACAGACGAGCGTAGCGATAAAATTCATCAATTTGAAACTAATCCAAATGCTAGCTTACTGTTTTATAATCATAAGAAGTTACTTCAGGTTAAAATTGAAGGGAAGATGCAACTCATTCGATCTGGGAAAGATTTTGAAAATTACTGGAGCCGTGTACAAGGTAAATCACAGAAGGATTTTATTACACAACAAGCTCCCGGAACCCCTATTGACAATCCAGACCACGTTGAGTATAAAGAGGATGAGCACCATTTTTGTTTGCTCAAATTAGTACCAGAATCTATGGAATATTTAGAGCTTAAAAGACCAAACCATATTAGAGCTAGATTTGACAAAGTGAATAACTGGGAAGGACAGTTTTTAAATCCATAAAAAAAGCGGCCCAAGGGCCGCTTTTAAATTTCTACTGTGGAATTCTTATTCTAGGTTAGCACCTATATCACCTTGGGCAACAATTGTTTCTAATTCTGTTGCACTCAAATGAACATTGACATAACCTGCAATTTCTAATATATCAGCGTAGGTAAAAGAATCTTCATCATCTCCGTTACCTTGTCTCGTATCAGACATGCTCATTCCTGTAGCACCATCGACAGGGTTAAAAGAGAAAATAATTGGACCGTTATCTACAATTTCACCTGCATGAATATGAGCAGGATGCATTCCATCTGCTGGAGTTCCTACCAAATCAATAGTTGCTAGTGCAAAACCATTAATTCTTTCTTCAAAAGTGATTTCACCATTTATGCCCATAACATCAACTTCATTTAGGGTATAGGTTATTGACTCACCTGTCAGCTCATTTGATCCAATATCGCCTTGAGCTACAATAGTTGCTAAATCATCTCCAGGCCCTAAATGTACATTAACGTAAGCATCTGCTTCAAGAATTTCAGCATAAGATATAGCATTTTCCCCTTCCATAGCACTTTCATCGCTTTCAGTCGTACTTATCCCAGATGTTCCATTAACTGAATTGAAAGAGAAAATTATAGAACCTCCAATAATAGCAGAATTCATATGAATGTGAGCAGGATGCTCTTCGCCTTCAATCGTATTTTCTAAGCTTATAGTTGCCAATGCAAAACCATTTGCACGTTCTTCGAAAAGTATAGATCCACTAATATCTTCTACATCCTTCTCTCCTAGCTCGTAAGTTTTAGACTCACCAGTTAATTCATTTTGACCAATATCCCCTTGAGCAACTATAGTTTCTAGTTCTTCGGCACTTAAATGTATATTCACGTATGCGTCTAATCCTAGAATTTCTTCGAAAGTAAATGCATTTTCACCCTCCATTGCGCTTTCATTTGTATCTGTATTGCTGATACCTGTAGCACCATTTACAGGGTTGAAAGAAAAGATAATATCTCCACCCTGGGCTGCAGTGTTCATATGAATATGTGCTGGGTGCAAACCATCATCTGGTGTTCCTTCCAAAGAAATTGTAGCCAATGCAAATCCATTGGCTCTCTCTTTAAAAAGGACAGTACCACTAATACCTGGTACAGCTCTTTCTCCTAAATCATAACTTTTTTCTTCACCCGTAAAATCGTTTTGACCAATATTTCCTTGTGCAACAACTGTATCATCGTTTGGATTCAAATGTACATTGATATAAGCATCAAGTCCTTCTATATCTTCAAAACTAATTGGATTTCCATCAACATCACTAGTAAATTCTGTGATACTTAATCCGGTAGCACCATCTACAGGTTCTAGTGAAACAATTATAGGTCCCGTTTCAAAAGCAGCATTCATATGAATATGAGCTGGATGCATGTTGCCAGGAGATGTTCCTTCTACCTCAACAATAAGTTGAATAGAACCATCTTCTTGTTCGTTAAAAACAGCATCTCCACTCACACCTGAATCGTTGAGCTCACCAAGATCATATCTTATGTTATCTAAAATAGGATCGGTAACAGGATTTAAACTGTCATCATTATCGCAGGCCACTATAAAAAGGCCTAAGAATAATGGTAAAATAAAATTTTTAATCTTTTTCATAACTAATTTTTTGTTGTTTAATTTAGTTACGAAAGTTAGGGTATTATGGTTGACGCAAATCAAAAAAAACCTTAACAGTTAACAATTATTAACTTTATAATTAGCTATTTAAGGAATATTTAAGTACTTATGCGTCTGAAGTGAAATACGCCATTTTGGGTTAGACATGACATAATCAACAATTTGAGGTGTCATTTTTTCTCTCACACTCCATTCGGGTTGAAGAAAGAGCTCACATTCTTCACTAACCTGCTTTGCTTGCTCTTCTGCAAATCTAAAATCGTGTTTATTATATATAATTACCTTGAGCTCATCTACACGAGGATAAATCTCCGGTTTTGGTAATTTTATCTTTTTTGGAGATAAGCAAATCCAATCCCAAACCCCAGACATATCATAAGCTCCAGAAGTTTCAATATGAATTTGCAAGCCATTGGCCTTAAGGCCTTCGGTAAGTAAAGACATATCCCAGGTTAAAGGTTCACCTCCTGTTATGACTATGGTGTTGCTGTATTTTTTGGCATTTTCTATAATAGAACCTATCTGAGTGGGTGGGTGTCGCTCAGGGTCCCAACTTTCTTTCACATCGCACCAATGGCACCCCACGTCACAACCTCCTATTCTTATAAAATAAGCGGCAGTTCCTGTATGATAGCCTTCTCCTTGTATAGTATAAAATTCTTCCATGAGGGGAAGCATAACCCCTTTATGAACAAGTTTTTCTATGTTTTCGTTTTGCATGCTGCAAAGATACTGAAAGCTATAGTCGAAATAAAACTATTGTGAAACTTATAAAGTTGGATGTTCGTCCTCATAATTGATGACTTTCATTATTTTTGAAAAAAATTATAAATGAGAATTTTGTCCCTCTTCAGTTTATTGATAGCTGCTGTATGCTCAAGTTGTAGTCATACAGTTTCGGAAACTTTAATCGCAAAAAATCAATTAGGACTTCTAAACTCCAACACGGAAATAGAAGAATTGAAATCGATTTTGAACTCAGACTCCATCCCTAATTTGGAATCAAGCACTAATCGTGAAAAATTGACTGAAATAGAAGTCTACGATAAAAAAGGAAATTTATCCTTACTTATTGAACCTAACTATCAAAATGACTCACTGATTACTATCGATGAAATTCAAATTCTGGATCCGAAATATCAAACTAAGAAAGGATTAAGTGTTGATAGTAATTTCAAAGTGATTTATGAAAATTATAAAATTGATAACATACAAAATAGCATCAGCAGTGTCATTTTGAGTTTAAATGAAATTGGCGCCTACGTGGTTATCGACAAAAAGCATTTACCAAGCGAGCTAAGATTTGATTCTGAAGTGAAAATTGAAGCCAATCAAATACCCGATGAAGCTCCCATCAGGTACTTCTGGCTTAGATTTGACAGCTTACCAGATTAATCTTTTTATAAATCATATTCTCCCAACTAACCTATGAAAAAAGCCTCAAAAAAACTTGTACAAAAGTATGCCCCTCGAGTAATTGGATTTAGACTTAACTCTATTTTTCTAATCCAACCAGAGAAGGCCATCAGAAAAGCTTACAGGCTGTTTTCTTCCCCTAGAAAAGGAAAAGTAAAACCAGAACAAGAAACATTTTTAAATAAAGCGAAGACTACCTCAATAGAGCACAATTCAAAAAAAATTCAAACCTACCACTGGAAAGGAGACGGTAAAACAGTGGTCTTAATTCATGGCTGGGATAGTAACTCTTTCCGCTGGAAAGAACTTATTGAAGATTTACAAAAAGAAGATTTCAATATTATTGCCTTTGACGCACCAGCTCATGGCTACTCAGATGGTCAGCTTTTAAATGTACCGTTATATTCTAAATGCCTCGACCGTATTCTTAAATTATACCGTCCAGATTTTTTAGTCGGGCATAGCGTGGGGGCAATGACGGTGATTTACAACCAGTACCTAAAACATAGCACATTTTTAGAAAAAATAGTCCTTCTGGGAGCTCCTTCAGAAATGAGCCGTATCATGAAAGATTACAAACAAATTTTAAGACTGAGTGATAAATTTATGAATGCCCTTGAAGAGTTCTTTAAAGAGAAATTTGGCTATAATTTTAATGAATTCTCAATTGCAGAATTTTCTAAAACTATACAACATAAAGCTCTAATCGTTCATGATCAATACGATAAGATAGCCCCAGCAGAGGAAGCAAAAGCGATTCATAAACACTTAAAAAATTCTACATTGAAATTAACCGAAGGAGCTGGACATTCTTTAAATAAAAGTGAGATCCGTAATGATATTATAGAATTTTTAAATGCACAGACATGAGTGATGAACCCATACGTATCAATAAATATTTAAGTCAGGCTGGTTTTTGTTCCAGGCGTGAAGCTGATAAGCTGATGGAACAAGGCAGAATTACCATTAATGGTGAACTGATTACAATGGGGACCAAGGTTAATCCGGGAGACAAGGTTTACGTGGATGGGAAATTGATAGAGTTTGAAACTGAAGAACATGTTTACCTTGCTGTTCATAAACCTAAAGGAGTCGTGTGCACCACCAATGCTAAAGTTGAAAAAAATAACATTGTAGACCTGGTTAATTACCCCACACGTATCTACCCTGTTGGACGATTGGATAAAATGAGCGAAGGCCTGATTTTAATGACCAATGATGGCGAAATCGTAAATAAAATTTTAAGAGCTAGACATTACCATGACAAAGAATATCTGGTAACAGTAGATAAGCCAATCACTGAACAGTTTATTGAAAAGATGAGGAATGGAGTTCCAATTTTGGATACCATCACAAGGAAATGTGAAGTTGAAAAATTAGGTGATAGAAGCTTTAAAATTATTCTTACTCAAGGGCTCAATCGACAGATTAGGAGAATGTGTGAAGCCCTAGACTATAGAGTGAGAACATTGAAACGTACTAGAATAAAAAACATTATCTTAGACGTAGAGAAAGGTAACTATAGACACCTTACCAAAGAAGAAGTAAAAGACCTCTACAGGAATTAAACTAAAGAACTACCTATGCCAACACTCATGCCATTTCATCTTGCGATTCCAGTTCAAAACTTGTCTGAAGCAAGAAATTTTTATTCTAACACCCTAAATTTTAAAGAAGGAAGAAGTGATTCTCACTGGGTCGACTACGATTTTTTCGGACATCAATTTGTGATACACGAGGATAAAAAACACAATCCTAACCCCGATGCTCATAGTAAAGTTGATGGTCATGATGTTCCTGTTCCTCATTTTGGAGTAGTCCTGGAGTGGGAAGTCTTTCATGAATTTGCGGAGCAATTAAAAGAAAAAGGAATTGATTTCGTTATTGAACCTTACATTAGGTTTGAGGGAAAACCTGGAGAACAGGCCACTATGTTTTTTAAAGACCCTAGTGGAAATGCCTTAGAATTTAAAAGCTTTAAAGATATGAATCAAATTTTTGCCAAATAAGATGGATAGGTTATCCCCAAGACTGGTCAGGCAACTGTTTATCCTTTTGATTATTTTATCATTGGGTTCACTCATATTTAGAGAGCTTTTACCCTATATCTCTGGTATCCTTGGTGCTATTACCTTTTATGTGCTTCTGAGAGGTTTAATGACAAAAATGCTTAAACGCGGCTGGAATGATACCTTGAGTGTTTCTATCCTGATGTTAGGCTCATTTATTCTCATTTTAGTACCTGTTTTAGGAATTATACTCATGCTTTCCTCAAAAATAAGTAAGGCTATACAGAATTCTGAAAAGGTCATTGAAGCAGCAAAAGCTCAATTTGTCCAGCTCGAACAACTCACTGGCTTCAAAATTGGAGACAATATAGATAGTTCTGCGGTTACCGATTGGCTCTCTAACAACTTACAGGGACTAGCAGGGGGCACATTTGAAGTTTTTGTAGCCATAAGTATCATGTATTTTCTTTTATACTACATGCTACTTAATCAAAACAAGCTGACCTTATCTATGGAGACTTATATTCCCATAGGTGTTCAGAATCTTAAACTTATCGCCTCAGAATCTGCCAAAAAAGTGAAAGCAAACGCCATAGGCATTCCCTTGGTCGCTTTGTTTCAAGGGATTATTTCTCTAATTGGGTATTGGATATTTGGAGTTCCCGAAGCTATGTTTTGGTTTGTCATTACAACCATAGGATCTATGATTCCATTTATTGGTACAGCGCTTGGATTTATCCCAGTTACCTTGCTGATGTATTATCAGGGCGATACTGCCTCTGCTATCGGAGTGCTACTTTATGGTCTTTTAGTTGTTGGATCCTCAGACAATATCGTGAGGCTTTTGGTTCTTAAAAAAATGGCAAACGAGCATCCGCTTATTACTCTTATTGGGGTTATTATTGGGGTTCCTCTATTTGGTTTTATCGGTCTTATTTTTGGCCCTCTACTATTATCCTTATTTTTACTTATCGTTATGATTTATAAGAAAGAATACGGTGAATTTGAGTCAAAATCGGAGAAGAAATTAAACGAAAGCATTGTTAATGAAGAAAAAGAAAAAAGTGGATAAACGCTTTGTCAAAGAAGGAATAGAAACGGTATCAGAAACTGATTTTGAGACTGTATTTGATAAAAAAGATCAATTATTCGCCAAATTAAACCATCCTGACTGGAAAAAGTATAAAGAAAAAGTTATACTCATGTTTCAGTTTTTGAAAGATGTAAAGCAAAAAAACTATCCCCAAACACCGTGGAGAACTCTTGCAGCAATGATTTTTGCAGTAATTTACATCATTAACCCACTAGACCTGGTCCCTGATTTTATTCCCTTTCTGGGCTATTTAGATGACATTACTGTTTTTGGTTTCATACTAAAGATGATCAATCACGATCTTGAAGCTTATGAAAACTGGAAATCTGAAGAGGAGTTAGTGACCGAAAAACCTTCTGAAGATTAAAATGTCTCAAATTACTTGAGATTTTGCATCATTTGCATCATCTTCTTACCACCACCACCTTGCATCATTTTCATCATTTTGCTCATTTGAGAGAATTGTTTCAATAACTGATTCACTTCCTGAACACTTGTTCCTGAACCCTTACTTATTCTTTTCTTACGACTAGCGTTGATGCTGGTTGGGTTCTCTCTTTCTTGAGGTGTCATGGAATGGATCATAGCTTCAATGTGCTTAAAGGCATCATCGTCTATATCCATGTTTTTCATCATTTTACCAGCGCCAGGTATCATGCCCATAAGGTCCTTCATGCTACCCATTTTCTTGACCTGTTGTATCTGCTTTAAGAAATCATCGAAACCAAACTTATCTTTGGCAATTTTCTTTTGAATTTTCCTGGCTTCCTCCTCATCATACTGCTCTTGGGCTCTTTCCACAAGAGAGACTACATCACCCATGCCCAAGATACGGTCCGCCATTCTAGAAGGATAGAACACGTCTATAGCATCCATTTTCTCGCCAGTACCAATAAATTTAATTGGTTTATTTACCACAGACTTAATGGATATGGCAGCACCACCTCGTGTATCACCATCCAACTTGGTTAAAATAACACCATCAAAGTCTAAAACATCATTAAACGCTTTAGCAGTATTCACTGCATCCTGTCCCGTCATGGCATCGACCACAAACAAAGTTTCTTGTGGTTTTATCGCCTTATAGATGTCAGATATTTCATTCATCATGACCTCATCTACTGCAAGTCGCCCAGCTGTATCGAGAATAACGACATTATGTCCATTTTGCTTGGCGTGAGCAATAGCAGCTTCTGCAATGGCAACAGGATTTTTTTCTTCTTTATTGGAGAATACCTCTACCCCGATCTGATCGCCAACCACATGTAACTGGTCTATGGCGGCCGGACGGTAAACATCACAGGCTACCAGTAATGGCTTTTTGGTTTTTTTAGTTTTTAGAAAATTTGCCAATTTACCCGAAAAGGTCGTCTTACCAGACCCCTGTAATCCAGACATCAAGATGACGCTTGGATTACCAGATAAATTGACGCCCTCAGCTTCGCCCCCCATCAAATCCGTTAATTCATCTTTAACGATTTTGACCATCAGTTGATTAGGCTTCAAGCTCTTCAATACGTTTTGACCTAAGGCTTTTTCTTTAACCAAATTGGTAAATTCCTTGGCAATTTTGAAATTGACATCGGCATCCACCAATGCTCTTCTCACCTCTTTAAGTGTTTCTGCTACATTAACTTCTGTAATCTGTCCGTGACCTTTTAATACATGAAAGGCCTTATCTAACTTATCACTTAAACTATCAAACATATCTTTTCTTGAATTTCAGCAAAAATAAGAATTTGAATTCTATTAATGAAGATTTTTAAATACTAAAAACCACCTCAAAAAGAAGTGGTTTTATATATAACTGATTAAAATAACTCCAGCTTACAGACTAAAATTATGTGTTACTGTATCGCTTTCTTTGTAGCGAGCTACAGCTTTTTCAACTAAGGTAATGGCTTCTTTTTCATCACCCCAGTTGCCAATACTTACTTTTTTATCTTCTAAATCTTTATAAGTTCTAAAGAAATGTTCTATTTCTTTAATGGTGTGTGGATTGAGATCTGAGAACTTTTGAATGTTATCTCCCATAGGATCCGCAACAGGAACACAAATAATCTTCTCATCTGGTCCTTTCTCATCTGACATATTGAGTACGCCTACAGGCCTTACTTCTGCAACACAACCTGGCACAACAGGATTCGTGAACAACACCAAGACATCGATAGGATCGTTATCCAGGGCTAAAGTCTCTGGCACAAAGCCATAGTCCGCTGGATACATCATAGAAGTGTGTAACATTCTATCGAAACGTATTTGCTTTAAATCAAAATCATACTCGTATTTATTTCTGCTTCCTCTCGGAATTTCAATCAACACATCAAATGTCATAACTACTGTTTTAAATAAATTTTAAGGACGGCAAAAATAGTAAAAACTTTGGCTTCTAGTTCAAAAATTATCAAATAAAAAACCTGACCATAGGCAAATCCTAGGTCAAGTTTTATTATTCTTACTGAAACTTGAGAAGCAGATCTTGTTTTACGGAGTTAAGTTCGAATTTAGCACCTTCCCAGGTTGGGTATTGTTCAGGGTCCATGTTTCCAGACATTGCCCAGGGCTCAAGTGGCATTCCGTTAGATTTTACATCCATTTGTTGATTCCCATTAAGGTCATGAAAAACTGAGATCGCATAAGATCCATACGCCATATCTTTAAACGTAATTTCTGATCCATTGCCGTCTACTTTCACAGTTTTTCCAATCGAGGGTTGCCTAAGAAAATTATCTTTTTCATAAATACCAACAAATAGCTCTCCCTTAGTTTCTTTTACATTTTCAAATCTTACAGTTAAATCCCCAGTTTCTTGAGCAACAAGGCTTTGAATAAAACAAAACAAAGTTAGGGTCATTAATTTTACAATCGTGTTCATGAGTTTTATATTTTGAGTTCTATCCAAAAGTAAATCGAGGGATAAGAACATAAATAATGTTTCCGATCAGCTGTAATTTAAAGTGGATGAATTGTTATTTCAGGTCCTTGTTGGAATGTAAATACTTAAAACTGGATGGAAATAAATGCATTGGGAGTTAATGCTAAACTTCTGACTCTTACATTTTCAATACGGGTATTGACATCCTCCAGTCTATAGAATTGTTGAGTGATATTATTGCTATTAAATACATTCAATAGACTAAAGCCTGTTTTTACTAAAGAATGTTTGAGATCAAACTGATAACTCGCCGTGAAATTAACCTGAAAGTAATCTTCAAGATTTCCTTCGTTCGGATTTAGAAAATTAATCCTTGGATTGGTGTTTGGAGTCAATATCGGACTTTCAAGATCAATTTCTGTAATAGGCCTGCCAGCGAAGTAGCGACCTCCTACAGACAGTTGAACTGAATTTGACGTATAACTTGCTCCAAAAGCTGAACTTTGAGTAATCTCGAAATTATTAGCGAATTGCTGAGGTTCAAAAGTTCTGAAATCGTACTCGTTATCCATGACCGAAAAGTTAATCCAGAAATTAAAATCATTTATACGTTTCTGAATGAGTACCTCAGCCCCAAGTACTTCGTAGTCCCCATTGATTTGTAGAAACTCTAATTGATTTTGAAACCCTTGACTTCCTGATGAAATACGTTCTACAGTTTTATGATATACATTAGCTTGAAGCATCCATGCGTTTTTAGTGTAGTTGACGCCAGCTTCTAATTGTAAGTTATTAAGGATGGGGAAACTATCCTCATTAGCAAGCACCCAGCGCCTTTTCTCTACTCCTAAAAAATCTTGTTGCTGATCGATTACTTGGGTGAGGCTTTGGTTTTTAATTTCACCAAGTAAATTCCATCGCCAATGTCGGTTGGCTTGAAAACTTAAATTGAACCTTGGTTCTAGTCGAAAATCTCCATAATCGTCATAGTAATTTCCGCGAATTCCCAGTTTTGTCTTTAACTTTCTATTGCCAGACGTATAATCCAATTCTCCAATCCCAGAATGGGTAACCAGTACTTGTTTGTCTCTTAAAATCACCTCAGGCGAATTGACTATGCTATTATTTCTTACTCCGACTTCATTAAGCTGGTATCCCATCCGAAGAGTAAAGAGATCTGAAAGGATATAAGTATCTTTTAAACTGAGTTTGAGATCAACAACTCCGTTATTTTGAAGCAAGGTTTGATCGTTCAATACAGATTGATTGAAGGCTTCAAGATCATAAATAGAAGCATTGAAAGCCACTGAGGATGTATGATTCTCGCTCCACTCCTTTTCAAAACTCAAATTGGCTAAAAAACTACTCTGCTCAAAATCATTACGCTTTTGCTCTAAAGTAGTCTCCAAAACCTCGTCGAAGGTAAGTTTATTTTGAATAGCTAGTACATCCAGATTCAATTTAGCTCCTTCTTTAAATTCATAATCATACTGAAGCGAAACATCCACAAACTGAAGTTCCTGCTCAGTAGTTACTTTATTATCATCACCCTGGAGCAAATCCTGAATCTCAGTATTCTGAAATACTTTATCTGTAAATCCATCGTAGGTAGGGGAATCCCAGACTTCTGTTAAGGATTTTCTAGCCGCAACCTGAAGGTTGGACTTTTTGTTCAACATTAACAAAGCGCTTGCGTTGGCACTTAAAAAATCTAACTGTAGAGTTCTCTTATAATCCTGAGAATGTTCTCGCGATGAAATATCAATGACTGAGGAAACACCCTCATTATAAAAAGCAGAACTTCCGTTCTTAAATACTTTAATCTCATGATTCATGAGCGGATTGATCGCGGAAATCATTCCAAAAAAATGACCGGTTTGATACATTCTTGAACCATTCCACAGAACCAGGTTTTGATCATGTGTCCCTCCTCTAACATTAATTTGAGCAATGGTTTCATCAGTATTGACAATTCCTGGAACATATTGCAAACTATGAAGAACATCTGCATTGATAAGACCTGGTAAAACACCAAATTCTTGGGGAATTATCTTTAGGCTATTGTCTAAGTTTAACGATATACCTTTGGCCAAATACTCTTTGATAATAACTTCATCTAATTCTATCTCTGGGTATAGATAAATTGAGATACAATTATTATCATTTAAGTTATCCATACTTCCTTGCCTGTTTAAGTAATTGGGATGTGTTACTACAATATCGTTTAGACTTATCGATTTTTCTAAGAAAACTTTTCCAAAGGCATTGGAACTTGCAATTTTGGAGGAATTGAATTGAACTACAACATTTGAAATGCTTGAACCTGAATTAGCATCTATAAAGCTTATACATTTTTTTGAAGAATCAATTGCGATAGATATACTCTTATTTGTCACAAAAATAAACTCCAGAGGAAACTGCAGTTTTATAAACTCCAAGGATTGTTCTAAAGAGTTCCTTTCAGGTGGAGGTTCTACATAGAGGTTGTCCAGGTCTTCACTTAAATAATTAAAGTTGACAGTGTGATCCTCTTCGATTCTATCCAACAATTCAATAAGCTCAATCTTTTCTCCAGATTGAGCTTGAAGACTATAGCCAAATAAAATCAGTAAGGCTATAAAAATAGGTTTACAACAAAAATTATCTTTGTTCATCATTAACAAAAATAATTCTATTTTCGTTGATGACTGTAAAATCGATTTGATAAGTTTCGCTCAGTATCTCTAAAGCCAGTGATAAACTGTCGGTAGGCAGTGTTCCTGTAAAACTTTTATTCGTAGAAACTTGAGAAATATCCACCTCAATTTGATAGTCTTTTTCAAGTTGTTGAATTACTTCAGCTAAGCTTACATTTTTGAATTGGCTGGTTTTGGTCACCCATTCGGGTTGGTCTTCATAAACATTACTTTGTTCAATTTTTTTACCATTTTGAAAAGTGACGAACTGACCTTTCTTCAATACTTCCTTGCTGTTTTTAAAACTCACTTTTACAGACCCCTCGTAACAAATCACTTTAAATGTGGAATCCCTGGAGTAAACATCGAAGCGAGTTCCCAACACTTTTACTTCACCAAGCTCTGTTTTTACTATAAATGTATCTCCTGTTTTCACTTCAAAATAGGCTTGACCACTAAGCTGAGTAGTCCTGTCAAAACTCCAAAACCAATTATTGAATTGAAATCTTGTGTCTTCCGCAAGAATCACTTTGGATTGGTCTGGCAGCAGAACAGTTTCCTGAGTGTTGAGTTGAGAAGTAAAGTCTTTTACAGAAAACAGAAAGGCTAACGAGGTAACCCCTAGTATTATAAAGATAGAGGCGGCAATTGACCAGTTAAATTTTATTTTCTTTACTGTTGGCCTATTACTTTTTATCTCTTCAAAAACTTCTGCTTTAGAAAATTCTGGCTTTTCAAGTTGTGCTGAATAATGCTTAATTTTCATTAGAGTCTCTAAACCTTTCTCTCCATGTAAATCTTTAGAGTCAATCTTATCATCAAGCCAATCTGCTAATTTGTATTTTTTCTTCATAGGACTTACTTTCTACAATTAAAACAACATAAAAACGGTTTACCCTAATTAAAGGCTTCAATATGTTCTCTTAAGCTTTCCAGAGCTTTCTGCATACGTTTTTCTACAGCTTTTACACTTATGTCTAGGATTTCAGCAATTTCTTTATAGGATTTATCATCGATCCGGTGAAGCAAAAACGCCACTCTTTGTTTTTCAGAAAGCTTCTGTATCGCCTGTTCTAATTTGACTTTAAATTCTTCTTCTTCCAGTTTAAAATGAGGAGTTTGTTCATCCTTAGTTTGCTGAGGAACAGTATTGGCATAGTTTAAAACAACTTTTTGATGCTTATATCTATTCAAAGATAAATTGTTAGCAACAGTGTAAAGAAAGGATTTAGCTTTTGAAGGTGGTACCTTTTTACAATTTTCCCAAAGTTTTATAAAAGCCTCCTGCACAGATTCCTTAGCCATTTCTTTATTACCAAATTTATAGAAGAAATAATTATTTATTACTTCAGAATAAGTGTTGAAAATATGCTCGTATCGTTTTTCTTCACAAACGTCTTTAGACAGTTCTTTTTGCATAGGCCCTAAAGCTAGTTTTCACAAATAAAACAACTCAAAATGAATTTACCCTAACATTGACATAGGGTATAGCGCAACTGAGTTGTTAATCTTAAAAAGGAATTTAATAAATTTACAAACGATGAAACACTTCTACTTTATTTTAACACTATGGATTTTATGGGGATGCCAAAGCGAGGAGCGCTTTGAACAGGTAGAAGAACTCACCTCTATATCTTCTCAAAGTGAGATAAGTGATTTGTTATTAAGGCTTACACAAAACCCTACTGCTTTTGATGATTTTGTAGATGGGTCTAATGCGATTAGCTTAGAGTTCCCTTTTGAGGTTAATCTGAATTCAGGATCTGATTTCATTATATCTGATTTCTCTGACTATGAAACTTTAATCGATGAAATTTCTAATCAAACCACCTCCTATACACTTAGCATTACATTTCCCACGGAAATATCTTTCTCTAATTATGAAACACTGATTGTTGAGAGTGAGTCTGAATATAACTCAGTTATCAACACGACATTGGGTTCTTCTGAAATCAATTGCTTAGAATTTGAATTTCCTATTAATGCTAAGATTTTTGATGCCCAGAATAGCTTAACCGATAATCGAACATTGCAAAATAAAGCGCAATCACATAACCTCATTCAAAGTCTTAAAGTAAACAGTGGCTTTTATGAATTAAATTATCCTATCACCATAGAAATTGAAGGAGTTGAGAGTTCTCTATTATCTAATACAGATTTAATTTCAGCTATAGAAAATCTAGATCAAAGCTGTTTTAATCCTTCCTTATTGAATACTGAATCCAGGTTAGAAGATTTTATCGCATTTGTGAGTGATGGAGTATTTCAAATCACCTCATTTATAGATGAAGATGATGAGGACCTCACTACATCTTACCAAGACTATAGATTTACATTCAATACCAATAATAGCATTTCAATAGAAGACATTAATTCTGGAGAGAGCTTTTCCGGAACCTGGGAAGCAGAGATAGACGATGGTGAATTTATATTCGATCTAAACTTTGAAGATGACAATGATGAGCTGGATGAGCTGGATGAAGATTGGGTTGTAAGTGCTTTTGGAAATCCAGATGCGATAGTGCTTTTTGATGAAGACAATGATATCGACCGAAGTCTGCTTACCTTTGAAAAATTATAATTATTACCTATGGAAAAGGAAGACTCTTCAAAAGCTGAACTTAAAGGTAAATTGAAAACCGTTAATGCTATTTTCTATTCCGTCCTGGTGGCCTGGCTGATTTTAGTTGGCCTTATATTGTATAAATTCATCATTGGAAAAGATACCACAGCTCCTTTTTTAGGAACCATACCAATTATTGCTATTCTTATTATACTAGGTCAGCTAAAATCTAAAATGAGAAAAGAGATCGACTCACACTAATCTTATAAACCAATACCTCTCTTGCAAATTAATTCGCCTTTTGTAATCGATTAAGTCTTTAATTATTTACAATATCGAGTAGCTTTCCATTGAGGCAAGACTAGCCGACGATAAATAATAAAAAAGGAATCTGCTTGGTCTAAGTTTACATATTGTCTACTGATTTTTACTGAATAAATCTATCCAGTAATTTTATAGCTAATAAAATGAATGGTTTAAGCTAGGTAAAAGTGAACTTAATTGCTTCAGGTGAAAATGAATCCCAAGACGACAGTTTTAAATGAAATAAAAATCTTAAGCATGTATCTCCAAGTTTAAGCTGGATTATGCAAATTCAAAAAAAGAAAAAAACCCTGCCAAATAATCTGGCAAGGGTCTTGAAATTGAGACGTAAGTTTTAATTAATCATCTAAGAGATCCACATACTGCTCAATAGCGTTCTTAATACGGTTTGCCAATTGTCTATTCCCATCATTATCTTCTGGACTTATCTCAATCGTTCCGTTACCGTTACCGTCTGATGCTCCCGAAAGATCTACCTGATTAAAAACAGCAACCAAATCGAAATCGAATACAATCGAATTATTATTATCTTCTGTAATGATAAGATTTTGGACCTGGTCTTCATAGTCGACTTCGAAATCTTCTTCCAAAGTGTGGAAAAATTCAAATGCTGTTCCAGAAATTGTACCTCTCATTAAGATAGATTTCTGATACAGTTCGCTAGTTGGATCATTACTCCTTTCCATTTCAAATTCAACTTCATCATATTCTCCAACAGGAATTTCTACCTCAACAACAGTGACTTCATCCTGGCTCAGATTAAGCTCAAATGGTCCTCTAAGTTCAAATTCATCTTCAGAATCGTATCTATCATCATCGCTATTATCGTTACCGTTATCGTCACAACCGTCGTCATCGGTTTCTGTAGCATAAACTGAAAAATCTTCTCTGAAGTAAATTTCGGTCCCACTTTGAAGTTCGATTTCATAAACATAAGGATCATCGTCGTCACCATCTTCAAGTTCTCCTTTACAAAATGGGTCGTTTGGATAATTTTCTTCTAAATAGCTAACTATTTCTTCGGGTAAGTCTTCAAAATTTAAATTATCGTCATCATCTGAATTTCCAGAAGAGTTTCCTGGGACTCCAAAGCCATCAGCAAATTCAAATTCAATATTGGTGATATTAATCAAAAATTCAGATACCTCAACATCTGCAATAGCTTTTGCTGAGCTGCTGGTGTTGGCACTTCCGGAAGCGACTGCTTTAATTTCAAGATTAGATTTAGGCAAGTCTGCTAAGCTTGGGTTGGAATCTGAATCGTCTGAAGAGCATGACCAAACTAAAGTCAGTGCTAAAATTACTGCTATAGATTTTAAAAATTTCATAGTGTTTTGTTTTATGGTTCACTTATAAAACAACACTTAACAAGTCAACCCTAATTCAAAATTGAAATTTTTTATTAACCCTTAAAAACTAAAGCCAAATCCTCCAGTTATACCGAAGCTTCTGGCGCCAGGAATATCGTTATAATTTCCTCTAAAGTGAAAGTCAATTCTTAAAATTCGAAAGATATTATCCACTCCGAAGCTGTAAGACCAGTAAGGTTCCTGATCTGGAGCACGGTAAAGAGGATTGGTTGTAGAGGCGTTGAGCAACTGATTTTCATCAGAAATACTACCAGAAACTGCTCTTACAGAAACAATCTCTCTTAAGTCGAGATCCCTTAGCCATGGAATTCTTGAAAAAAGCCTTCCGTCAAAATTGTGTTCAAAATTCACGCTGGCGTATGTATCAGTTACAAAATCATAAAAATCCAAAAGTGGAAAAGAGCCTTGTATAGAAAACAAGGTTTGGTTTCCAGGAACAATGTCCAAGAGGCTCAAGGGGACAGCGCCAAAGGTTTTTCCTAATTCTATACTCGAGGTAAATTCTCCAAAACCTCCTATTTGGATGGGCTGTCTGTAGTAAAATTGTAATTTTTCATAATCGAAATCTGAGGTAGTAATATTCCCCAGACCTTTAGTATAATTAAGAAGAAATTCCGGGAAGTCCCCGTCATTTACTGTAATTCGCTCCACACCATAACCTGTTGTTTTACGTCCAGGTCGATATCTAATAATTGAAGACACTTCCACTTGTTCGGTCACAGCCTTTGTTTCTGTTCGCTCTGGATTGGTGAAATAAGCTAAACTAAATTGATCTGAAGCAGACTCTAGCCTTTTGAAGTTACCCTCAAACCTAAGGTTGAAGTTTCTGAAAGCTTCGAAACTCAAAGATAGGCTTGATAAATTAATGTTAGTTAGAGATGTATTTGCCCCAACGGTAAGTACAGAGGAGGACGCTAAATTCCTTCCTAAAACATCTGTGGTATTGGTAAGGCTTGCGCCTAGCTGTTCGATATCTCTCCGATTTCCCCCTGCTATAATCAATCTCATTTTTGGGTCTATCATCCATTTGCCAGATAATCCATACTTAAATTTATCATCACCAAAACCATAAGCCAAAAATCCTTGAAGTCTCCAGTCATCGTTCTGAGAGAAATAAGTTCTCCCTCCTACTCTTAATCTAACACCTTCTACTTCATTGAAACCAAAGCTCGAAAACACCGGTCCAAAATCCCATCCGTTCTGCTCCCAGTAGCCGGTTGCTAGTATCGTTCCAACATTATAAATTCTTTTAAAAGCATCTACGGTTTGCAGCGTATCCAGCATTTTGTAAACTTGCTTCTCGTCCTTATTGAGATTTTCCTGCCTATTCTGTGTCCAAAAGTCGTCATCACGATTATAAATTGCCTCATTGAACGTTTCTGGCTGATAATTATAGAAGGCTTTTCCTTTTGGCTGATCGAATACATAATCATCATAAAGAGTTGTGCGTTTACCATAAACACCACGTGATTCTTCTTTTTTATTGATGGAAAAATCTGTCATAAACAGATCTTTTGTAATTAAAAACACAGAATCATTGAGAACATCAAACTCCTGCTCTATATAAACATCTTTTACCCAGTTGATGTTTGCCCCCTTAGACATAGCCAGGTTGATTTTTTTAATGGCCCAGGTAGTATCGTTCACCCAAAAATCCCCTTTAAAGTTTAGCTCCCCTTTCCGCCTTGGATAAAATACAATATTGTAACACCATTTTTCGTCTATAAAAGTGCTATCGGTTAAAACATAATTATAATTATCTATTCCTGTGGTAGATAATGGACTCACGAAACTTTTACTAAAGAACTTCAGGTAATTGTCATAGATGTTATATTCGGCATAAAGGTCTTTGATAAAAGCGATAAGGTTTTGATTATTATCAAAACCAGAACTTTTGTTACCAGTAAGTACCTCCTTTTCATCGTTGGTTAAGTTGTTACCATATACTTTAGATGCTGCTTCATTAAGAAACACAGGGAGGTAGGTCTTTCCGGTAACAGCATTGGTGTCTAGATCATCAAAAATAAATTCCATTCCATTAAAAATTCTGGAATTAATCAATGAGCTATCAATCGTATTAAGATCAAATTCAAGCTTCTCGTATTTATCATACTGATAGTGGTCAAACTTTTTAACCCCATTCTCACGCTTATTTTCCCATATTTTTCTTAAGATATCTATTGCAGGATTATTCTTTTTGGAAGTCTTACCAGAATAGACAACGACTTCACTCAATTCTGATGAATTTTCCTGCAGAACTATTTCAATGTTATAAGTGGATCTTTGGTCTAGTTTCAGCTTATAATTTTCAAATCCCATGAATGTAAATTCAAGGCTTGAATAGGAAGAATCAGACTGAAGATAAAACTTTCCATTTTCATCAGAAATAGTGCCTTCGGATGAGTTTGAAAAAAAAACGTTGACGTAGGGAATAGGGTTTCCGTCAGAGTCTTTTACATAACCACTTACCTTGGTTTGACTGTAAGAAGCGAAAACTGAAAACACAAAAAAGAGTAGGAAGAAATATTTCATTAACTAAAAAAGCTTCAAATGCAATTTTATGCAAATGAAGCTTATTTATAATTTGATGAGTGTTAAATATATAAAACTTTTTTAACAGCCTTGATGACATCCTCGCTATTTGGCAACCATTCTTCAAGTAGAACGGGAGAGTAAGGAGTAGGTGTATCTGCGGTATTTAACTTAACGATAGGTGCATCTAAGTAATCAAAAGCTTCATTCTGAACTTTATAAGTTATTTCTGTAGCTACATTACCAAAAGGCCATGCTTCTTCTAAAATAACAAGTCTATTGGTTTTCTTTACAGACTTGAGAATAGCTTCATAATCTAGTGGTCTTACCGTTCTTATATCAATAATTTCACAAGAGATATTATCCTTTTCCAGTTCATCTGCAGCTTTGTAAGCCTCTTTTATAATTTTACCAAAAGAAACGATAGTAACATCAGAACCTTCTCTTTTGATATCTGCCTTTCCTAGAGGGATTGTATATTCCTCTTCTGGAACTTCTCCTTTATCTCCATACATCTGCTCACTTTCCATAAAAATCACTGGGTCATTATCTCGAATTGCAGATTTCAACAAGCCTTTGGCGTCATAAGGATTGGAAGGAACCACTACCTTTAAACCTGGCGTATTGGCAAACCAATTTTCGAAAGCCTGAGAATGGGTAGCACCCAATTGACCAGCAGAAGCGGTTGGTCCTCTAAAAACTATAGGAATATTAAATTGACCACCCGACATTTGACGCATCTTGGCAGCATTATTTATGATTTGATCAATACCAACTAATGAGAAGTTGAAAGTCATAAACTCAATAATAGGACGGTTACCATTCATGGCAGAACCTATACCTATCCCCGAAAAACCAAGCTCCGAAATTGGGGTGTCAATGACTCTTTTATCACCAAACTCATCCAGCATACCTTTAGATGCCTTATAAGCGCCATTGTATTCAGCAACTTCTTCACCCATGAGATAGATCGTCTCATCAGCACGCATCTCTTCGCTCATCGCTTCTACAATAGCTTCTCTAAATTGTATTGTCCTCATCTATTTAAATTTACTTTTAAAGAATCACAAAAATAGTAATTCAAATTTCTATACACTATAAGAATCTTATAAAAATTTTATTATGCATGCATAGTATTTATTGGCTAAAACTACTATATTTGTATACCTAAGATAAAAAATTCGAAATCATGAAAATATTAGTTTGTATTAGTCACGTTCCTGATACGACATCAAAGATCAATTTTGTTGAAGAGGATACAAAATTTGATACTAATGGAGTTCAGTTTGTTATCAATCCAAACGACGAGTTTGGTTTAACTCGTGCCATGTGGTTTAAAGAAAAACAAGGCGCGACAGTAGATGTTGTCACTGTTGGTGGTAAGGACACAGAACCTACCATAAGGAAAGCTTTAGCAATTGGAGCAGATACTGCACATAGAGTAGATGCTGAACCATTAGATGGTTTTCAAGTTGCTAAAGAGTTAGCTAACGTAGCCAAGGAAGGCAATTACGACTTAATCATTGCAGGGAGAGAGTCTATAGATTATAATGGTGGAATGGTTCCAGGAATGTTAGCTAAGTTAATCGGTGCTAATTTTATTAACACCTGCGTAAGCCTAGAGGTTGAAGGTGATACTGCAACTGCTGTTAGAGAAATTGATGGTGGTAAAGAAACACTAAAATCAAGTTTGCCTTTAGTTATTGGTGGACAAAAAGGACTTGTAGAGGAAAGCGATCTTAAAATCCCTAACATGAGGGGTATTATGATGGCTAGAAAAAAACCCTTAAATGTGGTTGAACCTGTTTCCGGTGAAAAACAAACTCAAGCTAAAATGTTTAGAAAGCCAGATCCTAAGGGTGAAGTCACTATGATAGATGCAGAGAATTTAGATAGATTGATAGATTTACTTCATAACGAAGCAAAAGCTATATAACATTAAAAAATAATATTATGTCAGTTTTAGTATATACAGAATCAGAAAATGGCAAATTGAAGAAGGCTGCATTTGAAGTTGCCTCTTATGCCAAAGGAATTGCAGATTTGATGGGGACTAGCGTAACAGCAGTTACTGTAAATGCAGAAAGCGTAGATGAACTTAAAACTTACGGAGTAGAAAAAGTTTTAAAAGTATCTCATGATAAATTATCAAAATTTAATGCAGATGCCTACGCAGAAGTGATTACTCAGGCTTCAAAAAAAGAAGATGCCAAAGTGATTGTTATAAGTCAAAGTGCAAATGCAAAATATTTAGCACCATTACTATCAGTTAATTTAAATGCTGGTTATGCTTCAAATGTCGTTGCTTTACCGAAAACAGATGGAGAATTTACAGTAGAAAGAACAGCCTTTACGAATAAAGCTTTTAATATGACTTCTATCTCAACTGAAGTAAAGCTTTTAGGTTTATCAAGTAATGCTTACGGCTTAAAAGAAAATGAAGTATCACTTTCTGAAGAAGATTTTTCTCCTGAATTGAATGATGAAAATTTTGGAATTATAGTAGAGTCTGTTGACAAAAACAAAGATAAAGTGAGTATTGCCGATGCTGAAGTTGTTGTTTCTGCTGGTCGTGGTATGAAAGGTCCAGAAAATTGGGGAATGATTGAAGAACTTGCAGATGTACTCGGTGCAGCAACCGCATGCTCGAAACCAGTAAGTGACATGGGATGGAGATCTCATGGTGAACACGTAGGGCAAACCGGTAAGCCAGTGGCGACAAATCTTTATATCGCTATTGGAATATCTGGAGCTATACAGCATCTTGCTGGTATTAGTGCATCCAAAAATAAAGTAGTAATCAATACAGATCCTGAAGCACCTTTCTTTAAAGCTGCTGATTACGGGATTGTAGGAGATGCCTTTGAAGTGGTTCCTCAATTGATTGAAAAACTGAAGGAATTTAAGGCGAATAACTCATAATTTTCATAAATTGTGCCCCTTTAAAGGGCGGTCTAATTTTTAAGAAGTCCTTAAAAGTTAGACCGCCTTTTTTAATTAAATAATTGTTTGAGTTCTAAATTAAATTTTGGGCGAAAAGCAAGTTAAAGTTTGATAAATTAAGCCTCAAATGGTTTCAATAAAATGAAGTATGAGCTTAGCTAGACTTAGCATAAAAGGAATTTCTTACAGTCAAACCCAAAACGGTGCTTATGCACTTTTATTGAGTGATATGGATAGCGACAGACAACTACCTATCGTCATAGGAGCTTTCGAAGCTCAATCTATTGCCATTGCACTTGAAAAAGAAATTAAGCCACCAAGGCCACTCACACATGATTTGTTTAAAAGCTTTTCAGATCGATTTGGTATTGTGATCAAACAAGTGATAATTCATAAGTTGGTAGATGGCATATTCTATTCCAGTTTAGTTTGCGATAGAGACGGAGTTGAAGAAACCATAGACGCCAGGACAAGTGATGCCATTGCGCTAGCTCTTCGATTTGAAGCTCCAATCTTCACCTATAAAAACATACTGGACAAGGCAGGAATATACCTAAGTGATAAAAATAAAGATGCTGATATCTACAGTTCGGAAAACCTACAGCATACGGAGGAACCTGACCAAACAGAAAAAAAATCTTCCTTTAAGAGTGAATTTAGCCAAATGTCAACTAAAAAATTAAATGAACTTCTAGAAAAAGCCGTTAATGATGAAGACTATGAAAGAGCGGCAAAAATTCGTGATGAAATATCTAAACGAAGCTAGCACATGAGACATTTCATTCTCGGCATATTATTTTGCCTCCCCCTGTTTTTAACTGCCCAGACTCTGGAAGGTGATTGGAAAATCGAATTACAAGAAAATCAAGACACTACCTTATATTTTGAAAACCAGCAAACAATTTCTTTTAGTGATTCTCTATTTAGTATAACTCATGCTAATAAAGACCTGCTTTACCAGGGAGACTTTAGAGTGATAAAAGACAGCTTACAGCTCCTTCCCTACCTAAGGTCATTGGATATCATACAATTTAAAATAGCTACAGAAACAGATTCTTTGATAAGATTAAGTTCAGATCAGTTTCAAATTCAGCTAAAAAAGCAATCAACGACACAAGTCGCTTCAGAAGAAAGTCTGGTTACTCCTAAAGAAATGATCGCCAATCAAAGCTTTAGTTTTACGAGTCTTTGGAGAGGCGTATTGGGCATGTTGAGTTTATTGCTTATTGCCTATATATTAAGTAAAAATAAAAAGGCCATCAACTGGAAAACGGTAGGTTTTGGATTATTAGCCCAGCTTATTCTTGCCATTGGAGTCCTTAAAATTCCTTTTGTACAATCTGCATTTGATTTTGTTGGTAATATTTTTGTCAAAATTTTAGATTTTACAGCTGCTGGTAGTGAGTTTCTATTAGGAGATTTGATGGACACCAGTACTTACGGTTATATTTTTGTTTTTCAAATTTTACCTACAATCATCTTCTTTTCTGCACTTACCTCAATTTTATTTTATCTGGGTATCATCCAGAAAGTAGTGAGCGCTCTAGCCTGGGTACTTTCTAAATTATTAGGTATATCCGGGCCTGAAAGCCTAAGTGTTGCAGGTAATATCTTTTTAGGACAAACAGAAGCTCCCTTGATGATCAAGGCTTACCTGGAGCGTATGACCCGTTCGGAAATTCTTTTAGTTATGATTGGCGGAATGGCAACGGTAGCTGGGGGAGTTCTTGCGGCCTATATCGGGTTCTTGGGCGGCGATGATCCAGTTATGAGGCTTGCCTTTGCGAAACACCTGCTAGCAGCTTCTGTTATGGCTGCTCCTGGAGCTATCGTCATTTCTAAAATATTATATCCACAGCAGGCTAAAGTCAACACCAATGTAGAAGTATCATCAGAAAAAATAGGCTCTAATATTCTTGATGCTATTGCCAATGGAACCACAGAGGGACTCAAGCTAGCAGCAAATGTGGCTGCAATGCTCCTGGTCTTCGTAGCCCTTATCGCATTCATAAACTACGGTTTTGAAAAAATTGGTGAACTTACTAACCTGAATACTCTGGTGGCCAGTAACACTCCATATGAGAAATTTTCTTTAGAGGCCATATTAGGGACTCTCTTTGCTCCTTTAATGTGGTTAATTGGGGTCGCTAAAGAAGATGTCATGCTAATGGGGCAACTCCTGGGTATCAAATTAGTTGCCAGTGAATTTGTGGGCTACATACAGCTTGCTGAGCTAAAAAACACGGCAAATGTGTTAAGTCTTAATTATGAGAAATCTGTCATCATGGCTACCTACATGCTCTGTGGATTTGCAAATTTTGCATCTATTGGTATTCAGATTGGAGGTATTGGCTCTTTGGCCCCAGGGCAACGTAAAGCATTGTCAGAATTTGGAATAAGAGCTCTTATTGGTGGGACTTTAGCTTCGTTGATGTCTGCAACTATTGCTGGAATGATCATAGGTTAGTACTAGCTGTTTTCTGTTATAAATTATAAAAGATTCAGGACAAAATTATTTTGATAAATGTCCTAAACTTCAAAATACTTTACCAATTAATTTCTATTTTTAAGCTTCAAACACAGCTTATTATGAAACAATATCATGACTTAATTTCTCATATTTTAGATAACGGTGTTCAAAAGGGAGATCGAACAGGTACTGGAACCAAAAGTGTGTTTGGTTACCAGATGCGGTTTGACCTGAATGAAGGATTCCCCATGGTAACCACCAAAAAACTTCATCTCAAATCTATTATTTATGAATTGCTTTGGTTTTTGAAAGGAGAAACTAATATTTCATTTCTACAGGAAAATGGAGTGAAGATTTGGAACGAATGGGCGAATGATGATGGAGATCTTGGACCTGTATATGGTCATCAGTGGAGAAATTGGAATTCTGAAGATATCGATCAAATAAAAGAATTGATTCAAACATTAAAAACCAACCCGAACAGCAGAAGAATGATGGTTTCGGCCTGGAACCCTAGTGTACTACCAGACACGTCAGAATCATTTGAAACCAATGTTGCCAATGGAAAAGCAGCTCTCCCACCCTGTCATGCTTTTTTTCAATTCTATGTTGCTGATGGAAAATTATCTTGCCAGCTTTATCAAAGAAGCGCTGATGTTTTTTTAGGAGTTCCTTTCAATATAGCTTCCTATGCGCTTTTCACCATGATGGTAGCCCAGGTTTGCGATTTAAAACTCGGTGATTTCATACACACCTTTGGGGATGCTCATATTTATAATAATCATTTTGAGCAAGTGGTGCTTCAACTCTCAAGAACTCCTAGAGCACTACCTCAGATGAAGCTAAATCCCAACGTTAAATCTATTTTTGATTTTAAATTTGAAGATTTTACTCTTGAAAATTACGATCCACATCCACATATCAAAGGAAAAGTGGCGATTTAAACTTAGGTTAATTGTTTATTCAGAGCCCTTCTTTCTGTCTCTTTTTTTAGTAAATTCAAACAATTACTAAATTATGATTGAAGAATTTATTGAAACGAGAGCTTATACAGAGAAACTTTGTGAGCCCTTAAAGACCGAAGACTTTGTCATCCAGCCCGTTGAATTTGTATCGCCTACGAAATGGCATTTAGCTCACACCACTTGGTTTTTTGAAGTTTTCATTCTCACAAAATTTGATCCTGATTATCAACTTTACCATAAAGATTTTCCTTTTCTGTTCAACAGTTATTACGAAACGAAAGGAGATAGGTTAATGCGTACTCATCGAGGAAATTTATCTCGACCTACAGTTGATGAAGTTTACCAATATAGATCGTTTGTCACCTCCGCTTTAGAAAAATTTCTACAAAAAAATTCAGATCAAAATGAGGTATTAAATCTTGTGGAAATTGGAATTCACCATGAAAAACAGCATCAGGAACTGCTGTTGATGGATATCAAGTATTGCTTTGGACACAATCCATTATTTCCAGCATACGGAGATTTTAAACATGAAAAAAAAGAAGCTGACACTTCAGGATGGATCTCAATTGATGAAGGTATCTATGAAATTGGTCACCAAGGAAATGCTTTTTGCTATGATAATGAGACTCAAGCACACCAGGTATTTTTACAGAATTTCAAAATTAGTAAACAGCTGATAACAAATGGTGAATACTTAGAGTTTATAGAGAATGACGGCTACAAAGATCCCTTATTATGGCATGCCGAGGCCTGGGATTGGATACAAGGTGAGCAAATCACAAAGCCCCTTTACTGGCATAAAATGAATGAAGAGTGGAAAGAATTTAGTCTCTCGGGCTTACAAAAGTTAGATTTAGAGTTACCTTTAAGTCATATTTCTTACTATGAAGCTTCTGCTTTCGCGCAATGGAAGGGTTTACGACTTCCAACAGAGTTTGAGTGGGAAATAGCTCAAGATAGATTTGAATGGGGAAAACGCTGGGAATGGACAGAAAGTGCTTATACTCCTTATCCAAATTATAAAAAAGCTGCTGGAGCATTAGGGGAATATAATGCAAAGTTCATGGTGAATCAAAAAGTGCTTAGAGGCTGCTCTACATTAACCCCAGCCAAGCATACCAGAAAAACATATCGAAATTTTTTTCACCCAGATATGAGATGGCAGCAAAGCGGAATAAGACTTGCCAACTAATCAAGACAATGAAAATCAAATATGAATTCAACAACTAAAACCAATACCTATACAGATTTTGAAAAGGATGTAATCGACGGACTTCAAGCCTACCCTAAGCATCTCTCTTCTAAATTTATATACGATAAAAATGGAGATAAATTATTTCAAGACATCATGGCAATGCCAGAATATTACCTTACCAATTGTGAGTATAATATTTTGAAATATCAGTCTGCTTCAATTGCTGAAAAATTTGATCTCAAAGAGGGGTTTGATCTAATTGAATTAGGGGCTGGAGATGGCAAGAAAACTAAACTTTTACTCAATCATTTATCCAATATCAATGCCAATTTCACCTATCTCCCTGTCGACATCAGTCAAAATGTATTGGATGAACTTGGCAGTTCCCTGGAAAAAGAACTACCGAAAGTAAAATTTGAATTGCTACAAGGTAGCTACTTTCATGTGTTAAGCCAATTATCAAGCTACAATAAAAGGCAGAAAGTTATTTTGGTTTTGGGGTCCAATATTGGCAACCTATTGCATAATGATGCCATCGAATTCTTGAAAAAAATTCAAAATAATATGACTGCTAATGACTTACTTTTTATGGGTTTTGACCAGAAAAAACATCCACAAATTGTACTTGATGCCTACAATGATCCCAAAGGAATTACAGAAGCTTTCAATAAAAATTTATTGCTACGTATCAACAAAGAGTTAGGAGGTAATTTTGATTTAGAATCGTTTTTTCACTGGGAAACTTATGATCCTGAAACTGGTACTGCCAAAAGTTTTCTGGTTAGCAGAGTTAATCAGGAAGTCAAAATAAAAAATCTTAATCTCACAATTTCATTCAAGGCTTGGGAAACTATACATACTGAAATATCCCAAAAATATGATGATGAGACCGTAAAATGGTTAGCTCAAGAAGCTAATCTAAGCATAGATAGAAGGTTTGAAAGCGAGACTGGTTACTATAAAAATTACACCTTTAAAAAAAGCTGAGTGAGGAGCCATTTGAAAATTGAGCTTCAGCAAGGTTTAGGGACTCCTAATTATATAATTCTGTAATTTATTCTCATAGCAGATAGGCTTTATTAGTTGAAACGCAGGCATAAAACCTTTCTTATCGATTTAAAACCAAAACAGACATCTAGCTCTAAAACTTGTCTGGATGAAGCGAAATGTTCTCTTAATAAGTAAATTAATTTGCTAGCGAAACAAAGCAATGTGAGTATCAAAAAGAAAATTTAGATTTAGAACTGACTTTATTTTGACAAAGCTTTAAGCAATCTATCCAAATCATTTTCAGTATTAAAGTACTGAAAGCCAACCCTAATTCTTCCACCTCTATAGGCGCATAGAATTCCTTCATTTTTAAGCTTTTCTACATCATTTTCATTTCCACTTAGGCTAAAAATATTCTGTGAAGAGTCTTCATCTATCACAGAAGTGTCTAGAAGTCCTAAATTCAAGAATTTTGATTTTGCCAGCTGAGAAATAGCTTTAATTTTAGATTCAACAAAATCAATACCTAGAGTGTTATAGTGAAATTCCAAGGCATACTTTAATCTTGCAATGGCAATGATATCAAAATGTCCGGGCTCTAGAAATCCTGTTGGTCGAAGTGTACCATCTGGTTTTTCATCTAAAGAATTACTACCTATAGTTTTGAACTGATGCTTCTCTAAAAAATCTCGTTTGAATAGAAAAAAAGCATTTCCAAGTCCTGCATTCATCCATTTATAACCGCTGGTTCCAAATACATCAAATGGAGAATTTTTAAAGTCGAAAGCTTCAGTTCCACAAAATTGTGTTGCATCTGCTATAAAACTCACGCTAGGAAATTCTTCTTTGAGTCGTTTTAGTTCATCTAAATCTAGTTTTAAACCACTGATAAATTGAGAGAGACTAAAAAGAAAATAATCAGGATTCACCTTTGAAAATGTTTGATTTAAATTTTCGTAGAGGTTTAAATCAATGTTGACTTCATGAACTTCAAAAGGTCTCGACTTGACGGGTAAATTCACCGAAGGGTAATCTTGAGTTAATAGTACTACTTTAGACCCCTCAGGTAGATCGTTCAAAATTAAATTTAATCCTGTTGAAAAGTTATTGAGCATGCCAACGGCTTCCAGTTCGGTATTGAAAATCTTTGATATTAAAAATCTGGTGTCTTCAATAAGTCCTTTTTCGTACTTATCTGTAAAAACACTCCCATTCAGCCTGAACTCTTCTTCAAGCTGATAGATTTGTGAGGATACTGACTTTGGAAGAATGCCTGTAAATGGAGTATTTAAATAAGTGTAGGTGGACAGGATAGGAAACTCATTATTTATGCTCTTCATAAGTAAATTAGCTAAAACTATTATTAAATTTGAAGCTCTAATATAATTAATATGGATTCAAATAAGAAGATTGATCCCGAAATAAGAGCGCTTTATGAAAATGCTCATCAACGGATAAAGCAGAAAAAAAGGCTAACAACCCACGTGGTGTTTTTCTTTGCCGGTTCTGTTATTTTTATTGTTATCAATATAATTTTAGGCTACCAATCCGAATTTAAACCCCTGGGAATGGATTGGTTTGTTTCTGCCATTCTTATTTGGCTTTTCTTTTTAATTATACATGCTATCAATGTATTCGTTGTTAATAAATTAATGGGAAAAGAGTGGGAAGAAAAACAAATGAATAGGCTTGTCGAAAAACAACTTGAGCGATTGAGAAAATTACAAAAGAAAGTAGATAAAAAGCACCCAATAGAGATCGAAAACCAAACTAAACCTGAGGAAAAGCCATGAAAATAACAATGATTGCTGCGGCTGGAGAAAATAATGCTCTTGGAAGAGATAATGATTTGGTTTGGCATCTTCCCGATGATTTTAAGCGGTTCAAAAAAATCACCTCTCATCATCATATCATCATGGGAAGAAAAACTCTGGAGTCTTTTCCCAAATTACTTCCACATAGAAAGCATATCGTCATTACCAGACAAAAGGATTATCACCAAGACGGCGTTGTTGTCACTCATAACCTTGAGGAAGCCTTACAAGCCTGTAAAGGTCAGGAAGAAGTTTTTATTATTGGAGGTGGCGAAATTTACAAACAAGCTATGCCTATAGCCGATAAAATTGAACTCACTCGGGTTCATGAATCTTTTGAAGCAGATACTTTCTTCCCAGAAATCAATGAATCCAAATGGCAATTGGCAGAATCTACTTACCATCCAAAAGATGATAAGCACGATTATGATTTTACCTATTTAACTTTCTTTAAATCAGAATGAGGATGTAAAATCGGGCTGATTTCGAAAAAAAATATTAAAGTACAGCCTAAATCTGTTAACCGTTTACTTCAAAGGGTGATAAGTTATAATAAACAACTAGTTTTGGCCTTTAATATTTTTACATGAGAAAAATTAACAGCTTTATTCTAATCTGCTTTTTAAGCATTAACATTACTTCTTTAGCTCAGGAGAAAGAAGAATCAAACAAAGATACCTTCAAATTTCTAAAAGATTACGTCAATAAAATTGTGAACGACACTGTTTCACAAGAAAAATCTCAGTTTTTTATGTATCCTATTGTAGGTTATCGCCCTGAAACTGGTGTCGAATTTGGTGTTGCTCCGCTTTATGTCTATTATGCCAATGAAGACACGTCAAATCGTTTAAGTGAAATCAATGCATATGGGTTTTTTACCTTAAAATCTCAATTCGGTCTAAGAATAGACCACGCTATATATTCAGACCAGGATAAGTGGTTTTTCTTAGGTGATTTAGATTTTGAACAGTTCCCGATTAAATACTATGGTATTGGGAATGATGTGCCAGAAGATAACATCGCTTTAGTAGATGCTACCCAAATTCGGATACGAGAGCGTGTACTTAGACGCTTGTCTAAAGATTTTTATCTGGGACTTGAAACAGATTTTGTAAGCTTAAATAACGTCACCTTTGAAGATCCAGATAATGAAAATCGACAAGCTGATATTAATATTCCTTTCGGTTCGGAAGGAACAACCAACTTAGGTATAGGCGCAGGACTTGTTTTTGATCAAAGAAGAAATGTACTAAATGAGCGTAATGCCTTTTTTAGCGAAGTCGCCTATTTGAACTACAATACGTTTTGGGAAAGTGATGTAGAATATAGTAGTATTATATCAGATACGCGCTATTTTAAATCACTTAATAAGCGAAATGTTATCGCTATGCAACTATTAGGTGAATTTAATTTTGGCGGTGAGGTGCCGTTCAACCAGCTATCGCAAATGGGCGGAAAAAATATTATGAGAGGATATTTTAGAGGCCGATTTAGAGATGAAAATCAAATTGCCTTTCAGGCAGAATATAGATTACTTCCTCTAAAACTTGGCTTCTCCGATAGGATTGGAGCCACTATTTTTGGCGGTGTGGGTGATGTTTTTTCAGAATGGAATGACTTAAGTGTAAGTGACATCAAATGGGCAGCTGGAGTTGGAGCTAGGTTCTTATTGTTCCAGCAAAAGGACGTCTATCTCCGCGTTGACTATGCGATCACTCCAGATGAAAATGGATTTTATATAGGAGTTGGTGAGGCCTTTTAGAGCTCACCAACTTTTTATTTTTCTATCCAATCTATGATTTCCTGATCCATTGGTGAGGTTTGAGGAGAAATCACTTTCTCGAGTTCACCTGATTCATTTAGCAGGTATTTCTGAAAATTCCACTCTACCTGACTATCCATCTTCTCATTCCATGACTTATCGGTCAAGAACTGATAAACATCGTGTTTGTCTTCTCCTTTCAAGATGATTTTACCCATCATTTTAAAAGTTACTCCATAGTTTTTGACACAAAATCTAGAGATATCTTCGTTACTCCCTGGCTCCTGCCCCATAAAATCATTGCTTGGAAAACCTATAATTGCGAAATCGGAATCTTTATAGGTCTCGTGAAGTTCTTGTAATTGTTCGTATTGAGGGGTTAGCCCACATTGTGAAGCGGTATTCACAATCATTACTTTTTTACCTTCCAGGCTTGAAAAATCAAAAGTTTCTCCCTTGATATCTGTTGCCATGAATTGATGTATGCTATTATTCATCTTTTTTATTCAAAGTTAAATCATTTTGAAAGTTGAAACGCAGAAACAATTGGTCTTTACTTTAATTTATCAATTGTGGTTCTTACAGTCTTACTATTCCAGTTAGCTGCTCTGGTTTTTTTCATAACAATTTCACCTGTAGCATCAATAAGAAAAGTAGTAGGTAAACTATTACTCATCAAAGCTTCAGGGGGAGAAGAAATAAGATAATGCGGCGATATGGCACTGTTTTCATCTTTAAGAAATGCTCTTACCACACTAGGGTCTTCAGAAGTGATAAAATAAAAATCGATCTCATTCTTGTAATCAGCATATAATTTTTCAAGATCCGGTAATTCTGCAATACAAGGAGCACACCAGGTAGCCCAATAGTTCACCAGCATTATTTTCCCCTCAGATTGTGATACATTGATTTTATCTCCATTATCATTTTTGAGGACCCAGTTGTAATTTTTTAACACTTGCCTTTCATCTTCTTTGATTTCAGTTGGGCTAAAAGCCACAACCCGATTCAGCATAATCTGTATTGGCTTTCGAGTTTGAGGAATAATAATGAGAAGAAGTATACTTACAAACAGAATATTACTCCAGTGCTTTGACCAAAAACTTTGTTGTTGAGACATCACCAATCAATTGCAATAAAAAGAAGCCACTCGCTAAAACGAATGGCTTCTAAATTATTAATGTTAAGCTTTATAGATTAAGCTTTATTATTTTTCTTAATCATATTCAGTGCAGAACCTTCTTTAAACCATCCAATTTGAGTCTCATTGTAAGTATGATTTGCTTTAATGGTATCTTTTGAACCATCAGCATGAACGATTTCAATCGTTAATGGCTTATCTTCTGCAAAGTCTTTAAGATCGATAAAGTTGAATGTATCATCTTCTTGTATCAGATCATAATCGCTCTCATTATCAAATGTAATTCCGAGCATTCCCTGCTTTTTCAAATTCGTCTCGTGAATTCTAGCGAAAGACTTTACTAACACAACTCTTACACCTAGATGTCTAGGCTCCATAGCCGCATGCTCTCTTGAGGAACCTTCGCCATAGTTATGATCACCAACAACTACTGTAGGAATGCCCTCTGCCTTATAAGCACGTTGTGTTTTTGGAACTGCATCGTATTTCCCATCCAACTGACTTTTTACAAAGTTAGTTTTCATATTAAATGCGTTGACTGCTCCAATTAAACAGTTATCAGAAATATTATCCAGGTGTCCTCTGTACTTTAACCATGGTCCTGCCATAGAAATGTGGTCTGTTGTACATTTTCCGTGAGCTTTAATCAATAGTTTAGCTCCGGTAAGATTTTCTCCATCCCAAGGATCAAAAGGTTCTAAAAGTTGAATTCGGTTGGAATTTGGATCTACTTTCACATGGATGCTACTTCCATCTTCTTTTGGAGCTAAATACCCGTTATCTTCTACATCAAAACCAAGTTCTGGCAACTCAATTCCTTGAGGAGCATCGAGCTTAACTTCTTCTCCGTCTTCATTTATCAATGTATCATTCATAGGATCAAAATCCAAACGTCCAGAAATTGCAATAGCGGCTACCATTTCTGGAGACCCTACAAAGGCATGTGTATTTGGGTTTCCATCTGCACGCTTAGAAAAGTTTCTGTTGAAGGAATGAACAATCGTGTTCTTTTCTTCTCCTTTTCTATCACTTCTGTCCCACTGGCCAATACACGGTCCACAGGCATTGGTGAAGATTGTTGCTCCAAGGTCTTCAAAAACCTTAAGCAAACCATCACGTTCCGCTGTAAATCTTATCTGCTCAGATCCGGGATTAATTCCAAAATCTGATTTTGGGACTAATTTTTTATCAACCGCCTGTTTCGCAATCGAGGCTGCACGGGTAAGATCCTCGTAAGAAGAGTTGGTACATGAGCCAATCAGACCCCAGTCTACTTTAATTGGCCAGTCGTTCTTTTTTGCTTTTTCTCCAAGCTCTCCAACTGGAGTGGCTAAGTCTGGCGTAAATGGTCCATTAAGGTGAGGTCTTAACGTAGATAAATCAATTTCTATCACCTGATCGAAATACTGCTCAGGGTTAGCATAAACCTCATCATCTCCTGTAAGGTGTTGTCTTATTTTATTAGCCTCATCTGCAATTTCATTTCTGTCTGTTGCTCTTAGGAAACGCTCCATAGAATCGTCATATCCAAAAGTAGATGTCGTAGCTCCTATCTCAGCTCCCATATTACAAATGGTTCCTTTACCTGTACAAGATAAGTTTTTGGCTCCCTCTCCGAAATATTCAACTATACATCCGGTACCACCTTTAACAGTAAGGATTTCTGCCACCTTCAAAATAACATCTTTAGCAGCTGTCCACCCCTGTGGTGCACCAGTTAATTTAACTCCTATCAATTTAGGGAATTTAAGCTCCCATGGCATTCCAGCCATAACATCTACGGCATCTGCACCACCTACTCCAATTGCAACCATACCAAGTCCTCCAGCATTTACAGTGTGAGAATCGGTTCCAATCATCATACCGCCTGGAAAAGCGTAGTTTTCTAAAACAACTTGGTGAATAATTCCAGCTCCTGGCTTCCAAAATCCAATACCATATTTACTGGAAACAGACTCTAAGAAGTCAAAAACTTCATTACTGGTCTCGTTGGCTTTTTGAAGATCTTTTGCAGCTCCCTGCTTCGCCTGAATTAAGTGATCGCAGTGTACAGTAGTTGGAACTGCTACATTATCCTTACCGGCTTGCATAAATTGCAAAAGGGCCATTTGAGCAGTAGCATCCTGACATGCAATACGGTCTGGAGCAAAGTCAACATAGTCTTTACCTCGAGTAAATTTTTGGTTGGGTTTATTCTCCCATAGGTGAGAATAAAGAATTTTTTCTGAAAGTGTAAGTGGTTTACCAACAGTCTCACGAGCCTGATCAACCCTTTCTGACATTTGGCTATACACTTTTTTTATCATATCAATATCAAAAGCCATAGTATATAATTATTTAGGCTGCAAAAATAAAGCTTTTGAATGAGTTTAGAAAATGTGCAAGATTAAAGCGAAAATTCTGACAATATTTTAGACTTAATGGATTTTTAATATATATAATTGCCAGATTTACATTATTATCAAAATAAAATTGATAATTTGACAATAAGAACCTCAAGTTTAAGCCCTCAAGAGCAGTGCTCAGCACAATTTAGATTGAATTTTAATTATTTAAATCAATTTATTGATAATATCCTCAATAGAGATGGATTCAGCCTCTGCTTTATAGTTTCTGACTACACGGTGTCTTAATATTGCGATGGCTACCGCTTGAATATCTTCAATATCTGGAGAGTATTTTCCTCTGGAAGCAGCATAAGTTTTGGCGGCCAACACCAAATTTTGAGAAGCTCTAGGTCCTGCTCCCCAATCTACATAAGTATTAATAAATTCAGAACTTTCTTCTGAATTTGGTCTCGTTTTACCTACCAGACCAACAGCGTATTCGATAACATTATCTGCTATTGGCATTTTTCTAATTAACTTTTGAATACTGATAATTTCCTCAGGTGAAAACAGAGCATCAATTTGAATCTCTTTGTTTTGAGTCGTTGCTTTAACCACATCTACTTCTTCCCGAAACGAAGGATAGGTGAGGTTTACCTCAAACATGAATCGGTCTAACTGTGCCTCAGGTAGCGGATAGGTTCCTTCCTGCTCAATTGGGTTTTGAGTGGCAAGCACAAAATAAGGACTAGCTAATAGGTAGTTTTTCCCACCTACGGTTACTGCTTTTTCCTGCATGGCTTCTAGAAGCGCCGCTTGAGTTTTTGGTGGTGTTCTATTGATTTCGTCTGCCAGCAAGATGTTTGTAAATACAGGACCCTTAAGAAATTTGAAAACTCGGTTTTCATCAAGTATTTCAGAACCAATTATATCGCTTGGCATTAAGTCTGGTGTAAACTGAATACGTTTGAAGTCTAAGCCTAAAGCTTTGGAGATTGTGTTTACCATAAGGGTTTTAGCCAAACCAGGTACTCCTACTAAAAGAGAATGGCCTCCGGAAAAGACAGAAAGCAATAAAGTTTCAATTACCTTATCCTGTCCAACGATAACTTTTGCAACTTCAGATTTTAGGTTATTGAATTTTTTTACAAATTCATCCAATTCAGTTACGTCCGACATACTATTGTTTTATCCAAGATTTAGCAAAACCACAAGCCCTGTAATCACCGTTGATTTTAATGTAAGTATCTTTTACTTTAGACTCTTTCCAGGCTTGAATCTCCTTCAATTTTTTTTGCTGCAAAGCTAGCTCTCTAATCCGCGTATAATCCTCGCTGAATTCAGCTATGTGTTCAGGTATTTTTTTAGTAACCGTGATTAACTTGAAAAAAACTTTTGCAGTTCTAGGTTCAGAATCTTTAATCACTGGAGAAACCTCATTTTCTTTAAGATTAGAGACTTGGTCATAAATTGTAGGATCTACTTTAGTTAACTCAAATCTTCGGTCTCCTGTTGCACTATTAATGAGCTGCCCTCCACTTTCTCGGGTCTCTTTTTCATCAGACACTTCTCTAGCTGCATCTCTAAAGCTTACTTCTCCATTAATAATCTTTTCTCTCACCAGTTCGATTTCCTTTTTCGCTTTTTCAACAGCCTCAGAACTGATTTCAGGGTAAAGCAAGATATGTCTCACATCGACCTGTTGACCTCGTATTTTTTCTACAGTTAAAATATGCCATCCAAATTCAGTCTCAAAAGGCTTACTAATTTCACCCTCCTGCAAGCTGAAAGCGGCATCTTTAAATTCTTTCACAAAATTATCATCTCTAGAGAGAGTTATTTTCCCGCCCTGGCTTCGAGACCCTCTATCTTCAGAATAAAGAACGGCTTTGGTGGCAAAACTTCCTCCAGATAAAACATCGTCTCTAAAAGAGTTAAGTCTATCGATCACAGCCTGACGTTCTTTTTCTCCAACCTCTGGTTTAACTATGATTTGAGCGAGTTCTACTTCATCACTGATCAATGGGATCTCATCTTCAGGAATCGCCTCAAAAAAATCTCTGGTTTCCTCTGGTGTAATTTCTACGCCATCCACTATAGACCCCTGCATTTCTTCGGCCAGCATTCGCTGTGTGTTGATTTCATTAAGCTGTTCTCTTAATTCATCCTCAGTGTCGATTTTGTAGAAACTAAGGAGGCGTTCCATACTCCCCACCTGACTTACGAACTGATCGATTTGCTGTTCAGTGAAACTTTCCACTCTAGCGGGGTTAAAAGGCAAACTATCTTGCTTGGCATGATGAGCAAAAAGTTTATTCTCCATCAGGGTTTCTGCAACATCACAATAAGAGATGTCGCCAATTTCTTGATTGGTCATATCGAGATAAGCTTTAGAAATATCACTTTCTAAAACCAGATAATCACCTACAACACCAGCCACACCGTCAATTTTAACTCGGCCGTCCTTGGTAACTTTAGTAGCTTCCAAGATTTCTTTGCTAAAGTCTGAGTCCTTTAAAAGATTGTCTTTTTCATCTATCGTAACTTGTGCCACACTCATAGTACTTATAAGCATCAGTCCTAAACACGATATTATATTAGTAAATTTCAAATTCATTATTTTTTGTAGCATCTTTTGTAATCTCTTTTTCTATTTTTTTTGAAATATTCATTTTCTTTCGATTGATTAAAATTTGCTCAATCGTTGGTCTCACATAACTCAATGGTGCCTGATCATTTCTTCTTAACACCGATTCAATAAAGATATAAAAAACCTCATCTTTGCTGTCTATTTGAATGAAATGATCTGACTTTAATAATTCAGATTTCTCGACTTCGATGTTTTTACTTTCTTCGAATTCCTTAACCACATCAGAAGTTCTCACCCAAATAGAATCGTTTAAAGATAAAGATTTGAATTCCAAAGATTTCTCTTGCAATGATAGCATATCTTCAGGATTAAAACGTAAGAATTGGCGTTTTATGTCTCGTAGAGACTTCATTTCTTTGTCTAATTGTAAATATCTTAATTGAACTAAATCTTCATTCAATTTGAAATTTGATTTGTTTTCTTCATAGTAAGAACTGACATCCACCGAATCTACAGTGTTAACTAACTCCCTTTCAATCAAAGCGTCTTTATAAGCTTTTTTAAATAACTGCTCCTCGTACTTTCTAGACAAATCCCGAAAGTCATTTTGTTGATCTACTGGTAGATTGAGTCTTGCTCTGTCTAAAAGGAGCTTATCGGTTGCCCAACTTTGGATATAGGCTTTAGCAGCCAAAGCGCTATCTTCCTCAGATAACCCTTCAGAAATATGATCCTGAAGCTCTTCTGTTGAAAGGTAGTGATTGTTTACTCTGGCAACAAATGGGGTTGTATCCTTTTCTGAAAATAAGGTGCAAGCCGATAGACACAGTGCTATGGATGTATATAAAAAATATTTACTTTTCAAGTTGCTCTTTTAAATTTTGGACTACTTCATTTTCCACCTCAACATCGTATGTTGACCTCAGGTTAGAAATTAATAGATCCTCTCTTTCTTCCTGAAGAAGGCTAATGATTCTTCCATTCACCTCTTTAAATTCAAGAAGCCTGGAATCTTTTACCTCAACCACATTCATTAATAAATATTGCCCGAGATGCTCATAAATTCTACTCACCCCCGCTTTCATTTTGAAACGCTTTGGAAGTTTTGAAGACACTTTTTCTAAACTTACATTCTCCATAATGATATCCTTAGCGTAGGCTACAGATGTGGTATCGTTTACTTTCTTTTCTTTAAGTTTTGATCTTAATTCCTTTAGAGATGCTTTGCTTTGAGATGTATACAATTGTCCTCTTACTTCTGCAGGTTTGAAAAATTTTGAGGTTTTGGATTTGTAATATTCTTTTTGAGCTAAGGTATCTTCAGCAACGGGCTGCCATACCTGAGAATTCATATAATCGAAAATCAAAATACCATTTTTATACTCCATAATACGATCTCCAAAGTCTGGATCGATCTTGGGGAGTTGAGTTTTATGATATTCCAGAAGTTTTTTGTATACAAGTTCGTCGATGGCCTTATCTAAGACAACATCACGGTCTGGTATTTTAGAGAGCGTACGCTGCTGACGCTCCAGATACTCCCCAAAAGTCTTCACATCGACGGTTAAATCTTCAACTTGTATAATTGTTTTAGAAGCATCCCCTTCAAGAGGTTCATACCTCCATTTCCCCTTATCAAAGCTTTCATCCAATAAGGTTATAAAATAGGCCTTGGCTTCTGAATTAATATCCACTGTATAAAGCTGTTCCAGATCTTCTCTAATTTTTGATACTAATATTTTTGATCTTGAAGAGCTTTTGAGCCTTTTTTTATAGTCTTCTTTAACCTCTACATAAGGCTGTAATGGAATAATTTCAATTAGTTTAACAATATGCCATCCAAACCTAGTTTTGAAAGGCTCTGTATAATCCCCAGGGTTTTCCAATGCGTAGGCCTGATTCTCATATTCTTTGGAATTTAAGCCTCCCAAAGTAAAAGCTGATATATAACCGCCTTTACTAGCAGAGTTGGGATCCTGACTGTATTGTTTGGCTAACTCATGAAAATCTTCTCCACTTTGTAAACGTGCATATATCTTTTGGATTCTTAATTCTGGATCCTGTAGCGAATCGCCAGGTAATAGCATTATATGCGCAGTTTTCAATTGCCCCTTAGAAGGCCTTTCACCTGTTTTCTTAATAATATGATAGCCAAAATCTGAACGAACAGGGTTTGATACTTCACCGACTTCGAGATTGTATGCAGCATTTTCGAACTCATAAACCATCTTAAACGTGTTAAACCAATTCAAATCCCCTGCATTTTTCTTGACTGAAGGATCCTCGGAATATTGAATTGCCAAACGCTCAAACGGCTCTCCTTCATCTATCCTTTTTTTGATCATCAAGGCTTTTTGATAGGTTTCAACGGTATCTTTTTCGTGCTTAGGAAGATTTAATAAAATATGGCTTGCTCTTATTTCCTTTTTCGTCCTGTCATAGGTCTCTTTCACCATTGCTTCGGTTACTTCACCATTGGAAATATAGCTATCTGCAATTTGCTTATAGTACCTCTGAAATTCTTTTTTGAATTTCTGTAGAGTATCCAATTGTAGATCGTAAGCTGATTTTAATTTCAACTGGAAATTGATGTAACGCTCCAAATGTTGCTCAATAGATTCTGAAGACGACTCGATTATATCGGCATTTTTCTGATAAGAATTCAAAAATTCTCCAACGCTAAACTCTTCGTGATCAATAGTAAAAAGAGTTTCATTTTTAATTTGTGCATGAGATATTAAGTTGAAGCATAAGAAAACAATACAAAAACTAAAAAGTGGCTTCATTTTTTTTGAAATTTAAAGGCAAAAGTAACAAAAATGCCAATGCAGACAATGTTTAAGTTTTTTTAAAATATCACATAATCCAACAGCTTTAATCAATTTAAAACTAAACTTGTAGTATGAAATATTCTACAGAAATCATCATACAAAAACCTAGACAGGAAATTATTGAGGTATTTGAAAATTCGGATCTATTACCTCATTGGCAAAGAGGCCTAAAACGAAGTCGTGTTGTAAGTGGAAAAGCCGGTGAGGTAGGTAGCAAACGTAAGTTATACATCAGAATGGAAGGTCAAAATATCAAAATGACGGAGACTATATTGAAGAAAAAATTGCCGGAAGAATGGCATGGAAAATATAGCTCCAAAGGCATGGAGAGCATTCAAAAAAATTACTTTGAAGCCCTTACAAGCAATGAAACTAAGTGGACATCTTACAGTGAATTCAAGTTTTCTGGGTTTATGAAATTGGTAAGTACTATACTCCCAGATATCTTCAAAAAAAGGTCAGTTTTAGTACAGCAGGATTTCAAAGCATTTATAGAAGAAGGTAAGAGTGTGAAAACAAACTAAGTAGGTTTGTTTTATAAATATTATTGACTTTATTTGTAAAAAATTTTTAAAAAATGAAATACGTAATTTGCATGGTTATGTTTGCTTTAAGCATAACATCTTTTTCACAGACGAAAGTCGGTACGGTCAACAATGAATACATTTTATCTCAAATGCCAGAGATAAAGGATGTAGAAGAAAAGCTAAAAGTCTATAGTGCAAAATTAGATAGCACTATACAAGTCAAGTATGAAGACTATCGTGAAGTTGTGGCTGCCTACAATGAGAAAGAGGAAGAAGGTATGAATGATGTGATGAAAAAAATCAAGCAAAGGGAAATAGTAGACCTTGAAGAAGACTTGAAAAAGCTTCAACAAAATTCATCACAAATGCTTCAAATACAGCAAGAAGAATACCTGAGGCCACTATACAATAAAATTGGAAAGGCTATTGAAGAAATCGTGAAGGAAGAAGGCTTTACCCAAATTTTTGATGAGAATAACAGTATCATCTATATTGATCCAAAATTTGATCTTACTTTAAAAGTGTTAGACAAACTTGGTATTGAAGTAAAGGAAGAAGCTTCTGAAGTTGTTCCTGAAGAAAATTCTGGAAATTAAAATACATTATTCACCCATAATTAAAAAAGCTCGAAAATGATTTTCGAGCTTTTTTAATTTGATATCTCATTCAGTTTTATCGGCTATAATTTGGAGCTTCTTTAGTAATAGAAACACTATGTGGATGACTCTCCATCACTCCCGAAGCAGTGATTTGTACAAACTCACCACTATCTTTTAGAGCCTCTATATCTTTTGCACCGCAATATCCCATTCCAGCTCTCAATCCGCCTATGAATTGCACCATGCTTTCAACGAGCTCGCCTTTATAAGGCACCCGCCCAACAATACCTTCTGGAACCAATTTTTTAATGTCATCTTCCACATCCTGGAAGTATCTGTCTTTAGATCCTTTATCCATGGCTTCAATGGAACCCATTCCTCTATAAGACTTAAATTTTCGGCCTTCGTAGATAATAGTTTCACCTGGAGATTCTTTGGTTCCCGCTAGCAGCGATCCTAACATCACACAGTCAGCTCCACCAGCTATGGCTTTAGGAATATCACCTGTATAACGAATTCCGCCATCTGCAATAACAGGAACGCCAGATCCTTTAATGGCTTCAGCTACTTCCATGACAGCAGAAAGTTGTGGAAACCCAACACCAGCGACAATTCTAGTTGTACAAATAGAACCAGGCCCTACTCCTACTTTTACGGCATCTGCCCCAGCATCAACCAGGTATTTAGCAGCTTCTCCAGTAGCGATATTTCCAACCACTACATCAAGCTTCGGAAATTCTTTTTTTATGAGTTTCAGAACATCAACCACCCCTTTAGTATGGCCGTGTGCGGTATCGATGACAACGGCATCCACACCAGCATTCACAAGAGCTGAAGCACGATCTACAATGTCGTGAGTTACACCCAGAGCTGCAGCAACTCTAAGACGACCATATTCGTCCTTGTTAGCTGAAGGTTTTTGGGTCAATTTTGTAATATCTCTAAACGTAATTAAACCTACTAGTTTATTATGATCGTCAACAACTGGCAGCTTTTCAATTTTATGACGCTGAAGCACGACTTCAGCTTCTTTAAGAGATGTTCCTTCACCAACAGTCACCAAATTTTCAGTAGTCATCACCTCTTTAATAGGACGATCGTTTTTCAATTCAAATCTTAAATCACGATTAGTCACAATGCCTATCAGCTTATGAGCATCATCCACAATAGGAATTCCTCCAATACTGTGCTCTCTCATGCTATCATTCGCATCCTTTACTGTAGCGGTGATCGGCAGAGTGACAGGATCTATAATCATCCCGCTTTCTGCTCGCTTAACTCGTCGGACTTTTAAGGCCTGCTCTTCGATAGTCATATTTTTGTGAAGAACCCCTATACCTCCTTCCTGAGCAATCGCAATGGCCATTCTAGATTCTGTTACCGTATCCATGGCAGCAGAAACAATAGGAACATTAAGTGTTATATTTTTAGTGAATTTGCTTTGAATGCTGACTGTTCTGGGAAGAACATCTGAATAAGCTGGAACTAAAAGAACATCGTCGTAAGTGAGACCAAGCCCTTTGACTTTTGAATTTGTCATCGCAATTAGATTTAATTGCGTGCAAATATACGTCATTTAGAATTAAGCAGTTAATACTTTATGCTTAAGTTTGAAAATAGGTAGTCGAATCTAAGATTCAAAGCTTCCATTAATTTTTTAACTGTAAAGGAGGGTGATGTTCTAATCCCATTTCTTTCAGTTTTTGCGCTCTTCTTTCGCTATGTAGAAATCCTAACTTAGTTAACTCTTCATTGTTAGCATCTTTCAAAAAGAGATCTAACTTTTGTTCCAAACCATATCTCAACTCTTCTATAATGTCGTGCTTTACATCACCTTCAAGATCAGATTCTATGTATTTCTGAAATCGCCAGGGGTGAAAAAAACCAGCTTGAGCTGCTAAATCCTTAGATTCTTCGGCAGATTTCCAAATGTGATAACCTACACGATCCCAGGAATAGGTTATTTGTAAAAGGGCTTTGTTGACGGCAAGGAACTCCTGATTCAATTCATAATTTAAGATGACAATAAGTGAATCTACATAATCTTTAGTTTCTCCACCATTTTCTAGGTGGCTCACTTTAATACGATCAAAATCCTCTTCAGATATTTCAATCTTGAATTCTTCATCTAAGTATTCATACTCCTTATCTATCAAAGTGTTTTGGAATAAACCTTCTGTTCTATCCACAGCTTGCGAGTATGAAGGATAAAAACAAAGGAAAAGCATGAAAACTATCAGTGGTTTCCATGCTTTTTTTAAACAATTCATTTTCAAGGTTATTATCAAAATTAAGGGATCTGACTCTGGATTTGTAACTACATCTAAAATAAATCATCACTTAATCCATGAACTCAATTTTACCTGTATCCATGTCGTAAACACCTCCAATTATCTTGATCTCTCCATTAGTTTCCATTACATTTAGTATAGGGCTTTCCTTACGGATGTCATTAATGGCAGCAATCACGTTTTGTTCGCATGCCATCTGCACAAATTCGTCATTTCCTGAGGATCTATCTCCTTTATAGTCAATAGCTTCCACAACAGGTCTTATATTGGTAAGCATTGGGGTAATATTCCCAAGCTTTACATCATCTACGGCAGCCTTTATAGCTCCACAATGCTCATGACCTAAAACCATTATCAATTTAGAACCAGAGACTTTACAAGCAAATTCCATACTTCCTAAAATGTCTTCATTGATAAAATTACCAGCTACTCTGGCCACAAAAATATCGCCGATACCACGATCTAATACATCTTCTACAGGAATTCTGCTATCTACGCAAGACAACACGATTGCTTTTGGAAACTGAGCATAAGTGCTCTTTCTCACCTGCTCGGAATGATTTCTAGCGGTAAGATCGTTGTTTATAAAACGCTGGTTACCTTCCTTAAAAGATTGTATAACTTCATCTGGGGTAAGTGCTGCTTGTTCTTCTTTAGTTAATACATCCTCTATTGTACCTTGTAGCGTATCTTTTTGAACTTCTTTTTTTTCTGAATTAGCATCAGATTTAGGTTGGGTGCATGATGCGAGTAAAACACAAATGCTAAATGCACCTGTCAGAATAAACTTTATTGTTTTCATTTTTGGTTTTAAATATTGGTTTAACTTGATAAAGATAGCTTAAATACCTATACCTGAAACCGATGGCTTATTAATTAATTTGATAGATGATATAAGTAATTTTACAGCGTTTAGCGTTGAGCTTTGTTTTATCATTTAGAACCCATTTCAGGTTTATATCGCTTCCAAGAACGAAGCTGTAGATCTGAATTTTGCTAGTAATAGTAAAACCCACTTAATAATTAATCCTGAGTCGCTATCGCTCTCAGGATAAGCGATTCACATACATTACTGCTAAAATTAAATGCGAATACATTAATCCATTATGATAAAAAATCCCGATATCTCTGTCAAGACATCGGGATAATTGATTTAAACACGTTTGCATTAAATCGAAAATGTGGCTCTCTACTTACATATTTCTTCTATACTGTCCACCCACTTCAAATAAGGCTTCTGTGATTTGTCCTAAAGAACAATATTTTGTCGCTTCCATCAATTCCTCGAAGATGTTTTCATTCTTAATGGCAGCGTCCTGAATACGCTTTAAGTTTTTATCTGCTGTATTTTCATACACATTATGTAATTTCTTAAGCGTATTGATTTGAAATTCTTTTTCTTCTTCAGTCGCACGAATCACTTCTCTTGGTTTTACCGTAGGAGATCCTTTAGAACTCAAGAAGGTATTTACACCAATGATTGGAAACTCTCCGGTATGTTTTAAAGTTTCATAATGAAGACTTTCTTCCTGGATTTTACTTCTCTGATACATGGTTTCCATGGCTCCAAGAACACCTCCTCTCTCGGTTAGTCTGTCGAACTCCATTAAAACAGCCTCTTCAACAAGATCGGTCAATTCTTCGATAATGAATGAACCTTGAATTGGATTTTCGTTTTTTGCCAGACCTAATTCCTTATTAATAATAAGTTGAATGGCCATAGCACGTCTAACAGATTCTTCGGTTGGGGTGGTAATAGCTTCGTCATAAGCATTGGTATGTAAGGAATTACAGTTATCATAAATCGCGTAAAGTGCCTGTAATGTCGTTCGGATATCATTAAAATCGATTTCCTGCGCATGAAGCGATCTTCCTGAAGTCTGGATGTGATATTTCAACATTTGAGCTCTGGAATTGGCACCGTACTTATCTTTCATCGCCTTAGACCAGATACGCCTAGCCACTCGACCAATAACTGCATATTCTGGGTCGATTCCGTTAGAGAAAAAGAAGCTTAAATTAGGACCAAATTTATTGATATCCATACCTCTGCTCAAGTAATACTCAACGTACGTAAATCCGTTAGATAAAGTTAAAGCTAACTGAGTGATGGGGTTGGCTCCTGCCTCTGCAATATGGTATCCTGAAATTGAGACTGAATAGAAGTTTCTGACTTTATTCTCGATAAAATATTCCTGAACATCACCCATTAAGCGGATGGCAAATTCTGTGGAGAATATACAGGTATTTTGAGCCTGATCTTCTTTCAAAATATCTGCCTGAACCGTTCCTCTCACTACAGCAATGGTCTCCATTTTAATTTTTTGATAAACATCCTGAGGTAGCACCATATCTCCGGTTACCCCTAATAACATCAAGCCAAGGCCGTTGTTACCCTCAGGAAGGTCACCTCTGTAAGTTGGACGTTCACTTCCATTTTCTTTATAAATCTTCTTGATTTTGGCCTCAACTTCTTTTTCAAGTCCATTTTCCTTAATGTACTTTTCACATTGCTGATCGATAGCGGCATTCATAAAGAAGCCAAGTAACATAGGCGCCGGACCGTTAATCGTCATACTGACAGAAGTCATCGCGTCGGCCAAATCGAATCCAGAATACAGCTTTTTGGCATCGTCTAAACAGCAAATAGAGACTCCGGCATTACCAATTTTACCATAAATATCAGGTCTGTGATCTGGATCATTACCGTAAAGCGTGACCGAATCGAAAGCTGTAGAAAGTCGCTTAGCTGGCAGGCCAGCACTTACATAATGGAAACGTCTATTGGTCCGTTCCGGACCACCTTCTCCGGCAAACATTCTGGTAGGATCCTCCCCTGTTCTTTTGAAAGGATATAAACCAGCTGTATATGGAAATTCGCCAGGAACATTTTCCTGCAGTAACCACTTTAATAAATCCCCCCATGCTTTATATTTTGGTAAAGCTACCTTTGGAATTTTGGAATGAGATAGCGATTCGGTGTGGGTGTCAATTTTAATTTCCTTGTCTCTTACTTTAAATGTATAGACATCATCAGTATACTTTTGAACTACATTTTCCCAGTCCAGGATTTTTTCCCAATTGTAAGGATCAAAATCCATTTTGATGCGATCGAATTCTTTTTTAAGCAATCCAACCAAAGTTTCGTTGTCTGAAGTTGTTATTTCGTTCAGATGCTCTTCATCAATGCCATTTTTATTAAGCTTAAGCTGAGCGTTTGTAGAACTTTCCAGAGTTTTATAAATGCCATAAAGTTTCTGAGCTACTTCTACTTGAGAATTTGCCTTTTGATCATAAGATCGGTTGTTTTCTGAAATTTCGGAGAGGTAACGTGTTCTAGCCGGCGGAATCACAAAGATTTTCTCAGACATCTCATCGGTGATCTGGTAGTCACTTTTAAGAGTTGTCGATGTTTTTTCCGACAATTGATCCATGATTTTCTTATAAAGAATATTCATACCTGGATCATTGAATTGAGAAGCAATTGTTCCATACACCGGAAGGGTTTCAGGTTTGGCATCCCATAGGTTATGGTTGCGCTGGTATTGCTTTTTCACGTCTCTTAAAGCATCTTTTGCTCCACGTTTATCAAATTTGTTGATCGCCACTAGGTCAGCAAAATCAAGCATATCGATTTTTTCTAACTGAGTAGCTGCACCAAATTCGGGAGTCATGACATATAAGGAAACGTCGGAGTGATCCAAAATTTCAGTATCACTTTGCCCAATTCCAGAAGTTTCAAGTATAATAAGATCATAATTTGCAGCTTTTAAGACCTCTACAGCTTCCTGAACATACTTGGACAAAGCCAAATTGGATTGCCGTGTTGCTAGCGAACGCATATAAACTCTTGGTGAATTGATCGCATTCATGCGGATTCTATCTCCAAGCAAAGCTCCGCCTGTTTTTCTTTTGGACGGATCTACTGAGATAATCCCTATCTGTTTATCATCAAAATCGACTAAAAACCGACGAACCAGTTCATCGACCAATGAAGACTTCCCAGATCCTCCCGTTCCAGTAATACCTAATACCGGAACTTTATTCTTATTGTTTTTCTGAATCGATTCAAAAACTTCTAAAAATTCATCGTGCCTATTTTCAGCAATAGAAATGAGCCTGGCAATGGTATTGACGTCTTTATGATCTAAGTTTTCTTTTGTCTTTTGAGGCGCTTTCAATTCTGGAGTAACAAAGTCAGCTTGTTTCACCAAATCATTAATCATACCTTGTAATCCCATTTCACGTCCATCATCTGGAGAATAAATTCTGGTGATACCATAGGCCATCAATTCTTCGATCTCTTCCGTCAAAATGACACCGCCACCGCCGCCGAAGATTTTTATATGACCAGCACCTTTCTCTTGTAGCAAATCATACATGTATTTGAAATACTCATTATGACCACCCTGATAAGACGTCATAGCTATGGCATTGACATCTTCCTGAATAGCAGTATTGACCACTTCTTCTACACTCCTATCATGACCTAGATGAATGACTTCCACTCCTGTAGACTGAATAATGCGGCGCATCACGTTAATTGAAGCATCGTGTCCATCGAACAAAGAAGCGGCAGTTACAATTCGTATTTGGTGTTTAGGCGTATATGGTTTTTGTTGCTCCATTATAATTTTGAATTATATCTAAATTTAGGAACGTGAAATTACGAAATATCTAATTTAAAGCCCATAAATTAAGTATAGAATAACGTGGGCATTAGTTTTATTTTTAATCGTCTAATTATCAATCATTTAATAAATAATAGTATATTTACTAAACCACAAACCTTTAGCTATGAAAAATATTTACTTATTAATGCTATTAATTTCATTTAGCGGTTTCTCACAATACGCTATAGATTTTGATAGTTTCAATCTTGGTGACGTTAGCCCACAATCTAATTTTATAGAGGAATGGCCGGCTAACGGAGTAACTGATGGACAAGTGACAGATCAGGAGGCATTTTCAATGCCGCATTCAGTTGTGATAAGAGAACAGCCTGGCAATAATACATTTGATGATATTATTATGTTATTAGGTGATGAAACTGGTGGCACCTGGACGATTGATTGGCAAATGTATGTACCAATAGGGAAAACAGGATACTGGAATATTCAGGAAAGTGAGATTGCCGGTATACAATGGAATGCTGACTTTTTGTGGGGGCTACAGCTTCTGGTGGTTCTGCTGGAACAATAACACATGATCAGACGGGGACACTTGTTGATTATCCTGCCGGATCTTGGTTTCCAGTTGTTATGGAAGTTGATTTAGACAATTTGACATTTTCTGTGGATATTGCTGGTGCTAATATGTTAGACAACGTTAATTATCCTGGTACTGCCTTGGGTTCTATTAACTTTTTCTCTATAGATGTGAACAATAGATATTATGTTGATAATTTTAGATATAGTCAAGGCACTTTATCCACTTCAAATTTCAATAATTTAGAAATTTCTGTATTCCCGAACCCGGTATTGAATGACTTACAGATTAGATCTTCTCAAGTCATAGATCAAATCAAAGTATTCAATCTTTTAGGTCAGCAATTAATATCAGTAAAACCGGTTCAAAATAACCCTAAAATTAACTTCAGTAGTTATAGTAGAGGGACTTATTTGGTAGAAATAACTTCTGGAAGCCAAAAGATAGTTAAGAAAATAATTAAATAATTGACTTTTATTTAATGGTTTTAGGCCCAATCTTATTGATTAAGTTTGGGCCTTATTATTTCAATACATGAAAAAAATAGTTTTTATATTGATATTAGGTTTAATGTTACTCTCCTGCGCAGAACTTCAGCAAGTCTCTAGGGATATTGCAAATTCTAGAAGCCTTAGTGAACAGCAAGTTGCCGATGGACTTCAGCAGGCTTTATCTAAAGGCGTAGATAAGCAGGTCTCTAAACTGACCAGAGAAAACGGTTTTTACAGTAACCCCTTAGTCAAAATTGGTCTTCCAGAAGAATTATCCAAAATAGAAAGTACGCTCAGAAGTCTTGGTTTAAACAATTTAGCAGATGAGGGTATTAAGGCACTTAACACTGCAGCTCAAGAAGCAGTAGAAGAGGCAACACCTATTTTCTTATCTGCAATTCAAGACATGTCATTTGAAGACTCGAAAGCTATCTTATTGGGAGAAAACACTGCGGCAACTGCCTATCTTAGGGAAAAAACACAAATCGAATTGTATACTAAATTTGAGCCTATCATCAAGAATAACTTCCAGAAAGCAGATGCAGATCAAATCTGGGAAACCCTCATAGAAAAATACAATCAAGTGCCTTTTACCCAAAACGTCAATCCAGACTTAACGGATTATGTCACTACTCAGGCTCTAAAAGGTGTTTATAAAATGATAGAGCAAGAGGAAATTGAAATAAGGACTAATATCAACGAAAGAAGTACACTCTTATTAAAGCAGGTCTTTGCCCTTCAGGATTAAGCTTTACTTAGTTGAAAAGTATTTTGCTGTTCCAAGCTTTTAATAAAATCTATCACTTGAGAGTTAAACACTTTAGGCTGTTCAACATTAACAACGTGTCCACAGTTTTGTAAGATAAAAAGTCTGGCCTCCTGATGTGTTTCTGCTATTTTTTTGACAGCCGGTAAGAATAGATAGTCTTGCTCCCCCATCAAATAAAAGGAAGGAATACTAATTGACTTTTGTCTAAAGAATTTAAGAAGCGGGTTTATTTCTGAAGTGAGTTTGAACCAGCGAATAAATTCTTTTTGGTACAGCTTCTTGGCTTCGTTAACGAAAAGATTTCTGGACTTTTTGTGATTTCGTCTTGGCATGATGATAAAAGCAAAAAGTTTATACAAAATCATGTAAGGCACTACCGATTTAAAAATCACCCCCACGTTCATCAAGAATCTAGACCTAACATTCATTTTCATGATAGCACCACCCATAATCATACTGGATACGCGGTCTGGATAATTCTCTGCAAGGTTTCTAATCAAAATAGTACCAAGCGAAATACCCACAAAATGAGATTTCTGGATCTCATTTCTGTCTAAAACTTCCATGATATCATCAGTGATAGCATCAAACGTATAATTTTCATCCAAAGAATCTTGAAGCTTTGGATTAGAATTACCATGCCCTCTTAAATCTAAAAGGAGAATATTGAAATGTGACTTAAAAGCCCGTAATTGTTTAAACCAAATCGAGGAGCTTCCACCAGCACCATGGACAAACGTTACCCACTGAGTGGAAGTTTTATGTCGATATATGGTGTGATGAATCAAATTTCTTTTTTTTGTAAATATACACACTAATACCTTTTTGCCGGGAAAACTTAAAAAACCTATTAAAATTTTATAGTTTGTCTCTCAAAGTTCTAAAGTATTCTATGGCTTTCAACATTCTAGAACCATACCAGCTAAAGTATTCTCCGTCAACGATTTGAATTTTAGAAGCATCTAAGGGTAATTCTCCTTTATGCTTTTGTTTAAATGGGAATGGCTCTGAAGACAAAAATACATAATCAACATGCTTGAGTTGGTCTAGCTCTATTTCAGGATATCTTGATGATGAACCAAATATATTTTCAAGATTATTGAGGTTTAGCATATAATCGATGAAGGTTGAAGAGCCAGCCACCATCCATGGATCTCTCCAGATAAAATAAGCGACCTTAAGCTTAGGCATTTTGCTCATTTCAATTGTAAAGCTATCGTAAGATGACTTCAACTTATTGATGAGTTTTTCAGCTTGATCATTAATTTCGAAAATAGAAGCTAGATCCTGAATTAAACTTAGTAAATCTTCAATTGATTTAATGTCGCTAACATAGACCGGAAAAGACTGAGCAAGGCTCTCGATATGTTCTAACTCGTTCTCTTCTTTGTTGGCAAGTATGAAATCAGGCTCTAAGGTTTTAACCTTATCTACTTTGACGGTTTTGGTCCCCCCGATGATCGAAGTGCTTTTACGAATATGTTCTGGATGTACGCAAAATTTTGTGACACCGATAATTTGGTTTTCCAATCCCAAATCAACCAGCAATTCTGTAAGGCTGGGAACTAAACACACAATTTTTGAAGGTATATGCTTAATAGTTAAATCTCTTTGTAACTGATCTTTCATAAATTACAGCAGTAGTCATTTCATGAATAAAAACTCAATCTAATAGAAAATTGCGAAAATAAAAAACCCTGAAATTACTTTCAGGGTTTAGGATAGATAATAAGTTTTAATTATGCCGATGGAGCCCATGATGCACATAGCATCCCTGGAGCAGCTTTACTTGGGTGTGCACATGAATCTGTATCGTGCTTTTTACAATTAGAACAGCTTCTTTCATTTTTTAATTCAGCCTTCATATTGAATTGGTCGCAGGTATATTTTTGAGATACCAAAACTTCATGTTTACTACAAAATGTTTTTTCAACGAGGTTTGTACAGTTGCTGCAGTTGTTTGCAAATCTAATAGCCATAATATTTAAGTTTTAAAATTAATATCAATTTCTTCAACTAAGATATATAGAAAAAGAGGTGATACTGTTAAAACTCAGCAAAATCGACACAATACATCTTTGGACTGATTAAAAATAAAAAAAGCGCCTAAATAAATAGACGCTTCTAAATTGCGATAATGATTAAAATTTATTTGACTTGGTCGACTACAGCTTTAAAAGCTTCTGGATTATTCATAGCTAAATCCGCTAAGACTTTTCTATTTAATTCAATGTTATGAGCTTTTACTTTGCCCATGAATTGCGAATAAGACATTCCGTGTAATCTCGCTGCAGCATTTATTCTAATGATCCAAAGTGATCTGAAATTTCTTTTCTTGGTTTTGCGGTCTCTATAAGCATATAACATTGCTTTTTCGACTGCATTTTTGGCTACTGTCCAGACATTTTTACGACGTCCGTAGTATCCTTTAGCTTGCTTCATTATTTTTTTTCGTCTTGCTCTGGAAGCGACAGAATTTGTTGATCTTGGCATAATTTAAGTTTTTTGTAGTAGGCAGTTACTAGTAACATTTTATGAGCCTAACTCCATGGATTAATAATTAACCTTTTTGCTTATTTTAAGCGTAATTGAGTTTTGATGCTATGCTCGTCTGCTTTATGAACTAAAGTGTCGTGAGTTAACTTCAATTTTCTCTTTTTTGATTTTTTGGTCAAAATGTGACTTTTGAATGCATGTTTACGTTTTATTTTACCGGTTCCGGTAAGCTTAAAACGCTTTTTAGCACTCGATTTGGTTTTCATCTTTGGCATTTGAATCTATATTTAGGTTATCGCAATTATTTTTTGGAAATTGGAGAAAGCATCATGATCATACGCTTACCTTCCAATTTTGGCATCTGCTCTACTTTAGCAAGATCTTCTAAATCTTGTGCTAATCTTAAGAGCAAGATTTGACCTTTATCTTTAAAGACGATGGAACGACCTTTGAAAAACACAAAAGCTTTCAGTTTCGCTCCATCTTTAAGAAATTTCTCAGCGTTTTTCTTTTTGAATTCGTAATCATGATTATCAGTGTTTGGACCAAAACGAATTTCTTTTACAACGACTTGAGTTGTTTTTTTCTTAAGTTCTTTCTCTCTCTTCTTTTGCTCGTATAAGAACTTCTTGTAATCCATAACTTTACAAACAGGAGGATCTGCTTTTGGTGATATTTCTACCAAATCAAGTTCCTGTTCTTCAGCAATGGCTAAAGCGTCTTTGAGTGAATAGATATCAACTTTTACATTCTCCCCAACGACACGAACTTTAGAAGCTCTAATTTTGTCATTAATCTTATGAGGATTTTCTTTTATCTGCCTCGGTGCTTGTCTTGATTTTTTTCTACGTATTGCTATGGCTACTAATTTTTAAATTAAACTTCAAATTTATAAATTTCTTGATCTATCTCTGCATTTATTAATTTCGCAAAGCTCTCAATAGGCATTTCTCCTAAATCATCTCCTCCATGTTTTCTCACTGAAACAGTACCATTTTCTACTTCTGCTTCACCAACGATTAACATGAAAGGAACTTTGTTCATCTCGGCTTCACGGATTTTTTTACCCATGGTTTCACCTCGATTATCAAAGGTGGCGCGAATTTCGTGATTTTTCAGTGATTTTAAAACTTTTTTGGAATAATTTTCATATTTCTCACTGATTGATAGGATAGTAGCTTGTTCAGGCATCAACCACATCGGGAAATTTCCACCAGTATGTTCCAAAAGAATAGCTATAAATCGCTCTAAACTTCCAAACGGCGCTCTATGTATCATCACTGGCCTGTGCATCTCATTATCACTCCCTTTGTACTGAAGTTCAAAACGCTCTGGTAAGTTATAATCTACCTGAATAGTTCCTAGCTGCCATTGTCGGCCTAAAGCGTCTTTTACCATAAAATCTAACTTAGGACCATAAAAAGCAGCCTCTCCTGTTTCTACTTTATAATTTAAGCCTTTTTCTTCTGCAGCATTTAAAATGGCAGATTCTGCTTTTTTCCAGTTATCATCAGATCCTATGTATTTATCAGGATTATCGGGATCCCTTAGAGATACCTGTGCTGTGAAGTTTTCAAAACCTAGTGATCCAAAGACATAAAGAACCAAATCAATTACTTTCTTAAATTCTTCATCCAACTGCTCTGGTGTACAGAAAATATGAGCATCATCCTGTGTAAACCCTCTTACTCGCGTAAGCCCGTGTAACTCTCCACTTTGTTCATATCGGTAAACCGTTCCAAACTCTGCATAACGTTGTGGCAAATCTCTGTAACTCCACGCCTGTGAATTAAAAATCTCACAGTGATGAGGACAGTTCATAGGTTTTAACAGATATTCTTCTCCATCCTGAGGCGTTTGGATAGGCTGGAAACTGTCTTCACCGTATTTTTGGAAATGACCTGAGGTCATATACAATTCTTTTTGACCGATATGTGGAGAAATTACCTGTTCATAACCAGCATTCTCTTGGGCTTGCTTTAGAAAATTCTCTAAGCGGTCTCTTAAAGCAGCACCTTTAGGCAACCATAATGGAAGACCCTGACCAACTTTCTGAGAGAAAGTAAATAATTTGAGTTCTTTTCCCAGTTTTCTGTGATCGCGTTTTTTAGCTTCTTCGAGTAGTGCTAAATATTCTTTTAATTCTTTCTGCTTAGGAAATGATATTCCATAAATCCTGGTGAGTTGTGTATTATTCTCATCTCCTCTCCAATAGGCTCCAGCGATGTTCATTAATTTAACGGCTTTAATAAAACCAGTGTTAGGAATATGCCCCCCACGACATAAATCTGTAAAGTCATCGTGATCACAGAATGTGATGTCTCCATCCTGTAGATTCTCTATCAATTCAACTTTGTAAGGATTGCTTTCGGTTTTATAATGTTCTAAAGCTTCAGCTTTTGAAACTTCACGCATTTCAAAATCATGCTTGCCTCTCGCCAATTCCAACATTTTAGCCTCAATTTTAGGGAAATCATGTTCTGAAATAACTTCACCATTAAGATCCAAATCATAATAGAATCCGTTCTCTATCGAAGGTCCAATGGTCAACTTTACTCGTGGATACAATTTTTGAACTGCCTGAGCTAGAACGTGAGCTGTTGAATGCCAAAAAGCTCGCTTTCCTTCGTCATCATTAAAGGTCAATAAAACCAAATTACCGTCTTCATGTAATGGCGTTGTGGTTTCTACAACACTCGCATTAAACTTTGCTGAAATAACATTTCTAGCTAAACCGGAGCTAATGCTCAATGCAACATCCATAGGTGTTGAACCCTTTTCATATTGCTTTACGCTTCCATCTGGTAAGGTAATATTGATCATCGAATTTTATTTTGGACAAAGATACTAGGTTAATACTAGTTTGCAACAGTAAATTATATTAGTTTGAAGCATAACTTAAATGAAAAAACCACTCCTAAAGAGTGGTTTTTATGGATTATGTGTAAGTGGCTTTACTTTATCATTTTAAAGCTTCGTTCCACAAAATTGGTCAACTCCTCTCCTTTTAAAAGATTTTGAGAAAGCAGAGCTAAATCTAAAGTTTGTTTGATTAGGGTTTCCTTCTTAGATTCCTCTTTTGCTTTCAAAATTTTAGAAATCAATGGGTTATTGGTGTTCACCACTAAGTTATACATCTCCGGCATATTACCCATGCCAAACATACCGCCACCACCGGTCTGCTGCATCTCTTTCATTCTCCTCATGAATTCTGGTTGAGTAATCATAACTGGTGCTGTATCAGAATCTAATGCTTCCAGTTGGACAGTATATTTTTCTTTAGGTACAACAGTCTCGAAGCTAGCCTTGACAGTTTCTTTTTCTTCATCAGATAATTTGGAAACCTGTTCAGTTTCTTTTTTGATCAAGTTATCCACATGGTCACTATCCACTCTGACGAAAGAAACTTTCTGATCGTTTTCTTGCTCCAGTTTTTGAATTAAGTGAGACACAATAGGTGAATCTAAAAGCAATATTTTGTAGCCTTTTGCTTCTGCTCTTTTGATATAACTATGTTGCTCATCTTTATTAGAGGCGTATAATACTATAAGCTTTCCATCTTTATCGGTCTGTACATCAGTGATATCATTTTTGAGCTCATCAAAAGTGAAAAATTTACTATCTGTTGTTGGATACAAGGCAAATTTCTGAGCCTTTTCAAAGAATTTATCTTCGGATAGCATACCGTATTCTATCACCACTTTAATATCATTCCATTTTTTCTCAAAATCTTCTCTGTTATCATTGAAAAGAGCCTTCAGCTTGTCTGCTACTTTTCTTGTGATGTAACTTGAGATCTTTTTAACTGCTCCATCAGCCTGAAGGTAGGATCTGGAGACATTAAGAGGAATATCAGGAGAATCAATTACCCCTTTCAACATCGTTAAAAATTCAGGCACTATTCCCTCTACATTATCTGTTACAAACACCTGGTTTTGGTACAATTGAATCTTATCCTTTTGAATGGATAAATCGTTAGTCAATTTTGGGAAATATAGAATTCCTGTTAGGTTAAAAGGATAATCTACATTAAGGTGAATGTGGAAAAGTGGCTCTTCAAACTGAGTTGGGTACAATTCTCTGTAGAATGAGTTATAGTCTGACTCTTCTAGCTCCGTAGGTTGTTTAGTCCAGGCAGGATCTGGATTGTTGATGATGTTGTCTACTGTGACCTTTTTTGGCTCTTCATCTTCTTTGGCATCTTCTGCCTTTGGAAGTTCTTTTTCTTTCGTACCAAACTTAATAGGAACAGGCATAAACTTATTGTATTTAACCAACAATTCGTTTATTCTGTGATCTTCAAGAAATTCTTTTTCATCATCGTTGATATGAAGGATGATCTCAGTTCCTCTATCCGTCTTATCTGCTTCCTCTAAAGAAAATTCAGTTGTACCCTCACAAGTCCAATGGGCTGCAGGTTCATCTTTCCAGGATTTTGTCTTGATTTCCACCTTACTGGCTACCATAAATGCAGAATAAAAACCTAGCCCAAAATGACCTATGATACCTGTGTCTTTCGCTTCAGAATCTTTATACTTTTCTAAAAACTCTTCGGCTCCAGAAAAGGCTACTTCATTGATGTATTTTTCAACCTCTTCTTTTGTCATACCAACTCCTTCATCTATGATATGAAGAGTTTGATTATCCTTGTCGACCTTAATCTCAATTTTAGGTTGACCTATATCTATTTTCGCCTCTCCAATTCTCACTAAATGATTCAACTTAAGGGTTGCATCGGTGGCATTAGATATAAGCTCTCTCAAGAAGATTTCATGATCGCTGTAAAGAAACTTTTTAATCAGTGGAAAGATGTTTTCAACTGATACATTGATATTGCCTTTAGCCATAATTTAATTTTTTATTTTCATTAGAATATCAAATGAGATACCGAGCCTTGTTTTCTGACAAACTGACATAGCATTATACATTTAACAAAAGATTTCGTTTAAAGTTGAAGCTACAAGGTTAAACAATAATTATATTTGTATATAAATATATTATTATGGCTGCGCAGACTAAATCTAAAAAGAAAATCTCCAAAATAGATATTTTCACTTATTATATGGATCATGTTTTAATGCATGAACATACGCCCAGGTCAGTTTACAAATTTGCCAAAGATCATAAGTTTGAAGAAAAAGACTTTTACAAGTTCTTTGGAAGTTTCGAAGCACTTAGAGAAGAAATTTGGGAGAGTTTTTTTGAAAATGCACATACCTTAATGACCAAAAATGAAGAGGTAGAACATTATGGAAGTAGAGAAAAAATGCTTACTTTCTTTTACACTTTCTTTGAAATTTTAACAGCCAATAGAAGTTATGTGCTTTATGTGATCAACGAGCACGATGATCAGCTAAAAAATTTAAAACAATTAAAGGGTTTACGAAGAAACATCAAGTCATTTGCTAAAGATTTAATTGAAGATGATAATGACGAGAAAGCTTACAGCTTTCTCAAACGAAATGAGAGTATTTACTCTGAAGCGGCTTGGATTCAATTTTTGTTTTTATTGAAATTCTGGAAAGACGACAGGTCTGCAGACTTTGAAAAGACAGACGTCGCTATAGAAAAATCTGTCAATACCATATTCGATGTCTTCGATAATACTCCTCTTGAGAAAGTTTTCGATTTTGGAAAATTCCTTTACAAAGAAACAATGCGATAGACTATGAAGACAATTGATAAAATACCTACTGGAAAATTTAGTAGGACTTCAAAATTGATTGGTACGGGTACTAAAATCGGTGCTAATTATTTAAAATATTACTCCAAAAAAGCATTCAATCCTGAACTGACAAGAGATAGTCTAGATGAAGATAATGCTACTGATATTTATGATGGCTTAAAAAACTTAAAGGGTAGTGCGCTAAAGGTTGCACAAATGCTCTCTATGGAAAAAAGCTTACTACCCAATGCTTACGTAGAGAAATTTAGTTTAGCTCAATTTAGTGTTCCTCCTTTGTCTGCTCCGCTAGTAAGAAAAACGTTCAAAAAGTACAACGGCAAGTATCCAGAGGAAATTTTTGATTCATTTACCTCAGAGTCCGTCAATGCTGCAAGTATTGGCCAGGTTCACAGAGCTGAAAAAGATGGTAATAAATATGCGATCAAGATACAATATCCGGGCGTAGCCGATAGCATAAGCTCAGATTTAGCAATGGTAAAACCTATTGCGACTAGAATGTTTAACTTAAAAGGAAAAGATTCCGAAAAATACTTCAAAGAAATTGAAGATAAATTGATTGAAGAAACCGATTACATTTTGGAAGTTGAGCAGAGCAAACGAATTTCTGAAGCTTGTTCTGATATCCCGAATCTAAAGTTCCCAATGTATTATGAAAATCTTTCGAGTGAAAGAATCATAACGATGGACTGGATGGATGGAAAACATTTAAGTGAATTTGTAAAACAAGATTTTTCTGAAGAGGTTGGAAATGCCATAGGTCAAACCCTTTGGAACTTTTACATGTTTCAGTTTCATAAACTTAAAGAGGTTCATGCTGATCCTCATCCTGGTAACTTTTTGATTGATGAGGATTACAATTTGATTGCTATAGATTTTGGCTGCATTAAAAATATACCAAATCAATTTTATAAACCTTACTTTGAATTAGCTGAGCCTAAAAACATTAATAATCCTCACTTTTTTCTACAGAAATTAAAAGAGTTAGAAATTATTCGACCAGACGATTCGGAAAAAGAAATTGAGTATTTTTCTGCTTTATTTCATGAGATGCTGAGTTTATTTACCAGCCCATTTCATAAAGATACCTTTGATTTTGGTGACGAAGAGTTTTGGAATCAGGTTTCTGGTTTAAGTGAGAAATATAGCAGCGATAAAGAATTAAGAAAAATGAACGGTAATCGAGGAAGTAAGCATTTCCTTTACATTAATAGAACATTCTTTGGACTTTACAATTTATTAAACGATTTGAAAGCCAAAGTAGACATTAACGATTACAAAAAATACTTGTAAGATATTTAAGATTATTGGTTAGGTTGGTTGGGAAACGCTCTTTGAAATATAGTAAAAGAGCGTTTTCTTTTTGTCTTAATCTAACGAAATACTCAATTATACGTATCTTGCATTGCTAAATGTATAAAATATGTTCAAATCCAAAATATTAGGCTTAGGCAAATATGTGCCAGAAAATGTAGTCACTAATGATGACTTAAGTAAAATGATGGATACCTCTGATGAATGGATCCAAGAAAGAACTGGAATTCAGGAGAGGAGACACATCAAAAAAGGAGACGGCAACTCAACTGCCATAATGGGTCTAAAGGCAGCCAAACAGGCTATAGAAAGGGCTAATATCAATAAGGATGATATTGAATTGATTGTGTTTGCCACTTTAAGTCCGGATTATTATTTCCCGGGCTGTGGTGTGCAAATACAAGAAGGCTTAGGTATAAAAACCTGTCCTGCATTAGATGTAAGAAATCAATGCAGTGGTTTTGTCTATGGTATATCAGTAGCCGACCAATACATCAAGACAGGGATGTACAAAAATGTTTTAGTGATTGGTAGTGAGAATCATAGCGGAGGCTTAGACATGACTACCAGAGGAAGACATGTTTCGGTTATATTTGGAGATGGTGCCGGCGCAGCTGTATTGAGTAGAAGTGATGATGATTCCTCTGGTATTCTTTCCACACATCTTCACTCTCAAGGAGAGTATATTGATGAGCTTTCATTAAGAGGTCCATCTACTGAAAAATGGGTACCTGAAATCATTGCAGAAGACCCACAAGAGGATATTCCTTATTATCCTAAGATGAACGGGCAGCTGGTATTTAAAAATGCTGTGGTAAGATTTTCAGAGGTGATCCATGAAGGCCTTGCACACAATCAACTTAAGAAAGAAGATATTGATATGTTTATTCCTCATCAGGCTAATTTGAGGATATCGCAGTTTATTCAAAGTAAACTTGGACTTAGTGACGATAAAGTCTATAATAATATTCAAAAGTACGGAAATACAACCGCAGCCTCTATCCCTATAGCTTTAACTGAAGCCTGGGAAAAAGGTAAAATCAAAAAAGGAGATCTTGTTGTCTTGGCTGCGTTTGGTAGTGGATTTACCTGGGGCAGTACTATCATACGTTGGTAACCACTAAGTTTTATTCATAAAAAACCCGTGAAAATATTCACGGGTTTTTTTATTCTGTTGGAGGTCGATCGTTTAGATCTTAACCTTTCCTTGCTGCTCCTCGTCTTGAGGTTTTGGCTCAGTAAAATCAATTCCTTTCTTTTTTACTGAATCAAACATCACTGGAGTTGCTATGAATACAGATGAATATGTACCCACTACTACACCAATAATAAGTGCAAACATAAATCCTCTAATGCTATCTCCACCAAAAATGAAAATCGCTACCAACACCACAAGTGTAGTTAAAGAGGTGTTTATCGTTCTACTGATCGTAGAACTTACCGCTACATTAATCAACTTATCCATTTTCCAAGACGGATGATCATTAAAGAATTCTCTAATTCTGTCAAATACAACCACGGTATCATTCAACGAATAACCAATCACCGTAAGAATAGCGGCAATAAAAGCCTGATCAATCTCTAAACTGAATGGTAATACTCCGTAAAGAAGTGAAAATAATCCGAGTACAATAACCACATCATGAATAACTGCAGCAATAGCACCAAGCGAGAATTGCCATCTTCTAAACCTTAAAAGGATATAGAGGAACACAACAATAAGAGATCCAATAATGGCATAGTAAGATGCGGTTTTAATATCATCTGCAATGGTTGGGCCTACTTTAATAGCAGACATAATCCCAAATTCCTTATCTGAGCTACTATCTCCAACTCTAAATTCACCTAGGGCCATTCCGTTAGGAAGATACTCCTGTAAATTATCAAAAAGTATAGACTGGATTTCATCATCAACAGTAGTCCCTTCCTCTTCAATTTTATAATTAGTTGTTATCTTCAATTGACTAGAAGCCCCATAAGTTTTAGCTTCTACACTCTGTAAATCTTCGACTAACTTGGTCTGTATTTCTGAAGGATTCACAGCCTGATCAAATCTTACCGTGTAGCTACGACCACCAACGAAATCAACTCCTTGGTTAAGACCTTTGGTAGCTAGAGACCCAATACTGATCAATATTGCGACTGCTGAAATGATATAAGCTATTTTTCTTTTCTTAAGGAAATTTAAATCAATATTCTGAAACCAATTTTTAGTGATTCCTGTAGAAAATGGAAGTGATTTACCTTTTTTACCACCTCCAGCAATAAAGAGTCTGGTTAAGAAAATAGCACAAAATAATGAGGTTACAATACCTATAAGTAATGTGGTAGCAAAACCTTTAATTGGGCCCGTACCAAACGTCAGTAAGATAATACCTGTAAGTGCTGTTGTAATGTTGGCATCTAAAATGGAAGACAATGCATTTCTAAAACCGTCACTGATAGCTTCGGCCTGTGTTTTTCCTTTAGCTATCTCCTCGCGGATACGCTCAAAGATAAGGACGTTGGCATCAACAGACATACCTATGGTTAAGACAATACCTGCAATACCTGGCAGTGTCAATACGGCTCCTAAACCGGAAAGCACACCAAAAATGAACAGGATGTTAACCGCAAGAGCAATGTCTGCATATAATCCAGCTTTTCCGTAATAAAACACCATGTATATAAGAACAAATACCAAAGCAATAGCAAAAGATAAGATTCCACTATCGATAGCTTCCTGACCTAAAGACGGACCAACGATTTCACTTTGAACAATATCAGCAGAGGCAGGTAATTTACCAGCTCTTAAGACGTTGGCTAAATCCTGAGCTTCTTCAATGGTAAACTGTCCTGTAATTTCACTACGACCTCCTGAAATAGCACCACTGGACACACCAGGAGCAGAATACACAATGTTATCTAAAACAATAGCGATTTGAGAGCCTTGAGATGATGCTTTACCCGTCATGTCCTCCCAAATTTTGGCACCACGGCCATCCATCTGCATACTCACTGCAACTCTACCAACCTGGTCATATGTTTGCTGTGCATCGGTAACCACTGCACCGCTTAATTGAGGTTCATCATTTCTATTCCCTTTAAGGGCATATAATTCTATAATTTCCGAATCTTTAGGTGGTTTTCCCCAGGCAAATTCTGTAAATCTTTTATCTGAAGGAAGCTGGGATTTCACCTGTGGCATAGCTAGATAAGAATTAACCTGTGCTGTATCTTTAATTGCAAAATAAGCAATAACTGGTCCCTGTGGCTGCCCTACAGATTGAACTAAACTCAAAAGTGGATTTGTAGATGAAATATCTTCTTCCCCATCTTCTTCTGAAGACAATAGACTTTCTAAATCATCTTCATCAGTTTCTTCTGAATCGGTCTCTTCAGTCTGTTCTTCTGTAGATTCTGCCGATTCTTCGTCAGACTTATCTGATTCACTCTTCAGGTTCTCAGCGATAATAGCATCAGCATTTACTAGATAGTCTGAAAACTCATTAGCTTTATAAACATCCCAAAATTCCAATTGAGCAGTACTCTGGAGTAAATTCTGGATACGGCTGATATCTTTTGCACCAGGGAGTTCAATTAAGATTCTTCCTGAATCTCCTAATCGCTGGATGTTAGGTTGAGTCACACCAAACTTATCGATACGTTCTCTAAGGACCTCAAAAGCAGAAGTCACACTTTCATCAATCTTTCTTGAGATGATAGGTCTTACCTGACTGTTGGACATATCAAAACTGATTTCATCTGCCAGCGCTTTAGTTCCAAAAACATCTGGTGATGCTAATTTGGCTCCCTCCTGATTATCAAAAGCTTCAAAAAATAGCTCTAAATAACTATCCTGACTATTTTTACGAGCTTCAGCTGCATCTGCTAAAGCTTTATTGAATGCAGGGTCTTTAGAATTATTGGCCAGACCTTTTAGTAAGTCATTGACAGAAATTTGAAGAATTACGTTGATTCCTCCCTTAAGATCCAGACCTTTATTAAGCTCCTTATCTTTAGCTGTATTGTAAGTGATTCCAGCATAAATAGGCTCATTTCCAATGGAGTCTAGATATTGTTCTGCTACTGCAGCTCTTTTTTCTGTAAAATTCTCTTCGCTTTCTGAAATAGTTTTTTCAGCATAAGCTTCCGCTTCGTTTTCAACATTACTGGCTAAGTACGTAAATGACAATTGGTAAACACTTACCAAAGCAAATAAAATAGCAAATAGCCTAATGAGTCCTTTATTCTGCATTCTTTAAATTATTAGGGTCTTATTATAAAATCAGGCAAATATAGGTTTTCGATATAGAAAAGACAATTTTTTTATTAAAGATAATTTTAACTTTTTACCACCTGAAGTTCAGTACAGATTACTACATAAAAACCCGGCTAAAGCCAGGTTTTTATGTAGTTTAGAAAAAATGTCGTAACCTATTCTAAAAGACCATTGGTTTTTTTCACAGCTTCTGCGCTTTCCTTCAACTTAGCCTTTTCTTGCTCATTAAGTTCTATCTCTACCACTTTTTCAATACCGTTTTTGCCGATGATTACCGGAACACCAATACAAAGATCCTTTAAGCCATATTCACCATCAAGTAAAGTAGAGCAAGGGAACATTTTTTTCTGGTCACAGGCAATAGATTGAACCAAAGATGAAACAGCTGCTCCTGGAGCATACCAGGCACTCGTCCCTAGAAGTTTGGTTAAGGTTGCACCACCAACCTTAGTATCTTCTGCCACTTGAGCCAACCTGTCTTCAGAAAGAAACTCTGTAACACGTACACTATTTCTAGTGGCTAAGCGTGTTAATGGCAACATTCCTGTATCACTATGGCCACCGATTACCATACCATCCACATCTGAAGATGGACAACCTAGAGCTTCGCTTAACCTGTATTTGAATCTGGCACTATCTAAAGCACCGCCCATTCCTATAATCCTATGTTTAGGAAGACCTAATTCTTTATGAGCTAAGTACGTCATGGTATCCATTGGATTACTTACTACGATAATGGTAACCTCTGGAGAATGCTTGATTAGCTCAGAAGCTACATCCTTTACGATCCCAGCATTTATCCCAATTAACTCTTCTCTTGTCATTCCTGGTTTTCTCGGGATACCAGAAGTAATTACAGCGACCTGAGAGTCTTTGGTTTTAGAATAATCTCCTGTGGTTCCTGTAATTGTGGTATCAAAACCGTTTAGAGTGGCGGTTTGCATCAAATCCATAGCTTTTCCTTCTGCAAAACCTTCTTTAATATCTAAAAGCACGACTTCTGAAGCGAAGTCTTTGATGGCAATATACTCTGCACAACTAGCGCCAACTGCACCAGCACCTACTACTGTAATTTTCATTTTAAATTTATTTTTATAATTAATAATTAAATTCCAAAATTAATACCAACATTTAAACTGTTGAATTCTTGAAAACTATAATCTACATTCAACCTAAAAAACGCCAAGGTTAGTTTAGTACCAATAGTTGCTCTAAACCCGCTAACAGAAGAATCCAAACGAATAGGATCTAAAAATGTACGTCCTTGAACTTCAGAAACTCCAGAATCAATAGTGTATTCACCTCTTAATCGAGTATCTGCTGAACCAGAGACTGCTCCTACACTTCCATAAAAGTTGATAATTGGAAGTTTGGTTGATACTAGTAAAGCATAATGCCAAGAATTAATTTCTGAAGTGATGGCCTGATTTGAGCCACTGATTAAAGTGGATTGCTCCGAAAAATTATACCTCCCTTCAAATTTATTATAACCTACAAAGCCAGAAATAGCTACAGGTATAACTTTTACCACAGGGATCCAATCCGTGAATTCATGTTGAAGGCCTAGTCCATAGAACTGAGTCGAAACATCTTCTGTCTCCACTTCTGGAAGAAATCTTAGTTTCAATTCTGTACTAAAAGGTAAACCAACACTCCCCTGAAGAATAATGTTAGGTAAATACTCCACATTTTCTGAAGCCAAACCCTGCGGCAAGGTTAAAGTGCCCAGCGTTTGATTTCCTTCAGTGATATTCATAACGATATCGGGTGAGTTTTGTCCAAACACCGTTCCTACTTGCTGAGTCGATGAACCCGATTCAAATTCTAAAAAGTTATAATCGTTTTGATTTAAAGTAAACGTATTACTATCACTCCCAATTTGAGAAACTCCAGCAATGATGGATATTTCAAAACCTCCCAACCCTTTTACTTTAGCTGTGTTATACCAGCCATTAGCTAATCCATATACGATAGCATCAGATCCTGGTCGGGTATAATCATTGGCAAATCTATTGGCGTCGTCAAACCCGGATGATAATAGATCTATGATTTGATTCTGAGCTTTCAAACTACTGAATGAAATCAGAACACCAAATAAGCAAACGAGTTTAAAGTTTTTCATTTTTGTTATTTATGCATCGATATTAGCGTATACAGCGTTTTGTTCAATAAACTCTCTTCTTGGTGGCACCTCATCCCCCATCAACATAGAGAAAATTCTGTCTGCCTCTGCCATATCATCAATGGTAACTCGTCTTAAGATTCTATTCTCAGGATTCATAGTTGTATCCCACAGCTGTTCAGCATTCATCTCACCAAGACCCTTATAACGTTGAACGCTAACTGAGGTCTTATATTCATTCACAATCTCATTACGTTCTTTTTCATTCCAGGCATAACGTTTTTTGCTGCCCTTTTTGATTAAATATAATGGTGGAGTGGCAATGTAGATGTGACTTGCTTCAATTAACTCCTTCATATACCTAAAGAAGAAGGTCAAGATAAGCGTAGCAATGTGGCTGCCATCCACATCCGCATCACACATAATGATGATTTTATGATATCTTAATTTATCCAAGTTGAGTGCTTTGGAGTCCTCCTCGGTTCCAATAGTAACTCCTAAAGCAGTGTAGATGTTTTTGATTTCTTCATTTTCAAATACACGATGCTGCATCGCTTTTTCTACATTAAGAATTTTACCTCTCAATGGCAAAATAGCTTGAAAGTTACGATCTCTACCTTGCTTGGCGGTTCCCCCCGCAGAATCTCCCTCAACTAAGAAAACTTCACAAGATTCGGGATCTTGTTCGGAACAATCAGACAATTTTCCTGGCAAGCCACCTCCACTCATGACTGTTTTACGCTGCACCATTTCTCTGGCTTTTTTGGCAGCATGCCGAGCCTGAGCCGCTAAAATTACTTTTTGAACAATGGTTTTAGCATCGTTTGGATTTTCTTCCAGATAGATTTCCAGCATTTCTGTTACAGCTTGAGAAACCGCAGAAGTCACCTCTCTATTCCCTAACTTGGTCTTAGTTTGCCCTTCAAATTGAGGATGCGCTACCTTTACCGATACAATGGCAGTTAGGCCTTCTCTAAAGTCATCGCCAGTAATTTCGAATTTCAATTTATCTAAGAGACCCGAATTATCAGCATATTTTTTAAGAGTAGCCGTTAAACCTCTTCTAAAGCCTGAAAGGTGTGTACCTCCTTCGTGGGTGTTAATATTGTTGACGTAAGAATGTAAATTCTCTGCGTAAGAATCGTTGTATATCATAGCAACTTCAACAGGAATGTCATTCTTTTCCCCTTCCATAGAGATGACATCAGTAATTATAGGGTCACGATTAGCATCTATAAAACGAATGAATTCTTTTAGCCCCTCTTCAGAATAAAAAGAATCTGACCTGTACTCTCCATCTTCATTTTTCTGACGCTTATCTGTAATTGAAATCTTGATTCCTTTGTTCAGGAATGCTAATTCTCTTAAACGCTTGGCTAAAGTGTCATATTTGTACTCTACAGATTCCTGGAAAATCTCATAATCTGGCTTGAAGGTGACTTCGGTACCTTTAAGTTCTGTTTCTCCGGTAGGTTTGACAGGATACATTGGTTTTCCTCTTTCATACTCCTGCTCCCATATTCTTCCATCTTTGAAAACTCTTGCATGAAGTTTTACAGAAAGAGCATTTACAACAGACACCCCAACACCGTGAAGTCCACCAGATACTTTGTAGGAATCTTTATCGAACTTACCTCCAGCTCCAATTTTGGTCATCACCACTTCAAGAGCAGAGACACCCTCTTTTTTATGCATATCAATAGGTATCCCCCGACCGTTATCTGAGGTCGTAATGGATCCATCTTCGTTGATGACTAAGTCAATTTTATCACAATAACCCGCCATAGCTTCATCAATAGAGTTGTCTACGACTTCGTAAACTAAATGATGGAGACCCCTTTCTCCTACATCACCGATATACATAGACGGGCGCATTCTCACATGCTCCATTCCTTCTAAAGCTTGAATACTATCAGCTGAATAATTGTGTTTTTTGACTTCTTCGCTCATAATTAATTGTTGATTTTACTTCAAACAAATATAGTGAATTGGATGAGTATTTGGATGTATTTAACGCTTTTAAATCCATTTTATTGAAGTTAAATTAAACTGCAGTAGTTTGAATGAAAAATTAAGTTTCTTCCTTAGAAATCAATTTCTATTATAAATTAATGTTTACTTTAACAAGAATTAAACGATATATACGTTTAGATTAAGCTAAACTTGTTTAAAAAATTGAAAATCATGAATTTGATAAAAATAAGTCTTCTAAGTCTATTGATTAGCTTTTCAGTGAATGCACAGGATTTTTCCGATATGGACAAAAGTCCAATGGATGCTGTAATTACAAGAAACCAAGACAACTCACCTCTGGCAAGGATTGTTTACAGCAGGCCAAAGAAGAAAAACAGGGTTATTTTTGGAAAACTTGTTCCATTCAATAAAATATGGAGAACAGGAGCTAATGAGGCTACTGAAATTACATTTTACGAGACTGCCTACATCAATGGAACTAAGGTAAATCCAGGAACTTATACACTTTATACCATTCCACAGAAAGATGAATGGACCATTATCATTAATGAGAAAATAAATGTTTGGGGAGCTTATAGCTACGAAAAGTCCCTTGACGTTTTAAGAACGACAGTCCCTGTCAAAAGCACTGCAGCTACTGTTGAAGATTTTTCGATCACGTTTAAGCCCACAGAAGACGGATCCGATCTTTTGATGGGTTGGGATGATACGTTTGTCGAAATCCCTATTCGAAAAGCCAAGTAAGTTTAAGAACTTCTGGTTTATACTTATTTAAAAAAGACCCGATCTGAAATATCAATTTTCAAATCGGGTCTTTTTATTTGGTAAAAGCTCAGTATAAATTCTGAAAATCATGAACCATTATTTAAAAATCTAACTGCTATTTCATAGATTCTAAAATTTCTTTGATGTCTTTCTCTGTTGTATCCGGGTTGATGAAACAAAACCTCGCACAAGTGATGGTTTCACCTTCAACAGTCCATTTGGTAGGGGTAACCAAAGCGAAGCCACTATCGTGATTGGTATACGTCCAATCACGATAATCCTCTGCGGTCCATCCTAATCTTGAAAACAACACACAAGAAAGTCCTGGTTCTCTTATTAACTCAACGTGAGGCATGAGTTCAATCTGTTTGGCGGCATTGTTTGCTAATTCTAGTCCACGCTCAATCGCCGTGGTATATCGTTCAGTTCCGTGCATGGCTAAGGAATACCAGAGTGGCAAGCCTCTAAGGCGTCTTGTTAATTGAATTTGATAATCAGATGGATTAAAACCTTGAGCGCCTTCATCTTTAAAAATGTCTAGGTAAGCTCCTTTTTGAGAATGAGCGTTTTTAGCCAGCTCCATGTTTTTGTAAATTATAGCTCCGCAATCATAGGGTGAAAACATCCATTTATGTGGATCTATAGTTACGCTATCTGCTCTCTCGATTCCTTCAAAAAGATGCCTTACCGAAGGAGCAGCTAATGCTGCTCCACCATAAGCAGCATCCACATGAAACCAAAGTTTTTCACTCTCGGTGATTTCTGCTACCCCTTTGAGGTCATCTATAATCCCAGCATTAGTAGTTCCTCCAGTCGCCACGATGGCGAAGAGACGTTTCCGATCAAAATTCGAAAGTTTATCGATTTCTTTTTCCAGACATTCCTTTGTTAATTTATGTTCTGCATTATCGTCTACAGTGATAATGTCAGCATCAATAACCTGAGCCATTGATTTTACTGAAGAATGAGCTCCACTAGAAGTAATTATTAAACCTTTTAAGGCTTTGTTTTCTTCGTTGAGAGATCTCCAATATTCTCTAGCAGCGACTATAGCCGAAAGGTTTGCAGCTGTACCACCGCTAGTGAATACACCAAATGATCCTTCTGGCATATCCGTGAGAGAAACCAACCATTCCATAGCTCTATTTTCACAAAAGATACCTCCCCCTCCAGTCATCCAATAGGCTCCATGGATACTAGCAGCAGAAGTTACCAAATCAAAGAGGACAGCAGCACGTGTAGGTGCAGCTGGCACAAACGCCAAGTGCCTTGGATGATCTACTGGCACAGCTGCTTTAACTAAAATATCTCTAAATAACTGAAAAGCCTTTTCACCACCAATCCCTTCTTTGGTGACCGTATCACCCACTAATTTAAGCAAGTCCTTCTCCTGTTTTGGTTTTCCAAGTTCCGGCGAAGTATTTGAGATTCTATTGATGGCATATTTCATGATATCGAGGGTCATTTCGACGGTCTCCATATCTACAGCGTGCATGCTTTTCATAAACTTATTGTTTTGTGTTATAAATATCGAGTTCTAAGCAGATAAAGTCGAATTGAAACGGATCTAATTCATTCAATAATTTGGGTATTAAACGTTCTCCATAATCCACAAAAATTTCACTAAAATTGAGTTGCCTCTCCTGTAGGGAGCGACCAGGGAACAATTCACTTTGAAGTTCTAAAATACGTTCATTCTGCTGCTTTAATTTTTTCTTTTGAGCTTTGAGCAATCGCTTTTCCAGGTGGTCTAAACCATTTTTTTGCTTTTTTTCCTGAGCTGCCACAGCTCCGTAAAAAGAGTGATCGGTTTTAGAGGCTAGGTCATAAAGCTCTGCAAACTGTTGATGTAAAGTTTGTTTTTGTTTATGAAAGTCTATTTTAATTTTAGAATTCCGTCTGGTCTGCAAGGCTTCGAGCTGTTCCGGACTTAAAAATAAATCATAGATATCCGCCTCTAGTTTTTTTATTTTTTTGGAGACTTTGTCAGAATATAATAAGACAGAATTCCTAAGCATTAATATGGGAAAGGTTACCGACGAAGCATCGAATAGAGATTTAAGCTCTAACCAATATGCCTGTTCACCTCCACCCCCAATATAAGCCAAATTTGGCAATAAGACTTCCTGATATAAAGGTCGCATAACTACATTTGGAGAAAATCGCTCTGGATGTTGATCTACAAGCTCTAGTATTTCGTCTTTTGTGAATTCCATATCGGTTTCTAAAACGTAATACTTCTGATCTTTTTTTACAATTCGCTCCCTTAGACCTTCTAGCATATAAAACAAATTGATTTCTCTTGGATTTACCTGTACAGAGTAACCCAAATCTGAAAGAACGCCTGCTTGTTTTTCTGTTTCTTTAAAAGAAGTATGATGAATTAAATCGTCTTTGATGTAATGATCGAATCTTGATTTAAGCCGAGCATCATCAGCGTCTAATATGACAAGACCTTCTTTACCAAAAAGCTCATTGGCCAAAAACTGAGTAGCTTCTGCCAAATTATCATGATTGAGGTAAGCAATTTTAAACAGACCTTTAAGGTATTCTGCATTTTCACTTTTACCGAATTCCTTTTCAATCTGCTTAGCTACTTTTTCAAGCCCTGAGGTGGACAAATGTCCAACTGGACCTTTTGCAGCTTTTTCCCATCTGATTTTTTTATCCTTGAAATTAAAAAAATTGATCTCTTCAAAATCATGGTCTTCAGAAGCCATCCAATATACGGGTACAAAATTAAAGTCTGGATAGTTGGACTTTAACTGTTTTGCTAAATTTAGCGTTGAAACTATTTTGTAAAGAAAATAAAGAGGACCAGTAAATAAATTAAGCTGATGTCCAGTAGTAACGGTAAACGTAGAATCTTCGTTGAGTAAATCAATATGATGTTGAGTTGCTTCAGAAGTTGAAAGGGAACTGTACTGGGTTTGGAGTACTTCAACTAGCGCCTCTCGATTAGATTGATCATAAGTCGATTTTTTTTCATCAATCTGGCTTTTAAAGTTTTTGATGGTCGGAAATCGATTATAAAATGGCTTTAAATCCTGTTTTTCTTCAATGTAATCTGTGATCAGGTTTGAAAAAAAACCAGTCTTCCTAAATGATAAACAGTCAGCCATATAAGTTCTAATTTAGAATCAAGCAAATATAGAGGAGGCCAACTAAAAAGCTTTAAAAAGATACGTTAAATCAAAGACATTGACTTTCTTCGTTGGTTAAGCAGATGATGAAATTTACATTATTTTGGTAAAAGATTCTGGAGATGAACTTGAAGATACTTCTGCTTCAATTGGCTCCCCATAAAGATCAAAATCTCCTGCATCTGTGATTTTTATATTAGCAAATTCACCGGTTTTCAGATAATGAGTTTTAGCGTCGATTAAAACTTCATTATCTACGTCTGGCGAGTCGAACTCTGTTCTCCCCACAAAATAACCACCCTCTTTTCTATCGATCACACATCTAAAAGTTTCTCCAATCTTTTGCTGGTTAAGTTCCCAGGAGATCTGTGATTGAATTTCCATAATTTCGTTAGCCCTTTGAATCTTCACCTCTTCAGGAACATTATCTTCTAGATTATAGGCATGAGTATTTTCTTCATGCGAGTAGGTAAAGCAACCTAAGCGTTCAAATCGCATTTCTTGTACCCAGTCCTTTAACTCTTGAAAATCCGTTTCAGTTTCTCCAGGATAACCAACAATTAGTGTTGTTCTGATGGCCATTTCTGGTACTTCTTTTCTGAATTTAGAAAGTAAATCGGTTGTTTTTTTATGAGTAGTTCCTCTTCGCATAGATTTCAATAGATGATCTGAAATATGCTGAAGGGGAATATCTATATAGTTGCACACTTTTGGCTCCTCACGTATTACCTCCAAAACGTCTTCAGGGAAACCTGTAGGAAAGGCATAGTGTAAACGAATCCATTCTATGCCTTCTACTTTTACGAGTGCTTTAAGCAATTCTGCTAAGTTTCTTTTCTTATACAAGTCGAGGCCGTAATAAGTCAGGTCCTGGGCAATCAAAATCAATTCTTTTACACCTTGAGCAGCTAACTTTGTAGCCTCCTGAACTAAATCTTCAATTGGAGTTGATTTATGTCCTCCCCTCATCAATGGAATTGCACAAAACGAGCAGGGCCTGTCACAACCTTCTGCGATTTTCAAAAAGGCGTAATTTTTAGGAGTTGTGGTCATACGCTCCCCAATCAACTCGTGTTTATAGTCTGCGCCTAAAGCTTTGAGTAGTGCAGGCAGTTCTGTAGTACCAAAATATTGATCGACATCAGGTATTTCTTTTTGCAAGTCTGGCTTATAGCGTTCGGATAAGCATCCCGTTACAAACACTTTCTCCACGTCTCCATTTTCTTTTTGCTGAACATAGTCTAGAATTGTATTAACAGACTCCTCCTTAGCATTATCGATAAAACCACAGGTATTAATCACCACGACATCACCTTCAGTTTCATGAGCTACCTCTTTCCCATTGGCTTTAAGCTGTCCCATAAGCACCTCAGAATCGTAGATATTTTTACTACATCCTAAAGTAACAACGTTGATTTTGTTCTTTTTTATAGACTTTGTTCTCATGCATCTTATAATTGAATGGCAAAGATACAATCTTCATATTTGAAAGAAATTGCATTCGCCTTATAGTTTAACTAAAGCTAAAGTATTGATGGTTCTTAGCGCCTAGATTGTATTATGAATCCAAACGATCAAATCCTGTTCGTAAAAGCGCATGGCCGAAATAACAACAATGCTGCCAAGGGCGTAAGCCCAATTAACCTTATCCGTTTTTAAGAAATAATAACCTAATAGTCCTAAGAGGATGATAGGCGAAGCAATTAGCAAATTAGCTGCTACCCAGCCTCCTTGTAGGATAGCTGATAATTTTAAAAGTAGAAAAAAACCAGAATAAATCACTATAATTTTAGTGATGATCAATTTGTTCCTTTCCGATGAAAAGGGTTTTGGCTTTTGCTCAGACATTAGGATTTATTTGAAAAAAATGAATCGACAAATTCGTACTTATTAAAAATTTGAAGGTCCTCTACTCCTTCACCTACTCCTATATATTTGACCGGGATTTTAAACTGATCACTAATACCAATTACCACGCCTCCTTTAGCAGTGCCATCGAGCTTGGTGATAGCCAGGGCGGTGACTTCAGTAGCTGCTGTAAATTGTTTAGCTTGTTCAAAAGCGTTTTGACCTGTTGAGCCATCTAAAACCAGAAGAACCTCATCAGGAACATCTGGAGTCACTTTCTGCATAACCCTTTTGATTTTAGAAAGTTCGTTCATCAGGTTGACTTTATTATGAAGTCGACCTGCAGTATCGAGGATAACTACATCTGCCTCTTGCTTTATGGCGCTTTGAACCGTATCAAATGCAACGGAAGCTGGATCGCTTCCCATTTTTTGTTTTACGATTGAAACTCCAACACGGTCTGCCCAGATTTGTAATTGATCAACAGCCGCAGCTCTAAAGGTATCTCCGGCACCTAGTACTACTTTTTTACCTTTTAGTTTGTACTGGTTCGCGAGTTTTCCGATAGTGGTCGTTTTTCCTACTCCATTAACGCCAACCACCATAATCACGTAAGGCTTTTTACCTTCCGGTAATTCTAGACTTTCAAGCTCCCCATTTTCTGACTCACTTAATAGCCCAGCTATTTCTTCTCTCAATATTAGGTTAAGCTCTTCTGTTCCTAAATATTTATCTCGAGCTACGCGTTCTTCAATTCTATCAATTATTTTAATTGTAGTAGCCACTCCCACATCACTAGAAACCAATATTTCTTCAAGGTCGTCAAGAACGCTCTCATCTACTTTGGATTTTCCAGCAACAGCTTTGCTTAGTTTACCAAAGAAATCTGTTTTAGACTTTTCCAGACCTTCATCCAGTTTTTCTTTTTTTTCTTTGGAAAATATTTTTTTAAAAAAACTCATGGTTAAAAATTAAAAGTTAGCCTTAGGACTACTGTATAAAATTGATTGCAAAGATAGGCAAAAACAAAAAAGCCATCGCAAAAATGCAATGGCTTCATGTATAATAAAGTCTTAAACTTACTTACTCTTTAAAAAATCATTCACCTCATCAGGAGCCATGATTTTTTCTTCGAAAACATACGCACCAGATTTTGGTGATTTCACCATCTTAATTGCTTTGGTAAGTCTTTTTGTTCCGGTTTGAATTGTACCTACTGATTTCTTAGCCATAACTTATTTAATTTCTTTATGAACAGTCATTTTCTTCATGATAGGATTAAACTTTTTAAGTTCTAATCTATCTGGAGTATTTCTTTTGTTCTTCGTTGTGATGTATCTTGAAGTCCCTGGAAGGCCTGAATTTTTATGCTCAGTACATTCCATTATAACTTGAACTCTATTGCCTTTCTTTGCCATAACTTAATTCTTTATTGTCTTATTTTGTCAAGAATCCTTTTGCACGAGCTTCTTTCAAAACAGCACTAATTCCTTTCTTATTGATGGTTTTTAAGATAGAAGTTGATACTTTTAAGGTAATCCACTTATCTTCTTCTGGGATGTAAAATCTCTTCTTAACCAAGTTGACGCTAAATTTACGTCTAGTTCTATTTAATGCGTGGGAAACGTTGTTTCCAGACATCGCTCTTTTTCCTGTAAGCTCACAAACTCTTGACATTATTATATACTTTTAGGTGTTATTAAAAACAGGATGCAAATTAACGACTTTTTTCTGAATTAGAAAAAATAAATTTTACTGAATTTTATTTTTTTAGAATGGCTTCATAAATCAACTCCAAAGCCTTATTAACTGCTTTTTGAGTCACTCGTTCTCTGTGCTTACCAAATTGAAATTCATGCACTTGAGTCGCTTCTGGCGTAGCGACGGCAATAAAAACGGTTCCTATTTCAGCATCGCTATCCCCTTTAGTTGGTCCAGCGTTTCCTGTTGTTGCTAATGCATAATCAGATTTAAACATCGCTTTGGCTTTCTCTGCCATTACTTTAGTGATTTCAGAACTCACCACAGAATATTTCTCAACAAACTCTTCGGGAATTTTTAATACATCCGATTTAGCAGAAGTAGCATAGCTTACGACAGAACCTATAAAATACTTAGAGGCTCCAGGAATTTCTGTAAATTTTGCAGCCAGTCGCCCTCCGGTACAACTCTCTGCAGTAGCTAAGGTTTTGCCCTTCAAACTAAAAGATTCGGCAATTCGCTCTTCAAGCGTTTGCTCATCTTCATAGCCTTTAATAATGTCTCCAATAATTCTATTCAAATGCTCAATAGAAGTTTCCAAGCCTTCTTTCAGCACCTGCTCATCCTCTCCTCTGGCACTTAAACGTAGCCTTACTCGGCCTAAACTTGGTAGATAAGCTAATTTTATAAAAGGAGGAAGTTGATTTTCCCAGTCTTCAATCCGGTCTGCGATTGCGCTTTCGCCTAAACCATAGGTCAAAACAGTTTTATGAATAATATATGGCGTTTTAAAGCGATCTTGAAGTCTTGGCAGAGCCTGTTCGGTCAAAATGGATTTCATCTCATAAGGCACTCCGGGCATCGAAATATAGACCACATCATTTTTCTCAAACCACATCCCTGGCGCTGTACCGTACTCATTATGTAAAGTGATTGCCTGAGAAGGCATCCAGGCTTGGGAACGATTAGCTTCCAGAATTGGCGTGTTGACGTATTTTTTGAATATCTCTTCCACATGATCCAGTATTTTTTGATCTAAAACAAGTTCATCATTGAAATATTCGCAAAAGGTATGCTTCGTAATATCATCTTTAGTTGGGCCTAGCCCGCCGGTGATGATGATAATATTAGATCGCTTGGAGGCTTCCTCCAATGCATTTAAGATATGTGACTTTTCGTCTTCAATCGAAGAAATTTGATAGACATCTACCCCAATTTTATTGAGTTGCTTTGCTATAAATGCGGAGTTGGTATCTATAATTTGACCGATGAGTATTTCATCGCCTATGGTAATTATTTCTGCTTGCATAAATTACTTAACTTGAATTGAAAAAATAGAAGAATCTTCAATAAACCCTTCCAGCACATCTCCCTCTTTCACCTGACCCACACCAGATGGGGTGCCTGTAAAAATAATATCCCCAATTTTGAGAGTAAAGTATTGAGAAACATAAGCAATAAGTTCATCTATTTTCCAGAGCATTTCTGAAGTAGAACCTGACTGAACTGTTGCTTTATTTTTTTCTAATCTGAAGTTGATCGCGTTGACATCCTGAAATTCAGTTTTGGACATCCATCGCTCTCCAATGACCGCTGCTCCATCAAAGCCTTTGGCTTTTTCCCAGGGTAAACCTGCAGACTTGAGCTGATGCTGCACATCTCTTGCCGTAAAATCTATACCCAAGCCAATATCATCGTAATACTTATGAGCAAATTTAGATTGGATATGCTTACCTACCTTTTTGATCTTAATCAGCACCTCAACTTCGTGGTGCACATCATTTGAAAAAGAGGGTATAATAAAGGGATTATTTTTAAGTAAGACTGAAGAATCTGGTTTTAAGAAAACCACAGGATCCTTAGGCTTTTCATTCTTAAGCTCATTGATATGACTTGTATAATTTCTACCGATACAAATTAATTTCATAGTATAATTTAGGCGACTAAATAAATCGTAAAATTACAATAGCAGGTTACAATAATTATTTTACTTATGTTAAAATAATTATACTTAAAAAGACCTCACAGTCCCTTAATTTCGGGACTGTGAGGTCCTTACATTACATTATAAGCTTGTAGTATTTATGTAATATTTTATTGATTTTTATTTGAAATCAAGGGTTTTGGTTCAAAAAGTAATGGTTTTTTACCATTTACAGTCTTTTTTATCACTATAGTGTTTTGGTCGGCCTGCAAAGGGTTGATTCCAAGTTTTAGTAAGGTCTCTGTTTGGTCTTCATCTTTAAATGAATTGAAATTAAAATTAGACAAGTTAATGTTCTTTGGATTTACGTTTTCAAATCCAGGGTCTATGGATAACGCATTTAAAGGTCTAATTTTGATGTCGGTAGAATCAATTTCGAGTTTCATTTCTACCTGCGCATAACTTAATGAGCACAAAAATAAAGTCAGAATAAACAGCAAGTTCTTTTTCATCATAGAAGGTTTAGATTCATATGCCTAAGATATATAATTTATGACATGTGTATATCCCAAGACTATATTAAACTTTACCTGTGATTGAAAATCGATTTATTTCGTCGCTAGCTTTCTCAACTTAATAGCCGTCAATACTTTTTTAGTATACAAGGGAAAATCAGAATTTTGTATCCAACCGAAGTACCCAGGCTCTTTTTCCAGAACGTCTTCTACTTTTTTACCTCTAAATTTTCCGAAGCCAAAGACTTCTTCGTCCTTTTTATTAAGCACAATAAATCCAGCTAGATCTGCAAATTTTTTATGAGCGCTGTAAGATGAGAGCCATTTGGTATCGTTTTCCAGATCGGGATAGCGGTCTAACTGAGATTTTAAGACTTCGTAAGTTGCATTGGTATCGGCTTCCGCACTGTGAGCATCGGTAAGATCTTTATCACAGTAAAACTTATAAGCTGCTTCCAGAGTTCGTTTTTCTTTTTTATGAAAAATCGTTTGCACATCAACTGCATTTATCTTTTTCATGTCAAAATCTAACCCGACTCTAAGCATTTCTTCTGCCAGTAGTGGAATATCAAATCTATTACTGTTGTAGCCTGCTAAATCGCAACCTTTAATCATCGCATTGATCTTTGGCGCTAGTTCTTCAAACTTAGGCTCATTCGCTACATCTTCATCGCTAATACCATGGATAGCTGTCGTCTCCTTAGGGATGGGGATGCCAGGATTAACCTTCCACGTAAAACTTTCCTTATTGTTATTTTCATAAACTTTCAAGATCGATATTTCAACAATCCTGTCTTTTGAAATATTGGTGCCTGTTGTTTCTAAATCGAAAAAACAGATTGGTCGAGTCAACTTTAGTTCCATGGCAGATATTTTATGCAAAGTTAGTATTTGACATCAAAGTAACCCTGAATTAACTAAAATTTCAACTTATTCTGGTATTTGCAAATTTTCTTGTTAATATGAAAAAAAAGTTTAAATTACATTTTTAATCAACCAAAACCGAATGGCATTAAAGTTTGTATCCTACATGAGTTCTCAATCTCGTGTAATGTCCAAAAAAAGTATTGAAGAATTTTTATTTCAAGTTAGAGAAAAAAATAAACTACTTACCATAACTGGAGTCTTACTGCTTATACAAGGTAAATTTGTTCAATATATAGAAGGTCCTGAAGAAGAAATTACAGATGTCTATGAATCTATAAGTAATGATCACAGGCATACTGACATGATATTATTAGATTCAGGAGACCTGGAAGAACGCCAGTTTAAAGACTGGTCTATGGCTTATAAAGAAGTGAGTGATAAACAGGTAAAAGGCATCATCGGTGATGAAGAGCTGAATCTAGAGGATATTTTTCTAAACTCTAAAGATCACGATTATCACCCTGTTCTAAAAGTTTTGTACGACTTTGTAAAGACCTTATCTTCATAAAAAAAGCCTTTAGAAAAAAATCTAAAGGCTCTCTATAGTTGAATTTGTTTTCTTACTCCTTCCTTAATATCACTGCTTCAGCTTTTTCTGAAATAGCTTTGGCGTTGAGACCATACTTATCGAGAAGCATCAATGGCTCTCCGCTTTCTCCAAAGGTATCATTGGTTGCAACGAATTCTTGTGGAGCAGGATGATTAAGTGTAAGGGTCCTGGCAACACTTTCGCCTAAACCGCCTAAAAAGTTATGCTCCTCTGCTGTAACGACACATTTGGTCTTTCGTACAGATTTCAAAATCGCAGTTTCGTCTAGTGGCTTAATCGTATGAATATTAATGACCTCAGCAGAAATCCCTTTATCCTCAAGAGTTTTTGCGGCTTCTAGCGCCTCCCAAACCAAATGACCGGTTGCAACAATGGTCACATCATTACCTTCAGTTAGCGCGACAGCTTTACCGATCTCAAATTTTTGGTCTTCTGGGGTAAAATTTGGCACTTTTGGTCTACCAAATCTAAGATAAACAGGACCATCATGTTCTGCAATGGCAATCGTTGCAGCTTTGGTTTGATTATAATCACAGGTATTAATGACTGTCATTCCAGGGAGCATTTTCATCAATCCTAAGTCTTCTAAAATTTGGTGGGTTGCCCCATCTTCTCCCAATGTCAAACCAGCATGTGAAGCACAGATTTTTACATTTTTCCCTGAATAAGCCACAGATTGCCTAATCTGATCATAGACACGACCAGTAGAAAAATTAGCAAAAGTTCCAGTAAAAGGAATTTTACCACCAATAGTCATTCCAGCGGCGATACCAATCATATTGGCTTCTGCAATACCAATTTGAAAAAAACGCTCCGGATGGTTATTTTTGAACTCGTCCATCTTTAAGGAACCTGTAAGGTCTGCACACATAGCAACGACCTCTGGGTTAGTCCTACCAAGTTCTGCAAGTCCTGCTCCAAATCCAGATCGAGTATCTATATTTCCTGTATTTTTATATGTTTTCATTTCTTATGAACTTTGTCTTTAGTTAAAATTTGATATTAATAGTCACCTAATGTTTCTGGATTCTGACTCAAGGCAGTTTGAAGCTGTTCATCATTTGGTGCTTTCCCATGCCAGGCATGAGTCCCCATCATGAAGTCGACACCATTACCCATTTCGGTTTCCATTAAAATGACAATTGGCTGTTTTTTGCCTGTCAACTCCTTTGCAGTTTCCAAAGTGGTTTTTATAGCATCTAGATCATTACCTTCTTTCAATTCTAAAACCTTCCAATCAAAAGCTTCAAACTTTTTCTTCAAATCTCCAAGCGGCAGAACATCGTCTGTAGCTCCATCTATTTGCTTCTTGTTATAATCTATCGTTGCAATAAGATTATCAACACCCTTAGAACCAGCATATAAAATTGCTTCCCAGTTCTGTCCTTCCTGAAGTTCTCCATCACCATGTAAGCTATAGATAAGATGTGAATCTCCATTCAGTTTTTTGGTCAATGCTGCTCCAATGGCTACAGACATTCCCTGTCCTAGTGATCCAGAAGCAATCCTTACACCGGGTAATCCCTCATGAGTGGTTGGATGGCCTTGCAGCCTGGAATCAATTTTTCTAAATGTATTTAATTCTTTTACAGGAAAAAATCCAGATCTGGATAGCACACTATAAAAAACCGGAGATATATGGCCGTTAGACAAGAAGAATAAATCTTCATTTACGCCATCCATATTAAAGTCTTTAGAATAATCCATTACTTCCTGATAGAGCACTGAAAAGAATTCTGCACATCCTAGAGAGCCTCCAGGATGACCTGAATTCACTTGATGAACCTGGCGAAGAATGTCTCTTCTGACTTGCGTTACAAAATCTTGTAAATGTTGTGATGTCGACATGAGATAAAATCAAAATTTTTAAGTTGCTCAAAAGTAAGGATTTATTGTAAAACTGAAGGCCAAAGATTAGGCTAACCTAATATTAAATCCTGAGAAGTTGTTTTGAAAGAAGTCCCTATCTTTGCAGGCTATTGAAATTTATATGAAATTCGAATTACTCGGTAAAGACCCAAATTCAAAAGCGAGAGCAGGAAAACTTACGACAGACCATGGTGTCATCGAGACGCCTATTTTTATGCCAGTAGGAACCATCGCCACTGTAAAGGGGGTTCACCAAAAAGAACTCAAAGAAGAAATTAATCCCGATATCATTCTGGGAAATACCTACCATCTTTATTTAAGACCGGGGACTGGTATATTAAAAAAAGCAGGCGGACTTCATAAGTTCATGAATTGGGATAGAAATATACTCACCGATAGTGGTGGTTACCAGGTGTACTCTCTTTCTGCCAATAGAAAAATAAACGAAGAAGGTGTAAAATTTAAATCTCATATCGACGGCTCAACTCATTTATTCACTCCTGAAAGCGCAGTGGATGTCCAGAGAGAAATCGGAGCTGATATCATTATGGCGTTTGACGAATGCACACCCTACCCCTGTGATTATAATTATGCTAAACGTTCGATGCACATGACCCATCGGTGGCTAGACCGCTGCATGACTCACATGAAAAGCACTTCTCCATTATACGGCCATGACCAGACACTCTTTCCAATTGTGCAAGGAAGCACTTACAAAGATTTAAGAAAGCAATCTGCTGAGTATATCGCTAATGTTGGAGCTGAAGGAAATGCCATAGGCGGGTTATCTGTTGGGGAGCCAGACGATGAAATGTATGCAATGACAGAAGTGGTCACTGATATTTTGCCTGAAGACAAACCCAGATATCTAATGGGTGTAGGAACGCCTTCCAATTTATTAGAAAACATTGCGCTGGGAGTAGATATGTTTGATTGCGTTATGCCAACTCGAAATGCCAGAAATGGTATGCTTTTTACTTCTGAAGGTACTGTTAATATAAAAAATAAAAAGTGGGAAGATGACTTTTCTGTACTGGATCCAGCAGGTTACACCTGGGTCGATACAGAATATTCAAAAGCATATTTAAGGCATTTATTTTCGGTTAAAGAGCTTTTAGGCAAACAAATTGCTACAATTCACAATTTAGGATTTTATCTTTGGCTAGTGAGAGAAGCACGCAGACAGATTCAGGCCGGAACATTTAGACCCTGGAAAGATACCATGGTAAAAAAATTATCAATAAGACTTTAAATTTTGATGCATTGAAAATTATTGACTGGTATATTTTAAAGCGATACTTAGCCACTTTTGTTGCGCTTTTACTGATGTTTATTCCCATTGGTATCGTTGTGAATCTATCTGAAAAAATAGACGAAATACAGGAAAACGAAGTTCCTTTAGAAGAAGTATTGGTGTTTTACGGGAATTTCACAATTTATTTCGCCAACTTATTATTCCCTATTTTTTTATTCCTTTCCATTATTTGGTTCACCTCCAAACTTGCCAACAACACTGAAATTATCGCTATTTTGAGTTCTGGTATTTCTTTCTGGAGGTTTTTAAGACCTTATTTTGTTGGAGCAACTTTAGTTTGCGGCATCGCCCTGATATTTACAATGTACCTGGTCCCAAATGCTAGCGAGGGCTTTAATGAATTCAAATACAAGTACTTTAAAAAAGGGAGACAGTCCCAGGAGACCTCAAATGTATACAGGCAAGTCAATGATAATGAATTCATATTTGCGACAAATTTTCAACCCAATACAAGAACAGCCAGAAATTTTACGCTTGAACACTTTGAGGATGACAAAATGGAATTTAAAATTTCTGCTTCTCGCTTAAAATTCAATCCTGAAGATTCAACTTATACTTTAAATAACTTTGAAAAGAGAATCATCAACGATCGTGAAGATGTAATTTACAGAGCCTCAACATTAGACACAGTGCTTCCTTTTGAATTTGATGAACTCACCCCTGTAGAATATATTGCTGAAACCTTAGATTATGGTGAGCTTAAGGAGTTCATTGCTACAGAGAAGCGACGAGGATCCGCGAATATCAGCAGCTATGAAATTGTAGCTTATAAACGCTGGAGTGTACCGATTTCAGCTTTTATTCTCACTATCATTGCTGTTTCAGTTTCTGCAATGAAAAGACGTGGGGGCATGGGTGTTAACCTAGCTATAGGGATTGTAATTGCCTTTGGATATATTTTTTTAGACAAGGTGTTTGGAACTATTGCTGAAAAATCTACTTTTTCTCCGATTATCGCTGTTTGGTTTTCCAATATATTATTTGGTTTATTAGCTATTTATCTCTTAATCAAAGCAAAACGCTAATCATTGTTTTTAAATAAACAGGCATAACTTTCATATATTTGCGAATTGACTTTTAAAGAAACACACCATATTCATGGAATATTTAGATTTTGAATTACCGATAAAAGCTCTTCAGGAGCAATACGAGAAGGCATGCGAAATAGGGGAAGACAGTGAAGTAGATGTCACCGACACCTGTAAGCAAATCAAGCTCAAGCTCGATAATAAAAAGAAAGAGATATACTCCAATCTTGATGCCTGGCAGAGAGTTCAATTGTCCAGACATCCCAACAGACCCTACACTCTAGATTATATCAACGCGATCTGCGGAAATACCTTTATGGAACTCCATGGCGACCGAACCTTTGGGGATGACAAAGCTATGATTGGCGGGTTAGGAAAAATCAACCAGCAAAGCTTTATGTTTATTGGCCAGCAAAAGGGTTACAATACCAAAACGAGACAATACAGAAATTTTGGTATGGCCAATCCGGAAGGCTACAGAAAAGCTCTGCGCTTGATGAAAAAAGCAGAAAAATTCGATTTGCCTATCGTGACTCTTGTTGATACCCCGGGAGCTTTTCCAGGCTTAGAAGCCGAAGAACGAGGTCAAGGTGAAGCTATTGCAAGAAACATTATGGAGATGAGTCAGCTCAAAGTTCCGATTATTGTCATTATCATTGGAGAAGGAGCGAGTGGCGGAGCTTTAGGTATAGCGGTTGGAGACCGCGTCATGATGCTTGAAAACACTTGGTATTCTGTCATTTCTCCAGAATCTTGTTCTTCTATTTTGTGGAGAAGCTGGGAATATAAACAAACTGCAGCTGAAGCCCTGAAGTTGACAGCTACAGACATGAAGAAGTTAAAAATTATAGACAAGATCATAAAGGAACCTCTAGGTGGAGCACATAGCAATAGAGAAAAAACTTTCGAAATTGTAACCAAGTCTATTCTGTCAGAACTTGAAGAATTGAAAAAGTTATCCCCAGAAGATTTGATTGAAAAACGAATGAACAAATTTGTGGATTTAGGAGTCTATTCTGAATAAGCCCTTTTAAATATAAATTCTTAGAAAAAATCCAGATATTCTTTATCTGGATTTTTTAGTTATCCACATTTTCAAGGAGTTATGCACAGGGTGTTGTGGAAAACGAAGTACTGTTAACAACCTTTATTTTCTACGAACTTCATGAGCTTTTATTTACATTCGCAATATGGAAAACGCGACTCAATCATCTTATAAAAATTCGCCAAAAGGCGATGTCATTAGCCTCCAAAAGGGCAAAATACCGCCTCAAGCAATTGATCTTGAAGAAGTTATACTTGGAGCGATGATGATAGACAAAAAAGGGGTAGACGAAGTCATTGATATCTTACACCCCGATGTCTTTTACAAAGAAGCTCATAAAAATATCTATGAAGCTATCATCATGCTTTTTGAAAAAGGAGACCCAATAGACTTATTAACGGTTTCCACAGAATTAAAGAAATCAAAAAAATTACAGGCTTCAGGAGGGGAATATTACTTGATTCAATTGACCCAGAAGGTCTCTTCTTCTGCTCACATAGAATACCATTCACGAATTGTTCTTCAAAAATACATTCAGAGGTGCTTAATCAAAATTTCAAATGAAATTATTGAAGAATCCTACGATGAAGGCACCGATGTTTTTGATCTTCTCGATCATGCAGAATCCAAACTTTACGAAGTCACCCAGGGCAATATCAAACGGTCTTCAGAAACAGCTCAAAACCTGGTGATGCAGGCCAAAAAACGAATTGAAGAAATTTCGAACAAAGAGGGATTAAGCGGTGTGCCGTCTGGATTTACAGACTTAGATAAACTCACCTCTGGTTGGCAACCCAGTGACCTTGTCATTATTGCAGCTCGTCCAGGTATGGGTAAAACGGCACTTACCTTGACCATGGCCAGAAATATTGCTGTTGGACAAAATATTCCAGTTGCTTTCTTCTCACTGGAAATGTCTTCAGTACAGTTGATTACACGACTTATTTCTTCAGAAACAGGTCTGAGTTCAGAAAAGCTCAGAACGGGTAATCTGGAGCCTCACGAGTGGGAACAGCTCAACGTCAAGGTAAAGTCTTTAGAACAGGCACCCTTATTTATTGATGATACCCCATCACTTTCTATTTTTGACTTGAGAGCAAAAGCCAGAAGGCTTTCTTCTCAACATGGGATTAAGCTTATCGTAGTAGATTACCTTCAACTGATGACAGGCGGTGGGTCTCAAAAAGGAGGAAACAGAGAGCAAGAAATTTCTACAATTTCCAGAAACCTAAAAGCATTAGCAAAAGAATTAAATATCCCAGTATTGGCTTTATCTCAGCTATCCAGAGCCGTAGAAACCCGGGGTGGCAGTAAAAGACCTTTGCTAAGTGACTTGAGAGAATCTGGAGCTATAGAACAGGATGCCGATATTGTATCCTTTATTTACCGACCAGAATATTACGATATCGAAGAATGGGATGATGATGCACAAACGCCTACCCAGGGTCAGGCAGAGTTTATCATCGCCAAACACAGAAATGGTGGATTGGATAATATTCGATTGAAATTCATCGGTCAACTCGGTAAATTTGAGAACCTTGATAATTTTGACTCTCCCTTTGAAATCAATTCAAGTATGAATTCTGGAAAAGACGCTGAAGGACCATCCTTTCCTAATGCTGAAGATGTGTTTGGCTCTGCTCCTCCACCACCTCCCGGCATAGATGATGATGAGGTACCGTTTTAATCTAATCCATGAAAAAAATAATTATCATTATAACCTTGTTAATGAGCTGGAGCGGGTTTTCCAACTTCATACTCATTCCAATGGATTTTGAATCTCAGGACAATCATCTCAAAGCCTATGGAATATCATATTGGTTATTAGAACGAGATCAAAAAGTCCAATGGTTACTTAATTACAGAGGCGGCTCTTTTCTTTCGCCGTATTCTGATGATCTTAAGAGAGAATGCACGATAAGAGGAGTATCTTTTGAAGTCATCTCCAACTCAAAATCAGAAGAGATTTTAAGAACTATAAGCAGCCCTTCTCAAAACATGGAAGCAGTTTTACTGGAAAAGGCACCTAAAATTGCAGTCTATTCTCCTCAAGGCAACGCGCCATGGGATGACGCCGTTACCATGGTGCTTGAATTTGCAGAAATTCCATACGAGACTATTTATGATAAAGAGGTGCTGGCGGATGAACTTTTGCTATATGATTGGCTTCACCTTCATCATGAAGATTTTACGGGTCAGTATGGCAAGTTCTACAGGGCTTACCGCTCAGCCCCCTGGTACATCAAAGAAAAAAAAGAAGCCGAAGCCTACGCCAGTTCACTTGGCTACGATAAAGTTTCTGAGGCAAAGCTTGCAGTCTCTAAAAAAATAAATGCTTATGTTATCGGTGGCGGCTTTATGTTTGCCATGTGCAGCGCTACTGACTCATTTGATATCGCTTTGTCTGCAGATGGTGTTGATATTTGTGAACCTATGTTTGATGGCGATCCTTCTGAGGCTGGATATCAAAATAAAATCGATTATTCCAAGACCTTTGCTTTTACAGATTTTATTCTGGAGAAGGATCCCATGGTCTACGAATATTCCTCTATAGATATGACTGAGCGAAGAGCGGTCCCTAAGTCTAAAGATTATTTTACACTTATGGATTATTCTGCCAAATGGGATCCAATTCCTACCATGCTTTGCCAGAATCATACAGCTGTTGTTAAAGGATTTATGGGACAGACGACTGCATTCAATCCCAACCAAATCAAGTCTAATGTACTTGTGATGGGTAAAAACAAATTAAATGAGGAAGCCAGGTACATTCATGGCATAAAAGGAAAAGGCTTTTTTACATTTTATGGAGGCCATGATCCTGAAGATTACCAACACCGTGTAGGAGATCCTAAAACTGAACTAGAATTACACCCAAAGTCACCCGGCTATCGCCTAATTTTGAATAATATCTTATTTCCTGCAGCAGAGAAAAAGAAACAAAAAACTTAATTATTTAAATATCTTCTTCTTACGAAGTTCGAAGTTTTGGCCCAGATAAACTTTTCTCACCATCTCATCGTTTGCCAATTCTTCAGGCTGCCCATGTTTTAAAATCCCTCCTTCAAACATCAGGTAAGTTCGATCTGTGATAGCCAAGGTTTCCTGGACATTATGATCTGTAATGAGAATGCCTATGTTTTTATTTTTCAGCTGAGCTACAATCTTTTGAATATCTTCCACCGCTACTGGATCTACACCGGCAAAAGGTTCATCCAGCAAAATAAATTTTGGATCTGTAGCTAAGGCTCGTGCGATTTCAGTTCGTCTTCGTTCCCCTCCAGACAACAAATCTCCGCGGTTGGTTCTGATATGGTTAAGACCAAATTCACTGATGAGTGCTTCCATTTTTTCTTCGCGCTCCTTTTTATTTAAATCAGTAAGCTGAAGCACACTCATGATGTTGTCTTCTATGCTTAATTTTCTAAATATAGAAGCTTCCTGAGCGAGATAACCTATTCCATTTTGAGCCCTTTTATACATCGGAAATTTGGTAATATCCACTTTATCCAAAAAAATACGCCCACCATTGGGTTTAATAAGCCCAACAATCATATAAAATGAAGTTGTTTTTCCGGCACCATTAGGGCCTAAAAGACCAACAATTTCCCCTTGAGTAACCTCAACACTAATGCCTTTTACAACTTTTTTTCCCTTGTAAGATTTAATTAGGTTTTCTGCACGAAGTGTCGCTTGATTGAGGCTCATAATTACACTTTTCTTGTCGATTTAATTCCAAAGATAATCATCTCTACTACACCTATGAGTATAATTGAATAGGCTAATAACTCTAAGCTCTCCTCCGAAGCATCTTTCACAGGCCTCATGAAGTCTCTTAGGGCGACCACTTTTTCACCGTTCTCAGAAATCACATACTTATCGTGAGTATCTCTTAATAAGTCAATCCACATCAGTTTTCTACCATAAAGCCTCGAAAACACATGTAATATAACCAGTCCAGAGAAGAAAAAAGCAAAACCATAAGTCTTAGATACTGAAGTGATCTCAAGAATTAGTCTTTTCCAATTTTTCACAACTAGTACCATGACCAAAATAATAATGACCAGGGAAAAAACCTGCCAAGCTTTGTCAAATAGCTGAGTATTCAACCAAAAATCAAATTCTCTCACAAAATGAACACCTAAGAATCCCGCTAAAACAAGAAAGAACAACCTAAAGTCTTTTGCTTTCGAGGCAAAACTTACCAATAGCACTGTACTTATCAATAATACAATTTCCTGTGTGATCTCGATTAATGAATCCTCTTTGACTTCACCTTCAGCAAAATCAAACTGAATTACTAAAGCCATGAGAAACATCACGGCTGAATAACTTACCAATCGAGTAAAAAGTGGAATTAATGGTTTCATAGAAATTTGAGTTGAATTAACTGGTTTTACCAAATTTTTGTTCTAAAGCTTCCCAATATTCAAAAGCTCGTCTTAAATGTGGAATAACAATAGTGCCTCCAACAAGTGTTCCGATACTTAAGGCTTCAACCACTTGAGCACGCTCTAAGCCTTCCTTATAAGAAGATTCTAAATGGTATTTCACACAGTCATCGCATCTCAACACTAAGGAAGAAACTAAACCTAACAGCTCTTTGGTTTTAACGTCTAAAGCACCTTCTGTAAAGGAGTTGGTATCCAGGTTAAAAATACGCTTTAATACCTTATTATTCTCTTCTAAAATTTTACCGTTCATCCTGGCTCTGTAAGCCTCAAATTCATCTACTAAATCGATCATAATTAATTATTTGTTTTTCTTTTTTTTTCTGCTTTTCGTTGTTTTCTCAATACTAATTTTGATATAAAAATGCTCACTTCATATAAAACCAACACCGGAATTGCTACAATCACCTGGCTGGCAATGTCTGGAGGAGTAATCAAGGCTGAAATGATCAATATGAACACCAGCGCGTATTTTCTATTTTTCTTTAGGAATTCTGGCGTTACTACCCCTACTTTGGTCAAGAAATAAATGATGACTGGCAACTCAAATATAAGACCGCTGGCAAGGACTGAAGCCCTAACCAAACCGATATAACTACTAAGATCAAAATCATTAAATACTTCTGAGCTTACTGTATAACTCCCTAAAAAATTGACGGATAAAGGAGTAATTACGTAATAACCGAATAATACCCCGAGGAAGAATAGAAACGAAGTCACGAAGATAAATCCTCTGGCTGTTTTTCGTTCTGTAGATTGTAAGCCTGGCGCAATAAAAGCCCAAAATTGATAAATCACATAGGGAAAAGAAATTATAAATCCAGCTGTAATCGAAGTCCAGATATGGGCGCTAAACTGCCCTGCCATGGTCCTACTTTGAATTCTGAAAGGAAGCTCATCAAAGCAAAAGCTTTCCTGAAGTCCAAAATATTCAGAAATATTACAGAGAATACTATAGGTCAGAAAGTCTGCACGCTTTGGTCCAAAGATAATCACATCAAAGATGAAAGATTTCAAACCAAAAGCAACGGCTCCTCCTATTAATATCGCTAGCGTGGCCCGTAATAAATGCCATCTCAAATCTTCGAGATGATCTAGAAAAGACATATTATTGGGATCCTTCTTGGATTTTGATTTTGCCATACTATATAATGCCTTCTTTTACCAAGTTATGAAGGTGAACAATACCAGCATATTTTCCAGATTCCAGAGCGATAAGTTGAGTTATATCATTATTTTCTAAAAGCTCTAGGGCTTCAATAGCCATTGCAGAATTTTTAATGGTTTTGGGATGGTCGGACATAATGTCTTTGGCTTTGAGTTGTGTAAAGTCCTCTGCAGAACTCAACATCCTCCTTAAATCTCCATCAGTAATGATACCTACAACCTCTTCTTGATCCAAAACAGCTGTCACGCCTAACATGTTTCTTGAAATTTCGACAATTACATCCTTTAAAGGTGTTTCTTTAGTCACCTGAGGTTTCATATTTTGAGAAGTGATATCCTGCACTCTAAGGTACAGTGTTTTACCCAAAGCTCCGCCTGGATGAAATCTTGCAAAATCATCACTGGAAAACCCTCTCAATTTCAATAAACAGACAGCCAAAGCATCACCCATAACAAGTTGTGCGGTCGTACTGGTTGTTGGGGCCAGATTGTTAGGACAGGCTTCTTTTTCCACAAAAGCATTCAAAATAAAATCGGCTTGTTGACCTAAGAATGACTCTTTATTACCAGTTATGGCTATTAATGTGTTTTTAAAATTTTTGATCAGTGGAGCTAAAACCTTTATTTCTGGCGTATTACCACTTTTTGAAATGCAAATAACGATGTCATCTTCCAGGATGGTTCCCAGGTCGCCATGAATCGCATCTGCTGCATGCATAAAGACTGCAGGAGTTCCAGTGGAATTGAGGGTAGCCACAATTTTAGTTGCAATTACCGCACTTTTACCAATTCCAGTAATAATAACCCTGCCTTTGGATTTATAAATGGCATTTACAGCATCAGAAAATGAATTATCGATAAGACTCCCAAGGTTCTTGATGGCCTTGTACTCCATTTCGATGATTTCTTTTGCGTAAGATTGTATTGCTACATCTTCCATAAATTACTATATTTAATAATTGCGCGCCTTTAAAGAATGCGTATATTTAATTTTGCAAAGGTAAATAAAACTAAATAGTAATAATTCAATTGGAACAAATCAATTTACATCAAGAATTAAAGAAATACTTTGGTTTTAGTGAGTTCAAAGGACTCCAGGAAGAGGTTATAAAAAGCATCATCGCTAGTGAGGATACATTCGTTATAATGCCTACAGGAGGCGGGAAATCGTTGTGTTATCAACTTCCTGCATTAATTAAAGACGGTACTGCAATAGTTGTATCACCGCTCATCGCTTTGATGAAAAATCAAGTGGATGCCATCAGAAACATATCAGAGCATCACGGGGTTGCCCATGTGTTAAATTCTTCGTTAAATAAGACTCAGGTTAAGCAGGTCAAAGAAGACATTTCCAACGGCGTAACAAAACTGCTTTATGTTGCTCCAGAGTCACTCACTAAAACAGAATACATTGATTTTCTGAAAGAAGAAAACATTTCTTTTTTAGCGATAGATGAAGCACATTGTATTTCTGAATGGGGACACGATTTCAGACCCGAATACCGCAACCTTAAGAATATCATAGAGCGCATTGGAAATGACATCCCCATTATTGGATTAACAGCCACAGCTACTCCCAAAGTACAGGAAGATATTTTAAAGAACCTTAGAATTCCAAACGCCAAAACCTTTAAAGCCTCGTTTAACAGGCCAAACCTGTATTATGAAATCAGGCCAAAGACCGACGACATCGATTCTGACATCATTAAATTTATTAAGAAAAATTCCGGTAAAAGTGGTATCATTTACTGCCTGAGCAGAAAACGGGTAGAGCAGCTTGCGCAAACCCTTCAAGTAAACGGCATAAAAGCCGTACCCTACCATGCAGGTTTAGATGCTAAAACCAGAAGCAAACATCAAGATATGTTTCTTATGGAAGATATTGATGTGGTGGTGGCAACCATTGCTTTTGGTATGGGAATAGATAAGCCAGATGTTCGCTTTGTGATCCATAATGATGTTCCTAAAAGCATTGAAAGTTACTATCAGGAAACTGGTAGAGCTGGTCGGGATGGCGGTGAGGGCCATTGTATAGCTTACTATAATCATAAGGACATAGAAAAGCTTGAAAAATTCATGAGTGGCAAACCCATTGCCGAACAAGAGATTGGACATGCGCTTTTACAAGACGTAGTAGCCTTCGCAGAGAGTTCCATTTCTAGACGAAAATATATTCTTCACTATTTTGGGGAAGAGTTTGATAATGAAACAGGAGAGGGTGGAGATATGGATGATAACGTGCGGTATCCTAAGAAGAAAAAAGAAGCAAAAGAGGATGTTGTCTTATTACTAAAGACTGTAAGAGATACGGGGCAGCTCTTTAAGTCCAAGGAAATTGTTCACACCTTATCTGGAAAAACAAATGTCCTCATCAAATCGAATAAAGTAGAAAAACTAGAGGTGTTTGGAGCAGGTAAAGATAAACCTTCCAGTTATTGGACAGCTCTGCTTAGACAGGTTATCATTTCTGGAATGCTTAAAAAGGAACTGGAGTCTTACGGAGTGGTAAAGCTACAACCTAGTGGCAAAGCTTTCTTAGAGGAACCCAGCTCGTTCATGATGACAGAGGATAATGACTTTAGTAAGCCGATGAAAAGCTCTACTGCTTCTCAAGCCTCGGGCGGAACAGACCAAAAGCTTTTAAAGATGCTGAAGGACTTGAGGAAGAAAATCGCAAAGCGAAAAGAAGTTCCTCCATTTGTCGTGTTTCAAGATCCTTCCTTAGAGGATATGGCTCTTAAATACCCAATAGACCAGGATGAATTGATCAATATTCATGGGGTGGGCGAAGGAAAGGCAAAGAAGTTTGGTAAAGAGTTTATATCTCTCATTAAAGATTATGTAGAAGAAAACGACATCTTAAGACCAGATGATCTCGTAGTGAAAAGTACCGGAGCCAATAGTGCAAATAAGCTTTACATCATTCAAAATGTTGATAGGAAATTACCACTTACTGACATAGCACAGGGCAAAGGTTTTGAAATGAAGGATTTCATTAAAGAAATGGAAGCCATTGTTTTTAGCGGAACTAAGCTCAATATTGATTATTGGCTAGATGATATCTTAGATGAAGATCAGCAAGAAGAAATACATGATTATTTTCTGGATGCAGAATCAGATAGCATCAATGAAGCTATAGAGGAATTTGATGGAGATTATGATGAGGAAGAACTAAGGCTTTACCGAATAAAATTTATCAGTCAGGAGGCCAACTAAATAAAGATTTGCCTCAAAACATTTTATAACGATGAATGTCATATGGAGCCTGACGGCAAAGATAGGGTAGTCATAGTGAGTTGAATTTAATCACTGGAATTACTAGAATCCGCTCGAAATGAAAATAGTTGAGGTATTGAGACAATTTCTTTTTACGACTACTTCGCTTTTGGTATAAATACTTCAGCCAACATACATCTGGCGCTGCCTCCGCCGTGAGTTTCTATGGTGCTGAGATCACTGCTTAGTATTTTACAATGCTTTTCAATCGCTTCGATTTGATGAGGTTTTAAAGCATCATGAGCCGTTTTACTCATCACTAAAAACTTATCTTTTGCTCCCTGAACCTGTAACATATTTCCGGCAAAATTATTCATTTGCTCTTCAGATATCGTTATGATTTCTTTTCCATCCTGAGAAAGACTTTCTGTTACGAGTTTCCTTTCTTTTTTATCGTCGATAGTATCTAGACATATCACAGCAAACTCTTCTGCCACACACATCATCACATTAGTATGATAAATGGGCAGCCTTTTACCATCATGACTTTGATACGCATTGAATATAATAGGAGTATATTCAAAATCTTCACAAAACTCAATGACTAAATCTTCATCTGCTCTGGGAGATAAAGCACAATAGGCTTTTTGATGTTGACGATCTAGTATTAAGCTGCCCGTCCCTTCTAAAAATACATTCTCTAATTCTGCAGAGGTGTAATCCACAAAGTTTCTGATGACTCTTCCCTCGGCTTCTATCTTATCAAAAATATCTTCACGTCGCTCTTTACGCCTGTTCTTAGCAAACATTGGGTACAGTGCTACGTCTCCATTTTCATGAAACGACACCCAGTTATTAGGGAAAATTGAATCTGGCGTGTCCTGGCTGGCTATATCATCGATAACAATTATATGGACGCCAGCGGCTTTAAGTTTTTCTGCAAAGGCATCAAATTCGTCCTGAGCTTTCTTATTAACTGTAGCTTGTAATTCTTCTGTGGAGTGTTGAAAGTAATTATTGACAGCAGTTTCTTCGTTCATCCTGAAGTTTACCGGACGGATCATTACTAAGGTATCTGTAATTTGTTTCATCAGTTTAATTCTAATAGTTTATAGTCAATCAATAATTTTGAAGACTCTAATTAAGCTCTAACTAAGGGTAAAGTTGAGCATCTTAATAGTCCCTCTTGCTTTGCAATTTCTCTGTAATTCACAGTTTCCACTTGAATTCCTTTGGAACTCAACCATTCGTTAAGGCGTTTAAAATGTTGATCTGAAATCACTATCTGTTCTGATATTGAAAATATATTGCTATTCATATCATACATCTCCTGAGCATCAATATCGAAAACATTTTCGGCACCATATAGATTAACAAGCCAGTTATACTCCTCTTCTTCCAAAAATCCGTTTTTATGAATAATGGCGTATTTGTCACCTACAGGCTGAAAACAACAGTCCAAGTGAAGAGCATTGGCTTTAGGATCAATATTTGACTTTCTTAAATTAAAGGATTTCACTTTTTTATTTGGAAATAATTTCTGAAGTTCTTCCACCGCTTCAACATTGGTCCTAGCGGTTATGAAATCTGGATAATCTTCTCCTCTGTAAGTGCCAATAAAAATATAATCACCATGCGGCATAACATCTCCTCCTTCAATATGGCAATGCTCTGGAAGCTTAATCTTACAGTCGGCATCAATTTTATCTAAAATAAATTCAATCGCTTTAATCTCCTTTTCTCGATCTGGTAAAATATTGGCGTAAATAAATTTATCCTCGATCACAAAACCAATATCTCTTGCAAAGATTTGATTGTAATCTGCTATAATTTGAGGTCTTAAAACATCAACCTTATGTCTTTGTAAAATTCTGGCTACAGATTCTATCTCTTCAACCATATCCTCTTCCTGAGGATAAGTGCCGGCTTTGATGTGTTTTATAGACTTTGGATCATAAGCCTCATCCAAACTTGGCTGAGATCCGTTAGACTCAGCTACTCCTAAGATTACGGACTTCAGTGGAGAGGTTTCATTCTTTATATTTAGTTTCAAAAGACTTGATTTAAATTTTTTGCAAATATACTCAAAAGTAAAAGGTGGATGTATTAAATAATTATGAACTGAAATTAAGGATCAAATTAGGATCTGGGCAATTCATCATATAAAACTTTAGATCTTTCTGTGCACATACCCCAGGGTAATCTCCATAATAATCTTCAATATCTAAAATGAGCTGAAAGTGAAGATGAGGAGCATAATTTCCATTGACCTCATTAGTTCCTAACAAAGCTAAAGGGCGATTTAATAAAATTTCTTCTCCAACTTTATAGCTGTGAAGAGACTCTCTGGAAAGATGACCATAAAGTGAATAAAATTTAAGATTATCTAGTTCATGAGATAAAATTAGGGTTGGACCATAGTCTCCATAATTTAAATTGTCTTGCTGACTATGAACTTTACCTGGAAAAGGAGAGTAAACTTCCGTACCGGCAGGAGCCCAAACATCGAGACCTAGATGAATGTTTCGTTTATGAGAATGTGAACTATCTCCAAAATAAGAACTTCTGTCGTAGAGACTTCGTTTTTCTAAATACCCTCCAAATGCCGCCTTAGCTTTATGATGCTTCAAATAGTGTTCTAAATACTCTTGTAATGCAAACTCAGTGCTTAAATCTATTGCCAGCTGAGAAGTGTTTTGATGAGAAAGATCTATTGGAACATAATCTTTTTCTGAATAGGAAGGGCCTAAAATTGAAAAAAAAGAAGATCCGAAGCGTGTGTTTATCAAATCCAGCATAGCGAGGTGCTCGTGTATTAACTAACAAAACCCCAATATTAATTGGGGTTTTGAATTGATTTATAGTTATAATGAATTAATCCTGAAGAAGGTTAAGGGTTACATCCATATTATCTCGTGTCGCTCTCGAAAATGGACATACTTCATGGGCCTCATTCACAAGCTTTTCTCCTGTTTCAATATCTTTTACTCCAGGAAGATAAGAATCTAAAACTGCAGAAAGTAAAAGACCGCCCTCGTCTTCTTTATTGATACTAATATGTGCAGAGACGCTAAAGTCTCCCAAATCAACATTATGTTTTTCTGCCACAAGACTTAAGGCGCTACCAAAGCAAGCAGAATAGGCAGAACCAAAGAGTTGCTCTGGGTTGACACCATCACCACCATCGCCTCCTAATTCTTTTGGCATACTCAATGGCATGTCGATAGGGCCATCTTCAGTTTTGACGTGACCTTTACGGCCTCCTTTTGCTGTTGCCTTTGCTGTATAGAGTGTTTTCATGAGTTGTAATTTTGTTTTCTCGAATATACTAACTACACTAGCTCAGTAAAAAAATGAATTCATAAATTTGTACTAAATCTAATTTCATGCCGACGTCTAAATCTAAAAAATCCGCACTTCAGGAAACACAGAGCGAACCTGGTATCAACTTGAGTTCGTCCTCGGCTGAAAAGATTAAAAACCTGAGAAGACGCTCAAAAGATATCACTCAACTTTCTGAGGGTATTTTGAAGGGAAACATAACAAGTTTAAGCCAAGCTATAACGCTCATCGAAAGCGATAGTAAGAGGCATACAGAGGCTATTAAAACGATTATATCTAATTGTTTGCCTTATTCCAATAAATCGCTAAGGATTGGAATAACAGGTGTTCCCGGGGTTGGAAAAAGTACTTTTATAGAGCAGTTGGGCCTCTACCTGGCAGATCAGGGACATAAAGTAGCGGTTCTGGCAGTGGACCCCTCTAGTTCAGTAACAAAAGGGAGTATACTCGGAGACAAAACCAGGATGGAAAAATTGGTGCAGCACCCCAATGCGTTTATAAGACCTACAGCATCTGGTGAATCCCTTGGTGGCGTCGCTCGTAAAACAAGAGAAAGCATCTTATTATGTGAAGCTGCCGGATATGATATTCTTTTGATTGAAACAGTTGGAGTGGGACAGAGTGAAACTGCAGTGCATAGTATGACCGATTTCTTTTTATTACTGAAGTTGGCAGGAGCAGGAGATGAATTACAGGGGATCAAACGCGGAATCATTGAAATGGCCGATGCTATTGTGATCAATAAAGCTGATGGAGACAATATCGAAGCTGCGAAAAAGGCAAAGGTAGAATTTAATCGCGCATTGCATATGTATCCCTCTAAAGCAAACGGCTGGACTCCAAAAGTTAAGTTGGCAAGCGCACTCAAGAACGAAGGTATTGATAAAGTCTGGAACATGCTTTCAAAGTATTTCTCAATTGCTAAAAGCAACGGTTTCTTTGAAGAGAAAAGAGCTAGCCAAAATAAATTCTGGCTCACTCAAACTATAGAAGCTACACTTAAGCGAGAATTTTATCAGAATCCTAACATTAAAGCTGAATTCCCAAAGGTTTTAAAGCAAATTCAAAATCAGACACTCAGTCCATTTGAAGCAGCCCACTATTTATTAAAAAAGGCTAAGTCTTAATAGGAAGTATTTACTTTAGGCTTCAAATTGAATTTCGAAGTCAAATAGGAATGCAGCCTGAAGAAAAGATAACCCGTAACTAAGCCTAATGACGAGCCTGTAAGGATATCACCTGGATAATGAACCCCAACATAAATTCGGCTATAAGTAATCATAAACGCCCAGAAAAACATCCAGTAAAATACATATTTATAATAAGGTTTTAAAATATGGGAAACCAAAGTAGCTACGGCAAAGGAACTAATCGCATGTCCAGAGAAATATCCAAACTTACCGCAACGCTTAGCTAAAAACCTACCGTATTCTATAAACCCTTCATTACAGGGTCTAAGGCGTTGAAAGGTGTCTTTGGTGAAATTGGCAAATTGATCTGTAAATGCAACCATCAAAGCAACTACAACAACAGTAACTCCTAGGACCTTCAGGCTGGTTTTTTTATAAATCAAAAATAAGAGAACAGCGTAAAGTGGAATAGAAGTCTCCTTTTCGGTGAGGAAAACCCAAAACCAATCCCACTCTTCTATTCCTAAATTATTTAGAAATAGAAATAACTCAGTATCGATATGTTTCAGTTTCTCAATCATAGATTATTGATAACGGTCCACTTCTCTGTCGTAGAACTCTGAAGCTTCTTTGATCAAATTATTGGTTTCTTCTACTAAATCATCTTCATTTTCAACATCAAAATCTTCAAACCATTCTATATCATCTGTTTTTAAATCGATAATAAATCGAGGAAATTCAGTATGGATTATGAAAATTGATTCTGGATAATCTGTATTGTCTCCTAGTATAAATCGTGGTAATTTCATGTAGATGCAAATTTTGATTCTTCAAAAGTAAGAATTTGTTTTTTGGAAAGGATATTGAACCTGATATAGAGCATAATTGCCGAGGCTGTAAGCCCTGACAAGAGTCCTAACCAGATGCCCATACTACCTAAGACATTTGCTTTTCCAGTAAAGTATGAAATAGGTAAGCCGATAAGCCAATAGGCTATAAAGCATAATAGAGTGGGGATTTTGACATCCTGCAACCCTCTTAAAGCCCCAAGGATAGTGACTTGTAGGCCATCGCTCAGCTGAAATAAAGCCGCAATAATTAATAGCTGGGAGGCAATCATAATCACTTCGCCATCATCGATATACAGGGTTGGCAAAAAGCTTTTAAGAAGAATAAACCCTATAGCAAATACACCTTCAATCAAAAAAACCTGTAGAAATATAGAATAGGCTACATCTCTAAGTGTTCTAAACTGACGCTTTCCTTTTTGGTTAGCGACACGAATTGTGGCGGTAACACCCAGTCCAACGGCAATCATAAACGTCATGGATGCCAAATTGAGAGCGATTTGATTGGCGGCCTGAGCTTGTGTTCCTAGGGTACCTGCCAGAAGCACCGTTGCTGTGAAGATCCCACCCTCAAATAGCATCTGTAAAGCAGTAGGAAACCCAAGATTGATCAAACGCTTAAAAATGGCTTTATCCAGTGATCGCTTCATCAAAATAAAGTAAGACTTTAATTTTGGCCTCTGTTTCAAAATGATATACAGTAGAACCAGCATAAATATTCTGGAAATTAACGTTCCTATAGCCGCACCCTCCAGCTCTAGCCGAGGAAAAAACCAAATACCGTAGATCAAAAAGTAATTGAAAATAACGTTTACCACATTAGCCGCTAACGTGGCGTACATCGCATACTTAGTTAAAGAGAGTCCATCTGCAAATTGTTTAAAACCCTGAAAAATCATAAGTGGAATCAATGAAAACGCAACGATATCCAGATAAGGCAGAGCTAAATCCACGACATCTTTGGGCTGATCCAGATAATACAATATAGGCTTAGCGAGAAGCAGGAGCAGGAATAATACTACACCATTTACAGCGCACATCACCAAACCATGCTGAAAATAGATTCTTCCTTTTTTGACATCATGTTCTCCATCGGCTTCAGCGATGAGAGGAGTAATAGCAAAACTAAATCCAATGCCTAGAAATAAAGCAAAAAAGATAAGCGTATTACCTAAGGACACAGCAGCTAAAGGGGCGGCTCCAAGCTTCCCTATCATCAAATTATCGACGAATCCAACTAAGACATGCCCCAGCTGACCAAGCATTATTGGTAAGGCTAGACTAAAGTTTTTGGAGAATTCCTTTGTGTAAATTGAAATATTCAACAGCTGTATTTTTGAATTGCAAAAGTACACTTTGAAAGTAAAATAAGGGATGAGGTTCACTTAATTAATGCATAAATACACATTTGAAGTTCATTCATAATATGCCGCTTGCTTTTACCGTACAAATGTCAATTTTACTCTATCTTTGAAAATTAAAAGCTGTAAACTTAGAACCTTGAAAAAAGATTACGATAAGGAAGAAATCATCCAACACGTAGCCCAATTGCTACAAGAGATACCGACCTCTATGGAGATCGTTAAGGACGACTCCAAAAAAGAGAAAAGGTTCCTTTACCTCGCCCGTCATATGGTTGAAAAGGCCATCAAAAAAGATGCACTACTCGTCTCTGATGATGGTAGAGGAATTGCAATTTTTTTCAAAATGGACGGAAAAGGAGATGGATTTTGGACCGAAATAATCAATGATTTAAAACTAGCTCTCAATGTAACCGGCATTAAAAAAGGTCTTAAAGCTCTAAAATCTCAGAAGTTTGTGAGACAGCAACGTCCTAATGATGGCGAGTATCTATACTGCTGGTTCTGGGGTATTTTAGAAGGCGCCAGAGGGAATACGAGTGACAAAACGCCTTACAAGATGAAGGATGAGATGTTTAGGATCTCAAAGGCTCTTCAATTACCTATTTATGCAGAAACTCGAATAAGAAAAGTCTCTGTTGCCTATAGAAGGTATGGTTTTGAATTACTTAAAAAATGGAAGCATCCTAGTGGTGATCTTATGTATTTTTTGAAATATACTCCACCAAAGCTGGATGAAACTAGCTAGATTTTAATTGAACAAAAGTATTGACATCTTCCTTTGATATTTTTTGATTGCCTAGTATAATCAAGCGCTCCACCACATTACGAAGTTCTCGAATGTTACCAGTCCAATTCAGTTGTTTTAAAAGCTCTATTGCTTCCTCGTCGAAGGTTTTAGGTTTGGTACCCTGCTCCTGAGCAATCTGTTCTGTGAAGTGTTGAATGAGTTCAGGAATATCTGCTTTTCTTTCCTGAAGAGCTGGCACATGAATAATGATAACCGCAAGACGGTGGTATAGATCTTCCCTGAAGTTTTTCTTCTCAATTTCCTCCTTTAAATTTTTATTGGTTGCTGCAATCACTCTCACGTCTACCTTAATATCTTTGTCACTACCAACTCTCTGGACTTTATTCTCTTGTAAAGCCCTCAAAACTTTGGCCTGAGCCGATAAACTCATGTCTCCGATTTCATCAAGGAAAATCGTCCCCCCGTTTGCAGCTTCAAATTTTCCAGCCCTGTCTTTATTAGCCGAAGTAAAAGCTCCCTTTACATGTCCAAATAGTTCACTTTCTATAAGCTCTGAAGGGATTGCTGCACAATTCACTTCAATAAAAGGACCTTTGTTTCTATTGCTTTTTTCGTGCAACCAATGAGCTACCAGCTCCTTACCTGTTCCATTTTCTCCAGTAATCATCACTCTAGCTTCGGTAGGAGCTACTTTATCGATCATGGATTTTATGTGCGTCAGTTCAGTTGAGTTTCCAATCATTTCAAATTGCTTGGAAACCTTTCGTTTCAGCTGCTTGTTTTCCTGTGCTAATTGAGTATGATCCAAAGCAATTCTTACAGTGTTCAATAAGCGGTTTAAATCTGGAGGTTTTGAAATATAATCGAAGGCCCCCATTCTCATGGTCTCCACCGCTGTTTCTAAATCTCCATGCCCAGAAATCATCACCACAGGAAGTTCTGGTTGTAATTTTTGACAAGCAGACAACACTTCAAGGCCGTCCATCTTTGGCATTTTAATATCGCATAAGACCAGGTCATAAGTCTTTTTTTTGATCATATCCACTCCTAGGAGTCCATCCTCCGCTTCATCGATCGTATAATTTTGATCTTCATCAAGAAGTATTTTTTTTAATACGCGTCTTATAGCATCTTCATCTTCAATAAGTAAAAGGCTTGGCATAGCTGAATTATTTTAAATTAAATATAGGAGTATTTTTAAGTAATTATGTTTACCATAATCACTTTTTTGAATAATTTAAATATTGGAAGAATAACTTAAAAACAGCCTTTTAGGTGAGTGAACTGACTATCAACCTGAAAATCAAACAACAGGACATAAAATACAAAACCCACCCTAAACAAAGTTTAGGATGGGAAAAAAATTGATATGTAAAAGAAAAACACCGCTTAAAAAGCGATGTTCAAATATATATAATATTTTGTTAACTAACTTATGAAAACATGTCTTTTACTTTTTCAAAGAAAGATTTATCAGACCTGTTAGGGTTAGGTTCGAAGTTAGAATCTCCTAAGGAGTCTTCAAAAAACTCTTTCTGTTCTTTACTTAAGGTTTGAGGAGTCCAAACATTAATATGTACTAAAAGATCCCCTGTACCAAATCCATTTAAGTTAGGTAATCCTTTGTTTCTCAACCTTAGGATTTTTCCACTTTGCACACCTGGCTCTACCTTAATTCTCACTTTACCGTTTACAGTCTGAATTTCCTTACTGGCTCCTAAAGCTGCTTCAGGGTAACTAACGTAAAGATCATAATGTAAATTTTCACCGTCACGTTGAAGGTTTTCATGCTCTTTTACTTCTATAAGCACAATTAAATCTCCGGAAACTCCATCACCAACGGGTTCATTTCCTTTTCCAGAAACTTTAAGCTGCATGCCATCTTCTACTCCAGCGGGAATTTTGATAGATACTGCTTCCTCTTCCATTTTCAAACCATGAGCATCGGTTCCCTGACCTTTTTTATCAATAATTTGCCCAGAGCCAGAGCAACTAGTACATGGAGAAGCTGTTTGCATTCTACCAAGTATTGTGTTTGTTACTCGAGTAACCTGGCCAGTTCCATTACAAGTGGAACAGGTTTTAAATGTAGTATCTGACGGCTTTTTCTTACGAGAAACCTTTACTTTCTTATCAACACCTTTAGAGACTTCTTCCAATGATAGACTAACTCGAATTCTTAAATTAGATCCTTTAGCTCGTTGTCTACCACCAAAGCCACCTCCGAAACCGGAAAACCCTTGACTTCGACCTCCAAAGCCACCACCAAAGATATCTCCGAATTGGCTAAAGATGTCATCCATATTCATTCCACCTCCACCGAAGCCTTGTGAACCATCAAATGCACCATGACCAAACTGGTCATACTTTTGACGTTTTTCTTCATTACCAAGGACCTCATAAGCTTCTGCTGCTTTCTTAAATTTATTTTCAGCTTCGGTATCATCTGGGTTTTTATCAGGATGGTATTTTATCGCCATTTTCCTGTAAGCCTTTTTGATTTCAGCCTGGGAAGCTCCTTTTGATAATCCTAAAATATCGTAATAATCTTCTTTCATAGTATTTTATTTTCCTGTCACCACTTTAGGATAACGAATGATTTTATCTCCTAAGGTGTATCCTTTTTCGACTATATCAATAATTTTACCTTTCATATCATCACTAGGGGCTTGTATTTGAGTAATTGCCTCGTGTAAATCTGAATCAAAAGTGTCACCAGCACTTACAGACATTACTTCTAGACCTTTATTTTTGAGCGTTTCTCTCAATTTATTGTTGATAAGCTCTATACCCTGAACCAAAGATTCATCAGATGATTTTTTAATTTCCATCATTGCTCGATCAAAATCATCTAGAACGGGTAACATGGATTGCATGACATCCTGACCAGCTGTCTTGAAGAGTTCAATTCGTTCTTTGGAAGTTCTACGTTTATAATTTTCAAATTCAGCAAAAAGCCTTAAGTACTTATCATCTTTAGCATCAAGCTCTCGTTGAAGTTGTTCTTCCTTAGATAATTCCTCTTCAGGAGCCTTATCATTATCTTCAGTAGCATCTGTGGTATTCTCAGACTGCTCTGTTTGTGCCTCAGACTCTGGATGAGCCTGTTCTGTCTCTGCAGATTGATTATTTTCTGGTTTTATATTGTCTTCACTCATATTTTTCAATTTTAATCCTAATATGTCAAATCTATTGCCAGAAGAACATTAGTGCCATAATGGCATAAGGTTATTGTGGAATGTTTTTGGATAGTTGACTTTAAACCTAAATAAACACAAAATGAAGAAAAGAGTACTTAATTCTATGCTGATATTGTCACTTGTGGCAACAGCATTAAGTTGTAAAAATGACAAGAAAACAGAAACGTCAGAGGTAAAAGAAACCGTAGAAGCAACATCTGCTACTTCTTACAACGTAGATGTAGAACAGTCTAAAATAAACTGGGTAGGATCAAAGCCTGCAGGAGAGCACAATGGCCAGGTCTCTATTTCTGAAGGTACACTTCAGGTAGAAGGCGATGAACTCAAGGGTGGCAATATTGTCATTGACATGACAAGTATTGAAGTACAAGATCTTGAAGGGGATGACAAAAAGAAGCTTGAAGATCACCTGATGGGTTACTCTAATGGAAAAGAAGATCACTTCTTCAATGCCAACAAATATCCTGAAGCTCAATTTGAAATCACAGGCCTTGAAGAGAAAAATGGTCAAATGATGTTGTCTGGTAATTTGACTTTAAAGGACACTTCTAAAAATATCACTTTCCCAGTCGATGTTTCTATGAATGCTTCTGATAATTCTCTAATACTCACTTCTGAGGAAATCATGTTAGACAGAACTGAATGGGGCATCAAATTTATGTCCAAATCTTTTATAGAAAATTTAGGAGATAATTTCGTGAGTGATCAAATGAATATTTCGTTTGATCTGAAAGCGTTCAAAGCTGAATAGATATAGAATTGTTGTAAACACAAAAAGCCCCGTCAAATATATTTGACGGGGCTCTTTTTATTAAACCAATAAAACTGCTTTGTTAAGCTTCTCCAGTTGGTCCACCAAAATTCAATGGAATATTGGTTTTTTCCTGTTCTTTAATTGAACCCTGACTCTTCTCAAAACGAACAATGTTATCATTTAAGGCCTTGAGCAAACGTTTAGCGTGCTGAGGAGTTAATATGATTCTGGATCGAACTTTATTCTTAGGTGATCCAGGCATTATATTAACAAAATCCAAAACAAATTCAGTCTGAGAATGATTGATGATAGCGAGGTTACTATAAATACCTTGCGCTACATCATCATCGATCTGTATGTTTAACTTTTGTTGCTTTTTATCGTTTTGATCGCTCATGTTTAATTAAAGTTTACATTCACTTCTTGTTTCTTCTCCATCATCCTGGCTAGTTCTTCTTTAGAACCTACAATGATGTCGTCAAACTCTCTAAGACCAGTACCTGCAGGAATTTTGTGTCCCACAATTACATTCTCTTTCAAGCCTTCCAAACGATCTATCTTACCGCTAACAGCTGCTTCGTTGAGGACTTTTGTTGTCTCTTGGAAAGATGCTGCAGAAATGAAAGATTTAGTCTGTAGAGAAGCTCTTGTAATACCTTGTAGTATTGGAGCTGCTGTTGCAGACTCTGCATCTCTGGCAGTGACCAGTTGTTTATCTTCACGTTTCAAGATAGAATTTTCATCTCTTAACTCGCGTAAAGTCACAATCTGTCCTGGCTTAAGTGTTGTGCTGTCTCCAGCGTCTTCAACGATCTTTTTACCAAAAATATTATCGTTTTCCTCAATAAAGTCTTCTTTGTGAACCAATTGATTTTCTAAGAAAATAGTGTCTCCAGAATCCTGAATCTTCACTTTTCTCATCATTTGTCTCACTACCACTTCAAAGTGTTTATCATTGATCTGTACTCCTTGTAATCTATAGACTTCCTGAACCTCATTAACTAAGTACTGTTGAACAGCGCTTGGGCCTTTAATATTCAAGATATCTTCTGGAGTTACAGAACCATCTGATAATGGCATACCAGCTTTTACGTAGTCATTCTCCTGAACTAAGATCTGATTAGAAAGCTTAACCAAATACTTTTTGATTTCACCTAATTTAGATTCTATAATGATCTCACGGTTACCTCTTTTGATTTTACCAAAAGATACCACACCATCAATTTCACTGACTACAGCAGGGTTTGAAGGATTTCTCGCTTCAAAAAGCTCTGTCAAACGTGGTAGACCTCCAGTAATATCACCAGCTTTTGATGATTTTCTAGGAATCTTCACTAAAATTTTACCAATCTTGATCTCTTCATCATCGTCTACCATTAGGTGTGCTCCAACTGGTAAATTGTAAGATCTCATCACTTCATCATCATTATTTTTAATATGAAGTGTCGGTATTTTACGTTTGTTCTTAGACTCTATAATCACTTTCTCCTGGAATCCAGTTTGCTCATCACTTTCCACCTCATAGGTTTGACCTTGAGTGATGTTTTCAAATTCAATTTTACCAGAGAATTCTGAAATGATAACCCCATTATATGGATCCCATTTACAAATGACATCTCCTTTCTTCACTTTATCGCCAGGATTAATCATCAATTCTGAACCATAAGGAATCACGTTTGTACTTAAAGCAATACCGGATTTTTTATCGATGATTTTCACCTCTGAAGTCCTTGAAATAACGATATCAATTTTCTTTCCTTCGCTATTTTGACCTTCAACAGTTTTTAGATCTTCAATTTCTGCTACACCATCAAATTTGGCTTCCAATTTATTTTCTTCAGAAATGTTACCGGCGATACCACCCACGTGGAAGGTTCTTAGGGTAAGCTGAGTACCTGGCTCACCAATTGACTGGGCAGCAACAACTCCTACAGCTTCACCTCTTTGTACAGTTTTATTAGTCGATAAGTTTCTACCATAACATTTCACACAAATGCCTTGTTTAGCTTCACAGGTTAATGGCGAACGTACTTCAACAGAATTTAAAGCAGAAGCTTCAATTTTATCTGCAGCATCTTCATGAATCTCGTCTCCAGCAGAAACTAAAAGCTCCTGAGAAATGGGATCTACAACATCGTTTAAGGCTGTTCTACCTACAATTCGTTCTCCAAGGCTTTCAACTACTTCATCATTTTTCTTTAAGGCGGACACTTCAATACCTCTTAAGGTTCCACAGTCTTCCTCTCTTACGATGACATCTTGAGACACATCTACCAAACGTCTGGTTAGGTAACCAGCATCAGCAGTTTTCAAGGCGGTATCGGCAAGACCTTTACGCGCACCGTGAGTAGAGATAAAGTATTCTAAAATCGAAAGTCCTTCTTTAAAGTTAGAAAGAATTGGGTTTTCAATAATCTCTCCACCTGCAGATGTTGATTTTTTAGGCTTGGCCATCAATCCACGCATACCGGTTAACTGGCGAATTTGTTCTTTAGAACCCCTTGCACCAGAGTCAAGCATCATATATACGGAGTTGAACCCTTGCTTGTCTTCGCGAATTCGCTTCATCGCTAATTCGGTAAGATTAGCATTCGTTGCTGTCCATATATCAATCACCTGATTATAACGTTCGTTATTGGTGATCAGACCCATGTTATAATTACCGATAATGCCTTCAACCTGTTCGTTGGCATCAGCAATCATGGTCTGCTTTTCTTCAGGAATAATAATATCACCTAAAGAGAAAGATAAACCACCTCTAAAGGCGAAGTTGTATCCTAAGCTTTTGATTTCATCAAGGAACTCTGCAGTTTCAGGCACAGAGGTTTTTTTAAGCACCTTTGCAATAACGTCACGCAGTGCTTTTTTGGTCATCACATCGTTGATAAAACCAACACTATCTGGAATAGATTCGTTGAATAATACCCGTCCAACTGTCGTTTCAATATTTTTCTTGACAATATTTCCTTCTTCATCCAGATCATTAGTTCTGATCGTAATCAGCGCATTAAGATCTACTTTCTTCTCATTGTAAGCAATGTTTACTTCTTCAGCAGAATAGAACTTAAGGCCTTCACCTTTTACAGCAACTTCATCTGTTGATTTTCTTGGCTTGGTCATATAGTATAAACCAAGAACCATATCCTGTGATGGTACAGTAATAGGTGATCCGTTAGCCGGATTTAAAATAGAATGGGAGGCTAACATTAAAAGTTGAGCTTCTAAGATAGCTTCTGGTCCTAATGGAAGGTGAACAGCCATCTGGTCACCGTCAAAATCGGCATTAAATGCAGTACACACTAAAGGGTGCAACTGGATAGCTTTTCCTTCAATTAACTTTGGCTGGAAAGCTTGTATACCCAGTCTGTGAAGAGTTGGAGCTCTGTTTAAAAGAACTGGATGTCCTTTCAATACATTCTCCAAGATATCCCATACTACAGGTTCTTTCTTGTCTATTATTTTCTTAGCAGATTTTACAGTTTTAACTATACCTCTCTCAATTAATTTACGAATTACGAAAGGCTTGTAAAGTTCTGCTGCCATGTCTTTTGGCAATCCACATTCAAACATTTTCATTTCTGGTCCAACGACAATGACAGAACGAGCAGAATAGTCTACACGCTTACCAAGTAAGTTTTGTCTGAAACGACCTTGCTTCCCTTTAAGGGAATCTGAGAGTGATTTAAGTGGTCTGTTAGAATCCGTTTTAACTGCAGAAGATTTTCTGGTGTTATCAAACAGAGAATCCACAGATTCCTGAAGCATACGTTTCTCATTTCTAAGAATGACTTCAGGAGCTTTGATTTCCATCAAACGCTTTAAACGGTTGTTTCTAATAATGACTCTTCTATATAGGTCATTTAAATCTGAAGTAGCAAAACGACCACCATCTAAAGGTACAAGAGGTCTCAATTCTGGTGGAGTTACGGGGATCACTTTCATGATCATCCACTCAGGGTTGTTCTCTCTGTTATTTTTAGAATCTCTAAGCGCTTCCACAACCTGAAGACGCTTAAGCGCTTCGGTTTTTCTTTGCTTAGAGGTTTCATTATTAGCTTTATGTCTTAAGTCGTAAGATAACTCATCTAAGTCAAGACGTTTAAGGATTTCCAACAAACATTCAGCACCCATTTTGGCGATGAATTTGTTTGGATCTTCATCATCTAAGTATTGATTTTCCTGTGGTAGTTCATCTAAGATATTTAGATACTCTTCTTCAGTTAAGAAATCCATCTTTTTCAACGGCTCTCCATCTTCATTTTTGGCATCCCCAGGTTGAATGACGACATATCTTTCATAGTAGATAATCATGTCGAGCTTCTTAGAAGGAATTCCTAGAAGGTAACCAATTTTATTTGGTAAAGATCTGAAGTACCAAATATGCGCTACAGGAACCACTAAGTTGATGTGTCCAACGCGGTCTCGACGTACTTTTTTCTCAGTAACTTCAACTCCACAGCGGTCACAAACAATTCCTTTGTAACGTATTCTTTTGTATTTCCCACAAGCACATTCATAATCTTTGACTGGGCCAAAAATTCGTTCACAAAACAATCCATCTCTTTCTGGCTTGTGTGTTCTGTAGTTAATCGTTTCAGGTTTTAAAACTTCACCTCTAGATTCGGCTAGAATACTTTCTGGAGAAGATAAACCTATAGAGATTTGATTAAATCTCTTTTGTGTATTCTTATCATTATTTCTTGTCATAATACAAGTGCTAAAGAATTATTGTAATAAAATGTGATAACATATCCCGCCCTAGAGCGGGATTGCTATTACTCTTCTAATCTGATATCTAGTCCTAAACCTTTCAATTCATGCATCAATACATTGAAAGATTCTGGCAATCCTGGTTCTGGCATTGGCTCACCTTTCACGATAGCTTCGTAAGTTTTGGCTCTACCGATAACGTCATCAGACTTAACGGTTAGGATCTCTCTCAAGGTTGCAGAAGCACCATAAGCTTCAAGTGCCCAAACCTCCATTTCACCAAAACGCTGTCCACCAAACTGAGCTTTACCACCAAGAGGTTGCTGCGTGATCAACGAGTATGGTCCAATTGATCTGGCGTGCATTTTATCTTCGATCATATGTCCTAGTTTCAACATATAAATCACACCAACTGTTGCTGGCTGATCGAAACGTTCACCAGTTCCACCATCATATAGATAAGTGTGGCCAAATCTTGGAATTCCTGCTTCATCTGTCAATTCGTTGATCTGATCTAAGGTAGCACCATCAAAAATTGGAGTAGCAAATTTTCTACCTAATTTTTGTCCAGCCCATCCCAGTACAGTTTCATAAATCTGACCGATATTCATACGTGATGGTACACCTAGTGGATTCAATACGATATCTACCGGAGTTCCATCATCTAAGAATGGCATGTCTTCCTCTCTTACGATTTTGGCTACAATACCTTTGTTACCGTGACGTCCTGCCATTTTATCACCCACTTTCAACTTACGTTTCTTAGCTACGTAAATCTTAGCGAGTTTTAAAATACCAGATGGTAATTCATCTCCAACGGTAATGGTAAATTTCTCTCTTCTAAGGTTACCCTGAAGATCGTTTTGTTTGATCTTGTAGTTGTGTAACAAATCTGCTACAAGAGCATTGGTTTCCTTATCGGTCGTCCAGGTTCCTTTAGTTAAGTGGCTGAAGTCTTCTACAGAATTCAACATTTTTAGGGTATACTTCTTACCTTTAGGTAAAGTATCTTCTCCTAAATCATTTTGAACACCTTGTGCAGTCTTACCACCCACAATACCAAATAATTTTTCGATTAATCGGTTTCTGAGTTCTTCAAACTTCACCTGATATTTAGCTTCAAGTGCATCAATTTCTTGCTTATCCTGAGCTCTTTTACGCTTATCCTTAACCGCTCTTGTAAATAATTTCTTATCTATAACAACACCATTAAGTGATGGCGAGGCTTTTAAAGAAGCATCTTTAACATCACCAGCTTTATCACCAAAAATCGCTCTCAGTAATTTTTCTTCTGGGGTTGGATCGCTTTCACCTTTTGGTGTGATCTTACCGATAAGAATATCACCTGGCTTGATTTCAGCACCAATTCTGATCATACCATGCTCATCCAAGTCTTTTGTAGACTCTTCTGAAACGTTTGGAATATCAGCGGTTAATTCTTCATTACCAAGTTTCGTATCTCTTACTTCTAAAGAGTACTCATCGATGTGAACAGACGTCAAAAGGTCATCTTTGACCACACGCTCTGAAATCACAATAGCATCCTCGAAGTTGTAACCTTTCCATGGCATAAATGCCACTTTCATATTTCTACCTAAAGCTAGCTCACCATTATCTGTCGCATAGCCTTCACAGAGGACTTGTCCTTTGGTCACTCTATCGCCAACACGTACGATTGGCTTTAGGTTGATTGTAGAACCCTGATTGGTTTTTCTGAATTTAATCAAATCATATGTCTTGTCATCATCGTCAAAACTGACCAATCTTTGGTTATCAGTTCTATCGTAATCAATAACAATTTTTCTGGCATCCACGTACTTTACAGTACCTTCACCTTCAGCATTGATTAATACTCTGGAATCCTGAGCTACTCTTCTTTCTAATCCTGTACCGACGATTGGAGCATCAACTCTTAACAATGGAAGCGCCTGACGCATCATGTTAGATCCCATCAAGGCACGGTTAGCATCGTCATGTTCCAGGAACGGAATCAAAGAAGCTGAAATCGATGAAATCTGATTTGGTGCAACGTCAATATAATCTACTTCTTTAGGATCTACGACTGGGAAGTCACCTTCCATACGCGCAATAACACGTTCTGAAGTCATTGTACCATCCTTATCTATAGGAATATTAGCCTGTGCTATTAATTTATTTTCTTCTTCTTCAGCAGAAAGGTATAGTGGATCGGATTCAAAATCAATTTTTCCATTTTCAACCTTTCGATATGGAGTTTCGATGAATCCCATATTGTTGACTTTTCCATAAACCGACATTGAAGAAATCAAACCAATGTTTGGTCCTTCAGGAGTTTCAATAGGGCAAAGTCTTCCGTAGTGAGTATAGTGAACATCACGAACCTCGAAACCTGCTCTTTCTCTGGATAAACCACCAGGCCCGAGAGCAGAAAGTCTTCTTTTGTTAGTTAGCTCTGCCAATGGATTGGTTTGATCCATAAACTGAGACAACTGGTTGGTTCCAAAGAATGAATTAATAACTGAAGACAAGGTCTTTGCATTAATCAAGTCAATTGGTGTGAAGACCTCATTATCTCTTACGTTCATTCGCTCTCTTATGGTTCTTGCCATTCTGGCTAGACCAACACCGAATTGTTGAGATAATTGCTCACCTACGGTTCTAACACGTCGGTTGGACAGGTGATCAATATCATCGACTTCTGCTTTGGAATTCACTAATTCAATAAGGTACTTGATGATCGTAATGATGTCTAGCTTGGTCAAAACCTTACTGTCCATGCTGATATCAAGTCCTAATTTCTTATTCATTCTGTAACGACCTACTTCACCTAAGTTGTAACGTTGATCCGAAAAGAATAATTTATCAATAATACCTCTCGCTGTTTCTTCATCAGGCGGCTCAGCATTACGTAATTGTCTGTATATATGCTCTACTGCCTCTTTTTCTGAGTTAGTAGGGTCTTTTTGTAGAGTGTTGTAGATAATAGCATAGTCCCCAGTCAAATTATCTTCTTTATGAAGTAAGATGGTTTTTGATCCAGTTTCTAAGATTTCTTCTATATGATCTTTCTCTAAAATAGTATCACGGTCGAGTACAATTTCGTTTCTTTCAATCGAAACAACTTCACCGGTATCTTCATCCACAAAATCTTCATACCATGTATTCAATACTCTAGCTGCTAACTTTCTGCCTAAGTATTTTTTCAAACCGGTTTTAGATACCTTAACTTCTTCAGCAAGGTCGAAGATCTCTAAAATATCTTTGTCCCTTTCAAAGCCAATAGCTCTGAAAAGTGTAGTGACAGGTAATTTTTTCTTTCTATCGATGTAGGCGTACATCACCGAGTTGATATCTGTAGCAAATTCAATCCAAGACCCTTTAAAAGGAATGACTCGGGCTGAGTATAACTTGGTGCCGTTGGCATGAAAAGACTGGCCAAAGAACACACCCGGAGATCTGTGTAATTGAGAAACTACGACTCGTTCTGCGCCATTAATCACAAACGTACCACTTGGAGTCATGTAAGGAATAGTTCCTAAATATACATCCTGCACGATCGTTTCGAAATCCTCATGTTCTGGATCGGTACAGTAAAGTTTTAATCTTGCCTTAAGCGGCACACTGTAGGTAAGACCTCTTTCGATACATTCCTGAATAGAGTAACGGGGAGGATCTACAAAGTAATCTAAAAATTCAAGTACAAACTGATTTCTGGTGTCTGTAATTGGGAAATTCTCTTGGAAGGTATTGTATAAACCTTCATTGGATCTTTCTTCTGGTTTCGTTTCAAGCTGGAAAAAATCCTGGAAGGATTTTACTTGAATATCCAAGAAATCTGGATAATCTGGCTTGTTTTGTACGGAAGAAAAACTAATTCGTTCATTATGCATTGCTAACATCTAAGAAAGATTTTAATGCTTAGAATTTTAAAAAATTCATCAGCAATATTAACTTATAAAAAGTAAAATAAACACGTCGCGTATAGATACGCAAAATGGTTTAGACCTACAAGACTATATCTTGTGGTCTAAACCTAGTATTAAATGTGTTGGTGAGCTTACTTAAGCTCAACTTCAGCACCTGCTTCTTCTAATTGTGCTTTAAGTGCTTCTGCTTCGTCTTTAGCAACACCTTCCTTAACTGGAGCTGGTGCACCATCAACTAATGCTTTAGCATCTTTAAGACCTAAACCTGTCAATTCTTTAACAAGTTTTACAACTGCTAATTTAGATCCACCTGCAGCTTTCAAAATTACGTCGAATTCTGATTGCTCTTCAGCTTCTTCACCACCACCAGCAGCACCGCCACCAGCAACAGCTACTGCAGCAGCAGCAGGCTCAATTCCATATTCTTCTTTTAAAATATCAGCTAACTCATTTACCTCTTTTACAGTAAGGTTAACTAATTGTTCTGCGAAATCTTTTAATTCTGCCATTTTCTATCGTTTTAGTGTAATTTAATATTTAGTAATTAGTGCGTGTTTATTCTTCTTTTTGTGAAAGTGTTTTAAGGATTCCAGAAAGTTTACCACCACTAGATTTAAGTGCTGATACAACATTTTTAGCTGGAGATTGAAGCAATCCAACGATGTCTCCGATTACTTCCTCTTTAGATTTGATATCTACTAAAGCATCTAAGTTCTCGTCTCCAACATAAATGGATTCTGCAACATAAGCCCCTTTCAATACAGGCTTTTCATTTTTCTTTCTAAAGTTTTTAATCACTTTAGCTGGAGCGTTTCCAGTTTCGGAAAGCATAATAGAAGTACTTCCTTTCAAAATACTTGTTAACTCACCGAATTCTTTATCTGTACTTTCCATAGCCTTGGCTAGGAGAGTATTCTTAACTACCATCAACTTAACGTCTGCTTTAAAGCATGCACGTCTTAAATCTGATGTAACAGCGGCGTTCAACCCTGAAATATCTGCTAAATATACATTTGATGAATCCGCTAACTTAGTAGTTAAATCTTTTATTACTATAGATTTCTCTTCTCTTGTCATAACTTAAAATTATTGCTCGGTAAATCGTTTAGTATCGATTTCAATACTTGGACTCATTGTAGAAGCGATGTGAATACTTTTAATGTATGCACCTTTTACAACTTGAGGCTTAAGTTTGACGAGCGTCGTTAGTAATTCTCTTGCATTTCCAGCAATTTTATCTGCATCAAAGGATACTTTTCCAACAGCGGCGTGAACAATACCAGTTTTATCAACTTTAAAGTCAATTTTACCAGCTTTTACATCAGAAACTGCTTTGGCAATGTCCATAGTAACTGTGCCTGTTTTTGGGTTTGGCATTAAGCCTCTAGGACCTAACACACGTCCTAATGGACCTAATTTACCCATAACGCTAGGCATGGTTACGATGACATCAACGTCTGTCCATCCCCCTTTGATTTTCTCAAGGTATTCGTCTAGACCTACATAATCAGCGCCAGCTTCTTCAGCTTCTTTAGCTTTGTCTGGAGTTACAAGGGCAAGGACTTTTACATCTTTACCTGTTCCGTGTGGTAAAGTGACCACTCCTCTAACCATTTGGTTAGCTTTACGTGGATCAACATTCAATCTTACAGCTAGATCAACAGATTCGTCGAAATTAGCGTAAGCCACATCTTTCAATAAAGCAGAGGCATCAGCTACAGAGTAAGTCTTAGACTTATCAACTTTAGATTCTGCTTCTTTTTGCTTTTTAGTTATTTTTGCCATGTTAATTTCGTTTTTTTAGAATGGTGCATTACCTTTTACAGTTATACCCATAGATCTTGCTGTACCAGCTACCATTTTCATTGCAGATTCTGTAGTAAATGCATTTAAATCCTGCATTTTATCTTCAGCAATCGCCTTTACTTGATCCCAAGTTACCGAACCAACTTTTTTAGAGTTGGGCTCACCAGATCCTTTCTTTAGTTTTGATGCTTCCATCAATTGAACTGCTGCCGGTGGAGTCTTGATGATAAAATCAAAAGACTTATCCTTGTATACTGTAATTTCTACAGGAAGGATTTTTCCACTTTTATCTTGAGTTCTACCATTGAATTGCTTACAGAATTCCATGATATTCACCCCAGCAGCACCCAAAGCAGGTCCAACGGGTGGAGATGGGTTTGCTGCACCACCTCTAACCTGGAGTTTTACTACTTTACTTACTTCTTTTGCCATTTTTCAAAATTTAGTTGAATTGTTTTCAGTGGGAAGCATTATGTTTAAAAACAACTCTATATTATATGTAACACTTAAATTTTCTCTACTTGCATGTAGCTAAGTTCCACTGGTGTTTTACGCCCAAAAATCTTAACCATTACCTGTAATTTTCTCTTATCTTCATTAATCTTCTCTATAGTTCCTGTAAAGCTATTGAATGGTCCGTCCACCACTTTCACAGACTCTCCAATGTTGTAAGGTATAGCCACATTGTCTTTCTGAACAGAAAGCTCATCAACTTTACCAAGCATTCTATTCACCTCAGATTTTCTCATCGGTACTGGCTCACCTCGCTTAGTTTCTCCTAAAAATCCAATCACTCCATTAACACCTTTAATAACGTGTCCAACTTCTCCTTCAAGATTGGCATTCACCATAATATAGCCAGGAAAATATACTTTTTCCTTACTTATTTTCTTTCCGTTACGAATTTGAACGACATTTTCTGTAGGAACCAAAATTTGATCGACATAGTCACTTAATCCTTGATGAGAAATTTCTTTCTCAATATAGTCTTTGACTTTATTTTCGGAGCCACTAATCGCTCTTACAACGTACCATTTTTTTAAATCAGTTTCAGACATGAATTATGATTTAACCCAGTTAAAATATTGCTTTACAGCAGCGCTAAACACTTCATCCACGCCCCAAATGGCAAGCGAAAATAGAATTGAAAACACCGCAACAATAACCATGAGCTTTTGTCCCTCAGCCCAGGTAGGCCAGGTCACATGGTTTTTTAACTCGCTGTAAGACTCGCTTACGTAATTTTTAAAATTTGACATCTTCTTTAAGATTTGCACGGGTTGAGAGGCTTCCTTCGCTCCCGATCGCTATCGGGACTCAGGATAAACTTCTCGCCACATACTTTTCATTTGCACGGGTTGAGAGGCTCGAACTCCCGACACCTGGTTTTGGAGACCAGTGCTCTACCAACTGAGCTAAACCCGTAAATATTTCATTTTTTAAAGCGTGCAAAGAAACAAAATTTCTAGCAGATAAAAAAGAAAATTTAAAAAGTTAAGGTATCTACCTGTGGCAGACACCTTAACTCTATATAAACTTAATTCTTAAGAATTAAAGAATTTCAGTCACCTGTCCTGCACCAACAGTACGTCCACCTTCACGAATCGCGAATCTAAGACCTACGTTAAGAGCAATCGGTTGAATCAAGTCAACAGTGATTGTAAGGTTGTCACCTGGCATAACCATCTCAACTCCATCAGGAAGATTGATTGTACCAGTTACATCTGTTGTTCTTACGTAGAACTGTGGTCTGTAGTTATTATGGAATGGAGTGTGACGTCCACCTTCTTCTTTTTTCAAGATATAGACCTCAGCTTTAAACTTATCGTGTGGCTTAATAGAACCAGGCTTAGCAATTACCATACCTCTAGAGATCTGGCTCTTTTCAATACCTCTCAACAAGATACCTACGTTATCACCAGCTTCTCCTCTATCAAGAATTTTACGGAACATTTCAACACCAGTAATGGTTGATTTCATGTTCTCTGCACCCATACCGTTAATTTCAACAGCATCACCAGTGTTTGCAACACCAGTTTCGATACGTCCAGTAGCAACAGTTCCACGACCAGTAATAGAGAATACGTCTTCTACAGGCATTAAGAAATCTTTTTCAACATCTCTTTCTGGAAGTTCGATATACTCATCAACTGCCTCCATTAATTCAAGTACAGTTTTTGACCATTTTTCGTCTCCTTCTAATGCACCCAATGCAGATCCAGAAATTACAGGAGCGTTATCTCCATCATATTCGTAGAAAGAAAGCAAATCTCTTACTTCCATTTCAACTAATTCTAAAAGCTCCTCATCATCAACAAGGTCAACTTTATTTAAGAAAGTAACAATTCTAGGAATTCCTACCTGACGTCCTAAAAGGATGTGCTCACGTGTTTGTGGCATTGGACCATCGGTAGCAGCTACAACTAAAATAGCACCGTCCATTTGAGCAGCACCAGTAACCATGTTCTTTACATAATCGGCGTGACCTGGACAGTCAACGTGTGCATAGTGACGCTTTTCAGTTTGATATTCAACGTGAGAAGAGTTAATAGTAATACCACGCTCTTTTTCCTCAGGTGCATTATCAATTTGATCGAAAGCACTAGCTTCAGAATATCCAGCATCTGCCATTACTTTTGTGATAGCAGCTGTAAGTGTAGTTTTTCCGTGATCGACGTGACCAATTGTACCTATATTAAGGTGTGGTTTGGAGCGATCAAAATTTTCCTTTGCCATAGTAGTAAATTATTTAATCTTAGTTATATATTAGTGTTAATGTTTATAACAACGTATAAAGTCAACAAAACCAGGTTTTGAGACTTAATAATTGAGCCAACGACGAGAATTGAACTCGTGACCTTTTCCTTACCAAGGAAACGCTCTACCCCTGAGCTACGTCGGCATTCAAGAATTTGCATTTTTAAAAAATAGAGCGGAAGACCGGGTTCGAACCGGCGACATTCAGCTTGGAAGGCTGACGCTCTACCAACTGAGCTACTTCCGCTTATTTAATTTCAATATGTCAATGCAAAGCCTGATATCATCCGACTTGGTGTGGGGAGAGCAGGATTCGAACCTGCGAAGGTAAAACCAACAGATTTACAGTCTGTCCTCGTTGGCCGCTTGAGTATCTCCCCAAAGCTGATTATTGAACAAAAGCCTTAACTTCCAGAAGCAAATAAATTTTGCTTCACTTTCAATATCATTAAGAATGCAATAAACTTTTTTACATTCTTGAGCCGATGGAGGGACTCGAACCCACGACCTGCTGATTACAAATCAGCTGCTCTAGCCAGCTGAGCTACATCGGCTTATCAGTATGTCAAACGCTACTTTTCGTAACGGGTTGCAAATATAAAACGATTATTGATATCTGAAAATTTTTTATTGGTTTTTTTCTGAAATTTGAAAGAAATGAAGTCAATAAACTCATCTATTATTTCTTTCCCTTTATTGATCGAGGATGAGCTGCTGAATGCGCTTTACTTAATTCTTTAAAATTGGAGTGGGTATAGACTTCTGTTGAAGCTAAACTGCTATGACCCAATAAATCTTTAATCGCGCTAAGGTCTGCTCCCTCTTCTAACAGATGTGAGGCAAAAGCATGCCGAAGTAAATGCGGACTTAGTTTTCGTTTACTAGATATTTTTTTAAAATAACTATTTACGGTTCTGTAAACCAAATTAGGGTAGATAGGTTTTCCTTTTGCTGTTAAGAATAGTGAAACTGAGTCCGTAGCTAGCAATTTACGATGCTCTAGGTAGTTTCGAATTAAGTTAATCGTAGATGGCATTAATGGAATAAGACGCTGTTTATTCCGTTTACCATGAACTTTAAGTTGTTTCTGTTCGAAATCTAAATGATCAAGCTTAAGGTCTATAAGTTCTTGTCTTCGCATTCCCGTGGCGTACAACAGTTCAATAATCAGATGGTCTCTAACCTCAGCAAAACTATCCTCCTTATAATATTCAGAAACCTTCTCGAGCTCTTGCGTTGAAAACACATCTTGCTCTCGCTTTGGTAATTTGAGCGATTTGTGCTTAGTCATAGGGTTCAACTCTATTGCTTTAACTTTCAATAGAAACTTGAAAAACGTTTTTAAAGTAGATAGCTTTCTATTGATGGTTTTGTTGGTCATTCCCTTATCCACAAAACTGACAATCCACTGGCGTATCATCGGATAATTCACTTCCGAAAAATCAGATGTCCCGTATTCTTCGAGAAGAAAGGATTGAAACTGTTGCAAATCTGAAGCATAAGAGGATACAGTATGCTTGGCATACTTCTTCTCAAGTTCAAGATAGTCTAAAAAAGCATCTATATAATCCATAAAAAACCATGAACTCAGGTGAATTCATGGTTACAAAGTTATTGATTTATTTGAACTAAGTCGCAGACTTGTGATCCTTATCGTCGATTACCATTATGATAACTGTCTTCCTCTAAGTTTTCAAAGTATGCCCAAATACCCATTCAAAAAGTATAGTAGTAATGTTTAAGCCTTTCGTTCTTGCTCAGGATAAACTAAAGTAGAGAACAAATCTACATCTTGACTCTGCTTCGGCTTCGTTCAGCACAGGCTGCTCGAGGTGACATCTCATCAACTTATGTCGCAGGTTTGTGGTCCTTATTATGAATTACCATCTTAGTAATTATTTTCTTCTAAACTTTTTCAAAAATATCTAAAGATCTATTTACACAACTTAGAAGTAATGTTTACGTTCGAGCGGAGTCGAGAACAAATCCACATCTCGACTCCGCTCGATGCTAAAACAGAGTATTTTTAATTTAAATTACATTTTCGCCAAGCGTCAACTTTAAGCTAGGTCTTTTCAACCGACTTAGGTCGCAGGCTTATAATCCTTATTATCGATAACCATCGTGGCGATAATTTTGATTTTATTTTCGCCAAGCGTCAACGTTCAGTCAAATCTTTTCAACTGACTTAGGTCGCAGGCTTGTAGTCCTTATTATCAATTACCATCTTAGTAATTATTTTCTTCTAAGCTTTTTCAAAAATATCTAAAGATCTATTTACACAACTTAGAAGTAATGTTTACGTTCGAGCGGAGTCGAGAACAAATCTACTCTCGACTCCGCTCGATGTTAAATAGAGTATTTTTAATTTAAAATACATTTTCGCCAAGCGTCAACGTTCAGTCAAATCTTTTCAACCAACTTAGGTCGCAGGCTTATGATTCTTATTATCGATCACCATCGTGGCGATAATTTTGGATGTATTTTCGCCAAGCGCAAACGTTCAGTCAAATCTTTTCAACTGACTTAGGTCGCAGGCTTATAATCCTTATTATCGATAACCATCTTGGCGATAATTT
>NZ_KB905344.1:0-78231 GCF_000378765.1 Psychroflexus tropicus DSM 15496 | reverse complement strand
GACTTAGGTCGCAGGCTTATAATCCTTATTATCGATAACCATCTTGGCGATAATTTCTTTCAAAATTTCAGAGGTGCCGCCGCCGATTGGACCTAGTCTACTGTCTCTAAACATTCTTGCTAAAGGATAATCCTCAACGTAGCCGTAACCACCCAGCATCTGTAAACAGTCATAAATGACCTCATCTGCGATTTTTGTCGATAATAATTTAGACATGGTCGCTTCTTTAACGACATATTCTCCATCATCTAGTCGTTTTGCGGTAGTATAGTTAAAGGCTTTCGCCATCTCTACCTCACTACTGCGTTCAGCAATCTTATGTCTTAAGGCCTGAAATTTATTGATTGACTGACCAAAGGCTTCTCTCTCCGACATGTATTGCTTTGCATAATCTAAGGCATATTCAGCTCTAGCATGAGCATTTACTCCCATAATCAATCGTTCTAAAGCGAAATGCTGCATGATATAAGGGAAACCCTGATTACGTTCTCCCATCAAATGGGATTTAGGGATCTTAACATTATCAAAAGCTAGTTCTGCTGTATCAGAAGCTCTCCAGCCTAGTTTATTGAGTTTGGTGGCAGAAATACCAGGCGTATCTCTATCCACTAGAAAAATACTCATGCCCTTCCCTCCTTTTTCTGGTTCGGTTTTGGCAGCCACAATAAGATAATCAGAATAAACTCCATTTGTAATGAAGGTTTTAGAACCATTAATTACAAACGAATCCTCTTTTTCTTCCGCTGTAGTTTTCATACCAGCCACATCAGAACCTCCAAAAGGTTCTGTAATGCATAGACACCCTATCATATCCCCGTTGATGGATGCCGTTAAGTATTTCTCTTTAATCTCTTCACTACCTTCTTTATTGACGTGAGTCATTGCCAGGTAAGCATGTGCCCAGATCGCTGCTGCAAAACCTCCAGAATTGATTTTCTGAAGTTCTTCTAGCAGAATAATGGTATAGAACAGGTCTAGATCTAATCCACCATACTTTTCTGGGTAGGCTAAACCAAAATATCCCATTTCACCAAATTTCTTCCAAATGAAACGTTCAATAGTTCCTTCTTTCTCCCATTTATCCAAATGAGGCACTACTTCTTTTTGAAGGAACTCCTGTAAACTTTTTCTGAACATGTCGTGTTCTTCATTAAAATACATATGATTCATACCGTCTATATCTAATTTTTGAATTTTATTCTTTAATTTCCAAATATAATTGAATTCTATCTAATTTATACGCAGGGAAATCGTTGATTTTTGATAATTCTTCAAAACTTCGGATCCCCTGTCTTAGCTTTATAAAATTGACGACCTCTCTCGCTAATTCATAATCAAAATATGGCAGCTCTGTTAACTCAACTACTGTAATGCTATTGATATCCTTAAGCTCAACTTCTACTGGTGACTTAAGAGCAATAGATTCTTTTAAGTTTTCAATAGTCTCAGCAGATAAGCCATAAACGTCCTTTAGCTGAATAAGGTCCACAAACCCTCCTAACTTTTGCCTATACCTCAAAATTCGTGTAGAAAGCGTTTCCCCTATGCCACTCACCTGGATTAAATCCTCCTTGGTGACCGAATTCAGATCTTTCTTTTCAGCAAAACTTAATTGTGATCTTGACTTTTTATCATTGGCTTTTGATCGTTCTGCGGCGATAACCCAATCCGGGAATTTAAAGTACTGACTATAGGTAGTCATCCACTCATCTGAAACCTTGGTGACCTTCTGAAATTGAGCTTTAGAATTGATCCATTGATCTTTTGCTCTAAACTCTAAAAGTTTATCGATTTCAGCCGTTGTCATTTCAAGAGTATAACCTTTATAATCGGTTATAAAATTAGGATTAAAAGGATAAATGACTCTTTGATTATCAAGGCTTTGTTGATATTTTAACGAATCTATAAGCTGACGCAAGCTGTCTTCAGCTAAAGAGGCTGTTGAAGACATCTCCTGTTTTGGAATTGTTTTTAAACTGAAGTAGTTTATCGTAATCCCAATAATCAAAATTACGCAAAATATAAAAATTCCGTTTCGATCACCTCTGGTGAAGCCGAAACGGAATTTTCTTTGCGCATTCATGAGATGAATTTATTTTTTCAGCTCCTCTTTTTTGAAGAGTTGTCCTGCCTTTAACTTCGTCATGTATTCTCTAAGGTCTTTTCTTACTTCACCGGACATAATGTACAATCCTATAATATTTGGAAAGGACATCGCTAAAATCATCATGTCTGAAAAGTCTAATACAGCTCCTAAACTCACAGAGGCTCCAAGAATGACGAAGAGTAGGAATAAAATTTTGTAGATTATTTCAGAACGATTACTTCTTCCAAAAAGATAAGTCCAGGCCCGCATACCGTAGTAAGACCAGGAGATCATTGTTGAAAAGGCAAATAGAAAAACTGCCGCTGAAAGTACGTAAGGGAACCAGGAGATTACACTTCCAAAAGCATCGGTTGTCAATTGCACACCAGACACCCCTTCCACTTCATGCATTCCTGTGAAAATTAAAACTAGGGCAGTAAGTGTACAAACCACTACTGTATCAATAAAAGGCTCTAGTAAAGCCACAAAGCCTTCAGAAGGTGGATGATTAGTTTTCGCAGCAGAGTGAGCTATGGCTGCAGAACCCACACCGGCTTCGTTAGAAAATGCTGCTCTTTGGAATCCAACCACAAGTACACCTATAAAACCTCCTTTAAGAGCAGTTGGTGTAAACGCCCCACTAAAGATGGCGTTAAAAGCAGGACCTATATTGTCGATATTCATACCTATCACTACTAAAGCTCCAATTACATAGGTTGCTGCCATAATAGGCACTACCTTACCCGTTACTTTAGCGATACTATTAATACCTCCGATGATAACTACCCCAACTAATACTGCTAGGAAAACTCCAAACCAGAATCCACTGTCTGGATCCAAAAAGGCAATTTGATTAGAAAGAATCTCAAACGACTGATTAGCCTGGAACATATTTCCACCACCAAACGAGGCCCCTATTCCTAAAATAGCGAAGAAGCCTGCCAAAAATTTACCAAGTTTACCAAGATTTCTTTTCTCCAGACCATACCTTAAATAGTTCATTGGTCCACCGAAAATTCGACCTTCCTTATTGATAAATCTATACTTTACTCCAAGTGTACATTCAACGAATTTTGAAGACATTCCCAGAAGTCCTGCCAGCACCATCCAAAATGTTGCGCCTGCACCTCCTAAAGAAACGGCAATAGCTACACCAGCAATGTTACCTAAACCTACAGTAGCGGAAACAGCAGTGGCGAGGGCCTGAAAGTGTGTAATGCTCCCTGGAGCATTAGGTTCATCATATTTCCCTTTAGCAAGCTGTAGAGAATGTTTGAATCCTCTCACATTGATAAAGCCCATACGAATGGTGAAAAAAGCGGCACCAAAAATAAGCCAGATTACGATAAACGGGATATCCTTAGTAAGCGGAGTACCGTTTGGGTTGGTAAGGGCTACTTTTTCATCGTATTTGATTTCACCAAATTTGTGAGCGTTTTGCGCAATTACATCTTCCTTATTATCTGGATTATAAATATATTCTCCCTCAGGGATGATATATTTAATTTTACCATTGGCTTCTGCCTGTACGGTCTGAGCATCTCCATCAATATCTATGATCGCAATATCCTGGCCTTTCTTCACCGGCTGATTCTCATCGACCAACCATTCTTTCAATAAAAATTTACTCTCTGTATTGGGCTCCCATCCTGGTGAAAAAAGAAGCTTTTCGTTGGTGTAGACTACAGGATCGTAAATGCCCGTAGCAGCGAAGGGATCCCAAAACAAAACACTTCCCATGGCATCCACCACGGGCTGAAAAGTTCCGTTAAAATTCTCAACAATAGACTCAGCTTTAATTTTGTAAGATTTCTCTACACTTAACCCTTCAGCATCCATGACCTTAACCGTGTAAGGGACACCTTCCGTTAATCCATTGGCAGTACTAGAAGACATAGGTACATCATTCTTAGACCATTGGTAGGTGTAGGGCGGAGTTCCACCGTCTACTGTTAATTGAATTTGACCATTATTGATCTTATCTGAAGGGTTGATTAATTTTTCTTCAACAGTAAGCTCTTGAGCGAATGTTAAAGAAGCAAAGAATAAAAGGAAAGCAATCAGAGAGATAGTTCTTACCATAAGGCTATTGATGATTTGAAATTTCAAAGTAAAACGTTAAATTAAAATCAATTAATTTTTAAATCTTGCGCAAGATGCAAAAAATATGGCTTTGATTCAAACCTTAGGTCTTAAAATCTTTAAGACTTAACACCTGTTTCAGTTCATTTCTCTATTTGGGCTTGGTTGCTCTCATCATATGTCGTTTTCCTGGAGGACCTTCAAGAATTTCAACTCTAAATCCAAGACCCTGCAAGGCACGCTTTGCCGTGCCTTTCACCGAGTAAGTTACCAGCAGGCCTCCAGGCTTAAGAGCCTCATAAAATCTTTCAAAAACAGAAGCTTCCCACAGCTCAGGCTGAACTCTCGGTCCAAAAGCGTCGTAAAATACTACATCAGCTACTTGTTTTAAACCTAATTCTGAAAATTTTAATTCAAGCTTTTTCAGTTTGAAGTTCGGAGACAATTTCACCCACTGCTCCCATTTGCAGTTATGCATTTCATCAAAAATTGTCTTTTGATTTGCTGCATCTATCAATTTATTATAATCTAAGGCTTCCTTTTCATCTTGAGTAATGGGGTAAGCTTCAAGTCCCAAATAGTCTACTATGATATTATTCTGTATCGCCCATTGAGAGGCCAATAAGGCATTAAGTCCTGAACCAAAACCAGCTTCAAGTACCCTTAACTTTTCAACATCATGTAGGGAAGCGAAGTGGTCTAAACCCGCTTTGATGTAAACATGCTTAGCTTCCTGTAAAGCGCCATGTGTGGAGTGGTAATGCTCGTTCCACTCTTCTAAGCGAATGGTTTTAGAACCATCCTGGGTGGTAATGATATTTCTTTTCATAGTCTTTTATAAATCAAAAACAGAGGTACGCTTGGTATAAACCAGGTCTTTGAGTTTTAACCAAAACGCAATGGTGAGGTATAATCCAAAACCGAAGCCGAAAGTGGCAAAGGAAATATAGATAAAGAACAATCTTACGGATTTGGCTTTCATACCTAGTTTATCGGCTAAACGAGAGCTCACATAGAAGCCGTGTTTTTCAAAAAACGTCCTGATCTTGTAAATAAGTGTTTTCATTGTTTTATCAATTCGAGTCCTATCTGGCATTTCATACATCTATTGAGATCGCAGTACTTCTTTTTCAATTGAACTAAAGCCTGACTATCTATGGCAGTTTGAGAAACGTTTTTTCTTAGTTTATTAAAACCTTTCACTATAGTATTACTTTCAGGTTTCAGGCTAGAAACTATTGGAAAAATCTGTTCTTCGATATCTAATTGGTCTTTAAATTTAGCATATGCAAATTTGATAGGAATCACCATATTGAGGATGAGTAAATCTTTAAATGCTTTGGTCGTAGATTTCAATTTATGTGGAGTTTCTTTTCCAAAGGTATAATGTGTATTCCAATATGGAGAGGTCTTGGCACTAAGCAAATTATGAAGATCACCTTGGCTTTCACACTCTATAAATCCTTTAAACAACTGAGGATGTTCAGTATACAACTGGCAAAATTGAGAAATCCTGATACTTGGAAAGTTATCTGGTCTTAGCCTGAAATATTTGACAATCCTTTTAGCCGGAGCTTTAATTTGAAATTTATGTTTTAAAAACTCAAACTCCTCTATCAGTTGAGCTGAATAAGAATCTTTCGGTTCCTTAAGCAGCATGCCACTTAGACCAAAACAAAGCGCTTCAAACTTTACGGGGTTTTGGAAGCATTTTTGAAACACCTTATAATCTACTGCTGAAGCCATTTGCAGGAAAGCTTCACCATTAACGTTCAATCCAAAAGCTTTAGCAAGAAGCTTAAAGCAAACCTCATCCCAATTATTACGGGAGATCTCTAGCAAATTAAGAATCAGCTGATTTTTTTCTTCCAGACGTTCTATGTAGAGTCTTTCTAACCAATGCTTAAGCTTAAACTCATTAACCTCACCAAAGTGAGTTTCGCAATTGATCCATTGATACGAAGCCTCTTCAAAAAGCGTTTGATACGTTTCTAATTGAGATGCCGTCACATAGTTTTGAAGTTCCAGGCAAGGAATTTCAGATTCATCTTTTCTGAAGATACTCGCGTCGTCTTCCCAAACCACGTGTAAAATTACATTGTCGTAGGCTGGATCGTTTTCGTGGTGATGAGCATACCAGTCTGAGGATTTCAGGTGTATTTCCAGATTACCAACCCAGTGTTGTCCATCAATAATTAGCTCGGCCTTGAAAAAATCTGGACCAGATTCCGTTTCATTATGAAGTCCTGTATTTAATATTTCAATATCTTCTTCCTTTGTCGTCTTTAGCGAATTTACACTCAGTCTTCTGTACTTCCACAGACTATGTAAAAAAGCTTCTTTCATCTCAAAAGGATTCAACTTGATTTTTAACCTGATCTTTAAAGCTATCTACCCAAACGCGATATTGTTTTCCGCTAGGGTGTAAAAAATCTTCAGCTAACATCTCGGTTTTTCGGTGAAGAGGCCTGCTTAACTGTTGTAGTGGATAAAATGCTACACCATGGCGCTGACACATTTTCTTTATATATCGGTTGTACCGCTTTAATTTAGACGTAACCCCTTTCAGCTTTTCATCTCTGGCATATTTTGATAAACTATAATCTGGAATACCTACCACAAAGACGCCTTTGGCCTGATGACTGCAAATTATAATCGCGTTTTTTAATAGTTCTTCAAATTCTACTTTAAACTGTTTAAATGGTTTTTTTTGATATTGATTATTTACCCCGATTAACAGGGAAACCAAATCAAACTGATCGTCTTTATAATTTTGAACAGCGATAGAATCCTGAAGCTCATCTGTCCTCCACCCAGTAACAGCGATGATTTCTGGGGATTTCACCTTAAAACCTTCGTCATTCAAATAGGAAGTAAGTTGAAAGGGCCAGGATTGGTTTTCAACGACCTGTTCACCAATGGTGTATGAATCCCCTAATGCCAGGTAGCTAATTGAATCTTGACTTGTGGCGTTAGTGGACATGACGCATGAAATTATCAGATAAAAAATTAAATTTTTCATAGGTATTCTTCAAAAGTAAGAAAGTTTTCTTTTTTAAACTCAGATTACAATAAATCCTGAAGAGCAGGTTTAAGCTGAGAAAATCTAAATTGAAAACCTGTAGATAAGGTCTTTTTAGAACTCACCAGCTGACTCCCTAAAACAATGCTGGACATCTCACCAAGCATCAACTTCAAAACAAAGGCTGGTACTTTTGGTAAAATTAGAGGTTTTTCTAATTGATTCGCAATAGCTTCTGTTAAGACCTCGTTGTTGACAGGATTTGGGGCAACACCATTAAACACACCTTCCATTTGATGTTCCATGATGTAAACGAATAACCGAGCTAAATCATGCACATGAATCCAGGATTGCCATTGTTTTCCATCGCCAAGCGGTGCTCCAACATATTTTTCGATGGGCTGTTTTATTTTTTCGAGGGCTCCACCCTCCTCTGCTAACACTACCCCTATCCGAATTTTACTCACTTCCAGCCCAAGCGCTTCAAAGTCATCGGCTGCGGCTTCCCATTCTTCTACTACCTTGGAGAGAAAATTATCTCCCTGCTCAAAATCATCTTCTTCATGGAAGCGGGTTAAAGAATCATTATATAAACCAATAGCACTGGCTGAGATAAGGTGATCTACCTCATGCTCGTGAGATTCTAAGGCAGATTTGAGGGTATGTAAGCTATCCACTCTACTGTTTAGAATAGCCTTCTTATGAGACGGGGTCCAGCGTTGAGCAACGCTTGCTCCTGCCAGATTAATTATTTTACTCACCCCTTTAAGAGCCTCTACATCCAGTTGAGATGCTTCTGGATTCCAGTAAAATCCTCTGTAGTTGGGTTTAGATTCAATTTTTGAACGACTGGTAGTAAGGTAATTCACCTCCACTCCTTTCTCATGCAACTGCTTCACTAACTCCTTCCCTACCAATCCCGTTGCTCCTGTTATTAAAACTCGCATAACATTAATTTTGTTTAAAAATAGTGAGATAATGTGTGCTTATGTCATGTTTAGTAACGATTTAACGAGGCTTTGGTAGTGAATTATGAGCCTGCCTGCGCCTACCTGTCGTGCCTCTGGCAGGCAGGTTTCCTTGGCAAAAGCAGGTCGTGAGTCGTGAGTCGGTAGTAGTGAATAGTTGTCAGTGAATAGACAATAGAGAGCCCTGCAAATTAAATTTATATTTTCAACCGACAACTGCCAACTGTCAACCAATTAACTGACAACCGTTAACTGTCAACTGACGACAAAAAAAGCCCAATGCATAAAATCATCAGGCTTGAGTTATGTTTAAATTTAACTACTCACTAATCACTAGTGACTAGTCACTGATTAAAACGCTTTCATGGTCCAATTATGTGGATCTTCTACTCTGTTGTACTGAATATCCTGTAAGGATTTTTTGAACCTTACGCCATAAGAATCATCGATACTTGGTAGATCATAATATTCATCATTATATTCAAATCCTTCTACTCTCACCACGGTCGCTGCTGTTCCTGCTCCAAAGATTTCTTTCAACTCACCGGTTTTTGCCGCTTCCACGATTTCTTTTACGGATACTTTATCAACAGTCACTTCCACATCGTTGTCTTTGGCCAACTGAATAATACTCTTTCGCGTGACACCATCCAGAATTCTATCATTGGTTGGTGCTGTGAGCAATCGGTCCCCTATTCTAAAGAAGATGTTCATTGTTCCCGCTTCTTCCAGGTATTCATGAGAGCTGGCATCGGTCCAGATGATCTGATCTAAGCCTTTCGCCTTAGCCAACTTAGTAGGATAAAACTGTGCACCATAGTTCCCGGCTGCTTTCGCATAACCCACACCACCATCTGCAGCTCGGCTATATTCCTGAGCGAATATGACTTTAATCGGTTTGTTATAATAGGCCTGTGCCGGACAGGTAATGATCATAAATCTGTAGCGATCAGACTCAGAGGCCGACACTCCGTTTTCAGTCGCAATGACAAATGGTCGGATGTATAATGAAGTACCGTCTCCATATTTTACCCATTCCTTGTCTAATTTTAACAAGGTTTTAAGCGAATTGAAAAAGTAATCTTTGGGAAATTCAGGAATCGCCAGACGCTTTGACGATTTGTTGATACGTTCAAAATTTTGTTCTGGTCTGAATAGCCACACCTGACCATCTTCATCCTTAAAGGCTTTCATACCTTCAAAAACCGCCTGCCCATAATGAAACACTTTAGCCGAAGGTTCAAACTCCATAGGCCCGTAAGGGACTATTTTAGGGGTTTGCCACTCGCCATCGATGTAATCACAATACATCATATGGTCTGAATTGACCTTTCCAAATTGAAGATTGCTGAAATCGACCTGATCAATTTTAGAAGCTTTTGTTTTCGTAATGTCCAGTTGTATATCGGTGCTATTCATTTTTATTAGTATTTTTGCAAATGTACTAAATTTTGTTAAGGTGAAATCTATAGAATCCTTAAGATCGATGTTATTTATATTATAAATTTTCAATTATTATCATGAAAAATCTACTTTTATTACCAATCTTATTGTTTTTAGTGGCTTGCGGGTCAAAAGATTCAAAACAAGACCAGGCTGAAGACACTCCTACAACTACAGAAACACCTTCGGAATCTACAGAAAATCAAGACTTAAGTATCTTAACCGATTCTGAGTTTGGCGAGGCTTTCACTACTACTGAAGTGAAATCAAAAGAGAACATGCTGGCTTTGTACCAGAACTTGACCTTAGGAGACACGCTTCAGGTTCAGTTTCAATCTGAAGTAGAAAGCGTTTGTGCCAAAAAAGGCTGCTGGATGAAATTAGAGCTCCCCGAAGATCAAAACGCACACATTACCTTCAAAGACTACGGCTTTTTTGTCCCTAAAGACAGTCAGGGCCATCAGATGCTCGTCAATGGTATGGCCTTCATCGAAGAAACTGACGTAGAAACCCTAAAGCACTATGCAGAAGATGCCGGTCAAAGCGAAGCTGAAATCGCTAAGATCACGGAGCCTCAGCTGAACTATAGGTTTATTGCGACTGGGGCGAAAGCAGTGGAGTAGGCTTTAGGTGGTAAACGGCAGTGATTAGTGAATGGTGAATTGTCATTCCGTTGTCTGTTAAATATAATAAATTCTCAAAATTTATAACCAAAAACCGTCAACTAACAACATTCGGTAGCTTTGATACATCCGCCTAAGGCCGTCACTCAGCCACCAATTCCTAATTACTTTTACAAAACACCTTTTGCCTGTGGCATTTCTAACTCGACCTAGCTCAGCACAAAGCCTTTAAGGGATTGGGCTTATACTTTGATTATGGCTTAATAAGAACACCCATCCCTACCCCTTCCCTCAATGGATGTGGACTTTATTCGATTTTAAATTAGTGATTCACTACAAAACGTAGCTTCGATACATCACGCAAAGAGTGAAACACTCAGCCAAAGTTTATTCTCCTTTTAACCATATATACTTCTATACGAGCTTACAAATTCTCGACCACACGAAAAAACAGAAATCGACAACTGGTTGTAGTTTCGGATATGACTGAATGAATCATCTGGGCGTAATTTCATATGAAGCAAAGGATCATAAATTAAAAACATGCTGTCATTCCGACGGATGGAGGAATCTTTAGTTTTCATGAATGATTTTTATAGCAATCACAATTTCTATCACCCTGTCCCGACAAATCGGGATCAGGGCCTCATCACTTTCACTGAGGAAGATGCTGAAACCAGTTCAGCATGACACTAATAGCCTGTCACTTCGAGTGCGTGTTTTTTTTAAACGCGTGTATCGAGAAGGCTTTGTGTCATTCCGACGAAAGGAGGAATCTTTTTAAAATCAAAAGTTTTCAATATTGAAGTTCTGTCTCTTCGAGTATCCCGCCATATTTTGGCGGGATGTATCGAGAAGTAGTTTCAGGATCTATTTGAATTAAAGTCTTCTTTCATTTTTTAGTTCACCCCATTTTTTAATGATTAAGTGTTCATGAATCTCGTTCCTCGATTTTCATTGATGAAAAAACGAAACAATCCCAAAGCTTTGGGGACTATACTAATTTAAGGAAATTTTCGCTACGTTTCTCTTCGCAAAACCACTGATGTCTCATTTGCTTCATGCCAATGACTTTGTCAAGCACTTTCGCGAAAGCCACAGTTATTTCTGAAAATTAGTCGACTCTTACTCAATTAACACTAACATCTGATGCTCAGACCTTTCTTAGCCTGTTTCTTGTTTTAAATATTCCATAAAAATAGGCCGTTTTAATAAACTCGAATATTGTCAACCTAACCCGAGGCCTTGGGATCAGGATCGTTGCATTAGGTTAATTGAGATGCTGAAACCTTAATATGGTCTCGATACAAATTTTACTTTTTCTCAAAAGCAAAATCCACTCAACCTGACATAACCTCAGCCACCGATTCCTAATCACTGATAACTAATTACTACTATAAAACACCCTTTGCCTACGGCATTTCCCTCAAGGGAAATAGATTTTCAAAGTCCATAAATAAAAGACTTCATGAAAAACTACTCACTATTGACTATTCACTAATCACTGCCTGCCACTTGGCCTTCACCACCTGCCAGTCGAACTGTTCGACTTTTTCTCGGCCGGCTTGAGAAAGGGATGCGGCCAATTCAGGATGTTTTAGCAGCTTGAGTACCGCTTCGGTAAATGCCTCGACCTGTTTGGGCTCAACTAATAAAGCGTTTTCTTGATCGGTTAATAAGAAAGGGATTCCACCCACATTGGTACTGACGACTGGCAAACCAAGCGCCATGGCTTCCATCACACTTACCGGGGTGTTATCCACATTGGTAGTGTTGATAAAGAGGTCAAAGTCTTTAGCATAGATCAGCCAGTCTTCTTTGGTCATTCCGCCGGTAAAAGTTACTGGCAATTTCTTTGCTTCTACATAAGCCTTACACTCCTGGATGGAGTCGTCTTTAAAAGGGCCGACCATGCTGAGTTTAGCCTCAGGATAATGATTCAACAACTGTTCTAACACCTTTAGGGCCAGCATGGGGTTATAGAGGTGAGCAAAGGACCTGACCCAGAGCAGATTGGGTTGCAAGTTCTGGCGCTGTTTAAATTCATACTTCTCCAGCATAATCGTATTGGGAATATACACCAGATCGGTATAGCCAGCCTTCTGGAAATGATGCATCAGATAGGCCGACGGAGCGACATTGACTTTTGCTTTGCCAAAAAGCTGTTGGCAGTGTTTGGGATGAGTTTTTAAGCGTTTCGGCAAATCTCCACCATGAAGAATTGGAATATAGGCTAAGTTTAACCAGTTGGCTAGCTTAGCTGAAAAATAAGCAAACCAGAAGGCTGAGGTACTGTAAGTATCGATTAAGAGCAGTTGTGATTTGGAATGATGCTTTAAAATCAACAAAAACATATCAAGCAGTCTAAGCAACTGACTTTTCTGACTGGATCCAGAAATCACTTTAAAGCCTTCAATTTCTAATTGATTAGAAAGCACCTCCACCGTAGACAAGTTTCTGCCCTTACGTGAGAGCTTGTTCCCGAGATATAGAATTTGCTTTGGCATTGACTGTTTTGGTTTGTTTTTTTGTTTTGGTTACATAGGTAATTGATAATAGGGCAAATCCGTACATAAAGCCGGGTAACGCGACGCGCATAGCCGAATGGTTGATAGTCAAAAACCAAAAGGCGACGAACGGCAACATCAGTAAATTTCTATTTTTAGAGAGTAAAAAGCCTATGGGAATAAGCAACAAGATCAAAAGGGCTAAAACCCCTAACATCCCATGTTCTGCAAGCATTCTGGCCACTTCGTTATGGGTTGCTCCTCCTCCATCGGCTTCTTCAATTCTAAAAAATTTACCCATCCCCACACCAACTCCCAAAAAAGGGTCTTCGTAAAAAGCCTCCAGTTCGGTACTAATGATTTCAGCCCGACCTGTAGTAATATCTTTATCTTCTCCTAAAGTATTTTTTCCTGTATAGCGATTCACAATTAAGCCTCCAGTTACCGCCACCACAGCACCCCATAAGACAAATCCACCGACTCCAAGTCCGACCAACTTCACAGTTGCTCTGGCTTTTTTGGCTAGTGGTGCCCAGTTGATAAATAAAACGGTGAAAATAAACATCATGACTATGGCCGTGATAAAACCTCCTCGAGAAAAGGTAAGTAAACAACGGTAAGCCAGCAACACTAATATTCCAATATTAACAATATTGAGGAAGGTGTTTTTATGTGGAATCAAAAAGCGTATATAACTCAAGAACATCCCCAAACCTAAAATAGTGGCTACCTGATTCCCACTGTATCCCCCTGAAGCCGCCTGATTGGATTCGGTGGTGAATACGATTTGTTCTATTGGCGGTGCATAAAGAGTGATATAGACGACCATGGCAATTATAGGTAACAGCATTAAATCGACTATTCTAAGCAGCGTTTTAAATTTAACTTGCTTTTGATAGCAAAATAGTGCAGTGGCAAATAGCGATAGCGGTCCTGATAAATTAAATAAGATGGTTTTTCGAAAACTTTCGTCAAAGTAATCAAAATTCAGATAGGCGATAACCACTCCTGGCAATAGCAACAACACAAATGCCAATACTGGCCAGGCTTTTAGCTTAAAGCCCTCGTAGAGCATCCCCAAAAGCATAAAGAAAATCACCAGATACTTTCCCAGTTCCCAAAAGGGCATAGCTTTGGTCATTCTCAAAAAGACTTCAGCGGCGGCGATATAGGCAGCTGCTCCTAAAGCGTAATAGGTTTTATTGGATTTGGTGATGATCTGATAGATAAAATATACTACGACCCCCAGCAGATAAAGCTGGGCTGAAGCTCTCACTTGACTGACGACCAATCCAATTCCTACGTGAAGAATTAGGTGCTGAAATTTTGCAAGTGCCGAGGATTTAAAACCGAACATTAATTATTTTTTCTTGAAGTGCCTGGTTATAATACGCATAGGTAAAGCACTCAGCAAAGGTATAATTTTTCAGTCTAAGCTCATGTAGCTCTTTGGCACTCAATTCTGATAACTTTTTTAAGCTATTTAATAAGGCTGACGCATTTAAGTCCTGAAGTAAAAACCCATTCTCCCCATCATTTATGTAATCTTCCATGCAGGAGACATTTGAGGTGATGGGCACGCATCCAAAGGCCATAGCCTCGCCAACCACTTTCGGAAAGCCTTCAGACCTGGAAGGCAGAAGTAAAGCGTCCGACTTTACTAAAATCTGATTGACTTGATTCTTAGGCAAAAATCCGTGAAAATAGGTTACTACATCCAGTTCTTTAGCAATGCTTTCATAATCTTCTCGATCAGGGCCGTCCCCAACAAAATGAACTGCTTTTATTGGTAGATTTTTAGGTTTTTTACTTAGAGCTTCAAGGATTAACGGCACTCCTTTATGTGCATTTAAAGCCCCCACAAAACACAGCACCGCACCTTCCTTCAGGTTATCTGACTTTTGATCCAAAGCTGATTTGGCCTGCTGATAATCTTTCAGGGTATAACAAGGATTATGGAAGGCTTTAAACTGAGGCTTATCTTCCCAGTGTCCATTATAGGCCACCTGAGTTTCAGGTTCTAAATATCTTAACAACCACTGCTTTTGTAGTCGATTCCCAAGGGGCATGTGTGGATCCATCCAGTTGCCGGCATACTTGACCCAATAGGGTTTTGAATTCAACCATTTCAGAAAGGGTAATACATAAATCCCCATCCCTGTAGGGGCTCTAAATTGAATGATATCGGCGTTTTGAATCGCCTTTCGAATTTTTTTTAAGTTAGAGATAGCAGTCCATACGATACTCAATTTTTGTAAACCCTGGCCTCCTGAAGGTTTTAAAGGGATAAAAGCAATCCGTCCATCATCGATATAGGGTAGACTACTTGGCGGTGGTAATCCTTCATGTAAAGGCGCTACATGGATAATCCGATCAAAAATTTCCAGCAAATGATTGATTTCCGTCACCGTCGATCCCCAGGCTTTGAGAATGCCGTGTTCATCTTTATAATGTTCGGTATGGGAGATGATACAGAGGGTCATTTTTTTTGGTGAGCGTTTACTGTTGATTGTTTACTGTTGAGCGTTTATAGTTGAAAGTAGGTTGAAAACCGTAGACTATAAACCGTAAACTATTAACTATTCTTCTTCAAAAACCGAATCAAACCATGGATGATTTTCTTTACGCTTTCAGTTTGCTCAAAAACCTGATGATCTGATTTGATTAATTTTAATCTTGAAGCTATGATGAGCTGAGTTTCTAGTTCTAAAGATGAGCCTAAGGCAATTTCAACAAATCGTTTATACTCTTTATTAGAGTTTCTACTTTGTCCCTCAGCTATGTTTGACGGAATAGAAACGGATGCTCTTCTCAGTTGACTTACCAATCCAAACTTTTCTTCATTAGGAAAGACTTGGGTTAATTCATAGACAAGTTGAACCAGCTTCATTGATTCTTTCCAAGCATCAAGATCTTTGTAATCCATAACTTTAGTTGTTTGTTGTTTGTTGAGTTTTTACTGTTTTTCGTTTATCGTTATTCTAAATTCTCTGAATAGAGTTGACCTTTAACAGTGAACCGTCAACCGCCAACCATAAACCATAAACAAATATACAACTATACGACTATTCGAACTCCTCCAACACCTCAAGATACTTCTTCCCAATCCTATCCCAGGTGAAATGCTCACTCCAAACCTTGGCTTGTGCACTGTACTGACTCTGGTTGTTCATGATATCCTTGATGGCCAAAACAAGTTGATCGACATCATGAGGGTTGACTAAGCGGCCTGACAGTTGATCTTCAATCGCATCTTCGATACCACAATTCAGACTTCCTACAGCAGGCAATCCCATCGCATTAGCTTCTAGAATTGCAATCCCAAAGCCTTCCACATCACCAGTGGAGGTTTGCTCACTTAGCATCATAAAGACATCAGCTTGATTCAGCAATTCAAACTTTTCTTCTTCTGTCACCCGCCCGTGAAATTTGACATGCTGTTCCACTTTTAAGGCTTTAGCCAGCTTCTCCAACCGATTGATTTCGGTAGGAATCCCCACACAATGGTAAATCAGATCGGGATAGACTTGACTAAGTTGAGGTAAGACGTTTATGACATTATGCTGACCTTTACGCTGGGTAAGGTTACCCACGGTAATGAGTTGTAAGGGTATTGCTTTGTTATTGCGATCATAAGAGCTTTCAACCTTTGTTTTCGGTAAATCAAAGCCATTTGGGATAACCGTTGTAGCCTCTAAGTTTAAGGATTCAATCAGTTGTAAGGTAAATCGAGAAACCGCTATGATATGATCCAGACGTTTCAGCGACCAATCGGTTAGGTGTCGAGCTAAAGCATTAGACAGCTGAACTTCACTCCCGTGGATAATCACTACAATAGGTTTGTTGGACGAAAGTGACAAGACTCCTCCAACCCACAAGGGAAATTTACCTGATACTAACAGTATATCGTTCTTTTTTAAAAGTTTTCTTGCGATAAAGAAGCGTTTTAAATAGGTTAATATTAAAGTCCTTCTTCGCTTAACTCGACTCACAGAAAAGTCTTGCTGCTCATCAAACTCTTGCTCTTCTTTGCCATCCTCAGAGCGTTGATCTGCTATGACAGTTACCTCGTAATGATTGGAGAAATACCTGGCTAGCTGATGGGCATGATTACCAATACCTCCAGGTTGTGGGGGGAGTTCGGATGTGAGGAAAAGGATTTTTTTCAAGCTCGTTATTAGTTTACTGTTGTTCGTTCAGCTTTTATGGTATGTAGAGTCCTAAATAGAGTTGACCTTTTTAGAGTTGTTTATTTGATTCAAAGTTATTAATTATTTGCTTATTGAGTTGCTCAATATATATAACAATACACCCTCCTCAATCCTCCCTCCAGGGAGGAAGCTTTTTCAATTCTATCCCCTTGAGGCGTTGCATTGAGCTAAGTCGAAATGGGATGAAAGGGGTGTTTTCTTCACATGAAGTATAAATTAATCAACCAATTCCATCGGCTTTACAAACTCAATCTTCTGACCTGAACTCTTGAGTTGCTCCAGAAATTGTTTAAAATTGGCCATACTTTCTTTTTTATTGGGGAAGTCGAGCATTAAGGGATGAGCACTTATCGTGTAGGTCGAATAATTGGTATTTAGAATATGATTGACCACAAATGTGTCAAAGCCTGTGTAATGATTTTCCAATACTAAAACACCTTTGTAGTTGAGCACTGTCCCAGTTGGATTGCGTTTCAAATTGAAAAATTTTTGAAAAATAGTTTTGTAGGTGACCCTGACCCATCTATAATCATTTACTTTCAATAGCTTAATAATCGACTCATTATCGGCTGCTTTGAAGAAGGGATAAATGCCGCGATCTCCCCAACTAAAGGCCCCACGTTTTAACCAAGACATAGGGCGGTTATGCGGAGGTACAAAACCTATGACTTTTTGTTGGTGTTCGATGGCTTTTTCTAAGGCAAGCTGACTTCTCTTTAAACTTTTATCTACTTGGTTCAATTGAAAAATAGATGACCATTCGTGACGCCAGGAATGTGAAGCCACTTCATGGCCGCGGTCATGAATTTCCTTAATCAAAGCTGGAAAGGTATAAGGAGCTAATCCCTCTTCTGCAGAAAAGCCAGTTATCGCAAAACAACATTTGATACCATATTCATCTAATATATCGAGAGCTAGCTTCACCTGGTTTTGTTCACGCTGAAGATTCTTGAAATTAAAATTATAGGGATAAGAGGCATTGATCAAACCAATAGCGCCGTCAAAATCCCAGATTAAAATGATTTTCTTCATCGCTTATATGTTTTCATCAGAATCCTGATGTGTGTAGTAAAAGTACTTTTTTTGAATACTTTTTTCTAAAACGTTGTCTTTAGTGTAATAGATAATTGATGTTTTTGTGGAATATTCGATTGTAGTCAGTTGGCTTCCTAATTTTTTTGAATGTATGTTATTTTGAAATCGAATTCTATCGATATTCTCTGGTAAAAAACTGAGTATAAAATTTATAATCGAATAAAAGTCCTTTGAATTTTCTAATTCTAAATCAGTAATAAAATAAATATGACCGTGATGGTATCCGGAAAAGTAGGTTTTTGTTCCAGATAAATTATACAATTTAACTCCTGGATAATAATCTTTAAATTCTCGAAAACGCCAATTTTTAAAATTGTCGTCTACCTGAATTCTCAAATCATTTGCGGTTTTCGTGTGAAAAAGATCATGGTGATTTTCATTTATGATATCCAACTGCTGAAATTCTCTTTTGTATTTAGTTTGTCTGTAGACAGACAAAAATGGATTCTTAACTGATTTTATAAACTTATAAGGCAAACCCTTCATTTGGAGAGGGACTCCAAGATAAATAGGAATAAATTGCTTGGTTGAACTCTTTAATTTTTTATACCCAGACCTCAACATTGATTTTTCAGCCGAAGGACTTGGATCACTTCCTAAAGTAATAGGTTTTTGTTGGTGAGCGGATTCATAAAGTAACTTAGCAACCCCTTTTCCTCTATAAGCGGGGTCAACCATTAAATCACAGGCCCACTGGGTGGCAATTGATTTCATTCCTACTTTCAAATAACATGGAATCAAACCTAACTGACCAATAATTTCACCTTTCTCTACAGCTAATTTAAATGATGGCAACTCTTTTCCTGGCTCACCTCTAAACTTCCAATAGATATAATCTGGATTTCTTCGCTTTCTCCGTTTGCCAAACATCCTGGTCGCAAACTCAAAATGTTGCTTTTCGTATGTTGGTGAATAGTTAACGATTTCGATCATGGTTGCATTTTGTATTTTTTATCTCGAGCTTTAATGTCTAGTGTGACTTTGTCACTAATAGTGTATTCGTGTAATCGTATATTGGTTTAATCACTCGACCGATTACTCGACTACTCTACTATACGAATATACTATTGATGATTATAACTTATTTGATCCAAGACCCACGACTAATTGACTAAAGACTATTAAAACTTCTCAATCTTAGACCCTTCCTTAAGTTTCTCACTCGCTAATGACCATGATTTAAAAACCTGAACTAAAACTAGAGGTGAAATAAGGATACTGATCAACACCCCCACCACCATCAGCAACGAATTACTTTTGTAACGATAAGGCATGATGGAGCTAGGCACCGTTTTCAGCAAAGCCCATCTGGCCGCTCTGTTTCCGTGGTATTTTCTGAATAAATACACCACAGACGGAATCGGTCGCGGGTCCAGCCATTTTTTGGGTCGAAATCCATCCCAGCTCCCCATTTGGCGTAAGCCTCCAGACCCCACTTTTAAGTGTAGACGTTTAGCATTGGGATTGGAAATGTTTTTATAGCCGGCGAGATAAGCCCGTAATCCAAATTCTCCGTCGCCCATCCGTTGCTTTTCAAACTGTCGATCGAATAAGCCTATCTGTCTGAATACTTCTTTGTTGAGTAAAACATTACCGGTGTCTAGCTGACTACTGATGCCAAAATGAGCATAATTGGCCGGCACTTTGGCCCCTTGAGTTGAAATCGACACCCCAGAGGATAGATCCGCCTTAAAAAAATCAAGCGTTTTCAAATGTTGTGAAATCCAATCAGTGTCTACTCTAGAATCATCATCAAAAAGCAAGATGAGGTCACCCTGACTTTGTTGAATCGCTTTATTCCGAGCTAACCATAAAGCTTTTTCCTCCTGGTGTATCAAATTGAAATTTAACTGAAACTCATCGTAAAAGTCCACTTGAAAAGGCTCCGATTGATCCACCACGATGACTTCAAAATTCGTATACTCCTGCTGTTCCAAATCCTTGAGGACATCTTTTAAATACCGATAACGATTTAAAGTGGGGATAATGATCGAAACAAATGGCTGTCGCTGAACGAGTTCAGACTTAAAGTCCTTATAATCTGTATATTGAATAGGATGTTGATGCTCATCCACTCGCTTCACCTTTCTAGTTTTACAATAAGCAGACACTTCTGTGATTGGGTTGTTAAATGACAGCAAGCGAATTAACAGGACGTAAAACACCCATGCTTTATGAAAATTCTTACGGATAAAGCGGTATTCATCGATAATCGGTATGGTCTCAAAATCGGTGTAGGTTGCTGCCTGGCTGATATAGCCTTTTTGGATTGCCCTCCATGACAGATCATAGTCTTGAGCAAACATAGAAGAATACCTTTCATCTCTTATAAGTTGGTCTAAAACCATATTAGGCAAAGCCTGAACCTTGGGAAATACTGATGTTCTATCCTTTTTAAAAAGACGAAAATAGTGTGTGGGTTGAAGGTAAGTGAGAAATTTAAAAGGCATGTTACACTTCGTAATTTAAGTAAACCATTTCATCCTTGAGTAATTGATTGAAAAGTGTTTTCTCCTCTTCTGAATACTTTTTAGAGTAAGACTTCCAATCCACTACTTTAAGTTCCCATTGTTCAATAATTTTTCTATGTTTCTTATGAAACGGTAGATTTAAATCCTTCAGTAAGCTTTCAAAAAACATCACAGGATCATCACATAAATCCTCGTATCTTAGAAGTTTCCTGTTTAAAGGTTTAGCACCTTCAAAATTCTGCTTATAAAAATTCGCATAAAATTCAATTTTATCAGTCATGCTAAGTTTCGCAAACTCCTCAGGTTTGTTTTTATAAAACCATTTTTGTTTGATGTAGGAGCTAACCACAACTCTAGGGTCTCTCTCTATCCACAATACCAAGTAATTTTTATTAAAAACTTGATCCAAAATTTCTTTTCTTGCTTCCCCCGTTAGCTTGGTTACAAAATTCTTCTTACCAGATATTTGTTTTAGAGAAGTTATAAAATTAATGCAATCTTCAGTCTTTTCAACATCTAATCTAGCCTCTGATGAAAAGGGCTTAAAGTAATGATTCCAAAACCCATAAGCTTCTGCAGGTTTAGGGATATTCTTAACTGATGACCAGTCTACACCCAGCATTTGTTTCTGGTAAATGGTGTTGAAAACTCCTAACCAGGCTTGTTTTGGAAATCTATTTTGCCAGGAGGATAACCACACAAAATCTGGATGATAAGAAAACATCTTATTAAATAGCGTGGTTCCTGACCTTCCAGGCCCGTGAATAATAATATTCATTGAGTAATTGCTTTCACGAACTCCTCTGTTGCCTTTTTCCTACCTTTTTTATTGACGTGAATCTCATCATAAAACAAGTTCGTTTTTTGATATAATAGCCCTGAATGGTTTATGAACTGGAAATTATCAGGGGTGTTTTGGTGCTGATTCAACATGGGCGATTGGTATAAGATCAGTTCGATATTATTCTGCTGACAAAGTAATTGAATTTTTTCAAGATACAGGTTGTTAAACTGATAATCTGAAACTTCAGGTCTTTTGACCTTTAAGGGCTTTCCTAATTTAGGATACACATAATTGCCTTTGTCATCGTAGCGGTTTCGATAGGTTGGTTTAGCTAAGGATATTAGCGAAGGGTAAAATAACTCGGTGTTGTAATAGCCTAATCCATAAATCGGTACCCATTGACTTGTAGTCAAAGGAGACCAAGCCTCATCTTCTAAAATAGTAAAGTGATCCTCTACATAATCCTCTGCTATAAAAGGTAAAAACCGATGATCGTTGTTTCCTATACTCGGTGAAGCATTCGCCACGTCCCAGTGAGTAATCGCCAAAACGCAACGCTGAGTTTGCCCACCGTTTTCCAAGAAATGCTTAAGCATTAAGTAATGCGTTGGTAAGGCAGTGTCATCCATGCTCAGGTTGAGGCCCTGCCAGCCCGTTAAGCTATCGATAAGTTTGGTGTTTAAGGTGGTTAAGCCGGTACTAGACCCTAAGACCACGTAATCTAAATCCAGCTTAATTTGATTCACGGCAAAGGAAGGCTTGTAAAATTCGGATTGTCTTAGACTCCAGAAACTTCCTAAAACGAGAAGATTGAGGAGAACGAAAAGCAAACCGCCGTAGAGAAGTAATTTTTTGAGGAATTTAGTCATTGGGTGATTTTAAAATTCGAAATCTTTATTTGACATATTTAAATAATTCTATTAGAGTTGAGATATAAACAGCTCTGGATGAAGCCATTGCTAATGAGTAGAAATACTCACAATTCAAGAAAGGAGAATTGTTTAGCATCGAGCCTCTCAATTCTTCGAGATAAACTCAGTCGAGATGTAAATGGTTCTCGACTCCGCTCGAACTTGAAACAAAAGCAAGTGTTTTTTATTCTGCCAGTCGTATTATTGAGGAAAATAGTTTTAAGCTCCATTCGATCAATTATTTAAAACTGAAAATAAATAAAATCTGCCTGATTTTTAAAGGCTCCCATCACTACAATACACGCTATTACAAATGCCGCCGAAAAGGGTCGTAAGTGCACTTCTACTCGCTGCTTTCTAAAGGCTCTAAATTCAAAATACAGCATCAGTAAGATACTCATTCCTATAATTGCTGAAAACAAGAGGTACTTAGAAGATTTGGTAAAAACGTCTAAACTCAGTGAGTTCATTTCAAATATATGCCCTAAAAATTGAATAGCTTCACTAATACTATCCGCTCTAAAAAACACCCAGGCCAGACAAACAATGCCAAAGGTTAAACCGATTTTAAGCAGATGGGGAAGGCGCAAGGCATCTTCACTTACATATTTTCGATTCACATTGAGAAGCAACAAAGGTAAAAAGAACAGGGCATGTAAAGCGCCCCAAACCAAAAACGTCCAGTTGGCGCCGTGCCAAAAGCCACTGACTAAAAAGATGATCATTACATTTCTGACTTGTAAGGTTTTTCGCACTCGGCTTCCCCCCAAGGGAATATAAAGGTAATCTCTAAACCAAGTCGATAAGGAGATGTGCCAGCGACGCCAGAACTCGGCAATGTCTCTAGAAAAATAAGGAAAAGCAAAATTGGTCATCAAAGAGAATCCAAATAAGCGGGCAGTACCAATCGCAATATCCGAATACCCGGAAAAGTCACCGTAGATTTGAAACGCGAATAGAACGGCACCCAAGCCTAATTCTGCACTGGAATAATTACCTGATTGCTCGAAAATTTGATTGACAAAAAAGGCACAATTATCGGCGATGACTACTTTCTTAAACAGGCCCCAAATGATCAGATATACGCCCGAGGTTGCAAAACTTGAGTTGAATACTCGCTCTTCACTAAACTGAGGTAATAAGCGGGTAGCCCGCTCAATCGGTCCTGCCACCAGCTGAGGAAAGAAGGCCACGTACGCGGCGAAATTTAATAAAGATGAGGTTGGCTTTAGTTGCTTTCGATACACATCGATAGTGTAACTAAGGGTTTGAAAGGTATAAAAGGAAATGCCTACAGGAAGTATGATAGAAAGCGTACTGACTTCCATAGTGATGCCTAAGCCTGCAAAGGCATCAATCCAGGACTCCACGAAGAAATTATAGTATTTAAAGACGCCTAAAAACCCGAGATTGACCAGTAAACTGGTCCACAACAAGAGTTTGGATTTTTGCCTGGAAGTCGATTTGTCTATAGCTAAACCAAGACTATAATCGAGTAAGGTGCTAAATACAATTAAACTTAAAAACCGCCAGTCCCACCAGGCATAAAACACATAGCTGGCAATGAGAATCAGTACATTTTGAGCTTATAGTCTACCTTTTAATACAAACCAATACAGAATAAATACGGTAGGGAGAAAAATAAAAAAGGTGAGGGAATTGAAGAGCATAGTTATTTATTTTATTCTCTGAGTGTGACTTTATATAGTCCTATTTCACTTCCACGCTCCTGAAAAGGTCTAGAAATCTTATAATGGCCCTTTACTGGATCTATTTCACTTGTGATAATAAGATCCTCTTTAGAATGATTTACTTTTGAGTTTAATCTATCCAACATTTTTTGTTTTGATATAAAAAGCATTACGTCACCTTCTTCAAGTTCTATTTTCTCTCCTGACATTGTCTTATAAAAATGGTGATGTAATCTTGAATTAGGTTGGTCGATGACTTCCATACCTAATTGAGATGTCACCCAAATCCGATTGTCATTTGGTATAGATTCACCAATTTCATTAGTTCTTTTTAAAATAGTTCTATAAGTAGAACCTAAAACTGGGTTTTCAAAATTTTGGAAAGTTGGAAATAAATGTGTAACCAATAAACTATAGCTAATGAAGCAGAAAGATATTAATTTAATAACTGCATTAAATTTTAGATCTTTTAATTCGCTCATATCTACAAAAAAGAGCAATAAGAATGGAATTAAATAACTAAAATAGTAACTCCGTCCAAAGACACAGGTAAAAATTATGTAGCTAATCAGGAAAAGTATTTTTAGTATATTTTTATTTTTAAACACTCCTAAGTAAATCAAGACTATTACAATTGGCGAAAATGAAATGTATTTCAAAACATGTGATAATGAAAAAGAATGATCCTCTAATTCATTTGAACCTGTAAAAAGATTTATATAATCCAACAGCCTAAAACCAGATATAACCAATGCCGAGACTACCCCTATGCTTATAATCCTGATAAAATGTTTGTGACCTATCCATTTATTAGCCCAGATATAGAGAACAATCAACACGGTGAAGATTGCAGAGGCAGGATGGATCAAGAAAATTAAAGCCCCAATAAAACCTATGATTAATAGCCTAAACACTTTAGTTTTTTGATGATATATTTCAAAAACCTGATAGATTATGAGCAACATAAATGGAATAATATAGGTCTCAGATCTTAAGCCAAATGTGTAGGTAGAAGTTAGAAATCCAGCTATAGTAATAATGAATAAAAACTTTGACTTCAACTGATCTAAAGTTATTTTTTTGATTAGAAAAGCACTTACAGAAATAAATAAAAATGAGATCAAAATGAATTTATAGGTGTTTATCTCGCCTGCAAGCTTGTAGAAAGGTGACAAAATCATCTCCAATCCATAAGTTTTATAGATATCTCCATCAAAATTATGAGCAAAACTACTTTCATTAAAATCACCTCTCATGAATGAAAAAAGATGACTCAATGTCCATGGCCCATCCGTACTCACGTGGGGATAAATCAGAAACAAAGCCAATTTCCAAACTATTAAGCCAACAGGAATTGCATATAAAATAAACTTAAGGATTTTATTTATCCGATTCATACATCAAAATTTTGTCAATTACAGAGTGCACATCAAGCTCAAAAAACAATGGCAATCTCAATAAACAGTTAGTGTATTTGTCTGAAAAAGGAAGAGCTTTGCCTTCGTGTTTAGTTTTATAGAACTCACTGCGGTGTAAACTTATGTAGTGGAAGACGGTTAGAATATCATGACCCTTCATATAAGCAATAAACTTTCTTCTATGCTCTTCAGTTTCAAAAACCAAATAAAACATATGCGCATTATTGGTAGCATATGCAGGTAAAACTGGCAATTGTATTTTATTTTTTCTAGCCCAAATTGAAATCTTATCTCGGTAAGAATCCCAAATCAATTTTCTTCTTGATTGTATCTTCTCAATATTTTCAATCTGCGCCCATAAAAATGCTGCAATAATTTCTGAAGGTAGAAAAGAGCTTCCTACATCTACCCATCCGTATTTGTCGACTTCTCCACGAAAAAATGCTGAACGGTTGGTTCCTTTTTCCCAAATGATCTCAGCCCGTTCAATGAATTGTGAATCGTTTATGGCCAGCATACCCCCTTCCCCAGATATGATGTTTTTGGTTTCGTGGAATGAAAATGCGCCTAAATGACCAATACTCCCTAGTGGTTTCTTTACGCCATCTTGACCCGTGTAAAAACTATCTATAGCCTGAGCTGCATCTTCAATCACAAACAAGTTATGTTTTTCGGCCACCTGCATAATTTTATCCATATCACAAGCTACACCTGCATAATGAACAGGAACTATCGCTTTGGTTTTTGGAGTGATTAATCCTTCTAGTTGACTTTCATCGAGACCGGGATGATCTTTTCTAGAATCTGCAAATACTAGTTTAGCACCTCGTAACACAAAAGCATTTGCCGTACTCACAAAGGTATAGGACGGCAGGATTACCTCATCTCCGGCCTGTATATTAATCAATAAGGCAGCCATCTCTAATGCATCAGTACAGGATGTGGTCAATAAGCACTTTTTAAAATCATAAACAGACTCAAAAAAATTTTGACATTTTTTAGTGTACTTACCATTACCCGAAATATGTCCTGTAGCTACGGCATCTTCAATATAAAAAGTTTCTTTGCCTGTTAAATAAGGTTTATTAAAAGGGATCATTTTGTTTTCCATACATGGTAGATTTCGGTTTTGCTAAATACAAAAAAACCAATCTGATTGTAAAATTTTATAGCTTGTAAATTTGAAGATTGAGTAGCTACGTAAAGTTCTTTAATATCTTTTTCTTTGAGGTAATTTTCCAAATTATGGATAAGTAATTTACCCACACCTTTCCCATGAAATTCAGGATCGACTGCAACTAATGTAATATTTGCGCTCCTTTGCTCTAATTTACAAGCAATAAAACCTATAATTGAATTATTTATTAGAGCTATATAGACTATAGTTTTTAAATCTTGAAGACTATTATCTATCCATTTTCTGTAAAGTAGTTTGAACTCTTCATCACTAAACTTTGAATCTAGCTTGAATCTTGATTTGTGTCCACTAACGTAGGCTAATTCATATAAATCTTCATTTTCAAATTCTTTTACACATTCAGGTTTTTCTATCATTATCCTTGTATTTAATGCCTTTTTGAAAGGTTTAAAAATAGATTTTGAAAGAATGATTTTAGTATCAATATGAAAATTTTCTAAAGCTTTGATTTCGAAATTTGAAAACACATATGTCAAGTCGTATTCTTGACTTATTTCTTCAAATACGTTTTTATCTTCGTCTTTTTTAATCTCAAGTTTTGCAATTCTCTTATTGAAAAAATTAGAGTCCCATTTCAGTTCTCGTATCATGAATCCGTAGTGTTTGAAATAATATAAACAGGCCTTCCTTTAACCCCTTCAAAAATCTTTCCTACATAGAGTCCAATTATACCAAGGGTAGAAATAATCACACCCGATAAGAGCCAAATTGAGATAATTAAGCTGGTAAACCCTAATACAACAACATCCCCTTTCAACCATTTGAAGAAATAAAACACTGTAATAATTATTGAAATAAAAGAGATAAATAAACCTGCTTTCACTACTAAACGAAGAGGTTTGTCAGAAAATGCAAGGATAATATCAAGCGCAAGATTCATTAGTTTCTTAAAATTATAATTAGATTTTCCCTCTTCTCTCTTAGCATGTTCAACATCAAGTTTTATTGATTTAAATCCAACCCACTTCACCATAGCAGGAAAATAGCGTATAGAGTCTTTCATTCTTATCAAGGTCTCTATAACTTTAAGGTTGTAAATTCCAAAATTTGCAACTGTTTCATCTTGCTCGGTTCCTGTAAGATATCCTAAAGTTCGATAGAAAGTTTTCGAAAACAGCTTTTTAAAAAAAGAGTCTTTTCGTTTCGCTCTACTTGCTAAAACAATATCAAAGCCTTGTTTAGCTTTTGCATATAAATTAACTATCTCTTCTGGTTGATCCTGAAGATCACAATCCATAACTACAATCCAGTCTCCTTTAGCATGATCTAATCCACAGCTAATGGCGTAGTGCTGTCCAAAATTTCTGCTTAATTTGATCCCTTTCAAATAAGATCTGCCCTGTGAAAGTTCTAAAATCTTCTCCCATGACTTATCTGGCCCACAATCTTCTACCAATATAATTTCATAATCAGTAGTAATAGATTTTACTGAAGTTTCAATCCTTGTAACTAATTCTGACAAAATATTTTCAGCGTTATAAACCGGGCTAATAATTGAAATGTGTGGCATAGTTAAAAATTATAGATAAAATTCTGTAAATGCTTCTTTTTGAACTTCTAAACCAAATTTGTTTTGTACTCTCTCCTTAGCATTTCCTTGAATACTTTTTTTAATCTTTTCATCATGGTTAAGCACTTCCAAAATTTTATTAGCTAATAATTCTGGCTTAGCTTTTTGTACCAGCCAACTTGTTTCTTCATGCACAATATTTTCAGATAAAGCGCCAGCATCGTAAACTAAACATAGCTTACCTAAAGCCTGGGCTTCCAAAACGGCATTACAAAAGCCTTCACTCAAACTGGTTTGAACGTATATATCAGTTTTATGGAGGTGGTCTATAGTCTCTTGGTGAGTTTGCTTGTCTAAAAAAATAATCTGATCTCTCAGCTGTTTTTGATACACATGAAACTTGTAACGCTCTTCATGCTTCTGGTCCCCACTTCCAATAATCTTCCACTCAAAGTCAATTCCTTTCTGTTTTAAAGCGTAAGCGGTTTCAATGAGATCATCTATGCCTTTGATCCAGTGTAATCTGGCGATGCTTAGAATGGTCAATTTATCATTGTGAGTAGGTTTTGAATGTCCGATCATTTTTAAATCAACAGCGGGTGTAATGATATTGATTGGCACTTGTGTTGATAAACCTAAACCATATGCTTTTTCTAATAAATACTTAGAGATGCTATGCACTTTATCCACATAATCCCAAAGCTTAGTATAACAATTTGGATGCTTTAGTGGGTAGACTCCAATATCATAACCTCTTAAACTCACTGCCAGTTGCGCTCCAATCGCTTTGGCGACTAACTCTCGCTCCAAAGCCATGGTGGCAAAGCCAAAATGTAGCCAATCCGTTCTTAGCTTAATTAAGGTGGCATTGATGTACAACTTCTCAAACATTCGCTTTACAGAGGTTCCCTCGCTTTTTTCTAGCTTGATGTATTTAGAAACGGACTTCAAATAAGGCAGTAAACCTAAATAAACACCTAGCATTTTAAAGACCTGAACTAGATTATTCTTGCTGACTTTAGGATGATGCAGATGTTGGCACGCCTCAAAGTTCTGATCGGTGGCTGCCGTGACCAAAATCACTTCATGCCCACTCTCCTGAAGGCCTTGAATCTTAGACCTGAAGAAGGTTTCAGAATAGCCTGGGGGTTGGGGAAGGATGAGGGTAATGGTCATTTTGTCGTGTATTGGTGTATTCGTCTATTCGTTTATTCCAACTCAAATTTTACTTTTTACATACTTCTTATACCCAGATAATAGCTTTCTCGTTTTTTCTATCATTGCAAATAAGGTTTCTTCAGCTTCAGCATTAAGATAAATGAGGTTTTTTGCAATTATTAATTGTGTGTCTAACTCAGCTGCTGAACCAATTGAATAGCTTACAAAATTGTAGAGTTCCTTCCAGCTATTTCTTCCGCTACCTTCAGCTATATTTGATGGTACCGAAACAGCAGAGCGTCTAATTTGATTTGTCAAACCAAATTGCTCGTTTTTTGGAAAATTATCAGTGTACTTATAGATTAATGTCACAAGTTCAATACTGACTTTCCAAACATCCAAATCTTTATGATTCATAATAGTTAGTTTTTTTGTGAATTCGAATATACGACTACTCGACTATTCGATTATTCGCACTTACAATTCATAAATATTCTGATTAAACTGCTGTAGTATGTTCAAAATTAATCCTTTCTCCTCATCATTCAAAAACTCCCTGTCATCCTTTTGACCTCTCACCGTGGATTTCGGATGGGCTTTTGTAGAGGGTTTTTTATACTCATTATCAATCTGTTGCACTACATCAATGCCTAGAATAGCACAAAGGTCTTTGTAGACCTGAACATCTGCTCTTAGATCTTCATGTTTGAGTATATGATAAGTCTCGGACTGACCAGCTTTCAAATCATCTAAAACTACCACATTCTCAATACACCAGCGCAAGGCTAAAATCTCAACTTCACTTTTGGCTTTAAAAGCTTCAATCTGAATGTTATACTTGTCTGCTAAAAGCTGTTTGAGACCCTCCTGTTTTTCAAAATAGGACAAGTCATACAGCCAGGGAAATTTGACCCGCTGTTGCGATTTGATCACTTCCAAAGGATGACGTAGCACATGGACGACTGGAATGTTATAATATTGATTAAGAAATGCTGCCATTAGATTCCCTCGTACAAATTTGATGATAAAATGTTTGGGTATAAACGGCCACAGATGCATTTTATACTTGCGATTGGAATTTTGAGCGATCCAGTCGGAATCAACCCGGTTTTTAAACACCTGTTCCAAATAGCTTAAGCCTTTGTTGTAATCTCGCTGATTAGCATGTGTGATCCATTGATCGGCGATCAAATGGCCTTTTTGGGTTCGTTCGGTATGCTCGGGTTCAAACAACATCCGATAGCGAAACACCTTCGCCATGTTTTCACTGAGCCAGCTGGTTCCACTTCGGGCAGACCCCACCACAATCGTATGTTTATTAAAGTGACTCATAGAGATTTTCTCTTGATGAAATAAAAGCTTCAAATGTATACTTATTCTTCACTTTTTCCCGCATTTCTAGACCTATTACTTTTAACTCTTCAAAAGGCATTTTCTGGGCTTTTTGAAGCAATTGTGTAAGTTCTTCCACCTGACTAGCCTCAAACATCCACTCGTCGAAGTCCTCTAAAATATCGGTAATCCCAGACACTTTAGAACCGATCACTGGCACAGCCATACTCATAGCTTCCACTGGCGCCATCGGCATGCCTTCCCGCTTGCCTTCATTTTTGGTAGGGATCACAAACACATTAGCAATGGATAAATGGTTCCGAACTTCCAATTGTTTCCCGGTAAATATTATATTAGAATGGTCTTTAAGGTATTTCTCTTTCAGCTTTTCAACATAGTCACTTTGGTCATTTCCAACCAAAAGTAATTTGATATGAGGAATTTTGGACTGAATGACTGCCTCGATCAGAATTTCTATGCCCTTTACCTCTACCATATTAACCACAGAGATCACCACGAAATCCTTTTTCTTAATTCCATACAGATTGGCCGTATCTTGATGATAAGCTAACGGCGCATAAACTTCTGTATCCAGCCCTAAAGGCAAATAGGTTGCCTTAACAGAAGGCGTTGGGTTAAAAAACTCGGTCATCATATCTTTGTTAATCGCAATGACGTGATTACTCAACTGCGATCGCCATCGCCAGGCTTTGTTGCCCCAGCCCATAGCTTTTTTAGTGTAAACAAATTTCTTACCTGCTAATTTCACCGCTAAAGGCTCTGAAAAATCGGAGCTCCAGTGCCAGGAATGCACGATATCCCAATCGTATGATTTAAAAAACCGGATTACTTTCAGCAATCGAAAGGGGAAAGACCAAAATGGCTTATAGTCCGTCTCATAATTGAACACATGAATCGGCACCCCAAGCTGTTCCACCTCCTTAAAAAATGCCCCTCGGCTATGCTTCACTAAGATCTCTGGGGTAAATAGCTCTTTATCCAGACCCTTCACCAAATCGTACACCACCTTGCCACTACCAGCGGTGTCAAAGTTAGGGATGGTGTAGAGGATTTTAAGTTTCTTTTTCATTAGTGTAGTCGAGTAGAAGTGTAATGGTATAATCGGTTTACTAGATCAAAAATAGTTTTTTCCTTTTGTTTATGTTCGAGCGGAGTCGAGAACTTTTGCATAATTATGATTAAGTGCATCTTGACTTTACTTCGTCAAAGTTTATCCTGAAGGAGTGAGGGCTGCACATCGCCTCAAGGGAAAGTTTCTTAGTTCCCTTCCATTGAGGGAAGGGTTAGGGTTGGGTGTGTTTTGAAGATCTCCAACACCCTTTGCCTAGCGGCATTTCTACTTCGACCTAGCTCAGCACATTGCCTCGAGGGAAAATGTTTAACATTCCTCCCTGGCCTGTGCTGAGCTTGTCGAAGTGAGGGAGCCTGCCTGCGTTTCCTTGGCAAAGGCAGGGTTAGGTGGGTGTTTGTAAATAAGTAAAATTCTAAACCAAAGTACCTTTAGCACCTGTCAGTTCGAGTGCTGTTTTTGTGCCGACAGACCAAAATCAGTGCACCTGCCTGTCGCCTACCTGTCGTGCCTTAGCAGGCAGGTGCCTCTGGCAAGCAGGTCGAGAACTCGACCTAGCTCAGCAGATCGCCTCAAGGTAAAACTTTTGCATTAGCACATAAAACTAATATATGTGCTACGGTCGTGGCCTGTGCTTTTCTACTAAGCTTTGAATTTCTTTTCTCAATTCAGGTAGTTCACGTATTATAATCGTCCAAATCACCTCATCAGAAATACTGTCATATTCATGAGCAATTCTGTTTCGAGTACCAACTATCTTTTGTGCGTTGTTTATTTGAAAATCAGAATCTTTGTGTTTAACTATTCGGTTAATGGCTTCCCCGATGATTTCAATATTTCTTTCGACTGCTTTCTTGGTTTTTAGGTCTTTTTGATAGTCAAAGAAATCTCGTTTTTAGGGAAGAAATTCAAATATTTGGTCGATGGATTTTACGATGTCTTCGAACCAAACACTAATCCTATTGTCAATAAATCAAAATTTTAGTACTGTCAAGCTCTTTTCTGAAAAATTGATTTTTAATTCCACGTTCTTCAACTAGGTCAATTTGTCTTTGAAGTAAGTTTTCTAAATTCTCTTTAAGTTGGAAATATAAATCTGTGTATTTAAAAGGATCGGTTTCTTCAAAATCTACTACAAAATCAATGTCGGAATCTTCACTATAATCATCACGGACCACAGAACCAAAGGCCGAAAACGTCCTAACCTTATATTTCTCACAAAGCTTCTTAATTCGATCGATATTTTTTTCAGATATGTTCATAATTCAAAAATACTCAAATTTTAGTTTAAAATATTGTATGAGTTATTTAGCATTGGCAACTATTCAGTAATATCTAACATGAGATAACTTCAAATGACCTCTCGATACATCCCAAACGAAAATGTTGGGATCACTCGCCTGAATGACCACGTTAGGCAGTCACAAGTGACATCCATAAAGTTGATTTTGTCAGTTCGAGTGACCTTTTTGGATTTACCAGAAATCCAAAAGGGATGTATCGAGAACTCGACTTAACTATTAGCTCATATGAATCTAGAATAATTAATGCTAATAACTGAAAAGACCCGCTTGAACGACTTAATCCGGCCTACTTTTTATGGATGTCAAAAAACAAAAAGAGGTGAAGAGTGGGTGAAGGAGTAAAGCATAAGTGAAACGGTTTGCTTTACGTGGTGGAACTTCTTTTGTAGTTTTTAAAGACATAAAAATAAGCCTAGTCCCCAAAGCTTTGGGGATTGTTTCTTTTTTTGGCAATACAAATCGAGGTACGAGATTCATGAACACTTAATTAATAACAAAGGGGGTGAACTAAAAAAGAAAAAAACCATTAATTTGGCTTAAAGCATTGATGTTTTTAAAAACAAATGACTTCGTCGGTCAGGCTCGAAGTGACATACCTAATATTCGATTATTCGAATACACGACTACTCTAAATTTCTCCTATTCCAAACTGCCAATGTCAACAGCATACTCACCGGATGTGAATAAAACACAGGATCTTGAGTTTGAAATTTACGGTATAGATTGTTAACCACTTGTGAGTCTACAAGATTATTGAAGTCCTTATCATACAAATACGACTCTAGCTGCTTTTCATTGTCTTCACCTAGAAACTGCAACTCCCAGTTCCGCTGGATGAATTTCTTCCCCAATTTCTCCTGGAGCACACGTTTCAGTTTATCAGTGATGCGATAAGGCAAATTGTAAGGTGCTATGTTCTTATGGAAATTCATCAAATTAAACGGCTTCTGATCCTGCCAGGTGATTCTGGCGACTTCAGGATGGTTGCGCTTAATGTACTCGATTTGAAGCTGGCGATCGGCAAGATGTGACTCAGGAATCTTGCAAACTAACTGACACATTCGATCATCGTAATAAGGCAAAGTGATGGGATGCGCCGCTTCAAACACACTTAAATTGATACTGGTCCAGCGTGGCGCCCAGTACATCGACTTAAAGGCTCTGACTTTGGCCGAGGTATTTTTAATATCGATACGATTCAACAAGGTTTGGGTGGTGTCTTTTAAATAGGTGTCAAAATCCCCTTCCAAATTCCAGCTAGCCCAAAGTTCCCTCGCCAATTCCAGCCCGCCTTTCTTGATTACTTTTTTATGGATATAAGAAACCAAGTCTTTATCCTGTATGCCTTCATCACCTCCTTTATCAAACAAAACATCACCCCAATGGCCGAGCGAAAAGACACCCTGCATTTGTTTCAGCTCCTCTAAAACACCCATTTGCCGGGGATGAGTAAATTCTGAATAACACTGATTGATTTCGGCTAACTCCCCGATTTTTTCCCAAAGATAGTGTGGAGGAATCTCAAAGGCCTTAAATTCAAAGTTACAGACCTTAGCGATTTGCTGACTGATCTGATGTTCTTTATACCCGCCTTGAAACGAATAGGAATACGAGGTCACTTGCTTCCCTAATTTATGTAAAGCTACCGCCTGACTCCGACTATCCAGCCCACCGGATAGAGGCAAAATAGCCTGTTGATTGCCAATCTGCTCATCGATGATCTGCTCAAACATGTCTTGATACTCTTGTAAAGAGCTATCAAAAGATTGATTTTTTGGCTCATAAGTCCACTGAAACCAGGGCTTGGACTTTACCAAAAAGCCCTCTTCTTCGATCTCATTGATCGTCCCTGGTCGCAAAACTTTAGTATCTTTCCAATAGGTCGAATCGTCCCAAAAAAATCCCGTTGCTGCAAACAGGCAAATGGCCTCATAGTCTAGTTCGTGGGATTCCCCTTTGATCTTGACAAAGGTTTGGGTGGTGAGGATGATGGGGGTTTTAATACTTCGCATATTCGTCTATTCGTGTATTCGTCTATTCGTCTATTCGTCTATTCGATTATTCGATTATTCGGTTAAAAGTGTATTAACTAAGTTTAGTCTATGTGTATTTATTAATCATTAAAAGACTACATTTTTGTCTTATTAGTAATAATCTCTAACTGACCAGTAAGGCAGGCCCTCAAGGGGATAGTTGCTTTTGGTTTCCTTCCTTGAGGGAGCCTGCCTGCGTTTCCTTGGCAAAGGCAGGGTTAGGTGGGTGTGTATCATGTTTAAATGGCTACTAAATTTTTATTATTTGGGTAATCTACTAATCAAATACTCCATTATACGATTACTCGATTACACGACTACTCCATTATTCGACTACTCGACTAATCGCTTTATCACTTTCGCCGGATTCCCCGCCACCACAACATGGGACACCTTACAGAATTAATCATGTTTAATATTTGATAAAATTTGCCTTGGCAATTTAATTTCAACAATTGCTTTTTCTTTTCTTCTAACTAAATTAAATAAGCGTGTTTTGTTTAAACGCTTTAATTTCTTTTCATTAAAAAGCAGATTTTTTTTGTAGTATTCTTTTAGCTGCTCCTTTGTCATCTTTGGGTCATTGACTAATTGTATCCATAAACTTTTTAAAGAACCTATCTCATTCCCACTTAAAAAAACAGGAGGATGGTGTTCAAAATTTTTAAATTTCTTAATAAAATCTTCAAAATCGTACATATGGTAATGAAGAATGTTACCTTTTGTGATTGATTTTATTTTAGTATTATCCTTTGTTTCATATCGGTGCACATTTTTGGGTATAATATCGCTTTTTACATTTAAGATACATTTCCCCATCGTATGTCCTAACCAATATGAAATTGTAAAAGATTTATTGCCATAGGGATTTTTAATGTCAAAATAAATCTGATCTAACCTAGACTTAAAATTTTTCTTTGTCTTAAATAAAGACTCTTCTAACATAACGTTGGTGTAAGTCATTTTCCTATTGATTATCTCTAGGGGGGGTAATTTAATAACGTCATACGCTTCAAGAGCATCAAAAAATACACTTAAATCCTTGATATCTGATCCAGGATAAAACAACTCGTCTGCATCTATAGAAATTAGCCAATCTATTCCATCCCTTTTGCATTTAAGCATGGCATCATATGTATTTAAACATTGCCTGGCAGTATGGTGTTCATTCGCATTGGATGTAAATTTACTTAAATTCTCTAAGTGTTTATATTTTTCAGGCTCAACTGAATTTTGAGCAACTACTCTAGGCAAATTTTTAATCGTTTCGGGGCCATTATCTGTAACACCGTCGAAATAAACAAAGGCTTTATGTATGCCTAATGCAAAATGATATCGAAGATTTTGTTTTAATAAGCGCTCCTCATTCTTGGCAGTAATTACAATAGCGACTCTAGGCATATAGATTATTTCAATTTCGTTTTGTATTTAATAACTAATAAAAGATAAGTTAAGCTTAGTTTATCCTTTTTATTCATCCTATCTCTTACTCTTTTAAAGAATTTAGATAGATATGCATTATAGAAGGTTTCAGGTAACTTGGTATTTTGATAAACGTAGTCGATAAATCTTAAGTGTTCTTTAAAGTACTGCTTCAAATAAGAACTATCTTTAAATTTTAAGGCAGAGACACTTTCTCCTTCTTTTCTGAAGTAACTCCTTGTATTTGAATTTTTTACCACCAGACCACCATAAAAAAATTCATGATAAAATACGCGATCTCCAATAAGTCTGTAGTTCACAAACTCATTAGATCCATTTCCAAGCTTAGGGTTTTTGAATATGCAAGCACTTACATTTAAGATTGGGCAAAAATTGATGTTTTTCTGACTGATTAAAGTTGGATTTGACTCCTTAAAAATATGATGATAAACCTCTCCTCCAATTTTTTGACTAGTAAATTTAAATGTTTGAGCAACAACGATAGAAGCCTCTGAATAAAGCCCAAACACTTCCATTGAGGATGCTAAAAAATTGAGCTCACAGGCATCATCACTTTCGGCGATCCACACATATTCTCCTTTTGCTAGCTCTAAGCCTCTTTGCCATTGTTTGAAGGGTGAACCTGTATTGATCTCGTTAAAAACACTATGAGCTACTTTAGGATGGTCTTTATATGCTTTTAAAAATTCTTGACTACCGTCGGTAGACGCATCATCTAACATAATGAGTTCAAAATTTTGAAAAGTTTGATTAAGTATAGAATCTAATCTTTCCTTTAGATATTCTTTATGATTGTAAGAAGGGAGTATAATACTTACTAAAGGGTTCATGTTTTTATTATGTTATAACCAAAAAATGAAATTAAACCAGCTTCTTTCTGAAAAACAGCGTTTATTTCAACAATCTCTTCAACAGTCAATTTATTAATTTTCAAATTATTTAAATCTTGAATAGCTAGGCTTTTTTTAAAAAAATTATGGGCATTAAATTCATTGTGAATTTCAACATCAAGATTCGTTTTTGGATAAATGTTATCAATTCTATTCTTGATTTTATTCGTTTCATTGGTTAACTCTTCATAAGAAATAATCGTTTTTTGTTTTAACCCTATTATATTCCGCTTTTGATATTTTAAACATTTTATAGAAAACTCAGCTGCATCTTTGACACCCATTTTACTACGTCTCATTAAACTTTCACAATGAGCATAAGGATTTCTATAAAAAATGATGAAGTGAGAATTTTCAAACTTTTCTTCTAAAATTTTAGCGTATTTAATATTAGGTGGACTCTTTTCTAATAGAATAGGTTTTGACAAGTCCCAATACTTGATCCATTCTTTTTTGATATAATCCCAATCAAAAGTTAAGGATTCGTCCCACCTATTAATACCATCAAACATAATATTTCTAACCGTAGGTAGCTTTTGTCCTTCTCTGGTACCAAATTTATTATTAACAGAAACTATTTTTGAAGAAGATATTATCTCATTTAATAATGTTGAACCACAAAATGGAGGAGAAAGAATGAATAAGAATTGATGTTTTTTATTTCTATAGAAAACCCTTGTGATTTTATTTATTATAACCACACTTACATAAGATCCGTATTTCTTAAGAAATGGAAAAAAAAGAAAAATTATTTTTCTGAGCCTTCTACTCATAACTATTAATCCTTTTTTTCCTCATTCTTAAAGCATAATCATAAATCTCATAATCTTTTTTATGAAACTGTTTCAGTTGTCCTTTAATATCGTTATCGAAGTGATTTTTTTCTGGTTTTACTGTTTTATTAAGGTCTGGAAGAGTTGGGTTTTTAATTTTTGAAATGAAATTATTAAAATAAATAAAATCCTCATCATACTTTTCTACGATGCCAATAAAATCAAAATTTTTAATATCAAAATCTATTAAAAACTTAGAATAAAGATTTTTCATTTCTTTGGAAAAACAAAATTTCTCAAGTGACCATTTTTCTTCTACTACTCTTTTATGAAGAGCTAATGATCTTTCTTTATTGTATGTTTTTAACCAGTAATAATAATGTGAAACCAACCTCTCAATAGGATCTCTAAGCCAAGTTATAAAACAGGCATTTTCTTTAGCTAAGTAGCATTTATATTTCGCCGCCAAGAAATGCCCATGAAATATTGATTTGTTTTTTAAATTAAAATAATAAGGTTTTAAGTTATAAAAGCAATTATTGTATTTTTTAAGCTTATCATTAATCTGTTTTTCATTTAAATGATCTGGATAGTCTGTATAATCAAGATAAAGTTGATCTCTAAAATTTTCTTTGAGAAAAAACTTAAAACTGGTGCCACCAGCTTTTGGCATGTGAACTGAAATTAAGTATTTCATTATTTCTATTTAAGACTATTATACAATTCTATCATGCCTTTAATCATGCTATCTTCATTATGCTGCACTTCCACTTTATGTCTGGCAGCCATCTTAATATTTCTAACCTCATCCACTTCTAAATTACTATAATTTAGGATTTGTTCTGCCATAGCTTCAGGATCTCTAACGGGTACAATCCATCCTTCTTTTCCATGGGTAATCAATTCCTGCATCCCGCCACAATCTGTTGAAATGACGGGAGTGCCTAAAGCCATAACTTCTACGGCAACATTGGCAATACCTTCTTCTAGACTAGGTAATAGAAATAGGTTTGAGGTTTTCATCAACTCAAACACTTTGGTTTGAGATAATTTAGGTGTTAACACCACCTTATCACTTAAGTCCATATCATCGATCAAAAATAACAATTCTTCATTGCCTGAAGCACCGATGATGGTATAATGAAAATCAATCCCTTGTTGAAGTAATACAGCACAGGCTTTTAGAGCATATTTATAACCTTTCTTCCAATGCGGACGACCAACAGAAATCAATTGTAAAAATTTATTGTTGACAACCTCAGATTGAAACTCAAATTTATCTAAATTCAATCCCGTGTACACCACCTGATCTATTTTGTTAGGATGTTTATAAATTTGATCGCCGATTTTTGAAATCGCCTCAGAAACCGAATGAAAGCCATCAAACTTCGGGAGCCAGTGTTGTAAATAATTGAAATTATCTGAGTTCACAAAAGGCCGGACGTTGGTTTGGTAACCTCTTTGTGAAAGTATGAACTTAAAACACTTTTTATTTAACTGTTCTTCAAACAATGAAATATTCGAGACCCACTGTAGGTGAACTAGGTCTGGCTGAATAGCCTGCAAAGCTGAGGTCAAATTGTTTTTCTTAAGTTCAGATATATTGCCCTTAAGCAACATACGGATCGTTCTCAACAAATCTTTAGAGCTTAACCCCCACTTTAAACTCTTCCATGCAAATTTGATTCGGCTTTGGCTACTACCCAAGCTCACATAGTTTACATCTTTTAAAGGATGTTTTAGTTGGTCATTAAATCCCAACACATAAACCTCAACTCCATGCTTGACCAGACCCTCAATCAGGCGATTGATAAAGGCAGTGGTTTTGAAGCTGCCGTCGAAAATTACTAGTTTCATTTTTCGTGTATTCGAGTAATGGTGTATTCGTTTAGTTGTATGAAGTTATAGACCACTTTACAAGTATACGATTATACGACTACACTCTATAGTAATCTTTATACCACTCTACAAAATTATCGATTCCTGTTTGAATGTCAGTGGTTGGTGCATAGCCAAAATCCCGTTCTAAATCAGACACATCGGCCCAGGTTTGGTGTACATCTCCAGGTTGCATAGGCTGCATTTCCTTTTGGGCAGTTTTACCAAAACTATGTTCCAAAGCTTCAATAAAGTCCAATAACTTGACCGGTTTTGAATTTCCAATATTATAAATGCCGTATTTTGAATTGTTGGGTAGATCTTTTTCCAGAGTTGCTATAATACCTTCTACAATATCGCCGATGTAAGTAAAGTCTCTGGATAAGTGGCCTTGATTAAACACTTTAACGGGTTTGTCTTTTGCAATAGCATCCGCAAATAGAAATAGTGCCATATCAGGTCTACCCCATGGCCCATAAACCGTGAAAAAGCGCAGACCTATCGTTTGAATTCTGAATAAGTGAGCATAAGTATGAGCCAGAAGTTCGTTAGATTTTTTAGTTGCCGCATACACACTAATGGGCTGATCAACCGATTGCTCGACTTTAAACGGTACCTCATCGGTGTTTCCGTAAACGCTGGAGCTGCTAGCGTAAACCAGTTTCGATACCTGGTTTTCTCGCATACACTGCAACAAGTTGAGAAAACCAGTAATGTTGGTATCAATGTAGACTTCTGGGTTTTCGATGCTATAGCGCACCCCAGCCTGAGCTGCAAGGTTGCAAACCACATCTATGTTATGCTTCCTAAATAGGTTGGGTAAATTAGCTCGGTCTTCCAATTTGAGCTGAAAAAAACTCAAGCCTTTAAAATTTGCCGATTTCACCTCTCGATTATAAAATTCTGAGCAATGTTTAGCTATTCCGAGTTCATTTAAACGCGCATATTTCAAATCCACATCGTAATAGGTGTTTAAATTATCAATTCCTATGATCTGGTAACCTCTTTCCAAAAGCTGTCTTGCTAAATGAAATCCTATAAACCCTGCAATCCCGGTTATTAATATATTTTCACGTTTCACTTCCATTTAATTTATTATGGAACTTTTCAATTTTTATGGCAATTTTTTTCCAATCGAAATCTAAAGCTCTTTGTCTTAGTAATATTGACTTTATCTCTCTTTGTGTTTTATTTTCCAGCAAGTTAATCACTTCCTGAAACAAAACCTTCTTATCATTTTCAAAACAGGAGTGGGTTCCTTCCAAATAAGCGTTGTTCCCTCCAACAGCATTGGTGACAATAGGCAGTCCACAAGCCATAGCTTCTAAAATTGAATTGCAGGCGGTTCCATCTACCAGAGGCAAAAACAAACCCTTAGAGGTTAGGTATAAATGCTTTAGCTCTTCGTCTCCAACTTTACTCAGCTTAACCACATTTTCAACCTCTTTTATTTTCTTCAAAGCAAAAGGTATCCCAACCACTTTAATTTTTAAACTTTTATCGTAGGCCAAAAATTTTGGGAGCACCCAGTTCAATAGTTCAAAATCACGTAAATGCTGACCTACAAATAAAATACAGTGTTCTTTTTCAACTTTTGGGTCTGGCTTAAAAAAACCCGTATCCACGCCATGTGGAATATAAGCAACCTGATCTATACCCAACCAGTCTTTGATGAATTCCACCTGATTTTGGCCTACACAGATGGCTGCATCTAATTTTCTTAAGTACTTGGTTTCTGTGATACGTTCTTTTAAGACCGATGGTGGTTTATGGAAGGTCGCTAAAAACCTGGTGTTTGGATAATTTTTCTTGAACTTTAAATTATAACGAATGTCCCGCTCTGCATTGAGGTAATGTACCAGGCATTTATCTCTGGAGGTTTTCTTAAGGGATGTAAAGAGCTCCAGTTCTTTTTGCACACTATTACTATCATAGTTTCCTGCCTTATTAGATTTTCTTCCGGAAAAATACTTGGATAATTTATAAGGTAGTTTAGAATCCTTACCATCAATGACTTTACCTTCCACATAGGCTAAGAGTTGAGCATAGCCAGAATAAGTGGAATGGTGAGGCGAACGGTGATGTACAAATAGTTTATGCATGAATTTGCTTTAAGACATTTTCAAAATAAATTTTAGGAGAAATATTCTCTTCATAATACTGCCTTGCATTTTTTGATAGCCTTATAACCTCATCTGGCTGATCTAATAAATAGTGTATATGATTTTTCAACTCTTCTAAAGTATCAAAGTAAAGCAAATGTACATTATGTTCTATTGGGTTTGGAAAAACAATTGATTGCCTTTCTGCGACAATAGCTTTTCCCTGAGACATAAATTCTGGTAAGGTCCAACCTATTGAATTACCTAAACCTCTGGTATAGATACAAATTCCACAATCCTGCATGGCGTTTAAAAATTGACTTTGAGAGCCCTCGATATCAGAAGCGCAGTCCTTAAATCGCAAAGGTAAATTTTGATCATCCTTAATTCCTCCTTTGAAATTATTTGGAAACTCATTCTTTAATAATCTGACGATATCAACACGTTGCTGATGAACAGCTTTTGTATCATTTGAGTTTTCATTTGGAAAAAATCGCTTTTGGTAAAAAACTGAGTTAATGTTTTTAGCTTTTATTAATATTTCAAAATCAGATAAAGTTCGAGTTGATACAAAATTTTTCCAGATTTTTTTATGTTGAGAAAACCCATTTAAAATATGTTTAAAGATCAATCTATCTAATTTAGAATAGTGTTTTACCAATTCTTTTAAATGATTTTTCTTGATTTCGTTTTTGTGAAAAATCTTATCTGGTCTAAGCATAAAGGGCAATCCCATTGAATAAATTCGTTTAGAGTTATGCTTAGAAATCAAATCGACCTCTGCTTTTGTATAGGTTCTTTTGAAATATACATCTGCCTTGTCTATACCTTCTTTAGAAAAAAAGGTATTAGAATCATGAAAATCGAAAGCTAATAATTTACTAGAATTATCTTTAAAGTCAAGCCTTACAAAAACGACTTTCAAATAGGAATGAGTAGTTTTTACTAACTCTTCTCCAAACACTTCAATTCTGCCTTTAGATGAAAATAGACTTGAATTATAAATTAACTCAATTTGATTTTTTATAGCGAATTCCTGGACAGAAGTTATCAAGTAGCTTGAGTGAGATAATTCCGTGGGAACATAGAGTATCAACTGATTTATATGAATACTATCCAATTGCATCCCTAATAGAATTTTGAAGAATTTGGGTAGTCTTGTCTATACTCCAGTTTCTTTGAACTGTTGCTAGTGCACCTACTTTTAGTCGTTGTAAGACATCTTGATTTTGCCATAGCTGAAGTATTGAATCCGATAAAACCTCAGGCTCTATGAGTAAACCATTTAAATTATGCAGTATAATCTCATCAGTACCCCCTGCTCCTTTATATCCCACCACGGGACAGCCACACGCCATAGCTTCTACCATGACCATACCAAAAGACTCATGCTGACTGGGCATCAGCAGCAGATCTGACTCTTGATAAAACTGAACTAATTTTTCCTGAACAATATTTCCTATAAATTGAACCTCTTGATTCAGGTTAAGTTCATTAATTAAGCTCAAAAGTTCCTGGTAGTACACCTCATCGCTTAGAAAACCTATCAGCTTAAGCTGAACATTAATCTGCTGGTCTTTAAGGTCCTTCACCAAATGTATAGAATGCTCCAGTTGCTTCAAGCGTGAAATTCGTCCTACCTGAATCAATTTAAATAAGTCGCTTTTGTTTTTTCCTTCTAAAGCAGGCTTAAACAAATCCTGATTGACGCCTAAAGGCAACACACGAATATCTAGATCCCGAAACACCTTTTGAGCTACTAAGGCTTCTTTTTGAACCTGAGTATGGACCAAAATATGGTGCGCATTTCGATAATACACAACTGCTTTTGGATGGGTGCTCATGTGCACCCCACCTATCATAGGGATATAAGTTAAGCCTTGCTGTTTGATGAGCCTAGCCAGCTTAAAACAATAAGGACTCCCATGGCCTGACATATTGATGATGGTCACCTCAGCAGGATGTTTTTGCTGGTGTTTATAATGCCAAAACGATTCTTGCTTCCTCCATTGATGCCGATTCCTAAATAAAGGACTGGTAACCGGCCAAAACTGCTTTTCAAGATTTGCTACTTGCTTTTGATAAGGTAGCCATTTACCCGTAAAGTAATCAATACTTATATGATAGTTTGGATGCTTCTCCTGGATCTTTTGCAAAGCCAATTCCTGCGCTTTACTGTGTGAATGATGTAAATCCTCTTCTTGTAAGCCTATGGCCTGTGCTGAAAATGGATGGAGAAGAGAGATGGTTTTCAAAACTTGAATATTAATTGCTTTTGTTCTTTATGTGCTTTTGATATACAATCAAATAATTTAGTTTGAATAGAGTCAATTTCTTTATAATATTTATTAATTTCAGAAAAAACTTGAGATGAACTAAGATTATCTGTTCTATGAGAATATTTTTCCAGACCAAGTGTCTCAAGAAAATCACTAGTTTTTGATTCGTATTCAATTGCGATAAATGGAGTATAAGTAATAGCTGAAAATATAACTGAATGCAACCTTTGACCTAAAAAGAAATCTAAAGATTCTAAAAAATCAAGAGACTCATTAATATTAGTTGTGTTCTCGTAAATATTGAGTTTCTCTAATAAAGTTTTTTCAAATAAACTTTTCATGTATCCAATATCTGAAGAGACTGTTGGATAAAGCCATACTTCCCAGCCGTCATTTATTAATTTTATCACTATATCTCTAGCAAAATTTTCTACAGATTTTTGATCAAGACCATAAATTCTACCTATTATATTACAAAAGTTGACTCCCATCCTCTTTTTTTTCTGCTTGCTTTTCGATTTATATTTCTTAAAATAAATTGCAAGGTCATGGACAATCTTTATTTCTCTTTCAACACCCCATCTGCTTAACTCTAATTTTGATCTTACTCCTCTTACCCCAATAAAAGAAGCTTTATTTAAGACATTTTTCCACGCTAATTTGTCTGTAGAAAATCCAATTAAAGATGCTAATTCTGGATCTGCGACTCCCGAACCTAGAACCTTTAGTTCTGCATTCGGATATTGCTCATGAAATTGACTAAATAATTTCAAGTAGCTTTCCTTTTGTTTTTTCTTAATGACAGTACCACCACCCAATATAATAGAATCGACATTTTTAAATAGTAATCTACGTAGATATTTACCAGAAGTAGGTTTGATATATGATATTGGATAAATAAAATATTTTGATTTCAATAATATAATTGATGCTTGAAGGACTGACTCGTCACCTAAATTTCCTTGGCCAGTGCAACCTATGTAAATAGCTTTTCTTTTTTGAGTAAACAACCACTTTAGATTTAATTGCAGATATTTAAATTCTGCTTTTAATTCAGATTTATAATAATGTATATTAATCATATTATTTTCTAAATTTCTTTACTATTTTGTTAGTAACTCTTTTTCGTTTCAAAATCATCTCATACCCAAAAAACAAATTTTTAAAATCGTTCAACACCAAATTAAGCTTTGAAAAGGGGTGATAATGCATCCCTATATATGACACATAAAAAGGTTTAGGAGGATCTATATAGCTAATTTCACAAAACTTCATCGTTCGTTTCCAGTTGATAAAATGAAGATACATCACTTCTTCTCGGGTCTTAGTATTTATAAGTTGACCATCATTCCACAACCAGCGATTCAACTCATATTCCTGATGTGAATCTCTACCTTTTTCTTGATTACATAAAATCTTATCCCATTTTATCGTAAAATCGTGCTGAGCGACCCTCAAGTAATTGGATAACACCTGTTCATCAAACCACATAAAACGCTCTTGTTCAAATAGGTTTTGGTAATCGGGCACTTTTTTATAAAGTTGGTTGAGTTCAGGGGTATTTCGAAACAGGTTAAAATGTCCTGAGATGTTTTCTTTACGGCTAGAAATTATATCATGATTTTCTAGAATTTCTGGAGTCATGAATTTTCTAATATCTCCCCAGATAATATCCATATCACAAAAGCCCCAAAAGTCATAGTTTTTAACTTCGTCTTGAAAAATTTCTCCATAGGCTGGTTTTAAATCACAGAACTTTCGTGGAGTTAGTGGCACCTCAGCATTTACGACTTGGTTGACCTGGTGGTTAAGCTTAGGTAAGCTTGTCTTTAAAAATTTGAGGTTTGTAGGATAGTCTTTTGGCAAGTCACAATCGGTCGGGCATAACCAATGAATACTGGGGTTGGCTCTCACAGACACTAAGTAGGCCTCAAACCAAATAGGCCATTGTCCAAAATAAGGAATAATAAGGAGGATGGATTTCATTAAAATGAATAGTTAAACAATTGGATATCTTTAGCGTACACATTCTCTACAACAGCTTTAGTCTCGTCGTTATAGTAACTCCTATAATCGTTTTTTCGTTTAGAGCTATTGGTTTTTCTCAGAGATCTGTCCAGCTGCAAATGTTGACATACTTTTTGAAAATCCTGGTCTAAAGTTTCAAATCTTCCCAAAAAATCAACATCTAGTTCACCTTTATGATTGGTTAAAAACCGGTGCTGCTCCTGAAAGTGCAAGGAGGTATTTACTTGCTCTATTTGAACCCAGTTCAAAACAAAATCTGTAAAGTCTTTATAATCAGAAATGTGCTCTTCTGTCCATTTTTTATCCCGATTTGTCAAACCCCCGTTAATTAAAAAAAAATAGGTAGAAACCAACCTATCCCAAGGATTTCTCACAAAAGAAAATTTATAATACTTGCTAACTGTTTTTTTTCCAAAAATACGCTGATAATCAATTAACTTTCTATGGCTACCTCCCGTATTTCCAAACAAGGTATAACTGACAGATATTCCAGCATTTTTAGGAATATGGATAAATATACATTTATAATAATGTAAAGCACCCAACGAGGACTGATACACAGGATTTTTATACTGATCTGGGTTATAATTTCTTTTTAACCTTATCCGGCTGTAAACCCTTTGGATAGGTCTTGGAAAATAGTTGATATAGTTTTGGATGAGTTTATGAAACATCAAAAAATTAAATTAGTTAAAGTTGCCCTTTAAAATATTTTTTATAGAGCCAAGAACATTCTGTTTTTTAAAATTACGTTTCTTTTTCTTCTGGCTCTTTGCTCTGTTGTTGAATATTTCTCCCAAAACTGGATGTTCACTAAAATGAATCTGCATTTTTGTTAGATTATCAATTCTAAAATCAAGTTTCTTCAAACTGTCCAACCCAGACCACTCCCCAGAATCGTGTTTTCTATACACAGCCGTCACCTCATCTATATACCCTAAAGTCCCCTGCTCCAAAATCAAATAAAATAAAAAGATGTCCACCATTTTAATCTGTTGGTAGATTTGAGGTAAAGGTTGTTTCAAGGCCTCGTTTTTGTAAACAAAAGTAGAGGTAGGAATCCAAAACCCTCCATGTTCCAAATTTTCTAAATTGATATGCCTCTTATGTTTTGATTTTAAAGCCCCAACAGAAGTAAGACTATCTTCCATCTCGTTTTTAACCAGAGTATCTGTAAAGCATCCTTTGCATTCTGGGTGAGCCTCTAAAAATTCAATTTGTTTTTGTAGCTTATATTCATCAATCCAATAGTCATCGCCGTCTAGAACCGCTACATACTTACCTCTAGCCGCTTTAATGGAGTCCGTAAAATTACCAGCAATTCCTTTATTTTTAGCTTGAACCATATACCTAACATTCGCACGATCTTTTATTGCATCTCTTATAATTTTATCTGAGTTATCTGTAGAGGCATCATTGTAAATAATTACCTCTACAGTTGCATCTAATTTTTGCATAAAGACACCGTCTAAAGTTTGCTTAATAAACTTTTCGTGATTGTAGGTTGTAATACAAATTGATAAAACTACATCATTAGTAGTATCCATTAAAGAATCTTTTAAGCCGGTAAAGATGTCCTAAATCAATTAAAATTCAGAACATTTTTAATTCTTTTTTTTAAAACTTTATCCTTTAACGCCTTAGGCCTCAAAAACAACAGTTCCTTGCTATAGACAAAACCTTGCATAAAATTACGGTTATCTAATTCGTAATGAATTACTTTAATGAGGTACTTGATGACCAAATTCTCTAAAGCATTTTTAAAGTTGGGTTGTAGTAATTGATACAATGTCTTATAGTGAATTAATTTACGTTTTGAAGTAAATCTCCCTTTTACAGAAACTCCTTGTCCATTCCTTCTGTAGACTGACATCTCATCCTTTAAACAAAAGAGCTTGCCTTTTGTTGCTAAAAATAGAAACAACAAAATATCTCCAAATAAAATATCTTTATTTGGTTTAGATAATATTTCCAAATCGTATCTGTTCCTGAACATTACAGAAGCTGTTGGAATTGACCATTGGTTTAATATTTCTTCACCAGAATATTCCTTTTCTTCAAGATGATCATAGATATTTGTTGTCATCGTTGAGGCTTCTGAAATCACTTTTGCTTTGTGAAAACACATGCTATAGTCCTCATTCTCCTCCAAAAAATCCACCTGCTTTTGTAGTTTTAAAGGATCGGTCCAGTAGTCGTCACCATCTAATAATGCCACATATTTACCTGAGCAATTTTCCAGGATATTAATAAAATTATACAGTCTCCCAAGTTCTTGCCTCTTCTGCCAATATGCATCTCCTTTCTCTCTTTTAAGGATTTTTATATGTACATTTTTTGTTTCTGAATATGTTCTTATAATATCTAACGTTCCATCTGTCGAAAAATCATCACCAACTACAACCTCAAATTTAAAATCAGTTTTTTGCATCATAATCCCGTCCATTGCCTCTTTAATAAATGGTGCATGCATGTAAGTCATCAACCTTACACTAACTGTATACTTTACATCTTTTTTACTCAAGATACTGTTGATTTAAAAGGCAATTAAATAATGAATTTGTCTGAGCTTCAATGTTGAATATTTCATCTCGCGTTAATCTTTCTTTATATATAATTATACTAGTCTGGTCAGGAGGTTGAAGTGTTTTTTGTTTCCAGTCTAAAAGGCCACTAGGTTCATCGTTTGTTTTGTAGTAATTTAGCATTTCAGATTCAAACCTTAAGTCTAAAAATTTAGATGTTCTCCTTAACTCATCTTCAGTTTTAACTACCAGTTGTTCATAACTGACAATTAGAAACTTATTCTTTTTTAAACCATTAATGAAATCTAATATATTTTTATGGTTTTTGAGCCACTCCTCAATGAAATCAGTTACATTTAAAGAAAGGTCTGGTTTATAACTTGAATCTGTTTTTAGTTTTTGGATTTCTTTATACGACGAAAATACGGCTTTAGGATCTCTAATTAAAAATATGAAAAATGCCTCTGGACTGATTTCTTTGATCTCTTTGAGATGTTTTATATAGTAATTGTTTTTATCTCCTAATACATGTTGATCAGCTTTATTCAATTTTGAATGACCATAGAATTCTGTAATCTTAAAAACTAATTCTTTGTAATCCTGTGGAACTTCTTTTTGTAAAAACCTTTCTAAATCAGAAAAATCTAAATCCCAGGTCTCTATTTTTTTTGATGTTTTTAAATCAGTTACAAAATTACTGATGCTATACTCTTTGTCCCAAGATTTGTATTTTTCATACCACCAGTGTATAAATCCGCACTCAGGCGGAATGGTCATTTTGCTATGACTATTAAGCATTATCCTAAAAAGGGAGGTTCCCGATCTAGGATTACCAATAACAAATAGGTGCTTTTTAGAACTAAACATTGATTGTACTTACAATTTTATTAAGGTCCTCGATATTTAAACTGTCATAAACTGGTAAGCAAAACACCCGTTTCGCTGTATCCATTGCTATTGTACAATCTGATGAGTTTATGTAGGGCAAAGCCTCTAAACTTGGATAAAAGTAACGTCTAGGATTTATTTTTTTAGCTTCTAGCTTAGCTTTGGTTTTCAGAAGTTCATTTTCTGTTTTGAATGCGACAGGATAATAGGCATAATTCCATTGTGTACCTTCCCTTAACTTTAGTTTACTAAGTTTTGTAAAATCTAAATGTTCATCATAATACTCACAAACCCGTTGACGTTCTTTAAGTATATGTTCCATATAGGGCAATACACTTAAGCCCATCGCGGCTTGTAACTCACTCATTTTGGCATTCATGCCTAAACCATGGTAATGTTCCGGTCCGTCATGCCCAAAGTTATGTCGATACCATAGTTCTTGGCGAGTTTCTTCATCCTGGCAAAATAAAGCGCCACCTTCTCCGGTATGAAAGAGTTTGGTGGCGTGAAAGCTACAGGTGCTGACGTCCCCATAATTAAAAATCGACTGACCTTTATAAATCAGCCCAAAACAATGGGCGGCATCATAAATCACTTTTAGGTTATGTTTTTCGGCAATGGCTTCAATGACTTCCACATCACAAGGATTGCCATACACATGAGTCGCTAAAATGGCCGTGGTTTTTTCAGTGATGGACGCTTCAATTTTGGACTCATCAATCGTTAAATATTCAGGATGAATATCCACAAAGACAGGAGTACATTTTTCCCAAACAATACTGGCCGTTGTCGCCACATAAGAAAAGGGCGTGGTGATGACTTCGCCTTCTTTAGCATAGGCATTTAGCGCAATTTGAATCGGTAAGGTGCCATTGGTCATAGGAATGATCTGATTGACGCCAAGATAGTCCTGAAGTTTTTTAGACAACTCTTTATACAACTCCCCGTTGTTGGTCAGCCACTGGTTGTTCCAAATACGTTGTAACTGGTTTTGGTAATCTTCAATAGGCGGAAAAAAGGTTTTGGTAACGTTTATCATAAATTAGTTTTGATTCCATTCCAGATCAGGAATAATAAATCCTGGTTCTCTACCCATATACACACCTAGTTCTCTACCAGCATTCACCACTGTAAAATTAATAATAGAGTCTTCTACATAAATAGCTTTTTTTCTATCTTTTATTAGAAGAAACTTCAACGAAAAATTTCCCGGCTGTAAAAATCCTTTCGGAAATTTACAGCTAAGATGATTTACTCCATTAATTAGGTTTACATCTGCTCTTCTGTTAGACAGACTAAACATAGCTTCTCCTAGTTCATTATATAAATGATAAGTAACGTGATACCGTTCAGACTCCGAGCTAATAACCAGATTTGTCTCTAACACTATTTCTTCGTCCTCTACTATTGGCTCATCATAATTCCGATTTGAGTTTTTGATTGCTATTTCATTTAGTTTGAAATGTTTAGAATCACCAATATCTTCAAAAACTTGTCTATTATTCAATTCACTCTTGCCGCCCTTAAGGTAATAACTTACACATTCTTCAGCAGTACCTTCAAAAGTAGAAATCCCATTCTCCAGCACAATTCCTCGCGTACATAAAGATTTCACCGCCGCCATATTATGGCTCACAAACAAAACGGTTCGGCCGTCGTTGCCCGAGATGTCTTTCATCTTGCCAATGGCTTTTTTTTGGAATTCGGCATCGCCCACGGCCAGGACCTCATCCACCACCAGGATGTCCGGTTCCAGGTGAGCCGCCACCGCAAAGGCTAGACGTACCCGCATTCCTGAGGAATAACGTTTCACTGGTGTATCAATGTACATCGCACAGCCGGAAAAGTCGATGATCTCTTCTTCCTTCACCTTAATCTCTGCTTTGGTCATGCCCAGAATAGCACCATTTAAGTAAATGTTTTCCCGACCGGTCAGTTCCGGGTGAAAGCCTGTCCCCACTTCCAGTAACGAGGCAATACGTCCTTTGGTTTTGATGCTTCCCGTGGTAGGAGAGGTGACTCTGGACAAGATCTTCAACAAGGTCGATTTCCCGGCACCGTTCTTCCCAATGATCCCCAGCACGTCGCCATCGTATACGTCAAAGTTAATGCCCCTCAAGGCCCAGACGTAATCGGTTTCCGCTTTCTTGCTGCGGTCGTTCTCCGCCCCTATCTTTAGATAAGGATCTTCCTTACCTCGTACACTGGCCCACCAGCGGTTCAGGTCATGGCTCAAAGTCCCCGTACCTACCACCCCGAGGCGGTATTGTTTGGAGATGTTTTGGGCGGTTAGTATAATTTTACTCATGTTCTTAATCGTGAATTGTTTTTCGTGAGTAGTGAGTCGTTTTTCCGTGAATCGTTTTTTCGTGAATCGTGAGTCGTTGTCTGTGACTCGTGAATCGTGATTTGTTTTCTGTGAGTCGCATTTTGTCTAATCACTACTCACTGTTCACTAATCACTGCTTACTATTCACTATTAACTACTTTTCCTTTTTATATAATTTCTAAATCCAAATATTAATTTTCGTGTTTTCATTATTTGTTCTTCAAATGTAATTGAATTTTTAAAGTAATCCTGTTCAACAGCGATCAAGTATTGAGTTTCTAGTTCAGCTAAAGATCCTAAACTAATCGCTAAATACCTTAAGAGTTCTTTATCCGAGTCTCTTCCAGCACCTTCAGAAATATTTGAAGGAATCGAAATCGCTGATCTTAAAAATTGGGACTTTAGTATAAAATTTTCTGCTCTCGGTAATTGATCTGTTAAATCATAGGCCATAGAGGTCAATTTCATGGCTTGCTTCCAAACATCTAACTCTTTATGGTCCATACTTATTAATTTGTTTTTTGTGATTTATTGCCCGTGATTCGTGAGTCGTTTTTTCGTAAATCGTGAATTGTCATCCGTGAGTCGATGTATGTAATTTTACTATTCACTACTCACTAATCACTAGACACCGTTATCTATTCACTGTTAACCATCCACTACTCACTAAATACTATTCACTACTCACTATCAAACCGTCAACTGTTAACCGCGCCTCCGGCGCTACACCGTATCTATAAAACTCTTCTCGGTCCGATTAAAAATCGCCAGACCCACAAAAAAGACCAGCAACGAAAAGCCTAAAGCATAGAAAAAGCCCCACCAGGTAAATAAACCGGTGTCCAAAGTCATGTAGCGGAAGCCTTCGATGATTTGCGCCAAGGGGTTGTATTTAAACACCCAAAAGTATTCGGGTTTCTTTTCTAAAATTTCTGTCATCGGGAAAGGCACCGCCGAGATATACATCAGCAGTTGTACTCCAAAAGTAATCAGAACGGTGAAGTCACGGTACTTAGTGGTCATGGCCGATAAAATCATTCCTAAGCCCAAGCCTGTACAGCCCATGATAAATACGTAAGCTGGAAATAAGAGTAAGTTGGCATTAGGACTAATGGGTTTGCCAGAAGCTACAAAATAGATATAAAATCCGGTGAATATACTCAGCTGTATCGCCAGCTTTAAGAGATTGGAAATGGTCACTGACATGGGCATGATCACTCTGGGAAAATACACCTTTCCGAAGATTCCCGCGTTTTTGGTGAAAGTCCCCGAGGTACCGGTGAGGCATTCTTTAAAATAAGTCCAGGCGGTAATTCCGGCTAAGTTAAACAAAAAACTGGGGACAGCCCCCGTCTGAATATTGGCAACATTGTTAAACACCAGGGTAAAGATCACCGAGGTAAATAGCGGCTGAATCAAAAACCAAAGCGGCCCGAGTACGGTTTGCTTATAGACAGTGACAATGTCGCGTTTGACAAATAAAACTAACAAATCGCGGTACCTCCAGATCTCTTTGAAATTAAAGTCAAACAGGGGCTTTTCAGCTTTAATCTCGTATAACCAATCGGAGTCTTGAGAGGAAGTTTTGGAATAATCCATAAAGGGTGCAATTATCTATCATTCAACGTCGCCAGGCTTATAAAAATATACGAAGACAGCGAAATTGAGATTGGTTTTTAGTTCTTAATTCTGTGCCAAATTTACATTATTTGTTGGATTTATAGTGATTCGTGAGTCGTGAATCGTGAGTGGGTTTTCTGTTCTAGGTATTGAGGTGTCAGTAAACGGGAAATGGTGTAATAGTGTAATGGTATAGTGGTAGAGTGGGTAGTGGGTTATAGGTGTTAGGCACTTGGTTTTAGGTAATTTTACTTTACTATTCGATATTCAGTATTCGATATTCGGGAAATGGTGTAATAGTGTAATGGTATAGTGGTAGAGTGGGTAGTGGATTGTAGGTGTTAGGCAGTAGGTTTTAGATAATTTTACTTTACTATTCGATATTCAGTATTCGATATTCATTAATTAGTTGCCTTCCTGCAATTCAATGGCGAGTGCATGAAATTCATGTTTTTTATAAATAGATTCTTCAGTCGCAAAATAGCTCCTTCAGAATGACAGTGTTGCTTGTCATTCCGACAGAGAAGCTTTTTGCTTCGACGAGGAATCCCCTGACTCAAATAGATAGGATAACGTAAAGGCAGGTCGTGAATCGTGAGCCTGCCAGCGTTTCCTTGGCAAAGGCAGGTCGGGAGTAAAATTTAAAAATTATAATTCTAAGTATCAAGTTTTAAAATGCGAAGAAGTGAAATATTCACACGCTTTAATTCAGCATCCTCCAAGCAGCCTAATCTACCTAAAATCAAATCTTTATTCACCGTTGCAAACTTATTTAATCTAATAAGAGACTCCCTTTTTAAACCATTGCTTTCAGATGGCTTTAGTTGGATATCAAGTTCGGATTGTCATTTTAGCTGAGTTGTTATGAAGCAAATAGTGACATCCTCATCTGTTGAAATTAGAATTAAGGCGGGTTTGTTTTTAGTACGAGATAAATCTGTGAAAGGAAAAGGCAGTAAAACAATATCACCTTTTTTCACTTGTAATACTCTTTAAGATCTGAAATACTGTAAAGGTTTTCTTCCTCTTCTAAAAAATCGAAGGAAGATGATTCTGAAGATAAGCGCTGAGCATTGTCAACCATGACTTGATTATCAATTTTAGCTAACAGAAAATCAATAAAATCACTTACTTCTTGAATCTTGTTATTAGGCAGGCGATTAATTTTTTCAACTGCTTTATCAATGAGTTCCTCTTTTTTCATACTAAGCCTTTCGTAAAAATACAAATAAGCTCTCTAAAATCCTATTGCCTTCATAAATTGTAATAACAATGAAAATAGTAAGCAACCTTTTATTTAATGAATGGATTTGACAATAAAGAGGTGTAAATTCAATTATTCGTATATTAGAATATTAAGAAACAAGAAACAATTAAAGCTGCAAAACAATACAAAAAACTATAATTCTGATTATCCCGCCTGAGGCGGGCAAGGAATCTAAATGTTTAGCGATAAGAACAGATTCTTCACTTCATTGCATTTTGTTCAGAATGACAGACGCGTAAACTGAAACCCATCAACCCTCAAAAAAAACTATTCACTAGTCACTAGTCACTATTTACTAATCACTATTCACTAATCACTATTCACTATTCACTATTGACTAATCACTATTCACTACTCACTATTCACTATTCACTATTGACTAACCATTGAAAACTACTCACTATTCACTATTCACTAATCACTGTTTCAGCGACTTAATAAACGGCTCAATCCCCTCCATGCCTTCATTAGTCAATCTTCGAATAAATTCCGAACCAATGATACAGCCACTGGTGTGTCGACTGGCCTGCTCGAAGCTCAAAGCATCTTTAATCCCAAAGCCTACCATCAGTTTGTTGCTTAGCTGCATATCGGAAATGCGTTTAAAATACGACATGGCTTCTTCACCAAATCCCTTTTCACCTCCTGTAGTACTAGACGAACTGACCATATACACAAAGCTATCGCCAAGCGCATCGATGGTTTGGATACGCTCCTCTGAAGTTTCTGGGGTAATCAGGGGTACAAACTTCAACCCATGATCATCAAACAATGCCTTATAATCCCTCTCAAAAATATCAATTGGCAAATCGGGCATAATGATTCCGTCGATCCCAATCGCCTCGCATTCCTTGCAAAAATCTTCAACGCCATATTGCAGCATCGCATTGAAATAACCCATCACGATCAGGGGAATATCTACAGTATCGCGAATACCCTTTAACTGGTCAAATAAAACCTGGGTACTCATCCCATTTCTAAGGGCCTGCTCCGAGCTTTTTTGAATCACCGGTCCGTCGGCTAAAGGGTCGCTGTAAGGCAAACCGATTTCAATTACGTCGGTACCTGCAGCTGTTAGTCGCTTAATGACTTCGGTCGTGTCTTCCAACTTTGGATAGCCAGCGGTGAAGTAAATGGAAATCAATTTTTTGTCTTGTGCTAAAGCTTTATTTATTCTATTCATGTGTTAGTTAAGTTTGTTATCGTTCGATAATTGCGTTATAAATTATCGTTCTTTTTTATTTTATCAGATGCATTTTTTACCACAAAGTCACAGAGGTCACCAAGTTTTAAAATATCATTTTTCTCAGTGCTCTTCGTTCCTCTGTGGTGAAACATTAGCCTTCAAATTTTATCTCACCGCAAAGTCGCTAAGTTCACAGAGGTGTAGTTTCAATAGTTTCGGTATTCTCTGTTTCATGTTTTTTTCTTACCACGGAGTCACGAAGGACACCAAGTTTTAAACTTTTCTCTGTGATCTCTGTGCCTTTGTGGTGCAATTCTAACACGGAGGCACGAAGGGCACTTAGTTCTAATCAATTTTGTCTTGTTTCTTGGTTCCTGACTCTTTGCTCTCTTTTCCAAAACCCTACCACCTAAAGCCTACGTTCTAGTACCCAAAATACTGCCTGTAGGTCTCTAGATCCTTATCTCCACGCCCGGAGCAGTTAAAAACCAGCACATCATCTTCTTTGAAATTCAGATATTTGAAAATCGCAAAGGCATGAGCGGTTTCAATCGCCGGAATGATGCCTTCCATACGGCTTAGCTCCAGTCCTTTTTCCATGGCTTCCGCATCGGTGATCGACACAAACTTACCTCGTCCAGTTTTAAACAGATGCGCATGCAGAGGTCCGATACCTGGATAATCCAAACCTGCAGAAATAGAATACGGCTCGGTAATCTGCCCATCGGTGTTTTGCATCAAGAGGGTTTTACTGCCGTGGATGATGCCTTCGCGTCCCAAAATAGTGGTAGCCGCAGATTCGGTGGTTTCCACCCCTTTTCCTGAAGCTTCCACTCCTATGATACCGACATCTTCGTGATCCATAAAGTCAGCAAACAGTCCGGCTGCATTACTTCCACCACCGACACAGGCGATGACGTAATCTGGCAACTCCCGACCTTCTTTCTCCAGCATCTGGGCTTTTACTTCCTTGGAAATGACACTCTGCAATTCAGTAACCATATCTGGGTAAGGGTGTGGTCCTACCACCGAACCGATGATGTAATGCGTGTCCTTTGGATGGTTGATCCAGTCGCGTATCGCTTCATTGGTGGCATCCTTCAGCGTTTTACTTCCAGAGGTCGCCGAAACCACTTTGGCTCCCAGCATTTTCATTCGCGCTACGTTAGGCGATTGTCGCTCAATGTCAACGGCTCCCATATATACGATACATTCCAGACCCATCAGCGCACAAACGGTGGCCGTAGCCACACCGTGCTGACCGGCACCAGTTTCAGCGATGATGCGGTTTTTACCCAGAGCTTTAGCCAGAAGAATCTGACCCACTGTATTATTGATTTTATGAGCTCCGGTATGACACAAATCCTCACGTTTTAAATAGATCTTGGTCTTGTATTTTTCACTTAGGTTCTCGGCCAGATACAAAGGGGTAGGTCTACCCACATAGTCTTTCAGCAACTGCTTGAATTGCTTCTGAAAATCTTCAGTCGCAATAATCTGCTTGTAGTTCTGTCTTAATTCTTCCACATTGGGATACAACAATTCGGGGATGTAAGCTCCACCAAAATCACCGTAAAATCCCTTTTCATTGACACTAAACTTGCTCATAGGTTCTAAGGTTTTGTAAAAATTTATGTATTTCTGTTTCTTTTTTTAATCCAGGGGCCTCTTCAAATCCAGAGTTGATATCCACGCCGGCAATCAATCCTTGTTTATACAGATGACTGACTTCCGCAGCATCATCTAAACCAATTCCTCCACTCAATATCACAGGCTTAGAGAAATTCTGTTTCTCTAGCAACTGCCAGTCAAATTTTTCACCGTTTCCTCCTCGATATTGGCCTTTGGTATCCAGTAAGTAACCGTGAACATAAAAGCTATAGGCTTCTATACCTTCAAAATCTGAAGCGGTTTTAATGGAAAAGACTTTCCATAGTTTCACCTCAGCATGTCCTGATTTGGCTAAAGCCTGATTGAGCTCCTCACAGAATTCTGGCGTTTCATGACCGTGCAACTGAACTATATCTAAACCAAAACTTCCGACTTTTTCAAGGATAGATTCAATGCTTTCATTCACAAACACCCCTACTTTTTGAATTCGCTCTGGCAACTCGACAGGGTTTTCTGCAAAACGAGGTGATTTTTTGTAAAATATGAAGCCCATATAATCGATACCCAATTCTGCCAGGGCCTTTATATTTTCTGGATGCTTCATCCCACAGACTTTCACTTTCATAGCTCTTTGGTATTAGACTCTAAAGAATTTTGTTTCATAAAAAATTCACCTACCAACACACCGTTAAATCCCTGATGAATAAGTTTCCCGATAGTTTCTTGATCCTGAATACCACTCTCTGAAATTTTCAATAATTCTGAAGGCAGATGCGGCAACATGTCTAGTCCCTGCTGAAGATCGACTTCAAAAGTTCTGAGGTTTCGGTTATTCACCCCAATGAGATCAATATGCTTTGGATCTAGTTTCTTGATTTCTTCGGCCTCATGGATTTCAAACAAAATCTCTAGGCCTAACTCGTGAGCTAAAATCGCTAGTTCTTCCAGCTTCTCTGGAGACAGCGCATTAGCAATCAACAGAATGGCATCGGCGCCGTAGGTTTTGGCTTCATAAATTTGGTAAGGATCTACCATAAAGTCTTTCCGAAGGATCGGCAGGCTACAAACTGACTTCGCCAATTGTAAATCCTCCAGACTCCCTCCAAAATACCGCTGATTCGTCAGTACTGACATACCTGCAGCTCCCATTTGCTCGTAGCTTTGAGCGATTTCCATGACATCTGCTTTCAAGTTGATGGTTTCTTTACTCGGCGAGCGTCTTTTAAATTCTGCGATAATGCCTAATTCTGAATTGGCCACTGCTTGCTTTAAGCTTCTCGTGGCTGCTTTAAATTCAGGGAAAGAAGTCAAGACCTCTACCGGCATCGTTTTTTTCTTAAGATTAACTACCAATTGTTGGTAGCCTATGATTTCTTCTAAAATCTGTTTCATGACTGACTGATGGTTTTTAATTGATTCAAGACTTCAAGGGCTTTGCCACCTTTAAGGATGGATTTGGCTTCCACAAAAGCTTCATCCATAGAGATAGGTTTGGCGGTTGAAATAGCCGCGGCAGCATTAGCACAAACTACATTATTTTGTGCCTCGGTACCTTTTCCACTCAGGATTTGATTAAAAATATCAGCTGCACTTTCAACCGTATCGCCCCCATAAATTTCCTCTTTTGAGACAGGGAGCACTCCAAAATCTTCAGCAGAAAGAAAGATTTCCTGAGTCTTGGTGACACACTTGGTTTTAGCCGTTAGTGAAATTTCATCGTAGCGATTCAAATCATGTAAAATGCAATAGGTCTTATCGGTTTTCTGATACAGATAATGGTACTTCCTCAAAAGCTCCAGATCGTAAACCCCTACCAATTGTAAGTCTGGTTTTGCCGGATTCACCATAGGCCCTAGCATATTAAAAAAGGTTTTTAAAGCCAGTGATTTTCTGATGGGTGCTACGTTTTTCATGGCTGGATGAAAGAGGGGTGCGTGAAGAATGGCAATATTGGCTTCATTAAGACATCGGTCTAAAAAGCCCTGTTCATTTGAAAATTTAATCCCCATCGCTTCCAGCACGTTGGAACTTCCACTTACCGAAGACACTCCATAATTACCGTGCTTTGCCACTTTCACTCCCATGGCGGCGACCACAAAGGAGGCTGCTGTGGAGACATTGAAGGTATTTTGCCCATCACCACCGGTGCCACATAAATCCATCACGGTTTCGCCTTGAAAATCGACTGGAATGCAAAGTTCCAGAAGCGCATCTCTAAAACCTTCCAGTTCTTCCACGCTGATGCTTCGCATCATAAACACGGTAAGAAAGGAGGCGATCTGAAGATCGCTAAATTCTCCGTTAGAGATTTGGAGCAATACCCCTTTAGCCTCTTCTTTTGAAAGCTGTTCCTGTTGTATAAGTCGGTTAAGTATATCTTTCATGTTCAATAATTTAAGGTGCACTTAGCTTTCAATCCAATTTTTAATCATTTGTTTGCCTTCTGGCGTCAATACCGATTCCGGATGGAATTGAACCGCTCTGATGTCGTAGTCTCTATGTCGAAGCGACATGATCTGACCCTGCTCGTCCACCGAAGTGGCTATCAGACAATCTGGCAAGTTCTGCTTCACCACCCAGGAGTGGTAACGGCCTACCATCATGGTTTGGGGTAAGCCTTGGTAAAGCACCTCGTCTTCTACCAGCATTTTGATTTCAGTCGCCACACCGTGGTGAACCTTGTCCAAATTCAGCAATTCGCCACCAAAGACTTCCATGATCGCTTGCTGACCTAAACACACCCCAAGCATGGGTTTGTCGTGAGCATAGGCTTTGATGATCGCCTTTAATTGGCCTGCTTCGTCGGGAATACCTGGTCCGGGAGAAAGCAAGATCTTGTCGTAATGAGCCACCTCATCGAGATCGACTTCATCGTTACGCTTCACCGTAACTTTAGCGTCAAATTCTTCCAGATAGTGTACAAGGTTATACACAAAAGAATCGTAATTATCTATGACTAGTATGTTCTTCATGGTTTTTATGATTGATCTAAAGCTTTACGTAAAGCTCCAAGTTTATTGATGACTTCCTGTAATTCGTTTTCTTCGGTACTGTCGCTTACCACGCCTGCTCCGGCCTGGTAGTGTAACTTCATGTCTTTACTCACAAAACTACGAATGATGATGGCCTGATTCATATTACCATTAAAATCTATCACACCCAAAGCTCCACCGTAGGCCTCTCGACAGATGTTTTCATACTTCTCAATGAGGGACATGGCCATGTGTTTTGGCGCACCACTTAATGTTCCGGCGGGAAAGGTGTCGCCCAGTAATTTTAAACTATCTTCTGGATTGACCTCAGCGGTCACTTTACTCACCAGGTGAATCACGTGAGAAAAGTATTGCACTTCTTTATAAGTTTCCACGTTGACGTGTTTACCATTTCGGCTCAGATCATTTCTGGCCAAATCCACTAACATCACGTGCTCAGAATTTTCTTTTTCATCTTCAGATAGCTTTAAGGCCATGGCCGCATCTTCCTGATCGTTTCCGGTTCGCTTAAACGTACCTGCGATAGGATGGATTTCGGCTTTACCCTCCTGAACAACGAGGTGAGCTTCCGGTGAGCTTCCAAAAATCTTGTAATTTCCAAAGTCGAAGTAGAATAAATACGGACTCGGATTGATGCTTCTCAATTTACGATACACATTGAATTCGTCGCCTTTAAATCCTTGAGAAAAGCGGCGTGACATGACCATCTGGAAAACATCACCTCGCTGGCAATGGGCTTTAGCCTTGGTCACATACTCCATAAACTCTTCATCGGTAATCGGTGATTCCTCTTCACCGTCCAATTGAAAATCGTACTCGGTATAATTCTGATTTTTTAAGAGAGATTTTAATTCAGGAATACGATCGGTGCCATCGTAGGCGTGATTGAAGACATAAGCTTCATCGTTGAAATGATTGATCACAATCACATTTTGAAACACGCTGTACAACATATCTGGTAAACCTAACTTTGCTCTGCTTTTATCAATGCTTAAATTTTCAAAATAACGCACGGCATCGTAAGTCGTAAATCCAAACAGCCCTTGCGTGAGAAATTTGAAATCATGGTCTTCCACTTCAAATTCGGCCAGATACTTCTTAAGCTCATCGGCGACGTTGATGCTTTGATCTATCTCTATTTGTTTAAAAGTCCCATCAGGATATTTCAGCTCAATCTGCTCGTGTTCTACTTTGAAATGCGCGATAGGGTTACAGCAGATGTAACTAAAACTGTTATCATTGGTGTGGTAATCGCTGCTTTCCAGAAGCAGAGAATGGGGATACTTATCCCGTATTTTAAGATAAGCGCTAACCGGCGTAAAGGTATCGGCAAGCAGCTTTTTGTAGGTGGTTTTTAAAGAATAACTCATAGTTTAGGACTCAAAGTATTTAAAATTAAAAAAGGCCTGTCGTGATTTGACAAGCCTTTATGAAATATATACATAGCAGGATCTAGATCACGACGTTTGACGTAATACAGACCACCACCAAGAATTGTTTATTTTTTGAAACATGCTACAAACATAGGAATAATATTGAATTGTTAAAGAATTGACAGGTGTTAAAATTTTGTTTGTTCTCATGAATTAAAATTTGAATCTAAACTTATATTAGTGCTTCGAGTGGATAATCTATTGTTTCTCTCCTTGAGGGAGTAACATGGTGGGTGTAGAGGAACTGTTTCTAGTTCGTACCGACCATAGCTCAAGATAAAATGAGTAGTGTTTAAGCTCCATCTCGACTCCGCTCGATGTTCAAACACACCTTATTTTAAGGTTTATTAAAAACTCTGTATAAAAACGAAATCTAAGTATATAACTAAAATTTTTATGTTCCAAACCTTTCGACCTTGCTCAAGATGAACTCAAGTGATATCTTTTTCTACTTCAACTACTTTATAGCTCTAAATCAACTAAACACCCCTATCATCCCATTTCGACTTAGCTCAATGCACCGCCTCAAGAGGATCGTAAGCACAAATATCCTCCCTAGCATGTGCTGAGCTTGTCGAAGTAAGGGAGCCTGCCTTTTTGCAGACAGGGATCAAGGAGGGTGTCGAGAAAAACCTCACCTCAGATTCTTATTATCAAGAAACTATTTCAACTTTGCCTTTCGTCTATGCTCAAGATAATCTTAGTCGAGAATCCTCCTGTTTCAAGTTCGAGCGAAGTCGAGAACCTTTCGACTTTGCTTAAGATAAACTCAGACGAGGAGCTTATGACTCACTAGTCACTATTCACTGAAACGCAAAAACTAAAACTCATATTCCTCCATACACTATCAAAATACTATCTTTGAAATTCAACAAAAAAAATAACATTATGAAAGCTTATATATTTCCAGGTCAAGGCGCACAATATACAGGAATGGGTCAGGACCTATACCAATCATCAAAAGAAGCACGAGACTTATTTGAAAAAGCTAATAACATCTTAGGCTTCGATATTTCGAAAATTATGTTTGAAGGCTCTGCCAACGATCTCAAACAAACTAAAGTCACTCAACCAGCTATTTTTCTTCACTCTGTGATATTGAGTAAGGTCTTAGGCGACTCCTTTAAGCCGGATATGGTCGCTGGGCATTCGCTAGGCGAATTTTCTGCGCTTGTCGCTAATAGAACTTTGGAGTTTGAAGACGCTTTAAAACTAGTCCATAAACGCGCCCTAAGTATGCAGGCTGCCTGTGAGAAAAATCCATCGTCTATGGCCGCGATTTTAGGATTGGAAGATGAAGCGGTAGAAGAAGTTTGCCAATCTGTAGATGGGGTTGTGGTTCCTGCCAATTACAATTCACCAGGTCAGCTGGTCATCTCTGGTGCTTCTGAAGCCGTAGAACGCGCCTGTGAATTGCTCAAAGAAAAAGGCGCCAAGCGTGCCCTAATGCTGCCTGTAGGCGGGGCCTTTCATTCTCCACTCATGCTTCCAGCAAGGGAAGAGCTAGCCAAAGCGATTGAATCGACTACTTTTCATACACCAATCTGTCCCGTTTACCAAAATGTGACGGCCAATGCTGTATCTGATCCTGAGGCCATTAAAACCAATTTGATTGAGCAGCTTACCGCTCCGGTGAAATGGACTCAAACCCTAAAGCAAATGCTAGCCGATGGTGCTACTGAGTTTACGGAAGTAGGACCAGGTAAAGTGCTACAAGGCTTACTGAGGAAAGTCGATCGACAGGTGGCTGCAGAGAGTATTTCGGGGGTTTCGTAGATGTTAGATGTTAGATGTTAGATGTTAGATGTTAGAAAATTATAAATTCTCATATAACAGCGTGCTTTTGTAATTATTTCATTCCCGACTTCAGGTGAATACTTACTGATTTTAATCATGAATCTTTAAGTTTACTTCCCCACCAGATCCCAGTTGGAAAGTTACCTTCTCGGTTGAAAGCTTATGTTCTAAAAACATAAATACTTGCAGGATTAAAATCAAAAGAAAAAGAGAACTAACTTTAAAAAGAAATCCTATTGTAGAGAAACAAAAAACGACCTCAAATGAGGTCGTTTTTTAATTGATTTTAATAACTGAATTAGTCTTGATACACACTCGATGGCCATGAATCATTAGAATAATTCACATCCATAATAATTTTTTTAGGATCGATGTCTATCGACTTGATGTCTTTTTCAGTCTCAAATTTGTGCGTCCAGGTATCGCCTCGTTGCCAAATTTCGACGGGTAGACTTTTCATCTCAGTCGATCCATCTTCAAAAGTGATTTCCATATGCACTGGCATTGGAATGTCGCCTTTATTGGAGACAGTTAGGAAGTAAGCTCCGTTTCGTTTTCTAAGAGAGTCTATTGCCAGGTCGATATTCCCAGTTCCATAAAACCACCCGTCGAAGAACCAGGAAAGGTTTTCTCCAGCTGCGTTTTCGATATGATTGAAAAAATCTTTAGGTTGAGGGTGTTTATAAGCCCAGGTCTCGATGTAAGACCTAAAAGCATAATCAAATCGCTCCTCGCCCAAAATGTATTCTCTCAACATAACAAGACCGAGTGCTGGCTTATAATAAGCAATCATTCCTAAATTCCTTAGATTGGCAACATCTGGATAGGTATCGATGCCCTCGCGGGTATCTCCCAGGAACCAACCGGTTAAATTTCTAGGCTGACCCAATCTTGCAGGATACTCCCCGTCGTTAAAAGCCTGAGTGGAGTAATAATTGATGAAGGTATTGAAGCCTTCGTCCATCCAGGCGTAGCGTCTTTCATTACTTCCCACAATCATTGGGAACCAGTTGTGACCAAATTCATGATCGGTCACTCCCCATAAACTGCCGCCTTTACTTTTCCAGCTGCAGAAATTAAGTCCTGGGTATTCCATACCACCAATATCTGCCGCGACATTTACGGCTGCCGGATAAGGATATTCAAACCATTTTTCTGAATAATGCTCTACTGAAGCTTTACTATATTCTGTAGATCGAGACCAGGCATCCTGCCCATCACTCTCGACAGGATACACAGAATGTGCTAAACCAGTTTTTCCACTTGGCAGGTTAAACTGAGCACCATCCCAGATAAAAGCTTTGGAAGTAGCAAAAGCAAAATCTCTGGAGTTTTCAATACTATACTCCCAGGTTTGTGTTCCTTCCTGATTGGCAAACATGCTGCTATCGCCTATTTCTTCTGAAGAAATCAAAGTCACCGTTTCCTGACTTTCCAGAGCTTTTTTATAGCGATCGTAAACTTTAGAAGATAAGACGTCGCGAGGATTTTGAAGCTCACCAGAGGCTACTACCAAAAAGTTGTGAGGCACCGTAATTTCTACTTCAAAATTTCCATAATCGTAGTAAAATTCTCCAGCTCCTAAATAAGGCTCAACATTCCAGCCTTCGATATCGTCGAATACAGCTACCTGCGGAAACCATTGCGCCATCGCGTAGATTTCTCCATTTTTGGTACTGAGTCGACCCATTCTGTCCATTCCATTCACAGGAACTTCAAACTCAAAATTCATAGAAACTTCTGCTTTACCGCCTTTGGCTTTTAAAGGTTCTCCAAAAAAGACCTGCATTCTAGTATCGGTAATCAAATGCTCGGTAGAGGTCGAGCGCTTCACTTTGGACTGGAGATTGGTGATTTTCACTCCATCTAAAGGATCACCATTATAGCGGTTTCCTTCCACAGGAGTGGTTAAGGTTCCTCTGGAATCTTCAGTAAATCGATTCTGTTCCAGATACATCCAGATGTAATCCAGGTCTTCGGGACTATTATTGGTATATTCCATTGTGATTTGACCCTTAACCTTATGCGTTTCTGGATTTAAATTGACTTTAATCTCATAATTTGCTTCATTTTGGAAATAATCCGGACCGGGTTTTCCAGAAGCTGACCGGTAGCGATTGCCGGATCTGTCCATGAATTCATCAAAATCAGATTGATTGCTTTCTAGCTGAGCCGAAGCTTCAGGCATGGATAACATCCCTAAAAAAAGGGCTATAAATAAGTACTTCATACTGTTCATAGGGTTTATGTGTTTTGAATTTGGGCTCTAAAATATAAAATCAAGCCATAACAATTGGTTATCAACTTAAATTATTCTACCTCTAGATAGTTTCGTTTTACAAAATCTAAGGCTGTCTTTAGGATATGTCCCATGGTTTTACAGCGTTTAAACCGAATATCTTTGGTGAAATCAACTAATTGATTTCTAAGTTGCTTCACATTCTCATCTGAAGACACTCGGTCTTTGATCATAGAGCGAATCAACATTCGAAAGCGTTTTTCTGAAGTAATTAATCGTTTGGCGACCTGAGAACGCTCTTCTTTTTTATACTGTTCTATAGAAGATTCCTCCAGCAACTTGGACACCATTTCCACCATTGGTCTATTTTCTTTAAAAAAATGGGGCTGGTAGACCTTTAGGTTACCCTCGTAGTTCTGCTGGTCAAAATCAATGGCCCTGATCTTATAATCCACATGGTCGAAATCATGCGTAGGAATGACTACATAATTATACGAACGCATGTCACCCAGTAGTCTTAAGGTGCAGCGCTCATTGAACTTAACGAACTGCTTGGCAATCTCATTTCTCGCTCGTTCATCACATTCTGGCAAATGTTCTTTAATGAAAACATCCCCCGGGATTCCAGCAATATGCTCCTCAATAAGAGTATCTTTATACACCAGGAAATTGATACGGTGTGGAGAAAGAATATGTTCAAAATCCAATCCGTAGATTCTGGAAGCATCTGCTTTTTTGATATAGAAATAGGTAAAGTTGTCGTTTAGGACGTTTCTAACTTTAATTCTAAAGGGTTTTGAATTCCCGAAGGTGCAGTAGTCGATAGCATCCACATTGAGGAAATCCAGATGTTCGCTGCGGCCATCGGAATGTAAAATCAAGTAAACCCTTTTTAGACTATTATCGATTTCCTCACGCTCATAATCAGAATAGTAACATCGCACCCACAACGTATCTTCATCATGCCTGTCGTAAACCACAATAGAACCCGAAAATCTTAACAGGTCATCGTAAGACACGGGAATTTTTGTATTCCTGTTATAAGTTTGCAGGTATTTCTTGAGCTGCTCATTAATAGGAAACGTAGGTTTCTTTTTGGACATGAGTTTCTTTTCCATAGGCTGCATTTTTATCAAAGGTAGGAATTTTGCCGGCTTAAATTGTAACATAAACTTATGCTTCTCGTCATACAATAAACCTCATCACGTGAACACAATCTTAAAACTCAACCAACTCACAAAGAAATTTGGCAGTTTAACGGCTGTTGATGCCCTAACGTTCAACATCGAGAAAGGACATGTCTATGGTATTCTTGGCCCTAATGGAAGTGGAAAATCTACTACGCTAGGCATGATTCTAAATGTCGTCAACCCCAGTTCTGGGAATTTTGAATGGTTTCAGGGCAACCTTTCTACGCATGAAGCCTTAAAAAAAGTAGGCGCTATTATTGAAAGTCCGAATTTTTATCCAAGCATGAGTGCTGAGGACAATTTAAAATTAGTGTGTCAAATCAAGGAGGTGGATTATTCAAGAATAGATATGGTTTTAGATATCGTCGATTTGAAAGATCGAAAAAAAGATCACTTTAAAAGTTATTCCTTGGGTATGAAGCAACGTCTAGCCATCGCTTCTGCTCTGTTGAATAATCCTGAAATTTTAATTTTAGATGAACCCACCAACGGTCTGGATCCTCAGGGGATTCATCAAATTCGTGAAATCATCAAGCGTATAGCTTCAGAAGGCATGACGATTCTACTCGCCTCCCATCTCCTGGATGAAGTTGAAAAGGTTTGTTCTCATGTGGTCGTCATCCGCAAAGGAAACATGTTATATTCTGGCCCTGTGGATGAACTGAATGCGACTCACGGCTTCCTGGAATTAAAAAGCGAACAGACCGAGGAGCTGCATACTTTTTTAAACAGTCATGAGGCCATAGACCATTTTGAGGAAGTAGACCACGAAGTCATCAAAGCCATTTTAGCTCATCCTTACGAGGCTAGTGAAATCAATAAAGAGTGTTTTGAAAAGGGCATTTTCCTTACGCATTTAGTCAAACGAAAAGAAACCCTTGAGGAACAATTTTTAAAATTAACCAAGAATCAATAAGATCTGACCATGAAACGACTTTTCCTGATAGAATTTCATAAACTAAAAAACAACAAAGCGGCTAAAATTTTAAGTCTTATTTACTTTATACTGTTTAGTGCCATAGCCTTGTTTTCATCAATTAAATTCACCTTTGGCTCGGTAGATTTTAGGCTAGCCGACCAGGGTATTTTTAACTTCCCTTACATCTGGCATTTCAATTCTTATTTTGTAGCCTTTTTAAAATTATTTCTTGCCGTTGTGATTGTTTCTATGGTCTCCAGTGAATATACCAACCGCACCTTAAAACAGAATTTAATTGACGGCTTAAGTAAGAAAGAATTTATTCTGTCTAAATTTTACGGGGTTTTAGCATTTGCTTTAGCTTCAACCCTACTCCTCTTTATAGTGAGTCTGGTTCTTGGTTTGATTTTTTCTGACTATGACGAATTCAGCATTATCTTTTCGGACCTGGAATACATAGGGGCCTACTTTTTAAAGTTAGTCGGTTTTTTTTCCATGTGTTTGTTTTTCGGGATTTTGCTTAGACGTTCGGCTTTTGCCCTGGGTTTCTTATTCCTGCTTTGGATTTTTGAAGGCATCGTTCAATTGTTTATAAATTTTCAGGCAGAATCCTTAGAGTTCATCATTCAGTTTTTACCGCTTCAGTCGATGAGTAATCTCATTATAGAACCTATGACCAGGCTAGGTATTGTAAAATCAACGGCGTCTCAATTAAATTCAGAGTTTACCAAAACCTATGATGTGGAATGGTCTGCCGTTCTCATTGTTTTAGCCTGGAGCTTTATATTTATTTATTCCTCCTGGAAACTTTTAAAAAAGAGGGATCTTTAAATTATATTTGGGGAAACTCTACATTTTTGAAAAAATTCCTCATTTTTTTCTTTTTCACTTTGTGCTATACAACTTTTGCACAAGGGGAAGCGAATAACTGGTATTTTGGTAATAATGCCGGGATTACTTTTAACACCAACCCCCCGTCAGCACTAACCGACGGACAATTAGACACCAATGAGGGGTGCTCTTCCATCTCTGATATTAATGGTGACTTATTGATGTACACCGACGGCAGAACTATATGGGATAAAAACCACGACATCATGCCAGGGGCTGATTATTTTGGAACTAATGGATTAGATGGACTCAACGGTGATCCTTCCAGTACATCGAGCGGTTTGATAGTTCCTCACCCAACAGAACTCAATTTATATTATGTGTTTACCGTAGACGAACCCCATCATGAAAACGCCAATGCATTTCCGGGTCAGGGCCCAGCAGATTCAAGTGGTAATAATATCGATATTTATTCAGATGGTGGTTTTGTTCCTCAGGATGATGATGGATTTAATAATGGATTAAATTATACGATTGTAAATATGGACTTGAGGGGTGGATTGGGTGATGTAGATCCTGCTAATAAAAATATTCAACTTATCACTTTTGGAAATTCTCCTAACGATCCCAAGTTTAAGGCTTCTGAAAAAATAACTGCTGTACGTGGCAGTGATTGTAACTCAGTGTGGTTGATCACTCATTTCAAAAATAAATACTATTCCTTTTTTATCAACGAGTTCGGATTAGATCCTACACCTGTAGTCTCGGAAGTTACGCCAAATATTCCGTTGTCTTCCTACAGAAGGGGAGCCTTAGGTTATCTCAAAGCTTCTCCTAATGGAGACAGGCTGCTTGTAGCTCATCATGCTACCAGTTTTGATCGTGAGGACGATATTGCAGGACAAGATGGTAGTGTTTATGTTTATGATTTCAATAATGTAACAGGCCAGGTAAGCAATCCAATTCGACTAGTTGGAAACTGCAACCCTTATGGAGTGGAATTTTCTCCTAATGGGACAAGAGCCTACGCCACTTTATTTGACGGAGAACATCATTTATACCAATGGGACCTTGAGAGCAGTGCTATTCCTGATTCTCAGTTTAGAGTCAATTTAGAAAGTTTTGAGCAATCAACCGCAATACAGCTTGGTCCTGATGGTAAAATTTATCATGTCACCTTTCAATCTGCCAGATTAGGGGTCATAAATAGTCCAAATGCTTTGAGAGCTGATGTTAATTATATTCCCGGCTCAAACTTAAGTTCGGTGAGTTTATCTGGTCGCTCTGGAATATTTGGTCTCCCTCCTTTTATTCAATCCTTGTTCTCAGAGCGAATCAATATCATTAACGATGATCAGGACAATATCCCTACTGAAGTTAAGCTTTGTGATGAAACTGAATTCACCTTATCCTATATCTCTTCACCTGGAGCTACCTACACCTGGAAGAAAGACAGAGAAATTTTACCAGATGAAAATGGTCCCGAGTTGAACGTTGTAGTTCCAAATAATGCTGAATATCCTTATGAAGTGACTTACCAACTCGAAGTTAATTTTAATGATGGCGAATGTCCATTAATAGGGATTGCCCGCCTCACCTTTAATCAATCGCCCAATTTTAATGACATTGAACTTACTACCTGTAGAAATTCTACATCTGAAGTGCCTGAGTATGATTTGACTGAGGTCTTTAGAATTTTAGGTGAGAATAATGGCATTGATGAAGAAGATATTGAAGGGGAGTTTTATGAATCTGAAGCTGATGCCCTGGCAGAAAACAATCCTATTGAAGACTTTTCAATCTTTCAAAACGATACTGGAATACCTTCAATTTTTGCAAATATTGTCAGTTTTGAAACTTGTGAAGAAATCGTTGAGATCGAGCTCCTTGTAGAAGAATTTCCTGACCTTTTTCTAGAAGACGAAACCCTTATATTATGCTTAGAAAATACAGAAGGCTTGTTATTGGATGCGAGTAATGAAGACGATGAGACTGAGCTTGAATACCTTTGGAATACCGGGGAAACCAGCTCACAGCTTCAGGTCAATTCGGGAGGAGAATATACTGTTGATATTAACATTCTAGGCTTTGAGTGTGCTTTGACGAAAACCTTTACTGTCATTGAATCTAATATAGCTGAATTTGACTACGTAGTAGAAAGTTCTGGAAATACCAATGTCATTGAAATCATTATTGCTAACTCAAGTTTAGGCGATTATGATTTTGCAATAGATGAACCCGTCAACTTTCAAGATTCCAATGTGTTTGAAGATTTGTCGCCTGGGATTTATCAGGTCTTTGTTCGAGATAAATTAGGCTGTGGTTTGGCTGAAAAAACAGTCGGTATTCTTGGTATTATGGACTTTTTCACGCCAAACGGAGATGGTATTAATGATGTTTGGCAAATCAGTGGATTATTAGACAATGACCAAGAACAAATTAACTTACAGGTATTTGATCGCTATGGAAAATTATTGTCCAGCTTCACCAATAAAGACAGGGGCTGGGATGGTACCTACAATGGCAGAAATATGCCAACTGATGATTACTGGTATAGAATTCAATTTAGCAACGGAACCCTTGAAACCGGTAATTTTACTCTGAAAAGATAAACGACACCCACGTTAATCTTAAAGCACCGAAAACGCTTTTTAATTTGTATTCTTTACTTTAATGATTAAACTCTTTTCATCAAAAACGCAACCTTTTTTGAATTATTCGTCTTTTAATAAATGACCATGAAGAATTTAATCCTTATCACAATACTGATATTAAGTATCGGCTGTACAAATGATGATGACACAATTACTAATTCACCAGATTTAGAGCTAATTAAAGAAGGCATATTTAGTGCTGAAAATGAGATCCTGGCTAAGCAAAATTGGATCATTGAAAGTCAATCTGAACTGGAAACTGTTTTTTCCAATGAACAAAATTTCTTAACTTTCTTCCAAGAGAATCCCTTTAATTTCAATACCCATGTAATGCTGATTTCTTCAGATGAAATTAAAACCTCAGGAGGTTACTCTGTTGATATTCAAGTGGATCGTGAGACTGAAACTATAATTTTTCTCAATGTCCTCTACAATACACCTCAGGAATCTCTGGTGACCTTACCTGTGTATATTCCATATCAAGTTAAACAATACCCAAAAACAGAAAAAAGCATTCAGTTTAATGAGTGAGAAAATGATCTGATCTAGGATTGACCATTAGTGTGCTCTGCGTTTATACATGTGAAATTAATGCCAAAGGAAGGACTTTACTTTTGTACTGATTTTTAAGCAAAGTATCTTAGCACCAAATAATTATTGGATGAAATTCAAACTTAAGTCTGATTTTGAACCCACTGGTGACCAGCCCCAGGCCATTGAAAAGTTGGTGCAAGGCATTCACAACAACGACCGCTATCAAACCCTACTGGGAGTGACTGGCTCTGGTAAAACTTTTACCATGGCGAATGTTGTAGAAAAAGTCGAAAAACCAACTCTAGTTCTGGCTCATAACAAAACTCTTGCAGCTCAATTGTACTCGGAGTTTAAAACTTTTTTTCCTGATAATGCCATCGAATACTTTGTATCCTACTACGATTATTATCAGCCGGAAGCCTTTATCCCTTCAAGCGGCACATATATTGAAAAAGACCTATCGATTAATGACGAAATTGAAAAACTGAGACTAAGCACAACTTCATCCCTACTTTCAGGACGTAGAGATGTGCTAGTCGTTGCCTCGGTAAGTTGTCTGTATGGTATTGGTAACCCGATTGAATTTCAAAAAAATGTGATTGCAGTGGAAGTGGATCAGCAGATCCCAAGGACTAAATTACTGCAGAGACTCGTCCAAAGTTTATATTCCAGAACAGAAGTTCAATTCAACCGTGGTAATTTCAGAATAAAAGGCGATACCCTGGATATCTTTCCTGGTTATGCAGATCATGCTTATCGCATTCATTTTTTTGGAGATGAGATCGAAGAAATAGAGGCTTTTAATGTGGAAACGAATGAAATCATAGCGAAGTATGATAAATTAAACATTTATCCGGCCAACATATTTGTCACCTCCCCTGAAGTATTGAATTCAGCCATCGATCAAATTGCTATTGATCTGGGTAAACAAATTGAATATTTTAAGGAGATCGGAAAGCCTTTGGAAGCCAAGCGGATTGAGGAGCGAACCAACTTTGATCTGGAAATGATTAAAGAACTCGGATATTGCTCTGGAATAGAAAATTATTCCCGTTATCTCGATGGGAGACAGCCGGGCACTCGACCTTTCTGTTTGCTAGATTATTTCCCAGAAGATTATTTAATGATTGTAGATGAAAGTCACGTAACTATTCCTCAAGTAGGAGCTATGTATGGTGGGGACCGCTCGAGAAAGGAGAACTTAGTGGACTATGGTTTTAGACTGCCTGCCGCTATGGACAACAGGCCTCTCCGATTAGAAGAGTATGAGGCACTTCAAAACCAAGTCGTATATGTAAGTGCAACGCCAGCGGATTATGAGTTACAAAAATGCGATGGGGTGTATATTGAACAGGTCATTAGACCTACCGGACTTCTGGATCCAGTCATTGAAGTAAGACCAAGTCAAAATCAAATCGATGATCTTATCGAAGAGATCAACACCAGAGTCGAAAAAGATCAACGGGTTTTGGTGACAACACTCACTAAAAGAATGGCTGAAGAACTTACCAAATATTTGACCAGAGTTAAAATAAGGACTCGCTACATTCATAGTGATATCGATACCCTGGAACGGGTAGAAATCATGTCTGACTTGCGTAAAGGGGTCTTTGATGTCTTGGTGGGGGTTAATCTATTAAGGGAAGGCCTTGATTTACCTGAGGTATCCTTGGTTGCCATATTAGATGCCGATAAAGAAGGCTTTTTGAGAAGTAATAGAACCTTAACTCAGACGATTGGTCGAGCTGCTAGACACCTTGAAGGAAAAGCTATTTTGTATGCCGATCAAATTACGGAAAGCATGCAAAAAACCATAGATCAGACTGAATACAGAAGAACTAAACAAATAGAGTACAATACCAAACATAATATTACGCCTACCGCACTTAAAAAATCCTTGGATTCAGCTCTAAGTGGCAGAAAGGAGAAACCATACGAAGTCATCGAAACGCCTACACTGGAGGCTGCAGAGGAAGCGGCAGAAAATTACAATGAAAAAGACCTCAAGAAGAGGATGACTGTAGTAAGAAAATCGATGGAAAAAGCAGCTAAGGACCTTGATTTTATGGAAGCTGCCAGATTTAGAGATGAATTGAAAATGCTTCAGGAAAAATTAGAAGAAGAAAAAGCCTAGACTTAAAATTGACTTTTAGACATAAAATCCCAAACGCAAACGCCTGCAGTTACAGAAATATTTAGGGAGTGCTTAGTTCCTAACTGAGGAATTTCTAGTACAGCATCGGAGGCATCTACAACGCTTTGCTGCACCCCTTTCACTTCATTGCCAAAAACGAAAGCATAGGTTTTATCTTTTTGAGGCTGAAATTGATCCAGCGAAATTGATTCTTCAGCCTGCTCTATAGAGAGGACTTGCACGCCATCTGCTTGTAAACTGTTTATTAAGTCAAGAGTCTCTTCTCTGTAAGACCAGTCTACCGTTTGAGTAGCTCCCAGAGCTGTTTTTTGAATATCCTTATGAGGTGGTGTAGCTGTAATACCGCAGAGATAAATCTTTTGAATAAGAAATGCATCCGCAGTACGAAATACAGAGCCAATATTATTCAGGCTCCTAATATTATCCAAAACGAGGATAAGCGGAGTTTTTTGAGAAGCTTTAAACTCTTGGTCTGTTTTGCGAATAAGTTCGCTATTTTTTAGTTTTCTTGGCATAGATTTAAAACAAAAAACCCTTTGATTTCTCAAAGGGTTTGGTACTCGGAGCGGGACTTGAACCCGCACGACCGCAATGGTCATTGGATTTTAAGTCCAACGTGTCTACCAATTCCACCATCCGAGCGAAAAGAGCGAAAGACGGGATTTGAACCCGCGACCCTCACCTTGGCAAGGTGATGCTCTACCCCTGAGCTACTTTCGCATTGGTAATTGCGAGTGCAAATTTAATATATTAATTGATTTGTCAAAACCTTTTCGAGAAAATATGAATAAAATTACGACTTGGACTTTGGTGCAATAAGGCGTTTAATTTCATTAAGCTTCATAAGCGCTTCCACTGGGGTTAGCGTATCAATATCAAGTTTCAAAATCTCCTCTCTAATCTGCTCTAAGAGAGGGTCATCCATATTGAAAAAACTCAATTGTGGTTCTGGCTCCACCGCTTTTTTAAATCCATCAGCATCCTGATCAGAATCTCTCATAGACTCTAATTTTTTTAGAATACTATTTGCTTTATGGATTACATACTGTGGCATACCAGCCATTTTGGCCACATGAATTCCAAAACTGTGTTCACTACCTCCTGGCACTAATTTTCTAAGAAAAAGAACATTGTCCTTAAGCTCTTTCACCGAAACATTGTAATTTTTAATCCGCTCAAATTGTTTACACATCTCATTGAGTTCATGATAGTGCGTAGCAAAGAGTGTCTTGGCTTTACTCGGATGTTCATGGAGAAACTCGGCAATAGCCCAGGCAATAGAAATACCATCGTAGGTGCTCGTTCCCCGGCCGATTTCATCTAGAAGCACAAGACTTCGCCTAGAAAGGTTATTGAGAATACTCGCCGATTCATTCATTTCTACCATAAAAGTAGATTCCCCCATGGAGATATTATCACTGGCTCCTACTCGGGTAAATATTTTATCAACCATTCCAATTTCAGCTGAAGTGGCCGGAACAAAGCTTCCCATTTGTGCTAATAGAACTATAAGGGCTGTTTGTCTTAATAAGGCAGACTTACCACTCATATTCGGGCCAGTTATCATAATGATCTGATCAGTGTCCTGATCAAGAAAAAGGTCGTTGCTAATATATTCCTCTTCGGCTTTTAGTTGAGTTTCTATTACAGGATGCCTTCCTTCTTTAATAGACAATGCAAATTCATCGTTTACCCTTGGTTTTGAATAGTTATTTTCAATAGCCAATTGAGCAAAGCCAGATAGACAATCTAATTGGGCGATTTGAAAAGCATTTTGTTGTATGACTTTCATGTAATCCTGTGTCCAGATTACTAAATCCTGAAATAGCTGTTGCTCTAAAGAAGCGATTTGATCTTCAGCAGAAAATATTTTTTCTTCGTAAACTTTTAATTCTTCAGTGATGTAACGCTCTGCATTAACCAGGGTTTGTTTGCGAGTCCAATCTTCTGGAACCTTATCTTTATGGGCATGCCTTACTTCGAAATAAAAACCATAAACATTGTTGCTTCCTATCTTTAAGCTAGAGATCCCTGTAGCTTTTGATTCTCTCTCAATCATTTCATTGAGATAATCGTGACCTGAGTAAGCAATCGTTCTTAACTCATCAAGCGCTTCAGAATATCCAGTTCTAATGGCTTTACCTTTAAGAATATTCACTGGAGGCTCTTCAGAAAGAGCGGCTTCTATTTTTAATTTTAAGGCTTCACAAGGATTAAGGTGGTCTGCTATTCTAACCAAAGACTCAAGTTGAGAATTGCTCAAATCATTCTTACAGGAATCAATGATGTCCAATGAATGTTTTAACTGAACTAATTCACGAGGATTAATCTTCTGGGTTGAAATTTTAGAAACCAAGCGCTCTAAATCATTGATCTCTTTAAGATAATCTCTCAATTGAATATGAAGTTCCTGATCTGATTTTAAAAAACTTACTGTATCAAGCCGTTGTTCTACTTTTTGTTTTGATTTTAAAGGAAAGGCTAGCCAGCGTTTAAGAAGTCTGCTACCCATAGCAGAAGACGTTTTATCGATGATATCTGCTAAACAGACCCCATCTGGTGAGGTCGATTGAAATAATTCCAGATTCTTAATCGTAAACTTATCCATCCAAACGTAATCCTCCTTAGGAATTCTGGATAGGTTATTAATATGTTGGAGCTTGGAGTGATTCGTTTCCGATAAATAATGTAATATGGCACCCGAGGCTATAATACCTTCCTCAAAAGCCTGAATCCCAAAACCCTTGAGGGAAGTCGTTTGAAAATGAGAATTAATTAAATTATGAGATAGATCGGCCTTAAACACCCAGTCATCTATGTAGAAATAGGGATGCTGATTTCCAAGTTGCTCTGAGATTAGTGTTTTTTGTTTTTTGGAAACGAGAATCTCGCTTGGAGAAAAATTTTGAATTAGTTTATCAATATCAATTAAAGCACCTTCAGAAACTAAGAATTCTCCTGTAGACACATCTAAAAATGAAATACCATAATTACTCTTAGAGCCAATAAATATTGAACACAAGAAGTTGTTATCATCTCTGGACAACACATCATCATTAAATGAAACACCTGGAGTAATTAACTCTGTAACTCCCCGTTTGACAATTTTTTTAGTCTGTTTAGGGTCTTCCAACTGATCGCAAATTGCAACCCGTAATCCAGCTTTAACTAATTTGGGAAGGTAAGTATTAAGAGAGTGGTGAGGAAAACCAGCGAGTTCAGAACGTTCTCCACCATTATTCCTATTGGTAAGGATAATGTTTAATATTCGAGAAGCAGCGACTGCATCCTCTCCAAAAGTTTCATAAAAATCACCAACCCGAAATAATAGCATGGCATCAGGATATTTTTCCTTGATGCTATTATATTGTTTCATTAAGGGAGTAATCTTTAATGATTTAGATTTAGCCACAATTTTTTTTGCTAAAATACTAAATTGATTGAGGAAAAGCCACTAAGACTATAGCGATCCCAAACAAAAAAACCCTAATCAAATTCATGATTAGGGTTTTCATTATAAGAAGGCGGCGACCTACTCTTCCACGATATGTAGTACCATCGGCGCTAACGGGCTTAACTGCTCTGTTCGGAATGGGAAGAGGTGAGCCCCGTTGCTATAACCACCTTAAATTGTAAAGTAGATATTAGATTGTAGATATTGGATTTAAGATTATAGAGTTTAGACTTTTTGGTCAATTATCTTATTTCTTGTATCTCATATCTGATGTCT
>NZ_KB905343.1:541217-990053 GCF_000378765.1 Psychroflexus tropicus DSM 15496 | reverse complement strand
AGATAATTGACCAAAAAGTCTAAACTCTATAATCTTAAATCCAATATCTACAATCTAATATCTACTTTACAATTTAAGGTGGTTATAGCAACGGGGCTCACCTCTTCCCATTCCGAACAGAGCAGTTAAGCCCGTTAGCGCCGATGGTACTACATATCGTGGAAGAGTAGGTCGCCGCCTTCTTATAATGAAAACCCTGACTCTTAGAGTCGGGGTTTTTTGTTTGGGATCTTTAATGAATAGGAATTAAAGAATACGTTGAGCTTTAATCATTTTATTTCCATCGATGGTTTTAATAAAAATAAGATAGTCAGTTTGCCCCCCAATATTACAATTAAGCTTTTGCAGTATCATCTTAGTTGATAACTGTATATTTTTAGCTATTAAATTAATATAAGCACCCGAATACCTTTTTTTAAGCTTCTTAAAGTTGATGTTTTCTACTTCTTCATTTAAATAAATTTTTCCAGGAAAATCATTAATGTATAAATCTGAAGTGTATAAATGAGTGTTGGTTTCAATTTTTTTCAATTTGTATGAATCACCTAACAAATCATAGCAACCTGACTTCATTATACTTGAGTTGAACTCATATATATATTTTAGAATAGGGGATAATTCAATTTCCTGTGTATTATTTTCAGTTTTATTCACTTCAGAATATGAAAAAATTTTCTTAGAGTCATAGTTAAAGAGTTTTATATCCCTAGTATTTTTTTTTCTCCAATCTATGATCCATAATAACTCTTTGACCTCATTTTTAACAGACATAACATGAAGTTCTTTTACTCCACTTAGTTCTTTATACCCCATTTCTATATCATACATTGGAGATGTTTTGATCATTAAAAATTTCGATTTTTCTTTAAGTAAAGTTTGATGTTCAAGGATATTTGGTAAGGAATCCTTAACTAAAAAAACTTTTTCATTCTTGTTTCTTCTAGCGGGGTCTACATAAATCCACTCATAGGTTTGTTGATCTGCCTCTAATTTTTTAATTGAATCCTGTTTATATACTTCGATATTATTACAGTCCAGTGCTTTAAAGTTAAACCGTGCTATTTCAGCTAACTCATTATTCTTCTCAATATAATGCAGTATATCTACTCTTTTAGAGAAATAAACATCATCAACTCCAAAGCCTCCAGTCAAATCTATCATAGAGCGGCCTGAAATAAATTTGGATTTGTGGTGGGCTGTTATTTCTGATGATGTTTGTTCTAGATTGAGTATAGGCGGATAAATGATTTTTTCATTTTTATACCATGTCGGAAGTTTTTTTCTTGCCTTGTTTTTACCTGTTATTTGATTGATAATCAAATCTTTTTCAATGGATTTGAATGGTATACCTTTCAATATAAGCTTAGGTATAGGCGTCTTCAAGTTTTCATTGATGTACTTAATCACATCAGGCTTAGATAACTCCTTATATTTATCTTCTGAGCTCATATAAAGCAATACCTAGAGACTGTGATACATTCAAACTAGAATTAATTCCGAACATCTCAATGTGGAAGATATGATCTAATTTATTCAGTATAGAATTATTAAGACCATGTTTTTCGTTACCTAATGCTAAAAGTACCTTTTTGGAATTAATTTTTTCAATATTTTTAAGAGATTGACTTGAGGTTGTAATTTCTATTCCCAGTTTTAGACCATTAAAATGATCTATAATGGATGTAGAATTTTCATAAAAAGAAACCTTTACATTCTTATCTGCTGATCTCGATGTTCTTTTAAAACGATTACTTTCTAGCTCTTTTTTGTTATCATGATGTATCCAAATTGTCTTTACACCAAAGGCTTCGGCATTTCTTATTATACTGCCGAGATTTGCAGGGCTATACATTTGATCTAAAAGGACTTCAACCTCAAAATGAAATTCTTTATTAAATTGTACTTCATTATGTTCAAGCTGATTTTCTCTCATAATTATTGTTGAAACGCATAAACTATCAAATTGGTACCCATTTTTAAAGCCTCTATTCTTACATTTTCAGGATCTCCATGAATAGAAGCATCTTCCCATCCGTTTCCTAAATCACTTTCATAAGTAAAAACGACCATTAATCTACCTGAGTTGTCTTCAATTCCAAATGCTTCTGCTGTCTTACCATCATGTTCATGAATTTTAGGTAAACCATCACTAAATTTGAAGTGAGTTGAAAATAATGGATGCTGACTTGATATTTTTTTCAATTGTTTTTCCGGAAAGACTTTTTTAATAGCTTTTCTAAAATAGGGATTGAGCCCATAATTATCATCTGCATGCAAAAAACCACCGCTTAACAAATAGTTTCTTAGGTTTTTAGCCTCTTCGTCCGAAAAATAGATATTGCCGTGGCCAGTTAAGTGTAAAAAAGCATAATTGAACAATTCAGGATCTGAGGCTTTGACTTCTCCGATATTGTCATCAATTTTACTGCTAGTTGCCTGGTTTACGAATTCAATTAAGTTTGGTAAGGAGGTAGGATTGCTATACCAATCACCGCCACCATCGTATTTTAATAAAGCAATTTGCTGCCCTTGCATGGTAGAAATTCCAATTAGCAAGCAAAATATTATTAGCCTCATAGTGTGTGTATTAAGTTGACAGTATGGCATGCAACTAATCCAGCTGTCTCTGTTCTTAGTCTGGATTCTGATAAAGAAATAGCTTTAAATCCCTTATCATTTGCTCTTTTGATTTCATCTCTTGAAAAATCACCTTCTGGTCCAATAAGTATGGTGTTCGATTGCTTCACGAGTTGAGATAGCTTCTCTTTGGGGGTATCTTCACAATGTGCAATCAACTTCGATGATTTAATTTCAGAAGATGTAAAATCTTTAAATGAAGTTAGTTGATTCAATTTAGGTAAATGCGTTTTAAGCGACTGTTTCATCGCAGATAAGAGCACTTTTTGATAGCGTTCCCATTTGATTTTTTTTCTTTCACTATGCTCGCATAATAAGGGAGTAATCTCCTGGATTCCAATCTCAGTAGCTTTCTCTAAAAACCATTCGAATCTATCATTAGCTTTCGTAGGAGCAATGGCGATGTGAAGGTGCGATGGGTTTGACAGAGTCACTTGTATCTTTTCAACTTCTATCTCGCATTTTTTAGGATGATTGCTTTTTAGGGTTCCACTGGCCAAGACCCCTTTCCCATTGGTAATATATACGTAATCACCGACTTGTTTTCTTAGTACTTTAGAAATATGCCTGCTTTCTTCCGGACTTACTTTTATAAGCCTTGTATTTTCATCAAAATCAGAATCGTAAAATAATTGCATTATTTAATTGTTTCTAAAACTAAAATCTCTTCTATCATTTTTGGGGAATAGCTTTTTAATATAAGATAATACCAATCCTGTTGTTCTAGATCTACCTTAAAGGTCTCATTAGCTGCTCTCATACTCGATAAAGCAGCATTCATAAAAGTTTCAGGGACATCTCTTTTTTTAAACCACCCAGAGTCGCCTCCTGTGTTTTTATTCATATCCATGGAGTAGCGTTGGGCTAAATCTTCAAACTTTCTAGTTTTGGTCATCACTAGAATATTGTCTCTAAGGTTATCTATGACCTTATACTCCATACGATTTCCATCAAAGAATATATAATTAAGCCTAAAGTGTTCGACTTCTGTTCTTTTGATGACTGTCAATTTTTTCTTTTTGGCGCGATTTAGTGTAATGCTTCCTCCTTCTTTAGTTTCGAAAAGCTTAGCAGCTAAACTCGAGTTGTGTTTTTCTTTATTGAAGATGGATAAAGTCCCCTGTGATTTCAATTCTGAAATTTTATCTTTAGTGAATCCAAAATCAGCAAATTTATCTTGATTATTTCTGAAGAGGGTATTTTGAGCATTGATCTGTAAACAAAATAAGGATAAGGTAAATAATAATAGTTTCATAAGGATGTTTTAATAGTATATCTAGCTTTCGAAGCAGTAGTTAAGGGTGAGAATTGGTTGTTTAAAAATTTATGATAGCCCACAATACCTATCATTGCGGCATTATCTGTGCAATATTCGAATTTTGGAATATGAACTATCCACTCTTTTCTATGTTGTTTATCTAATAAGGCCTCTCGTATTCCAGAGTTAGCAGATACACCACCACCTATAGCTATTTCATTAATGCCAGTTTCTTTTACGGCTTTATTAAGCTTTGACATCAAAATATCAACAACTTTATACTGAAATGAAGCACACAGATCTTCAATATTCTCTTCAATAAAATTTTGATTTTCTTTGGTTCTTTTTTGTAAAAAGTATAGAACTGAGGTTTTAAGACCACTAAAGCTAAAATCAAGTCCTTTAACCTGTGGTTTAGCAAACTCAAATTTATGTGGATCTCCCAATTTAGAAAGTTTATCTATTTCTGGACCTGCAGGGTAAGGAAGTTTCATCATTTTTCCGCATTTATCAAAAGCTTCTCCAATAGCATCGTCTAGAGTTTCTCCAATAACTTCCATATCAAAATAATCCTTTACTTTTACTATTTGAGTATGACCGCCGCTTATTGTGATACCGAGGAAAGGAAAATTGGGTTTAACCGAATCTATCTCATCTATAAAATGAACCAATAAGTGAGCTTGCATATGATTCACCTCTATGAGAGGGATGTTTAAAGATAAGCTTAACGATTTTGCAAAAGAACTTCCAACCAGTAAAGAGCCCATCAATCCGGGCCCTCTTGTGAAGGCAACTGCAGATAAATCTTTTTTACAAACCTTTGCTTTTTTTAGTGCCTGATCTATAACTGGAACAATGTGTTGTTGATGAGCTCTGGAGGCTAGCTCTGGAACAACACCTCCGTAGGCTTGATGGACATCCTGAGTAGCTACAATATTGCTTAACTTTTTGTCGTTATGAAACACAGCTGCCGAGGTGTCATCGCAAGAGGATTCTATACCTAAAATATAAATGTCTTTATTAGTTGTCATCTCTTGAAAACGGATTAAAACGTAATAACAAATCTAAATAAATTTGTGGCTTGTCTGTAAGCATTTAGGATTAGTATTTGATATATCTTTGAAAAAAAATTGTAAGAGTGCTCAATAGAATTTGGAATTTTGTTAAAAAAGTATTCTCAGGAATCCTTCTGCTACTCTTGCTGTTTTTCTTGGTGTTCCTTATTCCACAAGTTCAAACTTACTTCGGAAAAAAAGTAACCGCAAGCTTCAATGATACCTATCAAACCGATTTAAAAGTCAATGGCTTAAAGATCAATTATAAAGGTAACATTGAACTTAATGAACTTCTACTGAGCGATGAATATCAGGATACGATTATATACGCGAAATCACTTCAGACTTCGTTGGTCAACCTGATCAATCTTTCTGGTAACAATCTTCATTTTTCAAATACAGAGTTCGATCAATTAAAATTTAAACTTAAACAGTACCGAGGGGAGGATTATGACGAGTTTACTAAATTTCTAACAAAACTAGAGGATACAACTTCCTCTAACTCTAAAGATCCTTTTCAACTAAAGATAAATCGTGCCATCGCATACAACAGTGAGTTTGTGATTATCAACGAAAATATTGGAGCTGAGCCTACTTTCTACATCAAGAATTTAGATTTCAATTTATCTAATTTTAAACTTTTAGGCCCCGACTTAAATTTCAATATGAGAAGAATGTCTGGGTTCCTCAAAGAAGGAATTATAGTAGACGATTTCAGCACAGAGTTTGCATACACTCCTGAATATATGGAGTTTCAAAATTTAATTCTTGAAACTCCATATTCACTAATCAAGGGAAAGCTAGACTTCAATTATCAACGAGAAGACTTGAAAGACTTTCTGGATAAAGTTGATGTAGAGGCAAAGTTTGAAAATTCTAGTGTTTCCACTACAGATCTTCGTAAATACTATGAGGGTTTTGGTTATGGACATCAATTGTTACTTACAGGGAAAGCTAAAGGTCAGCTCAATAATTTAAAACTGTCATCTTTAAAGTTATCTGGTCTCGACTTTACACAGCTTCAAGGGAGCATCAAACTTGTAAATTCCTTTGGTGATTTACCTTTTAAAATGACTGGCTTTCCAATTGATATTGAGACCAGTTATGATGATTTAATTAGGCTATTCCCTACAGATCTAGAACCAACTCTCCCTGTCTATTTTAAAGAACTAGGTCAAACTGCTTTAAAAGGAAGAGTAGAAGTTTCAAACGATGTTCTTTTTACTGCTGTGGATATCAAAACCGAACTAGGAAATGCTAATGTCAATTTGAATTTCAATGCCTATCAAAACATAGAGAACGTTGAATATAGTGGATTTGTGGATGTATCTCAATTCGATTTGTCTAGTTTTTTCAATATCAACACTCTAGGAACTTCCACCTTTTTTATGAATGTTAATGGGAAAGGCTTTACTAAGGCTTCCCTAAATACTTTAGCAGTAGGAAAAATTAGCTCAATTGAAATTAATAATTACAACTATCAAAACATCCAATTAAATGGTAATTTAAAAGCTCCTTATTTTAAAGGAAGGCTTAAAAGTTTGGACCCCAACTTTTTATTTTCTTTTGATGGACTCATAGACGCCTCTAAAGAGAAAAATGCTTTTGACTTTAATGCAGATATACAGTATGCCAACTTATATGCCTTAAATATTGTGAATAATGATTCACTTGCAGAATTTAAAGGTAATCTTAAAGTAGACCTGAACGGAAACACAGTAGATGAACTGGAAGGTCAACTAAGTTTTAATTCATTTAAATATGAAAATTCAGAAGAAACTTATGATTTTGAAGACTTATCTGTAGAATCTAAGTTTTTAGATACTAAACAGACGATTCGCATAGAAAGTCCAGACGTTATTAGCGGTCAGCTCCAAGGTGAATTTAAACTGAGTTCACTTCCTCAATTATTTTCAGAAGCTATAGAGAATCTATATTTTGGAACAACAGAATCTACCTCCAAGGACTTTCAATATGTAGATTTTGACCTCAATGTATACAATAAGATTGTGGAAGTTTTCTTTCCTGAAATTGAAGTAGCTCCTAATACTTTTATTAGAGGAAGTGTAGATGCAAGTGAAGATAATTTCTCACTAAACTTTAGATCACCGCATCTTAAAGTGTATAATAATACCTTCGATAAAATTAATATTCAAATTGATACTAAGAGCCCACTCTATAACTCTTATGTTGAAATAGAAAAAATTATTACTGCTTATTACGATGTTTCAGATTTCAACATGATTAATGTGAATTTGAATGACACCTTATTTGTAAGAACAGAATTTAAAGGCGGAAAGTTGCAAAAAGATAATTTCAACCTGAGTCTTTTTCAAACTGTAAATGATAATGATAAATCAACTTTTGGATTTAAGCGATCAAGCATAATTTACAATGATAACCTCTGGTTTATCAATAGAGCCTCAGATAAAAATAATAAAATCAACATTGAAAGGGGTTTCCAAAATTTCAATATTGATTCCATTTTACTTTCCAGTGGTGAGCAAAAAATAATGCTAGATGGCATACTTAGGGATTCTACTTACAAGGATTTAAGATTAGAGCTTAGTAATATTAAGGTCGCTGATGTTATTCCAAGACAAGACAGTTTAGCTTTCAAAGGAATTATGAATGGTGATCTGGAAATCTATCAAAAAGACAATCTATACGCGCCCAATTTAGATCTAGTCATAGATGACTTTGAATTTAATGATGTTAACTACGGAGAATTTAAGCTCATTGCAAATGGCAATAAAGATCTGAGTTCTTTCGATTTAAGATCTGAACTACAGAAAGAAGATATTTCTATTTTTGACGCAAGCGGTACTGTGTTTACCGTTGAGAATGAACAGTATTTTGATGTAGGCATTGATTTTAATGAATTTGACATCAGTTCGTTTAGCAATTTTGGAGAAGACGTCATTTCACGAATCAGGGGAAAAGCTGTGGGGAAAGTTGATGTAAGCGGAAAGATCTCAGATCCATTCTTCAATGGAGAATTGAAATTGATTGATGCTGGTCTAAAAGTTCCTTATCTAAATATTGATTTTGATTTTGAAGAGAATGCCAGAATAGGTTTTAACAATAAGACTTTTGTTTTTGATGAAATAGGGCTTACAGATGTGAAGTATAATACCCAGGGTATTCTTAACGGCAGAATAAGCAATAAAAACTTGAGTGAATGGTACCTAGATCTCAATATCAGTTCTGATAATCTTGTAGCTCTAGATACTGAATTTAAAGAAGGTGATCTCTACTATGGAACGGCTTTTATTAACGGTAATGCATCTATTGAAGGACCAGTAGATGAAATCGAAATCAACGTTAACGCAGCGACAGAAAAAAATACTGTTTTCAAAATACCACTAGATGATTCTGAATCTCTAGGTGATAACTCGTTTATTTATTTCTTAAGCCAGGAGGATAAGCTATCTAAAGAAGCAGGTCGAAAGATTCGACTCCGAGAGGTGAAAGGTTTGAGCCTAAATTTTGATCTTGATATTACCAGAGAGGCAGAAGTAGAAATCGTTGTAGATCCTGTAAATGGAAGTAGTTTAAAAGGAAGAGGAGCTGGAACATTGCTGATAGAAATCAATACCAATGGTAAATTCAACATGTATGGAGACTTTGTAGCCTATGAAGGGGAGTATAATTTTAAATATTCTGGTTTGGTTCAAAAGCGATTCGAGGTCATTCCAGGGTCTAATCTCACCTGGAATGGAGATCCTGTAAGAGCAAATATTGATGTACAGGCAAAATACATAACAGAAGCAAATCCTGCAGTTTTACTAGAAAACCCAACAGTAAACCGTGAGATACCTGTGGAAGTTTTGATTTCTTTGGGTGGACAAATTGTACAGCCCGACATAGAGTTTAGCTTGAATTACCCCAACTTATCTTCAGTGGTCAAAAGTGAGTTAGAGTATAGAACACAAGGGCGAGAGAATACAGAGTTGCAAGCTCTTTCTTTGGTTACTCAGGGAACCTTCTACAGTAGAACTGGACTTGGTCAGAATGCTATTACTGGAAATTTAATTGAGCGAGCTTCTGGAATTGTGGACGATATAATTTCTAATCAAGATAATAAATTCAAATTAGGTCTGAATTATCAACAAAATGACAGAAGTCTTACGCAAAATAATCTTGCGGACAGGGTGGGCTTATCGATTAAAACTCAAATTAGTGATCGTGTATTGATCAATGGAAGATTTGGGGTTCCTGTTGGGGGGGTGACAGAATCTGTGGTCTTTGGTGATGTTGAAGTTAATTTTCTTTTGAACGAAACGGGTAGTCTGAGAGCTAACGTATTTAACAGAGAGAGTGATATCCAGTTTATAGGGGAAGAGTTGGGATACACCCAAGGCATAGGCTTAACTTATACAGTGGATTTTGACACTTTTAAAGAGTTATTGAGCAAAATTCTAAATGAAGAATACATTAGGAAACAAAAAAACAAAAAGGGCACTTCCGAGAATAAATCTATTGAAATTCCTTCCTATATTAATTTCCCTTCAAGCCGAACTTCTAACTAATGATCCTTTTCCAGTAGACGACCAAAACCAGGACTGAAAGTGAAAAGATAATAGCAGATAAAATTAAGAGGTCATATTGGTTATAAATTAGATAACCAGTACCAAATAAAGCAGAATAAACTCCTGCAACTCCAGCAACAAAGCCGATTATTTTGAACTTAAACCCTTCAAATTTATGTGGACCATTAAAAACGGTTTGTTCAAAACTATCAATGGTTTCTGCAGAAGACGGTTTAGTGAGTAGGGTGACACCAACCCAAATGATTGTGGTAATAACAACACCAAGAATTAGTTCTACATACGACTCGAGCTTCCAAAGTTGATTTGTTTTTCCAATGAAAAATGCAACTGCAATAAGGAAAGAAGAAAGCATTGCAGCTATCTCGCTGTAGGGGTTGATTTTATACCAGAACCATCTTAATATAAATAGAAGGCCTGTACCAGCTCCAATTTGTAGCAACAAATCAAAGGCTTCTTTTGCTTCTTCAAGTATTAGAGCTAATAAAGCAGAACAAACCATCATAATAAAGGTGGATAGCCTACCAACTCTTACTTTATGCGATTCTAGGGCCTCGGGCTTAACAAATCTCACATAAAAGTCGTTTACTACGTAACTGCTTCCCCAATTGAGGTGTGTAGATATTGTACTCATAAAGGCAGCAATCAATGAGGTAACCACTAGGCCAAGAAGTCCTGCGGGTAGATAAGACAACATTGCAGCGTAAGCAAGGTCATTTTTAATAAAATCTTTACTAAGATTAGGAAAAGCAGTAGCAAGACTTTGTAAATCTGGGAAGATGACTATCGATGCCAGCCCAATAATAATCCAGGGCCAAGGCCTCACGGCATAATGAATAACATTGAATAATAAAGTGGCTAAAGTAGCATGTTTTGTATTTTTAGCTGCTAGCATGCGTTGGACGATATAGCCACCTCCACCTGGTTCTGCTCCTGGATACCAAACGCTCCACCATTGCACTGCCAAAGGGACAATTAAAATGGGTACATAAACTTCGGGATTAGAAAAATCTGGAAATATGGAGCTTTTTTCACTTACCTCAGGTATAGAAAGTAATTCTTGTAGTCCACCAATTTGAGGCATGTCGATTATATAAAGCGTTGCCCAAACGCTCCCGGTGATGGCTATTGCAAACTGAATAAAGTCTGTGAGTATCACGCCTCTTAATCCTCCAAGCATAGAGTAAATTACCGTAACTGAACATGATATGACTAAAGATTCTAAAGCAGAAAAATCAAACATCACGTGTCCAATTTTAATCGCTGCTAAACAAACAGTAGCCATAATGACTATGTTGAAAAAAACACCGAGGTAAATCGCTCTAAATCCTCTTAAGAAAGCAGCGCTCTTTCCGCTGTAGCGCAATTCATAAAACTCTAAGTCTGTAGTGATTTCACTTTTTCGCCATAATTTGGAATAGAAAAAAACGGTGAGCATTCCTGTGAGCAGGAAACTCCACCAAACCCAGTTACCATAAACTCCATCATTTCTAACAATTCCAGCGACAAGGCCAGGAGTGTCTGCTGCAAATGTCGTCGCAACCATAGATAAGCCCAGGAGCCACCATGACATGTTTCTTCCAGACAGAAAAAAATTGCTGGCACTCTTTCCGCTTGTTCTGGAGGCGTAGAAGCCAATCCCAAGACTCAGAGCAAAAAAACCAATAATTATAATCCAATCTATGTTGCTTAAAAGCATAGGCTAAGCTTTATAAGCTATAAGACTTATCTCTACATTAGCATCCTTAGGAAGCCTAGCTACTTGAACGGTTTCCCTTGCTGGGGCAGTTTCATGATCAAAGTATGAACCATAAACTGAATTTATTATTGAAAAGTTGGACATATCTGATATAAAGATACTTGTCTTGATGACGTCAGAAAATTCATAACCAGCTTCATCTAGTATGGCTTTTATATTCTTCATCACCATTGAAGTTTCATCTTCAATAGATCCTTGAAGTAATTCACCTGATTTTGCCTCTAAAGCAATTTGACCAGAAGTATATAAAAAACCGTTTACGATTATAGCTTGATTGTAAGGTCCTATTGGAGCTGCTGCCTTATTGGTTTTGATTATTTTTTTCATGATGCTATCTATTGTAAAGTTCTATCTCTTTCTCTGTTCCTATCGTATTTTACATCTTGTAGAATATTGGATTTAATCCCGATAAAGAAAAACCAGGATCTACGCACTCCAAAGGGTGTCCAGTTGAAACTCATTTGCCAGCTTTTCAAGTCTTTTGCAAATCTTAATTGAGTAAAAGAAAATCCTTTATTCTTAATATCATAACCCGACGATACTCCTACTTTCCAAGTTGGAGACAACTCGACATCTCCAGAAAACATGAGGGAATGAGAACTGATTTCATTTTCTCTGGCCTGGTTGGAGTATGTCATGGTATAGGATAAATTCAAATTCCAGGGGATGGCATAGTTATACCTTTCATTTTTATCTTCTACGGATTCTTCACTTTGATTGGGCCTGCTATTCATCATCTCGCTTGAGCCAAACAGGTCATCTGGCCGGCCACCATTTCTAAAGCTTTCGGAGTCGAATTCCTCCTCCTTCTTTTCATCCTCTTTTTTATCATCCTCCTTTTTCTTAAAATCTTCATTGGATAGTGAATAACTAAAACTGGCATTGGCTCTTGTAAGTCTAAATAGGCCACCTCCATTATTAATGTTCAAGGTGTTTACTCTTCTATTATTACTGTTTAAAGCATAAACATCTAAAGCTCCAAGAAAGTTGATGGCTAACTTATCTTTTACAACAGGTAGTGTTCCTCTAAGCGATATAGGACTCAGGTTCAAGGAGTCCGCCGCAAAATTATAATTTGTACTGATACCAAAATTACTGAGTAAGCTCCTCTTTTCAAATCGATCCTCTCCTGTGAGCGTTGAATCTTTTTTTCTGATTTTGGCTTCGATATCATTAGTTATACTGAAAGACATACTACTTGAGAATCTATTACTCGGTGCTCCATTGAGTGTTCCTTCAAACCTGGAGAATTCAACAACTTCGTCTTCAAGACCTCCTACACCGGTTCGTGTATATTCATCATAAAACTGATCAAATGCTGGATTGATGTTATAAGAAATAGATGGTCTGACTACATGCCTTATGGCTTTAATTTTTTTATCATCTCCAAAATCAAACAAACCATAAACAGTCGTTCCTAAGGAAGCTGAAAAGTCGTATGTCCGGTAAGAATCAAATCCATCTATGGTATCTCTTCTCACTTGGCGTGTTTGCTCATCAAACCTTTGGTCAAAAGTCTTCATGGTCCAAACCTCATTAAAGTTGGCACTTGTACTTACACTAAAGTGATCAAAAACTTTAAAATTTGTAGAAATGGGTATGGTATGCCTTGCACCAATGTCTGCTCCGTCAAACATTTCTGGCGTAAAAAATAAGGAATCTGTCGTGCTAATTCTATTTTCAGCTCTTAAATTGTATTGAAGGTTAATGTTTTGAATTGCTCCTTTTTTTGTGCCGGTTCTAGGTTCAAAGGGAAAGATTCTTCCAATACTGAATTGTAAAGTAGGTAGAGTCAAGTTGATTTCTTGTGTTTGTGTGTTTTGACTATGAGTTGCTGAAATATTTAAGTTCATAGCAGGTTCTATGTCAAAAGTTTTTGAGTAAGAGACTGAAGAATTTAAAGTGTTATTAAGAAAGTTACCTGTATTGTTTTGGTTGACAGATTGTTGATAATAATCACTGGAACCTAGATTCACAGAAGCAGAAAATCTGGATGAAGGATTAGCTTTCTGATCCTGGTTATGAGTCCAGCGTAAATTATAGACTGTAGTCTCGCTAAAGTTAGGGAACCCGCGTTCTTCCTGGAGTAGTTTTTCGTACCTAAAAGCAGCATTTCCGTTAAATTTATAGCGCACATTATAGTTGCTTTCCATTCTAAGACCATAACTTCCATTAGTGTAATAATCTCCCTGAACCGCTAAGTCAACGTAATCGCTAATGGCAAAATAATAACCGCCATTCATCAAGAAGAAGCCTCTGTTTGGGTTTTCTCCATACGCAGGGATTATAAATCCAGAAGACTGTTTGTCTGTTAGAGGAAAATATCCAAAAGGGAGTCCAAGCGGAGTGGGAACATCGGCAATGTACATGTTCACAAATCCTGTTACGATTTTAGAATCGGGAACAAACTTTATCTTTCTGGCGAAGAAGTAATAATCTGCATCATCAATATCTTCTGCAGTGGTGAATTTAGCATTAGCCAGATAGTAAATAGAATCATTTTGACGTTTTGAGATTTCGCCTTTTACTTTAAAACCACCTTGCTCTGTTCTGGAATTGAATACAAGGGCTTTCTGAGAATCAAAATTAAATATCAAGCTATCTGGCTCTACAAGATTGTCTCCTTGCTTAAAACTTGGAGATTGAGTGTAAGCTCCAGTAGAGTCGATTATTCCTGCTGCAAATACTTCTTTCGTAGCATTATCTAGGACTATTCGACCTGCTTCTATAGTCATCTCACCATAAACTACTTTGGCTTCATTATAAAGGTACATTTTATCTTCTCGTCTCGATAATCTTTTATAATCTTTGGCAAAGGCATCTACAACATCGGTGAGGGTTTCTCTTTTCTTTACGTTTTGCTGCGGCACAATTGTATCTCCGATGATATACTTGATACTTTGCGTAATAGAATCAACTTTATTATCGATTAGATATCCAAAATCTACTTTATCTTGCTTTTGTTGTTCCTTTTCTTGCCCATACAGGCCAAAATTGACAAGAAGTGCTAACCAAAAAAGTATGTGAAGTAAGTTTGTACGCAATGCTTTTAGTACTATTTTTGTAAAAAGAGGCCACTATTTTGAAGTCCCAAAATTACATTTTATTTTAATGCTTCCTAAAAAAGTTTCCAATATCATACACAAATATGAAATTCATGCTTAGATCAAACTCAAGTCTCCTTTTATTATTGTTTTGCCTGGCTTTTACTGTCTTTTCAAATTCATCTTACTCTCAATCGAGTTCAGATAAATTTGTAGTCGTTCTAGATGCAGGACATGGAGGAGAAGATCCGGGGAACCGCGGAAACGGTTATTATGAAAAAGATATTGCTTTAAAAATTGTGTTGAAGGTAGGGAAGGAGCTGGAAAAATATGAAGATCTTAAAGTGATGTACACCAGAACAACGGACGTATTTATTCCCTTAGATAAGCGAGCTAAAATTGCAAACGATGCAAAAGCAGACCTTTTTGTTTCTATTCATTGTAATGGAGTAGCTAATTCTGCGCCTTCAGGTACTGAAACCTTTGTGCTAGGTCTTCATAGAAATGAAGACAATTTAGAGATTGCTATGAAAGAAAATTCGGTGATTAAATTCGAAGATGATTACGAAGTTAAATACGACGGTTTTGATCCCACTTCTCCAGAATCCTATATTGGGTTCACCATCATGCAAGAAGAATTTTTAGATCAAAGTGTTCTACTTGCAAACTTTGTCCAAAATCAATTTCAGGGCTCTTTAAATTTAAAAAACAGAGGAGTAAAACAAGCAGGCTTTTTGGTTCTAAGAGAAACCTACATGCCCAGTGTACTTATAGAAACAGGTTTTTTAACCAATAAAACTGAAGGAGCGTTTCTCAATTCTAAGAAGGGTCAGCAAAAACTTTCTAATGCTATTGTTGATGGAATCAATAATTATAAAAACATCATTAATATTAAGGCTATAGAAGCTGAGCTTAGCGAATATAGAGTGAGCTCACAGGACGTTATGGAAGATTTTTCTTCGGTGTCTTTTAAAGTCCAACTTGCTGCTAGCTCAAGAAAAATAGAACCTTCTCCTCAAAACTTTAAGGAACTTTCGCCAATAACTCGGCATCAAGAAAACGACCTCTTTAAATATTTGTTTGGTGACACAAATAATTACGTAAATGCCCAGACCTTAAAAGACAAAGCCAAGGCAGAAGGTTATACTTCAGCCTTTATAGTTGCCTTCGATTCTTTTGGAAAAAAAATTTCAATTAAAGAAGCACTGAAGACACGAAGTAGTGACTAGTTTTAATGAAAGTTTACTACATTTGAAACAAATCTAAATCCTTTGAAAAAAGAACTAAAAGTTGGTATTCTCGCTATTGTTGCAGTGGGATTACTCATATTCGGATACAATTTCCTTAAGGGGAATAATTTATTTAACTCTTCTCGTGTGTTTTATGCAGTCTATGATAATGTAGAAGGTCTTAGTCCTTCAGCACCTATAACCATTAATGGATACCAGGTAGGTACAGTGACCGAGATTAAATTTATAGACTCTGGGAAGCTACTTGTCAAATTAAACATCAATAATGATTTTCAATTTTCCAATAAAAGTGTGGCTCAAATCTATGGAGGTGGACTTATTGGCGGAAAGTCGATGCAAATCAATCTGGATGATGATTTAACGGAACTTGCTCAATCTGGAGACACTCTTCAATCTTCCGTAGAAGAGGGTCTTATTGAATTAGTTAACGAAAAGCTTACTCCTTTAAAAGAAAAGATTTCTAACGCTGTTGTGGAAGTAGATACTTTGGTGAGTTCTATTAATTATGTTTTGGATATTGAAACCAGAGATAATCTTAAGGGCTCTGTTCAAAACCTTAATCAAATACTTGTTTCCCTGAAAAGCTCATCTTCCAAAATTGGTGGCCTGTTGGATTCAAATAAAGAAAAAATAAACTCATCGATCGATAAGTTTAGCCAGACTGCAGAGAATTTTTCAACCCTATCTGATTCTTTATCTCAAATTGAATTTGGTAGAATTGCAGATAATGCCGATAAAACAATGTTAAACCTTAATGAAATTTCCGCTAAACTTAATCAAGGTGAAGGGAGTTTAGGTAAGTTAATCAATGATGATCAAATGTATCAAAACCTCGAAAATGCTACTAAGGAGATGGAAGAGCTACTGCGAGATTTGAAATTAAATCCTAAACGATACGTTCACTTTTCAGTCTTTGGAAAGAAAAATAAAGAGTACGAAAACACAGAAGATTAATAATGATGCTAGACTATTTACCTCAAATTTTATTTATCATAGCCCTTGGAGGAGCTATATTATTTTTTGCAAAAAATGTATCCTCTATAAGACGTAATATCAACCTTGGAAGGGATGTGGACCGAAAGGATCATAAGAACTTACGTTTTAAAAAAATGATGAGGGTTGCCTTAGGACAATCCAAAATGGTAACCAGACCCATTGCAGGGATTCTTCACATCATTGTTTATGTAGGTTTTGTAATTATCAATATTGAAGTTTTAGAAATAATTATTGATGGTGTTGCCGGTACTCATAGAATATTTGGTTTCTTAGGTCCTGTTTATGATTTTCTTATAGGAAGTTTTGAAATCCTAGCTTTCTTAGTCTTAGTGAGTGTTATCATTTTTTGGCTAAGAAGAAATGTAATGAACATTAAACGATTTCTTTCTAGAGAGCTAAAGGGATGGCCTAAAAACGATGCAAATTACATCCTTTACTTCGAAGTGGTTCTTATGGTTTTATTTTTAACTATGAACGCCGCAGATTATCAATTACAACTTTCTGGAGCTCCACACTACTTCAATGAAGCTGGAATAATGGGTTCATTCCCCATCAGTCAGTTTTTACTTCCAATCATTGACGGGATGAGTGTTGAAAGCTTAATCATACTTGAGAGAACAGCCTGGTGGCTACATATTATAGGTATTTTAATATTTTTGAATTATCTCTACTATTCCAAACACCTTCATATTTTACTGGCGTTTCCAAATGTTTACTTTTCTAATTTAGAAAGTTTAGGTAAGTTTAAAAATCTAGACGCTGTTACCAATGAGGTTAAACTAATGATGGATCCTAATGCCGATCCTTTTGCTGAGCCAGAAGGAGATGAAGAAGAGGTTCCAGAAAAATTTGGCGCAAGTGATGTGCAGGATTTAAACTGGTTTCAGTTATTAAGTGCTTACACTTGTACAGAATGTGGTCGCTGTACATCAGAATGTCCTGCCAACCAAACCGGAAAAAAATTATCTCCAAGAAAAATAATGATGGATACTCGGGACAGACTCGAGGAAGTTGGTAAAGAGCTGGATAAGGGTAATGAGATATCATCTGATAAGCAATTACTAGACGATTATATTTCTAGAGAAGAGTTATGGGCTTGTACCACTTGTAATGCCTGTGTAGATGCCTGCCCTATAGGTATTGATCCTTTATCTATTATTATGGATATGAGACAATATCTGGTGATGGAGCAAAGTGCTGCACCAGCAGAACTCAATAATGCCATGTCGAACATTGAAAATAATGCTGCTCCTTGGCCATATAATCAACAAGATAGGCTAGACTGGGCGAAAGAAGAAGCATAATATGTCACAAAGTAACACTCAAAAAGATGCTAAAGGACAGTCAGTCAGTCCAAGTTTACCTGATGGGGTAAAAAACTACCTTATCGACATAGATGGAACTGTAACAGATGATGTTCCTAATGAAGAGCCAGAACGTATGGCTACTTGCGACCCTTTTCCAGATGCTTTAAAGACGGTCAATAAATGGTACGACGAGGGTCATCAAATTTGTTTCTTTACCTCTAGAGTAGAAGAACATAGAGAAGTTACTGAAGAATGGCTAAAGAAAAATGGATTTAAGTATCATAGTTTATTGATGGGAAAGCCAAGAGGTGGAAATTACCATTGGATAGACAACCATATTGTAAAAGCTACTCGGTATAAAGGTCAATTTACAGACCTTGTCGATAAACAAGAAATAATTCAAGTTTTTAAAGATTAAAAAATAGATAATGAGCGATAAAATGAATGTGCCAACAATGGCATCTTATTTAGCAGAGGGGAAACAACCAGAAGTTTTATTTTGGGTAGGTTGCGCTGGAAGTTTTGATGATAGAGCTAAGAAAATCACCAAGGCTTTCGTTAAGATATTAAATAATATCAACGTAGATTTTGCTGTACTAGGAACAGAGGAAGGATGTACCGGAGATCCAGCAAAAAGAGCTGGAAACGAATTTTTATTTCAAATGCAGGCAATGACCAATATTGAAGTCCTTAATGGATATGAAGTCAAAAAGATCGTTACAGCCTGTCCGCATTGCTTCAATACTATTAAAAATGAATATCCAGCTCTAGGAGGAAACTATGATGTTGTTCATCATACTCAATTTCTAAAGCAGCTCCTCAATGAAGGACGCTTAAAAGTAGAAGGTGGAAAATTTAAAGGTAAACGTATCACTTATCACGATCCATGTTACCTGGGAAGAGCAAACGGAGAATATGAAGCACCAAGAGACTTACTTAGAAAGTTGGAAGTAGAATTGGTAGAAATGAAATCCTGTAAGTCTAAAGGTCTATGCTGTGGAGCTGGAGGAGCTCAAATGTTTAAGGATGCTGAGAAAGGTGATAAGGAAGTAAATATACATCGAACAGAACAGGCCGTAGAGGTGAAGCCAGAAGTTATTGCCGCCGGATGCCCTTTTTGTAATACGATGATGACAGATGGAGTTAAGAATAAAGAAAAGCAAGACGATATAGAGGTCTTAGACGTTGTCGAAATGATTGCTAATGCTGAAGATTTATAAACATTATGGTTGTAGAGTTTAAAGATTTGCCAGATTCTGCCAGAGTTTGGATATTTCAAGCCAATAGGGGGTTCAGTGAAGACGAATTGAATGAAATAAAGCCTAAGATTAATCATTTTCTGCAGCAATGGACAGTGCATGGTAAATCGCTAAAAGCGGGCTTTGAGATTCGATATAATCGGTTTATCATCTTAGGGCTTGATGAATCTCAGGCCAGTGCTAGTGGATGTTCTATTGATGCCTCAGTTCATTTTATTCAGGATTTAGAAAAAGAGTATGATGTAGATTTATTGGATAAAATGAATGTGAGTTTCAAAAATGGAGAATTTGTGGCGTACAAGCCATTAATCGACTTTAAGAAAATGGTAAAACAAAAGGCTGTATCGCCACAAACTATTGTGTTCAATAACCTGGTTAATACTAAACAAGAATATAAAGACTATTGGGAAGTGCCTATGACAGAAAGCTGGCATAGTCGATTACTGTAAACTATATGTACACAACTATCTCATTTAAAGTCATCTTCCTGATGGCTTTTTTTTCATTAAATTTTGCTTTTTCACAGAGCAGTTTGTTTTCTGATGATATTCAATCACAGCGTCAGTGGGTAGATTCCGTATACACCTCACTGAGCTTAGAAGAAAAGATAGGTCAATTATTTATGATTGATTTGTTTACTAATAAATCTGATGATGAATTAGAAAACATAAAGAAATTTATTAAAAGCAATTCCATTGGTGGAGTAATTTTTTCTAAAGGTAATCCACATCGCCAGGCTAAGTTGACTAATGAAATTCAATCTGAAAATAAAATTCCTTTGCTTATAGGCATGGATGCAGAGTGGGGATTGGCTATGAGATTGGATTCGACCTATGCCTTTCCCTGGAATATGACTCTTGGCGCTATCCAAGATACCTCAATAGTTAGAAAAGTAGGATATCAAATTGGACAACACAATAAACGCATGGGCGTCCATATTAATTTTGCTCCTGTCGCTGATATCAATACGAATCCTAACAATCCGATTATTGGTAATCGGTCTTTTGGTGAACATAAAGATCTAGTGGCTTCTCACGCTGTCGCCCTAATGAAAGGATTACATAGTGCTGGGGTTTTAACCAGCGCAAAGCACTTTCCAGGTCATGGTGATACTGAACAGGATTCTCATAAAACATTACCTACCATCAATTTCTCTGAAGCGCGCATCAAAGAAGTTGAATTGTATCCCTTTAAAGCTTTGATCAAAGCAGGAGTAAGTAGTATAATGGTTGCCCATTTAAATGTTCCTAGTCTTGAAACTCAAAATGAATTACCTTCCTCCTTGTCACCCAATATCGTCTCCAACTTGTTGAAGAAGGAATTAGGTTTTAATGGCTTAGTGATTACGGATGCATTAAACATGAAAGGCGTTAGTAATAATAATATACCCGGGCAAGTAGATCTTCAAGCTTTTAAAGCAGGAAGCGACATTCTGCTTATTTCTGAAGACGTCCCTAAAGCAATCCAACTCATCAAAAAGGCGATAAAAACAGGTGAGCTTTCAGAGAAACGAGTGGCCGCTTCAGTTAAAAAGATTTTATACGCCAAATATAAAGTAGGTTTAAATGATTTTAAATCTATAGATACCAATAACTTAATAGCAGACTTAAATTCTTCTGAGGATGATGCTATATATCATAATGCTATTGAAAATGCAACCACCTTACTAAAAAACGATTTAGGTCTATTGCCTGTTAATGATGTTGAAAGTCAACGTTTGGCCTATCTGGGACTGGGAGATGCTTCAGGAGCTACTTTTCTAAAAACGCTAAACGCTTACACCAATGTTCATGAAATTCAAAATTTGGACTCTATTCAAAGGGTGGATGGTCGATTGGATTACGATCATATTATCATAGGATTTCATAAATCGGATGCGTCTCCTTGGGCAGATTATAAATTCACTCCTTTCGAAATCAATCTTATTGATAAAATCTCAAAATCTAACAAAGTAAGTTTAGTTAACTTTTCAAGGCCTTACAGTTTACTGGATTTGAGGAGCTTCATTCATATTGACGCCATCTTGCAGGTCTATCAAAATAGTAAAATAGCTCAGGAAGTTGCTGCACAACAACTATTTGGAGCTTTAGAGGTTAAGGGGAAACTTCCCGTAAGTATTACTCATGCCTTTCCTTACGGGACAGGTTTTAAGCTCAATTCTTCTGGGAGATTAGCAACCGATTTTTATCAAAATTTAGGATTTAACTCCAACTTTGAATCTAAAATCGATTCGATTGCCAATTTAGCTTTGGAAGAGGAGATGACTCCAGGTATGCAGATACTAATTGCCAGAAAAGGAAAAATCATTTACGAAAAAAACTTCGGCTATCACACATACGATAAAAATATAAAAGTTGACAGTGATGATGTTTACGATTTAGCATCCTTAACTAAAATACTTACAACACTTCCACTTTTGATGACTATGCAGGAATCTAATAAACTGGAACTTAAATCTAAATTACACGAACTATTGCCAGAGCTTGCCACTTCCAATAAAGCTAATATAAGTGTCTTGGATATGCTTTCTCATTATGCCAAATTGGAGTCTTGGATTCCTTTTTATAAGAAGACTTTAGAAGATAAGACAAAGTATTATGCTACTGAATATTCTGAAGAGTATAGTATCAAGATTGTGGATAATATGTACCTAAGGTCAGATTACAAAGATTCTATTTATTCAGAAATTGTGAAAAGCGAATTGAGAGAAGAATTGGAATACAAATATTCTGATCTTCCATATTATTTCTTAAAAAAATATATTGAAGAAGAAACAGAGGAATCTTTAAATAGTTTGGCACAAGAATACTTTTATGAGCCAATGGGATTGAAGCGATTAAAATTCTACCCTTTAAACCATTTTGATAAAGAAAATATTGTTCCTACAGAATTTGATAACGAATGGAGAAAGCAATTGATCCACGGTACTGTTCACGATCAGGGTGCTGCCATGCTTGGAGGGGTCGGCGGTCACGCTGGTTTATTTGGAAATGCCAGAGACGTGGCCTCTTTTATGCAGCTTTATCTTAATGAAGGAAATTATGGAGATAAGACCTACTTTAAACCACAAACCATGGCAGCCTTTAATACTTGTTATTACTGCGATAAGGATGTACGAAGAGGTGTTGGTTTTGATAAACCACAGCTTGAAGAGGTGGGTCCTACCTGTGGATGTTTATCTATGTCTAGTTTTGGACACTCGGGATTTACAGGAACTTATGCCTGGGCAGACCCTGATAAAGAAATCATTTATATATTCTTATCTAATAGAATTCACCCCGATGTAGAAAATGTCAAATTGATTAAAGAAGATATTCGAACAAAAATTCAAAGTGTTATCTACGAAACTTTGAGTGAGGATTAAATTGAGATTAGTTTAAGATATCAATAGTTGGATATCCTCTATTTTTGAAAATCAATTAAAAGATCGATGAAAATAGCCATAGTATGTTATCCAACTTTTGGAGGGAGTGGAGTAGTAGCCACAGAATTAGGTATAGCTTTATCTAAAAGAGGGCACGAGATACATTTTGTAACATACAAACAACCAGTTCGTCTAGAGTATCTTAGTCAATCTATTCATTATCATGAAGTCTTAGTGCCGGAATATCCTTTATTTCATTATCAACCTTACGAACTTGCGCTTTCGAGTAAACTGGTTAGAGTGGTTCAAAAACATAAAATTGACCTACTGCATGTACATTATGCTATTCCCCACGCTTATGCAGGATACATGGCTCAGCAGATGCTGAAGGAGGAAGGCATTCACTTACCAATGATGACTACGCTTCATGGTACCGACATAACTTTGGTGGGCAGCCATTCTTTTTATAAGCCTGCTGTCAATTTCAGTATTAATAATAGCGATATTGTCACTTCTGTGTCACAAAGCTTAAAACTGGACACTCTTAAAATATTTGATATCAAAAAGCAAATTGAAGTAGTTCCCAATTTTATAGACATTTCAAACCTCAATGAGTCTTTCGAAGACTGCAAGCGACATATGGTTGCAGATGAAGATGAACGAGTCATTACTCACGTTAGTAATCTAAGAGAGGTTAAACGATTAGAAGATGTGATTGATGTATTTTACAGAATACAGACTGAAATAAAATCTAGATTAATCATTGTAGGGGACGGACCAGATAGGGAAAAAGCAAGTAATTTTGCTAAAAAGCTGGGGATTAAGGATAAAGTACTTTTCTTAGGTAAAAGCAATGAAGTGGAGCGAATTCTGTGTTATTCAGATTTATTTTTGCTTCCTTCAGCAAAAGAAAGCTTTGGATTAGCAGCCCTTGAAGCTATGGCTCATCGAGTTCCAGTGATTTCTTCCAACGCAGGAGGTTTACCGGAAGTAAACATTGACGGTGTTTCTGGTTACCTCAGTGATGTTGGAGATGTGGAATCTATGGCCAAAAATGGAATTAAAATTCTTTCAGACGATCGCACACTTAATAAATTTAAAGAGGGAGCCAGAAAAATAGCAGAAACATTTGACGTCGATCACGTCGTTTGTCAATATGAAAAGCTATATCAAAAAATGATCTAATCCTTAAGATTTCTGACCTCCAGAGTTTCAGACCTAAATTTGTTCTTACCAAAATCCAAAGTTCGGATAGGGAATGGAATATTGATATCATTTTCGTTATAAGCAGCTTTAATAGCTAGTATGGCTTTATGCTGAGCTTTATAAACGTCTCCTTGATTGGCAACACTGGTCCAGAATCTCAATTGATAATTAATGGAGCTATCTCCGAATTCGGTATAGAAAAATTCAATACTCTCACCTGGTTGCTGTTCAAATATTTCCTTAATGGCATTCTCTGTAATTTCCTGTACTTTTTGCAAATCGCTTTCATAGCCGACACCGCAAGATAAAATAATCCTTCCTCGAGATGTTCGACTAAAATTTTTGAAGGGAGAGTCTACAATTTTAGAATTAGGTATAACCACAAGATTGTAGTCCACTGTTTGAATAATGACGCTTCTAAGATTAATATCAACAACAAAACCGCTATAATCATTGGTTTCTATCCAATCACCGATTTGTAATTTTGGAATAAAGCTAATGATTACCCCAGCGAACGTATTATGAAGTGTACCCTGAAGCGCAAAACCAACCGCTAAACCTACAACACCTGCAGCTCCCAATATTGAGGTTAAAACCGTATTTAAGTTAAGTATACCTAGAGATAAAAACAACCCTAGTGCTATGATTAAGACCTTAAACACCTTGACAGAAACCGTACGTATAGAATCCTGAGCACTACTTTTTCTAAATATTCTATCTACAAGTTTGCTAGCATATTTGGCAAAGATTATAAACAAAATAAGAACGACTACTGCTAAAACAAAATTAGGTAGATTCAATACAATTGAATCTACCCAATCTAGTACTTTTTTAGTTAATTCATTCCAAGACTTTTCAGTCTTTTGAACAATTTCCGATTCCTGCATAATTTAATTATGAATGTTGCTTTTCTTCTTTTTTCATAATCCAGGCATCAAGCATCCAACTTGTTTTTTCAAGCTCTCTGATGTAGGCTCCAATAAGATCTATTGTACCTTCATCACCATCTTTGTCGGCTACATCTACAACTTTTCTCATTTGAGAAATAATTGTACCATGATCATCTAACAGAGCGGCCACCATTTGAAAATCTTCAATTTCTGAAGAGGCTTCAGATAGGTTTGACATTTTTAAATAATCTGTATAATTGCTCTCTGGCTGAAATCTTAAAGTTAATATACGTTCAGCAATTTCATCAATTTTTACTTTGGCATCATCATACATCTCTTCAAACTGCTCATGAAGGTCGAAGAAATTGTGACCAATTATATTCCAATGAAAATTTCTTAACTTTTGGTAATATAAGTGATAATCAGCTAATAAGATATTTAATTCTTTTACAGTATTTGTTGTTTTGGATTTATCTAAATTTAGATAATTCATAAAATAATAAATTTTTAAATTAGACTTTAGTTTAAGCGTTTCTTTTGTCTGCAGTTTGCATATACCATGCATCCAGCATCCAACTTGTTTTCTCAAGTTCTCTAATGTAGGCACCAATTAAATCAATCGTACCCTCATCACTATTTTGATCTGCGACTTCAATAACCTTACGCATTTGAGATATTATAATGCCGTGGTCATTTAATAAATCACTCACCATGTCTACATCATTTTTATTTGATGTTGATTCTTTAATATTAGAAAGCTTTAAATAGTTAGATAAATTACTTTCTGGCTGAAATCTTAGAGTTAAAATTCGCTCAGCAATTTCATCTACTTTCAATTTGGCATCGTCATACATGACTTCAAATTGTTCGTGTAAATCAAAAAAATTATGACCAACTATATTCCAGTGATAATTTCTTAATTTTTGATAATAAAGATGATAGTCTGCCAAGAGAATATTTAATTCTTTGACTGTAGCCTTAGATTTGGTTTTATCGAGATTTAAATAATTCATTTTAATTCAATTTGAGTTTATCGAGCATCTTATCAGAAACCTGACCTCCAGATTTACCATAACCATCAACCAGCATACCCTTATGACCATCTGATGTTGAAATAGCATATAAAATGGAATTATCAGCTGGATTTGCCATCCCTTCAAATCTGAAATATTCGTCTACTTCAAAGTCTTCAACAGGGTATTTTTTATTTTTGGCTTTATTTTCTAAATGTTCATCAAGCAGATTTAAATCTTCTGTATAGCCATGATCTCTTAACATATTCATGGTTTGTGATAAAGTATCTTTCTGTTTCATTAATCTTAATATTTTTTGTTAAATGTATGACCTTATTTCAATGAAATCAAACCTAGATCCTGGTTTAGCCTATTTTTAACTATTAGCTTTCCTTATTGTTATTTTTATTATAATAGAAAATGCCTAACGGGAAAGTAAGAAGTAAAAATATGAATTGCCTTGTTATAATTCCATACAAAGTTACAAGAGCAGCTATAACATATAACCAGGTAAGCTTTGTAATTTTCATAGGTCCAATACTTAAGTTAAAACAAAAAAAACTCCTAGTAAGGAGTTTTTTTCAATTATGATTCTTTATCTACTGTTTTTTGAACTTCAATTACAAGTTCATCTTTTTCTTTATCGAAGTCCATATATAAAGTATCCCCTTCGACCACAGTAGAATTGATTATTTTTTCAGCGAGAGCATCTTCTATATATTTCTGAATAGCTCTGTTGAGAGGTCTTGCTCCGTATTGCTTATCAAATCCTTTTTCTGCTATAAAATCTTTTGCTGAATCACTTAAGGTAAAATTGTATCCTACATCTTTTATTCTAGCAAATAATTTCTCTAGCTCAATATTGATAATTTTCTTGATGTCTTCTTTTTCCAAAGCATTAAAAATAACGACATCATCTACACGATTTAAAAATTCTGGCGCAAAAGCCTTTTTTAAAGCTCCTTCAATAACTTTCTTGGTGTTTTCATCTTCCTGTTGTTTTTGGGATTGTGTTCCAAAACCAACACCAGTACCAAAGTCTTTAAGCTTTCTGGCTCCAATATTGGAGGTCATGATAATGATAGTATTTCTAAAATCGACTTTTCGACCTAAGCTATCAGTTAAATGACCATCATCAAGCACTTGAAGAAGCATATTAAACACGTCTGGATGAGCTTTTTCAACCTCATCTAATAATATTACCGCATATGGCTTGCGTCTCACTTTTTCAGTAAGCTGTCCACCTTCTTCATATCCTACGTATCCTGGAGGTGCACCTATTAGTCGTGAAACTGCAAATTTTTCCATATACTCACTCATGTCTAAACGAATGAGTGCATCGTCGTTATCAAAGAGTTCTCTAGCTAATACTTTAGCTAACTGTGTTTTACCAACACCAGTTTGTCCAAGAAAAATAAAAGAACCAATCGGCCTATTAGGGTCTTTAAGTCCAGCTCTATTTCTCTGTATGGCTTTTACAATTTTGGCAACAGCATCACCTTGTCCAATGACTTTATTTTTGATAGTATCAGGAAGTTCTGCAAGCTTATTACCTTCAGTTTTTGCAATCCTTTTTACAGGAATTCCTGTCATCATAGACACTACGTCGGCTATATGATCTTCTGTAACAGTTTCTTTATTTTCTTTGGATTCTTTCTCCCATTCATCTTGAGCTTGCTGCAAGTCATTTTCAATTCTCTTCTCATCATCTCTCAGCTTGGCAGCTTCCTCATATTTCTGTTTTTTAACCACAGAATTTTTTTCTTCACGAATAGCCTCCAATTCTTTTTCAAGCTCTAGTACACGCTTAGGTACGTGAATATTTGTAATGTGAACTCTACTACCAGCCTCATCTAAGGCATCAATAGCTTTATCCGGAAGAAATCTATCTGTCATGTATCTGTTGGTTAGCGAGACACAAGATTTAATAGCTTCTTCTGTATACATCACGTTGTGATGATCTTCATATTTGTCTTTTATATTATTAAGGATTTCTACAGTCTCATCTATCGAAGTAGGCTCAACAATAATTTTTTGAAATCTCCTTTCTAGTGCGCCATCCTTCTCGATATGCTGTCTGTACTCATCCAAAGTTGTTGCGCCAATACATTGTATTTCTCCCCTAGCAAGAGCGGGTTTAAACATATTACTAGCATCAAGACTGCCAGTAGCTCCACCAGCTCCTACTATAGTATGTATTTCATCGATAAAGAGAATAATATCATCATTCTTTTCGAGTTCATTCATCACTGCTTTCATGCGCTCTTCAAACTGTCCTCGATATTTGGTTCCAGCCACTAAACTCGCTAGATCTAAGGTTACTAATCTTTTATCATAAAGAATTCTGGAAACCTTTCTCTGTACAATTCTAAGGGCCAGCCCTTCGGCAATTGCACTTTTACCAACACCAGGCTCACCGATGAGTAAAGGATTATTTTTCTTTCTACGACTAAGAATTTGAGAAACTCTTTCGATTTCTTTTCCACGACCTACAACAGGATCTAATTTTCCTTCCTGTGCCATTTCGGTGAGATCTCGCCCAAAATTATCTAAAACAGGAGTTTTAGATTTTTTAGAAGACTTGCCTTTTTGACTTCCAGAACCACCGAGAGATTCTCTTCCAGAATCTCCAGAAGATGCAGCATCGTCAGAAAAGGCGTCTGTAGGAGTATCTAAATAATCTCCATCTTGAGTAATCATAGCTTTAAACTCTTCTTTCACATTATCATAATCTACCTTCAACTTATTAAGTAATTTGGTGGTAGGATCGTTTTCGTTTCTCAAAATGCATAAGAGTAAATGTGCAGTATTTATAGAAGAACTTTGAAATAATTTAGCTTCCAAAAAAGTCGTTTTTAAAGCACGTTCAGCTTGTCTAGTCAAATGAAGATTCTTTTTTTCTTGAGAAATATCTGCATTAGTATGATCAGAAGGATTTAAGATTTCAACTTTTCTTCTCAGCAGTTCCAAATCAATATTCATCGCATCGAGGATATTAATAGCCTTTCCAGTTCCATCTCTAAGTAAACCTAACATTAAATGTTCAGTTCCTATAAAATCATGACCTAGCCTTAAAGCCTCCTCTTTACTAAATGCGATTACTTCTTTTACTTTTGGTGAGAAATTATCATCCATAGTCTTTAAATTTATTAGACATTACTCAAAAATAATACCTTATTGTTGATATATGCCATTTCAATAGTGAAAATCTTATTAAATATAGTTTCTAAAAAAAGTGGTATAAAAGCTATATGGGACTTTAAGGATTTGATAGGTTTTGTATATTTGCTTGGCAACAATTTAAAGTTGCTTTTTGAGTTTTAGACTAACATATTAACTTAAACTGAAATACATGGCAGACGGTGAACAGCTAATACCGATTAATATTGAGGACGAAATGAGAACTGCTTACATCGATTATTCGATGTCAGTTATCGTTTCCAGAGCACTACCAGACGTAAGAGATGGTTTAAAACCGGTCCATAGAAGAGTTCTTTTCGGATTACAGGAGCTTGGAATCTTTTCAAATAAAGCCCATAAAAAATCTGCTAGAATTGTAGGGGAAGTTTTGGGTAAGTACCATCCTCACGGAGACACCTCAGTATACGATGCTATGGTCAGAATGGCTCAGGAATGGAGTATGCGTTACCAACTTGTTGATGGGCAAGGTAACTTTGGATCTGTAGATGGCGATAGCCCTGCTGCAATGAGGTATACTGAAGCCAGAATGCAAAAAATAAGCGAGGAAATGCTCGCAGATATTGAAAAAGAAACCGTTGATTTTGAATTAAATTTTGATGATACTTTAGAAGAACCGACTGTACTTCCTACAAGAGTCCCCAATCTGCTAGTGAATGGAGCCAGTGGTATTGCCGTTGGTATGGCAACTAATATGCCACCTCATAATCTCACAGAGGTAGTGAATGGTGTTTGTGCTTACATCGATAACAGAGATATTGGAATCGAAGAATTGATGACTTACATCAAAGCTCCAGATTTTCCTACTGGTGGTATTATATATGGTTACGAAGGTGTGAAAGATGCCTTTATGACAGGTAGAGGTCGAGTTGTCATGCGTGCTAAAGCAGATATTGAAGAAATTAAAGGAAGAGAATGCATGGTCGTGACGGAGATTCCTTACCAGGTCAATAAAGCGGATATGATTAAGAAAACCGCAGACCTGGTTAATGATAAAAAAATAGAAGGTATTTCTTTAATTCGAGATGAATCGGATAGAAATGGGATGCGGATCGTTTATATCCTAAAGAAAGATGCTTTACCTAATGTGGTTTTAAACACCTTATACAAGCACACTGCGCTTCAGTCTACCTTTAGTGTGAATAATATTGCCTTGGTAAAAGGCAGACCTCAAATGCTTAATCTTAAAGATATCATTTTCAACTTTGTAGAGCATAGGCATGAAGTTGTTATCAGAAGGACAAAATACTTATTGCGAAAAGCTGAAGAGAGAGCACATATTTTAGAAGGTTTGATCATTGCATCAGATCATATAGACGAGGTTATTACGCTTATTAGAGGATCTCAAAATGCAGAAGAGGCTCGGGAAAAATTAATTGAACGATTTGAACTTACCGAGATTCAAGCGAAAGCTATCGTAGAAATGCGTTTGAGACAGCTTACTGGTCTGGAGCAGGATAAATTAAGATCTGAGTACGATGATCTCATGAAAACCATTGAAGATTTAAAGGATATCCTTAATAATGAACCACGAAGAATGGAAATTATAAAGGACGAATTGATAGAGATCAAAGATAAATATGGAGACGATCGTCGATCTGAAATCAACATGATTGGTGGAGACTTCAGCATGGAAGATATGATTCCAAATGAAAGCGTCGTTTTAACGATCTCACACGCTGGTTACATTAAAAGAACTCCGCTAAAAGAATATAAAATTCAAAATAGAGGAGGTGTAGGTCAGAAAGCCTCTACCACCAGAGATGAAGATTTCCTAGAGTATATTTTTGCAGGAACTAATCATCAATACATTTTGTTTTTCACCCAAAAGGGTAAATGTTTCTGGATGAGAGTTTTTGAAATTCCAGAAGGGAGTAAAACAAGTAAGGGTAGAGCGATTCAAAACCTGATGAATCTGGATCCTGATGATAGAATCAATGCCTTCATACTGGTAGAGAACTTATCTGACGAGGATTATATCAATAATCATTATGTGTTGATGGTCACTAAAAAAGGTCAGGTTAAAAAGACAGTTTTAGAACAGTATTCAAGACCTAGAGTAAATGGTATAAATGCGATTTCCATTAAAGAAGATGACGAGTTGCTATCTGCAGTCTTGACAGATGGAGAGAATCAAGTAATGCTAGGACTAAGAAGTGGAAAAGCATTAAGATTTGAAGAAAAGCACATTAGACCAATGGGTAGGGGTGCCGCTGGTGTGAAAGGAGTTACTTTGGCATCTGAGAATGATGAAGTCATTGGCATGATTTGTGTAAAAAATCCTCAAGATGAGACCGTTTTAGTCGTTTCTGAAAAGGGATATGGAAAAAGAACATTTATCGATGATGTAGACGGCGAACCAGTATACAGGATTACTAATAGAGGCGGTAAAGGTGTAAAAACCATTTCTATTTCTGAAAAAACTGGAGAGCTTGTAGCTATGAAAACGGTTCAGGATGATGATGACCTTATGATTATCAAAAAATCTGGTGTTGCTATCAGAATGTCGGTTTCCGATATCAGAACTATGGGAAGGTCTACTCAAGGGGTGAGATTAATTTCGCTTAAAGGAGAGGACGAAATAGCAGCCGTGGCTAAAATATTGAATGAAGATGAAGACGATGTTCAAGATAGTAGTGAATTATCAGAACTTAACGATTAAAATGCAACTGAATAACATTAACAATTAAATTTAATAAATAGAATAGAAACATGAAAAAGTCAATTTTAGTAATTGCATTAATAGGTGTAACAAGTTTAGGATTTTCCCAACGTGGAGAAATCCGAAGCGCAGAGAGTGCTGTCGATGACGAAAATTATAAAGAAGCACTTGCAGAACTAGAAAAAGCAAAACCACAATTAGTCGATGAAAAAGATAAGTGGGTGGTAAGATATCATTTAGCCAAGGCTAAAGCTTATGGCAATATGGCTAAAAGTCAAAGCGGAGAAACAATGATTACAAGTGTTGACATGGCTCTAGAATCTTTAAGCGATGTTTTAGCAATTGAAAAAGATAATGAGGATGCCCTTACTTATCAATCTCAACTAAGACAAACGATGGTTCAAACAGCTATTGATAATCAAAATAAAGGAAATTTCGATTCAGCTTCTAAGTTACTTTATGAATCTTACAAACTGAATAAAAATGACACTGTGATGCTTTATTATGCAGCATCAGCTGCTGTTAACGGTAAATTATACGATAGAGCTTTAAACCATTACAACAAACTTATTGAATTAGGATTTGATGGTCGAACAACTCAATATCTTGCGACCAATAAAGAATCTGGTGAAAAAGAGAATTTCGAGTCAGAAAGCATGAGAGATATTGCTATTAAAACAGGTGATTACGAAAATCCTGAGATTAATAACACTCCTAGGCTTACTGGTGAAATTGCGAAAAATATTACGCTAATTTATATACAGCAGGATCAACCAGAAAAAGCTTTGGTTGCTATTCAAAAGGCAAAAGAAGAAAACCCAGATGATATCGGAATAATGCAGGCTGAAGCAGATTTATACTATAAAATGGATAAAATAGATAAGTATAATGAAGTGATGAGGGAAGTTGTAAAAAAAGATCCTGAAAACCCTACTTTATTTTATAATTTAGGAGTATCATCAGAACAACTAGGTGATAAAGAAGCTGCTAAAGAATATTATAACAAAGCCATTGAATTAAATCCTGAAATGGTAAATGCTTACATCAATTTGGCAGCTCTAACACTTAGTGAGGAAAGAGCTATAGTTGAAAAAATGAATAGCTTAGGAAACTCAAGAGCAGATAATAAAAAATATCAAGAACTCAATGAGAAAAAGAAGCAATTCTATAAAGAGGCACTTCCATATTTAGAAAAAGCTACTGAATTGGCTCCAGAAAATATGCAAGCACTTCAAACCAAACTCAATATTTATTACCAACTAGAAATGTCTGATAAGGCAGATGCTCTTCAAAAGAAGATTAACTCTATGCAAGAGTAATTTAAATAACATGCATAAAAAAGGCTATCTGTAATAAGATAGCCTTTTTTTTATTTGATGGTGTTGAGATCACTTTAATGACTAGACATCTTCTCTTTCTTCTTTTGGAGCTGTCTCGTAATATCATCTACAGTACTAGAAATTGCAGTTTCAAAACCTTTCTCATTTGAAGAAGCAAAAACGTTTTGACCTGGAGCACTTAGTTTGATTTCACATATCATTCCAGTTTCAGGACTAGAAGTATTTTCAGTTTTAAAAAACACTTCCGCTCTAACAATCCAATCGTATCTGTTTTCTAATTTTTCAAGCTTTTTAGTAACGAGAGCTTCAAGTCTATCGCTTGCTGTGACGTGTACATAATTAAAATTGATGTCCATAATTTTTATTTTTTGTTTTTGATTTATAATAGCCAGTTGCGGCAATTCAAAAGTTGTATCTAACAATTAGATGGATTATAAATTTAGGAAATATAAATTACCGAAATTATTTTTTTTAAAATTTTAATCTCTAATACCCTTTTTTTAACCTTTAATTTTAATTTCAAACTTTGAAAGTCATTCTCAATCTTATCATTTGTTCACACTTAAAATTTGATGGACTGTTTTACTTTTGAAAATGATAATTTATTATGGAGAAGTCAATATTTCAATCCTTATCAAAGTCCCTCAAAGGGGAGCTATTTTTAGATGAAATACATCGGTCAATATATGCTACTGATGCCTCGGTCTATCGAGAAATCCCTATTGCAGTTTCATACCCTAAAGATGGAGAGGACTTATTTAAAATCATTAAGTTCGCTAATCAGCATCACTTATCTATCACGCCTAGAGCAGCAGGAACTTCTTTAGCAGGACAGTGTGTTACAGATGGTATTATTGTAGACATAAGTAAGTATTTCGTTGATGAGTTAGACTTTGATAAATTGAGCCACAGAATCAAAATTCAACCTGGTATTGTAAGGGATAGTTTAAATAGAAGACTTAAAGCAGAGGGACTCTTTTTTGGACCCAATACATCAACAAGTAATCGCTGTAACCTTGGCGGAATGTTCGGCAACAACTCTTCTGGTACGACTTCCATAAAATACGGAGTAACACGAGATAAGGTTATCTCATCCAAAGGCTATCTGTCCGATGGAAGCTTCATTGAGGTAAAACCGCTAAATGAGGTAGAATTCAAAGAAAAAACAGAATTAGCAACTTTAGAGGGTAAGATTTATAAGTATTTTGATCAGCTTTTTAGAAGTAAGAATTTTAAAAGAATTTTAGAACAAGGCTTTCCAAAATCTTCTATCCATAGGCGAAATACAGGTTATGCTATTGACGAGCTCTACAATCATTCATTTTTTAAGGATTCCCGTCAGGAATATTTTAATCTGAATAAACTTCTATGTGGAAGTGAGGGGACTTTATATCTGGCTACAGAACTTGAATTGAAATTAGATTCAGTTCAGCCAAAGTATAATGCGATGGTAGCCGCTCACTTTTCTAGTATCCAGGACTGTTTAGAAACCGTAGAACTGTGTATGATTCATGAGTTATTTACTTGCGAAATGATGGATAAAACCATATTAGACTGTACTAAGGATAGTATAAAATATAAAGACCATCGTTTCTTTTTGGAAGCAGATCCTGAAGCCATACTTATGCTGGAATTGCGTTCTGATTCTGTTGGAGATCTTAAGACTCAAATCAAAGACTTGTTGCATGATCTCAACTCATCTTCTGCATATGCATCTCCAGTATTAAAAGATGGAGAGATAGATCTGGCTATAGAGCTAAGGAAAGCTGGGCTTGGTCTTCTGGGAAATCTTAAAGGCGACGAAAAAGCTGTTGCTTGTATAGAGGATACTTCTGTAGCAATCGAAGATCTGCCTCGCTACATTTCAGATTTTACTAAAATTATGCAGTCTTATAACCAAAGAGCAGTGTATTATGCGCATGCAGGGGCAGGTGAGTTACATCTAAGACCAATTTTAAATTTAAAAGTTTCTAAAGGTGTTGAAGAATTTAAGTCTATATCGAGAGAAGTAGCAGAATTGGTTAAATCTTATGGAGGAGCTTTGAGTGGTGAACATGGGGATGGGAGAGTAAGAGCACCTTTTACTGAATTGGTAGTGGGTGAGGAGTGTTATGCTATATTCCAGGAAATTAAACTTCTTTTTGATCCAGAAAACATATTTAACCCTGGAAAAATTGTCAATCCCAAACCGATCGATGAAAATTTACGCTACGAAGTCGATAGGGTAGAGCCAGAAATTGCTACAAAAATGGATTTTTCGAAAAATCAAGGCATCTTAAGAGCTGCAGAGCAATGTAATGGAAGCGGAGATTGCAGGAAGTCTCATGAATTTGAAGGTGGTATGTGTCCGAGCTATCAGGCTACCAAAAATGAAAAGGATACAACGAGGGCAAGAGCTAATATGCTACGTGAAGTTCTTACAGAAAAACATTTAGAAAAAAATGCGTTTGATGATGAAAAACTGAAAGAAATTTTTGATTTATGTATAAGCTGTAAAGCCTGTAAAAACGAATGTCCTAGTAATGTGGACGTTGGAGCCTTTAAAACTGAATTTCTCTATCAATATCAAAAGGCAAACGGCATAAAATGGAGAACTAAGCTATTTGCAAAAAATAACTTGATTAATGAATTATCCGCTCCAGTAGCACCACTATATAACTGGATTAATTCAAATCCGGTAATTTCAAAATTTGTTAAAGCTATAGCTGGTATTGCTCAGGAAAGAAGCCTACCTAAGTTAAACTCAAAATCACTTAGGTTTCATTTAGAAAATGAAGCTATTTCTTTAATGCCTAAAACCCAACCAAAAAAATCAGTTTACTTATTTATAGATGAATTCAGTAATTATTTGGATGTAGAAATTGGAATTGATGCTGTAGAACTTCTTACAAAGCTCGGTTATGAGGTAAAGATTATAAAACATGAAGAAAGTGGAAGAGCTTATTTCTCAAAAGGCCTATTGGATCAAGCTCAAAAATTCATTGATAAAAATATAGATATCTTTGCACCCCTAATTTCTGAAGATGTTCCCCTTCTAGGAATTGAACCTTCCACAATATTGAGTTTCAGAGACGAGTATTTAAAATTGGCTTCAGATCAAAATTCAGCAAAGCAACTTTCTAAACATGTTTTTTTAATTGAAGAATTTTTGGATGCAGAAATCCAAGCTGGACGAATTACCTCTGATCAATTTTCAGGTGAAAATAAGGACATCAAAATCCACAACCATTGCTACCAAAAAGCCTTATCCAATCAAATACACACATTCAACCTTATGAACTTGCCAGCTAATTTCAAGGTAACTTTGATCCCATCAGGATGTTGTGGCATGGCTGGAAGTTTCGGATACGAAAAGGAACATTATAAGGTGAGTCAGGATATTGGTGAACTGGTCTTATTTCCTGCAGTAAAAAATTCTAAAGCGATCATCTGCGCCAATGGAACGAGCTGCAGACACCAAATTAAAGATGGTACTCAAAAAGAAGCTCTACACCCAGTATCTATTTTAAATCGTTTCGTCTTATGAGTCTGGATTCAAAGTATAATCCTGAAGTAACTGTTCTGAAGAAAAATCTACGTCTGGAATCTCCACTTCTAATTGTGGAGGAATATCTTCAAAAATAATTGCTGTAGAGACTTCACTTGATATTAAACCAACATCCTTCGCATAATAGTTAGTGATTGTAGTCACTTTTTGTTCCTGAAGTAGTGGAACGTTAGTGATTACTAAGAAAACACTAGCCGAAAGCGAAACTTGAATTTCAGAAACAAACACATCTTCATAAGTTGTATTATTAATCACTTCTTGAGCTAAAAAGCCTTTATGAATGGAATTAATTTCAAAAATAAAATCTACAGGAAATCCGTTGATGTTTTGCTGAAATTCTCCTGTATTGACAGACATGGAATTACCCTGAGATAGATTGGCATCATATAGCACTACATTTTCAAGGGGAATTTCTATAGCTGGTAGATTATCTTCAAGTTGAATGGAGAATTGTCCATCATAGGCGATCTGTTGATTTCCACTTTGCTTAAATACTTCTCCGGAAGATAGTATACTTGTATAAAATCCTGCAAGGTTATCTACTGTCTGGGAAAAACGATACCGATTTTGATTTTGCTCCGTAATATTAAGTGTTTCTGAACCTTGGATGGTCTCTGAGTTTTGATTCAGTTGGTTATCATAATTCCAGGAATTACCAACTTCTAGGCGAAAATAATCTGTGTCAGAAGTTAAAAAATTATCTTCCTCTTCTGAACATGATATGGTAAAAACTAATATGAAAAAGAAAATAAGTGTTAAATTTAGTTTTCTCATGATTCTGTATTTTTACACAAATAACGAAATTTTATCCGCTCTTCATATGCTTCGTTGAAAAAACTGTAAATGCGCTTATAAGCCCTTCTGAATTATTTTTTGTCGAATGTTTGACTTTTGCCTTGGATTGACTGTACTGAAAAAGCTCCCAACGCTTATTATGATACTCTAAAGCCGTTAAATTTTCTACCCAATCTCCTGAGTTTAAATACAAGCAGGTTCCATTTTTATTAACTTTTCTTGAAATCTGTGGTTGATGAATATGGCCACAAACAACATAATGATATCCATTTTGAATAGCCAAGTCGGCAGCAGTTTTTTCAAAATCATCAATGAACTTCACCGCCTTTTTTACAGAAGTTTTAATCTTTTTGGATAAAGAATATTTTTCTCGACCAAGTTTTAATAGAAATAAATTCAAAAGTCTATTTCCTAAAATTAAAAAATCATAACTCCAGCCCCCTAGTTTTGCAATCCACTTGGCATTTTGAATGGAGATATCAAATATATCACCATGAAAAAACCAGGCTTTCTTACCATCAAGATTTAAAATCAACTTGTCAACCAGTTGGATATTTCCTATTTCGAAATCACTTAACTTTCTTAACATGTCATCGTGATTGCCTGTTATATATATAATTTCAGTTCCAGACATAGAAAATTCAATAAATATTTTGATAAGCTCGAGGTGTGTTTTTGGAAAATAGTTTTTTCTAAATTGCCAAATGTCTATAATGTCACCATTTAGAATGATTTTTTTAGGCTGGATGGAATACAAATAGTTTAGTAATTCTTGAGAATGACAGCCAAAGGTTCCAAGATGAATATCGGATAAAACAACTAAGTCGACTTTTCTTTTCAATAGAAATGGTTTTATACAAAGTAATAATTTCGATCAGAGCAATTAGTAAACTTAAGATTACGAAAGTATAAGCCAGATGTTATGAAAAGTAAATATGTCGTAACTTAAAATTTACTTGATCTTGATGAATTCCAATTTAACTTGACTATTCTGTTTTGAATGCTTTTTGATTATTGCTTAAAACGTTTACATTTGTTCAAAACAACACATGGCATCAAATAGTTTTGGTCAATTTCTAAAACTCACTACTTACGGTGAATCTCACGGAATTTCTATAGGTGGGATTTTGGATGGAGTTCCGCCAGGCATTCAGCTTAATCTTGAGAAAATTCAAATCGAACTCGATAGGAGAAAACCAGGTCAATCTTCAATTGTAACTCAACGAAAAGAATCTGATATTGTTCACTTCAAATCTGGTATTTTTGAAGGTGTTACCACCGGTCTTCCAATCGGTTTTGAAATACAAAACACAGATAATAAATCCAAAGATTATGGCCATATTAAAGACGTTTATCGGCCGAACCACGCTGATTATACTTACGATCAAAAATATGGTAAACGGGATTATAGAGGTGGTGGAAGATCTAGTGCTAGAGAAACTGCTTCATGGGTAGTGGCCGGAGCCATCGCCAAACAAATTTTAAAAGAAGTTAGTTTTACAGCTTATACATTTGCTGTGGGCTCTCTTCAACTTACTGACGAGGATCATATCAATTTTGATGATATTGAAAAGAATCCTGTACGCTGCCCCAATTTGAAAGTCGCAGCTAAAATGGAAAACTACATCAAACAAATAAGAAAACAAGGCGATACCATTGGAGGAATAGTAAAATGCGTTATATCAAATGTTCCAAAAAATTTAGGGGATCCGATATTTGAGAAACTTCATGCTAATCTTGGTAAAGCAATGATGACCATCAATGCTGTTAAGGGTTTTGATTATGGGTCCGGTTTTGAAGGGATCTCGATGAAGGGTAGCGAACATAACGATTTATTCAACACCGACGGAACCACCAAAACCAATCACAGTGGTGGAATACAGGGAGGAATTTCCAATGGCATGGATATCAATTTCAGGGTGGCCTTCAAGCCTGTTGCTACTTTAATGCAAAAACAACAGACCATCAATAAAGATGCTAAAGAAGTGGAAATGCAAGGGAAGGGAAGACACGACCCTTGTGTGGTCCCCAGAGCAATTCCTGTAGTAGAAGCCATGGCTGCCTTGGTATTGGCAGATGCCTATTTAATCAATAAATCTATCAACTAAATGAAAAAATTAGAATTACACTGGCAAATCCTTCTGGGAATGGCCTTAGGTATTGCTTTCGCTTTTATTTTATCCAATTTTGAGTGGGGAAGTGGTTTTATTACAGATTGGATCAAACCCTTTGGTACCATATTTATCAATGCTCTTAAGCTCATTGCTGTACCATTAATTTTGGCTTCATTAATAAAAGGAGTCTCAGATTTGAAGGATATTTCTAGCCTTTCACAGATGGGTCTCAGAACTATATTAACCTACCTTACAACTACAGTTATTGCAGTATCTATTGGACTTATGGTTGTCAACGTTTTTGAGCCAGGTAAAAGCATCAATGAAGATACCAGAGAAGAATTAGTGGAAAGCTATGGGGGCGACGCCGAATTGACCAGGCAGAATGCTCAAAAGCAGAAGGAATCTGGCCCATTGCAAGCCTTAGAAGATTTGGTTCCTGATAATATTTTTGGAGCGGCATCAAGCAATGCCAATATGCTACAAGTTATTTTCTTTGCCATATTTTTTGGAATAGGAATGATTTTAATTCCTGAAAAGAAATCCAAACCTATCAAAGAGTTCTTTGACTCCCTCAACGAAGTCATTTTAAAAATGATCGACTTAATCATGCTTTCTGCTCCTTATGGTGTATTTGCATTATTAGCGGCCTTAGTAGTGGAAGCGCCAAGCACAGATCTGTTTATAGCCTTAGGTTATTATGCACTATGCGTGGTTGGAGGCTTATTACTCATGATTGGGGTTTATGCTATAATTGTAGGAATATTTACCAAAAAATCACCGCGTTTTTTCCTCAATGGAATCTCACCAGCACAGTTACTTGCCTTTTCAACCAGCTCTAGTGCTGCAACCTTACCGGTTACTATGGAAAGAGTAGAAGAACATCTGGGCGTTCATCCACAAGTATCTAGTTTTGTTCTTCCAATAGGGGCTACTATTAATATGGATGGAACCAGTTTGTATCAAGCTGTTGCTGCTGTATTCATTGCCCAGGCTTTTGGGATGGACTTGAGCTTTGCAGCTCAACTGGGTATTATTGCTACTGCTACTCTTGCCTCAATTGGCTCTGCTGCCGTTCCAGGTGCTGGAATGGTTATGTTGGTTATAGTTTTAGGACAGGCGGGAATTCCTGAAGCTGGTCTAGCTCTTATATTTGCCGTAGATAGACCTCTGGATATGATTAGAACGAGTGTAAATGTTACTGGAGATGCAGCAGTATCGATGCTTGTGGCCAAGTCACAGGACAAATTAGGAGATCCTCAGGTTAAAAATTGGGACGATAAATACACAAAGGAAGACTTTGAAAACTAACGAGTAATGATTTTAATCAAAAAAAGCAGCCTTGATGGCTGCTTTTTTTGATTAAATACGATTAAGTCTCTAGTCAAAATAACTAAAGGTGTCTCCACTTTTTATTTCAAGTAATGAATTGTAAATCAATTTGATAACGTTTTCTACATCTTCTTTATGTACCATTTCTACTGTGGTGTGCATGTAACGTAAGGGAAGAGAAATTAGAGCTGAAGCCACTCCGCCATTACTATAAGCAAAGGCATCCGTATCGGTTCCAGTCATTCTACTGGCGGCTAATCTTTGGAAAGGAATCTCATGTTTTTCTGCTGTTTCAATTAGCATTTCTCGCAATTTATTTTGAACAGCTGGTGCATAGCTGATCACAGGTCCATCGCCAATTTTAGTTAGGCCTTCTTTCTTTTTGTCTATCATAGGGGTGGTGGTATCGTGACATACATCTGTAACGATGGCTAGGTTAGGTTTAATGGTTTGAGTGATCATTTCTGCTCCTCTTAGCCCAATTTCTTCCTGAACGGAATTGGTAATGTAAAGACCAAATGGAAGCTCAACTTTATTTTCTTTAAGCATTCTGGCAACCTCTGCAATCATAAAACCTCCTATTCTGTTATCGAGCGCTCTACATACAAATTTATTTTCATTAAGAACGAAGAATTCATCTGGGTAGGTGATAACACAACCTACGTGTACACCTAGTTCTTCTACCTCTTTTTTTGTTGAACAGCCTACATCGATACAAATGTTATCAGACTTTGGAGACTCTTCCTTAGATTTATCTCGAGTATGAATTGCTGGCCATCCAAAAACTCCCTTTACAATACCATTTTTGGTATGAATGTTAACACGTTTTGACGTAGCTATTTGGTGATCGCTTCCACCATTACGAATCACGTAAATCAAGCCTTCATCTGTAATATAATTGACATACCAGGATATTTCATCAGCATGGCCTTCGATTACTACTTTAAAATCTGCTTCTGGATTAATCACACCCACTGCCGTACCGTAGGTATCTGTAATGAACTCATCAACATAAGGTCTCAAATAGTCCATCCATAATTTCTGTCCTTCCCATTCATAACCCGTTGGAGCTGCATTATTTAAATAGCTTTCTAAAAATTTTAGAGAATTATCATTCATGTCTTTCCTTTTTTATTCGCTAATTTAGTAAAGTATTGAGACTAAGTTGAAAACGAATTCATAATTTTGGAACGATTTTAGTTCATAGTTTTAAAAATAAATGTGGTGAGAAATTTAATTAGTTTTTGTTTGTTTATAGGTTTGTCTGTAAATGCCCAAGAATTAAAACAGAAAAATGTCTCTTCGGTTCCAGATAAGGAACAAAAGAAATATATGATCGTCAGTAAAGACACGTCATGGGTGAGTGAGGTCGAATTAGAAGAAGTTATCATTTATCCTAAACTAAAATTTGAAGACCGTAAAGAATTTAGACGTTATCTTATTTTAAAACGTAAAACTAAAAAGGTATGGCCATACGCAAAGTTAGCCTCAGAACGTTTCAATACCCTTAATAATCGCCTTTCGACTATTAAGTCAAAAAGAGGAAAACGCCAGTATACCAAAGTAGTCCAAAATTATATTGAAGATGAATTTACCGAAGAGCTAAAAAAACTTACCAAAACTGAAGGTCAAATATTAGTGAAGTTAATTCACAGACAAACTGGTATTACTACATTCGATTTAGTAAAAGATTTAAGATCGGGTTGGAGAGCCTTTTGGTATAATACCACCGCAAATTTTTTCAACATTTCTTTAAAAGAGGAATATAACCCAACGGATAATAAGGAAGATTTCTACATTGAAGATATTTTACAAAGAGAATTTCAATCTGGTAATCTAGAAAAGCAACCTCCAAAACAAAATATTGAGCTACTACAGTTGATGGATGTGTGGCAACAGAACAAAAAAATCATACCTCCATCTGCAACTGGATACCGTCAATATTCAAATTAAATTTTATTCAATATAATCTCTTAATCCAATTTTACGTTGTAATTTCTAAGTATTACTTCATATTCAGCTTTATCAAACTCAAAATTTGCAAACGTTTCATCATGCTTAGCTCTGTTTTCCATCCGTTTTATATTTTTAATAAAACGCCTATAGTCATCTTCGGAGCTTAATTCCAAACCTGGTACTTGGGTGCTTTTTCCATTTTCGTCCTTTGCAACCATTGTAAAATAGGAGGAATTGCAATGTTTTTTGGTTCCATTTTGAATGTTTTCAGATTCTACTCTCACTCCTACAACCATTGAGGTATTGCCTACATAATTAACACTGGATTTTAAAGTGAGTAATTCTCCAACTTCAACTGGATTTAAAAAATCAACTCTATCGACACTAGCAGTGACACAGTAATGACCAGAATGTTTTGAGGCACAAGCAAAAGCGACTTGATCTAAAAGTGAAAGAATGAATCCTCCGTGTATTTTCCCTCCGAAATTGGAGTGTGAAGGAAGCATTAATTGACTAAGGACGACTGCAGATTCTGAATTATGTTTATAGGTTTCCATGTGAGATAGAGTTATAATTTATTTTGATATCCATTTAGAGTTGATGGTTTTTTTGGTAGTCACCCCAAACTCTTTTAAAGCTTCAACATCTTTGATTAAGTTTTGTTGTCCGGTTAATTTTTTCATCGCTTGTTCATAGGTAGTCTTTGTGGAATCTATTCGATTTCCAACTGCATTAAGTCCTTCGATGAGGTTGACGAATTTATCATAAAGATCGCCAGCATGTTTGGCTATTTCCAAAGCATTTTGTTGTTGCTTTTCATTGCCCCAGACCATATCTACAGTTCTTAAGGTGGATAGCAGTGTTGTAGGACTTACCATCAAAATGTTATCTTGGAAAGCAGTGTAAAAGAAATTTGAATTTTCACTTTGAGCCAAAAATAATGCAGGTTCTATAGGAATAAACATCAAAATAAAATCTGGAGAGGTTTCGCCACCCAGAAGCTCATATTGTTTTTCTTTCAAACTTTTTAAATGATTTTCCAGCGACTTAACATGAGCTTTTAAAAATCTTTTTTTTTCGTTTTCTCCCTCGGCATTGATGTAGCTTTCATAAGCTTTTAAACTTACTTTCGAGTCAATGATCATCTGCTTATTATTAGGCAGGTACACCACAATGTCTGGGAGTTTACTCGTGCCATTTTCATCTTTAAAATGCTGTTGTATATCGTATTCTCTACCTTTTTGCAGACCCGATTTTTGAAGTACTTTTTCAAGTATCATCTCTCCCCAATTCCCTTGAGTTTTGTTATCACCTTTTAGGGCTTTTGTCAGATTATTGGCTTCTTCAGAAATTTTAAGGTTCTGCTCGTTCAAGTACCTTAATTGCTCACCAAGCTGAGAATGCCCTTTTAAAAAGTCAGTATTAGTTTTTTCAATCTTAGTCTCAAACGAATTCAATTTCTCCTTCAGTGGATCTAGAATATGAGATATATTTTTCTTGTTTTCAATAGTGAATTTCTCTGATTTTTGTTCAAAAATACGTTGTGCTAAATTTTCGAATTCTTCTCCAAACTTTTTTTGCAAAGCTTGCATTTCAGTTTTTTGCTCTTTCCAGTATTTCTTTAGCCCTTCTGTTTCAGTTTGTAACTGGGTGAATTTATTCTGAGTTTGATGTCGAGCATCAATCGCTTGCTGTAAATCTAAGTGAAGTTTATCTCTAGTTTTTTGATATTCTTCCTTCATCTTTTCCTCTCTCTTACTAGCATCTTCATAAAGTTTTTCAAAATGATAGGAGGTAGTTTTCCACTTAGAAATCGTTGAACGGTCTAAGAGTTTAGAAATTAAAAAACCTAAAAGCAACGCAATACTGCCTATGATGAAATTGAGGTATTCCATAAAATGTTTTTTTCAAATATAAGGAATGGATGATATCGTCTAGTTAACCTAAGTCTATTTGATCTTTTTTACCCGAGAAAGATCTAATAAATTTAAGGGATTTATGCCAAGTCCTTCAACTGTTTTAGAACGGAAGCGTACTACTTCGTCGTAATATAATGGAATAATTGGAGCTTCTTCAATAACTATTGAATCCATTTGTGCATATAATTGGTACCTCAGACTATCCACTGTTGTTCCCAGTGCTTTTTCGAACAACTTATCGTATGATTTATTTTTAAAATGGGTGTAATTAGGACCGTTTGGGGAGAGGTTTTGACTGTAAAACAAAGACAAATAATTAATAGCATCCGGATAATCGGCAATCCAGCTAGCTCTAAAATTATCAAGTTGTCCTGCAGAACGTTTCTGCCTTATAGTGGACGGAGGCATGACATTTATCTCTACTTGTACCCCAATTTTCTGTACTTCTTTTTGGATAAATTCAACTAAATCTACATATGAGGGGTTGGTACTGATTATGAGCTTTGGTCTGCTAACCCCAGTTTCATCTTTAAATTTTTGTATTAATTCTTTAGCCTTTTCAGGCTGGTAGGAATAGCCATCACTGCGAGTTTGTCCAGATAAGCCTTCTGGAATGAATCCTTTATTACCTGGTATTCCAATATTATTCCTTAGATATTTAATCATTTTAACTCTATCGAATGCAAAATTAATCGCTTTTCTGAAGGCCTTAGATTGAGCTTCTTTTGTGTTGGAGTCTAGGTAAAAACCTAAATATTCAGTATTCAGGTAAGGACTTTTTTCCATTTCAATTAGACTCTTAAACTTTGATTTAAGCTCACCCGAAGTGGTGATGAGTTCATCTTTATAAGAAGGATCAAGCCCGCTGAGAAAATCTAATTTTCCCTGTACAAAAGCGAGAAACTCGCTTTGCTTATCTGGTAAAAAAGTGATGGCTACCGCTTCAAGGTAAGGTAATCTATTGCCCTGAGCATCCATTTTAAAATAGAGATCATTTTTTCTAAGCACCAGCTTTTCGCCAATTTCCCAACGCTTAAACTTAAAAGGTCCAGTGCCAATAGGTGAAGTTTGAAAATCCAAAGATTCCATTTCTTTGGGAATTATAGAGCAAAATTTACTGGAAAGTAAGCCCAGGAATGCTGGGAATTTTTGTTTTAACCGTATTTCTACAATCCTATCGTTAAGTGCAGATATATGCTCTACATTAGATATGATCCAGCTGCCAGGAGATGCCACCTCAGGATCGGTGAGTCGTTTTAGGCTGTATTCGACATCGCTGGCCAAAACCTGACGTGTAGAATCTTTTCCAAACACCTGATGTTGATGAAAGTAAATGTCGTCATGTAATGTAAATGTGTAGACTAATCCATCTTCAGAAATACTCCAGCTTTTAGCTAAATCTGTTTCAATATTCAGTTCATCATCAAGTTTTACTAGGGTGTTATATAGCTGATGAGCCGGCCAAATGTTTCTCTGATCTTTAGCAAAAGCTGGGTCTAAAGAGGTGATGTTAGCATGTTCGTTATATCTAAAAACCAAGTGATCTTTGGTACTTGACTTTGGAGATGTGCATGAGGTGATGCTCCATACAGTCAATAGAATAAAAGTGAAAAATGAGGAGTTGAGTTTCAATTTTAGGAAATAAATTATAGTTGGTATCTTTGCGCTTTAATGCGAATATAGAAGTTTAAACTGAAAATAGTTCTTCTAATTTTGCACTACAAATAATATATCATGTCTACACCAACAGTTGCCTTTTACACCCTTGGTTGTAAATTGAATTTTTCTGAAACCTCTACCATCGCCAGGAATTTCGAAGAAGAGGGGTATAAGAGGGTTGAATTTGACAATGAGCCAGATGTGGTCGTTATCAACACCTGTAGTGTGACTGAAAATGCGGATAAGCGTTTTAAAACCATCGTTAAGCAAGCTCAGAAATCAAATCCTGATGCTTATATCATTGGTATTGGTTGTTATGCTCAGCTTAAGCCTGAAGAATTAGCCGATGTCAACGGAGTGGATTTAGTCTTGGGAGCTACTGAAAAATTTAAAGTGACCGACTATATCACAGACCTGACCAAAAATGATTTCGGAGAAGTGCATTCCTGCGAAATCGACGAAGCAGATTTTTATGTTGGTTCTTATTCAATTGGCGACCGTACCAGAGCATTTTTAAAAGTTCAGGATGGCTGTGATTATAAATGCACTTATTGTACCATCCCTTTAGCACGGGGAATCTCTAGGTCTGATAAACTTGATAATGTATTGCAAAATGCAAGGGAAATTTCTGAGCAGGGAATCAAAGAAATTGTGCTAACCGGAGTCAACATCGGAGATTATGGCAAAGGAGAATTTGGTAATAAAAAACATGAGCATACTTTTTTAGACCTTGTAAAAGCTCTTGACCAGGTCGAGGGAATTGACCGGCTAAGGATCTCATCAATAGAACCCAATTTACTGAAAGATGAAACCATAGATTTTGTTTCTGAAAGCGAATGCTTTGTCCCTCATTTTCATATTCCTTTGCAAAGTGGTAGCAATACATTATTAAAAAAAATGCGTCGTCGGTATATGAGAGAATTATACGTCGATCGGGTTTCCAGAATTCGTCAAACCATGCCTAATGCCTGCATTGGTGTAGATGTGATTGTAGGCTTTCCAGGCGAAACGGATGAGCTATTTTTGGAGACGTTTAATTTTTTAAATGAACTTGACATCTCTTATTTGCACGTGTTCACCTTCTCAGAACGTGAAAATACGCCTGCGGCAGAGATGGAAGGCGTTGTCCCATTAAAGGTAAGGAAAAAACGCAGTAAAATGCTTAGAGGGCTTTCTGCCAAGAAAAGAAGGGCCTTTTATGAAAGTCAGTTAGAATCAACTCGTGAAGTTTTGTTCGAGGGTGAAAATAAATCAGGTTACATACATGGATTTACAGAGAACTATGTCAAAGTAAAAGCTTTCTGGAACCCTGAATTAGTCAACACTAAGCATCAGGTGATTTTAAAAGATATAGATGACGATGGTTTAGTGAGAATAGACTTTGCAAATGAGCTAGAGGTAGCAGAATGAGACTTTCTGTTTAGCTCATCATTTTGTCTAAACAAAAAGCTAAACTTGTTGGCTTCTCTTCAATCTTTATTCTCAATGTTTAATTTTATATGTTCAATACAATTTGAATATTAATTTATAAACATAAATCATGGCACATTTAAGATTAGGAGATACAGCTCCAGACTTTACTCAACAAACAAGCGAAGGTGAAATTTCCTTTCACGATTGGTTAGGAGACAGTTGGGGAATCATTTATTCACACCCTGCAGATTTTACACCGGTATGTACCACAGAATTAGGAAGAACAGCTCAGCTTAAAGAAGAATTCGATAAAAGAGGAGTGAAGGTTATCGCCTTAAGTGTAGATCCTGTAAAAGATCACCACGAGTGGATTAAAGATATTAACGAAACGCAAAACACTACCGTAAATTTTCCAATTATCGCAGATGAAGATAGAAAGGTGGCTGAGCTTTACGATATGATTCATCCGAATGCTTCAGAAAAAGCGACAGTACGTTCAGTTTTTGTCATTGGACCCGATAAGAAAATTAAATTGACATTAACCTACCCACCTTCTACTGGTAGAAATTTTGATGAATTGATTCGTGTGATTGATAGTTTACAATTGACAGCTAATAAAAAATTAGCGACACCAGCAGACTGGAAGCAAGGTGAGGACGCCATTATTTCTCCATCTGTAAGTGATGAAGAGGCTAAAAAACTATTTCCTGGCTATGTAACTGTAAAGCCATATTTAAGAACGACATCCAGCAAATCCTAGATGATATACTTAAAATAAAAAGTCTCTCAATAATGAGAGACTTTTTTATACATCCAGACCTAGGTTTTTAATTTTATTGTAAAGCGTTGTTCTGTCGATGTTTAGCTCTTTAGCAGTTTTACTTTTGTTGAATTTATTTTTTTCTAAACACTTTAAAATAATTTCTCTTTCGTGGTGTTCTTTTACCTGTTTAAGATCATTAGAATTTACCTTAGGAGTAGTCTCCGCTTGCGGTGTTTTAAAAACAGAAGGAGGTAAATGTTTATGCTCTATGATTCTATTCTGACAAAGCAAAACAGCCCTTTTCATTAAGTTCTTTAACTCTCTTAGGTTGCCAGGCCAATCGTAGTCTTTAAGGTCATCAACAACCTGAGGGTCGATATTCACATTTTCCTTGTCAAGTTCTTGGCAGGCTTCTTCTATGAAATAATCAATAAACTCTTCGAGATCTTCCGGTCTATGTTCTAAAGAAGGTATGGTCAAAGAAAATTCATTTAATCGGTGATATAGATCATTTCTAAATTCATTTTCAGCAATTGCAGAGTCTAAGTTTTCGTTAGTTGCTGCAATAATTCTGATATCAATATCTATTTCTTGATTACCTCCAACTCGTCGTATTTTTCGTTCTTGCAACACCCTTAGTAGCTTGACCTGAGACTCATAAGATAAGTTACCAATTTCATCGAGAAAGAGGGTTCCGCCGTTGGCATATTCAAATTGTCCTTTTTTATCGCGATCTGCACCTGTAAATGCACCTTTTATATGTCCGAATAGCTCACTGGAAGCTATACTCTCTGGGAGTGCTCCACAATCTATTGCTACAAAAGGCTTGTCTTTTCGTTTACTGTTTTCATGTATGAACTTGGCAACATATTCCTTTCCGGTTCCACTTTCGCCTGTAATTAAAACAGACATCTGCGTAGGAGCAACTTGCTTGGCGTAAGACCATAGCTGTTTGGATTCTTCGCTTTTTCCTTTTACTATGGTGGACGAATCCACAGATTTAGAAGATTGATTAGTTTTGGTAGGTATTGAAGTTTCAGCTTTTGGAGTATCTAAAGCCTTTTCAATAACAATTTTAAATTCTTCTGGAATAATGGGTTTGGATACAAACTCAAAGGCCCCTAATTTTATAGATTTTACTGCAGTGCGTATATCGGAGTAGTTGGTAATCAAAATCACTGGAGTATTCCATTTGTTTTTGATGCTTTCAATTAGTTCCAGACCATCCATTTTAGGAAGCCTAAAATCGGTGATGACTAGATCAAAAGTCATATCTTTTAATAAGTCTAAAGCTTCTTCAGCAGAAGTTGAGGTTTCGATGTCGTATTTAAACCGTCTTAAATAATTGGATAAGGTTTTATTAAAAAAAGGATCATCGTCAACAATTAATAGTTTACTCACAATATTTTCTTGCTAAAATATAGAAAAGCAACTTCTTTTGTTTAACTAAGATGATAAACTAGAGTTAATTATATTATGATATAAGGTGTTGAATTCTAACTCAAAGTGTAGAGCAAGTTCATCTCCTTCTGCACCAAAAAAGCAAAAAGATCATTTTTTTGATAAGTTACAATTGCCTGAACTGCAGTAATGCTACCCTGTTAAAATGAATTCCTCTTTTGAGTTAAGACTTGCATGATTATTGATTCTAAATTAGCAATTGTAAAATTGATGAAAAAGATTTCCATTTTAATTGTAGAAGATGATCTGGTCTTTTGTAAGCTTCTTAAAACTTATCTTTCTAGACATGATTTCACTGTAATTATTACTCAAGATAGTGTTTCCGCTAGAGAAAATTTCAAAACACATAATTTTGATTACATGCTCTTAGATTATAGGCTTCCAGGATGTAGTGCTTTAGACTTGATTAGCGAAATGAAAAACTCAACTAATAAGTCAAAGCTAATATTGATGAGCAGAATACTCGATGAAAATCTTATTTTTGAAGCTCAAAGTCTTGGTGTTCAACATTTTTTGAAAAAACCCTTCAACCCTAAAGAGTTGATAACATTATTTCAACAAACCTCAATATCTAGAGTATGTTCAAGCTAAAAGGAAAAATGATGTGGCTCTTTGCCTTGTTTTCTGTTGGTCTTTTGGCTCTTGGATTTTACTTTTATGTAAGTTTAACTGCTTTAGGAACCAAGGTTGAAGATACGCTCACTCCAAATAAGAGGTCAGATCATCTTAAAAAAATAATGATCGACCTAAACAAGCTCAATAATTTATACCTAGTTGATTCTGGTCGATTCGACTCCTCTAGGTCTGATAGTTTGATACAAAGCATTGAACGCAACATCGATTCAGTCAAAAATAATTTTAATCAGGACCGCATTATTAAAGACAGAAACCTCGACACGATACCTGTGCTTTTAAAAGAAATCAGGGATGATTATTTTAAGCTTGAGAATAAAAAAGAACAAAGTCAAGAAATATTTGTTGAAGACTTAAAATTACTGGTCGAAGAAGAATTTTCAAAGATAGAAGCAAAGCCATCAGACTCTGTAACGATTATCAAGCAAATCAACTCTGAAATTTACGAAAAGGTAGAAAAAAGCCCTGAAGAAGATGAGAGAAGTTTTTTTCAGAAACTATTTGGCTCTTCAAAAGACGAGGGGTCGGAGAGTGAAATTGTAAGTTCAGTTGACACACTTGTCAACCAATCTGTAGACACTCTGGTTTCGAAAGGTCAAACTCAACAAAGCAATTTTGATATTAGTCCGGCCATACGTGAGTATCAGTCTAAAAGAGCTGGAATAATCGGTTCGTTGAAGAGAAAGGAACAGGAGATATTTAGAAAAAATATTGAAATCAATAACTATGTAGAAAATACGCTTAATGAGATTTTATTTGAAGAGTATGAATACTACAATAACTCGATAAGTGAACTAAAAGACGATTCTATCACCTATTTCATTGAGATGGGTATCTTAATAGCTGTACTAATTTTAATCAGCTTAGTCACTTTGTTTATCATTTTGAAGGATATCGATAAAAATATTTTCTATCAGCAAAAACTAAGAGCAAGTGAGAAACAGGCTCAACGCGCTGCGGTAGAAAAGCAAAAGTTTTTATCGACTATGAGCCATGAATTAAGAACACCATTAACCTCTATTATTGGTTATTCTGATTTGCTAGATGATAAAGATGAAAATGTAAAATCGATTAAAGTCGCCTCTAATTATTTGTATCAGATGACCAATGAAATCTTAGATATGGCTAAGATTCAGGCAGGAATAATCGAAATCCAAAACAACCCGTGTAACCTTTCTCAAGTATTTAGAGACACTAAACAGGGATTTAATGAACTCATTAAAAATCAAAATATTGATCCCATTTTTAGATTTCCTGCAGAAGAACTCTACGTAAAAGCTGATGCACAGAGACTACAACAAATCCTTTACAATCTAATGCATAATGCGCTTAAATACACCGAGGACGGCTATATAAAATTGAATGTTGAGGTTGAAGAAAAAGATGAAAGATCAGCGTTAATTATTGAAGTTGAAGATTCTGGAGTAGGTATGAGTGAAGCCGAATTGAACTCCGTATTTAAAGATTACCAACAAGCAGGAACTCATAAAAGCAAAATGAAGGGGACAGGGCTTGGTCTAGGCATTGTTAAAAAACTCGTCAAAGAAATGGGCGGGCATCTTTTTGTAGAGAGTAAGCCTGGTGAGGGAACTAAGTTTACCATGCATTTTAACTTTGAAGTGATAAAAAAAGATGCGATTGAGCCTGAACGGGGTCAGTTTAATTTGAATAAAAATGCATTAAACGGAAAGCGTCTTTTCATTCTGGATGATGATAAACTGATTTTCAGACTTTACGAAAAACTATTTGAACCTTATGGACCTGAACTTGTCATATTCAACGATGCTAAAAGAGGATATGAGCATCTTTTAAACCACCATGATTACGATCTTTATTTGATTGATTTTAAAATGCCTTATATGACGGGGTATGAGCTTTTACTCAAGCTAAGAGAAGATAAAATTGATTTGAAAAATACACTTGTTTGCACAGCTAACGTTATGTTGAGTGATGAGGAAAAATTAAAACTAGAGGCTTTTGATGAACAGGTTTTTAAACCCATCAGACGAGATGTGATTTTGAAAAAAACAGCAAAACTACTTCAAATTAGGGGTTTTTATACCTCAACTTCTTCTACTTCTGAGCAGCATAGACTTAAACAAGGCTTTGATTTTGAAGAACTGAAAATCTATGCATGAGACGATGAGGAAATGCTTAAAGATCTCGTAAGTACCCTAGTAGAGGAAAACGAAAAAGAGTTAGATCAATATTTCATCGCTTTAAAAAATAACGACACAGATCTATTGGCAGAGATTATCCATAAATTATCGTCTCGATTTGCTCAGGTTAATGCTCATTCTACTCTAGATCCAAAACAACTAGAATCATTACTTAGGGAACATCCATCTAAAGCTAATATAGATCGACTACAAGAGCTCTATACATTTTGGTTGAAAGTAAATGAAAAGATCAAAGAATACCTTGAACACCAGGCAAATTAATTTTTTTCCATTACAACAAGCATCTGAATTTTAATGTATTTTTGATTGATTATTTCAAGTCTTACATGCACAAACTTATAGTGGTGAGCCAACCCGATAAATGGCCAATCATGGTGGATCATACCACCATAATTTCATCTCAAGATTATTTAACCAAACCCGAATACGCTTACTTGAAGTCTGCCAGGGTCTTTAATCTAAGCGATCAATACTCTTACCAGTCCAAAGGCTATTATGTGTCTCTACTTGCAAAGGCCAGGGGACATAATGCTATTCCAACCATTAGTAATTTGGTAGACCTGGGGGAAAAGAAACTCGTCAAAATTGTTTCTGAAGAATTTGAGGATGAGATTCAAAAGAGTCTAAAAAACATTAAGTCCCAGGAGTTTACACTAAGCATTTATTTTGGGCAAAATGTAGCTCAGAAATATAAAGAATTGAGTAGTTTAATCTTTAGACATTTTCAAATCCCATTTTTAAGAATTGTATTTAAGTACACCACCAAGTGGAATATAAAAACTATTAAAGCTATATCCGCGTCAGAAATACCTAAGGAACATCTAGACAGCATGCACGGCTTCGCTTCTCAGTATTTTTCAAAAAAACGCTACGACACACCTAAATTGAGCAAAGCAGAATACGACCTGGCCATTTTAGTTCAGGATAATGATCCTGCTTCTCCTAGTAACCCTAAAGCCTTAAGGAAATTCGTTGAATTGGCCGAAAAAATGAATTTTTACGTTGAAATTATTTCACCTAAGGATTTGTATAGGTTAAGTTCATTTGATGCTTTGTTTATAAGACAGAGTACTGAGGTAAATAATGAAGCTTACGCTTTTGCGCGAAAAGCTGTCCAAGATGGCTTGGCTATTATTGATTATCCGGATGCGATACTTAAATGTTGCAATAAAGTATTCATGGCTGAAGCTTTGCAAAAAAATAATATACCGACCCCAAAAACTTTTATTGTTCATAAGGATAATAAAAAAGAAGTATTAAGCTTTACGGGTTTACCTTGTGTTTTGAAATCTCCGGACTCTACTTTTTCTTTTGGGGTTAAGAAGGCTAACACTAAAGAAGAATTTGAAATATTGACGTCTGAGATGTTTAAAACTTCTGATTTAATAATCGCTCAGGAATACACCTTTTCTGAATATGATTGGAGGATAGGAATTCTGGATCATAAGCCATTTTATGCATGTCGGTATTTTATGGCAAAAGGGCATTGGCAAATTTATAATTGGTCTGCAGACAAGAAGGATGATCAGGATGGCAGTGCAGATTGTTTCCCCATCGAGAAAGTTCCTGGACACATCATGAAAGCAGCATTAAAATCAGCAAAAATAATGGGCAAAGGTTTATATGGAATAGATGTGAAGGAGGTTAATGGTAAAGCTTTAGTTATTGAAATAAATGATAATCCTAATATTGATGCGGGAGTAGAAGACGGTTACTATGGTGATGAAGTCTATACCGCCATTCTTTCGGCTTTGAAATCACGTTTAAATTCAAAACAAGACTCATGAAATATCATCTATTTGAGGTCTTTGGGATTGAGTTAGAATATATACTGGTAAATTCTGACACAGGTAAAATTCAGCCCTCTGTTGATATGCTTATGGAATTCAAAACTGGAGAAGTCGTTTCCGATGTAGACAATGGTTCTGTTGAATGGAGTAACGAACTTGCTGCTCATGTGATTGAATTAAAAACCAATGGACCGGCAAAGGATCTCTCAAAGCTAGACCTTAAATTTCATGAAAACATTCTTGAAATTAACGGCTTATTGAAAGAAAAAAAGCTGGAACTCTGGCCAACGGCAGCGCACCCTTTGATGAACCCAACTTTAGAAATGAAATTATGGAAACATTCTTACAGTGAAGTTTATGCCTTATATAATCGCATCTTTGATTGCTCTGGTCATGGTTGGTCCAATGTGCAAAGTATGCATATTAATCTGCCGTTTTATGATGATATAGAATTCGAAAAACTACATGCAGCTATTAGAATTCTACTTCCAATATTACCTGCTTTAAGTGCAAGTTCACCCATTCTGGAAGGAAAATATACAGGGATTAAAGACAACAGGATGAAGTTATACCTAACCAACCAAAAAGAAATTCCGGAAATGACCGGTAAAGTAATCCCTGAACAGGTATTCAATTTTTCATCCTATCAAAGCCTAATTTTTGATCCTATAAATGCGGCTATAGCTCCTTATGATCAGGAACATATTCTTGAGCATCACTTTCTAAACTCAAGAGGAGCAATAGCAAGATTCGATAGAAATGCCATTGAAATAAGGGTTTTAGACCTTCAGGAGAGTCCACTGGCAGATCTTGCTATCGCTAGTTTAATAGTTGAGGTATTAAAATCTTTGACAGCTGAAGATTTTTCGACTCTAGAGGAACTTAAGTCTTGGCATGAAGACGATCTTTTTGACCTTTTGAAACCTGTGATTAATGATGCTGAATTGGCCATGATTGATAATTCTAATTTTTTAAAATTATTCGGTTTGAAAGCAAAGTCTATATCTTGCCAGGAGTTATGGAGCCATCTGTATTCCAAAGTAGCTCATAGAATGGAATCAAGGCATCAGCTAGCTATTCAATCTATTTTAGAGCATGGAAGTTTATCTACTCGTATTATAAAAGCTCTGGGGGCAGATTGTTCTGAAGAGCATATACGTCAGGTATATTTTCAACTCGGGAATTGTCTTGCTCAAAATAAAGTTTTCCTCCCTTGAAACTATTTTTAACATGTGAGCATGCCAGCAATGCTTTGCCTCTTGAATTTATCAGCTGGTTTAAAAAAGAAAAAGATAGACTAAATACACATGAGGGATATGATATTGGTGCATTTGATGTCTACGAAGTTCTCAAAGATCTTTCCTTTTTCAATACTCATTATCCCTGGAGTCGACTTTTGATTGAAGTCAATAGATCTCTTCATCATTCTCAGTTGTTTTCTAATGTTTCTAAGGCTTTCGATGAAGATATGAAGCAGAGGTTAATTTTTGAATATTACCAAAGATACCGGAATCATATTCAACAACACATAAATAAAACCATAGAAGGAAAACATGTTGTTCTTCACGTGTCTATCCATAGTTTTACCCCAGTTCTAAGTTCAGTTGAAAGGCAAGCAGAAATCGGCATTTTATACGACCCCCATCGACCTAAAGAACGTGACTTCGCAAAACAGCTTCAGGCTGAACTTAAGTTAAGGTTAGTAGGTTATAGAATAAGATTAAACTACCCTTATTTAGGGAAATCAGATGGATTTACGACTTCATTAAGGAAAATTTTTCCTTCAAACTATCTTGGTATCGAGCTTGAAATCAATCAGAAACAGCTTTGTGATGAAAAAGAAAAGCAAAGCATTGGTCGAGCATTACATGAAGCTATCTCAGATTTGAATAAGAACTAAAAATTACAACTAAAGTTCACAACTTGTTTATTTGAATGGAGTTAAAAGGTTTTCGTATTTTAGCCAATTCATAAAAACATGAATTGATGAACAAAAATACAGTTTTAGCTTGGGCTACCTTTATCATGGTGATTGTTGGATTAGGATTGATTGCTTTAGGAGCCTTTAGGTATAATGAAATAGCAGGATGGGGCTTTGCGGCTGTAGGAGTTGGTTTTTTTGCAATCGCCTGGGTATTCAATGCGTTAAAAGGAAGAGTTTAATCAACAAAATAAAAATAAATGGCAGATGATAAGAAAGTGATATTTTCCATGTCGGGAGTATCCAAAACATATCCAGGCGAAGATAAGCCTGTACTAAAGAATATATACCTCAGTTTCTTTTACGGTGCTAAGATTGGTATTCTAGGTTTGAATGGATCGGGTAAATCTACCCTGATGAAAATTATTGCCGGACAGGAAAAAAACTATCAGGGTGATGTAGTATTTTCTCAGGATTATTCAGTGGGGTATTTAGAACAGGAACCCGAATTAGATCCAGAAAAAACAGTTTTGGATGTGGTGAAAGAAGGGGTTTCTGATGTGGTAGCCATTCTTGATGAATACAATAAAATCAATGATGATTTTGGTTTACCTGAAGTCTATGAGGATGCCGATAAGATGCAAAAACTTATGGATCGTCAGGCTGTGCTTCAGGACAAAATAGATGCCACCAATGCCTGGGAACTCGACAATAAGCTTGATGTGGCGATGGACGCGCTTAGAACGCCTCCATCAGACCAAAAAATAGAAAATCTATCTGGAGGTGAAAAAAGAAGGGTAGCTTTATGTAGACTACTGCTACAAGAGCCAGATGTTCTTCTACTGGATGAGCCTACTAACCATCTTGATGCAGAATCTGTACATTGGTTGGAGCATCATTTACAGCAATACAAAGGAACCGTCATCGCCGTCACTCACGATAGGTACTTTTTGGATAATGTAGCGGGTTGGATTTTAGAATTGGATAGAGGAGAAGGTATCCCTTGGAAAGGAAACTATTCGTCATGGCTGGATCAAAAATCCAAACGGATGGCTCAGGAACAAAAACAAGCCAGTAAACGTCAGAAAACTTTAGAACGCGAGCTGGAATGGGTGAAGATGGCTCCAAAAGGACGCCAGTCTAAACAAAAGGCGAGATTGAATAACTATGATAAATTGATGAGTCAGGATCAGGATAAACTTGATGAAAAACTTGAAATTTATATTCCTAACGGACCTCGCTTAGGTACCAACGTCATTGACGCAAAAGGAGTTAGTAAGGCCTTTGATCAAAAACTTTTATATGAAAACCTTAATTTCAATCTACCTCAAGCTGGTATTGTAGGTGTAATTGGTCCTAATGGTGCTGGTAAAACCACGATTTTCAAAATGATTATGGGCGAAATTGAGCCCGATAAAGGTGAATTTGTAGTAGGAGAAACGGCTAAGATTGCTTACGTAGATCAAGCTCACTCCAATATTGATCCTGATAAGTCGATCTGGGAAAACTTTAGTGATGGACAGGATTTAGTCATGATGGGAGGAAAAAAAGTGAACTCCAGAGCCTACTTAAGTCGATTTAACTTCAACGGAAGCGAACAAAATAAGAAAGTAGAGAAATTATCTGGTGGAGAGCGTAACCGACTGCATTTAGCCATGACTTTGAAAGAAGAAGGAAATGTGTTGCTTCTCGATGAGCCTACCAATGATCTCGATGTCAATACTCTTCGAGCTCTTGAGGAAGGTTTAGAGAACTTTGCAGGTTGTGCCGTGGTGATTTCTCACGACAGATGGTTCCTGGATAGAATTTGTACTCACATTCTTGCTTTTGAAGGTAACTCCGAAGTCTATTTCTTCGAGGGAAGCTTTAGCGACTACGAAGAAAACAAGAAGAAGCGCTTAGGTGGTGATACGATGCCTAAACGAATTAAGTATAAAAAACTGGTAAGATAAATCAGTAGAAGAGTTGTCATGTAAAAGCCTTGTATTTAGATACAAGGCTTTTTTATTAATCATATAATAACCTTAATATCAATAGAACCTATTTTTATGTTTTAAATTTGTCGAAATTCTAGAAATATGAACAAAATTATTTTATTGGCTTTTCTTATTTCAAGTCAATTTATTTTCTCACAAGATGTAATTATAAATGAATTAGATGCTGATACGGATGGAGTAGATACTCGAGAATTTATAGAACTGAGAACGATGGTTCCAAACACTTCATTAGATGGATATGTTTTAGTTCTATTTAATGGGTCTTCTTCGGGTGGAGATTCTAGCTATTTTGCCCTAAATTTAGATGGATTTACAACAGATTTCAATGGTTTATTTGTTTTAGGTGGGCCAGACCTTGTTCCAAGTCCTAATTTTAGTTTACCTCAAAACACTATTCAAAACGGAGCCGATGCTGTGGCGGTTTATCGAGGCACAGAATTCGATTTTCCTGAAGGAACCTTAGCCACTATAGACAATTTAGTTGATGCCTTAGTCTACGGTACAGGCGATTCAACCGACCAGAATCTACTAGACCTTCTCGCTCAAACCGAACAAATAGACGAAAATGAAAATGGGAATAAAGATACCGAGTCTATTCAAAGAAATACGGATGGAAGTTGGTTCGTTGGCGATCCTACTCCTCGAGAACTTAATGATGGATCTGGAATCACCCCTGTTTTTATCGATATTACCCCAAGTCAGACGCTGATTGATGAAGGTGATAGTTTTACAATAGAATTTTCTATCTCAGAACCTCTCAATGAAGCCATTACAATCAACTTTAGTTTAGATAACGGTAGCTTTAATGCTCAAGACTTTAGTGGGCCAACCTCATTAAGTTTACCGATAGGCTCTACATCTGGTTCAGTCGACATCAGTATTACAGATGATGAGATCGATGAGGGTGATGAATTTATCAATCTTCAGGTTGAGGTCCTTGGTGATCCTTATATTTTAAATGCCAATGCAATTCAGATTATCGTTGTGGATAATGATTTTACTACAGCAGCATGGGGAACTCCAACCAATCCAACTTTCGAATTCGTAGACCCTACAGGTCCTTCCAATTATTTTGGTTCCTTAAATGGTAACTCAGACCAGGAACTCAGACAAGCTATACAGGATATTATTGCAGAAGAAGGTGTGGTGAAAATTCACCCGTATGCAGACATTATTGCTATCTTGGAATCTGCAGACCAAAGTCCGAGTAATAGTAATGAAGTTTGGTTGGCCTATAGAGAAGAATCTAGACCTAAATATTTATATCAGCTGGGTTCATCTGGAACAGGGTTTTGGAATAGAGAACATGTTTTTCCACGTTCCAGAGGAGGATTTTTTAGTATAGAAGAGGATGAAATAGCCACTGGAATTAATGAATGGTGGAATACCAATGCAGATTCCTTAAGGCATGCCAACTCAGATGCTCATGGGCTAAGAGCTACAGATGCCAATGAAAATAGCTCGAGAGGTAATCAACATTTTGGCGAATATATTGGACCAACAGGGACCCAAGGTAGCTTTAAAGGTGATGTGGCAAGAGCAGTATTTTATCTAGCCATACGGTTTAATGGTCTATCTGTTGCTGATGGGTTTCCTGATATCACAGGTCAACTTGGAGATCTACAAACACTATTACAGTGGCATGAAGAAGATCCTGTAGATGATTATGAAATGAATAGGAATAATATAGTTTATGCCTGGCAGAATAATAGGAATCCTTTCATTGACTATCCTGAGCTTGTAGATTATATTTGGGGAGATAAGCAAGGACAAGTATGGAATCAATCCTTATCTCTTTCAGATAAAACTATAAAGACGATTGAGTTTTATCCTAATCCTGCTACAGATGGAATACATTTTAAAGGAATTGAATTAAAGGCTACTGTTCAAATTTATTCCATGACAGGGAAGAAAGTACATGAAGAAATTGTTTCCAATGCAAGTGAAATATTAGGATTTAATTTAAATTCCGGGGTTTATTTAATCAGAATAAGACATAACTCTAATGTGGTGACCAAAAAATTAATCATCAAGTAATAGGTTAATCTTAATAATTCTTCAAAAGTCGTTCTTAAAAGAGCGGCTTTTATATTTTTATCCAAATTTTTAAAATGAACGCATCTTACTTTAAACATAAGCTTGAATTTAAAAGACCAAGTGGAACGTCTAGGGGCATATTAAAAACAAAAACCTCCTGGTTTATCGTTTTAAAAACCGAAGACAATTATGGAATAGGAGAGTGTGGACTTTTAGAGGGCTTAAGTATAGATGATAGACCAGATTATGAGAGCACTTTAAAATGGGTATGCGATCATATCGATTTAGGTCTGGACTACTTGTACTCTAAATTAGATGAATTTCCTTCGATTCAATTTGGTTTGGAAATGGCGTTTCTGTCTCATTCTTCTTCAAATCCATACTTGCTTTACCCTTCTGAATTTACAAAAGGTAAAAAGGGAATGAAAATTAATGGGCTAATCTGGATGGGGGAGAAGTCATTCATGAAAAATCAAATTCAAGATAAGATCAATCAAGGTTTCAGCTGCATAAAACTTAAAATCGGGGCGATAGATTTTGAATCTGAATTGGATTTGCTTGCTTACATCAGAAGTGAATTTTCAGCTTCCGATATTGAGTTGCGAGTAGATGCTAACGGAGCATTTACTCCAGAAACAGCACTTAGTAAGCTCGAGCAATTAAGTCAATACGATTTACACAGCATAGAGCAACCTATAGCCCAGGGCCAATTGGAGTCTATGGCTAATCTATGTCAAAAAACACCCTTACCTATTGCCCTTGATGAAGAATTAATTGGGCTTTCTGATGTAACAAAAAAGAGAGAAACTCTACTAACTATAAAACCACAATATATCATCTTGAAACCAAGTTTGATTGGTGGTTTTCGCGGTTCTAAAGAATGGATAGACTTGGCTAAAGAACAAAGTATAAACTGGTGGATGACAAGTGCTTTAGAAAGCAATGTAGGGCTGAATGCTATCTCGCAATTTACATTTATGCAACAAAACCAGCTTCCACAAGGCCTTGGAACAGGCAGCTTATACACAAATAATATAGAAAGTCCGCTTTGGATTGACGGCGAAAAGATTAAGTATAATCCAGAACAGAATTGGGAAAATAAATTTAATTTATGAAAGATTTTATTGCCTTAGCGACTAAGGCACATCACGAATGGTGGAGGTATTTAGTTGGAGCTTTTTTAATATTTGTCATCTGGCAAATTGGATCTATTCCATTTATAGCTACTGTAATCTGGAAATTATCTCAGCAGGGTAGCGGCTTTATGGGCGTAAGCGACTACCAAACCATGATGACAACTTTAGACTCTAATCTTACTTTCTTTCTTATGCTGCTTTCCTTTGCAGTTGGTTTTTTTGGAGTTTGGTTGATTGTAAGGTTTTTTCATAATCAAAAGTTCAAAGATTTACTAACGACTAGAAATAACTTTGACTGGAAGCGAGTTGTTGCGGGGTTCAGTATTGTCGCCTTTTTCATAACTGCGATGACTATCATAGATTATTATGTCAATCCAGATGATTATCTGTTTAATTTTGAGTCTGATGAATTCTTGATTCTTGCGGTCATTGGTATACTACTTGTCCCTATTCAAACTTCCTTCGAGGAATTATACTTTAGAGGGTACTTTATGCAAGGCTTAGGCGTCATTTTCAAAAATAGATGGTTACCACTTATTGTAACTTCTGTAGGTTTTGGTTTATTACATTTAGGCAATCCTGAAGTGGATAAAATGGGGTATATCATTATGGTAAGTTATATTGGTACTGGTTTTTTATTAGGAATTATGGCTTTGATGGATGAAGGTTTGGAGCTTTCCATCGGCTACCATGCTGGAAATAATTTGATAACCGCTCTCTTAGTGACGGCAGACTGGACTGCGTTCCAAACCGAGTCTGTTTTGATTTACACCGAGGAACCCTCAGCTGGTTTTGATGTATTCATCCCTGTATTGGTGATTTACCCTATTTACTTGCTTATCCTGGCTAAGATGTATAAATGGAAAAATTGGAAGTCTAAATTATTCGGTAAGGTTGAGATTCCAAGCTCATCAGGTAATGGAAACTTAACATATTAGTGATAAATATTATTTTTTATATATTTAGTATTGATATGTCTAAACTATAAGACCATGAAAGTGGATCACAAGCAGATTCATCCTAATTTTAAAATTAACGGGAATCACTTCAACAGAAAAGAGTTATATTCTGTTGCCTACAGTTTCGTAAAAGAGGGTGAGGAGTTTGAAGAAAAGATAGGAAACTTTCTTTTAGATTGGCTAAACGATGATTACGATACCATAAAGGTGAGAACATCTGGTTCTACTGGTGACCCTAAAACTTATTTTATCGATAAGCAAAAAATGGTCAACAGTGCTTTAGCAACAGGTAAATTTTTTAAAGTTTTTGAAAATACAACTGCTTTACTATGTCTCCCAGCAGACTATATTGGGGGAAGAATGATGATAGTAAGAGCGATGGTTTTGGGTTGGGATCTCGATATCGTTGAACCTAAACTCAACCCTTTAGACAAACTTTTTAAGACCTATGACTTTTGTGCCATGACTCCTTTTCAAATGGATAATTCATTAGGAAGATTGCATCTTGTCAAAAAACTTATAGTAGGGGGCGGAGCTGTTTCTGAGAATTTGATTGGCTTAATTCAGGGGATTCCCACAAAAATTTATGAGGCTTATGGAATGACCGAAACGATCTCTCATATTGCAGCTAGACGCTTAAACCCTAAAGCCGAAATTAAAGAGAAAAAGCCATTTAAGGCACTACCTAATGTGAGTGTTTCTCAAAATGAAAAAAACTGCCTTGTGATCAAAGCTCCTAAAATTTTAGATCAGGAGTTGGTAACTAATGATATTGTTGAGGTACTGACCTATAAAAAATTCTTTTGGAAAGGAAGGCTTGATAATGTAATCAATTCTGGAGGAGTAAAAATTTATCCAGAAAGTGTTGAAAAGAAACTCCAAAAATTAATTACTTACCGTTTTTTTATCTCGGGTATAGCTCATGATTCTCTAGGTGAGCAAGTTGTTCTTTTTATTGAAGCTCCTCAGAGCGATAAGTACCTAAGCGACCTCAAAGAGGCAATGGACAAGCTATCTACTTTCGATAAGTATGAAAAACCAAAAAGCATCTATTTAATCGACAAGTTTGAAGAAACCAATTCTGGTAAAATAAACCGAAGACAAACTTTGAAAAAATTAATGAGTTAATTTTATCGACTAACTTTTTTAATGTCGACATAAAATCCAAAGGTGTTAATTGCCAATTCCTCAATGTCGTAAAGTTCAATATCAATTTTCTTCCAATTGTTACTTATTAAATGTCTTTGAATAATTTTTTCGGTCGAATTTTGAAACTCAATGGGCATTTCAAAATCTTCTACATCTGTATTCCATCGCATAAATAAAGAATTGTCGTCCTCAAGTTTTAGCTGTAACTCAGGAATCGAAGTATACTTAAGGTACTGATCAAAAATCGGCTTTAAATTCAGCTCAGTACGTTTATTGTAGAAGGTAATTACATCATCGGTATCTATAATCTGATACTTGAAGGTCTCATGAAATTCTTTCAATAATTTCCACCACTTTGTGTCGTTGTTGATAACACTTCTAAGGGTATTCAGCATATTAGCTCCTTTGTAATACATATCGCCAGAGCCTTCATGGTTAACCCCATATTCTCCTAGTATTGGTGAATCATTAGCTATAATTTTTCTCAAACCAAATAAGTACCTTACAGCCTCTTTCTTACCGTACTCACATTCAACAAACACAGCTTCTGAGTAAGCAGTAAAGCTTTCGTGAATCCACATATCTGCTATATCTGCTGCAGAAACAGAGTTTCCAAACCATTCATGACCTGATTCGTGGATGATAATAAAATCCCACTTTAGTCCAATGCCTGTTCCCGACATATCAGTGCCCAAATATCCATTTTTATATCCGTTTCCATAAGCGACAGCACTTTGATGCTCCATTCCTAAATATGGGGTCTCTACAAGCTTAAAGCCGTCTTTTTGAAATGGATATTCTCCAAATTTTTCATAAAAACAATCCATCATGGGTTTTACCTGCTGAAATTGATCTTTAGCTTTTTCTAAATTCTCCTTCAGCACATAATAATCCAGGGATAAGTCTTTGTACTTGTCCTCAAAATGAGCATAGTCAGCCACATTCAAAGTGATATTATAATTATTGATAGGATGTTCCACTCTCCAATGCCATTGTGTATAACCATTATTTAAAGGGGTTTCTGCGATGAGCCTTCCATTGGAGACATTCATTAAGCCGTTAGGTACACTCACTTTTATATCTGCAGAATCAGGTTCATCGCTCTGGTGGTCTTTGTTAGGATACCATAAGCTAGCGCCTGTTCCTTGGACAGCAACTGCTACAAAGGGTTTGCCTTTAGCATCTTCAGAGAATACAAAACCACCATCCCAGGGAGCATTTTCGGCTACCTTTGGGTAACCAGAGTAATAAAACTTGAAGCTTTCTAAAGCTCCAGATGTTAAGGCATTTTCAAATGAGATAAATACTGCATTTTCTTCCCTCTTATATTCCAATAGCTTATCCTTATAAACAATTGAATCAATCTTCATATTTTGAAATAAATCCAGTTGTATAACTCGTGTTTTATCTAAAACTTCAAATTCAATTTCATTATATCCAGAAATATAGCGCTTCTCAGGATCTAACTTAATATCCAGAGTATAAGCGAGTACATCAAAACTGGTACGCTCAGGTCTTAAACTTCCTCTCAAAGTATCTGCTCTGGTAAAATTTTGATCGCTGTCATCTAATAATTGAGATTGAACAGAAAAACACACACAAAAGATGAATACTAAGCTGTATATTCGTTTCATAACGTAGAACTATTTATAGCAATAATACTATGAAAAATATTGTTTTTTTAATTGTTTCCATCCTTTTTATTTCTTGTGGTCAAGACAGCAATCTTTTGGACGGAAAAGTAACTAATGCTGAAGGAAAACCCATTGATAATGTTTTGGTCCAAGTGATGGGAACTGACTTAAACTCGAAAACCGATGGTGATGGTTACTACAGAATCAACACTAAGGAAAGGGGAGATGAATTAATATTTACGCATCCTCAATACAAAATGATGCGAATTCAAGTTGGAGATCAGACTGAAATTTCAGTAGAGCTTACAGAAAAGAAAGACCTAAAGCCAAAGAAATAAACCTGTTTTTTCCTGAAGCGCCCTTAAACGCATCGGTAAAACCGAAGTTGTAACGCGCATCTATTCGAAGACTGCTGCCTAAATTGACTCCTAGTCCAGCTGCACCAGATATATCTAATTGTTCCGATTCAAAAGGGTGATCTTCATTCAGCAGATAGCTAAATTGTGGTCCAAATTGAATGTTTAGGACCCTCAAAAAATGAATTTTAGCTATGACTGGGACCAGTAGATAATTCGTATCTATATCTATTTCATCCAATTCGCCACCCTGTTGAGAGAATAAGGCTTCTACTTGTAAACCCAAAGTATTAAATCTAACTCCTGCGAAGGCTCCGCCTGTAAATCCTACTTTACCATCAGAATTTATATCTGATACGGAGGCATAATTAATACCAGCTTTAACTCCTAAGTCTAGACTTTGAGACATTGATTGTTGAGAGATTATAAAAAGACCAACAAGACTGAATAGTTTAAAGAGATGTTTCATGATTTCTTTTTATTGTAACGCTTGGTATTCATATTTAGTTTAATAGCACATCTAAAATTGTATTTAACTCGCTAAGACTAAGGTTGATTTCAATTATTCTACCCTTTGAATCTAACAGGTAATATTGCGGTAGATCAACAATGCCCATTTCTGAAGCTATAGGACTTGTAAATCCATCGGCGGCTCTAAGCGAAGTCCACGGCATCGAAAGCTCTGCAACCGAGGAGATCCAGTCGTTCTGGTTGGTGTCCAACGAAATACTAATCACCTCAAACCCTCTGAAATTATAATTTTCATAGATCTTCTGAATTTGCTTTTGCTGTTTCTTACAATCTTGACACCAACTATTCCAAAATACAAGAAGATTGTATTTCTTAAGTTTTGATTTTAAGTCGACGAGATCTGAGGTGACATTTAAAAGTTCATAATTGTCAATTTTGCTACCTATTTGAAAGTTCTTTCTTTTCTGTTGATAAGTTTCTAGCAGTTTTACATCTTGAGAGCGAAGCTCATTTTTATCTAATTTGCTTAGTAAACTTCTCACATCGTTGTAGAGTAAGTCTTGATTCATAGTCACCTCCAAAAGCAATTGACCTAAATAATCATGGTTTGGATGAGCCTTGATCAAGCTGTCTATTTTGTCGGACACCAGAGTACGGTTGAGTTTGGATCGTGGAGTCTTTTTTAAAAATGATTTGAACTCAGCTTTTATCAATGAGGTATTGCTAGAGTTTAATTGACTGATATCATAGGTTTTAAGCGTATCTTGATCAACTTGAACTTTATCTACGATTATGTCGAAAATCAAAGTGTCATTTTCTAGGTAAAAGGTTTCGGAAGAATTTAAAGAATCGAAGACAAACTGAAACGCTGTTGGAGAAGACACTTCACCTTCAAACTGAAATGTATTTTTAGTAACTTCTGCAGTGTCGATTTTAGACTTGTAACTTATCAAAATTTCGTTATCAAACTCTCCATTGATTGTTCCTTTTACCAAATAAACTTGAGAAGATGAAGTTTGTTCCAGAGGTTGCATGCAGGAACTTAAAATTGTTGCGATAAATAATATACTCAGTAGTTGTTTCATACTCGCAAATTTAAGCCAAAAAAAAGTCGATGCATGAACATCGACTTTTTACTGTGTTAATAAGAGTATTAATTAAAATCATTAATTCTGTCACTCAAATCATAGACTTTCGCATCAGGTTTAATACGCTCAATGATACTACTACCAGCAGCACTTCGATAACCACCTGCGCAATGTACAAGTATAGGCTTATCGATTGGAATCTGCTCTGCAGATTCTCTTAATTCGTTGAGCGGATAGTTAAGTGCAGAATCAAACTTCTTAGCGTCTTCAAATTCGCTCACATTTCTAATGTCGATGATTGTGTATTGATCTGGGTTTTGTTTGAAATCTGTGTAATCAAGATCATCGGAAGACTCAAATTGGGTTTGGCCTAAAGTTAGCACTGCCTTAATTTGAGATTCGTATCCAATTTTAGCAATTCTGGAGACCACTTCATCATAGTCAGAAATGGAGTCGAGAACCAAATAGAACTTTTCATTAGGTTGAATTATGGCACCTACCCAAGTTTCAATTTTATCATTTTCAGATCTTGCCATTATATTGATACTTCCCGCAATATGATTGGCTTTAAAATCAGCTTGTGGTCTGGTATCTATTATAGGCGCATCGGCCTCAAAGGATTCTACATTAAGGTGCACTGGAATTGAACCTACAGAAGATTTAAAATTGTCAGCCCCTTTTTTATTGATATCCACATCATGTCCAAAATACGAAGGGATAAAGGGTTGTCCATCTAGAATTTCACTGAGGAACTCTTCTTCTGTCTGTTCTTGAAAAGCCCAGTTACCAATACGCTCATTACCAAGTGTACTTGTGGTATCAGAACTCATGTTCTTACCACATAAACTTCCTGCACCGTGGGCTGGATATACCCAAACATGATCGGATAGGTGATTCATTTTTGTGGTCATGGTTTTATACATCGCTTGAGCCAATTTTTTTCGCTTAGCGGTCATATTACCTGCTTTTTCTCTTAAGTCTGGACGACCTACATCTCCTATAAATAAAGTATCCCCAGTAAATATGGCTTCTTTAGTCGTAGCAGCATCTAGAGCATGAATGGTGATCCCGTCTGGAGAGTGTCCTGGAGTATGTATACATTTGAAAGTTATGTCTCCCATCTTCAATTCATCTCCTTCATCAAAAGCAGCGTGAGGATAATCAGCACCTACCAACTTACTAACGTATATTTCAGCTCCAGTCTCCTTATGGATTTGCAAGTGACTACTCACAAAATCAGCGTGAGGGTGTGTTTCAAAAACAGCGACTATCTTTGCTTTGTTTTCTTCAGCATATTCGTAATAGGGTCTTGGATCTCTTGCTGGATCCACTACAGCCATTTTTCCATCGCTTACAATGGCGTAAGATAGATGAGATAAAGGTTTATCGTTATATTGTTTAATTGTCATAATCGTTTTAATTTAAATTAAGAATTCATTTTACCGGTGGCACAGCTTACAAAAGATTTTGCTTTATTTAAATAAGAATTTGCTTCTCCTGCAACTGGATAACCGAGTTGTTTTAATTTGTCTTTGACAAGGAGTAATTCAGCTTCATCATAATATGTGAATGAGACCGATGAGTCTTCTGGTTCAACTACTACATTTTCAACTTTACCCATAGCATTGATTTGCTTAGAGATCGTATGAGCACATCCGCCACATTTTAGATTCTGAACTATAACTTTGGTTTCCATATTTTTTTCGTTTCAAACAGTATTCATTATATTTTATAAGCTACTTTAGCATAAAAACAATACTGGTTTATTAATGGTACAAAATAACGGAAATTAAGTCATGCTCACAGTAACATAAGTTACGCATTAGGCAATCTCTATCAATTTAATGGAATTTCGATTAAGCTTTATTCTGTTGGTTTTTTCAAGCTGTTTGAGAAGTCTCGATATAACAACTCTGCTGGTATGTAGATCAAAGGCAATATCTTGATGGGTAACTTTGATTTCTGAGTCCTTATAATGTTTAGATTTATTTTTTAAGTATTCAATTAGCCGTTCATCCATCTTTTTAAAAGCGATATTATCTATAGTAGCTAATACTTCCATCAAGCGTTCATGGTAGCTATTGAAAATAAAATTCCTCCAGGACTTGTATTTTCCCAACCATTCTTCCATTTTCTCGATAGGTATCATTAACAAAGTAGAATCAGTTTCTGCTATAGCTCTAATTTCACTTATCGCTGAGCCAGTACAGCAGGAAAGTGTCATTGCACAAGTTTCGCCCTTCTCCAAAAAATAAAGCATTAATTCAAAGCCGTCTTCATCTTCACGCATCACTTTTATCACTCCATCAATTAGTAATGGCATAGCCGATAAATATTGACCAGTCCTGATCAATTCATCACCTGCATTCACGTTTTTTAAAACTCCAATATCATTGATTTCATTCAAAAGTTCTTGTTCAAATAATTGACCGTAATTTGTTTTTATTTCTTCACGCATATTCTTCGTCGTATTTTTGCCTAAATATAAATGGATTAAGTTTTTTGAGATGCCGAATTTTAAAATTTTTAAACCTTATGGTATGCTAAGCCAATTTGTGTACAATCAAAAACGGCGAAGAAATAAACGCTTACTCGGGGAACTTGGTAATTTTCCAGACGGCACCATGTCTGTTGGTCGGTTAGATCAAGATTCTGAGGGCTTATTGTTTCTGACCACCGATGGCAAATTCAGCCATAAGATTACCTCCACAGGGATTGAGAAAGAATACTGGGTTCAGGTGGATGGGGTGGCTAAACAAGACCAGGTTAACCAACTTTCGAAAGGTTTGGAAATTAGCATTTATGGCAAGCCCTATCAGACCAAGTCTTGTAGCGTTCGTCTCTTAGATCCACCAGAACAACTGCCTAAACGTGCTAAAGATATCAGAAATGAAGACGACCACGGGAAAACCTCCTGGCTATCCATCACCATAACGGAAGGGAAGTACAGACAAGTACGTAAAATGACAGCCAAAGTCGGACTTCCTACTCTAAGACTGGTTCGTTATAGAATAGGAGAGGAGACCATTGAAGATATGCAGGCAGAAGAAGTAAGGGTGATATAACTTTTAAAAAATATCCCTTAGTCAAACCAACAAATTAATTTATATATTTATAAACAGACCTCACAGTCCCCAAAGCTTTGGGGACTGTGAGGTCTTAATAAGGTCATTTACTCATCAAATTGATTTAAAAATCACCACCATACCACAAACAACTTAGCGACTTCTCCTTCTTTATTTCTTCGGAAAAGCATCACTGATTGGTGTTGTGCCATATATTGCTCCAGCTGATTTAAAATCTTTGTATAAGATTTCCACTGGGTATGATTGGTCTCATCTGTAAACCAATCTATCTTCTTTGGAATATAAAACGTCTGATGTTTCCAGTTTTTGTTTAAAAATTCTTCCAAGGTGTAAAAGTAACCAGCTACGGCTTCCAAATTGGTTGTAAAAAAACGAGTACTACAGGCTTCGGGAAGAAACAAAATCGCTTTAAAGCACACCTTTTGGGTGACTTTCCAGGGGTCAATATCCAGTGGATTGAATACAGCTTCTGCTTTAGGATGATAAAGTAGGGGGAACTGCTTAACTTTTAATTTTTCCACTTTGTCTATAAATCGATCTCGCCGGTTTGGCCCTATCCAGCAATAGTCGGGATTGTCATGTAAAGTGTCATCATACAGGTAAATTTTGTTGATCAATTCTACATGATTGAGTTCCTGGTGATGCTCATCCAAACAAAGAAAATCAAATTCTCCAATGGTGGTTTTATCGTTGATAACCTGAAGGCTATGGGCTATTTCTTTATAGCGGCTTGAGCGTTTGAGATAATAGCTAAAAAATACTTCAGCGCGTTTTCCCAAGAAATTAAATACTTTAGCCTGATCGTAGGGAAAGTCCTGAATCGTCTTAGGTTCTTCCAGGGCATCAAATTCAAATTTTTCGATTTTCGAATCCGGGAGCTGATCAATCATCAGCTCCGTATTCAAAAAGCCTTGATACTGTTTTAATATCTGAAGATCTGAGTCTTTAGTCTCCAAGCTCCAGTGCAATTTGAATCATTTGATTGAAACTGGTTTCACGTTCTTTGGCAGACGTTTGTTCACCGGTAATCAAAGAATCAGATATGGTGAGTATAGCCAAAGCCTTAACATCATGCTTGGCTGCAATAGAATATAATCCAGCGGCCTCCATTTCAACACACAACACGTTGTAAGCCGCCCAAATTTGGTGTTCTTTAGGATCATCTGTATAGAATAAATCCGAGGACAATACATTACCAGCCTTAAATGGAATCTTCAGTTGTTTTGCGGTGCTTACCGCCTTTTCAAAAAGATCGAAACTTGCTGTAGGTGCAAAATCACCTCCCTTGAATCTATTTCGGTTTAATGAAGAGTTGGACGACGCAGACATGGCAATGATGACATCTCTCATTTCTACTTCGGGTCTTATAGCACCAGCACTGCCTACTCTCACTAAGTTTTTGACACCGAAGTCGGCGATCAGCTCATGAGCATAAATGCTGATGGAGGGTATTCCCATACCTGTCCCTTGAACTGAGATTTTTCTGCCCTGAAAGGTTCCAGTATATCCCAGCATTCCTCTCACTTCGTTATAACAAAAAGCATTTTCTAAAAACGTTTCGGCAATCCACTTAGCCCTTAAGGGGTCTCCGGGTAATAATATAGTTTCGGCGATGTCGCCTTTCTTGGCATTAATATGTACACTCATGTTGTTTGTTTTAATAAGTTGAATCGGACGAAGTTCCTTCTACTATAGCGATACCGGCTGAAGCTCCTATCCTAGACACACCAAGATCGATGTATTGTTTAGCAGTTTTTGCATCTCTTATGCCCCCAGAGGCTTTTATTTGAATGCGATTGGAAATATTAGCTTTCATCACTTTGATGGCTTCTGGTGTTGCTCCATGGCTACCAAATCCTGTAGACGTTTTTACAAAATCTGCTCCAGCAGCCTCGGCAAGTTGACAGGCTTTTGCAATTTCATCATCAGTAAGGTTGCAGGTTTCGAGAATTACTTTCAAAATTTGATTCCCTACGACTTCTTTAACCGCACTAATATCATGTTGAACGTACTTGTACTCATGAGCTTTGAGCTTGCCCTGATGAATCACCATATCAAATTCAGTAGCACCATCTTTAAGGGCTTGTTTGGTCTCATCAACTTTAGCTTGAGTTGAAGTGGCTCCTAAAGGAAAGCCAATAACCGTACACACTTTTACGTTAGAATATTCTAAAATCTTGTAAGCATCTAAGACGTAGCTAGGATTAATACAAACCGAAGCAAATTTATAGGCTATAGCTTCTTCACAAAGCTTATGAATTTGTATTAGGGTTGCGGTAGGGTCTAATAAAGTATGATCTATATACTGATTCATGTAGCTTTTTTCATTTTTGGTAAAGATAAAAGGTTTGATTTTCTTATCGCAGAATCCGCTAAAAAGATATCAAAGCAAGGGGTTTGATATATTAAGAATAAGTTGTACTTTTGCAGGCATTAAAATAAAATAAGTATTTATGAATCATTATGAAACTGTTTTCATCTTGAATCCCGTTTTATCTGAAGACCAGATAAAGGAAACAGTAAAGAAATACGAAGATTTTCTTGTTTCTAAAGGTGCCAAGATGGTGAACAAAGAAGATTGGGGGCTAAAGAAGTTAGCGTACCCAATCCAGCACAAAAAAAGTGGATTTTACCACTTATTTGAGTACACAGTAGATGGAGCAACCATCGAGCCCTTGGAAGTTATGTTTAGAAGAGACGAGAGAATGATGCGTTATTTGACCGTTAAACTAGACAAGCATGCTATCGACTGGGCCAAAGAAAGAGTTAAACGAATTAAAACTGGCGCGTAGGTATGGCAACAATTGAAGAACAATCGAAAGGTAAGAACGACGGTGAGATTAGATATCTAACCCCGTTAGACATTGAAACTAAAAGTAAAGTACGTTTTGACCGTTTCAAAAGAGCTGGCATCAAGTATATAGATTACAAAAATGCTGACTTTCTTATGGAATTCGTAAACGAGCAAGGCAAAATTTTACCAAGACGTTTAACAGGAACATCATTAAAAAACCAAAGAAAAGTATCTCAAGCTATTAAGCGTTCTCGCCATTTAGCTTTGATGCCTTACGTTGGTGATTTATTAAAATAAAAAGGCAAAAAATGGAAATTATACTTAAAAAAGACGTTGATAATCTTGGTTTTGCCGATGACCTTGTCACTGTTAAAAATGGATATGGTCGTAACTTTTTAATTCCGCAAGGTCTTGCAGTACTTGCAACACCTTCAGCTAAAAAAGTATTGGCAGAAAACCTTAAGCAACGTGCTTATAAAGAGAAGAAAATTGTTGATGAAGCCAAAGTACAGGCTGAAAAAGCAAAAGAACTCGATATCAAATTAACTTCAAAAACTGGTTCTGGTGATAAGCTATTTGGAAGCATTACTGCAGCAGACCTGAGAGATGAGCTAGCCAAACATGATGTTGATATTGACAAAAAATACATTACAATTTTAGGTGGAAACATCAAACGTTTAGGACAGTATGAGGCTAAACTTAGATTCCACAGAGAAGTGATACTAGACTTCACTTTTGAAGTCATCGCTGAAAATTAAATTATGATTAATATCAAATTTTAAAGCTGATCTTATTGATCAGCTTTTTTTTATGATGTTAATTCACACTAATCGAAATTAGAAACCAATAAAGCATATTGTTTTTTATTTTTACACTTATGAAATACGAAAGACTTACTCAGGAACAGCTTAAAGAAATGCACAAAGAATTCATTAATTTTTTGGCAAGTCAATCGATCACGAAAGAAGAATGGGAAGACATCAAAACCAATAAGCCACAGGTGGCCGAAGATGAATTGGATGTGTTTAGCGATCTGGTTTGGGAAGGCGTGCTGAATAAAGTGAATTACCTGGAACATTTTTCTCCGCAGCAATTATTTTTATTTGAATTCACCGACCAGTTCATTAATCTGATTGGAATAAAGATCGAAAACGAAGCTGTCGATATCAATACCAAACAAGGCTTCCAATGGTTAAGAGATAATCTATTGAACGATGATGTACAAATTTATACCTCCTCAAAACCCATCAGCGATGATAGAAATAAAGATATTTTTGCCTTGATTAAACAAGGTGCTCACATCACTAAAGGTAAACTTTATAAGTATTTTAATGAGATGGTAGAAAAGTAAATTTATTTTAGCGTTTATATAATTTTTAAACCCAAGCATGGCAAGTAGAGCTTCAATTCCAAAAGGAACCCGCGACTTTTCTCCCTTAGAAGTCAGTAAGCGTCAATATATTATATCCACCATACAAGAACACTTCAAGACTTTTGGGTTTCAACCTATAGAAACACCAACATTCGAAAACTCTGACACCTTGATGGGTAAGTACGGCGACGAAGGCGATCGTTTGATTTTTAAGATTTTGAATTCTGGCGACTATCTTAAAAAAGCAGATTCTAAAGCTTACGAAAATAAAGATAGCGTCAGCCTTTCTTCTTCAATATCAGAAAAAGCCTTAAAGTACGACCTAACCGTTCCTTTTGCCAGGTATGTAGTTCAGCATCAAAATGAAATCGACTTTCCGTTTAAGCGCTCACAAATTCAAAATGTTTATCGGGCAGACCGGCCGCAAAGAGGGCGATTCAGAGAATTTACGCAATGCGATGCCGATGTGATTGGGAGTCACAGTTTATGGCAGGAAGTAGAGTTTATCCAATTATATGATGCGGTTTTTAGCAGTTTAAAGTTGGAAGGTGTAACTATTAAGATGAATAATCGTAAAATTTTATCTGGTCTGGCTGAAGTGATTGGAGAAAGCGATAGATTGATCGATTTTACGGTAGCTCTGGATAAGTTGGATAAAATCGGTGAGGAAGGGGTCGTTAAGGAGATGTTGGAGAAAGGTATATCTGCAACAGCGATTGAAAATATCAAACCTATCTTCAATTTTAGTGGAGATTTCGGAACCAAAAAAAGTCTTTTAAAATCTTTACTGGCTCATTCTGAAATTGGATTAAAAGGCATAGAAGAACTTGAAGTTATACAAACGGCCTTAAACGAAATTCCGCTAAGTACTGCAAGTTTAGATCTTGATGTCACTCTGGCTCGTGGTTTAAATTACTACACAGGTGCTATTTTTGAAATCTCTGCACCAGAAGGTGTGAAAATGGGTTCGATAGGTGGTGGTGGACGATATGATGATCTTACTGGTATTTTTGGATTAAAGAATATGAGTGGAGTTGGTATATCATTCGGATTGGACAGAATATACCTGGTCCTTGAAGAGCTGGATTTATTTCCTGAGGAAATTAAGGAAACGACGAAAGCTTTGTTTATTAACTTCGGAAATGATGAAGCTCTATATGCTTTAAAGGCTATAACTCAACTACGAACTCATTCTATACCTACGGAATTATATCCTGATGCGGCTAAGATGAAAAAGCAAATGACCTATGCCGACAGAAGGAACATTCCTTTTGTAATACTAGCAGGAGGCACAGAGATGCAGAACGGAGTATACAATCTAAAAAACATGAAGACGGGGGAGCAGGAATCATATCAGCTTGAGGAATTAACTAAAAAACTGAAGACTACCTAAAATTTTAAGTATTTAACGCTTCATTAGATAGTGTAGATGTGAAATTCGTTTTATATTTAAATAAAAAACATGAGCAGTAAAAACCATAAATTTAGACCTTTTGAAGATGCAGCTAAAACGGAAGAGCAAGTTCATTTAGCCGATATGCACGGTGACGGAGTTCATTTTAATCGTGAAATGTTAGCTAAAGCCAAAAGAAATAAACAGATAGCTGAAGAAAAAAGACAAAAAGCACAGAGAAAGAAAAACAACAGGAAAAGCCTTTAATCTTAAAGGTTTTTTCTAATTCCAAGATTAAAGAAAGCTGACGAGAGTCAGTTTTTTTTATTGGTATTGTTTTTATCTTAGAGGGTAAATTAAAACTTATGAAAAACATCTTAGCCCTTACTGATTTTTCTGAAAACTCCCTAAATGCGATTCATTATGCTTTGCAACTGTTTGAAGGAGATTCTCTAAGCTTTTATATACTTCATTGTAAAGAACCAGATTCCACTTACTCTACGGTTGAAGTCATAGCATCTGGAAATGAAAGTTTTTATGATTCCTTATTGAAAGAAGTTAAACAACAACTCGATGAGCTAATTTCTAAGTTAAAGCTAGATTACAATATAAAATCCGTATCCTTTCACCCTCTTGTTGCTTACGATAGCTTGACCGATGCGGTAAAAAGCGTCATAGAGTCAAAGGATATCCAATTATCTGTCATGGGGACCAATGGAGTCACCAATGCCAAAGAAGTCGTGTTTGGGAGCAATACGGTAAAAATGATAAGAAATATTACACATCCTATCTTGGCCATTCCTTCAGAGTTTAAGTTCAATCCTATTCAAAATACAGTCTTACCTTTGCATGATTATGACAAAATGAGCGATAACTCTTTTAGGGATATTGTGAAGTTTATAAAGCAAGTAGGCGGTAAGGTTCACGCCTTAAGGATTTGCCCAAAGGGGGAGGCTCCATTAGAAGCCAGAACCGATGAAAAAGTTTTAACTTCATTTCTCGATCCAGTCCCTTTTGAGTATCATGCTGTGCACAATATTCCTTTAGAATACGTCGTGGATTGTTTTATACAGACGCACGATATAGATTTAATACTCTTATTAGTCAAATCTGAAGGATTTTTTAAGCGTTTTTTTATGGGCTCATCAACAAATAAAATCACCAATGACCTTAGAGTTCCTCTAATGGTGTTTCCAAACTAGATCAATTCATTAAATTTAAAATACACCTATTTTTATTCAAAATGTCAATTATGGCACAACCTCAAACGAGTCGTTGAGTTTTGGAATACAGGTAGTCCAGCCAAAAGTTTGCTTAATTTTTAGCCTTAAAGCATCCAGACTAGAGGCCTCTCCATGGACTAAATACACCTGTTCTGGAATGTTTTTTATTTTTCCTAACCATTCAATAATTTCTGCCTGGTCAGCGTGTGCAGAAAGACTTTCTATGTTTTTGACCTGTGCTTTTACAGGATAATATTTACCATAAAAGCGGATTTCATGAACTCCTTCCAAAAGCTGTCTTCCACGTGTACCTTCGGCTTGATAGCCTACCAGTAAAATGGTAGTTGCTGGGTTATCTATAAGCTGTTGTAAATAAGTCAAAACTCTTCCTCCCGTCACCATTCCACTTCCTGCAATTATAATTTTAGGTCGATTATCATCAATAACCTCCCAGGTTTCTTTGTAGGATTGAATAATCCTGAATTGATGACACATAGCTTTGAAATCTTTTGTGGATAACTTATGCCAATCAGGAAACTGCTTAAATAGATTGAGAACATTATTACCCATTGGACTATCTATAACCATTGGAATGTTTGGGATTTTATTTTTTTGATATAATTTCCAAAGTATATACATCAACGTTTGTAGCCGCTCCACAGCAAAACTCGGTATAACAAGAGTTCCTTTTTTATTGAAAGTCTCCATAATAGTTTGAGTAAGGGTCTCTTCCAGATATTCTTCAGGATGCAATTTATTGCCATACGTACTCTCTAGTACTAAAACATCCGCCCATTCAGGTTGTTTGGGCGGGTCGAGTAAATAATCATGCTGACGCCCAATATCGCCTGAAAAGACAAATCGCTTCTCAAAAATATCTAATTCTATAAAGGTTGCTCCAAGAATATGGCCGTTGTACTGAAATCGATAAGAAATGTGATCTGAGAGATGAATCCATTGGTTTTCATTTGCAGCTTCAAACTGTTTGATCGTGAGTTCAGCTTCTAACAAGCTGTAGAATGGCTTTGCAGGATTGTGTTTGGTGTACTCTTCCTCATTGGCTTTTTTAGCGTCTTCTTCATGAATTTTAGCACTATCTTTTAATATGATTTCTGCAATAGCTAGCGTTGGGGATGTCCCTATGATCTTACCCTTAAACCCCTGTTTGACCAAACGCGGTAAATAACCAACATGATCCAAATGTCCATGTGTGAGTAAAACCACGTCTATCTTTGACACTCCAATAGGTAAGTCTTGCCAATTGAGAAGCCTTAATTCTTTTAATCCCTGGAATAAACCACAATCGATGAGCAACTGTCGTTCTGGAGTTTCTATTAAAAATTTAGATCCCGTCACTTCTCTTGCGGCTCCTAAAAATCTGATGTTAGCTTTATTTTCCATGGATTAAAAAGCTTAGTGGTATAAGTTTTCTATTTCGTTTAAAATCCTTGTCTTTCTGGAGTCTGAAATTCCGAGGTGATCTAAATAAAACTTGTCATTAATTAGCATTTTACACAAGATAACAGATCTGCTGATGAGAAATTGCTTTTCACGTTGAGTAAGCAGGGTAGAAACTGTAATGGGGTAGAGGCCTAATCGGTCTATTCTATCTTTTAAACCGTTTTTTGATGGATAATCCCAACTGACCAAGTATAGGCCACAGCATTTTCCATAGTTTAATGCATCCTCGGTAAATCTTGTGTTGGTAACCAACCATCCGGGTTCTAGAGAATTACCATTTTTTGATAATTGATGCCAGTTCTCCTTGATGTCCTGGTACCTGGAATTGATATATAACGGGACTTTTACATTACAATTAAAACCTTGTTCACCATGAAACTTGCACTCGATTAAAGAAGTTTGAGAAGCTTTATGAGCAATGACATCCACTTCATGAGAGACACATTTTCCCTGCAAAACCGAACCGACTTTAGTTGTATAGCCAGAATGCTTTAATACTTCGCTGATAAAATGTTCAAAAGGAAATCCGGTGGGGCCTAACTCGTAAATCGCTTTATTGAGCTTGTATTTAGACGCAAAAACGTGTTTTTTTTCTTTAAGCATAGCAAAAGCACGATTGTAAATTTCTTTAGTTGAAATTCCCTGATAAAGTTCATCTCTTACTTTATCCAGTATCTGTTTGATGGTTTTGTCATCTGCGCCGGTACTTTTAAGTGAGTTTCTCAGCTTAGTTAAAGAAAACTTCACTTTCTCGCCGGATGATTTGATAATGTCTATATGTGGCTCCATACTTCAGCTTAAATCAGTTAAAAATATTACGAACTTAAATTTTGTTGCTCCAGATGTATTTTTCACTTGTAAAATGAAGTTGCTTTGCTAGGATGGCATCACCAAGAAAGGAATTTTAATATGAAAGCCAATCTGATGAATAGTATTTTTAAAGAACACATTTTCAAAAAAGGAATGTTTATTATTGAGCATGACAAGCAGATTGATCTTGTTTTTGATTTGAAATTCATCGATAGCTTCAGTTATTTTCATCGATTTCACTTCATGAAATAAAAAGGCGTTGCCCTTAAAAATATCTTCAAGCTCTTGTAAGTTAGACTTTTGCCTTTCACTTAGCGTATGTGCATCAGAGACGTGCATAGCATTAAGCCTGGCATGATGTTGTTCAACAATCTCTTTCAATAAGGATAGCTGAGAAGCATTAAAACGGATAGCAAGATCTGTTGGAAACAAAATTTCATGAGGATTTTCATAAGAAAACCGAGCTGGAATTGCCATGACGGGACAAGAAGCGGATTTGATTACTCTTACTGTGGTCGACCCAAAAAGAACCTCTTTAGCTCCAGTGGCTCCTTGCGTACCCATTACGATTAAGTCTATTTTAGAAGATTTTATAAACTCCTTGATGAGAGTGGTTACCGATTCAAATCTTGCATAGGTCTTAAATGTGTGTGGACTGAACTTTAATTTCTTTTCAGAAATCTTTGCTTCAAGAGTTTCTAACTCATTTTTGGATTCCTCTTCTGCAGCATCATAGTATCCGTAATCTGAAGGATACTCAAGATTATAATCTATCTTGTATATAGTGGGTGTATAAGTATTAAAAATATGAAACGTACAATCCTCATCTTTAAATAGATGAATAGCGTAAGCGATAGAATTCCATGAGTTATCTGAAAAGTCGGTTGGTAAAAGGATCTGTTTCATAGTATTGAGGTTTTAAAAGTGAAAAATTCACGTCTATTTATAGTATCATGGACTTTAGATTCCTGTATTAAAAAAAACATTCGAAAAAACGAAACAGAACATATCATAGTTAGTGATAAGGCTTAAGTTTTCCCTTACGCTTTTCTAATTGGTCCTCCAGGTCGCTTATTGTATTTTTTAATGCTAACTCATAATTTTTTTCGTTTGAAGAAGCAAATATTCTAGGTCCAGATAGACTCAACTCTATATCGCAAATGCATCCGAGACCTTTAGGGTCGTTTTCTTTTTTGATATAAACTTCTGCACGAATTATGCTTTCGTATTTTTTATATAATCGATTTAACTTTTTTGTGGCGTAAGCTTCAAAACTCTCGCTGGTGTCCATGTTGACAAATTGAATACCTAGTTCCATAGTATTGAGTTTTTAATTCATTCACCTAAAATTAAAGCATATAAGAGGCTTATCAAATGATAAAAATCAGCTTTCAAATAATTTTTTATTCGCAGGTTAAGACAAGAAGTAATAATGAATGATGATAAATGAGCATTAAATTGTATGACACTAAAAATTAAATAGAAGTAGGCAACCCTAAACAAAAAAAATCCGTTTCAGAATAGTGGTTAACTATTTCGAAACGGATTTTTAACGTGAATAAAATTAATTATGCAGTTTGATACTCGTGTTTACCTTCCTTAATTTCTTCAATCAATTTTGCGTTGAAAGCCTTTAAGTCTCCAGGATTTCTACTAGTGACCAAAGCCTCATCTACTACGACTTCTTTATCAATCCAAAGGGCTCCTGCATTTTCTAAGTCTTTTCTAATTGATGGATAAGATGTCATAGTTCTACCATCAACAACTTCTGCACTAATAAGCGACCAAGCTGCATGACAAATGGCAGCTACAGGCTTACTTTGTTTGAAGAAATCTCTAATAAAAATCAAAGCCCTTTCTTCTACTCGTAATAAATCTGGATTAATTACCCCTCCAGGTAAAACTAATGCATTATAATCTTTGGCTGAAATTTGATCTAAAGTTTTGTCTACCTTAAAACTTTCACCCCAGTTTCCATCAGTCCAGCTTCTAATATTTTCCTTACTTAAACTTACGACATCTACTTCAAACCCTTCATTTTTCAATGCTTCTAGTGGCGAATTCAATTCACTTTCTTCAAATCCATTTGTCGCTAATATTGCAATTCTTTTTTCCATTATATGTTTTTTTTAATTAGGTACAAATTAACTTATTTAGCTCTGTTTCTATTTTAATATAAGCCTAAGCTTTACAGTATTTGCGTTAAATACTATTAAAAACGATTCTAATCGTCATTCAGAAAATCAATTACAGAAAATATTTTTTAACCTGATAACTTTCTTAATAGAAGTTAGGTTTTTATCGTAAGTATGATTTATATCATTTTGCTATTCTCGTTTTGGTCTTAATTTTAGAGTAAACCTTAAAAATCTATAATTATGAGATCTATTAAATTTAGCATAATATTTGTAATGCTCTCCGTATTTGCAAGTGCTCAGACTTTAGAGAATTTGGACAACATAGCTCCTTTTAATGAAGGTTTGGCAGCGGTACAAAAAAACAATCAATGGGGATTTATAAACACCAATGGAGAACTCGTCATCAATTTCTGAAGTGACTTGGCATTGAGTTCTGACAATAGAAATTATCCTATTTCTAAAGATCACCGCTCTTTAATCACTCGTCAAAAAAACGGTATTACTTATTTTGGATTTATAAACGAAACTGGGTCGACAGTTATTGAACCTCAGTATTTAAATGCAACCAATTTTATAAATGGTAGAGCAATAGTTTTAAAACTAGATAAAATCATTGCTGGACAAAATGACGCGCTTGGTAAAAATGTTGTCTTTTATGAATATAATGAGGTGCTTATCAATCCTGAAGGTGAAATTATAGCATTCCTCAGCAAAGAGGCCAAAAATATTGTGCTGGATAAAGACTATTTAAGAAATCCTCCTCCAATTACTTTTAAGCCATTATCTCCATCTTTATTTGCTAAAATGAATAAGTCGAAGCGCTGGCTAATAAGAAAAATTGAAGATTAGATATAAATTTTATTTTTTGATTGTCTCATTTTATAACTTTTGATTGATTATGGCATTCATAGATTATTACAATATCCTTGGGCTTTCTAAAAATGCATCAGAAAGTGACATTAAAAAAGCTTATAGAAAACTGGCGCGGAAATACCATCCAGATCTCAATCCTAATGATAAGAAGGCAGAACAGAAATTTAAAAAAGTTAATGAAGCCCACGAAGTCTTGGCCAACCCTGAAAATAGAAAAAAGTACGATAAATACGGGGAGCATTGGCAGCATGCAGAAGATTATGAGAAAGCAAAACAACAGCAATCTCAACAAAAGGCATATAGCTCTTCTTATGGAAATTATTCTGATGACGAGTTTTCAGATTTTTTTAGTGAGATGTTTGGTGGTAAATCCTCCAGAGGTTCTCGCAGCCAGGTCAAATTTAGAGGTCAAGATTTTAATGCTCAATTACAATTAGACCTGAGAGAGGTGTATTCAACTCACAAGCGAACTCTTACAGTAAATAATAAAAAAATTCGGATTACCATTCCAGCAGGTGTGGAAAATGGGCAAATTATTAAAATCAAAGGGCATGGAGGAGGCGGAGCAAATGGAGGGCCTAATGGCGATTTATATATTGAATTTTCGATCACAAATAGTACGGAGTTTAAGCGAGACGGGCACAACCTTTATGTCACCAAAGATATAGATCTTTATAAAGCTTTGCTTGGTGGTGAATTGATGGTAGACACTTTTGATGGTAAGGTTAAGATCAGCGTAAAGCCAGAAACTCAAAACGGAACCAAAATTAAATTGAAAGGCAAAGGCTTTCCCAAGTACAAAAAAGAGGGGCAATTTGGAGATCTCTTTGTTAATTTCAATGTAAAAATACCTACAAACCTCTCAGCAAAAGAAAAGGAATTAGTCAAGGAATTATCAAAACTCAGGTCACATGGAATCTAATCAGCTCATATCAATTAAACAATTTTGTAATCACAATGAAGTCCCACTGCGATTCATTAGTGCACTTAAAGATTTTGATTTAATCGAAATTGTGATTGAAGATGAGGACGAATACATTTATACACAGCATCTTCACATTGTAGAGAAAATGATTCGCCTGCATTATGATCTCAATATTAATCTTGAAGGTATAGATGCAATCTATCATTTATTAAAAAAAGTGGAAGAACTCCAAAAGGAAAATCAGGTATTGAAAAACAAACTAAGAACTTACGAATCTTTTTAGACAGACCACTTATTAAAATGTGAACATAAAAAAACGGATTGTGAGGCACAATCCGTTGAAAGGAAATCGTTGATGTTGTAGCGTGGACGAGAGTTGAACTCGTGACCTCCGGGTTATGAATCCGACGCTCTAACCAACTGAGCTACCACGCCATTTTTCGGTTTGCAAAGATAATATTATCTTTTGCTTACGCAAATTTGTTTATAGAATTATTTCAACTAAAGTTTTTATACTTCACTCATTTATCCATATATTGCTTTCAATCTAAAATTCATGACAATGAGTGATAAAGTCAAATACGAAATGGAGTTTCCTATTCAAGTTTCTCCATCATTATTATATCAATATATATCTACACCATCTGGATTAAGCGAATGGTTCGCAGACAATGTTAACTCCAGAGGTGAACTTTTTACATTCATTTGGGAAGGCAGTGAAGAGCAGGCTAAATTGCTTTCGAAAAAGGCAGATGATCGTATCAAGCTAAGATGGGTCGCTGATGACGAAGATGGACTGAGTTATTTTTTTGAAATGAAAATCCAAGTGGATGAAATAACTAAAGACGTTTCTTTAATGATTACAGATTTTGCTGAAGAAGATGAAGTAGAAGAAGGAAAAATGCTTTGGGAAAATATGGTGTCTGACCTCAAACAAATTTTAGGATCCTCATAATTATTTAATTGACTATGAACGTTTTTATTAACGGAGAATTACAAGCAGAAGAAAATGCATCCTTGCAATTAGATAACCGTGGTTACAATTATGGTGATGGTTTATTTGAAACTCTGAGAGTAATCAACTCTAAAATTATGTTTTGGGAAACCCATTACTTTAGGTTGATGTCATCTATGAGAATTTTAAGGATGGATATTCCCATGAATTTTTCTCCAGAATTTTTAGAAGAAAAAATAATTGAACTCATACAAGTCAATCAGTTAGAAAAAGACGCAGTAAGAGTAAAAATCAATATTCACAGAAAAAGTGGAGGATATTATACCCCAGAAGATAACTCTGTTGGTTATATCATATCTACCTCCCCTTTGGATTCTGCTTTTTTTACACATAACGACTCACCTTATGAGGTAGAGTTATTTAAAGATCATTACATTTTATCTGGAATGTTATCTTCCATTAAATCCAACAACAAATTAGTCAATATCCTTGCTGGAGTTTACGCTAAAGAAAACGGTTTTGATAACTGCTTTTTAATTAACGAAAAGAAATCCGTTTTAGAAGTTACCAATGGAAATGTATTTATTGTTAAAGGTAACGAAATAAAAACGGCTCCATTATCTGATGGCTGTCTAAATGGTGTGATAAGAAAGCAACTTATAGAAATAATGGAAAAATCTGAAGATTTTATTTTAAAAGAAGAATCTATCTCTCCATTTGAATTGCAAAAAGCAGATGAAATTTTTTATACCAACGCAATCCAAGGGATTCAGTCTATTACAAAATACAGAAAGAAAACTTATACCAATGCTGTAGCCAAGAATCTTATTGGTAAATTAAATGCTAAAGCAAGACTGGTTGAAGTTTAATTATGGTTTGGATTTTCTGGCGCTGTAGACCATAAAAGATATTCACCTCCCAAATCTTTCATTTTTTCTTGCCAGTATTGACCATCTTTCAGAGAGTTTAAAATTTCATCTGAAGCAGTTGTAGAATCGATTATCCAGGTATTTAAATCGATCTCTGACTCTAATTGCATTGCATCCCAACCCGAATAGCCCAGGAAAAATTTAATGTTTGCCGAGGTAATTTTTTTACTATTGATTAGATCAACAATGCGATCGAAAGAGCCTCCCCAGTAAATTCCATCTTTAATCTTAACGCTATCTGTAATCAAATGCGGGACATCATGTATAAAATATAAATTCTCTTGCTCAACGGGGCCACCATTGAAAATCTTGAAATTTTCTTCAATTTCGGGAATCAATTCTTCCAGGTTAAAATCCAGTGGTTTGTTGATGATAAATCCAACAGCTCCATCATGATCTGAGTGGGCAAGAAGAATTACAGAGCGATTAAACGTCAAATCACCAATCGTGGAGGGCTCAGAAACCAATAAGTCACCTCGGTTTAGTTGAAGTTTTTCCATTGATAATGGTTTAGATTTAACAATTTAATTAAATGTATAAAAAATTATAATAAAAAAAGACCTTTTTGTAAAGGTCTTTTATGTTTTGAAATGTAAAATTTCAGACTAGTTGACTGCTTTTTGAAGATCAGAACCAGCTTTGAATTTAACTACATTTTTTGCAGCGATTTTGATAGTCTTCCCAGTTTGTGGGTTTCTACCTTCACGAGCAGCTCTTTTAGACACAGACCAAGATCCAAATCCAACTAGAGAAACACGGTCACCTTTTTTAAGAGCACCTTCTACGTTTTCTAGAAAAGACTCTAATGCTTTTTTAGCTTCAGCTTTAGTAACACCAGCATCTTCTGCCATGGCATCAATTAAATTCGTTTTGTTCATAATGTAAATTTTAAAGTTTGTTGATTAAACATTTTATTAACACATTACAAATTTATATGTAAATTATTACTGTGCAAGAAATTACCCATAAAATCCTTGCAGAATGGGCAAAAAACAGCGCTTTAGTAAAAAAAAACAATTTTTTATCATACCAAAGCCTCTTAAACAAAGTAAAAATGATTTTTCCAGCCCATGCCGTTTACTAGCGCCAGGGCTTGCATTCGTTTTTTTCCTGGCAATTGTAACTCCTTAAGGTAAACGAACCCATCATTAACAGCTACTCCAATACTCTTATGCTCTTTATCATAAAAACTACTCCCAATATTTAAAGAATGTATTTTATTGACATGCTCTACCTTGAATATTTTAACTTTTAGTGATTCATTACCTACATTTAGCTCGGTCCAGGCTGTGGGAAATGGAGTAAGGCCTCTCACAAAATTTACGATATCTTTACCATTAGCATTCCAATTAATTTTAGTGTTTTCTCTGTTTAGCTTTGGAGCAGGTTTTAAAAACTGATCATTAGGCTGAGGGATTTCCTTAAGCTCATTTCTTTCTATTTTCCTTACGGTTTCAACAACAAGTTCTCCACCAAGTGACATTAATTTATCATGAAGGCTTTCGACGTTATCTTCGTCTGAAATAGAAATCCGTTTAGAGCCGATGATATTTCCAGTATCGATTTTTTCGTCGATGAAAAAGGTCGTTACACCAGTTTCCTTTTCACCATTGATGATTGCCCAGTTTATTGGTGCTGCTCCACGATATTGTGGCAGTAGAGAGGCGTGTAAATTAAAGGTTCCGTAGGATGGATAACTCCATACTACTTTAGGAAGCATTCTAAAGGCTACGACAATAATTAAATTGGGATTAAGCCGATTAAGATCGTTTTGAAAGTCTTCAGATTTTAAATTTGTGGGCTGTAGAACTTCAAGCTGATGTTTTACAGCATATTGTTTTACGGCAGAAGATGATAAACGTTTACCTCTCCCTGCTGGTTTATCTGGGGCGGTTACAGCTCCCACAATGTTAACTTCGGCATTAATTAATTGGTCTAATATGCCGACTGCAAATTCTGGTGTACCCATGAAAAGTACGCGTAATTTATTCATAAACTATAGGTGTTTTTTTGTGTTAACTTGATTTGTCCTTTCTCAATCAGGAGTTGAAGGGTTTCTAAAATTGCTTCTTTAGGAAAATCACTCTTTTCAATAATATCTCTTGAATTTAAATCGGATTGAGCAAGTTGGGTCATTATAAAATTCTGGATGATTTTCCCCTGTTCATTATTTGGTTTATTTATTTTTTTCTCCTTTTTATTCATACAATTACTACATTGACCACAATCCAAATGATTTTGTTCACCAAAGTAGTTGAGTATGAAATTTTGAAGACAGTTATAATGTTCCTCTACATACTCCAAAACACTCCTTGCTTTTCCAAGCTTATTTTCTTGATATTGAAAAATATATTTTCGAAGTGGATTTAAGGTATATTGATCTTCTCTTGGTTTGATCAAAGTAATGCTTAGATCTTGTTTTATAAAGTCAGCTTCAAGCAACCCATGTTTTTCCAAAGCTTCCAGTTGAGCAATGACTTCTTTCTCGTTATATCCCGTTTTTTTCTGAAGCAATTGTGTATTGATATTCAATTCCTGCTCGAAGACCCCTCCATAAGTTCTAAGTAGTGTTCTTATTAATAAAGCGAATTGGGTATGATGGTTTATAAAGTCGATTAATCGCTCGCTGGATACCAAAAATTTTAGCCTGGTTTTTTTTTGAAAGGACTTATCTAAACTTATCACACTTAGACGATCCAATAAATTTAATGTATTGAAGGTGAGAATAGTATGAAGCTTATATTTTGAGCAAAATTCATGAAAATTAAAATCATGAGTAGTCTCTTGACCCTCTCCATAGGCGATTCTGAAATGCTTCATCATCGATTTATAGACAACCTGAACGGTTTCAAATTGAGGAATGGTCTTTATAAATTGATTGGTAAGCCGTTGTTTATCGCTATCGTTATAAAGCATCATAGCTTGAGCGGCCTTACCATCCCTTCCAGCTCTTCCGGCTTCCTGATAGTAACTTTCAAGGCTTTCTGGCAGATGATAATGAATAACGAGCCTTACATTGGATTTATCAATCCCCATTCCGAAGGCATTGGTGGCTACCATTACAGGAGTTTCCTCTGTTAGCCATGAGACCAAACGCTTTTGTTTATCGTTTGTAGAGACACCACCATGATAAAAAGTGGCCTTGAGTCCTTTTTTATTTAAGAAGCTAGATAATTCTTGACAGGTTGACCTATTACGAACATAAACAATACTGCTGGAATTAGATGATTTTAAAGAGGAGTAGAGCTCATTGATTTTATCATAGGAATACCGCTTTAGAAAAGCTATATTTTCTCGTTTAAAACTCTCCTCAATAATTTTGGGCTGGTGAAGTTCAAGTTCTTCCTGAATGTCTTTCTTAACCTGTTTTGTTGCAGTTGCCGTTAGTGCTATTATAGGAACCTTGGGTTGTAATTCTTTTAATTTATGAATTTCTTTGTAAGCTGGCCTAAAATCATGACCCCATTGAGAAATACAATGGGCTTCGTCAACTGCTATCAAATTGACATTCATTTTCAAAATGCGCTGTTGAACTAGTTCCTGCTGAAGGCGTTCTGGCGACAGATATAAAAACTTATAATTACCATATACACAATTATCTAGTTTTTGATCTATTTCTTTGAAGGACATCCCGCTTTTTAAGAGTTGAGCCTTAATTCCTTTTGTCTTTAAATTTTCTACCTGGTCTTCCATCAATGCTACCAATGGAGAAATAACGATGCAGATGCCCGGCATTGCTAAAGCTGGAACTTGAAAGCAAATAGATTTCCCACCACCTGTAGGAAGGAAAACGCAAGTGTCTTGACTCTCCAGGACAGATTGAATTGCAATTTTCTGGGAAGATTTAAAGTCTTCAAAACCCCAGTATTGCTTTAAGATGTCCCGAGGAGAGATATTCATGCGTATTGAGTTTCATTCAATATAAAGTTGATTCGATCTTCAACTCTGGTTTTAGGAACCTCAATTAAGTTGTATCCTAATTCTTTATATGTTGAAATAAGAACATCTTGTAGTTGCTTTGCTAACTCCAGACCTTCAAATCTTTCACTATCTGTAGTATAAATCGAATTCCATATGGGGAACAAGAAGACCTTGTCATAAACGTAACTTTTATTCGCTTCTCTAAACGCTTTAGGATAATCTTGTCCAAAATGATCCATGTATGCAGTGACGTCCGGGATGCCTCTATCTATGAAAACATGTTGAGCAGATAAATTTTCAGCCTCCTCAAATTGCTTAATTCTTCCCTTTAGTAACATTTCGCTAAATTTTAGAGGATTGTCGAGGAAAAGATGATCAATACCCAGTTGTCTTGCTTCAAGAGTGACTTCTCTAGATATTTCTGGAAAACACCAATAGCCTTTATCGGTTAAGGCTTCTAAAACTGAAGATTTCCCGGTACTCGGACCACCGATTAATAGGTTTTTAACGGGCTTAAATTTGGTCATAGATTAATAGTGATAGAATTTATAAAAATAGGTAATAACAGTATATTTGCATAAAATAACAGATCATGATGTCCGATAAATCTTCAGAGGAATTTTATATAAAATTGCGTAAAAGGCTAAAGAAAACAAGTGACTGGCCTGCACCTTACCTTTATAAATTCATTGTTCCTTCTTCAGATCAAGAAAATTTAGATCATTTAATCTCTATTTTTGATAATCTAGGAGCTGTTATTTCAACAAAAAAATCTTCAAAGGGCAAATATACCAGCGTTTCAATAAATGTCACGCTAAATTCTCCAGATATTGTGATTGAAAAATATAAAGAAGTAGGTGAAAAGATAGAGAATGTGATATCTCTATAACGAGACTGAAATTAAATGCTTATTTTGCAAATCTTATTTAAAACAAAGACCATTGATAACTTACTTAGAATACAATTCTGAAAGAAACGATCTTAAAATACCAGAATACGGAAGGCACATTCAGAAAATGGTAGAGTATGCCAAAACTATTGAAGATGATGAAAAGCGAAACAAAACCGCAAAAAGCATTATCGATGTCATGGGGAATATGAATCCTCACCTTAGAGATGTACCAGATTTTCAGCATAAACTTTGGGACCAGTTATTTATCATAAGTAATTTTGAACTGGATGTAGATTCTCCTTTCCCGAAACCATCCCGAGAGGAACTTTACTCAAGACCAGAGCCTCTAGCTTATCCACAAAATTTTCCAAAATATAGGTTTTACGGGAATAATATAAAACGGATGATTGATGAGGCCATTAAAATTGAAGATGGTGAAATGAAAGAGGGCTTGATGTATAATATTGCCAACCACATGAAAAAATGTTATTTGAACTGGAATAAAGATTCAGTTTCAGATAAGATAATATTCGACCATCTTAGAGAGCTTAGTAATGGTAAACTGGATTTAAAAGCAGATACAGATGAGTTGAGCGATGCGAACACTTTGGTAAAACAAGCTAATAAACGCTCGAAGCCTCAAAAGAAAAACTTTAAGAATAATAATCGCAATCGCAAACGCAAGTATTAAATGGCAACTTTTCAGATTGAAGGAGGACATCAGCTAAAAGGTGAAATCCAGCCTCAGGGGGCGAAAAACGAAGCTTTACAAATTCTTTGTGCAGTATTACTAACCTCCGATGAAATCAAAATTCATAACATTCCAGACATTCGAGATGTCAATAAACTGATTGAGATTTTAGGCAACCTCGGTGTAAAGATTCAAAAGTTGGGTAAAGGAAGCTATTCCTTTAAGTCAGATGAATTGAATCTGGAGTACTTAGAAAGTCAGAAATTTAAAGAGGAGGGAAGTAGCCTTAGAGGTTCAATCATGATTGTAGGTCCACTTTTAGGTCGTTTTGGTAAAGGATATATTCCCAGACCAGGAGGCGATAAAATTGGCCGTCGACGTTTGGATACTCACTTTGGTGGTTTTATTGAACTCGGAGCCAAATTTAGATACAACAAAGAAGAGCGCTTTTACGGTGTTGAGGCCCCTGATGGTCTTAAAGGTAAAGATATGCTTCTGGAAGAAGCCTCTGTTACGGGGACGGCTAACATTTTGATGGCAGCAGTACTTGCTGAAGGAACTACCACGATTTATAATGCGGCCTGTGAGCCCTATATTCAGCAACTATCAAAAATGCTAGTGTCTATGGGAGCTAAAATTGAAGGGATTGGATCCAATCTGCTGAAAATTAAGGGTGTTGAAGCTTTAACTGGATGCGAACATCGGGTTTTGCCAGATATGATTGAAATTGGCTCCTGGATTGGACTGGCAGCCATGACCAAAAGTGAAATTACCATAAAAAATGTAAGCTGGGATGACTTAGGTATAATTCCTGTGACTTTCAAAAAACTTGGGATTCAACTTGAGCGTAAAGGCGATGACATCTATATTCCTGCACATGAAGATGGATACGAAGTCGCTTCGTTTATCGATGGTTCTATCATGAACATCAGTGATGCGCCTTGGCCTGGCTTTACTCCAGATTTATTAAGTATTATGCTGGTTGTGGCCACTCAGGCCAGAGGAAGTGTTTTGATTCATCAGAAAATGTTTGAGAGCAGATTGTTCTTTGTGGATAAGCTCATCGATATGGGTGCAAAAATTATCCTTTGCGATCCGCATCGGGCCACAGTGATTGGGCACGACTTTGAGTCTCAACTCAAAGCTACAACGATGACCAGTCCCGATATTAGAGCTGGAATTTCATTATTGATAGCTGCACTTTCTGCTAAAGGAACGTCTACGATTCACAATATTGAACAGATCGATAGAGGATACGAAAATATTGATGGTAGATTGAAAGCCATAGGCGCTAAAATCAATCGCTACGATTAGTTTAATCTTTCTTTTCTAAATGATACATCACTTGAGTGAAAATGGCCAAAACCTTAGTTTTGGTCTTTTTTTTAACCTCTAACTGATGCTTTTCGAACAATGCCTCCCATTCAGCCTCAGATTTATTGGTATGGGGATGAACTCTAAACTCCATATTCACAAGCGAATCCATAAACCAGGTTAATCGTTTCATGACCCAGTTGGAATACACATCTTCCAGAACGATTATTTTATGTTTAGAGACACGAACCGCTTCTGCAAACACCTGATCAGGGTCTTGACAATGGTGTAAAATCGTAATCAGCATGGAGGCCTCAAAACTATGATCTTCAAAAGGAAGATCCCTACCGTTATAAATAATAGGATTAATTTGGGAATGGGTTGTTTTATCCACCACATCTACAGTACTCACATCAAAACCATTTTTTATCAGGTAATTGGCAAAACTCCCGCTACCGGTGCCAATATCCAAAACAGTCTCTCTATGGTCGATAAAATCACCTAACAATTTCGCTTTGAAAATCGACCTCCGCTTATCTTTAAGGGTAGAAATGAATCTGTAGAAAGACATATCACTTTTTTCGCAATCTATGAAGATGTACGGATAAACGCCTTAAAAAGTTTACATTTAGATTCTAAAAGGTAATTTATGGGTAAAATTCGTTTTTTATTGAAAGAGGTGGCAGGTAGCTTTTGGTTTGTTCCTGTACTTATTATTTTATTTTCAATCGCTTTGGCTTCAGGACTTATCGTCATAGATCGCTCTGTGGACATCGCCTCTTTGAAGTACTTCAGTTTTATCATTACAGAAAGTGCAGATTCGGCCAGAAGCGTTTTGTCTACTATTTCTGGTGCGATGATAGGAGTGGCCGGAACTGTCTTTTCAATTACCCTGGTGGCTCTTACTCTGGCCTCCTCACAATTTGGGTCTCGCTTGCTCAAGAATTTTATGCACGAACGCCTTAATCAGGTGGTGCTTGGTACATATGTCTCTACATACGTGTACTGTCTTATTGTGCTAAATGTGGTAAAAGAAAATGAAACTGAGACTTTTATCCCTACCTTATCCATTCTGGTCGCTATTCTCATTGCCATAGGAAATATTGTCCTGTTGATTATTTTTATTCACTTTATTTCGACGAGTATACAGGCCGAAAAGGTTATTTCTGATATTTCTACAGCCTTGATGAAAAACATAGAAAGCATTTTCTCCGAGGAACTTGAAGGTGATGAAGAACCTACAGAGCACAGTAAAGATTTGGATCATTACCTTGAAGATTTCCCGAATGTTAAAACCCTTCTAGCTCCCCAAAGCGGTTATTTGCAATATTTGCATAGCCAATCCCTTTTTGAAGCGGCCAAAGCCAATGATTATATCATCGTGTCCTTGCATCGGGTGGGAAGTTACCTTGTAAAAGGAGAGTCGATGTTAAAGTTATACTCTAAATCTGAATTTACAGAAGAGTCTGTCATGGATTTTGGAGATAATTTTGTGATTGGAAATGCCAGAACGCGTCAGCAGGACGCCGAGCATTCTATTCATCAGATGGTGGAGATCGCCTGTAGAGCCTTATCACCAGGGGTTAATGATCCTTTTACGGCGATTTCCTGTATCGATAATCTTACCTCCACCATGTGTTACCTCACCCACGTTAAGTTTCCTTCCAAATATAAATTTGATGAAGAAGACCAGCTGAGATACGCTTACATTCCTTTGACTTATCAGGGTATGCTGGATGCTGCTTTTTTACAAATCAGACAGTTTTCTAAAGGTAGTCCTGCAGTGGTCATTCGTCTTATGGAGGCCATGATCAAAATCCACAATTTTACAACCTTTTCTACACATAAAAACGCAGTTAAAGAGCACGCTCAGATGATTCTAAAGGTAGCAGAAGACTCCTTCGAAGACAGCCATGACCTAGAAGATATGCGCAGCCGGAGTCATCATATTTTAAATACTGAGGAGCAATAGCTTTTTTTGTTGAGTTAGTTTACTGTTTTCGATGTGCAATGCATTGTCTCTTCAGGAGATATGATTTTGTCGATTGGACGAATGTTAATTAACTAGGATATATTCCAATAAATTGGAATATATCCTAAATTTGTAGAAAAAGTAAGTATGCTACATTTGGTTCATCAGGCCAATCGAGCCTTGGAAATTTATCCTCCAGATCTATCCAGAAGCTTGGATTTACCATTTGTAAATCAAGGGATTAGTGCAGGATTTCCAAGTCCAGCTGACGATTTCCTGGATATCAAAATCGATCTAAACCGAGAGTTCATCAAAAACCCAAACGCTACCTTTTACGCTCGCGTAAGGGGAAAGAGTATGATAGGAGCGGGGCTCAACGACGGAGACTTGCTTATTATTGATAGAAGCCTTGAACCCGGGAACAAAAAAATAGCTGTTTGTTTTATCGACGGTGAATTCACGGTGAAGCGGATCAAAAAAGAAAAAGAGATCATTTGGCTTATGCCCGAAAATAAAGAATACGAACCAATAAGAGTGACTGCCGACAATGAGTTTATTATCTGGGGGGTAGTCACTACCGTGATTAAAAAAGTAGACTGATGTTTGCCCTGGTAGACTGTAATAATTTTTATGCGTCCTGCGAGCGAGTATTCAATCCTAGCTTGCGAGATCAACCTGTGGTGATTCTCTCCAATAACGATGGTTGTGTGATTGCCAGAAGTAACGAAGCTAAGGCTCTGGGAATACCCATGGGAGCACCTACCCATAAATTTGAGACTCTATTTAAAAAGCATAACATCCGGGTGTTTTCCTCTAACTATGCCCTGTACGGCGACATGAGTGCCAGAGTGATGAATATCCTCTCTACCTTTACTCCAGATATTGAAATCTACAGCATTGATGAGTCCTTTTTGGAGTTCAGCGGGTTCGGTAATTATGATATGCAAAGCTATTGCGAGAAAATGAAGTATGTGGTTGAAAAATCGACGGGCATTCCTATCAGTATAGGTCTAGCTCCTACGAAAGCGCTGAGTAAAATCGCCAATCGTATTGCTAAAAAATTTCCCGATCGTACTAAGGGTGTTTTCATCATGAAGGATGATACTGCACGTATAAAAGCTTTGAAGTGGCTTAAAATTGAAGACGTTTGGGGCATAGGTCGCCAACACGCGCTACGTCTCAAAAAACATAACATTCATACCGCTTATGATTTCTCTGAATTGCCAGACGAATGGGTAAGAAAGCAAATGAGTGTTGTGGGCTTGCGTCTTAAGAAAGAGCTGCAGGGTCGGCGGACCTTAGAGCTGGAAACCCCAGCCAATAAAAAAGCCATCGCTACCACCCGTTCATTCGATAAGCAGTATAAAGACTTTGATTATGTACGAGAACGGGTGAGTAGTTTTGCAATCAAATCGGCAGAGAAATTACGACGCCAGGGGAGTTGTTGCCAGATGGTGTACGTCTTCCTAAAAACCAATAAGTTTCGTCAGGACCTGCCTCAGTACCAGAATAGCATTGTGGTGCAAACAGGATATCCTACCAATTCCAGCATAGATCTGGTCAAGTTTGCTGTAGAAGGGCTAAAAAAGATTTACCACCCTGACTATTATTATAAAAAGGCAGGAGTCATTGTGATGGGACTGGTTCCTGAGAATGAAAGGCAATTGGCCTTTTTTACCGCAGAAAATCCTAAACATAAGGAATTGATGCATAAAATTGACCGGCTAAATGGAGTATATGGCACAGGTGCAGTGCGTTTGGGAAGCCAGGATCTGGGAAGGGTTTGGAAAATGAGAAGAGAGCGACTTTCCCAGGCCTATACGACAAGCCTGAATCATGTGATTGAAGTGAAAGTGGGTAAGGCCAAGAAAAATAAGGGCTCCCCAAAACTTAGGGCATTGTGAAAATAGACTTAAATGCTGCTCAGATCTTGTTGACCAACGATGGTCATGATTTCAACAGTAGCATTATTTATTTTGTAATAAATACTATCTGATCCAAAAACACATCGTCTATAGCCTTTTTTAATATGATCTACAGACTCAAACGAAAAGGGTTGTTGAGCAATAATATCAAAATATTCAAAGAAGGTTTCAAAGTAGTGATCTGCTTGTAAAAGCCCAAACTTTTGAACGCCATAATGATGTATTCTTATCAAATCATCTTTTGCAACACGACTTAATTTATAATTAGCCATTAAGTAAAGACTTGGATTCTGCTAATATTTCTGCTTTCGACTTATTGGTGAATCCACTACTTTCAGCCTTTTCGAGCTTAGCGCGAATCCAGTCGATTTGAACTTGCTGGTGTCTAGCCTGGCGAATCAAATCATTGATGAGCTCACTCTTACTCGAGTACTCATTACTCTTTACCTGATCTTTTAACCAGTCGTCATTTGGTTCTGTCAATGAAATACTTTGTCTGCTCATGATTAATTATTTGGTGCAAAATTACACCAAATATACATCGAATTACCAAGGTTTAAAAATTCTGAGAAGAAAGGACTAATTTGCTACAAGTCCTTCAGTGGAAACTGAACACCCCAGACGAGTGAAAAGATAAACGGGAAAGTTTAAGCTAACAGGTAAAACTCTTAAAGCCTTACGACATCAAAATCCGAATAAAAAACTCTACATAATTACACTCTGATAAAGAAGAGGTAATCTGTTCAAAAAACTGTAACTTTGCAGCTTTTAAAATTTGAAGATTACTCAATATGAAAGCAGGAATTGTAGGCTTACCCAACGTAGGAAAATCGACTTTATTTAACTCGCTCTCCAATGCAAAAGCGCAGAGCGCCAATTTTCCGTTTTGTACGATAGAGCCCAACATCGGGGTGGTGAACGTCCCAGATCCACGATTGGAAAAGCTGGAATCTTTGGTGAATCCAGAGCGTGTAGTCCCTGCAACTGTGGAGATTGTAGATATTGCCGGTCTTGTAAAAGGGGCTAGTAAAGGAGAAGGACTGGGTAATCAATTCCTTGGAAACATAAGAGAAACCGATGCGATTTTACACGTATTGCGATGTTTTGATGACGATAATGTGGTGCACGTGGATGGAAACATCGACCCGATTCGGGATAAGGAAACCATAGATATCGAATTGCAATTGAAAGATTTGGAATCGGTAGAGAAGAAGATGGAAAAAACCAAGCGAGCAGCTAAAACCGGAAATAAAGAGGCACAGCGTGAAATGAGCGTACTGGAAACTTTGAAAACTGGTTTAGAAAGTGGAACTTCTGTTCGTGCGTTAACATTTTCTGACGAAGATCGGGCAGATTTTGTTAAGCCTATGCAATTTATCACCGATAAACCAGTGATGTACGTCTGTAACGTGGATGAAGGCTCTGCTGTAAAGGGAAATACGCATGTAGATCGCGTAAGAGAAGCGGTAAAGGATGAAAATGCAGAAGTATTGGTATTGGCAGTTGGCATTGAAGCAGATATTGCAGAATTAGACGATTATGAGGAACGACAAATGTTTTTAGAGGATATTGGTCTAGAAGAACCAGGTGCCGGAAAATTAATTCGTTCGGCTTATCGATTGCTGAATCAGCAGACTTATTTTACGGCTGGGAAAAAAGAAGTAAGGGCCTGGACTGTAAAAGTGGGAGCAACGGCTCCTCAGGCAGCTGGTGTGATTCACACCGATTTTGAGCGCGGATTTATTCGTGCAGAAGTTATAAAATACGATGATTTTGTAAGCTACGGCAGTGAAGCTAAAGTCCGTGATGCAGGGAAACTCAATGTAGAAGGTAAAGAATATATCGTGCAGGATGGTGACATCATGAATTTTAGGTTTAATGTTTAGAATAGACATTAGCGACTAGTGACTGGTAATTAGTTTTTAGTGAATAGTGAACTTGTCGGATAATAAAAACCGATAACTGATAACAGCTCTTTCGGTTTGAGCTAGCTTAGGGTTAACCTATCAATTCATAATTTATAATGTAACGCCCTATGGCCAATCCAATAAAATCACAGGAAGAGATTTTGCAAAAGCTGAATATTCAGCTGCTTAATCCAATGCAGGAAGAAGCGATTCCTCTGATTGAACAACATGATAATACTTTATTGTTATCTCCCACGGGAACAGGAAAAACGCTGGCTTTTTCGTTGCCCTTACTAGATATGTTGAATCCTGAATCTGAAGAGGTTCAAGCCCTTATATTAGTACCTTCCAGAGAACTGGCTATTCAAATTGAGCAGGTAATTCGTTCGATGGGTTCAGGCTATAAAGTCAATGCCGTGTATGGAGGACGGCCTGTATCTAAGGATAAAATTGAAATTAAGCATAACCCAGCTATTCTGATTGGTACTCCAGGTCGAATTTTAGATCACTTTAACCTTGAACGATTCTCAAAAGCAAGTATCAAAACGCTTATTTTGGATGAGTTTGATAAGTCACTGGAAGTCGGTTTTGAAGAGGATATGAAATCAATTTTAGATCAGCTTCCCAATCTCGAGAAACGTATACTAACCTCTGCGACTCAGAGTGTAAAAATCCCAGGATTTGTTGGATTAGCTCAACCTACGATTGTTAATTACCTGGATCAAAAGCTAAACCCCAAGCTAAGCCTCAAAACGGTGAGTTCTCCTTCTCCAAATAAATTGGATACACTGGTGGAGCTCATTCAGCATCTAGGAAACCAGCAAGGCATTGTGTTTTGTAATCTAAGAAACAGTATACAAGAGGTGAGTGATTATTTGAGTCATCATGAGATCAGTCATTTCTGTTTTTTTGGGACGATGGAGCAAAAAGATAGAGAGCAGGCTTTGATCAAATTCAGAAATGGCAGTTCACAACTTTTGGTAGCTACCGATCTTGCTGCAAGAGGAATCGACATCCCAGAGCTGCAATTTATCATTCATTACGAATTGCCGATTCACGAAGAAGAATTTATCCATAGAAATGGGAGAACTGCGCGAGTGAATGCTAAGGGAACAGCCTATCTGCTTCAAAGTAAAGGTCAATCCCTACCAGACTTTATAAAAGGAGCTCAAGAGGCTAACATCTCCACAAAAGCATCCCTTAAACCCAGGTATTGGAAAACCTTGTTCATTTCAGGAGGAAGACGAGATAAAATTTCTAAGGGAGACATCGCTGGCTTATTTTTTAAACAGGGAAAACTCAATAAAGATCAGCTTGGAAGGATTGAACTGAAACCAGACTGTGCCTTCGTGGCTGTACCTTCAAGTTTAGCCGAAGCCTTAGTCGCTGATTTAAACAACTCCAGATTAAAGACTAAAAAAGTACGTATCAGAGTATTAGAATGATAAGTATTTCTGAACTTTTATTATTAAGAGTCAAAAAGTAAAATGGTTAAAGACTCTTTAATGATCTTAATTTTAAATTCATAATTATTAATTAAAGCTATTGCGTCGATATTATTTATTTTTCGACTACACGACTACACGACTACACGACTACACGACTACAGAAAATTCATAACTGTTAACCGAAGACTACCTCCAAACTATTCCCTTATCTTTGTATTCAATTCATTTAGTATATGGCTCGACCTCGCGAGAAAAAAGCAAGTTTCTCTTCTTTAAAATATGTTCCACGCTTTTTATCTAAAGTTTATCATACGCATCCTGGACTATTTATTGCCAATGTGCTACTGAGACTTTTAAAATCTTTGATCCCTATTGCCTTGTTATGGGTAGGGAAGGAAATCATCGATGAAGTGATTTTCCAGGTCGATTTGGAGACTAAAGATCTAACTCGTCTATACTGGCTTATCGGTATTGAATTAGGATTGGCCATACTCAGTGATGTATTCAACAGGTTAATCGGTCTAACCGATGGACTTCTTGGCGATTTATATTCTAATGCATCGTCTATAGAATTGATTCAAAAAACAGCTAAAGTGGAATTAGCCAGCTTAGAAGACTCTGAGTTTTACGATAAACTGGAACGTGCTCGTCAACAAACCACCAGTCGAGTTTCCTTGATGTCTAATGTCTTGTCTCAGATTCAGGACATTATCACTATTATTTCTCTGATCTCAGGATTGATATATTTTTACCCGATATTGATTGTTCTGTTGGTGATTTCTATCATTCCCTCCTTTATCAATGAGCTGAAATACAGTCAGTCGACCTATTCATTGCAAAAAAGCTGGACGCCGGAGCGTCGGGAATTGGATTATATGCGAATGATTGGCGCAAGTGACATAACCGCTAAAGAAATTAAGTTGTTTGGTCTGGCTGATTTTATAAGCAACACTTTTAAGCGCATTTCTGATAAATATTACAAGGCCAATAAGCGTCTATCGATAAATAAAAGTTTGTGGGGCGGCACCTTTCACATTTTTGGCGATTTGGCTTATTATGGTGCTTACGTCTTTATCGTTCTTAAAGCCGTTGCAGGATTAGTAACTATAGGGGATCTTACGTTTCTTGCTGGATCTTTTAGTCGACTTCGGGGACAGTTGCAAACCGTTTTTTCAAGATTCTCCAACATCACGCAAAGTGCGATGTATCTTCAGGATTACTTTGAATTTATTGATATGGATTTCAGTGGTGATCATCCGGAGCAGTATCTTGAAGCGCCTCAAGAATTCAAGCAAAGTATTGTATTTAAAAATGTAAGCTTTCGCTATCCACAGTCAGAGAAAAACGTACTGAATAACATTTCTTTCGAATTGATTAAAGGAGAAAAGTTAGCTTTAGTAGGGGAAAACGGAGCAGGTAAAACTACACTGATTAAGCTTTTACTCAGATTGTATGAACCTACTAGCGGTGAAATTTTAATGGATGGTGTTCCTGTTCATAAGTATAGGAAACAAGACTATCAAAAAATGCTTGGTGCTATTTTTCAGGATTTTGTGAAGTATTACCTCACTGCTAAAATCAACATTGCCGTTGGAAATATTGAAGAAGAACAAAATCTGGATAAAATTAAAAATGCAGCGGTACAAAGTCTTGCTAATGACGTCATAGAGCGTTTACCTGAAGGCTATGAGCAGGGTCTAGGTCGACGGTTTAGAAAAGGAGCAGAGCTCTCTGGAGGACAGTGGCAAAAAATAGCACTCGCCAGAGCTTATATGTCTGATGCGCCTATCATTATTTTAGACGAGCCTACCTCAGCCTTAGACGCCAGAGCGGAGTCTGAAGTCTTTCAGCGATTCATCGCTCTTACCGAGGATCGCACCAGCATCATTATTTCACACCGCTTTTCCACCGTTAGGATGGCCGATCGTATTTTGGTCTTACAGGGTGGTGAAATTCTAGAAATCGGAACCCACGAGGAATTATTAGCTTCTCCTCAGTTGTATGCAGAATTGTATGAGTTGCAAGCTGAAGGCTATAGATAATATTACTTCGTAATCATTGGTTTGAGGACGTCCCAGACATTTTCAGCGACAATCTGATGTCCTTCAACGTTAGGATGTATGCCATCATTTTGATTTAATTCTTCAATACCACCAACGTCTTTCAAGATAAATGGGATAAATTCAATGTTATTTTTTGAAGCTAATTCAGAAAAGACCTGCTTAAAGTCACTTGTATAATCCTGCCCCATATTGGGTGGCAGCTGCATCCCAGCTAATATGATTTGCGTCGAAGGGCTTTTAGTTTGCACCTTATCGATTATGGATTGTAAATTCGATCGGGTTTCGCTTATGGCAACTCCGCGTAGTCCATCATTAGCCCCTAATTCTAAAAGAAAAATATCCACTTCCTGGTTGAGGACCCATGAAATTCTGCTTTTTCCACCGGCAGTTGTTTCTCCGCTCAATCCTGAATTGATCACTGTGTAATTGAGTCCAAGCGAATCTATCTTTTGCTGTAGTAAATTCGGATAGGCATCTTTAGTGTCTTCCAGTCCATAGCCAGCAGTAATGCTGTCTCCAAAACATAAAATGGTTTTGGTATCTTCTTTAGATTCTTCAGTGTTGGATTCCTTTTGGTTATTTATAGGTTCTGAAGACTTAGGTTTTTCATTTTTAGATTCACCGCAAGACAAGAGCAGCAAACAACATGTAAAATAACAAAACTTTATGAGGCTCTTCGAGGTGTAAGCTTTTGAGATTGAGAAGGATTGATTACTTTGAAACTTTAGCATAAGTTAAGTTTAAATTGAGAAAACAATGCCCAATATATTAAAGATTACTGGTCTGGAAAAGACCTATAACAGTGGAAGCAAAGAATTAACAGTTTTAAAAAATATCAATTTTGAAATTCAGAAGGGAGAAACCTTTTCTATCATAGGTCCCTCAGGTAGCGGAAAAACGACTTTACTCGGACTTTGTGCCGGACTCGATCAGCCCAGTGCTGGTCAGGTAGAATTATGCGGTCAAAATCTATCAGATCTCAATGAAGATCAGCGTGCTCAACTTAGAAATAAAGAAGTAGGGTTTATCTTTCAGAACTTTCAACTTTTACCAACTCTGAGCGCCTTAGAAAACGTAAGTGTGCCTCTGGAGCTTCAAGGCAATCCGCAAGCCGAAGCAAAAAGTAAAGCTCTTTTGGAAAAAGTAGGCTTAGGAAGCCGCCTGGATCATTATCCTTCACAATTGTCTGGTGGAGAGCAACAGCGTGTCGCTTTAGCTCGTGCATTTTCCAATGCGCCTTCCATTTTATTTGCTGATGAGCCTACGGGAAATTTAGATGAAGAGACAGGCAATAAAGTCATCGAGCTCTTATTTGAATTGAATAGAGAAGCGGGGACAACCCTAGTCATTATTTCTCATGATTTGGAACTCGCCAGAAAAACTCAGCATATTCTTCGTCTTAAAGGCGGACAAATTTTAACTGAGGAATCTTCAATCGCTCATTAAGCCAGAGAATTTTATGAAACAGACGACGAAATGGTTGTTCAAAATGGCCTGGCGTGATGCCAGAGCCAGCCGCGTAAGACTTTTTTTATTTATGGCTTCCATCGTTTTAGGTATCGCTGCGGTGGTATCTATTCAGCTTTTTGGAACCAATCTCAAGGATAATATTCAGAAACAATCCAAAGCCTTGATGGGTGCCGATTATATTATTGATAGTGACGATCTGCCCAACGAACGCGCACAGGAAATTATTGATTCTCTTCAACCTCAAGCTTCAGAAGTAAATTTTGTGTCGATGGTAGCCTTCCCTAAAAACGGTAACACCAAATTAGTTAAGGTAAGAGGTCTGGAAGGAGAGTTTCCATTTTATGGAAGTATCGACACTGAACCGAAATCGGCTGCAGAAGTCTATCAGAAGCAAGGAGGAGCGCTGGTTGATGCCACACTGATGCTTCAATTTGACATTCAGCCAGGAGATTCGATTAAGATAGGGGAGTTGACACTTCCCATTGCAGGTGCTTTAAAAGCTATACCCGGTAGTACAGCGATTTCAACATCAGTAGCTCCACCAGTGCTCATGCCCAGAAATCTTATTGATCAGACCGAATTAATTCAATTTGGAAGCCGAAAAGAATATCAATATTTCTTTAAAGTTTCAGACAGTCTGGATTTAGAAGCCTTTGAAGACCAAATAGATCCGCAGCTGGATGCGGAAGAAGCCGACTTGGACACGCACACCAGCACCAGCCAGCGTTTGGGTCGACGCTATGAAAATGTAGGTAATTTCCTGAATTTAGCTGCTTTTATTGCTTTATTATTGGGTTGTATTGGGATTGCTAGCTCCGTACATATTTACATCAAAGAAAAATTGAAGTCCATTGCCGTTTTAAAATGCATGGGCGCCTCTCGACGACAGAGCTTTATCATTTTTCTCCTGCAAATCGCTGGCATTGGCTTTATCGGGGGGCTTATTGGTTCTATAATTGGGGTCGGGCTTCAGAAGCTTTTCCCTATTATTTTGCAAGAATTTTTGCCCTTCGACGTAGAAATTTCAATAGCCTTTGCACCCATCCTGATGGGAGTTATTTTAGGGGTATTGATGTCGGTGTTATTTGCTTTATTACCCTTATTAAGCACCTGGTACGTTTCCCCTTTGGAAGTTTTAAGAGTTACTGAAAATAAGCTGCCTCAGCCTCAAAAGGCTCGAATATTAGTCTTTAGTACCATTCTTGTTTTTCTGTATTTCTTTTCATTCTGGCTGTTGGACGATGCCTTATATGCTTTAGGTTTTATAGGTGGTACTTTGGTTACCTTTTCCATTTTGGCAGGAATTGCAATCGGAGTGATGAATCTTATTCGGAACTATTTCCCTAAGGGCTTTGGATACACCACGCGTCAAAGTTTACTTAATTTATTTCGTCCTAACAATCAAACGGTGGTTTTAGTCGTGACCATAGGCCTGGGGACTTTCCTTATCAGTACTCTATATTTTACGAAAGATATTTTACTAGAGAAAACCAATGTGGAGCAATCGACTCAAAACGCCAACTTAATCTTACTGGATATCCAGTCGGATCAGCGTGATGCAGTGGCTGAAACTCTAACTGAGAATGAAGCTCCAATTTTAGACAATATTCCCATTGTGACCATGCGTGTGCAGCAAATCAATGACAAGACAGCAAATGCAATTCGTAAAGACACCACCAGTACCATCAGGGGATGGGTCCTGAATCATGAATTTAGAACCACTTACCGGGATCAGCTTACAGATTCAGAAGAAGTTGTAAAAGGAGAGTGGGTTTCGACCTTTTCAGAGGGAGAAACAGTGCCTATTTCTATCTCAGAAAACTTTGCTGAAGATGCCAAAGTGGGAGTAGGTGATGCCTTGGTTTTTAATGTTCAGGGCGTTTTAAAAAAGACTCAGGTTAAAAGTATACGTAAAATTGACTGGGGCGCTTTAAAGCCTAATTTCAATATTCTTTTTCCCTCGGGTGTACTGGAAAAGGCACCGCAGTTTGATGTAATCACGACCGCTGTGGCTAATGAAGAAGCCTCTGCAAACCTACAGAGAGATTTAGTCGCTGCATTCCCTAACCTTACGGTAATCGATTTGAGACAGGTTTACAGCATAATCGAAGATATTCTGAATAAAGTGTCCTGGGTGATCAATTTCATGGCCTTTTTTAGTATTCTAACGGGTATTATCGTTTTAATTGGATCGGTAAGGACCAGCAAATACCAGCGTATAAAAGAGAGTGTGCTTTTACGAACACTCGGCGCTAAAAATACTCAGATCTTAAAAATATCAGCCTTGGAGTATGTCTTCTTGGGACTGCTGGGAAGTCTGGTAGGTATTGTTTTGGCTCTGGTGAGTAGTTTATGCCTGGCTTTATTTGTGTTTGAACAGGCCTTTGTTCCATCCTGGATTCCCTTTGGTATGTTCCTGCCTGGAATTAGCCTTTTAGTGGTTTTGATTGGTCTGAGCAACATCCAAAGCGTGCTTAGAAGCTCACCACTTGAGGTGCTTAGGAAGGAAGCCTAAGGTGTAATGAGTCAAATTGTAATTATTGATTCTCTGTATACTTTGTGCCTTCTTGGTGAATTTGATCGGTGTAAATTATAAATTTATTTACCACAAAGTCACAAAGTGCACGGAGAGAAAACGAGCTTTTGATTAAAAACTCGGTGTTCTTTGTGCCTCTGTGGTGAGTTTATATGTATTAACGAAATGGTTAATTAATTAAAAATTTTATTGTTGATAAATTCGTAAATTGAGTATTCTTTTCCAATATTTTCAATTGTACGTGAAAATGATCTTGCTACGAAAATTATAGGTGCGGCTATAGAAGTTCACAGACAACTTGGTCCAGGACTTTTGGAGAGTACTTACGAAACCTGTTTAGCATATGAACTTAAGGAATTGGGGTTAAAAGTCGAACAACAACTCGCATTGCCAGTTGTTTATAAAAATGTCAAGCTCAATGCGGGCTATAGAATTGATATTTTGGTAGACCAAAAAGTTATTATAGAAATTAAAAGTATTGAGGCACTTACTGATATTCATACAGCTCAATTGCTGACTTATTTAAAATTAAAAGATCTGAAATTAGGATTACTAATAAATTTCAACGAGGTACTGCTCAAAAACGGACTAAAAAGAATTTTAAATGGGTATTTGTAATTTTAATTCTCAGTGTTCTTTGTGCCTCCGTGCTGGTACAAACTTCATCAATTATTAGACTAATACTAGGTTTAAATTATTTAATCTCTAACTTTTATCGGTTTCAGTTGGATTAGACCCAAAGCATCCAGGATTTTTATGATCAAGTAAGTCACATCGATTTCATACCAGTTCTCTCCAAAATTGGCTCGACTTGCGTGTTTATGGTGATTGTTATGATAGCCTTCACCCATCATTAAAAAGTCAAATCTAAACAGGTTTTTACTGGTGTTTTTCATTTGGTGATTCACATAACCAAAAATATGTCCAAACCAGTTGATGATTACCCCATGAATAGGCGCCATCAAAAACGTAATTGGCAATAAAACCCATTCCCACCAGGTGGTAGCGAAAAAAGCAAAAAACGTAATGTAAGCCATCACCCATAACAAACGTGATATTCTAGAACTTGCAAATAAATCGAAGGACTTCCATTGTGGCACATTTCTGGTAAATTTCGGATCAACAGCAACTGCCTGCGTATTGATCTGGTGATAAATCTTTTTGGTTTTCCACATCATCGCAAATAAGTTGGCATCGTAAGCAGGGGAGTGGGGGTCTTTCTCCGTATCGGTATAAGCGTGATGCATGCGGTGCATGATCCCGTAGCCATATGCACTTAAATAGCTTGGTCCCTGAAATATCCAAGTAAGGACGTAAGTGACACGCTCCATAGGTTTTGACATGCTAAACACCTGATGAGCGGCATAGCGGTGTAAAAAGAAAGACTGAAAAAACAAACCTCCGTACCACAAGGTCAGAACGAAAAGAATAATCCACATAGCTTTTTTCTTTGCAAAGGTAGCGGGCGATTCATACCGAAACAATGAACCCAAATCAATAAATGAGGGCTTACAATCGCTTACGAATACGACTTAAGGCCTGTGAAGTCACGCCGATATAGGAACTGATATATTTGAGTGGAACTTCCTTTAATAGTTCGGGACGTTGCTTAAACAAATTGAGATAACGCTCTTCAGCCGACAGGTGAAGCAGATCCTGCTCACGCCTGGATTTAATTAAAAAAAGCCGTTCAGCGGTAAGTCGACCAATTAAATTACCGATTTTAGTTTTGGCGTACACCAGTTGCAAATCTTCATAAGTGATACTCATCATCGTTGTAGGCGTAAGGGTTTCAAGCTCATAAGCCGAAGGATTTTGAGTTAAAAACGAATCGTAAGCACTCACAAACTCATTCTTAAAACAAAATCCAAAAGTGATTTCTTTCTCGGGATCTTCTTTGGGTATATAAAGCCGAACCGTTCCTTGTTGGATAAATGAAATATGGTTTTCGACCTGGTTAAGCTCCAGTAATTTTGATTTTTTAGGGAAGGAGCGAGGCTGGAGTTTAGAAGTGAAATAGGCCCAATCCTCTGGTGAAATGTCAACGAGTTGCTCTAAATACGCTTTGATTTGTTCCAATAGTAAGTGCCTTAATTATAAACACGAATATAAAAGAACCCAGACTATAGTCGTAACTTGTTAACAAATTTACTGCATTGTTTGAGGTTATTTCATTTCACCACAAACCTACCTGCGTTTCACTTAGGAAGGCAGGGTTTCAAACGACTAAAAATTCTTCTATTTTACATTGTGGATAGTATTTAGAGTTATCTGATGCTATAACTCAGCGCACTCTTCGCCTTTGCCATACATTGAATTTAATGTTTGGTTCGATTTAACAACTCTTGAAATACTTAATATATAATATTAACCGCAAACCTGCCTGCGTTTCACACAGGAAGGCAGGGATGCTAAGATCGCAAAGAAAACTATGTGTTCTCCGTGTCTCTGTGGTGAATACTAGGAACTGTAACTCAAAAGTGAAATGCATGGGGAAGATCAGCAGTGTATTTTCCTCTGCGCTCTCTGCGTCTCTGCGGTGAGCAAAAAAACTACAACTGAATTTAAGCTCAGCTTAGTAAACGTTTGTGACTGAGTCGCTAACTTAGTAACTCACTTAAAATTTGAGGATTATGAACCTAACTAAAGCATTTTATATACTCTCACTACTTATTTTATTGCCATTAACCGCCTGCCAAAGTCAAAGCCAGTCGGATGAGGCTGTATACGAGTACAAACCAGGAGATTACTCAGGCATTGGTAAATGGTATATGGGTCGTGAGATTTCCCATGTGATGGGCTATCAGGGTATGAACTGGCTCGAACGTTCAGATCGCGAACAGGAAGAAAACACCAGTACACTTTTAGACAATATGAATTTTCAATCAACTGATGTAGTGGCCGATATCGGCGCCGGTTCGGGTTATCATGTGTTTAAAATAGCTCCTCAGGTAAAAGAAGGAAAAGTCTACGCTGTAGACATACAGCCGGAAATGCTTCAGGCCATGAAAGACAAAAAGAAGAAACAAGGAGTTGAAAATGTGGAATTGATTCGGGGGACAGAACAAAGTGCTCAACTTCCTGAAAACACGGTTGATAAGGTTCTGATGGTGGATGTGTACCACGAATTTGAGTATCCGGTAGAAATGATGGCTTCCATCAAAAAAGGTTTAAACTCTGACGGAAAAGTTTATTTAATCGAATACAGAGCCGAAGATCCACAAGTACCCATTAAACGTTTACATAAAATGAGCGAAGCTCAAGCGGTAAAAGAAATGAAGGCTGCAGGATTTACCTTAATTGAAAACATTGATAATTTGCCCTGGCAGCATTGTATGGTTTTTGGAAAGGAGTGAATTTGCTTAAAGGGAGTTATATCTGTAACGATGTAATGGTAAAATTCTAAGAGTTCTACACGTAACGTTCTAAAGTAGATTATTCTGTCTCATAATTTATATTATGTAAAATAGAAATATTTAGAATTTGTATTGTATCATCACATATCATTTTATATTCGTTTCTAAATATAGTCCTATCCTCCTTTAGCTATTAATCGATTGGCGATTTCTGTAAGCTTCAGATCCACTGCTTCATTAGCTATATAACTTAAGGCATCGGCTTCCAGGCGTTGTAAATTTTTGAAGCTGGCATTATCCATAGCACTGTCTGCTGTGATCACTTTAGGCTCCAGTCTGTAATACGCCGATTTATCGGTTGGTTCTAAACCATCAAAGATTTGAGTTAAGTGATAATCTGTACTCACAGAACTTCCGCACATCATAATGTCAATCACGGGTTTGATCCATTCCAGCTGTCCCCAGTTTTTTACTTTTTTATACTCGTAAGACTTACTTTTACTGCCAGTCCCAATCGACACAATCATCATGTCCTTAGCCGTTGGTTTGGTGGGCATGCCCTGAAATTCCATATTATGAACTTCAGAATAGGCTACCATGGCAGGATTGTTGGCAAATAAACCACCATCGACCAATGGAAATGCTGCTCCTGTTTGATTTTCAATACAGGCAGCTTCAAAATATGTAGGTGCTGCAGAGGTCGCCCTTGCGACGTCCTTGAGTTGAAAATTATAAATGTTTTTGTTTGATTTATGCTGTTTAAAGAAGTGTGGCCTTCCTTGTTGGACATTATAAGCACTGATGATACAAGGCTTTATCAAGTCGCTGAGCCAGTATTCCTGAAAGGTGTCCTGTAAAGCCTTTTCTAATTCTTGTTCGTCGTATTTTTCATCAGCGATGCCAAATCCACTACTGAGTTTCTGCCAGAGATTGACATCAAAAATGTCTTTTCCGCGTTGTAAATACAAGTCCACAGACTGCTTTGCGGTTAATAAAGGTCTTCCACTTTGGTCTGGTATTAAATACGAAAGCGTCAGAATTCCACCGGTACTGGTGCCCGCAAAGAAATCAAAGTAATCGGCCAGCTTTGCAGATTTATTGTTGCTAAATTTTTGAAGCTTCTCCTCCAGTCGGCATAAAATCACCCCAGGCAAAATACCCCGAATGCCACCGCCGTCTATCGAAAGGATTCTTATTTTACTCATTACTAAAAATCTTTAAGGTCTTCGTAAAATCCACTGACTCTTTTGGCAATGCTTACGCCGACATCGCCAATCTCTTTGATTTGCTGGATTAGCTCTGCTTTTTTCATGTTTTCTCTGGAAGCTTCTTCCACCAGTTTCACCAACACATTATAGGTTTTGAGGTCTGTGGTGTCTGGTGTGATCTCATTGATCTCCGCTCTTGAGAGTCCGTTAAGCTCCTCTACCTCCCTGGCGTATAATCCATCGAAGGCTGCATCGGCTTCATCAAATAATCGTTTTAATCTGTTGCTCATAGGATTAGGTTTTATCGGTTAGTCAAACGTTTGATTTCTTCTATTAAAGCATTGATTTGGCTTCTGGCATCTTCAGCTTCAACATCAATGGCTTTACCTTTGGTGATGATTTGATCCAGAACCTCTGAGGCTCTTAGCAGGTTTTGGTCCACCTCTGCTCTATCAATGCCAATGATCGATAAGGACTCGGTTTGAGCTTGTTTCACATCCTTTACAGAGGCCAAATAACCAGTGAGTGTGGCATTGGCAGCTATAGCATTGTCGTAAGAGTTGGTAAGAGCGCTGACGAGTTCTAATCGTTCGCTTTTAATAGGTTGCAGCAATTCAGCACGTTTCTTAGCGATTTGCTGGGTGGCATAGGTTTGAAAGTCGACCATGGCCTTTAAAGCTTTTTCAGTATCGTCCTGAGTAGCTTCTGGTCTGGAAGCGCGTTCTAAAGTGCTAATTATCGAAGGCTCATTAGCTTCAAAACTATCAAATTCACGTTCCAATACAAATTGAATAATAAACGGGCTGTAGACTTCATCTATAAATCGATCGATTTTAGATTCTAAGTTCGTGTAATAAATGTTGATGGTACTGAGATGCGAACGTTTCAATTCTTTCAAATCCTCACCTAAAGTTTTGGATAAGACCAGAGTTTCGTGGGGTATGCTCACGCATGAAGTCAATATCGCCAGCATAAAAATGCACAGATATCTCATAATCAATAGACTTAGGATGATTATAAAGATAACTCATTTTGTGCAATACTCTAGTAATCAAACTCATAAATAAGTTGATTTTTTTAGTATTTAGTCTTTTGGCGGTCAATTAATGATTTAAAATCAATCGAACACGATGAGAAGTGAGTTTCTTCTCCTTAAGAAATCAATCTTCAGTGTTCATACTAATATTTCCATCGTAACGAATGGGGAATCGCTGAGCGCTATTGATATTGATCGTGCCAGAAAAGCCTGGAAATAGCGTGACAGTGACCCGATAAGTTTCAACCCCTTCTCCCTTAATATTGAATTTGAGCTGATATTGGCTTTCTTTTTTAACCAGATTGAGGTCTTTAGCAATCCCTTCAAAGTTGATACCCGTATCAGAATTAAATCCACCGCCCATTTGGCGTTCTCCAAAATAAGGAAGATTAGCCACCACACTATCCCCTTTGAATTCGAAGCGAGTAGAAAAACCACTTAGATTAATCCTTGAAGCATTATCGCCTGGCATAAAAAAGCCTGCATTGTCGAGTTGATTAAGACTATTGGTAACTAATGGTCTGGCAAACTGAAGATCGAATTCAAATTGCCTTTCTTCTACAAGTTGATCTAACTGTTTAATCTCTTCGTCTGAAGCTATTTTAGATGTACCACAGGAGATCAGAACACTGCTACTGACGAGTAGTGTTAAGACTAAGGAAAACAAGGATCTAATATTCATAATTCTATGTTTTAATACTTTAGACCAACTTTAATGCCAAATCATATTTAGCCTACATTAATTATTCCATCCTTAATTTTAGAAATCACAGCCTGAGCAGCTGATTCACCATTAAGCATCGCTGCGTTTAAAGAACCGTTGGCTAAGTGGTCTCCAGCTAAAAAGATTTGATCTTTCAACTGTGTTTCCGATTTCGGCAACATATAATTTACAGATTGCATGATCGGTAAGGCTTTTTTAATATGGTAAAACTTAATAAACTCAAGAGTTTCTATATCAACGTGATCTTTTAAATCTTTAGTGATTCTGGTTTTAAGTTCTTCCTGAGACAAGTCATGTGGTTTGACAACACTTACTGAGAGTAAATGCTCTTTGGCATGAGGTTCACTTACATAATAGAAGTTATTCACCAATGCCTCTTCCTCAGAAATAAGACCAATCATAGGTTCACTAAAAGCTCGATTTTTTACGGTAACATAAAAATTGTCGACACTTTTCCAGGTGGAATGCTGATTTTTAAGATTGGAGATGAGATGTGAGGCTTCCGTCGCAATTATGACATAATCGTAATGTTTGGTGCTTTCATCTTTAAAAGTAACCTTCTGGTCCTGAATGGATTTAACCGGTGAATTAAAGTGAAACTTCGTGTGCTTGAGTTGAGCCATTAATTGATTAGGAATTGCCTGAATGCCCTTTTTAGGTATGCTTGCACTCCCCTCTCCAAACATTTTATAGACAAACTCAAATTTTCTGGAAGAGGTCTTTAATTCGTGTTCTAAAAAAATACCAGTGAAAAAAGGCTTGAAGAAATTATGAATGATCTCATCCGAGAAGCCATAATCTTTTAAATACTGATGCGTTGTTTTTTCTTCAGCCAAAAAAATATCATCAAAGCTTTTCTTTTTCAATTCTGTATTCAGCTTCAGTACCTTTAATTTATCGGCAATGCTACCGATTTTTGAAGTTAGGGTTGGCCACAGTAAACTTAACTGCCTTAAGGGATCTCCGATTTTATCCTGATTTTTATTCTTGTAGATAATAGCTCCAGGGTAAAACTTTTGTAACTCGAGCAGATCGTAATCTAGATATTTCTTTGTTGCAGGATACTGGGTAAGGAGAACCTGAAAACCATGATCAAAACTATAGCCTTCTCGATAGTCAGTTTTGACACGACCTCCTACCCGATCTGTAGCTTCAAAAATGTCTGGTTTAAATCCTGCGTTTTCTAAGTTGATTGCAGCCACAAGTCCACTTAACCCCGCTCCAATTATTGCAATTTTATGTTCCGGCATTGTAATTTTTCTTTTGCTTCAAGGTCGCTAATCTTGTACTATTTAAACCTCAAAATATTCCTAAATGTTTCTGAACCCTTCGATTAATGATTATTTTAGAAAAAAAATTAATAGTAATCATGAGCAACAAAGATATGGGAGTTATCGCCAAAAATAGAAATGAATTAAAACTATATTATCATCCAGATAATAGAATAGCTAAACAAAGCATAGCGGTTGCAGAAGCAACTAAAGCAGAAAAAGTACTAATCAATCTAGCTGAAGTGAAATTGACAGAAACCCAGTGGGGAGAGATCTCAAGATTACTTGATAAAAACCCATCAGATCTGATCAATAACGATCACCCATTTATAAAAGAAAAGCTGAGTGATCATCCTAAACTCGATGAAAATCAGGCTTTAAAAATTCTAGTACGAGATCCGCAGGTCTTAAAGCATTCCATAGCCATGCGGGGTAAAAAGGTGATTGAAGTCAAGGGCATTAACGATCTGATGAAGCTACAGGAAATGGATTCTAAGGATGCTAAGCTTCCATAATAAAATTTATTTTATATAATAAAAAAGCGCTCTGGTGAGCGCTTTTTTAATGTTCTAAGGTTCTAGCTTAAAGCTTTTCTTTAAAATCATTGATGATACCACCTTTTACGAGCACATTGATCTGGCGATCACTCAAGGAGTGCTTCGCTTTGATGCTATGAGTACTGCCGTCTGGCTTATGAATAACGACCTTGATATCTTCTTTAGATTTCACCGAGTTAACTACGTCTTTTAATTCTACTTCATCGCCTTGATCAAATTTATCATAATCGGCCTCTTCTATAAATTCGAGTGGCAATATTCCAAAATTAACTAGATTCTGCCAGGCTATTCTGGCGTAGCTTTTAGCCAGAACTGCGACTTGACCCAGATATTTTGGAGCTAAAGCTGCGTGTTCCCGACTGGATCCCTGGGCGTAATTATGGGCCGCTACCACAACATGTCCACCATGAGAATCTTTACTTTCCATGGCTCTATCGTAGAAAGTTTTATCTATCACGGTAAACGAATACTTACTGATTTCAGGGAGGTTACTTCTAAACGGCAACACCTCTGCTCCTGCTTTTAAAATTTCATCGGTAGATATGTTATCTCCCATTTTTAGGAGAATTGGAACCTTGTAAGTATGCCCAAGCTCAGGTATTTCTGGTAAGGTTTTGATGTTTGGTCCCTTTTCTAAGTTGACTTCCTGATTGTTTTCAACTGGAGCTATAAGCATATCGGTGTTGATGATTTCATAAGTTGGATATTCAAACTTTGGATAGCTCATATTGAATTCTTTCTCTAGATCTCTGGGGTCAGTAATCTTGCCCATTAAAGCTGATGCTGCTGCAGTTTCCGGACTGCATAAATACACCTGATCGTCTTTGGTTCCACTTCGGTCTGGGAAATTACGGGGCATGGTTCTTAAACTGATAGTGCCACTGGCTGGGGCCTGACCCATACCAATACAGCCCATACAACCCGATTGGTGAAACCTGGCCCCAGACTTAATCAGATTCCCAAAGGTTTTATTTTCGATCATATTTTGCATGATTTGCCTTGAGGTAGGGTTGATATCAAAACTTACTTCCGGGCTTACACTTTTATCTTTTACAATGGCACTGGCCACCCAAAAATCACGTAACCCAGGATTGGCAGAAGAACCTATCACCACCTGGCTAATTTCTTTACCAGCTACTTCACTTACTGACACTACATTACCAGGGCTTGTAGGTAAGGCTATAAGAGGGACCAAATCATCTAAAATAATCTCTTCATGAAAATCATAATCACAACCTTCATCGGCTAGTAGCTCACTCCAGTCTGCTTCGCGCTCCTGAGACTTTAAAAAGCGTTTGGTTTCATGATCACTTGGAAACACAGTCGTTGTTGCTCCAAGTTCTGCTCCCATATTGGCGATAACATGGCGGTCCATAGCACTCAATTCATTTAAACCATCTCCATAATATTCGATGATTTTTCCAACCCCGCCCTTTACATCGTGTCGTCTTAGCATTTCCAGAACCACATCTTTGGCACTGACCCAATCTGGTAATTTTCCGGTGAGTTTTACGCCCATTACCTTTGGCATTTTTACAAAATAAGGCTGTCCTGCAATGGCTGCCGCCACATCTAGACCTCCAGTTCCAATAGCAAGCATTCCCAGTGATCCAGCAGCACAGGTATGCGAATCTGAACCTACCATCGTTTTACCAGGTTTCCCAAAACGCTCCATATGGACAGGGTGACTTACACCATTCCCTGGTCGACTAAACCATAATCCAAACCGCTGCGCTGCTGATTTTAAAAATTTATGATCATCTGCGTTTTTAAAGTCCGTTTGGAGTAAGTTATGATCTACATATTGAACCGCCACTTCAGTTTTAGCTCGATCTAGTCCCATAGCTTCAAGTTCTAGCTGGACCAAAGTACCCGTTGCATCCTGAAGCAAAGCTTGATCAATTTTTAACCCTATCTCCTCACCTGGCGTCATTTTTCCTTCTATGAGATGAGATTCTATCAATTTTTGAGTTACATTTTTAGCCATCATTATGCTTTTAGATTAGAACTTTTAAAGTACTAATATTAAAACAATTCAAAATAAAATTAACAAAGATTAAACTCTTATAAGGCCTTGGATTCTCTTACTGAAATCCATTACTTTTGAAAAAAAACATCATGCATATTCACAACCTAAGTCAATCCAATTCAGTACTCAATCATTTTTTACATCAAATTCGTGATGAGACCATTCAGAAAGACAGAATGAAATTTAGACGTAATATTGAACGTATTGGCGAAGTATTGTGTTACGAAATGAGTAAAACTCTCAATTACAAATCACATGAGTTTGAAACTCCACTTAGTCCATCTGCTTCTGAAATTGTAGATGAAGACCTTGTGATTTGTTCTATTTTAAGGGCGGGCATTCCTTTACATAACGGGATTCTAAATTATTTTGATGAGGCGGATAGCGCTTATGTATCTGCCTATAGACAGCAGGCTGAGTCTGGCGCTGATGAAGAGTTCGATATTGTTGTAGAATACCTCTCTTCTCCAAGCTTGGAAGGTAAAACTCTCCTATTAGCAGATCCTATGCTGGCCACTGGCTTATCGATGTTGCATGTATTAAAGGCTTTAGAAAAATTAGGTAAGCCTAAATCTACTCACATCCTCTCTGTAGTTGGCGCTCAAGCAGGAGTAGGTCTTATTGATCAATACTTGCCAGACCATGCTCACTTATGGATTGCTGATATTGATGATGATCTAAATGAAAAGGGCTATATCATGCCAGGTTTGGGAGATGCAGGAGATTTAGCATTTGGAAAAAAATTGTAGTTTATTTTGAAAATATTTTTACATTTATCTTAAAACTAACTACTTATGACTAAAATTGCTACAATTACAGTTTTATTTGCAGTATTATTAACTTCATGTGTCTCTAAAAAGCAACTGAACCAAGTTGAAAATCAAAAAACAGCTCTTGAGAAAGAACTTTCTGAGCTGAAATCTGAAAAAGAGTCTTGTAACGAAAGCTACATGCAACTTGAAAGTGAAGTCACCTCCTACAAGCAAAAAATTGCTGAGCTTCAGGGGAGTTCTGAAAACAGGATCGAACTGACTAACAGTGGCCAGTTAGTTTCAGAATCAGCAAAAGCAAATTTAAGAAGAGTCTTTTCTAAGATGCCTGCAGAACAACGCTCTCAGGCCATGACTCTGGAAGATTCTATTAATCTAGCAGTAGCATATAATATCAAATCTAATTTGCTTAAGCAAATGAAAGATGAGGATAGAGTTGCCGATGCTGCCATCAATGTTAAGGTTTTAGATCCTGTCGTTAGAATCACTCTTACCGATCAGGTACTGTTTAAAAGCGGAAGCTATTGGGTAGATAAAAAGGCCTATAATTTACTGGCTAGGATTGCAGAAGTCATCAATTCTGAACCCAATATGGATGTTAGAGTTGAAGGTCATGCCGATGATATGAAAATTGCGGAATCTTCTTACATTGTAGACAACTGGGATTTGAGTATTAGAAGGGCTGCTTCTGTAGTAAGAACTCTGGAAGATAAATTTCAGGTTGGAGGAGATCGTTTAATCGCCTCTGGTCGTTCGCATTTTATGCCAGTGGCTGATAATTCTACGGCAGAAGGTCGAGCAAAAAATAGAAGAACAACCATTCTTTTGCTTCCTAAAGTTGAGAGATATATGGAAATCTTAAAAAAGTAAAACTCTTAAACTCTCAAAATCAAAAAAGCCTGCCTAGTTGATCTAAGCAGGCTTTTTCTTTGCAACAAACTTAACTCTAGTTGCTATAAACTTTTTCAAATAATTCAGTCATATTCTCCCAAGATTTTTCGGATGCTTCCTTATCATAAGCTAATGGTAAATCGTGTTTTTTAGCTAAGCTATCAGCATCTTTGTTAGTGAATGAATGCTTTACACCATCGAAAGCTATATATTCATAATCTGCATTCACGGCTTCTAATTGATTTTTAAATGCTTTTTCCTGTTCATCGGTAATCATCATATCCTCAGCACCGTTTTGGATTAAAAGTTTGGCCTTTAATTTTTCACTTGGCATAACAGGAAGACCTAATCCACTATGAAAGACTGCCACTGCATCTAAATCAACACCAGCATTAGCCATAGACAAGGCTACACTTCCGCCAAAGCAAAAACCTACGGCAGATATTTGATCTGGATTAACATTTTTATCAGCTTTAAGAGTTTCTACAGCAGCCATAAAACGTTGCTTTGCCGTGTCAAAATTTTTCATCACATTACTGGAAAATGCCATAGCTTCATCAGGATGATTTGCTTGCTTACCTTCTCCATACATGTCTACCGCTAAGGCAACGTAACCCATTTCTGCCAACTCATCGGCTTTTTCTCTGGCAAACTCATCGTGACCCCACCATTCATGAACGACGATAATCCCAGGTCTTTTCTGGTCAATCAATTCATTGTGAGCGATATAACCTCTCAAAACAGTAGAATCTGATTTATAGGAGATTTCCTTTCCTATGATTTCAACTTCTTCGGTCTGGATTTGCTCCACTTGTTTCGTGGAAGCCTTTTCTCCTTCAGATTTACAACTTAATAGCGAAATTGCTATGAATAAAAAACTTAAACTTTTCAATCCGTTCATATTAATTATTTTCTAATTTAGATTTAGGGTTATCGAGACGGATCCACATTTTATCTTCATTGAGTTTGAAACTCCCTTTGAATTTAAAATTACATTCATTGGGAGAGATTATAGATAAAAATATAGTTCCACTTTTTTTCTCATAAAGATGATAAACTTCACCTACAATGGGTTCAAAACTAAATTCTGCACTATATATAAGGTTGTTATACTCGTATTGAGCAATTAGCTTTTCATATTTAGATCTTAACTCATCATATTCAGTTTTGATCTGATGATTTACCTTACTCACATTTGAGTTTTTCCAACCGGTTAAATCTGTCGATGTGATTTTGGGAGCCGCAGAATTCGTTGCATAAGGTAATAAACTGGCATCGTATTTTCCAGTGTCTTCATTATACACAACCTGATCTGGCTTTTTTGAATTTTCTCCCATAATTATTAAATATGAGACGAAATTAAATTCTATTCTTTCAATTTACCTCTTCGCTAAGGTTAAAATTCCTTTAAAATGCTGAATTTGTTGTAGATAAAATTGGGATTGGAATTCTAAATTCTACCTTTGCACAGAATTAACAACGAAATCTAATTAATTAGAAATCAATAATTTAAAATTATGAGTCAAGTTAAAGAAAAAGACACCGTAAAAGTTCATTACACTGGAAAATTAGCCTCTACAGGTCAAGTCTTCGATAGTTCTTTAGAAAGAGAACCTATTGAATTTACATTAGGTGAAGGAACTATTATTCCAGGATTTGAAACTGGTGTACTTAATATGAAAGAAGCAGAAAAGAAAACCATAGAAATCCCTAAAGAAGAGGCTTACGGAGAAGTAAGAAAAGAGCTTTTCCAGCAAGTAGGTAAAGATCAACTTCCTGAAGAAATTAAGCCAGAAGTTGGAATGGGATTAGTTTCTCAAAATCCTGACGGAACTGAGCGTCAATTAAGAGTTGCAGAAGTAAATGATGACCATATTGTAGTAGATGCTAACCATCCGCTTGCTGGTCATGATTTGACTTTCGAATTAGAATTAGTCGAAATCAAAAGCTAATTTAGTTATATAGTATCAAAAAAAGTCACTTTAACGAGTGGCTTTTTTTATGCATTAATTTTAATAATATTTAAACTTGTTCACAGCCGTATAGCTATTTTTGCCTCATGAAATTAACATTACAACTAGCTGCAGTTTATAATATACTTTGGGGAGCCTGGGTGGTTATTTTCCCCAATCATTTTTTTCAACTTGTAGGTATGGAACTTCCTACCCAGCCCATGATTTGGCAAGGTATGGGGATGGTGATTGGAGTTTACGGTCTAGGCTATTGGTGGGCTTCTTACGATCCCTTAAGGCATTGGCCCATAGTGGCAGTAGGTTTCCTTGGCAAACTATTTGGACCACTGGGTTTCGTGTTCAATTATGTTGAAGGAAAAGTGCCTTTCGAATTTTTTTACACTTTGATTACCAATGATTTTGTGTGGTGGATCCCCTTCTTTTTGATTCTGAAAAAGGTACATCAAGAGTACAACTGGAAACTAACTGAATAATGCAAAGTTTACTGGATCACATCACAACGCTTCGATTAGTTATTGATTTTGGATTGGTCGTCCTTATTTGGATGGTGCAACTCATTGTTTACCCTGGGTTTTTATTTTATCAAGAAAAGGACCTCATTACATGGCATAAAGTTTATACTCCTAGAATAACAATAATAGTGGCTCCGCTTATGTTTATTCAGGCAGCAGTGGCCTTATATCTTGTAATCATAGAGTTTTCTCTACTACATTTAATTTACACCCTATTGGTGGTTTCTATCTGGATAAGTACATTTCTATTTTTTGTGCCCTTACATCAAAATATTGAAAGTCAAAAACACATCGAAGTTTCCGCAGAAAAGCTTAGTCGTGGGAATTTATACAGGGCTTTTCAATGGACAGTAGTGTTCATTTTTGGATTAAGCTTTCTATCTTCTTAAGATTTTTATAAAAAACTAAGATTTAAACCTTTATATCACAATAAGACTTGACTTTCTCGGTTTAATGTCGTATTATGGCGAGATTACAGTTATTAACTATTATATAAAAATTATATATGAGACAGCTTAAAATTACCAAACAAGTCACTAATCGTGAATCGAAGTCCTTAGATAAATATCTCCAGGATATTAGTAAGGTTGACTTAATTACGGCTGAGGAAGAGGTGGAGTTAGCTCAGCGTATTCGAGAAGGCGATCAGGTGGCTTTGGAAAAATTAACTAATGCTAATTTAAGATTTGTCGTCTCTGTTGCTAAGCAATATCAAAATCAAGGATTAAAATTACCAGATTTAATCAATGAAGGTAATGTTGGGCTTGTGAAAGCTGCCAAACGTTTTGATGAAACACGTGGATTTAAATTTATTTCTTATGCCGTATGGTGGATCAGACAATCTATCCTGCAGGCTCTAGCAGAACAATCTCGTGTGGTAAGATTACCATTGAATAAAATTGGAGTCATCAATAAAATCAATAAGACATTTTCACACCTGGAGCAAGTAAATGAACGTCCACCTTCTGCAATTGAAATTGCTAAAGAATTGGATATGAGTGAATCTCAGGTGAAAGTAGCTCTTAAAAATTCGGGACGACACCTTTCTATGGATGCTCCATTTAAAGAGGGTGAAAACGATTCCAACTTGTATGACGTGTTGAGTTCTGGCGAGTCCCCTACTCCAGATGATCAATTGATGAGAGATTCTTTAAGTATTGAAATCAACAGAGCTTTAGAAACTCTTTCTCAAAGAGAAGCTGATGTCATTCGATTAAATTATGGTATTGGCAATCAACCAGCGATGACACTTCAGGAAATTGGTGATACGTTCGATTTAAGTAGAGAGCGAGTAAGACAAATTAGAGAAAAAGGCATCAGACGCCTTAAGCATCAGTCTAAAAATAAGATGCTAAAAAAATATTTGGGATAATTTCCAATGTTTGATTAATATTAAAAAAGCCATTCAATTTGAATGGCTTTTTTAATGAGTGAATCTCGACTTATTTTTTCGGAGGTTGAGATGGTCTTACTTCTACTTTACTTGGTAAAGATCTTGGATTCATTTTAAAAAGATCTACAACCAACTCGCCTAAGTCTTCTGGCTGAATTTTCCAGGCATCACTATCGTCTGGGGTATTGCCATTAAAGTGTGTAGCTACCGAACCAGGCATAATGGTTGAGACATTAACTCCATAATCTCTAAGGTCGAGCATCACAGCCTGAGTAAACCCAGTGACACCAAATTTACTGGCATTGTATGCAGAGCCTTTAGCAAAGAAATTTGTTCCTGCCAAGCTGGATATCGTAATAAAATAGCCCTTGCTTTTCTTAAGTGCATCTACTGAAGCTTTAATGCTGAAAAACACTCCAGTAAGGTTAGTATCAATCGTTTCTTTCCACTGTTCCTCTGTCAAATCTTCAATACTATGATAGTGACCCAAACCAGCGTTGGCAATCACATAATCCAATTGGCCAAACTCCTTTAAGATATGTTGTACAGCACTAATTTGATGGCTCATTTGTCTCACATCGGCTTCAATACCAATAGCTTTAGCTTCAGTATTAGATGCATTAAGTACTGCAGCAGCTTCATCTGCTGAGGATTGTGACCGACTGGTAATGGCCACGTTCACTCCTTGCTGCATCAAAGCTTCAGCAACGCCAAATCCTATACCTTTACTTCCTCCTGTAATATATGCGACTTTATTTTTCATTCTAAATATAATTTTTGTTTGAATTTAAAGTTACAGTCTATAAATTCAGTCATTTCATATTTTAAATACTTTTAACGTCCCCCCTAGTAATTTTAAAATTACTTTTGAACCAAATTTTTGAATATGCCCAAATCAAAACAAAAAAAGAAAAAAAGGAATAAAATAATCAAAGTCTTATCGTTTGGACTTTTATCTTTTCTTCTGCTCTTCTTTCTATTTTTTGGGAGTATATATATTGGATTGTGGGGGAAAGTTCCAACTGAAGACGATTTAGCTGACATACAGCAGTCTGAAGCTTCTGAACTATTGGATTTTCAAGGTCGAACAATCGATAAAATATACCAACTCAACCGTCAATCCATTACTTATGATGATTTCCCAGAGCATTTAAAAGATGCCCTAGTCGCTACTGAAGACGCGCGATTTTATGAGCACGACGGTGTGGATAACTACAGTTTGTTAAGGGTTTTTTTCAAGACTATACTTTCCGGTGATAAGTCTTCTGGTGGCGGTAGTACGATTACCCAGCAGTTAGCTAAAAATATCTATGGCAGAACATCCTACGGATTGATGAGCATTCCCGTCAATAAACTTAAAGAAAGTATTGTTGCTAAACGTTTTGAGTCGTTTTACTCCAAACAGGAAATCTTGGAATTGTACTTGAACACAGTTCCATTTAGCGGAAATACTTATGGCATTGAAAGCGCTTCTCAGCTATTTTTTAATAAGTCTGCATCAGATTTAAACCTTCAGGAGGCTGCCACCTTAGTAGGTACATTAAAAGCAAATCATTCTTATAACCCCAGGTTGTTTCCAGAACGGAGTCAATTAAGAAGAGATGTGGTATTATCACAAATGCAGAAATACGGTTATATTTCTAAAAATGAAGCTGATAAAGCTATGTCTGAGTCTATTCAGTTGGATATTTCTGAATCGAATACGTATCAAAGGCAATACCTGGTCGACCTGCTAAAAACAAAAGCAGGCAATATCCTAAAGGACTTAAAAAAACCTGATGGATCAGCATACATCATCGAAGAGGATGGATTGAAAATTCATACAACAATAGACTTGAAACAACAATTGCTGTTGGAAGAAGCAATTGTAGATCAAATTAAATATTTACAGCCACTCTTTGAAGATGAGTATAATAATAACAAGCCTTGGGAGAATGAAGAATTGCTAATGGAAATGGCTAAAAACACTCGTGATTATAAACGATGGACCTCTGCAAAATTATCTCCAAGTCAAATCGAAGACAGCCTAACTGTAATAAAGCCTGTAGAAGTGATTAAGCAGGGAAAAAGTACTGTTTTACAACTATCGATACTGGATAGCTTAAGCTATTCTTTAAAACAACTTAATGCCGCAAGTTTAAGTATTAACCCAGGATCTGGTGAAATTTTGGCTTATGTTGGTGGAGCTGATTACCGATTATCTCAGTATGATATTATTAAAAATGCCAAACGGCAAGTAGGTTCTACCTTTAAACCCATCGTTTACGCAAGCGGATTGCAAAACGGCATGGAACCTTGCGACTACATCTCGGCAAAGGAGATTACTTATACCAATGCTGACAACTGGAATCCTAAGAATGCTTCTAAAGGAGATGAAGACGATCCTTACCTCAATTACTCCTTAAAATACGCCCTTACCAACTCTATCAATACAGTAAGTGTGAAAGTGTTGGAAGAGTCTGGTATTTCTAATACCATCGACTTAGCGAAGAGTATGGGCATAAGTTCGGCCCTAAAAGATGAGCCATCACTTGCCCTTGGTGCAGCAGAATTAAGTATGAAAGAGCTAGCCAAAGTCTATTCCAGTATCGTCAATGCTGGCTTGGTTCCCGAGCTTCATGTGATTCAGAAAATAACTAATAGCTCCGGAGAAGTGATTTTTGAAAACGATAAAAAACATAATAAAACTTCAGACTTAAGTGTTGACCACAATCGACTGCTTTTAGCCATGCTTGAAAATGTGGTGAATGAAGGTACTGCAAAACGACTTAGATCAGTTTATGGATTTGAAGGTGATATCGCAGGAAAAACTGGTACCACTCAAAATAATAGAGACGGTTGGTTTGCCGCAGTAACGCCAAATTTAGTTAACATTTCATGGGTAGGTAACAACGACCAGCGCATAGGGTTTAAATCGACCAGGATTGGCCAAGGGGCTAATACTGCACTTCCCATATTTGCGAGAATGTATCAAAAAATGGCCAACTTAAACGAATTTGAGCATATCACTAAGGCAAAGTTTTCCAAACTTACGCCTCAGCAGAAAGAATTGCTAACTTGTGAAAATCAAAAACGAGATGGATTCTTTAAGCGATTATTTTCAAAAGATAAAAGAGAAAAAGAATTCGATGATGATAAAGAGGATGATGAAGAAAAAAAAGGCTTTTTTAAACGCTTATTTGGGAATAAAGAGAATTAATTTGATCGTAGTTCTACCAGATGAAGGTTTTGTTTTATAAAACTTTTTTCTTCATTAGAAATGTAGAGTCTTCCTTTTGAATCAAAGGACAAACCTTCAGGCTGTTGAAATTGCTCCGGATTTAATAGAAATAGCTGTTTTGGAGTTCCATCAGGGCTTAAAATCATCAATTTTGGGATTCTTGAATCCAGAATGTAGATCTCTTGTGTATGAGGATGTACAGTAAGCTCTGAAGCTAGAAAGCCCTGATTCCTGAGCCAATTATTGGTGTCGATTTTGAACACAGGGTCATTATAGTTCAATGAAATAAAACGTTCATCTTGTAATGAAAAATCGTTTGAGGACAATTTATAGATAATAAATTCATCCCTGTTTTCTAGTAGGTTATTTTCTTTTGGAATGGTTATTACCTCATTTGTGTGTTTGATAAAATCAAAGCTCTCCATATCATTAAACGAAGAAAATTCTGTTTGGAAACGATTGACTTTCCTGTTCTCAGATTGAAAGTCAATAACTTCATAGATTTGGCCATCGCTTTGTAGAATGTAGGCTGTGGAATCTTTTACTCTTATCGCTTCATAATCGCCACGAGGCCCAAACTTAACTTGTTGAGTAAGGCTATCTTTATTCAAATCATAGATGAAAATGACTCCCTTTTCATCTTGCACACAGGCTAAGCGATGATCATCGACATGACTGATACCAGAAACCTCTCTAAGCTCAAAAGGTAAATCCCAACTCTGTGAAATTTTAAGACGATTAGAATATTCAACATCGGTCTTGGTCATCCAATAAATTACACCAGCAAAAGTCAAAATTCCAACTACAATTGCAGCTACTATGAATTTATCTTTCATGTTATTTTAACATTTTAGTCTTAGGCTTAAGCTGTAAGATAATACTTAGATTTGTAAAAATTTCCAACATGGACGTCAATTCTTTTGCAAAAACGATTTACCATTATTTGGTATCTAATAATTATGCTTCAGAGCAAACCGCAAAATTTATTAATGCGATTGGTAACTTAATCATTGCCGTTATCATCGGTTTTGTTTTGTATAAACTTTTGAGATATATAGCATTAACCATAATACATCAACTCGCAAAAAGAACAAGAACAAGTTTTGACGATTTACTTGTTAAAAATAAAGTGTTTGTATATCTGACAGATTTGATTGTCCTTTTTATCATTTATGAAACTATTCCAGCTATCTTGATTGACTTTCCTGATTTTGAAATTTATTTGGAAAAGATCTTTCAAATAGCCATGATTTTCATCGGCATCATGATCATTAGAAGTATTTTATTAACGATAAAAGACTTCTTGCGTACCTACGATTCCTTCAAAGACAAACCACTTGAAAGCTATATACAGGTGTTTATGATTGTAATTTGGCTTGTTGGTGTCATCTTTTTATTTTCTGCAATCACAGGTAAGCCTCTGCTCAAGTTTTTGACTGCTTTGGGAGCTTTTTCGGCGGTTTTACTATTAATTTTTAAGGATACTATACTTGGATTTGTGGCTAGTATACAAGTTACTGTAAACGATACAGTAAGACTTGGCGACTGGATTACAATGCAGAAATATGGAGCCGATGGAGATGTGATTGAAATTAATTTAGCCTCTGTGAAAGTGAGGAACTTCGATAAAACCATTACGACCATCCCCACCTATTATTTGATTTCAGATTCATTCATCAATTGGAGAGGAATGAGTGTTTCTGGAGGAAGACGTATGAAACGATCTATTCTTATCAAAGCTAACAGCATAAAATTTTTAACTGAAACTGATATTAAACAGTTTGAGAAAATCAAGCTAATTTCAAGTTATATTAAAGATAAGCAACAGGAAATTCAGGACCATAATGAAAGACATAATATTGATAAATCTATGCAGATCAATGGACGCAATCAAACCAATTTAGGGGCGTTTAGAGTTTATATCGATCATTACCTGGAACAACATCCTGATGTTAATAAAGAAATGCTGATGATGACCAGACAATTACCTGCAACACCTCAAGGCATTCCCTTAGAAATTTATGCATTTTCGAAAGACAAAGTCTGGTCTAATTACGAGAGAATTTTGGCAGGAATTTTTGATCATCTCCTGGCTGCTGTACCTTATTTTGATTTAGAATGCTTTGAATATCCATCAGGTCAAGACGTAAAATCCTTATCAGGCCATTTGATTGAAAAAACCTCTGAATCTTCAGATTCAGAATGAAGGACTTTTTAAACTTCATAAAAGGCAATTTTAAAAAATTAAGTTTTGGTTGGACCCTTACGTTTTTATCCAGTTTTGGACAGACGTATTTGATTTCCTTATACGTCACTGAAATATCTTCAGAATTTGCAATTACTGAAGGGACATTTGGAGCCATCTATGCAGTATGTACTGTTCTTGCATCCTTTATAATGTTGACTGTTGGTCATACTGTCGATCATATTTCTGTTAAAAAAGTCACTGCCTTTACGATAATCTGCCTCGCCTTTTCTTCTATACTTATGGGAGTGTCTCATCATATCGCTCTTGTTTTTATAAGTTTGGTAGGGCTTAGATTAACCGGCCAGGGTATGTTGAGTCATATCAGCATGACCATCTTGTCTAAATTCTATGATAAAAACAGAGGGAAAGCTTTAAGTTTTTCTTCTTTAGGTTATTCTTCTGGTGAAATCGTTCTTCCCCTGTTGCTTACTTTCATCATTGATTGGCTCGACTGGAGATGGGGAATGATCTTATCCGGACTGTTTCTTCTCCTCTATTTGATACGTCTTTTTTTAACAGATTTAGATCATTTCAACAAACAATTGAATCGAGGGAGGCAATCATCGATAAGCCTATTAAAAGATTTCGGAAGTATCATTAATGACAAGCGGTTCTTAATTCTAATGCCTACTAGCTTTTGTATTAGCTTTAGCGTTACAGCTGTGATATTTTATCAATATGTTTTTGTAGCCCAAAAAGGATGGTCTCCGCAACTCTATGCAGCTTTCTTTACTGGTTATGCTATAACCAGACTAATATTTTCTCTGGCTGGCGGGTTGTGGGTCGATAAGTTCACTGCAAAAAAAATGTTTAGAATATACCTGATTCCTATAAGTTTAGGGCTTTTGGCCTTTGCTTTTATCAACAGCATAGTTGGAGCTTTAATTTTTTTATTACTCATGGGTGTTACCGTTGGAATGTCTGGTACAGTAAAGTCTTCCATTTTGGCAGAAGTTTACGGAATCGAAAAACTGGGCGCTATTCGAAGTTTATTTACAATGTTCATGGTCATAAGCACAGCACTAGGTCCATGGCTTATAGGTCTTATGATAGATGCGAATTATAGCATTGAAACCATTATGATAAGCCTATTTGTTTTTGTTGGAGTGTGTGCTTTAAACGCTCAGCGAATTAAAAATATTCCAACCATAAACATATAAAGCTAACAAGCATCGGAATTTTTGCACTAGCAATCAATATTTACTTGAAAATTCAACTGAATCTATCCACGATATCTATTTAACAAATTCTTAATTGATTTGATCTCTTAAAAACATGGTGTAATGCATGTTTCGCCTTATTTTTGTGGTCTATTATGAGTAAGAAAAAGAAAAATCCTAATCGAAAGTCTCATCTGAGACTGTTACATCAGTATTATACTTATACTGGGTTTTATAGTTTTTTAGGAAGGAGCCTTATCAAAGCAGCTCCCCCTATTTTAATTTTCATTGCCATTCTTTTAGGCATTCACTTTTTTGTTATCGATGTCAACACGATGTTGATCTATGTCACTGAAAATTTTCCACCCGTTGGGGTTTTTGCTATCTTTTTTGCTTCAGAATCAATTTTAGGTCTTATTCCTCCAGAAATATTTATCGCCTGGTGTGATAAATCAGTTTCACCTTGGGGGTTTCTATCTATACTAGCAGTGCTATCCTATTTAGGTGGAGTAATCTCTTACTTTGTTGGTCGAGGAATTGCGAGTATACCTTCTGTATTTGTTTTCTTGGAAGTAAAGATGGCAAAGCACATAAAGAACATGAGAAAATGGGGAGGCATTCTTATCATTGCAGGTGCTCTCCTACCCTTACCTTTTGCTATAGCGAGCATGTCTGCAGGAATCATTAAATTTCCATTTGGTAGCTATTTGCTCTATGGTATTTTGAGGTTAGCGAGATTTGCTATTTATGGAGCCCTGATATTTGGGGCATTATAATACTTACTTCTCTGTATCTTTTTGTTTACGCTTTTCTATAATTCTTTTGAGTGTTTGTTCGTATTTGTCTTCATCAGATTGAAGCTGTTGCTTTTTATGATCTTCTTTGAGTCCTAGGTATAAGGAATAACACATAATAAATAGAATGACCGTAAATGGCAATGCCGAAACAATAGAAGCTGTCTGTAAAGCTTCAAGCCCACCACCAATTAATAAAACTGCAGCGATAGTACCTTCCGTAACAGCCCAAAATACCCGTTGTCCTTTTGGAGCATCAATTTTGCCTCCACTTGTCAAACTGTCTATGACTAAGGACCCTGAATCTGAAGAAGTCACAAAGAAGCTGGCCACCAAAGCAATAGCCACAAGATTCAATACTATTGTGAATGGATAATTTTCAAAAAAGACGAACAAAGAAATATCTGCATTTGTATTTACAGCTTCCATCACTGAGGTTTCACCCAATAAAGCATCATTGATTGCAGTACCTCCGAAAGCGGTCATCCAGAAAAAAATCACGATAGTGGGTAGAAAGAGAACGCTTAAAATGAATTCTCTAACTTGTCTGCCTTTAGAGATTCTAGCAATGAACATTCCTACAAATGGAGACCAAGCTATCCACCATCCCCAATAGGTGATCGTCCATGGCATCTGCCAATTGTCCTGAGAATAACTTTCAGTCCAGGTTGAGATTTCAAAAAAACTACCGATGTAAGCCCCTACATTTTGAACATAAGACTTAAAGATAAACATCGTTGGCCCTAAAATTAGGATCAAAAGAAGAAGTATGGCGGCTACCCGAATATTCCACTCACTTAAAAACTTGACCCCTTTATGAATTCCTGATACTACAGAAACCGTTGCCACGAGAGTAATGAATGCAATGATGAGAACTTGAGAGGTGATGCTATCCGGAAGATCAAAGATATAATTGAGACCTGCAGAAATTTGAGTAACACCGTAACCTAGTGATGTAGCCAGGCCAAATAATGTGGCTATAACGGCAAATATATCGATTAAGTCTCCCCAAATTCCGTAAATGCGTTTGCCTAAGAAGGGATAAAATACAGATCTTAAGGTCAATGGAAGACCCCGGGTATAAGTGAAATAGGCAAGCGATAAACCTACCAGAGCGTAAATACCCCAAATATGAACTCCCCAGTGTAAATAGGTGTATTTCATAGCCTCCCTGGCGGCTTCAGCGTTTCCGCCTTCGCCGAAAGGAGGATTAGAAAAATGTGTGAGTGGTTCCGATATGCTAAAATATAAAAGACCAATTCCCATCCCCGCGCTAAACAGCATGGAAAACCAAGAGATCTTTTTAAATTCAGGTTCTGCATCAGGTCCTCCGATTTTAAGGTTACCGTATTTACTCAAGGCCAGATACAAGACAAATAATAAGAAAAAATTGACTCCAAGAATATAAAACCATCCTCCATGTCTGGAAACACTTTCCTGGGTGGTATTAAAAAATTCTGAAGCAGAATCCTTAAAGATCAACGTGAGAACTATAGAAATTAAAATAAATAAAGCAGAGGTGAAAAACACATTACCGTTCAATTTCAACCCAAAAATGGATTCCTTTTCATCACTTCGCTTTATTTTTTGAGGCATTTATCTCTGATTTAAAATAAAACAAGGGCTACTAATAGCCCTTGTCGATAATGGATTACTCCATAAAGTGTTCATTGATTTTGACTCTAAGTTTCCTTACATAATCTTCATAAAGCCAGTCTCTGTAATTCTTTGTATTGTTGATAATACAATTCGAATACCGCTTAATTCTATCTTTAATATCGTCTTTAAGCTCTCGGGCAAGAATACGTGCATCAAAAACATCTTCAGAATTTTCTGCACACATACGGGCATGTTGAGCAATAGATTCTTCAAGAACGAGCTTAGATTTTTCTCCATTATTTACGGTCTCGTTATATCGCCTTCGAATATCAAATTCAATATCTTCTGAGTTTTTAAACATTTCTCTAACTTCATCGGGCATTTCATATTTGAAATTGAGCTCAATTTCTTCGTCAGACACCATGTTATCAAGGAAGTAATCTGGATTCTCAAAAATTAGCTGCCAGTCTACCGGTGCATCCCAGGGGCCAAATCTAGCAATGTTATTACCAAGGTCTATTACATTGAAGGTATCCTTGTTGGGAAGCTTACGAGATCCACGACCAATCATTTGAAAGTAAAGAGTGAGCGATTTTGTTGCTCTGTTGAGAATAATATTTTCAACAGTAGGCTCATCAAAGCCGGTAGTAAGAATACTTACAGAGGTTAAAATGGCATCAGGTTTTTCTTTAAACCATTTTAGAATAGCTTTTCTTTCTTTTTTGTTGTGCGTATTGTCTAAATGTTTAATATCGTAACCTGCATCTTTGAAGGTTTGATAAACATACCAGGAGGTATTGATACCATTATTAAAGATTAAGGTTTTCTTACCCTTACATTTTTCTTCGTAGGCCTGGATTAGTTTTTCCTGCATATCCAGATTGGTATATAAATCCTCTGAGGATTTAACGGTATAATCTCCCGTGATTCCTACCTGGAGTGTTCCCAACCCGACATCGTAGCTGTACATTTTAGCTTCTGCTAAGAAGCCTTTTTCGATAAGAGATGAAATGGAATTACCAACGATCAATTCTTCATAGTTCCTATGCATCGGTAATTTGATGTTTGAGCTTAAAGGAGTAGCTGTCACACCAAGTATAAAAGCATTTCTAAGGTAACCAAATAGTTTGGTAAAAGAATTGTAATGAGCCTCATCGATGATGGCGAGGCCAATATTTTTCATGTTTAACTTCTCTTCATTCAATCGATTATTGAGAGTTTCAACCATGGCCACAAAACACATATAGTCATTATCATCTGACAGCTCTTTGACTTTCGAATTGATGATTTTGTTTTGAACACCAAAGCCCTCCAGCATATCTGAAGTTTGCTTACATAACTCAATTCTATGGGTTAGTACGATGACTTTTTTTCCTGTTTTCTCTATATATCGTCTTACAATTTCAGAAAAAACAACTGTTTTTCCCCCTCCAGTAGGAAGCTGATAAAGTAAATTAAAGTTATCTGGAGAGTTTTCAATTTTATCAAAGATCTTTTGCAAATCTTTTTCTTGATAATCATAAAGGCTTTTTTCTGTAGTATTTTCAAGCATAAACTTCCTTGAGTTGAGAGATGAATTAGAAAAATTAAGATTCGCAAAAATACACAGATAAAAGGGTTTATTGAAATTATTTAAGAAATTATAAGTCAAAATCTAAGCTTCATAAGCGTCTAATAATAAGCGGTTTTAATTATATTTCGAAAAATAGTACCAACATCGACCTTTATATATAAACTAAAAATTATTTTTGCATAACATCAAAACCTTAGATCCTTGGAAAATAAAAAAGCCATAAAACTTATAGATTCAATTGTAAAATCACTTGAATCTAATCAAATTATAACAGACGAAGTTGTAGAGATGGTTAAAGAATTAAGACCATTTGCTGTGGAAGAAAAACTTCCAGTAGTTGCCAAAACTTTGAGATTGGTATACGAACACATTGAAGAAAATGAAGTTTTCGCTATTCCAATCCCACAGGATGAACCACTTGTTGACGAAGAAACTGGAGAAGAACTGGAAACTGAAAACTCTGAAATCATTACAGGTTCAGAAAGCCTCTTGTATTTGATCAACTTGATCAAAAAGTCTGAAAATCCAGCGAACAAGGCTGAAATCAGAGAGTATAACCGTAAAATGGAAGCATTTGCTGATTAGACATTAAGTATGGGAAGAGCATTTGAATTCAGAAAGGCCAGAAAAATGAAGCGATGGTCTGCAATGGCCAAAACTTTTACCCGATTGGGTAAAGATATCGTAATGGCTGTTAAAGAAGGTGGTCCTGATCCGGAAACCAACGCTAAATTAAGGGCTGTTATCCAGAATGCCAAGGCTGCCAATATGCCTAAGGACAATGTCGAAAGAGCTATAAAAAGGGCCTCAGACAAAAGTTTAGGTGACTATAAGACAGTTTTATACGAAGGTTATGCACCGCATGGTATTGCTATTTTAGTAGAAACCGCTACAGATAATACCAATAGAACTGTCGCGAACATTAGGTCCTATTTTAATAAGTGTGATGGTAATTTGGGAACTTCTGGCTCGGTAGAATTTATGTTTGATCATACTTGTAATTTCAGGATTGCTTCTGAAGGCATAGATGTAGAAGAATTAGAATTAGAGGTGATTGATTTTGGTGCCGAGGAAGTCTTTGAAGATGAAGATGGGATTATGATTTATGCCCCATTTCAGAGTTTTGGAGATATTCAAAAATTTCTGGAAGAACGCAACATTTCTATAGAATCTTCAGGATTTGATAGAATACCACAGGTTACTAAGACACTAACGGAAGAGCAAAAAGAAGATGTAAATAAACTTTTGGAAAAAATTGAAGAAGATGATGATGTTCAGAACGTATTTCACACCATGAATGAATAAAAAAAGGGCCAGTAAAATCTACTAGCCCTTTTGAATAATCCTTTTTAGATCTTTTACATATTTTCAAAGATAGATTTCATCAATCTGGTTTTGTCATTTAAGCTTTCCTCCATGGAAATCATGGTTTCCGTTCTGCTCACGCCATCGATATCATCGATTAAGAAAATGATGTTTTTAGCATGCTCAGTATTTCTGGCTCTTATTTTACAAAATAGATTGAATTTACCCGTGGTAACATGAGCCACTGTAATGTTAGGTATTTCTTCAATACGATTAAGGACAAATTGAGTTTGAGATGTTTTCTCCAAAAATATTCCAACATAAGCAATAAAGGTGTAGCCAAGTTTCTTGTAATTAAGAGTAAGAGAAGAGCCAATTATGATTCCGCTCTCTTCCATCTTCTTTACCCTTACGTGAACTGTACCAGCAGAAATATCCAACTTCTTTGCGATATCGGTAAAAGGAGTTCTCGTATTGTCGATAAGCATATTGAGAATTTGGTGGTCTGTTTCGTCGAGTTTAAGTTTTACTTTCATAGGTTATGAACTTCTGATTTTAAATAAAATTCAAAAATAATCAATATTTATAATTAAAAAAGAACAAATCTACAAATTCTTTATTAATTATATAACGAAAACGTTATCGTTGACTTTAAATGATGACAAAACATCGCCTACTGTTAATTTTTTAAGATCTTCTGTTTTTACAGGCTGATGTTCTAGATCAATTTCCTTGTGACCATAGTAAGTGGGAAGGTGTTCTGTTTTTTCTATAACGGGAACAAAATCTATACGTTCCCCTTTTAAAACTTCTTTATATTGTAAAGCTATATCCGTGGGTTTCTCATTGAGAATAGCATTACGTAAAATAACATCGTAAAAAAGCTTTTTATTTTCTGGTATATCAAAATATGCTTCTGCAGGACGAATAGAGGCATCTTGTGCAATATCCATTATCATTTGAAGCAGTGCTATAAAAATGTATTTTCTGGTTTCCTCACGTTTATAATCTTTAGCAAAATGCCCTGCTTCAAAAAGCACAGTAGGTGTTCCCTTTGCCTGAAGATAATCTCCTATGCAATTGATGTTAAAACCATCGTCATATCGACCCACCTGATTTGGTATGAACATCTGTAATACTGAGTTTGCCGAGGATATCAAGCTCATGGATATCCTCCTTACTTCATTTATGTCTCTTGATTCATTATATGAAGGAGACAAAAATGAAACCGTTGCAGGTTTTTTTGCATCACCAGCGCTAAAAATGGTGCGTTGATCATGCATGTTGAAGCAAATATCAGGTTGAAACTTCTTATAAATAGCCTGTAGAACTTTACTCTCTGCCTGAGTTTGTTGCAGAGCATCTCTGTTTAAATCAACACCATTAGCATTAACTCTTGTGTAGTAATGGGCACCATCTGGATTTAAAACAGGAACTATAATGAAGCTACAACGCTCCAATAGAAATTGCGAGTATTTTAGGCCTTGACTCAAGTAATTTATGAAATCAACGACAGATTTAGTAGTTGTACTTTCATTGCCATGCATCTGCGACCAAATCAAAATTTTACGAGATCCCGATCCAATCTTAAAAGAAGAAATGATTCGGCCCTCTTCGGAATGTCCTTCATTGATGATTTTAAAATTATGAGACAATGACTTAAAAACGTCTAATACGTGTTGCTCTTGTAAATATCGGCCCTGAAGCTTTGAGATTCTAAATTCAGAATATCTGCTCAAAAGCTCAGAATAATCTTCGTGGTTTAATTTCATGTATACAAATGTATAAAAAGATAAATATACATTTGTAAACAAAATAAATTCTCTCATATTTTACTTTTGTATACAATTGACTTGTCTAAGGCTTGACCGCTAAACAAAAGCTATGGAATTTTTCCTAAAATCTGATTTTTTATATTTAAAATATTGTTTTTTAGCATATTATATTTATGCAACTCAAGTAATACTTTATTAAAATTGCCTATGATTTACACCTTATATAGGATATTTCACTTTAATTAGTTACATTTGTAAATATTTATTTAATCTGATTAATCTAATAGTTTACAATGATAAACAGCACTGAATTCTCCGCTCGACTGAAAAAAATATTCGATCACTACGACTTGTCTGCTTCTTCATTTGCAGATAAAATCGATGTAGGAAGAGCTTCTGTATCTCATATACTTTCAGGAAGGAATAAACCAAGTTTGGATTTTGTAATGAAGGTTGTTTCTGCTTTTGAGGATGTTGAGCTATATTGGTTATTAAATGGTAAAGGAAACTTTCCTCCCTCACCTACTCAATTCAGTGAAAGTAGTAATGCATTAGAAAAGCCCTTAAATGAATCTATGGAGGCTAAAAAAGCTCCTCAAGATAGCTTATTTGCTGAAGGTCTACAGAAAGATCAGAATTCAGCTTCTAAGCACATCAGCAAGGTTATTGTGTTTTATACAGATGGAAGTTTTGAAGCTTACCAAAATACTGATAAAACCTAAGCAAGACACTTAAATTGATTTATTTTTGTAAAAAAAAATAATGCGTTATCTCTTAATTCTACTTTGTCTTGCTTTTGTTTCTTGCTATAATCCTGAGCGTAATTGTAAAAAATTTAAAACTGGACGCTTCGAATTTGAAACCTACTTAGATGGTGACTTGGTTAAGACTATTTTTATAAGAAATGATTCGGTAGAAGTTGAAATTTATAATAATAAAAAAGACTCTGCCTCCATTCGTTGGATCAATGACTGCGAGTACGTCTTAAAATCCTTAAACCCAAAGAATAGAGCTGAAAGACAGCCTATTCATATGAAAATTCTTTCCACTTCAGGTAATTCCTACACTTTTGAGTATAATATTGTAGGTAAAACAGAAAAGCAGAAAGGCAGAGTTGTAAAAATAGATTAATCGAACAATGAAGACTGCTGGTTTGTAGATTTATCCTCTTGCTCTTCCTCTTCCACATCATCATTATTATTCTCTTCGTAGGGCAGTGAGTCTAACACATCGATTTGCTTTACATTTTCAGGGGTTAATTGATTTCCCTGAGCTTTTATGCCTTTCACTGCAATGAATTCTTCTAAATGAATAGTTTCGTTTTCTTTTCGCTCCTTCCCTCTTGCCTTTTTAAATTCAATTTCCACTCTTGGTAGATAATCTGTTGAAACTACTTCGAGTTGAGAGTTTGGATGGTCTGTAATAATAAGTTCCTCCTTATCTGGTTGTTCGATTAAAAACCGCTTGACATAATACCTTTCTTTTTCACCTTCCCAATAAATAACAGAAAGTGGTTTATTTGGGTTCCATTTTTCTAATACAATAACATCATTTTCAAATCGTGTGGTCAATTCTGGAACAATTGTTTTGACCAAACCATTCTGTCTTACGATCAAAAGTCGGTCCTCACCCTTAAACGCTCCAAGTAGCTCACCGCGTTCATCAACATTTAGTCTTCTTACCGTTTCATCAAACCATATTTTACGGGGTTTTAAGGTAGACACCCCTTCTTCTTTTAGTTCAACGCTCTTTATTGGCATTTTAGAAACAAGATTTCCCTTCACTCCTCTGCCTTTTATGGCTAAATCTGAAAAATCGATATCAAATTTTAAGCGTTTTAAACCTTTTTTTTGTCTTAAAAATACGGTAACAAGCTCTGCCTCTCCATTAGGATTGCAAGAGAAATAAAGCACCTTCGTACCAGGTTTGTCTTTACCAACACTATATGCTCTATCTCTTGTAATAGAAGTCACTGCAAAGCGTTTCATATAATTATAACCTGACTTACCATCTCTGTATATCAAATTATAAATAGTTCTTTTATCTTTTTTCTTGAAGATGCCGACGTAAATGATGTTTTTCCCGATAAAGGTCTTGTGATCTACCTTAGTCACCATCATAGTCCCATCCTCAGTAAAACAAATTATATTATCGATATCACTGCAATCAGTTACGTATTCTTCTTTTTTCATTGAAGTACCTACAAAACCTTCGCTTCTGTTCACATAAAGTTTTGTGTTTCGAATGACCACTTTTGTAGCTTCAATATCTTCAAACAATTGTATTTTGGTCTTCCTCTCCTTTCCAGCTCCATATTTGCTTTTAAGGCCCTTAAAATAATTGATTGAATACTCAATTAAATGTTCAAGGTCGTACTTCACCTTTTCTATATCCTCTTCAAGAGCTTGTATTTTTTGTTCTGCTTTGTCTAAATCAAACTTTGATATTCTTTTGATTTTGATCTCCGTAAGACGGGTAATATCCTCTCTTGTTATTTCCCGTTTGAGATGCTTTATATGGGGCTTCAATCCTTTATCTATGGCCTGAATAACACCATCCCAGGTCTCTTCTTCCTCGATGTCACGGTAGATCCGTTTTTCAATGAAAATCTTTTCCAGGGACGCAAAATGCCATTGTTCCTGTAATTCACCAAGTTTTATTTCTAATTCCGTTTTAAGGAGTCTAACGGTATTATCTGTACTTCTTCTAAGTAATTCTGAAACGCCCAAGAAATGAGGTTTATCATTAATAATCACACAGCTAAGTGGTGAAATAGAAACCTCACAATTTGTGAAAGCAAATAGAGCATCTATGGTTTTGTCCGGAGAAATATTATTTGGTAAATGAATTAAAATTTCAACTTCTGAAGAGGTGTTATCCTCGATCTTTTTAATTTTAATTTTACCTTTTTCATTCGCTTTCAAAATTGAGTCAATAAGCGATGATGTATTGGTGGTGTAGGGAATTTCATTGATGACAAGCAGATTCTTGTCCTTGATCTCAATATTAGCTCTTACTCTTAGCTTGCCTCCTCTTAAGCCATCATTATAATTTGAAACATCTACAATTCCTCCGGTAGCAAAATCAGGAAATATACTAAATCGCTTTCCTTGTAAGTGCTTGATAGAAGCCTCAATAAGTTCAATAAAATTATGTGGTAGAATTTTCGTGCTCAATCCCACAGCAATACCTTCTGCGCCCTGAGCCAGTACCATTGGAAACTTCACAGGAAGATTCACTGGTTCTTGCTTTCTGCCATCGTAGGATATTTGCCATGCTGTAGTTTTTGGATTGAATACTACATCTAAAGCAAATTTTGATAAACGAGCCTCTATATATCTTGAAGCTGCAGCACTGTCTCCAGTAAGAATATTTCCCCAATTCCCTTGAGTGTCTATTAAAATATCCTTCTGACCTAGCTGAACTATGGCATCTCCAATACTCGCGTCGCCATGGGGGTGATATTGCATGGTATGTCCAACGATATTAGCCACTTTGGTGTAACGGCCATCGTCCAAATCTTTCATCGAGTGAAGGATGCGCCGATGAACAGGTTTGAAACCGTCTTCTATAGCGGGAACTGCCCTTTCTAGAATCACATAAGATGCATAATCCAGGAACCAGTCTTGAAACATACCAGTAACTTTAATGGATTCATCTTTAGACATTGGATTAAATTCTTCTTGAGAATCTGAAGGTAAATCTAAATCGTCACTCATGCGCTGGAATTGTTTTTTTCAATAATTTTATTCAGAGATAGTTTTAAAAATCGAGTTTGTTTTGGACTCAGCATACTGATGTTAACATTGATACTGGAGCCTGAATGTTTACTTGAGTAATATATTTTTAAACGTCTATAGAACAGTAAGTTATAAATTTTATATGTTTCTATTTTTTCTTTTTTTATTTCAAATAGCTTAGTCCTATAATTGATGAATTCAGATAAAATTGCACCTCTATTTAAGAACGAAACCAAAGTACCCTCACTATCATATTCAAAATATTTACCTGCAAAGTAAATGTAAATAAGCCACAATCCTATTAAAACGATTGCAGTATAGAAGTATTTATCTGAGGGGAATAGCTGAGAGCCAAGTTGATGATTTAAAAACACTACAAGGAGAAGAAATATCACCGAAAAGTAATATACACCTGGTATAAATTTAACAAGTCTGTGATTACTTAACCTCATGAATTTCTTCTTCGATTTCTTTAACAAGGTCAACTTCGACTTTTAAATTATCTATGATAAAGTTCTGTCGGTCGGGAGTATTTTTGCCCATATAAAATTCTAAAATTTCAGGAATGCTCTTGTACTTATCAAGCATTACGGGATCCAGACGTATATCATCACCTATGAAATTTTTAAATTCATCTGGCGATATTTCACCTAGTCCTTTAAACCTTGTAATCTCTGGCTTACCTCTCAACTTTTTTATAGCCTCCCTTTTCTCTGTCTCAGAGTAACAATAAAAAGTTTCTTTTTTATCACGAACTCTAAAAAGTGGAGTTTGTAAAATATATAGATGACCTTCTTTGATCAGCTCTGGAAAGAATTGAAGGAAAAAGGTAATGATTAAAAGTCGAATATGCATTCCGTCAACATCTGCATCGGTAGCGATGACGATGTTATTATATCTTAGGTCTTCTAGAGAGTCCTCAATATTTAAAGCAGCCTGAAGCAGGTTGAATTCTTCGTTCTCATAGACAATTTTCTTGCTCAATCCATAAGAATTTAAAGGCTTTCCTTTAAGGCTAAATACGGCTTGTGTATTGACATCTCTTGATTTGGTAATACTTCCACTAGCAGAATCACCCTCTGTAATAAACAAGGTGGTTTCTAAGTAGCCCTCCTTTTTAGTATCCTCTAGATGAATGCGACAATCTCTTAACTTCTTATTGTGAAGGCTCGCCTTTTTGGCCCTGTCTTTTGCCAGCTTACGTATTCCAGACAAGTCTTTTCGTTCCTTTTCTGCTCTAAGGATTTTTTTATGAAGCTGCTCTGCCGTCTCATTGTTTTTATGAAGGTAATTGTCTAGTTTCTGCTTGAGAAAGTCCAAAATGTAAGTTCTTACGGTTGGCAGATCCCCACCCATATCGGTAGAGCCGAGTTTGGTTTTGGTCTGACTTTCAAACACCGGTTCCATCACTTTGATACTTATAGCAGAGACAATCGATTTCCTGATGTCGCTAGGCTCGAAGTTCTTTTTATAGAATTCTCTCACTGTTTTTACAATGGCCTCCCTAAAAGCTGATTGATGCGTTCCTCCCTGAGTTGTGTTTTGTCCATTTACAAACGAATGGTATTCTTCAGAATATTGGGCTTTGCTAAAGGTTATGGCAACCTCGATATCATTTCCTCTGAGGTGAATTATAGGAAATAACCGATCTTCTTCTCGAATTCTGTCACTTAATAGATCTTTTAACCCGTCTTCAGAATAAAATTTTTCACCGTTAAAAATTATGGTGAGTCCTGGGTTTAAGTAGACATAATTCTTGAGCATTTTTTCGATATACTCATTTCTGAAACCATATTTTTTAAAAATAACTTCATCTGGTATGAAAGTAACTTTGGTTCCTCTTCGCCTTGAGGTTTCATCGAGTTCTTCTTTATTGACTAAGTTACCCTGCTCAAATTCAGCAGAGACCGATTTTCCATCTCGAGTAGATTCTACTCTAAAATAGCTAGATAGTGCGTTTACTGCCTTGGTTCCTACTCCGTTTAAGCCAACAGACTTTTTGAAGGCATTTGTATCGTATTTACCTCCAGTATTCATTTTAGAAACTACATCAACGACCTTACCCAATGGAATCCCACGTCCATAATCTCTTACAATGACTTTGGAGTTCTGAATTGAAACTTCGATGGTTTTACCAGAACCCATTACAAATTCATCAATTGAATTATCCAAAACTTCTTTTAGGAGGATATAGACTCCATCATCTGCGCCAGAACCGTCTCCAAGTTTACCGATATACATTCCCGGTCGCATACGAATATGCTGCTTCCAGTCAAGTGATTTAATGTTGTCTTCTGTGTACTTTGTTTCTTTTGCCATAATTTTTCTGAACACCGAAATATACTACGATTTCTTTAAAATCAAAATCCAGATTTATATTTAAATGCATTTGAAATTGAAAAAGTCGGGACTCTAAAATAAATTTCAAGCATTAAAAAACCTCTAGGTTCTGAATACTAGAGGTTTATGAATTATAGGACTATTTCAGGCTTATTCCTTGTGCATGAAAGATTGTTTTCCTAAAAGCTCTTCTTCAGTTTCTTCATGCTCTTCATCCGGCACACAACAATCTACTGGACAAACCGCTGCACATTGGGGTTCTTCATGAAATCCCATACACTCGGTACACTTATCTGCAACAATATAATAAAGCTCATCACTTATAGGTTCTTGAGCTTCTTCCGCATTGGCTTCTTTACCATCTGGAAGTACTATATCACCTTCAAGATCTGTTCCGTCTGCATATCTCCAATCGTCTGCTCCTTCATAGATGGCAGTATTAGGACATTCGGGCTCACAGGCACCGCAATTGATACATTCGTCTGTTATTTTAATAGCCATTTGAGTAATATTTATGTAAGTTTGTTCAAAAATAGCAACGTTATATCAGGTAACCAAACATATGACTTTAGATACCAGAATAGATGCCTTTTCAAAACTTGGATATTCAATACAAAATTACATAGTTTCTCCAGATTCGGACTCTAATTTTTCACAAAAATTGACTAATGTCGTAAGAAAGGCCGAGCTTCAAAATGCCTGGTTCACTCCTGGTTATGTCAACAACGCACTGAAGGCATGGTCCGAAACACTAACAAAGCGGAATCTTACTAGCTGGTTAAACTCTTATCCCAGCGCTTTAGAAGCTCCAAAAAAAGTAGCGGTAGTTATGGCAGGTAACATTCCTTTAGTAGGATTTCATGATTTTTTATCTGTACTTATCTCGGGTCATTTTTTTATTGGTAAGTTGTCGTCTAATGACTGTCTACTTATTCCTTTTCTAGCCGAAGAATTGATAAATATTGAACCAGAATTTGCTTCTAAAATTAACTTTACTAAAGATAGACTTCCAGATTTTGATATGGTAATTGCTACCGGTAGTAATAATACTGCGAGGTATTTTGAATATTACTTTAAGGATAAGCCTCACATCATAAGAAAAAACAGAAATTCAGTAGCTGTACTTCATGGAAATGAATCTAAATCGCAGCTTGAGGCTTTAGGTGAAGATATTTTTCAATATTTCGGACTTGGATGCAGAAATGTTTCCAAGTTATTTGTTCCAGAAGATTATAATTTCGATTCCTTTTTCGAAGCTATGTATAAATATAAAGAAGTGATTAATCATCATAAATATGCTAACAATTATGACTATAATAAAGCTGTTTACTTGATGAGTTCAGTCAAATTGTTAGATAATGCCTTTTTGCTGCTCAAAAAAGACTCTGGCTTCTCCTCTCCTATTGGCACCCTGTTTTTTGAGACCTATAGTAGTGATGAGCATTTGAAGCATAGATTACATGAAGAACAAGAAAATATTCAATGCGTAGTTGGACAACATAAATTAAGTGGAGTTGAGTTTGGAAAAACGCAACATCCGTCGTTGACCGATTATGCGGATGGCGTTGATACACTCAAATTTTTAATTCAATAAAATTAATGGAAAGACCTCATAATTTTAGTGCTGGACCCTGCATACTCCCTTTAGAAGTTTTTGAAAAAGCTTCGCAGTCTGTAGTTGATTTAGATGGCTCTGGATTGTCTATTCTAGAAATTTCCCACAGGAGTAAGGCTTTTATAGAGGTAATGGAAAAAGCTAGAGAACTAGCCCTTGAGCATCTAGGATTGAAAAATAAGGGATATAAAGCTTTGTTTTTACAAGGCGGGGCTAGCATGCAGTTTTTGATGACAGCCTATAATTTATTAGAACATAAAGCTGGATATCTAGACACGGGAACCTGGTCTGCTAATGCCATAAAGGAAGCAAAGCAGTTTGGAGAGGTGATTGTTGTCGAAAGCTCCAGATCTCAAAATTATAATTACATTCCCAGGTCGTTTGAGATTCCAAATGATTTGGATTATCTGCATTACACAAGTAATAACACCATATTTGGAACCCAAATGACCACCTTCCCTAATCCGAAGGATACCCCTTTGGTATGTGATATGAGTAGTGATATTTTTTCTAGAGAAATAGATTACTCTCAATTTGGTTTAATTTATGCCGGAGCTCAAAAAAATATGGGGCCAGCAGGAGCTACTTTGGTGGTTATTAAAGAGGAAATCTTAGGTAAAGTAACCCGAGCAATACCTTCGATGCTGAATTATAAACTGTTTATTGAAAGAAAAAGCATGTTTAATACTCCTCCGGTTTTCTCTGTATACGTGTCTATGTTGACCTTGGAATGGCTTTCGAGAAACGGAGGAGTCGCTTCCATGGAAAAGCGAAATAGAAAGAAGGCCAGTTTGATCTATAATGAAATTGACAGGAACCCGTTATTTGAGGGCTTTACTGCAAAAGAAGATCGTTCGATGATGAACGCCACTTTTAGGCTTAAAGACCCTGAATTAAAGAAGAGATTCGACAACTTATGGGTGTCTGCCAATATAAACGGCTTAAACGGTCATCGCAGTGTAGGTGGATATAGAGCATCCATGTACAATGCATTAGGTGAAGAAAGCGTTAAGGTACTTATAGAGGTAATGAGGCATTTCGAACAAACTATTTAAACATTAATAAATGAAGATTTTAGCAACAGACGGATTTTCTGAAGTTGGTATTCAACTATTAGAAAATGCAGGACATGAAGTGATCATAAAAAACATAGCCAAAAATCAGATTTCAACATATATCAACGCGAATGAAATTGAAGGCTTGCTAGTAAAAGCTACTACGCCCCTGGATAGGAGTCTAATCTCTGAGTTGAAGACCTTGAAATTTATCGGTAACTGCGATAAAAATGCCGAACACATTTCTGAAAATGCTGCCAAAGAGCAAAATATAAAGGTTTTGAACGCCAATGATGCCTGGACCAACAGTATCGCAGAACTTGTTATAGCTCATCTTTTGAGCTGCATGAGGCATCTTAAAGATGCTAACAGAGAAATGCCTCTGGAAGGAGATCATAAGTTTAAGCAACTGCAAAAATCTTTCTCAGGAGGACTCGAACTAAAAGGTAAGACCCTAGGAATTATTGGATTTGGAAAGATTGGTCAAGATGTCGCTAAAAAAGCTATGGCTTTAGGTATGCAGATCAAATTTTATGATCCAGAAGTGGATTCCTTGAAGTTAACCTTAAATTTTCCAGATGAACAACAGGTCGTATTTAATTTGAAAGGATCTTCTTTAGAGGATGTTCTATCTACCTGTGATGCAATAAGTCTTCATATATCTCAGTCTGATTCTTATGTCATAGGCCAGGAAGAATTACAGATGATGAAGCCTACAGCAGGAATCATCAATACATCATATCATAAAGCTTTAGATGAAGTAGCTTTGGTAAAACAACTTGAAAACAACGAGTTGGCTTTTGGAGCTTTAGATGTCTTTGAAGACCAGCCCCAGCCTCCTATTCAATTAATGATGTATCCTAAACTATCTCTCACACCCAATTTGAGTGGAGCTACTCAAGAAACGCAGGATCGTATTGCTGAAGAATTAAGTTCACAAATTTTATCCCTTTATTAAATGAAAAACATGAAAACTCTTATCCTTGGAATTGGTCTCATTTTAAGTCAGCTAATTTTAGCTCAAACACAGACTGGTAAAGCATCATTTTATGCCGATAAGTTTGAGGGTAGACCCACGGCTAGTGGTGAAATCTACAGGCATAATTTAGCTACCGCCGCACATCGAAAATTACCTTTCGGGACTAAAGTAAAAGTTACCAATTTAAGTAATAATAGAACTGCCCTGGTAACCATAAACGATCGTGGACCTTTTATAAGGGGCCGAATTATAGATTTGTCAAGGTCTGTTGCTCAGTCCTTAGGAGTGATAGAAAGTGGCGTGACCAATGTCCAGATACAAGTGTTGGATAACAACGTAACCATAAAATCTGATGAAGCTGAATATGTGTCACCTTCTGTGACTGAAAAGGAAAAGCCTCAAGTAGCAGAAAAAAATTCAAGGGTTCAAAAAAGTACTTCAGAAAATTTTGAAAAGACTAACTCTAGTTCTTTAGAAGAAAGAGAGTTTTATGAACTTACTGTAGATGAGATTCAGCCTGATTATTTTGGAGTTCAGATTGCGAGTTTTCAGGAAAGTGATAATTTGTTAAGACTTGCCAATCGCCTAAAGATAAGTTATAAGAGTGAGGTTTTAATTCAAATTAAAACTATAAATGAAACCAAGGTTTACACTGTAATTCTAGGTCAGTTTAATAGCAGGAGAGCTGCAGAAAATTTCAAGTCAAGAAATCTGGATAAATACCCGGATTCTTTTATTGTGGATATGACAGTAAAACAGTAACTTTAAGTATGAAATATATATTGCCTTTACTTTTTTTGATAACCATCGCGAGTTGTTCAGTACAAAAACAAGGTTCGGAAAGTACAATGAGTTCTGAGACTGAAAATGATACAGTTCGTATTGCAAATGACAGTCTGGAATACGAGATCATTATTTTAGAGCCTGGATTCAATGCTTGGATAGCCACGCAGCGACCTAGAGGATACTATGGTCAAACCTTCCTGGAGCAGAGAAATAGAATATTTGTGACTAATTATAATATTAGAGCTAATAATCCTTCACAATTTGGACCAGACTTATATCCACAACAGATTAATTATGAATTCGATGTGGATTACGGTTATGAAGTCAACTACTTACTTTATAATTATTTCCTTTATTTTCAGCAGAAATATAGGCAACGATTGAGATAAGCTTTTGTAATTTTGCAAAATGAAGAAATTAAAAGAACGCTGGGACATTCAATCCAACTTTCAATTGGTTATCATTTTTATTGTATTTGCCATCACTGGCTCTCTATCTGCTTATCTGGCAAAACCTGTTTTAGTTTTCCTTGAGCTTTCTAGAGAAGCTTTTCCTGAACATTTCTTTGGAGGTTTTTTTTATTATACGCTAAGAATTTTATTGATTTTTCCTATTTATCAAATACTACTAGTCTTAATTGGTACTGTGTTTGGACAACATAAATTCTTTTGGGCGTTTGAAAAAAAGATGCTTAAAAGGTTAGGTTTAGGATTTCTTTTTCAAGAACATTAAAAATAGTTTGAAATTTTATAAAAAATGCTACATTCGTAAAAATTTTGATGTTGAATATTAAACAGATCATAAGCTTAGTTCTATTCATGATCATTACGACTACAGTCGTAAATGCTCATGCATTAAGCCATTTGTTTGATGACGATTTGAATTCCATCGAAGTTTGTGATACCTGCGATGAGTTCACGATTTCAAATCATGATGTATTCGTTGTAGGGGAGTCTACTTTTATAGAACAATCTCAGTTAACCTCTGTTTTTAGAGAACATACTACCTTTAATTTAATATCAGCTCCAGTCTTAAATTTAAATTCTGGTCAATATTTCAATAAACCTCCGCCTTTTAAATTAGTCTAAAGTCAAAATTTACTTTAACCTAGTTTAAAAATTTATTTATGTCTAAGGGGTTTACTCTTTTCTATTTTTTATTTATTTCATTTTTTTCGTTTGCTCAAACCTGTGATTTGTCTATCTCAGGACAAGTTATAGATCTTCATGATAATACCTCTTTACAAGGTGCTGTTATTTCTATTGAAGGGACTAATACGGTGGCTTACACCGATGACAATGGTAGATATGAACTCACTGAATTATGTCGCGGAGAACTTACCATAAAAGTGACACATCCTTTTTGTGAATCCGAATCCAAGACCATTATACTGAAAGAGGATACAGAATTAGATTTTAAATTAGAGCACCATTTAGAAGAATTGAATGAGGTTCTACTAAAAGGGAAATTATATCAAGAAGAACTTAATTCAAGTATTACCCAACAATTGAAAGTTGAAGATCTTGAAACCTTTAGCAATGCTTCAATTGGTGACGCCTTAAAAACACTTGGTGGGGTTTCTTCTCTAAATACAGGTAATTCTATTGTAAAGCCTATCATTAACGGCTTACATAGCTCCAGAGTATTGATAATCAATGATAATGTAAGATTACACGATCAACAATGGGGAGAAGATCATGCTCCCAATGTGGACATTAACTCTGCTGCCAATATCACAGTTATCAAAGGCGCGTCAGCTTTGAAATATGGTGGCGATGCTATAGGAGGAACCATTGTTATAGAACCTCAAAAAGCACCCTTAAAAGATACCCTGATGGGTAAAACCATTCTCACAGGAGCGACCAATGGACGCGGTGGAACGATAGCCACTAGTTTAATCAAGGCCAATTTGAATGGTTTCAATTACAGAATACAGGGAAGTCTAAAACGCCTTGGCGATTTTGAAGCACCCGATTATATTTTGTCCAACACTGGTCAACGCGAGAATAATATCAGTCTAGGTATTGGACTTAATAAAATCGATTACGGTATTGATTTCAGTTACAAACTTACCGATACTGAAGTAGGGATTCTAAGAGCATCTCACATTGGAAATATAACCGACTTAGTATTATCGATCAACAGACAAGAACCCTTTAGGATTGATGACTTTACTTATTCTTTAACAAGCCCAAAACAAGAGGTGACACATCAAATCTTTAAGTTAAACGCTTTCAAAAAACTGGAAAACATTGGAGAGGCAACACTTCAGTATTCTTTTCAAAATAATGATAGGAAAGAATTCGATGTTCGACGAGGTGAACTTAGAAATCAAGCCGCTATGGATATGAATTTAAAGACTCATACTCTACTTGCTCAACTAGAATGGACAGCATTAGATAATTTTGACTCTGAATTTGGAGTAGAACTCAACGCACAAACCAATTTTCCAAATCCAGAAACCGGTGTTCGGAGATTAATTCCAGATTACGATATGTATTCGTTGGGTGCTTTTGCGACAACAGAGTACACCTTGGATAGAAAATGGATACTTGATGCTGGTATACGTTATGATTTTAGCAGTATCGATGCTGAAAAATTCTATTTTGAATCTCGTTGGGAACAATTAAATTATGATGAGCTATTTCCTCAATTTGAAACAGGTCGCATAGAAAATGGTCAAATTTTCACAACTCCAAGTTTTGATTTTCATAACGTATCAGCAACTCTTGGCGCGACGCATACTTTTAATAATAGTTGGCAATTAACTACGAATTTTAGCACAGCAAGCAGAGCTCCAAATCCTTCTGAGTTATTCAGTGATGGTTTGCATCATAGTCTGGCTAGAATAGAATTGGGAGAGCTGCAAATCGATTCTGAGCAATCTTTTAAAATTGGTGCTGAACTAAGTGGGTCTATCAATAATTTTGGATTTAACATTCAACCCTATTACAATTATGTGAATGACTTTATCATCTTGGAACCTAGTGGGACAGATACAACCATAAGAGGAGCATTTCCCGTCTGGCAATATAGACAGAGCGATTCCAGGTTGTTTGGTATAGATGCATCCTTAAGTTATGCCTATGAAAATTTTGATTTGGTTTCCAATTTAGCTTATGTGAACGGACAGGATCTGGAACAAGATTTACCAATCATCAATATGCCACCTTTTAATATTTCTAATACACTCACTTATAAAAAAAATGAGTGGAATAACTTTTTCTTGTCTTTAAACAGTCAACTTATCACTGAACAGAACCGATTTCCAGATAATAATTTTGAGGTAAGAATTATCAACAGAACTACGGGAGACTTTGAAGATGAATTACTAGATATTAGCACGCCCCCACCAGCCTACCATTTACTCAACCTCAAAAGCGGAATGATTTTCCAGTGGGGAGAAAAAAAACTCAGTGTAAACATATTAGTGAACAATATTTTTAATACCTCATACCGAAGCTATCTCAACGCTTTACGATTTTATGCCGATGAAGTTGGCACCAATGCTATGTTACAATTAAAACTCAATTATTAACTCAATTTAAAATTCAACACAATGAAAACAATCAAATTATTAAGCTTAAGTCTTGTAGCGACGCTACTTTTTAGTGCCTGTTCAGACGATGATGACGTCGTTGAAGTGATTAACGAAGAAGAAGAGATTACTACCATGAATGTTTACCTAACTCCAGAAGGAGGGCAAGAATTCGAAGCCTTTAGTCTTACTAACTTAGATGGAGGTGTTACAGATCCTGTGGTGACCACAAGCACACTAGATGCTAATACAAGTTATACAGGCAGAATGGAGTTTTTGAATGAAAACGAAGAACCTGTAGAAGATATTACAGAAGAAGTCATCGAAGAGGATGAAGAACACCAGGTGTTTTTTATAATAGGATCTGGCCTAGATGTCTCAACTGAATATTTAGACTCCGACGCCAATGGTAATCCATTAGGTGTAGAATTCAGTCTTGAAACTGGAGAGACTAGTATAGGAAACCTCACTTTTGCATTGATTCACGAAGGTGATAAAGAAGCGGGAAGCGATGGTATACTAGATGAAAGTGTTGGTGGAGAAACCGATATTCAATATACTTTTGATGTAACGGTAGAATAAACTCAAATGATTGTAGCCTAGCAAAAAAGCAACTTCAGCATTAAAAAAAGGCTGTCCTTAATGTTTGCTTGATATTTAAAGTTCTGCGCAAGAAATAATCCTTCAAATAGTCTTCAACATAAGTGGGACAGCTTTTTTTATACAAAACTATCGAATTTAATACTAAGTGACTTCAATTAAGAATGATTACTTTAGTAAAAACTTTGATTATGACAGAACGAGATGAAAAGCTACTCAAAATCAGACCAGAAGTAGCAAAGGCTAAGGTAGGTGAGTTAACACTGAGTTTTGAATCTTTTCAAAATTCAACTTTAAGGCGCATTGCTAAATTTCAAAATGACCTTATTCTATCCATGTTTGAAAATTATATCGTTCGATATAAAAACGCTTACCACAAACTTGGTACTGAAGATAAACTGAGATATATTGAGAATACGGTCAAAAAAGATTCAAAATTTAAAAACCTTATAAGAGGTGTCTTTATGGGTCATTTCACTTTAGATGAATATCAATTTTACAGTGAAAATTCTTCAGAACTAAATAAACGTATCATCAATTTAACCAAAGAACGCTTGCAAAGCCAATTACAATATTTTGAAAAACACAGTGCGTAAAAACCTAAAACATCTTCATTACCCCAAAGCTTTTAAGATAAAGCGAAAGCCCATTCAGAATCAGATTCCCGGGAAAATCACATACGTTGGTGAAGAAACTACAGAAGAAACAGTCATCAATGTTATAAGTTATAATGAGGAAAAAGTTATTTATCATAACAACTGTTCTGTAAGTAAAGTGGTGGAGCTGGTAAATCACGAATCAGAATTTAAACATTGGATTAATTTTGTTGGTGTTCACAATGTTGAAAAACTTGCTGAATTAGGTACCTCTCTGGATATACATCCACTTATTCTTGAAGATATTGCAAATACGAAACAGCGTCCTAAGCTAGATGAGTTTGACGACTATGTATTTATAGCACTTAAAATGATTTTTCATAATAACGACGGATTATTGATCAAAAATCATTTTGGCATTGTATTTAATAACTCTTATATCATTTCTTTTCAACAATCACAGGACTCCATTTTCAATTCGATAAGGGAGCGCATCCACAACAAGGTGGGTAGAATTCGTATGAGAGGTACAGATTATCTCTTTTACGCGTTGATAGATGCTGTGGTTGATCATTATTATAATGTCACTGAAACCATTGAAGAAAAAACCGAGAATCTTGAAGACCGCATCCTCACAGATGCCCATAATGCTTCAACGACAGAAATTCAATTGCTTAAGCGGGAGATTTTAAGTCTTAGAAAGGCTGTATTTCCTGCAAAAGAACTCATTAGAAAGTTGCAAATCTCTAAGCATGAATTGTATGATAAATCTACTAAAGCTTATATCGCCGACTTATATGATCATATTCTACAAGTCACTGAAAATGTGGATATTTATAGAGAAATTGTCTGGGGCTTGATGGACATGTATATGAGTAGTCTCAGCAATAAGATGAATGAAGTCATGAAGGTACTTACCATCATGTCCACGATCTTTATACCCCTTACTTTTATAGCTGGAATTTACGGGATGAACTTCGAGTATATGCCTGAACTCGGTTTTGAATCTGCTTATTTCTATGTCTTGGGACTAATGCTTATTCTTACCCTAGGGTTAATCTACTATTTCAGAAAAAAGAAATGGTTTTAAGATTTGAGATTAACTGAGTTTAAAATTAAACCTGAAGCTTGAGCAATATGTTCCAGTTTAATTTTATTTCGACCATCGATTATTTGTTCAAGATCTTTTAAGTTTATCTTATGTCGGCCTAAATCTATTAAAGCGCCCATCATTAGTCGAATTTGCTGCCGTTTGAACCCCTCACCTGTGACTTTGAGCACATAACTAACTTCAGGGAAAAAGTTAGCGGTATACATATCGTTTTCGGTAAGTTCACAGGTGTTAATGGTCCCGATAGTTTTAGTTTCTGGATTCGACCTAAAGGCAAAGGAATAAAAGTCGTGCTCTCCTTCAAAGAGCTTTGCCCCTTCCTTCATGAGTTCAATGTCCAAATCTTCTTGAAGATTGACCATAAAAGGAGCACAAAAAGGATGCATTTTTTCTTTGATACAGAAAAAATAGAGGTATTCTTTCAACTTCGGATGCTGGATAATGTTGAAGTCAGCAGTGGTTTCTTCAATACCTAGACATCGGATATCTTGTGGTAGATTTTTATTGAAGAGTTCAAAAAACTCATCTAGCTCTAATTCATCTTCATAGATAAATAACTCAGCATAGGTTTGATTCACAGAAACCATCGCGTCTGTTCTACCAGCAGCGATAACTTTAAAGCGTTTACCTTCCAGTACATAATTCAGAGTTTTATTCAGCATATGTTCAACGGTAATGACATCGGGTTGCTTCTGCCAGCCATGGTATCGAAAGCCCAAATACTGAAGTTTAATCAGATAATAAAACCGCCTGTACTGCATATTCTTTTTGGGTTATTTCGACTTATCTCTGTTTTCTAGAACCTTTACGATATCTTTAAGTTGAAATCCCTTTTGCTGAAGAAGTATCAGGTAATGAAATAACAAATCTGCACTTTCATTGAGGAACAAATCATCATTATTGTCCTTGGCTTCGATTACAACTTCCACAGCCTCCTCTCCTACTTTTTGAGCAATTTTATTAACTCCTTTTTCAAATAAGCTGGCTACGTAGCTTTTTTCTGAATTTGCTTCAGTTTTACGTTGATGTATGGTGTGTTCTAAGCTTGAAATAAACCCAAAGCTTGGTTCGTTTTTCTCGCTCCAGCAGGTATCTGTTCCTTTATGGCAGGTGGGACCGTTAGGATGAGCATAAACGAGTAAAGTATCATGATCACAATCTACTTTTATATCTACTAGATCTAAAGTATTTCCGCTTTCTTCTCCTTTAGTCCACAATCTGTTCTTACTTCGACTAAAAAATGTTACCAGTCGAGTGTCTAAAGTTTTTTGATATGCTTCTTCATTCATATAACCAAGCATCAACACTTGTTTTGTATTTGCATCCTGAATGATGGCGGGAACCAGGCCATCTTTATTTTTATTGAAATCTATAGTCATAGCTTTATTTTTAAATTCTGATTGAAATACCTTTTGATTTTAATTCTGATTTGAGATCTGGAATTTCAATTTCCTTAAAATGAAATACACTGGCTGCTAAAGCAGCATCAGCCTTACCTATTTTAAAAGTATCTTCAAAATGCTGAATATTCCCAGCACCCCCTGAGGCAATGATAGGAATATGTAGCGCATCAGATAACTTAGACAGTGTATCATTAGCGAAGCCTGCTTTTGTACCATCGTGATCCATGGAGGTAAATAAAATTTCACCAGCACCAAGCTCCTGGACCTCTTTAGCCCATTTAAACAAATCGATTTCGGTAGGTTGTTTTCCACCAACCAAATGTACTTTCCACTGTCCATTTATTTGCTTGGCATCAATAGCCACAACCACACATTGTGAACCAAATCGTTTAGCTACTTCAGAGATAAGCTCTGGACGCTTTACTGCAGCAGAATTGATGGAGACTTTGTCTGCTCCAGATTTCAAAAGCAAAGCAACATCTTCCACCGATGAAATTCCGCCTCCAACGGTGAACGGAATATTGATATGTTTTGCAATGTTTTCTACTAATTTAGCAAGAGTTTTTCTACGCTCTTCGGTTGCAGAAATATCAAGAAAAACCAATTCATCGGCATAGTTTTCAGCGTAGATTTTAGCCAATTCAACGGGATCTCCCGCATCTCTTAGCTCCAGAAAATTAATCCCTTTTACGGTTCTTCCGTTCTTGATATCCAAACATGGAATAATTCGTTTTGTTAGCAATTTTGTTTGTTTTTAATGATCAAAAATAAAGTGCTCGAGTTCTTTTAGACTTATTCTATTTTCATAAATCGCTTTACCAATTATAACGCCTTCACAGCCTATCTGGTAAACATCTTCTAAATCTTGAAGGTTAGATATACCACCTGAAGCGATCAGGTTTAGCTTTTTATTGTTGTCTAGAATAGATTCATACAATTTCACAGACGGTCCCTGTAGCATACCGTCTTTTGATATATCTGTTGAAATCACATATTCAATCCCCTCGCTTACATATTCTTCAATAAAATCCTCAATATTGAGGTCTGAAGATTTTTCCCAGCCAGAAGTCGCTATTTTTCCATCTTTAGCATCTGCACCAAGAATAATTTTTTTGGAACCAAATTTAGACAACCAACCTAAAAACAAATCACGATCATTAACCGCAATACTTCCTCCTGTGATTTGCTGAGCGCCACATTCAAAAGCTATCTGTAGATCTTTATCAGATTTTAAACCACCTCCAAAGTCGATTTTAAGATTTGTTTTACTGGCGATAGATTCCAAAATCTTATGATTGACAATGTGTTTTGATTTCGCACCATCTAAATCTACTAAATGTAAATATTCAATGCCGCTTCCTTCAAAAGCTTTAGCAACTTCTAACGGGTTTTCGTTATATACTTTCTTGGTTTTATAATCTCCTTTGGATAGCCGAACACATTGTCCGTCAATTATGTCTATAGCTGGTATTATTCTCATATGATCTGTTTACTGTCTTTAATTGTAAATTAATGTTGACTATATATTTTCAATTCATTACTGTCTACAATTCACTAAAAAATTCTTTAGTACACGTTCTCCCACTTTTCCACTTTTTTCTGGGTGAAATTGAACTCCATAAAAATTGTCTCTGTTTAAAGCCACGCAATAATTTAAATCATATTCTGAGGTTGCTATGCTGTGTTGATGCTCTGGAACATAATAGCTATGAACCAAATACATGTAAGAATGGTTTTCTATTCCTTTAAACAAGTTGGATTTTAGGTCGAAGATGGTATTCCATCCTACCTGAGGAACTTTAAGTTGAGTATCGAATTTAATGACTTCAGCATCAAATATGCTAAGGCCTTGAGTATCCCCTTCTACACAATATTTACACATCAACTGCATCCCCAGACATATTCCTAAGACAGGAGTTTTTAATTCTGGAATTACTTTGTCTAGTCCTGTACTCTCAAGCATTTTCATCGCGCTACTAGCTTCACCTACTCCAGGGAATATAACGCGGTCTGCTGTTTTAATTTGTTCTGAATCACTGGTAAGCACTGACTCATAACCTAATCTCTGTAAGGCAAATTCAATGCTCTTTACATTACCAGCTCCGTAATCTATAATGGCTATTTTCATTTATAACTGTCCTTTTGTGCTGGGTAAAATCATTTTTTCAGGATCGCGCTTCACGGCCATTTTGATCGCCTTGGCAAAAGCTTTAAATATGGCCTCGATTTTATGGTGTTCATTTTCACCTTCAGCCTTAATGTTCAAATTACATTTGGCACCATCGGTAAAAGATTTAAAAAAATGCATGAACATTTCTGTAGGCATTTCACCAATTTTTTCTCTATTAAAAGTAGCATCCCAAACCAACCAATTTCTTCCACCAAAATCGATGGCCACCTGAGCCATACTATCGTCCATTGGCAAACAAAACCCATAACGTTCGATACCTAATTTATTTCCAAGTGCTTTAGCAAAAACTTCCCCTAAGACAATAGCAACATCCTCTATAGTATGATGTTCATCTACTTCCAGATCTCCTTTAGCGGTAAGTTCAATATCAATGTGTCCATGCCTTGCAATCTGATCTATCATATGATCGAAAAAATGAATTCCAGTTGAAACTTTACTTTTTCCTGTCCCATCAAGATTGATCTTTATATCAATGTCGGTTTCTTTAGTAGTTCGCTTTAAGCTTGCGGTTCTTCTTTCTGTTTTTAAGAACTCATAAATTTCCTTCCAGGAAGTGGTTCTAATCCCGATAAAAGATTCTAATTCAGTATCAGAATTCTCGGTCTCACCCTCACCCAAATTGGTATTGTTATCGATAAATATGCCGCGACCTCCAAGATTTTTGGCTAACTCTACATCGGTCATCCTATCACCGATAACAAAGGAGTTTGCCAAATCATATTTCTCTTCAAAATATTTGGTTAAAAGACCTGTTTTAGGCTTGCGAGTGGGTGCATTATCTTCTGGGAAAGTCTTATCAATAAATACTTCATCAAAGTGAACTCCTTCATTTTGAAAGGCTTTTATGATAAAGTTTTGGACAGGCCAAAAGGTATTCTCGGGATAAACCTTTGTCCCTAGTCCATCCTGATTGGTGATCATAACTAACTCATAATCGAGTTCTGAAGCGATTTTAGCCATGTAAGTGAAAGCCCCAGGATAAAATTCCAGCTTTTCAAACGCATCGATTTGCTCATCAGCAGGCTCTTTAATGAGTGTGCCATCTCTATCTATAAATAAAACTTTTTTCATGAATCGATTTGCTTTATGGTGTGTAGAAGTTTTTGATTTTGTTCTGGTGTTCCGACTGTAAATCTTAGGCAATTTTCACAAAGATGCTGATTTGTTCTGTTTCTAACCACTACTTTACGGGACAATAGCTGTTCATATCTATAATTGGCATTATCTACCTCACAAAGCAGGAAATTCGACTCTGAAGGATGTATATGATGAATCCATTTGATGTTTTTCAATTCCTTGGAAAGCAATTCACGTTCAGATTTAATGATTTCTACCTGAAACAAATACGTTTCATAATTCTGAACCACTTCTAAAGCCTTTTTTTGACTTAGCTGATTGATGTTATACGGCGGTTTGATCTTATTGAGAACTGAAATAATCCGTTCGCTGGCAAAACACATTCCTACTCTAATACCGGCGTGAGCTAAGGCTTTAGAAAACGTCTGTGTGATAATTAAATTTGGAAAATCATTCAATTCTGAAATGAAAGAGCTGTTGGTCGCAAAATCAATATAAGCTTCATCAATGACAATAAGACCATCAAATTCATCTAAAATAGACTTAATATTATTGATTTGTAAGAGGTTTCCAGAAGGATTATTGGGTGAACAAATGAAAATCAATTTGGTATTGGAAGTTATACTAGCTTTTACAGCTTCTGTATCTATTTGGAATCCTTTTTTTAAAGGAACTTTTACGGATTTAATATCGTTCAAATTAGCTAGCACGTCGTACATCCCATAGGTAGGTGGCATACTAATGATTTCATCTTCACGTGGTTCACAGAAAGCCCTGAAAATTAAATCTAAAACTTCATCACTCCCATTGCCTAAAAGAATATTTTCTTTTGGAATCTGTTTTATTTTAGATATGGCATCTTTTAGCTGATGCTGGTAAGGATCTGGATACCGATTATAATCAGAGTCGAATGGATTCTCGTTAGCATCCAAAAAAAGGTAATTAGACTCATCTGCATTAAACTCATCTCTGGCAGAGGAGTAAGCAGACATCTTTTTAATATTTTTGCGTATTAAATTATCTATGGTCATGTTACTAGATCATTTATTCTTATCAACCTCATTTCTTCTAAGAGTCATAGCGTATTTATGAGCCTGTAGACCCTCTGCTTCTGCCATAAGTTCTACAGCTTCACCAATATGTTGGATGCCCTCTTCTGTAATTTTTTGATAGGTGATCGCTTTATTGAAGCTATCTAAATTCACTCCACTATACTGTTTCGCATATCCATTGGTAGGTAAAGTATGATTGGTTCCAGAGGCATAATCTCCTGCGCTTTCTGGGGTATATTTTCCAATAAATACCGATCCCGCGTTATTGATATTCTTAACAAAATAATCATCGTTTGTAGTCGAAATAATGAAGTGTTCTGGACCATAAAAATCAATTAACTCAAGAGCTGAAGCTTGATCTTTGACTAACACAAACTTAGAATTATCTATAGCCTGAGAAGCCATTGCTTTTCTAGGGAGATCCCCTAACTGGCGTTGAATAGCCTGTTTGACCTTATCTATGGTTGCTTCGTCTGTTGAAACCAAAACCACTTGTGAATCGAATCCGTGTTCTGCCTGACTTAGTAGATCTGAAGCCACAAATTCTGGATTAGAACTTTCATCGGCTACAACCAATAGTTCTGAAGGACCAGCTGGCATGTCTATGGCTACATCAAAAGTAGTAGCTACTTGCTTAGCTACCGTAACATACTGATTACCAGGTCCAAAAATCTTATAAACTTTAGGCACCGATGCTGTTCCAAAGGTCATGGCTCCAATAGCCTGTATTCCTCCTGCTTTTATGATTTTATCAATACCACAAAGTTGAGCGGTATATAAGGTAACAGGATTTAAATTACCCTCTTTATCCGGAGGCGTACATAATACGATTTCGCTACAGCCTGCGATTTTTGCAGGCACTGCAAGCATTAATATAGAAGAAAATAATGGTGCAGTTCCCCCTGGTATATAAAGTCCTACTTTTTGGATTGGCTTTTTGGCCTGCCAGCACGTAACTCCTGGTTGCGTTTCAACCTTAACTGGCTCAGTTTGTTGAGCTTCATGAAATTTTTGGATATTAGCTTTTGCTAATTGTATAGCAGACTTCAACTCTTCTGACACCAGACCTTTAGCAGACTCAATTTCCTGAGGACGTACCACCAAATTTTTAAGGTCTACGCCATCAAACATACTAGTATACCTTAACACGGCATCATCACCGCTTTGTTGAATATTCTTGAAAATATCGTCTACAGTGGTTTCAATGTCTTTGAAAGTACGAGTAGGCCTTTTCAATAACTCACTCCAGTCTTCTTGTTTTGGATATTTTATTGTGTTCATTAGAGTATCATTTTTTCAATTGGACTTACAAGTATACTTTCTGCACCAGCAAACTTTAACTCATCTATAATGTCCCAGAATTTTTCTTGTTGAATCACTGTATGTACTGAGCTCCAGTTACTCTCTGCCAGTGGCATAACAGTAGGACTTTTCATACCAGGTAAAATTTTTATAATTTCATCAAGCTTGTCATTAGGAGCATTTAAAAGAACATACTTAGTGTTTTCTGCTTTTAAAACGGCATCAATTCTAAACAATAATTTATCAAGTAATTCCTGTTTTTGAGCCGTTAGAGAAGGAGAACTAGCCAGGATGGCTTCACTTTTCAAAATTACATCAGACTCTTTCAGGTTATTTTTAAATAGTGTACTTCCACTGGAGACAATATCGCAAATCGCATCCGCAAGACCGATGTTGGGCGCAATCTCAACAGAGCCCGTAATCAGATGAATATTTGCTGAAACCTCATGTTTATCGAGATATTTTTGTAGTGTATTAGGATAAGATGTAGCGATTTGTTTCCCCTCCAAGTCTTTCACTCCCGATACTTCAGAATGCTTCGGAACTGCCAATGAGACTTTGCATTTTGAAAAGCCTAAACGCTTTTGAACAACGAGATCTTCTCCTTTTTCGTAAAGCAAATTCTCACCTACAATGGCTAGATCTGCAATTCCATCTCTTAAATATTGTGGAATATCACCGTTTCTAAGGTAATAGATTTCAATTGGGAAATTTGAAGCTTCTACCTTTAACTGGTCTCTTCCGTTATTGACAGATATCCCGCAATCTTTTAAAATTTTTAAAGACTCGTCGTGAAGTCTACCTGATTTCTGAATTGCTATTCTTAATTTCTCCATTTTTGATTTTCAGTTTTATAAATTAAAAAACCCGTTAAAGCTGTGCTCAAACGGGTTTTGTATATGTTTAAAATTCTACATATGACATTCCAACCGCTTAGAGCGTATTAGAGATATGATGATGTAGATTTAAATTTTTCATTGCATTGCAAATTTAGAATAAATAACGATACTAATTAAAGCTTCTTCGTATTTATGACAAAATTAATTATTGCCCAATATAATTGGCATGCCCTCATCTCCAGAGCCGATAACTATCACTTTAGAATTTTCTGACTTAGACAATTCAATTGTAGCCTGTATTCCTTTTTCTTTTAGGATTTTATCTGTAAGTGAAGCGTTTAGTATTTCGTTCGCTCTGGCTTTACCTTCAGCTTCAATCTCCTGACGTCTTTTTTCTTTAGTAGCCTTTTCTAATCGGAACTCATACTCAAGGGATTCCTGCTCTTGCTTTAGTTTTCTTTCAATAGCTTGTTTGATGGTAGGCGGTAGAGATACATCTCTTACCAAAATTCTATTGACCTGAACATATTGATTTTTTAGCAATTGTTGCGTTTCATCATACATTTCGTTTTGAATCGACTCTCTTTTTTGGGCATAGAGTTCTTCCGGCTTATATCTACCTACAACTGTTCTTGTTGCTGATCTTACCGCTGGTTGAATCAATCTTGAAATATATTTCTCTCCTCTTTCTTTGTGCAGCAATCCTAGTTGATCATAGACTGGTTCAAACCAAATGGTGGCATCTAATTTAATGTCCAAACCATTTGAAGAAAGAACCTGCATAGACTCATCTATAGTCTGCTGTCTTACTTCGTAAACAAACACAGTATTCCAAGGGGCTACAATATGAAACCCTTCTTTAAGTGGAGGTTCATCTGTCACAACACCACCTCCAAATCTTTTAAATAAAACACCGGCCTCACCAGAATTGATGTTAACCGTAGAGTTGGCTATAAAAATAATTCCTATCACAACAAGGATGATGATAGGTACAATCGACTTTGGTAATCTTTCCATATGACTTATAATTTAAATTAGGCCTTTATATTTTCTATAAAACCATTCAATACTCAAAGTTAAGGCTAATAATAAAATAAGCCATTCGATATCGATCAAACTCTTCGTTTTTTTGATAGATTTTTGAATTGGTTTAGGTTTATTAGCTATTAAATTGTCTATAAACTCCTCTCTATCTTTAAATAGATACAAATTTTCTATGTCAACCAATTTTTGAAGCTTATTTAGATTGGAATTTTCGAATTGCAACTCATTTGAATATTCAAGAACTTGAAAATTACCTGCTTTTGAAAGCTCTACATCTTGGCTGCTTATTTTATAACTATAGTTACCAGGTCCTAGCTGAGATAAATTTAAAGTGTATGCATCTTTCAGTTTGATGAGTCTCAAGTTTTCTCTAGTATTTGAATCTTCATTAAAGAGTTCTATATCAAAATTAAACCTGGTATCACTCTCGAAATTTGAATTGTAATAACTAAGCGATAAATTCTTATCCTCACCAGAATTGATAAGGGGATCAACATCAACTACGAGTGTATTTTTAGTTTTAGATTGCGCTAAAAATTGAATTATTTTTTGAAAAGTCTGATCAAAATTTTTAAATGAGGAATGCTCCAGATAATAGCTAGACCGCCATCTCCAGATATTCTCTCCAAATAAAATTGATGTTTTTTGATTGTTACTCGTTTTAAAAATCCACTGAGGTGTGTCTATCTTTAGCCCGTTGATTTTTTTCTCTAAAAGAGTTGAATAATTATCAGTAAGATTTAAAGCTCCAAATTGATCTACCAAAGGGGGAAAATTATTAAAGTCTAAATCATTCACTTGAAATAAACTAAAATCAATATTTAAAAATGAGGAATAATCTTCATTGGAAGCCACCAGTTCTTTCTGAAATCCTAGTTCAGAACGGTTTAATAAACTATAGTCTGTATGGGATCCACCAATAATAAATGAATTAAGACCTTTTTTGTTTATGTCTTGTAGAAGTCTTTCAGCAGTTGTTTGAGGTTGATATAAGATAATTAGATTATACTCATAACTATCAAAATCATCTTCTGTAGTTTTAATCGTCAGCTCTAAATCTTTGCTAGATTCTAAAATCCGATTAAAAAACCCAATATCAGGATGAATAAGATCTGAAATCAATAAAATTTTAGATCTTGAATCTATCACCTCTATTGAAATGGTTTTGGAATTATTGCTGGTGTTTTTTTCCTCAGCTATAGGTTCTAACACTATCTTTATCGTCTTAATCCCAACAGTTTCAGCAGGAATTGTAAGGTTTGTTCTCAGTGATCCTTCAGCAGGTATTTCAACTATTTTCGATACCAATGTGTTATTGGCTTCTGAAACTGTTAGCTTTTGTTTGGTAGAAGTCTTGGTGTTTTGACTTGAAAAAATCTCAAGAGGAAATTTGTTATTGAAATAGACATAATTGTTAGCATTTACAATATCTATTTTAGTGTCCTTATAACGGGTTGTATCACCAACGACTAAGATGTTAGCATTCAAACCAGTTCTAAATGACTTTAAATTGTAATCTTCTCCAAGCGTTTGATTTCCATCGGTAACGAGCACTGTTGTTACTTGTTCTTCTTCCAAAGTATTCAGGTAATCGATAGGTTTAGAAATATCTGTTGACTTAGAGGTAAAAGATAGTTTGTCTTCTACTAAAGTCACTTCACTTCCAAATTTTAAGTAATCTATAGAATAAGCTTCATTGAGTTGATCGTTTACCTCCAAGCGACTTAAAAATCCATTGATTTCATTGGGCTCAGCTAATTTCTCAATCGATTTTGAGTCATCAAAAGCAAAAACTAATCGAGGCTTTTCAAGTTTATAAGAAGTGGTGTCAATTTGAGGGTTAATCAATAAAAACCCTAAACATAAAAAAGACAAAAATCTAAAAATCGCTAAGATTCTTTGAGTTTTGTCTTTATAAAATTTTGGATATAACAGGTAAGATAAACCAAATGCGCAAGCACCAAATAAAATGAGCAGGAGCATGGAAATATTGGTCATATCATATTTAGGTTAACATACCACCGTCTACGCTTAGGGTCTGTCCTGTGATATAAGAACTCATGTCGCTAGCTAAAAACACACAGGCATTGGCAATATCTTCTGGTTGTCCTCCTCTTTTCAAAGGGATGGCTTGTCTCCAGCCTTCTACAGTCTTTTCATCCAATTTTTCGGTCATTTCAGTTTCAATAAATCCTGGTGCAACTACGTTGGAACGAATGTTTCGTGAACCTAATTCTAAAGCTACAGATTTTGAAAATCCTATGATTCCAGCCTTAGAAGCTGAATAATTGGCCTGACCCGCATTCCCTTTAATACCAACAACAGAGCTAATGTTGATTATGCTTCCATGTTTTTGCTTAAGCATTGGCCTTAATACAGCCTTAGTGAGGTTAAAAACGGAGTTTAAATTTACTTTTATTACTTTATCAAAATCATCTTCACTCATTCTCATCAATAAATTATCCTTAGTGATTCCGGCATTATTAATAAGTACATCAATACTACCAAAATCTTTGATGATATCGTCTGCAAGCTGTTGAGCCTGGTCAAAATCTGAAGCATCAGATTGATATGCCTTCGCTTTTACTCCGAAAGAGGTCAGGTGATCCTCAAGTTCTTGAGCGGAACTGGCAGAAGAGTTGTAAGTAAATGCCACATTAGCACCATGTTTCGCAAATACTTCGGCAATACCTTTACCTATACCACGACTTCCACCTGTAATGATGACATTTTTTGAATTCAGTAATTTCATAAAGCAAAATTTAATATAAAAAACCTTTGTTAGGAAACAAAGGCTTTAAAATTGAAATGTTTATTTCGATAAAACTTCAGCTACTTTTTTTCCAATTTCTGCTGGAGAATCCACTACGTGAATTCCAGAATCTTTTAAAATAGCTTTTTTAGCTTGAGCAGTATCTTCGCTTCCTCCTACAATAGCACCAGCATGACCCATCGTTCTTCCAGCAGGTGCAGTTTCACCAGCTATGAAACCAATAACAGGTTTTTTACTTCCGCTTTCTTTATACCATTTAGCTGCTTCAGCTTCAAGTTGGCCACCTATTTCACCAATCATTACCACACATTCTGTATCCGGATCTCCTACAAGCATTTCTACAGCATCCTTTGTTGTAGTTCCAATAATAGGATCTCCACCTATACCTATCGCAGTGGTTATTCCATAGCCCTCTTTAACGACCTGGTCTGCAGCCTCGTAAGTTAGGGTTCCTGATTTAGACACAACTCCCACTGTACCTTGCTTGAAAACAAAACCTGGCATAATTCCAACTTTAGCTTCACCTGGAGTGATAACACCTGGACAGTTGGGTCCGATTAATCGACAGTCTTTATCCTTAATATAATCTGATGCCTTAATCATGTCTGCTACAGGAATACCCTCAGTAATAGCAATGATCACTTTAATACCAGCATCTGCAGCTTCCATAATGGCATCTGCAGCAAAAGCAGGTGGAACAAAAATTATTGAAGTATCGGCCCCTGCTTGTTCAACAGCATCTGCTACAGTATTGTAAACAGGTTTATTAAGATGTGTAGTTCCTCCTTTACCTGGAGTCACACCACCTACAATATTGGTTCCATAGTCGATCATTTGTTCAGCGTGAAAAGAGCCTTCACTCCCAGTAAATCCCTGAACAATTATTTTTGAATCTTTATTGACTAAAACGCTCATAGTTTGTTTAAATTTTTGTTTAACAAAAGTAATTTTTTAAGCTGAGCCTTAAAAATTATTATGTGATTTATTAATTAATTATATTCATTGATATAGGATAGGATTCCATCCAAACCATCATCACTTGGCTGTGACATGATAAATCCTCTATAAAGCATATTATCTTTTATTTCCCACACACTAAAAAAATCAGCAAGACCAATCAAATCATTGGATTCTAAGGTCTCCACATTATAAGTGAATCTGGCAAATACTTGGTTATTTTCTTCGATGAGATGAGAAAATTCCGGAGACATAGTCTCAAAGGATTTTCCCATTTCACGAGACATTGCATTAAACTTGTCGTAATCAAATTGGAAAAAGCCCTTACTACTGTTCCAGTCTATTTTCACTTCTGGATGTACATATTTTTCAAATTCAGAAGCATCCTTATAATACTTTGAGGTAAAAAAGCCTTTGACTAAATCTTTATTGGGTGTACTCATAAATTTTTCAATTTTTGAAGAATGTCAGGTATTTTATTAATATATGCTAATTCTCTATATTTTTTTCTAATATCATCTGCTGGATAACCAAAGTAAGTTGTGTTTGATTTTAAATTTTTACTTATTCCAGACTGAGCCAGAATGATAGCCTTTTGGCCAATGGTCAATCCACTTGCAATACCTACCTGACCCCAAATCGTCACTTCGTCTTCAATCACTACACATCCTGCAATCCCCACTTGAGAAGCTATCAAACATTTTTTACCAATAACCGTATCGTGACCTACCTGCACTTGATTATCAATTTTAGTTCCCTCGCCAATGGAAGTAATGCCCGTAACTCCTTTATCTATGGTGCTAAGAGCTCCAATTTCAACATTATCCTCTATTTTAATGCTTCCACCAGAAAGAAGCTTGTCGTGGTGTGAAGGCCTGTTTTTGTAATAAAACGCATCGGCTCCAAGTACAACACCGGAGTGAATTTGAACATTATTTCCTATTACTACTCCGTCATAAATAGAAACATTACTGTGGATTACACAATTATCTCCAATTATTACATTATTACCAATAAATACATTGGGCTGGATAATTGTATTTTTTCCTATTTGAGATGATTCTGAAACTGGTAGACTTGATGCTTTGAAAGGAGAAAAATGAGCTGTTATAGCATTGAAATCTGAAAAAGGATCTTCTGAAATTAAAAGTGCTTTTCCTTCAGGACAATTTACTTTTTTATTGATAAGAATTACACTAGCTTTAGAGGTTAAGGCCTTATCATAATACTTGGGATGATCGACAAAAACAATATCACCCTCCTGCACCACATGAATTTCGTTGATACCATGTATTTGAAAGTCAGGATCACCAACAAATGTCGAGTCTATGAGTTCTGAAATCTGTTGCAGGGTTTGTACTTTAGGAAATTTCATTTAATCTTTTATTCTTTAATTCTTTCCTTGTAAGTTCCTTTATCAGTTTCAACTTTGATTTTATCTCCCTCGTTGATGAATAAAGGGACATTTACTTCTGCACCAGTTTCCAGAGTTGCTGGTTTTGTTGCATTAGTTGCTGTATTCCCTTTAACGCCAGGTTCTGTTTGAGTGACCTCTAAAATGACGTGTGGAGGCATATCTACAGATAATGGCATGTTATCCTCTGTATTGATTAAAATGGTAACTACTTCACCTTCTTTTAATAAATTAGGCATATCTAATGCAGCTTCCAAAAGACGAATTTGTGTAAAGTCTTCTACATGCATAAAGTGATAGAACTCTCCTTCCTGATACAGAAACTGATATTTGTGAGTTTCAACTCTTACTTCTTCAATTTTATGACCAGCTGAAAAGGTATTATCTATCACTTTTCCGGTGGTCACACTTTTCAGTTTAGTTCTTACGAAGGCTGGACCTTTTCCAGGTTTTACGTGAAGAAATTCTGTGATTTTAAATATATCGTGATTGTATCTGATGCACAATCCATTTCTAATGTCGCTTGTTGTTGCCATAAGTTTTAGTTTGAAAAATATCCTTTCATGATTCCTCTTTGAGAATCTTTTATAAATTGAAGTATTTCGTCACGTTCTGGAGTTGCTTCCATCTCTGCCTCTATAATAGATAAGGCCTGACTGTTATTGTAATTTTTTTGATAAAGAATACGATAAATATTCTGTATTTCTCTAATCTTATCTGTTTCAAATCCTCTTCTTCGAAGGCCCACTGAATTAATACCTACATAGGAAAGTGGTTCTCTACCAGCCTTTACAAACGGAGGAACATCCTTTCTTACCAGGGATCCTCCGGTAATAAACGCATGTCTACCAATACTACAAAACTGCTGTACAGCTGCCATTCCTGCGAGTACGGCGTGGTCTCCTACCACAATATGCCCAGCCAGAGTACTATTATTTGAAAAGACGCAGTGATCACCTACAATACAATCGTGAGCAATATGGCAGTACGCCATAATCCAGCAATTCTTCCCTACTTTTGTTTTCATTTTATCACTGGTGCCCCTATTGATAGTCACACATTCTCTTATCGTCGTATTATCTCCTATTTCTGTGATTGTATCTTCGTCTTCGAACTTTTTATCTTGTGGAACTGCAGATATTACAGCACCTGGAAATATACTTACGTTCTTCCCGATTCTTGCCCCTTCCATGATTGTAACGTTGGATCCTATCCAAGTTCCCTCTCCAATTTCAACATTATTATGAATTGTAGAGAAAGGTTCTATCACTACGTTTTTGGCAATTTTGGCACCAGGGTGAACGTATGCTAATGGTTGATTCATGTTATTTTGATTTTACAAGTTGAGCCATGAGTTCGGCTTCACAAGCTAATTTGTCATTGGCATATGCATAGCCTTGCATATGGCAAATACCCCGTCGAATTGGAGACATTAGTTCTAATTTGAAAATTAGAGTGTCACCAGGAACAACTTGCTGTTTAAACTTCACATTATCTATTTTGATAAAGTAAGTCAAATAATTTTCTGGATCTTCCACACTACTTAAGGCCAAAATACCTCCTGTTTGTGCCATAGCTTCAATTTGCAAGACTCCTGGCATAACAGGCTTACCAGGAAAATGCCCTACAAAGAAAGGCTCGTTCATGGTGACGTTTTTTGTTCCAATTACCGATTTATCAGTAAGTTCAAATATCTTGTCTACTAAGAGAAATGGAGGTCTATGCGGCAGCCTATTCATGATCTGTGTCACATCATAGAGTGGGGTTTTATTCAGATCAAATTTTGGAACTTTATTTCTTTTTTCAGTTTTGATGATTTTAGCAAGTTTTCTTGCAAATTGAGTATTGATAGAATGTCCGGGTTTATTGGCAATTACTTTACCTCTAATGTGTGTTCCAACTAAGGCAAGGTCACCAATAACATCCAAAAGCTTATGTCTTGCTGCTTCATTAGGATAATGAAGCGTTAAGTTGTCTAAAATTCCATTAGGTTTTACAGAAATTTCATTTTTACCAAAAGCCTCTTTTAACCTCTCCATGGTCTCTGGAGACAATTCTTTATCTACATATACGATGGCATTATTAAGATCACCGCCTTTAATCAGCCCGTTTTGCAACATAGCTTCCAATTCATGCAAGAAACTAAACGTTCTTGAATCAGCAATTTCTGATTTAAAATCAGACATGGTGTTCAAGTAGGCGTTTTGAGTACCTAATACTTTCGTGCCAAAATCTACCATAGTTGTCACCTGGTACTCATTGGAAGGCATTACAATAATTTCTGAACCTGTTTCTTCATCTTTGAATGAAATGACATCTTCTACGATAAACTCATCTCTGGGAGCATCCTGTTCTTCTAACCCTGCATCTTCCAAGGCTTCAACAAAAAACTTAGATGAACCATCCATTATAGGCGGTTCCGAGGCATTTAATTCCAATATAATATTATCAATTCCTAGACCAACACATGCAGCAAGTACGTGTTCTGATGTTTGAATAACTACACCATTTTTTTCTAAGCTAGTTCCCCGGTCTGTATTGGTAACTAAATTTGCATCTGCTGGTATTATAGGCTCCCCTTCTAAATCTACTCGCTTAAAAGCAAAACCGTTGTTGACTGGCGCAGGTTTGAATGTTAAGGTTACATTCTGGCCAGTATGAAGCCCAACACCATGAAGCGATACTTCTTTTGATATTGTGGTTTGGTTAATTGTTTTCATCCTTTGGAAGTTGTTTTTCTATGTTATCTAAACGGTTGACTATTTTGGGGAAATTTCTAAAATGAACATAAGATTTATTGAAATCACTATATCCAAACGCTGGAGAACCCTGTATAGCCTCATCATCTTTTACGTTTCTACCAACACCAGTTTGAGCTTGAATCTTCACACGATCTCCTATCTTTATGTGACCAGCAACACCTACCTGGCCACCAATAAGACAGTTTTTTCCCACTTTAGTAGAACCAGCAATACCTGTTTGAGCAGCTATAGCTGTGTGTTCTCCAATTTCAACATTATGAGCAATTTGAATTTGATTATCCAACTTCACTCCCTTTCTTATAATCGTAGAACCTAGCGTTGCTCTATCAATAGTTGTTCCTGCACCTATATCAACATGATCTTCGATAATCACATTTCCTATTTGAGGTATTTTTGAATATTCCCCATTATCTGATGGAGAAAAACCAAAACCATCTGCTCCTATTATAGCTCCACTATGAATCGTGCAATGGCTGCCTATTTGAGTTTCAGAATAAATTTTACTTCCTGGAAATATAGTAACATAATCACCTATTGTAACATTATCACCTATATAAACATTTGGGTAAATTTTTACATTTTTACCCAATGTTGCATTTTCTCCAATAAATGCAAAAGCTCCAATATAAATATTTTCACCAATAACAGCAGACTCTGAAATTGAACTTGGAGTTTCTACACCCTTCTTGTCTAGTTTAATTTGGTTGTAAACTTCTAATAGCTTGGAAAAGGCCTCGTAGGAATCTTCTACTTTAATTAAAGTGGTAGCAATAGGCTGAGTATTTTCAAAACTATTATTGACGATACAGATACTGGCCTCTGTTTGATATATGTAAGAAGTATACTTAGGATTGGATAAGAAGGTAAGTGACCCCTTTTTTCCTTCTTCTATTTTTGAAAGCTTATGTACTTCAGCGTCTGGATTACCTTCAATGGTACCATCTAGTATATCTGCTATTTGTTGTGCTGTAAATTTCATTCTGGCAAAAATAGAAAAAAACGGTTAATTATTGTATTTTGGATGACATATGTAATGTTTAATAACGGTTTTGGATAGTGCCTTCAAGTTCAATTGATCTGAAGCTGATGACACGTCTTTTATTTTCCCACTCTTGTACCATATATTAATATGTTCTTTGTCAGGTTGATAAGCCAGATTGGAAGTTGAACCTTCAAATACGAAATATTCAGCATCTTCCTTAGAAATAGAAAAATGCTTCTGTGCCTTTTCTAATTGCTCATTTATCTTACTCCGTTTTACAGGATCATTTTTTAATTTGATTTTCAATAAGTCTCTATTTAAAAGCATCTTACTCAATTTACTCAAAACGAAATCCTTATGATATTGCCAGTTTTTGAGTGCTGAGATAATATCGTTATCGTCTAACTTGGAAAATAAGTCTAAAGTAACTTCGTCAAAATCTTCAGAACTGATTTTATGACTTAAAAAGTAATTTAAAGTAGAGTTTTCAATGTTTTCATCGCTAGTTTCGAATATGTATGCTGCTCTTCTAAGTAAGCGGATTAGAATTTGCTCAGCACATAAGCCTGTTTTATGGAGATATACCTGCCAATACATCAGCCTTCTTGCAACTAGGAATTTTTCAATGGAATAAATCCCCTTTTGTTCCACAACCAATTCATTATCCACTACGTTGAGCATATTGATGAGTCGCTCACTATTGATATTGCCCTCAGCCACTCCCGTATAAAAACTATCCCGTTTCAAATAATCGAGTCGATCTATATCCAACTGACTTGAGATTAACTGACATAAAAATTTCTTATCATGATACCCCCTAAATATGTCTATTGCTAAATCCAGCTGACCATCGAATTCAGAATTCAGTTTATTCATAAATTCAAGAGACAGATACTCATGAGATATATTGCTAACTATTGAGTGCTCGAGAGCATGTGAAAATGGGCCATGACCAATATCGTGTAATAATATGGCGATAAGAACGGCTTCCTCTTCTTCATCTGTGATTTCAATCCCTTTTGATTTTAATATATCCAGAGATTTTTTCATTAAATGAAGACAACCCAGGGCATGATGAAACCTGGTGTGATTAGCTCCCGGATACACCAAATTAGAAAGTCCCATTTGAGTAATACGTCTCAATCTCTGGAAGTAAGGATGCTCAATAAGATCAAAAATTAATGGACTTGGAATGGTAATAAATCCATAAATAGGATCGTTTATTATTTTAAGTTTGTTCCTTTGATTCAAGACGATAAAATTTAAAACAAATATACAGTTATATATGTCAAAGATAAAAGTACTGTGGGTAGATGACGAGATAGATTTACTAAAGCCTCATATTCTGTTTTTAGAAAAAAAAGGTTACGAAGTAACGACATGCCAAAGTGGATCTGAAGCTTTGGATGAAGTTACCCGTACTAGATTTGACGTTGTATTCCTAGATGAAAATATGCCTGGGCTAACGGGTCTAGAGACTTTGAATGAAATCAAAGCAGTTCAAAATGAACTTCCCGTGATTATGATTACCAAAAGCGAGGAAGAGTATATTATGGAGGAAGCTATTGGTTCAAAAATAGCAGATTACCTCATAAAACCTGTCAATCCCAATCAGATTTTATTGAGTTTGAAAAAAAATCTTGATCACTCCAGACTTATTTCAGAAAAAACTACATTGAATTACCAGCAGGAGTTTAGAAAAATCTCCATGGAATTAACCAATGTCAATACCTATGAAGAATGGGTAGATTTATACATGAAGTTGATTTATTGGGAATTGGAATTGGAGACCGTTGAAGATTCTGGAATGTTTGAAATATTAGAGTCCCAAAAAAACGAGGCTAATATTGAGTTTTGTAAATTTATAGATGAGAATTATTCTAGCTGGTTCGATAAAAATACAGAGGCTCCTACTCTATCACACACTCTTTTTAAGTCTAAAATTTTACCAGAACTATCCAAAGAACAGCCTACGCTTTTAGTTGTGGTAGACAATCTTAGATACGACCAGTGGAAATCTTTTGAGTCTACTGTAGCCAAACATTACAAAAAAACAAAAGAAGAACCTTACTATAGCATACTTCCTACTGCAACACAGTACGCCAGAAATGCTTTATTTTCTGGCCTTATGCCAGTTGATATGGAAAAGATTTATCCTGAATACTGGCTGAATGATACCGATGAAGGCGGTAAAAACCAATTCGAAGAAGAATTTCTGGAAGCACAACTCAACAGGCTTGGTAAGGATTATAAAACACAGTTTCATAAAATTACTAATGTCAACAAAGGAAAAAAATTAGCAGACAATTTTAGAAGTCAAAAAGACAATGATCTCACAGTACTAGTTTATAATTTTGTGGATATGTTATCCCACTCCAAAACTGAATTAGAGGTAATTAAAGAGCTGGCATCCAACGATAAATCCTATAGATCATTAACTCAAAGCTGGTTTAAAAATTCTCCTCTTCTAGACATTATTCAACAAGCTCAAACCTTAGGTTTCAAATTGATAATCACAACCGATCACGGAACTATAAATGTAAAGCACCCGTCCAAGGTTATTGGTGATAAAAACACTAGCCTTAATTTAAGATACAAAACTGGTAAAAGCCTCACTTATAATGAGAAAGATGTAGTTGTAGCTAAAGACCCAAAGAAAATTAATCTACCAAGTATAAATATGTCTAGCTCCTTTATTTTCGCTAAAGAAAATTATTTTCTTGCTTATCCTAATAATTACAACTACTACGTTAATTATTACAGAAATTCTTATCAGCATGGAGGGATTTCTCTTGAGGAAATGATAATACCTTTCGTAGTTTTAGATCCAAAGTAAACAAATGAACTTAACCTACACTTTAGAAGAAATATCTGAAACAGCAGATAATATACTTAAAAATGCCAAATCTAGATTCCTTTTGTTTTCTGGAGAAATGGGAACTGGGAAGACTACATTAATAAAAGAAATGGTGAGTTTACTCGGCAGTAATGATAAGGTTTCAAGTCCTACATTTTCTCTGGTAAATGAATATGAAGGCGAATCGACTTCAATTTATCATTTTGATTTTTACAGAATTGAGGACGAAACTGAAGCCTACGACATGGGTTTTGAAGACTACCTTTCAAGTAATCATTTAGTATTTATTGAATGGCCTGAGAAGATACCTAATCTCTGGCCCAACCACTACACTTTAATTGAAATTGAAGTGAGCTCCATAGATTCACGACGAATGATTATGAAAGAGTTTTAAGCTATTATAAGCGGATTTCCAATTAATTTTAACTAATTTTGTTAACTAATTGTATTAATGAATCCACACTCTTCAAAATCGCCCTTTACAACTTCAGAACTTCTTCCTCAGGAGGAAATGCTTGAAATTCAACGTTCAAAGGGTGAATTGTTTATAGGTCTTCCTAAAGAAACTTCCTATCAGGAAAAACGGGTTTGCTTAACACCTGATGCTGTAAATGCATTAACTCAAAATGGTCATCGAGTTTTAATAGAAAGTGGTGCTGGATTGGAAGCAAATTTTAGTGATAAAGATTACAGTGAAGCCGGGGGTGAAATCACACGTGATACGGCCAAGGTGTTTGCTTGCCCCATGATATTGAAGATAGCTCCACCTTCAGAAAAAGAATTAGCTCTCATAAAGCCACAGGCCACTCTTATTTCTGCTTTACAGCTTAAAACTAGAAACAAATCTTATTGTGAGACTTTAGCAAAAAAAAGAATTACAGCACTAGCTTTTGAATTTATTAAAGATCAGTTTGGTGGATTTCCTGCAGTGAGAGCTCTGAGTGAAATTGCCGGCACATCCTCTGTTTTGATTGCAGCGGAATATTTGTCGAATATGAGTGGTGGTAATGGATTAATGCTAGGGAATATTAGTGGAGTTCCACCTGTAGAGGTAGTCATATTAGGCGCTGGTACTGTTGGAGAATTTGCCACTAGGAGTGCTTTAGGACTTGGAGCTAGCGTAAAAGTGTTTGATAGTTCGCTTACTAAACTCAGATGTTTACAAAGCAATATGGCCAGACCTTTATACACGTCTACTTTACAACCAAAAACTTTACTTAAAGCCTTAAAGAGAGCCGATGTTGTTATTGGAGCTATACGAGGAAAAAATAGGTCACCTATCATAATTACCGAAGAAATGGTGAAAAAAATGAAAAAAGGGGCCGTCATGATAGATGTAAGTATAGACATGGGAGGCTGTATAGAAACCTCTTCGATTACCACGCACGATGAGCCTATTTTTGAGAAGCACGGAGTTATTCATTATTGCGTACCAAACATTCCCTCTAGATACTCTAGAACAGCTTCACTATCCTTGAGTAATATTTTTACACCCTACTTACTTCAAATTGGTGAAGAAGGAGGCTTAGAACCTGCACTCAGGATTGATTCCGGATTGAGAAATGGACTTTATTTCTATCATGGTATACTTACCAATAAATCTGTATCAGAATGGTTTGACTTAAACCATCGTGACCCGAACTTGCTTATTTTTTAAAATCTGTTTATGAAATTTATACAACGACTTGGCTATTATTTGTCTGGATTTGTAGTAGGTATAATTATGCTAATGTTTTTTTTGGGAGGAAAAAAAACATCTTGTGATTGGGGCCTTGATGCTCGGGTCCTAAAAAACATCAGAAATAAAGAGCGTATCGTAAAGGAAGAGGCTCTTCATTTTTTTAATGAAAGAAAAATAGACACTTCAGCCATATCCTTCTTATTAAAAACAGGTGATGTCAACTTCAAAGAAAGTAATGTAGAGGCTAAACCCTGTAAGATTTATCAAGTGGAGGGTGATTTGGACAACCAAAAACTTGGACTTATTTTTGAAAATTGCGATTCTACTGCCATCTTGAAAAGAGTCCTAGATTTAAAATAATTTTGTTTTTTAATGCCAACTTTTATTTTATGTTTGTTAGTAACAAACAACTTCTAGTATGAAACGAATCATTATTGATTATAAGAAACTTACTCCTGAAATCCTCTCTATGCTTGTTCAAAAGTATCCCGATGGTTATGATGACAGAGATGTTTTGGTTTTCAAAAATTCAAAAAATGAAACTATAGAAGCAGTGGAGGTGAAGACAGAAGACACCATTTATCTAGTCAAGATCAGTACAAGGCTTGAAGATACTATGACTAAATTTGATGTAGAGGATTATGATGACGATGAGATGGAAATGAATTATGTTGATTTACCTATGAAAAATGATAATGAAATTGAAGAACCAGATGAAGATTAATTGATTGTAATTCAGATTAATAGAAAAAAAAGCCAGTGAATACTGGCTTTTTTTGTTTCATAAAGTTTAATAAATTGTCTTCCTGCTGTAAAGTTATGCTTATATTGAGGACTGTTATTTTAACAGTATGAGATATATATTTGTTGTTTTAGTCGCCCTTATCTTCAGTTGCCAGTCAAAACCCAAAAAGGATATTGATGATCATTCTGAAAAGTTTTCTCGAGATTTAGATGAAATTAAAAAAAGTGGTAAGCTTAAAGCTCTTACTATATATTCGGGAACTACCTACTTTCTTTACAAGGGACGCCCCATGGGCTTTGAATACGAATTACTCGAACGTCTTGCCGAAGACTTAGAAGTTGAATTAGAAATGGTTATCGCAAAAGATGAAAATGACCTCATTAAATTACTTCAGGATGGCGAAGGAGATTTGTTAGCATATGGATATACAATTACAGAATCCAGAAAAAAGAAAATCAACTTCACCTATCCGCTTTATCTTTCTCATCAGGTTCTGATTCAGCGTAAACCTGAGCGCTGGAGACAAATGAAATTGCATGAAATCAAAAATTACTTAGTTACTAATCCAATTGAGCTCATAGGAGATACCATATCCGTTAAACGCAATTCATCTTATGCAGCAAGAGTCGAAAATTTATCTAATGAATTAGGTGGTGAAATCATTCTAGATACCTTAGAGGGAACATTATCTACAGATAAAATCATTAAAAAGGTGGCCGATGGTGAAATAAAATATACAATTGCAGACGAAAATATTGCATTTATTAATTCTTCCTACCACCCTATTTTAGACATTAATACATCTTTGAGCCTTTCACAGCGAATAGGCTGGGCTGTTAGAAAACGGGATACCCAATTACTAGCTACGGTTAACAACTGGCTAGAAAAAGCTAAAAAAACAACCGATTATCATGTTATTTATAATAAATACTTCAAAAACAAAAGGCTTTATAAGAAAAGGGTAAAAAGCGATTTTTATAGTCTCAATGAAAACAAAATAAGTCCTTATGATGATATAATAAAAGAAAATGCAGAGCTCATCAATTGGGATTGGAAACTTTTAGCTTCTGTGGCTTATCAGGAATCTCAATTTAAGCCAGGAAGAGATTCATGGGCTGGTGCCAGCGGACTAATGCAAATCATGCCAGCCACTGCCAAAGAATTAGGGGTGACTAACCCTTACGATCCGAAGCAAAGCCTGAGGGCTGGGGCTTCTTATCTCAAACAAATGATGGAAAGCCATCAAAATATTGAAGATAGTATTCAGCGCATTAAATTTGCTCTCGGATCTTATAATTGTGGTCTTTATCATGTTAAAGACGCTCAGAAGCTAGCAGAGAAACAAGGCTTAGACCCTTTATTATGGGATAATAATGTAGAACTTGCACTTTTAGATTTAAGCTATCCGGAACATTATAATAAACCTATTATCAAGTATGGGTATGTAAGAGGTGAAGAGCCTTTTAATTACGTAAGAGAAATTTTTAAAAGGTACGATCACTACAAACAATTTATCGATAATTAATTGATTGAATGCTGAGTTAATATTTGCTTTAATTTGATTTTTATATCTTCTGAAGCATCGATTATCATTCTTTCGTTGCTAGGATAGTCAACTGGTCCATTCCTCAATAAAAACTCTTCGTCTTTGTTTAGGACTCTGTTATCTCCCTGAAAATTGGCAAAGTTATTTTCAAAGACAAATATGCTTTCCAAGGGATATGAATTGATTTTTTGATCTGTAACAAGGTCAAAATAATGGATAACTGCAGAAGCTTTTACCTCTTTAGATTGAATTGTTTCAAAAAGAGTTCCGGAGACATTAACCAGAACATCGTCTTTTATTTTATTTCCATTCTCATCTAGGATGTAATTGCCGGCCCTATCAGTTCTATATCTCCAACCATCAACTACTTCGCGTTCTAAAGGGATTTGACGCTCTAATAATCTCTCTGGAGAAAACTGTAAATTATTAAAACTAATCTCTATAGAGTAATCATATTTTATCTCTTCTCTAGCATTGTTATGATATTCAGTCCACAAATCGTCAAGATTATACGTACTGAAGTTAAGCAATCTTTCTTCCACCTGGTTTGGAATAACCTTTTGAGTATCATTATATAAAGAAACTAAAACAAAATCTACTCCTTTAATATAAGCTTCTCTTTTCAAGGCTGCAGTATTTTTAAAATTAGGAGTCAGTTTTTCTAATTCAACTAGACTGTTATAAGCTAGTCTACTATCCATCTTATCATCTGTTCTCAAAAAATCAGTGGCTTTGGTGTACAAGTAGTTTGCATAGTTTTCTTTTCCAACCAAAATATTTTCTGAAAAATCGTAAAACTCAAAAGGAATTGTTGAGTTGTTTTAATCCTTAAGCGGCATTAGTGGTTTTATTCAGTTTTGTACACTTTGGAGTTGAACATAGAGCTGATACACTTCTTTTGAATTATCTTTTAGAGTTTCCCTCTCTAGGAAATCAATGCGATCTAAGGTTGATGTTCTGTAGCGCTCAAAAGCTCTCTTCAAAAGACCCGCATAAATTGGGCTTTTCTTGTTGAATTTATTTTTCTGAAGTTTATTGACTGAGGTGTTTATAGCAGTGACATAGTTACCAGAATTTAAAGCTTGTTCAGTTTTTTTGACTGAATTGCAAGAAAACAATGCGATAGAAAATAAAATAAGCAAATAATATTTCATAGTTAAAACAAATGTTATTGAAGACAAAAGTACTCAACTTATTAACATATAGATGAACTCTAAATATTTAAAATTTTAATTTTACAATTAAAAATCATGTTCGAGGATCTATAGAAACCTTTTATATAAAAAAAGCTCAAGATTCTAAAATCTTGAGCTTTATCATAATTCTTGAAAAATTAATTATTGCTTAATAATCTTTTTAGTGATTGAACGAGAACCGTCATTAAGCTTAACAAAATAAATTCCTGAAGAGTAAGCATCTAAATTTATTTGAGATGAACCTATCATGGTATTCGTAAATAATTGCTTACCAGTTATGTCGTATAGGCTAATATTCAATTCTTCACTTGAAATCACTTCAATATTGATTTTAGAATTTGTAGGATTAGGATATATTGCTATAGAACTTTCTTCAAAGTCTGTAGAACTCAAATTTTCTGAAACCTTAAAGTTTGTTGTTTCGGAACCTCCAAAATTGCCTCCTTCAAATATAATATCTCCAGTTTCGGTCTCTAAGCTATAATTACCCTGACCATATTGACAGCAAATTCCATCTCCAAATGAATCGAGGATTACAAAACTATAGCATGCATTTGGATTCACATCAAAGGTGACTTCGTAAAGTGTATCATCTTCTAATGTTGCTGGACTTTCTTCTAAAACATTACCATTTTCATCTAAAAATTCCCACGATGTTTCACTGGCAAAATCATCAGTTAATAAAGTTAGTTTTACAGTTTCTGTAGAATAAGTAGCATCCTGATAATTGTCTATTTCTCGTACAATAGTATTATTGTCTAAAAACTGGTCCTGAATATTATCGATGGCTAAGGAAGCCTCTAGATTGACGCCTAATGTAAGATCTAAGACTGGAGATCCAACGACATCACTTTCTCCAGTAGCTATACTACCACTCCATTCAATAGTCTCTACTGGTCCACTACCAATTTGATAAGTTAAGGTCGCACTGGTTACTGTTTCCTCTCCTCTATTAATGATAGTGAAGGTTGGTACTGCATTGTCTCCACATATGGGTTCGTTCAAATTTTGCACGGTTAAAGCAACATCATTACTAAATACTTCCAATGGCGGGTATTGGTCTAGGACTTCAACACCAGTTTGATCAGGATCAAGCCAATTTTGCAACCTTGTAATTGGAGTACTACCAAAATCCCAAGACACATCAAATCTACCATAATAATCAAAAGCCCCATTATTGGAGGTACCATTACAAGCAGCAGCTCCTCCTGCAAGTTGCCCTACGATTCTACCATTTTGATCAAATAAAGGTGATCCTGAAGAACCAGGCTCAGTGACACCTAGTTCCCATTCATCTAAGAACCAGTTATCCATGTCGTTTATACCATTAAAAGGTCTGGAGTTTTGAACAGGAGAATCGTTATCTCTAGCAACTTTCATGATGTCTCCACTTGGGTGATGAATTCCTACAGTATAATCAGGAGTATTACCAGTTCTATCCCAACCAGCCCAGACTAAATCCCAGTCTGAAGGGAAAGGAGCATCGATTTCTAACAAAGCGAAATCAGATTTAGAATTACTTGCTAATAAAGTAGCTCCACTGGCTGTTTGATCAAAATCTCCATTAGGGGAATTTGCTGTTGTGGAACAAGATGGAGTTGGACTTCTCCAATTAAATCTAAAGGCCCAATTACCTACAGATCCTCCCAAACAGTGATTAGCTGTTAAAAAATACTGGTTTTCATTGCTTCTAGTATTATTGATTAAAGAGCCAGAGCAAAAACCAGAAGATCCAACAATAGTCATCGCCACAGATTTCTTCAATTCTTCTTTAAAACCGTCAAAATCTGGACCTACAGGACAGTCTACATCCTGATTGCAGGGACCAGAATCATTTAAACCTTTTCTCAATTCTGGTATATCATTTACACTTCTGTAACCGTGTACTACTTTAGATATATGCAATTGGCCTTCAAATTTGGCATCTGCAGGTTCAAAATATTCTATCCAAACGTTATCACCATCGATCAACCACGTACCAAATTGCATGTCATCTCTGTTTTGAGATGAAGTATAAGCACCTAAAAGATCGGTACCTTCATCATTATAAAAGTAAAGTTTTGCGCCTTCAGGAATATAAAATTCATCAAACAAAAAGTTTAAAGTCTTAGCACCCTCAGATTGAACATTCAATAACCAAATTTTGTCACCATTTTTCAATTGATTCCATTCACCATCTTTGAAGCCCAAACTTACTTGGTGTTCGTAACCAAATCGGTAGGGCCTGTCTTTCAACTCATCATTGATTTTGTCTTCAGCTTGTAATGATTTCAAATCAAAATCAGGCATTACAAGTGTTTTTGGAGTTTCTAATTCTAGCTTCCAGCTAATGGGTTTTCCTTCATTCGTGACTTGAGAATATGACGATAGAGAGAAAAAAACCATTAATAATAAAATTAAAGAATATTTATTCATCATGTTAAAATATTTTAGATTTATATCAAATATATTAAAACTTTTAATAAACAGTCTGTTGTTCAAGATTTTAACTTTAAAATTAATGCCATTATGGCGTTAAAAAGAAGTAATTAAATGACATAATGGCATTATTAGCTTTAGGTACATTAATTGTCTAAGATTATCAAAACAATTAAATATGGATTTTAAAAACTTCACAATAAAAGCTCAAGAAGCTATACAAAAGGCGCAACAATTGGCGCAGGAATATGGTCATCAACAAATTGAAAATGAACATATATTTAAGGCCATCACGGAAATCGACAGGAATGTAACTCCCTTCTTATTGAAGAAGCTCAATGTCAACACCAATTTATTTAATCAATTATTAGATAAAAATTTAGAAAGTTTTGCCAAGGTCGAAGGTGGTGATATTGTTTTATCTCGGGAGGCTGGTAAAACTTTAAATGAAGCTAATATCATTGCTAAAAAAATGAATGATGATTATGTGTCAATTGAGCATCTGATACTGGCCATTTTTAAAAGTAAAAGTAAAATAGCGCAGGTTCTCAAAGACCAAGGCGTAAGCGAAAAAAATTTAGAAGCCGCTATTCAAGAGTTAAGGCAAGGTGACAGAGTTACTTCTCAGAGTGCAGAAGAGAATTACAATGCTTTAGATAAATATGCAAAAAACTTAAATCAATTAGCCGAGGAAGGTAAGCTTGATCCTGTGATAGGTAGAGACGAAGAAATACGACGAATTTTACAGATACTATCCAGAAGAACTAAAAATAACCCCATGCTTGTAGGAGAACCTGGAACAGGTAAAACCGCTATTGCAGAAGGTTTGGCTCATAGAATCATAGGTGGAGATGTTCCAGAGAATTTAAAAACTAAGAAAATATTTAGCCTAGACATGGGAGCTTTAATCGCTGGTGCTAAATACAAAGGTGAATTTGAAGAACGTTTAAAAGCCGTTATTAAAGAAGTCACTTCAAGTGCTGGAGACATTGTTCTCTTTATCGATGAAATCCACACCCTAGTAGGAGCCGGAGGTGGCCAGGGAGCTATGGACGCCGCAAATATTTTAAAACCTGCACTCGCCAGAGGTGAGCTTAGAGCGATAGGAGCTACTACTCTAGACGAGTACCAAAAGTATTTTGAAAAAGATAAAGCGTTAGAGAGGCGATTTCAAAAAGTAACCGTAGATGAGCCTGATACTGAAAGTGCAATCTCAATTTTACGCGGTATTAAAGAAAAATATGAAACTCATCATAAGGTCAGGATAAAAGATGAAGCCATCATTGGTGCCGTAGAACTATCTCAAAGATATATCACCAATAGGTTTCTTCCAGATAAGGCTATCGATTTGATGGATGAAGCAGCATCTAAATTAAGAATGGAGATCAATTCCAAGCCAGAGGAACTCGATGTCTTAGATCGGAAAGTTATGCAGCTAGAAATTGAGATTGAGGCTATAAAACGTGAAAAAGATGACACTAAACTGAAATCTTTGAGGGCAGATCTGGCTGATCTTAAGGAACAACGAAATACATTAAATGCACGTTGGAAAAATGAAAAAGACATCGTAGATCAAATCCAGAAAGAGAAAACGAATATAGAAGAGTTTAAACTTGAAGCAGAACGTGCAGAAAGAGAAGGTGATTATGGAAAAGTAGCCGAAATTAGATATGGTAAAGTAAAAGAGGCTCAGGAAAAACTTGAAAAACTTCAGCTTCAGGTTGAAGATCAAAAATCTGAAAGCTCCCTTATTAAAGAGGAAGTGGACTACGAAGATATTGCAGAGGTAGTTGCAAAATGGACAGGTATACCTGTTACTAAAATGCTTCAATCCGATCGGGAAAAATTACTAAAACTTGAAGGTGAATTACATAAACGAGTTGTAGGCCAGGAAGAAGCTATCCAAGCTGTATCTGATGCAGTAAGAAGAAGTCGGGCTGGACTTCAAGACCAAAATAGACCTATTGGATCCTTTTTATTCCTTGGTACTACTGGTGTCGGTAAAACAGAACTAGCTAAAGCTTTAGCTGAATATATGTTTGATGATGAAAGCTCAATGACTAGAATAGATATGAGTGAATATCAGGAAAGACACTCTGTAAGCAGATTGGTAGGTGCTCCTCCTGGATACGTTGGTTATGAAGAGGGAGGTCAACTCACCGAAGCTGTGAGAAGAAAACCTTACTCGGTGATTTTACTGGATGAGATTGAAAAGGCTCACCCCGATACGTTTAATATCTTACTTCAGGTATTGGATGAAGGTCGATTAACCGATAATAAGGGAAGGCTTGCAGATTTCAAAAATTCTATCATTGTCATGACATCAAATATTGGTAGTCATATTATCCAAGAAAAATTCGATGCTAGTAAAGATATCGATACAGCTATGGAAAGTGCTAAAGTTGAAGTTCTAGGACTTTTAAAGCAAAGTGTAAGACCTGAGTTTTTAAATAGAATTGATGATGTTGTGATGTTTACACCCTTATCTAAAGACAACATTAAAGAAATTGTTGAATTACAAATTAATAATCTAAAAAGAATGTTGATGAAACAGAGTATAACTATAGATGCTACCGAAGAAGCCATAGAGTATATAGCTAATATTGGTTTCGACCCTCAATATGGTGCAAGACCAGTAAAAAGAACTATTCAAAAAGAAGTTTTGAATACGTTATCTAAAGAAATCTTAGCTGAAAAAATTAAAACTGATAGCATCATATTACTCGATCAATTTGACGGAAAGCTAGTTTTTAGAAATCAATAAATAACAAAATACAAACCCGCTATAAAGCGGGTTTGTATTTTAATCAATCCAGGTTTTATATTCAGTATAGTTTTTTGCGGTAAGCCTTATTAATTCGCTGTGTTTATCTGATGTATCAGTAATTTTTTTGGCAGGGATCCCAGCATAAATCGAATTGGATTCCACTCTTGTGCCAGCTGTTACAATAGCTCCCGCAGCCACTATACTGCCAGTTTCTACAACAGCATGATCCATGATTATGGCTCCCATGCCAATTAATACATCATCATGAATTGTACACCCATGAACTATAGCCTTATGTCCTATAGAAACTCGATTCCCTATCGAAGTAGAGGCTTTTTGGTAAGTGCAATGAACTACTGCACCATCCTGAATATTGCACTCACTTCCTACTACAATAGTATTAACATCTCCACGAACAACTGCGTTATACCATATACTGCAGTTTTCTCCCAGTGTCACTTGACCAATTATCGTTGAATTTTTTGTCAGAAAACAACTAGAAGGGATCTCAGGTAGTATGCCTTTAACAGCTTCAATTAAAGCCATTTTATTTACTTAAGTACATTTTACGTCTACCATATAACTCATAAAAAGTATCATCTTTTAGACTGTCTATAAATAAAATGCTTTCACCAGTACTTTTCATTTCTGGACCAAGTTGTTTATTAACATTATGAAATTTATTAAAAGAAAACACTGGCTGTTTTATAGCATATCCCTCAAGTTGCGGATCAAAATTGAAATCTTTTAGTTTATTTTCACCTAGCATCACTTTTGTAGCATAATTGACATAGGGTTCTTTATAAGCCTTAGCAATAAATGGGACTGTTCTTGAGGCTCTCGGGTTAGCTTCAATGATGTAGACATTATCATCTTTTATAGCAAATTGAACATTAAGAAGACCTACTGTGTTGAGAGCTAGTGCAATTTTTTTAGTATGGTCTCTTATTTGTTCGATAATTAGATCTCCTAGATTAAAGGGAGGTAAAGTGGCATTAGAATCTCCAGAATGCACTCCACAAGGCTCAATATGTTCCATGATACCAATGATATATACATTTTCTCCATCGCAAATTGCATCAGCCTCTGCTTCTATGGCACCATCTAAATAATGATCCAACAGTAATTTATTATTTGGTATTTTTCTCAATAAGTCTACAACATGAGCCTCTAATTCTTTTTTATTGATGACGATTTTCATACCCTGTCCACCTAATACATAAGAAGGTCTTACTAGAATTGGAAAATCGAGTTCCTCAGCTAAAGAAAGGGCTTCATCTGCAGTTTCAGCAACACCAAATTCTGGATAAGGTATGTTATTATCTTGAAGTAACCTGGAAAAACTACCTCTGTCTTCTGCTAGATCTAATGAGTCATAACTAGTGCCTAATATTTTAATTCCGTAACGACTCAGTTTTTCGGCAAGCTTGAGAGCAGTTTGTCCACCTAGCTGAACAATAACTCCTACAGGGTTTTCATGTTTTATAATATCATAAATATGTTCCCAAAACACAGGTTCGAAATAGAGTTTATCTGCAGTATCAAAATCTGTAGAGACTGTTTCTGGATTACAATTGATCATAATGGTTTCATAACCACATTCTGCAGCTGCCATGACACCGTGAACACAGCAGTAATCAAACTCTATCCCCTGTCCTATTCGGTTTGGACCAGAACCCAGTACAATTACTTTTTTCTTATCTGTAACTACACTTTCATTTGCTTCAACTTTTCCACCTTTAGAATCATTTACGTCAGCTTCGAAGGTAGAATAATAATATGGGGTATGTGCTTCAAACTCTGCTGCACAGGTGTCGACCAGCTTATAAATTCTATTCACACCCAGCTCTTCTCGCTTAGCATATACCTCGCTTTCTAAACAACCCAGCATGTGAGCGATCTGTCGATCTGCAAACCCTTTTTGTTTTGCCTCAAGCATTAAGTCTTTCGTAATTTCAGTTATAGAATAAGTCGAAATCTCTTTTTCCAAACTAAACAACTCTTCGTATTGCTTTAGAAACCACATGTCTATTTTTGTAATCTCATGTATTCTGCTTAATGGAATTCCAAGTTGTATGGCATCATAAATAACAAAAACTCTATCCCAGCTTGCATATTCGAGTTTGCTTAAAATCTGATTATAATCGGTATAGCTTTTACCATCGGCTCCAAGACCATTTCGTTTGATTTCAAGAGATTGAGTTGCTTTATGCAAAGCTTCCTGAAACGAGCGTCCAATGCCCATTACTTCTCCAACAGATTTCATTTGAAGCCCTAAGGTTCTGTCTGATCCCTCAAATTTATCAAAATTCCATCTCGGTATTTTTACAATGACATAGTCTAAAGTAGGCTCAAAGAAAGCTGAAGTGGTTTGTGTAATCTGATTTTGAAGTTCATCTAGATGATAACCAATTGCCAGTTTTGAAGCAACTTTTGCAATCGGATATCCAGTTGCTTTAGAAGCCAAAGCAGAAGATCTAGATACTCTAGGGTTTATTTCAATGGCGATAATGTCTTCATTTTCATCTGGACTCACAGCAAACTGAACATTACATCCTCCTGCAAAATCACCAATGCTTCTCATCATCTTTATAGCCATATCCCTCATACGTTGATACGTCCTGTCGCTAAGAGTCATTGCAGGCGCTACAGTAATAGAATCTCCAGTATGAATCCCCATAGGGTCCATATTTTCAATACTACAAATAATAGTGACATTATCATTTCTATCTCGCAGTAATTCCAATTCATATTCTTTCCAACCCAAAAGAGCTTTATCAATAATGACTTCATGTATAGGCGAAGCTTCAAGCCCCCTAGTTAATAGTTCTTCAAATTGGTCTTCTGCATATACAATAGAAGCTCCGCTTCCACCAAGTGTAAAGGAAGCTCTAATCACTAATGGGAATCCAAATTCCTGAGCAACTTCTTTACCCTGTAAAAAAGAGGTCACAGTTTTGGAAGGAGCGACGCCCACTCCGATATCTTGCATTAATTTTCTAAACTTTTCTCTGTCTTCCGTAATATTGATAGCATCGATATCTACTCCTATAATTTTAACTCCAAAATCCTCCCAAATCCCTTTATCATCAGCTTCAATACATAAGTTAAGAGCAGTTTGACCTCCCATGGTAGGAAGTACTGCATCAATATCGGGATGAGTTTTTAATATATCTATAATTGATTTTGTAGTAAGGGGTTTTAAATACACATGATCCGCCATGGAAGGATCGGTCATAATCGTAGCTGGATTACTGTTGATAAGAATGGTTTTAATTCCTTCCTCTCTTAAAGACCTTAAGGATTGAGAACCTGAGTAATCAAATTCACAGGCCTGACCAATTACAATGGGTCCTGAGCCTATAATAAGGATTGTTTTGATGGAGTTGCTTTTTGGCATAGCTTGATTTATTTACGATGATAATGAAACTATAAGATATAAAAAAAGGCGTTGCTAAAAAGCAACACCTTTATATTGTGTGAATGATAAATCATTTATCTCTTTCTTAAACTCATTTCAGAAGAAACACTCAATTTTTTTCTTCCTTTGGCTCTTCTACGCTTTAGAACTTTACGACCATTTACAGAAGACATTCTTTCTCTAAATCCGTGTTTGTTCTTTCTCTTTTTATTTGAAGGTTGAAAAGTTCTTTTCATTGTTATGACTTTATAAGTATTATCTCTTTTTGAAAACTGCGTGCAAATATACGATTCCTTTTTAGTTTTACAAGAGTTGATATAAAGTTTTTTTCAATTGTTTTTGCTAGATTTGCAACCAAATTATTTAGCATGTTTCATAAAAACTTTAAACTCGTTATAGCTGCAATTCTAATTGGTTTTGGCGTTTATCAAATTATTGAAAGCAATATAGGAAATGGCATTGCTCTCATCTTATTTTCTGGAATATTTATATTTCTTTATTTTAAGAATGAAATGATCTTGCTCGCCTTTTTAAGATTGAGAAAACAAGATTTTGAAGGGGCGAAAAAATGGCTGGATAAGATTAAAAACCCTGAATCCGCCCTTACCCAAAAACAACAGGGCTACTTCAATTATATTCATGGCTTACTTCTCTCTCAAACCAATATGACTAAAGCTGAGAAATTTTTTAAAAGAGCAATTAAATTAGGCTTGTCTATGAAACAAGATCTAGCTATGGCTAAGCTAAATTTAGCAGGTATTGCTATGACCAAACGAAGAAAACGTGAAGCACAACTATTGCTCAAAGAGGCAAAATCCCTAGATAAGCATGGCATGCTAAACGAGCAAATCCAAATGATGAAGCAGCAAATGAAACGCTTCTAATTATCTACAGTATTTTTTTCTAAAATTTGACGGAGATAAGCCTGAGTGCTTTACGAATGCATTGGTAAAGCTTGAATTTGAAGTATAACCAAGGTCAAAAGCAATCTCTCTAACTGATTGGTATGTGTTTTTAAGTTTTGAAGATGCTAATTTCATTTTTTGCTCAAAGATATATTGGTATGGAGTTACACCTACCTCTTTAGCAAATTCTCTAATAAAGTGAAACTTACTCCATCCTGAAACCCTTATAAGTTCGTCAGTCTTGATTTCTTGATTAATGTTGGTATCGATGTACTCTAACGCTCTTTTTATCGGTTTAGAGTATTGGCTATAAGCTTCATCGACTTCTTGACTTTCTACATCATCGAGACCAGCTTTTTTATTGTAAAGTGCAAGTTCAATATTATTGATAATATCAATTTCTCTAAAAGGTTTTGATAAATAGCCTACCGGCTTCGTGGTTTGAATGCGCTTTAAGGTTTCAACATCGGTATAGCCGGTAATGTAAATAAAAGGCAGATCTGATTTGGAATTAAGATATGAACCAATTTGAATACCTTCAAACTTTTTATTGAGGTCAATATCCAAAAGAATGAGCTCAGGTTGAAAGGTATCTAAGTTCTTAATGCAACAGGCATAACTGTCACATATATTAACATCGAAATTATTTTTTTCTAGGATGGATTTTATCTCAAACGATATCAGTTTATCGTCTTCAACAACAAGTACTTTTGTTTTCATAGGATCATAGGATTGGAAATGAAAGTCTAATAAATTTCTTTTTGTATTCAAATTTACCTTTTAATTGCATAACCATCAAATCGAGTAGTTTGTACTGGTCATGAAAAAGGTCATAAAATTTCTCATGATCGTTAATATTAAAATAATTTAAGGTCAATGATAAACGCTTTTCTTTTTTTGAAAATTGAATAAATATAGAATCCTCTAAGCTTTTCCTAAAGTCTTCAAATTCTATTAGTATATAGCTCAATAATAGAAGATCGTCAAGCTTGACATCAACACTAGCTACTTCAGAAAGTTCATAATCTATTTTGGTGGTAGAACCCTTTAAATATTGAATAAAAAGCAGCATAAAAGATTGCAAAGAAACTAGAGGTTTTTCAACAGAAAACTCATGCTTATCGCTTTTATAATAAAGATCATAAATATGAGTAAGTGCAAATATTCTATCCATAACCACCTTTCGGTCATCGAAATACTTGCGGTGGGTAGCAGACTCAATATTCATCAAGCTTAATTGTGTCTGCAAATTATTCTTGAATCGATGCAGGGTTTGATCTAAGACTTCTTTAACCTGTTCCTGATTTTCACGAACATCATTTGACATAAATAGTTGATTAATCGATTGGTTAAACAAATATAAAACAATATTACAAACCTTTTACAATAATTGCTTAATAGACAGAAAGATTGATTACAGATATCGTAATTAAATTACTTAATTTTATTAATTAACAAATATTCATTGTCTATTGAAAAAAATTACGCTGTTTATTTTAATTTCTTATTCAGTGTTCTCTCAAAATGAGAGGCTTCAAGACAGTGTGCTTTTTTCTGAAGCCTTAGCCGTACATCATTCAGATTTTCAAAAAAAATCTTCCCTCCATTATCATCTTGGAAATTATGAATCTTCAGAACAATTTTTTAGCTCGTTTGTTGAAAAAAAATTGATTGGCACTATCATCGATAACTTCAAAGTTTTTAGCTTTAAAAAGGATATGAATAACATTTATGAGCTAGATAAGCCTTTTTATCTTATGAGTTATTCTTCCTGGTGTGTTCCTAGTAATGGAGAACTAGATGCTTTAGCTCAGCTTATAAACGAACATTCTAGCTGGATGGATTTTGTTCTCATTCTGTGGGATAATAAAGAAGACGCCATGTCTTTTTCGAAGCAATTTCCTACAGGAATGAAAGTTTTGTATGTCAATGAACTTTACAATACAGAAACCAAAACCATCAAAATGCTAAAGCATAAATTGGGAGTTCCTGTATCCATTGCAGTGAATGAGGATAAAACAATAATCAATGTAAGAAAGAACCTACAAATACATCCCTCAGTAGATGCAGAAGTTGCCAAAAAGGCCTGTTATGAAGCTATGTCTAAGGATGTCCAATTGTTACAGAAATATAATAATTTGTAGGACCGATTCACTATCATCATTAATTGATGAAAATCAATTTAATTTAGTCACCTTTATTTGATACTTTTTATTGGTAACGTTCACTAAATGCTTATCTCTAAGCCAGGGATTATGAATTTTTAGCGTTTTGTAATTCATATCAAATTTTTTAGCAAATTTTACGAAATCTGTGACTGCAGTATCGACTTCCACTGTTTTTGTTGGGACCATTTTATAAAGATCTTCATCTTCGTAATGAAAGCCAAAGGCTTTGGCGTTAGACAAGATATGCTTTAAAGCCAAAATCCTAAATACATATCTAGAGGTTTCAGGATTTAGCAAAAGATCATAATAATCTTCAACTTCCTGTCTTTTCAATTCTCTGGAAATACCAGAATTTCCTGCATTGTAGGCGGCTGCAGCTAATGTCCAGCTCCCGAAACGCTCCTTAGAATTTTTTAAATATTCGCAGGCTGCTCTCGTGGCTTTTTCTATGTGGTAGCGTTCATCCACATTATTGTTTACTTCTAAGCCATAATCTTGTGCAGTGGATTTCATAATTTGCCAAAAGCCTGTCGCTCCAGCAGGAGAGACGACATGCTCAAGCCCACTTTCAGCAAGGGCAAGATATTTAAAATCATCTGGTATTCCGTATTCTTTTAAAATAGGCTCAATAACAGGAAAATACTTATTAGATCTTTTAATTAATAACAAGGCATTGGATTGCCAGTAAGTGTTTACCAGAAGTTCACGATCCAATCTTTCCTTTATATCATTGATTTCTAAAGGAGTGCGTTCTCCTGCAAAACTTATGGTTTCAGGAATATCAAGAGCGAATACATTGTAGTCATCTTCAAAGCTTTTATCTGGGTTGATAGGCTCAGTGGAAGCTTTTTCTGAAGTGTTAAAACTGGTAAAGGCTGTATAAGTCCCAAGAGTTACGGTGATTATACCCATGGTAAATAAGGATTTTTTTAAAAAAGTATCTAGTTTCATACGTTATTTTTTAAGACGTCCATCTGAAATTAAGTCATGTAAATTTTCATTGAACCATTTGTATTTATTGAGGATCATGATATGCGTTCCATCAGGAATTTTAATACAGTTCCCAATATTTTTAAGTGGAAATACAGCATCTTCTTCTCCGTGAATGTGAACAATACCATCGATAGGCTGATCTTGTTGCCAGCATAACATTTCTTTAATAGACCAATCTAAATATTCTTTATCATTTACAGATAAATATTGCTGATAAAGTTTAAGTCTTTTTCTAATTAGATTACCTAAGGGCAATTTTTCAATTTGGTTTATATAATCGAGCAAGCCTGTAGGTAATATTTTATAAACCCCAGTGTCTCTTGCTACCTTCATGCGCATTGGTAATTCATGCTTAGTCTTCACGCTGGAAATAATGATTAAGCGCTTAATTTTAATGAATTTACTCATTTCCTGAACCAATACTCCGCCAAATGAAACGCCAATCAAAACAACGGGAATATCTTTTGGAATTTCATCAAGCATACGATTTGCATAGGATGATAAGGATTCGTCTTTTTTAGGAATTTTCCATGATAACCAAATGACATTATACTTTTTCGAATTCAGCTCTATTCTTTCGAATATGCTTGGATTTGCAGCCATTCCTGGCATCATATAAACGTTGATCACTATTACTACAATTCACATTTCCTGCAAAAATAGGTTTTAAATTTATTGTTTACCTTTGTCTCTACTGATTTTATTCATATTTTCATAATTTATGTTAACGTGTTTAAATCTATAATTGAACGCTCTTCACTATGGAAAAAGATTTTGAAGTAATCAAAAATGAGTTTCAAAGGCAATATGAAACAAGAATCGATGGAGAACTTCTAACTGTCGAATTTTCTGAACATGACAGAAAGATTTTTTTAACTAAACTGACAATTCCAGATCACTATTTAAATTCTGAAATTCAAGATAGGTTTATTTCAAAAATCCTGGATAGTTTTAAGGACACTCGCTTTAAGGTTATGCCTACCTCTCCTGACATTACCAAATTCTTTAGAAAAAACAGACTAAAATACAAAGATTTACTTCCGGCAGGAATCACTATTTAACAAACAACTCCTTCCCTATTCTCTAGCTTTTAAACCTTTATCAACAAATGATAAGCAAATGGTATTAAATCAAAAAATATCATTTTGTTTACTTAAATTCGCGCGTTGAAATTGATATGAAGAAAAAAGAACAGTACATTGAAGTCCTTGGGGCTAGGGTCCACAATCTAAAAGATATTGATGTTGATATACCAAGAAATAAATTGGTTGTTATTACAGGCTTGTCTGGTTCTGGAAAATCGTCCTTAGCATTTGACACTATCTATGCAGAAGGTCAAAGACGTTATATAGAAACTTTTTCAGCATATGCCCGTCAGTTCTTAGGGGGGCTGGAACGTCCAGACGTAGATAAAATTGAAGGGCTTTCTCCTGTCATCGCTATCGAACAGAAAACAACATCTAAAAGTCCACGGAGTACCGTGGGTACCATTACGGAAATCTATGACTTTTTGCGACTACTTTTTGCAAGGGTTGGAACCGCCTACAGTTACAAGACCGGTGAAAAAATGGTAAGTTTTACCGACGAACAGATCCAGAGTAAAATTATCGAAGACTTTAACGGCAAGAAAGTGAATATTCTGGCTCCAGTCATACGCTCAAGAAAAGGACATTATAGAGAATTGTTCGAACAGATCGCTAAGCAAGGATTTCTGAAAGTAAGGATCGATGGTGAAATAAAGGATATAGAAAAAGGGATGAAGGTGGATAGATATAAAATCCACGATATTGAAGTTGTCGTCGATCGCCTCAAAATTGAAGACGACGTCAATACCAACAAGCGTTTAAGCGAAAGCATCATGACGGCTATGAAGCAAGGAAATGATGTTATGATGATTTTAGAGCATGGTAAAGAAGAACCAAAGTTCTTCAGCCGTAATTTGATGTGTCCTTCTACAGGTATATCTTACCCTAATCCAGAACCAAATAACTTTTCTTTTAATTCTCCTAAAGGCGCTTGTCCAAAATGCAACGGACTTGGAGAGGTTTTTGAAATCAATTTGGATAGAATAATACCAGACCCAAGCTTGTCTATAAAAGAAGGTGGGATAGAACCTCATGGGAAGGAAAAGAAAAACAATTGGGTATTTAAGCAGTTACGTTCTATTGCAGAACACTATAATTTCTCTCTCACAGACCCTATTGAAGAGATTCCTCAAGAAGCCATTTCAGTAATTCTACATGGAGGTAAAGCTAGATTTGAAAAATACAGTAAAACCTCTAAAGTGAATAAAACCTTTAGTTATAATTTTGAAGGGGTTGCCGAGTTTATCAAAACTACTTTTCATCAAAAAGAATCCTCAGCTGCCTTAAAACGTTGGGCTAAGAAATACATGGATAAAAACCCATGTGAATCTTGTTCTGGAAGCAGGCTCAAAAAGGAATCGTTATATTACAAAATAGATGGTAAAAACATTGGTGAGCTCGTTAATATGGACATCGATGAGTTGGTGAATTTCTTTAAAGATTTGATAGCCAAATTTTCTAAAAGTGAACAAAAAATTGCAGAGGAAATCGTCAAAGAAATAAGGACCAGGCTTTCTTTTTTAGAAGATGTTGGATTGAATTATTTAAATTTAAACAGAGGTTCTAAAACCCTCTCTGGGGGTGAAGCCCAGCGAATTCGTCTTGCTACACAAATTGGTTCTCAGCTAGTGGGGGTGCTTTATATTCTTGATGAACCTAGCATAGGATTACATCAAAGGGATAACGAAAAACTAATCAACTCCTTGGTCTCTCTGAGAGATGTGGGAAACTCTATTATCGTTGTAGAACATGATAAAGACATGATAGAGCGAGCAGATCACGTTATTGACATAGGACCACATGCAGGAAAAAATGGAGGGGAGATCATAAGTGAAGGAGGTCCTAAGACCATTCTTAAGCATAACACCCTCACTGCAGATTATCTTTCTGGCGAACGACAAATAGCAGTACCCAAAAAGCGAAGAAAAGGAAACGGTAAGCATCTACACCTCATGAACGCCACGGGGAATAATTTAAAAGATGTTTCCATTAAAATTCCTTTAGGCAAGCTTGTTTTAGTCACAGGAGTTTCTGGTAGTGGTAAGTCTACTCTTATTAATGATACCCTCTACCCCGTGTTAAATAACCATTTTTTTAACGGAAAAATGGAAGCCTTACCTCATAAAAGTGTCCGAGGACTAAAACACCTTGATAAAGTAATTGACATAAATCAATCTCCAATTGGTAGAACTCCTCGATCTAATCCCGCAACCTATACAGGTGTTTTTGGTGAGATTCGGAATCTGTTTTCTAAAACTCCAGAAGCCTTAATTCGAGGTTATAAACCTGGAAGATTCAGTTTTAATGTGAAAGGTGGACGCTGTGAAACTTGTGGAGGTGCAGGTGTGAAAGTAATCGAAATGAATTTTCTTCCCGATGTCTATGTTGAATGTGAAACCTGTATGGGAAAGCGTTTTAATCGTGAAACCCTAGAGATTAGATATAAAGGGAAATCGATCAGTGATGTTTTACAAATGACAATAGAAGAAGCAACTGCTTTTTTTGAGCCCATTCCAAAAATTCATAGAAAACTAAAAACTATTCAAGATGTTGGTCTTGGTTACATCACACTCGGGCAGCAAAGTACTACCCTATCTGGAGGTGAAGCTCAGCGAATTAAACTTGCAACAGAATTATCTAAAATAAGTACAGGAAATACATTTTATATCCTCGATGAACCAACAACCGGACTTCACTTTGAGGATATTCGTGTACTCATGGAGGTGCTAGAAAAATTAGTTGAAAAAGGAAACACAGTTCTGATTATAGAACATAATATGGACGTGATTAAACTGGCCGACTATATTTTTGATATCGGCTATGAAGGTGGAAAAAAAGGCGGAAAATTAGTAGCAAAAGGAACTCCAGAGCAAGTTGCCAAAAACAAAAAAAGCTACACAGCACAATTTTTAAAGAAAGAACTTATTTAATTAATCAAAATGGTAAGCAAACATCCAAAGAACTGGAATGAGATAAAAACAAATGATAGTTGGGCTCTGTTCAAAATCATGAGTGAATTTGTATACGGGTATGAACGCCTTAGCGAAATTGGGCCCTGTGTCTCAATTTTTGGTTCTGCAAGATTGAAACCTGGCGATAAATACTATGAATTAGCTGTTAAAGTGGCTAATAAGATTGTAGACCAAGGCTATGGGATTATCACTGGCGGAGGCCCAGGTATTATGGAAGCTGGAAATAAAGGCGCTAATTTAGGTGGAGGAACTTCTGTAGGTTTAAACATAGATTTGCCTTTTGAGCAGCATGACAATCCCTATATAGACTCGAATAAAAGCTTAGATTTCGATTATTTCTTTGTTAGAAAAGTGATGTTTGTAAAATATTCTCAAGGCTTCGTGGTCATGCCTGGTGGTTTCGGAACTCTCGATGAACTTTTTGAAGCAATAACCCTTATACAAACAGGAAAAATAGATAAATTTCCAATTATTCTTGTTGGTAAAGAATTTTGGAGTGGGCTAATCGATTGGATTAAGACTACGCTAGCTGAAAAATTAAACACCGTTAGTATCGAAGATTTAGATCTCATTGAACTTGTAGATACTGAAGATGAAGTTGTTGAAATCTTGGATAAATTTTACAACCAGTATGATTTAAGCCCAAACTTCTGATCAAATGCAATATTTATCTAAGTTAGCCTTGGTGTGTTGTTTGTTTCTGGCTCAATTATGTTATGGCCAGACCGAATTGAAAACCATGTTCTATAACTTATTAAATTTTTCTAGCGCACCTCCTTCCAATCGTTTGGAATTATTGAACTCTATTTTAGATAGCTATGAACCCGATTTATTGATGGTTTGTGAAGTAGAATCACAACAGGATGGTATAGATATATTAAATGAGTCCTTCTCCTACTCCACTGCCCCCATTGCTCAGGCACCTTTCTTGTTCAATACGTCTGGAGCATCATTAATACATCAACTCGTCTACTACGATACAAATAAATTGATATTAGATTATACAGATCAAATTGAAACCAACGTAAGAAGTATCAATCATTATAGCTTTTTTATCAATACTCAATCTAAACCCAAGTTAGAGGTGTTTGTAGCTCACTTTAAAGCTTCAAGAGGTGAAATTAATGAAGAAGAACGATTATTTGAAGCTCAGCAATTCATTCAATACATTCAAAATTACCCCTCGGACTCAAACATATTATTAGCTGGAGATTTCAATATGTATTCAGCAGATGAACCTGGCTATCAAACTTTGCTAAACGGAACCGAAAATCTTGCTTTGGTAGATCCAATACAAACTTCAGGAGACTGGAATAATAATTCAGATTTTGCAGGTACTCACACTCAAAGTACACGAGTAAGTACAGAAGAGTTTGACGATTTTGGAGCTGGAGGTGGTTTGGATGATAGATTTGACTTTATGCTAATTTCAGATGCCTTAACAACACCAACTAATAGTATAAGTTATGTAGATGAATCATACGAGGCTTTTGGTAATAATGCCAATTGCTTCAATAATAGAATCAATAGTATAGACTGTGATGGATATTATGATCAGGAGCTCAGAGATTGGCTTTACCAAATGAGCGATCACCTTCCCGTGGTGATGAAACTAAGCATTCAAGAGGAAGTTCTTTCCACTACTGATTTTGAATCCACTAAAAATGTTATATTTTTAAAGGGAAATCTGGTGAAAAATTACTTGAAGCTTAAATTTTCACCAGACTTAAAATCTAAAAATTGTAAAATATATAATCTGTTAGGACAGGAATTAAATTCTTTTGTAATCACAGATTTGAAAACTGAAATAGATGTTTCCTCCTATCCCGCTGGATTGTATCTTTTATCTATAGAACAGGTTAAGAATGTTGAAAAATTTTACGTGCACCATTGAAAAATCAATTCCTTTACATCTTAATTTCAATTTTTGGTCTTCCTGTTTTGAGTATTGCTCAAAATAAGATTCAAGCAGAAATCCTATCGTCTGAGGACTTAAAATCACTCAGCATAACTCAGCAAATAACCTTTGTGAATGAAGCTAAAACTGATTTAAACTCTATATTCCTTTATGATTGGATCAATGCATTTTCTGATAAAGAAAGCCCTTTAGCAAAGCGGTATGCCCAAGAATATGTGAGAAGGTTTCATTTTGCCTCCGATGAAGAGCGAGGTGGGACAAGAATTCATTCTTTATCTACTTCATCTCAACCTTCAGAATGGAAGAGGGTTCAAGGTCAAGCAGACCTTATTGAAATTTTATTAGGTACTCCACTTGAATCTGGAAAATCGATCACGATCAATTTAAATTATACCTTAACTATTCCAGACCAAAGATTTACTGGATTTGGATGGAATCAAAGAGAATTAGTCCTCAAGCAATGGCTTATTGCCCCTGCGATATATCAAAATGATTGGATTATTTATAGTCATAAAGACATCAATGATTATCCTTTACAAAAGCTGGATTATGATTTGAATTTGTTGATTCCAAATTCATACATAGTCAAGTCAAATTTTAAGCAAACTGATTCAAAGTCAAAGTTGACCAGCTACCAAAATATAAAACTGGTTGGTAAGAATTTTGTTGGTACCTCCTTGTTTGTCAAAAGAATTGATAATTTCGAAACTATACAAACCGATCATGTTAAGATCCTTACTAATCTAAAAGACAGCGAACTAAGACCAGAAATTGAAGCATTAATCCTGGATAGAATCGTATATTATCTAGAAGAAAAATTTGGTGAATTTAGTTTCGATAAAATGCTCATTACGGAAGAGGACTATAACATCTCTCCTGTGTATGGGCTTAATCAATTACCAAGCTTTATCAGGCCTTTTCCCGATGGTTTTCAGTATGATATGAAGGTTTTAAAAACCATAACTGATCAGTATTTAAGGCGGTCTTTATTAATCAACACTCGTGAAAATCAGTGGTTCTTGGATGCCATTCTCATCAAAGTGATGATCGATTACGTTGAAGCCTATTATCCTGATGTAAAACTCTTGGGGTCCTTTTCAAATTTTTTTGGGATAAAATGGTTTCATGCGGCAGATCTAATGTTTAATGATCGTTACAAATTTATTCATGAAACAACCTCGAGGCAAAACTTAGGACAGCCCATAGATTTCCCTCAGGATAGTTTACTAAAGTTTAATCAAAAACTCTCAAATCCCTATAAAGCAGGTCTGGGGTTTAAGTATTTGGAAAATTACTTAGGGAAAAATGCGGTGGACGAAAGCCTGAATGAATACTTCAAAATAAATAGACTAAACTACTCTAAACCAGAAGATTATTTTAATATATTATCTAAATATACTACCAAAGATATCGATTGGTTTTTAGATAATTACTTAGGCAGTTCTAAAGATATTGATTTTAAAATAGCAAGTGTTTCAGAAAGAAAAGATTCCTTAAAAGTAAAGGTCTTGAATAAGACAAGAAACCCAATGCCTGTAGCTATTTATCAATTAAAAAATAAAAATGTCATTTCTAAAGAATGGATTAATGCCTTTCAGAAAGACACCATTATTTACTTAAAGGATTTGGGCAGCGATCAATTGGCTGTGAATTATAATGAAGTCATTCCCGAAATCAATCCTAGAAACAATTTTAAAAGTCGAGGTAAGTTACTTAATAAGCCCTTTCAATTTAGGTTACTGGAAGATATTGATGATCCCAAATACAATCAACTTTTTATCACTCCCGAATTTACTTATAATCTTTATGACGGCCTTGCTTTAGGCCCAAAGTTGTATAACACCTCTCTTCTGCCCAAGCAATTAAGTTTCAAAATAAATCCAAAATATGGTTTAACCAGTAATGCAGTTGTGGGAGGAGCCTCAATAGATTATACTCAGTTTTTCAAGAACGATGATTTATTTAGTGTAAGGTATGGCCTCACTGGTTCCAGATTTTCTTACGATCAAGACCTATTCTATAATAGATACTCAGGCTATATTTCGATGACCTACAGACCTCAGAATCTCAGGGACAATGCAAGACATAACCTAAGTGTAAGATCTGTAAATGTGGATCAGGAAGAAAATGAATTGGTGGTAACAGAAGAGCCTAATTACAATATATTTAATATACGCTATAGTTTCTCAGATAAAAACTTAGATCGTTTTTTTACCTCCAACGTTGATTATCAAATTGCTAAAAAGTTCAGTAAGATTTCATCGACTTTTAGTTTTAGAAAGCTTTTCAACAATAATAGACAAATCAATTTAAGGTTTTATGGTGGTTTATTTTTATACAATGATACGCAGGATTCCAACTTTTTTAGTTTTGCCTTAGACCGTCCTACAGATTATTTATTTGATTATAACTATTACGGACGAAGTGAAGAGAGTGGTTTATTTAGTCAGCAATTTATCATGGCAGAAGGCGGTTTTAAATCACAATTTGAAGAACGCTTTGCAGACGATTGGATTGTGTCGACCAATGTGAGTACAACCATATGGAATTGGATATTTGCTTACGGTGATGCTGGTTTCTTTAAAAACAGTTTTGCAAACCCTCAATTTGTCTATGATTCTGGGATACGCCTTAGCTTTGTAGAAGACTATTTTGAATTGTATTTACCTGTATACTCTAGCAAGGGCTGGGAAGTAGGACAAGATGATTATGACCAACGAATACGATTTATCGTTTCTTTAGACCTTTCGACTTTATTTAAATTATTTACGAGAAAGTGGTATTAAAAAAAGGAGACTTTTAAAATTTAAAATCTTGTTTGAAGCGTATACTCAACTAATGGGTTTATGTTATCAACTTTAAAAATTCATTTCTGGTTTCTTGATTTTTAAAAGCTCATCTAAATGCTGAAGTCGTTGTCGCAGAATTTTGCTTCTGGACTCCTCTCATCATCATACACATATGCTGAGCTTCAATTACAATAGCAACACCCTTAGGTTGAAGGGTTTACATTTATGCATTCAAGAATATAATGAGTAAGGCGTTCCTGCTCCTTTAAGCGTCTGGTAAATACATCTATAACTCTTAGAATTTTACTTAGACCTCCTATTTTTCTATTTGAAATAGGCTACGTGTACTTTACAAAAGAATGGAAGCATGTGATGCTCACATAAAGAATATAATTTAATATCTTTAATTAGCACCCTATCATCATAATCCTCAATAAAGATATCTTAGTAAGATTTCTTTTGGAACCATATCATACCTCTTGCTAGAAGCTGCATCGCATTAGCAGCTCGTTCTGGAGTTTTTATGATACCATTTCTTTTGTCATCCTTTTCTACGTTCTCAAAATGAATTGTTAATTTGAATTGATCTCGTCGTTGTAAGGTTGAGAATATTCCTCAAATGTTTAAATGACATGGTTTATGAAGATTTGAGCTGATGACTGAATTTCTTTCTTAATGTCGCTAGCTTAGGCTCTATAATTAGTTGACAATATCTGTTTTCAGTGTAATTATTATAAAAATTTTGGTGTTCGTCTTCGGCGTTATAAAATACCGAGGCTTTAGATATTTTTGTTACAATCTTATCTTCAAAAACCTGATCTGCCTCTAACTCCTCAATGATTGATTCCGCAAGTTTTTTCTGCTCTTCATTATGATAGAAAATTTCACTTCGATATTGTTCCCCTACATCATAGCCCTGTCTATTTAAAGTAGTTGGGTCGTGGGTTGAAAAAAAGACATAAAGTAATGTTTTGTAATCTACTGTCTCTGGGTCATAAGTTAACTGTATGGCTTCTGCATGCCCTGTTCTCCCCATAACCACTTCGCGATAGGGAGGGTTTTTAATTTTGCCTCCTGTAAATCCAGAAGTAATATCATGAACCCCTTTTAAACGTTGAAAAACTGCTTCCGTACACCAAAAACAACCATTAGCAAAGGTTGCATACTGAATATTTTGATCTGACATAAATTATAATTTGTTGAACAAAACTACTTATATATTAAACACAATATCGTTCTTTAAGGAAATATTAGTAGGGTACCAGCTTTTTTTAATTCATATTTTATTCTGACTTTTGGATTTTCAATAGAATTTTATGATCAAGGCTAAACATATTAGTAAACATTACGGAGACCTAAAGGTTTTAGACAACATAGATTTAGAGATAGAGCGAAAAGAAATTATATCCATTGTAGGACCTTCTGGTGTTGGTAAAACAACCCTTTTGCAGATTCTAGGAACCCTGGAACAACCAGATCAACTTAAAGACTCTAGTTTGGAGATTAACGGTCAACAAATCAGAGGACTCAAAAAGAAAGCTTTAGCAAGATTTAGAAATGATAATATTGGATTTATTTTTCAATTCCATCAATTGCTACCGGAGTTTACAGCCCTTGAGAATATTTGTATTCCTGCATTCATTCATAAAACGCCTAGAAATGAAGCTGAAAAAAGAGCAAAAGAGTTATTGGGCTTTTTAGACTTAAGTCACAGAGCAACGCATAAACCAAACGAATTGAGTGGTGGCGAACAACAACGTGTTGCAGTAGCCAGAGCACTTATTAACCAACCTAAAGTTATTTTCGCAGATGAACCTTCTGGAAACCTGGATACCAGTTCTGCTGATAGACTTCATCGTCTCTTCTTGGAATTGAGAGACCAGTTTGAGCAAACTTTTGTTATAGTGACTCATAACGAAGAACTCGCAAATATGGCCGATAGAAAACTAGAAATGAAAGATGGTCACTTTATCTAAATTTAAAAAACTCAAGCCATTTCTGGACGAGAAGGTTGAGCTTTACAATCAGTTTAAATTTATTGCTACAGACCCCATTTCTATTCCTCATCAATTTCAGAAAAAAGAAGATATAGAAATTATTGGCTTTCTCATTGCAACTATAGCCTGGGGTAACAGAAAAAGTATACTTAAGAACGGGGAAAAACTTTGTAAGATTTTACAGTTCGAACCCTACGATTTTATAACTAATCACAGAGAGAAAGATCTTAAGAGTTGTGATGGATTTGTTCATAGAACCTTCAACTCTATTGACCTTCGCTACTTTATCAAGTCCTTAAAATATATTTATGAGGAACACGGCGGGCTGGAAAATGTTTTTAGACAGTATAAAACTAAAAACTCCTTACAACCTGCTATACATGAGTTTAAGTCTCTTTTTTTTAAACTGGAACATGAGAAAAGAACCGAGAAACATGTTAGCGATCCGCAGAAGAATTCAGCAGCTAAACGTATCAATATGTATCTAAGGTGGATGGTAAGATCTGATTCTAAGGGTGTAGATTTTGGGCTTTGGAAAAGCCTCTCCCCTGCTTTACTATCGTGTCCACTAGACGTTCATTCTGGTAGAATCGCAAGAGATCTAGGTCTTTTAGCCAGAAAGCAAAATGATGCAAAAGCAGTAGCTGAGTTGGATAAAGCTTTAAGAATATTGGATCCAGCAGACCCAGTTAAATACGATTTTGCTCTCTTTGGACTAGGTGCATTTGAAGATTTTTAGGGCTAGGTATCAAGTTCTAAAATTTGTATATTGCAAAATTGTATGACATGAAAAAGCTTGCATGAAGACCAATCCGAAGACCGAATCACAAAGACTAAAAGCACTAAAATCTTTAGATATCTTAGACACCCTGCCGGAGCAGGAGTACGACCAGATCACAAAGCTAGTGGCTTCCATCTGTGATACACCAATCGCTCTGATTTCTCTTGTAGATGAAGACCGACAATGGTTTAAATCTAAAGTAGGAATAGATCACTGCGAAACGGATAAAGATCACTCATTTTGTAATTTTGCAATCCAGTCTGATGATGACATCATGGAGGTTTTTGATGCAAGGGAGGATGAACGTTTTGAAGGTAATCCTTTAGTGTTTGGAGATGATAATGTTGTCTTTTATGCAGGGGTCCCCTTAAGGGATAAAAACGGTTATGCACTGGGAACCTTATGCGTTATAGATCACCAGCCAAGGACCCTTTCTGAGAAACAGAAAGAGGGTCTTCATTTTTTAGCTAATCAAGTGACTAAATTGTTTGAATTGCATTCAATTAACCGAGGACTTAAAAAAACACAAACGCAACTTCAGGAAAAAAACAATCAGCTTAAAAATTTCGCAGGTGTTGTATCTCATGATATGAAAATGCCGCTTGCCAACATGATTGTCACTATTGATGTCTTGAAGGCTAAGTATAAAGAGAGTTTGGATGAAATAGGTTTAGAATACCTTAATAACCTCAAAAAATCTTCTTTTCAATTGAGCGACTACATTTCAAATATACTTACCCATTACGAGACCGATTCCATCACAAGCGATGAAAATTCTTTGGAGACCTTTGATGTGCATACACTTATTGAGGACATTGTAGAAATGCTGGATATTGGGGATGATTGTGATATACGTTTTCCAGAGGAAAGTATAGATATTTATACCAATAGAATTGCTTTGGAGCAAATTCTACTTAACTTAATTGGTAATAGTATAAAATACAATGATAAACCTAAAATTGAAATCAATATCGATTTCAAAGAAGAGGAAGAATACTATCGCTTTTTTGTAAAAGACAATGGAATTGGTATTCCAAAAGACAAGCAAAAAGAAATATTTAATTTATTTTCAACAGTGGCAGAAAATGATAGAAAAGGACATAAGGGTAATGGAATAGGATTATCCACTGTTAGAAAAATGATTCATAATTTAGGCGGAAATATCTCTGTTACATCAATTGAAGGAAAACAAACTACATTTGAGTTTACTATTGAACGTAATAATAAATAGACTTCATGCTCATTGAAAAGCCAGATGTTCTTTACTTTCTCTTATTACTTATTATACCCATTTTAGTTCATCTTTTTCAGCTTAGAAAATTTAAAAAGACAAGCTTTACTAACGTAGCGTTTTTACATCAAATCCAGCTAAGGTCAAGAAAAAGTTCTCAGTTAAAAAAATGGCTTATTCTTATAACAAGACTCTTGAGTCTATTTTTTTTAATTCTTGCTTTTTCTAAGCCTTTTATTCCTACTACAGATGAAGCAATGCAAGAATACGAAATTGTCATTTACCTGGATAATTCATTTTCTATGGAATTACCAGGCAATCAACTTTCTCTTTTAGAAGAAGCCAAACAAAACTTGTGGGAAAACCTCCAAGATGATCAGGAATTTTCACTTATAACCAACACGAAGACATGGAAAAACATCACTAAAAAAGATATCAAACAGGAATTCTTTTCTATTGATTTTACTCCTACTCCTCTACCCTATAAAACCATATTGCTTAAGTCTCAAAATAGCTTTAAGAAAAAAAATACCAATCGTCGTTTATTTATGATTACAGACGCATTGAATTTTAAAGAAGAACTGCGTTTGGATACATTTGAGGGTATTGATTTAGACTTAATTTTAAAACAGCCAGCTTCACTTAGCAATTATGCTATCGCTTCAGCAGAGTTAAATACTAATAACTCTGTAAGTATGCTTAAGATAAATCTCAGTAGTTATGAATCTAAAGAAGAAGACCTCACTGTTTCACTCTATGACAGTGAAACATTAATTTCTAAAACAAAAGCGAATTTTAAAGGTAAAAAGTCTGCCCAAGTAGAGTTTGAGCTCTCAAATGATCAATTCAGCAAAGGTAGAGTTGAAATAGAACCGGACGGTGTTAGTTATGATAATACACTTTATTTTAGCTTAAATAAGAATAAGAAAATTAAAATTGCCAATCTTCATGAAAGCGAAAGTAAAACCTCCTTTTTAAATTCAATTTTTCAAGACATTAGGTTTGATTATAATTCTTATGCGATAGTAAATTTTGATTATTCATTACTAAATGATACCAACCTTCTGATACTGAATGAAATCGAAAATATTAATCCTATACTTTTAAGCCAGGTTAAATCATTCATTGATGGTGGTGGAAAATTGATTATTATTCCTTCAAAAAACACCGAACCTGGAGATTACTTGGAAATTTTAGGCTTACAATTGTATAATTCGCCGGTCTTTGGATCTTACGATATTACCACTATAAATTTTCAACATCCACTTTTCAAAAATGTTTTTTCTGAACAAATTTCAAATTTTGACTATCCGTCTACCTCCCAATTTATTGAGGTAAATAATGATTTTAATGCTATTTTGGAGTTTAGTAATGCAAAGCCGTTTTTTGCTGAAAACGGTCGGGTGTATTGCTTTGCTTCACCACTTAACCCAGAGATCACCAACTTTACAAATTCTCCGCTAATAGTTCCAGTATTCTATAATATTGCCTTAGAAAGTAGTCCAAACCCTCAACTTTATAGCATAATTGGAGAAGATCAACTCTTAAACATTAAAGCAAACTTGGGGAAAGATGAAATCTTAAAATTGGTTTCAGAAAACAAACAAATGATCCCTCAACAGACCAAAGTGGGAAAGTTTATTCAAATCAACACCAAATATCAGCCTAAGGAATCGGGAGTATATCAATTAAATCAACAGGATTCTACTTTACTGCATTTGAGCTTTAATTATAATCGATCAGAAAGCAATTTTAGCCCTCTGAATTCAAGTGATTTAGAAGTTAAAAGTTTCAACACCATTGCAGAAGCTTTTAATTCTTTTGCAGAAGATCAGAAAATCCTTGAGCTTTGGACTTGGATGCTTATTTTTGCAAGTGGATTCTTTATTGTGGAACTTCTAATTCTGAGATTTTTAAAATAACGCCTATGTCTTCTATACTTTTAAAATCTGCCAAAATTTTAGATCCAGAAAGTTCCTTTCATTTACAAACTAAGGATATTTTAATAGAAAAAGGAATCATTGCCAAAATTGGAGATGCCATTGAAACGGCAGATCGAATTATTCAGACTTCAGATCTTCATGTTGCCAATGGCTTTTTCGATAGTTCTGTATCCTTTGGAGAACCAGGTTTTGAAGAGCGAGAAACTCTGGCCAACGGAGTGAATACGGCAAGAAAATCTGGGTTCACAAGTTTTCTATTAAATCCAAATCTACAACCCGTTACCGACACCAATTCTGCTGTGAAGTTCCTGCAGCAGCAGATTGACCCCCAGCTTATAGAAATAAAGCCCCTAGGATCGCTCACTAAAGACTTCGATGGAAAAAACCTTGCCGAACTGTATGATATGCAAATGGCTGGTGCTCTTGGATTTTATGATTTTAAATCTTCCATAACAGATGCAAACCTTTTGAAGATTGCGCTTCAATACGTCAAGAGCTTTGATGGACTGATATTTTCTTTTCCTCAGGATAAAGCAGTAGCTGGTAAAGCTCAGGTCAATGAAGATGAACTCACAACCTATCTAGGGCTTAAAGGTATGCCCAAACTTGCAGAAGAGTTACAAATTGCCAGAGACCTTTATATCTTGGAGTACACCGGAGGAAGATTTCATATTCCGACGATATCGACAAAAGCTTCAGTTCAACTAATAAAAGAAGCAAAAGCTAAAGGACTTCAAGTTACTTGTAGTGTTGCTTTACCACATCTTTACTTTACTAGTCAGGTATTAAATTCTTTCGACAGTAAGTATAAAATACAACCGCCTTTAAGAACTGAAGAGGATTCTAAGGCCTTAAAAAAAGCTGTAGAGACTGGAATTATTGATATGGTGACCTGCGATCACGAACCTATTAACGAAGAATTAAAAGTCAAAGAATTTGAAAATGCAAGTTATGGGAGTATTGGTTTAGAGTCTGCTTTTCCAGCTTTAAATACCCTTTTTGGTGTTGAAAAAGCTTCAGAATTATTATCCAAATCCAAAGCTCATCTTGGAATGAATACTTCAAAAATAGAAGTTGATCAGCGAGCAGATTTAAGTCTATTTGAACCAAATTCAGTCTACACCTTTTCAAAAGAACATATTTTTTCTAAATCAAAAAACAGTATATTTTTAGAGGAATCACTTAAAGGTAAAGTGATTGGTAGCATATACAACGACTCTATTTATGAAAATTAAGAAAGAAAAACCAGGGAAAACTGCAGCTATAGTCGCCTATTTTACCATTTTTGGAAGCATTTTAGCCCTTTTCCTGAATTCCGACGAAAATAAACATGAATTTTCAAGCTTCCATATAAGACAAGCCCTGGGAATTAATTTACTAATTATTTTATTTGGTGTCATCATCAATGGCCTTTACGACAGTTTAAGTTCAGTTTTAAATCTGATGGTAGGTTCTGCCTTCTACCTGACGTATTTTATACTGTGGATTTACGGATTCGTTGGGGCTGTATCCTACAAAAAAAATAAAGTACCCCTCATTGGTGACCTTTGTCAAAACGTATTTAAAAAATTAACTTAATGACAACAAAAGATTTATCGCTTACTCACTTAATAAGACCTTCAAGCTTATCAGGGAAAGCTCCGCTAATACTCATGCTGCACGGCTACGGGAGTGATGAACATGATCTGTTTTCGTTTGCTGGAGAATTGCCAAGTGAATACGTGATTATTTCATTAAAAGCTCCAAATGCGCTGCAACCTATGGGAAACGCCTGGTACGCGATCAATTTTGACGCACAAAAGGGAAAATTTAGTGATGTAGAACAGGCGATCCACTCAAGAGAGTTAGTTAAAACTTTTATAGGAGAAGCTTTAGAATCTTATCCCGTAGATCCAGAAAATTTAACCTTACTTGGATTTAGTCAAGGAACAATTTTAAGTTTTGCTCTGGCCTTATCTTATCCAGAGCTTATAAAAAATGTCGTGGGCTTATCTGGCTATATAGATCCAAATATGCTTAAAGCTGGCTATGAAAAAAATGATTTCTCACACTTGAATGTCTATAATTCTCACGGAAGTGTAGACCAGGTAATACCTGTGGAGTGGGCTAGAAATAATAAGCCTTTTCTTAAAAACTTATCTATTGATATGACCTACGAAGAATATCCTGTGGGTCATGGTATCAATCCACAGAATTTCCAGAGCTTCAGGAACTGGTTAGAACAACATAACGATTAATTTTAATTAAACAGAATTATGCTCATTATTGGCATCGCTGGCGGAACAGGTAGTGGTAAAACTACCGTTGTGAATCAGATTATAAATGAATTACAACACGATGAAGTGGATGTGATTTACCAAGACTCTTATTACAAAGATTTGTCACACCTCAATATGGAGGAACGAAGACAAATCAACTTCGATCATCCAAAATCCATTGATTTTGACTTGTTGGTAGAACACCTTAAAATATTGAAGTCTGGAAAATCTATTGAACAACCCGTTTATTCTTTTAAAGAACACAACAGAACTAAAGAAACCATCACCACCAAACCCAGAAAAGTAATGATTGTGGAGGGTATTTTGATCTTTACCCATCCAGACATTCGGGAAATGTTCGATATCAAAATTTTCGTTCACGCTGATAGTGACGAACGACTGATGCGACGGCTCAAAAGAGACATCACAGAACGCGGTAGAGATTTAGATGAAGTTCTTGACCGCTATAAATCCACTTTAAAGCCTATGCATCAGCAATTCATAGAACCAACTAAAGAGTTTGCTGATATCATCATACCCAACAATAGATTCAATACGGTGGCCATAGACATTGTACAGACAATCATAAAAGAAAGACTGCTTTAATTTTAGTAATTTTATAAAATGAAGTATAAAGACCTTAAGCAGAAATCCTGGTTTAGATTCATGAGCAACAAGTACGTCTTGGTGCTTACGGTTTTCATTATATGGATGCTGTTTTTGGACAGTAATTCCTGGTTAATTCATCGAGAACTCAATCAGGAAATCAAAGAAATTGAAGCTAATAAATCTTATTACCAGCAAGAAATTGAAAAGGATAAGCAAATATTATTAGAGCTGGAAGATAGTATTGAAATTGAGCGCTTTGCCAGAGAAACCTATTTTATGAAGCGGCCCAATGAGGAAATCTATATCATAGAATATGAAGACAGCTTAAAAACAGATAGCGATGAGTAAAAAATTATTTGAAGAATTTGAATCTGTGTCTGCTAAAGCATGGAAACAAAAAATTCAAGTCGACCTTAAAGGAGCAGATTATAATGAATCCCTCATTAAATCAACGAATGAAGGAATCGATATCAAACCCTTTTATCATGCAGACCAACACGACTATGATTTTCAGCTCCCTAAGTCTCCGGAATGGCTTGTGACTGAAAAACTATATCTGGAGAATGTAGATATAACGTTAGAAAATTCCGAGGACGTTATTGAAAGAGGTGCCGAAAGTCTCTGGATCATTATACCAGAAGCTGATGACAAAAAACTAGCTTTTTTTAAAGCTTTAGAAGATGATAAAACTCCTTTATTTATTGAAGTTTTATTTGAAGACCTGGAATTTTTTGAATCTTTACGAAAGCTTTTTAAGTCTCAGGATAAAGACGTTTGGTTTGGATTCGATCCTGTTCATCAATTAGCATCTAAAGGGAATTGGTTCAACAAACAAAAAACTGATTTTGAAACTTTAAGTGAAACGATTGGATGGAGTGAATTTCAAAATCAGCTTCATATTGATGCCAGGCTATATCAAAATTCAGGTGGTCTCATTATTCAACAACTCGCCTACTCCGTGGCTCACCTTAATGAATATCTCAATTATATTTCAAATTCTAATGCCAGTTTAAAATCCATAGGAGTAAATATTCTGGTGGCTCAGGGATCGAATTACTTCTTTGAAATTGCTAAACTAAAAGCGCTAAGGCTGCTTATAGAAAACCTGGCTGATGAATATGCATTATCCATACAATTGAATATCATAGCGGAGCCAACTAAGCGTAATCATAGTATTTATGATTACAATATGAATATGTTAAGAACCACTACAGAGTCTATGAGCGCGATATTGGGTGGAGCTAACTGGGTGAATAATTTGGCTTATGATGAAATCTTCAATAAACGCAATGAGTTTGGAGAGCGGATCTCCAGAAACCAATTGTTGATTTTAAAACAAGAAAGTTATTTTGATAAGGTTCTGAATCCAGTTGATGGGAGTTATTACATTGAAAAACTCACAAAAGATTTAGCAGAGAAAGCTCTGGAAATTTTTAAAACAATTGAAGCTGGCAAAGGATTTATACAGCAGCTTTTTGAGGGTAAAATTCAGAAGAAAATTAAAGAAAGTGCCGAGAAGGAACAAGCTAAAGTCAACTCAGGAGAATTTACGTTAGTTGGCTTAAATAAATATCAAAATCCTGAAGACCAAATGTCGCAAAACCTTGAATTATTTCCCTTCTTAAAACAAAACCAGAGAAAAACTTTGATAGAACCTATTTTAGAGAGACGACTAGCAGAACCTATCGAGAAGGAAAGGCTTGAACAAGAGAAATCTACTTCAAAAACAACAAATAAAGATGAGTAGAAAAGATATACAGCACATAAAGTTGAAGTCTTTGACTTCTACACCACTAAAGGAAGCGTCTAAGTTCAAAACTGCAGAACAGATTAAAATTAAATCTACCTATTCTAAAAATGACTTAGATCAGGTTGAGCATCGGGATTTTGTAGCTGGCATGGCGCCCTTTTTACGTGGCCCCTACTCTACGATGTATGTTAAAAGACCTTGGACGATTCGTCAATATGCAGGTTTTTCTACTGCAGAAGAAAGCAATGCATTTTATAGAAGAAATTTAGCTGCAGGACAAAAAGGGCTTTCTGTAGCTTTTGATTTACCGACTCACAGAGGTTATGACAGTGACCATGATCGCGTGGTTGGTGATGTTGGTAAAGCTGGAGTAGCTATCGATACGATTGAAGATATGAAAGTGTTGTTTGATCAAATCCCACTGGATAAGATGTCTGTCTCCATGACCATGAATGGAGCGGTTTTACCGATTATGGCGTTTTATATTGCAGCCGCTGAAGAAACTGGTGTAAAACAAGAACAACTCTCTGGAACCATTCAGAATGATATCCTTAAAGAGTTTATGGTGAGAAACACCTATATATATCCACCTACTCCATCCATGAAAATCATTTCTGATATTTTTGAGTTTACATCTCAAAATATGCCTAAGTTCAATAGCATTAGTATTTCGGGATATCATATGCAGGAAGCCGGGGCCACAGCAGATATCGAACTCGCCTACACACTAGCTGATGGATTAGAATACATCAAGAAGGGACTGGATGCAGGTATGGATATTGATACGTTTGCACCGCGTTTATCCTTCTTTTGGGGTATTGGTATGAATCACTTTATGGAAATCGCCAAAATGAGAGCAGCTCGTATGCTTTGGGCCAAATTAGTAAAGCGATTTAATCCCAAAAATCCAAAGTCTCTAGCCTTAAGAACCCACTCACAAACCAGTGGCTGGACCTTAACCGAACAAGACCCCTTTAATAATGTAGCGCGAACCTGTATTGAAGCAACGGCTGCAGCCTTTGGTGGGACACAAAGTTTGCACACCAATGCCTTGGATGAAGCCATTGCGTTACCCACAGACTTTTCTGCAAGAATTGCCAGAAATACTCAAATCTATTTACAGGAAGAAACAGGCATTACCAATACCGTAGATCCTTGGGCAGGAAGCTATTATGTTGAAAAACTTACCCAAGATATCGCTGACCAAGCTTGGAAGCATATTGAAGAAGTTGAAGAACTTGGAGGGATGACCAAAGCAATAGAGGCTGGAATTCCTAAACTAAGAATAGAACAGGCTGCAGCCAAAAAGCAAGCTCGAATTGATAGTGGAACCGATAAGATCATTGGCATTAATGCTTATCGCCTGAAGCAGGAAGATCCTATTGTCACTTTAGAAGTCGATAACCAGACCGTGAGAAAGCAGCAGCTGGAAAAACTTTCAAAAATTAAAGCTGAGCGGAATGATGAAAAGGTGAAGAAAAGTCTTTCTGAACTAACAAGAATAGCTCGTGAAGATAATGGTAATCTTCTTCAAGCTGCGGTCACTGCTGCTAAAGAACGGTGTACCTTAGGAGAAATAAGTGATGCCTTAGAAGAAGTTTACGGCAGACATCAGGCCAAAATTCAATCCTTCAGTGGAGTATATAGTAAAGAGATGAAAACAGATAAATCTTTTAGCAAAGCTCAGGCTTTAGCCGATGAGTTTGCAGAGAAGGAAGGTCGTCGCCCACGAATCATGATCGCCAAGATGGGACAAGACGGTCATGACCGAGGAGCTAAAGTTGTAGCTACAGGCTACGCTGATGTTGGTTTTGATGTCGATATAGGTCCGCTATTTCAAACGCCTCAGGAGGCTGCTAAACAAGCGGTAGAAAATGATGTACATATCCTAGGTGTATCATCGCTCGCTGCTGGGCATAAAACACTTGTTCCTGAAGTGATTGCTGAATTGAAAAATCTAGGCCGTGAAGATATAATGGTGATTGTTGGTGGGGTAATCCCTTCTGCCGATTATCAATTTTTATTTGATGCCGGAGCCGTTGCCGTATTTGGTCCTGGAAGCAAAATAAGCGATGCTGCCATCCAGATTTTGGAAATCTTAAACGATAGCTTCTAATTTTTTTAATATTAAATTCAGAATATTGATTTTTTGAAGCCTTAGCTTAGCATTTTAATCAAATATCTATGGCTATTATAGGAAACATTATTAAAGGTGTAATCCAGCTGGGAAACTCTATTTCATCTGAAACCGATCATGTCAAAAATCAAAAGGAGACCTTAGCCAATTTACTGGAAAAGGCTGAAAACACTGAGTTTGGAAAAGCTTATGATTTCCATAAAATAAGGAACTCAAATCATCCATATCAGAATTTTAAAGACCATATCCCCTATTTTGATTATGATAAAATGCATTCTGAATGGTGGCATAAACTGCATGAAGGCCGTAAAGATGTCACCTGGCCTGGAAAGCCAGATTATTTTGCATTGAGCTCTGGTACTACTGGGAAAACCAGTAAGCGCATCCCCGTCACAAATGAGATGGTAGATGCTATCAAAAATGCAGGAATCAAACAAATCTTAGCCATTGAAAACTTTGACTTACCTGCAGATTTCTTTGAAAAAGAGATTATGATGTTAGGGAGTTCAACAGAACTACAGGAAAACAATGATCATTTAGAAGGTGAAATCAGTGGTATAAGCGCTAGTAGAATTCCGTTTTGGTTTAGAGGCTTTTATAAGCCCGGTGAGGAAATTTCCAAGATTGATGATTGGGACCAGCGAGTTCAAAAGATAGCTGAAAATGCTAAAGAATGGGATATTGGTGCATTAAGTGGAATTCCTTCCTGGATGGAATTGATGATGGAAAAAGTCATTGAATACCATGGCGTAAATACTATTCATGATATCTGGCCAAACCTCAGGGTTTATACATCTGGCGGTGTTGCATTTGGCCCCTATGAAAAAAGTTTTAAGCGGCTTACTGGAAAACATGTAGAAGTTATAGACACCTATTTGGCTTCAGAAGGATTTATCGCTTTACAGACTCGCCCGGAAACAGACGCTATGCAGTTGCTTACTGATAACGGAATCTTTTTTGAATTTGTTCCCTTTCAGCCAGAATATATCAATCCAGATGGGTCACTTGTAGCTGATGCCCCTTCAATGAGTATAGCTGACGTTGAACTCGAGCAGGATTATGTCTTGATTCTAAGCTCTGTGAGTGGAGCCTGGAGATATATGATTGGAGATACCATTCAATTTACAAATATTGATAGAGCTGAAATTAAAATCACAGGTAGAACTAAATTCTTCTTAAATACAGTTGGTTCTCAATTGTCTGTTAATAAAATGGATGCGGCAATGCAGGAGCTTGAAGATGAATTCGATATTGATATTTCAGAATACACTATCTGTGCAAAACGTGGAGATGATGGCGAATTCTATCATTTCTGGTATTTAGGTACACCAGATACTCAATTGGATGAATCAACCATTGCTTCTTCCTTAGACGATAAGCTAAAGGCTGCCAATAAAAATTATAAAGTTGCTAGAACCAAAGCTCTTAATGGCATTAAAGTCAATCTTATAAAACCAGATGTATTTTACGATTGGAATGCTAGAAATAAAAAGAAAGGGGGGCAAGTAAAGATGGAAAGAGTTATGAATGAGGATAAGTTTTCTGAATGGGAAACATTTGTTCAAAACCAGTAGTTAACGGTCTTGTACAATTTCCATTATTTCTTCTGGAGAAAGGTAATACCGTTGTATTCTTTTTTTATAGTCTTTATCTATATCAGCGTGATTTAGGATAAAGTTTTTAGTCTTTAAGATGTAATCTTCCATCCCTTGGTTAACTGCAAAAGTGTCTGCAGCCCTTTCAGCTTCTACGATGTGATTTTCTACATAGAGGTAACGAATTCCAAACCATATCAGGTTAAATGTGCCGCGATTTTCATAATCTAAAATATGGCCTAATTCATGTCCAATCCAACCGATCATTACATCTTTGGGAACATTTATAGTCTTGAATTCTTTACCTGAAATTTTGAATTTCTCACTTATAAAGATATAGTATTTCCTTTTTGAACGTGGACTCAGTAAGGACTTGAAATCAGGCTGAGCCTGCATTGTCGACTTCTTAATATCAGATTTAAATTTAAAAGTGATTTTTACCCCATTTAATTGAGGAAAAAATTCCAAAGCAGCGTTGATTTCATTTTTTATAGAATCGGGATATATATGATTTTCCTGAGCTTTCATGGTTGTAATTAGAGTTAGAAAAATTAAACAAAGAATAATTGACCTATTAATTACTCCCTTTCTTTTTAAATATTCCACCTAATACATCTTTTACTTTATCTTTCACATCATCCTCTTTGCTATTTGTACTATCGCTATCTTTTTCATTACCCCCACCAAGTAGATTATTAAGTTGTTCTTTTGCCTTGTCTTTAATCGTGTTTTTAACTTTATTTTTCTGGGCTTCAATAATCTTGGAGCTTAAACTTTGAATAGCATTTTGAGTATTCACTTGTATCTTTGGACTAGTAAAGCTGCCTGAAAGATTAACAGGGACATCCACACTCATTTTACTAAGGTCCGCATTACTCAACTCGGCTAACTTACCTCCTACTTCATCTCCAAAATATTTGGCAGGCACATTGAATTTCAAGTTATAGTTCATGGTATTATCAAATGAATGGCTTCCAGATACATCCACTTTCACATCGTCGAAGTTAAAATCAAAGTTTTCTGCATTGATGGCTCCGTTGCTGAAGTTCAATTTGGCAACCAGGTCTTGTACTTTTAATTTATCAAAATTTAAAAATTGAAATTGATTGTTTAGATTAGACACTAGTGGCATTTTGCTTTCCTGTACTTCTGCATTTAAGACTTTAGCCAGAGCATTACCGCTTAAAGAGGAATATATAGGCATTAAATCTTTGGTTAAATTACCACTAAGACTTAACTCTGTAGTTGCTATACCATTTAAAGCCTGAGCAATTGGGGCAAGACCTTTTATAAGCTCCATTTGTTCAAAAGCTTCAATTATTTTTATGGTATTAAGACCTAATTTGACATCAAAACTCGGAGCACCTGCAGTAGATACTCTACCATCAAGATTTATATTTCCTCCAAATATATCTGCATTCACATTTTCTAAAATTGCGCTTTCATTTTTTAGTGCCAAAATACCCTTAGCATTTTTCAGTGTAAGATTATCATAATGAACAGTATTAGCATTAAAATTTAATTGAATATCTAAAAACTCGGGGATCTTTATCTCTTCTGAAGAAGCTTCAGCTACAGCATTAGTGATATCTGATTCTGTTTCAGAAGCAGGTTCAGACTCACTTTCTACCATAAAATCATTCACATTGAAATTGGTGGAAGTAGCTTTAAAATTTCCTTTTAAATTTTGGTCTGAAAATGCGAAACCAAGTAAATTCGAAAGGTCACCGTTCATTTCAAGATCTGTAGAACCAGAAGTCATTTCAAAATTATTGAGATTCACAGTATTGGTATTAAAATCTACCGTTGCTACTTCTATATGGAGGGGCTTGGCCAGTTCTGGTGAAGTATAATCAAATTTACTGAGTTGCAATGATCCATTCGCAACTACATTTTGATAAGCACCTGCATCGATAGAATTCATGTCAAATTTTGTAGAGACATCAGCATCCAAAATGCCACTTAGTTTCAAGTCGAGATCCAAAGGATAGGCTTTGGTCAAATTAGATAAATTAAGTCTGCCATTTGCCTTAAGATCAACAAGCATGTTGCTGGTTAAGTTCTTAACAGAACCACTGCCTGCAAAGCGATCCTGATCTATTCTGAATTTAACATCGTCAAAATTGATGTACGTATCTTCAACAAGGCCAGTTTCATTTTTAATTGCTAAGTCGAGTGAAATATCCTCTACTTTTTTGGGCAAGTCTGGATATTGAAAAGACGCATTAGAACTCGATGCGCTAATGTCTAACTTAGGAATATAAGTCTCATCCACTCGTCCTGATATGTTACCATTTAACTGAAAATCCCCTGATGTGGCAACTCCATCTAAACTGGAAGCATAAGCCTCTGGTATTAAGGCTAGGAAATTTTTAAAATCGGAGGATGGCGTAGAAAACTGAATATCCATTTCATTATAATCCTCAAAAATCTGAACAAAGCCTTCAAATTCTAAAGGCAGTTGGTTGACCTTGGCTGAATTTTCTAAAAACGAAAATTTCATATTTTCCAGATCCATTTCTACATCTGCATCCAAGAGGATTGAGTTATTATTAAGGTAGTTGGTACCATCAAAATCAAAGGATATTTTAGAATCGGTGTGCGTCGTTAAGGTAAATACAGATGCAGTAAAGTCACCATCTCCGCTATGGTTAAAGTCCTTAAGTTTTAAAAAGATATTACCGCTTTCGTCTAGGTAATTGATTCTTGAAGAATTGATTTCGTAATGATTTAAATTGAGCTGAAAGGCTTCATTAGATTTCTGTTTAGGTGTACTATCTGTTGCAACCTCGCCGGTCTTTGCAATATCATAATTGGCATTTCCAAGTGAATCTACCTTCACATTAACAAAAGCTTCATTTAGATAAAGTTGGTCTATACTAATTCCATCGTTTTTGAATAACTGCATCACTCCCATAGCTACATTAAAATCTTTCGCGTAAACAAGAGTATCACCTTCGAAAGGGGCATTATTAACAACACTAAGGTTTTCCAGAGTTAAACTCGCATTGGGAAAATTTCGAAATAAGCTAAGGCTTAATGAAGACCACTCCACTTTAGCATTCACGTTGGAATTGGCTGTTTTCTTTACTAATTTTTCAATATCTCCTTTAAATAAAATCGGTGTAAGAATTAATCCAATAATCAAGATTAACACTGCTATACCTATGATTTTAAAAGCCTTTTTCATAATTTAAATTTTGAATAAAATTACGGATTGACTTTTCGTAATTACCAAAAAAAGAATTAAAATTTAGAATTGTTCAACGAGTAGACTAATCATTCGGAAGTTCTTCACCAACGCCTAGATTGAATTTTTTCCTAAAAATGTAGACAATAAGATAAAGTAACGGTGTATCAAGTAAAGCAATTAAGGCCTTAAACAAAAATCCACTTAATAACAGACCTCCAAAAAGGTCCCATTCCAATTCTCCAAACACACTCAAAAGAAAAACCACCGCAAAAGTGTCTACAAATTGAGAGGAAAAGGTTGAAAAGTTATTTCTAAGCCATAGGTATTTCCCTTTGGTTAGTTTCTTCCAAAAGTGGTAGACGTAGATATCTACATATTGAGCAAGCAGGTAAGCTATCATAGAAGCCCCAACAGCAATGGCAGTAGCTCCAAAAACATCATTGAAAATATCATCGCCTATGGGTGACCAACTTGTAGCAGGAACACCAGCTGCCACTAAAATAATGAGTAAAGAAAATATAGAAGCAAAAATACCAATAGTAACGACCTGATTGGCTTTCTTCTTCCCATAAATTTCACTGATTGAATCCGTTATTAAAAAAGTAACGGGATAGGGCAATACACCTACAGAGATTTCAAAAGTGTAAAGACCAAAAAAATCCCAATAGAAGAATTTTTGAAAAATCAAGTTAGAAACAACTAAAGACGTAATAAATAAAGCCGCAAGAATAAGATAAATGCGCTCTGATGAAAGTTTTTGTAATGCTGTCAAATATATTTGGATTTGATATTTACCTTTGTCGCAAATTTAAGTTTGAAAAGTCAGGATTCCTCTGATTTTGCAACAGATTATAAATCATTATTTATTAAAACTTTGTTAACAATTGAATAGTAAAACTACTACTTATATAGCTCTTGGTAGCAATCAAGGCAACAGAATTAAATATTTACAGGATGCTATCGATGAAATTTATAAGGCCATTGGCGATGTTACTAAAGTATCAAAAATTTACAGCACACCGGCCTGGGGTTTTGAAGGTGATGATTTTTTGAATGCTGCAATTCAGGTAGAGACACGATTTTCAGCAGAAACCACCTTAAAAAAATTACTCAACATCGAGTTGGAATTAGGCAGAATCAGAAAGAAAAAATTAGGCTATGAAGCCAGACCGATTGATCTAGATATTTTATTTTATGGAGAGGAAACGATTTCAACAGAACGTCTTACGATTCCCCATCCTGAACTTTCAAAACGAAATTTTGTTCTTTTTCCTTTATCAGATATCGCTCCAGATTTACTACACTCAAGCCTGGGTAAAAAAATTCAAGATTTAAAAACTGATTTTAACGATTCTTCCATCGAGTCTGTTTTAGAACAGCTTAGCCCAAAAGTGGCATCGTTTAGACAAGTTAATTATTTAACTATAGAGGGAAATATAGGCTCTGGCAAGACAAGCCTCGCCCAAATGATAGCTGAAGATTTTAATGGGAAATTGATTCTTGAACGTTTTAAAGACAATCCATTTCTTCCTAAGTTTTATGAAGATCAGGCACGATTCGCCTTTCCACTGGAGATGTCCTTTTTGGCCGATAGACACCAGCAGTTAATGGATGATATTTCTCAGTTGGATTTATTCTCAGATTTTGCAATCTCAGATTACAATCCTAACAAGTCATTGATTTTTTCGAAAGTTACCTTACAGGAAGACGAATATGCCTTGTACAAAAAGATCTTTAAGATCATGTATAGTGAAGTTCCTCAACCCGACGTTTACGTGTACCTTTATCAAAATATTGATCGTTTATTAAGCAATATCAAAAAAAGAGGCAGAGAATACGAACAAAACATCGAGCCGGATTATTTAAAAAGCATACACGACGGTTATTTAAATTTTTTCAACTCTCAAAATAAGATCGATGTCAAAATTATTGACATCTCTGACCTCGACTTTGTTGAAAATAGAGAAGATTACTTATTTCTGCTTGAAGAAATATCCAGGATAACTAAAAAATCACTAGGATAAAAAATCTAAGAGTTGGTCTGCCACTTCTGCACCTCTGTGGACAGCACCATCCATATAACCAGGAGTTTGAGCTGCAGTCTCTGAAGCTGAAAAGAACAGACGGCCTTCGAATAGAGGTGCTCTTAATTTTGCATGACCGTTGTTTTGATGAGGAACTAAACTCTTAGCCTGTTGATCTATAGTATAATTCTCCTGTCTCCAATCTACATCGGCATAAGAAAAAGCTGAAGCCTGACTTCCAAAAAGTGTTTTTAAATACTCCGAAACTTTAGCTCTACGCTCTTCCTGAGTCAAGTTTGAAAACTTTGAGTTTAAGAACCCAACCAGTCCTTTCTGATGAGTATCACCATCAGAATGATCATACATTTCCTGAATGATTTGCTGTGGACTCATTAATGTCCCTTGGTAGCGTTCATTTTTCCAAAAATCATGGTCGAAAGCACATGAAAATTTAATTGAATCTGACATCCAGGTGTGAGTGTTTTTCACCAATTCTCTTAGGTCTAGAGGTAACTCAGGCTCAAATTGAATACTGTCGAAGACCAATTGAGGTGGAATACTTAATATCAAAAAATCACCCTCGATAATCTTACCCGACTGAGTTTGGACCTTAATACGATTTCCCAGTTGAACCGATTTAATAACTTGATTTAATTGAACACTAGTATTCAAATTTTCTTCTAAGGCTTTGAGAAGACTAACTGTTCCATGTTTGAATTTAAAAGTGGGTGCTTGTTGATTAGGCAGTTTAAAACGCTCTAAGTGGCCGTTAGGTCTAAAATCATACAATGCTTCCCTCCCGTTTTCCTGGATTTTATAAGGAACATTTAATTCGTTTACTAAATTTAGAAGTTTGGTATGCTGTGGTCCAAACCAGGTTGCACCAAGCTCAAGTGATACAGAATTCTTTTTTTTGGTGTATATACGCCCACCAATTCTGTCTCTAGCTTCTAAGATTTCTAGTTCAAAATTTGAATGTCTAAGTTTGTATGCAGTCATCAGTCCACTCAAACCAGCACCTACAATAATTACTTTAGGCATTTATTTTTAATGCAAATATCCTTTTAAAATTGTTATATGGTTGATTCAAAAATTGTAAAGTAAGTTTAAAATTGAGGTATTATTGATCCATATTGAGAACCATCTCTTACTTTCACATTATAAATAAATAGAATGACCATCACAAAGGAAGATATCATAAAAGAAATTGAGCTGGAAAAGGCTAAGGTTTCAAATTTATATCAGATTAAGCAGAAAACACAAGCTTTTACAGATCAACTTTTTTTAACCCTATTTGATAAAGAAACTGATGTGACTTCAGGGATGAACGAGCTGGAAGTTCAGTTTAAAATTTTAGCAGATTTAGTATGTTTTAAAGAAGAAGATCCTTGTCGTGAAATCTGGACCGATTTCATGAAAAAACTACCAGACATTCTACAAAAACTGAACAATGACGCCTGCTTTATCAAAGAAAATGATCCAGCTGCAAATTCAATAGATGAAGTTTATCTTGCCTATCCGGGATTTTATGCGATTGCGATTTACAGGTTAAGCCATGCGTTGTTGGAATTTGGGTTACCCTTGGTTCCAAGGCTAATGTCTGAATGTGCGCACACTCATACAGGAACAGACATCAATCCTGGCGCTATCATTGGCAATCCTTTTTTTATAGACCATGCCACCGGGGTAGTAATTGGCGAAACCTGTGAAATCGAAGATCGTGTCAAAATTTACCAAGGAGTAACTCTAGGGGCATTGTTGGTCGATAAAACTCTTAAACATCAAAAAAGACATCCAACCATAGAAAGTGATGTGACTATATATGCCAATGCTACAATTCTTGGTGGTGAAACTACCATTGGTAAAGGCTCAACTATTGGAGGAAATGTTTGGCTCACCAAATCAGTTCCAGAGAAATCACTGGTCACTCATAAATCTATGGTGAATATCAATGAAAATAAAAACACATGAGTAAAAGCATATTAAATTTAATTGGAAACACACCCTTAGTGGAAACCCAAAGTTTAATCAAAAATCCAAACGTCAAACTTTATCTCAAACTCGAAGGACAAAATCCAGGAGGAAGTGTAAAAGACAGAGCGGCTTTCAATATGATCAAATCTGCTATTGACCGAGGAGATATCGATCAAAATACAAAACTCATTGAACCGACCAGTGGCAATACAGGAATTGCTCTAGCCATGGTTGCAGGTATATATGGTCTCGACATAGAATTAGTTATGCCAGAGAATGCTACTAGAGAGCGTGTGGAAACCATGATGGCATACGGGGCCAAAGTGACTCTTACCGACGGTGAAAAAGGAATCATGTATTCGAGAGATTACGCCGAAGAAAAAGTAAAAACCGGTAATTATTTTATGTTCAATCAGTTTGCAAATGAAGATAATTGGAAAGCGCATTATAAAACGACAGGGCCTGAGGTTTGGAGAGATACGAATGAAAAAGTAACACACTTTGTTTCTTCAATGGGAACCACAGGAACCATTATGGGCACTTCTCGCTTTTTAAAAGAAAAAAATAAGGACATTCAACTTATTGGTGTCCATCCGGCAGAGGGGACTAAAATTCCTGGAATTCGAAAATGGCCAGATGAATACCTTCCAAAAATATACGACCCCAAGCGAGTTGATCATATCTATGAAGTTGATGAACATGAAGCCAAAAAAATGGCAAGGTATCTTGCTGAAAAGGAAGGTATTTTTTCGGGAATGAGTTCTGGAGGAGCAACTGCAGCTGCCGTAAAGCTTTGCGAGTCTCTGGATCAAGGTGTCGTAGTGAGTATTATATGTGATCGTGGTGATCGATACCTCTCTTCTGATTTGTTTGAAGCTAAAGATTAATTGGTGTAAATGTTAAAGTAACAAGACTTCTTCAGGTTTTATCCTTAAAACATAATTAAAAACTTAAATTTCGCCACTTAACTCATAATTAGTTGGTATGTCTAATGTGTATATAAGTGGCACAGGAGCTTATGTTCCTCCTAAAGTTTTACCTAATTCCTATTTTGAAAAAGTAGGCTCCTCTGATGAATGGATTTACAATAAATTAGGGATTAAAGAACGTCGAATTGTTGAAGATGAAGCTACCAGTGATCTCGCGTCTAAAGCTGGTCTGGACGCTCTTATTAATGCTGGCCTAAAGGTAGAAGACGTCGACCTCATTATAGTCGCTACCACTACCCCAGATCGACAAGCTCCTTCCTGTGCTTGTTTTGTACAGGAAAAAATGAAAGCCTTCAATGCTGTAGCTTTTGATGTTGCTGCCGTTTGCTCTGGTGCCTTATTTACAATTTCAGTAGGGTATCAGTTTGTAAAAAATGGTGTATACAATAATGTACTCGTCATAGGAGCAGATACCTTTTCTAATATTATTGATTGGGATCGTAGAGATTCCGTTTTTTTTGGGGATGGTGCTGGTGCGCTCGTGTTGAGTAAAACTGATGAAGACAAAGGCTTCATAGATTTTAATCTTCATTCGGACGGGCGTGGTAAAGAACATTTTACTATTCCTGGTGGAGGGTCTGAAAATCCTGCATCTAAAGAAACACTTGAGAAGAAAATGCATTACTTCCAAATGAATGGAAAAGAGGTGTTTGATACTGCGACTAAAGTTGTTCCTGAATCCATTCGGGAATTGCTGGATAAGACGAAAACATCAGTAGACGATATCAGTTTCTTGATTCCACATCAGCCCAGTATTGGCATACTAAAATCTATCGCTAAGCAAATCGATTTGCCTTTTGAAAAAGTGATGACAAATATGGATCGATATGCCAACACTTCTGGAGGAACCATCCCATTAGTTCTTGATGAAGTTCATAAGGCTAATAAATTTAAAAAAGAAGACTTAATTCTTTTTGCAGCTGTAGGGGCCGGTTGGACCTGGGGAACTGCTTTATACAAATGGTAATTAATATCTAAACATTATGATGCTTAAAGGAAAAACATATCTCATCACTGGTATTGCAGATAAACACTCATTGGCAATGTATGTTGCCAAAAAAATTAAAGAAAATGGAGGCGATGTGATTTGTACTGGTCTCGGGGTGAGCCAATTTCATGAAAATCTTTCAGATAAAGCTAAATCGTTTTTAAATCAAAACTATAAGGACTTTCAGGATAGTGTCCATCAGGAATTAGGAAAAGAGACCATTACAGAAATTTTAGATGTATCTCTTGACGAGAGTATTGAAGAGTTCTGTAGTACTCTTAAGTCAAAACAAATCAAAGTGGACGGATTTCTTCATGCCATCGCCATGGACAAAACGATTAGAAATAAGGTGGTAAAGCCTTTATTAGATGTATCCTTTAAGGAGTTTTGTGATACCATGGAAGTCTCTGCGTTTTCACTTATCAGTTTAACTAGTCATCTGTTCAAAAATAACTTGCTAAATGCCGATGCTTCCATTTGCTCTTTGAGTTATATTGCAGCTGCTAAAGTGACCTTCCATCCTTATAGAAATATTAGTATCGCCAAAGCGGCTTTAGAACGTATTACAGTAGAACTAGCAGATGAAATGGGTAGGAAAAATGGTACACGAGTCAATTGCATTCGATTTTCACCCTATATGGGAAGTAAAGCAGGTAATGCCACTTTAAACCAAAAGGATGTGGAGATTGCTCATCGCAAAAGTCCTTTAGGCAATGCTTTACCAGAAGATCTTGCTTACGAAGTTCTTAATTTACTGAGACCTAACGGAAGAACTACTGGTGAAATTAGACACGTGGATGGAGGCTACAATATCATGGGCTAATTAATTTTCAACAAAATTTAATAAGTCTGTTTCTATTGCTAATCTCAATAAAAGTTAATATTCTTGAACAAAATCAAATGATTTGAAAGTTCTTCACTTTTTATGTTTAATATTATTTTATTTAATTTCAGCATCCGTCAATGCTCAACTTGGCTTTTGTGAGGGAAATACAGGAGATCCTATTTTTGAAGAAAACTTTGGGCAAGGTACCCCAAATGGTCCTCCTCTCCCCCCAGGAGTTACAAGCTACACATATGTAAATCAAGCTCCAGAAGATGGGGAATATACTATTTCTTCTAATTTATTTCAGCTTGGAAGTTTTCATAATACAGGTGATCATACTGGAAACACCGATGGAAAGGCCTTAATAGTCAATGCTGATTTTGATGCTGGTTTATTTTATCAAATACCGATTACTGGACTCTGCATTGATAATTCTTATGAATTCTCCGCCTTTTTGATGAATCTATACGACACAGATAGCAATGTATGCCAGAATAACGAAATTCCTGTTAATGTCAAATTCCAAATCACAGATGCAACCGGTCAGGTCATTTTAGCAGAAGGCGATACAGGGCCTATCGCTGGAACAAACACACCTATTTGGGAACAATTTGGCTTGACTTTCACCACTTTACCAGGACAGGATTCGGTCGTCTTAAAAATGTTCAATAATGGTGAGGGAGGCTGTGGTAATGACTTAGCTATAGATGATATAGTTTTTAGATCATGTGGAGACCTCACAGAAATCATAAGTGATAATGGTGAAACTGATATTCAGCTGTGCGAAAATGAGACCTTGGAAAACTTAAGCCTAAATGCCTCTACAAACTTTAGCGTTTACGATTCTCCAAATTTTCAATGGCAACAAAGCTTAGATAAAATTAATTGGAATAATATTCCAGGAGAAACTGCAGAAGAATTATTAATCTCAGAAATAAGTTCAACCGTCTTTTACAGAGTCTTAGTTGCTGAAGATGCGAGTAATGTCAATACCATAGCCTGTAATAGTATTTCCAGTGTTTTTGAAGTTATTTTTATTGATTTTATAGACCCCGTCAGTTTAGGAGATGTATCTGTTTGTGGGTCTAACTCCAATGAATTTATTGCAGTTCAATCCAATCCTTACATCAGTGTTGATTGGTACGATAGTCCCACTGGAGGCAACCTCTTAGCCGAGGATACATTTCAATTTCAGCCCACAATTAATGGCATCTATTACGCGGAAGCTACAACTACCACTGGAGATTGTACTAACCCTAATCGAGTAGCAATTCAATTCGAATTATACGAAGTACCAGAATTGAACGATGAAGACATTCGAATCTGTGAAGATGAGAGTATTGTGATTGGTGAAGATTTTATGAATTTCAGCTATTTATGGACTACAGGGGAATCTACCGCTTTTATAGAAGTTGATGAGCCTGGGATTTATACTGTTGAATTGACCACACCAGATAATTGTGTTTTAGAGAAATCATATACAATTACTAACTTTTTGTCTCCTGAAATTTCTAACATAATTGCAGAAAATAACAGCATAAGCATAGAAACTTCTACTGAAGGAAATTTCAGTTATTCTATTGATGGAAATACCTTTCAAAATCAACCAGTCTTTAATAATTTATCTGGAGGCCTTTACACTGTTTATGTAAGGGAAAATAATGGATGTGGATTGGTAAGTGAAGAGGTTTTACTGCTTAGGATTCCTGAATTTTTCTCACCCAACAGTGATCAGATTAATGATACTTTTAAAATTCCAGGAGCTTCTTTTTTTGATGAAATTGAAGTCTTTATTTATGATCGCTATGGTAAACTCCTTTTCCAAAGCAATCAAGCTTTTGAGTGGAATGGCACCTACCAAGGACGCGAATTACCTCCCGATGATTACTGGTATCGCTTAAAGATAGGCAATGAAGTATTCACAGGGAATGTGACTTTAATGCGTTAAGTTTAATAGTCAATAATCTTTCGTTAACGAATATCTATTCCAAGATATATTAATCTAAGCTGTAGTAACTTTTCAAAAAATTAAAAATCATGTTTGGACTATTTAAGAAAAAAACAGAATTAGAGAAACTGCAGGAGCAATATAAAAAACTTCAAAAAGAGGCCTTTGACTTATCAAAAAGCAATCGACAGAAATCGGATGCAAAACTTAAGGAAGCTGATGACGTGGCCAAAAAGATCGATGAACTTAAAGCATCTAGTTAACGCATAAGTTTCACTAAAAGTTCTTTTAATAAATCTCCGTTAGATAATTGATTGGAGTGAAGACCTTTACCCTTAAGGTCAGCCTCTCGAATAAGCGAGAGAGCCTGACTTGCTTTTTTCATTGAATACTTTTGCGCAGCAAAACTATAATCTTTGACAAAAAAAGGATTTACCCCTAAAGCTTTACTTGCCGAGAATTGCGATTTATCCTTTAGAGCATGATACCTTAATAATTTATTGAAAAATGAATTCAATTGGGCTGTGGTAAGTACTATCGGATGATTTTTAGAGTTCTGAGCGAAGTAGGCTACTATTTGCTGTGCTTTAACTTCATCTTTTACTCCAATGGCTTTAGTTAATTCGAAGTTATTAAAATCTTTACTTATACCTATATTTTCTTCGATAAGTTCTGGCGTAACTTTTGCCCCGGGAGGTAACACATGCTGAAGCTTTTCGAGCTCCTTATAGATATGCGATAAATTATTCCCAAGAAACTCTACAAGCATTTCTGAAGCTTTGGGTGCAATAGAATAACCCGATGCAGATAAAGTCTCAGAAATCCATTGAGGAACCTGATTGTCGTATAGGGGTTTGGTTTCAAAATAAACCGAATTCTTCTTTATCAATTTAGTGACCTTTGAGCGGCCATCCATTTTTTTGTATTTCACACAAAATACCAAAATTGTGCTTTGTTGAGGCTGTTCTACATAAGCGGCCAGACTGTCGATATTTTTCAACAGTGATTGAGCTTCTCTCACGATGATCACCCGGTGGTCTGCCATCATTGGATATTGTTTAGCCTGCCCTATCACATCATCTATACTTACATCTTTTCCATAAAGTATACTTTGGTTAAAAGCCTTTTCTTCTTCAGATAATACACTCTCTTCAATTTTATTGGCAATCAGGTCTACAAAAAAGGTCTCCTTTTCTCCAATCAAAAAATAAATGGGAGCATATTTTTTTTGATCTAAATCACTAAGTATACGTTTAAATTCCTTCATTAAAATGCTAATATTTAATTCAATTTTGTTTCTTTGAAAATGCAAAAATTGAATTTCCCGAACTATTCTTTCAAAATCAAAAGTAAAGAAAATAAGATTCTCATTTTTTCGCTTTTAAGAAAAAAATACCTGGTATTGACACCAGAAGAATGGGTAAGGCAACACTGTGTTCATTATTTGATGTCTGAGAAAAATATTTCTGAATCTCTAATGAGTGAAGAACGCCAAATCGATCTTCACGGCATAACCAAACGTTATGATCTAATTGCCTTCAAGCCCGACGGCAAAATTAAATTAATAGTAGAATGCAAGGCTCCTCAAGTAGAAATAACTCAAGATACTTTCGACCAAATTGCTCGATATAATATGGCCTTAGATTCAGATTTCTTAATGATTACAAATGGATTGAATCACTATTTTTGCCAGATGAATTATGAAAAAGAGACTTATACATTTTTAAAAGATTTGCCTTCAATGTAAATTTATGGATATAGCAATTGTCATTTTAAATTGGAATGGAAGAAAACTATTGGAAACATATCTGCCTTCTGTTATCACACATTCTGAAAATGCAAAAATCTATGTAGCCGATAACGCTTCCACAGATGATTCTTTAGAATTTATAGCCCATAATTATCCTGAAGTAATCATTATCAAAAATGATAAGAATTACGGATTTGCAGGTGGTTATAATAAGGCACTCAATCTTGTTGAAGAAGATCTTTACGTTTTACTAAATAATGATGTGGAAGTCACTCATCGATGGCTTGAGGGTATAAAATCTGTCTTTGAGAAAAAATCTAAAGTGGCAGTAGTTCAACCAAAATTGAAATCACTTCATCAACCTAATAAATTTGATTATGCCGGAGCTGCTGGAGGTTTCATAGATAGTTTAGGCTACCCGTTTTGTAGAGGACGTATATTTGATCATATTGAAGAAGATAGTGGTCAATATGAAGACGAATCGGAAATCTTCTGGGCCAGTGGTGCTTGTTTCGCGATTAAAAGAAACTGTTTTATTGAGGCTGGAGGATTTGATGAGGACTATTTTGCTCATCAAGAAGAAATTGATTTATGTTGGAGGCTTAAAAATTTGGATTATAGCGTATGGTATACTCCAAAAAGCGAAGTGTTTCATCTTGGTGGAGGAACTCTAGCTAGCTCAAGTCCTAGAAAAACCTTTTTAAATTTCAGAAATTCACTTTTTAACCTACTTAAAAATTCAAAGAAAAATCCATTCGGCCTTATATTTATAAGAATGCTATTGGACGGTGTAGCTGCTTTAAGATTCTTATTACAAGCTAAAGTGAATCATTTTTTAGCTATATTTAAAGCTCATGTCAATTTTTACATTTTCTTTACTAAGATGTACAACAAAAGGAAGACACTAAAAAAGATTAAACATAAGTTTATTGTGAGCAGTATAGTTTGGCATGGTTTTGTGTTAAATGTAACCAGATTCAAAAAATTGAATTCTGACAATAATTAATTGTTAAGACAAGACATTATTTAAAAACGAAAATTAAATTTGTATAACTTTAAAATTAAAACTAAATCATGAAAAAATTATTTGCTATTGCAATTGCTGGTGTGTTGATGACATCTTGTGTTTCCAACAAAAAATTTGCAGAACTCGAAGACCAATATAACACGACAAAAGAAGAGCTAAAGACGGCTGAGATGAAGCTATCTGCCTGTGAAGATGAGAAAAAATCAATCAGAGAATCTTACGAAAGTCAAATTAAGACGTTACAAAATACAAATGCAGCTTTATTAAATACCACGGGAGAAATGGTAACCATTTCTAAAACTGCAGCTACCAACTTAGAGCGTTCTTTAGAGAGTATGCAAGAAAAAGACCTTCAGATCAAAACCATGCGTGACGCTATCAATAAGAAGGATAGTGTAACCCTAGCTTTAGTAACAAGCTTAAAAGGAGCATTAAACAACATTGATGACGAAGACATCCAGATCAGTGTTGAGAAAGGAGTTGTTTTTGTATCTATTTCCGACAAGTTATTATTTGGTAGCGGGCAATATAAAGTAACCAACGAAGCCAAAGCTGTATTAGCAAAAGTTGCTAAAGTAGTTAACGATAAAAAGGATTTCGAATTTATGGTGGAAGGCCATACTGACACAGACCCAATTTCTAGAACAAACATCGAAGATAATTGGGATTTAAGTACCAAAAGAGCCACAGCTGTTGTAAGAATTCTACAGAATGAATATAATGTTGATCCTGCAAGAATGACTGCTGCTGGTAGAGGTGAATATGTTCCTGTTGCTAGTAATGATACAGCTGCTGGAAAAGCTAAAAACAGAAGAACAAGAATTGTAGTTCTTCCAAAATTAGATCAATTCTTCGGAATGATAGAAGAAGGAATGAAAACAGCAAAATAATTTAAGTTATTATAGCTCAAAGCCCTACGTTTCGTAGGGCTTTTTTATTTGTAAAATTTTAAATAATTGTTGTGTAAAAGGAGAATAGTTCTATCTTTGCACTCGCAATTTTAGCTAACATAATTCACCTGAAAAGAGCATCCCACTCTAAAAGCGGGACAGTCGCAGGTTCGATAATCTGTTTTAAATAAATTAGGTCGCGTAGCTCAGCTGGATAGAGCATCTGCCTTCTAAGCAGACGGTCACAGGTTCGAATCCTGTCGCGATCACGACACTCAGGAAACCACGCTTATAGCGTGGTTTTGTGTTTTTATAAGCGAATAAAGCTGAAGCTTTGTATAGCGACTAAAAACAGAAAATTAGAAGCGAGAGCTTCGTGGTTTCTTATTTGCAACATTGAGCACTATTGAAAACCGAAGGTAATCCTGTCGCGATCACTCCAATCCCGCTATAAGGCGGGATTTTTAATTTTATGTATTGCTTCATATACATTCTCTATTCTCAAAAACAAGATTGATAGTATTGGTCATACTTGTGATGCAATTGATGAGAGACTTAGAAAGCACAATTCAAATCACAAAGGGTTTACGGGACATTCAGACGACTGGAAATTGGTCCAGATCAAAAATTTAATTCTAAGAAAGATACCTATCAACGCTAAAGAGAATTCAAAAAAGTCTAGAAGTTGTTTTGAACAACTAATTCAAAATATCTACTCTTTTTGTAGTGAGAGTATAGACTTAATGTATTGATTGGTTGAGCGAACTAAGTTATCTGACATGGAAACCAACCAGCTTAAATGATTAGAAATAAGGTAGGCCTCCTGTAGGGCATGCAAAGTTGAAGTGTCTAAATCCACATGTCCTGCTTTAATATTTTCATCCCTTTTCTTGGCTAATTGATCATATTTTTCCAATAATTTCTTTTCTGCATCATCGCCTTTGATAGTTTTCTGATTCTCAAAGTTGGATGCTTCAGATAAATTCATGGATGCTCTATGAAAGGAATCCGTTATTTTCTGGATAAGCGTATTAAATTCTAATGATGCTGGAGTTGTTTGATGGTGTGTAATAAAGTTTCCAATAGAGGCTGTTGCAGAAAGTATCGTCTGGTGCAAGGTCACCATTTCATAAATTAATTGAAACTCATGTTGCTTAGATTTTGGATCTTGAGTTAGTCTCTGGAAGGCAGCATTAAGTTGACTAATGGCTAAGAAAGCATCTTTTCTTGCGAGATTATAAGATAATTTGTTTTGATCTGGTTCCTGATAGAGATCTTTTGTTGCTGTAAGGTAGGCTTTATTACTGTCGAAAGCTTTTATAAGAACTTGCTTTAAATTATCTGCTTCCCAGCTTGGAAGAATCGTATAGTTTGCAAAAACTGCAATTACAGCCCCAATAAAGGTATCTATGACTCTATATTGAATAACTTCTAGAGCTTGAGGGTTGATAAAAGAGTACACAAAAACAATACTTATGGTAATAAGAGCTGCGGCAGATTTATAATTTTGCTGTAGTAGTGCAAAAGCAAAAACTAAGGATACCAAGGCTAAGACTGCGTATAAAATCTGATTTTGTATCACCAAAACTATACCAACAGCGATAATAGCACCAATAACCGTCCCGATAATACGGTCTTTCGATCGTTGTTTAGTCAATCCATAATTGGGCCGCATAATGACTATGATGGTGAGTAAAATCCAATATGTATTTTGGATGTCAAAGAAAACACCTAAGCTATAGGCTGCCAACATGGCAACGCTAAGCCTTAATGAGTGTCTACATAATGTTGAATTTAAGTTTAGATTTTGAACAAATACATTGAATCTGTATTCATGTAAAGTTAAAAACTGGCTTGCATCCTGGCGCTTTAGTGATACTTTTGCAGATTCTTTGACGTTAGCCATGACTCTCCTAATTGCTTTAATCTCCTGAAGCAATAATTCTTGGTAATCGTATAAATTTTTTAGAATCAGTGCTCCTTCCCGCGCTTTAGGAAGTTGATAGGTTTCAATGAATTTTGTGATTGTCTCATTGGCAAAATCAAGTGCATCTTGCATTGAATCCTTTGAAGGTAAAGGATCATGCTGTATCAGTACTTCAGAAAGTCTAATAAGGTGACTTCCCATGATTTCATTCAGCGATTTAGAAGCTTCTAAAAACTTCTTCCTACCATTAAACACTTCATCCAAGGATTCATAATCCATGCGTTCTGCCTCAATCAATTCAAAAATTTTAATTGAAGAAAGAAAAATCAACAATTGTTTTTCTTCATATCGAGATCTACCAGAACGCTTTCTTACACTCAACAAGACCTCTCGAAGAGTTTCATGTTTGTCGTTAATTTGATTCTGTAGTGTAAAACTGTTTTGTAATAATTGATCTCTATCTTCAGAATCAAGCAATAATCTAGCTCTAAGGTTTAAGTAGTCCCCTATTAAGTGAAGAGATTCAGATAATAATTGATTTTGATCTTTTTTGGGAGCTAGTTTTTGAAATGTAAGAGAAACCAAAAGATACCAAAGTCCTCCAACACCCATTAAAAGCACTTGGATCAATATTTCGGAAGTTGTATTTTTTTCGATGGCAAAAGCTATCACCATTGCCAATAATCCAGAAAAAGAAACCAAAGAAGCCCTAAATCCGTAGACTGAAAGAAGCGAAACCACAAATGCTACAAAACCCATTGTAAGCAATAAAAGCGGCAATATGGGTTTAGTAAACAATATCAAGGCCGTAATCAGCATTGTTAATCCTGTACTGATTAAGATTGCATTGACTTTTCGTTTTCTGCTTCCTGGCATATCTCCAGGTGCATTTAGAAAAGCGCCAACTACTATTGGTAAAGCCAATTCAATATGCCCGAAGACGTAAAATATACCAAATGGAACCGCAAGAGAAGTACCTAGACGAATTCCTCGATCGAAATTTGAACTTTTAAAAAATAACTCTAATTGTTTTAAATACTCTTTCAACTCGATAGCACTTTGCTTCAAAGTTAATTGAATTGTGGTCGTAACTTAAGGCGAATAGCTGAAATTAAGAGAATAATAGTCTTTATGTCAAAGTCATGTGTTTAGAAATGTAATTGATTTGTGTCATCTCTAAGACAATAAGAGATGCATCAATTAGAACTTGTTAAAACATAAAATTTATTCAGTAAGTCTATTATTAATGCAGAGAAATGAGGCTAATTTTAAACCTTTTATAAAATTCTTAATATATGATTTCTTCCTGATCTAGAATGATCAGGATATATACTCGAATTAAAACAATTACTTATTTGTTATAAGCTTCCGCATAAGGTGACCAAATTTCATGAATTGGATCCCCTTTGGAGCTGTTGCCCTTATGATGCCAAGCACCATCAATAACTTCAAACTGAAATTGAAGCTCTGCTCCTACTCGATCTTTATTTTTAGAGAAGAAAGTGATATTTTCAACGTAAGTACCATCTTCTGCCGAGTAAGTCCCACCACCCGAAGCATTAAAGGTTTTGGATGCAGAATTAAAAGCTACCCATTGAAAACGGTTTCCATTGAGGATTTTAATCGTTCTTCGATCTCCAGGGGTCATGGTTCTCATTTCATCGTTTCTCATTCTTCCCGTAATCACCCAGTTACCTGATAAAGAGTTATTCTCATTAGATAAACGCTTCCATATTTTTTCGTGATTATCATCTGAAATTTTTAAAAGGTCATTATTCACCCAATCTAATTCATAAACTCTTTCCTCATTGATTTTTGAGGCATCGTAAGTATCGAAGTCTCTGTTTTCTATCAATTTATCTTCTTTGATTTGAAATTCTCCACCAGCTGCTCCTAAAAAAGAATTATCAGACGTTGATTTGGAGCCCAGAGCAAAATAACCATCTACCACTGTTTTAACAACTTTTCGATTGGTGACAGTTTCTCCATTAAGTTCGACAAGTTGCCATGACCCTTCAAAAGACTGACCAAATGTTTTAAAAGTTGACATACAGATTATTGAAAATACAAGCAGAAATTTCATTGGATTCAATTTTAAATTCATATTCCAAAATACTAAAATAATGGAATTTATATTAGCTTGTATCATCAAACAAAAAAAGCTAACCATAGAGGTTAGCTTTTAAAAGTTTAAACTATTCTATTTGTAAGGAACAGCTAACCAATCTATATTGGCAGAACATAAAGGGATTGCAAGAGTATATTCTACATTAATAGTAAATCCTGTGGTTGTTTTGTTTGAAACTCTGGCTCCTTGCCCACAGTTAGAAACCCGGGTTAAATTTACAGTATAGTTGGTATTAGGCATTGGACTGCTAAAAGTAACATTTATTGTTGAAGTCCCGCTTGAAGATCCTGCTCTATAACTTAAATCACTTCCAGGAATACCTTGTGGGCCTTGGGGACCAGTTTCACCTTGTGGTCCTGCAGGACCTTGGGCACCAGTATCTCCTTTATCACCCTTAGGTCCATCAACACCCTGTAAACCTCTTTCGCCCTGTGGACCTTGGGGACCAATTTCACCTTGTGGTCCTTGTGCTCCTACTGCACCTGCAACGCCTTGTAATCCACGTTCGCCCTGAGGACCAGTCTCTCCCTGTTCTCCTCTTGGTCCCTGTGGGCCTACTTCCCCTTGTGGGCCAACCGAACCGGTGACACCCTGTAAACCTCTTTCTCCCTGTGGGCCTTGTGGACCTGTTGTTCCTGTATCCCCTTGGTCACCTTTTGGTCCCTGAGGTCCTACTAGGCCTTGTTCTCCTTGAGGGCCCGCTGGACCGGTGACACCTTGGAGTCCACGTTCGCCTTGAGGACCAGTCACTCCCTGTTCTCCTCTTGGCCCTGCTGGACCGGCGACACCTTGGGGACCTTGGGCTCCTACCGGACCTGCAGCACCTTGCAATCCACGTTCGCCTTGAGGACCAGTCACTCCCTGTTCTCCTCTTGGTCCCTGTGGTCCTGATTCACCTTGAGGTCCTTGAGCTCCAACTGGACCTACTGATCCTTGAGGTCCTGCTTCACCTTGAGGTCCTGTAAAATCAGAAGTAGTAAATGTAGTTGTATCGTCAAAAACTAGTGTAAAGGTACCGTCGTTATTATCTATTGTATTAGCAATTCCATTACCGTCTATTCCTGCAGGACCTTCGTTTCCATTAAGAGCATATAATGCATATGGGACACTTAGCAGTTCGCTAATGCCTTCTATTGAGTAATTAGAGCCACCAGAAGGATCTGTTAGAGTTTTTATAAAATATGGTCCTTGAGACCAATCTATGTCTGAAAGGCTACCTAAAACCACATTTCCGGAGCCTATTTGTAAACTTATGAGTCCGTTGGCATTGGTTGTAGGTGTATGAACCTCTTCGTAAACCAGGGCCCCAGTAACAGATTGCTGCAATATACCTATTTTAATACCGATCTGTGAATTTGAAATCAAATTGTTATTATCGTCTCTAATCACCGCCTGAAAACTCATTTTTTCAGAGACTTGTGCAGTAACCATATTTGATAAATAAATGAAAAAGAGGATGATAAACGTCTTAAACGTAGAATTGTACATAAGCTTAATGTTTTAAAATCTTAAAAGATTGGATTATAGAATTATTTTTGAAAAGGTTTAGAATATATGTTGATGAAGCGAATTCTCTCAAGTCGATCCTTGTGTTCTGGTTATGAACATCTTGTTCTATCAAAAGTTTTCCCTGCATATCAAAAAGTTTGAAATGGTAACCTCCTTCAAACTGGTTTTTAAAATCCATACTAATAAATTTAGAAGTAGGATTAGGATAAATAGCTAATGAAAAAGCTGCGATAGGTTTTTCAACGCTCAATGTAGATACCTCAAAGGACTGTTGAACTCCTTCACTGAGTTGGCCTGATGAACTCGAATAACTATTGTAACTTACCTGACCAATCGAAAAACTAAGACTTCCACCAGAGCTTATAGCATTCCCTCCAGATGTTAATGTTATTTGCTGAGCTACAGTATTCAGAGACATTCCAGCTATAAATACTAATACGAGATAAAATGATTTCATAATATATATACGAGAGGTATTAAATTTTGGTTCATTTATTTTTTAAAAAATTGATATTCAATAGAATAATATTCAAATATTTCACCCGACATATTTATAATACAAGTAAAAAAAGCTGATTTCAGGAGTGAAATCAGCTTTCAAAATTTGTTTGAAATCAGTCTATTGACTCACGAAATTCAATCCTACATTAAAGAATAATGGGTTTTCTAAATTGTTGATCATCCCAAAATCCTGGTCTCCAAAGAATCCTCTAAAGAAGTCTCCTTCTCCATCAAGCTCATCAGCATCATAAGACCAGTCCATTCTATAGCCTGCTTGTACCGTTGCCCAAATATATCCTGAAATTCGAGTTTGAAATTCAAGTTTAGGTCTTACTTCTCCCCTTCTGATTTCATAAGAATTACCGTTGATCGAGTAATCATCTATTCTATAGCTTTGTCCTTCCAGATCGAAGCCTGCCAATAACAGTGAGTTTTGATTGATGTTGTAACGAACATAGGCTCGAGCTGGAAAAAGTATTTCTGTTCCCCATTTGCGATTGTCTGAGGTCCAGTCGAACATCACTACGGGAACGTAATTTAAGTTACCAACTCTATAGGTTCTGGATACCCCTACTCCCCAGCGGTAATAATCATTAACACGCCTGCCGTAAACTGCAGCTGCACTGTAACGTATTGTACTAAGCGATTGAAATTCGTCTAACCCATAGTTCCCACTAAGATCCATCTGCCCTTGAAATACTATAAAATCTTTTTCGTTAAGAGGAAAGAAAAAAGTGTTGGTCCAATTGATATTTCTAAGGCCATCTTCGTTTAAAATTCGCCCTAAACTTCTTGCTTCAGAACCATCTGGCAATGTTATTGGACTTCTTGGTGAATTTAAATTTTCATTGATGTTATAGCGGGTATCCATGTAATTGATTCCAGATTGCCATACGAAACTACTCTTTGAGATAATTGGAATATTACTGCTAAACCTAAAACCACCTGTAAACTTGGCCTTCCCAGTTTCGTTTATTTCAGGATTATCTTCATCCACATCAAAACCATTATTCTGTGTTTGAGGAAAAGTTACTTCAGAAAATTCATATTTATAAGGCATCTGCGCATCAAAACTTACACCGATAAATTTCTGAGGACTCATTCCTGAAATTTTGGGACTTGCATAGCGTTTGATCGGCGTGTCATCCTCCAACTCGTAATCATCGTATATGCTATAATCTTCTTCGTCTTCCTGAGCTTGAATTGAATAAGAATTTAAAAAAATAAGTGTAAGTAGTAAACAGTAGTAATTTTTCATGTTCGTAGCATTAAAAGCTAAAAAAACAGCCATCTTATAAGGAGTAGATAGCTGTTTTTATCAATGTTATTTTTTTCGGGTTAATCTTCTCCAGGTATCAGTTCTTCCAAAAGTTTTTACACCTACATAACCACGTATATCTAAGGTGTTTTCATCTTTCATGGTAATTACACAGCTATAAGTGGTTCCACTTTCTGGATCATAAATGGTTCCTTCTTCCCATACACCATCTCCCATGTATTGAAAATCCTTTAGAATACGATATCCTCTTAAAGGAACATTTTGCATACTTTCATCAGGGTTATTCTTATCTAACTTGGCTTCTCCAGTACTAGGATCGATTGGTTCTTTAAGCCAAACTATTTTACCATAAAATTTATCATCAATTTTATTGATTTTCACCTTAGCTTTTCCGTGTCCAGGTTCCCATACACCAACAATAGCTTCTGCGTCCTGAGAAAATCCTATGTAGCTTATTAAACAGAATGCAATTAAAAAAAGTCTAGTATTCATAAGTATTTGTATTAAATTATTTAAGAGTTTCTACTTCAAAAGTCACTTGTAGGTCGAACACAACATCATCATAAAAGTCTTCCTGTAGCATATCAAAGTCTCCTACGAAAGTGATTCTCTCATCTTCAAAAGCTGTTTCTAATTCTTCTTGCTTTCCTGCAATTTGAAGATCATAGCTTTTATCTGTCTGTATATTGCTTTCCAGTAATCCAATTCTTGTCATACTGGTATATTTAGATTTCATCTCCATAACCATTTTACCTACTTTAGGAAAATCCATATCCGCACGAGGTTTTACTGTAATAGAGGTTATTCTAGCTTTATCCACAACAATGTCTCCTTCAACTTGTGGAAAAAGATCATTTAATGAAAATTCCCAAGTTGCCGTGGAGGTGTTGGAACCTTCAAATAGAGGGCCTACGGCTTTTAAATCTAAAACAGGAGTAGTAACTTCATGTGTTTCAGTATCAGCTGCACAGGAAACATTTAATATTAGGATAAAACCAATTAGTGCAATGGATAAATATTTCAATTTCATTGTTAAAAAATTTTTATCAAATCTATATAAAAAATATTTAAATTTTTAAGATTTAATACTTGCCCAAACAAGTTTTTCTGAATTTAATAGTGCTTGTAAATACTATTAAACTGATCTCTAATATTTTAGACTTTAAAAGCTAATCTCTTAAATTGTAAATGCGTTAATATTCAATTATGATTTAATTTTAATTATTACTGAATTTGGGGTATTCTTATTTTGAAATCAAACTCAACAACCACTCTTTAATCACCTCTAAGACCTCAGGCGACATCGTTTGCTCTATCACTCCATATTCTGAAATATCTCCTGTATCACTATCTTGTAAAAGGTGATTTAAGCCTTTAAATTCGTGAACCTCTACTTGTGTATTCCCTCCGCTTTCAAGCCCTAATTTTAAGGCTTCCAAGTTTTCAGTGGAAGAGACCTGAAAATCAAGACTTCCCCCAATAGCTAAAACTGGACATTTCACCATGGATAAATAGCTAGACGGTTTATTCCTGATCAAACCAAGCAACTCGTTGGTCGTAAGCTGTTCTACCAGCGCCATTAATTCCTTTTCCATCATCACATCGGCATAATTATCTTTATAGAATTGCATCAATTCAGCCTCTAGCTCCTCTCCTACGGCATCTGTAGATAAAATGTAATCGTATGTTGCAGAATACATTTCGTTAGATTTTTCAATCTGAACGGGTGTCATCCCTCTTAACTTCAGGAAGTCTGCTCTTTGCTTTAGCATAAGTTGATCACCATCAACTCCAGGAGCTGCAAGTAAAACTAAAAAAGCAATGTCTTCAGTAGTAGCAAGTCGAGGTGCAATAATACCACCGAGGCTATGGCCTAACAGTCCAATGTTTTTTGGGTTGATCTCTTCTCTGCTTTGTAAATATTGCAGTCCTGACCTTGTATCTTGTACAAAATCTTCAAGCGTAGCTTTTTGGAAATCGCCATCAGAGCGGCCTACGCCACGTTCATCGAACCTCAACACAGCTATCCCATTTTGAGTAAGCTCATGCGCTAAAAGCAAAAAAGGTTTATGCCCCATGATATAGCTATTTCTATCCTGAGGGCCGCTGCCACTTATTAGGATAACCGCTGGATAACTTCCTTTTTTATTTGGTAAAGTTAAGGTCCCTGAAAGATTGATACCCGCTTCTTTATTTTGGAAAGTAACTTGCTCAACTTTGTAAGGATAAGGTGGAAGTGGTTCCTGAGGGCGTTTTAATTTGGTATTTCCTCTTATTAGATTTAATTTAAGTGACATGCCATTTTGATTGAAATTACCAGCAATGGTATCTGTTTTAGACCATTTTCCTTGATATCTAATTCCTAATGGCTTGATTTCGATAGTAAGTAAAGAATCGACTAAGCTTGTATTTGTAGCTTGATAATCCATCAAAGACTGAGCAGGGACGCTCAATGTAGATTTATATTGCCCCTGATCTTGATAAATCATAAAATTTAAATCCAATTTGCTTCCTCCATAGGACAATTCACCTGTCCAATCTCCTTCAATTTCCGTTTGTGAAGATCCTAAGAAAGAAAAAAACATGAAAACAAGGCCTAGATATATATTTTTCATAGTCAAGTAGTTTTAAATGTTTTGGACTCCCCATCCTCTGGAATCCAAACCTTATTACTTAATTTTTGTTCCTTAAATTTTTCTTTTAAATTATTTCTCTTGGTTGGGCAATGGTTTAAAGCTTCAAGATGATTACAAATCGTAACGCCAAAATTTAAATTCGTAAACCGCATAATATCCTCTACTGTCATCAATATAGGTTCATAAGCATCCAATTGAGCAGAACCACAGGGAATCACACTAATCTCGGGTGCATTATTGACCAGAATCTCTGCCACCTCATCGGTTAAAATCGTGTCTGATGCTAAGTATAAACTTGGCTCATTAGGCAATTGAATATAAAAGCCCATTACATTACCCATATATTTAGCCACCTCTCCATACCCGTGTTGGGCAGGAGTTCCTTTTATAGTTCCACCAAGAAAAGCCTGAGTTGAATTATAGTCGAGCTCCCGGGCCACATTGAGACCTTTGGATTTCAAATCTTCAGCATCCAACCGACTACACGTGATAGGAAGTTGATTGTCTTTAAGGAAGTTGACCCCAGCCTCATCCAGATGGTCTGCATGCTGATGAGTAATTAACACGTGTGTGACTTTTTTCAATAAGTCGTAAGCTTTAGCAGGCAATTCTACCAGTGGATTCCTGATGGCAGGAAAGCGATCTTTGGTAAAAGCTTCTATAGTTCCAGGCTCTCCTAGCATAGGATCTATTAATATAGCTTCAGATCCTATTTCTATCACTGCTGTGGCGTTTCGAATATGATGGTATCTCATTGGCGTAATATTGAATATTGCTGATTCAAAATCAAATATAATCCAACTTTAATTATAAAGGGCAACTGAAGAGGATTGCTTTAATTTGCAAAAAAATTGAAAATGTCGATTCTGATCAAAGCATTTGATACTACTGAAGCTGAAAAGTTATCTAAGTTAAGCCGACAAACTTTTATTGAGTCGCATGGACATAGTGCTAAAGCAAAAGATATAGAGGATTATATACAATCTCATTTCAATACTGAGAATCTCACCGATGCATTAGAAGACCCTTATACGCATTTTAGCAAAGTATATTTTAAATCTCAGCTTGCAGGATATACTAAATTAATTCTGAATCAGCCCCACTCTCTAATTAACAATCCTAATGTCGCTAAATTTGAAAGGTTATACCTCTTAAAAGAATTCTACGGAAAAGGACTGGGTGAAGCTTTATTGCAGCATAATATAGACCTTGCCAAAAAGCGTCAGCAGAAAGCCCTTTGGCTGTTCGTCTGGACTCAAAATGATAAAGGACTTAAGTTTTATAAGAAGAATCGGTTTAAGATTGTTGGTAAGCATAACTTCAAAATCAGTGACGACCACTATAACCCTAATTATGTGATGCTTATGAAAATTTCGAAATAAAAGCTTTTATTATTATTTGGATTAATTACAAATAATTATTTTTGTAAAAAAATATTAATATGAAACAGACTTACTTACTTTTACTTTCAATGTTGATCACCTCAACATTTAACGCTCAAGTTATGCTTGAGGAAGACATCAATCCGGGTGTTGATAATTCAAATCCGGCAAACCTTACTATTTATGAGGGCGAACTTTACTTAACAGCAAACAATGGCTTTACCGGAAGTGAACTTTTCAGGTTTACAACAGCTAATGGTGCTGAATTGGTTGAAGAAGTTAACGCCGATGGAAATGCTTCAGTATCAAATTTTGTAGTGTTTAATAATACTTTGTTTTTCACTGCCAATGGAGATAATAGAACTGGCATCGACTTGTTTTCTTTTGATGGTGTCTCTGTCAATCTTATTGAGTTGTATCCAGACCAATTCTCTGGTTTATTCAATCCATTAGTCGCCTACGATAATATATACTACGTTGGCTTCGATTCAAATTTTACACCCAATCGTCTCATTTCATATAATGGCACTACTGGTGGTGAAGTTTTGGGCTCTGGAGTAGAATCTGTTATCGGTGGTAATTTCATCGATTTTGATGGAGGCTTGCTGCTTTATATGGAGTCAGATAACATAGACGTAGGTGCAGAACTTTACTTTTATAATATAGATTCAGGAGAATTTAGTCTCATAAAAGATATTGATCAAGGGACTGGGGGGTCCAGCATTAGTGAATTTACTAAATTGGATAACGAGGTTTACTTTGAAGCAGAGTCGGATTTATGGAAAACTGATGGTACAGAAAATGGAACAGTAATAGTACAAACAGTAATCGATGCTGGCGTAACGAATGTTCGGGAATTTTATGAATGGAACAATGAATTGTATTTTGAAGGAGATAACGGCAATGGAGACCAGCTATGGAAGTACAATCCTACTACAGATGCTCTCACTCAATTGAGTTTTATAAGTGGTGATAATGAGAATCATGATCCAAGTGATTATGTCATTTACGATGGTTTTTTATATTATTCTGCAGAGGATGGAAATGACAATGAAAGCCATTTATGGAGAACCGATGGAACAAGTGTTGAACAGCTTAATGATTTTTTCATCAGTGTATCTGAATTAGGTGTTTTCGATGATCGCATTTTCTTTAGAGCCGAAGAAGAAGGTGTTACCGGTAATGAATTGTATTCTTTAGATCCTAATACCCTCTCAATTCAAAACTTGAATTCTCTATCTGAATTAAAAATATATCCAAATCCTACAAGCGACTCGGTTAGATTCACAAAAGATTTGAATGGATCTAAATATTCGTTGTTCAATCTTAGTGGTCAATTAGTAGCTGAAGGAGTTATTCAAAATAACTCGGTAGACGTCTCAAGTTTTAAAGGAACCTTACTACTATCTGTAAATAATAGGGAACAACAGAAAACATTCAAAATCATTTCAAATTAATTGAAACTTGTAAGACTACTTACTTTAAGCTTATTACTTAGCATCAGCTGGATATCTCTTTCGCAAACCGGAAGAGATATCTCTGGTGTTGTTTATAATGCCAAAGATAGCTTATCCCTTCCTGGCGTTAACATAATTTTAAAAGGAACCAGAGCAGGCGCTGTCACCGATTTAAATGGGCGATTTAACTATACCGTAAAACGTCAACCTATAAGTGACCAGCAATTGGTTTTCAAATATATAGGGTATGAGACTCAGACTATTCAATTAACAAACAAAAGCAATTTTGAAGTTTACCTTGTTCCTAAGACAGATGACCTAGAAGAAGTCATTATTACTACATCTTACGGTACTACCAAATTAAAAGAAGAAGCTGTTGGAAGCATTTCACAAATTAATGACAGAGATCTCAATGTAGACCAAAGTTATGAGACCATTGATAAAATGATAGAAGGCTTAGCACCAGGACTTCAAATAGAGGGCAATTCTCAGTTAGGTACTTCAACAAGAATCAATATTAGAGGTCAAGGTACCTTTAGTCCCTTAGACGGAAATTTGCTTAATGCTTCTGCACAACCTCTTATCATTGTGGATGGAGTGATATTATCTGAAGAAAATGGTTTTGATGACCAATTGTTTGATGGTGGAGGAAGATTTGGAGAACAATTCCTTAACCCTCTTTCTAAAATACCACCGGAAGACATCAAGAGCATTTCGATTCTGAAAGATGCTTCTGCGGTGAGTATTTATGGTGCTGATGGTGCCAACGGAGTTATCCTCATCACGACTAAAAAAGCAACTAAAAAGGATTTTACACTTACTTTTTCTCAACAGGCTGGATTTTCAGAACCCATCAATCCTATTCAATATTTAAGTGGTCCACAATACCACTCGATTCTTACAGATTATTTCATCAACTCAGGAGAATCTCCAGAAGATGCCAACGTTTCAGCGGGCTCCGACGTGATCAATACCGATTGGTTTGATCTGACCAATGAGACAGGCGTCTTTACCAGATCACAACTCAACTTTTCGGGCTCTATTGGTGAGCTAGGCTATAGAGCAAATATGTCTTACCTGAATAATGACGAAGTACAAATTGAAAATCGATACGAAAACTTCAGAGGTTCTATAGGTCTAGGCTATTCATCTCAAAAATTTGAAGCTAATTTGAGATTTATTCCATCTTACGTTATTAAGAATAATCCCAATACATTGTTTAGTTTTCCTTTGCCTCCCAATATATCTCCCTTTGATGAGAATGGTGACTTTGCCATTATAGGTGAAGGACTTATTGGAAACCCACTGGCTGTCTTGGAACAAAACAAATCTGAGAGTAGAACTTTAGGCTTTCTTACCACGTTAAATTTAAGCTATGATATCAATGAGCAATGGTCAGTTTCCACCATAATAGGTGCAGACCTAACTGATAAAAAGCAGGATAATTTTTTCTCTGGAAATAATGCTACTGGCAGATTATCTGGAAGTTTTGAAGTTGATGGTGTTACATATCCTAATTGGGGCAGAAAGCTAGTGCAGAATAGGAATGTCAATACCTATCAATTCAGCTCTATCATTAGTTACAAAAATCAATTTGGAGACCATTCTGTGGATGGTATGTTTGGGTTTGAAGCCAGAGAAGAACGCATTAAGGTTGAACGGTTTCTGGGGAGCGGTTATATCATTCAAAACCAAAACAATGGTTTGGAGGATGCTTTTGAAGTAAATATTAATGCCTTTACCTCTGAGAATGCAAGGTCTTCATTTTTTACTCAACTAAATTACGATTATCTTAAAACCTATTTTATAACAACGAGTCTCAGGGAAGATAAAAGTTCTGCTTTTGGTGGCGATATTGATGCTGCCTATAATGGCGCTGTAGGCTTTGGCTGGGTCCTCAGCAAAGAAAAGTTTATGGACGTAGATGCTATTGATTTTTTAAGATACCGCATCAGTTATGGCTCCTCAGGAAATTCGAGAATTGGAAGTTATAGAGCTCGTGGTTTATACAATACAAATATTACTTCAGTTAACAATGGTTATAATTTTGGCTCAGCAACCTTCCCCTCTACCGCACCTAATCCAGATTTGGGGTGGGAACGCAATTTTAAGTTCAACACAGGTATAGATTTCAACTTTTTGAAGCGTTTCAAATTTACCGTTGAATTTTATAGAGATAAAATCACCAATATAATTTCCTCGACTAATGCAGTTCCCGAAAGTGGATTTACAACTGTACAAGCCAATACTGGAAGTATGGAAAACAAGGGCTTAGAAATGGCATTATCTTCTGAAATCATTAATACAGAACAGCTGAAGTTTGATTTAAATTTTAATGTCTCTAAAAATGAAAATACCATTTTAAGTATCGAAAATTTAAGTTCAGAATTTTCTGTAGCGCAGAGGGCTTCCGCTTTAAGAGTTGGTGAAAGTACAACTGCGATCTGGGGCTACAGATGGGTTGGAATAGATCCAGCTAACGGCCAAAACCTCTACCGTGTGGATAATCAACTATATTCTGGAGAGTATGTAGGCAATAATTTTGATTCGAGCAACTGGGAGGTTATCGGTGACCGTTTACCTGAAATTTACGGTGGCTTACAAGCTAATTTTCAATTATTTAAGCAATGGTCTCTTAGTGCAAGGTTTGTTTACAATATTGGAGGAGATATTTTGGTGGATCAAGATTTCGAAAGAACAGACCAACAGGTCACCAATAGAAATATGATCAGCAATATATTGGATTACTGGCAAGAGCCTGGTGATACTTCCAGAAATTCAAAACCAGGTCCCGGACAGCCGATCATTCCCAACTCTACCAAATATCTTTATGACAATACCCACGTCAAATTTCAAAATTTGAGGTTGAACTATAAATTAGGCGATAAACTCATCGAAAGTTTAAAGCTCAACACTGCCAATATCTTTATCAATGCAGATAATCTTGGTTATTGGTACAGAGAAGGAAGCAGAAGCGACAGGAATGGAATCGCAGAATTAAGATTTCAATATCCAGAGATGAGAACAATAACAGCAGGAATCAATATAGGAATATGAAAAAAGGAATTCTATTTTGCATTTGTTTTATACTTCTGTCCTGTGATGATTTTCTAGACAGAGAGCCCGTTGAACAGATATCAATCGATCAACAGCTGTCGACCCTAGAAGGACATTTCGACGCCTTAAATGGAGCTTATACCGAATTCGAAGAACTTTACTCGAGTTTACGCTTTATCTATGCCGATGCTTTGGCAGGTAATGTTAAGTTTGCTCCAAATAATCAAGGCATCCAATCTATTGATCCGCGCTTTGAAGCTACCTATCGGTTTGAAGAACAGGAGTCTGATAGTAATTTTGCAAGCTTTTATGTGGATTCCTACCAAATTATCAATGCTATAAATTTGATCTTATCCAGAATAGACGCTATAGATGGAGCTGAAGCGGATAAAAACCTCATTAAAGCTCAGGCCCTGGCCATGCGTGCCTTTTTACATGCCGATTTGTTAAGAGTCTACACTCAACCTTATAACTTTACTTCCAATGCCAGTCATCTAGGAATAGTATACAATACTGAACCCCTACAAATAGGTGAAGATTTCCCATCCCGTTTAACGGTAGCAGAATCTTACGCTCTAGTAGAAGCAGATTATCTTCAGGCCATCGATTTTTTTGGAAATTCATCAGATAATGCCAACCAACCAGAAGTTTTCTATTTTAATGAATTAAATACAAAAGCTCTTCTTTCTCGAGTCTACTTGTATATGCAACAATGGGATAATTCTATACGTTTAAGTAGCCAGGTTATTGAAGAAGGTCCGGATCTCACTCCCAGAAATCTACTGGTTTCACAATGGCTGGATTTCAATCCCATAAGCGAAGCTCTTTTAGAATTGGGTCCTCCGATAGATCAAAATGATGGAACAGTAAGATCTTCTGTATCAACATACTTTCAGGTAATAACTGATTCTGATGACAATATTATTGAGAATAAACGCTATTCGACTTCAAATGATCTTTCATCGCTTTACACCAATGATGATATTAGATCAACATCAGGACTATTAAAAACCTATTTTATTTCGACTCAAACTTCTTCTGGTACTGAAGAATTACCATTTACCTTTACACAAAAATTCTCAGACCGGGATGGAGCCATAGTTATAAGGCAATCTGAAATGTTTTTGAACAGAGCAGAAGCTTTTGCCAAAACCGGAAGAGAAAATGAAGCCCTGAACGACCTCAACCGCATAAAATTGAGGGCTAATCCAGATGCAGAACTCAACAGCATTAGCGGTCAGGATTTAATTGATGAGATTTTATTGGAACGACGGAGGGAACTCGCATTTGAAGGACACTTATTTTTTGATTTGAAAAGAAATAACAAAGATATCATAAGAGAAGATGGATGCACCATTAACCTATGCCGACTCGATTATCCCAATCCTAGGTTTGTTTTACCTATTCCGGAAAGTTCAATACTTATCAACCAAAATATGATTCAAAATGAAGGCTATTAGATGTAGGGTTTACATATTATCATTGCTATTGTTAATTTCTAGCATATCCTGCTCAGAAGATGACACCAACTCCAATGCTATTTTGGATAGTGCCTTTATAAGATTTAGCTTTAAGACAGACTCTAACGGACAACCTATTCAATTTCCAAATGATGTTTCTAATCAACCTGAACTCGAAGAGTTTGAATTTAAGAAAAGGGATACTCTAAAACTTCCTGTAACTTTAAGTGTAAATAATCTCGAAAATAGTCTTGAAGCAGAATACTCCATAACTTTTAACGCCATTGAAGCTTCAAATGTTTTGATTTTTACCAGATCGAATCAGCTCAAATTTGAAACAAATCAACTTTCAGATACAATTTACATTGTTCCCCAACAAAGGCTTACCAACTTAAATTCGAATGCTTCTATTGATTTTCAAATCACTTCAGTTAGCGATCCTGAAATCAATATTGGATACCCAAATACGTTGAAACCGCTAGATAATTTCAAATTACTTATTTCTGATTTTGATCCAGTCACCTATCAATTCTCAAGCACAGACAGAGAAATACAAGGCGTTAGTGGTGAATCCTATAACATCGATATTTCTTTTGATCAAATTGTTGACTCTGAAGATGTTAATACATTAGATTGGTTAAGTTCAGATTTTATTCAGTCTTCCTGTAGTGATGAGCTTAACTTTAATTTTGACTTTGATCTACAGATACAGCCTTTGCAATACCCAGCCAAGACCTTAAAATACAGATTAGAGATACAAGATGATTTTGAGAATTTGCCTACAAATTTAAATGTGAGATTAAATTCAGTTAATGATGATAATTTACTCCTTAGAGGTCAAAATTTAGTTCAATTCTTTAAAACTGGTGAAGTGCCCGAACGATCTGGCGATCCAGCCTCCAGGTTTTATAACGCCTCAGATCGTTTCCACAGAACCTATGGAAAAGCTTGGATTTTTAATTCCTCTAGCAATGAATGTGAATGGAGAGATTTTCAAAGCTTTACAAGACCCGTGGAAGTTGAGCCGGGAAGTGAATTTGATAATGGCAATGGATTTCATCGCTACAAAATTGGATTTAGGAACATTAATAGGAATCCAAATGGAGACATTATAGGTACCAATCCCTTCAATTTAAGACGCTTTTACGATGGTGCTTCCGTCTTTTCCCCGGCATTTACACAGACAGAGTCTTTAGAGTTTTTTCCAGAAAGTAACACTCAAGGCAGTGTGAAAGTGAGTATACAAAATCTTGAATTTATTGTTGATGACCAGATTATTAACATTCCAGTATGCGGAACTGGGACCTATTCTTTCGATGCCGCTAATAATCGCTGGGAAATAATTTTAAGCATCATTACTGACGAAAGTCAGCTTAATGGTAATCCTAATGCAGAAAAATTTCTTTACATTTATACTGAATTAGTTGATGAAGATCCTCCACTTTTAAATGGTTTCGATTGCGCAACACCAGTAGCTTTATGACTGTAAAATATATATCATACTCTTTAGGTTTAATTATTTTAGGGCTACTTACTTTCGCTTTTAGTTCTTCTAATGAAGGAAATAAGGAGAGTTATTATTCTTACGATCAATTGAGAAACTTGTACGGTAGCGGAGATCAAAGTCAGTGGCCAGAACCTGTTTTAGATCCAAGTGTAGACATCAATACATTTGAAGACATCGGTAGTTTACCTCAGGTAGTTTTTCCAGAAAACAACCCTTACTCTAAAGAAAAGGAGAATCTAGGTAAGACCCTGTTTTTTGATAAGCGGCTATCAAAAAGCGGAGAAGTAGCTTGTGCTTCCTGCCACGATCCAGCTAAAGCTTGGACGGACCCAAAGCGAAGGTCACTTGGCCACGATGGTAGAGAAGGTCACAGAAATGCAATGAGCCTTGTTAATATTGCTTTTGCAAAAGATCTCTTTTGGGATGGAAGAGCAAAAAGCCTTGAACATCAAGCTAAATTCCCCATTGAAGATCCTCTGGAAATGAACCAAGCCATAGAAATTGCCTTAGATAGTATCTCTAATATCGATTCTTATATCAAAGCCTTTGATAAAGCTTTTGGGTCTCCAGAAATTACCTTAGAACGGGTTAACAAGGCTATCGCTACTTTTGAAAGAACTCTGGTGAGTGGAGAAAGCAAATTTGATAAATTCATTAAAGGAGATCAATCTGCTTATACCGATGAAGAAGTGCTTGGACTGCATGTTTACAGAACTAAGGCTAACTGCATAAGCTGTCATAATTCACCCTATTTCAGCGATAATAAATTCCACAATGATGGACAATCCCTGTTTGGAACCAAACATCAAGACCTAGGTTTGTTTGAAGTCACAAAAGATAGTGCAGACCTGGGAAAATTTAGAACGCCTACCCTTAGAGAAATTTCTGAAACTGGACCCTGGATGCATCATGGTAATTTTCCTAAACTCAAAGATGTGGTCGACTATTACAATCTTGGTAACCCAGCTCCTATTCAAAAAAGAATTAAAAGCACCTACAAAGGTTCTTTGCCAAAAAACTCTCCCATTTTAAAAAACCTAAATTTGTCGATTGAAGAAAAGCAAGCATTAATTGCTTTTTTAAAGACTTTATCGTCGGATTATGTAAGATAATTCAGAATTTACATCGATAACTCTTTTATAATCGTGTATTTATTTAAATTCGCCTATAATCTTAAACCTAACCTATGAGTATATTAAGAATTATTTTCGCCATTATTTTACCACCCTTAGGTGTTTTTTTAACCGTAGGTATTAGAGGAGCTTTTTGGCTTAACATTCTGCTCACTATTCTTGGCTTTGTTCCTGGTATTGTTCATGCTGTATGGATCATCGCTAAACACGATAAGTAAAATGGAAACTGCCATCATCATCTATCAAATACTGATGTGTTTTTTCGCCTTTGTCACTTTGTTTAGGGTAGATCATTGGATGGTGAGGCTATTTGATTTTCCTAAAGTTCAATTGCTTTTTCTTAGCCTCATTGGACTATTCTTGGGTTTTTTATTTTTTGACTTTAGTAATGTCTATCAATGGATTGGTATTGTAATGATTTCGCTTGCGATTCTTTTTCACTCAAAAAAAATACTGCCCTATAGTTTTTTGTTTAAAAAAGAAGTCATTAGAACCACTCCTGGAGCTTCTACAAAAAGTATAAGTTTAATGGCAAGTAATGTGCTTACTCCCAATCAGGATTATCAAAAATTATTACAACGTATTGAGGTGCAGAATCCCGATATTCTTCTCACCGTTGAAAGTGATTCTAAGTGGGAAAAAGCACTGCATTCCATTGAGTCAAAATACCCTTATACGGTAAAAATACCTCAGGATAATCTATACGGTATGCACTTATATTCTAAATTTGAATTGCAAAACGTGCAAATACATCACTTCTTGAATGAAGATGTTCCTTCTATTGAAGCTCATGTTAAATTAGACGATGACCAAAACATAAAGCTTTTTGCGTTACATCCGAAACCTCCAAGTCCTACAGAAGCCAAAAAATCTACCAACAGAGATGCTGAACTTTTGGTGGTCGCTAAACGTGTAAAAAGCTTAACTACGCCTGTCATCGTTTTTGGCGATCTTAATGATGTTGCCTGGTCCAGAAGTACGAGATTGTTTAGAAAAATAAGTGGACTTCTCGATCCTAGAATTGGTAGAGGTAGATTTAGCACCTTTCATGCTCAATATTCATTTTTAAGATGGCCTTTGGATCATCTGTTTCACAGTGATGATTTTAGCTTGAATGAAATAAGAGTTTTGCCGGATATTGGTTCCGATCACTTTCCCATATACGCTAAGTTAGAACTGAGTGACTATGCAGAAAAGACTCAAACCGAACATCAATCCACTGCTGAAGAAGAAGATCTAGCAGATGAAAAAATAGAAAAGGCCTTTCAAAAAACCTCTTCCGATATTCCAACATAAATATCGGCCTGGCATTGCAGTATAACTATCATAAAACTATATTTGTGACATGGAACATTTTATTGTCTCTGCTAGAAAATACAGACCAGAAACCTTTGAGGATGTCGTAGGCCAAAAAGCAATCACCAATACTTTACTCAATGCGATAAATAATGATCATCTTGCACAAGCTCTGCTATTTACTGGGCCAAGAGGAGTAGGAAAGACTTCCTGTGCCAGGATTTTGGCTAAGAAAATCAATCAGGATGCTACCGATGACGAATCGACAGATTTCGCCTTTAATATTTTTGAGTTGGATGCGGCTTCCAATAATTCTGTAGATGACATCCGAAACCTTACCGATCAGGTAAGAATTCCACCACAATCTGGGAAGTATAAAGTCTATATCATTGATGAGGTACACATGCTTTCTCAGGCGGCTTTCAATGCATTCCTAAAGACTTTAGAAGAGCCACCAAAACACGCGATTTTCATCCTGGCGACCACAGAAAAACACAAAATCATACCCACCATTCTTTCGCGATGTCAAATCTTTGATTTTAAACGAATTACTGTCACCGATATCAAAGAGCACTTAGCAACTATCGCCCAACGAGAGGGTGTTGATGCAGAAGATGATGCCCTTCACATTATTGCACAAAAAGCAGATGGCGCCATGCGTGATGCGCTTTCTACTTACGATCGTGTAGTTAGTTTTAGTGGTAAACGCTTAAGTCGGGAAGCCGTTACTGAAAATTTGAATGTTTTAGATTACGAAACTTTTTTTAAGACGACAGATTTTTTACTGGAGAATAATATACCTGAGGTACTCATCTACTTCAATGAAATTCTGGCCAAAGGCTTTGATGGTCAACATTTTATTGCAGGTTTGGCTTCTCACTTTAGAGATTTATTGGTATCCAAAAATCAACAGACTATTGCACTGCTTGAAGTTGGTGAACAAACAAAATCGAAATATTTTGAACAGTCTCAAAATACTTCTTATGAGTTCTTACAAAGTGGCATTGACTTGGCAAATGCCTGTGATTTTAATTATAAATTGAGCCAGAATCAACGATTGCACGTTGAGCTTTGTTTGATGAAATTGGCATCGCTAACCGATCCCAATTCAACTGAAAAAAAAAAGACTAAACAGCGGATCTTAGGCCCAGATGAAGTAAAAAATGCTTCTAATGCTAACTTAGGCCATGAACCCTCCAAAGATACTAAAGAGAAGTCTACAAAATCAACTTCACAAACTCCTGAAGTAATAGATGATGTAGAAAGTGTTAAAAATACTGTTTATCAATATAATAAACAGGAAAAAAGTGATGCCTTAAGTTCATCACCTGCAGAAGAAAAACCTGTAGTAAAGCATTCCGAAGAAAAAGAGAAGGTGGATGAACCAAAACAGTCTCTGAAGCCAAAATTGGATCATATTTCCAAGAAAGTAAATGGACTTTCTATTAAAAGCATTCAGGAGAAAAAAAGACTGAAAGAGCAATTAAAAAAAGAGCAACCAGAGGAAGAACAGCTTACTTCAAAATTCACAGAGAAAGAAATGCTATCGGCCTGGAATGATTACATTCAAGTGTTGAGCAACAATGGGCAAAAAATATTGGCTTCGGTAATGGGGACTGCTCAACCAAAGCTTGATAATTTAACGATCTCCATGGAGTTGCCAAATGAGTCTATGAAAATCAATTTACAGCAAGGTCAGGGGGATTTGATGATGTTTTTAAAAGAACGCCTGCAAAACACCTTGATAGACCTCAAGATTTCTGTTAATCATAAATCCGAAAAAAAATACGTTTATACTCCACGTGAAAAGTTTGAAAAGCTGTGTGAGAAGAACCCGAATTTGGAACTATTAAGAACGACATTTGACTTAGATATATAGAATTATGCTTGGATTGAAATTACCTACAGACCCACGCTGGGCCAATATTGCAGAAAAGAATATTGATGAGATTTTGATAGATCACGCCTACTGCGAACAAAAAGCAGCTTCTACTGCTATATCACTTATCGTTTCATTTCCTGAATACACAGAGCTTGTTACCGCCATGACAGAGCTGGTACAAGAAGAAATGAGTCATTTCAAAATGGTTCATGATTTATTAAAAGAGAAAAATATCCCTTTAGGTCGTGATCGGAAAGATGCCTACGTAGCTCAATTGGTCACCTTTTTTCCCAAAGGGGGAAGCCGTGAAACGCAACTTGTTCATCGATTGCTTTATGCTGGTCTCATAGAGGCCCGAAGCTGTGAACGTTTTAGATTACTTTCTGAACACCTTAATGATGAAAAATTGAGACGTTTCTACAGAAAGCTCATGATAAGTGAAGCCAACCATTACACCATGTTTTTAAAATTTGCCAGACAATATCATGATGAGAACATCGTCAATCAAAAGTGGTCTGAACTTCTGGAATATGAAGCTAAAATTTTAGAATCCTTTCAAGAAGGCGCGTCAGTACACGGCTGGTAAGGTCATTTACTATTGTTTAAAAAGAAGCTGTCTCACAAACTTTATTTGAGTCAATTCGAGCGGAATAGAAAATCTGAGTTATTGAAATTCAAAGTACTTCGACTTCTCCTGCCTCTATCGTCTGCAAGGCTTACATATGAAATTCATCAATTGATCCTATTATGAGACAGCTTCTTTTTAGTGAAATAGACCTAACTAAAACTTACTCGTCATAAATATTAGAATACTTTCCATCTGAAGTTTCAAAAAACTTACCATTAACATATCTGTAATGGTTATCTAAGTCTTTCAGTTTTTGAAGATCCTCACCATCAAGATTCAATTTATAGCTTTCAAAATTTTGCTCTATCCGCCCTTCATTGGTAGATTTTGGAATCGTCGCTACCTGACGCTCCAGGTGAAATCGAATTAGAACCTGGGCAGGAGACACACTATGCTTATCTGCAATAGATTTTATAACATCATTTTCCAATAATGTAGGCTCATTATCTGCTTTCATGGCCTCAGTACGATCCTGACTACCCAGCGGAGAAAAGGCTGTGACCAAAATTTGATTAGCATGGCAAAATTCTACCAATTCACTTTGATGCAAATAAGGATGTAATTCAATTTGATTCATTTCCGGAATAAGATCTGTCTCCTTCATAAGATCTTGCAACTTCTCCTTGCTGAAATTAGAAACTCCTGCATGCTTTATTAGTCCTTCTTGCTTCAATTCAACCATTGCCTCCCAGGTTTCTGAAAGCGATACTTCATCAAGGGAAAGGAAATCATCATCAGACTCTGGAAAACCCTCTAAACCAGATTTAAAAGCCACTGGCCAGTGCATAAGATATAAGTCTAAATAATCTAATTGCAGGTCTTTAAGCGTTTGCATTAAGGCAGGCTTGACGTCTTCTTTTCGATGCGCGTTATTCCAAAGCTTAGAGGTAATAAATACGTCTTCACGCTTGATGTCGCCCTCCTTAAAAATCTCTGTAAGGGCCTCACCTACTTCTTTCTCATTATTATAAACTGCAGCACAGTCTATATGCCTATATCCAACTTTTAAAGCGTGCTTTACGGCATGCTTCACTTTACCGGGTTCAGACTTCCAGGTCCCTAATCCTATAGCATGTAAGGGGTCGTTATTTCTAAATTTTAGAGTATCCATAATTTAATTTTTTTCTAAATTATGTTCAACCATGAAAATTTCAAAATTTGAAATTGACTTTAGTCAAGATTTAACGCTGAAATTGAATTGACTTAACTATTTCTTTTTGGGCTTCTCAGCCTTATAATCAGAGCTATATCGACGTTGTTCATTGAGAGATTCGTGAGCTATAATCTCATCTTCTGGGATGACTTTCAAGAATGAAGGATGCTGTTCTATGGCGTATTCTATTTTTTTTACAATACTTTCAACTTCTTCATTTTCATAATCAATATCCATAGGTTCTTTGATGACCATAGATTGAAGGATATTTCTCTTTTTGATACGTATCCCCTTCTTATCAAACGAGCGTCTGAAGCCGTCAATTACAATAGGAATGACTATAGGTTTGTATTTTTTGATGATGAAAGCCGTTCCTTTCCTGATAGGCTTCCAGGGCTTGGTGGTACCTTGTGGGAAGGTAATGACCCAACCATCATTAAGTGCGGTTCCGATATTAGAAATATCGCTCATTTTAACTTGCCTGTTCACACTTTTACCATCTGCTCTCCAGGTTCTATCTATGCTAATCGACCCTGCATAAGCTAAAACCTTTGGAAGTAAGCCTTTTTTCATGGTTTCTGCAGCAGCCACATAATAAATATTCAGCTTAGGATTCCACAAATAGCCTACATTTTTAATACTATCTTCCCTCCCACTCAGTGAAGCGTTGAATACATGATACATGGCAACTACGTCTGCAAAATAGGTTTGGTGATTAGACACGAACAGCACGTTGCGATCTGGTAAATCTTTCAAAATTGAAGACCCCTCGATCTGTAAGTCATTAAATCCCTGATAGCGCTGATGAGTAAGCCCTCCCATGATCCTGATTAACCATTTTTTTAAAAATAGATAATGTCCAAAAGGATTTTTCTTAAATAAGCCCATACCTGATTTATTGTCCTGCAAATATACAGTTTTATAGCCTTATGCTATTCTAGAAAAAAGCTCGCGTATTTCGCTTAAAATCATAGCAGTAGCACCCCAGACTACATGACCTTTAAAATTGAATGCTGGAACTTCCACCTTTTTTGCATAGGAAGCTTCTATGATTTCACTCTTTAAATTAGACTCATCCAGACATAATTCGAGAGGCAATTCTATGAGTTGCTCGACTTCACTTTCCTGTAAGATAAATCTTGGTTCTTCATGAACCAGGGCGAGATAAGGATGAACTAAAAAATTGGAAGGTGGAATATATAACTCGGTCAATGGCTTTATAATTTCTACGCTTTTGGTTAACACACCAATTTCTTCTTGAGTTTCTCTTAAAGCCGTCTGTAATAAATCTCTATCTTGATCTTCATACCTGCCTCCCGGGAATCCAATTTGATTGGAGTGCACGCCCTTATAGGTCTTCCTTAAGATAAAAGCCATATGAGCTTGATTCGCTTTAGGGTAAATCAATGCAACTACACCAGCATAATTTGGATTTTCAAATGAATCATTAATCCGCTTTAACTCTTCTCTACGGAATTTAGGAGCAAGTTGATAATGATAATATTCGCCTGGAAGCTCTATTTTCTTTAATTTTGAAAGCAAATGCGTTACCGATGAAAAATCCATTTATTCTTTTGTGTCTGTGCTTAATTATAAGTTCTTGTCAGCAAAGTAAAGACAATTCGTCAAAAAAGAAAGAGGTTGAGATTGATACTTTAGATAAAACGATTGAGGTAAATATTCCATCCAATGGAGAAACTAATCGTGATTTGTCACAAATCAAGTTTGTAGAGCAAGAGCAACTCATGCCTTTCTTAAGGTCCTATGCCAAACAAAATCCTGAAAACGTCGTTGATATCATCACAGACCTGGGTACATTTACTGTTGAACTTTATCCTGAGCCCATCCTGCATCGTGCCAATTTTATTCGATTAGCAAAGCTTGGTTATTTTGATACTACTGTGTTTCACCGAGTGGATGATAATTTTGTAATTCAAGCAGGTAACAGTGACAGAATTGGAACTCATGACTTTAGAAGTGCTGTAGGCGATTATCTAATCCCCAATGAATTTACCAGCAAATACCCTCATGACTACGGTGCGCTTTCTGCCGCTAAATACGCCGAACAGAATGTGAGCAATGCCTCTTCTCCTTTTGAATTTTTTATAGTCACTAAACCAGATGGAGCCTACCATCTAGACGGAGATCACACAGTTTTTGGTCGAGTTATTGAAGGTATGGAAGTCGTTGAAAAAATAGACGATGTAGAAACCGACAAAAGTGAATGGCCACTAACCAATGTTGGTTTAGACATGAAGATTGTGGATTAATCTTACCAGTAGTCTTTGATGTCTTCATCTTTTTTATAGATTGAGGGTAAAGACAATTTGAAGATGACGGCCGACAGTCTAACCATGATAACGACTGTTCCTGATAGAATAAATATCAAACTTACCGGGAAATTCAATTTTAAAAACACAAAATAGCTTAAACCTCCAAGAATACAAGCCGTAGCATAAATTTCCTTTTGAAAGATTTGAGGAATATCATTACATAGAATATCGCGAATTACACCTCCAAAACAAGCACTCATTGTTCCTATGGCAATACAAATAATAGCAGGAAGCTCTGCAGACAAACCTTTTTCTACACCAACTACAGTATAGAGACCTATACCTAGTGTATCAAATAAAAAAAGAGATTTCCTTAAGTAGGATAATTTCTTTCTAAACACAACAGCCAGTACTGTGGTAAAGAAAATGACATAAACATAAGTCATATCCTGCATCCACATTACGGGATTACCAAGCAAAATATCCCGTAATGTACCTCCACCAACCGAAGTTACAAAAGCAATTATTAAAATCCCAAAGGCATCCATACGTTTTCGCAATGAGGTGAGCACTCCAGAAATAGAAAAGGCAATAACACCTAGTATGTCTAAGATCAATGTGTAATCCATCAATGTGTGCTATAATATTGATAATCCTTCAAGATTGTTTTTATAAAGGTTTGCGAGGACTGCTCTGTTTCTACGTGAATCTGCCGTTTTACTTTTTCGGCTAATTGTATTATAATAGAATGATCACCCTTCATCTGAGCTTTATCATAAATAACCTTAATCTTGCGGAGATCTTGGTCCTTTAACTGTGCTACCTGCGGATAAAGTGGTTTATAGTTATCATCGATTTCATAAAGGGGAATTTTTTTGAATCCTGTTTTTCGACGTTCATTGATTACCGTAGTTTTCGCAGCTATATCTCCCAAACGCTGCCCTTTCCCATTTAAAAGTATGGTAACAATAGCTATAGCTCCACTTGCCACACTTATTTCTATCAATCTAAATAACCAGCGAATTAAATAGCCGAAAAATTGAGGCTTAGAGCCATCCAAATTCACCACTCGGAGTTTCATAGAAGCTTTACCAACACTTTGGCCATTCATAAAAGTTTCCATCACCAAATGATATAAAAATGGTGGTAAGCCTAGAACTAATGAAGAGGCATAACCCGAAAAAGGAGTGACATCGGTAAGGCCGCTCATTATTGCTATCACTATAAACAGGTAAGCCATTACAATCATCAGGTCGATGAGGTAAGCTAAAATTCTATCCCACACTGTCGCTACACTTTGTTGAATCTTTACATTTTGTGCAGTTTCTATTTGAAAATGACTCATAGATTGTGTTTCTTTGGATAAATTATTAAAAAATGCGTGAGGCGGCTTTTGTCAAGCAAAATAAAGACAAATGGTTAAAATTCGAAAGGGTTGTGCAAAATAATATCAGTATTTCTCCCAGCCAACTTTCTTCACTGTACGTTGAACTTAGCGAAGACCTTAACTACGCTCAAACCTTTTATCCCCAAAGTGAAACCTTAGCCTATCTCAACGAATTATCTGCAGGCATTCACCAAAGAATTTATAAAACCAAAAAAGAATCTCGAAATAAGATTTATCAGTTTTACGCCAAAGAGTTTCCATTATTCTTTTATCAACATAGACCCACCTTACTGTTAGCCTTTTTAATTTTTCTAGGGTTTAGTATCGTTGGAGCATTTTCAGCAGCTTCAGATGATGGATTTGTGAGATTAATTTTGGGTGATGCTTACGTTAACATGACGATGGAGAATATTCAAAAAGGTGACCCGATGGCTGTTTACAAGCAGGCAAATCAAACCGACATGTTTTTAGGCATAACCATAAATAATATCAAAGTCTCATTATTGGCGTTTGTTGCAGGACTACTCGCTGGCTTAGGAACGATATTTATTTTGATGAAGAATGCCGTTATGCTTGGGTCTTTTCAGTACTTTTTTCATGAGCAGGACCTGCTTTGGGAATCTTCAAGAACCATATGGATTCACGGTACCATAGAAATTTCAGTTATCATCGTCGCCGGCTGTGCTGGACTGGTGATGGGAAAAAGCTTGTTATTTCCAAAAACTTACACAAGATTGCAGTCCTTCATACAAGGTGTAAAATCTGGCTTAAAAATCGTAATAAGCACCATTCCTTTTTTTATAATTGCTGGGTTTCTGGAAGGTTTTGTTACCAGGTTGACCAATATGCCCGACTGGCTTGCAATCCTTATTATTTGTACATCATTAGCACTTATTCTATACTATTACGTTATTTTGCCCCAACTTATCTATAAAAAACATGGAAAACAATTACATTAATTTCAAAAAAGAGCGCGATCTGGGTGCTATCATTTCAGATACTTTCAAATTTGTTCGTGAAGAGTATAAAACTATTTTTAGGCTTTATCTCAAACATGTAGGTTGGCTTTTGTTACTTATTGTTGCGGCGAGCACTTATTACCAATACGAGTCCTTGAGCATTACGGGCAATCTCGCCGATCCTCCTACAGATAATATTTTGATAGACATGTTTGCTTCGGCAGGTATTGCCATAGTGATATTAACTATTATTTCTATTGCCTATAGTGCATTGAGTGTCGTGACAATCAATAGTATCATTAAGAGCTATATTCAAAATCAGGGAGAGATAAAAGACGATGAAGTAAAAACGTTCATAGGTCGATATTTTGGAAATACTTTACTAAGTGTTTTTGCTGTTGGACTATTGGTCGGTATTGGCATTCTTTTGTGTTTACTTCCCGGCATCTACTTGGTTGTTCCCCTGTCTTTAATTTTCTCGGTAATTGTTTTTCAGGAAAAATCATTTTCAGATGCCTTTTCAGAATGCTTTCAGCTTATCAAACAAAACTGGTGGATTACTTTTGCTACTTTACTGGTCGTGACCATACTGATGTCTATTATTGGAACGATATTTCAAATCCCAGTCATCATTATGAGCGTATTAGAAACTGTAGTGTCATTGAGAGAAAATGAGGATGCAATTGGTACTTCAAACCTGGCTTCCAATTGGCTTTACTTAGTTTTTTATGTTATCGGAGCAATAGCTCAATACATCTTAAGTTTAATCACATTTATCAGTATTGCCTTCATCTTTTTTAACCTAAATGAAATTCATCACAAAACAGGAACACTAGAAGATATAGAGCGAATTGGAAGTTAGATCAACATTTTTTTTATATAAATTACTTATTCTGGTTTTGCTGGCTGGGTTCACCCCTAGCCAGATTTATGCTCAAATCGATGCTAATGGTGTAGACAGCTTAGAGAGCAGTCCTGTGGTTGTAGATTTTGACGAATCTATTATAAGGGCCTATCAAGAAGATGAGTCTTACAATTACTTTAAAACCATTGATGAAGAGTCCGCCTGGCAAAAACTAAAAAATTGGGTAAATCTTCAATGGAATACATTTTTAGAATGGCTGTTTTCAGACTTACCCGGAGGAAAGTTCTGGAATTATTTAGCCACTATACTTAAGGTCTTATTCATTTTGGGGGTAGTAGTTCTTATCGCCTGGCTATTTAATAAATACTATATCTCCAGCCCAAAAGCAGCACCAGAAGATCAAAGTGAAATCCAATTGTCTGAAGAAGAACGTTTGATCCGTCAAAAAGATTTAACGACCTTGATTGAAGAAGCCGAAAACAGGGAAGATTACAGACTAGCTTCTCGCTATTGGTTTCTAAACCTATTAAAGCATTTGAAGGATCAACAGTTGATTGAATATCAATTTCAAAAAACCAATGCAGACTACAAGGCTGAAATTTTGAATGATGATATTCAAGCTGAGTTTACTTACCTCTCTAGATTCTACGAATTTGTATGGTATGGTGATTTTGAATTAAAACCTTCTGATTACATGCAGGCTAAAAATCGGTTTAAGGAACTGAGGTCCTTGATCTTAAACACCAGTGCTAATGGATAAGAAAACGAAATCTTTTCTTTGGGGAACACTGGTGTTAATCATCCTGGTTATAATCATGGATGCCACAGCAGAAAAACCTATTGACTGGTCCCCAAGTTATTTACATACAGAAGATAAAGCACTGGCGACTGAAATTTTTCATGAAGGTTTAGAAAGTATGGCTTCAGATCTAAAACATCTATCTCGCCCCCCTTTTGAAGTGCTTCAGGATTCTTTATCAAACGGCACTTATTTTTTCATTAACCAATACGTAGGTCTTACCGATGAAGAAAGTGAAAAGTTACTTGATTGGGTCGCTAAAGGAAATACAGGATTTATATCTTCTGCCGGCATTTCAAAGCTTTTACTTGATACACTAGGTCTTGATGTGAGCTACTATGTGAGTAATACCCAAATTGAATATAAACCTCGCTTCAATTTAACCGATGAAACTCTCCGGTTGAATGACTATAAAATATCCAGACAGCCATTTGAATATCTTTATTTCTCAGAAATAGATTCAGCTTCCACAAAGTCTTTAGGTTTGGTAAAATCTGGTGATCAATCTTCAGATGTGCAAACGAATTTTGTGAAAGTCAAATGGGGAGAAGGAAGCTTTCTATTGCATCTTGCTCCTCAGGTGTATACCAATTATTTCATGGTAGAAGGCAATAATTCAAACTATACTTCCAGGACCCTGGGCTATATAGATCTCGATCGGCCTTTCTTTTGGGATGACTATTACAAATCTGGTAAAAAAGAAATTACTAATCCTTTGTATTATTTGCTTTCCAATACCTATTTAAGGTCTGCTTATTATCTAATTATTGTCGCTTCACTGCTCTTCGTTATTTTTGGAGGGAAGCGTAGACAAAGATCAATTCCTATCCTTAAACCCATACAGAATCGATCTTACGAATTTACTCAAACCATTGCCGGAATGTATCTCGATAAAAAAGATCATAAGGCTATCGCTCAAAAACAAATCAATAGCTTTCTGGAGCAGCTTAGATCGACCTATCAATTACAAACTCATACCATAGACACTCAATTTTTGAAGGACTTAGCGTTTAAAACGGGTAAAGATCCAGATGATTTGAAAAAATTATTTCAGTATATTGAACGTCTTAATACTGCTGAAACCATTAATCAAGACGATTTAAAACAATTAGATCAAAAACTCACAACTTTCAATAGATAGACTATGCAAGATGAAAACCCCATAGAATTCAATAATAGAATTCCGTTAGAAGAACTGAAATCCTCTGTAGACTCCATTAGTCATGAACTTTCTAAAGTCATTGTTGGACAGGAAGACTTTGTAAAATTACTCATTGTAGGTTTGCTCACCGATGGCCATGTGCTCATAGAAGGCGTACCTGGAATAGCAAAAACCATTACTTCAAAGTTATTTGCTAAGGCTATTCATACCGATTTCAACAGAATTCAATTTACTCCGGATCTCATGCCAAGTGATGTGCTGGGGACCTCAATTTTAAAAGCAGATCAATCTGATTTTGAATTCAAAAAGGGACCTATTTTTTCTAATATTGTGTTGATAGATGAGATCAACAGAGCTCCAGCTAAGACGCAGGCGGCCCTGTTTGAAGTCATGGAAGAAAAACAAATCACAATGGACGGCAATGAATACAAAATGCCACCTCCATTTATGGTTATTGCTACCCAAAACCCTATTGAACAAGAAGGCACATACGCTTTGCCAGAGGCTCAACTTGATCGATTTTTATTTAAACTAAAAATTGAATATCCAAACCTGGAAGACGAAGTTAAAATTATGAAACTTCAGCATGAGCGTAAATCTACTTTGGCCTTAGACCAGATAGAGCCTGTGATGTCTGTCGAAACTTTACTTAAATTTAGAGATCAAATTCATGATATTGTGGTGGAAGACAAGATCTTTGATTACATCGCAGAGATCGTATTGCAAACCCGTAAACATCCTCATTTAATACTTGGTGGCTCTCCAAGGGCTTCTCTTTCTATTTTAAAAGTGGCTAAAGCATTTGCTGCCACCCAGGGTCGTGATTTTGTAACACCAGAAGATGTGAAATCGAGTTTAAAACCTGTATTGAACCATAGAATAATTTTATCTCCCGAGAAGGAAATGGAAGGTACCACACCCGAACAAGTAATTGACCTTATCCAGAACACTGTTGAAATCCCTAGATAGTGAAACAATTTTTTGCTTCCCTTTATTTTGGTAAACGAGTATACACCATTTTGTATATCATTTCTGGTTTATACCTAATCTCCTTTTGGTTTCAAAGCCTGTATTTAATTAGTACAGGGTTACTATTGATATTTTGTGGAATTATTTTAGCTGAGCTTTTAAGGTTATACAGCGGCAATAAATTTTTTGCAAAAAGACTGTTGCCTGAAAAATTTTCTAACAGTGATTCTAATTCAGTTCATCTTCAATTTCAAAATAATTATGGTTTTGAGGTGGTGTTAGAAATCATTGATGAAATCCCACAGCAATTCCAAAAAAGAGATTTTCTAAAAATTCTTAAAGTACCAAGGCTATCCAAACAGAATTATGAGTATGCGCTCACACCCGTTAAACGAGGAGAATACTACTTCGGTTTCCTTAACTGTTATCTAAGTACTAAGTCAAAATTGGTCAAAAGACGGTATAGGTTTGAAAATAAGGCCTTGGTAAAAGTATATCCATCGTTTGTGCAAATGCAGAAGCTAGATTTTTTAGCAATGGATCAAAAAATGAGTTGGTATGGAATGAAAAAAATAAGAAAGATTGGTCATACCATGGAGTTTGAACAAATCAAAAACTATGTAACTGGCGATGATATTAGGACCATCAACTGGAAAGCAACTGCCAAGCACAATAGTCTCATGGTTAACCAATACCAAGATGAAAAGTCACAGCCTATTTATAACCTGATAGATGTAGGTAGAGTCATGCAAATGCCTTTTGAAGGTTTATCTCTTTTGGATTATGCTATCAATGCTACTCTGGCATTCAGCAATGTAGCTTTAAAAAAGAAAGACAAGGTAGGAATGCTCACATTTGCAGACCAGATTGCCAATTTTATACCTGCTAACTCAAAAAAAACTCACTTAAATACCCTTTTAGAGGCTTTATATGGGATCTCTACTAATTTTTTGGTATCAGATTTTAATAGGCTTTACGCACATAGTAGGAGAAAAATCACTCAAAGGAGTTTACTCATGTTATACACTAATTTTGAACATATTACCAGTTTAAGGAGACAACTCCCCTATTTGAGAGCTTTGGCAAAATCTCATCTGTTGGTGGTTATTTTTTTTGAAAATACAGAACTCGATGAACTTGCTAACAAACAAACATCTAATCTTACTGAAATTTACGAAAAAACGATTGCTCAAGAGTTTGTTTATGACAAACGACTAATGGTTAAGGAACTAGAAAAAAATGGAATTCAAACCGTATTGACTAAACCGAAAGACTTATCTGTGAATACCATCAATAAATATTTGGAAATAAAAGCTAAAGGATTATTATGACGCTACTTTTCGCCACGCATAACCCAAACAAAGTAAAGGAAATCCAGAACATGCTGCCAGATGATATTCAGGTCAAATCTCTTACCGATATCGGATTTCATGAAGAAATAATAGAAGACGGAGATACCATTGAAGCCAATGCTGCCATAAAAGCGACTAAGGTAGCTGAACTTTTTAACCTTCCTTGTTTTGCAGATGATACAGGTCTGGAAGTTGAGACGCTTGATGGTGAACCAGGGGTAAAATCTGCAAGATACGCCGGTGAGTTCAAAAGCGATGAGGCCAACAAGAAAAAGCTCTTGTCCAAATTGAGTGATAAACCCGACCGATCTGCTCGGTTTAAAACTGTTATTGTGTTTAAAGATGCTGACAAGGAATATAGCTTTACTGGAATTTGTGAGGGTGAAATTACCCTAAAAGAGTCTGGAGAGGGTGGCTTTGGCTATGATCCAATTTTTAAGCCTAAGGGCTATTCTCAAACCTTTGCAGAAATGCCTGCTTCAGAAAAAAACAAAATTAGTCACCGCAGTTTAGCCTTTCAAAAACTTATCGCATTCCTAAAGACCTAAATTAAAAGCAAATACTTCATATAACCAATTTAGGAATACGTACCTTTGCACCTATTTTTAAATTACATATGACTACATTTGAATCATTAGGCTTAAGCCCTGAAATCTTGAGAGGAATCGAAGATTTAGGATTTGAGTCCCCGAGTGAGGTACAGGCTCAGACCATACCTATCTTGCTCGAAGAGCCTACCGATATGGTAGCGCTAGCCCAAACAGGTACAGGAAAAACAGCAGCATTTGGCTTTCCTTTAATTCAGAACATCGACCTTAATTCTAAGAAAACACAAGGGTTAATTCTTTCGCCAACTCGGGAGTTGTGTATGCAAATTACCAATGAACTCAAGCAATATGCTAAGTATTATCAAAATCTAAATACAGTGGCGGTTTACGGTGGTGCCAGCATTACCGATCAAGCCAGACAGATCAAAAGAGGCGCTCAAATTATTGTAGCCACTCCGGGTCGTATGAAGGATATGATCCAGAGAAACATTATCGACATATCTAGCATCAACATCTGTGTGCTCGATGAAGCGGATGAAATGTTGAATATGGGCTTTTTTGAAGATATTAAAGAAATATTATCTCATTCTTCAGAACAAAAAAATACATGGCTATTTAGTGCAACGATGCCCAAAGAGGTATCGATGATTGCTAAAAAGTTTATGAAAGCACCTAAAGAAATCACTGTAGGGCAAAAAAACATCTCTACTAAATCAGTTAGCCACGAATATTTTATTGTTGGTGGTCGCGATAGATACAGTGCTGTAAAGCGCATTGTCGACGCTAACCCTGATATTTATGCGGTTATCTTTTGTAGAACCAAAAGAGACACACAGAAGGTAGCAGAAAAGTTGATTGAAGATGGTTATAGTGCTTCTGCTATTCATGGAGATTTGAGTCAGGCTCAGAGGGACATGGTTATGAATAGTTTTAGAAAGAAGCAAATTCAAATGCTTGTGGCTACAGACGTTGCTGCTAGAGGTATTGATGTGGATGACATTACACACGTTATCAATTACCAGCTTCCGGATGAAATTGAAACCTATACTCACCGTAGTGGTAGAACAGGAAGAGCTGGTAAAGAAGGAAAATCTTTGGTTATTGTTACCAAAAGTGAAGTAAGAAAAATCAAACAAGTTGAGCGAATAATCGGTCAAAAGTTTTCTAAGGAAGACTTACCAACTGGTGATGAGATCTGCCAAAAACAATTGTTTCATCTTGCTGATGAGATCAAAAGCACTAAAATCAACACTGAAATTGATGCCTTTATTCCAGACTTAGAAGCTCAATTTGAAGATTTGAGCAAGGAGGAGCTCATCAAAAAGTTCTTTTCTGTAGAGTTTACACGTTTTCACAACTATTATAAGAATGCTCCCAAAATTGTCCAGCATTCAGTGGATGACGTTAATTTCTCTGCAAGAGATTATGGAGATGAGACACGCTTCTTTATCAATATTGGAGAGAAAGATGGCTTCAACTGGATGTCATTAAAAGACTTTCTCAAGGAGCAATTGAATCTGGATCGTGAAGGTGTGGCCAAAGTCGATGTAAAAAACACGTTTTCGTTTTTTAATGTCGCAACTTCTGATGTAGAAAAAGTTCAAAACACCTTTGAAACTTTTATGCTGAAGGGTAGACACGTGAATGTTGAAATTACCAAAGATCAAAAAAGTGGTGGAGGACGTAAAAGTGGCGGAAGTCGCAGAGACCGAAAACCCAAAAAACGTTTTGATAAAAACAAATCTTCTGGTTTTAAAGGTAAAAAAGCTGGAAGTTCCAGTGTAAAGAGTTCTTTTGAGCGTCGGAGAAAGAAGAATTAAGTAAAGCTTAAAAATGTCATTTTGATTCAATGCTATTGAATCAAAATGACTACTTTTAACATATGAGTATAAGACATTTATTAATTTATCTAAGTATTGCATTAATCTCCATAACTTCATGGAGTCAAGATGCAGAATTGGAAACCATTTCGGGTGTAGTCCTCAATGCGGCTAATGATAAGCCCTTGGAAAATGTAAATATCGTCAACATCAATACGGTAAAAGGGTCTACAACCAATAAAGAAGGCCAGTTCCGTATAAAAGCTAGAATAAACGATACGCTTTATCTTTCTTATTTGGGCTACAGATCCATTCAAGTTAAAGTTACTGAGGATTGGACTAAGTTTGGTGATGTAAAGATTAAGATGACCGAGTCTGCTATCGCTTTAGAAGAAGTGAAGCTTAAGGAAATCCAGTTGACGGGTTACCTCGAGATTGATGCCAAAAATATACCTATTTACGATAATTATAGATATAGTATTTCTGGTTTAGACTATGCTTACGAGGGAGGTAATTATCAAAAAAGTGCAATTTCGAAGGTTTTACAATCTATCTCAAACCCAGCTGATTTGCTTTATAAAACTTTTAGTAAAAAGGATAAGCAAATGCGTCGTTTGAGGAAAATGAAAGCTAACCAAAGCATTAAAGAAATACTTCAGGATAAATTTGACAGAGAAACGCTTTCAGCCGTCCTTCAAATTAGTAAAGACGATATAGATCAGGTTTTAGAACGCTGTAACTATTCCAGAGATTTCATCACTACTGCTAACGACCTACAAGTTCTTGATGCCATCAACGGCTGTTATGAAGAGTACAGAGCCATAAACAGATAAACCTTCTAATTTTGAACCATATAAGCGTACTTACTGGAGCAGGAATAAGTGCAGAAAGTGGTGTAAAAACTTTCCGAGATCATGATGGTCTTTGGGAAGGTCATGATGTGATGCAGGTCGCATCACCTCAAGGTTTTCAAAACAATCCTGAATTGGTTCTTGATTTTTATAATCAAAGGCGAAGACAATTAAAAACTGTAGAGCCCAATGAGGCTCATAAGCGACTAGTCGACTTAGAAACTTTGTATAAGGTTGACATTATCACTCAGAATGTGGACGATCTGCATGAGCGTGCAGGAAGTTCCAATATCATTCATCTTCATGGTGAGTTGATGAAAGTACGTAGTGTTGAAAATGAAAACTTAATTTATAAGTGGACAGAAGACTTGAAGCTTGGAGATGTCAATACTGAAAGACATCAACTAAGACCTCATGTGGTGTGGTTTGGTGAAGCAGTTCCTATGATGGAAAAGGCGATCGAAATTATTCAAGATACCGATATTATTATCATTGTTGGCACTTCGATGCAGGTCTATCCGGCCGCTGGTCTTATCGATTTTGCACCCGAACAAACCCCTATCTATTTTATAGATCCCAACCCCAACGTCTCAGAGTCTAATCAGATTAAAATTTTTGCTGAAAAGGCTTCTACTGGGGTGGATAAAGTAGTCTCAAAATTGATGGCTTAGTAATTATTCTCGGCATTTGTCTTCACCTACAGCTAAGAAAACTTAATCATTTTTACTTAAAAATATAGCCCCTAAAGCTTATATTTGCTAGCTAAATTAAAATCCGATTCATGAATCCTCTTGATGCCATTTCACCTATTGATGGTCGATATTCAGCGAAAACCAAGTCGCTAAGTAACTTTTTTAGCGAACATGCCCTAATAAAATACAGAGTACGTGTTGAAATTGAATATTTCATCGCTTTATGTGAATTGCCTCTTCCACAACTTAAAGCCGTTGATAAAGCTTTATATCCAAGTTTAAGGTCTATTTATTTAGACTTTTCTATTGAGGATGCAGAACATATCAAATCGATTGAAAAAGTAACCAATCACGATGTTAAGGCTGTTGAATACTTTATCAAGGAGCGCATGGATCATTTGAACTTAAAAACGTCCAAAGAGTTCATTCATTTTGGGCTTACCTCTCAGGATATTAATAACACCGCAGTGCCTTTAAGTTTATTGGAAGCTATTCATCAGGTTTATGTTCCAGAACTAGAAGCTGTTGTAGAAAAAATAAGCGATAAGGTTAAAGACTGGAATGATATTCCTATGCTAGCCAGAACTCACGGACAGCCTGCCTCTCCAACACGTTTAGGAAAAGAAATGGAAGTTTTTGTTGTAAGATTGAAAGAACAATTAAATCAACTTATAGCTATACCTTCATCAGCTAAGTTTGGTGGAGCAACAGGTAATTTTAATGCTCATAAAGTAGCCTATCCTGAAATTGACTGGAAAGCCTTTGGAAAAGATTTTGTAGAGTCCAGACTCAAATTAAAACACTCCTTCCCTACTACTCAAATAGAACACTACGATAACATGGCTTCCATGTTTGATGCCATGAAGCGAATCAATACCATTCTTTTAGACTTCGATAAAGACATCTGGAGTTATGTATCTATGGATTACTTCAAGCAGAAAATTAAAAAAGGGGAAGTTGGTTCTTCGGCAATGCCTCATAAAGTCAATCCCATCGATTTTGAAAATTCTGAAGGAAATCTTGGTATCGCCAACGCGCTACTTGAACATTTGTCTGCAAAGCTTCCAGTTAGCCGTTTACAACGTGACCTTACTGATAGTACGGTTTTACGAAATATTGGCGTTCCATTAGGACATATGCTTATCGCCTTAAAATCCACCAATAAAGGACTTTATAAGCTGGTTCTGAACGAAGATAAATTAAAAAGCGATCTCGAAGACAATTGGGCGGTAGTTGCTGAAGCTATACAAACTATATTAAGAAGAGAAAATTACGAGAATCCTTATGAAGCGCTTAAAGGCTTAACTCGTACTAACAGTAAAATAAATAAAGAAAGTATTTCTTCTTTTATTGAATCTTTGGACGTTACTGAAGCCATAAAAAAGGAGCTAAAATCTATCACCCCCTCAAATTATACTGGTATATAAGCTATGACGAAAACCGTAGCCTGGATTTCTGCAGCACGTTTGCGAACCTTACCTCTATCTCTTTCAGGAATTTTAGTAGGTTCTGGTGTAGCGTTTGTTCATGCTGAATTTAACTCTACCATCTTCTGGCTGGCTATTGCCACCACTTTGGGACTTCAAATTTTATCCAACTTTGCCAATGACTATGGCGATGGTGTTAAAGGAACTGATAATACTGATAGAATAGGTCCCATGCGAGCTCTGCAAAGTGGAGTTATTACGGATCGAGAGATGAAAAAGGGGATGATTATCACTACAGTCCTTACGGCTACATCTGCTCTCACGCTTATTTATTTCAGTTTTGGAAAAGATAACTTTTTATTGAGCCTTTTATTTATAGGACTTGGTATAGCTGCCCTAGTTGCCGCTATCAAATATACCGTAGGAGATTCAGCTTATGGCTATCGTGGTCTTGGAGACGTATTTGTATTCATTTTTTTTGGATTGGTTAGCGTTTTAGGCGTTAATTTTTTAATGATAAAACAACTGGATTATTGGTTATTGTTGCCCGCCAGTACCATTGGTTGTTTAAGTAGTGCTGTATTAAATCTTAATAATATGAGAGATGAATACAGCGACAAAAAATCTCAAAAGAATACTTTAGTAGTCATCTTTGGTAAATCCTTTGCCAAAATCTATCATACCATTTTAATCGTTTTAGCCCTCCTGGGTTTCTACTTCTTTTTGATTACTTATCCGGCATTTCAAAACTCTTTAATACTTGTAAGTCTATTAGCTTTCATGCCAATATTAATACATTTAAAAAAGGTTTTAAAATATAAAGATCCAAGAACCCTCGATCCTGAATTAAAAAAAGTGGCCTTAAGTACGTTTCTACTCTCTCTTTCTTTTTTTCTGATTTTATGTTTTAGCTGAAATTGAATTTAAAGATAGCTTGACATTGAAGGTTTAATTTGTAAATTGGAAAAAAATAATCAATGGATTTTAAAAAGAAAATGTTACGTGATGATGCCCTACAAGGCAAGACGATAATTGTAACTGGTGGAGGCAGTGGATTAGGTAAATCTATGTCTACCTATTTTATGGAACTTGGAGCCAACGTAGTTATAACCAGTAGAAATTTAGAAAAACTCAAAACTACAGCCGCTTCTATGCAAGATGAAACGGGTGGGAAGTGTCTTCCTGTTAAATGCGATGTAAGGAATTATGGAGAAGTAGAGTCTATGATTGAAAAAGCACATGAGGCTTTTGGAGAAATAGACATTTTATTGAACAATGCAGCAGGAAACTTTATATCTCCTACCGAGAGACTATCTGCAAACGCCTTTGACACCATCATTGACATTGTCCTTAAAGGCTCAAAGAATTGTACTTTAGCCATGGGAAAACACTGGATTGATAAAAAGCAAACTAATAAAACGGTACTTAATATTGTGACCACTTATGCCTGGACAGGCTCCGCCTATGTGGTACCAAGTGCTACTGCTAAAGCTGGGGTTTTAGCCATGACAAGGTCTTTGGCTGTAGAATGGGCTAAATACGGTATTCGATTTAACGCCATAGCTCCTGGTCCTTTTCCAACAAAAGGCGCCTGGGACAGACTTCTTCCCGGAGACTTGAAAGAAAAATTCGATCTGGCTAAAAAAGTACCTCTCAAAAGAGTAGGTGATCATCAAGAACTTGCTAATCTAGCTGCTTACCTGGTTTCTGATTTTGCACATTACCTGAACGGAGAAGTCATCACTATTGATGGTGGAGAATGGCTTCAAGGCGCAGGACAGTTTAACCTACTGGAAATGGTTACCCCAGAAATGTGGGATCAGCTTGAACAAATGATCCGAGCCCAAAAGAAAAAATAAAAATAGACTTAGAGATCAAATCTTGATAAGGCATATTTGTATGCCATAATTAATTGTAATTTTACAACTCATAATTTAGAAATTTAATGGGGAAAATAATTTCGATTGCAAACCAAAAAGGAGGTGTAGGTAAAACAACAACAGCAGTTAACCTTGCAGCAGCTCTAGGTGTTTTAGAAAAGAAAGTCTTACTCATCGATGCAGACCCTCAAGCGAATGCAACGTCGGGCTTAGGTATCGATATTGAAACCGTAGATCTTGGTACTTACCAACTTTTAGAACACACTAAGAATGCTGAAGAAGCTATTATAGAAACCGACTCTCCTAACCTGGAATTGATTCCGTCCCATATAGATCTTGTAGCCATAGAACTAGAATTGGTTGATATGGAAAGAAGAGAGTATATGCTTAAAGATGCTCTTGAATCTATCAAGTCTAAATTCGATTATATATTGATCGACTGTGCACCATCCCTAGGGCTTCTTACTTTAAATGCACTTACGGCTTCAGACTCTGTGCTTATTCCTATTCAATGTGAATATTTTGCACTGGAAGGTTTGGGAAAATTACTTAATACCATTAAAAGCGTACAGAAAATTCATAATCAGCAATTGAGTATTGAAGGACTATTGCTTACGATGTATGATTCAAGATTACGCTTGTCCAATCAGGTAGTTGAAGAAGTCAAAAAACACTTCAATGATATGGTGTTCGAAACAATTATACAACGAAATGTACGTTTAAGCGAAGCTCCGAGTTACGGAGAAAGTATAATAAAATATGATGCAGCGAGCAAGGGTGCTAACAACTACCTAAGTCTAGCTGAAGAAATCATCAAAAAGTCAAAATAATTCATGGCCAAAACGACAAAGAAAAAAGCGCTAGGAAGAGGCCTCTCGGCCTTATTGAACGATCCTGAAAATGATATCAAATCTGCAGAAGATAAGAACGCCGATAAGGTAGTGGGCAATATTGTCGAATTGAGCCTTGAAGCTATAGAAGTCAACCCTTTTCAGCCTAGGACAAGTTTTAGTGAAGATGCGCTTAAAGAATTAGCTTCTTCTATAAAGGAGCTAGGAGTTATTCAACCCATTACCGTTCGGAAATTAGATTTCAACAAGTACCAACTGGTTTCTGGTGAACGACGTTACCGGGCTTCTAAAATGCTTGGTCTTGAGACGATTCCTGCTTACATCAGAATCGCGAATGATCAGGAGTCTTTGGAAATGGCTTTAGTTGAAAATATTCAGAGACAGGATTTAGATCCTATTGAAGTCGCTCTTTCTTACCAAAGGCTTATTGATGAGATTGATCTGACCCAGGAAGAGTTGAGTGACAGAGTAGGAAAAAACAGATCCACTATTGCCAATTATTTAAGACTCTTAAAGCTTGATCCAATCATACAAACAGGCATGCGAGATGGGTTTTTGAGTATGGGTCATGGTCGGGCACTTATCAATATAAACAATACCGATGTTCAGCTTCAAGTTTACGAAAAAATCTTAAAGGATAAACTTTCAGTTAGAGAGACCGAAGCATTAGTCAGAAAGATGCAGGATGGAACTAATTCCAAAGAAAAAGAAAAACCAAGAGTCGATGAAAAAAAGCAAAAAGCTTTAAAACAAATATCCTCTTATTTTGGCGCTAAAGTGGAATTGAAGGTCAACAAAAAAGGTAATGGTAAACTGATTGTACCCTTCTCCTCTGATGAGGATTTTCAAAGAATTAAAAAATTAATTCAGGGTGACTCATAAACTGCTCTACTGTCTTCTATTTGTTGTAGGTGTAGTCTTTTATTCCAATGGACAGGAAAAAGACAGCTTGAATGTTGAAAGTTCCATGACTTCTACTAAAGATGCCTTCAAGCTTGACCTTTATGACCCACTGGCTCCAGCAAGATCTGCCTTTTACTCGGCTGTACTACCAGGTTTAGGACAGGCCTATAATGGCAGTTATTGGAAGATACCACTGGTATACGCTGGAATTGGGACCAGCTTATATCTTGTTTTTCAAAATGACAGTGAATATAATAGATACAGAGATGCCTATAAGAGACGTCTTGCTGGTTTTACAGACGATGAGTTTCAGGGCGTCCTACAAAACGATGCACTCATCAATGCTCAAAAGCAATTCAGACAAAATAAAGAATTTGCTATTCTGGCGACAGTAGCCTTTTATTTATTAAATATTGTAGATGCTAATGTAGATGCCCACCTCAGACAATTTGATGTCTCCAAAGACTTATCTTTGAAGCCTAATTTTGAACCTAATTATTTAAGTGGTAACATAGACTATGGCTTAACTTTAAATTTTAAATTTAACTAAATGAAACTTGCAATACTCGGCTATGGTAAAATGGGTAAAACCGTAGAGAAAATCGCAGCCTCAAGAGGGCATGACATTGTTTATATCTCTTCTGGAAAATTGGAAACTAATCTGCTAAAGGCCGCCGATGTCGCTATTGACTTCAGTGTTCCAGAAGCCGCTTATACTAATATTACAAAATGCTTAGAATTAGATCTTGCTGTTGTTTCAGGAACAACTGGCTGGCTGGATAAATTCGACGATGCCGTGAAGTTTTGCAAGTCATCGTCTGGTAGGTTTCTGTACGCCTCAAATTTTAGTGTGGGAGTTAATGTTTTTTTTGAATTAAACTCCTATTTAGCCAAGATGATGGCTGGTTTAAAAGAATATGAAGTGAAGCTGAAAGAAATTCATCATCTTGAGAAAAAAGACGCTCCTAGTGGGACGGCTATCAGCCTAGCTGATCAGATTATCGAAAAAACCAGTTATGAGTCCTGGGATCATCCTCCAAAAGATAGCAAAACATCCATAGGCATCGAGGCTGAAAGAGAAAAAGGAGTCTTTGGCTACCACGATGTAAGTTATAATTCTGAAATCGATAGTATATCAATTGCTCATAATGCGAAATCGAGACAGGGTTTTGCTCATGGCGCTGTAATCGCTGCAGAATGGATTCTTAATCAATCCAGCGGACACTACAGCATGAAAGATGTCCTTCAACTTAACACAACAACTTAAATTTTTGGTCAATGTCATTTACAGATATACTTTTATTTATTCTCTTTATACAAGTTATCCACTTCTTTGGAACTTGGAAGCTATACCAAAGTGCGGGTAAACAATGGTGGGAAGCAGCCATACCTATCTACAATGCTATTATCCTTTTTAAAATCATCAATAGGCCTTGGTGGTGGGTGTTTTTAATATTTATACCCATCGTCAATCTTATTATGTTTCCTGTGATTTGGGTGGAAACGGCCAGAAGTTTTGGTAAAAATTCTACGAAAGATACCATACTGCAGCTGGTTACATTAGGGCTATACACTTACTATATCAACTACTTTACAGAACACAATTATATTGAAGAGAGAAGCCTGAAAGCTACCACCAAAACTGGGGATTTTGTAAGTTCAATCTTATTTGCTGTGGTTGCAGCTACGATTGTCCACACTTACATTATGCAGCCTTTCACTATCCCCACCTCCTCTTTAGAAAAAACACTTCTCGTTGGAGACTTTCTGTTTGTTAGCAAATTCCACTATGGAGCAAGACTCCCTCAGACGGCCATCTCCTTTCCAATGGTGCATGATACAATTCCTTTGGTAGGAGTAAAGTCTTACACCAATTCTCCTCAATTACCATATTTAAGGTTACCTGGATTTCAAACTATCCAACGTAATGATATTGTAGTTTTCAACTGGCCAGTAGACACTGTTAGAATGTTTAGAGATCGCTCTGGCAGACATTATGATAAACCAGTTGATAAGAAGTCCAATTACGTGAAAAGAGCTGTTGGTGTGGCCGGAGATTCTTTAGAGATCATCGATGGTAAAATCTATGTCAACAACTCTCCCTTAGTATTACCGGACCGTGCTAAGCCTCAATATTCCTACTTGGTTCAAGGAAAAGGACAAGGTTTCAATATGCGCAGTCTTATTGAAATTTACGGCATAACCGATGGATTACAATGGGTAGATAGAGAACGAGATCTTTATAAAGTAAACGCTATTACCGAAGAAAATCTGGTTAAATTCAGAAACCATCCCAATGTGAAATCAGTTCAAAAAATAATTTCACCGGAGGGTAAGGCAGAATCCGGTATTTTTCCAAACAATGGTAAAGTAGATTGGAACAAAGATAATTTTGGGCCCATCTATATCCCAAAAGCTGGGAAGAGTATTGAATTAAATTTAGAAAGCTTTTCGCTCTACAGAAGAATAATTGAGGTCTATGAAGGCTCAGAGATGGGAATAGATAATCAATTAGAAGTTAGAGGATCTCAGGTCTATCTCAATGGCAACCCCATAAACGAATATACTTTTAAGCAGGATTATTACTGGATGATGGGTGACAACCGCCATAACAGTGAAGATAGTCGCTATTGGGGATATGTTCCTCAAAATCACGTGGTGGGTAAACCTGTCTTTATTTGGATGAGTTTAGATGGAAATGCTGGCAGCCTTATGGAAAAAATAAGGTGGGAGCGCTTGTTTACCACCGTAGGTGGCGAAGGTAAACCTACCTCCTATTTGGTTTATTTTCTAATTGGAGTTGTTTTGATTATTGGATATAATTATTTCATCAAAAAGAAAAAATAATCTTGAAATCCATTTTAATCCATCCCTGCTATTTTGGACCTATAGATTTGTATGCTGTTTTAGCACAATCTAGCGGATTTGTTATGGAGAAACATGATAATTACCAAAAACAAACTTATAGATCCAGACAGTACATCTATGGAGCTAATGGAAGCCTACTGCTTAATATCCCTATAAAGCATAGGGCTCAAAAAACGGACAAGCATCAAAGCTATCAAGACATACGCATAGAAAATGCTTTTAAATGGCAAAGATTACATTGGAAATCCTTTGAAGCTGCTTATAGAACATCTCCATTTTTTGAATTTTATGAGGATGAGTTCATAGACTTATTTACCAAAGAAGCGACTTTCCTCATGGATTTCAACTTAAAGTGTATGGAAGTGGTTTTTGAGTGTCTAGGGCTTGACTTTAATTTTGATTTTACCGAGGAGTTTAAAATGGCTCCAGAAACACTTAATGATCAACGAGACTTAGTAAATTCAAAAAGAGAAACTAAAGCTAATCTGGAAAACTATATTCAGGTTTTTCAGTCTAAGCATGGGTATATCCCCAATTTAAGTATCCTCGACTTACTATTCAATAAAGGGCCTTCAGCTTTGGAATACCTACAATCTCAAAAACTTAGTCTTCTAGAATAAAAGTAGCCATGATGGGGTAATGATCTGAAAAATTGACATTATAGTTTTTGAAATCTACACTTTTTATTGAACTCTCGTTATAAATCGCATCTATTCTTAAAGGGAGAAAATCAAAATCAAAAGTTTTGCCTAACCCATAGCCAGACATTATGAAAGCATCTTCGAGATTATGCTTCAGTATCTTATTGGAGACGTAGGAAAACGACGTATTATTCATGTCTATACAAACAATTTTAGGAAGCAGTGTAGCTTCAAAATTGTCTGTCAACATTTTAGCCTGTTCCTGTTGTTTTACAAAAGACTTCCCTACTCTATTGATGAGTTGTTGGCGATTTTCTTTATTTAATTCCTTAACGTCTGGAATTACTTTTAAAGATTCCAGGTGAGCGGCATAAACTCTTAGAGTATCTTGACTGATTACAACATCAGAAAATATAGCATTGTTATGTGTATTGGGGAAATCAATTGTTCCTGTATTGATGATTTTATATTTACTAAAAATAGCTATACCAATTTTGGAAGATGGCGTTTTAAATTTTTCAAACCGATAAGGGTAGGCATCCATGTTTAAATCATCTGCCTGAATATAATCCTGAAAAGCAACGATATCCGGATCTTCGTTGGCTATGAAATTCGAGATTTCTAATGCTGCATCAATATCTTTTATCCAATTATATTCATTGAATAAACGCACATTATAGCTCATTACTTTGAGACCATTTGCAGTAATAGAGTCAGCATTGGTATTAAAAACAATGATTTTGTTGACATAAGAATAACCACATATGACTAAAATAAAGGAGACTAAGAAGTGAAGCTTGAGTCTAATCATCCAATAAATAGCAAAGAAAAGATTGATCAACATAAAGACTGGCAGACCTAAATTCAGAATAGATAAAAAGGCAGAGAATTTGGGGGGAACTAAAGGTAGAATGTAGGCAATGAGTAAACATATTGCAAAAAACATATTAAATACAAAAACCACCTTCTGAAAAAAATTGAGCTTAGATTTCATGGCAGCTACATGTCTTTTCCTGCCTTAAATAAGAAATCCTTTTCTTCTTTAGAAAGGCTGTCATATCCACTTTTACTAATCTTATCTAAGATTTGATCTATTCGTTTTTGCTTATCAGACCTGCTGCTATCTTTTTTGGATGACGTTTTTGGATTTTTATGTACGGTTTTCATTCTGCTCTTTCTATTTTTTCGAGGCTGAAAGAAGTCAGTAAACCAATCGGTGATGGCTTGTAACCAACTCCCAATATCGTTTCCTTTATTGAGTTGGGTGATATAAAGGTAGCCTATACCTGCTCCTCCCAAGTGAGCAAGGTGACCACCAGGATTGGACAGCGGGATTTGCACTACATCTATAACAACTAAGAATGCAGCGATCCACCAAAGCTTCAAATTACCAAAAAAGAAAAGCCGGACTTGCAAGTTTGGAGCTTGTGTGGCCGTTGCTACCAGAATAGCCATAACAGAGGCTGAAGCTCCAATAAGATAGGATCTTCCTGTGCCACTAAAGGCTGGAAGAAGATTATAGCTTAACGTATAAATTAACGCACCAAAAATAGCCCCTAAAAAATAGAGATTCAACATCCGTTTTCCAGAAAAATAAGTCAGAAAGAATTTTCCAGAAAAGTAGAGAATCAACATATTGGAAAGGATATGAAATATACCCGAATGCATAAAAGCATAGGTAATAATAGTCCAAGGTTTATAAGCAAATTCAATTAAGCTTTTAGGGAACACAAGCCACTCTACAAAAAATGTAGTAGGAATCTGAAATAGAAATCCTATAGTTTTAAAGACGAAGGTGAGTATAAATAAGAGAACATTGATTCCTATAAGCTTCTCTAGAGTATCCACCGTATTATACTTATATGTAAGTTTTTGCTTCCAATCCATATCAATTCCATCTATTGGCGTTAAAAGAATTTTTCTTCCAGTAATACATCGTGATAAAACCAATCACCGCACCACCAATGTGAGCCCAATACGCTGTATTAGACGGGCCTAATAAAGTTACTCCAGTGATAGCAGAAAATAAATTCATTAAAAAATACCCTCCAATCAAATATTTTGCTTTGATGGGTATAGGGATAAAAATAATGTAAAGTGGCAAATTTGGAAATACTACCGCAAAGGCAGCAAGGATACCAAAGATCGCTCCAGACGCTCCCACCATAGGAGTAAGATAATTGCTGAATAACTGGTTACTTACTTCTTTAGATATGGAAGGATAAACCCTGTACTCACCAGTAGTACTTACGCTTTTAAACATTTCTGAAATGGTATCAGAACTTACACCAGCATCAATATAAGTCTGGTAGGCCTGATTGAACCCAATGTAACTAAAGAGTATTTGTAAACCTGCAGCTCCAAGGCCTGCAGAAAAGTAAATAAAAAGAAATTTATTTTGACCTAGGTATTGTTCGATCAAACTACCAAACATGTACAAGGCAAACATATTGAATAAAATATGAGAAAAACTACCGTGCATAAACATGTGGGTGAGTATCTGCCAGAATCCAAAATTTGGATTTTCAGGGAACCAAAGAGCAAAAATTTTATAGGCATAATCACCTAAATAATTAGCTCCAAAAAAGAAGAGTATGTTAGCTATTAATAAAACTTTTACCGTTTCGGTGATTCTTCCCATTTACATAAATTTTTTATCGAAATCTGCTGCAGACTGTTTCACGAAAACTAAACGATTTGTAGGAGTTAACATTGGTTCTTTGCAAGAAAATAACAGATTTACAAGTTCTATTTGCTCTTCCTTTTGAAGCAGACTTCCGTTTTTTATCGCCATGCTTTTAGCCAGTGACTTTGCAAGTCTATCCGTTTGATCAAATCCAGAATCTGGAATATCGTTTTCAAAATCAGATAGCAGTTGATCCAGCAATATTGAAGTTTCACTTTCTGGCAAACGATTAGGAATTCCATTGATTTTCACAAAATCTTCCCCAATCTCTGAAATTGAAAAACCAGCATTGACCAATGATTCCTTTAAGTTTTCAAAAACTCGAATTTCATTGGAGTCCAATTGCAGTTTAAGTGGAAACAGGAGTTGCTGACTCAAAGCGGGTTGAGCCGTTATGTTTTTTAGTAGTTCCTCGTATAATACTCTGAAATGAGCTCTGTGCTGATCTATGATTAGCATTTCAGATTTAGTAGAAGTAATAATGTATTTGCGCTGAAGCTGAAACGTTCCTGAAGATTGATAAGAGGAAGACTGTCCTCCAAACAATGAAGGAGATACAGATTCACTTTCTACTTCGATATCCATCAACTCATTTTCTTCTATTGAAGCATCTGTGTATAAAGATTCCCAGTTGGCAGTAGATTTTGATTTAAAATGATTTTTTGATGGGGACTTTGCAGAAGTATGAGAAGAAACTTCAGCTTTAAAAGGATTAAAATTCCTGTCCACCTCTATGGAAGGAATCTTGGCTCCTTTTTTATGCTGCATATAATCGGTTTCCATGCTAGAATCTTTATTGAAATCTAGAACCGGTGATACATTAAACTGACCTAAACTATGTTTTACACTACTCCTTAAAATAGAATAAATAGCATGCTCATTATCAAACTTAACTTCAGTTTTTGTAGGGTGAATATTAATATCAATACTCTTGGGATCCACTTTTAAATATAAAAAGTAAGAAGGATAGGATTTTTCTTTTAGCAAGCCTTCAAATGCGCTGGTTACTGCATGATGTAAGTAGGGATGCTTAATGAATCTATCATTGACAAAGAAAAACTGTTCACCTCTAGATTTTTTTGCAAATTCCGGCTTGCCCACAAAGCCTGTAAGTTGGATTAAGTCGGTCTCTTCTTTGACAGGAACCAATTTTTCATTGGTTTTAGCTCCCATTACTCCAACAATACGTTTACGTAAGTTTGTTGCAGGTAAATTGAAAAGCTCGCTATCATTATGTATAAACTTAAAAGCAATAGATGGATGAACCAAGGCTACGCGCTGAAATTCATCGATAATGTGCTTTTGCTCTACCGAAGAAGACTTTAAAAAATTTCGACGGGCTGGAATATTAAAAAAAAGATTTTTCACCGCTATGGAAGTCCCTACTGGCGTGACGCAAGGATCTTGCTTCACGGTTTTACTACCTTCGATCACCAGATGTGAACCCAATTCTTCTCCTTCAGTTTTAGTTTTGAGCTCAACATGAGCCACTGCAGCTATAGAAGCTAAAGCTTCTCCTCTAAAACCTTTGGTATGAAGTTGAAACAAATCCTCTGCAAACTTTATTTTGGAAGTCGCATGCCGCTCAAATGAAAGTCTGGCATCTGTATCTCCCATACCTGAGCCATTGTCTATAACCTGAATCGAAGTTTTACCACCTTCCTTGACTATGAGTGTAATTGAAGTAGCATCAGCATCTACAGCATTTTCCAAGAGTTCTTTCACTACAGAGGCTGGTCTTTGTACGACCTCTCCTGCTGCTATTTGATTGGCTACATGATCTGGTAGTAAGTGAATAATACTATTCATTGACTAATTTGAAGAAAATATTGAGAGATCAAAATCAATGATCCATAAAAAAATAAAAGTTAGAATAAGCGCTATTAGTATTACAGTTCTATTGATTCCTCTGTTTCCTCTATTTCTTGAGTTTTCTCTAGCCTCAGCCCAATGAGAACCAAAATCTACACTATTATGTGTCTCCTTATATTTAGCGAATTTGGAGTCGAAACTATAAGGATTACCAGTATCCTTTCCCTTATAATACCTTGGGGTATAATTGTATCTGGAATTCTTTCGTAATTTAAGCGACTTTAGTTTAAACATAGCTTTTGATGAATTTTCAAAATTAAAGAAATTCCATCAATTCTAAGGCTTTAAAATTCTATTTAAAACGGGAAATATAAACCTAAAGCTTAATCTGCTTTATAAAATTTAGCATCTTTTCTGAGCTGAGCCATTTTTATGGCCGCTATAGCTGCTTCGGTACCTTTATTGCCGTGTATGCCACCAGATCTCGCCTCAGATTGTGCTTTTGTATTATCTGTTAGTACACAGAAAATGACTGGAATGTCACTTTTAAGATTTAATTCCATTATACCCTGAGTAAGGCCCTGGCAAACAAAATCAAAATGCTTTGTTTCACCTTGAATCACATTACCAATAGCAATAATGGCATCTAGCATATCGAAACTCTCCTGCATTTTTTTACATCCATATGGGAGTTCAAAACTACCAGGAACATTCCACCTTACAATATTTTCTTTAATGACCCCAGTATCAATTAAAGCATCAAACGCTCCTTGAAAGAGATTTTCAGTGATATCTGGATTCCATTCTGACACTACCAGACCTATCCGCATATTTTTAGCTTCAGGTAGCTGATCCTTATTATAGGTAGAAAGATTTTTTTCTGATGTAGCCATCTATTAAAGTACTTCTGCTTGACCTAAATAAACGTCAATTTTTCCAGCTTCTTCAGAATTTGGAAACTCGTCCTTAATTCTGTTTAAGTGTTCTTTAGCGGTGTCACCATCATTAAGATTGATTGCAGTAATGGCAGCTTTCAATAAAAATTTAGGCGTTGTAAATTCATTAGTCCTCATATTCGCCGCTTGCTCAAAATAACCTAAAGCTTCTTCAGGTTGATCTAGCTGAAGGAAAGCGTCACCAATAGAGCCTTTAGCTAGAGGCGTTAAGATTTCATCATCTACATTGAAACCATCTAAGTAGTCTATAGCTTCCTTATAGTTGCCCAAATTTAAATGTGAAATACCAGCATAATATTTTGCAAGTTCTCCTGCTTTAGTACCACTGTAGTTTGTAGTAATGTCTTCAAATCCAAATTTACCATTTCCTCCTTCTAAAGATCTTACGAAAAGAGAATCCTGTTCTGATCCAGAGGCTTGGATGGCAGAATCAAAATACTGCTGAGCTTGGTTCATCTCATTGGCAGCTTCTTCTTCATAAGGTTCCTGCACAAATTTTTGATACCCAAGAAAAGCTAAAATGACAACAGCTATAGCTATAATAACACCAAATATAGGTTTTTGATACTTAGATAAAAATTGCTCAGTTGAACTTGCTCCTTCATCTAAAGTATTAAAAACTTCTGCTGTTGTAGATTCATTTTCAAGCTTCTCTTCACGTTCAGCTTTTGTATTTGGTTTGTAACCTCTTTTCTTATACGTTGCCATAATAGTATTTTGTTCAGGGGGCAAAAATATAATTTTATTCCATATAGAATACACTATTTATTTGATATTTTTACATTTCAAGTATTAAGCATTAAACCGTTATAAAGCTTATAGAAACAGTATATTTCATTTGAATTAAATCCATGATTTTAAAAAAGTTATCTCTTATCAATTATAAAAATTTTGATCAAATTTCCATAGAATTCGATTCCAAAATCAATTGTTTTGTAGGTAAAAATGGGATTGGTAAGACTAATATTCTGGATGCGATTTATCATTTAGCCTTTGGTAAAAGTTATTTTAATCCTATTACAAGCCAAAATGTTAAACACGGTGAGGATTTTTTTATGATTGAAGGAGATTTCGAAAATGGCTCTAAATCAGAAAAAGTAATCACCTCCTTTAAAAAAGGGCAGCGAAAGTTGATGAAACGCAATGGAAAGGATTATGAAAAAATAAGTGAACATATTGGTACCATTCCCCTGGTCATCATCTCCCCTACAGATCGGGATTTGATTTTGGAAGGTAGTGAAACGCGAAGGAAGTTTATGGATGGGGTTATTTCTCAGGGCGATAAGCTTTATCTTGATGCCTTATTGAAGTATAATAAAGTGCTATCTCAGAGAAATGCTTTACTGAAGTACTTTGCAGCAAATCGAACATTTGATGAAACCAGTTTGGAAGTTTATGATGACCAAATGATTGAGTTAGGCCAGATCATTTTTCAAAAACGAGAAAAGTTTATTGAAGAATTTAAACCTATTCTGCAGAAGCGTTATGAGGAGATCAGTAATTCTAGAGAAAAAATCAGTCTTACCTACAGAAGCCAGTTTAATGAAGAAGAATCTTATAAAACGATTCTTAAATCTGGACTTAAGACAGATCTACAGCGTCAGTTTTCAAATTTTGGCACACATAAAGATGACCTGATTTTCAAAATACAATCGCATTCTGTAAAGAAATTTGGTTCTCAGGGGCAACAAAAGTCTTATTTAATAGCTTTAAAGTTTGCTCAGTATGATTTCCTAAAATCACATTATGGAGTGAAGCCTATTTTACTTTTAGACGACATCTTCGACAAACTTGATGAAGACCGCGTTTCTCAAATTGTTAGCATGGTCACTCATGCTGAACTCGGCCAGATGTGTATAAGCGACACACATCCGGATAGAACAGAAGAAGTGGTGAAAAAAAATGCAAATCATTATAAAATGATAAACTTAGAAAATGAAATATAGTCTTGTAATCCTCTCTCTCATTCTGCTTTCTTGTACTTCAAAACCCGACCTTGAAGATGTTGAGAAGCTTAATGGTTTTTGGGAAATCGAAAAAGCAGAAACTCCTTACGGAGATAAGTCTTATCAAATGAATCAAATGGTAGATTACTTCAGAATTAAAGAAAACAAAGGCTTTAGAAAAAAAATGCAACCCAGTTTACTAGGTAATTATCAATCCTCTAAGAACCGAGAATATTTTAGAATTGAGGACCAAAAAGACAGCTTGGTATTTATTTATGAAAATGATTTTGACACCTGGACTGAAACTTTGCTAAGTATAGAAGATGATCAATTTACAGTTAGAAATAAGCAGAATTTTATTTATACTTATAAGAGACATACACCTAAAAATATTGATTTAGATGAAAAATAAAAGGGCGAATGAAGAACAGTCGATGAAAGATTTGATGGATATGTTTAAGCAAAAACACAGACTAAGTCCAGGTTTGAATAAAGTAGATGTTGAAAATGCCTGGATGACTCAATTAGGGCCAGCTATCAAAAACTACACGGAATCCATTAGGTTTAAGAACAATACATTGACAGTTCACTTGTCCTCTTCAACGCTTAGAGAGGAATTGAGCTATAACAAGGAAAAGATAATTAAAAGGCTTAATGAAAGCATTGGAAAACAATTGATTTCAAAATTAATTTTAAGATAAATGGGATTAGAGAAAGTAACATTTCAAAATAAAAATGGAGAAGACTTGATAGGAAGACTTCAATTTCCAGATGAACAACACGCTAAAGCTTACGCTATTTTCGCCCACTGTTTTACTTGTGGTAAAAACTTAAAGGTGATTAGAGAAATTTCTACAGCTCTAACAAAGTTGGGCATAGCTGTTTTAAGATTTGATTTTACCGGTTTAGGTCAAAGTGATGGAGATTTTGAAGAGACTAACTTTTCTCATGATATTGAAGATTTAATTGAAGCCTCAAACTTTTTGAAACAAAATTATGAGGCACCAAAACTTATCATAGGTCATTCTCTTGGAGGCACAGCAGCACTTTTTGCATCTCAAAAGATTGATAGTTTGAAGGCTATTGTTAGTATAGCCAGTCCCTCACAACCTTCTCATGTAGAAGAACTCATTGTGAGAAGCACTAAAGAAGGATCGGCAGGTGATGATTCAAATTCGGTAGAAATTAGTCTTGGCGGTAAAGATTTTACAATCAAAAAACAATTTCTGGATGATATCAAATCAAAAGACACCGCTTCATTTCTTGGAGATTTAAAGATCCCCTATCTTATCATGCACTCTCCACAGGACAGGATCGTAAGCATAGATAATGCAGAAGATCTATACAAATGGTCTCATCATCCTAAGAGCTTTATCAGTCTAGATAAAGCAGATCACTTATTGAATACTAACGTAGATGCGTCTTATATTGGGAGTCTTATTGGTCATTGGTCTAGTAATTCTTTAGAGCTCACCAAGGATAAAAATACAGCGATGGAATCTGAAAGTCAGTCTGCTGCAGTCTTAAATAATGAGGATAAGTTTACGACACAGATGAAGGTTGGCGATTTCGAAATGATTGGTGATGAGCCAGAAAGCTACGGAGGTCATAATTTTGGCCCTGCTCCTTATGATTTTCTAACTGCTGGTCTGGCTGAATGCACAGCTATGACCCTTCATGTCTATGCTAGACAAAAAAAATGGGCTCTGAAAGAAGTAAAGGTACATGTAGATTATGAGAAGAAAAAAATTGAAGATGAAGACGGGAAAGCTATCAAAAAAGACTTTATCTCAAAAAAAATAGAAATTTTGGGAGATTTAGACGAAGATCAAAAGAAACGTTTGGTTGAAATAGGCGAAAGATGTCCGGTAAACAGAACCTTACATTCCGAAATAGAGATCAGTTCTGAACTGATAAACTAAAAATAGTGTTAAGTTGAGGCTGAAATTTTAGATAGGCCTGTGATTACTTTAATTTTACCATAAACCTTAAATAGAAAACCATGAAAAAAATAAGTGCTTTAACTTTAATTCTAGGATTGCTCTTGTTTGCAGGATGTAATACTGGAAGCAAAAAAGATAATGACGAAAAAACCGAAACAGAAGCTGTAGGAGTTACAGATACCATTGTAACAATTACACCACTTGAAGGCTCTCCTGCTTATGCAGATGCCAAATTAACTCATCCTGGAGCTCAGTCTATGGAGGTGGAAGCTGGTGATGTAGAATTTGATTTTACAGTTGAAAATTACGAGCTTGGCGTCCAAACAGCCAATGCAGGTGAAAACGGCCTTGCTAATTCAGGAAAAGGACAACATATCCATTTTATTTTAGATAATGGTCCATACTCTGCTCATTACGAGAGTAAATTCAGCAAAAATTTAGAAGAAGGTGATCATGTGTTATTGGCCTTTCTATCCAGATCATATCACGAAGCTGTTAAAAATCCAACTTCTTTTGTTGTAAGAAAGATTAGAGCAGGTAATCCATCAGAAGACCAACAAATGGATGTTGATTTAACCGCTGAGCATTTATTTTATAGTAGACCAAAAGGAACTTATTCTGGAAAAGATACTGAGAAAGTATTATTAGATTTTTTCTTAATGAATACTGAGCTTGGTGAAAATGGTAATAAAGTAAAAGTTATCATCAACAGTGGAGATGAATACTTAATAAACGAGTGGAAACCTCACGTCATAGAAAATATGCCATTGGGAGAAAATAAAATTCAATTGGTATTGGTTGATGAAAATTTAGAACCAATTCCAGGTCCATTTAATTCTGTCACTAGAACAATTATGTTAGAAAAATAGGAGAAACATTTTTAGAATAATTTTAAAAAAAGCCACAGTTTATGTGGCTTTTTTAGTTTCTGAGAAATTGAGCTATTAATTGAAGTTATCTGAAGAAACAACCACAAAGGTACTTGGCTCATTATTAGTTGATGAATTCTCGGCGGTGATGATGATTCGCTTGGGTTTAAAAGCAGTAGTTGTATTCAATGTTCCTTTTCTTGTACTGGAAAACAGCCCAGAAGACATATTTATTTTCCCAAGATTTTTAGTTCCTCTGGCGGTTTCTATCCAAACAACGTACATCGCTCTTGGTGGATCCAGTCGATCTGGAGATGTGAGGTGCTCTGCTTTTAGATCAATTTGATAGTTATCATTCTCATTTTGCTTCACTTTGGCAGAGATATCTGCTCCTGGAGCAACTTTAGATACTGGAAAATCAATCTTAGTTGCACACGAACTCAGTACTAATGATAAGACGATAAAAATCGATAAGGAAAATTTAAAATTCATTAATTAATTTTTTAAGTGTGAAGCAAAACTAAAGGTATTTGAGTAGTCTCAATCAGATTTTGTGATTTCTTAAGAAGAATATCGATTTATCAATTTCGTCAGCCATTATTTTATCCTCTTTCACAATGGGAACTAAACTTCTGTAATCTTTAAGTAAAAGCTCTATGGAGTTTGAGCTTTTCATCTGTGATCTAAAATAGAGGGCTTGTGAGGCATTTAAAAGTTCTATCGCCAAAATTTTTTCAATATTACAAACCACCTTACTTAGTTTAGTCGCTGCATTTGCTCCCATGCTCACATGATCTTCTTGACCATTAGAGGAAACAATAGAGTCTACACTAGCGGGTGTACAAAGCTGTTTATTTTGACTTACAATACTTGCTGCAGTGTATTGCGGTATCATAAAACCACTATTGAGACCAGGAGAACTCACTAGAAAAGTAGGTAAACCTCTTAAGCCAGAAACCAGTTGATAAATTCTTCGTTCTGAGATATTACCAATTTCACTCATTGCGATGGCCATAACATCAGAAGCAATGGCAAGAGATTGCCCATGAAAATTACCACCAGAAATGATTTTATCCTCCTCTACAAATACATTAGGATTATCTGTAACACTATTGATTTCTGTAAGTAAAGTTTGCTCAACATACCTTAATGCATCTTTGCTGGCGCCATGGACCTGAGGAACACATCTAAAGGAGTATGGATCCTGAACATTTTGCTTTGTATGCGCTGAAATTTCACTTCCGAATAAAAGCTTTTTGATAATTTTCGCAGTTTCGATTTGTCCTTTGTGAGGTCTTACTTGATGAACCAAAGGATCATACGGCGAAGTATTACAGTCGAATGCATCAATAGAAGTGGCAGCGATCGTGTCTGCCCATTTCATCAATCGTTTTGCATCTAGTACATTTTTAAGTAAATAGGCACTCATGAACTGTGTCCCATTTAGCAAAGCTAAGCCCTCTTTAGATTTGAGCTTGAGCGGAGCCAATCCAAACTTAGTTTCTAAAATTTCAGAGGATTCAATTCTTCCATTAATTACCACTTTACCTTTACCAATAAGAGGCAATGCCAGATGAGCAAGAGGGGCAAGGTCTCCAGAAGCACCTAATGAACCTTGCTCGTATATGACGGGGAAAATCTCATTATTGTAGAGTTCTATTAAGCGCTCAACAAGTTCTTTAGAAACTCCAGAATATCCATAGCTTAAGGATTGAATTTTAAGCAGGAGCATCAACTTTACAATATCATCTTCTACCCTATCTCCAGTTCCACAGGCATGAGACATCACCAAGTTTTCTTGAAGTAAGGCTAGCTTGTCTTTATCAATCTTAATATTACATAAAGACCCAAATCCTGTATTAACACCATATATTGGCGATTTACTATCATTTTGCTTAGCATCGAGATAAGCTCTAGCCTTTTTTATTTTAACAGAAGATTCCTCACTTAAAGCAAGCTTATATCTTTTATTATATAAGTCGTTTAGTGTTTCAAAACTAAGTACTGAAGAATCTATATAATGAATAGTTGACATCAATATCTTTTTATCAAAGATATAATTTAAGAATTATTTAGTCTTGAAGTTTTAAAAAAGAATCTCCTATGGCATCTATAAGATCTGTAGCAATGAGGCTTTCTTCAGACATCTTCTTTGAAGCAATATCTCCAGCAAGTCCATGTAAAAACATTCCAAAAATAGCAGCCGAATAAGGCATATAGCCTTGAGCAACAAGGCCCGTAAGGAGACCGGTTAGAACATCTCCACTTCCTGCGGTGGCCATGCCTGAGTTTCCACTACAATTAACATAGACTGAATTGCGATAAACACACAAGCTGTAAGCATCTTTTGCTAATACAATGACATCAAGCCTTTTTGATAAGGCTTTTATCTTTTCAAGTTTATCAAAATCGTCGGACCATTCTCCAAGCAATCGTTTGAGCTCTCCTGGATGTGGTGTGAGTATGGATTGTTTGGGTACGAGTTTTTCGAGTTCCTTATGCTTTGCGATTAAATTCAAGGCATCAGCATCGATGACTACAGGACTATCAATTTGTTTTAGCCAGGACTTTAGAGCCTGATAAGCATGATTTGAGCAACTAAGTCCTATGCCTATTCCAACAGCGTTAGGATCGAAATTCAATTCTGCACTAGAAATATCATGGTCTAAAGTGTTGGGGATACACATAGCTTCTGGGACAAATTGATTTAAACTCATATGACCAATACTTGGCATCATTACACTCAATTTCCCAACACCAGAGCGTAGGCATGATTTTGAGGCTAAGAGAACACTACCTATCATATTTTGACTCCCTCCTACGATGACGGCGTGACCATAAGTTCCTTTATGAGAAAAACGCTTTCTGGGTTGATAAAACCGTTTCGCCAGTGTTAAATCCAAAGCATAAAAATCAGTAGAAATCTCTTCCAATTTATTTTGGCTTAGTCCGATATCAATAAGCTTAGTTTTACCTATATACACCTCATAATCAGGAAAATAAAATGAAAGTTTTGGTGTTTGAAAGCTAAGGGTCAGGTCTGCTTGGATAACTTCCTCAGCCTGACTTGGAGTTTTATTAAGATACATGCCACTCGGTACATCAATGCTAATAACTTCGTTGGCAGATGAATTTACAACTCTAACTAGTTCCTGAACAAACTCTGGCATGGGACGGTTAAGTCCTACACCAAAAATAGAGTCAATCACAATTTCTGAAGCTTTGAATTCAGGAAGCTTAGAATCTGAGTTAACATGATTGATTTCACAGTTAGACTTGCTTAATAATCGATCTAAGTTTTTCCGATTGTCATCAGATCGAGTCTTGGTATAATTGATGAGGTCGACTTTAACATCATATCCGTCTCTGTGCAAAAAGTATGCTATTGCTAGACCATCTCCTCCATTATTTCCAGGACCTGCCAATATTCTAAACGTTTCATTTTCATGATTTATGCTTTCGATTATGGCTTTATAAGCTAGATGAGATGCTCTCTCCATGAGTTCCCAAGACGAAATCTCTTGTTCTTTACAAGAATAGTCATCTAGTTCTGAAAGTTGAGACGCATTCAAAATTTTCATGAGTCATAATTATTATTGTAAGACGGTTTGTTGCTCCCATCTCCAGGCGTCCTCCAATGCCTGACTTAATGTACGTTTAGCTTTCCAGCCAAGAATTTCATTGGCTTTTGTGGTATCGGCATAGGCAGCGATCACGTCTCCCTCTCGCCTATCTACAATATGATAGTTGAGTTTCTCACCCGACGTTTTTTCAAAGGCTGAGACCACTTCTAATACAGAAGAACCAACTCCGGTCCCTACATTAAACACTTCATAATTCATTTCAGACTTGGAAGAGATTAGCCGCTCTAAGGCAACTACGTGAGCTTCAGCTAAATCCATTACGTGAATATAGTCTCGAACACATGTTCCATCTGCGGTAGGGTAATCATTCCCGAAGACAGATAGTTTTTCCCTTTTCCCGATAGCTGTCTGAGTGATGAATGGGACAAGGTTTTGAGGTGTACCCGAAGGTAACTCTCCTATAGCTGCAGTGGGATGAGCGCCTATAGGATTGAAATATCTTAAGGATATCGCTTTTAAATTACTATGAGCGCTACAGGAATCTTTAATAATCTCTTCACCAATTTGCTTTGTGTTTCCGTAAGGAGATATAGCCTTTTTAACTGGAGCTTCTTCTAGAACAGGTAAATTATCAGCTTCACCATAAACTGTGCAGGATGAACTGAAAATAAGATTTTGTTGTGTTAGTTCTGTCAAATTCTGGAGTAGATAGGTTAGAGTCGCTATATTATTTTCATAATACAATAAAGGGTTAACAACACTTTCTCCAACGGCTTTGGAGGCTGCAAAATGTATAACCCCGTCAATATCCTTATGTTTGAGAAAAAACTTTTTTAAATCTGTTTTATCTCTCATATCAAGTTTTTCAAAGATTGGTGTTTTCTTAGAAATACTAGTAATCCCTTTTAGGACATTAAGAGTAGAATTGGAAAGATTATCAATTATGACAACTTCGTAGCCTTTGGACTGAAGGGCCACGACTGTATGAGATCCAATAAAACCAAGACCTCCTGTCACTAATATTTTCATATCAACTTCATGTTAAAATTATGCAGCAAATTACAAAAATTTAAAGCCTAAATTCAATGAAATCTTATTTTTGAAAAAAAATAGTAGATGCAAAAATCAGATACTTCAGTTACAATTTTTCGTTGGATAAGCATATTAGAAGCAGTATCGTTCTTACTTCTTCTTTTCGTTGCCATGCCCTTAAAGTATATTTGGGAAATGCCAGAATATGTCAGAATAGTAGGAATGGCTCACGGGGTGCTTTTTATTTTATACCTCTTAGGAGGGTATTGGATGTTTGAAAAACTGAATTGGTCTGTTAAAACACTGTTTATTGTATTTTTAAGTTCAGTATTACCTTTTGGTCCTTTTGTTGTCGAAAGAAAATACCTCCCTAAGTAAATTTTACTCAAGTCGGTCTTTTACAAATTCTACTTTGGTTTTACCGTGAGGTTTTGGATTTCCATTTTCATCTAAACTCACCATGACGATTTTATCGACTACAATGATACTTTGTCTGGTCATTTTGTTTCTCACCTCGCACTTTAGGGTGAGAGATGCTGTTCCAAATTTTATAACTTCAATACCAATCTCGACAATATCACCCTGGGAGGCAGAGCTTTTAAAATCAATTTCACTCATGTATTTCGTGACCGTTTTTTGATTTTCCAACTGGATAATTGAATACAATGCAGCCTCCTCGTCTATCCAGGCTAAAAGTTTACCTCCAAATAAAGTTCCGTTTGGATTTAAGTCTTCTGGTTTAATCCATTTTCTTGTATGAAATCTCATAGGTTATTTATTTTTTTATTTAACTTGATAGCGTCTTGAATTATAGTGTAATGATCAAATGCTAAAGTGGGTAGGTTTTCTAAAGCGAACCATCCAGCATCGGCAGCGTCATCATTAGCTTCAGTTTGCACACGTTTTGTAATGATAGAAGTGAAAGCAAGGCTTAAGGTTCTTCCTCTAGGATCTCTTTGTATTGAGTCATAGTAGTTGACAAAATGAAAAGTAGCCGCTTCTAGTTTTAATCCTGTTTCCTCCAATAATTCTCTAGCACAGGCTTCTTTAACCAGCTCTGTAGATTCAACGAACCCTCCCGGCAAAGCCCACTGATGTTGAAAAGGTTCATTTTTACGATGAATGAGTAACACAAATTGCTTTCCATTATCATTACATAGTAGCACGGCATCTGTGGTTATACTTATAGGATTTAAATTTTTCATAACTAAATTCCCTTAAAGTAGATTAAAACAAAAACCCCTCATTATGAGGGGTAATTAATCAAAAATCTAATTTTTAATATTATGATTTAGGCATCACCACTGCATCGATAGCATGAATTACACCGTTAGAAGCATCCACATCTGCCATTACTACAGTAGCAGTATTTCCATTAGCATCGGTTAATACAACATTCTCTCCATCAAGTGAAGCAGTTAATTCACCACCTTGAACAGTTGGAATAGTAAAAGAACCATCATTGTCGTTTATAGCTTTTACAACGTCTGCTGCCATAAACTCTCCAGATACAACATGGTAAGTTAAAATACCCGTCAATTTTTCTTTGTTTTCTGGTTCCACTAAAGTTGGTACAGTTCCTTCTGGTAATTTACCAAAAGCTACATTAGTAGGAGCAAATACAGTAAAAGGCCCTTCACTGCTTAACGTTTCTACTAGATCTGCAGCTTTTACTGCAGTTACTAAAGTAGAGAAATCATCGTTTCCAACTGCAATATCTACAATTGTGTTTGACTCTTCCATTTCTTCAGCTGAAGATTCTTCAGTAGCTGTTTCAGCTTCCATAGTTTCCTCTTGCTCTACTTCTTTTTCTTTACTTTCATTGTTTTTACAAGAAGTAAAAGCAATCATTGCAATTACACTTAAACTTAAAATTATTTTTTTCATAATTAAATTTATTTTTTATCAAATTTATTTTAAAAACCTTCGACTTTAGCATTAACAATTATAATTAAATGTTAATTGTTTTAAGTTTGCTTATTCATGTTTCATTACAAATGATTAAAGTTTAAGACTTCTTCTCCTTTGTCTTAAGTAAAAACTAAAGTTTTATTGATTAGCATTAAAATTTCCCTAAGAAGTTCGCTTACAAACGAACTGCTTTTACTTTTGCCCCATGTCAAAAAATAAATCCTTAGAGAATAATTCTATTCACAGACTTCAAACTGACTTATCTAGGCATTTTGAATCTGAGCATCACTTCTCCCCTTTAGCAGCTAAAATTTATTCGCTCTTAATACTAAGTGAAACTAAGCATTTAACCTTTGAACAATTACTAGAATTCACCGAAGCAAGTAAAAGCTCTGTTTCCAATCAATTAAATTATTTAATAGATGAAGGGAGAATAGATTTCGATTACATCAAAGATCAAAGGAAGCGCTATTTCAAGACTAAAGAAGATTATTTAAATAAGACTCTAGAATCTCATCTGGAGAAAATAGAAAAAGAAATTAGCATATTATCTAAGGTGATTCGATTTAAAGAAGATAGAGATTTTGATAAAACTCTAGTTGACATTTTTAAAAATCATCTTGCTAATGAAAAGCGAAACCTATTAAAAACAATAGAACAACTAAATAAAAAGCGTCATAACATAAATACCCATGAAAAATAAATTGATGTTACTTACAGCACTAGTTATTATAATACTTGGATCCTGCCAGGATCAAGCTCAAAGACAAGCTCCACCACCGCCTCAGTTACCAATTATTGAAGTAGAAACGAAAGACGTAACGACTTATTCTGAGTATCCTACCCAGTTAGAAGGTGTTGTTAGTAGTGAAGTGAGAGCGAAAGTCGCAGGCTACATGACAGAGGTCGTTGTAGAAGAAGGGGCTGAAGTTAAAAAAGGTCAAATTCTATTTAGACTTGAAACAGAAAGCTTGAGTGGGGATGCCTCTGCTGCCAAAGCAAGAGTAAATGCAGCTCAAATTGAAGTTAATAAACTGAAACCTTTGGTAGAAAAAGAAATTGTTAGTGAACGTCAATTGGAAACTGCCAAGGCTCAATTAGAAACTGCTAAAAGTGATCTCAATAGTATTTCTGCTAATATTGATTATGCTACTATAAAAAGTCCAGTCGACGGCTATGTAGGAACAATAAATTATAGAGAGGGCGCATTAATCAATCCTTCAGATAGGCTACCCTTAACTAGGGTTGTTAAAACCAATGAGGTTTTTGCATTTTTCTCAGTCAATGAAAAAGATTTCCTCAATATGCTATCTCAACTAGACACTACGGATACTTCTAAAGGTAACTTAGAGTCAACATTTCCAGAAGTGAGCTTGGTCATGTCTAATGGTAAAGACTATAATTTGAAAGGTAAAATTTCCAGTGTGTCTAATCAGGTTAATCGGGAAACAGGAACCGTAAGGTTTAGAGCAACTTTCGATAACCCCAATTTTACACTCAGAGATGGGTTAACCGGTACGATTAAAATTCCTAAATATCTAGAAAATGCCAGAATAGTCCCAAGACTATCCACTTTCTCGAGACAAGGCAAAGTGTTTGTTTTCAATTTCAATGACTCCGACTCTACAGTTACTGAAAAATCAATTGAAGTCACCAGAGCTGACCCTTACTACATCATCAATTCAGGTCTTCAAATCAATGAGAAAATTGTTGGCAAGGGAGTGAATAAAATCAAGAATAATGACAAAATAATTCCACAGCCTTCCACCATGGACTCTATAGTGAACTCATTCGATCAAGTTTTTAAATAATAATTATGCTAAAGAAATTTATAGAGAGACCTGTTCTTTCCACCGTCATTTCCATTATCTTAGTGATGCTTGGAATTTTGGGGATTCAAGAATTACCGGTCACCCAATACCCAGACATTGCTCCACCAACAGTGCAAGTAACCACTAGCTTTCCTGGAGCCAATGCTGAAACGATTCTAGAAAGTGTTATTATACCCATAGAAGAGGAAATCAATGGGGTTGAAGGAATGACTTACATCACTTCCTCTGCCAGTAATAATGGTAGTGCTACCATTACTGTATTTTTCGAACAAGAATATGATCCAGATATCGCTGCAGTCAATGTTCAGAACAGGGTAGCCAGAGCTAATGCCGTTTTACCAGATGAAGTCATCAGGAGTGGTGTCATCACAGAAAAACAGCAAAATTCCGCCTTGCTTTACGCAGCCATCTATTCAACTAATGAAGATTACTCAGACACTTATGTGCAAAATTATCTCAACATCAACGTTCGTCCAGAATTACAACGTATTGATGGAGTTGCCAATGTAAGTGTTTTTGGAAGTAAAGATTATTCAATGCGGGTATGGTTGGATCCCGACAAGATGGCTAATTACAATATAAATGCATCAGAGGTGATTGCTTCCATACGCGAGCAAAGTCAAGAAGCAGCGGCTGGTACTGTTGCTCAAAATGCTGGTAAAGCCTTTGAATATGTCATCACTTACAGAGGTCGTCTCAAAACCTCTGAAGAATATGGTAATATCATTTTGAAAAGCTATGACAACAATCAATTCTTAAGACTGAAAGATGTTGCAGAGGTGGAGCTCGATGCTTTTTCATATAACTCTTTATCTAGAAGTAAAGGCTATCCGGGGGTTAACTTCGGTATTTTCCAAACCCCTGGTTCTAACGCTCAGGAAATCATTGAAAACATCTATGATAAGATGGACGAATTGGAAAGTAATTTTCCTGAGGGGGTTGAGTACCTGGTAAATTACGATACTAATGAGTTTCTTACCGCTTCCATCAATAAAGTACAAACCACTCTTATTGAGGCTTTCTTACTAGTGTTCTTAGTGGTATTTTTATTTTTACAGGACTTTAAATCTACTTTAATACCAGCTATAGCTGTGCCTGTGTCTATTATAGGTACCTTTTTCTTCTTGAATTTATTTGGCTATTCGATCAACTTATTAACACTGTTTGCATTATTACTAGCCATTGGTATTGTAGTTGATGATGCCATAGTTGTGGTTGAAGCCGTTTACGCTAAACTAGAAGATGGTGCTGAAAACGCCAAAGAAGCGTCAATTTCGGCAATGAGCGAAATCAGTGGCGCTATTGTTTCCATCACCTTGGTTATGGCCGCTGTTTTTATTCCGATTACCTTCATTAAAGGGCCAGCAGGTGTGTTTTACGAACAATTTGGAGTAACCCTGATTGTCGCCATCGTTATTTCTGCGGTTAATGCTTTAACCTTGAGTCCGGCACTTTGCGCACTCTTTCTGAAACCACCAAAAGAACAGGAAGATAAACCAAATTTATTACAACGCTTTTATAATTCATTTAATGCTGGATTTAATGCCGTTTTAAACAAATACGTTCATTCCTTAAAATTTTTGGTAAAGCAAAAATGGGTAACTGTGTTGATATTAATCATTGCTGGTGTCGCCATTTATTTTGCTAATCAAATGACCCCTAAAGGATTTGTACCTACGGAAGACAGAGGAGTCGTGTTCATGAACTTAGAGCTTCCTGTAGGCTCTTCTTTGGATAGAACCTTTAAAGCTACCGAAGAGATATACGATCGGATTCAGGATATTGAAGGGATCCGAACGGCTTCATTGATTTCGGGTCGGAATTTCTTTTCTGGAAGCGGAAGCTCTTACGCACAGGGATTCATTATTTTAGAAAACTGGGATAAACGAACGACAGACGCGACTCAAATTAATGCGATTGTAGGAAAGTTGAATCAGGCAACATCAGGTATAGCTGATGCTAAAATTCAATTCTTCACCCCTCCAAGTGTACCTGGATATGGAGCTGCAGATGGGTTTGAAATGCAACTGATAGACAGAGCAGCAGGGCCTCTGGAAGATTTAGATAACGAGGCCAATAAGTTAGTAGGTGGACTCTTTCAGGAGCCTTCTATTGCTTTTGCCAATAGCTCCTTCAATACAGATTTCCCTCAGTACGAAATGGATTTAAATGTGTCGAAGATAAAAGCAAGCGGACTTACAGTAAATGATGTTTTAACAACGATGCAATCTTACGTTGGTGGGTTCTTTGTTTCCAATTTTTCAAATTTTGGTAAACAATACCGAGTATTCGTACAGGCACTTCCAGAAGATCGTGAGAGCGAAGCTAGTCTCAATAGTGTGTTTTTGAAACTTCCTTCTGGAGAAAAGGCACCAGTTTCTGAATTTGTAAGCTTAAAACGAAGTTACGGGCCTCAAGTCATCAACAGATTCAACCTTTATAATGCTGTGACTATCAATGGAAGTACGACCCCAGGATTTAGTTCTGGTGACGCCATCGAATCCATTCGTAAAGTTTCAGAAGAACAATTGGGTAGAGATTATGATATTGCCTTTTCTGGAATTACAAGAGAAGAGATTGCTGCCAGCGGACAATCCATCATAATCTTTGCTTTGAGTATTTTATTTGTGTATTTCTTTCTTGCCGCTCAATATGAAAGCTACATGCTTCCTTTTGCAGTCATTCTATCCTTACCCATCGGTGTTGCAGGAGCGTTTTGGAGTACAAATTTAGCTGGACTACAGAATAACATTTATTTTCAAATTGCACTAATCATGCTGGTAGGTTTATTAGCCAAAAACGCAATTCTGATTGTTGAATTTGCCATACAGCGGCGACAGGAAGGCATGAGTATCTATGAAGCCGCACTGGACGGTGCCAAAGTAAGACTAAGACCTATTTTAATGACTTCTTTCGCTTTCATTCTAGGACTCCTACCACTAGTATTAGCCACAGGCGTTGGAGCAAAGGGTAATAATTCTATCGGGACTGGAGCTGCAGGGGGGCTTCTTATTGGAACTGTTATTGGTGTTTTCGTAATACCTGTGCTTTTCGTTGTCTTTCAATGGCTCCAAGAAAAGGTAAGTCCATCCAGCAGAGCTCAGGTAGAAGAGTCCAAATCAAATACTAAAGCATAAAGAAAAGATCATGAAATATATTATAAAATCACTCCTTATAGTCTTTTGTTTATCCTCTCTACAATCTTGTTTTGTAGCCAAGGATTATGAGCGACCTGAAGATAACATAGAGTCGGTAAGTTATAGAACCGATCAATTACCTGGAGATTCAATACCAGTCTCCAAGGTGAGCTGGCGGGAGCTATTTAAAGATACAATACTTCAGAATCACATTGAAGAAGCTCTAATAAACAATCAGGACATCAGGATAGCCTTACAACAAATCAATGCAGCAAACTCATTTTTCAAGCAAGGCAAAGCAGGCTATTTTCCAACTGTAGATGTAAATGGAACATATACGCATCAAGAGTTGTCTCCAAATTCGCAGTTTGGTAGTTTTTTCTCTTCTTTAGATCAATATGAACTTAATGCGTCTTTGTCTTGGGAAGCAGATATCTGGGGAAAAATTAGAAGCAATAAGAGAGCAGCTCAAGCCAGTTTCATGCAGTCTCAGGCTGTTCATAAAGCTGTAAAAACAGATTTGATTTCCAGAATTGCATCTGGATATTACCAAATTCTGGCCTTGGATGAACAAGTTCAAATCACTGAAGCGACTCTTAAAAGCAGAAGAAAAAGTTTAGAAACGACCAAAGCTTTAAAAGAGGCCGGAAATGTAACATCTGTTGCCGTTAGCCAAACAGAAGCTCAAGTTTATAATGCAGAGGCGCTACTTATCGATTTAAAAAATGACATTAAACTTTTAGAAAATACCCTTTCGATTTTAAAGGGGGAATCACCTAATCAATTGGCCCGATCTAATTTTTCTAAACAGGAGATCAACCAGGAATTAACAACAGGTATAGCCTCAGATCTTCTGGAGAATAGACCCGATGTTATTGCAGCAGAATACAGTTTGATAAATGCTTTTGAGTTGACCAACGCTGCAAAAAGCCGGTTTTATCCATCGATTACCATATCGGCAACAGGAGGTTTTCAAAGCTTAGATCCTTCAGATTTTATTTCAGCTAACTCTTTGTTTTTAACTCTTATTGGAGGTCTAACTCAGCCCATATTCAATAGAAGACAAATCAGAACTGAATATGAAGTCGCCTTAAGTGAGAAAGAACAGGCCTTATTGAATTTTGAGAAAACCTTACTTGTAGCGAGTAGAGAAGTTTCTGATGCCATGCTAAATTATGAAAATGCCCAACAACGTATTGAAGTAAAAACAAAAGAGTACGAAGCTTATCAACAAGCTCTAGGAGATTCTAAAGAACTTTTAAACAATGGCCTTGCTAATTATCTTGAGGTACTAAGTGCACAAGAAAATGCCTTAGCTACACAACTCGAAGTGAGCCAAACTAAGTTTGATAAGTTTAGTGCAATGGTAGAACTCTACAGAAGTCTTGGAGGAGGATGGCAATAAATTATTTGACTAATTTTTTCCATAAAAAAAGAGCTAAACTAATGTTTAGCTCTTTTTTTATGGAAAATATCTAAGGCTTATCTTTCCATTTTATCCATCAAAGCCTGAGATAATTTTTTATAAGTTCCATTCTCTAAGCGTTCTCTAATCGCTGAAAAGGCTTTCAGTGTTAAATCAATATCTTCCATAGTGTGCGTTGCTGTAGGAATCATTCTTAAAAGGATCAAACCTTTTGGAATTACAGGATACACTACAATAGAACAAAAAATACCGTGATTTTCTCTAAGATCCTTCACCAAAGCCATGGCTTCTGGGATGCTACCTTTCAGATAAACAGGAGTTACACAACTAGTGGTCGTTCCTATGTCAAAACCATTATCTTTCAATCCATTTTGAAGTGCATTAACGTTCTCCCAAAGCTTCTCTTTGAACTTGGTTGAATTTCTAATGAGCTCCAAACGTTTTAAAGCACCTTCAACTAGTGACATTTGCAATGATTTTGCAAACATTTGAGATCTCAAATTATATTTCAAATAATCGATGATTTCTTTATCGGCTGCAATGAAGGCGCCTGTACTAGCCATAGACTTGGCAAACGTAGCAAAATATACATCTATTTCATCTTGAACGCCTTGCTCCTCTCCTGCTCCGGCTCCTGTTTTACCTAGAGTACCAAATCCATGAGCATCATCGACTAATAATCTAAAGTTGTATTTTTTCTTTAGCTCAACAATTTCCTTAAGCTTTCCTTGCTCACCTCTCATACCGAAAACACCTTCAGAAATGAAAAGAACACCACCTCCGGTTTGTTCAGCAATTTTCTCGGCTCTGGCAAGATTTAGCTCGATACTATCTAAGTCGTTGTGTTTGTAGGTAAAACGCTTACCTAAGTGTAAACGAACACCATCTATAATACAGGCGTGTGCATCTACATCATAAACGATGACATCATCTTTACCTACCAAAGCATCGATGGTAGAAAGAATACCCTGGTAACCAAAATTAAGCACATAAGCAGCTTCTTTACTCACAAAGTTTGCCAGTTCGTTTTGCAGTTGTTCATGAAGTTCAGTATGACCACTCATCATACGAGCACCCATAGGATATGCACTTCCCCATTTTTTTACAGCTTCTTCGTCTGTCTTTCTTACTTCAGGATGATTTGCCAGTCCCAAGTAGTCGTTAATACTCCAGGTGATTACTTCTCGACCCTGGAATTGCATTCTATTACTGATTTGTCCCTCTAGTTTTGGGAAAACAAAATAGCCTTCAGCTTGGTCAGCCCATTTTCCTAAAGGACCTTTATCTCTATAAATCTTTGCAAATAAATCTTTCATGTTGATATATTTTGTGGTACAAACTTAAACTGAATCAATTAATTGATATTAGTGATATGGGCTTTTTTAAGATTGCTTTTACTTTGTTCATCGTTTAAGCCAGGATAGTTAGTAAATCCTTGCTCTTTCATCCATGAATCTGAGAAAACTTTGCTCATGTATCTTGATCCATGATCTGGAAAAATAGCAACAACTTTACTGTTTGAATCAAATTCGCCTTCATTAGCTAATTGATGAACCCCTTGCATGACAGCTCCACTAGTATAGCCTACAAACATGCCTTCTTCTTTGGCAATGGTTCTAGCCATATAAGCACTATCCTCATCGCTTACTTTCGTAAACTTATCTATACTTTTGAAATCTGTTGCAGTTGGAATCAGGTTTTTTCCTAAGCCTTCAATTTTATAGGGGTATATTTCACTTTTATCGAGTTTACCAGTTTCATGGTATTTCTGAAGAACAGATCCAAAAGCATCAATACCCAAAATACGAATATTCGGATTTTTTTCTTTCAAATATCTGGCTGTCCCAGAAATTGTTCCTCCAGTTCCGCTACAAGCCACCAAATGGGTGATTTGACCTTCAGTCTGACTCCAAATTTCTGGTCCTGTAGTGAGGTAATGAGCATCGATGTTTAACTCATTGAAATACTGATTGATATAAATTGAACCCGGAGTTTCTTTATGTAAACGTTTAGCGACTTCATAGTAAGACCTGGGATCATCGGGGGCAACGTTAGCAGGACAAACTGTAACTTCAGCTCCCATAGTTTTCAATAGTGAAATCTTGTCTTTTGAAGACTTAGAACTCACAGCTAGAATACACTTATACCCTTTTATCGCTGAAACCATAGCAATACTAAATCCTGTATTTCCGGAAGTGGTTTCAATTATAGTATCTCCAGGTTTTAAGTCACCATTTTCTTCTGCTCTTTCAATGATATAATGAGCTATTCTGTCTTTGGAAGACAGTCCTGGATTTTGAGCCTCGTACTTAGCAAAAAAATCGCCTTGAAAATGTTGAGTTATATTTTTTAATCTTATTAATGGTGTACAGCCTACTAAGGATAACAAGCTATCGTGAACATTCAAATTTTTATGCATAAAGCCAACGTCTTTTCACGTAAGTAATGTCTAATAAATAAATAACAGGGGGCTAAATTACAATTTTTTTTCCGATTACTTTGAAATTTGCTCCAAATCCAAAATAAAAGCATAGTCTTTAGCGAGCTCCTTTAATGCCTCAAATCTACCAGAAGCTCCACCGTGACCAGCATCCATATTAGTCTCCAAAAATAGCTTATTGTCATCGGTTTTAAGATCTCTCAATTTGGCTACCCATTTAGCAGGTTCCCAATATTGAACTTGAGAATCGTAAAGACCAGTGGTTACCAGTAGATTAGGGTAAGCTTTGGATTCTACGTTATCATATGGTGAATATGATTTTATGTAATCATAGTATTCTTTATCATTTGGGTTCCCCCATTCATCATACTCTCCTGTCGTTAATGGTATAGATTCATCAAGCATCGTAGTAACCACATCCACAAAAGGAACAGCAGCAATCACTCCATTATAAAGCTCTGGAGCCATATTGATAACAGCGCCCATTAGTAGGCCTCCTGCACTTCCACCCATGGCATATAAATGCTCTGGAGATGTATATTTTTGCTCAATTAAATATTCTGAAATATCCACAAAATCTGTAAACGTATTTTTCTTATGAAGTAATTTCCCTTTTTCGTACCACTCTCTGCCCAAGTACTCCCCGCCTCGAACATGTGCAATCGCATAGATAAAACCTCGGTCTAAAAGCGATAAGCGTGTAGTAGAAAAATAAGGATCCATAGTCGCTCCATAACTCCCATACCCGTATTGTAATAAAGGATTGCTACCGTCTCGTTTGATTCCTTTTTTATAAACTAATGACACAGGGACTTCAGTACCGTCCTGAGCAGTAGCCCATATTCTCTCTGAGATATAATTGTTCTTATCAAAATCAGGATCCTGAACTTCTTGTTCTTTTAATATTTTTTCAGATTTATCAACCATGTCAAACTCAATCACAGACGATGGTGTGGTTAAAGAGTTATAGGTATATCTTAATTTGTTGGTATCAAAATCTACGTTGGTCGATGTTCTTGCTGTATATGTTTCACTAGTGAATGGTAAGTAGTAAGCTTCGGTATCATCCCATCTTTTCACATGTATTCTGGTTAAACCATTATAACGCTCACTGGTAACCAAAAAGTCTTTAAAGATGTCTATTCCTTCTATTAGGACATCCTTCCTATGTGGAATCACTTCACTCCAATTATCTTCCGAGGTAGAATTCACAGAGGTTTTCATCAACTTGAAATTCTGAGCATCATCTTTATTAGTCAAAATATAAAAATGATCTTTATAGTGTGCAATACTGTATTCTAGACCTCTTCTTCTTTCAGAAAATACCTGAAAATTTTCATCAGGAGTGTTGGCATCTAAAATCTGATACTCATCAGACATGGTGCTAGACGAACCAATGATCAAATAGTCTTTAGATTTAGTTTTGTAGACATAAGCATTAAAAGTTTCGTCGGTTTCTTCAAAAACAAGCTCATCGCTCTCCACATCACTCCCTAAAGTATGTTTAAAAATTTGATTAGACCTTAACGTCTGCTCATCTTTTCTCGTATAAAATAAGGTCTTATTATCATTGGCCCAGGTAGACCCTCCAGTAGTGGTTTCAATTTTTTCAGGTAAAATCTCACCAGTCTTCAAATTTTTAATCTGAATGGTGTATTTTCTTCTACTCACAGTATCAATACCGAACGACGCATACGTGTTATCTGGGCTTACACTCACTCCTCCAAGATTGAAATAAGAATGCCCTTTGGCCATTTCGTTACAATCAAACATGATTTCCTCTTCTGCTTCCATGGAGCCTTTTCTTCGCGTATAAATCGGATAATCTTTTCCTGTCTCATATTTGACTTGATACCAGTAACCATTCAATTTATAGGGAACTGATGAGTCATCTTCTTTAATCCTGGACTTCATCTCTTCAAAAAGCTCATTTTGAAAAGCTTTCGTATGAGACGTTGATTCTTCGTAGTATTGATTTTCGGCATTGAGATAATCAATCACCTTCTGGTCTTCTCTATCGTTCATCCAGTAATAATTATCTATTCTGTCATCACCATGAATTGAAAGTGTTTTAGGTTTCTTTTCAGCTACTGGTGATTTAATATCTGTATTAGTCATGTTTGAATTTTCATTTTTGCAAGAGGTTGCAAATATAAAGCTTAGAGCCAGAACAGGAATTAATTGTTTCATAAGACTAGTTTTTAAATTATTGGATAGTGTAAGGTTTTAGGCTTACAATATACTAATTTTGCAGTTCACTAAAATTTAAAAATTATGTTTGGAGATATGATGGGTATGATGAATAAAATCAAAGAAACCCAGACAAAAGTGGAAGAAACCAAAAAGCGATTAGACTCTGTTATGCTTATGGAAAAAAGCAATGACGAATTATTGCAAGTGAAAATTTCAGCAAATAGAGAACTAAAGTCCATTCAAATCAGTGATGAATTACTTGAAGATAAAGAACAATTAGAGGATTACCTTATACTGACTTTAAATAAAGCCATAAAGCAAGCTGGAGAAGTGAACGATGCAGAAGTTTCTGCAGTTGCCAAAAAGGGTATGCCAGATATACCAGGACTTACCAGCTAGGAATTGTTAACCTCAGGCTGTTTTAGTCTGAGGTTAAATCTTCAATTTTTTTAATTTAGTTTACTTTAATCGTTTTTTTGGAGCTTCTATTGGTGGGAACCCAGCCAAATGTAAAATTAAGCAGAGGACCAAAACCACTTTCAACCGCTAAGCCATCGTAATAACCTACACCAACTTCAAAAGTGGTATTGAAGCCTTTTTTATTGGTTCTTTGCCATCCATAAACACCTCCATAAAAAGCCAAAGAAAATTCTCCGATATCATCCAGATTATTAGCCAGCTGTAAAGGCTCCCAAAAGACAGTCCTCGCTGGTCCAATATAATTTGCAGAATTACCAATGACTTTCATTCCAAAATTATAACGCTTTTTAAAGTTGTGGTAATATCTTAAACGGGTATGCCAGGCCAGGCCAAAAGAATAGCCTTCTTCATAAGTAGCAAGTCCTGGTGCTAAACTTGAAGAGATGCTTACATTCTTAAAGAGCCCAAGTTCATAACGAAACCCAATTAAGTTGAGTGTGATTTGATGTCTTTCTAAATTCGGAGTTCCATCCATACTTTCAACAAATTGTTGAGCCTTACTGGAGGTATTGACTCCAAATAAGAGGGATATAAAAACTAGAATAAAGGTTTTGTTCATAAGATTGTTATTTGATGTAAACAGTTTTTCGATTCACAAATTCTAAAATTCCATCTTTAGCAAGCTCTCTTCCAAAACCAGAGGCTTTAGTTCCACCAAATGGTAATCTGGGGTCAGACTTCACCAATTCATTAACAAAAAAGGCTCCGTCACTTACGTTATTGATGTAGGCATGTGCTCTTGAAGTATCTTTTGTAAAAAGGCTCACTCCTAAACCAAACCTTGAATCGTTAGCATAACGAAAAGCCTCATCAGCAGATTTTACTTTGATCATAGCTGCCAAAGGTCCAAACGTTTCTTCGATAAAGGCTGGCATATCTTTAGTCACATTCCCCAGCACCGTTGGCTCGTGAAAACAGTCGTTTTGTTGACCTCCAAGTAATAACTTTGCTCCTGCTTTTATTGATTCATTTACTTGATTCTGAAGCTTTTCTGCCAGATCAATTCTGGCTAGAGGTCCAATCTCAGTATTGTCTAACATAGGATCGCCTGTTTTAAGTTTTTTAACTCGTTTTATAAAACCTTCCACAAATTTATCGTAGATAGATTCCACAAGAATGAAGCGTTTTGCAGCAATACAACTTTGTCCTGAGTTCATCATTCTAGCTTTTACTGCCGTATCTAAAGCCAATTCTAAATCGGCGTCTTCCAAAACGATAAAGGCGTTATTTCCACCGAGTTCTAAAACGCTTTTTTTGATGTGCTTACTTGCCAGCTGAGCTACAGATGAACCTGCAGACTCACTTCCTGTAAGCGTGATGGCTTTTACTGCATCATGAGAGATCACATTTTCAGTATCGTCCTGATGTATAATTAAATTTTGAAAAGCTCCTTTTGGATAACCTGCTCTCAAAAACAGTTCTTCTATTTTTTGAGCACAACCAAATACGTTTGGCGCATGCTTTAAAAGTGCAGTATTCCCTGCAGACAAAGTGGGAGCCGCAAATCTAAACACCTGCCAGAATGGAAAATTCCAGGGCATCACTGCGAAAACACTTCCGATAGGACTATGCCTCACAAAGCTTTCTGAAGCATCCGTTGTAATGACTTCATCTTTAAGAAAATCCTTAGCATGTTCAGCATAATACTCGCATACCCAGGCACACTTTTCAATTTCTGATTTTGATTCTGTAATAGGCTTGCCCATTTCTAGGCTAATAGTCTTAGCGAGATCAGTAGTCTCACTGCGTAATAAGGAGGCAACAGTGGCAAGTAATTCGGTACGCTTAGCAATTGGAGTATGTTGCCATTCCTGATATATTTGAGACGATAATTCTAGCTTTTGATTAAGCTCTTCTTGTGAAAGTGACTCGTACGTATTAATAGTCTTATTGGTATAAGGATTGGTGGTTTCAAAAATCATTGTTTTTCGTATTTATTAAATTGAAAGATAAGTTAATCCAAAAACCACCTTGAAGATTTTAACGTTTTTATATATCGAGCACTAGAACTATCTTTGTTACGTTATCGTACATAAAATGTAAGTTATCAGTTTTTGTTTCTAAATCAAAAACTATATTTGCCCTATAATTAACCATTGAATGAAATTCACATCTATCATTTTAGCTTTTATCGTGTTAAGCTCTTTAACATCTTGTATTAGCACTAAAAGACTGACCTATTTGGCAGAAGATGACCAAAACAAAATCGATAGTCTTATATCAATTCAGCAGATGCAACCTGCTTACCGGGTGCAGATCAACGATTTATTGAGCATAAGAGTAAAAGCACTCGATCAGGAATTGACCAGTATGTTCAACCCAATTGGTGACACTGAAAACTCCAATGCAACCACTGAAGAAAAGGCATATTTTGATGGTTTCCTGGTTAATAGACATGGTAAAATAAGAATTCCTACACTCGGTGAGATAAAGGTCATTGGGCTTACACTCGAAGAAATACGATTAAAATTAGAACAAAAACTTCTTGAAGATTACTTTAAGTCGGAAGCCAACATTTTCATTACCGTGAAACTCGCCGGACTTCGATACACTACCCTAGGTGAAATAGGCACAGGAAGCCAGGTGATCTATAAAGAACAAGTCTCGATTATGGAGGCCGTAGCCAATGCAGGCGATATAACAATCTATGGCGACAGAAGAAATGTCAAAATTCTTCGTCAATATCCCGAGGGACAGCGAATTCATAGAGTAGATTTAACTAAAATATCTGCGGTAAATTCCCCTTTTTATTACATACAACCCAATGATCTTATAATCGTGGATCCACTTCCACAGAAATCATTTGGTATCGGTGAGACTGGGTTTGGAACAATCGCCACAGTATTTTCGTTACTAACAGGACTTACAATATTATTAATAAGACTTTAATGGATGAAGATTTTGAAATAAACGAATCCAGTGGATACTTTGATTTTAAAGGATTTATCGTAAAGATCTTTAGTTACTGGTATCTCTTTGTCATCAGTATTCTCATCGGACTCGGTATTGCCTATTTTATCAATGTTAGGAAACAACCCATATATCAAATAGAGAGTTTAATTACTGTGAAAGATGATCAAAATCCATTTTTCACTTCCAATACCAGCCTGACGTTTAATTGGGGGGGAGTTTCAGACAAGGTGAATACAACGGTCACCACGCTTAAAACCAGAACTCATAATGAAAAGGTAGTCAACAGGCTACGCTATTACATCCAATATTTTGATGAAGGCAAATATCAAAAGGAGGACGCCTACGGGCGAGTCCCTTTTGTAGTAGTTGAAGACAGCTTAAATTATCAACTTTTAGGTAGAAAATTATCTGTCACCTTTTTAGATGAAAATACTTTCAAGTTAGAGCTTTCTTTTGAAGATGAAGATCCGGGAAATTTGGGGTTTTATAATTATTCAACCAAAGAACAGGAATCCCGATTTTCTGATAAAGAAAATTACAGTGAAACTTTCTCGACCTCAAAATATGTGGACTCACCTTACTTCAAAGGCAGGATTTTGAGAAACACAATTCCTTTAAAGGAAGGTAAGACTTATTATTTCCAATTCAATAATTACTATTCAACCGTTAAGAAATACCAAGATTTAAACGTATCTCCAGAAAACAAAGGAAGTTCTATCTTAAAACTGTCCCTCAACGGTCACAATAAGGAAAAGCTTGTAGACTATCTCAACACCACAGTGAGGGTACTGAGTGAGGATATGTTAAATCGAAAAAATTTATTTGCGACCAAAACCATACGGTTTATTGACAGTAGCTTAACGGAAAAGTCAAAGGAATTAAAATCTGTTGAGCAAGAACTCAATCAATTTAAGATCAGTAATGACATCATTGATCTCACGGCTGAAAGCAGTGAAATAAGACAACGATTAACCAATTTAGACCTAGAAAAAAATGAAATCCAACGACAGTTGGATTATTACAACAGATTAGAAAAATACTTAAGAAACCGATCAAATTATACAGATGTGCCTGCACCCTCTGTGGCTGGAATCGACGAGCCTAGTATTAGCTCTGCAGTTGGTAAAATTGTAGAATTATCTGAGCAAAGAAGCAAGTATGCTTATTCTTTAAAAACTGATGCTCCTGTATTTGACGATATAGACCGACAAATTGATGCTACTAAATCAGTTCTACTTGAAAATATTGAATCTTCTAAAGATATTTTACAAGAGCAAATACAGACAGTAAGATCCAATACAGCAGAACTTGAAAAACAAATTCGAACTTTACCTAAAGAGCAGCAGGATTTACTAAAAATTGAGCGTAGGTATACCATCAGTGAGGAAACATACAGTCTTTTTCTAAGCAAAAGAAACGAAGCTGGTCTCATTAAAGCAGCCAATGTAAGTGATGTTCAAATCATCGATAAAGCGATGGACACCGGAGGAGGGAAAATCGGTCCCAATACTCAGCTTAATTATGTGATGGCTTTACTCATCGGAAGCTTTATACCTTTAGTTTTTGTGTTTTTACTTGTATTTTTAGATAACAAAATCAACAATCCTAAAGATATCAACAAGTTGTCACCTATACCAATTCTAGGTGTAGTAGGTAAAAGCAAAAACAACAATAACCTGGCTGTATTTTCAAAACCAAGATCTGCCATTGCGGAAAGTTTTAGAGGGCTTAGAACCAGTATGCAATTTATCTTTAAGCAAAAGCACATTCAAGGAAACAAGACCATCCTGATTACTTCATCTGTAAGTGGAGAAGGAAAGACCTTTACAGCCATCAATATGGCTTCTGTATTCTCCATGAGCGGAAAGAAAACTCTATTGATTGGCTTGGATCTTAGAAAACCTAAAATATTTGAGGATTTTGAAATTACCAATGATATTGGTATTGTCAATTACTTGATAGAACAGGATACCATAGAAGGTATAACTCAAACAACCAACTACGAAAACTTAGATGTTATTGTTTCTGGACCAGTTCCTCCCAATCCCTCAGAACTTTTAATGTCTGATAAAATGGATGTTTTATTCACGACTTTAAAAGAAAAATATGATTGTATCATCATGGACACTCCTCCTATAGGCTTGGTTTCCGATGCTTTGAATTTAGGGAAATATGCCGATGCCTCTTTATACCTTATTAGACAAAATTACACAAAGAAAGCCATGCTTAGTGTTATTAATGAAAAGTATGAAAAAGGAGAAGTGAGGAACATAAGCTTTATTCTTAACTATTTTCAGCATAAAGCTAAATACGGCTATGGTTACGGTTATGGGTACGGGTATGGCTATGGCTACGGAAGATATGGAAATGGTTATCTGCAGATGGACAAAAAGCGATCGTTGAGAAAACGTATCAAAAGAAAATTTAAAAAACTATTTAAAGCATAAAATAAATCTCATTTATGAGCCAACCTAAAATTGCAGTGATTGGACTTGGATATGTAGGACTACCCTTAGCGGTAGCTTTTGCAGAAAAATATCCGGTCATCGGTTTTGACATTAACCAATCCAGAGTGGATGAACTCCAAAGCGGTAAAGACCATACTTTAGAGGTATCTGACGATGATCTTCAAACAGCCTTAGCCAGTAATGAAACAGTTGGGCTGAAACTTTCAACAGATCCTGAGGACATTAAGGAGGCTACAATTTTTATTGTAACAGTGCCTACCCCAACAGATAAAAACAGACAACCAGTCTTAACTCCTTTGATAAAAGCCAGTGAAACCATAGGTAGGCTTCTAAAAAAAGAGGATATCGTAATTTACGAATCTACTGTCTATCCAGGGGTGACAGAGGAAGTGTGTGTTCCAGTACTGGAAGAGTTTTCTGGTCTTACTTTCAATACAGATTTTTTTGCGGGTTATTCGCCAGAGCGAATTAATCCAGGAGATAAATTACATACGGTAACCTCTATTCTAAAGGTCACTTCGGGTTCTACCCCAGAAGTTGCTGAAAAAGTAGATCAACTTTACGCTTCTGTCATTACAGCTGGAACGCATTTAGCCAGTAGCATTAAAGTCGCTGAAGCCGCTAAGGTGATCGAAAATTCCCAAAGAGATATCAACATTGCGTTTGTTAATGAGCTTTCCAAAATTTTTAGATTATTGAATATCGACACCAATGATGTTTTGGAGGCAGCTGCTACCAAATGGAACTTTACCAAATACACTCCTGGCTTGGTAGGTGGACATTGTATAGGAGTTGACCCCTATTATTTAGCACAAAAGGCACTGGAAGTTGGTTATAATCCAGAGATTATACTATCAGGTAGACGTATGAATGACGGCATGGGTAAATACGTGGCTAATGAAGTCATAAAGCTCATGTTGAATAAAGAAGCCAAAGTTAAAAATGGGAAGGCTTTAGTTTTGGGCATCACTTTTAAAGAAAACTGTCCCGATACCAGAAATACAAAAGCAATAGATGTGATCGAAGAATTAAAAGCCTATAATATGCGGGTTGATGTTTGTGATCCCTGGGCTAACAAAGAGGAGGTGAAAACTCTATTTGGAATTGACTTACTAAGATGCGAAGAACTTAATTCGACCTACGATTCGATTGTTTTAGCCGTCTCGCACAAGGAATTTTTAGACTTAGATTTCAAGGCTTTAAAGAATGACAGATCTGTCATTTTTGATGTTAAATCGTTTTTACCAACCCACCAAATTGATGGCCGATTATGATGTATACTGAGGCATACCATAACACTGATTTAAGTCAAGTTAATTTTTTAATCACAGGAGGTGCAGGCTTTATTGGATCGAACCTGGTTGAATACTTACTAAAATTTGGTGCAAAAAACGTTCGAGTATTAGATAATTTATCCAACGGGTATCGAGAAAATATCACTGAATTTGAATCTGAATCCAATTTTGAATTTATAGATGGAGATATCAGAAATCTTGAAGACTGCGAAAAAGCTGTAGAAGGAATAGATATCGTCCTCCATCAAGCAGCATTAGGCTCTGTACCAAGATCTATTGATGACCCCATAAAAAGTAACGAGGTAAACGTTTCCGGGTTTTTAAATATGCTAGTCGCCAGTAAAGGTTCTGAAAGTGTCAAGCGTTTTGTTTACGCGGCCTCAAGTTCTACCTATGGAGACTCTCCTACCCTTCCAAAGGTTGAAGATGTTATAGGTAAACCCCTGTCTCCATATGCTGTGACTAAGTATGTCAACGAATTGTATGCCGATGTGTTTGCAAAAACTTACGACATGGAAATCATCGGTTTGCGCTACTTCAATGTTTTTGGACCCAAACAAAGTCCACAAGGAGCTTATGCTGCAGTAATACCACTGTTTATGCAGGCCCTAAAGGACAAGACTCCACCAACAATTAATGGGGATGGCGAACAGACCCGGGATTTTACATTTGTAGAAAATGCAGTTCAGGCGAATATTAAAGCTGCTTTTGCAAAAACTGAAGCCACAAATAAAGTTTATAATGTGGCTTGTGGTGAACGTATTAGTTTAAATAGGCTCTGGAATGATCTGCAACAGGCTTCTAACACAGAATTAGAGGCTAATTATGGCCCACCAAGACGTGGAGATGTAAGAGATTCTTTGGCTCAAATTGATAAAGCCAGGGAGTTTTTAAATTATAATCCGAAATTTAATGTGAGCGAAGGGTTAAAGATGACCTGGACGTATTTCAATGATTGAAGTTCGGATTGAGTCTGAAATCTCTTGACCCGTTGTGCATAATGAATTGGAATAGATAGCATTATGTCTTTTCGAGCCTGCCCGACGAAGTCATTCAGGCGGGTGATTTTTTGAAAAAATTGTACCTGCTAGCCGGCAGGCAGGTCGAGAACCTATTCACCTTTAAAAATTCTTAATCTCGATACAAATTTCACTCATTTCAATCGTGAAATTTACTTGAATTAACAGAATTTGTTTAGATGCACAAAGGGTTTTCTTAATGAAAATACATAAAAAAACCTGCCATTTCTGGCAGGTTTTAATCAAAATCAAAACAAATCAACTAAAATTTGAGATTGATAGCGAGATCGAATTCATCATAGATGGTATTATCACCTAAATTATCGAAAAATGATCCTGAACCATATCTTACGTTATATTTTGTTCTGTCGATCGTTAAATTGGTAGTCGCAGTGTTTTCATTCATCTTCATATCAAAGGCAATCGGGTTGGTTTCCCCTTTGATAGTTAAATCTCCTGAGATCCCGTAAATATCACCTTTTTTGGCTACAGTATTGATAACGAATTTTGCGGTCTTATAATTTTCTACTCCGAAAAAATCATCTGATTTCAAATGACCCATCAATTTTTGTCTACTATCACCTTCTAAATCTGTGACATCGATTGTGGTCATGTCTGCAGTAAATTCACCACCAACTAATTCTCCATCTTCCATTAAGAAATAACCATCTGATAGTTCGATAGTTCCCTCATGAGAACCTGTTAACTTTTCACCAGTCCATTGGATGGTACTTTCTTTAATGTTTACTTTTTTCTTTTCAATAGAACTAGTAAAGGCTACTAATGCTAAAATTACTGTGGTGGCTAAAGCACCTTTTAATACATTCATTTTCATTTGTTATTGTTTTTAGGGTTATATTAAATTCTTGTAAATAATGACTCTTTAGATTTTCTTACTTTTTTGGCATTCTGAAGTTGATCTTCATCACTTCGGTAGCCAATAGTTGTTAGCGCTACTGACTTCAAATTTTTGGATTTTAAATCTAGTATGTTATCAAACTCCTCTGGATTGAAGCCTTCCATAGGACAGGTGTCGACCTTAAGATCGGCAGCTGCAGATAATAAATTACCTATGGCAATATAAACCTGACGAGATGCCCATACTTCCTTTTCATGTTCTGAAAAGGTTAGAACTGAGTTTTGAATCATGTCCTTCAACCCCTGAAAATCTTCTTTGGGCTGATTTCTGGTTTGACTGTTATTTTCAATAAACTCATCTAAATAGTTTTGATCAATATCTGTTCTGTAAGCAAATACAAGCAAACAAGATGAATCTGTAATCTGCGGCTGATCAAAGGCAGCAGGTTTTAGCTTCTCTCTCATTTCAGCATCCTTGATCACAATCACTTCATAAGGTTGTAATCCATAAGAAGAAGCTGATAATCTGATTGCTTCTAATAGAGTTTCCAAATGTTCGTCTGAAACTTCAAGCTCTGGATTAAATTTTTTGGTGGCGTAACGCCAGTGTAAATTTTCTAAGTATTCATTCATAGGTATCTGTTCTTAATTTATTTAATAATGCATTTAAATTTTCTAATTCTGAAGTAGTAAGTTGATCTGTCATTCTAGCCTCAGATTGATCTACCACTCTACTTATTTCTTTCAAAGCTTCCAAGCCTTTAGCTGTAATAACGATATCAACTTTTCTACGATTGGATTCACATTGAGTTCGCTCTACAAACTCCTTTTTGATAAGTTTGTCAACTAGCCTAGTAGTATTACTCATCTTACTTATCATTCGGTCCTGTATGGTTTGTAAAGAACAAGCTTCTCCCTGTCTTCCTTTTAAAATTCGCAGGACATTAAATTGCTGAGGAGTAATATCGAAAGGTTTTAGCACCCTTGCGATTTCATCGGAAACCCAGTTTCCTGTATATAAAAGATTAAGTAAAGCTCTTTTACATTCTGGAAGGCGTTTCGATATTTTTAATGTTTCCTCAATTATCATGTCAATACAATTGTTGTCGATACAAATGTAGTAGCTATTGTTATATAAAAAATTCAATGTTTTGTTAAATTAAATTTCTTGATTTCCTAATAGAAATCAGCCTTAAGTACTATCAACTGTATGGAAAGTTGTATTTTTACCTTATCAAATGAAATTATACAATGGAAAATTTAAATGAAAAAGATTGGGTAGAAGGCCTAAACTCTTCAAACCAGGCAGAAATCATAGATGTAAGAACACCAAACGAATTTAACGAGGGGTATATTGAAGGCGCTAAGTTGATAAATATTCAGGATTCTTCTAAATTTATGGAGGAGATTGAAAAATTACCTAAAGACAAAGATTACTACGTGTATTGTAGATCTGGCAGACGCAGTGAAATGGCATGTCAATTAATGAACAAAGCTGGTATAGACAAAGCCTATAATCTTGAAGGAGGAATTTTAGGCTGGTCTGGTAGCGTTAAAAAATAAATATGAGATCTTTCCTATTTTTCATCAGTCTGTGCTTTCTATTTTTGAGTTCCTGTGAACCTAAAAAACCAAGTTCCATATTGCTTACATCGGAAGAGATGAAAGAACTTATTCTTTTAGATTCGGTACAATTGATCGATGTAAGATCGGTGGAAGCCTTTCGGGAAGGACATTTAAAAGGAGCGCAAAATCTAATATATGATGAGGACTTTATTGAGAAAATAAACCAACTGGACAAAACCAAACCTGTTGCGGTCTATTGCAGAACTGGAAGACGCTCTGAAAAATGTAGTAAAATTTTAAAAAAAGCAGGCTTCGAACAAATTTATCAACTTAAGGATGGGCTTTCACAATGGAAGTATAAAGATGAGTTGATTATTGATACTTTATCACAATATTGACTTTCAATTCTTAAGTCACATTATTATTCGACAGAAAAAAATATATTTGCATAGATCAAATACATTATCACATGAAATTTATCATTTCCAGTACATATATGTTGAAGAATCTCCAGACCCTTGGAGGCGTCATCAACAATAATAACACTATGCCGATTTTAGATAATTTCTTATTGGAACTCAATCAGAATTCTCTAAAAATTTCAGCCTCAGATTTGGAAACTACTATGAGTGCTACGCTAGATGTAGAATCTAGCGACCAGGGAGATATTGCAGTTCCTGCAAGATTGTTGTTAGATACTTTAAAAGCTTTTCCAGAACAGCCCCTCACCTTTAATAAACTCGATAACCATACGATAGAAATAAGCTCTGAACAAGGAAAGTATGCTCTGGCTTACGCTAATGCTGAAGATTTTCCTTCGCCAGTCTCAATAGAAGATCCAAGCCAAACTGTTCTCGTAGGTGATGTGTTGGCAACAGCCATCAATAAAACCATATTTGCTACAGGAAATGATGATTTAAGACCGGTTATGAATGGAGTCTTTTTTAGATTTACTGAAGAGGCTTTAATTTTTGTAGGTACCGATGCTCATAAGCTTGTAAAGTACTCTCGTACTGACATTAAAACCGATAGGCCAGCAGAATTCATTATGCCCAAAAAGCCATTGAATCTGCTTAAGGGTGTACTACTGGGCAGTGAAGAAGAGGTAAATATTGAGTTTAATGAGTCTAATGCCAAATTCAAATTTGAAAACGTTGAATTAACTTGTCGTTTGGTAGACGGAAAATACCCCAATTATGAAGCCGTCATTCCAAAGGAAAATCCCAATGTATTAACCATCGATCGTTCTTTATTTTTAAGCTCCGTAAGGCGAGTATCTATTTTCTCCAACAAGACTACCCATCAAATCCGATTGAAAATTGCAGGAGCAGAATTGAATATATCGGCTGAAGATCTGGACTACTCCAACAAAGCAGAAGAACGTCTTACCTGCGATTATCAGGGAGATGACCTAACCATAGGTTTCAACTCAAAATTCTTAACTGAAATGTTGAACAACTTAAATTCTGATGAGATTAAGATCAAAATGAGTTTACCTAACCGTGCAGGAATTCTTACGCCTGTAGATGGTCTGGAGCAAGGTGAGCATATTACTATGTTGGTAATGCCAGTGATGCTAGGTAACCAATAATTAGAAAATTTTAAAGTATTAAAAAAGCCTCCATTAAGGAGGCTTTTTTATTATAAACAAACAAAACAATGAATAAAAGGCTGTTGATATTTACGAAAAATCAACAGTTAGGGTTCAATTTAAATTACTTAAAAAACTCTATACTCAATGGGTAATGAGTCGGTTCACCATTATTGGCTTTTATGGCATTTATAATCGGAAATATGAGAGTTAGTAGTCCTACCGCAGCTACGATAACGAAGCCAACTAAAATCAACATTAAAGGTATGGAGACGAGGGCTGCGAGAAACATAGTAAGCTGAAAATTTAAAATCTGTTTACCTTGCTGATCCATATCCTCTACTTTATCTCGCTGTGTCAACCAGATAACCAAGGGCACAATAAAGCCTCCCAACCCTGTAAATAGGTTTAGAAGTTGAGACAAATGAGCAAATAATAAAGTTTGACGATCTTCTCTTAAAGATTGATCCTGATATACTTCCATGATTAGGTTTTATTAATTTGACTCAAAGGTTAACCATTTGTTACAAAAATTAACATTTTTTTTTAAAAATTAATAGACCTTACAGAAATATGACCAAAATAGATTCAGAATATCAATACAGGCTGTAAATTTGCAATATGATAAATAACGATACCATTGTTGCTTTGGCCACTGCTTCTGGAAGCGGAGCGATTGCCGTTATCCGTGTGAGTGGTGAAAAAGCCCTCGAACTTTGCTCTCCCTTATTTTTCGCTAGAAATGGGATATCCATTCTGGAACAAAAAAGCCATACTTTACAACTAGGGCTGATCAAGAATGGAGAACGGGTGCTGGATGAAGTCCTGGTAAGCGTATTCAGAGGGACTCGTTCATATACAGGTGAGCCTACGGTTGAAATTTCCTGTCATGGGAGTTCGTTTATTCAAAAAGAGATCATCCATCTCTTGATTTCTAAAGGTTGTCGTTCGGCTCAACCTGGAGAGTTTACCCTTCGCGCTTTCCTCAATGGCAAAATGGATTTGAGCCAGGCCGAAGCCGTAGCCGATTTAGTTTCCAGTGACAATGCAGCGAGCCATCAACTGGCCATGCAGCAAATGCGTGGTGGGTTTACCAATCAATTACAGGAATTAAGACAGGAGCTCCTGGATTTTGCCTCCCTAATGGAATTGGAGCTTGACTTTTCTGAAGAGGATGTTGAATTTGCCAATCGGGATCAATTTCAAGCTTTGGTTTTAAAAATCCAAAAAGTTTTATCTCGACTTATCGATTCCTTTGCAGTTGGAAACGTCATCAAAAACGGTATCCCCGTGGCTATTGTAGGCGAGCCGAATGTTGGTAAGTCTACGCTGCTTAATGCTTTACTGAATGAAGAGCGTGCCATTGTAAGTGATATCGCAGGTACAACACGAGATACCATTGAAGACGAAATCTCCATAGGTGGCATTGGATTTAGATTTATAGATACAGCGGGGATCCGAGAAACAAAAGATACCATTGAAGGCCTGGGTATAAAGCGAACTTTTGAAAAGATCAAGCAATCTCAGGTGATTATTAAATTGATCGATACGCCCCTACTCTTTGATGCTCAAGACGAATTAAACATCAAAGAATGGGACCGAGTTAAGGAAGATACAATTCAATTAAAAAAATCATTCCCGGAGCGTCCGTTCATCTTAATAGCTAACAAGGCAGACTTGCTATCTGAAGCTCAAAAAAAGACGCTCACTCAAGATTTTGAAGAGGTCATGTTTATTTCAGCTAAAGACAAAACAGGTATTGAAGTCATACAAAGCCAGTTGCTAAGCTATGTAGATGATGGCGCTTTACGCAACAACGACAGTATTGTTACCAACTCCAGACATTATAACGCCCTATTGCTGGCCTTAGAAGAAATCAATAAGGTACAGGAAGGTTTGAACCAGAATCTTAGTACAGATTTACTGGCTATCGACATTCGACAAGCCTTATATCATTTTGGTGAAATTACCGGAGAAGTGACTAATGATGAATTATTGGGAAATATTTTCGCTAATTTCTGTATCGGGAAATGAAGTAGTTTCTTTTGTTTAGTTAACAGCTTCTTTTACTGACACTTAAGATATTTTAGCTTCTTTTATTTGTTGCTAAACTGCTCTATTTTACGTATATTTGTTGCTAATCTGTTACTGATAGAAACAAAACTGTTTCTACCAACAAGTTTTCAGATTGAGCAGAGAAAACATGTTACATAGAGATACATTCTGATACTACCAGAGACCTCATGATGCATGTTTCTCGAATAAGAAAACGTCATGAGCAGCAACATTCAAATACCTAAGACTTGTCAGAATTGTGGTAAAGTATTTACCGCAAAGACTACTGTTACCAAGTTTTGCAGTCATAGATGTGCTTCACAGAATTACAAGAAGCGTAAACGTGAAGAGAAGATTCAGGAAGTTGCCCCTATCGTAGTTCAACAGGTTCAATTCAATCAGGAACAACTTAAAGACAAAGAGTTCCTCAGTATAAAAGAAGCTTGCTTTCTCATTGGAGCAAGTAGAATGACCCTGTTCAGACAAATCAAACAAGGGACTATTCAAGTTGCCAAGCTCGGCAGACGCACCATTATTAAAAGGTCAGAAATTGAAAAACTCTTTGAATCATGAAGGTTACACTAAGAAAACGCAACCAGGGCGGCAAGACAAGCTTATACCTCGACTACTACCACAAGGGAAAGAGAAAGACAGAATACCTAAAGCTATACCTTGACCCCAATCCTAAGTCTAAGGATGAACGAGAACTCAACAAGAAAACTCTACAACTCGCTGAGACCATTAGAGCACAACGTCAAATTGAAATTCAGAACGGTATTTATGGATTCCGTGATAATGAAAAGATGAAGGGCAGTTTCCTTGCCTACATTGAATTACTATCAGAGAAGCGTTCAGGAAGCTCAGGAAACTACGGAAATTGGAAGAGTATGCTGAAGCACTTAAAAGCTTTCGCAAACCCCAAAGTCACCTTTGCCGAAGTGGATAAGAAGTTTGTGCAGGACTTTAAAGAATATCTCGATAATGAAGCCATAGCACACAGCAATCAGGGATTATCTCAAAACTCTAAGTACTCTTATTTCAACAAGCTGAGAGCAGCTTTAAAACAAGCTATTAAGGACGGAATATTACCTACCAACCCTGCTGAAGGTGTGGATGCATTTAAGCAGGGAGAACCAGAAAGAGAGTTCCTAACGCTTGAAGAATTACAAGCAGCCGTTGAAGCTGAATGCGATATGCCTCAACTCAAATCAGCCTTTATATTCTCTTGCCTTACAGGGCTGCGTTGGTCAGACATTCAAAAGCTACTTTGGTCAGAAGTGCAGCACTCTAATGATTTAGGGCATTATATCCGTTTCAGGCAACAGAAAACCAAAGGAGCAGAAACACTTCCTATCTCAGAACAAGCAGTCAGTTTATTGGGTGAACGAAAGGAACCAACAGATAGAGTCTTTAAAGGACTGGAATACTCTTCATGGCATAATCTAAAGCTGCAGCAATGGATGATGCGTGCAGGAATAACAAAAACCATTTCCTTTCACTGTGCCAGGCATACCTATGCTACTCTGCAGCTTACAGCAGGAACAGACATTTATACCGTATCAAAGCTCTTAGGGCACCGTGAACTCAAGACCACACAGATTTATGCCAAAATCATTGATGACAAGAAGAAAGAAGCAGCCAATAAAATCCAAATTAAACTCTAACCCCTACTGCGATGGCTGAAGACAACGAACAAGAAGAAAAGCAGGAAGGGCTACCAAAATTTGATTGGGCTAAATTTCAACGCAACCGATTCACCTATAAATGGCAGTTCTACTCTGAAGAACACGACCACCATTTTGAATACGTGGACGACTACCTCTATGAAAAAGGTGCTATCATGGAAGGCAAAGAGCGTACTGAATGTGTTGAAGTAGGACTATATAAAGGACCAAAGAAGCCACCTTGGGATTTCCATATCAGATACAGCAATTGGCAGCTTGCATTACGAGTAGAGTTTTTTAAAGAAGTATTTGATGAACGTGCCTTTGTCGAAGGCTACCAACCGCAACACAAGTACGTTAGATTGGTAATCCCACCAACCATACACCATGAGATACTCAACGTTATTAATGACTTTGAGCTACTTCATATTCGTGACTTGCTTTTAGAACTCATAGCTACAGCCCAGGATACCTATATACGGGATGTTGCTTTTTGGGAAAGACCTGAAAATCAAAAGCTGATTACCTCAGCTGAGAAAGAAACAGAGAAGGCTATTCAAGTCATAGACCAATCAGGTGTAGATATGAAGTCATGGCGTGAATTTGAAGGTAAGGTTCGCCCACAGTTAAACCACATAAAGTTTGTATTCAACACAGGCACAATCAAGTTAGAGCATGAATGGCTTGCCCGTGAGTTCGTTGAGAACATGAAGCGTGCTTATGATGATTTGCACTACAAGGATTGGAAGAAAGACCTCGCTCGTTATCCTGCAAGATTTGATGAGAATGCACATAAAGCTAAATTCAAATACAGGTTGGCTAAATCGTACTACAACCTATTTACCAAAGGCAAGTTTTTTAAAGTTACTAAGGCACAACCTTACCCTAACAGGCTGATGCTTTGTATTGCCAAACTCATTGAGTTCTCATTGATTCCTGTTGGGGATTGGGAAGACCCTGATGATGTAAAAGTTAAGCACATTCGGAATTGGCTCAAACGAAATGACCTTGAACCAAAACTCACCTATGCCGAAGTACCAGCTGATCTAGAAAAGCTAAAGCAGTACTTTGAGCCTAACTTCCTCGAAATGGCTGATGCTACAAAACGGGCAGATGCTATTTCAGTGGCTTTCTTCATTTGTCAACGCTTCGATATTCAAGACTTATTGCCAGACCTCATTCACATTGCTTCCTGCATTAAAGAAACCAATTGGCTTGTTGGTCACCAAATGACTTCAAACAATAGGATGAATGAACCAGAAATCCCTGAAATGAATGCCTTTAGATTACTCATGAACGGTGTAAAAGGAAAAAAAAAGCTCACTTCTTTAAAGTTCACTTTAGAAGGTGAAGACGGAGAATATGAGCTTTCTTCACGCTTACCTATGTTCCTTGTAGAAAAGGCATTACGTGAATACTATGAAGGCTATCGTGTAGAGTTTGATACTGATGCTATACCCACTTCCTTCAAGAAAAATGAAGACGGTGGTATTAAGGTTGAAAAAGAAAGCCGAATCAGTGAACCACATGAAAGGTATTTAGTCCGATTAGTACACGGACTCTATAACTACCTTAAAGACCATTCAGGAATTGACGAAGGTGAAATTCTACCAGGCGAACAGTACTATGAGATCATTGCCCTACTGTTCAAAGAAACTTGGGTTTTCTACATGAAGTACGTAGATGACAGAGCAATTATTAAGCAAATTAAAGAATGGCACCAATTAACCCCTGAAAGTTAACTTCTCTTTTTAAGTAGCGACATTTTTATTTCAGTCTAACTAACTGATTTTCAATAGGAACAAAAGCTCACAAAAGTGGGCTTTTGCTGTTCCTTTCTACCCCTTACCCTATAGCTTCCTTTGTATCACAGAAGCGGATAAAAGCCTTCGTGCCTTGGTTTTTTGAAGCTTCTGAAAGGCACGACAAACTTCATTGTAAAACTTTAAAAAATAGAAGAATGTCAACAGATATATTGATACAAAAATTGGAACGCATAGAGACCCTAATCGAACAACAGGGAATCTTACGCAAGGACGTGCTCAACTTTAACGAAGCATGTCAATACTTGGGGCTGAGTCAGTCTCACATGTACAAACTAACGAGCAGTAAGTCAATACCGCACTTCTGCCCTCAGGGCAAAAGGCTCTATTTCAAACGTACTGAGTTAGACGATTGGCTGCTGCGCAACCGAACGGATACTCAGGATGAATTAGACCAGCAAGCAGCGGATTACTTAATCAAAAAAGGAAGGGTAAAGTTATGAGCGAAATCGTAGACCTTATCCTGAAGCTTTCTCAGGAAATTAAAGTAATCCATGCCTACCTGCAGCAATTCCACAAAACACGCTTAGAAAGATTTAAAGAAGTGTGGGTTGATGGGCAGGACGTAATGCAACTGCTACATATCAGCAAGCGGACTTTACAGTCCTTGCGTGATAATGAAACCTTGCCTCACAGCAGAATCAACGGCAAGTTCTATTACAAGCTCTCTGATATAGAAGCCTTGTTGGAATCGAATTACTCACCTTCTAAAACCCAACGGACATGAATTTGAGTAGAGAATCGATATTAGACAAAACGCATTACGGGCTTAATATTTATGCGCACGTACTGCGGCAATACTATCCAGGTGATACAGTCCTTTCCCTTGCGGGAAGGGATTGTAAACCCACCAAGAATCCATTCAATGCAGGCAAGCCTACATTGTGGATAAAGATAGTGGATGGATGCGCTGTTCATGTTGACACTGAACACGCTATACCGTTCGGTGATGCTTTTGACTTTGCAGCAATGCACTTCAAGCAGAAGGATGATGAGCTATTTGACACGCTGAATAGAGAGATGCACTTACGGATTGGCAGGCAATCATTCTACGCAGCACCAACACCTTTGGCGATGGCTGCAGAACCTGATGAGCCAAGTGTTGAAATTCCTGAGTTCAGCTATTTCACCAAACCTGTAACCAATACGGTTCCAAGTAAACAATTGAATCTGCTCGATGTGTACACTTTAATTAAAGGTGATGCCTACACAGACTGCACCAGCACACTCAGAGAAATTCAAGATGTAAAACAAGCAAGAGCCTATAAAGCCAGCAATTTCGATTATGTCACCTTCTCAGGTGCATTTTCAAAGCGGAATGAAGCTGCTATACAGCAGCATTCAGGCTTATTGCCACTTGACTTTGACCATGTGGATGATGTGGAAGATTTACGCAGCAAGCTGCTTGATGACCCAAGCCTTGAAACAGAGTTGCTCTTTGTTTCCCCTTCAGGTGACGGCATTAAGTGGGTTGTATCTGCCGATACTTCCCAGCTCAGCCATAAAGACTATTTCAGAGCGGTGGCGAACTACGTTCAGCACACCTACAAGTTAACCGTGGATCAATCAGGTAAGGACACTTGCAGAGCCTGTTTCTTGCCTCACGATCCACATGTATTCATTAATTCAAAATACCTAAGAAAATGACAAAATCGTTTAATCCTATAGAATGGCTTGATAAGCCAGAACAAAAAGCAACAGATACAGAGCCTAAACTGAAAGTAGTACCAAACTACAGTGATGATGACCTCAACGAAGTGAAGGCTATCATAGAAGAAATAGAAGCCAAACATATAGATATAGCTTCTGAATATGCAGAATGGCGCAACATTGGATTTGCCTTTGCAGATGCCTTTGGAGAAACAGGACGTGAACTCTTTCACCGTATCAGTAAGTTCTATGCTGAATATGACCTAAAAGAATGCAACGAGCAGTATGATAAATGCCTCAACGCAAATGGTAACGGAGTATCTCTAAAAACCTTCTTCTACCAAGCAAAGCAAGCAGGTATCAATATTGGCAAGCAGCAGACTGAAGAACCTCAGGATGAAAAAGGCATGCCTACTTTCCCAGGTTCTTTATATCCGCAACTTCCTGAGTTCCTGCAAAAGGTGGTTCACCATGCTACTTCTGATGAAGAACGAGATATTATTCTTCTCGGTAGCTTGGTAACACTTAGCGCATGTTTACCGCATGTATTCGGTATCTATGGTGGCAAGAAAGTGTATGCAAACCTCTTCCTATTTGTAACTGCCCAAGCCTCGGCAGGCAAAGGAAACCTTGCCTACTGCCGTAAATTGGTGAGTCCAATTCACAAGCAGTTAAGAGAAGAATCAAAGCTCAGGAAGCAGCAGTATGATGCTGACCTGAAAGCCTACAATTCTAAAAAAGGAAAGGATGACGATATGGAGAAGCCCACACGTCCACCTGAAAAGATGCTCTTTATACCTGCCAATAATAGCAGCACGGGAGCATACCAACTCTTGAATGATAGCGAAGGTAAAGGACTGATATTTGAAACAGAAGGCGATACACTTGCCCAGGCGTTCAAATCAGAGCATGGTAACTACAGTGACGGCTTCCGTAAAGCCTTTCACCACGAAACCATTTCTTACTACCGCAGAACAGATCAGGAGTATGTTGAAATTGAGAACCCTTGCCTTTCGGCAATGCTCTCAGGTACACCTAAACAGGTTTCAACGCTCATACCAAATGCAGAGAACGGCTTATTCAGCAGATTTATGTTCTACAGCATGAATATCAAGCCTGAATGGAATGATGTGTTTGCAGTGAACACAGACGAAGGTTTAGATGCCTATTTCGACCGATTGGGGGCTGAGTTTTATGAACTTTACAAAATTCTTCAGGCAAGCCCTGAATTACGTTTTGACTTGACTCAAGAGCAAAAGCAAAAGTTCAATGCATTCTTCCAAGAGAAGCAAGCACAGTACATTTCTTTACAGGGTATTGATATTGCCAGCATAGTCCGAAGAAGCGGACTCATAGCCTTTAGAATAGCCATGATTCTAACCGTGCTCAGAACCATGGAAACAGGTGATATATCAGAAAGATTGGTATGTACAGACCAAGACTACCAGACAGCCTTAAATATGGTGAATGTGTTGCTAAAACACAGCGATAAGGTCTACACACAAATGCCCAAGGAAGAAACCATGAAAAAGCGTAAGAACATTCGCCAGCAGTTCTTAGATGCCTTACCCAAAACCTTTGATCGCAAGACGTATGTGAGTGCAGCTGATAGATTGGGAATAAAGTCTAAAACTGCAGAAGGCTATATCAAGAAGTTTGTGGAGTCAGGATTGCTTGACCACCCCAAACACAACCACTATGTAAACCTTCAAATACCCGATAAGCAGGAGAAGCAAACGTAGTATTTTTAAGGATTCTCAGGATTTAGAGTAAGCCGTGGATAGCAGTATCCTCGGCTTTCTTTATTTCCGCCAATTCCTACACTTCTTTTATTTCGGTTTTCTGTTCTTTCTTCTCTTGAATCTTCTTATATTGTCCGAAATTTGTCAAGTCACTTAAAGAATAGACAAACATGATTGGTGATAAGATTCGGGAACTGCGTGAAAGTGAGAATATACTGCTTCGTCAGTTGGCAGCTCAGTTAGATATGGACACTGCTATGCTCAGTAAAATGGAACGTGGTGACCGCTTTTTCAGGAAGGAAGACATAGTTGCACTTGCTAAAATATTCAAGCAGTCTCAAAAAGACTTGCTTACCCTTTGGTTAGCAGACAAAGTGCTGAAAACCATAGAAAACGAAGAACACAGAAAACAAGCCTTGGAGCTTGCAATTAAAAGTATAAACGCATAATGAAAAGTGAAAAACGATGGCAAGCTCAGTACTAAAAGATAAAAGCTTTGCATTTGCATTGAAGGTGGTAGCCGCAGCGCAGAACCTACAGCATGAGCAAAGAGAATATGTATTGAGTAAACAACTACTTAGGAGTGGTACTGCTATTGGCGCATTAGTGAGAGAAGGAGAATTTGCCCAAAGTAGAGCCGATTTTGTAAGTAAGATGAGCATTGCTTTAAAAGAAGCGAATGAAACGGATTATTGGATTCAGTTATTAGCTCAATCGGGTTATGCTGAAAAAGCGAATTTATCCGCTTTAGAGCCTCTTTGTAAGGAACTCATTGCCATATTGGTTTCCACTGTTAAAACAGCAAAAGCAAATGCCTAAACTATTCACTTTTCACTTTAATATTTTCACTCAATAGACGATGGATATAGAAAAATTAGACCTCAAATCACCCGACTTGGTGAACGAAAACTTTGAAAAGCTTGCAGCCCTCTTCCCTAACTGCGTTACAGAAGGTACTGAAGGCAAAGCCATAGACTTTGACCTGCTCAAGCAAGAGCTAAGCCATGCCGTGGTAGAAGGCAATAAAGAACGTTACCGTTTAGAGTGGCCAGGTAAACGAGAAGCCATAGTAACCGCCAACCTACCCACTACCAAAACCCTGCGCCCTGTACGAGAAGACTCTGTAGATTTTGACAACACCGAAAACCTCTACATAGAAGGCGACAACTTAGAAGTGCTCAAGCTACTGCAAGAAAGCTACTTGGGTAAGATTAAGATGATCTATATAGACCCGCCTTACAATACAGGTAAGGACTTTGTATACAAGGATAACTTTAGCAAAGATGCTCAGGAAGAACTCATAGAAAGCGGACAGAAGGACGAGTACAACCAACGCTTGGTAGCCAACCCTGAATCAGCAGGACGCTATCATTCTGATTGGTTAAGTATGATGTACCCAAGGTTGAAGTTGGCCAGAACCTTGCTAAGCAATGATGGTGCAATATTTATTTCTATCGGTGTTGAAGAAGTGGCTAATCTCAAGCGTGCAATGGATGATATTTTTGGAGAAGCCAATTTTATAGAAGTATTTTCTTGGGTAAAAACTTCTACACCGCCAGCTCTATCTACTAAGTCAAGAAAAACAAATGAATATATTCTATGCTATGAAAAGAGTTGGAACCCATTTAAGTACAATGGTGAACTACTTGAAGGTGGTGACCAACCTTTACTTAATTCAGGTAACAGTGTTCGCACCTTAACATTTCCAAAAGATAAAGTGCTATTTAAGCCCGATAAATTCGATGACGGATCTCTTTCAGCAGGTAAGCCAGATAGGGTTGAGTTATTGGATGATATTGTAATAAATTCAGGTTACTCAACAACGGATTTTCGGTTAAGTGGTGAGTTTAAGTGGACTCAAGATTTTTTAAATGAAGAACTTAAAAAGGGAACCACCTTTATTATCAAGTCAGATAAACTATCAATTAGGTTTATCAGAGATGAAGAAGGATACAAAAGACCTACAAATTTCATTAAAGACAAGTACACTGACCCTACAATTACCAAGAAAAAGAATGGTGTAGGAACAAATGAAAACGCTTCAAGCTATTTGTCCGATTTGATGGGTAGTGATGTTTTTAGTTACCCAAAACCAGTTTCTTTAATGAAATATTTATTCAACTTTCTTGCGCAGGATGGTGATACTGTAATGGATTTCTTCTCAGGTTCGGCCTCAGCTGCTGATGGTGCCTTGCGTTGGTCGGCTGAAAACGGGAAAAAGCTGAATCATATTATGGTTCAACTTCCTGAAAACCTTGATGAAAACTTAAAAACTGCTGATAGTAATTCAAAGAAAATTATTCAAAATGGTATTGACCTCTTAGATAGTTTAGGTAAACCACATTTTCTGTCTGAACTTGGCAAAGAACGAATCCGTAGAGCAGCTAATAAAATCAAAGAAGATACCAATGCCGATATAGATTACGGCTTCCGTGTATATCGCTTAGACAGTAGCAATATGCAAGATGTCTATTACAAGCCGCAAGACTATGATCAAAGCAACTTAGACCTCTTTGCAGACAATGTAAAGTCAGACCGCACCGCAGATGACCTATTGGCACAAGTCATGTTAGATTGGGGCTTACCCCTATCGCTCAAAATTGAGCAGGTAGATGTATCAGGCAAAAAGGTCTTTAAAGTAGCCGAAAACTCGCTTTATGCTTGTTTTGATAGTGGCATTGATGAAGACTTTGCCAAAGCCATTGCCCAAGATGAACCCCTACGTATTGTTTTCAATGACAGCGGTTTTAAAAACGATACTGCCAAAACCAATGTAAAGCAGCTACTCAAGCAGCTAAGTCCAGAAACTGAAATGAAGGTAATTTAATGAAGTGAAAAATGAATAACGAAAAACGAAAAGTTCTAGCAGTAGAATTATTCACTGTTCACTTTTAGCTTTTCACTACCAAAATTGACCCTTAAAAATTTGTAACCATGAGAAACATTCGTACTTTTGCATCTAATAATACCTGCCACGCTTCTCGTCAGATCAGCGCACCCGGGCAGGTTTTCGCTTTTTATAGGCTTTGTGTTTCCCAAAACCTTCAACTTGCAAGCCTATGAAGTATTCAAAGCAAGCCGTTTCTGTTACAGATCAAATTGCCAGATTAAAAGGTCGTGGTTTAACCATTACAGATGAGCAAAAAGCCAAATCTTATTTATCTAATATAAGCTATTACAGGCTAAGGGCTTACACTTACCCCTTTCAGGATAATAAAGATTCGAATCACCCTTTCACTTCTGAAATTTCTTTTGAAGAAATACTGAGCTTATATGTTTTTGATAGGCAGTTTCGATTATTGGTATTGGATGCCATTGAAAAAATCGAGATTTCATTTCGTACCCAAGTAATTTATCAATGGGCTATGCGATACGGCAGCCATTGGCATTTAGATGGTAGCTTGTTCCGCAATTCAGTACAGTTTGCCAAGCACTTCACTCACCTAAATAAAGAGATAGACAGAAGTACAGAAACATTTATTGACCATTATAAATCTAAATATTCACAGCCTAAAGAGCCTCCAGCCTGGATGAGCATGGAAGTAAGCAGTTTTGGTTTGTTGTCCTTAATGTTTAGAAATTTAAAATTAGGTCCAGAGAAAAAAGCTGTTCTCAAGCATTACGGTTTAAATAAAGTTGATGTACTTGAAAGTTGGATGCACTCATTCAGTAACATAAGAAATATTTGTGCTCATCACGGAAGGCTATGGAACAGAAGATTAACGGCACACATTAAGATTCCTACGAATACTAAAAATCAGTTTATTACCAATAAAAGCATTTATCCATACAAAGTGTATGCGGCTTTATGTTGTATGAAGTATACGTTGGACATTATAAGCCCTAATCACTCTTTTACAGCAAGACTTATAGAGTTGATGAAAACCTGTCCTTTAGCGCAGGAAAAAGAAATGGGTTTTCCGCACAATTGGCAAGAAGAAAAATTTTGGCAGTTATGATAAAAATGCATTTAGGAAGGAATAAAAAAATTTAAGGAATATGTTATTAACACCATTACACCCTGATTTTCAGGTAAAAACAAAGCTTAAGGAACATTTTAAGTCTCTTAAGGAACAAATGGAAATGAATAACGAAAAACGAAAAGTGGTCGAGCTAGAATTTTTCACTATTCACTCTTCACTTTTCACTTTATCAATGGCGCATGAAACTACAATTTAAAGAACAGGATTTTCAAATACAGGCAGTAAGTGCCGTAGTGGACTGCTTCAGTGGACAGCCATTGAAGACCAATCGCTTCACTTTAGAGCGCAGCAAAGAACTCATTAAGAAAGCCAAGCAAGCGGCTACAGGAGTTCAAACCATAGACTTTGAAATAGAAGAAGAAATTGGCTACCGTAATTCTGCTATCCAACTCATGGAAACGCAGATGCTCAAGAACGTTCAGGAAGTTCAAAAGAAAAACGACCTGCACGAAAGCCAACAGATAGAACGTCCACGTGGTGTAAAGTTGGGCTACAACCTAACCATAGAAATGGAAACAGGTACAGGTAAAACTTATACCTATATCCGTACCATGTATGAATTACATAAGAAGTACGGTTGGAGCAAGTTCATTGTAATTGTACCCAGCATTGCCATTCGTGAAGGGGTTTACAAATCATTTCAGGTAACACAAGATCACTTTCAAGAACTCTACGGGCACAAGATCAATCCATTTATTTACAATTCAGGTCGCCCTCAGGATATTGAGAATTTCGCTTCTGATAGTCGAATAAGTGTCATGATTATCAATACCCAGGCATTCAATGCCCGTGGTAAAGATGCCAGACGTATCTACCAGGAGTTAGACCAATTTGGAACTCGCAAACCCATTGAGATTATTGCCCAAACCAACCCAATCCTAATCATAGACGAACCTCAATCAGTAGATGGTGCAAGAACCTTGGAGAGCATGCAAGACTTTAATCCGCTATTCACGCTACGCTATTCAGCTACGCATAAAGTGGAATACAATAAAATCTATCGTTTAGACGCCTTAGATGCTTACAACAAGCGTTTGGTCAAGAAAATACAGGTAAAAGGGATAAACCTAAAAGGCTCTACAGGCACCAATGGCTACCTCTATTTGGAGAATATTAGTCTTAGCACCACCAAGCCACCTTATGCAGTTATTGAGCATGAAAAACGCACCGCTTCAGGTTCAATCAGTAAAAAGCGGGTTAAAGTAGCCGAAGGCTATAACCTCTATGAGCAGTCAGGCAATATGCCTGCCTATAAGAATCAGACGATAACTGAAATTAACGGCTACCTCAATAAAATAGTTGTCGGTGGCGAAGATGTGTATCCAGGTGATATTCTCAATGATAAAGATGAACATGCTTTCCGAAGGGTGCAAATAAGAGAATGTATTCTCTCTCACTTGCAAAAGGAAAAGCAGCTCTTTGGTCAAGGCATTAAAGTCCTCTCATTATTCTTTATTGATACCGTTGAGAAATACCGTGTCTATGATGAATTAGGAGACCAGCAATTGGGTGAATACGCCCAGATATTTGAAGAAGAATACGACAAGGTCAAGAACGAGTTCTTAGACCTCTTTCAGCAGGAATACAACGACTTTCTAAAAGATACAGAGCCAAGTAAAGTGCATAAGGGCTATATGCCTACAAACTTTGGAGAATACCTCAAAAGAGATTCTGCAGACCAGGTACACAATGGCTATTTCTCAATAGATAAAAAAGGGAAAACGGTTGACCCTACAGTAAAACGTGGAAAGGAAGAATCTGAAGATGTTTCAGCCTATGACTTGATTATGAAAGACAAGGAAAGGTTACTGAGCTTTGAAGAACCTACTCGTTTTATCTTCTCGCACTCTGCACTTAAAGAAGGTTGGGATAATCCGAATGTATTCCAGATATGTGCCTTAAAACATGCTGAAAGTGGCAGTTTAACCAGACGCAGACAGGAAGTTGGGCGTGGTATGCGTTTGTGCGTTGATAAGCGTGGTGTACGTCAAGACTTTGAGTTGGTAGGCGACCAGGTACACGAATTGAATAAGCTTACTGTAATTGCTTCTGAAAGCTATGAAGCCTTTGCCAAAGGATTACAGAAAGAGATAGCCGAAACACTCAAGGACAGACCACAAAAAGCAGAAGTAGATTACTTCGTAAGCAAGCTTGTTACCAATGAGCAAGGTGAAGAATTACGCCTTACAGAAGATGATGCCAAGAAGCTACAGTTCAAGCTGATTGTCGGTGAAGTCATTGATGAAGACTACAAAATCACCCCGAAGGGTAAAGAACTCATAGAGCAAGGCAAAGTGCCTTTACCCGAAAAGCTTGAACCTTTTAAAGAATCAGTCTGCAAACTGCTACAGACCATTTATACAGGTGCCGAGTTTAAACCAGAAGATGAACGCCAAACGGTAATTCTAAACACCAACAAAAACTTCGCTAAGAAAGAGTTCCAGGCACTTTGGGAGAAGATTAACCTAAAGACCATTTACGAAGTACAGTTTGATACAGAGCAGCTCATTCAGGATTCTAAAGTCAAAATAGATGCACAACTCAATATTGGAGACCGTGTATATGAAGTAAAGACAGGAGAATTAGAAGATGGTACAGCAGAGCAAATGAAGGAAGGTAGTTTGGTACGTGAGTCCAAACGGCAGTATATGAAGCTCAAGAATGATTTGTATTCCAATACGGTTTATGATGTTGTTGGTGAAATAGAAGTACAAACCAACCTCACTCGCAGAACCATTGTTGAGATACTGAAGAAAATCAAGCAAGAGAAATTCTTGTTGATCCGCAAGAATCCTGAAGAGTTTATCGGTAAATGCAGCAAGCTGATCAATGAAGTAAAAGCAAGCCTCATTATCAACAACATTGTCTATCACAAGACCGAAGAACGGCATGACGCCAAGACCGTGTTTACCAATGATAAGTTCGCTTTGCGTAAGTCAGAATTGCTCAAAAAGCACATTTACGACTTCTTGACTTCCGACTCAAAGATTGAATCAGACTTTGCTACTGCATTAGAAAACAGCACCGAAGTTGTGGTCTATGCCAAGCTTCCAAAAAGTTTCTATGTGTCCACACCAGTAGCCAACTACAGTCCTGATTGGGCAATTGTGTTTGATAAAGACAAAGTGCGCCATATCTACTTTGTAGCCGAGACTAAAGGATCTGATTCGGATATGGACTTACGAGAAATAGAGAAACTAAAAATCCATTGTGCTACAGAACACTTCAAAGAGATAAGCGGAGCAGAAGTGAAATTTGAGAAAGTAAGTAGCTACGAGAAACTAATGGACATTGTACAACTGAGTTAATGCTGCTATGAAGCTAATTGACAATGTAAATACACGTTTGGGTGATGACCTAAAGGAGACCATAAGAAAAGGTAGTAAACTCAGTATTGCCGCTTCTACATTCTCTATTTATGCTTTTGAAGCACTCAAAAAAGAATTGGGTAAAATTGATGAACTGCGTTTCATTTTTAGTTCACCCACTTTCATTGAAGAGAAGTTTCAGAAGGAAAGCAGGAAGTTCTACATACCGCACATAGTTAGGGAATCAGAGCTTTGTGGCGGTGAGTTTGAATTGAGATTGATGAATCAGCTCAACCAAAGAGCCATTGCCAAAGAATGCTCAAGGTGGGTAAAGGAAAAAGTCACTTTCAAATCCAACAAGCACAACAATCAGCCCCTCAACGGGATGATTCATGTGAACCAGGACAACGAGAATGCTCAAGCCTATTCTAACGTCAGTGGTTTCACCACTTCCGATTTAGGAATCACACATAAAAAAGGGTTTCCTACACTCATTCAAAAAGCGGAACATCCAGATAGTAAAGCCTACTTAGATTGGTTCAATCAGGTGTGGGAGAATGAAGAAGACCTGAAGGATGTGACCGAGAAAGTGCAGAAATACTTTGAGAGTGCTTACAAGGAGAACAGTCCTGAGTTTATCTACTTCATTACGCTTTACAACATATTCAATGACTTCTTAGACGACTTGTCTTTAGACAATCTACCCAATGAGCAAATTGGCTTTAAAGACACGTTGGTATGGCAGAAGCTCTACAATTTTCAACAGGATGCAGTAATCGGTGCTATCAACAAATTAGAGAAGTACAAGGGCTGCATATTGGCAGATTCTGTAGGTTTAGGTAAAACCTTCTCAGCTTTAGGGGTTATCAAATACTATGAAATGCGGAACAAGGACGTATTGGTACTTTGTCCCAAGAAGTTAGAAGCCAATTGGAATACCTACCGCCACAACGATAAGAACAACATATTAGCCGCTGATAGATTCAGGTATGATGTACTATTCCATACAGATTTAAGCCGTGAACGTGGTATCAGTAATGGACGTGAATTAGCCAATGTGAATTGGGGCAATTACGGTCTCATAGTTATAGATGAATCTCACAATTTCAGAAACAACAATACAGTAGTTGGTAAGGAAAACCGCTATCAAACATTAATGCGGAAAGTGATTCAGGAAGGCATTGAAACTAAAGTGATGATGCTTTCTGCTACCCCTGTAAATAACAGGTTCAACGACTTACGTAACCAATTAGCTTTAGCCTATGAAGGTGATGCGGAGAATATTGACCAAAAGTTAGATACTCAGAGTGGCATAGATCAGATATTTAGAAAAGCCCAGCAAGCGTTCAATATTTGGAGCAGATATGAGACTACAGAGCGCACTACTGAGAAGCTTTTGGACATGCTCGACTTTGACTTCTTTGAGATATTGGATTCGTTAACTATAGCACGTTCCAGAAAGCACATTACTACTTATTACGACACTACAGCCATTGGTAAATTCCCAGAGCGAAACAAGCCCGTATCTATTCAAAGCCCACTTACTGCTTCGGATGATGTTACTTATGTAGATATTGCTGAGAAGCTTACCCTGCTCAATTTATCCGTTTACACGCCATTGAATTACATTCTTCCAAGTAAGGTGCAAGCCTATGCGGATTTATATGACAAAGAAGTACGTTCAGGTTCAGGTAAGCTATCGCAGGTAGATAGAGAATTGAGTTTGCGTATTCTTATGCGAATCAACTTACTCAAGCGTTTAGAGAGTTCTGTGGACTCTTTCCGCCTTACTTTGGAAGGTATTATCGGTCAGATTGAAAACGCCATTAAAACCATTGACAAAGGTGATGCGGATGACTATGAAGGAATCCATAAAATCCTGAGTGACGAGAACTATGACTTTGAATCCAATTGGGCTGATGAAGAGCAAGTAATTGGTAGAAAGATTAAGGTTCACATTGCCGATATGGACACCACAAAATGGCGTGAAGACCTGAATGAAGACCTTGCTGTACTCAATCACCTTTGGAGCAATATCGTTGATATACGGGGTGAAAAAGACACCAAGCTACAGCATCTAATCAGTCTTTTAGACAAGAAGGTAAATGAGCCATTTAATCCAGGAAACAAGAAAGCAATAGTATTCACAGCCTTTGCAGATACAGCCAATTATCTATACGAGAACATTCACAAGCACTTGAAAGAGAAGTATGGCTTGAACACAGCAATTATAACAGGTTCGAGAAGGTTGTGTACTACTAAAAAGATACCAGCAGACCTAAATGCTATTCTTACATGCTTCTCACCCCTATCCAAAGACAAAGCACAGCTATATCCAAGCATTTCAGACTCTATTGATTTGCTAATCGCTACAGATTGTATTTCAGAAGGTCAGAACCTGCAAGACTGTGATTACCTAATCAACTATGATATTCATTGGAACCCTGTGAGAATTATTCAACGCTTCGGGCGGGTAGATAGAATTGGTTCTAAGAACAACAGTATTACCATGGTCAACTTTTGGCCTGATGTTACGCTCGATAATTATATCAACCTAAAGCAGCGTGTTGAGAATAAGATGCTCATTAGCAACATGGCAAGTACAGGTGATGATAATATTCTAAATACTGAAGAAAAGGACTTAGAGTACAGGAAAATACAGCTTCAGAGACTACAAGAAGAAGTAATTGACTTAGAAGATTTGAGAGAAGGTGTGAGCATTACAGACCTTGGATTGAATGATTTTCGAGTGGATTTATCCAACATGATTAAAGAGTACGGTGAATTGAAAAACATTCCAGAAGGGCTTCATGCAGTGGTAAAATCCAGCCCAATACTTCAAAGTGGTGTAATCTTCGTGCTCAAGAATGTGAACTCAAGCGTCAATATCAATAAGCTGAATAGATTACACCCGTACTACTTGGTGTATATGAAAATGAATGGCGAGTTAATCCTGAACCATGTAGAGTCTAAGAAGATATTGGATGCCATGCGCATGCTTGCTAAAGGTAAAACTGCACCAATAGAAGATGTTTGTACTGAATTAGCGGAAGAGACAGATGATTACCACCAAATGGATGAATACTCAAACCTGCTGAAGCAAGGGATTAGCACCATTTTAGAGAAGGAAGAAGAAAAGGAAGTCCTAAGTCTATTCAAGTCAGGTGGCACAACTGCACTTCAGGAGAAAATCAAGGGAATAGAAGACTTCAAGTTGGTATCATTCTTAATTGTCCGCTAATGGATTTCTTCAATCTACCTGTAAGAACAAATGTAGGTCGTGTTGTACCCAAGAATGCATTTGACGAGTACACCAACACCAAGCAGAAGAAGCTATTCACAGACTGTATTCAGCGTATTTCATGGACTCATAAGCTTTCTGCGGATACAGTAAACTTAGATGCTAAGGATATTCAGGAAATACAGGTTTTCAAGATAGAACTCAAGCAAAAATCCGATATCCTTAAAATCCTTGAAATCATTAATAAGTCCATTCCATACCACATTGTATTTTGGGTAGAGCATGAACAGGAAGCTTATATTTCAACTGCTTCAAAACACCCACACCCCACCAATGATGATGTTGCAGTGATTGATTGGACATTTACTTCAGATTGGTTCAATAAGGACGATAACAGCTTTGCATTTAACCTAAAAGGAAGCTTAGACGCTGTATTCAAGGACTTATGTGTTCAACTAACAGGTAAGCCAGAATTAGGTAAACAGTCATTGGATTCAATCTTAAAGAACCAACAAGAAGTAGATCGCTTAAAGAAGGAAATCGGTAAACTCAAATCAGCAATATCCAGAAGCAAGCAGTTCAATGAAAAAGTAGATTTAAACTTAAAGCTGAAATCTGCCCAAAAGCAATTAAAAGCTATCCAAGAAGGTTAACCCCACCCACAGCCATGTGCCTACAGTAGGTGCATTGCATTCGTTCCTCATTTCATTTACCCACTTCCAGCACCGCACAGCCCCAACGCAGGTAAAGCGGTATTCGTCAATCCTTCCATTTAGTTCCACAAAAACATATCTGCAAGGGTAAATGCACTCCCTACGGTCGCCCTTGCATATACCATTCACTACCTTTCAGTTTGCGCTCCAGTAGGTGCTCACTTCAAGTCGTTCATTTGTTTTGTTTCACACATTTCACTCAATCCTCATTCGCAGCTTTTCTACCCCCCCCAAACCCCTTTTAAGGTGTTCGCTAAACTCACAAGTTTTAAATTGGGGGGCTATCGCTGCTTGTTAATTTTGCTCGCCTGCGGGTCGCTGCGGGCTAATCGGGCTGTCATGCTTTTTGCAATTCACCCAATGGCTACAGTCGCTTCATTTCAGTCATTCGTTCCTCATTCCTTCAACTCAGCCACTTTCACCAACATACGCAAGAGTGGCTCATTCATTTCCCTTCATTCCTCAAAACTCGTCATTACGCTCAATTCATTCACCACACTTGCCTTTCCCAACCCCTGAAGCAAAAAATCACGCCAGCCCTGTGTAGTACCTACATAGGCGTAGGTCGCCTTCACCCTAAAGGGATTCAGGCAATTTCCTACACCACCCTTGCTCCGCTCGCAGGCGGCTCGCTGAAACGGCTACGCCTTAGTTTACCTGCGTTTCCCCACCGTAAATAGCAACATTCCGTAATTTTATTTAGTTGATTACCAGTTACTTTGAAATTATTTTTCAAAAAATCGTGCTTTTTCTGATTTTCTACATATTTATAATAAACACGATATTATGATTGATTACAAAAAACTTGATGTAGAGTACGACCAGATAGTGATTCTTGATTTGCTTTCTGATGATGAACGTACCAATTGGAAAATAACAGAAGAACTAAATTCAGTTCTAACAACAGAAGGATTCTCAACCCGAATACTAAACTTGTCTACAAAACAGGAACTTCTCGATGCTATAAACCAACTTACTATTGAATCACACTCAGGAAAGAGATATATGCTTCATTTTGTTGGTCATGGTAATAGTGATTGTATTGGGTTTAAGCATACAGGTGAACTCATTCCATGGTCTGCCATAGAAGAGCCTTTAAGACACCTAAACAAAGCCTCTAATGGTTCTGTCGTTCTAAACATGACTACCTGCAAAGGTTTAAACGTCATTAATGCAGTAGATCAATTAAAAGGTGAATTTCCATTCTTCGGAATCATAGGATATTCAGAAAACTTAGGTGTCAAACCAGGTATAAATGCCAATAAGATATTCTACTTATCAATGGCAAATGGCATGCAGATTCAAGAAGCAATTGAGAAAGTAAAGAAAGACACAGGTGATGAGAAATTCCACTGTATCACCGCACAGGGTTATGCTGCAATTAAAAATAAAATAGAGCAGCAAAAATAGGTGTGCTCGCACATGGCTTACCCGCCTTTGGATTATCAAGGTCAAGCCCTTCGGGTTTTGAAAAAAATCTCCACCCTTTGGGTAGTATTTTTATCAAAAACCTTGACAACCCAGCCCCGCACACCAAAAAGAACGCTTTCTCTTTTCTTTTTTTCCCTTTTTTCTTTTCTCTTTTAAAAATGAATTATGTCAGGAAGAGTGACAAATTCTACTACTGTATGCCACAATTTAACTTACTGATATGCAAAGAGAAGCACCCTGATGCAACCACCTCAAGAATAACAACCTTGCACAGTTCTTGAAGTATTTTAGATGACATAGGGCGAATCCATGGCAAGTCCGTGTCAAGTCCAAATAATCGTTAACCTCAAAAACTTAAACAATGGGTAAAATTTCACAAGGTGTCTTAGGCGGTTTCTCAGGAAAGGTGGGAAATATCGTAGGTGGAACATGGAAAGGTATTGATTACATGAGAATCAAGCCTGCCAATGTCTCTAATCCAAGAACTGCAGGTCAGGTGGATCAGCGTTCTAAATTCACAATAACTCTCAGGTTTCTTCAAACAATGACTGACTTCTTGAGAGTAGGATTCAAGTTGTATGCTAACAAAATGACGCAGTTCAATGCGGCTATGTCGTACAACCTGAACAATGCAATCACAGGTACATATCCAAACTTCTCGGTTGACTATGCCAATGCATTAGTAAGCCGTGGTGGACTAACAGAAGCCTTAAATGGTGCTGTAAGTTCTTCAGGTGGTTTGGTTGAGTTCACTTGGGATGACAACAGTGGTAGTGGAAGTGCACAAGCAACAGACAAAGCTCTATTGGTTGTTTACAATGCTACTAAAGACCAGGCAATCTATGATACTGCAGGAGCAGCACGAAGTGCTACTTCTCAGAACTTAGCAATGCCAAATGACTTCATTGGAGACGATGTAGAAGCCTTTATCGGTTTCATTAGTGATGATGGTAAGGAAGTCTCTGATAGTATTTATATCGGCTCTGTAACAGTTGCTTAATAGCGATTGCGTTTTCTTAGAAAACCGCTTCCTTTGTGGGGCGGTTTTTTTATGCCCTGACATTACATTTTTCCTTTCTTTAGCCCTTGATTAGCTGAAAATCAACAGATTTTGTTGCTTATTTGTATCTGCAAGCACTTAACTATCTGATAATCAGCGCTACTTCATATATTGTATCGGAAAATAAAAAAGGGGCTTTATAACTATTTGAAAAGAGAATTTTTCAACCTAAACGCTTATCAGTTTTGTATCGAGATCACATCAATACGCATTAAATTTTAATTCTATTTCAAAACTTTAAAACCATTTGAATACTATGCCTAAACCATCCAAAGTAAAACCAGCCTACATAAAAAAGAACGAATGGTTCGATGAAGAAAAGACACCCAACGCTGTATTTTCTGGTGGAGATTACGGGGTTAACTGCGTTATAGTTCGATCCACAATAGATGAAGTTGATCAAGGTCCGGGTTTACACGTTCATCCCTATGATGAGATTGTACACATTATAAAAGGTGCTGCAGAATTTACAATTGGTGAAAATACAATGATAGCCGAGGAAGGTAGCATTATAGTAGGACCGGCGAACCTACCACATAGCTTTAAGAATAAAGGTCCTGGTCCTTTGGAAATCATTGATATTCATCTCTCAGACGAATGGATTCAGTACGATTTATAATTAATTCAGTCTTCTTTTCTTCGACTTATCTTCATTTTTGATTATGAAAAAACCATTGTATTCGATTTTAACTACGGCTAGATTTTATTTCTATAGTCTATAGTATTTGTATTTTACATCAATATTTTTTGCTCTAATGAATCTTTTGTATTAATAATCAATCCTCAACAATGATGATCTCCATAAAGTAGTAAGGTATTCAATTCACCACGGAAATGGCTGCTCTGCTTTCCTTTAGAATTATCTACAGATGGTTCTTTATTAAAGCGCAAATTTCTTTATTCCAATAGGAATGAGTATTAATTAAGCAATTTAAATTTTAGAATAGGTTCTGCGCTTTCTACACACTTACGTTAGATCACAACTATGGTTTAGTCTCTGGTCATTAAAATTTTAAATGGCTTTGGACCAAGCAGAAACCATTCCTTTGGGAACTTTTATGTCCTGGTTTGGCATGATTGCCCTTCCCCCATCGATTTACTGGGGCGTCAAAGAATTTCGACAACCAACTCGTAAAGTAACCAAGTATTTATCTGTATTACTTAAAGTTATTCTGATTTTGGGGATTCTTTGGGTTCCTATTTCATATGTTCTTGCCGGAAACCTCTCGATCTCATTTTCGGAAAAAAACCTTTAGAGGAGGACAGGATGCAATGATTTGGTTTTGGCACTTAAGTTATGATATTGCCATTGGCGCAATTCTAAGTCTTGTCGTTTATTGGTTTTCATTGTTACTTAGTTGCAGAAAAATATAAAGAAGAATATCATTCTATCATTTTGCTCGACTTACTTTGATATTAAATATGCTTTTAATTCAGATTAAATCGCAAAAATGACCAAATGCTATAAGAATTAAAGCTTGAAGTTAATATTCTGTGATTTCAATGGTTAATCAACTCATGAGTTATGTTGATGATGGCGCTTTAAGCAACAACGACAGTATTGTTACCAACTAAATACATTATAATGCCCTATTGGCCTCAGAAGAAATCAATAAGGTACAGGAAGGCATGAACCAAAGCCTTAGTACATATTTATTGGCCATCGATATCCGCCAGGCTTTGTATCACTTTGAGAAATCACAGGTGAAGTGACTAATGATAAATTACTGGGTAATATTTTCGTGAATTTCTGTAACAGTAAGTAAAACCTTAACAAGTTTTGCCAGAAATAAATTCTTGTCCAGGTGATTAGCCTTTCGAATAAATCATGACTTATGTTTTGGTTTATACATCACAATAATTTGTATTAAAATCGCTAAAAATATGAGAATAAATATTTCGATTTGAGTAAAAAGTTCTACCGTATTAAGCGCATGCTTACTAATAGACATTTGTCGACTTCCTTCCCTGAGCTGAATTTTAGACAATTCATCGAGGTTGGTCTTTACTTGCTCGATCCGCGAAAGTATTATAGAATTATCGGTTTCGTTGGAAGTCTTAGATTTACTGTTGTAGTCTATCAACTTCTCAACATTCATTTTCAAATCTTCAAAAATGCTCGCCTCTTCAATGGTTAATTTTGTTTCTTCAAACCTGGAAACCAACGATTCTAACTTAGTATCAAATTTTGAATTATCATTTTCAATCGATGTGGAGCTTGTTTCTATTATGTTTAGTTCTTTTTCCTGAACTGTCTTTAACATTTCAAAAATAAGATCATTGGCGACTAACCTATCCTCATAAATGGTCACTACAGAGTCCTTAACACGTATAAAATTATGCCTATCGATGAGATTAGTGGTAATAATTAATCCAAAAATCATAAGGATTCCAAGAATCCATTTAACCTTATCGAGGAAAGCCATAATTGAAAATTTATATTTATTTAAAGATACTAAATCCAGAGTGAGAGCGAAAGTTAAATCTTTTTCAAATTGAAAATGATTTAACCTTTTAGACACACTTCAAGATAGAATTCAGTCTAAATTTAAAGGGTTGTTACGCATGAAAATGAAATTTAAGGCCTTAAAACTACTGGTTGCTTTCCTAATTTTACCTTCGATTACCTCGTGTTGTGATGAAACTACTTTTTTAATTAGTATTAATGACTTAGAATCAAGAGTTTTGGTTTCTCAGGGTTCAGTATAATAGAGTATGACGGACAATCTACAATTCAAAAGGAAGACTTTATTATTGGAGTTGAAATCATAACAGAAGAAAATATTGCTTCAAATGAGGTAAACCATAGAAAAAACGAACGTCCTGAATTTGTGCAAGCTGCCGTAGTTCCCTGTGAAGATCAAGTGTTTATCGATACCAATAAAATAGAAACCATAAAAGTTGAGCTTATTGATATTGATAATAATAATGAACGAATTGATGTCACTAATCAAATTGTTATTGTAGACTCACAACAATCTATTTCTGAAATATTATCAGAATCCAATGGCAGGCTTAGTGACTTCCAGATTGAATTTTCTGACCTTTCAGGTATACCTAACCATATAATTTATGAAATCGAGGCAGTCCTTGACGATGAAAGCAAAATTAACACCAGGGGTGGAATTGTAAAATTTAATTAAACTCCATATAAGTTTGCAGCTCAAAATCGTTGGATTATCCTTTTTTTTCCTACAATTTGGCAACGACTCTTACAAAGATCAAAATACTTACACCCTTTAATCTTTACTCATAATTCTGGTAGCTCCTCATACTCTACCCTATCCAAAATACCATCTACGTTTGAGTTGACTTTCGGACTAAATAAATCACTACTGACTGGATAATACTTCAGTTGATTCTCATCGAAGTGGGTTTGGAGTAGTGTTTTAATCTGGCTTTCATTCAGATCATCTTTTAGCCATTCACTAACTTGTTCCTCATCTAAAATAAGAGGCTGGCGGTTCTTTTTATTGTGGATTCTGGCGAATAAGGGTGAGGCTTCCTGAGTCAGAATGGCAAAGGTGACTTTATTCTCTATGCGGGTATAAATCCCCGCTAGGGATAGAGAATTATTGTCTTTAGACTTAAACACAAAGGGGTATTTGCTGCCCTCATGATCGTGAGGCTCGAAAAACGCAGACACTGGGATGATACAGCGTTTGGTATAAATGGATTGTTTGTAAAGAAAATGATCAAAGGCTTTTTCAGCTCTGGCATTAATACCTCCACCAAACTTCGCCGCTTCTTTGTAATAGTCCTTTAGCTCTCCTACTTTTTTGTTTTCTGGCGCTATGCCCCAGGTAGCTGCTGCCAAAACGCTGGGTTTCTCTTGAGGGATGATCAACATCTGCGCGTGGGTAAAGCCTATGATGTGATAACTAGGCTGATTGAAGAGTTCTCGCGAACTTTCATCACTTAGTTTTACATTATATTGCTCTTCAAACTGTTCTACCTTTTGGATTTGGGAGGTATGGGCGCACATGTATTAGAAATTAAATGTAGATGTCACAAGTATTGAAGTGTTTGCACTTGCACTTGTACTTTGGACAAGTCTTAATTAATCGTCTTTATTTCGGCTCATAACCCAAATCGCAATCCCTGCAGCGGTAATTAAGCCGCCTAAAAATAGAGCGATATTTCCATCACGCTGTACTTTTTTAGCTTTACTCAGTTGTTTGGAACCCACGCCATGTTCTGCAATGAAATCCTCTACTCCTTTAATTCTTCCTTCCAATTCTTCTTTAATCTTCGTGTTAAACTCCATGATTTTAATGTTATAATTATTAAACCTCAAAATAAGAGGATCATTCCAAAGCTACTCACGATTTTGAGGTTTTAGGAAAGCTTTGTGATACTTTTTGTACTTTAATAGATTTAGCCTTATCGAAGCCATTTCGGTTTCACAGTTTACACTTGTGGTATATTTATCTTTGACGCTTAGTTTCAATTGGTTTTTTATAGCAGGCGATCACTCTGTAGATTCCATCTTCATATCTGGCAATGCACACCTCTTCATTATCGATAACTTCTTTATTGGTCACACAATGAATTCTACCTGTTTTTCTTGTAAAATTCCAATGGTCTGAAACTCTATAGCTTCCTTCTGGCTTAAAGCACCAGTCGATCTGATCACTCGAGTAAAACGAATCGCTGTAAGGTGATTTGGTAATGACATACCAATTTTTCATCATTTCTTTGATTTCATCAGGAATGTAGAAATCTTCTAAATCGTCATGGTTGAGATAAATTTCTTTTTTAAATAGCAAGGCAATTCTAGGTTAAGCTTATTTTTTTCCTCTCATATCTAATGATCTTCTATTGTGCTTTAGCAGTAACTCCTTATCCACTTTGTATTTTTTAAGTAAACCAATCAAATGGCTAAATTGCTCTTCAGTTAAATGTTTATAAGCAGGAGCTGGTATAACATCTTTCCATTTGGCAGATAAGGTATTGTCCAGGGCAATACGCCAGTAGCAGTGATTTTGAAAGTCTAAATGCTTGTACATTTGTGCCAATTCATTGCCTAAATCGAAATACATTTCTTTATAGTCTAGATTCATGACCTACCACATTATTCTAAACAGTTTATAGACTAAAATTAATTTAATGATTATAACAACTGGCCTAAACAAATGATGTTATTTTCAAAATTTGAGCCTGAACAGGTCAACTACTCCTCAAAGCGGAGAAAACTTGTGTCATTTTATAAGTCAGGTAGAATCCTATACAAGAAAAATAGGTCTGTTAAAGTCAGACCGAAATAGCCTAAGGCTAGGCATCCAAAATCAATTAATTGTTCCTTTTTTAAAAAGAAGTGACCTAGATTAATAAAATTTACTGGAGATATGTTTGAAGGAAGCTATATCAATACGTTTTTGATTTCTGAAATCACAACTGAGTGGTAATTTTAACCGTAACTACATTATGACCTCATTAATAGTTCTATTTAAGCTTTTTCATATACTATCCTGGACGAAAAAACGTTTGTACTTAACCTCTCTTCACTTCATATATTAAAATTTCCTGTAAAATTAAAGGTTTATAAACAGTTACTTTGTTTCCTATTTCAAAAATGACCAACAACTCAAGTAACGGATTCTTTAGAATCAAAATTGGTAAAAAGTTAAATGAGATAAAATCGATAACTTGGAGCTAATTAAAATAAAGCAAAGTTTTTTAGCAGATATTACAGTTTTGTAGCGCTATAAAAAAACAAAATAAGGCTATCTTTGTATTGTGCTTAGTCAAATAAGAAATAACGTATTTACAAAACTGTCTCGTCCTAAAATAGCGATACAAAAAACAACAGCGTAGAACTTGAAGCAAGTGGGAATGTGAAATTCCAGGTCCAATCCATTACCAAAGAAAAGCTTATCCTCAGTTTAAATTTAGGAGAAGACGCCCCTCCTGGCATGTCCAACTTGGAATTACACTTAAAGCCCTAAATTTTTTTTTCTCTACATCACTACTGCTTAAGTTTTACCTGTTTTAATATGGATAGTTAACACCAAAACAACTCAAATCATGGCTATTAAAACCATTAACTTGAAAGAAAAATTAGATTGTTTTTCTGAAGCCTGGTCTCCCAAGATTATTGGGGAACTTAATAATCAACAGGTTAAGATTGCAAAATTTAAAGGAGAATTTATTCATCATCAGCACGAGGAAGAAGATGAATTATTTCTGGTGATTGAAGGTGAAATTAAAATTGAACTCAAAGACAAAACCCTGGATCTAAAGGCTGGCGAGATGGTTATTATTCCCAAAGGCACAACCCATAAACCTATTGGTATAGGTGAAGCCAAAGTACTGATGTTCGAGCCTAAGACTACCTTGAATACAGGGAACAAACAACACGATTTCACTAAAACAGATCTGGATAAATTATAATCCGGTTTTCGCTTAATATTTCTTAATAACTTATTAAATTAGATTTAAACTATTAAGATGAAATTGAAAGTCGAAATTAAATGGGCGCTTATATTCATCCTTTCACTGCTGTTATGGATGCTACTGGAAAGGCTGCTAGGTCTGCATGATGAATATATAGATCTCCATCAGTACATCACCATGCTCTATGCGATTGTAGCAATTGTCATCTACGTGTTAGCACTTAAAGACAAACGAAAAAGCGCCTATTCTGAAAGTGCAAGCTACTCACAACTGTTCAAATCTGGTCTTATCATAACGCTTATCATTACGGCATTTAGCCCGTTATCTCAGTATATCATTTCTGAAGTCATCACCCCAGACTATTTTACAAATATCATCACTCACTCTGTAGAAAGTGGGTATTACGAAAGTGTGGAACAAGCAAAAGCGGAATTTAATCTGGAAAACTACATCCTTACAAGTACCATCTGGGCGTTTGTGATGGGTCTTGCGACCACTGCTATAGTTTCCATATTTCTCAAGAATAAAAAATAACCAAATTAGCATCAGCTCATGATCTTAAAACGTCACTCCTATTTTTTGATTATCCCCATCCTGTTATTAATTCCTTTTATAGCGATGCAGCTAAGTGATGAAGTCCACTGGACGCTTTTAGATTTTATCGTAATGGGGGCATTATTATTGATTTTGGGATTAACTATTGAATTTATTTTAAGACGCTTTAAGAGTTTAAAGAAACGCTTAGTCTTTCTTTTAGGTGTTGGTTTTATGTTTTTTCTGATTTGGGCAGAACTGGCAGTTGGACTATTTGGGTCTCCATTTGCTGGGCATTAAGCTATTGAAAAAATCCTATTTTCTGAAAGGCCCTAAGTTCGCATTTTGAAATATTCAGACATACCGATTCTAATACTTTGTTTCTAACCAATTTTGTTGAATAATTCAATAGAGTAAAATTCAGCAGTCCAAGTGGTGCAAAAGCACTCCTATCATTTTAAAATCATTAGTAAAATCAGAGAAATTAATAAAATATCTGATTTTTAAGCTTTTATATTTCATCAGCTTAAATCCGCATTTCAGACACTTAAAGCTCGTTAATTTTTTTAGAAAAAAGGTTTTTTAAACTTTTAAAAGTTAAAAATATTAACGTTATTTGTCGCCTAATTTAACTAACTATTGATGAAAATAATTAAGTGCGTTCTGCTATGTATAGCAGTCTGCAGCCTTACAAATTGTGCCTCGAGTTACAAAACTATTGATCCTGAATCCGTTAACTATAATTCCAGAGAAACGACATCAAATGAGGTTAAACTGGAATACAAATATGAACGCTTAAGGAAGAAATACGCTAAAAAAAGTGATAAGAAAGGCGTCAAAATGGTGGCCTTAAAAATTACCAACAATTCTGGAAGTCCACTTACTTTTGGAAAGGACCTGCTGTTGGTCTATGACAATGGAAACCCAATTCCAGTCATGGATAACCAAAGTGTCTATAACGTGCTTAAACAAAGCCCGGCAACTTATTTATTATACCTTTTGCTTACGCCTTTAAACTTTTACACCTACGAAACCAATTCCAATGGAGTCGAAGAAACCTCGAGCTCCTTCCCTATTGGTTTAATATTAGGACCAGGCATCACACTCACCAACATGGTTGTGGCCTCTTCAGCTAATAAACAGTTTAAAACTGAATTGGAAACCTATGATTTATTCAATACAGTGATTCCTGATGGTGAAACTGTATATGGACTTATTGGGATCAGAACTTACACCTACGAATCTTTAAATTTGAAAGTGAACATACCTTGATTTCAAATAAATAAAACTATATAAAGCCTTATAGTCTGAATAAGCTGAATAAAGACTTAAAATAAGAAGTAAGCACAAACATTTAAATTATCTCTATGAAAAACAAATTTACACTAATCGCCTTATCTGGAATTATTTTACTAGCATCAAGCTGTGCCAGTATTGTAAGTAAAAGTAGTTACCCTATTTCAATAAATAGTGGGCCTTCTGAAGCCAGACTTGTGATTACAGACAAAAAGGGAATCGATATTTTTGAAGGACAAACCCCTGCGACCATTGTTTTAGATGCCAGTGCTGGTTTTTTTTCAAAAGCAAGTTATCAGGCGACTTTTGAGAAGGAGGGTTACCAGACCAAAACTGTACCTATCGAGTTTAAACTAGATGGCTGGTATATTGGTAACATTGTCTTTGGGGGCTTAATTGGTTGGTTGATTGTAGATCCTGCTACAGGTGCGATGTTCAAGCTAAAAACAGAGTTCCTTAACGAAACACTAGTTAAGAATTCGACATCTTCTGTAGATAAAGAATTAAAAGTATATGCTCTAAATGAGATTCCAGAAGAATGGAAAGAAAATTTAGAGTTGATTTCTGAATAAATTATTTTTTTAAATCTTGAAGCCGCCATCCCTATGGCGGCTTTTCAATATCTACTAGCTTCTATGAAATTTACTTTATCCACCCTGTTCATCCTTGTCTTGAGTTCAAACTGCCAGGCTCAATTTGTAAAAGAGAAATACATTCAAGCTTCCATAGGTTTAGGTATTACTATCACTAACAATACAGAAGACGTTAGAGGGCAAGGCTTTTATATGGAAGGTGAGTATGTTCTAAAAACCTCAAGTTGGTTCGAACTAAGGCCTTATGCCGGTTTTATTTACACAGATACTTACGAAGATGAGCTAACCCCTGCCCAATCTGGATTTGAAATCAAGTCTTCTGCTTTTTTTACTGGCGGAAAGGCAAGACTTATTGCTCCAATTCCCTGGCTGGCCCCTTACCTCGAATTTGGTATCGGATTATCTGCTGGGACTTTTGAAAATAGGACCTTTGCCTACGACTTTAAGAAAACAGGGGTTTACTACCACATTCCTTTCTCTATTGGAGTTCTTCTAGGTCCAGAACGAAACCTGGATGTAGCCTTTAAATATTTATACCATCCAGACATCAGTCAGACGTTTGGAGCTGCCGCTATTGGAGTCTCAATTCCGATTGATTAATTAGTTCTATCGGATAACATTATCAAGCCTTATGTCTAGTGTTCAAACTCTGCACTACACGATAAAGTTTTGATGCACGGCAATATCACAGAATACCCAATTTTGAAGGACTATCTAACAATAAGCCAAAAACTTAACGGTTCAAGTAAGAATTTCATTAGTTTTAAGGGTTCAACCATCTTTGTTATGAAATCATTATTTTTATTTTCACTTTGATCCTTATTGCGTCCTGTTCTACCAATAGAAAAAACACTGTCTATTTTCACGATGGTACTCCAAGAGAGTGCTGGCGCTCCAATCATAAAAAAGGTTACAGGAGAATTGTAGATGATAAATTTTTATCGATCAACGAAAATGACACCCTATTGATCAACGAAATTCGATTTGAATGTACCAACACAGCATTTAAGCTTTCAGAAGCCATGTATAATACTTACGGTAAGTGGGACAAAATGATCTTTTTAGACTATCAGACTCCCCTTTTGGTATGGAACGACCTGAGGCTTTTCGATAGAGACACAACCCGATATACAGTGGTCACCAATTGAGTTGAAGACTACGGGATCACGTATGGGTCTGGTATGGTTTTCTTCCAAGGTGAAGATGTTTTGGGCGATCCCAATCTTAACCAAAAAGTGAAACTTCACTTTTCGAAGTTAATGAAATATGTTGCATTTAAACGAAATGATGAATTTTACCGGGTCTACTGGAAGCAACGCAATCCTGATTTAAAATTTTAGCCCTACTCATTATGAAACACTTCTACTTCCTGTTTTTAGCTTTCATAGCATTGGCCTGTCATACAACTCGCCAATCTTTTTCAGAACAAGCGAACCGTTCAAGATTTAATAATATATCAGAATCCATATATGTATCAATTGTTGACAAGGATACCTTAAGGTTTACAGAAATTCATTTTGAAAATAAATACGCCTCATTTAAGACCGCCGAAGCTATGTATATCAATCGTGGCATATGGGATGAAGTTATTCGGACTTCAAAAAAAGAACTTCCTATGCTGGTTTGGAAAGACGTGAAACTATTCTCTACAGATTCGATACCTTATAACATCATAACCTATGGAGATAAGTCAAAGCGGATGTTTAAAGCTTCTATGATGGTGTTGAATACCAAAGGTCAGGATCTACTAACAAAAAAGAATCAGAAGTTTAAGGATCGAATCATCAATTGGATGGGGGAAAAAATCAATTCAATTGAAGAAGGAGACTTTTATTGGAAATACATGGAAACAGTAGATCCAGACTATAAACCCATCAAATTTCAAGTTATTGAAAACTAACTTTTTTTAAACAGGATTAATTATTCATAAGCCTAAAAGTTACTCACACTAATAAATAAATTCAAATTAATTTTTATATTTTCAAGCGTTAGCTTTTAAATCCCTTTTAAATCAAATCATGACATTCAAAAGTAGAATAGATCCATATCATTTTGCACTGCTTTTACTTATACTTGTTTTATATAATACTATTCCAGTATATAGCCTTATGAAAAGCGAAATCGATACGATGGAGTATATTCAATTTATCCCATTTTTTGCTTTTAGTATATTGATAATTATAGGTTCTAAACAAACGAATTACAAGGTTAAAAATGGCATTCTAATCGTTAAAGGATTATTTATAAACGAGACCATACCTATTCACAGAATTCACAGTATTTCTAAAGAAACAAAACTGCTCCCAAATTTCAAATCTTCAGCGGCAAGGAGTGGTCTTCTGCTTAAATATCAAACTTCCTATAGCGTTTTCATCACACCTTCACAGCAGAATGCTTTTATTAAACAGCTTTTGGATGTGAACAAACATATTGACTTAATAAATAGTCAAGAACTTCAAACCAATCTATAACATCAAAAATCCAACCTTAACTATGAAAAAAATCATCCTGATTATTGTCATTATTGCAGTGACTTCTTTTTCGGACTACTTAGAATCTAATCCACTTTCAGACCCAACTCCTTCAGAAAATGAAGAACCTAAAGCTCATCTCAAAGACATCAAAAAAAATGAATGATCCTACTTATAGTATGAAGTGACTTGGCAACTTATAATCAATTTTAAGAATGGTAAATATTGAGGTTTATTTAATTTTAAAAACTCTCTAAAATTATCTAAATTTAGACATGCAATTCAATGATTTAAAGTATCTCACTGCTTATTTAATACCACTTTGTGCAATTCTAGGTATTATTTACCCTAAGCAGTTCAGTTATCTTGCTCCTATCGTCACCTTTGGTATCATACCACTGGTAGAACTCTTTACTCCTCAATATCTTTATAATCTATCTAAAGAGGATAAGGCAAACAAAGCTATTCATCCCTTTTTCAATTGGTTGCTGTATCTGAATTTACCACTCATTTATTTGATTCTAGGAATGGCTTTAGTCAATATAGAAGTTTATTCGCTTACCAATATTCAAATTGCTGGTATCGTGATAAGCGTTGGAATTGTGTTGGGTAGTAATGGAATTAATGTGGCTCATGAGTTAGGGCATAGAGAGGATAAGTTGAGCCAGTGGTTTGCTAAACTCTTACTCCTTCCCTCTCACTACACGCATTTTACGGTGGAACATAATTTTGGTCATCATGCTAAAGTATCCACTCCAGAAGATCCGGCAACGGCCAAACTAAACCAAACTGTATTTGGGTTTTGGATGACTTCTTCAACCAGACAGTATGTAAATGCCTGGAGACTTCAACGACAACTTTTGGAGTCAAAAAATCAAAAATTTTGGTCATTGCACAACGCAATGCTTATTAACTCTGTACTCCAGATTAGTTATGTCATACTACTCTTTATCCTATTCTCTACTTCAACGGCATTTGTTGCGCTTTCAATGGGTGTTATAGGCTTTCTACTGCTCGAGAGCATCAATTATATTGAACATTATGGTTTATTGAGAGAACAGCGAAAAAGCGGTCGTTATTATCCTGTCAAGGAAATTCACTCCTGGAATTCGAATCACCTCTTAGGGAGAATCCTGCTTTATGAATTGACCAGACACAGCGATCACCACTACAGAGCCAGTAAAAAGTATCAGCTTTTAGATTATTATTCTACGAGTCCTGAGTTGCCCTATGGCTATCCTACCAGTATTCTCATAGCCCTTATCCCTCCATTATGGTTTAAAATCATGAATCCCAGAGTGCCAAAACCAATGAGAGAACTTGCACTTACGACTCCAAAAAAGGCAGCCTAATTTAATCATTATTATATCTAAAAGGAGTTGTAGAAAAATTACACCTCAACCTCATTATTCTATATTGTTGAGTCATATAAGCTCCTAACTTCATTAAAAAAACCAGAAGCCATTGCTTCTGGTTTTTGAATTAAAATTTATCAATATTACTCAACCTCTCTGTTTTTGACGTATTTCTCCAACCACTCATCCTGCTCCCAAAGCATATGCATGATGCTTTCTTTGGCAGCATAGCCATGACTTTCCTTAGGTAACATAACTAATCGTGCTGGAGCTCCAAGTCCTTTTAAGGCATTGAAATACCTTTCGCTTTGCATAGGATAGGTTCCCGAATTATTATCGGCCTGACCGTGAATCAATAAGAGTGGAGTTTTCATTTTTTCTGCATTCATAAAGGGAGACATGGTATTGTAAACTTCTGGCGCTTCCCAGTAATTTCGCTCTTCAGACTGAAACCCAAAAGGAGTCAAGGTTCTGTTATAAGCTCCACTTCTGGCTATTCCCGCTGCAAATAAATCAGAATGGGACAATAAGTTAGCTGTCATAAAAGCACCATAACTATGTCCACCTACAGCCACTCTGTTTCTATCGATATACCCAAGCTCGTCTACAGCATCTATGGCCGCTTTGGCATTAGCCACCAGCTGTTCTTTAAACGTATCATTAGGCTGCTCCTCTCCTTCTCCAATAATTGGAAAAGCAGCATCGTCAAGTACTACATAACCACGGTTCACCCAGTAAATTGGTGATCCGTAATAAGGATATGTAAATTCTTTGCTGCTGGAAGTAACCTGAGAAGCGCTACTCTTATCTTTGTACTCACGAGGATAGGCCCACATTAACATAGGCATTTTCTTCTTCTCATCCATATCGTATCCGACCGGTAAATATAATGTAGCAGATAGCTCCAGACCATCATCACGCTTATAGGTAATGACTTCTTTATGCACATTTTGAAGGGCTTTAAAGGGATTTTCAAAATTAGAGATCTGCTCCAATTTTCCAGTTTTGTAATTTCTATAGTAATAGTTAGGGAACTCATTACTACTTTCTAGTCTTGTCATAATTAGACCTTTCTTGCTATCGATCATATTGACAAAAGACTCTAAATACTCAGATTCTTCCACCTTAAACAATCGTTTTGTTTTATTGGATTTTAAGTCGTACTCATCTACAAAAGGAAATTTACCATCTGCTGAGTATCCCTGTCCCATGAGCGTAAGCTTACCCCTTCTGATTTCCAGAACAGATTCATTAAAATCATTTTTGGTAGTCACAAAACTACCAGGATCGGCATAGGTATCCTGATAATTTCTTTCACTAAAGACTACCGGCTTCTTATTAGGCTTTGAAGGATTAATAAAACTTGATTTTACAGTTCTTGTATTCCACCAGTATTCGGTAAGTAAAGCTGTAGATTCATCTCCCCAGGTGATCCCGGAATAGCGTAATTCTGTTTTAGCCAAAAATTCTTTTTCTCCTTTAAAAGGAGCCTTCAGTTGAAAAACTTCATCTCTGAATTCTACGTCTTTATTAGCATCGCCTTCATCCAATGCTTCTGCCCAAACCAGGGTAGCAGGATGATCATTTCTCCAGGAAATACTCCTACGGCCTGTTCGTGTAGACATAAAGCCTTTAGGTTGTTCTTCGATGAGTGGAACATCAGCAACAGTATATACAGGATCACCATCTGCACTAAACACTCTGTAAGTCGTAGGGAATCTTCCGTAAGTGACTATATACGAAAAAGGCTTATTCAATTCGGAGATCATGATATAATTACCATCAGGTGAAAATGACAAACTATTGTACATGCCTTTTTCTTTCCAAACCTTCATTTGACCATTAAGATCTACTTTTTGAATAATTGAGTTTGCTAAAACCTCAAAGTTGAACTCATCATTACTGTTTTTTAATAAATCCTGATAGGTTCTGTTTTGAGCTTCAACGCCAGCTTCATTGACCGATACAGTAGGACCTGTCGGAACTTTGTTATCCGTATCGATAAGCTCTGGTCTATCTTCTGGCAGGGTTTTAACAAGAATACCAGACTCATCTGGAATCCAGGTAAAGGTCGTTCCCATATTTCCGCTCACGACAGCTGGTGTAAGTTGTTTTGCAGATCTGTTATTATAATCTACAATCCATAATTGGTTTCCTGTTTTAGTGGTATGCGTAAAGGCAATATAATTGTAGTCTGGAGACCAGCTAATGTTAGATATTTTAGGATTTTGAGGGAGGTTTTGAATACTTAGTTCTTCCTTGTTTTGAGGATCAAACAGTCTAAGACTAGTATAAAATCGAGTTCTGCTGTTAATGTTAGTTTTTGGATTAATCCTTAGACCTGCGAGTCTCAACTCATCTTCTGATAAGTCTTCAATACTTTTATACTGATTCCTATAAATCAATACAGCCTTTGTCCCGTCGGGATTGATGCTCATAGAGGGTGGCATAGGAACATCAGCTAACTCCATAATATCTTCATGGGGTTGTTGGTAATCTAAGTCTAGCTGACTGAATCCCAGCATAGGAATACAGCATAAAATCAGTAATACTATTTTTTTCATAAGTGTTTTTTTTTGTGTTTCTAAATTTAGCAAAACTATTTTAGTCTGGTATCAGGATGTACTCATTTGATAAATAGGGTTTAACAACTGAGTCCTGAGTCCCTAAAGATTTCTTAGTATATTGCAAGCTTAATGTATTTGCAATGAAGACTTACGTCATATTATTTTTCTCGATCATAAGTTTTAGTGGTTTTGCGCAACTTCTGCAAGACGATTTCGATGGAAGTTCTACAATAAGCACCTGGTACGCAGACGATATACAATTGAATACATCCTACAGCAACCCGTTTCAGAATACTCAGAACGCTTCCTCTACAGTCTTAAGATATGAAGATGATGGCGGGTTATATGCGAATTTGGGTTTAGACAGTCCTGATCCCATTATCATAGAAGACAACTCTCCATTTTCATTCAAGATCTATGTACCTTCTTCAAGTGTTTCTGGAAATCAAAACAATCAGGTCTCTTTAAAATTACAAAACAGAAATCAGCAACAACCCTGGTCCAATCAATCTGAAATCATTAAAACAGTTGAACTGGACCAATGGCAAACTTTGACTTTCGACTTTACTACAGATAATTATATCAATCTAGATCCCAGTTCAGCTCCTCCTGTAGATAGGACTGATTTTAATCGCATTTTGATACAAGTGAATGGAGAAAATAATACAGATCAGGTCACAGCTTATATTGATGATTTTTATTTTCAGGGCGGTACAGTAGAAGATGACCCCGGAAATCCTAATGATCCAGTATACGACGTTTTAGTCTGGGCAGATGAATTTGAAGGTAGTGGAGCCATTGATACCAACAATTGGTTCCATCAAACCCTATTGCCAAACGGTGAGTCCTGGTTTAATGGTGAAATCCAGCATTATACAGACCGTCTCGAAAATACTTTTTTAGAGGACGGAAATCTGAATCTTATCGCTAAAAAAGAAAATTTCACAGATCAAGGGGTGACCAAAGACTACACATCGGCGAGATTGAATTCTAAGTTTGCCTTTACCTATGGCCGCGTGGAAGTAAAAGCCAAACTCCCGACTGGAGCTGGCACCTGGCCAGCGATCTGGATGCTGGGTAAGAACATACAAGAAAACGGCGGCTATTGGAATAACGAAGGCTTTGGTACCACGCCCTGGCCAGCTTGTGGTGAAATCGATATCATGGAGCATTGGGGAGATAGTCAAAATTACGTCCAAAGTGCCATGCATACACCTTCCAGTTTTGGTGGCACCATCAATCATGGCGGACAAGTAGTGCCAACAGCCTCAACAGCATTTCATGTTTATACCTTAGACTGGTATGAAGACAGGATGGTGTTTAGCGTCGATAGAAATGTACATTATGTGTATGATCCCGAAGTCCAAAACGATGCGACCTGGCCTTTTGATGAGGAACAATATCTTTTACTGAATATTGCTATTCAGCCAAGCATAGATCCTAATTTTACTGAAAGTGCTATGGAAATAGATTATGTGAGAGTCTACCAGGAAAACACACTGAGTACCAACGAAGAAATCGCCGAAGATCCGCTTAAGATTTTCCCTAACCCCACACATGAATCTGTTCAAATTCAAATTTCAAATTTTAAAGAAGATCAAAGCTTAGACATCTACTCCATTCAGGGCCGATACATCAATTCTTATGATTTGGATCATCAGGACATTTCCATTGATATGAGTGGATGGGCAGCTGGAGTGTATTTGTTTAAATTAAACAGCCAACAAAACAATGCGGTTTTCAAAATTATAAAACAATAATACATCTGCCTTCACTTGATGACGAACAGTTTTTATTAAACAATTGATTTTAGATCATGGAACTTAAGCGTTTATCTTCTAAACATAAAAACAACAAGTTACTCTATTATTTAAGGAACTATTGCCGGTTATTACTTCCTAATTCATTTTATCAGCAAAACCTTGATCGAAAGCTAAATTCGATATCAGATCAACATTTGAAATCACTTCAGAGTCGGCTTAACTATTATAATCAACTTACCCAACACCAGCAGTTATCTAATTCATCAAAAAGGCTTTCGGATATCAACATAAATGAAGATAGCAAAACCTATTTCTTTGATTTTAGAGAGTTTCATCGCTATTTTGATCAATCCTTAAACGTATATTACGCTTTTGGTGATATAACCCACGTCCCAGACGTTCCAACCTTTGTCAAAAGCAGACCGATTAAAGGGAATAATGAAAATTCCATTTTACTGAAATGGGATAAAGTGAGGCATTTCACTTTCGTTAAAAAAGACCGTAAGTCGTTTTTAGATAAAGAGAATAAGCTTGTGTTTAGAGGGAAAGTACACCCTACTCAACCCCATAGAATAAAGTTTATGGAACTTTATAGCTCTCATCCGCTATGTAATGTTGGGAAAGTAAATAAAAACAATTTACCAAATCAGTGGAACGTTAATAGAATGACCATAGAAGAGCAATTAAACTACAAGTTTATACTGTCTTTAGAGGGGAATGATGTCGCCAGTAACCTCAAGTGGGTCATGTCCTCCAATTCTGTTGCAGTTATGCCACAACCCAAATTTGAGACCTGGTTTATGGAAGGCCAATTAATTCCAGACCATCACTATATCGAAATTAAAGAGGATTACTCCAACCTGGAGGAACGTTTAAATTACTTCATAAAACACCCTGAAGAAGCGATGGCGATCAATAGGAACGCCAAACAATATGTTGCTCAGTTTCAAGATAAAGAAGACGAAAAATTACTGTCTCTCTTGGTGTTAGAAAAGTATTTTAATTATACTGGTCAGCTTTAAGTAAAGCTTTACGACTTTGGTTTTCTGGTGTCTGCCACGTAACTGATTTTCCAGCCCTCTTCAGTATTGATCAAGGTCATCACATTAGTTCCTGAATGTGAAAACTCACCATTGACAAAGAAGGAATAGCCTAAAGTATACTGAGCTAAAAATTCAGTTTCAATAGACTCTTTTGAATGTATTTTCTCCAAAATAGCCACCTCCTCGGGTAGAGATTGAATCTGATCGGTGAAATCCTTAATGGACTGACTGGATAATGTTCTATCAGGCGCTATGGATAAACTGTGTAGTTGCATATCATCTAGACACAGGCGCTTAAGCGTCACCTGATCTTTTGCATTTAGAGCTTCAAAAAATGAATCGATCACCTCTGATGAAGTTTGAGCCTGTATACCTGAAAATAACAAGGAAAAAAAGGCAATTATAATTCTATTCATACTATAATTTTTAATGGATTAAAGTGGTGTTGTTAAGGATGAGTGAATTGTCTCCTCCTTATGGATTAATACCTAGTTTAGGTGATGTAATCTAAAGTAAACTAATTTAAATAAGACTAAGCTTACTAACTGGTTTTAATTTTGAATTCTAATTTAAAAGATATTATCAGATCGTTTGATACCACTAAATGTGAGAATTTATCTGATTGTTGAGTCTCAGGCAGGCAGCCTGAAAACTTATTCAGATTGAAAAACTCTTATGTTCTATAGCTATGCATAGCAAAGTCAAAGTCTGGTAATCCCTTATTTCAATTTTAAATTCCCCTAACTAATTCTTACCAATTTTACGACCTAAGAAAAATGTAAATAAACCCTGTAAAGCATTTTATTTGTTGGTTTTAAAAATTTACGTTTTCCCGTACCATGTTTACGGTCAAACCGTAAAAGTGAAAGAAATATTAAAGTTATATTTATTCTATTAAAATCCAATCAATTATTAATCATAAAAAAATCCAAATGAAAAAAATTATTTTCAAGCTTTTAATCTCAATGGCTTCAATTTATTCCTATGCGCAAACTATTAATACTGAATGGGCGACAGAAATAAACGAAACCTTTGCTGGTATCGATAAAAATAAAATTCCCTATGGTTTACTGAAAGACTACGCCATGGAGTTTACAGATTTGTCGGTTTATAATGGTTTTTTAACAGACTCTTCTTATGTAAGTAAAGGCACCTTAAAATCAATTTATAACACACTAGTTATGGCAAGAGTAAAATCTAACATTAAGAGTTTACTAAGTCCAAAAGTATTTGATCGAAATTGGAAAAAAATACGTAGAAAAAATGCAATTGTTTTAAGTAGATTATATTTTAAGTACAGCCAATTTAAATCTAACACATTTCCAAATTATATTTCATTATTAATAATAAAATTTATGATAAATATGTAAATGGTGAATGGCAAAATCCATATGAAGTCAAACAAGTTTACGCCATAGCTTCACCTATTACCAAATTTAAAGGTCTTGAGATGGATGTTGAATTACCATCAGATTTATGGTACACCAACCAATTGAAAGTTGTTAGAAGCATTGATATTAATTTTAATAATGGCAACGGGTTTATCAATATGCCATTTAATACAGCATATAAATTGGAATATATGGAAGGTGGAATTTACGATTGGATATATAAACTCACATTGACTAACGGACAAATTCTTTATTCTCAAAGTAGGATAATAATCGAACAAACAGCACCAACTAAAAAATGGAAAAGTTCTATAATATCTAAAAACTAAAACTCATGAAAAAGAAATTCTATATCCTACTCATAACATTCCCCCTTTGGGGGTTAGGGAGCTTATCCTGCAACAGCGACGATGACCAACCTCAAGACCCCATAGACCAATTGCCTACAATGACCACTACAGGTGAAAACACCATTGGTTGTCTCGTAAATGGCGAACCTTTTACCGATAGTGGTCTCATGAACAATTTTTATCAGTTTGTGGGTGACGAATCTGTTTTAGCGATTAATTGGAAACAAGGAACAACAAACAATTCAAAAAGAGGACAGATTACAATAAGGAATTTGGAAATATTAGAGGGTGAGACTTACACTTTAAATATCAGTGATTTTTTAGAGGATGATTATACTGGTAGCAGTGGCACTTTTACCACCAATACACCTAAATTATTTGGACAATTTGAGACAAACCAAGATAATGTAGGATTTATTACGTTTGAAAAATTTGATAAAGTTAATAATATTATGTCTGGTACTTTTCAGTTTGAAGCAAAAGAGATTGTAACAAACGAAACTGTATCAATAACTAACGGTCGCTTTGACTTAACCTTTACTAATTAAAAACTATGAGATTTTATATAAAACTAGTCGTCTTGATTTTTACATTAAACTTGAGTGCACAAATGCAAAACGATACTATTTTCGTTCAACCTATAACAGCTACAAAATCGTTTCAAGGCGTTTTTGGGAATGCTATGCTACAAATTGATGATGCTGGCAACGATTGTCTAATAACAAAACCTTTGATTATCGCCGAAGGTTTTGATTCTGGTTTACTTGGAGGAGAAAATGAATTTGGAGAGAATCAATTGGAGGGTTTTATAGAAGAAATAGAAGAATCAGAAAGTACAGATTTACAAAATTTATTAACATATCAAACAGAATTTATTTACGGCGACCAAGACCACGACATCATCTACGTGAACTGGAACAGCCCTAGGGCTCATTTACAGCTTAATGCCTATGTTTTAGAAGAAGTCATCAACTGGGTCAACCAAGAAAAAGAACCTGATGCCGACCAAAACGTAGTCCTTGGCCAAAGTATGGGCGGTCTTATAGCCCGCTATGCCCTCGCAGATATGGAAGATGACCCTAACCTGGACCATGACACCAAATTCTACTTTAATCCAAAAACTAAAAAATCATGAAAAACACAGCTTATATCTTCCCAAAAATTCTAAAAAGACAAAGTCTAATAGTCTTATGTCTTATGTCTTGCATCCTGTGTCTAAGCTCAGCCTGCAACAACGACGATGACAATAACACACAGGACCCATTAAGCCAGTTGCCACCAATGACCACAACGGGTGAAAACACCATTGGCTGTTTGGTAAATGGCGAACCCTTTACCGATAGTGGACTGATGAACAATTTTTACCAGTTTGTGGATGGCGAATCTGTTCTAGCTATTAATTGGGAGAGAGGTTTTACTGGAAATGTAAGATTGGGACAAATTGTATTAAGAAATACACAAATAAATGAAGAGGAAATCTATATTTTAAACAAAAGTAATTTTTTAGAAAATGACTATACAGGTGGTGGCGCTTTATTTTTCACAGATATTGAGGCGGAAGAAGGTCAATATGAAACAAATCAAAATTTTACTGGGCAAGTATATTTTACAAGATTTGACGACGAGAATAATATTATGTCAGGTACTTTCTCATTTGAAGCTCAAGAAATTTTTACTGGAGAAACTATTACTATCACAGACGGAAGATTTGATTTAACCTTTACAAACTAAAAGAATGAAGAATTTTATAACATACATATTACTGCTTTTTGGACTTTTCGGATATACACAAGTTCCTAATGATACGATTTATTTACAACCTATTACCGCAACCAAAGCATTTAATGGCGTTTTGGGTTCGGCTATACTTCAAATTGATGATGCAAGAGATGATGGAGTAATTACTCGCCCTTTAATCGTTGCCGAAGGTTTTGAGTCGGGTTTAATAGGTGTTGAGAATGAATTTGGAGAAAATAATTTAGAAAGATTTTCTCGTAATATTCAATTATCAACAAGTGCCGACCTTCAAGATTTGTTGAATGGAGGTACAATTACAGATACAGGCGACCAAGACTACGACATCATCTACGTGAACTGGGACAGCCCAAGAGCGCACTTACAGCTTAATGCTTATGTTTTAGAAGAGGTTATCAATTGGGTCAACCAAGAAAAAGAAGATGCAGGCAGTACAGAACAGAACGTAGTCCTCGGCCAAAGTATGGGAGGTGTTATAGCACGTTACGCTTTGGCAGATATGGAGCAAGACCCTAACCTAGACCACGATACCAGACTCTACATTAGTCACGATGCACCGCACCAAGGCGCTAATATTCCATTGGGTGTTCAATACTTGGCTAGGCATCTGGCAGACCAATTTGTAGAAACGCCGCTTGGTGATTTTGCGTTTGAAGTTGCAAATGATAGTCAAGCTTCCATTGCAGATACCAACAATCTATTTAATCAACCCGCTACCCAACAATTACTAAAAGAATACATTTCACCAAATTTTAGTTTAGATAATTTAGCTCATGATACTTGGCAGGCAGATTTAATCCAGAAAGGTTATCCCACTCAAACCAGGAATATAGCTATTAGTAATGGAAGCCAATGCGCGATTACACAGGATTATGCATATAATGCCTCGTTATTCAAAATGGATGGAAACGTAAGAACTGGCGCTTTAACTGATTTTCTCAGCTTTTATTTAGGAATAGCAGATGATGTTGCCCTAGCTGTCATTTTTAATGAACCTGCTCTATTACTTGGTATTTTACCAGGTAGCAGTCGTTTCAATTTAGATTTTAATGCAAAAGCATTACCAGCGGCAAATCAAAACGCAAACATTTATAGCGGTTCAGTAAGCTACACAAAAAAACTATTTGGTTTTATAAACATCACAGCAAATTTAACTAATAGGTCTTACGATAATCCAGTAAATCTTTCATATGATAAATATGCTGGCGGCATATATGAATTATTTGATGAGGTTGGCGGCTTTATTTTTCCAAACCTATCTGAAGATGATATAGAAGAACTTGAAAATGATCTAGGAATTGATTTTGATGTAGATGATTTTAATACTATAATAAGTGCATTTCTCGGAAGTGGGAATATAAATATTAACACCGAAAGTTCATTTGGTTTTATAAACACTCCAAGTGCATTGGATGTTGGCAATGGTGCAATATCACTAAATGATACCGATTACTTTACATCTTACAGTGCCGCAAATCCGCCCATAGGAAATCGTGCCATTCCATTCCATAACTTTATAACTGCATACGAGAATAGCAATAGCTTAAATGAGAGACACATATCATTCAATTTTAGAAATGAAGATTGGCTGGCTGCGGAGCTTAATGAGAATGAAGAAATTTTCGATTGTACTTATGCCTGTGGCAGCATAGACATAGCAGCCCCATCACTACTTTGCACTTCAGGCACCTTTAGTGTTCCAGCTGGAGCAGATTCAGTGATATGGTCTGTATCGCCGTCAAACAGTGGTGTAACTATAACCTCTGGGCAAGGCACCAACGTGGCTACTCTAACGTTAACAGGAGGTTATTCTGGACAAGTTACAATAACAGCCAATTTAATATCAGGGGATTGTGGAAATGTATTATCAAATCCACTTGTGATTTGGACTGGTAAACCCTCAACTCCCAATCCAATAGTTGGTCCAAGCTCTGTCAATACTGGAGCTTTGGTGAATTATCAAAGTGGAGGCTCTTCTGGAGCCACTTCTTACGAATGGTGGCTACCATTTCCCTACGAAACTGTAACTACTTTCGACTATTTTGGGCAAAACTGGCAAAAATTATCTGGAGCTAGCTCCTCTCCATCTATTCAAGTCTTTACGGGTTATGCTGGTAATAATGGTCTTGTACAAGTCATGGGTAGAAATAATTGTGGAATCGGTGGAGCGAGATTCTTAAGTGTAAGTCATGGTGGTGGAGGCGGACCTATGCCTACGCCTCCAGGAAATAAAGAATATAAATTCGTTGCCTATCCAAATCCGTCAAAGAATGTTCTAAATGTAAACGCAATAGAAACATCTACAAATATTGGTAGATTAACACCTTTAAGCGGTGGACTCTACGATTTGAACGGGAAAGAGTTGCGCTCAGTAAAATTTTCTAATAATAAATCAACAATAGATACTAACGGATTGAAAAGGGGAGTCTATATTTTGAAAGTTTATTATGATAATATCATTGAAACTCATCAAATTCTAGTAGAATGAAATTGACAAAGCTTCATTATTGTTAGAAAATTTAATTGTCAATATGATTCAAAATCTAGATTTATAAAACGCATTATAAAGAAGTAGACCACTAAAATTTAACTTCTTAAGGAGAAAACACCTCAAATCAGTCAGACCGATTTGAGGTGTTTTCGTATGATAAATTCTCTTTTTAAAATTTCAAGATTTGAGTTTAAGTAATAAATCTTTCCATGCTTTCTGCCTCGCCAATTTGTTACCTTCTGAAGCATCAGGTTGAGCGCCACTTCTCATAAATCCATGGCCCCCACCCTCGTAAATATCATAAGTATAAAATTTACCAAGTGCCTTCATTTGCTTTTCTGTCGCAGGTAAAGTGGAATTGACTCTGGCGTCGTTTCCGGCATAGAACCCATAAACCGGTATTTCTATCTTAACCAGTTCATCGGGTTGTTTTGGCGCTGTGCCATAAAAGACAAAGGCTTCTTCCAGACCTAGATTATGGGTCGCATACCTAAAACTTTGAGAGCCTCCCCAGCAAAATCCAACTACCGACACCTGGCCATTGCCAGCAGCAATGCTTTTGGCGTATTCAAAGGTGGTGTCCAAATCTGAAATCACCTGGTTTGGATTTAGATTATATAGGGCCGTGCGCGCAGCATCAAAACTTTCAAAATCCGAGGTTTTAGCTTTTCCTTCCACCGTGCTCGATAATAAATCGGGGGCGATGGCGATAAAGCCTTCAGAAGCCAATTCATCTGTGAATCGTCTGGCCCAGTCATTCAGTCCTCTGTTCTCATGAATGACAATTAAAACTTTTGCTTTCTCCGCAATTTCAGGATAAACCACAAAATTATAAAGAGTACGTCCTTCATTATTAAGCTCTATCCACTCCTGATGTCTTGGGGAGTTTTCTAAAACCTCTAAATCGGTTTGTGAGTAGGCTGAAACTATAAACACTAAGCTGAAAAGAATACCTAAGGCTTTCATTGGTAACAAATTGAGTGCCAATAAATATAATTTATTTTTTAAATCAAGTCAAATCAACTTAAGAGGTCCCATAATTGTAGACTCGCAGCTGCTGTTACTAAGGCAAGGCCATAACTTAGCAGAGTTCCAATCAGCACATATTCGGTTAGTTTTCTGTCTTTAGATCTGGATAAATCACTAAATCTGAATATGGATTTAGCAGCGATTAAAAACCCAATACCTGCCCAATAATTAAGACACACGAAACCCAAAATGAATAGCCTTTCCAGAATACCGATATACCAGCCTGCTTTATGCAAGGCTTCTCCTTCTAGATCTGATAAATCCCATCTTGAGAGCACAACTTTCATAATAACACCAGAAACGTATGTTGTACATACCAAGGCTAAAAGGACAACAAATCCTTTATCTGGAAAATTTATTAAGGATCCCAAGTCCAGGCGCACATATACTGCTGCAGCTACTAGGATACAAACTAAATGTAAAAACTGATCGCCAAAGAATAATACAATCGAGGAACATATAGGTTTTAGTTTGATTTTCAGTATATCTATGATGAGATGACTAATCGTTAAAGCAATTACATAGGGTAAAACCTCCAATTTAAACTTTGTGATCACAAGCAGTAGAATAAGATGTACTCCTATATGCAACCAAAAATGCTTTGATTTTAAACCCTTTTTTTCTTTGCTTTCAACCCAGCTTTGAGGTTGCAGAACAAAATCCCCAATGAGATGAGCAAGCAGAAGTTGAAGTATGATGAGCATCATAATCTGGAAACTGAATGTTTATAGTATTCAAGTAACTTTTCTATTTCTTTATATCCCGTCTTTTGAAGCGTAAAACTAATGGTGCTTGGCGACTTGTTTAACTTTTTAGCGATTTCCTGCTGTGTTTTTTCTTTAAATTCCAAAACCGTTTTTAAGGTTTGGGCATCGATTTTTGTCCAGTTATCAAAAGTTAACAGTCCCAATTCAAACATTAGATTTAATGTACGATTATAATCATCATTTCCTGTATCTATAGCTAAGCGTTTAGACTTTAAAACTTCAAAACATTGTCCAGATCTGTGAAATGCTTCTCCCTGGTCTTCTGTTATTTTACCAACTGTAGGTTCAACCTCTCCTATTCCTATGGCCATTCTTGCATCCAATGCGGTATACATTTTTATGCAGGCTTTTATATAAATACAAGCTTCCAGGCTTTCCTCAATAGATGTTCTCAGCTGAAAACTATCTCCTCTATAAACTTCCCAGTCGCTAGTAGTATTTCCATAACGGCCTAAAGCGTCTTTTAAACTTTTGAGCCATTTCTTTCCGTCCTCTTCTCTGGAATTCACAATATCTCCCGTTATAATTGCCTTCATGCTTATATAATATTCGACTAATATATCAAATTATCTTGAATTCGATTCAAATATCGAATAATTAAATATTCGATTTAAAAGTCGAATACATCAATCTTCTTTTATTTAAATACTTCAGGGAAAGAAAGTGAATCCAGCTCAAATACAAAGGGCATCAGTAAATATACAGCAAGTGAAATGACAAAAATAGAAATAAGGTTAAGTAAAAATCCTTTTTTGACCATATCTGAAATCTTTAAATAATTAGCTCCAAATACAATAGCATTGGGAGGTGTTGCCACGGGCAGCATGAAGGCACAAGAGGCTGAAAGGGTAACAGCTATCATCAAAATATAAGGATGCACATCAAAACTTAATGCTAAGGGAGCTAAAATGGGCAGAAGCATGGCCGTTGTCGCTAAGTTGGAGGTTACTTCTGTTAGAAAATTGACCAGAGCAGACACTAAAACAACCAATAAAAAAATACTAACGCCTTCAAATAAGCTGATCTGACTGGCGATCCAGTTGGCCAAACCGGTTTCTACAAAAGCTTTGGCCAGGGCCATACCGCCCCCAAACAAAATAATAATTCCCCAGGGAATTTTCACCGCTTCATTCCAGGTTAATAATTGCCGATCTTTCTGCTTGGTAGGAATAAGAAATAAAAGCACTGCTGCGCTGATGGCTATTATAGTATCGTCGATACCAACAATGACAGTCGCTATAACACTTCTAAACACCCAGCTTAAAGCGGCAAGAAGAAATACAACACCTACTGCTTTTTCCTCATAAGAAAGCTTTCCCAGCTGGTTTAACATCGCCTTTACCTCCTTTTTACCCTCATTAAAATGAACCTGCTTGAGCTTAAAAGTAAATCTTGTGAGGTATTTCCAGCTAATAAAAAGTAAAAGCATGGATACTGGGAAACCAAACTTCATCCATTCAAAAAAACCGATTTTAATGCCATAAGTATTCTCAAGAACCCCAGCAAAGATAAGGTTAGGTGGTGTCCCAATAAGAGTGGCAATACCGCCAATGGAAGCACTGTAGGCTATAGAAAGCATAAGTGATTTGGAGAATAAATCGCTTTGTTGCTTATCTTGATTATGCTGAGATTGAACCTGATGGGTAATGGCAATAGCGATGGGTAGCATCATGACTGTGGTAGCTGTGTTTGAAATCCACATCGACAAGAAAGCGGTAGCGAGCATGAAACCAAGAATAAGATAGGGGGCCTTAGAACCAATCCATTTGATAATTTGTAAAGCAATACGCTTGTGGAGATTCCAGCGCTCAATCGCTATGGCCAGTATAAATCCTCCGATATAGAGAAATACGTATTTATGTCCGTATTGCTGAGTGGTTTCAGATAGAGGAATCACCTCAAATAATGGAAATAAAACAATAGGCAGTAAAGCCGTGACGGCAATAGGTACAGCCTCTGTAATCCACCAGATCGCCATCCATAGGGTTATCCCAATTAAGGTGAAGCCCTCATCGCCGAGAGAAGCAGGTGGCTCTAGAAGCTGGAACATTACAAAAACGATAGGGCCAATAAGCCTTAATAAAAAACGTAGAATCAAAATTGAAAATTGTAACTCAAACTTAGAAAATAAATAGTTACAAATTAAATCCTTATTGAAATCAGATAAATTATATCACAGAATTCAGAAAGTATTGTAATTTGGCAAAATCTAATTGTGTTTGATTTTATCCAACCTGATTCTATTATGAAAAAAATAGTATTACTTCTCTTTTGCTCTTTCGGCAGTATGATCTCAGCTCAATCTTTTTTTGGTGAGGATAAAGTCATTGAAAAATCACTTTCCGAACGCTGGGAACTAGATGATGAAGATAAAAACGGCACTTTCAAATTAACTTTTTACAAACCTATTTATGTCCTGCCAGCTCGATGGTCCAGTGATCCAAACGAACTGCCCCAAAGTGCCAATCCGGATAACAGTTTTACAGAACCATTAAATTACGATCAGGTAGAAGCTAAATTTCAACTAAGTCTTAAAACTAAATTGATTCAATCCTTCTTATTTGGCCACGGAGATATTTGGCTAGGCTATACTCAATTAGCCAACTGGCAAGTCTATAACGATCCAGTGTCCAGACCTTTTAGAGAATTAAACTACGAACCTGAGATCCTCGTCAACTTTCCAATGAAAGTCAATCTTTTAGGCGTCGATTTAAGAATGGCAGGTTTTGCCTTCAATCATCAGTCTAATGGTAGAGATTTACCAAGATCCAGAAGCTGGAATCGACTGATGTTCCACGCAGCTTTCGAAAAGGATAATATTCAGTTGTATCTAAAACCCTGGATAAGAATTGAAAGTGGTGACACCGATGACAATCCAAACATAAGTGACTTTATGGGCAGAATGGAAGCCAATGTCATTTACCATAAAGGCAATCATAGTCTTTATGTCATCGGAAAAAACAGCCTTAATTTTGATCAAAATCGAGGGAGTTTGGAAGTCAATTACCTGTATTCTGTAAAATCCAATCTTCGCTTACACGTTCAAGCTTTTACGGGGTATGGAGAAACTCTAATTGATTATAATCACAAGCAAACCACCTTCGGCATTGGGGTTTCGTTTATCGATTGGTAGAATCCAACTACACCCCATGTTGTGAAAATAACATTTAAAGACAGTATTAAGCCAATTGCGGAGCTGTGGAGCTTTTAAAGCTTACCTTTGCCGCTTAATTAAGAAATGACCTCTGATTTCATAGATTGTCATTTCAAAAAAACACTCTATGTCATTTAAGTCATTAGGACTCTCTGAAGCCCTTGTGAAAGCTGTAAGCGCGCAAGGTTACGATACCCCAACCCCCATACAAGCCAAATCTATTCCACCTGTTTTAGAAGGAAAAGATGTTTTAGCCTCTGCCCAAACCGGTACTGGAAAAACAGCTGGTTTCACCTTACCAATGCTGCAACTGCTTTCACAACAGCAGCCTTTAAGAAAGAGACCGGTAAGAGCTTTAATTTTGACCCCTACACGTGAGCTTGCAGCTCAGGTCCATAAAAACGTAAAAGATTACAGTCAATTTTTAGATTTAAGATCCACCGTTATTTTTGGAGGCGTTAATCAAAAACCTCAAGTTTCTAAACTAAAAAACGGTGTGGATGTCCTTATCGCTACACCAGGTCGATTAATAGACCTTAATAACCAAGGGCTATTATCCTTGTCTGAAGTTGAAATTCTGGTCTTAGATGAAGCCGATCGCATGTTGGATATGGGATTTTTGAGAGACATCAAGAAAATCATGGGATTAATTCCTAAGCAACGCCAAACCTTATTATTCTCAGCTACTTTTTCTAAAGACATTAGAAAACTCGCCAACGAATTTCAAAACAATCCCGTATCTGTAGAATCAACTCCAGAGAACACCACTGTGGAAGCGATTGAACAACAGGTTTACAGAGTCGCCAAGGAGAAAAAGACAGGCTTGCTGATCAAGCTTATTTCTGAGGGAAACTGGGAGCAAATTCTGGTGTTTACCAGAACAAAACACGGCGCCAATAAACTGGTTAAAAAACTGGAGGCCGCCAAAATAAGTGCAGCTGCCATACACGGCAATAAAAGTCAGGCTGCAAGAACTAAAGCCTTAGCTGGTTTTAAGAGCGGACAGGTGAATGTACTTGTAGCCACTGATATTGCTTCGCGTGGGCTTGATATTCCTTTATTACCCTATGTGGTCAATTTTGAAATTCCTAATGTGTCAGAAGATTATGTCCATAGAATAGGTCGAACAGGACGTGCTGGAGCCAGCGGACTTGCCGTATCTTTAGTAAGTGCCGATGAGACTGTATTTTTGAGAGATATCGAAAAACTGATTGGAGAGAAACTTCCAGTTGAGATTTTAGAAGGCTTTGAGCCCGATCCCAATGCCTCTACCAAACCCTTTAATCCACAAAAGCGCGGAAGAAAACCACGCCACAATTCCAGATCTGGAAATCATAATGCAAGACCGTCAAAGTCAAATGCGAATAAGTCTAGACGCTAAATTTTTAAGGAGTGGAAACACAAAAAAACAATCCTTTACACAGCATTACCTTAGAACAGATTCTTGTGGATCTTCATGCCTTCTACGGCTGGGATCAACTTGGCGAAAAGATCAATATCCGATGTTTTAAAGAGAATCCTTCTATTAAATCTAGCCTAAAGTTTTTAAGGAAAACACCATGGGCAAGGAAAAAAGTGGAAGAATTGTTTTTAAAATTTCAGAAGGAGATTAATAAGTAACGGCTGTAGAAAAAATTTAGACGTTAACGAATGAAAGTGGATCTAATTTTATAGAACTAAAATTGACTACTTCTTTTTATACTTCAACTGAAGCCCATATAAAAAATTCCTTAAGTATTGGTCCATCAACTCGCGATATTGTGGCTGAGTAGGTCGTCTAAGAAATGAGCTTAATTCATGTTTACTCACTTTCTTACCCGCTAGCTGATATAACTCAATAATGTCTTCGGATTTTAATTCAAATGCAATCTTTAGTTTTTTGAGTACATCGTTATTATTGATATAAGTTTCTGTTTCTGGCTGAGGTTCTTCTCGCTTTCCACGCTTATCAATGATGAGACCATTGAGAAACACCGCTAGCATTTTATCTTCCAACTCCACAAAGGCTTCATCCTCGTCTGGTTTTAACCAATCACTCACCTCTGCCCTGGACACATCAACATCAGCGAGTTTAAAAAATGAAATCATCTTGGAATCGGTGTAACCAAAGGTATAGCGTAATCTTCTCAATACATCATTATTGGTCATTTCTTAGTGTTTTTTAAGAATTCAAAAATAAGGAAGCTAAGGCTAGTAATGCTTAAATTCTGAAACTATTTGATTTAAATAATCTCTCTGACATAAAGTTATCTATTTATGATTACGTATTATTCCTACTGATCTTGAGATTAACATTTTTTAAGTCTAAGCTTAACTTAAAAAGAATTTCAGCTGATATTGAGTTGCTAAATTTGAAAAAAATAATAAGATGAAAAAAATACTTTTTGTAATTACGAGTAATGATAAAATGGGAGATACAGGTCACAGAACCGGCTTCTGGATTGAAGAATTTGCAGCGCCTTTTTATAAACTGAAAGACGCTGGATTTGACATTACCTTAGCTTCTCCTAAAGGAGGACAACCTCCTATAGATCCCAATTCTGAAACTGAAGATGCACAGACTAAAGCTACTGAACGTTTTGGAATGGATAAAGAAGCTAAAACTCTTTTAGCTAACACTCATAAATTAAGTGAAGTTAATGAGGCCGATTACGACGCTGTGTTTTATCCAGGTGGCCACGGAGTGTTATGGGATTTGGTAGAAGACAAAACCTCAATTCAGTTGATCGAAAACTTCAACGCCAATAAAAAACCTGTAGCTTTTGTATGCCACGCCCCAGCAGTATTAAAACATCCAAAAAATAAAGACGGAGAACCTTTAGTTAAAGGAAAAAAAGTAACAGGCTTTACCAACCAGGAAGAAGCTGCCGTTCAACTTACAGAAGTAGTTCCATTTTTACTAGAAGATATGCTGATAGAAAACGGTGGGGTATATTCAAAAATTGACGACTGGCAAGCCTATGCTGTTGAAGATGGTAACCTTATCACTGGACAGAATCCAGGCTCATCAGAAAAAGTAGCTGAATTATTAGCAAAGCAACTTAACTAGTCTAAAAGTTAAGATCAGTTTGATAATGCCTTCTTTCTGGAAGGCATTTTTAGTTTAATCAAGTACTTCAAGATAGAATTGGTTAACTTCGTAGCTTTATTGAACACATGTCCTCACCTCATCATATCGATATAAGAGTTACTCCTGAAATCGCTCATCAACCTGAACGTTTAAAAGCCTCTTTAGCCGAATACATTGGTATTTCTGCTGAAGAGCTTTCAGAATTTAAAATCATTAAACGCTCCATCGATGCCAGAGCTCGACAAATCAAATATCAGTTGCGGATTGCTTATTTCCTGAGAGACGAATCTGTCATTTGGCCATCGCAACAACCAAAAGAGTATCAACAGGTGACAGATCAGGACCCTAAAGTCCTGGTGGTTGGGAGTGGTCCCGCAGGTCTGTTTGCGGCTTTAAAATTATTGGAAGAAGGGCTTAAACCAATTGTTATCGAGCGTGGAAAAGATGTAAGATCGAGACGTAGGGACCTGGCCAAAATCAACAAAGAACACTTAGTTAATCCGGAGTCCAATTATTGTTTTGGTGAAGGCGGTGCAGGTACGTATTCTGATGGAAAATTATATACGCGTTCGGGTCATAAAAAAACCATTGAAGGCATTCTACAAACCTTTGTGGAACATTGCGCCAATGAGGATATCTTAGTCGATGCTCACCCGCATATCGGAACCAACAAACTTCCGGCGATCATCACCAATATGCGTCAAAAAATAATCGATTTTGGCGGTGAAGTGCATTTTGAAACCAAACTCACTGATTTTATTATCGAAAAGAATGTCCTCCAAGGAATCGAAATCAATAATGAAAAAATTATTTACGCAGAAGCCTGTATTCTGGCAACAGGTCATTCGGCAAGAGATATTTTTTATGCTCTTCATCAAAAGCATGTCAAGTTAGAGTTTAAAACCTTTGCTATGGGGGTGCGGGTAGAACATCCACAGGCACTCATAGACAAAATTCAGTATAAGACGCCAGCACGAGGGGAGTATTTACCACCCTCTGCCTATAGTTTGGTGGAGCAGGTAGACAACAAAGGCGTCTACTCCTTTTGTATGTGTCCTGGAGGCATTATTGCGCCTTGTGCAACATCAAAAGGAGAAGTGGTTACTAATGGCTGGTCTCCATCTAAACGTAATAATCCTTATGCCAATTCTGGTATCGTGGTCACCATTGACGATGAAGAGTTGCATGACTATCAACACTTTGGCCCTCTAAGAGGTTTGAAATTTCAGGAAGATATAGAGAAAAAATGCTGGCGACTGGCAGGAGAAACTCAAAATGTACCGGCACAAAGACTTCAGGATTTTATAGCCAAGCGGAAGTCTAAGTCAATCCCTAAAAATTCATATCAACCTGGAACCACTTCAGTAGAAATGGATTTGATTTTTCCAAAAGCCATGACCAATAGATTGAGGCAAGGCTTTAAAAAATTCACTGAAAAGATGAAAGGCTTCGATCATCCCGACGCCGTCATCCTGGCTCCTGAATCCAGAACATCTTCGCCAGTAAGAATTCCACGACTAGACGACACTTTAGAACACCCTGAACTCTCTGGTCTTTTCCCCTGTGGTGAAGGAGCAGGTTATGCCGGTGGAATTGTCTCTGCTGCTATCGATGGAGAACGCTGTGCCCTCGCCGTAAAACAGGCGATAACCAAAACCACTTAAATTAAAAGTAGCTGTCTCAACATATGATAAATTGGAAATTATCATATAGAACCTACATGGCGGCAAAGGCAGGCGCAATCGAAATATCTTAAATATTGATAACTAGGATTTCTCGACTCCGCCTGTCTGCTATCAGGCAGGCTCGAAATGACAAAAATGGAGGTTTTAAGACAGCTTCTTTTAGTAATGAGTATGAACACTAATCGGCCTGATAAATTTCCAAGACTCTGGCCGACGGATCTTTTACCTCTCCACACCATTTTGGCAGCCACTGGTATGGGGTTAACTGGAAGTGAGATCCGTAGGATTTTTCAAACGTTTTTAAGTAATAAAAGGCTTCTTTGGAAGAAGGCTCTGGTGTAAATCTAAATTTTTCATTGCTAAATTCATCTTCAGATACCAAGGTTTCTACATGTTCTTTAATCACTTCACTCCAAGATTTTTTCTTACTACTGACACTATCTGAGAATCCGTTTTTTCGTCTCCAGAGCACATCAGCAGGAATGAGATCTTCATCTTCAAAAGCCTTTCGGATCAAGTATTTTTCGATCTTTTGATCAGAAAACATTCTTAGCTCTGGTGGAATCGACATAAAGAAGTTGACAAAGGCCTTATCTGCAAACGGAACTCTGGCTTCCAAACCTGCATTTGAAATGGACCTATCCCCTCTTTTCATATCAAAAAACTGGATGTCTTTGAGCAACCTAACCGATTCTTCCTGAAAGCTTTCTGCGTTTGGAGCATTTTGAAAATAGAGATAGGAACCAAACTCGTCTGCAGTTTCTCCAGAAAATAAAACCTTAACTTCTGAGTGATCCCTTACGTATTTTGCTACCAGTTGATGGCCAACTGATGCACGTACCGTGGTGACATCATAACTACCCAACATATAAACCGTGTGCTCCAGCTCGGCCAAAAATTCCTGTTCTGTACATATAATGCTGTGGTGTTTACTCCCGATATGGTCTGCTACTTTTTGAGCGGCTTCAATATCCGGACTTCCTTCCAATCCAATAGAAAAAGTCTCTAGCTGTTTACCTTTTTCCTTTAGCTTTCTAGCTAAAATTCCGGCCACTAGACTACTGTCCAGACCACCACTTAATAGACATCCTAGTGGGCGTTCACTCATCATTCGTTTTTCTACAGATTCTGTGAGCAGTTTATTGATTTCAAGGCAATAGTCTTTTTCACTTAAAGCTGTAGTGCTATAATCGTGATGAAAATAAGGTTTCATTTCATCGGTGTAAGAGTTCCAGTAATGTCCCGGAGGAAATTGATGTAGTTGTTTGGAAAAAGCTATCGCTTTACTTTCTGACGCAAAGTAAACTTCAGACTCATCGTATCCAATATACATTCCTCTTACTCCCAGGTGATCTCTGGCTGCTACAAAAAGATCTTTGGCTTCGTCGTATAACACAAAAGCAAACTCACCATCAATAGCCTCCAGCATACCTTCTTCTCCAATTTCCTGATATAAGTCGATAAGTATCTCACAGTCTGACCCTGTTTCTAATTTAATATTGTAGGTGTTTGCCAATTCCAGATAATTGAATATTTCAGCATTAGCGACTAACCAAACTCCATTTTTGTACATAGGTTGATTTCCTTTTGGCGTTAAGCCATTGATGGCTAATCTATGGAAACCAAAATGGGTTTTCTCTTTAATCATTTTGAAGTCTGATGCGTCTGGTCCACGATGCTTTATTTTCATAAACTCACTAATCAGAAACTGACTTGACTTCTCACTGTCGATAGCTACAAATATTCCACACATAACTTATATATTTTAATTATATAAAGCAAATAAGAGATTATACTTAATATAAAACAATATATTAGCCTAAATTATTAAATATACGTTTTAAAATCACGTTACACTAAAAATTATAAAGATGATTGATGATACAGACCGCAAAATCTTAAATATTTTAAGTAAGGATGCCAAGGCCTCTTTAAAATGGATTGGAAACCAATGCCATATGAGTCCGACTGCAGTTCACTTAAGAATGAAAAAGCTTGAGGATCAAAAGATTATCACCGGCTCAAAAAGTGTGATTGATACCTATCAACTCGGCTATCAAACTCAAAGTTTTATTGGGATCTATTTCAATAAAGCCAACATCTATAAAAGTGTAAGTCAGGCCCTTTTAGAAATTGAAGAAGTCGTCGAATGCAACTATACCACTGGAAACTTTTCACTCTTAGTTAAAGTGGTATGTAGGGATAATAAGCATTTAACGGATGTATTAAGTAATAAAATACAAACCATAGATGGAGTGGCTAGAACCGAAACCTTTATCTGCCTGGAACAAACCTTTACTCGTGAAATCGAGTTTTAAAACTTGATAAGTCAAATCTTACATATTTCATTAAAATAAAAACCCCTTTATTTTTCAACAAAGGGGTCTTGAAGTTTGATTTAAACGTTATGGCTTAAGCACAACTCTAAATTTAGATTTGTTGTTAATCATTCTATCGTAAGCCTCTTTAACCTTATCTAAAGGATATTCTTCAATCATAGGTTTAGTATCAAATAAAGCACTAAACTTTAAAGTGTCTTCTGAATCTGTAGGTGTACCACTAGGCCATCCGGCTACAGATTTCCTTCCCATGAGCATCTCCATAGGGTTAACTTCAACGCTTTCAGGTGTTGCACCGACCATTAAAAGTTCACCATCAACCCCTAAACCGCCAATCACCGATGTCATAGCTTTACCGCTTGGGGCTGTACCTAAAATTAATCTAGCTCCACCTAGCTCCTGTAGCTTTTCCGAAGCATTATCTTTTTTGGCATTGATAAAGTGATGAGCTCCTAATTTTAAAGCCAATTCTTTTTTATCATCACTGGTTGAAAGCGCTACCGTTCGCATTCCCATTTTGTGGGCATATTGTATAGCCAGATGGCCGAGTCCACCTATACCTTGTATAGCGACTGTATCTCCGGCTTTAATTCCAGAGTTTCTTAAGGCGTTGTAGACCGTGATGCCAGCACAAAGCAATGGCGCTGCTTCTACAGAACTTAACTCATCAGGAACTGCAACAAGGGCTTCTTGTGGGGCACACATATATTCTGCATAACCACCGTCGTAAGAAATTCCACTCACTTTAGCATTTTGACAGGATATAAAATCTCCTCTACGACAGGGTTCACATTCAAAGCAATGTCCTCCATGCCAGCCAACTCCTACGCGCTGATTCTTACTCCAAGAACTCACATTTTCGCCAATGGCTTCAATCGTGCCTATTACTTCATGACCAGGAACTCGTGGATATTCAAGTCCAGGAAAGGTGCCATCTTTCACAAAGGCATCAGAATGACAAATGCCGCAGGCTTCTACCTTTATTAAAACTTCATTTTCTCCGGGTTTTGCCTGATCCAGTTCAACTAATTGAAATTCTCCTTCTGCTTCTTGAATTTGTGCTGCTTTCATTATGTTTGATTTTATATTAATAACTGAATGACCTCAATAAAAATAGATGATGATCTATCGTAGACCTCAAGCCAATAAAAACATCTTGAGTGACCAGGTCATTTTCTGGTGTATTTTTAATTCGTTCTCCAAGTCTGTTGGACATCGTAGTATATCTGTCGATGAGAAAAGATACAGATTTATAATCTTTGGTATAATCTTTAGAATAGGGAGCTAAATTAGATTGTTCTGATACATGTTCTGGATTTCCATCTGCAGCTTTACCTAAGGCTAGCTTTCTTTCTGCTACAATATCGATCTGATCTGCTAATTCTGTGTAAAATTCTTGAGTCAATTCATGGATAGAAATAAAGTGTGGACCTCTGGTATTCCAATGCATTTGTTGTAAAGCATGATACTGGTCAATCAGCTCATATAAACTAGCTTGAACTAAAGCTGAAGATGTATTTCTAACCTCTTCCGACTGTGGAATTTGATCACTGATATTCTCAAGATCAAAGTTGGACTGGCCAGCAACTGATGTAGTGAAAACTAATGCGATTAAAAAAGTTCTAATAATCATAAATATTTTTATTTTCAAGTTATGATTATTAGATTCTTTTTGTGTTAATATGACTTTAAAGTCTTCTTACACAAATGTCATAGTCAATCTTCGGTTAACTCTGAGACTTCTTTGAGGGTTACTTTTGGTAAATCTCTTGATTGGTTCCCAAAATCGTTCATTATATAGTTCATCACATCTGCAACTTCTCGATCACTTAGCCCCATTGCAGCCATATTGTTGTTATATGTTTTATCGTTAACTACAATTTCTCCTTTAAGACCGTATTTTACAGATTTGATGCTTTCTTTTCGCTTTTCTGAAAGCCAATTAGAATTGGCTAGTGGTGGATAAATCCCTTCTACTCCCTCTCCCTCTCCTAAATGACATCGCATACAAAATCCAGAGTAAACCGCTTTGCCATCTTCGATACTTTTTTCTAAACTTTTTTCCTGTGAAATAATCACATATTGGGAAGTTTCATCGTCTGAGTCTGAATTCCAGATCAATAGATTCAATAAGATAGCGATAGGAAAAACTAAAAACTTCATAACTAAGATTTAGGTAACATTTTTACTAAACCTACACCCTCTATTCCAGCGTAGATAAAGCCGTCTGGCCCCTGCTCAACACTTCTTACTCGTCCTACTTTATCCATCAATTTTTCTCTTCTAAGAACACCCTCACTTGAAAGTGTTAAATGTTCCAGGTATTGGAATTTTAAAGAACCTGCTAAAACATTACCTTTTAATTCGGGATATCGATCAGAAGTAACAAATGCCATCCCGCTTGGTGCAATGGAAGGTACCCAATAGTAAAATGGATCTTCCATTTCTGGTCGGGTAGTTTCATCGGTAAATTCTGTTCCATTGTAATTGATACCATAACTCAAAATCGGCCAGCCATAATTGGCACCTTTTTTTATGATATTAATTTCATCTCCTCCTCTTGGGCCGTGTTCATGAACCCAGATTTCTCCAGAATCAGGATGCATTTCCATGCCTTGTGGATTACGGTGACCGTAGCTGTAAATAGCTTTTTTGGCATTTTCCTTATTATAGAACGGATTATCTTCGGGGATAGATCCATCTTCATTAAATCGGTAAATCTTACCACCATCTCTGGTGATATCCTGTGGATTCTCATCCCTGGCTCCACGTTCACCTATCGACATGAATAGATATCCGTCTCTGTCAAATTCTAACCGACTTCCAAAGTGAACCCCTTTGGTGGTATTTGGACCTGCTTTGTAAAGCGTTTCCATGTTAGAGAGTTGTCCATCTCTAAACTCTGCTCTCACTAAAGCGGTGTGCCCACCTTCTTCCTCACCTTCAGTAGAAGCATGGGTTAGGTAAATCCAAGGTTTTTGAGGATATTCTGGGTGTATTTTTACATCTAAAAGTCCACCCTGACCTCGATTATAAACATTTGAAATTGTAGTTACTTTAGTTGTTTCACCATCTTTATGGTAAAACAAATCGCCCTCCTTGGAAGTTAATAGCATGCTGCCATCTTCAAAAAAGTCAAACCCCCAAACAATATCAATATCATCGATGATTACTTCGTGGGCGTAGTCCTCTTCTAAAGTTTCAATGGAATTATCTTGTTGTGCACAGGCTAGAAAACCAAAACACAGTAAACTAAAAGTGATAGCTTTAAATTTCATTTTTAAAATTTTTTACTAATTTCTTAAAATGAAATACAATACCGCCTGAATTATGAAAAATTTATTTTTTAGCCTCCAGTTTCTCAATTTTAGCTTTTAGCTCTCTGATGGTATTTTCCTGATCCTGAATAATTCGCGTGCTGTTGTAATAAATAAATACAGCTAATAATGCAGATAAGACGAAAAGGTATAAGTAGATGTTTTTTGCCATTAGACTTCTATTTGAAGGTTATCGTAAGCTAGATGTATGCCTTCGGGTAATTCTTTTTCTACCTCATCATGAAATCCCATATGATGACTAAGATGTGTAAAATATGCTTTTTCGGGCTTTAAATAGTTAACCACATCGATAGCTTGCTCAAGATTAAGGTGAGAAATATGCTCTTCCTTTCTTAAGGCATTTAGAACTAAAGTCTTAACACCTTTAAGTTTATCTAACTCTTTCTGTGGTATAATTTTAGCATCGGTCACGTAGGCAAAATCCCCAAACCTAAACCCATACACCTGTAACTCTGGATGATAAACATTCATTGGGATCACTTTTTTATTTCCTAGTGTAAATGGGTCGTCGTTGATGATATGAGTATCTAAAGTGGGAGCCCCAGGATACTTGTTTTCAGTTTCAAACACATATTGAAATCTGTGTTTCAGGTTCTTTAAAACGCGCTCATGACAATAGATGGAGATGTTACCCTGCCTAAAGTAGAACGGTCTAATATCATCTAATCCAATCACATGATCATTATGCTCGTGGGTATAGACAATCCCATCGATTTTTTTTACGTTATTTGCCAACATCTGCTGCCTAAAGTCGGGGCCACAATCGATCACGTAGGTATAATCTTCCCATTCTAAAAGTGCTGATACTCGTAGGCGCTTATCTTTGGGGTTATCACTTAAACAAACTGGATGATCACTTCCAATTATCGGTATTCCCTGAGATGTTCCTGTGCCTAAAAATGTTACCTTCAAAACGTTATTTTTCATACAAAACTATTGTTTTTTTTCCTTAAGCTAAGAGTATTAATTACATTTGTTATAAGTTTAATTTCTATTTAAGACTTACTAAAACATTAGCATATGTCTATAACAATTATGGGTGACAAAGATTTTGAAAGTGCACCTTCCATCAAAGACAAAGCATTAAGAATAAACCTTAACGAAAATATTTACGGAACGTTTGCAGAAATTGGGGCCGGACAAGAAACCGTTAGAAATTTCTTTAGGGCAGGTGGTTCTTCTGGTACGATTGCTAAAACCATGAGTGCCTACGATAAAGATTTTAGTGATGCTATTTACGGTGTTGAAGATGATAAGCGTTATGTGACAGAAAGCAGATTAAAGAAAATGCTGGATCATGAGACTCAGTTAATTGAAGAACGCATCCAAAGAAGCAAGCACCCAAATAAGCTCTTTTTTACCTATGCGAATACAGTCGCTACCATAGATTTTGCAAAGCGTTACAAAGGGCATGGCTGGGTAGGAATCAAATATCAACTTAAACCCAAATCAGAATACAACAAAATTGTTCTGCACATTCGCTTTAAAGAAAACGACGCCAGATTGCAGCAAAATACATTAGGAATACTAGGGACAAACCTTATTTATGCGGCCTATTATGCTCATAATAATCCTAAGCAAATTCTCAACGAACTTTACGATCACCTTCATAAAGATCAAATCGAAATTGATACTATCAACTTTTCGGGTCCTGATTTTGAAGAAGTCGATAATAGATTAATGAGTCTTCAGCTGGTGAAAAACGGAATGACCGAGGCCGTCATGTTTGCACCAGATGGAAATAATATTCTTCCTGCTAAAGCGCTTTACAAAAAAAATATCCTGGCCATGAGAGGTAGTTTCAGGCCTGTGACAAAGGTAAATATGGATATTTATCACACGGCTTTAGAGCTTTTTGAAAAGGAAAAGAAGGTTAAGAAAGAAAACATACAGCCTGTTTTTGAAATTACGCTTTCCAACTTGAGAGCTGAAGGAGAAATCAACGAAGAGGATTTTATGGACAGAGCAAAATTGCTTTGTGCTTTAGGTCATACAGTAATGATTTCTAATTTCCAGGAATATTACAAACTGGTTGAATATTTTTCAAATTACACTAAAGAAAGAATGGGACTCGCTATGGGTGTCAACAACCTCATCGATGTGTTTGATGAAAAATATTACAGACACTTAAGCGGTGGTATATTGGAAGCCTTTGGAAAATTATTCTTTAAAGATTTAAGAGTTTATTTGTATCCATATAAAGATCCGCAAACAGGCAAAATCACGGATAGTGATAATCTGAAAGTTCACCCGCGAATGAAGGAGTTATATAAATTCTTTAAGTATAATGGAAGAGTAGTCGATATCAAGAATTTTGAAGAAGATATCTTAGGCTACTTTTCGAGAGATATTTTACAAAAGATTTCTAACGGAGAAGATGGTTGGCAGGATGCAGTACCAGATAAAACTGCACGAATGATTCAGGAACAAAATTTATTTAAAAGAGAATATAAAAGAACTCCCGAAAAAATAGGACTTTAAAGACATAACTTCAATGTAAAAAAACCGGCAATATTAAGTTGTCGGTTTTTTTATGTGTTTTTCCAAAAATAAGGAGTAAACAGGATCAATACTGTAAAGAGTTCCAATCTCCCTATAAGCATTAGAAATGAACTCCAATATTTACCAAAGGTGGTAAGAGATGCAAAATTGTCAACTGGACTTAATTGCCCAAAAGCAGGACCAACGTTACCAAGTGAAGATGCTGAGGCTCCAATAGCAGTTTCGAAATCTAATCCGGTTCCCGCAAAAACTACAGCTCCCAAAATAAAGGATAAGGCATAAAATATGAAAAAACCCAGAATATTATATACAATTTTTTGATCTACAGAAGAGCCTTTATAACGCACAGGTAAAACAGCATTAGGATGTAGAATCCTTCTGAATTCCTGGAAGCCATTTTTGATCATGATTATATGTCTTATGACCTTAACCCCTCCCGAGGTTGATCCCGCAGAACCTCCAAGAAAAAACAATCCAAAAAACAAAACCGTAAGTAGTGGAGTCCAGAGCGTATAATCTGCAGTAACAAAGCCTGTAGTCGTAATAATTGCTAAAACCTGAAATATTCCATGTCTAAATGCACTTTCAGCTTCTCCTAAGACCATAGGATAATCTATGGTAGCTAAGCTGGTGTCTGCTAGAAAATAAATAGATAATGAGGTGATAGCTGTAAATCCAGCGATAAAAAAGAAAAACCATTTAAACTCTTCATTTCGAAGCACATTTTGGATTTTACCTTTAAACGCGAAATAGCTCACTACAAAATTAGTCCCTGCCAGAAACATAAACAGAATGATGATGTATTGAATAAAAGGAGAATCATTCCAGTAAGCTAAACTTGCGTTTTTAGTAGAAAATCCTCCAGTAGACAGAGTACTTAAGGCATGATTTGTAGCATCAAACCAATTCATACCTGCTACTTTTAATAAAATGGTTTCTGAAACGGTATACCCAAAATAAATTAACCATAGGCGTTTGGCTGTATCTGCTATCTTGGGTTTCACTTTATCTGCACTTGGACCTGGAGACTCTGCCGAAAATAACTGCATACCTCCAATCCCAAATAATGGTAAAATGGCTACCGCAAGGACAATAATCCCCATACCCCCTATCCAATGTGTAAAACTTCTCCAAAGTAGAATACCTTCCGATAGGGATTCGATATCATTAACAATTGAAGCTCCGGTTGTTGTGTAACCAGACATAGTTTCAAAAAAGCAATTGACGAGACCTTTAATTTCTCCTGAAATTAAATAAGGTAACATACCGCTGAGCACCATCACTACCCAACCTAAGGTAACGATAAGGTATCCCTCTTTTTGAGAAATATCTTTATCATGAAATCTTGTAAAGAACATAGCTGAAAGCCCTATAAAAATGGAGACTAGTGCAGAGACCGCAATATCCAAGGCCACTGTTTCTCCATTAATCCAACTATAGATCGATGGAACTATCATAAATCCTCCATTAAAAACAAGAAGGACACCCATGATGTGGGCAACGATTTTAAGATTCAAGTTTGACACCTTAACAGAATAAATTTTCTACACTTTTAATAGATTTGGGTAGGGTACAAACCACAATTCTATCTCCTTCCCTAATTTTGAAATCTCCAAGGGCAATTATTCCTTTTCCATCTCTTATTACTCCGCCAACTACTGCGGTTCTGGGGAAATTTATATCCACGATTTTGCTATTAGTCACCTTAGAATCTGCTTTCACAACAAATTCAAGCAACTCTGCATTCATGTTATTTAATTTGGTCATTGCAATTACTTCACCTTTCCTTAAGTACCTGAAAATACTATTTGCAGCCAATAATTTTTTATTAACAAGCGAATGTATTCCGATGGAATGGCTTAATTGAAAGTAATCCATATTTTCTACTAGAGCAATAGTTTTTCTTACTCCTTTAGAGTTGGCCACTAGACACGTTATAATATTGGTTTCTGAATCTTCTGTGACAGCCACAAAAGCGTCCATCTTACCAATGCTTTCCTCTTTAAGGATTTCAACGTTTCTACCATCTGCATTAATCACTAACGCATTGGGTAAGGTATTAGCTAAGTCTAGAGCTTTCCTGTGATCTTTCTCAATCACTTTCACTGCAAAATTCTCTTTACACAGATCTTTTGCTAAAGTTCTTCCAATATTACTGCCTCCAAGTACCATTACTTTTTTAATTGACCTCTTCTCTGCTCCAGTCAATTTATAAAGTTCCTCAACTCCTTCAGAATCGGTAATGAAATATACCCTGTCTCCCCTCTTAAATTCAGTATCGCCTCTAGGTATTATTGTAAGTTGGGTACCATACCGCTGTAGAGCGATAGGTACAAAATGCAATCCAGGAAAAATATCTGCAGCTTCCTGTACTGTATTTCCTATAAATGGAGCTTTGGATCTCAGGGTTAATCCCATCATCGTTAAGGCTCCATCGTCAAATTTAAAGGTATCGGTAAAGGCAGATTGATTGAGTAGCATTTTTACTTCATTAGCTGCCAAAGACTCCGGGGATATCATTTCATCAATTCCCAGGGCTTTCATGTCAATAATCTCCTCAGCATCTAAAAGTTCCTGATTGGAAACTCGTGCTACTGTTCTGCCTGCACCCATTTGTTTAGCAAACACACATACCGAAATATTGATGGACTGGTTAGACGTTACAGCAATAAGCATATCCGTTTGAGCTATTCCTGCTTCTTTTAGTGTGCTTGGAAGAGTAGCATCACCATTTAAAATTTTGATATCTAGGTGTTTGTTAGCATAATCTAAACGATCTTCATCAACATCCACCAGCGTAATAGCGTGTGATTCGTAGGAGAATAACTTTGCCAAATGAAATCCGACTTCTCCTGCACCTGCAATTAATATTTTCATGAGGACAAAATTAAGGTAAAAATTTAAAAAAGAAGTACTAAGAGCTTGCAGATTCAATAGACGGATTCTAAAGAAGATGTATCTTTGCCAAAAAAATTTCATGAGCAAAAATGTGAAGCCCTACAAAGATTCTGAAGTTGAAAAGAAAAAACAGGTTGAACAAATGTTCGACAATATTTCAGAAAATTACGACGGGCTCAACCGGGTCATTTCCTTTGGTATTGACCAGAAATGGAGAACGAAGCTCATCGAAATGGTTAAAAAAACACAGCCGAAATTTATTTTGGATGTGGCCACTGGTACTGGAGATTTAGCGATTGCTATGGCAGATTCTAGCGCTGAGAAAATCATTGGTCTAGATATTTCTGCTGGTATGCTTCAGGTTGGTAAATATAAAATTGCAGATAAAAAACTGCAGGAACGCATAGAGATGGTTCAGGCAGATTCAGAAAATCTACCTTACGAAGACAACACTTTCGATGCTATTACGGTAGCTTTTGGTGTTCGTAATTTTGAAGATTTAGATAAAGGATTATCAGAGATTTATAGAGTACTTAGACCTGGAGGAATTTTTGTTGTTTTAGAAACATCGGTGCCTACGAAGTTTCCCTTCAAACAAGGCTACAAGGTCTATTCTAATTATGTACTTCCTACTATTGGTAAATTATTTTCTAAAGACAAAAGCGCATATAAATATCTAAGTGAAAGTGCTTCCGTTTTTCCATATGGTGAAAAATTCAACAATATTTTAAAGAAAATCGGGTTTACAGATGTAGAAGACCACCCACAAACATTTGGGGTATCTACCATTTATTCTGCTTCTAAAAAATAATTATGAGGTTACTTTTTATTCTGATTTTCTTTTTTGGATTGACTTCGGCTCATGCTCAGCTTTTTAGTAAAGAGAAAGTTTTAAATAAAGAAAACTTTGATAAAAAAAGATGGTCTTGGGGCTATTACTTAGGATTCAACACTTACGATTTTCAAATTAAGTATAAAGATCAAGGCGAGGATATAGACGTTGGAAAAAGCCCAAGCTTTAATGTTGGACTTTTGGGTAATCTGAGATTGAATGATTACTTTGATCTCCGTCTTGAACCTGGTGTTGTATTTTCTAATAGAACCCTCACCTTTCCAAATTTTACCGAAGAGAATGAAAGAATACGAGATGTGAACTCTTCATATATTTATATTCCTTTGCTCCTTAAGTTCTCTTCTAAACGAATCAATAATTTTAAGCCGTTCCTGGTAGGAGGGGCAGCAGTATCTCATAATTTATCGAGTAACGAAGACAATCCTCAGGACAATTCTGCGGGTCAGTTCCGTTTAAAAACCCAAAATTATTACCTCGATGTAGGATTTGGAATTGATTTTTATTTTGACTATTTCAAGTTTACGCCTTCTGTAAGAGGAGTGTTTGGTATGGGAGATGAATTAGTAAGGGATGATGACCCAAATAGCCCTTGGACTTCTAATATCGAATCTATGAAAACCAGAGGTATTTTTATCAATTTTACTTTTCAGTAAACTAGCCTCTTCTTTTAAATTCACTTAACAGTATCGAGCCAGCCATGGCTACATTAAGACTTTCCGCCCCCATAGCATTTCCATAACTGGGAATGGAAATTCTCTGATTTATATGTGGTAAAACATCTGGCCTTATCCCATTTGCTTCATTGCCTAGCACAATAGTGGAAGCTTTGGTTTGAAGAGAGGTAGAATACACATTATCGCCTTCCATAAAGGCGCCGTAGACATGAAGAGAATCATCCAAAAGAAAAGCCTGTAGGTCTGTGTAAGTAATATTGACGCGAGACAAGGATCCCATAGTAGACTGGACAACCTTAGGGTTAAAACAATCTACTGTATCTTCAGAACAGACAAGGTCTTTGATTCCAAACCAGTCACACATGCGAATAATAGTTCCTAAATTTCCAGGGTCTCTTATGCCATCGAGACTCAGGCTTAGTTGAGTTTTATCTATTTCCTTAAGTGAATTTGGAATTTCAAATATTGCTAAGGCGGTTTGAGGAGTTTTGAGGTTAGAAATTTTACCGAGGTCTTTTTCGGAAATTATAAAACTCTCTCCTTCTTCAATAAAAAAAATGTCTGCAACAGAATATAATGCCTTTAATTGGAATGAACTATTTAAAAATTCTTTGATTACTTTTACACCCTCAGTAACAAAGAGACCATGCTCTAAACGATGTTTCTTTTTGTTCAAGCTTTTGATAAGCTTAATTTGATTTTTGCTGAGCATTTATATTTATTTTAGAAACTATTGCGACATTGAATAACGGACTCACAAAGCTACTATTTATTCTTTTATTTATTCAACTGTTTTTCTCATGTGATGTCACTAGAAAATTGAAGGATGATCAGCTCTTAATCACCAATCAAACTATATTCAGTCAAGATAGTGTTGTAAAAAACAGAGAACTTTACAGGCAACTTGCTCAGGAAACCAATACAAAAATTTTGGGCTATCCTCTAAAGCTTCAAATTTACAATCTTGCCCAGCTCAACCCTGAAAGACGATTTATCAACTGGGTGAAAAAAAAAGATAAACGCCCAGACAGACTGGTTTCGTTGCTTTCCAAACGCCAGGTCATCAAACTAAAAAAATCTTGGATTGGGCTCAACAACACAATTAAAAAAACAGGGGAAGAACCCAGCCTATTTGATAAAAGCAGGACAGAAAATTCATTAGAAAAACTAGAGTCTTGGTATTGGAATCATGGGTGGTTTAATGCGGAAGCCTCCTACGATACAACTAGCGACAGTATTGCAAAAACTATAGACATAGATTACAAAATAACCCCTGGAAAGCAATACATCATTGATAGTCTTTCAGAAAACATTGAATCTAAAGCTGCTGATTCTTTATACCAAATCATTAAAAAAAATAATCAGGTAAAAATTGGCAAGCCCTACAATACAGAAGAATTTAATGCAGACAGGGATTTTATTACCAATTATTTCAGAAATCACGGGCTGTATCATTTTGAGAAAGAATACATTTCCTACTACGCAGATACTCTTGATAATGATTATAAAATAAATTTAGACCTTAATATTACAGATCGACTTATCGAAGTGAGAGACACTACAGCATCAGTTCCGTTTAAAGTTCATAGAATAAGTGGCGTGAATGTGTTTTCAGATTATGACGGCAAAACGACTAAAGTTTTAGACTCTGTAGTTTACAAGAATACTACCATCTACTCATTTGGAAATTTAAAGTTAAACCCAAAGGTTCTATCTGATTTCATCTTTATCAAAAAAGATAGCGTGTACCGAGACATAGACAGAGCTAGAACCAACAATAGGATATCGGAAACCAGAATATTTAAATATCCTAATATTTTGTATCAGGAAGATCCTAGAGACTCCACAGGCACGGGATTAATAGCAAATGTATTATTGACTCCTAAAGAAAGATTTTCCACTAATTTTAGTGTAGACGTCAGCCAAAGTAATATTCAACAGTTTGGTATTGGATTTAATACGTCCTTATTGGCTAGAAATATTTTTAGAGGAGCTGAAACTTTAGAGCTCTCTGGAAGAGGGAATTTTGGAGCTTCTAGAGACTTAGGTAACTCTGAAGACCAGTTCCTGGATATCTTAGAGTATGGAGCAGATTTAAGATTGAATTTTCCAAGAATTATTTTTCCGCTTAATACTAAGCAACTGATTAAAAATACAATGTCACCCTTTACCACAGCGAGTGTGGGTTTTAGCACCCAGCAAAATATAGGACTGGATAGGAGAAATCTAAATGCGACCTTTGGCTATCGCTGGAAACCTAAAGACAGAACTTCTTATCAGTTTGACTTGATGAATGTTCAGTTTGTCAATAATTTAAACGCAGCCAACTTTTTCAATGTTTTTAGAAACTCCTATTCAGAATTAAATCAAATTTCAAGAAATAACATAAATCAGGTCAACCCCAACTTTCTTGCAGAAAATGAACAAGGGGAATTGAATTTAATTATTCCAGAGGGCACACAAGGGTTTATTAATCAAATAAATAATCAAGAAATTAATTTGAATTCTGAAGATGAGTTAATAGCCAATTCTCTTATTGAACGTAGGGAAAGACTAACTGAAAATAATCTGATTGTAGCTTCAAACTTTACATTTGATTATAGCTCAAGAACTAATTTACTGGATAATGATTTTTCTCAATTTAGAGCCAAGATAGAATGGGCCGGTAGTCTACTTTCACTTCTATCCAGGCCACTCGGCCTGGAAGAAACACAGGCCGGCAATTATAGATTGTTTGGAGTTCAATTTTCCCAGTATATCAAACCAGAATTAAACTATATCAAACATTGGGACTTAGGCAGTCAGCAAGTGGTTGCTGCCAGAGCTTATGGCGGCATTGCTATTCCATTTGGAAATGCCAACTCTATACCTTTCCCTCGCAGTTTTTTTGGCGGTGGACCCAATGATAATAGAGGGTGGAGACCCTATGATCTTGGACCTGGATCAACAAACGGGGTGAATGACTTCAACGAAGCTAATTTTAAGCTTTCTTTTAATGCAGAATATAGATTCAACCTGTTTGGAAATCTTAACAGTGCTCTATTCATAGATGCAGGTAATATTTGGAACATCTTTGACAACGTAGAGGATCCTGCAGCTAGGTTTGATGGTCTTAAGGATTTGAGTGAACTCTCTATAGCTTCAGGATTTGGATTTCGTTACGACATCGAGTTTTTTGTTATAAGGATGGACCTAGGGTTTAAAACTTATAATCCCGGAAGTGAAGGTTCAAAGTGGTTTAAAGATTACAACTTCAGTAATGCCGTTTTTAACTTCGGAATCAATTACCCATTCTAATAGATTTATATTTCTTAATTTTACGATTCATTTTAATTAAAAAAAGTCACTATGAGCCATAATATAAAACCAGGAGTTGCAACCGGAAAGGAAGTGCAGGCTATATTTGATCATGCTAAGCAGAACAAATATGCACTTCCAGCTGTGAATGTTGTCGGCTCCAATACTATAAATGCTGTCCTAGAGACCGCAGCGAAACTTAATTCCCCAGTAATCATTCAATTTTCGAATGGTGGAGCCCAATTCAATGCTGGAAAAGGCTTGTCCAATGAAAACCAACAGGCAGCCATCAAAGGAGCTGCTACCGGAGCTAAACACGTTCATGATTTAGCAGAAGCTTATGGCGCAACTGTGATTCTTCACACCGACCACTGTGCTAAGAAATTGTTGCCTTGGATCGATGGCTTACTTGACGAAGGAGAAAAATTCTTTGAAGTTCATGGTAAACCGCTATATAGTTCGCACATGATCGATCTATCTGAAGAGCCTTTAGAAGAGAATATAGAAATATGTAAATCCTACCTGGAGCGAATGAAGAAAATGGGGATGACTTTAGAAATTGAGCTTGGAGTTACCGGAGGTGAAGAAGATGGGGTAGATAATACAGATATTGATTCATCAAAATTATATACGCAACCAGAGGAAGTCGCCTATGCTTATGAAGAATTGAGCAAAGTGTCAGACCAATTCACTATAGCGGCTGCTTTTGGAAATGTTCATGGGGTCTACAAACCAGGAAACGTGAAATTAACTCCAAAAATTCTTAAAAATTCTCAGGAGTATGTAACCAAACACTACAAAGTAGAGCATAATCATATCGATTTTGTTTTCCATGGCGGTAGCGGTTCTACAGTTGAGGAAATTCAAGAAGCTATTGGATATGGAGTTATCAAAATGAATATTGATACCGACTTACAATATGCCTTTACAGAGGGTATTAGAGACTATTTAAAAGATAAAGCGGATTATGTCTCTACACAAATAGGTAATCCTGAAGGAGATGATGTTCCTAATAAAAAATACTACGATCCTAGAAAATGGCTAAGAGAAGGAGAAGCGACTTTTATGGTTAGACTCGAGCAGGCCTTTAAGGATCTAAATAATATTAATACATTATAATTAAGCAATACAGCGTATATGGCAGCTTGGTTTAAGAGAAAGAAAAAAGGGATTCAAACCCCAACCGAAGAAAAAAAAGATGTACCTAAAGGATTATGGTACAAATCACCTACCGGTAAAATTATAGATGCAGAGCAACTGGCTAAAAATTATTACGTCAGTCCCGAAGATGATTACCATGTTAGAATAGGGAGTACAGAATATTTTGACATCTTATTCGATAATGGTGACTTTGAAGAATTGGACAGTAAACTCAAATCGAAAGATCCTTTAAAATTTGAGGATACCAAAAAATATAAAGATAGACTCAAAGAAGTACAGCAAAAAACACAACTCAACGATGCCATAAGAACGGCAGTGGGAAAATCTAAAGGGAAAAATGTAGTTATCGCTGCCATGGATTTTAAATTTATAGGAGGTTCTATGGGTTCTGTGGTAGGTGAAAAAATTGCTAGAGCTATAGATCATGCTATTGCTCATAAATGTCCTTTGATCATCATATCCAAGTCTGGAGGTGCCAGAATGATGGAAGCGGCCTTATCTTTGATGCAATTGGCCAAAACCTCAATTAAACTTACCCAGTTAGCAAAAGCAAAATTACCTTATATCTCCTTGTGTACAGACCCTACAACAGGTGGTACTACTGCATCTTTTGCTATGCTAGGAGATATTAATATATCAGAGCCAGGAGCATTAATTGGATTTGCAGGACCAAGAGTTGTTAAAGACACTACTGGAAAAGACCTTCCAGAAGGTTTTCAATCGTCTGAATTTCTTAAAGAGCATGGTTTCTTAGACTTTATTTCCCACCGTAAAGAATTAAAACATAAAATCAATCTTTACATAGACCTTATTCTAAATCAGCCAGTAAGAGCATAATTTTTTTAGAAGAGGTTGCTATCTCCATTTAAAAGATTACTTTTGCAGGATTGAATAGAAAATCTATTCTAGCATAAAAATTATTGAAATAATATTGGCATGTACTTAACATTAGAAGAAAAAGGCAAATTATTTGCTAAACACGGTAAGAACGAGAAAGATTCTGGTTCTGCAGAAGGCCAGATCGCTTTGATGACTCAGAGAATTGAGCACATTTCTCAACACTTAAAAACAAACAGAAAAGATTTTAATTCTGAAAGATCTTTGGTTAAACTAGTTGGTAAAAGAAGAAATCTTCTCGACTACCTCATGAAAAAAGACATCATGAGATACAGAGCCATCGTTAAAGAATTAGGATTAAGAAAATAAAAATTAAAGGGGCACTTTGCCCCTTTTTTAATTTAAAAGCGTTCCTTGGAACGACTTCCATTGGTTTTACATTTTTTCTAAACAACAACACAACAACACTTAAGAAAAACGTATAACCTTAACATCATTATTATGATTCCAAAAACATTTAGCGAAGTTATCGATCTCGGTGACGGTAGAGAAATCAAACTAGAGACCGGTAAATTAGCAAAGCAGGCACACGGCTCTGTTGTTGTTCAAATGGGCAACGCCATGTTGCTTTGTACAGTAGTTTCTTCTTACAAGGAGAGCACAATGGATTTTTTTCCATTAACGGTAGACTACAGAGAAAAATTTGCAGCTGCAGGTAGATATCCCGGTGGCTTTTTCAAAAGAGAGGCACGTCCAAGCGATGGTGAAGTGCTTACCATGAGAATAGTAGACAGAGTATTACGTCCTCTTTTTCCTTCAGATTACAAGACCGAAACACAGGTTATGATTCAGCTGATGTCTCACGACGACGAAGTGATGCCAGATGCTTTGGCAGGTCTTGCTGCTTCTACAGCGATTCAATTATCAGATATTCCTTTTGAAACTGCTATCTCTGAGGCCAGAGTTGGTAGAGTTAACGGAGAGTTTGTCATCAACCCTAGTCGCAGTCAACTTAAAGACTCAGACATCGACATGATTATTGGTGCCTCTTCAGACTCTGTGATGATGGTAGAAGGTGAAATGAATGAGATTTCTGAAGAAGAAATGGCTGAAGCCATCAAATTCGCTCATGAACACATCAAAAAACAAATTGAAGCTCAAATAAAACTTGCTGAAGCCTTCGGCAAAAAACCAGTGCGAGAATATCCTTCTGCTGAACAAAACGAAGAGATAGAAAATAAGGTTCGTGAGGCAGCTTATGATAAAATCTATGAAATCGCCAAAGGTGGTCATAGCAAAAGAGAGCGTGGTGAAGCATTTTCTGCAGTGAAAGACGAAGTCATGGCCTTATTTTCTGAGGAAGAACTAGAGGAAAATGAAAAGCTCATCAAAACTTATTTTAATAAAGTAGAAAAGGATGCAGTAAGAGAATTAACACTATCGGAAGGAATTCGACTTGATGGAAGAAAAACCGACGAAATTAGACCAATTTGGTGTGAAGTAGACTACTTACCTTCTGTTCACGGGTCTGCTATATTTACCAGAGGAGAAACACAAGCTTTAGCGACTGTAACTCTTGGAACATCCAGAGAAGCTAATACCATTGACATGCCTACTCACCAGGGAGAAGAAACCTTCTACCTTCACTATAACTTCCCTCCTTTCTGTACAGGGGAGGCTTATCCAATTAGAGGAACTTCACGAAGAGAGATTGGTCACGGTAATTTAGCTCAGCGTGCGCTTAAAGGCATGATTCCAGAAAGCAATCCCTATACAGTACGTGTAGTTTCTGAAGTTTTAGAATCAAATGGTTCTTCTTCTATGGCTACAGTGTGTGCAGGAACCATGGCCATGATGGATGCTGGTGTTAAGATGACAAAGCCTGTCTCAGGTATTGCCATGGGATTAATTACTGACGGAGAGCGTCACGCTGTATTGTCTGATATCTTAGGAGATGAAGATCATTTAGGAGACATGGACTTTAAAGTTACAGGTACCGCTGATGGGATCACAGCCTGCCAGATGGATATTAAAGTGAAAGGCTTACCTTATGAAATTTTGGTTAAAGCTCTTAAACAAGCTAGAGATGGAAGACTTCATATTTTGAATAAATTGACAGAAACCATTCCTGCTCCAAATGAAACTGTTAAAGCTCATGCGCCTAAAATCATCACGCGTAGAATTCCAAATGATTTCATTGGAGCCCTTATTGGACCTGGTGGAAAAGTAATTCAAGAATTACAAAAATCTACAGGAACAGAAATCGTCATCAACGAAGATCCGGATACTGAAGAAGGCATAGTAGAAATACTTGGTACAGATCAAGATGGAATTGATAAAGTTCTTGCTAAAATCGACTCTGTGACCTTCAAGCCTGAAAAAGGAAGCGTTTACGAGGTCACCGTTGTAAAAGTGCTTGATTTTGGAGCTGTTGTAGAATATAACGAAGCACCAGGAAATGAGGTATTACTTCACATCTCCGAACTAGCATGGGAACGTACCGAAAACGTTGCTGATGTAGTTAAACTAGGAGACGTGTTGGATGTAAAATATTTTGGAGTAGATCCTAGAACCAAAAAACCTAAGGTTTCTAGAAAAGCATTGCTTCCAAAACCTGAAAAAGGACCTAGAAAAGATGATGAAAATAAATCATAGTCTTTTTATTAAATCTATTAAAAACGGTTTAGAAATTCTAAACCGTTTTTTTTGTACTGACAGTTTTACAACATGACATATTTTCATAAAGGATTATGAAAATATTAAGTAAAATAGCTCTGTAAGGTTAGTATTTATCTAAAATAAGCCTTAATAACTCAAATCAAATAATAAAAATATTAAATTGGCAAATGTGCATGAAGATTGCACAGATGTTAAAAATCATTTTTATTAATCTTTAAAAAAATAAAATGAAAGTATTAGTGATTGGAGCAGGTAACATGGGGTTAACCTACTCTGAAGGAATGGCAAAATCCCCTTTACTTAACCGAAAAAACTTAATGATACATGATGTATCCTCAGACTTATTGAAAAAGCTTGATGAAGTATCATATTATGATACCTTCTATAATCTGGAAGATTGCGTAGCAGACGCTGATGTTATCTTTATAGCAGTAAAACCTTATCACAGTGATGACTTGTTTGCTAGAATGAAGCCTATGCTTAATGATCAGCAAATAATAGTGTCTTTGATGGCTGGGGTTACTATTGAAAATATACAGCAGGGTTTGGACATTAAAAAAGTAGTGAGAACTATGCCTAATTTACCCGCTAAAGTCGGTAAAGGTGTAACTTCTTACACTGAATCTAAAGAGGTGTCCAGAGTAGAGCTTTTAATGATCCGTAATCTCCTAGATACAACCGGGCAATCCATTAGGGTGAAAGATGAAGATTTCATCAATAAATCTACAGGTATTTCCGGAAGTGGGCCAGCTTACATATTTTATTTTATGGCTTCTATGCTTGAAGCAGCCAAGAAGATGGGATTCTCAGATAACGACTCCAAAGTGCTTGTGAGCAATACCTTTGAAGGAGCGGTATCTTTGTTTAATGAATCTGACTTAACTCCAGAAAAATGGATGGACAGGGTGGCCTCTAAAGGAGGAACAACAAGAGCAGCCTTAGACTCAATGGATGATAACAATGTAAAACAGCTTATCCAAGATGCTGCTTATGCAGCATTTAACCGAGCAGTAGAATTAGGGGATGAATAATTTAAATTCAGAAGATATGCACGCTAAACGTATAGTTGTAAAAGTAGGAACCAATGTAATGACCAACACCAATAATAGAATTGTTGGACCCATACTAAAAAACCTTGTGAGACAAATTGCTTATCTCTATGAAAGAGATATCATTACCATATTAGTATCATCAGGTTCTGCGATCGCTGGTAAAGAAGTCTTAGGAAGTTGTACTTCTGAAGATGCGTCGACCCGACGTCAGGTTTATTCTTCTGTAGGACAACCTAGAATGATGAGGCATTATTATACCATGTTTCATGATTTTGGCATGCGATGTGGACAGGTTTTGGCTACAAAAAGAGACTTTGCTCCTGGGAAATACAGAGAAAATATGATCAATTGCTATGAAGGTCTATTGACAGAGGGTATTATACCTATCGCCAATGAAGATGATGCTGTTTCTCTATCCATGTCTATGTTCTCTGATAATGATGAGTTAGCAAGTCTGGTATCTGAACTCGTAGGTGCCGATATGCTAATCATGCTTACAGATATTGAAGGACTTTATACTGGCCACCCAGACCATGAAGGATCAGAATTGCTTAGACACGTAAGAGTACATGACAATGTTGAAAAATACGTGCAAGAAAATGAGAAAGGCGAAGGTGAAGGCCGTGGAGGTATGGAATCCAAGCTAAAGATTGCTAAAATGACCGCTAGCAAAAATATACCCACATATATTGCTAATGGTAAAGAAGAAAATATCATTCTCGATATTTTAGAAGGAAAAGAAGTAGGAACAAAATTTACAGTTTAAAATTTTAATTCATGAAATTACTTAATACAGATAAAAAAAATAATGTTCTTCAATCTATGATGAATATCATCGATAAGAGAAGAAATGAAATCATTGAAGAAAACAAAAAGGATCTAGAATCATTCAATAGAAATGATCAGGCTTTGTATGATCGACTGGTTGTCGACCAAAAAAAGGTTGATGGAATGATTCAAGCCATCAAAGAGGTAAAAGAACAAGAAGACCCAGTAGGTAATACTATTTCAGAACGAACGCTGGATACTGGTCTTAAGATTGTAAATAAAACCGATCCATTTGGAACGATACTTATCATTTACGAATCTAGGCCAGATGTGACAATAGAAGCTGCGGTTTTAGCCTTTAAAGCCAACAATAAAATCTTTTTAAAGGGTGGTAAAGAAGCTAATCACAGTAATGTTATTCTAGAAGAATGCTGGCATCAGGCTTTGGAAGAAAATGGGTTATCCAAAGACTGGATCAATTTATTGCATCTCAACCGGGAACAAACTCAAGAGTTTTTAAGCAACCCTCCAGAAAAAATAGATCTGGTCGTTCCAAGAGGTGGTGACAAGCTGATTGATTTTGTAAAGCGAACAGCAAAAGGTGCAGTTTTAGTAAGTGGAAGAGGAAATAATTTTCTCTACGTTGCACCAGACGCAGATTGGGATGTAGCCAAAAAGGTTATCATCAATGCTAAAACTGATAAGATTTCTGGATGTAATGCTTTAGATAAAGTCTTAATCGACTCTAATATTGCTGACTTCGATTCTAAAGTTAAGGATCTTGCTGACACCCTAAAAGAATATGAAGTTGAAATTTTAGTCGATGGAAAGGTTGAAAATGTTTTAGATCTTCCCACATTACCTACGGAGGATACTTGGTATGAAGAGTTTTTAGCTCTTAAAATTGTCATCTCATCAGTAGATTCTTTCGATGAAGCCGTGGAAAAGATAAATACCTATTCTGGTGGTCACTCCTCTGTTATTATCACTAAAGATGATAATAAGGCTTTAGACTTTATGCAACAAATAGACAGTGCTGCTGTCTATCAAAATGCCTCATCTCGTTTCACCGATGGTGGACAGATGGGTGTGGGTGCCGAGCTTGCTATCTCTACAGATAAGCTTCACCATAGAGGTCCACTAGGACTAAAGCAATTGGTTACCAATAAATATTATGTTTGGGGCGATGGCCACATCAGGCAATAATTTATAAATTTTTTAATTGACTAAACGCCTGCTTATCAAGAATAAGCAGGCGTTTTTTTATGCTTAGACCATCTATCACTAAATAATTTACACCTCGTCTTGTAACATTTCTGAACTTTCGATCGTAAAATGATATGTAGATAAACAGATAATCCACCACATATCTAAATGAGACAACTTAAAATCACAAAGCAGGTTACCAACAGGGAAACTGCATCGCTAGACAAGTATCTTCAGGAAATTGGAAAAGTAGACTTAATTACTGCAGAAGAAGAAGTCGAATTAGCACAAAGAATTAAAGCAGGAGACGATAGAGCATTAGAGAAACTAACCAAAGCCAATTTGAGGTTTGTGGTTTCGGTATCTAAACAATATCAAAACCAAGGCCTTACCCTACCCGATTTGATTAATGAAGGTAATTTAGGACTTATAAAAGCTGCAAAACGTTTTGATGAGACCAGAGGTTTCAAATTCATTTCTTATGCTGTATGGTGGATTAGACAATCCATTTTATCTGCTCTAGCAGAACAGTCGAGAGTAGTAAGGTTACCCTTGAATAAAATCGGTTCTATCAACAAAATCAATAAGACCTTCGCTATTCTGGAACAAAGACATCAGAGACCACCAAGTCCGGATGAAATTGCCAAAGAATTAGAAATGACCGTCAACGATGTCAAAGAATCTTTAAAAAATGCAGGCCGTCATCTATCCATGGATGCCCCTTTGATTGAGGGAGAAGATTCTAGCCTTTATGATGTCTTAAAATTTGGAGAATCTCCTAGTCCTGAGAACGAGTTATTGCATGAATCCCTGCAGACAGAAATTGAAAGAGCGTTAGAAACCTTAACCAGTAGAGAAGCTGATGTCATTAGACTTTACTTTGGTTTAGGAAATCAACAACCTATGACCCTCGAGGAGATCGGAGAAACCTTCGGTCTAACCAGGGAACGCGTTCGTCAAATCAAAGAGAAAGGCGTAAGACGGTTAAAACATACTTCCAGAAGTACAATACTAAAGACCTATTTAGGCTAAGTCTGTATTCCTAATTATAATAAAAAAGCCCTCAATTGAGGGCTTTTTTATTATAATTAGGAATGTTAGTTTCGATTGACTTCCACAGAAGAATTAGTTTCTGATGCTTTTTCTTTTACAGTTTTAAGTAAGTTTTCTGCTTCTGAAATAGTTTCTGGGTAATCCTCAAAGTTGTTGATGATATTTTCTAAAATGTAGGTAGCATTATAGTTATCTCCTAAAGCAAAGAAGTTTTCAGCCATTAATAGCAGACCTTTTACTCCAAATTCTTTATATCTCGCATAATTCTTAGTAAGGTCCTGTATAACTTCTGTAGAAGCTTGATAATTTCCAGATTGATGTTTAAAATACGCCTCATAGTATAAGGCTTCAGCCTTAAGCCTTCCGGTTGCCATTTGTGACACTTCTTCGTACGCTGTTTTTGCACGCTTTTCATCTCCAACTTTTAAGGATGATCGTGCTATAAAGACCTTTGCATCACTAAGAATCTCTTCGTCTTCTATATTTTTACTCAAAATTAATTCAGCATAAATGAGCGCTCTGTCATAATTTTCTAGTTCAAAATAAGACTTCATCAAATTGGATTGTGCAAAAAGCACATTTTGAGAAAAACTGGATTCTGATTCTAGACGAGACAAGCTTTCGATGGCTTTAGAATAATTTTTGTTGGATAAGTGGTATTGAGAAACTCGCCTCAGAGACTCTTCTGTGTACTCATTGGATCTTCTATTGATAACAGCTTCATAGTAAGGAAGCGCTTCTTGTTGCTGACCATCATTGTAAAGCAGCTTTGCCAGATAAAAGTTGGACTTTAAGCTATTTCTTCCATTCGGAAATTTATCCAGATAAGCCTTAAATCCACTTATCGCTTTCTGGGTATCATTCTCTAGAAACTTGTTCTCTGCTGCTTCATAAGTAGCCTCTTCAATATCAGAATCTGCAACTTCTACAAAGTCTAGAGTGTTTACCCAACTCGCATACTGATCAATTTCACCCATATCAATATAAATTAATCGAACTGTTTGAACAGCCTGAAGCGCCTCCTGTGAGTTTGGAAATTCTTTAACCAAGCGTTTAAACTTAGATAAGGCTTCGTTGTTTTGTCCCTGGTTATAATAAATCAACGCTTGTTTAGAAAGGGCTTTGGGATAAAACAGGCTCTTTTTATAATTAGAAAGAATAGTTTGATAAGCTGCAATGGCCTGTTGGTCTTTGTTCTCTGCAACATAGGTATTTCCTAATTCAAATAAGGCATCATCTTTATAAATCGAATTTGGATAAGTGTCTACAAATAGATTTAAATTTTCAATTTTCTGTTTGTTTCTATCTACAAAACCATAACTATAAGCCTTTTGAAAAAAAGCATAATCACTCTTATAGTTTTTCATAGCAATAGCACTATTATAAGCTTCCATGGCAGGCCAGTACTGCCCCATCGCAAATTGGGCATCACCTAACCTTACGTAGGCATCGTGAAGTCTTTGAGAAGGACGTTCGACCCGTATAAAATCTTCAAAAAATGAAACGGAAAGTCTGTAATTTTTAGTTTTAAAATAAGCGTAAGCAATATTATAGTTTATGGAATAGTACTCTGGTAACTGTTTAGCAATAGACATTCCTTTAAACTCTTTATATCCAACTAGTGCTTCACTGTAGTTTCCTAAAGCATAATCTACCTCTGCTTTCCAATATGTCGCTTTAGCGGTAAATTCTGCGTCCAGTCGTTCAGATAAAGATTGATTAAAGTAGGCTTTAGCTTCTTTTAGCTGATTATCTTTAAACAACTCAATTCCATAATAATAGGTAACTTTCTGAAACGCTAGTTTGTTTTCATAATCTCTACTACCCTCAAGCATGGATATGGCTTTTTCGTAGTTTTTTGAGGTGAGGTAAGAGTCTATCAATAAATCTTCAATTTGCTTGCTTTCTTTAGAATTTGGGTAAGTGGTCAGATAGGTTTGAAGGACTTCAGGAGCAGGTTGATAGGCATTCCCTATTTCATAACTCAACTTAGCATAATTAAGAAAGGCATCCTTTTTTAAATCCTCATCAAATTCCATTTCAGTAACATTCTTGAATGCATTAAGCGCCTGAGTTTTTCTATCTGTTCGTAAATAGGCTTTAGCCAGGTGGTAGTAAGCATTTTGAGCTACAAAATCTTGTCCATCGATAATTTTCGAAAATTCGTCTATGGCTGCTTCATAATTTCCGGTTTCGTAGTAAGCATAACCAAGTTGATAATAATCTGTGTTATTCCATTTTCCTCTTTCTCCACGATAATCCTTTAAATATTCGATGGCCTTATTGTAATCTTTTAGATTAAAATAGCTTTCGCCGATAATCTTGTTGAGCTGAGATCGCTCTCTTGCGTTGGATTTTGGAAGCTGCTCCAATCCTAGTTCAATAGCTTTTTCAAAGTTTCCTAATTTGAAGTTCATGTCACTTTGAAAATATGAGATGTTATTTCCCTTCACCCCTTCACTCCTAGCCTCATCAAATAATTCTGACGCGGAAGTGTATTCATTCTCTTCATAAGCGATAAAACCAATATAATATTTGGCCTGTGCTCCGTATTCTTTATCATTTCTTACATTATCAAAAAGTTGTTGAGCTTTTTCATAATTTTTGGTTCTAAAGTTGGTATAACCAAAATTGAACTGATAGGTTTTTAGTTCATTTCTGGATAAAGAAGATGTATTGACTTTTGCAAACCATTGATTGGCTTTAGAAAAATCTCTTTTACTAAAATAATAATTACCTACTTCCAAATAGGCTTTATTTGTTTTAAGGCTTGTTGGATTTTCAGCTATAAAATCTTCCATCATTTCATCTGCATTCGGCTCATTGAGTTTGATAGCACAGGTTGCTATATAGTAATCAACGTTGGACTTTAGCTGATCACTATCGATGTCAGAGTAAATTCTTCTTAGGGCTGTACTTGCGGCTTCAAACTGATTTTGATCATAAAGATGTAGTGCCTCCTGATACTTACCCAAAACATCTACTGAATTTTGAGTCTGCTGAGCATTAATGCATAAAGAAATCATTAAAAAGGTAACGAAGAAAATTTTTGGCATTGGTATACGTTTTTAAGAAAAAATCAAAGATAAAAGATATAGATATACAACGTCGAAGCTTTCTTTTAATTATAAGTATTCAAAAATTGATTTTTAAAGCTCAAGTAAATAATCCTATATTTATGACATTAAAAATTTGTAAATTATCTCATGTCTGAAACCATTTTAGAACTTAGTAATGCCAGTATTTTCCAAAGAGAAACCCTCATTCTTTCCGATGTTAATATCGAAATTAAAAGGGGAGAATTTGTTTACCTCATAGGTAAAACAGGGACAGGAAAAAGTAGCTTTATGAAAACCCTCTATGGCGACTTACCTCTTAAAAGTGGCTTTGGACAGATTGTAGGAGTAGAATTAAAAAATTTAAAAGAAAAAGATATTCCTTTTTTAAGACGAAAGCTGGGGGTTGTATTTCAAGACTTCAAATTACTTAATGACAGGAATGTAAAAGAAAACTTGATCTTTGTTTTAAAGGCAACAGGCTGGAAAGACAAGTCTAAGATGGAGCAAAAAATCGATGAAGTCTTAGATAAAGTAGGAATGAAAACCAAGAGTTTTAAGTTTCCCTATCAACTTTCTGGGGGAGAACAGCAAAGAATTGCAATTGCCAGAGCTCTGCTTAACGATCCTGAATTGATTCTTGCAGATGAACCTACTGGTAATCTTGACCCTCAAACTTCTGTAGAAGTGATGCAGGTTTTACAGGAAATCAATGCCAATGGAAATACCATCTTGATGGCTACTCACGATTATGCTTTACTCTTGAAGTATCCCTCAAAAACCTTAAAATGCGATGGTCAAAGACTATTTGAAGTGGTTCAAAAACAACAACAAACACCATAATTAAGATTTTTAATTCAACTTATTTTATTGATTACTAAACCTTTTCGAATGAAATCAATTATTACTCTATTAATCCTCAGCTTACTCATAAGCACAGGATGTTCCAAAAAAGACAAGACTAAAGACAAACAAATGACAGAAAATACTTTGCTTCAGGAATGGGATGGGCCTTATGAAGGCGTACCAGGGTTTGAAAGCATGAAACTAGAGGATTTAGAACCGGCAATGGACTATGCAATGGCTAAACACCTCGAAGAAATTGAAAAGATAGCGGAAAATAAGGATGCTGCTAATTTTGAAAATACAATCGTAGCTATGGAACGCTCAGGAAAATTGGTTGATAGAGTGTATACTTACTATGGCATTTGGAGTAGTAACAAGTCATCAGAGGAATTTAGAGCTATTCAGCAAAAGCTATCCCCTAAATTATCGGACTATCAATCTAAAATTCGTCAAAACGAAAAGTTATTCAATAGAATTAAATCTGTTTATGAACAGAGTAAGAATAACCCCTTGGAGCCGCAACAGCAAAGAGTTGTAGATTTGGTATACAAGTCATTTGAAATGAACGGGGCTAATTTAGACAAAGCTGGAAAAGAACGCTATGCGGAAATCAATAAGGAACTTGCCAAGCTGTATACCAACTTTTCTAATAATGTACTTCATGATGAAGAAAATTATGTCACTTTTCTCAACGCCGATCAATTGAGTGGTTTACCTGAATCGTTTATTAAATCGGCCCAAAAAGAAGCGGAACGGCAGGGAAAACCAGACCAGTATGCCATCGTTAATACAAGGTCTTCTATGGATCCCTTTCTTACCTATTCTGATGAAAGGGCCTTAAGAGAAAAAGTATGGAAGAACTACTATTCCAGAGGAGATAATGGCGATAAATACGATAATAACCAAATCATAAAAGAGATTTTAAAACTTAGAGATGAACGGGTAGAACTGTTAGGATATGACAATTATGCCGAATGGAGATTACAAGACAGAATGGCCAAAAATCCAGAAAACGCCATGAATCTTTTGATGGCAGTATGGCCTTCTGCAGTAGCTCGGGTGGAGGAAGAAGTTGAAGATATGCAAGCTATTGCAGATCGAGAGAACAATGGAATTGAAATCCAAGCTTGGGATTACAGGTACTATGCTGAAAAAGTAAGGCAGGAAAAATACAACCTGGATTCTGAAGAAGTGAAGAATTACCTCGTGCTCGATAATCTGACAGAGGCTATATTTTATGTAGCTGGTCGATTATTTGATTTTAATTTTGAGGAGATAACAGATGGCAGCGTTCCTGTATTTCATGAAGACGTTAAGGTTTACGAAGTGACCAGCACAACCAATGGCGAGCATATTGGTTTATTCTATCTGGATCCTTACGCCAGAAAAGGCAAGCGCTCTGGAGCCTGGGCGACTACTTATAGATCTTACACCAGCTTCGATGGAGAAACCAATGTTTTAGCTTCCAACAATTCTAATTTTGTAAAAGCAGCTAAAGGGGAGCCGGTTCTGGTGTCCTGGGATGATGCCGAAACCTTCTTCCACGAATTTGGTCACGCTTTACATTTCTTAAGTGCAGACGTGAAGTATCCCACTTTAAACGGAGGAGTTAGGGATTATACAGAATTTCAATCTCAACTTTTAGAGCGCTGGATTTATACCGATGAGGTGATTTCTAAATTTCTGAAACATCACGATACGGGAAAACCTATGCCTGAGAAACTTATCACCAAAATTAAAAAAGCATCCAAATTTAATCAGGGATTCGCTACTACTGAGTTTTTAGCTTCTGCGATAATGGATATGAAGTACCACACCACCAACCCTGAAAAGATAGATCCAAAAACTTTTGAAAAGGAAACTTTAGATGAACTAGGAATGCCAAAAGAGTTGGTCATGCGCCATCGCTCACCTCATTTTGGACATGTGTTCTCTGGCGAAGGCTATGCCACTGGTTACTATGGGTATCTTTGGGCCGATGTACTCACTTCTGATGCTGCAGAAGCTTTTGCTCAAGCAGAAGGAGGTTTTTACGATGAAGCTCTATCTCAAAAATTAGTAGACTTTTTATTTGCTCCAAGAAATGCCATGGACCCTGCAGAAGCTTACAGGTTGTTTAGAGGTAGAGACGCCGAGATAGATGCTCTCATGAGAGATCGTGGTTTTCCAGTTCCAAAAGAATAAGATGCTATCGGTGCTCATTAGAACATATAACGATTCGGTTATTGAGATTGTATCTGAAATAGATCAACAATGTCAACAGTTAGATCTTAATTACGAGATTTTAATCTCAGACGATGATCCTAGCGGAAAGAATGTAAATGAACAAAAACTGAAACATTTTGAGACCGTCTCTTATTGGAAAAACACATCTAATTTAGGACGATCAAATAATCTGAATAAACTTATTGATGCAGCCAAATTTGACTACGTTTTATGTTTAGATAATGATGTTATTCCTTTAAGAACCGATTTTATTAGGAATTATAAGCAAAGTATTGACGAGGGCTGTGATGTGGTTTATGGAGGATTGACCTATGATGATAATCTTCCAGAAGAATCAAAACGTTTGAGATGGATTTACGGTCACCAAAAAGAGGCGAAATCTATAAAAATTAGAAAGAAAGAGTTACAATATCATGTGTTAGTTTCGAATCTGCTACTCAGGAAGTCAGCTTTCAGTTTTCCGATTTTTGATCCAGAATTAACCTCTTACGGTTATGAAGATCTCATCTTCTCTGAAGAGCTTAAAAAAAAGCGACTGATGGTTTGCCAGATAGATAATCCAGTGATTCATAAAGGGCTTGAAACTTCTAAAGTTTTCATAGAAAAAACTGAACTCGCATTAAAAAACTTAAGGCAGCTGATACAAAAGAATAAAGTTTCAAATCAATCAACTCCGTTAACACGATTGTATTATAAAATGAAATCGAACATAAGTTTACAACTGTTTTTAGCTTCTTTTGCTCCCTTTAAAAATATCATCAAAAATCATTTACTTTCAAAACAGCCTAGGATGTTTTGGTTTGATATATATAAGCTTTATTATTTCGCTAAATACACTTCAAAAAAATGACCTTCTTCTCTGTTATCATCCCCTTGTACAACAAGGTCAATTTTATTAAAGACTGTTTAGAAAGCGTTTTAAATCAATCCTATCAAAATTTTGAAGTGATTGTTGTAAACGATGGCAGTACAGATGGCAGTGAACAAATAATCGAAAACATCAAAGATTCAAGACTTCGGCTAATTCATCAAAACAATAAAGGCGCCTCTGCTGCAAGAAATTTGGGAGTAGAAAAAGCTCAGTACGAATGGATCGCCTTACTAGATGCCGATGACTATTGGTACCCTGATCATTTGGAAGAGCTAAATAACACTATTCTAAAGTTTCCAGAAGCAAATGTGATTTGTAATAATTATGAAGTATTGCTTAATAACACACATCTTAAGCAGCCATCTTATTCCTTAAATGAGCCATTTAAAGCTCAATATATTCAAGATTATTTTGAAGCCAGTCAAATCGATGCCCTCGGCTGGACCTCAGCTCTTGGATTTACAAAGAAAATTTTTAATGATGTGGGAGGCTTTGATGAACAAATTAAATCGGGACAAGATACGGATCTAATGATAAGATTGGGATTATCTTCAATAATAGCTTTCAATCCTGAGGTTACTGCTCGCTATATTACGCAATCTGAAAACAATCTAGCCAAATCTAAATCAATTTCAGATCGCATTAAAATATTCAAAAAGTATATAAGAGAGGAAAAAGAAATATCGTCCTTAAAAACTTTTTTAGATAGCAATCGATTTGCATTGACAATACTCTACAAAATGAATCGAATACCAGAATGGAAGTCGATTCGTAAGGACATCGATCTAAAAAACTTAAATTCAAAACAAAGGTTTTTACTTAAGTTACCTGGTACTATGTTACGTATCCTTAAGAGCGTTCAGACCTTTTTGATTAAGCAGGATATCTACCAGAGTGCACATCGATGAGTAAAATAAAAGTGAATACTGCTATTTTTTAAAATAGGTGTCATAATTCTTTTCTCCAGAAATAATTCGCTTAAAAGGCTTAAATTGATCTGAAAAAATACTTTTACTCAAGTCTTGTCTTTTGAACTTAATTTGAGATAAGTCTGAAACAGAATGTATTAAATCTTGAATACTGTAAGGTCGATTTGGCTCATAATCCAATGCATATTGGTTTTTAAAATGATCTGAACGCCAAAGGATAAATGGAATATCAAACATAGACCTCGTTGGTTGTTCGAGGTCGTTATGACCAAAAAAATCTTTATCTAAAAACACCTCTTCTCCATGATCTGAAAAATACAGAACATAACTTTTATTCTTTTTAGCTTCTACTTTACTAATCACCTGCTTCAGAATATGGTCAACATAAACAATAGAATTGTGATAGGTGTTGATATGTACATCATTGGATTCGCTTCTGAAAGGAGATTGAGTCGTCCCTGTAAAAACTTCAAACTGTTCTGGGTACCTCAATTGGTATCGGCCGTGGGTAGCAAGTAGATGCAGTACCACTAAAGTATTTTGCTCTTGATCTGCAATAGCATCATCCAAAAGAGGCAGCAATACTTCATCAAAAGGTGTTGTTGACCCATAATTAGCCATGTTGGTGAATTGCACTTCATCTGAGGCTTTAGCTATTTTAGAGAGTAATGTATCATAAATACCGATGGGATTTTGATTTGAAAACCAATAAGTCTTAAATCCAGCCTGATTGAACAATTGGATGATCGTAGATTCGGTCTGGCTCTTGAAATTATTCAGGGTTAAAGCCTCCTGAAGGGATTCTATGGTGTGTGAGTGAGGACTGATAACATCTTGATAAATTAGCAGATCACTTTTTAGGTTTGACAACTTAGGAGTTGTAGATCTGTGAAAGTCATATATTCCCATGTGATGTCTGGTGGTCGACTCCCCTATTACAAGGATAAAGGTATGGGGAGTTTCATCACCTTTAAACTTTACATCTTCAAAGTCTCCTTCAGGATTGGTTATGCCACTGGATTCATATTTATCAATTTCACTTCTGTATTCTATAACACCTTTTATGAACTGGTATTGAAAATTCGAAAAATAATAACCTGTTCCATAAAGTGTAGCTGAAAAAGTAAGAATAGCTATAAGTTTCAAGTATCGGCTATATTTTAAATAATTCAAATTTAAACTAGAGGGTTTTCTAAATAAGAACCATATGCCAAAAATAAAATTGATGAGCAATAGTAAGGCAATATTAAAGTCGAAATAGTTTTGGGAAAACTCCATTACTTCATCTAGGTTGGTTTCCAAAAAAATGAATATGGCAGAAGTTGAAAAGTAAGTGTCAAATACGTAAAAGTAGATGCTTTCAATACAAAAAGAAATCACTAAGACTAGGTAAAATAGTTTTAGCAATAACCGCCTTATGTCTTCATTCCTAATAAATGACAGGGAAAGTATTACGACACCAATTATGAATGAATTTTCGATTAAATTCTTAACTGAATAGCCTCTAAACTCTGCAAAACTAAGTTCAAAGACAAAACAAGTGATGACCGGAAAAAACCATATAAGTAAGACTTTAAGATCACTTTTCATCTTCGATGTTTTGAATTTTTTTAATGCCCTCTAATCCGAATTTAAAAGCCTCTCCTTGTTGAAAAAATGATACATAGCTCTTCCTGTACATGAAAAATAAATATTCAAAAAGTGTACTAATAAGTACTGGTGCAATCCAGAATATTATCTGACTATAGTTTACTTTCATTATTTATTTCTTTGATTTCCAAAATTGCTCTCATCCCAGTTTGATAAGCTTTTACTTGCTCAAAAAAAGAAATGTATCTGTGCCTATATAAGAAAAAAACGAATTTAAATAACCATAAGTAACTATATGTTCCATAAGACAAAAATTTTTGAGCTGTAATCGCCCTTATAAAATCGACATCAGATTGATCATAACCTGTTGTTTTTCCAAAATGCTTGACTATAGGTTTTGCCACATAAGCAATTTTTAATCCCTTTTTTAAAACATCGTCCTTAAATACTTGCTCTTCTGCACTTGGAAAGACTGCTCCCAGCCCAAAATTTTCATTCATTATAATTTTATTAGATTGAATATCAGCTCTTAAGAACGATATTTCAAATGAGGTAAGACTTTGCTTTCTAGATTTAGTATATCCATCTTTTTTGGGATAACACTTCATGTACTCTGGTCTATCAGCCAGAAATTGAAAAGAAATTAAGCTAGCTTCATTGTAGGTCTGGTAAGCTTCAAGAATAGTTTTATCAAAATCTGGTAAATACTCAATATCATCGTCTGCGATCAACAAAATATCACCTGAAGCATTTTCAATACCTAAATTACGACTCTTACTCAATCCAAATTCACGTGAATTTATCACTCGAATACCTTCTACATTAGAAATTAAATCCTCCTCAAGTCTTGTTTGATTAATAATTAAAAGCCTATACCTTGATAAGTCCAGTACTGGAAACATTGCATCAACAAAAGACAAGTCTTTTCGATTCATCGTAGCAATTAAAATTTCTAAACTAGGCTTTGGATTCATCTCTGCTTCAAAATCAAAGGTTTCCTAAACAAAAATAAGATAAGTAAGAAATAGGAAAAATAGGTTACGGCATGCCCGATAACGACTCCCTGAAGTCCAACTTTAGAAATAAAATATAAGGCTGAGAAATATAAACCAAGAGCTAAAAACAAATCGGTTAAAATATAATGCCACATCATTTTTTTTGCGTGAAATTGATAGACCATTACTAGAGCCAAGACTCTAAAAAAATCACCTATTATTTGCCAAAAAAATAAATCGGCGGCTGGTAAAAACGCTTCAGAAAACACCAATTTAATGATCCAATCTCTAAAGACATAGACTATAATTAATCCAACGATGTAAAATGGCAAAATCTGTTTGTAAAAGGAAAACACTACCCCTTTGAATTCTAACTGAGTTTTGGCATCGGCTAGCTTAGGTAAAATATAGAGGTTCAATAAAGACAAGACAAACAATAAATAATAAGAAGAAATCCTAAGCATAGATTCCCAGTAACCGGCCTCCTGCTCTCCTATACTTTCAATAATAGAATTCCTTAATCCAATGAAGACAAACGGAAATGTTATACTAGAAATAAGAGTCATGAAGGCAAACTGGCTTAAATTCTTTAGTACTAATTTAGAAAATGATGCCAGAGAAAATACCTGGAAGATTCCAAAATAGTCTTGAAAATAATAAAGCGTCACAATAAGCATTGCTGAAGGCACAATGATAATAGCTAGAAGTGCGCCTCTTAAATCAAAATACATTAAGAGCAAAGCGAACCCTATCAGGTTTAGGACATGAGATGCTATATTAACCCTTATGACTTTATGAAATGCTCCTACGCCTTTCAGTATAGAAATCAAATAAATATTCACCACATGAAGAGGCAAAAGTATCGCAAGAATCCGTATGATAGTAACGTAGTCTCTGTTACCAAAAATGGCATCGTTGATTGTTTCTGAAAACATTAAAACGACAGCAATGCTAAGAATACAACTTCCTAAACCTAACCAAATTAATGTCGATAAGAATTCTTGAAGCATTTTAGGATTAGATCGATAATCTGATGTGTACTTCACTACGGCATTATCCAGTCCCCCAGAAGAAAACTTATGAACAATATCTAAGCCATTTCTCAGATTACCTATAAGGGCTATACCTTGAGGACCAAGGTACAAGGCCGTTAATTTCGAAACCCCTAAACCCGTGATCATTTTTATGACTACAGATACAGAATTAAAAGAGCCAACCTTTAATAAAGGTGACTCTTGAATTATAGTCTTTAAGCGTTTAAGCAAAGTATACTGATAAAGTTGTAAGTCGAAATTACAAATTTTATGTTAACGACTTAAAGTGGTTTTAAAATAAAGGCTCTAATAAATTATTATTAAAGCCTTTTTGAATTGAAATAAGGTCTGCCCTTATGTTTTGATCAATTTTAATAACGAAGATTTTCTATCTGTGGAAACTTTTATAAGATACATGCCAACAGGCAAATCTGAGACATCGAATCGATCTTTATCGACTGAATTTTCAAATTGCTTCACCAAACGACCTGCTCTAGAGTACACATCTATGCGTTGGATTTGCTGGGTAGTTTTGATCTGAATAAAATCTGCCGTAGGATTGGGATATATCGTCATAGAATTAAGTTCTTCTTCTCTAAGACTTAAGGTCTGCTGATTGATAACACCAATAGCGTCCAAGTCGAATCCACCGCTAAAAAAAGGAGTTGGAAACGGATCATTTATCGCATTTCCGAAGGCATCAAAACTTGCAAATTCTGGATCGATACTTCCTACCACATCAATGAGTTTCACATGGGTTATATTGTTTTTGTCCAGTAATGGATCTTCATCCAAATCGCTTAAATCGAAAGGCGTACCAAAAAGTGCTCTATATTTTCCAGCCAGGTTATTTATAAATCTGGCATCTACTGCACCAAAGCCACCCACTTGAGTTTCGGTTTGGGTTTCACTATGAGCTGGAAAACGGAAATAATTCTCTCCATCAGAACTGACTTCAACTAAGGCTAATTCCAGAAAAGTATCACTAAATGCATTTTCAAACACCGCAAAATCAAACCCGCTGCCATTAGCTATAGGAGTGTCAAACGTGAGTATTGCAACACCCGCATCGCCAAAACTTACTGGTGTGTTGGTAGGGGTTCCTAAAGCATCTTCGGCTTCCCCAAAACTTGCGCGATTACTGCCTTGATCTTCAAAATCTGGATTACTTATGTCCACAAAACCTCTCTCCAAGTTGATACCTGTGGCCCAGCTCAGAAAAATATCACTATCAGCAGGTATTGCAGTAGAACCTTCCTGTCCTGCTGGCGGTGGATAGCTTTGGGCTTTAAGGTTTGCAGTGAATAAAAGGATTATAATGATGTTTAAATATTTCATGATTAGTCGATAATTAATTTTTTAGTGGCAAACCCAGCATCTTTTTTAATATTGACGACATATATACCAGCATTGAGCTGAGAAATGCCGATTCCAGAGTTTGAATACGTAAAATCGCCTACCAAACGTCCATTCATATCATAAATTGTTACTGTTGCGTCTTCTGCATTGGTTAAATAAAATCTATTTTGAGCAGGGTTGGGATACAAACTAAGATTAACCAAAGCTGGATTATCATCAATAGACAGATTATCGGCATTAAATCTATACACAGAAATTGGCAATTTACCTACCGCATAACTGGTTTGAAAATTACCAGAGGCATCAAAAGTGAAGACTTCACCATCAGCTACAAAATCTTTAGCATCTGCGACATAAAACACATCATCAATAAAATCCATACCATACGTATTCACTAATCCACTTCCAGAGGTATCTACAAAAGGTGATTCAGGAAGCGATGCACTGCTGAATTCAACTCGAAATATAGAATTGGAATTGACATAATAAGCTATCCCATTTTCAACTTCTAAAAAGTTAGGCCCATCAGAGACTTCGAAATCGAATTCTACTACATTAGAAAAATCGTTCAAATCGAATCTCTGTAGTTTTCCAGCAGTTGGATTTCCAGTAAAATCTGGTACACCTCCGCATAATACGTATAGGAAATTCTCATCTATTTCGAGAGAATTAGGAACGTCGCCAGTTTGGATTTCTGAAATACTATTAGCATCAGAAAGATCTATCACCGAGATGGTATTTCCATAACCGAACCCCCCTTGGTGTGCTACAAATAAACTGTTACCACTTCGCAAGATCTCCTCTGGTCCTTCTGTTATAGGAATAGTTTCCGTAACTTGATAGGTGGATCTATCGATAACAGCTACAAAATCATCGTCCGTGACAGTTCCATCACCCCAGTTAGTAACATAAGCCGACTGTTCGTCGAAAGCGACATAACGTGGATTGTTTAAACCAGTTTCAATAGTGGCAATCTCTGCAAATGTAAGTCTATCTACCACGGTAATTCTATTGCTGCCGTTGGCAACAATATAGATCTCTTCTCCATTAAAAGCCATACTTTGAGCAGTATCACCAACCTGTAAGTCTGGATTTTCTGAGGTAAAGATGCCATTTGATAGTGTGCCGTTATCGTTTAAGAATGATACAGAAGCATTTCCAGCCCCAAAATTGCCTTCATTTAAAATGAACACGCCGTCGTTATAAGTTTGCGCAATGTTCTTGAATGGAAACAAAGCCAACATGACTAAAAGTAATCCTAAGTAATTGTTTTTCATGGTAATTATTGTTTAAGGTTTATATTAAAATCAATTGAAATAAAATCCGTTAGGTATAAGACGTACGCCGTATTTAGTAAGATGTTCTCCTGAAGTATTGTAGAGATGCACTTCACCATTGGAAACATAATCTTTAGCATCTGCTACATAAACGGTGTCCTTATGAATATTGAACCCATATAGTACCGAAATATCTTGATCGGCAGTGGATATAAATGGTGAATTGGGCAAATTGAAATTAGATGGTTCCACACGAAATATATCCCTCCCTAAGATATAGTGTAAAGAATTATCGTATTCCACCAAAAACTTAGGGTGATCTCCATCAGGAAAATCGAACTCTTCCTCGATTTGTAGGTTGCTGGTGTTAATTTTAAACATTCCTCCTTTCGTAACTTCCCCTGTCCAACTAGCCTTTCCAGAACTTAACACATACAAATAACCTTCGCTATGCAACATACCATCAGGAACATCGCTTACTTCTATTTTGGATTGTACTGTATTTGTAGAAAGATCAATCACAGAGATTTCATGTCCATAACCCCACCCCCCTTTATGGGCAACATAAAGTTTACCATCTGCTTCTACGATTTTTTCTGGCCCTTCTACGACCTCAATTTTCTCTTGAATAGTGAACGTATTTAAATCCAAAATGGCTACGTAGTCATCTTCAATATCAGTAGGGTCGCCCCAATTGGTGATATAAGCTTTATCTCCAACAATGCTCGCATAACGTGGATTAAGTATTTGATCTTCGATAGAAGCCACAGACTCGAAGGTGTATCGATTTACGACTTCGATGGTGTTGGAATAATTAAGCACTACAAGCGCTAGTTCATCATAAAAGCTCATGCTTTGGGCTACATCTCCAAGATTTCTATTGTTAGTTGAAGAAAATATGTTGTTGAACACTTCACCTTGATCATTCACAAAAGATACAGAAGCATTATTGTATGTAAAACCACCCTCATTGAGCACAAAAAAGCCATCTGTAAAATCGCCTTCTGGAACAGGCGTGTCGTTTTGAAGCGTGGGATCTTCATTGGAACAACTGCAAAATAAAATTGAAAGAGCAGCTACAATTATTAAATTAAAATTCTTCATCGTTAAAATGTTAAATTGACATAAGCATTAATGTTTCGTCCGGGCATAGGTCGGTTTTGGACACTTTGATAGGCTACATTCCAAAGGTTAAGTAACTGAACTCCAACCTCATAATTTTGAGTTTTACCTAAATCATATTCTAAACCAATGTTGGCAACAGAAAAGTCACCAAGTATTTGTTCTTGGGCATTGTCTGTAGTCGTAAATACCTGGCCGTTATACAATTGCTGGTAAAATGCGGAAAACCGTCTAAGATTATAAGATAGTGCTGCTGTCACTTTATGATAAGGTACGTAAATCAACTGATTACCAGTTGCCTTATTTTCTGATACTGTGTAAGCGTAAGTCTGATCGAAAGTTATTTCATGATCTCCCCATTGTTTTTCTAAGTGAGTAAGCACTTCTAGACCATAAATTTCTACTTCGTCTGTATTTTGAGGACGCCATATTCCAGAAATATCTGGAACCCAGTTCAGCAAATTTTCTACTTGGTTGTAGTAGGTCGTCAACTGGATCCGCTGTTTGCTCCAAGTAAACACATGAGACAATTCGCCCTGGTAAGACAATTCTGGCAGTAACTCAGAATTCCCAAGACCTTGCCAGTACAAATCATTGAAAGTTGGTATCCTGAAACTCTTTGAAGTATTGGCCTTAATGGCATAAAAATCAGAGAGTGAGGCTTGAATTCCGAAAGAATAAAGAAACGGATTTTCAAAATCTTGGTTAAGCTCTTGTCTCAAGTTGACTTCGTAAATCACATCGTCAGACAGTTGATGTTTAAGACCAACTACGGCAGAACCAAGATTTCTGGTTTCAGATTCGATATCAGACCCAGTTCCATCGTTGCGAATGTAATTCAATCGACCAATAAGCGAAATAGAGCTGGATACCTCGTACAAAGTGCTATGTTTCAAAATAAAGCTGCGCACTTCTCCAAACGAAAACACATCCCGTTCAATATTAGGATAAAACTCATAATTTTCTGTAAGATAAGCTGCTTTGATGTTGTTTTGTAAACCATCCTTATCACTAATCCATTCTACTAAACTGCGTGTATTAAAATCGTAATATTTGGTTGGCAACGCATTGGGGGTGGGTAGCGAAAAATGACGTTTACCATCAAATACATTGAAGTACACCCTCAGCTCATCATAAGAAGAAAGTTTAAATCCTGCATTTAGTCCCAAGTTACTATTTTGGTATTGTCCATTTTCATTGATCCGATCTGATTCTAAAAATGGGTAATCATTGTCTGATGCGTTATGAGAGAGCTGTATGCCTAAGAATGAAGATTGGTTGGAATATTGCCCATCATAGTTTAAACCATAGGTATTGAAGCTTCCTCCCGTAAGTAAAAATTGATTTTGCAAACCGGTGTTATATTCTATACGGTTCTCTAAGGCGATAGTTCCTCCTATAGCATTACTACCTACGTCCACTCCTCCTCCACCAGGCTGTATGATGATTTGGTCAAATCCTCTGGTTACAACTGTATTAAAATCGGTTTGTCCAGTGGTTTGAGAATTGATATTGATTCCGTTCCAAAGCACTGCAGTTTGGGATGCTGTAGTTCCTCTAAATGATGGCGATGACACCATGCCTGCACCATTTTCCTTAAAGTAGATCGTAGAATTAAAATTGAGCAAATTGGTTAATGAGGCTTGATTTCTTTCGATTAAACTGTCACTTAAGATCGAATAGGTTTTGGTGTAGGAGGAATCTTTGAAGATTGTTTTTTTTAAAACAACTTCATCTAGCTTTTGGATGGAATCCTGTTGAGCTTGAATAGAACAACAAAAGATAGCCATCAAACCAAATGATCTTATCAATAGCTTCATACACCACTAGACTTTTATCCCGAAAGTCTTTGTTTAAAATTTATGCATTAAGGCAGGTCTCCTGGCTCGCGTCTTTATTCAACCTTCCCATACACATAAAGCGTACAGTGGTTTTGAAGTTGAGGAATAAAGCATACGTCTAGGACGTACTAAGCTTACAGTTGCGGGAACAGCTTTCGAATTTCACGATATTCCCTTTTAATCTTCAAAGGCTAAAACGACCTTTGAGAACCAAAATGCATTGCAAAAATAGAATTTTCTTAAAGAAAGGCTTGTTGAATTGAATTTTATTTTGATATTCTAAAATTTTGATGGCATTGCATCAAAATAATTAATCCTACTTTTGTTTTAAAATGATCTTATTATGAGACTTTGGATTGCTGTGTTCTCCTTATTGTGTTTTTTATCTTGTAAAAAAGCTGAAACAACTTCAGAAGACAAATTGAATGTCACTCAAGTTCCAATTGACTATGCTGATGGATTTTCGATTTTGGAGTACGATGGATTTTCAAAAGTCATTGTCCATTCACCCTGGCAAGACGCTCAAGAAGAAATAGAATATTTGCTTCTAAATAAAGAGGAACCTATACCTGAAGAAGTCTCCTATGATGAAATCATTGAGTTGCCAATTAAAAAACTGGTCACAACGTCCACCACACATATCCCCTCATTAATTACTTTGAACAAAATAAATTCACTTGTCGGATTTCCTAATCTGGACTATATATCCTCTAAAGAAGCTCGCCAATTGATCGACCAGGGAAAACTCAAAGAGTTGGGAACAAATGAAAGCCTAAATACTGAAATTCTTCTTTCTGTAAATCCCGATGTGGTTTTTAGTTTCGCCATTGAAGGTCAAAACAAGGTTCTAAATCAAATTCAAAAATCAGGAATTCCTGTAGTTTACAACGGAGACTGGCTGGAGAAAGACGTGCTTGGAAAAGCGGAATGGATCAAATTTTTTGGTGCGTTTTTAGGCGAACTTGAGGCTGCTCAGAAAGCATTTAAAAAAGTTGAAGAGGATTATCTTCGCCTCAAAGCTATTGCCAAAAAGCAAGACCACAAGCCAAGTGTCATTTCTGGAGCAATGTATCAGGACCGCTGGTATTTACCTTATGGCAGCAGCTGGCAAGCCCAATTATTTGAAGATGCCCACGCCGACTATATTTATAAAAACACCAAAGGTAAGGGCAGCGCAGCTTTTTCTTTCGAAAAAGTGCTTCAGGATGCAAAGGAGGCTGACTTCTGGATTTCTCCCGGATCATTTATCTCTTACGCTCAAATGGAAGACAGCAATGCGCACTACACTGAATTTGATGCCTTCCAGAAGCAAAAAATTTATACCATGAGCCTCACAACTGGTGAAACCGGCGGTGTTTTGTTTTATGAACTTGGCCCCAATAGACCAGATCTGATTCTGAAAGATTTGATCAAGATTTTTCATCCAGAATTGCTTCAGCAAGAAGGATTTACATTTTTTAAGCCCTTAGCTCTTGAGTAAACCAATTACAAATCATATTCTACTAGTCTGCGTGTTACTCTTAAGTATAGTTACAAGTCTGTCCTTAGGTTCGGTTTCTATACCTGTTGAAGATATTTTCAAGAGTCTTTTGGGTTTAGAAGTCCAAAATTCTACCTGGGAATACATTGTTTTCAATTATAGACTCCCAAAAACACTTACTGCAGTACTTGTGGGATCAGGCCTGGCAGTTAGCGGTCTCTTAATGCAAACTTTATTTAGAAATCCATTAGCAGGTCCTTATGTTTTAGGTTTAAGTAGTGGTGCAAGTTTGGGAGTTGCCATATTGATTATGGGTGCAAGCCTCATGAGTGGTTTTATTGGGGACATGATGTTCTCTAAATGGGCCATTATTTTAGCCTCCAGCGCAGGTAGTTTATTGGTGATGCTTGTCGTACTTTCTACCGCTCAACGGGTTAAAGATACCATGACTTTACTTATCATCGGCTTAATGGTGGCAAGTCTAACTTCTGCTGTAGTGAGTGTTTTGGCTTACTTTAGCAGTTCTGAAAATTTACAGCTTTACGTGTTTTGGTCGTTTGGCAGCTTAGGCAATTTATCCTGGGAGGAAGTTGGTATTTTTTCGCTCTGCTGGCTCATCGGCATTTGTTTTACTGTGATGTGCTTGAAAAACCTGAATGCCTTATTGCTGGGAGAAAATTATGCTAAGAGTATGGGAGTGAATTTAAAACGAAATAGATTGCTTATCATCCTAGCTACTTCCTTATTGGCTGGTAGTGCTACCGCTTTTGCTGGTCCTATCGCTTTTGTTGGCCTTGCCGTTCCGCATCTCATAAGACAGGTTTTACAGAGTAAAGATCATCGTCTCCTATTCCCTTCAGTAATAATTGGAGGTGCCATCCTGATGGTGACTTGCGATGTTATAGCCCAACTGCCTGGAAATGAAAATACACTTCCAATAAATGCGGTTACTTCTATTTTTGGTGCACCTGTAGTGATCTGGTTATTGCTTAGAAAACGTAAACTCAACTTTTAAAATGTCTTCTCAATCATCATCACAATCAACTTTAGTTTCTGCCAATTCACTAGAAATAGGCTATAAGGACAGACACAAAGTGCATAGTATTGCCAAGAACATCAACTTTGAAGTCCAGACTGGAGAACTTGTTGCCATTATTGGAGTAAATGGCTCAGGAAAATCAACTTTACTCAAATCCTTATCTGGTCAGCTCAATACTTTAAAGGGTAAAATCAACATCAATCAAACCTCTCTGTCTCAGATTGATCATAAAGAATTAGGAACTCTTTTGAGTTTGGTTCTTACCAATGAACCGGTTTCCAAACAACTTTCAGTGTTGGAAATGGTAGCTTTGGGACGTCACCCCTACACCAATTGGCTAGGCCACTTAACAACCCAAGATCATAAAATTATTGAAAATGCATTAGTTCAGGTGGATTTATTTCAGAAAAAGGATAAAATCTGCGATGCTTTAAGTGATGGTCAATTCCAAAAGGTTCTTATTGCCAGAGCTCTGGCTCAGGATACGCCTTTAATTTTGATGGATGAGCCTACAACTCATTTAGACATGTTTCATAAAGTCTATGTGCTTAAGTTGCTTAAATCGATTATAAAAAACTCCTCAAAGAGTATACTTTTTGCCTCACATGAAATCAATTTAGCCCTGCAGCTCTGTGATAAAATCATATTGATCAATCACGAAAAGGTAGAATGCGGAACCCCATCAGAATTGGTCTCCAAAGGTGCTTTCAATACGCTTTTCCCTGAGGATTATATCACCTTCGATGAAGACTCCAGAACCTTCAGAATGAAGGTGGAAAAAGATTAGTTTCGATCAAATAATTTTCTCATCACAAAGACATGAGGAAAGGTTATGGCCGCTATAAAAGCAAAAAGTAAGGACAAAAAGTTTTTGGAATCTTTAAACAAGTACACTAACAAAGCCATACCAATGATAGATGCTAACCAATAAGGGAAAGCTCTTTTGAAATATTTTATAAAATTATCCCAGTGAAACTGACCGTAGAGTGAATTAACCTGATCTTTCAAAGAAGGTAAACTATGCCAAAGCACAAAATAAGTAGCAAAACCCCAGATGACGCTACTAATTGAAAACAATGCAGAAAACAAAACCAGATATAAAAGATTTGAAACTATACTTTTCTTAAGCGATGAATTGTCCCTCAATAATTGAATGTATAAACCTAGAGTTAAGATAGACGACGTTAAAAGAGTATATATAAAAACAGGTTGTGGTACGGTATAACCTGTCATATCTTCTATAATCGTAATCACCTCAACTAGGTTTAGACAAAACAGAAGAAATAAGACTAATATTCCATACATAAAATAGAATAGTGATGCTAAAGTAGACTTCTGTTTTTTGATTTGATGATGAAAGTGTTGTTCACCAAAATGATAAGCACTTATGCTAACAAATGCTATTAACGCAACTAAAGGAATAAAATAAAATATGGCGACGAAGCCTAATACAACACCCAAATATGAAATTAAAGCTTTTAAAAAATTATTTTGTTGATTGTTTTGCTTTAAGTGTTGAAGAACAAAAAGATCGTTAGATCCATGTAAAATACCAAAACTAAATATGCCCATTAAGGCTATAACTTGAAGAATTTCAGACTTTAGTGCTGTTGAGGCAACTAAGGCTAATAAACTTAACACTATTATGTAATTGTAAAAATTTTCTCGAATAACTTTCATATACTACAAAAATAAATCAAAAAATATCTTAAAAGTAAAATTTCATGTTTAATTTATTCCTACATTTGGGTAAACAAACTTAAACATTTTAATGCTATGAGAACTTTTATGTACTTATTGGCCGACGTTTCAAAGCTCGCAAATGACGACTACGTTGGTTTTACTTTTTTTGTAGGTAGTATGGCCATGATGGCAGCATCTGCCTTTTTCTTTTTATCATTAAGTCAATTTGATAAAAAGTGGAGAACATCAGTTTTAGTATCAGGTTTAATTACCTTTATTGCAGCAGTTCACTACTTCTACATGAGAGATTACTGGGATGCATTCGGAGAATCGCCTACCTTCTTTAGATATGTAGACTGGGTCTTAACCGTTCCTCTAATGTGTGTTGAATTCTTCCTCATCTTAAGAGTAGCTGGTGCAAAAGTTGGTCTAATGTGGAAATTAATTTTCTGGTCTGTTGTGATGCTTGTGACAGGTTACTTTGGAGAAGCTGTTCAACCTGAGTATTCTTGGCAGTGGGGTCTTGCTTCTGGTATTGCTTATTTCGTAATCGTATACATGATATGGTTCGGTGAAGCGAAAAAATTGGCAGAGTCTGCTGGTGGTCAAGTCCTTAAAGCACATAACATCTTATGTTGGTTCGTTCTTGTAGGATGGGCTATCTATCCAATAGGTTATATTTTAGGTACTCCAGGTGGATTATTTGGATTTGACTTCGGAGTTGATGCCTCTTTCATGGATGTTGTATACAACATTGGTGATGCCATTAACAAAATTGGATTTGGTTTAGTAATTTATTCTTTAGCTGTAAAATCTTCTGAGTAATATTAAATCTATAATATTCACAAAGCCGAATCATAAAGATTCGGCTTTTTTATTTGTAGAAATTCAATTTTATAGTTGCCATTAGTAATTTAGAATAGGTAATACTGATGCTTTAGACTGAGTGATTTATGAATATAAAATCTGATTAATATGCTTCTTTAACCAATCTTATTGAGCGACTCGTAAAAATTGGAGCGGTTTGATAAAAACCGACAATGAATTCGAATTAAATATTATCTAATTATTTTAGTTCATGAAAAGCTATACTATATAAACTGTCAACGACAGTAGTTACTCTTTCTCCTCGACTTAATGAAATGAAAAGTATCCTAAAAGTCTTCTAACAATTCAATTTCATCCTATTTAAAAATCTTCAAAACAGTTGAAATAATTACAAAAGGGCGTAAATATCAAGATCAACTTTTAGGATAATATAAAATCAATAAACTATGCATTTTTTTTAGCACTTTTAATCAAAGTTGCTTTTTTAGATTGTTTTGAAGTATTTGGCAATTCTAATGGCTATATAAGCTTATATTATAGTAGAAATTATACTACAAGCCCATTAACGACAGGACTTCAATAATGCAAAAATTTAATTAAAATCAGCACTAAAAAAAAAGTATTAGCAATATAGGTTAATATGGAATCAATGTTTGAAAATAGTTTTGCAAAAAATTTCAAACATGAGAATTTATTCATTCATTTTAATACTGTTTCTGGGAGTATTTAGCAGTGCTAATGTGTTTGCTCAGTCTTTAGAATCCGATTGTGAATGTGATGTAACTATCACCAGTAAAAATCAAAATTTTCCTTATAATAACTTCGATGAATCCAGAGATAAAGTTGTTTGTTTTAAAGGAAAATTTACCTACAAATTAAATTGGAATCAATTAGGCGATAACATTCAGCTTTGCGTAGGTGAAGAAGTGAAATTTGAGTCGAGGGGTCTAAATTTTGAAGGATCTAAAACGATTTATAATTACGGTGTATTTGACTATGGTCAGTCCTTACTTATCGACGAAGATTCTGAAGTCTTTAATTATGGAACTCTAGAATCCAAATTTAGTTTTCAGGGTGGGTCATTACATAATTTAAATACTGCTGAACTATTCATTAATAATTACAGTGACTTTAGATCAGGCTATCTTTTCAACGATAGTTCATCTAGATTAGAATTAAATCAATCTGGTTATACAACTATTAGCTCAGCGATGACGTTTGAATCTTTGGGTGAGGCAAATTTTAGAGGAGATCTTGACAATAGAGGTGTATTAATTCTTGCTGGCGAGGCTAGTTTTGACAAAAAATTGATCAACAACAACTCATCAGTACTGTCTGGCTCACTTAGTTTTAAAAAAGGATATGTAAGTAATAACTCAGAGGCCTTTACAGAAGTGAATGCAAGCCTTGTTGTTGATGGTGACGTCAATTTTTGGGGAGGCTCCCTTGAAGCCAATGCAGGTCTTGAATTTCAGGGAAAAACTACAATGAATGCTGGTAGTTCCATAACTTTTTTTGGTCTCGCAAAATTTAAAGACCTTACTCTACGAGGAGAGTTAATAACAGATTTTAGCTGTAACAGTTTGGAGATAGATAAAGCATCAGGATACGGAGGAACCATTTCAGCGAAAAACTCCAGCTCAATTTATGTGAAAAAACTAAAGGATCTTCCAAATAGTTGGAATTTAATTGGAGAAATTACAGAGACCAGGTGCGGTAATAACAATGAGATTGTTGTCTGGTTAGGGACTGTATCATCTGATGCCTCAAATGATAAGAATTGGTCAAGTAAGGTCAAAAACAAGAGTAGTATCCTGATTCCAAAAACCCCAAATCAACCGATAATTGATAAAAAATTTAGAGTATTTGATATTTTAATTAAAGAGGGTGCAAAACTTACTAACCGAGAAGTAATAGAATTGAAGGGAGAATTGAAAGTTGAAGGTGAATTAAGCTCAAAAAAAGGGAGTATTTCCTTTAAGGGTTCTCAAGCACAATCCATTTCTTTAACCAAAACCACCCCTGTAGAGTCACTAATTTTAGATAATTCTAAAGGAGTAAGTCTAAATGAAGGGGCAATATATATTTATGATGAGATCAAACTCATCAAAGGCGACCTTATTACTCACCATGATGGAAGTTTAAGTGATGATAGATTAATCACTTTTAAATCAGACTCTACACATACAGCAATACTTTCAGAAGTGGAAAATGGAAGAATTATTGGTAACGTAAGAGTTGAACAATTTTTATCAAAATCAAACAGAGCCTTTAGATACTTGAGTTCCTCTGTTAATTCCAAATCAAGTATTCTAGACAATTGGCAAGAAGGAGTCAATAATACATCCAATAACTTCAATAACAACAAAAACCCTAATCCAGGTTACGGAACTCACATTACAGGTAATAAACAAGGTAATGGTGGATTTGACGCGACACCTACTGGAAATCCATCTTTATTTTCTTGGAATATTAATACTAACAGTTGGAATGCAATACCAAATACCAATCAAACCAATTTGGAAGCTGGTAAAGGATATAGCTTACTTGTAAGAGGTGATCGAAGTACGAATATATATTCTAATAATTCGGCTTATACAGGATCTACGACCTTAAGAACCATTGGAGAATTGAAAATTGGTGATGTTGATGTTTCAGATCAGCTTAATAAAGCTCCAAATGGTTTTACTTTGATAGGGAACCCCTACCAAGCCCAGGTTGATATGAAAAAAGCCCTTAAAGAAAGTTCAGCTCACCTAAAACAAAACTTTTATTATGCCTGGTCTCCTTCTTTACAAACCAGAGGTGGCTATGTAACTGTAGATCTTGATGCTGATCCTGTTGAATATATTCCTGCCATGCAAGGAAACAGTCCAAACCATACGGAAAACTTTAGATACATACAGCCAAACCAATCTGTGTTCATAGAAACTGCGAATTCTGCAAGTGAACAGAACCGTCCTCAGTTGGTATTTAAAGAACAACATAAAATAAATAGGACTAAGCTCAATAAATCTGCATCAAATGTTGATGAATTAGGAAAGGTTGATGTAACGCTTATTAAAAATGAAAATAATCAAGTTGTAGATGGCATTCGATTTAAATTTAGTGACCATTATTCAAATGATGTAAATCAAAATGACGCTACCAAGGTTTGGAATAATGAAGAATCTTTCAGTATTGTTTCCAATCCGGAACATTATCTCGCAATTGAGAAAAGAAAATACCCGGAAATAGAAGAAACTCTTAAGTTTTGGATTGGTAATTATACCTCACAGGATTACACGATGTCTATCAACTTAAAAAATACACAAGCCTATGATGTATTTTTTATAGATAACTATACAGGTCAAATTCATAAACTTGATGCTAATGAAAACAGAATTTCGTTTTCTGTGAATCAAGCTATTTCAGAATCAAAAGCCTCCAATAGGTTTGAAATAATGTTCGAGCCGGTAACATTAGCCACAGAAGATAATCAATTAAAGTATAACATTCAGTTGTATCCTAACCCTTCAACAGCAGGTACAACATACCTTACGCATGATGATAGTTTAGCACAAAATCTTGATGTAGAAGTCTACAGTTTAACTGGTCGACTAATGGAGGTTCCTATAGATAGAATTTCCACTACAGAGGTAAAATTAAATACAGCAAGTCTTAGGTCTGGTGTTTATTTAGTCAAATTGAATCATAACGCACAAATGTCAACTCAGAAGTTAGTGATCAATTAAATATCAATGCTCCTCCAAAAGCTTTCTTATATTGGAAATTCTTATGGCTGAATGCGAAGCATGATGCACTACTTCTCCATCTTTTATAATAATTAATTGTGGGGATTGATGAAGAACCTGAAATCGTCTGGCAATTTCATTAGACACATCACGATGGGCTAATAGATCTAAGTAAAGCATTTCGATATGGTCATTATTAAAGTCAATTTCGTTTTGAAATTGATGCCAAACCATATGACTGATGCCACAAGTTACAGAGTGCTTGAAAATCGCCACAAATTTTTCTTTAGAGAGTTCTTCGACAGCATCCAATTGAGATGTATTTTCTAATTTCTTCCAGGTCACGGCAAACTGAGCTGAATCATTTTCATCTAAAGAAGGTTGAGTATTAAACAACTTGCTAAATAATCCCATAGTTTAATTTTTAATTCCAAAATTGGTAGTCAAAGTTATCAATCCAAACTTAAGCCTAAAAGCAAACAGATACTTATATTCGCGATGTGAAAACATCTAGTCTTAGAATGAGCGAAATTGCAGAAAAGAGAATTATTTCCAATCAAGAAATAAAAGATTTAAATAAAAAATATAAATCATTAAGTTTAATTGATCGCATAAAAACTCTTTATGAGGATTTCGACCAAGCAGAAATCATGGTGACAAGCTCATTTGCTGCGACATCTGCTTTTTTGCTCAAGCTTTTTTCTGAAGTGAATACCGACCAAATTATCTATTTTATAGATACAGGTTATCACTTTGATGAAACTCTGAGTTATAAGCAGCAGCTTACAGAAACCTACAACTTGAATGTGAAATCCGTGAGTGCATTAACACACGAACACGAGTTTACTTCTAAAGATAAAACCTGGACCAAGAATCCAGATTTCTGTTGCTCTATCAACAAAGTTAAACCTCTAGAGGTTATTAAAAACAAGTATACCGTTTGGGTCTCAGGGTTGATGGAATGGCAAAGTGATCATAGAAGCTCATTAGACATATTTGAACAACGTGGTGAGATTTTAAAGTTTTACCCTCTTTTGGATGTCACTAAACAGGAAAGAGATGATTTTATAAAAAAACATAAGCTCCCTTTCCATCCTTTAGTAAGTCAAGGATATCATTCCATTGGATGTAAGCATTGCACAGTTCCTGGTGATGACAGAAGTGGAAGATGGAACAACAACCCTAAAACTGAATGTGGTCTTCACCTATAAAAAAAGCCCCTTAAAGGAGCTTTTTTATTGAGAAGTTATGTTTAGAGCAACGTTGAAGGGCAAACATAATCTGTTTTTAGAATAGCTTCGTTTTCTAAAATACCATCAAAACCTCCTATCACATCAACCACATTATCTATTCCTCTTTGTTTTAAAATTGAAGCCGCTATCATACTTCTGTAGCCTCCTTGACAATGGATTACAAACTTCTCTTTTGGAAATTCTGCGAGATGTTTATTAATTTCATTTAGAGGTGTGTTTTCAGCGCCTTTAAGATGCTGAGACTGGTATTCACTTTTCTTTCTCACATCAAACACCTTTACTGAATTGGTTTTCAGCTCTTTTTCGAGTTCGTTCACAGTCATCCTATTAATGCTGTCTATTTCTTTACCTTCCTCGATCCAGGCCTTCATTCCACCATTTAAATACCCTATGGCGTGATCGTAACCGACTCTAGCTAATCGTATAATGCTTTCCTCCTCTTTTCCAGGGTCTGTCACCAATAATATTTGTTGTTTGATATCTGGTATAAGCTCACCTACCCATTGAGCAAAATTATTATCCAATCCAATGTTTATACTGTTAGGAATAAATGCCTTGTGAAAATCTTTGGCTTCTCTCGTATCTAGAACCAAAGCCATAGTTTCATTAGCAGCAGCTTCAAAGGCATCGGGATTTAAAGGTTGTTCTCCACGTTCTATAATATCGTCTATACTTTCATAGCCTTGAATATTCATCAATACATTTTTTGGGAAATAGCCCGGAGGAGGCGCAAGACCATCTAGTAGTTCCTTGATGAACTCTTCCTTGGTCATATCCGGCCTTAAAGCATAATTAGTTTGCTTTTGATTACCAAGTGTATCGGTTGTTTCTTTACTCATCATCTTGCCACAGGCACTGCCAGCTCCATGATTAGGATACACAATTAAATCATCTGCTAAAGGCATAATTTTGTTGCGTAATGAATCGTAAAGGTGAGCTGCTAGTTTTTCTTCAGTAAGGTCGGCTATGACGTGCTGTGCTAAATCTGGTCGACCAACATCACCTATAAATAGCGTATCACCGGTAATGATCCCGTGATGTTTACCTTTTTCATCAACTAACAGGTAAGTTGTAGATTCCATAGTATGACCTGGAGTATGGATGGCTATGATGGTATACTCTCCAACTTCAAATTCTTGATTATCTTTTGCTATAACGGCCTCAAAACTAGGTTTTGCTGTAGGACCATAGACAATCTGAGCACCTGTCTTTTTTGCTAAGTCTAGGTGACCACTCACAAAATCGGCATGAAAATGCGTTTCAAAGACATATTTAATTTTAGCATCATCTTCTGTTGCTTTGTCTATGTAGGGCTGTACTTCTCTTAGTGGGTCAAAAATCGCAGCTTCTCCATTGCTCTCTATATAATAAGCAGCGTGGGCAATACATCCTGTATAAATTTGTTCAACTTTCATAACTCTTAATTTTAAATTATGAAGCTAAAATAGAAGTATTGCAGAATGCTATAAGAAACAAAAGTTACAAAACAAGCTCAATATGAGACAGATATGACAAATATCAGTTTTTGTATTCTAATCTAGTATCGTTTTTCTGAACTGACTGGGAGTCATCCCTTCCTGTTTTTTGAATTGTGTGTTGAAATAACTCGAACTGTTAAATCCGCAGGCATACGCGATTTCTGAAAGTTTAGAAGTTGACGTTCTTATCATTTTCTTAGCCTGCTTCAACCGTTCACTATTGAGATATTCCATAGGTGTTTCCCCTAATGTATTTTTAAAGGTTTTATAAAAATGAGATGAACTCATACAGGCGATGTCAGCAAGATCATCAACGCTGATGTCATTTCTATAATGCTCGCGGATATATTTCAGCACCAAAGCTATTCGATTATTATCAAACAGACATTTAGTTTCATCGATCAATGCAGCTCTGGCGTTGGTCTGAAGAAGCCGTAGGATCAATTCCTTTATCATGACATCCAAAAGCGCATCTTTGGACTTGTGTCCACTTGTAAAAGTTCTTAAAAGCTTATCGACAAGTTGTTGAATGTCTAAATTATTATTGAGGTGTAATGGAGACAGGTTAAGCTGATTACTCAAAGCGAATTGCTCATCTAAACCCGTTGCATTTTGATAAACTTCGATGGTTTCTTCTATTTTTTGAGAATCTATACCTAAGGCCATGCATTGGGTTGGTGAGTCCAACGTAGCTTCAGGAAAATCTATAATCATTTTCTTTTTGGACGGAAGTACGACAGATTCTCCAGGAAGAAAATCAAAGGTGGCCTTATCTTCAAGGTGCATGACTTTTCGACCTGATATCATGCTTGCAATGATAGGAATATCAAACTCCAGATACACTCGTTCGGCTTTTTGATGAGTCTCATAAATATTCATCTCAGCAAATTCAGCAGAATAGATGGTTCTATTTTCTACAAGGGTTTCTATTCGCCTTAAGTTCCTGTGATGTTGTAAGCTTATAGGTTCTGTCATTCTTAAATAAATAGGATAATGATAATTAAAAATAGAATTATTATATATTAATCAATAGTTATCCTTTAATTTTAACTAATTCTAATTTTTAAATATAGTATATTATGAATCACTCAAAGCCGAAATTCAAAGAAAAGTATGGAAATTACATCAATGGAGAGTTCGTGGAACCCCTTGGAGGACAATATTTTGAAAATACTTCGCCAACCAACAATCAGTTAATCGCCAAATATCCAAGATCACAAAAGGAAGATGTTGACAAGGCAATTGAGGCAGCTAATGCCGCTAAAGAATCCTGGGGCAGTACTTCAGCGGCCCATAGAGCATCAATACTTCAAAAAATAGCCGATGTTATTGAAGAAAATTTAAATGAATTTGCTGCAATTGACACTTACGACAATGGTAAAGCCATAAGGGAAACTGTAAACGCAGATATTCCTCTGGCGATAGATCATTTTAGATATTTTGCATCAGCAATTAGAGCTGAAGAAGGCAGTGCAACAGAACTAAATGAAAATACTTTATCATTAATTATCAATGAGCCACTAGGTGTGGTTGCTCAAATTATACCATGGAATTTCCCCATGCTAATGCTTACCTGGAAGGTCGCCCCTGCCCTAGCCTCTGGAAATTGCATTGTTCTAAAACCAGCAGAACAAACTCCCAGTTCTGCCACTTTTTTAATGGAAAAAATTGGTCATTTATTACCGCCTGGAGTCTTAAATGTTATTCATGGCTTTGGCCCAGAAGCAGGAAAACCTTTAGCATCCAGCTCAAGAGTAAATAAAGTTGCCTTTACAGGTGAAACCACTACAGGACAGCTGATCATGCAGTATGCCTCCAAAAATTTAAATCCCGTAACCATGGAACTTGGTGGTAAATCGCCTAATATATTCTTTAACTCGGTGATGGATCATGATGATGAATTCTTAGACAAATGTATCGAAGGCGCTGTACTCTTCGCTTTCAATCAGGGAGAAGTATGTACCTGCCCTTCGAGGCTTTTAGTTCAGGAGGACATCTATGACAAGTTCATGGAAAGGGTCATTAAACGAACTAAAGCCATTACTCAAGGAGATCCTTTTGATATGAATACACAGGTAGGCGCCCAAGCCTCCAATGATCAATATGAGAAAATCTTATCTTACATGCACATTGGTAAAGAGGAAGGAGCTAAAGTTCTCTGTGGTGGGGAAGCTTTTAAAGCTAGTGGAGAATATGCTGAAGGATTTTACGTACAACCTACTATTCTAGAAGGCCATAATAAAATGAGGGTCTTTCAGGAAGAAATTTTTGGACCTGTGCTGGCAGTCTGTAAGTTTAAAGATGAAGCCGAAGCTTTAGAAATTGCAAACGACACTCTTTATGGTCTTGGTGCTGGCGTTTGGACCAGAGATGCCCATCAGATGTATCAAATTCCAAGAGCCATAAAAGCTGGCCGAGTTTGGGTAAATTGCTATCATGATTATCCAGCACACGCCCCCTTTGGTGGCTATAAAAAATCTGGATTTGGACGTGAGAATCATTTAATGATGCTCAATCACTATCGTCAATCTAAAAATATGCTGATTTCTTATGATAAGAATAAGTTAGGATTCTTTTAAAATTATGCAAGTATTATAAACTCAGACACCTTTAAAATCATGAGCTTTGAAACTTCAGCACTAGTTCAAATTTAAAGGTGTCTTTTTTAAATAAATCTTTTAAATGAAATACACACGTGTAGACATAACCGAAAAAGCAGAAAAAGTTTTAAACGAATTGAAATCTAAACATGGGGAAGTCATCTTTCACCAAAGCGGTGGGTGTTGTGATGGTTCTTCTCCCATGCTACTACCAAAAGAAGATTTTTATCTGGATGATTCTGACGTCTTATTGGGGGAAGTTGGAGGAGTAAACTTTTATATGAATGAAGCTCAGTTTGAATACTGGAAACACACCCACCTAACAGTAGATATTACTGAAGGAAGAGGATCAAGTTTTTCGTTAGAGATTCCTGAAGGCTATCGGTTTATCATTCAATCCAGATTACTCAGCAAAGAAGAGGAAGCTCATTTTACAATATAGCGTTCATATTGTTCTATTTTGATATTTGGATTTTTAGTCTTTATATAATCAACAAATGTAGTATTGGTTTTAGGGGATATATATAATTCCTTCTCTAGTCCGTATTCAATCAAAAGTCCATGTCTTGCTAATCCTACTTTTTTACTGCCAGACCATGCAGTTTTATCCACAATAATTTTCTTGATGGTTTTTAATGAAATTTTACCATAAATTGGTCCACTTCTGTAAACCAGGTATTCATCTGAAATATAATAGCTGGTATCTATATAGATCCAGATAATAAACATCCAGATTACACCTACTATAGAATCGAATACAAGAACATAACTCTCTGAAAATTCTCTAAAGAGAAAACTCTCTGCAATCAAAATAAAAAGCAGAAGAGATATTGCGGCAAATATTAGCTTAAATGTAATATCTCTTCTTGTGGTAAATTTCATAGAATTATCTTATAAAAACGGGTTCATCATCACTTTTGGTGTGTTCTTCAGAATAATGGTAGTTATCGTAATCAAAACCTTTCAAACCCTCTAAGGTTTCAATATCTTTATCCAACAAATACCTCACCATGGAACCTCTTGCTTTTTTGGCGTAAAAACTGATGATTTTCAATTTTCCATTTTTAAAATCTTTAAATACTGGCGAAATAATTTTAGCGTCTAGTTTTTCTTGGTCAACAGCTTTAAAATACTCCTGACTAGCTAAATTGATAAGCATTTCATCATTTTCTAATTCTGAATTGAGCTGATGAGTGATTTTCTCTTTCCATAACTCATATAGATCATCATTGGATTCAATCGGTAACTTTGTTCCCATTTCTAGCCTGTATGGCTGAATTAAATCTAAAGGTCTTAAAAGGCCATACATACCTGATAAAATCCTCAAGGATTTCTGTAGCTTATCAATTTTATCAGTTGGAATACTATAAGCATCGATACCGGAATACACATCACCATCAAACATATAAATGGCAGGCCTTGAATTTTTTATGGTATGCTGCTCTTCAAAATCTTGGTAGCGTCCATAATTTAGATCAGCAAGCTTATCGCTTATACTCATCAATTCAGCGATTTCGTCTTTGGTAAACCGGGCTAATTTTCTATTGATTTGAGCAGCTAAGTCTTCAAAAATAGGTTTCGTATTTTTATCAGTTGGTAATTTATCCTCTTGATTTAAGGATTTAGCTGGGGAAACTATAAATTTCATTTTTTGTTTAAAAATAAATGAATTTCAGAACCTAAGGTATCGGCTTAACTAATTATTTAAGATAGTACTATTAGAAAGACTTATTTTAAATATTGCCTTTACTATTTTTTGCATAATTCTCCCAACGCTCAATACACTGTGTCATATCCTCTGGAATTTTGGAGTCAAACTCCATCCATTCATTTGTAGTTGGATGTTCAAATGCCAAGGTTTTGGCGTGTAGAGCTTGGCGTGGAAGTACTTTAAAACAATTATCTACAAATTGCTTATACTTGGTAAATGTCGTTCCTTTAAGGATTTTATCGCCGCCATAGCGCTCATCATTAAATAGAGTGTGACCGATATGTTTGAGATGAACTCGGATTTGGTGAGTCCTACCGGTTTCCAGCTGACACGAGATTAAAGTGACGTACCCTAGACGCTCTAAAACCTTATAGTGAGTTACAGCTGGCTTACCCTGATCTGCTTCATCACCAGAATACACGATGTTTTGCAATCTGTTTTTGGGATTTCTGCCTATGTTTCCTTCGATAGTGCCTTCATCCTCATTCACATTCCCCCATACTAAAGCTACGTATTCCCTCTTACTTGTTTTATGAAAGAACTGATTTGTTAAGTGTGCCATCGCCGTTTCAGTTTTAGCAATCACTAACAGTCCACTGGTATCTTTATCAATCCTATGAACCAGACCAGGTCTGTCACTGCTATTATTTGGCAAACTGTCGAAATGAAAAATGAGTGCGTTTATAAGCGTCCCCGAATAATTACCATGCCCTGGATGAACGACCATTCCTGCGGGCTTATTTACTACCAATAAAGTATCATCTTCATACACTATATCCAAAGGAATATCTTCTGGCGTGAGTAGATTCTCATAAGGAGGATATTCTAAAAGCACCTTGACTTCATCTCCGGCCTTCACCTTATAGTTTTGTTTTACTGCAACTCCATTTACATAAATGTTACCGTCTTTTGCAGCTTGCTGAACTTTATTACGTGTAGCATTTTCAATAAAATTCATTAAAAATTTATCCACGCGTAAAGGTTCCTGACCTTTGGTGGCAGTAAAACTATGATGCTCATATAAGTCATCGTTTGCATCTAGATTATCTTGTGCTTGCATGCTTGTATTTTGTTTGTATGTCGTGGCGCTCTAAATACTAAAGGCTTCCACTGCCGTCTCCAACGACTAAATCTATGGTGCTAGTTTTTGGTAGAAAATCTCCAGCCTCAATGGTTTCACCTTTGTGTCGCAATTCTAAAATCGCTCCTTTTGCGATATCTGGTTTCCTTATGATATCTCCGATTTTGAACCCTAAGGCGATTAATGTGGGTTCAACCTGCCGCCTGGTCTTCCTGATGAGGCCTTGTGGAATCTCTACATCAATGTAACCTGAAGGGTTCAGCGTTAGGTAAATCTTTCGATTCTCCTTTACTTGTTTGCCAGGCTTTGGTACTTGATCCAATACGGAGTACGGAGGAAAGTCAGGATTGTAATTAGCTGAATCTAATACTTCACGTCTTAAATTCATTTCTTCTAATTTTTTATCTACGATATCCAATTCAAATTTAGACAAATCGGGTACAGTAATCGTTTCATTATGATTGGTTGCAACTTCTAAATATTTAAGAGCCCCAAATACAAGAGCGACAACAATAATTATCGCCAATATGAGCTGTAATAAAAAAACTTTGCTAAATATAAACTTGAAGAATTTCATAAGTAAAAATTATTGCAAATATAGACTATGATTGATCCAGAATAAAATTAACGTTAGACTATCTATAAAATTATAGTTTTCCCATTTTCTGTAATACAAAAAGAACAACGATAGGGATGGCTAATAATATCACCATAAGTAAATGTTGCTGTAACACCCATGGTGATAATAATAATGTGATGAAATAACCACCCATTGCTCCACCAAAATGGGCATCATGCCCAATGTTATCCCGCCTGGCTTTCATGGCCCAAATCGAATAGAACAAATACCCTATACCAAATACATAAGCTGGAATAGGTATGATAAAAAATAAGCCCAACATCATGTCTGGTTGCAGTAAAATGGCAGCATAAAGCACACCTACAACTGCACCACTGGCACCTACTGCCGTGTAATTATATTCATCCTTATGAAATTGCAATGAAAGTAAATTACCCAAAACGAGGCTACCGAAGTATACCAGCAAAAATCCACCTGTGCCGATAAAACTGATTACACTGGAAGCAAAAAAATATAAAGTCAGCATATTAACAAATAAGTGAGTTGTATCTACATGTAAAAATGCTGAACTCAGAATTCTAATTTTATCCCCAGACTTTATGGATGAAATTTCAAATTTATACCTGTTGAAGAATTCATAATCATTAAATCCTTTAAACGACATTAATACATTAGCTGCTATAATCGCAATGACAACAAAATCTAGTCCACCCATAAGTTTCTTATCTCAAAAAGCCAAATATACCTATCTTTGGCGAAATTTTTGGTAAATGCAGGCTCTCGTTTTCTACATCCTCTATCCTTTTATGTGGCTCATTTCGCTATTACCATTTCGGGTTATTTATGGCCTGTCTGATATTTGTTATGTTCTCGTCTACAGAGTTTTAGGCTATCGTAAAAAAGTTGTGATGGAAAACCTAAACCTCGCCTTTCCGAATAAAAACGATGAGGAGAAACTGAGGATCGCATCCAAGTTTTACAAACACCTCTGTGATATATTATTTGAGTCTTTAAAGTCTATAACAATTTCAAAACAAGATATTAAAAAGCGTTTTCAGGTCCTAAACCCTGAAGTCATTAATGCTATAGAGGCAGACAAGCAAAGTACAATCGTTATACTTGGGCACTACGCCAGCTGGGAATGGACTTACGTCATCCAGCTATTTACTAATGCGAAAGGTTTCGGTGTCTATAAAAAACTTAAGAATAAATACTTTGATAAGCTCGTAAGAGATATTCGAGCAAAATTTGGAACCGAACTTATACACACCAAAGAGACTGTACCGAAACTACTGCGCTCCAGAGCTAAAGGGGAAATCTCCTTAAGTGGATTCATAGCCGACCAGTCCCCAAAATTGCAGAAGAATCAATATTGGTCTGAATTTATGGGTCATCAAGTTCCTGTATTTGTTGGGGCTGAAACTCTAGCCAAAAAATTAAACTATGCCGTTGCTTACTGTAAAATAAAGAAAGTAAAAAGAGGCTATTACACTGCTGAATTTGAAATTATGACCAGAGAACCAAAAGAATACGAAAACTTTCAAATCACCGAAGACTTTCTTAGGAGACTTGAAAATCAGATTCGTGAAGCTCCAGAATACTATTTATGGACGCATAAACGCTGGAAACATAGAAAACCCCTAGACAGCATCTAGGAGTTGAATTTTTTGTATTGAAATAAGTAGTGAGTCTAACTCATTTCTTTAAGCTCTGTAATGAAACGCTTTGCGAGATCATCTGCTTTGTTCTGGCTTTTAGCTTCGGTGTATATTCTAACAATAGGCTCAGTATTGGATTTTCTCAAATGAACCCATTCTTCAGCAAAATCAATCTTAACCCCGTCGATTGTTGAAACCTCTTCTCCTTGGTACTTTTCAGCCATACGGTCTAGTAATAAATCAACGTCTAATTGTGGAGTCAATTCTATTTTTTCCTTAGCCATGAAGTAGGAAGTGTAGGTAGATCTCAATTCTGAAACCTTGATTTGTTTTTCGGTTAATAAACTTAAAAACAATGCTACTCCCACCAGGCTATCTCTTCCGTAATGGAGCTCTGGATATATGATACCTCCATTTCCTTCTCCTCCAATAACGGCATTCACTTCCTTCATTTTGGCAACCACATTTACTTCTCCTACAGCACTGGCGTAATATTTACAGCCATGTTTTTCTGTGACATCGCGTAAGGCTCTCGAAGAGGATAGGTTACTTACAGTAGCTCCTTTTCTTCGACTCAAAACATAATCGGCAACACTTACCAGGGTATACTCTTCTCCAAACATTTCCCCTTTTTCATCTACTAAAGCCAATCGATCTACATCTGGATCTACAGCTATACCAAAATCCGCATTTTCTTCTACTACTTTTTTAGAGAGTTCCGATAAGTTTTTGGCTAATGGCTCTGGATTGTGAGGGAATTTTCCATTAGGCTCACAATAGAGCTTGATGACTTCTACACCTAGCATTTCCAAAAGGGGTGGTATAGAAATTCCTCCAGTAGAATTGACGGCATCTACCACTACTTTAATTTTAGCTTCCTTAATCTGGTCGACTTCAACCAGATTCAGTTTCATGACTTCTTCGATATGTAGATCGATATAAGCATTGTGGTAACTGATTTTCCCTAACTGATCTACTTCTGCAAATTCAACCTTGCCCTCGTCCACAAATTCTAATATTTGCTGTCCTTCTTCAGCATTTAAAAACTCACCGTCTTTATTCAAAAGTTTTAGGGCATTCCATTGTTTTGGATTATGACTGGCAGTAAGTATAATTCCACCATCGGCATGTTCCATTGTCACTGCTACTTCCACCGTTGGTGTGGTGGATAGTTCTAAGTCTACAACATGTATTCCCATTCCGGATAAAGTTTGCATCACTAGTGATTGAACCATCTTTCCAGATATTCTAGCATCTCTTCCAATAACGACTTTATAATGTTCTTTATTCCGTTGTGTTTTTATCCACTGCCCATAAGCTGCAGAAAATTTCACTATATCTATGGGCGTTAGATTTTCGCCTATGCTACCTCCAATGGTACCTCTAATGCCTGAAATAGATTTAATAAGTGTCATAACTAAGTTTTTTGATGAAATTTTTCGATTGTAAAGATACAAGTCAAAAGAATTAACTCATAAATAATTTGCTAAAACTGCTTAATAATCTAATTTAGAGCAATGAATTATTTAGCACACATTTTTCTTTCTGGTGATGATGATCTTCTTAAATTGGGGAATTTTATGGCCGATGAAATTAAAGGAAAATCCTATAAAACATACCCTTCAGAAATTCAAAGAGGCATATTGCTACATAGAGCAATAGATGATTATACAGATCATCATAAATTGGTATCCCGAGGAGCTCATCGTTTTTTTTCTGAAATAGGACATTATAATTCTGTTGTAATCGACATGATTTACGATCATATTTTAGCTAAAAACTGGAAAAATTATTGCCAGACTAAATTATCGGTTTATGCTGAAGAATTTTATCAGTTATTAGATGCTAATTTACTTCTGTTACCTAATAAGATAAGTAAAGTAGTGCCTTACATGATTGAACATAATTGGCTCCTCAACTATGCTAATCTGGACGATTTGAAGTCTATATTGATGCAAATGAATCGTAAAACTAAGCATGACACCCATCTTGAAATAGGGGTTGATATTTATCTACAGCACCAAGAAAGGTTTGAGGATGAATTTCGTCTCTTTTTTGATGACATTCAGTCATTTTGCCAATCTAAAATCAAAGAACTAAATAAGATAGTATGAAGAAATTATTGAAAATACTAAAGTGGATAGGCCTTGGTTTCCTTGGTCTATTATTAATTTTTACAATTGCAGGATTTTTTATGTCTGAGGAACTGCCGAAAGGGTCCTCCCCTAACGAAGCAGATCGACTTGCAGAACAAATACTTGAGGAGTTGAATTATGAAGCATATAAAAATACGTCTTATATAGGTTGGACTTTTGCAGGAATTCATTCTTACGAATGGCACAAAGCAGATGACTATGTGATTGTAAAGTCTGATGATTACGAAGTCAAGTTAGATTTATCGGACTATTCTAAAAGCGAAGTCATCTCCTCCAAAAATAGCGATGAACAAGCACTGATAAAGAGTTGCATCAAAAATTTTAATAATGACTCTTTTTGGCTCGTAGCGCCTTATAAGATTATGGAAGATCAGGTAGAGAGAAAAATAGTTAGGCAAGATGGAGATAAGAGTTTACTGGTAACCTACACCTCTGGAGGCAGTACGCCGGGTGATTCTTATTTATGGAAACTAGATCAAAACAAAAGACCCACATCGTTTAAAATGTGGGTCTCTATTATACCTGTAGGTGGCTTAGAAGCTCAGTGGACCAATTGGAAATCGACAGATTCTGGAGCAGTATTATCGACCAGAAAAACCGTCTTTGGTATTCCTATCGAAATATCAAATTTGGTCACAAAACCTTAAACGAAAGCAATCACAGCAGACATGACCAGCATTAAGAAGGCTGGTAATGAGCGTTTTGGTGAATCCCCTACTTTCACGTGCATTCCTATTGCTCCTATCATAAGTACACCCATTCCAATGGCACCAATAAAAGCTAAATTATATTCTGGCTTAAAAATACTAATGACTAAAAAGGCTGCAAAAAGTAACTTTAAAAAACCAACTACTGGAACAAACCATAAGGGAAGACCGTACTTTGCAAATTCTTCATTCATATTTCCAGCACCTCCGCCCCTCCATTCTGTTTTCTTGTTAAATCGAAGTAACCATACATTTAGGATACCTACCGCAATAATTATTTTTAATATTATCAATACAGTACTCATATCAGATTGTTTTTAACGAATATCTTAAAAATAATCAAAGCTGAAGGTACTCTAACATAATTTTAATGACAAAATGAACTTATTATTCTAAATCACCTAATAAGTCACCAAATTGACCCGGAAGAGCACTCATGTTAAATTGATCTGCCGATTGGGCAATCTTATAGATATCATTGACGTTTACTTCATTACCTCGCATTCTCAAAAGAATAAGTCCCATATTAGAATCGTACCCAAAGAAAATGAGTTCATCGATTTTATCTTCAGAACCAGAGAAAGCAAATCTGGCTTCTCTTTCTCCACCTTTAAAATTGATAAGAGATTCATAAGTATCATTATTTAAGATGGACCTCAGTTCGCTACGTTCGGTTTCTAACTTAGTACTATCCTTTTTACTCGTTAAAGCTAAGATGTTGATTTTTTCAATTTTTCTCAAGCTTTCTGACTTTTCATCAGATATACCTTCCAGGTTTTGAAATAAGATATTGGTAGGAATACTTGCAGAAATAAAATCTTCAGAATTTTCCTTTTCTACCATATATTCTTGTAAACTTGGGTTAGAATTACAAGAGTAAGTTAAAATAGCCAGTATTATTAAGGGGATTATCTTTTTCATAATTATTGGTTTTTAAGGTTTTCTAGAGATTTTCCTCCAGGGATGTTCATCTGGCTGGTTATTTTCGAAATATTTTTGAGATCGATATTTCCATTGATCATCATCAACACAGATTGAGTATCATTTTTCTCAGTAGAACTCACAAACATGAGAAGCTGCTTCACGAAATCGTCTGACTTGCCTGGCTTGATGTAAAAATAGACATCATTACCATCGCTTTTAACCCTCATTAATTCTTCTAAATTATTTTTAGCTTTTAAGGCATTAAAATCAGCTTGAAGTTCTTTCCCAATCTTGATATTTTCTGTAGTATATATTTTGATATCATCAAGATTTTCGACAATATCCATCACTACTTTCACATCCTCATCTTCACTTTCCAAATCGAGATTACTCATCAGCTTAAACATGCTTTTGTTAATCACAAAGGCGTTGACTTCACGATATTCGTCGTACTTAGAAAAGTTCTGAGCTATAGCATTTGAGCTCAAAATAGCCATGGTCATCATCAGACCTAATAATTTAATTGTTTTCATAGTTTTTCTTTTTATTTCAATATTTCATTTTTCTTTTCGCTGAATACTTCTACATATTCCAATTTTTCTAGACCCTTATTCATATTTAAAGAGATGAGATTAAGTGCATTTTGTGTTTTTTCAAAAGCCACTCTCGCTTCAGCTAATTTTTCTTGTTCAACTTGGTATTGGTAAAACCAGAGCGCACCGATAATAATACAAATGCTGGCAGCTATATTCATCCAGGAAAATCTGGACTTTTGTTTTGGAAGCACTACCTCACCAGGGTGTTGCGTTCCCGATTCTGCTTCAAAAAATTGAAACAATAGAGCGTACTCCTTAAAAGCCTCATCATAATGACCGGAAGAGAAATAGGCTTTCAACTCTTTCTCCTGCTCCAGAGAGCTTTCGCCTTCTTCATACAATTGCAATAAATGGCGAATGTATTTGTTATCGTATTCCATAATCTGCCGTTTTTTTCAATTCACTCATAATTTTTTTTCTTGCTCTAGATAATGCTACTCTAACCGAGGTAGAATTCATTCCTAGAATATCTTCAATCTCTTTATTGCTGAACTGTTCTATATCCCTAAGCTGTATGACCGCCCGTTGCTGTTCAGGCAATGCTTCTATAAATTTAGCTACCAGGCTAACTTCGTCTCTAGCTTCAATTTGTGAAGACAAAGAAGAACTTTCGTTAGTATAATTACTGTGAACTAGCTCTAAAGTTTTATGATGTTTAGACTTTATAACATCATAGCATTTATTTTTAGTCATCGTCATGGCATAGGCTTCAATATTTTTAACTTCATTAAGTTGATCTCTCAATTTCCAAAGTTTTAAAAGAACATCTTGTGTTGCATCTTTGGCTGCTGTTTCAGAAGATAACAGACGACGAGAAAATCTAAAGATTTTATCTTGTAGCGGTAAAATTTCTGTCGAATAAAATTCAGAAGCCATTCTTTTGTGCTGTTTCATTGAAGACGATGCAACAAAGGATTTGTTACATCTAAACATATTTCTATCTATAATTTGATTATTTTTAGCTCAAATTAAGATTGAATATGAAAGTAAGTAGATTACTTCTAGTTAGCCTAGTCATCACCTTAGGTTTTTCTTCCTGTCAGGACGATAGAGATGATAATATTAACAATATCAATGACTTAGCCAATCAAACCAATATAAAAGACTTTATTTGGAAGGGAATGAACACCTTTTATGTTTATAAAAGCGATGCTCCAGATTTGGCTAATGACAGATTTGAAAGTAGTGATGAGTACAGAAGTTTTTTGGAAAGTATAGAATCACCGGTGGATTTCTTTTTTTCACTCTTAGCCGATCAGGATCGCTTTAGCTTTATTGTTTCAGATTATGTGACTTTAGAACTGAATCAGGATGGGATTTCACTTTCTAATGGTATGGCTTTTGGTTTAGTCCAATTTACAGGCACTACTACTGTTTTTGGATTTGTAAGGTATGTTATTCCTGGTTCCCCAGCCGAAAGTGCTGGCCTGGAACGCGGTATGATATTCACAAGTATAGATGGTATTGAATTTACACCAGATACCAATTTTGGTCAACTCCTGGCTCCTGATTCCTATACAATTGGACTGGCAGAATTTCAAGGTAATGAATTAGTGAATTTAGATGAAGAGGTCAATCTTGCAAAAATCCAACTCACAGAGAATCCTATTTTTGAGCATAAAGTGATAGATGCAGATGGCCAAAGTGTTGGTTATTTGATGTATAATAATTTCAGAACTCCTTTTAATTCTGAATTGAACGGAATTTTCGCAGATTTTAAGGCTCAGGGTGTAACGGAATTAGTTTTAGACTTAAGGTATAATTCTGGAGGGAGCATTGAGACCTGTAAGGATTTATCCAGCATGATTACTGGCCAGTTCCAAGGAGAAGTTTTTGCTCAACAACTTTTCAATGATAATTTTGAAACTGAAAACCTTATTTTTGATAATCAAATTTCAACAGGAGAAAACATTAACAGCTTAAATTTATCTCGAGTGTTTGTGCTAACCTCGGGAGCTTCTGCTTCTGCAAGTGAGTTGCTAATTAATGCCTTGAACCCCTATATTGATGTTGTCCAAATTGGAACCACTACTGAAGGTAAGTTTGAAGGTTCTGCAACGCTTTATGATTCACCAAACTTTCTCCGTGATAATGTAAGTTTGGAGCACACCTATGCTATACAGCCGCTCATACTTAGAACGGCGAATAAGGTGGGATTTACAGATTTTTTTGCCGGCCTACCTCCAGATATAGAACAGCAAGAAAACTTTAGTGACTTGGGTGTAATTGGTGATCCTAATGAAACTTTACTTAACAGGGCTTTACAAGAAATAAGTCCGGGTTTTCAGCCTTCTTCTTCTCAAGAATCAAAATGGCTGAGAACCATAGAGCATTTAGGTGAAAATCAAATGAATTCACCTACCTACCAGCGTATGTATTTAGAGGACGGAGCCCTATCATTTTGAAATCTATAGATCATAACGTTTTAGCATTGGAAGAAAAGGTAGAACTTCTGCTGGAGCTCAACCAGCTGAAAAAAGCCTACAAGTCTTTAGTGGCTTCAGTCTCTCATGATTTAGCTTCTCCATTGAGTTATCTTAAGTTTTCAACAGAAATTCTGGAATCTCAAATAGATTCTGATGACAATGAAGACTTAAGGGAAACGTCTAGAGTCTTAGGATCATCCACCTCCAAATTAAGTCATGAAGCTCATTTAATAGTTAAAAACGCTAAAGCTGTAATTGAAGAGTTGCATACAGAAAAATCAAGGCTTAGCTGTATTCTGGATTCATCGATTAAAGATGTTTTTAAAAAAGATATCGAAACACGTATTAAAAATGACATCACTCTGAGTGACGGAATTATTTATCAGTATATAATCGCTTCCACCTGTTCTTTACTCAAATCCATTAACTTGACACCTGTGTCAATTCAAGTGCAAAACAAAGACAAGGTTGTCGAAATTAAATTCAACTTTGAGGTTTTATCAAGTGATTTTAATGAAAGGCTACGGGAAAAATCAGAAAAACAAAAAGAAAATGAGGTTTATATATTGGCCTATCAATATCTACAGGCTAAATTTAATCGTAAACAAAAGGAAAACTGCATCAAATTAAATCTCATTAAGAATTAATTCGCAGCGATGTTATAATCTGTTCGATAAGCATCAACTAAGCCGATGTTAGTATTGATATTCAGTTTTTGCATGATACGTTTCTTGTAAGTACTTACCGTAGATTTTTGAAGATTTAATTCTTCTGAAATATCAAGGTTACTCTTACCATCGGCCAGCAAAGATAAAATTTGAAATTCTCGATGAGATAACAGATTGGATAAGGACATGTCGTTTCCATTCTTTTTATTTAAAAGCTCATCCTCGATATCTTCATCTATAAAGCGTTTATTATTTTCTAACACCTTCACCGCTAAAGCAATTTTTTGTAGGGGCTGCGATTTACTCAAATAACCATCTGCACCATTCCTTATAAAATTAATAGCGTACTGTGGTTCTTCGTGAGCAGAGTACATCAAAATTTTAATGCTTGAAGAATTTGCCTTGATATCTTTCACAATATCTACCGTATTGCCTCCTGGCATTTTAATATCCAGAATAACAAGATCAACGTTTTTATGAGCAAGAAGCTGATTTCTAAGCTCATTGGTAGATGACACTTTGATGATTTCTGGAGAAAGAATAGATTGCCTCAAAATCGCTTCAACTCCGTGTTTTACCACATCATGATCATCTGCTAGAATGATTTTGGTTATTTTTTTCAAATTTATTTTGGTTAAATATTATACTAAATTAATAAAAGTAGATTTAATACTACAAATTATTTTTATTACGTACGAAAAAAATTGTCCTCCGGTTTTAATTTTATAACTAAATAAACCTCGCATAGGGTTTCAATCTTCATTTTAATCTTAAATTTGCAGACTGAAAAATAAGCCTATGAAATCCACAGCACTTAATCCTATTCACCACCAACTTGGAGCCAAAATGGTTCCTTTTGCAGGATACGAGATGCCAGTCTCCTACTCTGGTGTCAACATTGAACATGAAACCGTACGAAAGCATCTTGGAGTCTTTGATGTATCTCATATGGGAGAATTTTTTGTAGAGGGTAAAGAAGCTGTTCAATTACTGCAGTTTGTTACTTCCAATGATGTGTCTAAGCTAGTTGACAGACAAGCACAATACACCTGCATGCCTAATGCTACAGGAGGAATTGTGGATGATTTGATTATCTACAAATTCAATGAAGAAAAATTCATGATGGTGGTCAACGCCTCTAATATAGACAAAGACTGGGAGTGGATCTCTTCTCATAATACATTTGATGCTGAATTAATAAATCGATCTGATGACTATTCTTTATTGGCCATTCAAGGACCAAAAGCGGTAGAAGCCATGCAGAGCGTATCGCCATTGGACTTATCTCAAATTAAATTTTACCATTTTGAAGTTGGAGAATTTGCTGGTGCGAAAGATGTCATTATTTCTGCGACAGGCTACACTGGTAGTGGTGGGTTTGAAATTTATTTCAAAAATACAGATGCCGAACAAATATGGACTCGAGTCCTTGAAGCCGGTAAAGACTTTGGCATTCAACCTATAGGATTAGCAGCAAGAGATACATTACGCTTAGAGATGGGCATGTGTCTCTACGGAAATGATATCGATGAAACTACCTCTCCAATTGAAGCTAAGTTGGGTTGGATTACTAAGTTCACCAAAGACTTCGTCAATGCGGAGGCTCTAAAAAAAGAAAAGGAAGAAGGTCCATCTAGAAAATTAATAGCTTTCGAAGTGATTGACAAAGGCATCCCAAGACAGGGTTATGAGTTATTGAATATGCAAGGCGATAGCATAGGACAAGTTACTTCAGGAACCATGTCTCCGAGTTTAAAAAAAGCAATAGGAATGGGATATGTGAAAACAGAATATGCCAAGTTTGGAAATGAAATTTTAATACAAATCAGGAAAAAACAAATCAAAGCTGTTATTGTAAAACCTCCATTTTATAAAGGTTAACATTATAATAAGTTCATAATGTGAGTCGTTTCTGGCATAGAAATGGCTCATTTTTATTTAAAATAAATACTAGAAACATTAAACACAGTAAAAAAATATTGATTTTAGGAGCAAGCGGCTTTCTTGGAAGTGCTCTGATCAAAGAATTGTCTCCATATTATGATGTCTATGGCACCTATGCTCGAGACAATGCTACTTTAGAAAGTAATAAGCGTATGTTTCAATGGAATGCCGAGACAGAAACATTGAGCCTTTTACTCGATGAATTAGCTCCAGATCTTATTATTTCTGCCATTCGCGGAGATTTTACAGCTCAAACCCATGTTCATTTTGAAATCATTGCTTATCTGATCAAATTTCAAAAGAAATTAATTTTCATTTCTTCCGCTAATGTTTTCGATGTCTTTACCAATTACCCTTCCTACGAATATGATAAAACCTTATCTGAAAGTGTTTATGGCAGATTTAAAATCAGAATAGAGAATGCATTGCTCAGACTGCCAAACCCACTATATACCATCGTTCGGTTACCCATGATTTACGGACACAATTCTCCAAGGGTTAAGGAATTGAAATTACAACACGAATTAAAAGAACCAATAGAAGTCTTTCCTAATGTAGTTATCAATGCTACTACTCAAGATAAATTTGCTCAGCAAATTCATTATATCATCAATAGAGAATTAAATGGAGTGTATCATCTCGGTAGTCAAAACCTGATTCACCATAAAGAGTTGATTTACGATATACTGAAAGGCTTAGAGCTAGAACAGCCCATCTTTAAGAATGTGTATAACTCTAATGAGGACCGCTATATAGCTGTTATACCAAAGGAAAATATTTTGCCAAAGAACCTTCAAATCACTATTGAAGAAGTAGTTGCAGACTCTGTAAAACTATCTTAAGATTAAGGTTTTCATGAAGATGAATTGTATATTCAATTAAAAATATTTCAATATGAAACCATTAGAAGAAAAAGAGATTTTAAGTCAATTAGAGAAATTAGAAGGGTGGAGCTATAACGAAAATGCCATTCATACCACACTAGAATTCGAAAACTTTAAAGACGCCTTTTCTGCGATGACCAGAATTGCTTTTGAAGCAGAAGCTCAGCAACACCATCCCAACTGGTTTAATGTGTATAATACCTTAGAAATAAGTTTATCCACCCATGATGCTGACGGGGTTACTGATAAAGATTTTAAACTGGCTCATACCATAGAATCTATTGTTTCAGCATAATTCGGACTATCCTTTAACAAAAGTTGAGTTAATTTAGTTAAGTCTTAAACACTTTTACCCAACTAAGTATATATTTGTCCAAAAAATATCGGATTATGATCAATGCTTTAGAATGGAGATATGCGACTAAGAAGTTTGACGATGAAAGAAAAATTGACAGCACAAAGATTGAACTTATAAAAAAAGCCTTCAATCTCACTCCTACTTCTTATGGATTACAACCCCTAAGATTAGTAATTGTAAAAGAACAAAGTATAAAAGATAGATTGTTTAAACACAGTTATAATCAAATTCAAGTCAAAAGTGCCTCTCATGTTTTAATCATCTGTATTGAAAACACAATTGATGCTGAATTCATCAACCACAATTTTGAACTTCAGAAAGAAATACGAGATGTTAATGATGAAACTGTGAAGCCTTTTAAAGAATTCTTATTGAAGGACTTTGGGAATAAGTCAGAACAGCATATCCATAATTGGGCGATCAACCAGGCTTATTTAGCCTTAGGCAATCTGCTTACGGTATGTGCCTCAGAAAAAATTGATGCCTGTCCCATGGAAGGGTTTGATCCTAAAGCTTACGATGATATTTTAAAGCTTAATGACAAAGGGATTTCTTCAGCATTAGTCCTACCGATTGGCTATAGAGCAAAAGATGATAAGTTTGCCGATTTTAAAAAAGTAAGACGCCCTCAGGAAGAGACGATTATTGAATACTAGATTTTTGATGTTAGACTTTAGATTTTAGATTTTAGATGTTAGACATCAGATTCTGATGTTAGATTAAAGAGTTTAGACTTGAGATTTAAGATCTAATTTTATCAATTAAGCAATTGATTGGACCTGGATGGGAATTAGAGTTTAGCGTTTTCCGTTTATCGTGTAATCGGGTAGTCGAGTAATAAGTCATGAGTCAAAGAGTCTGTAGTCTTGTATCAAATCATCTCGATTCTTGACTCTAATCAAAAAATTCTAAATTCAACACTACTCTTTCCCATCAACAAAGTCCTGTAAGTATTTATATCTAGGTGTCAGTTCACCATCTTTTGTCATTCTGGCACGTTCTAAAATTCCATCTAAATCCTTATTAAAAAAAGCAGGAATCACGTGTTCTGCAAACATGTCACCGAATCCCTCACTTGCATCCTTGGGCAATTCACAGGGTAAATTATCTACGGCCATCACTGTGATAGCTCCATCAGCATCAAAAGCAACTTCAGACTCGGTTTTTGGATCGTAACCATAAAAAGGATCGGCGATGGTAGAAGGGCGAATAGTAGAAGCTACGGGACCGTCGATGTCACAGCTTATATCGGCGATAAGGTCAATTTTAAAATCTTTATGTTTAGTATCTTCCCTGGTAAACAGAAAAGGAGCGTCATCTCCGTAGAAATGACCGGCAATGAAGAAATTGGTAACCTTTGCAAATCGCATAAAATCAGATTTATAAGGTGTGGGATCCAAAAAGAATTCAGAGATTTTGCCTGGCTTTCCATCTATTCGTTTGTTATAGTCCATCACATCGATGTTACAATAAACTGGCTCTTCAAATTCAGTTTCTAGAAAGGCCTCTACTCCAACCTGCTTAATTTTTAGATAATCTAAAATCTCTTTAGCTCCCATGGCAACTTTGCCAAGTCCAGAAAGACAAATCTTAAGAGGTGGAACTTTAATTTGGTCGAGCTGATCTTTAACTGCACTTAAGTCCTCCAGACCTTCAACTTTAGGCAGATTGAATAATTGATCTCTTAAGCCTAAAGTTCTAAACCCATTGTAAGCTCCAACTAAACCAGCGTAACGACCAAAGCCAATTAAGCGATTGCCCTGAGGAGCAGTAACGACTTCATGATCATAAAGTTCTATCCGCTTTTCTAACACTGCTTTAAGTAAGTCTCTGTTATAGGGTTGTTTCTTGATGGTATGCGAAAAGAAAAAATAAGCTTTATTGGGTAAAAGAGCATCAATAGGCACTTCTTTGACTCCTAACAAGACATCGCAACTGGAGAGGTCTTTTGAAAGTCGTAAACCCGCCTCTTTATAAGCCTGATCTGAGAATATTCGAATGTCTGAAGGCTCAATTACAAATTCTAAATCTTTGAATTGCATCTGGACTTCTGCCGCTTTTTGTGGCGAAAACACAACTCTACGATCTGGTGGTGTTTTGCGTTCTTTTATAATTCCTATCGTCATAGACTTGGTTTTAAGATAACGCTGTTAGAATTATCTTATTAAAGTTTCGACTAAAATAGAACGATAAAAGAACGTGCACAACAAATCGGAACTATTAAAAATCAATCTAAGCGCTCAACTTCACTCTCGCTTTTTAAAACAAAGGTTCCGTCCTCCTGTTCTATTAAAAGCGCTTTATTATTCTTCTTACCATCGCGGGTTATTTCTGAACCTTTTATGGTTTTAGTAACTTTATGTGTGTAAGACTCTTTTACTGTGCCTTCAGCGCTGCCTTGACCCCAGTTCCATTGAACTTTTGTACCTTCTTTTATCATAATATCAACTTATTGAATGAAATAATAAATTTATAAGCAAGAGCTAGTAAAAAATCTTAATCTCATTATAAATTTTAAACAACATATAGTTTACCTGGTATTTTTAGTAGCTTTGCATCCACTAAAATAATCTATAATTCAATAGGTTTTAAGTGTTCATTGACGTGATAGTAAATTTTTGCTTCACTCCTTTTTAAAAATGGGGTCGATTTGGTTTTGACAGCAAGACCAATTGAATGGTAAGCACGCCGAGCGCTGGGATATAGCTCGTAAATCTCATATTTCACACTTTTTTAAACGGCGAAGATAATTACGCCTTGGCTGCATAATCTGAATCACAGTAGGATATGCTTAATCCCAACAAGGTTGGGAGCTAAGATGTCTCGCAAAAGCCTTGATTTACGGCGTTTGCAACAGAGGCACCGGTAAAGTAAATATAGCTAGCGCAGGGCCTTGATGCGTTAGTGAAACTTAATTGAGGATAAGGACAAGGTAGGTGGTTTTCAGCCAGTCTTGTCCCGACAATCCAAGAGAAAACTAAGCGTGTAGAAAGCTGTTGAATTGCTTGTTTGGACGGGAGTTCGAGTCTCCCCGACTCCACTTTTTGAGTATCAAACTCATACATAAACCCTGTAAGTCTATGATTTACAGGGTTTTTTGTTTTTACCAATGTCATTTAATATCAAATAATATGATCCTAAGCGAGACCAATACGGTGACCCATTGTGTAACTATAAAAAGGGGTCTCGCTAAGCCTTCAAGGCATTGTTTTTCAATTCTTTACATAAGGTTAAAATTTTATTTTTTATCTTCTTTTTAGGTAGTTTAGGTGACCATTCGAGACCTAAAATTTTAATTTCTCATGAAAACCGATTTTTACACGCACTTTCACCTTCTAAATAAGAAGATAAATAAACGTGGTCTTGCACCTATTTATCTCCGCATTACAGTCGACAGTAAAAGAAAAGAATTTAGTATTTCCCGAAGAATACAGCCGGAATTCTGGCATTCTAAAATGCAAAAGGTTATGGGAAATAACCAAACTGCAAAAGAGATCAATACTCACATTAATAATATTCGGCATAAGCTTAATAAAATTCACCAGATATTGTCAGATGATGACCAGCCGATAACAGCTGAAGTAATGGTAAGTATATTGAAGGGCGAAAATAAAAAAAAGCCTAAAATGACTTTAGAGGCCTTTAAAGAACATAATCAACAAATGGATCGGCTTTCGGGCAAGAGCATCTCAGAGAGCACTGCTAAGCGTTATTGGACCTGTTATAATCATATAGAACAGTTCATCAAAGGAGAATTCAAATCAAATGATTGGGTCATGAATGACATTAACCATCAATTCATCACCAAATTTGAATATTTCTTAAAAACTAAAAAGGCTTGTAATCATAATTCCGCACTTAAATATGTCAACAACTTTAAAAAAATTATCAGGATAGCACTAGCTAATCAATGGATGGATAGAGATCCATTTTATAATTACAAAGTACAATTTGAATCTGTTGAGCGAGAATTCCTGAATGAAAAAGAAATAAAGACGTTGATTGAAAAAGAACTTCATATTGACAGGTTGAAATTAGTTAGAGATATGTTTGTTTTTAGTTGTTATACCGGACTAGCCTATTCCGATGTTAAAAAATTAAGTTCAAACAACATCACTACAGGAATTGACGGTGGTAAATGGATACGAATCAAAAGAACTAAAACAAAATCTCTTAGTAGTATACCTCTTTTACCAATTGCAGAAGAAATAATTGAACGTTATAAGACACATCCAGAAGTTGAAAAAGGAAACTGTATTCTTCCCGTTCTCAGTAATCAAAAATCAAATGCCTTTCTAAAAGAAATTGCAGCGTTGTGTGGAATAACCAAACCACTAACCACTCACTTAGCCCGTCATACATTTGCTACGACAATCACTTTAACTAACGGTGTCCCAATTGAAACTGTAAGTAAAATGCTTGGCCATAAAGATCTTAGAACAACTCAGCATTATGCCAGAATTGTAGATCGTAAGATCAGTGATGACATGAAACTATTGAAAGAGAAGTTAGAAAATAACAAACTAAATTAAAAACTATCCTTTCCTTATAATTACAAGAAAAGGACAGTTTGTATTTTACTTCTTTAATAATCGTCTGATGACTTTAGCTCCATTTTTTGACCTGATGGAAACCAAATACTGAGCTGATTGTAAATTCGAAACGTCAATCTGCTTTTGATTACGATTCAAATTTATGTTCATCACCTCCTTACCTGTTAAATCATAAATGGTCATATCTTCTAATTCCACATAATCTGGAAGCTCGATGGACAATAGATTTCCAACCGGATTAGGATATATACTCAGGGTATTAAGGCTTAGGTCATCTAGTCCTAAAGTCTCTTCTACAGTAATTTTAACTGTACATTCATCTGTATTACCAGCAAGATCTGTAGCTATGAAAGTAAAATCATATTCACCCTGACTCAGGCTCGAACCTGGAGCTGGATTTTGAGTAATACTGGCAACATTTCCATCACAATTATCTGTTGCTGTAACATCACCATTACCGACAAAGTCAGGAACTGTATAGGTGGTCTCACCAGAAGTTAAGGTGATGGTTTGATCACTAAGACAAGAAATTACTGGATCTACATTATCTACAGCCTCGACCTCTATAGAAACTATAACTGAACAATTTCTAGCATCTGTAACAGTAACCTCGTAGTTTCCAACGGGAAGACCTGATACATCTTCTGTTGTTGCAGAATTGTTCCAAGCAAATGTATAAGGTAAAGTACCTCCGGTTACTGTTAATTCAATAGATCCATCAGTATCACTAGCACAGGTTACATTCGTAGCTACTGCTGAAGCTGAGAGTGTACAGTCTAGAATTGTAATTTCAAAATTTGCTGTGTTTGAACAAGCCCCATTGGTAGTATAAAAAACAGTGTAGGTTCCTGGTGCAGAAACACTCACATCAATTATTCCAGATGAAGCATCTATAACAAGTCCAGCTGCTGAAGTAAAGGTTCCACCCGATAATCCTGTGATCGTTGGAGTTGGATCGTCACTTTCTACACTATATTCATTTTCAGCATACGAGAATGAAGCATCATCTAAAGCGTTGATCGTGACACTAACATCTGACGAATTTGGACAAGTTCC
>NZ_KB905343.1:404629-539624 GCF_000378765.1 Psychroflexus tropicus DSM 15496 | reverse complement strand
GGATCCGAAGCGTCTACACAATAAGCTGCTGCAGCATAACTAAAAGAGGCATTGTCTAAAGCGTTGATCGTCACATTTTGACTAGAGCTGTTTGGACAAGTTCCTGCTGTTGTGTAAGTCACTGTATAGGTTCCTGGGGTTGATGTACTCACATCAATTGCTCCAGTGGAAGCGTTTATACTTAATCCAGCTGTAGATGAAAATGTTCCTCCAGTCAATCCCGTAACCGTTGGGGTCGGGTCTGAAGCGTCTACACAATAGGCGGCGGCTGAATAACTAAAAGAGACATCACAAGATGAAGTAGTAAAGCTTTGAACTCCTCCGTAACTCGTTCCTTCGGAATTGATTGCATAGGCCTGAACGTAATAGGTTGTACCGATAGAAAGGCCTGAAATAATTTCATTAAAAGAGCTTGTTCCATTTCCATTAGAATCTTGAGTGACATTAGCTTCTCCAATTTCGGGAGTCGTGTCTGTAGACGAATAAACTACTCCTCTAGCTGTAACTGAAGCTCCTCCGTCATCAATGACGTTACCTCCTAAAGTAGCAGAAATACCAGTGATGGATGTGGCTGCTGCTGTTGTAACGTCTGGAAGTGAAATAGCAGTAGCTGCTGATATTGTTATTTCGTCAATTAAAAATGTTACGCTACTACTGCTAAAGCCAGTCAATCTAATTTCATCAATATTGTCGAAAGCTATGTTTGCAGTAAAGGTTACTGTAGAATAACCTCCTCCTGCAACAGCGCTGGCTGTAGTTGAACCAACTGAAACCCCATCTCTATAAGCTGTAACTGTATAAGTTCCTGTGAAATTGAAAAATTGAGCACTGTAATTGTCTAAATTGAATTCTGACCCATCGCTGCTGGCTATATTAATGTTGCTTGTACCCGATTGTCCAAATACACTCACATAGGAAGGAGTAGCAGCTCCTCCGTGGAAAATTGATCCACTTGCAGCGCCACTTCCTTGTATAGAAAAATTCCAACCATCAACTGGTGGTCCGCTTCGTGGTAATAAATCAAAGTCAGCGATAGAGATATTCGGTCCATCAAAAGTAGTTGTTCCGACGGAAGGCTGAGCGTAAAGAGAAAGCGACAGTAAAAAACATACAGTTAAATGAAGAATAATTTTTTTCATAATATTAGTTAATTTTTAGTAAAAATAGGTTAAGTATTTAAATTAGTGACTTTTTTAATTAATTGATTTTAAAACATATAGGGCTGATTAGTTAGGGATTATTTAATTTCTATATCCAAACACAGTTTAAATCTACTTTTGAATATTCAGTTGGAACTATTTGTTCATTGACTAAATGATATTTTTAACATTTATATCATCTGTTTATTAGCATAAATATCCAGTTAAAAGGTTTTCAAAAACTTTGACGCTTTCTTTTTTGAGATTAAGGTTATTATTGTCTTATAAACTTAATTCCATTTACCCTTTCAGAGCTTATCGAGAATTCTGATTTATTTATACCATTAAATTTGAATGTCCCAATGTTATCATTAGTAAAAACATCTTTCATTACTGGATTAAGTTTCCCAAGTCCATCACCATTCCGATAAAGAAATAAAGCTTCATCTCTAATTCTAAATTCATAAACACAATCCAGATCGCTGCTATAATATGAACCAGCAAAGGAATCAAGATAAATGGAAGTTATGATGGCTGGCTCGTATGCAGATGATTCGATCAAAGTACCATCATCAAGAGTTACGATCATTCCATACTTTTTATCCTCTTTCAAATTAAACTTCACTTTTACGTTTGGAAAATTTGACATAATAAATTCGTTTTTTGAAATAGGTAAGAGCTTACTTTCACTATCTTCTGATCTTTGATATCTTAAGGTGTCATTTTCAACGTATATTTTGCGAGAATTTTGACCTTCTTTATTCCAATACATCGCTGCAAACTTTTTCAACTTTTTTGAAGGTATTTTTACATACTTTACAGTTTCTGTTATTTCATTTTCCTTCGAAGAGTTTTGTAATTTATCCTCAAATATTATGTCTACAATTGAGTAAACCTTTGCTGTAGGATTGACATCTGGAGTATTAGCAAAAACTATAACAGAAAAATTCTGCTCAGGGAATCTAACAAATTGTGTTCTAAAACCTAAAAAACCACCTCCATGATAAACAGTTTTCATCCCTTTATACCTTCCGTGTGAAAGACCAAATGAATAGTGAATTGTATCACCATTGTTTAATATTCCACGGGTTGAAATTAAATTATTTAAAACCTTACCACCAACTTTATGATGATAGAAGTTTTGATCCCACAAATACATATCTTTAATAGTGGTTATTAAATTACCATCTCCATGTGCATCAAAATTTTGAACAAATCTTTTGAGAGTATCTGATTGTTTTTGATAGCTAATGACTCTGTTTTTAGTAATCTGACTGTGATCGTCATTGAAGAAGGTATTGGTCATTCCTAAGGGTTGGAATATATTTTTATCAGCATACTTTCTTATGGTCATTCCACTTACACGATTTACAATTTCTGCCATTAAAATATAACCTGAGTTCGAATACAGGTACTCCTCACCAGGCTTAAAATTGGTTGTATTTTGTCTCATTATAAGTTTAAGTCCATCATCTATTGTGAAATAGTCTTCAAAAGAACTTCCTCGGAGGTACATTAGTTCTAAATAATCTCTTATTCCACTTGTATGGTGAACGAGATTTCTAACCGTAATCTTCTCATCATATTTAGGTAATTCGGGAATATACTTTTGAATTTCATCATCTAGCCTAATCTTACCTTCAATTGTCAATAATGCAATACATGCTGCAGTAAATTGCTTAGCTGTAGAAGCTATATAAAATTTTGAATTTGCTGATAAGGGAATTGTATAATCAAGGTTTCCTATACCATAACCCTTTGCGTATATTAGTTTCCCTTCCCTAATAATTCCGATTGCAGCGCCTGGAGAATTCTCGTTATCCCATTTTGAAAAAAGATTGTCAATTTTTATTTGATCATCTTTTTCAATTTGAGCATTCACATGAAATGATATCATGGCGATAAAAAGAGCATGAACTATTGATTTTTTCATGATTAATATTTTAGGGATTTAGCAATTTGGCTATTTATCAGATTTTATAATAAAAACAATTCTTGTGGTTTTTCAACTCAATATATTATTAATAGAATTTCTTTAAATCATTAATAGAAAGCATCTTATTTCTTAGCATCAAACAATTTCTTTAAAAACTTTTCATAAGCTTGTTTATTTGTTCTTCTCCCATAAATTCCTTTTGTTTTTAGAGCGACAACAATATCCATAGAAGGAATAATCGTAATATACTGTCCTTGATTACCAGTTGCTGTGTAAGCACCTTTAAATTCTGGTGAAATATCTGGGCTGTCCCATATTCTCCACATAAGTCCCTGTCCCCATTTCCACCAAGACCAATCTTTAAGCCTAGGATCAACTTTATACATATCTGAATAACTTGTTGTAATGGATGTAGATCTATCTATCCAAGATGCTGGAATAACCTGTTCATCTTTCCATTTTCCTTTTCGTAACATTAAATAACCTACTCTGGCCATATCTCTGGTGGACATGTCAAAATGGTACGCCTTGAATCTTGATTTAGTAGTGTCTCCAGATTTCCTTTGAGCACTTCTATTCCATTGCTGAAATTCTATTTTTTCCGCAATATCTTTTTCAAAAGCATCGTAAATATTTAATTCTGTTTCTTGCTCAAAAATGTAACCAGCAACATTAAAATCCCAATTGTTATAGATAAAAAAAGATCCTGGCTTTTTGCTTCCACGTTCAGGAAAAAGCCATTCATTTCCTCCTGGATTACTTGCGGCATGAAACACTCCTGATTTAGATTCAAGAATATCTAAAATAGATGCCTGTTTTTCCATATCTGACAAGCCGCCAATATCATCAATTTTTAGTTCTTTAAGAGTCTTACTTAGATCTATAGTACCATCCTCAATATATTTACCATAAAGCATAGATAACATACTTTTTCTTACAGAGGCTATATAGCTTATCTCATGTGTGTCGCCATAATCATATATCATCTTACCACTTTGGATCACAATGATTCCAGTAGAATTTGTACTATCGATTGCATAACGATAAAGTTGATTTATTTTTTCCTGACTCCAACCAAAATCAGATACGTTTTTCATCATTTCCCATTCATTTTCAGGATATGTAACATACTCTTCTGCTGGAATATCTCTGACATACCTAACACTAAAGCCACAGCCTTTGTTGCCAAATTCTCTTCCTATTCTCTCGTTAGTTACACCAATTAACCTCTCGTAAGCCCTTTCCTTATCGTGACTGTCTGCCGCCCAAAAATTAGCATGCTCATTTTGAAATCTAAAATCTCCATAATCGGTTCTCCATCCAGCAAACTTTATATTGAAACCCGAATCACCATTTTCTTTAAGAGAACCAACACTGTTGTTATCACCTCTCCATCCATGCTTTATGGCAAGCTCTCTTGACATCCCTACTTCAGTTTCAAGTTGTATCCAATCTGCATCCGTGGGTAATCTCCACCCTTTAGGTGCTAATTTATTTGCATACTCCCAAGAATAAAGAACTCCATGTTCCTTATATGACTTGGTTTTCTTTGCTTTTCTAACCGAAGTCCCTTTGTAACCGTAAACTGAAATATGAAGCGTATCAACTTTTGGCAAATAGGCAAAATTTTCTGCAAGCCAAACTTGTGAACCAATCGTAATTGTCTTATACACTTTATCGTCCCTCGTGTCAGTAAATGTACCTCTACTAGTTTTAAGGTTTTGATTTTGGGCTAAAACATTTTTCTGAAGAAAAGGATTTAATACTAATAAGACTATTAAAAGGATCGCTGAATTAATTTTCATTTTTGATATTTTAAATTAATAATTCACAAGGTACTTTATATTTAACACTACCTTGTTATACATAATAATAAGACAAAAAAATATATAATTTTTATTACAAATTTCGAGTTAAATATTCTAATAAAATTGTAAAAAAACGCATATATCTTAGTTTTTTGAAAGTATGAATGATTTAGGATCGAATTCCTTAGGCGTTATTCCTACTATTTTTTTAAACATGTGAGTATAGTGAGACTGATCATAATATCCATAGTCCAATGCTAAACAAGTCAGTTTATTTGTGTCTTTAGCTTCTTTTATACCATCAACTGAATCTCTGAAATTCATTATTGAACTATATTCTTTAATTGTCATACCAGTTGATCGTTTGAACTTTATCTGAGTTGCTCTTGTTGATTTTGATGAAACCTTATTAATTATATTTGTTACGGGAATTTTGTTGGTTTTTAAGCTTGTTGAAATTTCCTCCACTATTCCTTTTTCGGGATATTTTATGTTAAGATCTTTAAATATATTATTGACTTCATTTACAATTTCATTCAAATCAGTAGTATTAAATTTTAAATCAAAATGAGAACTGAATGAAATCTGGTCACTCCTAAATACCTTATTGATATGGTTGCTAAAATCTACATCAGATATGTAAGAAAGAGTCCATGCATGAAGTTGTATAAAAATGATCTTGGTAAAAGGTTTTATTTTCACCAATGCTTTCTCGGTGACCTGAGAGCACAAATAATGACCTTTTTCTAAACTGTATTTACCTGCATTGAAGCATACTTCCAAACCTTCACCTTGAACTATTCCAAAATTAAAACAACCGTTAGGAAGCAGCATCATATCTTTACTTATATTTGAATTAGCAGAGTTATCTAGACACCAAAGTTTTTTCACAAACCTTTCTACTACTGAATCAACATAAATTTCGGAATACAATGGCATCATGGTCTAATAATTATTTATTAAAAATTACTTAGTTTAACAAGGCGACTATAAAAAAATAAATTATCGTAACACATTAGTCTAAAGAATCGCTTTTAACCGAAATACTTAAAAACATGAATTATGTTAACAGAAAATAAGATTTTTTTGAGTTTACTAATTTTTAAAGTGTTTGTTATAACTGGTAAATGCTAATCGGTATCAATTTTAATCAATTGTTTCATATGTTCAATGGCATAAGTTAAGACATCTTCTTCATCTTCATCCACGTAAACATCTGGTGCAATACCATAGGGATCGATCGGGTTTTGATTTATATCTTTTGATCGAAAAGACGATGGGTACGTCAGTTTGAAACATCCTATATCTAAAGATAAACCATTGAACCCGTCTACAATACCCATTGTATTTTCACCATAAACTACCACCTTTTCACTTTGGTTAGCACGGTATACAAAAGTTTCACCTGAACTACCTGCTCCACTGCTTAATAGTATGACTCTTTTGGGCCCAGCGTAGAGGATGTCTGGTTTGTAGGTAGAAGCATAGTCCTCCTCCTGAAAAAAAGCGGTACCTTTTAAAGACATGATGTAATCATATAGTTCTCGTTCTTCTTCAGAATACTCCTGTAAAGATTTACCTTTCAAACCGCTAGATTCTAGAAATTGGTTTATGTTATCTTCGCTCATCCAGAGTCCTGTATTTGGAATTTGAACTGGACCACTCAAAATATATGGTAAAATTGGATAGTAATTGGAATCATCTCCTCCGCCATTATCTCTTACATCTACAATAATAAAATCTGCTTTGACTAGCTTGCTGTGGTTGGCGCTCATGATACTATCCACATGAGCCTGGTCCACAGAATAAAAATCTGGAAATCTCAGGTATGGAATACCGTCAAGTTCTGTAAAATGAAATTCATTGAATTTAAGGTCGACTTCAGATAGCTTTTCAATCTCGTTTTCAGGCCAGACTTTTGTCCATGATGTTTTCATCCCAGCAAAACTTAGCTTGCCTTTTGTGAGTTGTTGAGCTTTTGTTGTCATGGGTACATGATCGCTCATCATAAAATTTGCATTGTAGTTACTTCCAAAATCTGTTTTCAACTCAAATTTTACATCATTTTGACCCCATTGTTCACTGCTACTTTCTAGAACCACTCCTACAAAATCTCTTCCACCTTTACTGTTTTTAGGGTTTGGAATTATAGCAACTTTATACCCTCTATTCTGCCAAATACCTAGAATCGGATTTTGAGAATACTGTTTGCGGTTATAATCTAATTTGAATTGCTTTTCAGAAAGTTTAATTTTCTCAGAATTCATTTCAGATTTAGACGAAATACTTAAGTAGTTATGGCCATCTCTAAAAAAGTCTAACCATAGCTCCAACACTGTTTTACAATTTTGCAATGTCTCTGTTTGGTTTGCTCTTTCTCGCATGACTGCCGTATGAGCATTGTATAAATCTCGGTTTTCATCTGTTACTTTGAACATGAAAAGGGAATAGTTTGACTCGTAAACATTTATTGTTTTCTCAAACATGTCGCTGCAGGAACACTCTTGCGCCTGTAATTTTAAAATAGGTAATGTAAATAGGCCTAACCCAAATACCCAGAGTATTAATTGTTTCATTAGATTGATTTTATTGTGTAAAACTAATTAGCTCCTTCATTTTTTATTAATTGTTTCATATGTTCAATGGCATAAGTCAAAACATCCTCATTCTCGTTTACAAACACATCAGGAGCTATTCCGTAAGGATCAATAGGATTGTCTTTAATATCAGGAGCTCTATAGGACGTTGGGAAAACCGCTGTAAAACAACCTAAGTCTAGAGGAAAACCATTAAATCCATCTACAACCCCAGCGGTATTTTGTCCATAAACAACAACTTTATCGCTTTGGTTAGCTCGATATACAAAGGTTTCTCCAGAGCTACCTACCTCTTCATCAGTTAATATAATAACCTTTTTTGGCCCATTATAAATTGTGTCTGCGGTAAAAGTCCAGGTTCCAGAGCCTTTAAAGTATGCTGTTCCTCTATTAGAGTTAAACATCTCGTATTCCTCTTTTTCTTGTTTTGCATATTCTTCAACAGTTAAATCGTTACTAGCCGCAAATGCTTTTATAAGATAGTCTGTATTGTCATCACTTAGCCAAAACCCATTGGATGGCAATGTGATAGGACCTGTTAAAACGTAAGGAAGTACTGGAAAATAAGTTCCATCGTTCCCACCAGGATTGCCTCTAACATCCACCACTATAAAGTCAGATTTTAAAATCTTTTCATGATTCGCCTTCAATAAACTATCCACGTAACTTGGTGCCACCGAATAAAAATCTGGCAGTCTCAAATAAGGAATTTCATTAATATAACTTAAATGAAATTCATCATATTTAAGTTCGATTTCGCTTCTTTTTTTTATATTTTCAACTTCAGGCCATAACTTGGTCCACTCACCAAGATCATTGATTTCAAGAATGCCACGATCAATCAGTTCTCCAGAAGTCTTTTTCTTTGAATGATCTCCCATCATATAATTGATTTGATAGGAAGTGCCAAAAATAGAGGTAAGTTCTAGTTTTACTTCGCCTTTTTTCCAATCAGGATTACTGGTCTCCAGAACTACTCCTACAAAATCTCTTTCCTTTATATTATGTTCAGGGTTTGGAATTATTGTTATGGTGTAGCTGCCACTATTCCAAATGCCTAAAAGTGGATTGAGATTATACGCTTTTTTATCATAATCTTCTTTAAATTGCTTTTCGGTTATTTCTATATTTTCTCTATTAATTTCGTTTGTCTGATTAGTGGAAGAAACAATATAAGTATGACCGTCTCTGAAGAATTCAAGATACTTTTCAAGTATAATCTTACAATCAATTAGACTAGAGCTTTGATTTGCTTTTTCTCGCATTACATCCTTATGTGCGGTGTACAAGTCTCTATTATCATCTGTCACTTTATACATAAATAATGAATAGTTCTTTTCATAAGCTTCCACAGCTTTTTCATAGGCTTCACTACAGACGCATTCTTGAGCATGTGCTGATCCAATTCCTGCAATAGCCAAATATACCGTGAGTAATGGTTTTAAAATTGTTTTCATTCAGTTGGTTTTTTGTTGTAATTTGTACCTAGATATCTAATTATTTTGAGGTTTTTGTAATGTAAATATAGATGATACTATTAAACGATAAAAGGACAAACTTTCACTGAATAAGGACAAATCCACTGCTTAAAAAGCGTATTGTGGAAAGTAGTAACCTTCAATACTTATAAGAGATGTCTTTTTGAATTCATATTTTAAAAGGGCAATATTAAAGTTCTGTGTTTTACTTCATCAAGTAAAAATTTGACTTTCATTCTATGAACATCATTTGTTTTCTATGATAACTTACTAATGTTTTTTGCGTAGATAATAATTCATAGCCCATTAAACCATTTAGTTGAAGTTTATAACCATCATTTAAATGTGACATATCACTGAATACTGTTTCCATATTTTTGATTTTGGTTTGTCCAATTTTGGTTTCTTCAATCAGTCCCTTTGTTACTTCTATCCTATTTTTATCAGCTCCAGATAAAGTATCAATCGAAGTACCTTTTAAGTGTTTGGACATTGATGCTAACAAATCATCATCCATAAGATTTTTTTCAGCACCAGAATCAAGACCGAAAGAATACTCTTCATTACCAATACTAGCTTTAAAAACGGGGATGTGACTTGATAAATCGAATGGTAAAATTGATAGTTTAGAATTCAAAAAATGCTCATTTTTATACTGATTATAATAACTAGGATTTATCAAAGTAAGTTCCTTTCTTTCAAAATCATAAAGTAAATCATAATCTTTAATCAGTTCATAACCTATAAGTCCATAAATCTCTATGTTAGTATTAAGTCCTTTTTCTAAATGAGAAATGTCCAGAGTTAGCATGTCTTGATTCTCCATTGTAATACCACCAAATTCAAGCTTTTTTAACTTTTTAATATCCATTCCTGAAATACTCCCTCCTGCTCCCTTTGAAGAGGAAATGCTTTTCGTTTTTAAGCTATCGCTTTTTAAAAAGTAATTAGAGTTAAGGATCACTTTTGGCGAGCCGCTATCAAAGAGAAAAATTCTTTTTTCATTGTTTAACATAACTTCTACAGCCATTAAATTACCAATCTTAAAAAAAGGAATTCTAATGACATCTTCTTTTGGTTTTGAGATATACCTATTAGAATTATCCATTGTTTTTACTTCCATTTCAAATAATTCTAAACTTTTGAGCTGGTTCTTATCATCAAAAACGAAAGTTGCCTTTTTATGTCCCATTTTACTGTATTCCATGGTATAAACTAGTACCAATGAATTTTCGATTAATTCTGAACTTAATTCAGTGTAAGATTGAATAGAATCTCCCAATTGTGAGAAAAGTTGTTTTAAAACTATTTTTGCAATTTCACCTTTTCGACCTGCGATTTCAAATTCTGGTGCTAGATAGCTTTCTAATTGAATTGATGATTTTTTATTGACTCCATGGGTAGTTATTTTAACTATCTCTCTACATTGTTCGATGTCTTGTGAAAAAACAGGCTGTAGTAAAAAAGTAATGAGAAGTACTGTGAAAATTATTTTCATAATTGATTCATTTATAATTTGTTTGCTAAACAACTATAAATTGGCAAGTCAAAGAAATGAAGCAGGGTGGATTTTAGTATTAGTACCTCTTTTTCAACTACAATTTTGAATTAATTCAACTCTTTTGGTTACTTTTTTCTTCTTAAATATATTATTGACATGTGTCTTGACCGTACTTACACTAATAGATAGTTCATTTGAGATGTCTTTATTGGAATAGCCTCTTTCTATTAATATTAAAACCTCACTTTCTTTTTGAGTCAAACTCGTTTTATCATTAATCTTGGTATTAGATACACCAAAGTATCTCACCATAAAAATCACCAATGAAGGTAGGAGTAAGAACATGCCTAAAATTAATAAATAATTAATCTCATTATGATCTTTTAAATCTATTACGATGATTTCTGCTTGTTTGGTATTAAAGCTTGAAATCCTATCCTTTTGTTGTATTAAAGAATAACAGATACAGATGGCTCCAATAATTGCTAGGGCTAGAAGTAGTTTATTAATTTTTAGATGCATTATATTTTAAGGAAATATATTTAACCTCAAAGGACATATCTATTATCATTTTTTAATCGTCAAATGATCTTTAAGTTATATACTAAATCTCCACTCCCCTTTTAGACTACAAGACTTTCTTTCACATCAGTTTAACTCTTGCTTTTTAGCTTCAAGTTTTTTTAACCGATCACAATTCATGAGAGTCATCATATTCAAATACTCTTCAATTGGTTGAAGTCCAATTTCTTTTCTTCTTTTATTTACATTTTCGGGGTCAACCAAATTCTTAGGAAATGCTTGGCATGGATTCATCTTGTAATCTACTTGAGTACCATAAATTTGAGGTTGACCAGTGTTAATTTTTACTCGATCCACTAACAATCCATATATACTGGAATCTGCATTTTTTTTATCGACTTCCATTTTCATTTTTTTCAAAACTTCGTTTTGAAATTGTGGATATTGATCTGAATGTTGAACCATCAGCCAAAAGTTTCTTGATCCTTCTTCTCCTGCTAAATCAAAGCCAACAAATCCATGTTCTTTAAAAATTTCTTTTAGTCGGAGTTGATGAGTAGTATATACGCTATCTTGAAATGACTCCCATTCTTCCAATGATAAATGAGAATAAGTTGTAGGTGGAACAAAATTGGATGCTGCTAATTGGTCAATTTCAGCCATTGATTTTAACTCGTCTGCAAGAATTTGATTGAACTCAACTTTTCGGTGTGTTGAATCACTTTGAGAAGGGTCTTCTTTACAACTAAAAACTAAAAAAACAATCCACAAGATTTGATAAATTTTATTCATTTTCAAAATTAAATTCTCGATTAAGATTCATTTTAGCGTTTTCTGCAGTCTTAACCAGCATTTGTGCAAGACTAATAATGTGGTTTAATCGTTTCTGTAATGTTTTAATTCGTTCTACAGGTTCATTCGAATCTAGCTTATAAAAATAGTCCATTCCTTCTTCGTAGTGAACTGTAATATAAGTTTCATATTTTTGGTTAAAGTTTTCAATTTCTTGAATAAACATTTGATGGGAAGTATTAAAGTTGGCTAATCCTTTAAATAATTCAGCATCTATAGTTGTTAATTTTTCTCCTCTTGATAACGAATTAACTATTTCTAAATGCCAATAATCTCCAAAAAATCTCATGTTAGCTGGTATTTTCTTTATGGATATAAGACTATCCAGCTTGCTTTCATAATTTTGAAAAACATTGACAAATCCGTTTTTATTTTCTTCACGTCCTGAAAGGTAAAAGGCATTCATGTCTTCATAAATAGCTCTATAAACTTGAACTTGTTCTTCTTCCTTGTTTTGCTCTTCTTTTCGAGCATTCAGCCAAAATGCTAGAAAAACACCTATAAAAACAACTAAAAAATCAAAAAAGTATTTAGTAGTTTTTTGAAGAAGTGATTTAATTTTTTGCATTGATTCTTTCATGCTTATATTCTTACTTTTTTCAACTATTCATCTACTGATTTACTGAATTTTTTTTGACGATCATAACCACTTTTTTGAAGGAATGAAATAGGATCATCCATTTCAATGATATCAATCACAGCTTGTTGTTTATCTTCTACTTTGTTGTAATAAGCTTGTGCTATTTTATACCCAATATAATAACCTAGATCAGCAGGTTTTTCTTCTACTGTTGAATAATTATAAAACCAATTCTCAGAATTGCTATTGCACAATTCATCTTTAAAGTCTTGCCATAATTCTTTTTCATGCTGATTACCATACTCCAGCGCTATTTCATTGATTTGGCTACCTGACAATAATTCTCCAATAAAATCACAAAACCCTTCTCTCATTGCTCTATAAAGAAGTTGACATCTTATAGCGTCATCAGCATAACTTGCGGGTGGTTGCTGTGTATGAACATATTCATGTGCAACAAAATTTTTAATTCTTTGCTCAACATTTTTACTACCTGACAATTGTGCTTTTAAAGCTTCACTGGGAATCTCAGACAAGTCTGTTTTGTTTGTTGCTGCTGCAAGCTCCGAACCAATGAGTAGGTAGTCTTCGGAAACGGTTCCTCCTGATCTTAAAATACCTATTGAAAACGTAATCTTGTGGGGCTCAAACTTTGGATAATTTTTTTTAAATTTTTCCACAATTTCTTCGATAACAGGCTCCATTTGTTTTACCTGATAAGTATTTTCCCTTACAGAGTTATAAAATTTAGGCACTGCAGCTACTGTTGCTGCAATTGCTTCGGCTGACATTTCAGTATATACCATAAAATCCAAAAGCCCATCTGTAGCTCGGTCTATATATAATCTTTGAAAAACATCAACACTATCTTGCATCGTTTTACAATTCTCTAAATGATCAAATGCTTCCCAAAAATGATCGATATCTATTGTTTGAACAGACTTCTTGTTCTCCAGGGCTAAAGCTTTGATTATTTTCTTTTTGTATTTTTTCTCTTTACCAGAAAGTTTGTTGATACGAATACTTAATACCCCTTGTTCTGGATTACCATTTTCTTCAAGTCGTTTAATTCTTAAATAAAACAATCCAGTTTCAGATGCTAAGTATTCTAATTTTTCTTCTCCGTTTATACCGTTAGGTGTGTCCTTTTGAGTAATTAGTTCTATATCCTTGTCATAAAAAAACAATTCCACATCAATGCCCTGCTGCAAAACTGTAAAATAATAAACTTCACCTTTTTTTAATTTAATTTTATAGTTTAATTCTTTCTCAAAGTTGATATCAGAATAATCTTTATCAATTTCTATATTGGTTACATTTTGACCATAAGAATAGATAATAGTTAGTAGTAGTAAACAATTAATTAATAGTTTTTTCATTTTTATTTTATTATTGACGAATTCATTTTTATACCTTATGAAAAAATGATTAAGATATTTTATTATTGATTTTTATTTTACTTTTATTCATTCAGCATATCAAGCTTTTAATTTTTCAAACTTAAAATAGAAAATGCCATTGCTCCAAAAGCACACATCAAAGAGGCATTTTGACTACTTCCGAATAAATTGATGTGCGAAATAACTAATCCAATTATATAACCACTAAGAGTAAATAATAAGACTCTTTTAAAAATTTTTATATTTAATATTGTTTTCATCTTTTCTATTTAAGTTTAAATTATTTACTCGCCATGACTTTTAGTTTGATTAAAAATATTACTCACAAGCGATTTCTTAGTACTCATTCCAATATTGAATTCGTCAGAAATATCTTTACTAGTCTACTTTTCAATTTCAAATTTGATTATTGATTAATTTTACTATTATTGAGTCTTGTAATTCCTAACATGTTACACAAGTTTCAAACTAACATTATGGTTTAATATTTTAGATAACTAAAAAAGACAGTTATGGTTGACGTTTATCCATGTAGATTATCGTAAGCATCGTTTTATTTTTTCCCCTATAAATACTCTTCAATTTCTTTTTGGAGTTCAGGATCAGACGGCTTTTTTGCATTTGCATCAATTATTTTACCATCTTTATCTATTAAAATGAATCTAGGAATTCCTTGAACAGAATAATCTTTGAAAAATGAAATGCCATTATCTGGTGCAAAAACTTGAATTCCACCTAATTCTTTTTCTTCCACCATCTTTCTCCAATTTTTTTCACTGTCGTCTTTACAAATACTAATAATTTGAATATTCTTCCCTTTAAAATAGTTTTTCATTTTCTTTAAATAGGGCATTTCTATGATACAAGGTAAACACCATGTTGCCCAAATATCTATGTAAACTAATTTTCCTTTAAAATCATTAAGTGAAATAGATTTCCCATAGATATCATTCAATTCAAACACTGGTGAAATAGCTCCTTTTTCTGTTTTTTTTAATTCTTTGTATTTTACAGTTACTTCACTTAAATACCTATCATTTGTTAGTGCTAAACTTATTATATTAAAAACACTATCTAACTTTTTAGTGTAATTTAATTCCCATTTTCCTACATCATACAATAACTCTTCTTTTATTATATCGCTGTTGACTTCTTTTCTAATTGTTTTTACATATTCTAAGGTAGGATCAAAATTATCATCGTTTTCAGCCATTCTATCATTAGATAGCTTTCTTAAATAAGATTGAATGTAAGAAAGGTAATTAGGAGAAATCAAAAGGCTCTCATTAGATAAATCTACGTTCTTAAAAGCATTAGGATAATTTTCAGAGACTTTAAATTCTTTATTTCCTGTTACAAACCTATGCAGGTTTTCATAAGTAGAGATTTTATTTAATTTTTCAAATTCAATAGATTTAGATTCAATAAAAAAGAAGTCTTTGTCTAAATCAACACTTTTTACTAATAAGTCTTTTTGAAGATTATATAAAGAATCTGTAAGCTTAAGGAACTCGCTTTCGGAAAGTTTTCCGTAGAATCCATAATAATTCAAATCTCCAAAACTTTCTTCTAAAAGTGATTTTTTTGCAAGGTAGTTGTTCTCATTTGCACCTTTTCCCTCATATTTTATGGATTCATCAAACTCCTTTGTGTTTAAAGATAGACTCAAGTCATAATTAGGTTTTAAAAAGACTTTTGTACTTTCTTTGCCATTTGTAAAACTATAAAAGCCTTTTGATAGGTTTAAGGTGTCTATAAACGTTTTGTCCTTATTTAAAATGATAGACTCGATTATCTCTTGATTTTTGTTTAAAATATTTAAAGTATCGGAATTAGGACTTTCTATTTTACCTGAGAATATCAAACTGCTATCTAACTCATCTTTTTTGCAAGAATAATTAAATACAATTATCATAATTAAGAAAAAAATTGAAACACTTTTGGTATTCATACTGTATTATTTTTGTTAGATAACTTAATTTTAAACTTTAATATCTCTAGATGATATTAACTCATTTCTTTGAGCCAATTAGTAATTGAATCCAAAAAGCCATCACATCTTTTTCTTGGTAAATTATTATCCTGAAATTCATAGAATCCACCCGTTTTAGAATTAAACATATTGTGGTTACAGCCTTGAAAAGATTTTATAGTTAAGTCTGTGTTGTTTAATGCTTTTTCATACAATGATTTAGTCAACATCCAATCTACATTCATATCATTTTCTCCAAATAATGCTAAAACTGGACAATTGACACCCGATAAAATAGTATCAAAGTTCTCAACATATACTTGTAACCCGGAAGCCTCATCTATTTCTTCTCTCATAAAACTATGCTGGTAGTTGTAATAGCCTTCTTCTGTAACTCCCCCATTTGTAAACCTCAACCAAAAGGGATTGTTACTGAGGTTAGTTGTTGCTCTCTGAAATTCTTTAAATTCTCCACCTGAATGAGTAATTTTTGTACCTTTTACCCATTCCTCTACTATTAATTGAACAGAATCTTTTGGATGCCCATTAATCCTTAAGTTTTGTTTTAAAAGGTATTTAAAGTTTTCCTTTTCATCTACACCACTTACAGAAATCCAAAACTTAATGTCATTGTAATTATTAATAACTATTGGGTTTATCCATCCAGCTCTGCTAATGCCCCAGAGGCCTATTTGATCCGACCCTAAGATTTTCTTTGCTTTTAAATTTTTAATGGCTGCTATTACTTCCAGGGCGCTATTTTGAACAGGTTGGTTATAATTAAATGTACCTTCACTTTTACCGCATCCCATTTTATCCCACATGTAGGTACCGTATCCTGCTTTAAGTATTGCTTTACGGACATCTAGATATGAATCTTGAGCAATAGCATTTGTTCGTCCAGATCCATGGACTATTAATACAATTCCTTTTGGCTCAGAATTTTGTGGAAGATTTAAAACACCTGATAGTTTATTGCCCTCAAATTTGAAATCAAGAAGTTCTTGAGTGATTTGCGCATTAGCTGTAGATCCTATAAGAACAAAATATATTATGAATATTATTTTAGTCATTTATTTAAATTTAAATACGTGAAGCTTTAATTTTTGTTACATTCTTTAATCAATCCTATAAAAAATATGCTAAAGCGATATATATTTAAGTATTTGAGCGTCATTTTATCTCTCAAGTGTTTTCATTAATGCAAAACAAAGCCTGTCTATATTTCCCATATTGGGATTAAATGCAGATACATTTGATAAAATAATTACTCCATTTTTTGATTTATCGTCGATTACCATTGATGATGAATAACCGCCAGTACCTCCATTATGCCAATACCAAGAATTTTTTGATTGAGACTTTAATATGTGCCATCCTAATCCCATATCCATGTTTTCATTTACTACAAACGTTTTTTCTCTCGTAAGCTTAAGTTCCTTGTTAGTGGCGTCAAATTGAGAAAGAGCAAAATGCGATAGATCTTCAACTGTTGAAAAAATTCCACCTGCTCCAGCTAAAGCTGAAAATTCCCAATTAGGAACTATAATTCCTTCGCTATTTAAACCCCTCACTAAGTCACCTTTTATTTTATTGATATCTACAGTAGAATTTATCATGTCATATTTAGAAAAAATATATTTTTGAAGGAGTCCTCCATAAGTCTCATTCTCAATCTTACTTAAAGTATAACCAAGTAATCCTGAACCTGTGTTGGAGTATTGATAATTCCCTTTATTAGATAATTCAAGCTGAGTTGTTAAATAATGTTCTAATTCTACTTGCTTGTAATCTTTATATGGATTTTCAGGATTTACTTTTGATAGATCCAAATTTGAAGGTAAACGTGGGAGTCCAGAAGTATGGTTAGCTAATTCAATAAAAGATGTTTTTGTATTCTTATTAAAAGGAACTTTATAGTAATTATTGATGTTCTCATTTAAATTTAGTTTTCCCTCTAATACAAATTTTGCTAATAATGTAGATGTAAAAACCTTTGAAATCGAACCAATTTCAAATACACTCTTTTGGTTATCGATGTTTGAAAGAGTGTCTCTTTCTTTTTCTATTCCATAATAATTAACTCTCCCATTGTCAATTATAGCAATAGACAATTGTGTTTGATTTGGAAATACTTTCGAGTTCTGAAATATGATTTCAGATTGGCTTTTCGTGATTGAATCTTTTTTAACAGACAGGTTATTAACAATATTTCCTTTGATTATTTCTTCGGTAAAGGGTTCAATAAATAATCCATTTATTTTTGAATTATTATCTACTGAAATATTAAGGCTTAAAACAGCACGCTCAAAGGTTGCTTTGTATACAGCATAAGTTCCATTTTCATAGGTTACGAATTCTCTATCTGTAATATTACCTGCTTGAGTTTTAAGACTTTTTAAAAATTCTGTAGTCTTGTCTAATGGCAATGTCTCTTTCATTACTTCATCAAACATCATAAATATCTCATTATAATTTCCCTTGTTATAATTTATAATGAAATTTGCTGTCGTAACTTTATTTTCAGCTTTTTCATTTTGTCCAAAAGAAGGATTAACAAATAGTATTAGAACAATTAATGTAATTTTTTTCATTATTAAAATGATTTTTAACATTGTAAATATAAATCTGTTAGTATTATTATAAAAGGACAAAAACTCACTGAATAAGGACAAAATTTAGTCTAGAAGAGAAATATTTTTTGGTAGAATACGTTTATGACGTTTAAGCAGTATTCTTAATTGATTTGAATTTTTATATCCACATAATTTAGCCACAGATTCAACTTTATTGTTATTTGATAGTAAGTTCAAGGCTCTATCAACTCTAATTTTCTCTAAATAAGTACCTATGGTAACCCCTGTAGTTTTTTTAAAAAGTCTTGTAAGGTTTCTCATACTCATATTTACATGTTCTGCTATATCACTATTTGTAATTGGAGAAGATAAATGTTCTAACATATAATCTTGTGCATCATGAATCCTTGTATCCGTATGATTTCTATGATGGAGAAAAATACTAATTTTTAAGTCTGACTTGTTTCGTTTAAAATACAGAACTGCTTTTTGAGCAATATCAGATGAAATTTTAGGCCCAAATAAGTTCTCTATTATATACAGAGATAAATCAACACCAGCAGATACTCCTACGCTAGCAAATAAATTATCCTTAGCTACATACAATCTATTTTCTTCTGAATTAACGTTTGGAAAACCATAATATAATTGAGATATATAGTTCCAATGAGAATTACATTCTTTGCTATTTAAAATTCCCGCTTCAACAAGTAAAAACATACCTTCACTAATTGAGCATACATTTACACCACTAGAGTATTGAAAATGCAGCCAATCAAAGAAAGGTTTGCTTTGATTTAAAAAGTCAGTATTATTTAAAAGCTCGAATTTTAAACCAGGAATAATGACAAAATCATTTTTTGATAATTCGAATACTTCAAAATGCTTTAATCTAGTAAAGAATAAACCTGAATTACTTTTGATTTCAAATTTATCACTCATCGATACAAAATGCATTTCTATATTAGCTCCGAGTTCTCTAGCTTCGTTAAAAATATGAGCAGGACCACTTACATCTTGTAAGTTTACATTAGAGGGCACTATGAGTAGAATTTTGGTGATAGGATTATGTATTGATTAGTTTCAAACTAGATGTTTTCGTTTTAATTGGAGGTCTAGCCTTTCAAGAATCAGCTGTTTATAAAAATAGGTTGAAACTTTTGGCTTAGTTGCTCTCTGTACTTTATGATTTACACTAAGTCTTTATGTAATTTTATAAGTTAAACAGTTATAAATTAGTCTCTATTCATAGAGACGCATAAAAATCCATTTGCGTTGCCTGAAATCTTAAGTATTTTTAAAAAAGATTTGATTCATAATTGTTATTCTATGACTTTTCCTTTTCAAAAATAAATTCGATATACACTTTGGAATAAAATCCACCTTCTTAATTTGTAGCGTTAAGATATTGAATAAAGCATATATTATTTGAACTTCCATATTGGGTTTAGTGTATGATAATTAAGGGAATTTAAAGTACGAAGTTTTCGATTAAGCATAATGTTTGATTTAAACCAAAACACTTAAATTTAGAACTAACTCGTCTATTTTTTATATAAATCGTTTTATGCATTTATCCTTTCTGCCTATCGATTTTTCTACTAACACTGAATCCACGTTAATTGATCAAAATGTTGTTATATGTGTTTTCAATGTCTGATAAGTCGGGTGCTTGACCCATCCAAGCATATCGTTCTTTTGAACTTCTCATCCATCTATATAACCAACTGATACCCCATTTTTGGTAGTAGAAATCTTTCTGCTGGTAGATTGGATCTTTTAGTGACTCCTTAAAGCTTACAATCTTGTAATTCACTTTTTCAAATCCTTCTACAATTTGGGTCAAATAATCTGCATTAATGGAATTGTCGTGACATAAATAGATATGGTTAATAGGGCGATTATAAATTGATTCACTCAGTACTTCATAAAATTTCACCAACTCAATAGTCTTTTCGACATATTGCTTTCCAATGGCTGTGGCTTTTTTATATTCTTTTTTGTTGAGATAGTATTCATATACATAATTAAACATCCAATCGGAACTTTCAATTGTAAATGGAGCTATTAAATAGTTTCTTGATTCTAAAAAAGTTCTGATTTGTAGATGTTGAGTAGAATCTTGACCCAAATCATTATATGGAAAACGTAGATACTTATGATTTTTGTCATATAAAGAAGCATATTTTTTGGTCAATATTTCACCTTGCTCAATATCATTTATAAAGTTATCAAATCCCACTTCAGAATATCGAGAATGACTATAACTATGGTTTCCAACTATCGATTGATCATTTTCAATCCACTTCTTCAACAGTTTCTTATTCGCTGCTTCAAAACTATTTTTTGTGATTTTACTTTCATTGATAAAAATGGTAAATGGTATTTTGAGAGAATCCAAAACATTTAGCAAAGTGGCAGAGAAATTGTCTTTTTCATATTTTGAAGTGTTAGGCACATCATCTATGGTGATAGAAATAGACTTTTGTTGGGCAGAAACAGATGTGTTAATTAGGCTAATAACACAAAATGCTATTATTTTAAACTTAAATGGCATCACTTTTTATTTAGTCTTTTAAAGAATTTATAATTTTCGAATCAACCCAGTAAATCTTTTTATTACTAGTGTAGAAAAAATATTTACCGTCCTTTGTTATAAATGGGCAAAGCTCGTGTCCTTCGGTATTAATAATCTCTCCCATATTTTTGGCTTTTGTCCAATTACCATCATCATTTTTAAAACTGATGTATAAGTCACCTTGACCGTAACCTTCTTTTCTTATGCTACAAAAAATGATATAGGACTCATCAGGAGCAATGAATACATCTGCTTCATAATCTTTTGTGTTTATGGATTCATCCATTGGTATTGATTTAAGAAAAGCACCATTTTTATATTTTGACTTATAAATATTAAAGTTATGCTGACTATCAGGCGGAGCGTCAACATTTGAAGAAAAATACATACTCCCATCTAAAGTAAATGACATATAATATTCATTCCTATCGGAATTGACAGTTGTATCTACCTTAAATATTTCTAGATTCCAATCTTTTCCATCCCTTTCGATGTACCAAATGTTATAACTATCACTAATCGTATCGCTCAAGTTAGCTTTATTAGATATAAAATACAGCTGATTTTCATCATTTGAAAGAAAAGGGTCGTTAGCATTATAATGATTGAGAGAAAGCAATGTTTCAGGCTTAGTCCACTCTTTATTTTCTAACTTAGTGAACCAAATCTCTGATTTTCCATTTACATCTACCCCATAGTAAAATTCAGTTCCGCCTTTATTAAACACCGAGCCAAATAGTGATTTGTTTTTCTTAGAAATGATATCGGGAGCAAATAATTCAGGCTGAATTTTAGGCGGTTTTTGCCCCAAATATATAAGGTTCTCGACAGTTTGTGCTGAAAAACTAAAAGGAGAAAGGATTAAGAATGTTATACCTAAAGTTACAATTTTATGTAATATGAGGAATTTCATTCTAGACCGAATTTGTTTTTTGTTTCTAATAGTATGATTTCAGAATCATACCCAATCCCATTTTTGAATACGGTTTCTACTTCTTTGATTACAGCTGAATTTTCCTTTAAATTACCATCCAAGATAACTAAGTCAGCTCTTTTACCTACTTCAATTGTCCCTATATCAGAACGGTCCAATGCCTTGGCTCCGTTACTAGTCATAATTTGAATAGCTTCTTCGGTTGAAAAGCCTGTTTCAATATGAAGTTCATAATTGCGTTGGTCACCAAAGCCAGGAAGAACGTGTCTTCCTGCATCTACACCACTGCATAGCAAGCCACCCATTTTAAAATATTGGTATTCAAACTGCATGATGCGTTTTAAGCTATTGTTTCTTGTTAGGTTATTCAGATTTGCATCAAACGTTTTTCTTCTTTCCTTATATTCATTTTTCAAAAAGGGAGACATAGCTTCTAAAGTCCTTTCATCAGCATAAGCCCTGTTAGGTATACTAGCCTCGTAAATGGAAAGAGTAGAAGTTAATGCGACTCCGTTATTTATCATTAATTTATGTAAGTCTTTAACTTCTTTGCTTCCAATAATAATTTTATTCATATATTCTCTACCACCTACGCAGACACCAAATTCTTTATTTGTTCTGAAATCACTTGTGCTGTTTAATCCATGTTCTATGCCGTCAATTCCCCAATTGGATGCTTCTTCAAAGGTAATCGAACATAAATGTCCCCTTACTTTAGCATCATTTTTATGCGCTTCATCAATCACGATTTTTAAATCGTTTGGAGCTATATTCCTGTAAACCTTAAACCACTTTACTCCCTGCCTTAACCAGTGCTGCATGGTACCTCTTAAATGTGTTTCGTTTCTGGGAATAATCATATTAGGATTACCACTTAATCCTGTAATAAACGGAGCACTAGGAATAATGTCAGGACCTACCACGTTTCCTTCAGCTATCTTTTTTGATAACTCTAACTCTTTATAAGGAGAGGCTGCACCACAGGTCTGAATAGTTGTTACCCCTGATGCTAAATACAATTTGGATGCTATTTCACCAACATCAGGAAACCTGGGTATATGAAGGTGGTTGTGCATCCCAATAATACCTGGAATGATTGTTTTCCCTTTTAAATCAACTATTTTTGAGATCTTAGGAATATTAATTTCACCATCATTTCCTATTGATTTGAATACACCATTTTCAATAAGAAGTGTTTGATTTTGTTTTATGGTATCACCGGTTCCATCAATAATAGTTGCATTGGTTAAAGTAATACTCTTCGAATTATACTTTAAATATTTGTTTTGCTCCTGATTAATCTCTTTTGAAGCACCTGCTGTATTAAATAAATTGCCTGTATTAGTGTTAGCATTTTCATTACAGCTTGCTAATAAAAATATAAGAAATAATACTGTAATTGATTTTTTCTTTTGAAAATGATCAACGGAAAATAAATTTCTTTTATAATATAATTTGGACATTATTTTGAATTTGTTGGGAAATTTTATGCCAAAAGTAAAAGAACTAGATATCAAAGAATTGTAAAAATACGAATATCCATTCCTTTTTTTAGGGAGAGGTAAAATGACCAGTTTTGAATTTTTAATCAGATTTTAATTATATCATTAAAATCTTAGGTAAAATATGGCCCGGATTAATAATAATTATTAATTATAAGACTGGTTAAAGAGTCAATTTATCTTGACCATTTTAAATTTACTAAAAAGATTTCTATATCGACATATTTCTAATGGTTTTGCACACGAGTTAGTAATTTATGGTATAAAAAATCCATGAGTTTACATTAATTCTGTTTCAAATAAATAGATAAAAACAATTGTTTTTTATCTGTATTCTTTGTTATGTGCTGGCATTATTCCAAAGCTTTCAATATATACTTAGGAATCATTTCATTGGGCGGAGTACTTTTACCATACAATGCATATGAATTATAATTTCCGCCTGTAAATACCGTAATCATATCCAATTCTGGCCAAATGTTTATTTTCTGCCCTCCATTTCCAGTAGCTAAATAAGAATTATATCTCTTGCCGTCAATAATGAAATACTTATGTTCCCATCCGTATCCGTAATCTCCTTCTTCTGTATCAAATGTTTTATTAACCCATTCTTCAGAAATAATTTGATTACCTTTCCACTTACCGCCATCTTTATAAAGTTTAGCTAATTTTATTAAGTCCCTCGGGGTGATATACATTTGACTAAACATATTTATGCTTTTCTGATTTGGTTCAAAAGTCCAGTCGTAATTCGAGATTCCTAATGGTTCAAATAGGTTCTTTTCCGCAAAATCTTCGATATTTTTTTCAGTGGTAATCTCGACTAAACTACCCAAAGTGAGAGGACATCCTGTACAATAAGATGAGGTTTGACCGGGCTCTTTGACCATGGGTAGATCAAGTGTATGTTTGACCCAATCTTCACTTTGCATCATTTTCAACTCATAACCTTCGCTTTCAGGATTATTATTCTCACAGTCCATGCCGTGCCGATACCTTAGGAAATTTTCAATGGTTATATCTTTTTTCCTGTCATCCATATTTGCGATTTCCTGATATCTGGAATTGAAATAAGGCAAAAGTCTATCGTCCTCGCTTTTAATAAACCCCTTGTCAATAGCAATTCCAAGGACTCCGCCAATAAATGGCTTAGTGGCAGACCTCAATTGATGAGGTGTGTTCTTATCGTAACCATAGAAATATTCCTCTAATACTAGCTTGTCATTTTTGTGTATGAGTATACTATGCACATCTGGATAGTGTCCCATAATGGTTTCTTTCACCATTTCAATAATAGGTTGAGAATTATCAAAAGTAGTTTCTAAATTCCCTACCGATAAACCATCATTCAGGTCTTTCGGCACCTGATAAGCATAAGAATCAGGAATGCCATATAATTCTTTTCTAGGATACACTATCGACCTATCAAAATCATCGTTGAGAAAAGCAAATGTCTTTCCTTCAGTTTTGTAACTTTTAACTTTACTTTTTTTATCTCTTTGGAAAATGACAGGCTTACCCTGAATATCAGTGAACTTATTAGTATCCATATAATTTAAAGGATACTTGGCACCATCAATGAGCGCATAAAGCGTGGTATCAAGTTCCGAGGCGAAAATTAGTAGAGAAGAATTATTTATGTATTCATATTCCCCCTCATACTCTTGAAGCTTTTTATAAGAAATCTGCTTTGGATATGGATCATCGTCTGAAAGTATTAGACCGTTTCCAACTTCCCAGTTGTCATATTCCATGTAGTATGCAGTACGTTTGGCAGCCTCAAATCCCTTAAGTTTAGCTACCAGGTGCAATGCTCCGTCTATACCAGCAGAGATACCCGCTGTGGTAATGATGTTACCATTATCTACAAAGCGAACATTTTTCCTTACATCTATTGCCGGATACGCAGCTTCTAGATCGGGCAATGCATCATGAAAGGTAGTAGCAATTTTTCCATCCAGAATACCTGCCTGAGCTAATATGAAGGCACCTGTACATACAGAAAAGTAATACTGTACCCCTTGCTGTTGTCTTATCCAGTTTATTATGTTTTCATCTTCATATGCTGAGCTGGCATTGCCTCCAAAGAAGGCCAAAATATCTGCCTGAGGAGCATCATCTATACTGTAATCAGGAGTTATGGTAAGCACTCCCTGTGACTTTATAGGTTGCCTGTTTTTGGAAACTGTATATACTTCATAGCCCGCATAAGAAAAAACTTCAAGAGGTCCTGCAAAGTCCAATACTTCTACCCCATCCTGCAGATAAAACGCAATAGTTTTAGGTAGTTCTCTTTTTACCAGTGCCATATTGCATTGAGAGCAAATACCTGGTTCTGAATACACTTCCTGATCGCAAGAGTTATCACAAGGCGGGCAGATGTAGGTAGAGTCTTCTTTTGAGCTAGAATTTTGCGCTATCGCAGCACATATAAAAAACAATAAAGGAAATATTAAGATTATTTTTTTCATATCATCTTTAATTGATAAATCAAATCTAAAAAAGTTGATAGGATCAAAAAGGACAAAGATGCGCAGAATAAGGACAAATAAATTTCAGGAGTATGTTAATGAATAGAAGCTTTATATTTATTAAGCAAGCTCCGAAGCTGGTTTGTACTTTTGAGACCGCATTCACTTGCTACTTCATCCATTTTTTTGCCCTCTGCTAAAAGATGCATAGCCCTTTCTACTCTTAGCTTTTCGATGTATTTCCCGATGGTAATACCTGTCGTTTTTTTAAATAACCTTGTCAAGTTACGAGGACTCATATAAGCATGTTCCGCTAGATCTTCAATAGTGAATTTTTTGTTCAGATTCTGAGCCAATAAATCCTGAACTTGGTGCACTTGGTTTTCGATATGATTTCTGTACTGTAAAAAAACGCTTAGTTGGGGGTCAGAGGCAGTTCTGCGGAGATAGACTACAACTTCTCTGGCAATTTCAGAAGCGACAACAGATCCGAATTGCTCTTCAAGTAGAAAGAGTGATAAGTCAATACCTGAAGAAATACCTGCTGTAGAGTAAATATTTTGATCTTTTACGAATAGTCTGTCTGCACATAATTTAGCATCAGGAAATCTATATCTAAAATCGCTAAGATATTTCCAGTGAGTAGTACAATTCTTTCCATCTAATAAGCCTGCTTTAGCTAGCAGATATGCTCCAGTACATACTGCACATATCTTCGCTTTTTGCTGATGTTGTAGCAGCAGCCACTCGTAGAATTGAACGTGTTCCTTCAAAAAGACCTCATTCAGCAAAAGCTCAGATTCCAGTCCCGGAATAATAAGCCAATCATTTGGACCTAAAACGAAATCATTAAAGCGCTTAAGTTTTCCTAAAGATATTTCGGCAGTTGATTTTTCTTCTGATTCATTACTAAGACTAACATAAGAGATCTCAATAGGTGCACCATAACTTTTAGCTTCATAAAAAATATGGGCAGGTCCTGTTAGGTCTAATAAATGAACGCTTGGAGGCACCAGAAATACAGCTCGATAATGATACTCTGAATTTTTATTATGCATTTTTACAAAATCTAAATCTTAAGGTGATAAGTATTCTTTTGAACACCTTAACTTTAACTTGCAATGTAGAATTTTATTTATTTGTCTAGGATTTTAACGCAATCAAAAATATAAAAGCCCTGAAAAGGACTTAAAAACATTTTATTTTTAAAATTATAGTGGCTTGTAAATGGTTAGAATAACTGATTACTTTATCACTGGTTTAAAAGCTTTTTATATTTTCTCTTAACAGCTCTAGAACCCTTTAGGCAACTAATTAATTCAACAAATATGTCACCTTTCATCTTACCCCAAATTTCGTAATCAGAATTTTCAATAGGATAAATCTCATTTAGATATTCGGTATCGTACATATCGATTTGATGTCCGTATATATAAGTCTTAAAATCAAAACATTTGCCACAATCTGTAACTTCCTCAGAGTGGGAAATTACAAAACAGTTTAAATTAATGTCTGGCAGATCTATGCAACCAGCATCAATTTCATCTTTAGCAGGAATAGAATCTTTTCTTGTTGGGAGAGATGCCAGGATATTTAAATTATCTTGATTCTTGAGAACTACAAAATATTTTGGTTTAGCCTTATTACCATTTTTAAAATAAAATGGGTCAAAATAAATGATATTACCTTCCTCAAACATTTCTAGTGTGATTCCTGATAATCATCATAAACCATTTTTTTTCTATCATCGTGACTTACTAATAAACCCATGTCAATGAGAATTTCAGTATTATTTATCTCTTCGCTTTCTAATAATTGTAAAACGGAGTTTTCCAGAGCAGTGTTGTACCAAGGCGAGGTTTTCCTATGTGTATAAGAAACTAACTCTTTAGCTGTTTGTTGACCGAATCGTTCAACAACAAAATCTAATAAATCAATATCATTATCTGAGAATTCATCGTCATTAAAATCAGAAATTGGTCTTATTATAGTTGTACCTTCATCAGAAGATCTTTCAATATACTTTTTTAACAAGGTAGTTTCTGATGATAGATCAATAAAGATTTCTTCAGAAACTGGCCCGAATTTCCAAACTTTATACTTCAAATTAAAGTAAGGGATCCCACTCTTTTTGATAGACAACTCGTCTAAAATATAGATAAGCTTTAAGGCTTTGGTTTTGGATAAATTAGGAATTTTATTGGACAAGTAAACAATAGCATTCCCTACCTTATCTATTTGAGTGTTAGATAATCTTATGTAAGTTGCTTTTTCCACTTTGCAAAAATAGTAAAAAATTCTGATTAAACATTAAGTTCATTTGAAGAGTAAAGTCTCTGGATATGATTTCGTAGCGGAGATCCGCAAGATTCTTTCTGCCGTAGACTAAAGATAGCTAAATAGCATTGAATTAAGCCAAAGAGTCTATTTACGTTCAATCATAGCCAGTTTTCTATCATTTTAAATCGTCAGAAAAATGTCCTTTATGTTTACCTTTTGAAAATTTTTCTCTATTAAATTCATCTGAATTGCCTTTTGGAATAGTTAAGCCATCCCACTCATTTCCTTTAATCATTCTTCCAATATATACCAATTGACCAATATGATAGGAGTAGTGGGCTAATTGTCGGTTTACCGCCTCAATTATTGAGTGCTCTTGATTTCTGATATAGACTTTTGTATCAAAATTATCTTTAGTTATAGAGTCCAATGCTTCAAACAAACACTTCCATCCATCATTCCATTTTTCAATTAGTTCAACTTTGGTTTTGATGACTGATTCAAATTCCAAATCCCTACTCCGCCATTCTTTTTCTCCGTCTGAAGTCAAAAAGTCAGTCCAACGAGATTTCATATTTCCCCAAAGGTGATTTATTATTATTGCGATAGAATTTGATTGTTCGTTTAATTGCCAAAACAAATCCCTTTCTTCAAGTTGGTCAAAAGCTTTTTCTCCAACAGATTTATAATATTCAAATTGTTTTCTTATGCTTTTTTGATATTCATTTATCATTCAGAATTTTGATTTTATAGATTGTCACCAACTAGTTATTGTGTATAAAATAAACGTTTACATGGATAGATTACACTACAAACCCATGTTTTTGTAAAATTAACCACATAACGCAAAAGTCTAAATCCAACCCAATCAAAACTATAAAAGCCCTGGAAAGAGCTTAAAACGACTCATTTTTAGAGTTTAGTGGCTTATGCGAAGGTTACAAATATTGTGTAACGTTTTTATTTCTGCCGATTTCCGATATCAATTAGTCTTTCCATCATTTCTGGATTTTCCATTAATTTAGGTAAGAAAGTCATTAACATTTCATTTTGACTACTTTCTTTCGGTGCATTTAATAAAACTTTAAAGTTTTCATCTTGTTTATCAATTAGCTTCGATATTTGTTCTTTAACATCTTTTCTTGTTTCATCCGAAATAGTTTCAACCCGTTGAACTTTGCTTTTAATTTCATCTAATACTTTTTCCGTTTCTGTTTTTGTTCTTTTAGCTTCTTCCAATTGTGATTTAGCAAGAAAACCTTGCCAAAAAGCAACAAATATTGCTATCAAAGAAATACCTAATGCAATTAATTCAAAATTTGTCATTTGCTTATTATTTAATTTCGTTAAAAAGTTTGTCCAAAATTTCAACTTGAACGAATGGCAAAAATTCTTCATACAAAGTAGCTGCTCTTACATTCGTTAATTTTCCCGTATTTGAGGGTATGCTAATATGAAATTCATTTTTCACAATCCATCTTACTGGAAGTTCAAAATTTCTTCTGTTTATCGATAAATTCTCTCTTTTGTCAAACAGTTGATTAACAAGTGATTTTTTTACAATACCTATTCCTTTCACTCTCAAATCAAGAGAACCTGGTTTATTAGCTTTCAGATAAATAATATCCCCAACTTTTATGCTTGATATCTGGTTATATAAATCTTCCCCATCACTTATGTCCCAACCAATCACGTAATTTTCGTTATTAAAAAAATCTTCTTTAATCTCTTTTCCTTCCCAATTAGAACCTGCACCAAATATTGCCATTGATATTATTTTAAATTAAATTCTATCGCTTCAGTCAAATGTTACACAACTCGCTAAATATCCCTAAAAGTACATTTTTACATCAAATGTAGGCTTCCCTTTTTTGGTCTTATCAATAAGCAAATCAAAAATTTTCACTAAAAAATATCTATCATATTTCAACTATTTTGTTACTAATAGCAATGGTTTTCGTGAATTTTAGAATTTGGTACAATGACTTGTTGGATATTTTTTATATTTTTAAAATTACACTTATATTTAAAACATCCGTTTTTTTTTGCAATTTACCGAATGAGGTATATTTATTATTTTAAATTATCTAAATTCAATTTAGGATAATGAACTTTTGCATATTCCATAAATTCATCTAGAGAATTAGGATATTGTAATACAAATTCAATCAATTCATCTTTCGGTTTTCTATATTGATTATAAATTTCCTTTATTATTGCTTTTTTGGTACCATCCTTCATTTCAGTAACCATTTTACTATTTGAGGGTCTTTTGTTTTCTAGGACCTCTTTTGAAAGATAATTCTTAGAAATAAACCAATTATATCTTGACGAATATTCTCGCTTACCAGATAAAATATCAGCTGGAAGCAATATTATCTTAGAATTAATAAATGGCAGTTTTACTTTTTTTGTATCCCATTTTTTACTTTTTGAATTATAATATTCTATAGTAACATTTTTCAAATATTCATTACTAATCATATATTTTGTGCAAATGGAAACTGTAAATTCTGAGAAAATATCTCTACATACATTTGAGATTATATCAGACATAATATCTTGTCCTATTCCCTTTACAAGTAATAATACATTATGAGCTTCATTAGTTATAGAAAAGGCTTGACTGGCGAATCTGTTACCTCTTAGTGCATAAAATATTTCTTCAGATTTTGATTTTGAAATTGCTTTTCCTTTATTAGATGAAGAATAACCTAGGTGGAATTCATTTGGTTCATGCAGATGATTTAAAAATGGAATACCATTTTTATAATCATTTATTTTAATATAAGAATTATTGAGTTCTCTTAAAAATTCTTGAAGCCTTTGACTAACTTTTTTAATAAAAATATCAGATTTATTTTTTTCAATCAAGAAAGGGTCAATAAAAGCTAAAATATCTTCTTCGTTTGTGGGGATATCTAGAAATTCATAAGCTTGGTTTGGAAGTTTAAATTTTCTGGAGAAATTATGTGACATAAATTAAAGATTAGATTTCAAAAATTTTAAAAAAGCCTTAGTCAGCTATCTTCTAGCAATTTACAACAAATATTTATTTTATAACGGTTTAACTAAAAAATTACACATTTTAAGCTATCTATGAGATAAACATATCTAATGAACATGATAAATCAAATTCATTAGAAGGTTTGATCATTAAACAAGTTTTCTACTTTTCGTAACAATAAAATATTTTTAAAAAATTAAAATCATTTAATCCTTTACATTTGTATTTCTCACTAAAACTCAAGGATGAAAATTAAGATTGACTTATCAGTTTTAACTGAAATATTAAACCTAAAAAATAAGCAGGAGGAGGATGTGATAACTGAATTAAAAAAAATCTATAAAGATTTTGAGTTTAATTTAATCGATGGTGTAGCTGAAATTGATATAGATGACATAAACTTGATGCCAGATCAAGTCCATAATAATCTAGTAGGATTGTGTGAAAAAGGGAGTTTAAATAAAGCTTTACAAAAAGCTCAAAGTCTACTTACAAAATATCCTCACTCTTCTGAACTTAATCGGATATTAGCTCAAATTTATTTTCAAACTGGTGATATCGTACAAGCAGAAAATTTTTTAATCTCAGCTTTAAAGTTGAATCCCAAAAATACATATGCGCTTATTTTAATGGGAAATTTACAGCATGAAAGATCTGAGTTAGAATCGGCCTTAAGCTATTGGAATACTGCTTTAAAATACGATCCAGACGATTATCTTTCTTTATCTAATATAGCTAGTCTTTTAGCTCAACAGAATCATTTGGATGAGGCCAAGAGCTTTTTTGAAGAATCTATTAAAGTGAATTCTAAATTCCCAAATGCTTTATATGGTTTAGCATTAGTATATTACAATCAAGGTGAAATGGATTTTGCCTTTGATAAGGTTGTAACAGCTCTGAAATGTTCAAAGCCCAAAGAAGAAGTATATGAGAATGCGAAACAGTTGGCAATAGAAATTTCAAAAGAACTGACAAAAAATAATTTACCTGAAGTAGAATCTGATATTCATCAACAAAAAGATGATTTGATAAAAAAGTCGAAGAAAAAAATCAAAATTGAGCTTTCGAACACTATAGATACTCTTGCTAAATTAGAAGTCGCAGAGTATAAAAACAAGGATTACCATAGGTTACTTTATAAGAAAAAAGATTTGACTGTTCCTCATTTGATGCTACATGAGTTATATCACCTTGAGTTTATTATTGAGGCTCGAAAAATTCAGAATAATTTTCTTTTTACTTCAAATCAATCACACCTCGATAAGTTTTTTAAGGAATTGAGTAATTTCAGGGCAGGCCTTTCGAAGAAAGGAATACCCTCAGAAAATATTAAAAAGTTAATAACATCTCTATTTAATGGTTTGAATTCTCAGGTTTTTAATACACCAATAGACCTGTTTATTGAGCAAAATATTTATAAAAATCATCCTAAAGCAAGGCCAGTTCAGTTACTCTCATTGTATAAAATTATATCAGACGGAGTTAAGGCGACAACAGACAAGGAAGTAGTTAATATTATGCCGAAATCCATCGTTTCTAAATCCAAAATATTAAACTTGGTCCATGCCCTTTGGTACAAAAAATTCTACGGAATTGATTTAGTTCCTGAATTCAAATCAAATAAAATTGAAAGAAACCAAGCTGAAAATTTGTATCATGAGTACCTTGAATACTCGAAAGATAAAGAACCTTCAGAAGAGTATGAACTTTTAAAACATTGGGCTGAAGACTTAGATTTAGATGGTTTATTTGAGCTTAAGAAAGAAAATACAAATAAGTCAAAAACTGCAGAAGATGTAATCGATGAAGTCAATTCGGACCCATATGGTGTAGAAAGTGAAGAACCTGATTATATTGTTGAAGAACGTAGAAAATTTATAGAGTCACATGGTAGTGATGAGATCAATACTGCTGTTGTAATGTATATGGTTGGTGCATTAGATTTTTTTAATTCTAGGTCCAAAGAGGACATTAAAAAAATAGCGTTTGAATTTGCTACGCTTGGAATGACTGGGATAGATCCATCAAAAGGAAATTACGAGGTACCTTCTATTAATAAGAAAATGTCAGGTTATCAAGCTTTAGCTTATTACTACGTGAGTTGGGCGCTCGGCATCCCCGAAATGCTTTCAGATCTCGGTATGCCTTTTCAAGAGGAGTATGAATTAGCAAAAAAAGCCCTTTAAAAACCAAATCATGATAAGTATTCACTTCCCAAGAAATGATAAAGAAGCCTCAGCCTATGACGGCTTTTTAGATGAAAAAGGTAATTTTAATATATTATTTTCAACAGATAAGATCACTCCAATTTTGGAACTTGAAAATAGAATAAATCAATTTCTAGAGGAAAATGGATACAAGTCGATAAAGTTGAACAGTGTAGATAAGGCTATTGTTTTTGAAAACGAGATCTTATGCCTTTCTAAAGTCGAAAAGGAAGCTTCACTTCGACTTGTGTTGTATAAGGGAATAAATTCTTCCTTGAAGCTTATCATTAAAGCTTTAGAAACATTTAGAGAAGAAAGGGATTGGAAGCAATTTCATAAACCAAAAGACCTAGCTATGGCATTGTCAATCGAGGCTAGTGAATTGCTAGAATGTTTTCTTTGGAAAGAGATTTCGTCAGCGAACAAAAAACAAATTGATCACGAAGTAGCTGATATTTTTTCTTTTTTATTATATCTAGTTACAGACTTAGAGATCGACCTAGAATCAGTTATTTTGGAAAAGATAGAGTTGAATTCAAAAAAATATCCAATATCAAAATCTAAAGGGGTCAGTACTAAATATGATAAATTGTAACCACTAACCAAAACTAAAGCTTATGCTTGTTTACAATAAGACTAAAGAGGATTTTAGTAATGATGTCTTAACCAATAACATACATAATATCGTTTCAAAACATATATTGGAACGTACTGGTAAAAAAGTAGCTAGTAACGAGCTTAGATCTTTTCAAAATTCACTTCAATATATGGATAGGGTACTTTATGACAATGAAATCCCTAAAGATTGTGGTATTTCTATTGAATATCATTTACCACAAACATCAAAAAGAGTCGATTTTATAGTATCAGGTACCTCCGATGGAAAAGAAAACGTTATTATTATTGAATTAAAGCAATGGCAAGAAGCTGAAGCCACTTTAAAAGATGGGATTGTCAAAACAAGATTTCAGCATGGAATTACAGAAACAAGTCATCCCTCCTATCAGGCTTGGTCTTATGCTGCTTTATTACAATCCTTTAACGCGACAGTAGACGAAGAACATATAAATTTATATCCCTGTGCTTATCTTCATAACTACGAACCGGACTCAAATATCACCAGTGATTTTTATAGCTATTACATAGAGAAAGCGCCTATTTTTCTTCAACCTGATGCAATAAAACTAAGGGAATTCATCAAACGTTTTATAAAGGAAGGCGATCACTCTAATATTATGTTTCGCATTGACAACGGTAAAATTAAACCTACTAAAAGTCTTGCTGATAGCCTAAAAAACATGATAAAGGGAAATCAAGAGTTTGTAATGATTGATGACCAAAAAGTAGTTTACGAAACAGCTCTTGATTTAGGTATTAAGTCAAATGAAAAACATAAAAACGTTCTGATTGTAGAAGGTGGTCCAGGGACTGGTAAGTCTGTTGTAGCTATTAATTTGTTGGTAGAATTGAACAGAAGGGGTAAAATGTCCCAATATGTGACCAAAACGTCAGCACCTAGAGATGTCTATTTTGAGAAACTATCAGGAACTAAAAAGAAGGTCGAACTTAAAAACTTGTTCGTTGGCTCAGGTACATTTATAAATGCTCCAAAAAATGCAATAAATACACTTATAGTGGATGAGGCTCATCGCCTAACAGAACGAACTGGCTTTTTAAAAAGAGGTCATAACCAAATCATTGAAATTATTGAAACTGCTTTGTCATCAGTATTCTTTATTGATGAAAATCAACGTGTTTCTGTAGATGATTACGGTGAATCCTATTTGATAGAGAAGTTTGCTGAAGAAAGAAATATTGGCATTACAAAACTTAAGCTTGAATCACAATTTAGATGTAATGGCTCTGATGGATACCTCGCTTGGCTGGACAATGTTCTTCAAATTAGAGATACTGCAAATTTTGATTTAAAAAGCCTGGACTATGAATACGACTTTAGAGTTTTTGATGATCCATTAGCTCTTCAGCAAGAAATCTTCAAAAAGAATAAAGTAAATAATAAAGCAAGGTTAGTTGCTGGCTATTGCTGGCCTTGGGACAGTAAAAAAAATCCTGATGTTTTTGATTTTAAAGAAGAAGAATTTGGATTTAATATGAAGTGGAATATGACAGACTATGGGGGAAAGTGGGTCATAGAAGAGGAATCAGTTACAGAAATAGGATGCATTCATACTGCTCAGGGTCTTGAACTTGACTACATAGGAGTAATTATAGGAGAAGATCTTATTGTAAGAAATGGAGAGGTATTAGTTCAACCCGCTAAAAGAGATAAAGGTGACCGAACCGTATTTGGTTGGAAAAGCGGTATAAAAAAAGATCCAGAATATTGGAAATCCCTTTTAAAAGAGATTATCAAAAACACCTACAGAACTCTAATGACTAGAGGAATGAAAGGCTGTTATATCTATTGTAAGGATCAAGAAACAAGGGATTATTTTAAAGAACAGTCCTCTTAAATTAAAAAACCAGGCCAACCTTCTAGCTATGGATCCCCGATGAACATATTGGAGCAGCCCCTCAACAGTGTCTTCAGCGGGCTCTGCTGAGTTTATCGAAGGCTGGCCTATCGGCGCGTCGAAGGCTTAGTTATTGTGCAAAGTTTTATATACCGCAAATTTCATTAAACCCATCAATTCTTTTCTCACAGTATGTGTAGAGTCTGAACCATTCTTCTCTTGATATTTCCTGTTGTTTAATAACTTTGTCTACAATAGGTTTTAACTCTAAATTCTCATAATCAAATAGAGTTGATGCAAAAATTAAATGGGGTTTATCTCTAATAAATTCTGATAAATCTTCTTGAATTCTTTGTTGTCCAAGGCCTGTTGATTTCCGAAATTTATTTCCGAAAAACACTCTATCTATAATCTGTCTATTGAAACAATTTCTTTCCATTAATATCTCAACATCTAGTTTGGTAACTTCTTCAAAAATTAGCTTCTCAATTATTTCTTCATTTGGTAAATGTGAAGCAGATAAGATTTTCTCAATATCTATTTCTAAACCTTTAACCTCTCCGAGAGTCTCAGAATAATTTCTAATAAGTAAATAGAACAAAAAGCCTCTGTCAAAATTGTTCATAAATTTCTTTGAGCGATTTAACCAAACTTCATCTTTGGATAAATCTTTAGGAATTAAAACATCATCAAATAAAGACTCAGGTATATTCAGAGCTATTTTGGCAAAAACAGATGAAATTTTATATCCTAAAATTGGGTCGTTGATTTTTAAAAAAACGGACGTTAGATGAACAGCGGCTGAGTATAAAGTTAATTTTGGATGATAAAGCTTCTTCTCAATTTTAGCAGATAGTGCCTTTAATTGTAATTCCTTATAAGGTGATTCTAATTTTAAAGCTTCATCAAGTAGAAACCTATATTCGATATACGTTGCTGTTGTTTCTAGAAGTGATACGACACTTATTGGAACTCTACTTATTTTTTGTCCATCACTTGAACTAAAAGTTATAAAATGGATTGGTTTATCCTCATTAACTTTTCCTTCAAAATTAAAACGAATTCCAACAGTCAATTGAAATTTCCACGGATCAGCATAACTACCTTCAACTAAACTGTATTGTTCGGTGTAATATTCTAAAAAGTAATCCCTTTGAAGGTTAAGTATTAAATTTCTATAATGATGAAAATCGTGTTCATTACCTAGAATTGAAGTGTTAAAGGCTCTAAATATTCTATAAATATTTAATATTCCCCAATATGTACTTACTTGGTCAATATAATGTTGATGTTCATGCAAATAGGTGCTGAATCTATTTTTATCTGCGCTCGGATTTGATACTGCCTTTTTAAATTCAGTTTCGTCCTCAAACTCATTCAGTTGTATGTAGTTTCCAAGACAATGATAGCAGCCTAAAGTGTCTACATTTGGGAATTTTTTCCAACTTTTTATATTTTCCTGAAACTTCATTTTAAATTTATTCCCAACTCATTATACATCCCTAAAAATACAAGTTCATAACAAATACCCACACCAAAACCACATCTTTTTATAAAATTAGCCAAATAACGCAAAAGCATAAACCCAACTTAGGCAAAACTACAAAAGCCATGAAAAGGGATAAAAACAACTCATTGTTTAGAGGATTTCTACAAGTTAACCAAGCCTACAATCCAGACAAAATCACCATTTTACCCCTAGATAATATTTCAAGAAAACCAGGCCGACCCTAGTGGCTCCAGATCCCCCGATGAAGATATCGGGATAGGCCCTCAACAGGGAATTCATGTTCGGTTTCCGATGAGTCGAAACAGGCTGTTCCAACCACACAAAAGTTTATTAATTGGTGCAGTATTATTTTTTTATAATTAAATCTTTTCCAGAATTGTTACAGGATTTTCCATTAAAACTTCCCAAAATGGGAATGGCGATGATTGTCCTCCCCAATACTTTTCCGCAACAACTTGCAATCCAATAATGCAGCCCGCCTGTCTAACAAGATTCATATCGGCTACAGAATATTTATGACACCTCACTTTATAAATGTCTCCAATGTTACCAAAAGTATTAGTCTTCAATTTTAATGCGTCATCGACTGTCAGGCAACCAAATGTAATTTCAAATCTAGATTTTCTTTCTGGGAATTTCAATTTTCTTACAAGTTCAAATGTAGTTTCAAGAGTCAATTCGTTTAGAGTAAATTCTAATCGTTGTCCAATTGATTTATATGGTTTATGTAAATGCATTTCTCCGTGTTTTGAAATTCCATCTGGAAAGTTCTTGGACTTATATTCTCTAAATTCTTGGGCAGAATAAAACCCTTCTGTTTCAATGTGTCCGCTAAAATGTTGTAATTCAAACTTATTAATGTCTGCCAAATTAGTCCTAGATACGTGATAAAATTCAGCCATAATTCTAGTAGTCTATTTTGATATGTAAGAATTACCACTAACTCTCACATCTCCGTAAAAATAGACATTTAACTCAACTATCTATGCAAAAACGCATCTTTAAATATAATACGATTCAATAACAAGAGAGCATAAACTGAAAAACTAAAACTTAGAGTCATTCATCTCCCAAAACCTCAATCCAAACAACTTAAAAAAGCCTTAGAAGGGCTATGTAAAGGTTACAGATGTTAGCATTAATTGTTCTTTTTAAAATTTTTTGGTCAATTTATCAGCCAATTCTGAAGTAATATCTGGATTGACTCTAATCATCAAATCTTTATCTACTTTTGATAGTGTCGGTTCAATTGCCCTTAGCTTTTTTATTATATCTGCATCGATACTTAGGAGTTTTTCTACTAAGTTACTGGCGTTTGTGTAGCTCTGTGCGTTGGATGTCCAATTGTTTCCATGTCCATTTTCTCGACAGTAAATTATAGAAAATAAATTTGCCAATCCTTCTTCTAACACATTTGCGTTTTGACTTCCTGTCGGACACAAGCAATGAATCGATTCATGAGCAACTTGAAATACAGCACGGTTAATGTCATTTATGCAATTTTCTGTAATCTGAATAACAACATGTTTACAGTCGTCAGGATACCAAATTTGTGGATTTCCATTGGTCGTAAACTCCACACCTAGTATTGTATATGACTTATCCCTTTCACCATACTTTTCTTCGGCCGTTCTTAAAATATGTCCAAGCTTAGATGTAATGGTCCAACTATTTCCATTCGGTATAGGATGCGATTTAAATATTGAACTCATTTTTTTAATTAATTCCAACTACAGGATAACCATATTTTCGTAAAATTTATCTGAAAATTTTATAAATTATTTGGTATAATTCAGTATTTGAGAAGTTATGTGTATTATAAATAAAATGGAGTATCACTGAGGTTATAAAAAGTATACTCAAAATAATCAGCCACATACGACTATAATTTTTTCTTTTATTATCAATAAAGTCGAGATCATCTTGATAATCTGAATCATTATTTAAAATTCTATTTATATCATCTTCATTTAATAAATCTTGATACCGATTTTTCAAATTTTGATAACTTTTGACAAATCTTGTTCTTTGACTTTTTATCTCCCATCTCGAAACAAAATAATAAATTAAAGAACCTGTTAAAAATGCAATTGATAAAATCATTGCGTCTAATGTGAAAACATTAAAGAAATCTCCTTTGCTTAAAACTCTAATTACGATCGTCGAAATATAAAAACTTAATAGAGCTAGTGAACTTTTTTGAAATCCATTTGCAAAATTCTCCACAATTTTGCTTGCTCTATTATTAAAATCAATTAATTGTTCTGAAATTTTATTTCTTAATTCAATGTATTGCTTTATATTATCTTTTTCATATAATTTAAAACTGGATTGGACTGACAAATAAGGATTTCCTGTTAAATAAATTTGATCTTTATCCTCAAAATGAAGAGAAATAATATTTCTTGATAATCCAATTTTATCGGTTAGGCTTCCTCCTTTAAAAACCCACTTAAATATCGGTAAATATGAGTTTAATTTGGAGTTTTTAAGTTTAGAAATATCAATTTTTCCTTTGAAAGATTTATATCCATTCAGTTTATATTCTAAGATATTGCCTGAAACTGAACTTATATCAAAAAGATAAATAACTGATAAAACTAATGCATATAGTTTGAAGATCTCACAAATGTCTATATGTTTAGAGTTTTCTTTTGATAACTCAAAGTCTATTGGAGAAAGCTCATATTTATCGCTAGAATCAAAATTACTTACAGTGTTCAGCTTTTTGATGTGTAAAAATCGATCATTTTTTTTTATAAGTTTTTCATGTTTAATCTCTCTGAATGGAACAAAAAAAATTGTCGAAGAATAAAATTCTAACTCTAAATTATGAACCCTAAAAATGATGTTTTCATTATTCTTAAATGCTCTATCGAATACGTTTAGAAATTGTTCAAAATTTAATTTTATCAATTCTCTTTTAAAGGCGGCAAAATCATAAATATTAATAACTCCTTGGTCATTATTTTTATTTATTAAAATAATAATTTTAATTTCTTCTTCATCTTGAAATTCAAATTCACCTTCTAATTCTTCAATAAATTTATTAAAGTCTACATTTTGGGAATTCAAAATTACCGGTTCAGAATTCCCAAAAATTACTGTCAATAATAAAGAATCATCATTACTTAAAAAATTGAAGCTTTCCTCAATTAACTCTATATTTTGAGGCTCAAAAGTTTTTGATTTATATGATATTTCAAAGCGTTCATCGTTCTCAAAATCTTTCGATTTTATTGCATCAGGAAAAATTCTATTTATAAAACCAATTATACTCATTAATTTTCTTCATTATCTTTTATGAAAAATTTGTATCCTTTTTCAGAGCGGATTTTCACATATTTAGTACCATCTGGATCTTCGTGAGCGAAAATTACATCTTCAGGAATATCTTGTTTTATTTGTAGATCAATTTGTTCTGTAAGTATTACTGTACTTTTAAATCTGGCTGTAACCTTTTCTTTAATTATGTTAAATTGGTTGTCAAAAGGAGATCTTTTTTTTGTTGGTAATTCTCTTATTTTATCTTTTACTTCGTTTATATTTAATTCATTATCATAAGGTTCATAATTTCCAATTCCGTTGTCTAAAAAATCATTCATTTCAAACCTATCATTAGACCGAAAATATCTTACCGTACTATTCCGTAAATATGTATAATCCTGTGGATGTTTCTTTTTAATTCCATTAAAAACAGATTTATCTATCGCATTAAAAGCCTTTTCTGTATTATATTCGTCTGTAAAGACCTTTTCCAATTCTAAGAAATCTGCCCACCAATATTTAGTATCTTTAGGATTTGTATCGTATACCAGAACATCATTAATATTGTCTTCTTCATTTAGTTCACAGACAAATGCTTTAAAAGCTTTTTTCTTAATAGGAAGACCTCTTGTTAACTCATAATTTACTTCATCCAAGAAATCATTATGATCAGCCTTACAGATTATGAATTTTTCTTGATCTTCATCAATAATTAATGCTTGGACAACTATTCCTTTTAATATAATTATTCCCAATGCATCCATTCGTTCTTGAGCATCACTTTCACTATTTAGTAGTCTTTGCGCTATTACATCAGTTATTTCGGTAAAATCTTCTTGATTATTAATCTTAGTGATTTGAGCTCTAACCTCTGTTGTTTTTCTCTCAAATTCAAATTTTCTTCCACTACCTCCGTCAATTACAATTTGAAATAACTCTTCTAGGTAGTTTACTAACTCATCGCCGTAAAGTGTTGAATCAATTTTTTCGACCTGATTATTTTCAATATCAACTTTTGATATCTCAATTTTGTCAATTTCCATATTTTAATTTTGGTTAGTATTAATTAGTTCTTACTAAATTTATCCGTTTACTATTTTTGGCTGTAATATCGTTTCAAGATTGTATGATATATATTAGTAAAATTATTTTAATCAGATATTTAAATCGTTATTGTTGATATTTAATAACAACTATTTGATTTAAGAATTTCTTTGAAGGTTGCTTCTAATTAATTATATATTTATAAAATTACAACTTTACATCAAATGTTTAACTGATTAGCGAATTATATTGTAAAATTGAATCAAATAACGGAAAAGCATAAATATAAGGAATAATTAATTATGCTAAAATTTAAAACAAATTATTTCATTTTGTAAATTAGATAAATTATGATCCTAAAGGATTTCAATATTTAATAATTGTCATGAAATACGCTTTAGTTAATATCATCTTAATTTTTATAAACCTAACTCAATCTCAAAACATAATTGGAAAAATTGAAGGTGCTCAGCTGTTGGAACATCAAGAGTTCTATGAATTAATTATTAAAGGTGATTCTGGAGACTATACATCTCTGTACATAAATAAACCCTCAATTGATAAAACGAGATTTATGTCAAAATTCAAAAAACACGTTTTTCGTTTATTTAGTGAAGAAGAAAAAAATGATTTCCTACTACAATTTTCAAACGATAGTGTCTATTTGATTTATGAAAACGGAAAAGTAAAGATGGAGATATGGGAGAAACACAATAGTGATAATAGGAAATCTTCAAGGTGGTTTGATTACTCTGAATACCTTAAGTTATTTGGCTTAACCTTAAATAAAAACAAGATCTAATTACCATGATGACTTTAAAAGAATACAAATTATTAAAAAATGAAGATCAATATAAAATGCTATTTACAAAAGGTGAATTCATTATTTACAGATTAGAACCTAAATCTAGGTTTGCTCTTTATGCCTTAGAAAAATTCTTTGTGGAGGTTGAGTACGACTTTAAAAACAATAAAATTCTAAATAAAATAGTTTTTGTAGATGGTTATAAACTAGAGATCTATTCAAAACTTTAATTTTTAATAAAATCATCTGATTCTATATCAAAGTCTAATAAGTCACGTGGATGAATTTCTAGTCCTTTAGCAAGTTCGATAATCGTAGAAAATTCAAAGCTTTTTAAACCTTTCTCTATCTTCGATATAGCACTAAAATCTACATCACATTGTTGAGCAAGTTGTCTATAACTAAGGTTCAATTCAATTCTTCGTTTACGTACATTTTCTCCGAATCTTTTAAGATATAGCTTATTTAATTTTGAAGTATCCATTTTGTATCCCTATTAAATAGCAATCTCAAAAACTTTAACAAAAAAACTGTAGTCTTTATGAGCTACAAATCAATTATTTTATATATTTACCATACATTAATATATTTGCGAAACTTCTTAAAGTAAAATATTAGAAGCATTCGCTTTGAATCTCGCATTGAAAACTGGTAATTTTTTGCAACGAGATGATAAGCTAGGATGCTCACGACCCGGGCGTGAGCTTGCTTATTGTTGCATGGTATACCAGTACCCCAATGCGGTAAGTTGAGTTCTCACGCCCTTTTTTGCGTCTATCCTCACTTGCATTTTCAAGGCTCTCTTCTAAAATTTATAAAAGTCTCGCTTGCAGCTTCAATTTTCATAAAAGGAAAATGAAGAAACTGCTATAATTTGTCTAACCTCAACCTGTTTGCGGGAACAGGAAAACCAAACCAATAATCCCGTGGGGCGCTGTTACATTCCCTATTATTAGTAACAGTCTTGGGTGGGGTCTCCTTGAGACTCTGGGCACTTTTACAATAGGAACTAAAGTCTCATCACAGAGACTATTGTTTAATGATCTAAATGTTTGTCTATGTAAGAAAATTTGAATTAGCCCTTTTTAAAAAAAGGTATTAAGCCAAAAAGCCTTCCCCTAGGATTGCAGTCTAGCGGGGAAGGCCTGGGCTTAAATAAAACTAGGTTTCATTTAAAAACTCACGTAAAATTATGAAAAATAAGTATTCGCGCCTCCAACGGGTGGCGCTCATTTATATGGGAGGACTATTTTTCTTCCTATCACTATCTGCACATGCAGAATCCAGAACTACTCCCCTGCCCTTTCAACAAAACGAAATCACTGGTGTAGTAGAAGATCCAAATGGACTCCCCATACCTGGTGTAACGGTGTCCTTAAAAAATACAACACAGGGTACGGTGACCAATCAAGATGGTAGATATAGCATTACAGCACCATCCAATGGCACTTTGGTATTCTCCTATGTTGGGTTTAAAACGGTTGCTCGAGAAATCAATGGCCAACGAGAAATCAACGTACAGCTAGAAGAAGATGTTGCTGCCCTTGAAGAAGTTAAAATCAATGCTGGGTATTACAACACCACCAAGCGTAACAGTACAGGGAATATATCTAGGGTTACTGCAGAAGATATAGAATTGCAGCCCGTGGTAAGTCCCATAGATGCTTTAGCAGGCCGAATGGCTGGGGTTTCTGTAGTACAAAGAACGGGGATCCCAGGTGCAGCCTCTCAAATACAAATCCGAGGTCAAAGCAGTTTAAGAACTGGTTTTGAAAACAATGGAAACTTACCCCTGTATATCATAGATGGGGTGCCTATAGACTCCAGTCCACTCAATAGTTTTAGTGGATTAACTACTTCTACAACCACTGGTCTCGACCCCTTAAGTACATTAAATCTTTCTAACATTCAAAGCATAGAAATCCTTAAAGATGCCGATGCTACTGCTATTTATGGATCTCGAGGAGCCAATGGGGTCATTCTAATCACGACCAAGGATGGTGAGAATTATAATCAAAAAACTAAAGTTAGTGCCAGGGTGTATACTGGGGTAAGTGATGTTGAAAGCCGTTTAAACCTTCTCAACACCCAAGATTACATACAGTTGAGAGAAGAAGCCTTTGCCAATGATGATAGAGAACCAACACCTGTAAGAGCAGAAGACCTTCTCCTTTGGGACAGAGACCGCTATACAGATTGGCAAGAAACCATCTTTGGTGGTACCGCAGAAACCACCAATGCCAATGTGATGCTTTCTGGAGGAAGTAAAAATACTTCCTTCCAAATGTCTAATGGGTATTTCAAAACAGGGACTGTTTTCCCTGGCGACTTTGGCTATGAAAAGTGGTCCTCAGGTTTGTCTCTAAATCATAGAACAGATGACGATCGGTTTAAAGCAAGGATCTCAGTTAACTATGGTGTTGATGTGAATGATCAGTTTAACAGTACAAATTTTGTAAGTAACGCCTTATTACTTCCACCCAATGCCCCAGCTTTATATAACGATGACGGTAGTTTAAACTGGGAGGATTCCACCTGGACCAATCCACTGGCTGTGACCTTAAATCGAAGTAATGCTAAAACTCAACAATTAATAAGCAACCTCGGATTAAGTTTTGAAGTCATCAATGGATTATTGGTTAAAGTCAATGCAGGCTATACCGCATTAAACAATGAAGAATTGGTAAAAAATCCAGTGGAAGCCTTAGATCCTTCGTTTAGGGATAATGCACAAGCCAGATCCAGTCATTCGCTGACCAATAGAAACTCTTGGATCATTGAACCTCAAATAGACTATCGTACGGAGATAGGAAATTTACAAATTGATGGTTTAGTAGGCGCCACTTTCCAGGAACAGAGATCCAAAAATTTAAGGGCAAGCGGAGTGGGCTATTCCAATGAACAATTGGTAGGTAATCTAGCGGCGGCAGGGTCTGTATTTGTCTCCAACAATCAAGAAATCCTATACAGATACAATGCTATTTTTGGAAGAATAGGTCTTAATCTCAAGGAGCGCTATCTACTTAATTTTACAGGACGGCGGGATGGCTCCTCGCGTTTTGGACCTGGTAAACAATTTGCCAATTTTGGAGCTATAGGTGCGGCTTGGATATTTTCTGAGGAAGATGTTTTTAAAAACTTATCCTGGTTAAGTTTTGGAAAATTGAGAGGAAGTTATGGGATTACTGGTAACGATCAGATTCAAGATTACGGCTACTTAGACACCTACTCACCCACCCCTGCTCCTGGAGGTTTATTCCCTACCCAACTGGTTAACCCAGATTATTCCTGGGAGACTAATAAAAAATTGGAAGCTGGAATTGAACTGGGCTTTTTAGAAGACAGGATTCGATTTCAAGTGAGTTGGTTTAGGAACAGATCGTCCAATCAATTAGTTGGCTTTAGTCTTCCAGCGCTAACTGGATTCAATTCAGTACAAGCCAATTTACCAGCAACTGTGGAAAACACAGGTTGGGAAATTGAAGGTACTTTGATTAGCCTCCAATCGTCCAACTGGCGTTGGCAAACAAACTTCAACTTAACCCTTCCTAGAAATAAGCTTGTTGCCTATCCAGGAATTGAAGATTCCCCCTACGCCAACATTTATGAAGTAGGACAACCACTTAATATACTTAGACTTTATAGATTTAATGGGGTTGATCCAGAAACGGGTTTATTTAGGGTAGAAGACGCTAATCAGGACGGTACTTTAAATTTTGAAGACAGGGTGGTTACCGTTGATGTTGGCCGTCAATACTTTGCAGGATTACAAAATCAAATCAATTACAAAAATTTGAGCCTGTCATTTCTTTTAGAATTTGTGGGGCAAGATGGACCACGGTTGTTTAGACAAGCACCAGGGAGAATGTCAAACGTTTTGCAAAGTGATTTTGATAACCGTTGGCGAAATCCAGGAGACACTAATGTGACACAAAGAGCTTCACAATTGCTGTCTTCTAATTTTGCTTATAACGATGCATTAAATAGTAATTTCCTAGTTACAGATGCTTCTTTTGTGAGGCTGCGAACACTGGCTTTAAGTTACCAACTTCCGCTTCTACCTTCTTTAATTCGCTCCTCACGAATCATAGTTACTGGACAGAATCTCTTCACGTTTACAGATTATCAAGGTTTAGATCCACAATCTCCTGGAAGTAGTCAGTTGCCTGAACTAAGAACAATAACGGCAGGATTAGAAATTAATTTTTAAAAAATCAGAATTATGTTTAAAAACAAAACACTCATAAAAGCGATTTATTTACTGGGTTTAGTAAGTTTTTTAGCTTCCTGCGAATCCTTTGTAGAAGTTGACGTTCCAAACGATAGAATTACAGGAGAGACTTTATTCACGAATAATCGATCAGCATTAAGTGCTTTGGATGGGTTATATAGTCAACTTTTTAACACCTCCTTTGCGGCTGGCGGAAATAGGTCTGTCACTTTTTTATCAGGCTTATCTGGCGACAATTTTGAAATCACCAATCCAATTCCAGATATGATTGAATTTTCAGAAAACGAGGTATTACCTCAAAATGATTACAATCTTAGTCTTTGGTCTGGTGCTTATAGTACCATTTATATGGCTAACTCACTCATACAAGGTGCTGAAAATTCTACTAGTTTAGACGATGAAACTCGAAATCGACTTATAGGTGAATCCAAATTTATAAGAGCATTCACCTATTTCTACCTAGTCCATCTTTACGAAAATGTACCCCTGGTTTTAGATACCGATTATCAAATCAACGCACAACTAGCGAATGCCTCACCTGAAAATGTAAATGCTCAAATCTTAATTGATCTCAATGATGCTCTTGAACTTACAGATGAAAATTATCCAGAAGATAGCCGTAAGTATATAAACTCGTCTGTCGTGAGGGCCTTACTGGCGAGGGTACATTTATATCAAGAGAACTGGGTACAGGCAGAACAATATAGTTCACAAGTCATTTCATCGAGTAACTTGTATAATTTAAATGAAGATTTAGATGATGTTTTCCTTATCAACAGCATAGAAGCCCTTTGGCAAATTTCTCCCGAAGGCTGGGGAGGTACATTTAGCCATACAAGAGAAGGAAATTTGTTTGTCATCATTTTCGCTAATAGCAGTCCCGTAGAATTATCAGATGATTTCATGGACATCTGGGAGGAAAATGACTTAAGATTTATCAATTGGGTTGGTACTTTTAGCGATGAAACCAGAGACTATAACTTTCCTTTTAAATACAAAATTCAATTTGATAACTCAGGTGGGGATATCACGGAATACTCTACTGTATTTCGATTGGCAGAACAATATCTAATTCGATCTGAAGCGAGAGCTAAACAAGGAAATCTATCGGGAGCAATTGAAGATTTAGATCAAATACGCCAAAGATCTGAGATTGATTTGGTGTCTGAAACTAATCCAGGCCTTTCTGAAAATGAATTAATAGAATTGATACTCACAGAAAGAAGGAAAGAATTCTTTGCTGAATGGGGACATCGGTGGTTGGATCTTAAGCGAACCCAAACCGTAAACGAAGTCTTATCTGTCAAAAAACCACTCTGGAATCCCACAGATATTTTTTACCCCATCCCAGAAGTTGAACGTATGAAAAACCCAAATCTAGAACAAAATGAAGGTTACTAAACACAATAAAATAATTATGAAACTACTACTTATACTACTCCTCTCTTTTAAATTCAGTCTAAGTTTTAGTCAAGCCGATGCCCCTGTTATTATGGATACCCTAGATAACGGCTTTACTTACTATATAAAGCCAATGAATAAGGCTAATGGTCAAATCTATATGGATATACATATAAGATCTGGATCTAATCGACAAAAAAAAGATGAATTTGATTTTGCTCACTTTATAGAACACCTTCCCTTTACAGCTTTTCGTACCAAAGCCTATAATGAAAATGGAAAACTGGAAGAGGCAATCAGGTCGAAATCATTTAACTATGGTGGATCCACAGGTCATAAGTATACGAGTTTTTACTTTTATTTTCCTGCTTCCAATGCTTTTCTCCAAGATCAAGGCTTAACCTTTTTAAAAGAGACTTTGTTTGGTGAGTTATTTCCGACTAAAGAAAACTTTGAAGCAGAGAAAGGAGCACTTTATCAAGAAGGAGCAAAAGTATATTTTGGACTTAGCACTTTTCAAGACCATATGATAAGAACTAAATTTTCAGAATGCGTTGCTACCCCCATTATACCAGATTTAATGTGGTCACATATCCAAAATTTTAAGATTTCGGAAGCGAAAGATTTTATAAAAAAGTGGTACAGACCAGAACTAAGCACTTTAGTGGTCGTTGGTGAAATAGATGATCTAAATCATATTAGAACTGAAATACGAAAAAAATTTTCAACCTCAAATAAGTCTGAACCTATTCAGACGAAAATTTGTAAAGAAACACTCTCCACTGGCCCTCCAAAATTTATGGCCATCGATAATCAAATCAAAGATCCAGAGTTCAGATCTGAAGTTAAAATACATCTATTTAAGAAGGAGGACCTAAGTAAATCTAAGTTATCTGAGAGCCAATGGGAATATTTAAAACCTATATTAAATCAAACCATTGGTAACTTTTTTTGGAAACATCTTGATTCCTACAATTCACCAACAAGAACAGTAGTAAGACGTTATGTTGACTTTCCAGTACTTGATATTACAATAAAATCCGTATTGGGTGAAGAAGAAAAATCAATACAGAAAACGTTTAAGTTGTTGAATCTCCTTAAATATCAAGGAATTTCAAAAAAAGAGTGGTCTAAGATACATAACCAAAAGCTTGAGGCTTTAAACCTTTCAGAGCCTAAATCTTCAAAAGGATGGCAAGATTTTCTCGAAAATAAGAGTTTGGGTAAATCTTTAAGTGCAAAAGAAAAAAAAGAACTCTTAGCTTGGTGGCAAAAGTTTAGTATGGAGGACTTCAATAGAGCTTTAAGAAGATTACTAGATCAGCCTACAAAAGATTTTTTAGTCATTGCACCCTTCTCTTCTGACTTTGGTGAAGCCTATTGGAAAGAAAAAACAAAAGCATGGCTAACTCAATACGATCCGAATTTTCTTACGAAGAAACAAAACCAACAAACTGATTATAAGGAATTAGAAAAAGATCCTTTGGGATCCAGAGTTTTCGAATTTGCCAATGGACAGAAAGTGATTATCAAAGAATTTTTAGATCAGGAAAGAGAGTTCTTAGAATTTCATGCATTTCAGGATTTTGGAGCTAATGATGTAGATCCTGAAAATTATTATGAAGCAATGCTTGCTCCAAAGGTCATTCAAAATGCTGGGGTAGGTCAATTGAATAAGTACGAATTGAAAGAGGTCATGACTATAAATTCCATTCAAAAGATAGCTCCTTATGTCACGGAAACCGAAAGCGGAATAAAAGGAAAATTGGGTAGTCAGAATCTATCTGTTTTTTTTGATTTACTTCAGGATTACATAGACTCACCTAGAAAGGATAGTTTAGCTTTTAAAGATTGGCAACTTAACCAATGGAGAAGCTATTTAAATCCAGGCATTGACAGAAGTTTTTCTGACACCAGAGCACGGGTGAATAAAATTTTAAAACTACCGAGGAAAAGACTTGGGGTTCATGAAAAATATAAGGCTTCTAAAAAAATCACTATGCAAAATGCCTATCATGTCTATGATATGATTTTTGGTAACTCAGAGGATTTTACCATTTTGATAAGTAGTTCCTATAAAGCAGAACAACTTCTTCCTTACATCACAAAACGCTTTGTTGGACCCAATAATAAAGAACGAGTTTCAAAAAACTTAACATCCACGAGTTCATCCAAGCAAAGGAGACCTACTAAAACAATCAAAGTGTCATCCATTCCCAACGCCAATGCCATGCTAGCTTTAAAATACATCAAACGTTCAGATCCATCTGACTGGAAAAACCGACTAAAAATTGAAATCTTAAAAAAGGCATTGAGCGATAGACTATTTGAAATTAGGTATGTCGAAAACAAAGCGATGTATTACTGGAAAGCTTCCTATTACTACCAAAAAGTATCTGAACAGGCTAATATTTCTGTCTTTATTCCGACGTTAGAAGAACAAGTTGAGGAGGTTTCAAATGAAGTAGATAAAATTATTAGAGACTTAAAAAGAAAAGAATTGAGTGAAGAACAGTTGGATAAAATAAAAATCAGCAGCATACGTCCTAAATACATCAATAGCTGGGAACAAAATCCGGTCAAAACTTTAGGTATAATTCATGACTACTATCAATTTAATACAATACCACCTCAGAAAAGTGAAGTGGAGAATTTTATTGAATCTATTCGCCCTAAGGATATAAAGACCCTTGCAAAAGAGATGTTTACAAAGGCTAACAAAAAAGAGATTGTCGCTTTACCTTAATTCAAAAACAAAAAAAAGCCCCGATGACTCGGGGCTTAACTCAAATTACTGCGGCATTCCTGGTATTAAATAAGGATTCGTTATGCCTGAAGCTTTAGGTACCTGTAAACCTTGATTGGTGTAAACCTGGAAAACTCGTTCTTCGTCGTCCCCCTCAAAAATTACTTTACAGGTGTCACCCTGGCCTTGACATGGGTCGGTACTCAATTGAGTAGCAACGCCATTTAAATTGATCCATCCAGAAGACTGCTCATTTGCTGTATTAGCAAATGCCATTCCTATGGCCATTACGAATGCCAACATGGGCATTAAAAATTTTGAATTTTTCATCATAATTAAATTTAAATTAAACAATATGCCTAGACCTTACTTTAAGGCTTTAGGCGCTCTAAGTATTGCGCAATACTATTCTTTATAAAACTTCCTTTGCTTTTTAGTTTGAATGTAAATTCCAAGAATTCCTAAAAGTAGAAATCCCGTATTAAAAAGGAGATGCTCCTGCCAGGTCAAATTATTAATGATTCCGCCACAAGAACAAGGCATATCCGCACTGAACTTCATGATCCAGATGATGTAAAGCGAGAAAAGAAGCATGAGACCAGAGACTAAATACATCGCAAATTCTTTATACTTTGCAGATATCAAAAGCCCAGCAATCGCCAATTCTACAATAGGAACGAAAGCTGAAACGAATCGAGCTAGGTGTTTATTTCCAAATAATGGACTATTTAAAAGATCATTGTAGAATTGAGTAAAATCCATCAATTTATGGATAGCTGCATAAAACATCAACACGATAAATGCGAACCTGATAAATTGATATATGTAGCCTTTAAATTTCATTGATGCCCTATTTCGAGAGCATAAAGGTTAAACTTTTAATAGCTTTTGATTTGATTTTAAAGGATTTGAATTTATCCTGAGAGGTTTTTGTTTAAAACTTTCTGATTTGAGAAGGAGGTAAACCGTACATTTTTTTGAATGTTCTCGAAAAATGCGCCTGACTTAAGAACCCACATTCTTCTGAAATTTCATTTAGGGGCGTACTTGTATCTTCAATTAAAGTTCGGGCTTTTTCTAAGCGTTTTTTTCTATGGTAAGCATATATAGTATCTCCATAAAAGCGTTTGAAAATGGTCTTAATCTTGCTGACACTACAGCCTATTTCTCTGCCAATGATAGATATTTTCGGTAAAGGCCTGTCCAGGCGTTCCATAACATACTGATGCAGTTTTCTCACCAAAATCCGTTGGTCTTGCAATAACAAACTTCGGTATTCACTAGGAAAAGTAGACGAACGGGGCTTATTACTTAAGCCTAAATTGAACTTATCATGGGTATAAATAGTCTTAAACACTGATAAGCTATATGTTTTCTTACCTTCGGTCACCATTACATAAAGTCGTCCTAAGCCACTCCATTGAAGGCCATCACGGTGCTTAAACTCAACTCTGAATGGAGGTTCGCTCTCTAAGGTATGTTCTAAAAGGTCTTGCAAGTCTTCAGGTAAATTGGAGTCGCCGTTGATTAAAAATTTGACAGGCCTATTTAAAATCTCCAGATCAGAGTACCCAAGAATATCTTTGATATTAGTGGAATAAGAGGTGATGTGAAAGTTACAATCGAGGTTAAAAACTATATTTTCTATAACCTCTTTGCTTTTTTCATGGTTAATTTGATGAACTGCTGTATCAATTTCTTCAACCATCGTATTCAGAGATACTGCTATTTGTTCTAATTCATCTTTTTGGTTTCTTAGGGGTAACGTATACGTATAATTGCCAAGAGTGATTTCAGTTATGAACTCTAAAATTTGATGAACTCTAGTTTTAAAATCAGTTGTAGACATAACTGCATAAGTTTAAAGGAGTCTATTTGAATTGATTTAAGAAATTTAAAGCTTCTGATATGGTATTAAATCCCTGTGTGGGTACTGAGGGATTACTGATATTGACATAAGCTTTATATAATGTTCCTGAATACGCACTCTCCATTACAATAGCAACAGCAAGAGCTTTGAGACACCCGCTTTCGGCTAAGTATTCTCTGGCGGCCTTGCTTGCTGATTTTAATTGTCTGATGTCACAAAGTATAGGATAGGAGATTTCATTTTGAAAACGAATTCTTGCTTTTACAACGGCCTTAGCTGCTTCGAGATCAATTACAGCATTTGGTTTATAAACAAAATTTAGAATGCCCTCTTCTATCCAGAAGTGTGCATACTTTTCTCCTCTTTTCATGGAATGTCCCCTATTATTTCTACAATTTAAATAAAAAATTAATAACGATTACTTAATATATACATGAAGATATCGTGGCACACCGCATATTTTGGTAGCATTTGAAAGTATTTGACTTTAAAATATAAGATTTGACTTCTTAGGCATATTTTCTATCTAAACGTCTGACTAACAGAATCTTTTTATAGTTTCACTAGACTAAACTCTAGGAATATGGCAAAAATTAAACACAACAACTTACTCGATACTGTGGTATCAGTGATGACCAATGCAAAAGAATCGGGAGCTATTCATCTTTATGCCGAAGGAGATTATATGAATGGTCGTCAAGTGCAAATCAAAGGCAAAAAGCTTTTCCACTTTGGGACCACAGGCTATTTAGGACTGGAACAAGATGAGCGATTAAAACAAGGGGCTATTGAGGCCATTCAAAATTACGGAACAGAATTCCCTCTTTCAAAGTCTTATATATCACATCCGCTTTATGCAGAATTAGAAAGTTTGATGACTGAAATATACGGTCACCCGATAGTCATAACAAAAAACAGTACTCTGGGACATTTCGGAGTTATACCATCGGTTGTCAATGATGGAGATGGAGTTATCCTGGACCACCAGGTCCATTGGAGTTTGCAAAGTGCAGTTGCTCCTTTAAAACTGAGATCAGTCCCTGTTGAAATGATTCGGCACAATAACCTAGACATGTTGGAGGATAAGATTAAAAAGCTCCAATCCAGGTGTCAAAAGATTTGGTACATGGCCGATGGCATGTATTCTATGTTTGGAGACTATGCTCCAATCGAAGAATTAATGATGCTTTGTGATAAATATCCTCAACTTCATATCTATTTTGATGATGTACATGGTATGAGCTGGAAAGGAAAACACGGAAGCGGCTATGTCATGAGCATTTTAAAAAAATTACCAGATCGGGTGATTTTATTTGGCACCATGAGTAAAACTTTTGGAGCCAGTGGAGCTGTAATGGTTTGTAAGGATAAGGAAATTCAACAACGCGTCAAAAATTTCGGCGGTCCCCTCACCTTCTCAGTACAATTGGAACCTGGGTCTGTAGGAGCTGCAATAGCCTCTGCAAAAATCCATCTGAGCGATGAGATCTATACGCTGCAAGATGAACTTTCAAAACGTATTTCGTATTTCAATCAGTGTCTTAGCCAAACAGATTTACCGATAATCGTTGATAATGATTCTCCCGTCTTTTATATTGGAGCAGGTATGCCAGAAACAGGATTTAATCTCATGAGCAGACTTATGAGATTAGGTTTCTATGTCAACATCGGCTTTTTTCCTGCTGTTCCGGTAAAGAATACGGGGATGCGAATTACCATCTCTAGGCATAATCAAAAGGAAGAAATCAAAGCACTTACAGATGCTTTAGCTGAAGAGTTCCCTAAAGCCTTAGAAGAGACAGGAACTACCTTGGAACGCATCAATTTTGCCTTTGGAAAAAGAACTAAACCTACTCACCGATCTAAGGTTAGGTCTTCAAAACTCAACTTGCAGAGTTTCTCTTCTATCACTGAAATCGAAACTGAATTATGGAACACTACTGTAGGAAAGAATGGCTTCTACGATTGGAATGGGTTAAGAGATTTAGAAAAGATCATGAGCGATCAAAAGTATCGTGAACACAATAATCAATTTTATTATTTTGTGGTCAAAGATGAGAACCAAAAATGCGTGTTCGCCACTTTTGTCTCCTTCGGAATTTGGAAAGAGGATATGCTTGCGCCACAATCCGTGTCCATTGCCCTTGAAAAGATTAGAAAAGATAAACCTTATTATCATACCAGCACCTGTCTTTGCTTAGGCTCCATGATCACAGAAGGAGATCATCTTTATCTATGTGAAGGTTCACCCTATTGGAAAGAGGCCTTTAATTTATTCTTAGATCAATTAGAAAAATTAGAAAAGCGCTTAAATGCTCAATATGTTATACTCAGAGACTTCCCAACCAAAAATGAGTCCATAAAATCCTTTTTGCATAAAAAGGGATTTGTACAAGTTGCAATGCCAGAGTCCGCAGTATACTCCAATTTTAAATGGAACACTCAAGAGGAATATATAAATACCCTTAGTAAGCGATCACGAAAGCATTATAGAGATGATATTGAAGCTTACCGTGACCAGGTTGAAATCCAGATCCAACAAAACCTTTCAAAAACTGAATTGGACAAAAGCTTTCAACTTTACCAAGCTGTAAAAGCCAATAACATTGGATTAAACACCTTTAGTTATCCTTATGCTTTATTTGAGCATATGAATTCATCCCCTCAATGGGAATTTATCTCATTGTATTTAAAAGACACTGAGCGAACATTAGCAGGAGTTATGTTCTGCTACAAAAATTCAAATGCTATCTATGCGCCAGCCATAGTAGGCATGGATTATAATTATGCAAGAACCTACAATGTGTATAGGCAGCTATTATTCCAAACCATACTTAGAGCCAAAGACCTAAGCCAGTCCAGAATTGATTTTGGACTAACCGCTGGATTTGAAAAGCGTAAAGTAGGTGCAAAAATTGTCGAGAAGTGTGCTTACATACAAGCCCGTGACAATTTTGCACTAGAGGCCTTAGACTGGTTAAGGAAAGATTAGACTAAATACAGATTTTAATAGTGCCCCTTTAAAAAGCCATATTGAAAAAAGCGCAGCAACGGTATTATTTGTTTTCATTTAAAACGAATCTCATGTTTGAGAAGGCTATGTCGACATTTGGAGAGAAGATCGAAACTATCATTAGGTCAGATAAACCTGATTTAAAGAAGGCTGATGACGGCATAAACTTATGTATAAAGACCTTATCGGCTCTTCAAAAACAAGTTGATAAAGAAGATTTTGAAGATGCTACTTCTGAAATTGATTTTTTTAGAAATATCAAGCCTTTCCCTATGAGTTACCTGATTTATTTCACCGAGGTCAGGTCTTGTGAATTATCTCTGCCTAAAGCTGGAAATTCATTCAAAGTACGTTTTTTAAAAAAAGAGATTAAAAAAATAAATAAGTTTTTTTCGGCCAATAATAGCTTTGTCAATTATATGGAGCAAAACCACAATTACTTAGATCATGAATTTTTCAGTCGTGAAGGGAAACGAGACTTCTCGTTTAGCCCTAGCATCAATTACTATCAAAATCCAGAATTTTCAACAAGTCACGATATGTTATGGGCTAAGATTCAAGCCTTGTATCGCTTTATTCATTACATCAGAGAAAAATTAGAACGTATTCAACCAGGCAGCAGTGGCAACTTTCGTGAGCGTCAACCTAAATTACTGGTCTGGTCTGGCTCTAAAGTATCCTTGGTAGAAATCATCTACGGCCTTTATCAACAAGGCGATATTAACCACGGAACAGTTGACCTAAAAACCATCGTTTCAGCTTTTGAAGATTTCTTTAATATCAAACTTGATAACTACTATAAAACCTATAGTGAAATGAAGGCCAGAAAAGATCCCAGGACTAAATATTTATACCAAATTGCTAGTGATTTAGAGGCCAAAATGCGGCAAGACGATGAAAAATAAATTGTCGACGTCAATAGGAACTACGAACAAGTTTACCTACTAAATTACAATCAGATTTTTTATAAGCTAAACCTCTTTAAAATCAATAAATAGTAGTATTATCAATCAATTTCAATGAAAAGTTAAATTCTAACGTACTACGAGTGATGTGGTGAATGATGCCAGCTAAAAAGCATCAATTTTATAGAACAAAAGTTAAACCAGGCTAGACACTATCAATTAGAATGTGTTAGCCATAAAATTTGTTTTATTATGCCAACATCAATTATCACCTCAGACGATCTTCGAGATTTTAAAACAGAACTACTTGAAGAACTCAAAATCCTTCTTACAAAACAAAGTAAAGGACAATTAAAAAAATACCTGAAATCTTCAGAAGTGATGGATTTATTACAGATAAGTCCAGGAACCTTACAAAATTTGAGGATTAATGGGACATTACCCTATACCAAAGTAGGAGGAATTATTTACTATGATGCCACAGAAATTCAAAGCGTCATGGAAGCCAATCGGGTTCATCACGATTTTAATTCTTAAGGCTATGAATTACATAAAGCTTCTCAACGCAGCTTTTCAAAAATTCCACTCTGACGATCGCCTAAATCCTTCCCATATCAGTTTATACATGGCTTTGTTTCAGGAGTGGAACAGCTGTCGTTTTGCAAATGAATTTTACGTCAGTAGACATGAAATCATGAGACTAGCCAAATTAGGTTCAAAATCAACCTATCACAGATGTGTGACCGATTTAGATGCCTGGAGTTACCTCTGGTATTTTCCATCGAATAATCCTTTCAAAGGCAGTAAGATTAAGATGTCTGTTCTTGATACTAATAGTGGTACAGATATGGGACATTACGATCCCAAACTAGAACTACTTGCGGAACACTACAGTCCCAAAAATGAACCACAACTAGGACACCAGTGTCCCACTACTGGACAAGTAGTGGACCCACACCGTCCCATCAGTGGACAAGCGTTGGTATCTAATATAAACAATAACAAACAGGTAAATATTAATAAACAGCCAAAAGGCAGGCAGGCTGTTTTTCTTTTTTTTGAAAAAAATGGATTTGAAATCGATGAAGCAAAAAAATTCTTCAACCATTATGAAGCTAAGCATTGGAAGACCAGTGACGGGGAACCCATTAGAGACTGGCATGGCCTAGCGATTAATTGGATGGATAGAACCGAATTACTTGCAGAAAAAAACGAAACAAACAAAAAGCAAGCGTCCCAAATTGAGGACAACTTACGGACTACTAAACACAAAAATTATGGACAACCCCTCTAAAATAATGGAAGGAGATAAAGAATATTCTCTGGGTGAATTTGATGGGAAAAACGTTCGCTATGATTTTGATAAAATTCTCATCTACTTGAACGAAAAAGGTAAACTCCTCTTCGGTGAGAAGTTTAAAATTTACAAAGACGACGAGTCAATTCTTATCAAACTCTGCAATTACTTTATCCGTGATAAAACCAATTGCGATAAATACGGCATTGATCCAACAAAAGGGATTCTGTTGTCGGGCCCAGTAGGCTGTGGTAAAACCAGTTTGATGAAATTACTCCGGCATATCGTTCCATTGCAACGCCCCTATGAAGTCATCCCTTGTCGTAATGTCACATTTGGATTTAATCATTTAGGCTTTAAAACTGTGGAGGACTTCGGTAATTCTAAGTTGTATTGTTTTGATGATTTAGGTGTAGAGCCCTCGGGCAGGTTTTATGGCAAAGATTTAAACGTTATGGGAGAAGTCCTTCTGTCGCGCTACGATTTGTATTTAAAATCCAGAAAAAAGATTAAAACACATGCTACAACTAATCTTAATGCAGAAGAACTTGAAGAACGCTACGGCAATCGAGTACGAAGCCGAATGCGAGAGCTATTCAATTTAATAGCTTTTGATGAAGAGGCTGTAGATAAACGAAAATAGTGGTAAAGCTTTGTTTATTGAGCTTTTGACTTCGTCGCTTTAATACACTCACCGATAGCCTGGATAATTTCCTTGATCAAAATGATGACTGCTGTGCTTAATTCTTTCATAACTGAATCGTTGAATTGAATATAATTAGTCTTTTACAAAATTGACTCTACAAATTTGAGATCTAACATTTTGGTCTTACTAGAATTTAGTTCTGAAAATCAATTTAAATCTGAATATCAGTGCTTTTGATAATTTCACATAAGTTGTATCAGTTTCGGATGATTTATAAAAAAGAATCCATTCACTTTTTTTCAACTTCAACCAAAAAATTGACGTTTTCGAGCTCTTTTTTATACTTCAAATTTTCAATTCTGGTCATTACGATTTCAAAAAGCCATAGAATTTGATGCAAAATATCATCAAATAAATTCAATCAAATGCAAATATTATTTTTTATTTAAAATATTGATTTTCAATGCTTTATATTCAAATATATGTAAATTTAAAAAGCTAAAAAACATCATAACATTAAACTTTAACGCTATGAAAAAATCAGTTTATTTCTCAATTATTTTATTGATGCTTTCCCCAGCTCTATTTGCTCAAATTGGTGGAATTGAAGATTCAGTTCAAGATGTTTCCAATACGATTAGAAATGTGTTTCCCATTTTACTGGGTATCATTTTTCTGGTAGGTTTTCTATTTAATGCTGGACATTTTTTTGGTGAGAATGCAGATTTAAAGAAAGGTATAACCCGCGTTCTTGTCTTTGTTTTAATCGCAGGAGCTGTTGTTGGAATATTCACCTACTTAGTAACTATTGTGGTCTGATGAAGAAATATAAGGTATATAAAAACATCAGGAAAAAAGCAGTCATTTTTGGTTTACCCCTATCCCTATTTGCATTAATGATGATTTCTGTTATTGCATCTCTACTCTTGATCATCTTCTCTTTTAGTTTGAGCATTATAAGTATTGTAGTACTTGCTAATACGTCATTATATGGTGTGTTAACCAAAATAACACATCAACCTCAGTTGTTCCATTTAGGAAAGGCATTTCCAAAAACAATTAGTAACAAAAGAAATTCCAACTTAAGCTATGACTAAGATCAATTTATCTGCAGTTCATCCAATCATTGACATCCAGGACAATATTGTTTTTGCCAACAATGGAAACATTGTTCTCTGCTATAAAGGACATCTTCCAGAAGTGTATTCTCTCTCTGAAAAAGACTTCGAGGACATTCATGGATCCTGGTTTCAAGCCTTTAAATCATTACCGGTTGGAACAGTAATCCATAAACAAGATGTTTATCAAAAAAGATCGTTTTCCTCGGATCAACTCCCGAATCGTACATTTTTAGAAAAAGCTACGCGAGACTACTTTAGAGGGAGAGACTACATTGATCATGAGTGTTATTTATTTTTCATAGTCACAAAAAACAAAGCTCTTAATAACCCTAAATACGTTAACCCTCTGCTCAAAGTCTCAAAGACTAAAGTTAAAGAGCTAGAAAACAACTTAAAAAGTTTTATCAGTTCAGTTAGTGACTCCATTTCATTTGTCAACAATAGTCGAAAATTAAACTTCACTGCACTCGATAGAGAGCAGATTCTAGAATTGACAAACACCTATTTTAATGGATTCAATACAGGATTTGATACTGACATTATACTTGACAATAACCACGTCAATATTGGAGAAAATTATTTTGATGCCCTAGCCATCAATAGCGAACTGTGCTTTGGCGAAAGTGTACAGAGTAGCAAGCCTAATGAGAAATTCACTTCAGATGATTTTATATTTCATCAAGGCTTTGTTGATGGCTTAGGGCTTACGTTAAACGAGAACCATATTGTGAATCAAATACTTTACTTAGATGATAAGCATAAGTGGCGCAAGTTATTGGACAAAAAAGTAGAAGAGCTAAGTAAAAGCTCCAATTTTGGCTCACAAAACAAAATAGTTCTCGAGAAGATTCAACATATACTGGATCAAATTAATGCAGATGATAACGCTCGAATTATACGAGGACATTTCAACGTCATTTTCTGGGATAAGACTCCCAAGGACCTCAACAGGATAAGTTCAAAAATTAAAACAGAGTTTAAAGACTTGGACATTATCCCCTATTATCCTAGAGGCAAGGAAAGAAAAAATTATTTCCTCAATAGTTACTTCTGCTTTTCATCTAATTTCTCGAATGATGATTTGTATGTCACAGATTTAAAGCATGCTCTTTGTCTTTATATCAATAACAGTAATTATAAGTCCGATCAAACAGGAATCATCTTTAATGATAGGGAACATAACATTCCAGTCTTGAAAGACGTCTGGGATGAGGATAAGAAAAGAATCAAGGCTAGAAATTTTGCCATTTTCGCTCCAACTGGTGAAGGGAAATCTTTTTTAGCCAATAACATCCTTCGACAGTATTTCGAAAGCGGAGTGCGTCTGGTTATTATTGATTTAGGAGGGTCATATACCAAATTTGCGAAGTTATATCCCGAGCAGTACACCGTACTTCGCTACGAAAGCGGAAAAAATCTAGGGATCAATCCCTTCTATATCAATGAAGCAAAGGATCTCTCCCCTGAGCGTTTAGAAGAGTTATCCGTTTTCCTCTTTGAACTGTTTGCTTCTGATTTAGAAGTAACCAAAGCAGAATCAGTTTCGATCAAAAAGATACTACGGTATTATTATGAAAATACAGACGACAATCACTCACTAGACGGCTTTTATCAATTTATAAATCAACATAAGCAAGACCTATTAAATAAGCTCAATATTCATCCAGATTATTTCAATATCACCAGTTTTTTACACGTCATGTCTGAGTACGTGGGAGATGGCATCTATAGTTTTTTGTTTGAAGTCAGCGAAGATCAAACCTATAAGATCGAGGATAAACGCTTGATTGTTTTCGAACTTGATGAAGTTAAAGACAACAAAAAAATATTATCAGTGATGCTTAAGCTGATCAAAACGGCCATACAACGAACCATTTGGAAAAACCGAGCTGAAAAGGGAATTATTTTATTTGATGAGTTTGCCAAACAGCTCAAATTTGAAAACGTATTAGAAAGTGTTGAATTTTACTATCAAGCTATACGTAAGCAAAATGGTGCGATAGGTATCATATTACAATCGATTAATCAGCTTCCTAACAATTCTACTTCATCCAGTATACTTGAAAACACACAAGTCATTTATAGTCTGAATAATGAAAAAGGCTATGAAGAACTAGTCAAGCGACTTCATTTGACTAGTCATGATATGAACCAATTGAAATCGATAAAAAACCAGCTTACTGGATCAAGAAAATACACCGAAATGTTTATCAAAATCGGAAAAGAAAGCAATGTGTTTCGTCTGGAAGTTCCTAAAGAAGTCTACGCTGCTTACTTAACCGATGGACGAGAAAATGAAGAAATCATGAAGCTCTATGAAAAGACTAATGACATGGAAAAGGCCATAAAAGAATTCACCTCTAAACTATAATCCTATGAAATCAAAACTTGTAATTATCACCATCGCTTTGTTTTTCCTGATGCAGAAAAAAGCGAACGCTCAAGGAATGCCGGTTTACGATAATACCAATTTTGTCAGTTTAGTAAAATCGCTAGTAGAATCTGCAAAGCAAACGACACAACTGATTAAGACAGTTGAATTTTTAAAGCAGCAAAAAGAAAATTTGGAGAAAGTCAATACGGTGGTTAGGCAATTGAAAGCCGTGAGGGAGATTGGGCGTAACAATCAGCGTTTGATCAGTGTCATGCAAAGTGACTTACAAAATATCTTAAGCTCACCTTACATCAAGCCTGAAGAAATCAATCGCGTTACCAATTCATTCAATAGCATCATTGATAATTCCCTAGAAACGATGGACTTTATAGACCAGGTCTTATCAAGTGATTTTTTAAAAATGAGTGATGCAGAACGGGCAAGAGTTTTAAAACAAAAGGAATTAGAATCCATTGAAATGGTTTCTACTATTACATTAAAAACGAAGCGCTATCGAGATATTATTTCCTTTCGGAAAATGCAGGATAAAATCAATAACAGAGAAACAGGGTTTTAAAAATGACTTCCGGAATAATTTTAGGGATCGGCCTGGAATATGTAGATGCGGTATTCCAAACCATCAAAGACAGTGATTTTTCACAATACACCATCGGAGGAATGAAAGCACTAGCTGTTCTATTCTTTCTCATCAATATTTTAAAAAAGTACAATGAAGGTGTTGCTGAAAATGAGGGCTATACTTGGGGGCTAAACCCTTCAGAATTAGCTAAAAATTTTGCAGTGGTTATCGTCGTTATTTTTTCTACTCAGGTGCTAGGATTTTTCGATAACATACTAGTTTCTATAGAGAATCAATTTCGAGATACTGCTCCAGCTTTAATTCCGCTTCAATTACAAGAGATATCCATAGAGGAGGATGTCAATTTGATAGATGCTACCAAAAATGCGATGACACTATTATATGAAGCCCTGGTCACCCCTTTGTATGGATTTAAATTAGTAGCCTTTGTTATAGGCATCTTGTTGTGGATCCTTGATCTTTTCATCTACCCTCTTTTTTTAGCTGAGCGCTTTTTTCTTTTAGGCATCATGCAAACTTTTTTTCCACTTGTGCTCAGTCTAGCAGTATTTGAAAAGTTCAGATCCTTAGGCTATACATTTTTCAAATTATATGCAGCGGTTTACATGTTAGTGCCTGCATTTTTCTTAGTTAATGTGTTTGTTAATGCACTCTATAATGAAATCAACACTAATTTCTGGTCAAATCTTTTTGGGACTGATGTGGGTCAGGGCTTTTTTGCTCCTGTGATTCAATTAGGATCGATAGGCTTCATAGTATTTCTAAAATTTAAGCTCTATAAACGTGCTACCTCCTTTACCCTCAGATTATTCACCAGTTAATCTTATCAAGAATGAAAGTTTCCTATAAAAACATTTACAGCGTATTAAAAACGAATCGGTTTATAGTCCTAACAGTAGTTGCTTTCGCGTTTATATCGTGTTCAATTTCTCTATATACCGCATATTCAATTCACAGAAAGGCCATGAATAGCGCTTTTGCAATTAATACAGACGGAAGTATTATTCCCTTAAAATTGGTTACGCAAAAGGAAAATTTTAAGGTGGAAGCGTTGGCTCATCTTGACCTTTTTCACACCTATTTCTACAATATTAACGCAAGTAATTATGAAAAAAACTTGAAGAAGGCGCTTTGGTTAGGCAATAGTAGCGTAGACAACCTTTATCGCCAAAAGAAAGCGGATGGAGTGTATAATCGGTTATTACAATTTTCTTTAGTCCAAAAAGTAGTCAGCATTGATTCTAAGATAGAAGAACAAGGCGATGACTATAGATTTCAAACAACCACAGTATTTGAAATCAATCGTGGGGCTTCAATAGATCGCTATGAGCTTATCTCTACTGGCCGTCTCATGATAGTAGATCGTCATTTCCCAAATAATCCACACGGTTTACTCATTTCAGAATATTTCGAAAAGTCACTTAAAAGAATTAAGACTTAAAATATTATATAACTCTAAAATCAAGAACAATGAAAATAGAAAAAAACAAAATTGTGTTTACAGCTGTTCTAATGACAGTCGTCATTTTCATCATTTCCTATTCCTTTTTAGTTATAGGAGAAGATGAATCTCAAGAATTAAATCTTAAAGAGACAGCTGTCCCAGAATTAAAAGAGGAGCAAAAAGAATACAATTCCAAACTGGATGCCATTGATGACATAAAAGAGGAAAGAGAGACGAATGCACCAAGTGTATACGATGAAAACCTAATCGATTCTCTTGGGTTTTACAATTCTAATTTAGCCAACCTTCAAAAAGATCGACTCCTGGATAGTATCACTAATGTTGAGAGGAGTCGATATTCTAATGTTAACTATCAGAATCTAGGAAAACAAAAGTCTGAAAACCCTAGTCAAATTGAAATTGACTCAGTGGGTCTCAAGGAACAGCTTAAAACAGAAGCCAAAGAAATGGGGTTGGAACACCAATTATTCTTTGCTTCAAATCCTAAAGCCAAAGACCTCATATTTCTGGATAAAACAGATCCTATTCTTCATGCAGTTGTTGACGGAAATCAAGTCGTAAAAGCAAACTCACGTTTAAGAATGCGCTTGACTAAGGCTATGACCATACAGAATAAATACATCCCCAGAAATACCCCTGTTTATGGTTTTATAAGTTTTCAGCCGAATAGAGTGCTAATTGAAATTCAAAGCATCATGAATCATCCTGTAGAGCTCAAGGCCTTTGATCTTGAAGACGGGAGTGAAGGAATTTATGTAGAAAATAATTTTAGAGCTCAATTATCGACAGAAGTTATTGGAGATATGGTGGATGATATCAACATTGCCGGAATGCCACAAGTCAGTGGGTTTAAAAACATATTTCAACGCAATAATCGAAATGTAAAAGTTACAGTTCTCAATAACTATGAAGTCTTACTAAAACCTGAATTATAAATCACTAAAACACTTACCCATGAAAACTAAAATCATCACTACAGCGTTAACCATTTTTTTCATCATACTGTCAAAGCACGGCTTATCTCAGACTAATCACAGCCTTAATATGCTTGACACCATTTATGCCAACGATACCAAAAACGTCGCTTTATTCTTTCCGGATCCTATTCGTCAAGGAATAACAGGTTCAGAAAATTTTGTCTTTACTTACAATCGCGAGAAGGGCCAATATTTTGGATTACTACAAGCGAAACCAGGAAAGGAGAGTAATCTACTAGTGGTGAATAACGATGGTACAGTATTTTCCTATGTTATTAAATACAGGAAAGAGCTTGATAAACTCAATTACTTTATTCCACCTTCTAGCAGTATTGGTCATGAAGCCTCAGCAGATCTAAGCAGGGTTACTGAAAAAAAGAAAGTAGATCAATTGAACAATCGAAGCTATTACTATAGGTATTTCAGCTCCTATCTGATCAAAAGAAATCAAAGAATTGGTAGAATCAGGAATCGAAAACAAGATATCGTATTAAAGGTTGAGAACATTGTTTTTGATCAAGAAGAACTCTACTTTGTAATTGAGATCAAAAATAAATCCAGCCTGGATTATGATCTTAATTTCCTAAGATTTTCTGTAGAAACCAGAAAAAAAGGGAAAAAGAAATCCTTGCAGGACTTGTACAAAGAACCCGTTTTTAAATATAATTTACCTTCAAAAGTAGAGGCCAATGAAACGGTAAAGTTAATTTACGTCCTTCCTAAATTCTCATTAGGAAAGGATCGCAGAGCCGTTTTGGAACTCAACGAACGTTATGGTGAGAGAAATTTGAAAGTGAATATATCACATCGATTTATCAATAACCCGAATTAAGACTACAGGAGTTTTTCCTTAGTATTTACCATAAACTATCTTTGCAAAAAAGCCAAAAGCCCTTTTATGGGCTTTTTGGGCTTATTTAACCATCTATTTTAAATAAGATCTTTAAATTCTTTATTTATAGACGAAGCTATTTTTTGTGGAATATCTAATTGGTTGGTCATATCGAACCAATTTCGCCTTGCTTTTTGTACATCACTAATAATAGCTTTTGGATTTTTGATGGCATAGGCTTCTGCTATGGTCAGCACATCTTCAAGGGTGATGTCTGCTCTCTTATCATTAATTGCTAAGGCCCTGGAAATATTGGTGTAATTGGCGTTAATATTTAACGGATAAGTAATGTCGTATGCCGGAGATAAGGACCAGTTGTTCGTTTGTTTATTATAGATAAATGAATGGTTTTTCAAATGATCATCTATGTTATAATAGATCACATTGAACACCATACGCCTGAACAGCTCGATAATGTCTTTATGAGATACTTTTAAATCTAAAGCTAACCTAAATACATTTTCATAGTTACTGTTCTCTGGCTTTTTAAAATCCCAGCCCGTGAGGCCAGATACGGTGAGTACATGACGTTTTTCTCCATTTTGCCTATCGTAACGTAAGGTGGCGAAGTGTTTATTATCTATTAACTTTGAGGGCATCATGTTTATCCCTACTTCCTGAGCCATGAGGTAGTATGCATATTCTACTTTTTCTTTGTTGTAGCCCCAGTCTTCATTCATAGATAACTTGACCAGGTAATGGTTGTATGCGTCTGAATACTCTAGATCTCCAGGAATTATTTTCCCCGTTTCTTTATGTTCTGAAATCAATATTTTGGGCCGTGCACCCCCAGCCGAAGTTCCTATCTTGAAAATATTTAAAAGGGCTGCATCATTTAAAGCTTCTGCAGTCGTATCATTTTTTACATCCAACACTTTTTTTAAGACCTCCACGATCTCATCGATATGAATCGTTGATGTTTTTGGGATTTTTGCCGATGGCTGGTATTCGATCGCCCCCATTCCCCTATTGGCTACATAAGTCAGCTGTTCCAAAGGCGTAATTTTCCTGAGCGCTTTATTTTTGGCTTCAAACCATTCTTTAAAAATAATATTTCCAAACATGTCCGGCAGAGAGTCAGCAATCATTGGCGGCAGTCCTCTGAAGGTTTCTCCTTCAAATTGATTAAATACCTGAACTGGTTTTATTCGTTTAAATATGTAAGGGAATATTTTGGAGTATTGATTGGACTCCAAATAGGCCGGATTGTATTGAAAATAAGAAGCCTGTTTATCTATATCATAACCCACTTTGCCTATTTCCTGACCAAACAAAATAACGTCTATGATTTTATTTTTAGCCATCTTAATACAATGAATTTATGTCGTTACTCTTTTCTAAGTCTTTAAGGGCCTGGTATAAATTCCCTAATAAATCAAAATGGTTGACGATTTTTAAGACGGTATCTAGGGTGGCATTTTTACCATTTTCGAATTTCTGTACGGTATATCTTGATAATTCCAGCGCTTCGGCCAAGTCTTGCTGAGACATGTCGTAACTTTGTCTTTTCTGCTTACAAAGCTCACCAAGCTGTAGTTTTACCTCCTTTATAGTCACTGCGTCTATCATCCTTATGTTTATTATAATACACAAATATAAGAAAAAAACCTAAAATGTTTATTATAATACACAATTTTATCTCACTACCATATCTTTTAAATTAAAATTTTTTCGCTTTACAAATCACACTTCTAAATATCAAAATTTTTGATTTAATGATTAGTGAATTCCTATCCACTTACTTAGTAAGATATGTTTAAGCAAACCATAGGTTTAAATTGAGGCCGGTAAAAATTAATCTCAGAAATAGTTTTAAGTGTTTGTTTCAGTTCAACTTATGAAGTTTCCAAAATAGCCATTAATCTATGATTGAGATAAAGTTTTTCTTTACCCACCTTTTCAGAAATTAAAAACCCAGCATTTTCTAAATCCATGAGATAATTCCCCACAGTTTTTGGCGTACCTAGTTCGGCGTCTATTAAAAACTTTCTTTTGGTATAGGGTAATCGAAAAAGTATTTCAACAAGCTCTTTAGAATATACCTTAGGTAATTTTTCTTTAATCTCTGCAGTCATTTCCTGCATCAATCTAGTGACATCTTTTAGGCGTTCTAATCCTTTATTAGCAGTATACTCTACCATTTCAAGCATATAAAGTATCCACCCTTCCCAATCTTTGTTTTCGGTAACTTTTCGTAATTTTTTATAATAGTCTGCTTTGTTCCTGATAATGAAATCACTTAAATAAATAGCAGGTGAGTCTAGTAAATTTTTGAGCTTCAAATAAAGTAATAATAAGATTCGCCCTGTTCTGCCATTGCCATCACTAAATGGATGTATGGCTTCAAATTGATAATGCATAATAGCCATTTTGATCAATGGATCTATTTCATCTTCACCGTTTACAAAAGTCTCAAGATTGGCTAATTTTTCTCTAATTACGGCTTCACCAGTTGGAGGAGTATAAATAATTTCTCCTTTGATATTTTTTAGGGATGTACCAGGAGTTGCTCTAATACCAGCCGTATTTTTTTTGATGGTTTGTACAATTTCAATACATAGATTGGTTGAAATAAAAGGTCGGTCTTCAATGAGTTTTAATCCTCTCCAAAGCGCTTCTTTATAACTGATAACTTCTTTAGTTGCAGAATTCTCAAATTTTTTATCAGCAACTAAACTTTTATATAAATCATCATTAGTTGTAATGATATTCTCTATTTCAGAACTAGCTTTTGCTTCCTGTAAATGAATCGTATCTAAAAATAATGTAGGGTTTGGCAAGTTAGTTAACATACCATTAAGTTGAGCTAAAGCTCTACTCGCTTCGATGGTTTTACGTAATACCCTAGTGGTTTCTAAGATCGCATTAGGAGGTAGCATTGGTAAGTTATTATAGGGTATACTTTTATTAAAATCTTTCATTTTAAAATATAGGTAATTAGTACTCGTGTGATTAAAACGAGGGTAAATATACATTAAATTTACCTTTGTTTAAAACTTAGAAGTAAAATTTACTCTTGTTATTTTTTTCTTTTATTTCTGAATTAATTGATTTCAAAGCCATAAATCTATACCAGATCCTTTAAATGTAAAGAACTGTCCCTTAAATCCCCAAACATGTCTGACAAAGCGCTTGTGATCCTCTAGGCCCGCTATAACAAGCTGATGAAATACCTGAACGATTTTTAACCATCTAAATATTACGAAAGTATTTTGTTACTCTTTAAGGGTTTCTCTCCTTGGTTTATGCTGATTTATAACTCTATTGAAGTGCATTATGATGCTCTTTCGGACATCGATATACGTTATTTAATGATAAATACATCCAAAAGTGTTTCTTAATACACTTTATAGGTTTCTTTTTCAAGACCAGTCATAGATTAAAATATATGATAGTGTATTAAATAGCACTATTATAAAAACTCTGGGGGTCGAATAATTAAGTATGTATAATAGGTTAAGGATTTTTACGTATTTGATATAACTGTTTATTAAACTATATAAACGGTTATTCAAAGATTGATCTAGCCTCAGTATAGATCCTCTCAAAATTAAGTTCAAGGTCAGACTCAGAAAACTGTTTAGAGGATGGTAGTTCTCTTTTTATTGTAGGCAACTTAAAGTGTACTTTCTTATCTATTCCATCGGCATAGGTTATGAATTCGCCTTGTTTCAATCTAAAAAATACATCCGCTCGGATTTTTGGAATTTCCTTTTCACCTGTAGTCACTCTAGTGTCAAAATCAAGATTATGACCTCTGCTTACACTTTTGGTGGGATCTTTAATGATTTCAAAAAAGCGCTCATAGTATTTGGCCGTATCTGGATCATTAACTTTACCAAAAAATTGGTAGGACAAATTACTTAAAATGGCCTTACTAGCCTTATCTCCGTACATCATATCGTTTTGGATTTTGTCCTGCATCACGTATACCGTTGAGATATTATAACTCCTAAGCGTCGCTGGAATGCGATGCATATTCAGTAAACGAAGGGTCGGGGCCTCCTCCATCATTAAAAAAGATGGCTTTGAGTGACGTACACTCATTTGTTTAGTGATGGTATGCACTAGGGTTGCAATCACAGGAGAATAAGAGGTTTCAAACTTGGGATTATTAACAATGGAGATGATGGCAGGATTCGCTTCATTATTGATGTTTAGTGGCACTTCATCAGCAGACAAGGTCAAAAAAATACGTTGAGTGCTAATACGCTTGAGGGCGTTGGCCAGGGTACTTTTAACACCAGCCGTTTGGCGTTCTGAATCCTTGCCACTGATAAACGCATCAGCCATTGCTCTTGAGGTTGTATTGGTTTTCAGAAACTGTACTAAGCTATCGGTATCGAGGTATTGATAGATCGCAATGAGATGAGGCAGTGTACAGAATTGAGGATAATCTGATTTAAGCTTCCAAATCAATCCACCAATCAAACCTTCAGCAGCGTCATTAAAGAATTTAGTCGTCCCTGTGGTCCCCGATTCTCGTTGTTCCAAGAGATTTTCGATCAACACCCTTGATACTTCATTAACGCTCTCTTCATTCTCCAAATAACGCGGAGCAATGGGATTAACTCTATGATTGATGGTATCGAATGAAATAATTTTAAATGGAATGTGACCATGCTTAAAAAGGGGATAAGCCATTTCGGTTAATTCAAAATCTTTATAATCGTGAATGATACCACAAAAGCCGTGGGTCTGGAAATGTTTTAATAAGCCATATACCGCACTTTCAGTTTTACCACTACCAGCAGAGCCAATAATAGAAGCTCCCCGCTTTATATTATCTAGCTTAAATGTTCCTTTAACGGTATTAAAACGAACTTGATATTTTTTCTCTGTAGAACTAGAAGGAGTTTCCTTATGTAAAAAGACATAACAAACTGTATTGATCAATAAAAGTGGACAGACTATATAGAGAAGTATTACCACCCATGGCTGGTCATTTGACAGATAAGCTAAGATTAAAATAATCAACATACAATTAATCAGAAAAGCATAGTTAGAGAGGCGATACATCACATAGAAAACAGCACTAGTTAATGCAATGAATATAAGTATTGACATTAAATTTTCCATTTGATTTAGATGCCTATAGAACTTGATTTAATAGCTAACTCGGCACCTCGTTTTAAGCGTTTAAAAATTCGTAGTGCTAGTTGTGCCTTGCTTGTTGGAATATTGGGAAGTGTTGGAACTCCCCTTTCTCGCATTAGTTTAAATGCCATTGCTTTTTCATTACTAGGCAGTTTCATCAGAGAAGCAAAATAAATATGAGGAGACTGAATGAAATCCTTTTTTGCTCTGTAGGTTTCTACATAGTTACGTTGATAAGCAAAGAGTCGGTCAAAGGTTTTTTCAGCACGTTCATAAAACCTATCACGATCAAAGCCGCGTTTAATTTGTTTCCCGTGCATTTTTACAACAGAAGCTTTATGCTTGCTTCCAGGAGAAAGACTATAGGAGTTGGAGTCATCTTTTCGGCTGACGATGATGTGGATGTGGCTCTGATCACCAGCTTTGAGCATACCTTGAACAATGCGCTTACCGTTTTGCTGATGTGGAGCTTGGTGTTCTAAATCCGCTATTTTACGTTTTAAAGTCTTTAGATCGCCTTCCCTCCTCCCCTCTTCAATTTGCCTTAGCTCAGTTTTTAGCTCAAGAATTTGAGAAGCATAGGGTTGATTTTCTTTGATCTGCCAATCCGTCCCTTTAAATCGACGCTGATGTTCAATTTTAGCGAAGTATTTAATATCATCAACATAGATGGGTCGTCCGTTGATTTCTCGGTGGAAGGAGGCCGCATATTCCTTCATCAATTCACGCGTATAACGTTTTAAATCTTCTGTATTATTCTGTAAGCGTTTTAGCTCATACTTAGAAGGGCTTACAGTAATCGAATAGAATTTAGGCTCAGTTTTCTTGAGTTTAGCCGTGTTTGTGTCAATGGCTTTGATGACTTCACCTGCAGAAACCTGGTCTTCATGTTGACTGAAGAAATACTCTAGATTAGAGTCATCGTTGACTAAAGTATCAGTGGTTAAGTCTAGGTTTTCCTTCTCAAGATAAGCCACAAAATCTGCAGAGCTTTGAGAATAACTACCTCCTAATTTCTGTGGTGTAATGCTTATGTACATGTGTCTAAGTTTAAAAGATTAGTAAGCCTATTTGAGCTAATTATTTTTATTCTTTTCTTTTATTATCTTTTCTACAATCAAAGTGGGCTTAGAAGGCTTATGAGGCTGATTTTCAGCCTGAAATAAAGATTCTAACATGGCCAGAGTAGGTTTAGTTTGACTCTTTTCCATATCCCGCATAATGGCAATGACCGCATTGATACGTTTCAAAAGTTTAGTCTCTAATGTTTTAGCTGATGGACCTAATTTTTCTTTAGGAGAGATCTCATTATCCTGGAAAAAGTCTAACATAGTTTCCAAAGCTTCAGTGTGAGATTTGAAGTGTTGACGTGAAAAGTTTTGAAAGCGTTTGGCCGTATCCTTTTTAAATCTAATGCCAGTAAAAGAGTTCATATCTCGCCGATTTGTCGCAAAAACTTCCCTAAACATGGGAGTTGTGAAGGCATTTGTCGCAAATTCCTGAGTTTTAGAATTTTACTTGTTTCATAAAAGACTAATTATCAGTCATTTAAATACGAAAAGGAATCCGTAACATCGCGCAGCGTGTTACCCTCTTGCTTTTCCTTTTCGTCCCCAACGGGGACAAAAATCCATACAATAGGGCTTCTGATTAACATCAGCAACCCATTGCCAGTTTAGAAAACTAATTTTTCCGTAATGTTAGTGTTCTCGCTTTAAGGATATCGGCGAAAGTGGAAAGTAGATATCCCTATTAAATTTTAATGCTGAATTTTCAGCAAATTAAAGATAATGCATTTTTCTGAATACCAGAAAGCAAGCGATAAAAAAACACCTCTGAATACCAGAGGTGTTTTAAAAATTAGACCGTCAAAGGATCATTTGTATTAATATTCGCTAGGTAACATAAGCGTATCATTTACAAAAAATAAGCGCAATTCATCCAGTGGAAAATCCATAGCAAAGTAGCCGTGTTTTTCTAATAAATTATTATTTCCATCACTGTAAAGAATTACAGCTTCTGTAATAGATTTGATTTGTTCTGCTTTAGATAATCGTTTAAAGTCAATGGTAATAAACTCGCTTTTACCCATTAAGCTCTTTGCGATTACCGAAGCATCGGTTACAAGCCAAAAACATTCAGCAACTTCTGATAGATACTTGACTCCATCTGTGAATCTGGTTTTGAAGAGCGGGAGTTTTTAAACTCTTTGGCGTTGCCAATAAATAAAATATCAATCTTCAAATTGAATAATAACTCATTTTAATATATTACACTATGAAAATAGCATCACTTAACGAAGCTTTGGATTATAACGACAATAAACCAGCGATTCAAGTCTTATTGGAAACAAAAAGTTCTAAAGAAATACGGATTGTTTTTCAAAAGGGGCAAATCATGAAAGAACATAAAACCCCCTTCCCCATAGTTGTGGAAGTGTTTAAAGGCTCAATAGTCTTTGGTGTTCACGGAGGTAAGCATGAGCTAAAACAAGGAAGTATTATTGCGCTGGACGGCGGCATTCCGCACGAATTAAAAGCAACTGAAAACAGTATTGTACGTCTTTCTCTTTCAAAAAATGATAAAGTAAGTCGTGTTAAAAACATCAATACTTCAGCGAAAAAAGATTAAATACTATCATTTGAAATAGTTAATATCAGTATAATATCCTGATATGTCAATTATCTATATAAACACTTCTACATTCTCTGCAGCTGTGAAAATTAAATGATGACTTATCGTTTCATAATTTATCTAAATTGTAAATTGGCTGAATGTTATCAGACAAACAGGGTTTGAATTATAATTTTCATATTTAGTTATAAAACATCAAACCAGCTTTAAAAGATTTACAGGATGAGTACCACCGAAGAAGCCCTAAAAGAACGCATCAAAGAATTGACCTGCTTGTATGAGGTATCATCCATTATTGTTAATGTTGATTTTGAACAACTGGATGAAACTTTTCAAGCTATTTCCAAAAGTTTAAAAAAAGGCTTTCAATTCCCCGAGCAGACACGAATTTTCATTGAGACAAACAATTATTCATCCCCTGCTCTCCTACCTGGCAGTGACATAAATCTAAATTCTCCAATTCTCATATTCAACAAGCCCGCCGGACACATTATTGCTTATTTAGATGATAATAAAAGTTCTTTCTTAAAAGAAGAAAAGCAATTGCTAGACAATGTGGCTTTAAAAATAGGTACGCTGTTAGAACGCAAGGAAATTCTTGAAAATGAAGTATCGCTAAAACGACAAATGGAGCGAGCCGACAGGTTGTCTATTCTTGGAGAAATTACTGCGGGTATTGCGCACGAGCTCAACACACCACTTGCCAACATACTTGGTTTTTCTGAATTATTAAAAGATGAATTATCTGATGAGCATGAAATAAGTCGTGATGTAGATAAGATTATTGAAAACACCATTTTTTCCAGAGAAGTCGTCAAAAAGTTGATGTTTTTTGCCTGCGAAATGCCTCAGGAAATGAAGCAAGTTAATATTGTTCCAAACATAAAGAGCGCTTTAAATTTACTGGATGCTTCCTTCAAAAAATCAAAAATTAGATATGAATTAAATATCAAAGATGAGGAGTTATTTTTGAAAGCTGATACAATTCAACTCACTCAAATCATCTTTAATTTAGTGATTAATGCCATTTATTTTTCGCCTGAAAACGGTCTGGTTAACATAGAAGTGTCAGAATCTAAAGATCACATTATTTTAAAAATATCTGATGAAGGCCCTGGATTTCCAGAAGAAGCTATGGAGAAAGTCTTTCAGCCATTTTTTACTACCAAACCCACTGGTGAGGGTTCTGGGTTGGGATTGAGTGTAGTGCATGGAATTGTTACTAGTCATAAAGGCACGATCACTGCAAAAAATAGAAAGGATAAAGGAGCTATTTTTACAGTACAACTTCCAAAATCTCATTAAAATGCAACTCAAAAAAGAAAATATATTAATCGTTGATGATGATATCGATATCCTTGAGTTATTGCAGAGACACCTGCAAAGCTGGAATTTTCATACCTACAAAGCTATTTCAGTTAAAGAAGCTGTACAAATTTTGAGAGATACCAAGATTGATTTGCTCATCACTGACCTAAAAATGCCCGAAATAAATGGCTCTGAGCTCATCAAATTTGTAGCCGAACATTATCCCAAACTACCAACCTTGGTTATTACCGGATATCCCTCGGTTCAGGATTCATTGGAGGCAATCAAATCTGGCGTTGTAGATTACCTAACAAAACCATTCACTAAGGAAGAGTTGAAAACTGCCATACATAAATCAATAAAAACTGAAAATAACTCTGATGTTCCAAACACTAAAGAACTAAAGCTCGAAGACAACACCTATGGTGAGATTATAGGAAAGTCAGATAAAATACAATCCATCATAGAAATTATTGAACGAGTAAAAAACAATAAGGCTACCATCTTTATCAAAGGAGAAAGCGGAACAGGTAAGGAATTGGTGGCTCGGGCTATTCATTACAAAGGTAAATTTTCAAGAGCTCCATTTATAGCCGTGAATTGTGGTGGCATACCAGAAAATCTGTTAGAAAGTGAGTTATTTGGCTATACCAAAGGTGCTTTTACGGGGGCAGACAAAGATCGAGATGGGTTTTTTCAGGCAGCCAACGGAGGTAGCATATTTTTAGATGAAATCGGGAATGCCTCTACCGCTGTTCAGTCTCGTCTTTTGCGAGTACTTCAAGAAAAAGAAGTGGTAAAAGTAGGTGCTCAAAAAGCAGAGAAAATAGATGTTCGTGTTATTGCTGCCACCAATAGCAACCTGAAAGCTATGATAGAAAAAGAAGCGTTTAGAGAAGATCTTTACTATAGACTAACAGTAGTTGAAATTGCAGTAGCTCCTTTAAGGGAACGTAAAGAAGATATTCCACTATTGGTAGAAAAATTCCTTTTAAAATACGGGTTAGAATACAAAGACCGCTTCATCCAACTATCACAACAAGCTTTAAAGGTTTTAGAGCGCTATGATTGGCCTGGAAATATACGAGAATTGGAGAATGTGATACAAAGAGCTGTGATAATGAGCGACGGTAAAGTGGATGTTGAGCATCTCCCCGATTCACTTAAATATGACATTACGTTTCCAGAAGAAACACTTCTTTCGCTTAAAGCAGTAGAAAAGCAACATATTCTTAGAGTACTACAAGCAACTAACAATAATAAAACAAAAGCGTCCGAAATTTTAGGGATCGATCGTAAAACGATACGATTAAAACTTGAAGATTAGAGCATACTTAGTAATCAACGAAATCCTAGCTAAATCTTTTGAGCGGTTGCTGGTTCTATTTTGACCTGAAAATCAAAAGCCGGAATTCTGCTTCAAATTCTGAAGTTTAGCCGCTTTTAATTCAACTAGACCAAACTGTTTATAATCGATACAAAATCACCCACCTGGGATATATTGTACCGATTGCTATTTCTTTCCAAAATCTTACTTTAAATAATAAATATCTGATTAACTGATGTTTATACTTAAATAAGGGCTTATTAATAACCTAGTGTTTGGTATTGGCATGCAGATTGACTTATAGTCGATGTAAAAAAAATTGTAAATCTAATGAAACCAAATACTATGAGTATCTGCAATGATTGCCATCATAAAAATGGATGTGTACTAACATCACTAAAGAGTAAAGTCTGGTCTTGTAGCGAATATTCACAAGAATATGAGCAAAGTTCAGAACATACAACTGCAAAACAAGAATTAGAACAAGAAATGGCAATGGTTTAAAAAGTTGTATGACAACCATTCACAGAAAAATAGATAAATGAAAATAAAAGTTTAGAAACTTGTTAAAATTAAAACATGACAACACTCACAAAACAAATAGAGAAGAAAAAGAAATCCTCTGGCGGAAACATGATGGACAATGTACTAGAGCAATTTAATAGTGCTGCTGAATATATTGATCTACATCCTAATATAAAAAGAATTTTAAGTATCACTAACAACGAAATTGTAGTGCATTTCCCTGTTAAGTTAGACAACGGTGAAGTGGAAATTTTTACAGGCTACAGAGTTCAACACAATAACGCCTTAGGTCCTTATAAGGGTGGTCTACGCTATCATCCTACTGTTGATATTGATGCTGCCAGAGCTTTAGCTATGTGGATGACATGGAAAACTTCGTTAGCCGGACTTCCTTATGGCGGAGGAAAAGGAGGTATCCAACTAGATCCTTCTAAATACTCTGAAGCAGAACTAGAAAGAATAACCCGAAGATTCACCTTTGCTTTAGCAGATAATATTGGTCCAGAGCATGACATACCAGCTCCAGACGTAAATACAAACAGCCAAACCATGGCCTGGATAGCAGATACTTACATGAGTACAAGACCTCCGGCTGAAAGAACCGCAAATCACCACGTGGTTACAGGAAAACCGGACGGTAGTGGTGGTTTGGAAGGTAGAGATAGAGCTACTGGTTATGGAGTGTTTCTAAGTATTAAATTTTGGTCTGAACGCAATAATGAAACTTTAGAAGGAAAAAAATTTATAGTTCAGGGATTTGGTAACGTTGGATACTGGGTGTCTCATTTTCTTGAGCAAGAAGGTGCCATGTTAGTAGCAGTACAAGATGCTTTCGGCAGTATAGAAAATCAAAAAGGTATAAAAGTAGAAGATCTTCTTAATTATACTAAAGCTAATGATGGAAGTATAGTAGATTTTCCTGAAGCAAAAGCTATAAACAAGGAAGAATTTTTTGGTGTGGAATGTGAGATTCTTATTCCCGCGGCCTTAGGAAATCAAATCACAGAACGCAACGCTCACCAGGTCAAAGCTAAATTGATTGCAGAAGGTGCTAATGGCCCTACGAATGGTGAAGGTGAACGTCTACTTCTAGAGCGTGGTATACTTATTATTCCGGATATTCTATGTAATTCTGGCGGTGTTATAGGAAGTTATTTTGAATGGTTGCAAAACCGAAATGGTGAATTATGGCATCTGGATGAAGTCATGCCAAAACTTGATAAGAAAATGCGTGAATCTCTTAACAAGGTATTCGAGTATTCAGAAAAGGAAGGTATGGAACTTAGAAAAGCAGCCTATTGTATTGCTATAAAACGTATAGAAAAGGCCTATGTACAAAGAGGGATTTTTCCATAAATACTATTTAATGCACAAATATTATGAAATACAAAACATTAATAATAGAGAAAAAAGAGTATGTGTACTTAAAACGCATACTCAACTTATCAGGATATTCTGAAGATATTGAAATACAGAAGTCATTACACCGACTGAATGAGGAGATAAAAACCGCCCAGGTTCTAGATGATGAACAGATGCCAGAAGACATAATTAGATTCAACAGTAAAATAACAGTAGAATCTGAAAGTGGGTGGAAGAAAACTATACAAATAGTTACTCCTAATAAAAGAAGTGCTGCTGAAAGCAAAATATCCATTCTAACTCCTATGGGAGCAGCACTTTTTGGGTATTCTGAGGGTGATGAAGTAGAATGGGATTTTCCAGGAGGGAAACAAAAGCTGAAGCTAAAAAAGGTTGAAAAGGATCTCGAGCAAAGAGATTTTGAAGTTTCGATATAAAGAATAAATTATGAAAACTATAGACAAAGAAATTTTTAATCATGATACTGATGTGGATGTCACTCATAAAATCAACACTATAGAACTTGATAACTGGGTTAATCATCTCACTTATATTCAAAAAGAGTTGGATAATTTGATTGGTTTATGTTCTAGAGAATTGAACCACAAGTTAAAAAGCGATGAGATTTTGAAGAGGTTTGAAAAAAAAGCTGTTGAAAATGAGAATGTCTTAGGGGCCCTAAGACGATATATGAATTCTAGATCAGATATTCTGGAATGCGACGATATGCAGTGTGATATGGCCTATATACATGAACATGAAACCTATAGAAGAAGTTACTTATACCATCTGGACAAATACAGAAAATTAAAGGATGATTTTTTCGACGTTGTTCATGACAAATTAAACTTAACAGATTAAATCTAAAAAAGCCTTCTGCGCATTGGATATTGATTTATTAAAAAGAATTGAAAAACATAGGCAGCTCTGTATCAAAAAAGATTTGTTTGATTTAAGTAATTGGATAGATACATTAACATATATCAATACAGAAATAAGTTTGTTGAAGACAATTTGCCAGCAACAATTGAAGGAATACAGTGTACAAGGACATTTTAACGCAGTAAGAAGAAAAAACACATTGTTGTTGGCAAAATTGTGTAAGTATGAACAACAGCTTCACACAGATTACGAATATGGAAAAAAAGAGTATGATGTACAACGTTTTAGAGAACACGAAGCAAAAAGAAACTCATATTATTCGTTTTTAAAAGAATTTAGAACATTTAAAAAAGTAATTTATAAAGCATTGGGTCAATGAATAGGCTTGTGAATATGTATAAAAATATAGCATTCACAGAATTTGATGTTTTGGTGAATAAATTTCATCATTGATTAATATATCAATCCTCAATACTATTTAATGAATTCTACAATCCAGTACCTAAAATTACACATCGATACATTGCTAAATATCTTAACATAAAAATTATGAAATCAATTAATGATCGTAAATTTAACCTCGCTGTAGTGCTAATTGGTTTATTAATTATTGTAATTCTTTGCTGGTTAGTTCCTGCTCCTATTCTTAATTAAGAAAATACAAATCGGGTTATGAAGAAGCTTTTACAAGAAGCAGAGGAATTTGAAAACGAAAAAATGAAGCATATGTCTATGAGCGATCGTGTAGCTTCATCTCGAAAAGCTAAACGATTAATACTGGCTATCAATGAGATTTATAAAAAATCTGAAGACCCAAAGCTAATGAGTTTAATGAAACGCCTCACTAAAAAGAAACAAAAAATCGAGACCAGATTAAAAGGAAGATCCACGTCTTAAGTTTTCAAAAATTATAAGTACACTTATTTTTTTGAGTTTTTAAAAATCTGACCTTCTGTTTATCTATTAACAACAAGGAAAAAGTTTTAAGCATATTGAGTAATAAAAAAGTTATTTCAGGCTAATAAAATTTTTTTTTGTAAAAATTGACCTTCTTAAGATCATTTGTATCAGTATTCACTAGGTAACATGAGCGTGTCGTTTACAAAAAATAAGCGCAATTCATCTAACGGAAAATCCGTAACAAAGTAGCCGTGTTTTTCTAGTAGGTTATTATTACCATCACTATAGAGGATTACCGCCTCAGTATGAGATTTGATTTGTTCCGCTTTAGATAATCGTTTAAAGTCAATGGTAATAAACTCGCTTTTGCCCATTAAGCTCTTTGCGATTACCGAAGCATCGGTTATCAGCCAAAAACAGTCAGCAACTTCGGATAGATACTTTACTCCATCTGTGAATCTGGTTTTGAAGAGCGGGAGTTGATAGAACATTTCTGTCCCAGTAAAAGATTTCAAGCGCTCCTGGATCAGTTGAGCTTTAGGGGTACTCTCTGAAGTTGACGAACGATGTTGGTGTTGATTATTTGATGACATGGTTTTTTTGTTTAAGGTTAAGGTTTAAAAGAAAAAACGGGGACATGGGTCTAAACCATGCCCTCGTTTAGGTTCATTATTTACTGGTCAATCTTGCTGCCAAGTAAAAGGACCTCATCAGCGACAACTTCAGTCACATAGCGTTGAGCGCCTTCATCAGTGGTGTAGGTTCTCGTTTTAAGCTTTCCCGCTATCCCTACTTCTTTACCTTTGTAGAGGTAGTTCTCTACAATTTCTGCTGTCTTACCCCAAGCCACAACCGTATGCCAATTGGTGTCGGTTTGTTTGTCGCCTTGATTGTCTTTGTAATACGCGTTGGTGGCAAGTGAGAAACGGGCTACTTTTTTACCGCTTTCGAGGTTCGTAATGCTTGGCTCTCCGCCAAGGTTTCCAATTAACTGTACATGATTTTTTAAAGTACTCATAATTAAAAGATTTTAGGCCCGTATCTTAACAGGCAGATTAATAATTCCCCTATAGGTTTAAAACAGATTAAATTTTAAGGGGTGTTTGTTCTTTTCTTCCGTGCATAGCACAATGGGGCAAGTGGGTTTTGTCAAGGCTTTTAGGAAATAAATCAGGAGTGTCTGCGACGTGGAAAAACCAGCCTGACCAAAGGCAGGCTGGTTTTCAAGGAAGTAGAAACCTTATTTGTGGACTAAAACTCGTATAGCCTTGACAAGTTCCATAAGCGCCTTAGCCATTCTTTTTAGACCACTTAAGAGCAGAGCGTACAGATAAGTTAAGCGAAGTGAATAAGGGGGATAAACATAGAATGGGTTAGTCGCTACCTGTTTTTCGATACCCCGAAAAACAAAGAAGGCTTGATCCATTATCAACCCCTTAAAATGGGCCAGCCAGCGCTTGGATGTTTAGAGATGTTCAAGTGAGACTAGAAGAAGTCTACGTAAAACATCTAGTTAAGAACATCAAAGCGCTTGGCGTTCCTATTCAAAAAAGCGGACTTGTCTGTTTTTTGTGACGAAATGGAGTGTCCCTAACCAGTCCCGATAGCTATCGGGACGGTTAGGGTAAGCGACATGAAGGAAGCAAAACAACAGATAGGTCCAAGACTTCTAGTGAAGCTCTTTTCCTAGTATCGAGCTTTAGCGGAATACAAGGGAATGGGCTGAGCATATATAAAGTATTACAATATCGTTGAAAACAATAAATCATCAATTTCAAGTTTATCTAAAAATCTAAACTTTAATGCTAGTTTCTTTATCAAATAACAATGAGAAATATTATTATCTAGGTAACTAGATCTTAACTAATTCCTCTATAATAATCTAATATCTTTGTTCTAAAAATATACTCAAAGCGAGCATTGGCCAAATTGATTTTGGCGTTATCCAGATTGTTTTTACTGATGATGTATTCCACAATATTGGACACACCACTATTAAACCGAATTTCATTAACACGAAAAGACTCTGTATAAGCCTGCACTTGGTCCTCAAAAATAAGATATTTGGCATGAGCCGTCTGCATATCGTTATGTGCTACCTGGATTGCTTGTCGAAACTCATTAAAGGTACTCTGGTATTCTACTTTCTGCTCCTCCAGAATAATTTTTTGCAAAGCCACATTATTTTTAGCTCTAAACCCATTGAAAATAGGAACCCGTAATGCAACACCAATATTGGAATTTAAATTATTAATCAATTGATCCTGATAAGCAATACTTTCTGCTGAAAAATTGGTTTCTGGACTAAATACTGAAAAATCATCTCCTCCAATACTTACAAACTGATCTGTTTCTACTATTTGAATTCCAGATTCGTTAAACAAGGTCGCTAAACTTGAAAAATTTGTATTCAATTGAGCAAACAAAGTTACTTCTGGTGCATATAAACTTTGTGAAGCTTGTATGTCTTCTTCAGCTGCTTTGATTTTCAATTCAACAGACCTAAAAGCAGCTAAATTTTCTAAAGATTCTTCAAAAACCTCTGTGACTGAATATGCGTACATCACAGGTTCATCGATAAGCTGACTCTCAGAAATACTAATTTCTGAATCAATATTCAAAAGTCGAATCAATTCCAATTTAGAAGCCTCCAGGCTGTTTTCTGCATCGGCAATTATAGAATTATCATTGGCTAGTTGCCCCACAATATCCGTATAATTGGCTGGATTGCCCTCCCCTTCTTCATTTAAGTTTTTTAAACGTTCCAACTGTTCTAAAGTTGATTTTTTTCTTGATAAAGCTAGTTTCAATAAATCATTGTTATTTAGAATCTGAAAGTAAGCAAGTGTGACATTTAAAACCATTTCCTGTTTGGCTTGCTCCACATCAGCCTTAGCAGCCTGAAGATTGAAACGATCCCGTTGAATTCTATTTTTAATTTGAAAACCATTAAAAATAGTAGCTTCTAAGCTCAAGCCCGCACTAGAAAAAGTGAGTTGTTCTTCGATAAAGGTATTTGTAAAGGGATCGATACTTCTACCATTATTCAGTCCGAAATTATAATTCCCATTCAAATTTGGCAACCTAGAATTTCGGGACTGATTGAATTCTATATCTGAGGTTTGAGCTCTTAGATTTGAGCGTTCAACATCTAAATTATTTTCTAAAGCAATTTGCAAAGCAGTGTCTAGATCTAATTCCAGAACTGGATCTTGAGCAAATCCTAACATTTGAACTAAAAAAATTACTAAGTAGATGATTGTTTTGACCATGATCCTATTTGTTATTAACACTTCCATCCAAAAGTTTTATAAGTCGTGAACCATATGCTGCATTGCTTTCTGAATGCGTAGCTTGAATGATAGTAATACCCTCTGTATTTAAATCTTTAAAAAGTTGCATGATTTCATCGCTTTGGGTAGAATTTAAATTCCCAGTTGGTTCATCAGCAAGGATAAGTTTTGGCTTGATGATTAAAGCTCTTGCGATACCTACCAATTGTTGTTGTCCACCGCTAAGTTGATGTGGGAATAAATCCTTTTTCCCAACAATATTGAATTTGTCCAACATGTCAGCAACTAAAGCTTTTCGTTCAGAACTTTTAATTTTTTTATAAAGAAGAGGTGTCTCAATATTTTCATAAACCGTCAAATCATCTAAAAGATGATAGGCCTGAAAGATGAAACCGATGTTTTCATTGAAGAGTTTGGTCTTCTGTTTCGAATTGAGATCATGGATAGTTTCATTTTCAAAAAAATAGTCTCCTTCATCAAAGGTATCTAGCATTGCAATCACGTTGAACAATGTAGATTTACCAGAACCAGAGGGCCCCATCAATGAAATGAATTCTCCTTTTTCGATTGTTAAATTGAGGTCATTTAGTAAGAAAACTCGTCTTCCTCCAGATTTTACCCATTTGTAAATGTGGTTAAGTTTTAAAAGCATTGTTTTAATTTATATATGAAAGTTATTCAGTTCTTAAGCTTTGGGCTGGATTTCTTAATGCTGCTTGAATGGTTTTGAAACACATAACTAAAAGAGCAATCAAAATCATAAGGAATGCACTCATAACAAAAATCCACCAGTTGAATTCTGTTTTGTAGGCAAAATCCTCCAACCATTGATGGAGTCCATACCATGCTATTGGAATGGCGACAACAACAGCGAAAAGAATTGGCTTTATAAACTCTTTGCAGAGTTGTATGTTGAGTCCTAAAATGGAAGCTCCAAGGATTTTTCTTATACCTATTTCTTTGGTTTTTCGTTCGGTGGTATAAACCACCAGGCCTAAAAGGCCAAGAATGCTTATCAATATGCTTAGACCTGCAGCCCATTGTAAAAGCTTCGAGGTGTTTTTCTCATTCTTATAAAAAGAAGCCAGAGTGTCATCTAAGAAGTTTACATTGAATTCTGAATTTGGATAAATAGCATCCCACTGTTCCTCAACCTGACTAATCGTTTCTTTAAGGTTATTGTTAGGGTTGATCACAAAACTAAGGGTGGTAAAAGAAGAGTAATTCCTTATGTAATAATCTGGCACAAATGCCATTGGTTTAATTTCTAATTTCAGTGAATACTGATTAAAATTGCGCATAACTCCCACAATAGGATAAGGTTTATCATTGATTTTAATTTGCTTGTTAATGGCATCTTCTGGGTTTTTAAAACCCAATTCAGCCAATAATGATTCATTAATCACATATTCTCTTATGGTATCGTTGAGTGGTTGTCTCCCTGCAAGTAAAGGGATATCGTAAAACTCCAAATAATTAGTATCTCCAAAAAGTTGATTAAAATACACATTGACTTCTCCATTTTCCTGAGCAAAACTCAGTTTACTACCATAAATCTTATACGATGCAGGAGGTGCACTTCCTAGACTAATAGCTTTAATTCTAGGATTCTTTTCCAACTCATTCTTCATCAGATACAACTTATCAATACTTCTATCTTCGGAGGGAAAATTGAAATGAGCCACTTCTTTAGATTTGAACCCCATGTTTTTATTCATCATAAAGTTGATTTGCTTTCCCACTAAAAGAGTGGCGATAATAAAGATCTGAGCGATCCCAAATTGAAAAAAGGTCAAGACTTTTCTGAATTTGGATTGATCAGTATTAAAAAAAATTCGACTTTTTAAAACAGATACTGGCTTAAAGCGAGACAGGATCAAGGCCGGATAGATTCCTGAAAAAAGACTAACCAAAATCAATAATAAAAATAGGCTGATAATCACGTCAGGTTCAAGGATTAAACCATAATCAAAGGTAGGTGGAAGAAAATCGCTAAACACTTTGAAGAAAACATAACCCAAGAAAACTGAAACCATACCTGAGATAAATGTCAGCAAAAAGGTTTCTCCTAAAAACTGATAGATAAGTTGTAGCTTGGAGCTTCCCAGTGTTTTACGAATACCGATTTCCTTTGCGCGTTGAGTGGCTTGAGCAGTGTTAAGATTGATGAAATTAATACAACCTAAGGCAAGCAAAAACAAGGCAATCGCAGATAAGTAAATCAATACTGATTTATTAGCAGCTATATTCCCATAATCAAAAATTCCAAAATCACTAAAATGTAAGTCTTCTAAGGGCTGAAGACTATAGCCAGTTCTATATCCATCTTTGACATATTCTGGGTTCTCGTGCTTTTTGGCTAATTCATCGAGTCTAGACAGTACGTCAGTCATTTTAGACTTCTCATTAAGTAAGGCAAACATTTGTGAATTGGAATTTGAGCTTGTCCAGTATTCGCTGGTAACTGTTTCTCTCATATCAGTTTGAACAGCTGTGGGAAGAGAAACAAATTCGTTGAAAATAAGATCGCTATTTTCTTCAAAATCAGCTACAATACCAGAAACATTAACCTGTGTGGAATCATCATAGGTAATGGTTTTACCCATCATTTCGCCAAGTGATAAATTCGGAAAATATGATTTAGCTTTTTTCAAACTAAGCACAACGGTATTAGCCTGCTTTAATACGTTTCTATCTCCAACTAACCAGTTGTAATCAAAAATCTCAAAATACTGATGGTCTGAAAGAATTAAACCTTCAGGATCTTTAAATTCATTTCCATTCACATTCAATTGATAAGGGGTGAATGTGAAAAAAGAAGTTGCCGTCTCTATTCCTGGCATGCCTTCTTTTATAGTTTTTTTAAGTGGAACATTAACACCACTAAAACTGTATTTGCCTTCTGGTGAATCAGAATCTGTTACCAGTCTGTAAATACGATCTTTATTGGGATGAAAATTATCAAAGGAGAAATCATGGTATATCATTAGTCCGATGACAAAAGAAGCACTAAGACCTATGGCTAAACTCACGATATTTATCGCCGAAAACATTTTGTTTTTCCAGATATTTCTCCAGGCGATTTTAAAATAGTTTCGTATCATAATGATTGGTTTTTATTCAGTTCTTAAACTTTTGACGGGGTTGGCAATAGCGGCCTTTATAGCTTGAAAGCTTACAGTAAATATGGCTATAAAAATTACTAGTAGTGCCGCAAAACCAAGGGTTTGCCAACCTACCTGAATGCGGTAAGTAAAATCCCGAAGCCAGATATCCATAAAATACCACCCTAGTGGAAGAGCAAAAAGAATAGCAACCCCAACCAGTTTTAGAAAATTTAAGGTCAGTCTAAATGTAATTTGTCTCACGCTGGCACCCAGGACTTTGCGGACCCCTATTTCTTTGGTTCTTGTTTGTGCATTATACATAGCCAGAGCAAAAAGACCCAAACAAGCGATAAAGATGGAAAGACAGGTAAATACCATGAAAATACTACCTAAGCGTTGTTCTTCTTTATAGGACGTCTCGAAGGCATCGTCCATAAAACGATAATCAAAAGGCTGTCCAGGTGCTTTTGATGCCCAGATATTTTCTATGTTAGAAAGGATATCTGTAAGGTCAGCCGTCTTTAATTTGATCGCCATATAACCTGTAGACCTATCCATAAATAGGGCCAATGCGCCTATGTCATCTCTAAGCGATTCATAATGGAAATCTTGAACCACACCTATGATCTTAAAGTATAAAGGTTCGCCCAATTCAACTTCTTGAGTAATTCTAACCCCTAATGCTTCTTCTGCATCTAAACCGAGAGTTTTGAGTGTGGATTCATTTATAATAACCGCTGTTGAGTCTGAGACAAACTGCCCATTGAAGTTCCTTCCGCTTATCAATTTTAAATCAAGTGTATTCAAGTAATGCTCATCTACTTTCCATACTTGGGACTGTATAGCGTATTGTTGATCCATTTTCCCCTCCTGAAAAAAAGAAGTACTCGAGCGTGAAGAGGACACAGGCATAAAGCTACTCACGGTAGCGTTTTGAACAGCACTTAAATTCAGTATCTCCTGTCGCATTGCATTGACTTGGTCCCCAGCTGCATAGGTATCATTGATAATGAGAACCTGTTCCTTATCAAAGCCTAGATCTTTATTCTGTATAAATTTTAACTGTTGAAAAACGACTAGCGTCCCTACTATTAAGAATACGGCTACACCAAACTGAAAAACAACTAAAACACTACGCATGTTCCATTTGCTGCTAGTTTGAAAGCTATTGCCTTTTAAGGTATCAATGGGAGCAAATTTAGAAATCACAAATGCTGGATAACTGCCAGAAATCAATCCAAGAATGATCGTGATCAATATCAGCCACCCATAGAACATAGGGTTTTCAAAAGGAATAGAAATAGCTCGACCAGCCAAGTCATTAAAAAATGGAAGTGCTATGGAGGAAACTAGCACAGCAAGTAACATAGATACAAAAACAACAATTCCTGACTCTGTCAAAAATTGAATGATTAATTGTCCCCGGTTAGAGCCAAGTGTTTTGCGTATGCCAACCTCTTTGGCTCTTTTAAGCGAATGAGCTGTAGAGAGATTCATAAAATTCACACTAGCCAGAAAAATCAAGAAAAAACCGATGAATGAGAGGATGTAAACATTTTGCATATCTCCTACCTTAGACATCTCGACCTTATTGTTCGAGTGCAGATGAATATCCGTTAGCGGTATGCTGTGATATCGTATGTAATTTCCCGAAGCCAAAAAAGATTCCGCAGTCATCCCTGGAAAGGTTCTAGTAGCCCAGGGGAGCACATATTTTTCCAATAGTCCGTCAAGTTGTAATTGGAATTTTTCCATACTGGTATCTGGAGATACTTTGATAAATGTGAAGTAATTATTACCACCCCAGATATCCTCGCGGGAAGCTACATTACCAGCCATAGCCATGAATATCGTATAATCCTTCAGAAAAGAATTTGAAGGCAAATCTTCCATAACACCAGTGACTTGATACATTTCTTTATTATTCAGCAAGAGATTTTTACCTACAACGTCCACGCTACCAAAATGATTTTCAGCAGCGGTTCTGGTCATGACCAGGGTATTTGGCTTTTTTAGTGCAGTCTTTCTATTACCATGAATAAGTTCAAGATCAAACATCTCTAACAAAGTAGAGTCGGCATACGTGGTATGAAGCTCTTTGATGTTATCGGTTTTTTGAGTATCTCTAAACAAATTGCTCCCCTGAATTCTAAATCGAGTTGTTTGCTCAACTTCGGGAAAGTCATTTTTTAATGCACCAGCTAAAGGGGCAGCACTTTCAGCACTTTTAATTTCTGCACCACCAAATTTGATTTCCATATCAATTCTATGGATTAGGTCAGAATCGGCAAACATTTCATCATGATTGAGCTCATCATAAACATAAAGCGCGATCAATAAACCACCTGCCGTTCCTATAGCAAGACCTAAGGTATTGATGAGTGTAAAAAAAGGCTGATTTTTTAAACCTCTTAGTCCCATTTTAAAATAGTTTCGTATCATTAAGTTTTGTTTTTAAAGACCTCACAGATTTTGGAAACCCGTTAGGTCCTACTTTTATTCAGTTCTTAAACTTTTTACAGGATTAGCTATGGCAGCCCGTATAGCTTGAAAGCTGACGGTAATGATGGCAATAACCAGTGTAATTCCTCCCGCCAAGGCAAAAATCCACCAGCTCATAGGGATGCGGTAAACAAAATCTTGAAGCCAGAGATCCATGACATACCATGCCAGTGGAATGGCAATAACAGCTGAGACTGCGACAAGAATTAGAAAATCACTCGACAGCAATTTGGTGACTTGAAAAATGGAAGCGCCAAGTACTTTTCTAATTCCTATTTCACGTTTTTTTAGTTGAGCTGTGTAGGTAGTAATTCCGAACAACCCTAAACAGGACACAAAAATGGCGATGATAGAAAAGTTGTTAAACAAGTCTCCTGTACGTTGATCCTTACGATACATGTTTTCATATTCCGCATTCATAAACGAATATTCAAAGGGATAGTTTGGATTGTAGTCTTTCCATATGGCTTCAACAGCGGCTAGAGTAGAAGATGTATTATTACCATCTATTTTTAAATACGCTCTAAAAGAATCAGGTTGATAATAAAGAACAGCAGGACCAATATCGTTTTTGAAAGATTCAAAATTAAAGTCTTCAACAACCCCTAGAATTATACCTTTTGTTTCCCATAACTCAAAGTTTTTGCCAATTGGATCTTCAATTCCCATCAATCTTATGGCAGTTTCATTAAGGATGTAATGTGTAGAATCTGTACTTATCCCTTTAAAGTTTTCTCCTTGTAAAAGATTCATTTTGAGGAGAGGAATAAAATTTTCATCAATAGCTATCGGGTTAACAATAAGTTCTGCGTTAGGGTTTTCGCTATCCCAGGCAACATCTCCAGTTGTATTGCCGTTATTTATGATGGAATTGGAAGCAAATGAAACTCCCTTCACTCCTGGTAGGTTTACCAACCTGTTTTTGAGCGATATAGCTTGCTGTTGCATAGATCCACTCATCCAAAAGTTAAGGACTTGGCTACGATCATAACCTGGGTTTTTGGAAGTCAAATAGTCAAGCTGACGAGCAATGACTATAGTTCCTATAATAAGAATCACAGAAAAAGCAAATTGCACTGTTACCAATACTTTTCTAAAAGTTCCTTTACTTACACCACTCACACGACCTTTTATGGCTTGAAGAGGCTTAAAAGAAGACAACATAAGTGCTGGATAAATAGAGGAGACTATGAGCGTGATTACAAATACTCCAAAAATCAAACCCAATAATTGACTCTGTAAAAAGTCGATTGGCAATTCCTTTCCAGAAACTTCTCTAAAGAAAGGGGCTAGAAGGTAGACCAACCCAACAGCTACAATGGTGGCTAAGCTAAAAAACAGCGTAGATTCTACTAGAAACTGAGTAAACAGGTTTTTCTTATCTGCACCGATGATCTTGCGGATGCTTACTTCTTTACTTCGTTGAAATGCTTTTGCAGTGGACAGGTTGACGTAATTGATACAAGCAATTGATAGAATTATTATCAGCACGATTCCAAAAATTTGCACAGTATTCATCCCTTTGGGAATTCCACCTGGGCTATATAAATTCATTTGTGCTATTGGCTGTAAATAATAAGACTCCTTTACTTTAAACGATTCAGCATTAGGGTCGTTAGTTTGTTGAATAATAGTTAGTTTTCGAGTAACACTTTCAACGTCTTCAGGATTTTGCAATTGCAAATAGGTAATAAAATTGAAATTTCCCCAGTCGGTGTCTAAAGATTTCCAGTAATTACCCTCAGAATATTCTCCTTTTAAGATATCCAATGAGAAAAACATTTCATAATCTACACTAGAATTTTGAGGAAGATCTTCAACCACACCCGTCACCGTAAAGACATCGTCATGATCTGCTTTTAAAGTTTTACCAACAGCTTTGGATGTGCCAAAAAGTTTTTGAGCAGTTGTTTCAGTTAAAACAATTGAGGTTGTACTTCTAAGCAGTTGTTTATGATTTCCATCAACTACCTTTCTTTCAAACATTTCAAAAAATTCGGTATCGACATAAGCCCCTGTCAATTCGAAATCATTTTCCTCAACGCTGTAAATTCTATAAGACCAGTTTTCCTGAACTCGCACTGCGTTTTTAACCTCAGGAATATCAGATTTCGCAAAGGAAGCAACCGGACCTGTAGAAGTTCCCCACGTCTGAAGTTCTCCACCGCTATTAATATTACTGGATACACGGTAGATGTTATCGTGATGAGCTACAAATGAATTGTAACTCAATTCAGATTGAATCCAGATGATAATAAATATCGACATAGAAAGACCGATGGTAAGTCCAGACAGACTTATGAGGTTATAGAATTTATCTTTCATTAAATTCCGCCATGCGATTTTAAAATAATTCTTGATCATGATTGTATTTATTAAACCCTTATTCTTACCAGGAGAATTTTATTCAGTTCTTAAACTTTTTATCGGATTAGCAGTAGCTGCTTTAACAGCTTGAAAACTGATGGTAATGATGGCTATTGAGATTACCATAAATCCAGCGAGGGCGAAAATCCACCAGGAGATATTTATTCTGTAAGCGTAATCTTGAAGCCAATTATGCATGATAATCCAAGCTAAAGGAATAGCCAAGACAAGAGCTATAAAGATGAGTCTTAAAAAATCTTTGGATAATAATTTGACTATTTTAAAAACACTGGACCCTAAGACCTTACGAACTCCAATTTCTTTTTTTCTTTGCTCTGCCATGTAGGCAGTCAATCCAAAGAGCCCGATGCAAGAAATGACTATAGCTAGAATGGCAAATATTTTAGAAATATCACCAATCATCTGCTCACTTTTAAACTTAGCATTAAAGCTATCATCTACAAAATTGTACTCAAATGGAAATCCTGGATTGTAAGTATTGAGAACTTCTTCAATTTTTGCTAAAGCAACTGTCATCTTTGCTCCCTCTGCAGGCTTGATGTACATATAATCAGCCCCTTCGACCATATGAAAAAATAATACTGGATCACTACTTCCATAAACGTCACCATATAGATAATCTTCCACCACACCTTTGACAGTTAATTTATCATCACCCCAATAAATCGTACTTCCTAATATGTTTTCAGTATTTAAAAGTTCAGCAAAAGTTTCTGAGATTAATACATTAGTGCTATCAACAGCTTGAGATTTTCTAAATCCACTCCCCTTTTTGATAGTCATACCAGTAGCATCAAAAAAGTTAGGTGTAACGGTTCTAAATGAAACTAAGACATCTGAATTTTCGGGTTTTCCGGCCCAATGAACATTTGACGTATTATTACCTCCAGATAATATGTGAGAATTCATAAGCCCAGCACTTTGAAAAAGACCTGAAGCTATAAGTTCTTGTTCAATCAGGTCAAAGTTTTTGATGATTTCTCCTCTTGCTGCAGGAACCTCTATCAAATTATCTTTATCTAATCCTAAATTGCGGTTTTTAATATGATCAACTTGTTGGTACACTACGATGGTTCCAATTATCAAAATGACAGAAGTTGCAAATTGACCGACAACCAAACATTTCCTGATCAAAGAAGCCTTTCCAGAGTTTTTAGTATTTCCCTTTAAAACCTGAATAGGTTTAAATCCTGAAAGGTAGAACGCGGGATACAAGCCAGCCAAAAGTCCGCATATTATAGTTATACCAAACAATGAAAGTAGATGTAAAGGTCTTGTAATATCAATACTTAAGCTCTTATTAACTAATAGATTAAATTCAGGAAGAATAACTAATAAAGCAATTATACTTATTATTGTTGCTAAGCCAGCAGTCAGCATGGACTCAGCAATAAATTGAAAGACGAGTTGTTTCCTTCCAGAGCCCAAAGTTTTACGCATACCTACTTCTGTAGCTCGTTTTTGGCTTCTGGCTGTTGCCAAATTCATAAAATTCACACAAGCTATAATTAAAATGATCAGTGCTATTAGGCTGAACAAATGCACATATTCAATTCTACCACCAACTATTTGACCGTCCTTAAACTTTGCTCTTAGATGCCAGTCTTTTGCAGAAAATAAAATAGCTTCTGTTTCCTCATCACCTGTTTTAGCAGGAAGTACAGCTCTAACTTTTGTATCGACCTGATCAACATTGACTCCTGAAGAAACTTTGACGAAGGTATCTGTAAAATTACTACCATAATCTTTCGTCCATTCTTTACCGTCGGTAAAATTTTCAAAAGGGATCAACCAAGAAAAATGATATGATGAATTTTCAGGTAAATCTTGAATTATTCCAGTGACTTTAAAGTTTAGCTCCCTGTCCACTTGAACAGTTTTGCCTATGATATTTTGAGTTTGGCCAAAGAGTATAGAAGCCACTTGTTGTGAGATAACAATACTATTCTTGTTTTTAAAAGCTTCTTTAGCATTTCCTTCAATAAAATTCAGATTAAAAATATCGAAGATATCTTCATCCGCATAAGCCCCATGACTGTTCACACCCTTATCATTAACACTAAAAAGAAAATCTTGATCTCGTAATCGCGATGCTTTTGTGATTTCAGGAATCTCTTCCTTAAGCACCCCTGCTAATGGTCCAGGCGTTGCCATTTGAAAAGTCCTCCACTCTCCATCATATTTTTGATTGGTTGGCACATTAAAAACCAGATTTTTATCTTCAATCGATGTATCGAAATTCATCTCGTCTTCTACCCAAAGTAAAATCAAGCTAGCGAAAGTTATCCCTATGGCTAGACCAAATATGTTCAGTAAGCTGTATCCCTTATTTCGGAGAATATTGCGCCACGCGATTTTAAAATAATTCTTAATCATGATTTCGAATTGAGGTATGAATGACTCTTTTTTAGACTAATACGTTTTCTGTAACTTTCTGCCCATCTAACATCCTAATGATTCTGTGGCTAAACTTGGCGTCATGTTCGCTGTGTGTCACCATAATGATTGTGGTTCCTGCTTCATTCAGTTCTGTGAGCAAGTCCATGACTTCATTTCCATTGGTACTATCCAAATTTCCTGTGGGCTCATCCGCCAGAATAAGTTTGGGTTTATTTATAACTGCTCTAGCTACGGCAACACGCTGTTGTTGACCACCCGATAATTGCTGCGGAAAGTGTTTTCTGCGATGCATAATTTGCATTTTCTCTAAGACTTCATCTACTCTTTCTTTCCGCTCTGATGGCTTTACTCCTGTATAAATAAGTGGGAGCTCTACATTTTCAAACACCGTTAACTCGTCGATAAGATTGAAACTTTGGAACACAAAACCTATATTGTGTTTTCTCAATTGAGCTCTCTTACTTTCATTGAAACCCGCAACTTCAATTCCATTGAACAGGTAGCTTCCACCATCTGGATCATCTAGAAGTCCAAGGATATTAAGAAGGGTCGACTTACCGCAACCTGAAGGCCCCATAATGGCTGCAAACTCCCCTTCTTTCACTTCAAAAGAAAGTTTATTAAGTGCTATAGTTTGCACCTCTTCGGTTTCATAGTATTTCTCAAGGTTGGATATTTTTATCATTATATGCTTTTTTTAAATTATCGTTTATTTAGTTTAACACGAGTTCCTGCACCTCTCCAAAATTAGCGTAACTGGAAGTAATCACTTTATCACCAGGCTGAATTCCTTCAAGCACTTCATAATAATCTGAATTTTGACTTCCGAGTTGTATCTGTGTTTTATAAGCAATCTCACCATCTTCTGATACCTTAAAAATCCAGTTGCCTCCTGTCTGTTGAAAGAATCCCCCTTTTGGAATTAAAATGGCTTCTTTCTCCTGACTTAAAGCTAGTCGAATTTGGAAAGTTTGTCCGCGTCTCAAATTTTCAGGAGCTTTATTTTTAAACTCCATATCCACCTGAAACCTACCATTGGTTACTTGAGTAAATACTTTTTTGATCTCCAGATCAAAAGCCTTGTCTCTGTACTTAAAGCTGCCTTCTTGCCCGGAAACAACTCTGGTGATGTAATGCTCATCAATTTCGGCTCTAATTTTATAGCCTGTCAATACATCTAATTGTCCCAAACGTTCGCCTTTAGTTTTAGACTCCCCTATTTCTGCATTAAGGGACGTGAGTTGCCCATCTATTGGAGCCTTAACAACCAAGTCTTCCACTTTTTTACGCATTAGTTTTAAAGCTTGTTGTGTTCTTTCGTATGAGGTCTTACTTTGAGTTGCCTCTTGCTTGGTAGCAATCGAATCCTGTTTCATAACCTGTTGAGCTAATTTCATTCGGTTTTTTTGATAATTCAAATTATTTTCAGACTGTAGAAATTCTTGTTTCCCTATTGCTCCTTTATCTAATAGACTTTTGTTTAAATTGTAAATTCGTTCAGCCTCAATCAAGCTGTTTTCAACATCAGTAAGTTGATTTAGTCTGTTGATTGTATTTTGCCTAGCAGCAGTTTGAGAGATTTGCATTTGAGTGAGCAGTTCAAAAACCGAGGTTTCCTGATTTACCAGACTTAATTCTAAATCTGTATTAGATAATCTCAATATTGGCTCCCCCTCTTTCATCATAGCTCCATCTTCCACAAACTTCTCTTCAACTCGACCCCCTTCAATGGCATCCAGATAAATGGTCTTTATAGGAAGGACGGCTCCATTCACTGGAATATTTTCCTGAAAGCCTCCTTGTGTTACCATATTGATGCTTATTCTTTCTTTTTCAACATTGAGTTTTGAATTTCCACTAGACGAGTAAATCACAAAAAGAATGAGTGATGTCAATAAAACAATTCCACCTACTGTAGCTAGTTTCTTTGGAGTAAATCGTTTCTTTTTAAGTGGTATGTCCATAAAGCTAAATCTATTTTCATTTGATATAGACAAATCGATGCCACAAATTCAATTACCTGGTTATAAGCGAACTAAATTATTTTAAGGAAAATAAAGTGTCCGTTTTCGAACACTTCGTGTCCGCCTACGGTACAACTTTATGCAGAGTTGTTTTTGTTGGCTTAGAATTTCAAAAAAGTTTGAATTAATTGTAATATTGTAAGCATGCAACTCAAACAGTCCAGCATTTTAATTATAGATGACGATCAGGATGTTTTAACGGCTTTACGCTTATTATTAAAACCTTTCGTTTCTGAAATCGTCGTAGAAAAACATCCTAGTCAATTAGTATCAATACTTAGTAGCAGACATTTCGATTTGGTCATTTTAGACATGAATTTCAATGGATTGATCAATACAGGAAACGAAGGCATTTTCTGGCTAAAAAAAATAAAGGACATCACCCCAAGTGCAGATGTGATCTTAATCACAGCTTATGGTGATATTAATTTAGCTATAAGATCTTTAAAAGAAGGGGCTTCAGATTTCATTGTTAAGCCATGGCAGAACCAGAAGGTTATTGATTCTGTAAAAGAATTAATTCAGAATAAAAAAAGCAAAGGAAAAGTAGCTAAAGTAGCTATAGATAATTTTAAAATAGTTGGTGAAAGTGAAGAGATTAATAGTGTTTTCCATAAAATTCATAAGGTAGCTCCTACAGATGCCAACATTCTTATTTTGGGAGAAAATGGGACTGGGAAAGACCTGGCAGCCAAAGCTATTCATGAAAACTCCAATCGTAAACACAAGCCTTTTGTGAAAGTAGATGTAGGTGCTCTGACTTCTTCACTTTTTGAAAGCGAACTATTTGGCTATAAAAAAGGGGCATTTACAGATGCAAGAGAAGACCGGAAAGGCCGTTTTGAAGCTGCGAATGGAGGAACTTTATTTCTTGATGAAATTGGAAATATCAGTTTAAGTCAGCAAGCCCGTTTATTGACTGTACTTCAAAACAGGCACATTACTCCTTTAGGCTCCAATGAAGAGATTCCTGTTGACATCAGGTTGATTTGTGCAACCAATCTTGAGATTTCAGAATTATCTGATGAATCCAAATTCAGAAAAGATTTAATTTATAGAATCAATACTGTGGATATCATTATGCCACCTTTAAGAGAAAGGCCAACCGATATTACTTTACTCGCAAAACACTTTTTAGACGTATATTCAGAAAAGTATGCTAAAGGCCCTTTTAAGCTTGATTCTAGTTTTATTAGTCAGCTAAAAAACCATTTATTTCCAGGAAACGTCAGGGAACTTCAATTTGTCATAGAGCGGGCTGTTATAATGGCGGAAGGTACTTTGTTGACAGCTAAAGACCTATCCTTTTCATCTTTGGAAAACAAAGTGGAAAAGTTGAAATCAGAAGATACACGTCTGGACACCGTAGAGAAAAATACCATCCTAAAGGTAATTGATAAGAACAAAGGAAACATATCCAAATCTGCTAAAGAATTGGGAATTACTCGTGCAGCTTTGTACAGAAGACTAGAAAAATATGACCTTTAAAAACTATCATACTGGTGTTGTTGTTCGGATCGTGATGCTGGTCATTTGTATTGGGGTAGGTATGTATTCGTTCTTTGAATCTAATTATTATATAGTCATAGGCTCATTTGGTGTGTTGATATTCTTAACTCTAGAATTCTATAAGTTTTTAAGCAAAAGAATGAGTGTGATAGAAGATTTTTTTGAAGCTGTAAAATACAGAGATTTCTCCAGACACTATTTAGAAAAAAATAAATCTAAAGACATACAGTCGTTGTACGAAGGCTTCAATATTGTGAATTCTGTAATTAGGAACATCAACAGCGAAAAAGAAAATCAATATCTGTATTTACAGAAAATACTTGAATTGGTTGATATCGGAATACTTGCTTTCGAAACCAAAAATGGAAAGGTATTATGGGCTAACGAGTCTATTTTAAATTCTTTGGACTTCCCTTCGTTCAAAAATATTTCATTTGTAAAAAAAAGAAATCAAAAATTATATGAGCTGATTTTTAATAGCTTTTACTCCGATCCCATCACTTTAGAAATACCTGTTAAAAAAGAAACCACAAAAGCTTTGGTCTCAAATTCAAAATTTAACGTGGGTGATAATTCTTTTCAATTAATTGTATTGCATAATATTGAAGACACACTAAATAAGACTGAATCTGAAGCCTGGAAAAGATTATTGAGTGTCATGACACATGAAATTATGAATTCTATTGCGCCTATTTCTTCGTTAGCGGGGACTCTCAAATCTCAGGTTGAGCTATTTTCTAAAAATGAAGATCGGGAAAAATTAGACCTAGAAGACCTAAATATAGGATTAACCAGTATTGAAAAAAGAAGTGAAGGCCTACTGAAGTTTGCTAAAACATACAGAAGCTTGAGTAAAGTTACGCATATTGATAAAGAAGAAGTTCAAATTGTAAATCTGTTTCAGAATTTGGAAAAACTTCTAAAAACTAGTGAACCAGATCATACAGAGTTAATTTTTGATATTAGCAACTCAAATTTAAGAATTGAAGCCGATTCGTATTTACTCGAACAAATCTTAATCAATTTGATCTTAAATGCCTTTGAAGCTTGTAAAGGGATAGGTAATACTGAAGTTAAGGTTTATGCAAAAAAAACATTCGACAATCAAATTGTTATAAGTGTTGCAGATAATGGAAAAGGAATTCCAGAAGAGATAAAAGATCAGATTTTTATACCCTTTTTCACCACCAAGAAAGAAGGCAGTGGTATTGGCTTAAGTTTATCTAAACAAATCATGACACTTCATGGCGGTAAAATTCAAATTAAAAGCCTAAAAGATAAAGGAACGTCTGTCCAACTTATTTTTAAGGACTGACGCGTTTTACAATGTGGTAATCTAATAACTTCTTCTGAATTTTTTTTCGACTGAATAATCGATCAAATTGATAAAGTTTTCATGAACTCCCAGAGTGGTGTCCAGCTGAAGTTGGTTGATGAATTTCAAGATAGCATCCGAGTTGAATTTCAGGTCTGGGATTGATACGTATTTTTCGAATACAGAACCCAGGCTTTTGTAGTAAAGGGATTCCAGCGGATTCAAATTAATGGGCATGTGGGTTGACAACTCAAACGAGCGGATATTGAAATAATTCAAGACGTGACCTATGTAATTTTTATGCAAAATAGGCTTAGGATTGACGATATTGAGCTCTTCAATAGAAGGATTGAGGTAGGCATGCAGAACTGCCTTAGATACAAAATCAACCGGCACAATATTAAGACCACTGTCTTTGTCGATCCAGATTCTGAAATTAGCTTTAGAATCCTTAGCATATTTATTCAAAAATATAGCCCAGGAATAAAAAACGTCAAACTTTGGTGTTTCATAAAAAGGCTTATCAATCAATCGGCCACAGATGATACTTGGTCTAAGAATCTGCACCTCAAGGTTGTGTTCTAGACAAAATTGCTTGACCAAGGATTCACTTTCAAATTTAGATTTTTCGTAGGCGTTTCTGAAGTTTGTGACAGGATAGTTGGCGATGTTTTCTTTTACCTTGTCTTGCTGTATGCCATAAGAATAGGCCGTACTAACGTAGATGAATCGCTTAACACAATCTGGTAATTGTTTCAAAAGGTGTTTGGTAACACTAAGGTTTTGTTTTTGAACTTTGTCTTTGGATGTGGTGGTTTGCGCTAAACTTGTGGAAGCCGCGGAGTGTATCACGGTATCAAATTGGAACTTTTGTAAGTTGCTAGCTAGTAGTGAAGTTAAATCTGAATCGATGACTGTTATATTAATTAGACAAGCTTCCAGGCTAAATTCATTCAAAAATTCTGGTCTTGACTCATCTTGCAATACGGCCAGTAAACGCTGGTAAGCCGTTCTATGGTCGCTTCTAATGACAACATACAGGTGATCTACAGAGCCTTCAACTAATGCTTTCTGGATCCATTCAAAAAGAATATGACTTCCTAAAATACCTGTACTTCCTGTGAGCAAACAATTCATTAGAATTTATTTTAAAAATTCAAATGTAGTTAAGTTTATGGTTTACCATTCTCTAAGATTTTATAAATACAAAATTTAAACTCAAAAAGAAAATGCTCATTAAAGATTTATAAAGCATAATTGAGTTATAAAAATGGTTTAAAATCATCTATTTAATTTGAATTAAACGTTAATAAATGTTAAAGCGAGACCAATTCGGTGACCAATAATTTTAAGCCTTTCTTATAGCCTGTAAAAACTGGATAATCGAAATTTTGGTCGTTCTCCCCGACTCCACTATTAAACCCACTTTTGAAAAATCAAAAGTGGGTTTTTTAATTTCTTATGAGAGATGAAAAAAGATTGGATTATTAAAATAGTTGAGTATACCTTTTTTTAATTCAATGAAGTCTTCATAAATTTTGAATTATAAATTTCAATTATCAATAAAGAGATTATTATTACTTAACAAACTCGAATAAGACGCTAGTAGAGTTTGTTCTGAGTCGATGACATCTGTCAAAATATATCCGAATTTAAATTTTGTTTCTTTACTTTGATCGTTAAGGTATTCATAAGCGAAATCAGTTAGCCTCTTATATTTAGAGGCTAAAAGTTCAGACTGAAATTCGATCTCCAGAAGCTCAGAGATGATATCAAATTCAATCAATTCAGCCTTATTGGAAATAAAAAATCATAAACTTACATTTTGTGTGGTAGCCACCTGCACCTCTCCAGAATTTAGAAGAAACTCGGCAAGGGTCTTTTGTTCATCACTATAGGTTTCGATATCTAGTTGCTCATAAAGCTTTAGGTGCCTCACTAACACGCTGTCTAGGTCAATCTGACTAAATTCAATTTCGTTTTCAATGGTTTTAAGCGTTTTGTCAAGGTAGTCCTGGTTATTGATATTTTCTTTATACTTCCCGATGGAAACGACTATGATCACGCCAATAACCACTATAAAAATTTCTTGCAGGAAATAGAGAATTTTGTTTTTTGCTTTCATCTGACTTAAAATTGATTGAAAATCTTAACTAATTTTAATCACAATAAAATGATTAATTAAAATTATAAAGTCTAATTAAATTATTTAAATTCAGTCTAACAGCCAAAAACATCTATCAAATAGTTAACTGATTTGTCTTTTCATGGTGGTATTAACAGCTTTGAGTTTATAAACCAAAGTCAATTAATACCCCGCAGCCTGTCCATCCACTCGAGATTCTGAAGCTCCATAATAAACGTCTTTTTCGTGATCATAAAGAATGCCCTGATACCTGCCAAAAAAGCTATTTCCTACTTCAACCTTATGACCTTTAGCTCGTAATTGCCGAACCACTTCATAAGGAATTCCAGACTCTACGTTCACCTGCCCGGTGGTTTGTAGTTGATCTGTCACTTGGCCTGTAGGCTCTGAGGAACCAGAGTGATCCCACCTCGCAGCATCCCCTGCTTCCTGAACATTCATTCCAAAATCGATGATATTTGTTAAGATACTCACATGACCAATAGGCTGGTAAGCGCCTCCCATATTGCCGTAACTAAAAAAAGGTTTGCCGTCTTTCATCACAAATCCAGGAATAATCGTATGAAATGGACGTTTTCCAGGAGCATACACATTAGGGTGTTCAGGGTCTGTGGAAAATAACTCTCCACGATTCTGAAAACTAAATCCAAGTCCTGGCACCACAAAACCTGTCCCCATGCCTCTAAAGTTACTTTGGATTAAGGATACCATATTGCCTTCGTTATCTGCTGTAGTTAAGTACACCGTATCCCCATTCTCGATGACTTCTACACCAGTACTTACATCCTTCATCGCTTGTTCTCCAATGAGTGCTCTGCGTTCTGCAGCATAGGTCTTTGATAACAAAATATCATAAGGCACATCCTGAAAGTCAGAATCGGCGTAATGTTTGGCTCTGTCTTCATAAACCAGCTTTTTGGTTTCTATAAACGCATGCAAAGTTTCAACAGTCCCATAACCCATCGACGAAAGGTCATAGCCCTCCAGAATATTCAACATTTGTAAGACAGCTGTGCCCTGAACATTTCCTCCCACCTGATAGACATCATAGCCCCTGTAATTAGTGGAGACAGGGTCGATCCATTCTGATGTATGAGTTTCAAAATCTTTAAGTCTTAAATAACCGCCCTGATCTTTCATCCAGCGATCAATTTTTTTAGCAATCTCACCTTCATAAAATACATCTCTACCTTGTTTAGCTAGCAAACTTAAAGTATTAGCCAAGTCTGGATTTTTGAAAATCTCTCCTTTTTTAGGACCTTCTCCATCGATAGTGAAAGTGCTTTCAAAGGCGCCTGGTTGTGATTTTAAAAAAGGGACGCTACTTCTCCAGCGCATAGATATAGCCTCCGTCACCGGAAATCCGTTTTGAGCATAATCTATTGGTGAAGCAAGAATAGTTTCCATGGGCAGTGATCCAAATTTCTGGTGAAGCTCAAACCAGCCATCCACCGCTCCTGGAACTGAAACCGAAAGCAAGTCGTAAGGTGGAATACTTTTCTTTTCAATTTTATCCAGTTCCTTCAACAACTCGTCGTAAGACAAACCTAATGCTGAGCGTCCACTAGCATTTATCGCATATAGTTTCTGACTTTTTTCATGCCAAATGATAGCAAACAAGTCTCCTCCTATTCCATTCCCGGTGGGCTCCATCAAACCTGTCGCTGCATTAGCAGCAATAGCTGCATCTATGGCATTACCGCCTTGTTTCAAAATATCCAAGCCAATTTGGGTAGCCAGCGGATGACTGGTCGCCACCATCCCGTGCTGCCCAATCACTTCCGATCGAGTCGCGAAATTTTTTCCATTAGCTTCTCTGTCGGGTTGGGAGAAACTCAAACTGCTTAATAATAGACTAAAGAGTAGTTTAAAAGAAGTTTTGAAAGAAATATTCATAAGTATTAAATTTAAAATAAATAAAGTTTCAATTTAATCATTTATATTACTCTGTAGAAATATAAATGAGCTCCTTTAGCCTCAGATCTCTCTAAATTGATAATGCAATTGAATCAAATTCAGGTTAATCAGTTTTTAAACTATTCACGTAGGCATTTAATTATAACTACATTTTTGTATCCATACTTACTTTAAAATGAGATCGCAAAACCAAAAACCTACAGAATCTTGATCTGTATTTAGATTATACTTAGAATCACTGTCACTTTCTAAGTCGTCTTTCTCTGGTGATCTATAATGTGTAAAAAAAAGTTTGCCTTTATCAAATTCGATTGGAGTTTTAAATATAGGACCGTCGAAAACGAAACTATGAAACTCTCCGTTTTCACCACATGGATCTACTGTTTTAGGGAGATCGCTTAAGAACTCTCTATCGATCACTCGTCCAACAAAACGTTGATCTAAAAGATTTTCATTGATACAAGTTGTTATAGCCTTAAATCCCAGATCCAAAAACTCAAGAACTGTATCCTTGCTGGATTGCTTCCAAAGTGGGAATAAAGGCTTTAAATCTAGTTGTTTAACCTGTTTTTCTTTATACTGTTTTAAATCTTCTAGAAAAATATCACCACTGGCTACTGTGGTCGCTCCATTAGATTTTAGTTTTTTATAAGCTGAAGTTGTTATAGTCTCATAGTCATTCATAGTTGGAGCGTCTGGTAATTTCAATATTTCAAGGGGTAAACCAAGGCTTCTAGCTTGAGCTTCTAACATTTTTATGTTTACACCGTGCATAGTGATGCGTTGATGAGTCTCACTTGTATTAGTTAATAACTTAAGGTGTTTGAATTTTTTTGACTGAAGAATTTTATAAAGCATTAAAGCAGAGTCTTTTCCTCCACTCCAGTTGATAATGAGTTCATCTTTCAAGACTTAATAAATTTTAAAATGATTAAATAAAATATCGATCTGCTTATTAATCAAATATAACTATCAAACTCTTCACACTCAAAAACAAACAAAACATCACAATCAAAACACCATAGATACTTTGTAGCCAGGTGTTTTTATAATTACCCATTAGCTTTTGGTTGGAAACGATAACTAATAATAGTGCAGCAACAAAAGGAAGTAAAACAGCATTGCTCACTTGGGCAATTTGAATAAGTTGGATAGGGTTAATGCCCAGAGAAGAAAAGACAACTCCTAGCAAAAGAATGCTTCGCCAGGTCCACTTGAATTTGGGATGGGAATTGTTAATCTTCCAGCCTAGGCAGCCCTTTAGCACATAAGCTGCAGCAAGGGCTGCAGTAAGGGTTGAGGTGATACCAGCTGCAAAAAACCCAAACCCCAGCAGGTATTTTGCGTATGATCCGTAGAGAGGTTCTAAAGTTTCAGCCATATCCAGAATGGAGCTTAATTCATTTTTAGGCAAACGAGAAGCAGCAATCACCACGGCGATAGATACAACACCGCCAAGGCCAATGGCGATAGCAGAATCGAGCTTAGCCGCCTTCAAACTATTTAAATTTTTCCACTTTTCCTGAACAATTGAAGAGTGTAGAAATAAATTATAAGGAACAACTGTGGTCCCAACGATAGCCAATACAGTGGTTAATGATGCTGAAGGCAATTTAAAATAGAACAGCCCCTCAAAGAGAGAGGCGTAATCTGGCGAAGTGATAAAAGCAGTTGTTAAAAACGATAAACTCATCAAAACGACGAGAACAATCAGAACGTTTTCAATTTTCTTATAGCTGTTTAAATTCAGAATAAAAAAACAACAGGCTCCAATTACCAAAGGCAAATATTCAAGACTAAAACTTCCAAAATTAAGCTGTGTATCGGAATAAATCACCGAAAAGCCCATTACTGCTCCACTGAGGTTTCCTGCTTCATAAGCGGCATTCCCAAACACAATAGCGAGGACAACCAGAGAGCTGAGGACAACTTTTAAAATCGGCTGTTTGATAATAGTTCTCACTGCTGTACCCAAATCCATTTTGGTCACCAGTCCTACTCTAGCCGACATGTTCTGTAAAACAATGGTTGCCAGGATAGATACCACCAAAGCCCAAAGAAGATCGGTCCCAAACTTCACGCCTGCAATAGAACAGACGGTTATGGTTCCAGGACCTATAAAAGCAGCCGCTACGAAAGTTCCTGGACCAAAATAAGAAGCTATTTTTTTAATCATTAGGACGCTGTTCTAAAGCATAAAGCGCAAAGCTCCCTAACCAATGTGCTCCTTCATAGGAATCTCCAAACAAATTCGGATATGCCTTCACAAAATGCTGATCGCCTATGGTTTTTAAATGATAAAAGGCCTCGTAGCGTTCTGCTAGCTCATATAAATTCCAAGCCCTGCTAAAATTAAGTCCGTCGAGATGCACCAACTTACCATCAGACCTGTCGCTTACTTCTGCGACCTCTAAACTAAAATATTTTGAAAATAAGCCTGGCATAAATTCTTTGACCCAAGCTTGAAACTCCTCTTCTGGTAAAACTTTTGCCATAAGTGATGCTTCTTCCAGACAAGGTGATAAAAAATCATAACCGCTGGGTTCCCAATCTAGAGGGCAGTTTTGATCTTGCAGATAAAAATCTTTAGAACGCTTAATAATCAAAGATTTGAGATCTTCCTTTTCGAAGACTTCAGCAAAATCTAAAGTCATCGATAAAGCAAAAGCCGTATTAGGATGCTCTCCTACCCGGATGGGATAAACTAATTTGGGTAAAAATTCTTTCATTTTTTCTTCAAGCACTTCTACTAATGGCATCAGGTTGGAGAGCCATTCTTTGGCCTGAGGGTCTTCCCAGGTCTTTAACTCTTTAGCCAAAGTGAACAGCCAAGCCCAGCCATAAGTCCGTTCAAAGTTTTGATTATGTTCGGTTTTAAAAAAGTCAATTTCAATTTTTATGTTTTCTGAGGTCAAGCGTTGAGACAAAGCACTTCTTATGCTATCGGCTTGTTTCAATTCTGGAAATTCCTTAAGTAATTTGACAAGCGACCACTGACTATGGACGGCGGAGTGCCAGTCGAAGCAACCAAAGAAAGCAGGACGTAGCTCTTTGGGCCTAGCCAGATCTTCTTCAGAGCCTAGCACCTGACCCAGTTTATTGGGGAACTCCTGTGAGATACACTGTAAAGGAAGTTCTGTCAATTGTTCTGCTTCTTCTATTCCAAAGTCAGAGAAATTTTGAGACTGGTAAGGAGATTTGGTTCCTCCCTTATTTTCAGGTGAATTTTGACAGCTTAGAATAGTCAAGGACAGCAATACTATTAATGTCAATTTCATAAACTTCATTTTGGCAAACAAGTTAAGCAAAGCATGTGATTTCTTCAAAAGTTAAACCACGACAAGTTCATCATTTAGAAACCATATAGCCCGTATAGATGATAAAACCAAGCAACAAAATCAATGCCTCCCACCGATCCAGTCGTTTAGCTTGACCACTAAACATGGCAATAAATAAAAACAAACTTCCACCCAGCAGAATGTACATATCCAGATTAAACGAGGTATTATAAATAATAGGATGAATCAATGCGCTCACTGGAACAATAAGTAAAATATTAAAAATGTTGGAGCCTATCACATTCCCTAAGGCAATATCGGCGTTGTTTTTAGTCGCTGCGACCACTGAAGTGACGAGTTCCGGAAGTGAAGTCCCAGCAGCCACAATGGTTAGACCAATCACTTTATCACTTACGCCAAAGCTTAAGGCAATATCGGTTGCACTGGTGACGACCAAGTGGCCGCCTAAAATAAGTCCTCCTAAACCCAGCACTACAAACAGCGTCATCATTAAATTGGACAAAGGGTTTGAAGACTGGATTTCAATACCTGCAGCTTCTGTGGATAATCCTTTATAGACGTAGAACATAAACCCCACAAATAAAACAAGCAAAATGATGGCGTCTAGTCTAGTTACAATCCCTATTTCATTGTCGAAAAATGAATTGGATAAGACGTAAAGTACAACGACCACAGCCAGAGATACTGGGATCTCAATCCATACCATACCTTTTTGAACGGAGATAGGCTTAATGAGAGCTACCACCCCTAAAATCACAAATAAATTAAAATTATTACTCCCTATCACATTGCCTAAGATCAAATCAGATTGCTCGTTTAAAGAGGCTACAGAACTCACGACTAACTCTGGAGCTGACGTCCCAAACGCAACGATCGTCAGACCGATAGCCAGATCGGACATGTTGAGCTTTTTGGCCAGAGCCGAAGCGCCTTTCACCAGAGCATCGGCTCCAGAGATCAAGAGTACGAAACCTAAAACAACTAAACTTATGTCGAAAAACATCAATTATATTTTAAACAAATGTAATTTCTTAAACGATTCAAAATTAAAGTTTGACTAAAATTTCATCGCTTTTAATTACTTTTAAGCAAAATATATTTTATGTCTCAAATTGCACTGATTACAGGGGCTACCAGCGGAATCGGTTTAGCTACTGCCCATAAACTAGCTCAGGAAAAATTTAAACTCATTCTTTGTGGTCGCCGACAGGAGCGTCTGGATACTCTAAAAACTGAATTGTCTGCACATACAGAAGTCACTACACTCAACTTCGATGTGAGAGATCAAAATGCTGTTAACGAGGCTTTAGACTCTCTCCCGTCTAAATTTAAAAACATACAGATTCTTATTAATAATGCAGGAAATGCGCACGGACTGGATTTTCTTCAGGATGGTTCTTCACAGGATTGGGACGCCATGCTAGACATCAACGTTAAAGGATTACTTTATGTCTCCCAGCCTATTATTCAGCAAATGATAAAAAATCATGAGGGTCATATTATCAATATTGGATCCACGGCAGGCAAAGAAGTCTATCCCAAAGGCAATGTGTATTGTGCCAGCAAGCATGCTGTAGATGCGATCAACCAGGGGATGCGTATGGATCTCAATCAACACGGGATACGTGTAGGCGCCATCAATCCAGGCCTTGTGGAAACTGAGTTCAGCAAAGTCAGATTCAAAGGAGACGATGAGCGAGCAGATCAGGTCTATAAGGGCTTTCAAGCGCTTCAGCCCGAAGACATCGCCGACATCATCCATTTCACAATAACAAGACCTTATCACGTCAATATAGCCGATTTGGTGGTCATGCCGACGGCTCAGGCCAGCAGTACCATGGTAAAAAAGTCAAATTAAGGTTGATTTTAGGTAGAGCAAACTTGGCTGTACTTCGATATCACTAGCTTAACACTATCGAGTCCACCTAAAGTTGGGATCTGAAGTTGTAAGTTCACTTTGTTAATTGAACTAAAATTTAAGCTTTGCGTTAATCTGAAGTCTTTCAGAATTGATTTTGATAAAAAAACCTGTTGAATTGGAGCCCTTATTGTTCCACTTTGCCAGTAAAGCGAACTCTGCCTCTCTGGGGTATAAAACAAGATTTAAAAGTTAGGACGCTGCCCCTTTGATTTATTTTCAACTTTTATTATTACTAATATCAGGGAGTTGCCCCTCTTAAATATGCTCTTATTAGTGTTATCAAAGCCAGTATCCCTTCAAAATTATTTGTTCTAAAAGCGAAGCGGTCCAGTTTCTTTATCGCGCAGTATTCATAGAATCTCTAAGACACACGTCTGGGGAAAAGCTTGGTAAACAACCAGCCAAAACCTAGTGCTATCAAAAATGAAGGTAGCAGTACGTCTATCTTTTCAAAGTAAACCCCTAGCGTTTTAGACTCCTGGAGCACAAACTTGACCACAGCAACACTCAAGAAACCAGAAATCATAGATGCAATGGCTCCCGCTTCAGAATAAGCTTTCCAAAATAAGGACAAGATGATCACAGGACAAAAAGTAGCGGCAATACCAGACCATCCAAAAATAATCACCCAAAACACCTGCCGTTCTGGAGCTACAATAGCTATGACCATGGCCAGACCTAAAGCCAGTAGAGCAATACCGAGAGTCACCCAACGCGAAGTTTTGGTTAATTGACTGTTACTAAGGTCGGGCCTAAAAATCTTTTGGTAAAAATCTCTCACAATGGCGCTTGAAGCCATGACAAGTAGGGAGTCGATGGTAGACATGATGGCCGATAAAATGATAGCAACGTAAATAGCAGTGAGCACTAGTGGAAGAAAATTCTCTGTCATCATGCCCAACACATCAGCACCACCAATCCCGAAGATCATTTCCGGATCCTGACCCGATTCAGTAAAAAAAACTCTGGCTAAAACCCCTATACTTACCGCCGCAAAATCCGTAAGCAAAGTAAATAATATAGCTACCCGGCTTCCTTTAGTGATCTCTGTTTCGTTTTTGATCGACATAAATCGCACGTAAACCTGTGGAGATCCTAAAAAACCAAGTCCAATAGCGGCAAATCCTAAAATGGTCGCTATGTTTAGCCAGGTATCCGTTTGCCCGCCCCAGAGACTTGTTAAGGCAGGATCAATGTCGTGCAGTTCCTGAACCATTCCAGCATCAGTGTCTATGGCTATCCAGGAAACGATAGGCAGTAAGACCAGGCCTAAAAACATCAAAAACCCCTGAAACAAATCAGACCAGACCACAGCCACAAATCCACCTATAAAAATATAAACCAGAACAATTAAAAAGCCTAAAATAGCTCCATGAAAATAATTCATATCTAGCATCGACTCAAAGGCAATCCCTGTAGCATCAATTTGAGAGCTTACGTAGATCACCACAAAAATAGAAAGCACAGTAGCCGAAATTCCCCTCAGCCAGTGAGTTTTCGTATTAAAATGACTTTCCAAATAATCGGGAACCGTTACAGAATCATACTTATCCGTAAGGCGCTTAAAAGGTTTGGCCATAAACAACCAGGAAATAGCCACTCCCAGCACTTCGCCTACAACCACCCAATAAGCCGATAAGCCCGCCAGGGCTCCCATCCCCGTAAGCCCGATTAAAATCCAACCCGACTCCCCCGTAGCTCGGGCAGAAAAAGCGACCGCCCAATAGCCAATTTTCTTTCCACCAACATAATAGTCACTGATGTTTTTAATCCGTTTGGAGGCGACATACCCAATTAAAAATAGAATTAAAACGTAAATACATAAGGCTATAATTTTGGTAAGCATCACTCTGGATTATAAATTGGTCAACTAAGTTATACTATCGATGTAAAAAGAGAAAAAACCTAATTTTAAAATTAGTGGCTTTGAAATTTATCAATTCCTTATCATGCTGTTTCTTACAGCCTCTTACCTTTGTAAAAAACTGAAATAAACATGAATACAGCTATACAAGACTTAGAGCCTAAAGCGATTTGGAAACACTTCTCCGCGCTCAATGCAGTGCCAAGAGCCTCCAAAAAAGAAGAACAAGTCATCGCCTTTATGAAGGAGTTTGGACAATCTTTAGGCCTGGAAACCTTGCAGGATAAGGTGGGGAATGTGATCATCAAAAAGCCAGCCACCTCTGGGATGGAAGATCGTAAGACCACCGTTTTACAGTCTCACCTGGATATGGTACATCAAAAAAATAACGATACTCAATTTGATTTTTCAACTGAAGGCATCAAGATGTATGTGGATGGCGATTGGGTGAAAGCAGAGGGAACCACCCTTGGAGCCGATAACGGGCTTGGTGTGGCCACCATAATGGCGATTTTGGAAAGCAAAGACTTACCTCATCCAGCTTTGGAAGCTTTATTTACCATCGATGAGGAAACCGGGATGACTGGAGCTAAAGAACTAGACGGTAGTATTCTCTCTGGTGAGATTCTACTCAATCTGGATACGGAAGAAGACGATGAGATCGGGATTGGTTGTGCTGGTGGAGTTGATCTGACCGCCACACGCTTTTATATCGAAGAATCTGTTCCAGAGAATTCATTGGCATACAGGCTAAAACTAAAAGGGCTTCAGGGCGGACATTCTGGTATGGATATCATCAAAGGTCTGGCTAACGCCAACGTCTTGATGAATCGTCTATTATATACTGCTTATACCTCCGTCAACTCAAGGGTAGCCAAGGTGCAAGGTGGTGGACTAAGAAATGCGATTCCTAGAGAAAGTGAGGCCGTGATCATCTTAAATCAGGATCATAAAGCCAAATTTGAGAATGAATTGGACCGTGTTTTTCATGAAATCAAATCTGAGTTTGCAAGTTTGGAGCCAGACATGAGCTTTCACTTAGAAGAGACCGAGTTGCCTACCAAAATCATGAGCAGTGATGTACAGGACGCGGTTTTAAAATCCATTTATGCGGCACATAATGGGGTGTATAGAATGAGTCCGGATATCGAAGGGCTAGTTGAAACTTCAAATAACATAGCTAAAATAGAAATTGGAGAGGGTAAAATTGAAATTTTATGCCTTACCCGATCGTCAGTGACCTCATCGAAAGAGGACTTGGTCAATTCTCTGTCTTCTGCTTTTGACTTAGCAGGCTTTCAGGTCGATTTATCTGGAGATTATCCAGGTTGGGCACCCAATCCAGAATCAGAGATTCTAAAAGTTGTCGATCGTATTTATCAGGAACAAAATCAGGAGAAAGCACATGTTGCTGCTTGTCACGCGGGTTTGGAATGTGGTATTTTAGGAAGCCATTATCCAGACATGGATATGATCTCCTTCGGCCCAACTATTAGAGGAGCACATTCTCCCGATGAACGCGCCAGCATTTCCAGTACTCAAAAATTTTGGAAACTCACAAAAGAGGTTTTAAAACAAATTCCCAAGAAAGGATAAAGTCGGGTTGTCATTCTGAAAGTAGCGCAGCGGAAGGAAGAATCTCTCTTATCGTAAAACAAAGATTCCTCGTCGAAGCGAAAAAGCTTCTCTGTTGGAATGACAACACTCTGTCATTCTGCCTGCCCGACTTGACTCGTTCAGGCGGGCCTGCCCGTCCTCTGGCGGGAACGTAGCGCAACGGAATGAAGAATGCTTTTTATCATAAAACAAAGACCTGTGAGGTTTTAAAAACCTCACAGATCTAATTTGTAGATGACATTAGACTTAAATCTTTGAAAAGCTCTTAATCATATTGATGCCTTCTATCCATCAAGAGTCTTACTCCGATTTGGAAGTTATTTAAATCTCTTACATTATCGGTGAATATGGGATTTAAGTTATACTGAGCAAATATGGAAAAGGTTTCCCAGCCTACGTAAGCACTTAAGCCGTACAGGAGGTTATTAGTATTAAAATCATCGCGTTGTTTTAGTTTTTCATCTCGACGACCATCATCAAATTTCAATTTTTGAGTGTTGAGTAAATTAAAGCCTACAAAACCACCAAGCCCCACTTTAAAGTCATGATCGGTAAATCGCTTATTACCATTATCCAAAACAGTGGTTTCAGAGCTTCCGAACTGCAGGTGAACAGGAAGAATCAAATTATCCATCCTGAATTTAGATTTATCTAAATCAAATTCAAAGGTTTCCAATTCAGTTTGATCTCCATTTTCGACAAAAATTTGATTATTTTCTGGCTTTAACCCGTTGAATTGGAATGAAAACCCATAATTGAGTCTAAGGAAATTAGATTCTTTAAATACTCGTGTACTCCACTCATAGCCTATTTCGAAACTTCGACTTCCTCCAAATTTAAATGGAGTATCATCTATACTTCCACCGTCCAGCAATGCATTATTAAACGAAATACTGATGAATAAATCACTAAAGGTTCTGCTAGAATAAGGTAAATCTCTTTCTTTTAAAGGGGTTTTGTTCGACTTCTCCTTTGATTTTTTACTGCTAAAAAGGTCAAATTCAAAATTTAGTTCAGAAGGACTGAGCCCAAGGTCATTAATAATCGACATATAAGATTCGTACTCATCAAATTGCTCTAGGTCAAATTGTCCGTATTTTCTCTTTTGAAAGGAGGCCCAGTTATACACAAGTTCCTGTGCTTCTTCAATATTTTTGGCTGAGTCTTCAGCGGCTTCCAGTTTTTGTTCCTGAGCTTCGGCTTGTGACAGATTACCGTTTTCCAGTTTTTTATTGATGTTTTTGACGGTCGTCTTCAACAGCTCTTTTTCTTCACTTTCAATTCGTGATAACAGAGCTTTAAGTTCGGTGGTTTCTATTTCAGTAAAGGCTGAAAAGTCTCTCTCCTGAGCAATCAGCTGAGTGCTCCAAAAGCTAAAGAAAAAGGCAATGATAAGTGTAATTTTAACAGGCATGATAGGTGTGTTTTGAGTTGAACATTGATTAAATAGTCAGAAAAGTCTTAAGGTTGGCGCCGACCATTCTGTTTTTTTACAAATTATCTAGCACCCAGGCTAGTTTTTAATTCTTTAAAATTAGTTTCGATGAGTGTCCATATTTTATCTCTAAATGAATTAGTGTCTTCAAGATCGATCTCAGCTAAAAGCTGTTCTGCAGAGATTTGATCGAAAAGCTGTAGGTCTTTGGCTGAACTCAGATTTGCTCTGGCCTGAGCCAACAGTGCATCAACTTCATTTATGTTTTTCTGAGTGTACCGCTCATTTTTTAATTCCTGCTCTACTTCTGCTAATAAACTGTTCGCTTTAAGTTGAGTTGATGTGGGTTGACTTCTAATTACAGTCTTAGGAACTTCAATGATTGAATTGTCACTAGAGAATCGAACTGTGGACTTTAAGATCCCTTTGGACTGTAGTTGATCAACGGAAATAAGGCTTTCACGTTTAGCTTCAATGGTTGGAGTTTCTTTCTCTTTTGAATTAACCACGGGTAAACTAGTGTTCTCCAATAAATACATTGGTGCAAGCAAAACTAGAAGCCCAATAAATCCTGCGGCGATTCCAGCCCACAGCCATGGGCTTTTAGTTTTCTTAGCACGAGAACTGGCTAATTCTCCTGTAATTTTTCCCCAGGCTTCATCAGTCGGCTGGATTTCTCGCTGACTGAATTTCTGTTGTATCTCTTTTTTAAACTTGTCCATGTGATCTGGATCTGTGGGTTTCTAATTTGGTTTTGAGCAATTGTTTGGCCTTAAACAGCTGTGATCTTGAGGTCGCTTCAGAAATATGTAGTGCTTCGGCGATAGCCTTGTGCGAGTAATCTTCCAGCACATACATGGTAAAGACCAACTTATAGCCTTCTGGCAATTCATCTATAAAGCCTTGAAGTTCATCAACAGACCATTCCTGAAGGCTAGGCATCTCGACATCTGCATACTGGTCGAAATTATCGGTTACAAACTCTAAGTCTTTTTCTCGTCTTATGTAATCTATTGCAGTTGTGACCATGATTCTGCGCACCCAACCTTCAAAACTACCTTTAAACTGATACTGTTTTAAATGTTTAAAGACTTTGACAAAACCTGTAGACATAAGGTCTTCGGCATGATGTAGGTCTGAAACGTATTGTCTACACACCGAGAGCATTTTGGGTGCAAACTGCTTATATAAGCGGTACTGGGCCTTTTGGTCAAGGTGCTGAGCCGCTTTGATGGTTTGCTCCAGGTCTCTATGTAAATTAATCAGTTTCACGATTGGAATAGGTGTCTATAAATATAGACGATAAATAAACCTTCAGCGTTGCCTGGAGTTTCAAATAAATTTTAAAAAAATTCAGTTATCATCTTAACAAGACATCCAATCTTAAGTGAGACGGGGCTTTAAGCTACTTTCGTGAAGCCTAAAATAAAGTATAAAACAAAATCAAAAAAAGAAAAAAAGCAGGTCTATAAGCCGGATTCTGTTCTCGATCCTAATAGTCATCGGGATCGAGTCTCTATCATTTATCTAGGAGTGCTGTTACCAACACCCTCTATCTGTTTACCCTCCAAGATCGGGCGCACAACCCTCAAACCTTGGTTTACATAACATTTCACCACATAGAGTTTACCGATTTCACTACAGCCGAACTGTACTTGCTTTCTGTTGCACTGGTCCTTCCCCGTCCCGATCCCGATGGCTGTCGGGACAGGGACGGGACGACGGGCGTTACCCGCTATGTTGTGCTATGGTGTCCGGACTTTCCTCTCTTCACTCCCGATAACTATCGGGACGGAACAGCGATAGAGCGACCTGCGGGGCAAAAATAGGGCTAATTTTGAGATATTCTTTCATAAAAAATCCAGTTAAGAAAATCAAGACTTATAGACTCAAAAGCTCATAGACTATCAGACTCATTATTACTGAACTCCTTTTTTATTCAATCCCACTCTGTAAAGTGAAGTGCGGGCCGTGATAAAAAGCTGATCGCGGTTTTCTCCGCCAAACGTAACGTTAGAAGGTTGCTCAGGCACCTTGATACTTTTTAGCAATTTACCTTCAGGTGAAAAGACATCGACCTGAGGTTGACCGCTAGTCGTGAGGTACACATTTCCCTGCTGATCGATAGTCATACCATCCCCTCCAAATTCTACAAAAAGCGATTTATCAGAAAGAGTACCGTCGTTCTCTATATTGTATTGGTAAGTGGTATTGGCGCCTGGATCGGTGATGTAAAGTGTCTTTCCATCGGGTGTACCGATGAGACCATTCGGTTTAATCAAATCATCAGTGACCCGTATCACCGAGTTGTCATTGGTATCAAAATAATACACCTGCATACTGCCCTGAGGAAGTTGATCCTGATCTCTTCCATATTTTGGATCTGTAAAATACACCCCGCCTTTAGGGTTGACCCAAAGATCATTGGTGCGATTAAATTCTTTTCCATTATATTCTGACGCTATGACTTTATAATCGCCCGCTGGACTTGTGCGTGTAATTCTGGTTTTGCCACCTTCGCAGGCATACAGATTCTGCTCCTCGTCAAAATACAGCCCGTTAGCGCCATTGGAGTCTTCGCGATAGGTACTTAAGCTGTCGGCAGTCGTCCAGATGTAGATTTTATTTTCAGGAATATCCGTAAAATAAACATTGCCTTTCTTATCAACAGCCGGACCTTCTGTGAACTTAAAATCGGTGGCTAATTTTTCAATCTTATTGGTAATAGTAATGTCTTCTGTCTTAGTCTCTATTTTTATATCCTCTTTAGGCTGTTCTCCCGCATTTTGATTACAAGACCAAAGCATTAAAATACTAATTGTACAGATGAACTTCTTCATAAAACTATCTTCAAAATGAGATTCTAAGATAAAGCCTTTTAAGACACAAACAGCTATCAAGTGGTCAAATTGTAGGAATGATCAATACGAAGTCAATTTAAAATTGGTTTTAAAACTCATCCTGCAATAACTTAGTTTACTGTTTTTCTCAGCTTTAAAGCCCGATCAGGATAGTCTGTAATAAGCCCATCTACTCCAAGTTTTAATAGCATTTTCATTTGATCCACTGTATTAATAGTCCATGGAATCACTTTCATACCTTTAGCCTGAGCCTCACTAACTAAACCTTGGTCAACTATAGGATAATACGGACTATAAATCTCAGGCACAAAACCCAATTCAGCCATTGCCGTATCAAAATCTGAATTATAAACCAGGGCAGCAAGTTTCACATCCGGATAAGAGCTGTGTAATTCCTTTAAAATCCTAAAGTCGAAACTTTGTAGGTTCACACGGTCCAGATCGGTTTCTTTTTGCAGTACATCCATCACCAATTTGACAAACTTCGCTGGTATAGGGTGGTACAGGTCATCTCCTTCTGGAAGGCTTTTGAGTTCAATGTTGTATTTGATTTTCTTTCCGTGATTTTTATTCAAACTATCCGCCATGTGCAGAACATCTTTAAGCAAAGGTTTGTAAGAGGGCTCTAAGTCTTGCTCTGGAAAAGCAGGATTGTATTTGCTTCCGCAATCATAGGCTCTCACTTCTTCATAAGTCATCGTATATATGTTGTATGACTTCTCTTCTGCTTTTTTAATGTCTTCACCTCCAGGAGTCAGGCAAATATCCGCATTCATCCAGGGCTCATGAGAAACGATTAGTTGCTGGTCTTTGGTTACGGCAAGATCAAGCTCAAGCGTATTTACTCCAAGCTCAAGGGCTTTTTGGAATGCTTTTAGGGTGTTTTCTGGAGCCAGACCCCTGGCACCTCGGTGGCCTTGCAAATCGAACTTATATTTCTTTGTTTTGGAGGTCAATGTTTCGTCTAGTGTTTGTGCATTTAGAACTTGTATGGTAAATAAGAGTAAGATAGCGTATTTCATGGCTTTAGAATGTTTTGCTGAATAAATTTCTGACTAGCTTCCAGAACAGATGTCCAATCTTTGGATCTCAATTCACTGGCAATCACGTGATTTCCGGTTTCAGGAAAAGCTTGTTTCTGTTTTTGATCTGAAGGTGTTCCTAATTGATCGTACATATCCATCATCGCAGGAACTGAAACTACCTTATCTTGTTCTTCTTCGTTTTTGTAATAATAAGCCATGAAGACAGGACACTTCACTGCTTTAAAAGTTTCTGGAGTCATGGTATCCTGAAGCATGCCGATTAAAGCCACGTAGGCATTGATATGGTATTGTGTGGACCAATACTTAGACTCTGGCTCAGGTCGGTCTATGTTTTGAACTTCACCACCAATCATAGACTTGAACATCTCCCTGCCCTTAGGGGTAGTGATTTGAGCCATCATAGGGTTTCTAAGTCCCACAAATGGAGAATACAGTAGTAAACCAGCTATATCATCGTGCTTTGAGGCCAGATAAAGACTTAGAGTTCCACCTGTTGAGGTGCTGATGAGCACTATTTTTTTTCCTAAAAGCCTACCCGCTTTTAAGGCTTCTTCAGCAGAATCCAGATAGTTTTCTTTGGTTAGCTCCTCAAAGCCCTTTACCCCTTTCCTACCGTGACCTTTGAGTCTGGCATAAAATACATTAGCCCCAAATTCTTCGGCGAGTTTAGAAATGACAGGCTCTGCTTCCATCCTACTAGCTCCAAAGCCATGTAAATAGATAAACACTAAATCGGTGGCGACGCCTTGTTCCTTAGCCCATGTAATCTTAGCGTTGTTGTCCTTTTTTAAATCGGGAATACTGCGTTCTTGCGCCTTGATTATTTCTTCGATCGAATCAATTGAATAGGCTGTAGAAGATTGAGCAAAGAGCTGTGTCGACATCCACAGCATACAGCTCATAATCAATATTAATTTAGAAGCTTTTTTCATATTTCTTTTTTATAAAGCTAATTAAAATCTAACTGAAAATTGCACCCCAAAAAGCCTAGGTGGACCGGCTATAAACGTAGGAATACCCAAGGCCAATACGATGATGTGTAAGGCGATTATATTTTTTTTCATGATAGAAGTTATTTTTCCTAAATCAACAGGTTTTGCATTTAATGTATGTTAATTCTAAGTCATGAAAACTTAAAGCTTAATTAAGCAAAAAAAGAGGCTCTGTAAAAACATTACAGAGCCTCCTCATCAAAAATCAATGTTTTGAAAATTACATTCTAACATCAAATCGATCTAATTCCATCACTTTGGACCAAGCGGCCACAAAATCATTTACGAATTTATCTTTTGCATCATCGGTAGCATAAACTTCGGCTAGCGCTCTTAACTCTGAATTGGAACCAAAAATCAAATCGGCACGTGTAGCAGTCCATTTTACTTCACCAGTTGCTCTGTCTTTTCCTACAAACACTTGTTCTGAAGCATCTCTAGGTTCCCATTTGTTTTGCATGTCCAACAGATTGACAAAAAAGTCGTTGGTAAGATGGCCTTCACGAGCGGTAAGCACTCCATGTTTGGTATTGTCATGATTTGCACCTAAAGCTCTCATACCACCAACCAAAACGGTCATTTCTGGGGCAGTTAACGTTAGTAACTGCGCTTTATCTACCAATAGTTCTTCTGTAGTTAAGGTGTATTGCTTTTCCTGGTAATTGATAAACCCATCGGCCATAGGCTTAAGCAATTGCATAGACTCCACATCTGTTTGTTCCTGCAAAGCATCTGTTCTTCCCGGTGTAAATGGCACTGAAACCTGGTGGCCAGCTTGTTCGGCTGCCTTTTCAATAGCGGCATTACCACCAAGGACGATCAAGTCTGCGATGGACACTTTCTTTCCAGTATTGTTCTTATTGAATTTTTTCTGAATTGACTCATATTTAGAAAGCACTTTATCCAATTGTTCTGGATTATTGGCTTCCCAGCTTCTCATAGGTTCCAAACGGATTCTCGATCCATTAGCACCCCCTCTTCGATCGGAATCTCTGTAGGTTGAAGCCGAATTCCAGGCAGTAATTACTAATTCTGAAGTAGATAAACCGGAGTTTAAAATATCCACTTTTAAAGCTTTGATATCAGTATCTGTTATCATTTCGTAATCTGCCTCAGGTACTGGATCTTGCCATATGTAATCTTTCTGTGGAGCTTCTGGGCCAATGTAAGTTGATTTTGGTCCCATGTCTCTATGCGTTAACTTGAACCAGGCTTCTGCAAAGGCTTTATTAAACTCTTCTGGATTTTCGTAAAAGAATTTAGAGATCTTTCTGTATTCTGGATCTTTGATCATCGTTAAATCCGTAGTTAACATCGTAGGTCTGTGCTTTTTGCCTTCAATATGAGCATCCGGGTAAATCTCTCCAGCATCCTTAGCGACCCATTGGTAAGCACCCGCAGGACTTTTGGTCAATTCCCATTCATTTTCAAATAAGGATTTAAAATAACCCTGACTCCATTGGGCTGGCGTTTTAGTCCAAATCACTTCCAGGCCAGAGGTAATCGCATCTTCTGCCTTCCCAGATTTATAGGAACTCATCCAGCCTAAGCCTTGTTCCTGAATGGATGCAGCTTCGGGCTCTGGGCCTACGTTAGAAGCATCTCCGGCTCCATGGGTTTTACCTACGGTATGTCCTCCTGCAATCAAAGCAACAGTTTCTTTATCATTCATCCCCATTCTACCAAAGGTTTGACGAATTCCCTCTGCAGCCAAGGCTGGATCTGGGTTGCCATCGGGTCCTTCTGGATTCACATAAATCAGTCCCATTTGTACAGCAGCTAAAGGCTGTTCTATGTCTCCGTCTTCGTCATAGCGCTTATCATTAGCAAGAAACTCATCTTCTGCTCCCCAATACACATTGCTTGCTGGTTCCCAGGTATCTTCACGTCCGCCGCTAAAACCAACAATATCAAGTCCCATATCTTCATAAGCTACGGTTCCTGCCAAAATCATTAAATCTGCCCAGGATAGACTTCGACCGTATTTTTGTTTGATAGGCCATAGTAAACGTCTGGCCTTATCCAAATTGGCATTATCTGGCCAGGAATTGATCGGTGCAAAACGCTGCTGACCGTCACGAGAACCTCCGCGTCCATCGGCGGTACGGTAAGTTCCTGCACTATGCCAGGACATACGGATAAAAAATGGACCATAATGACCGTAATCTGCAGGCCACCAGTCTTTAGAATCTTTCATGACGGCTACCAAGTCAGCTTTTAATTGCTCGTAATCCAGCGCGGCAAACGCAGCTCTGTAATCAAAATCGTCATCCATCGGATTCGATTTGGATGAGTGCTGTCTCAAGACGCTAAGGTCTAAGTTATTTGGCCACCAATCCCGACCGCCAGTTCTTCTTACTGCTGTAGATGCATCAGTTTTAGTCTCTTCGGCTTTCGCCTGAATCTTAGCGTGTGGATTTTCTCCATCTTTCACCTTAATTCTGATGCCGGTAACCGGGCATGTTTTGTATTCAGCTTCTGCGCTTTGCTGAGCAAAGCTTGCCATTGCAAATAAGCTAAAAGCTACGATTAATAATTTTTTCATAGGTTTATGTTATTGAATTTATTTGTAAACAAATTTAGTCTCAACCCCTTTTTAAAACTCATTTTGTAAATTGAAGTTTATAATGTAAGCATAGAGTTTTATTATAGTTGTTATATTTTTGATTTAAATTACTTATAAATCAAATTATTAGAGCTCTTATCTCGTTAATGTTGACTTACTAATTCCAGCATAAAAGATAATCAAAAATTGGTTTACAAATCTTATAACAGATTCAAAATCATTAAACAGAGTATTCATTTTTAACTCATAAATGCACTATGACTCCTTCTATCGTTTTTCAAATTGTCAATACTATCGTTTTACCGGCCTGGTTAATTTTAATTTTCTTTCCTGGCAAATCCTGGCGAAATCCTGTGATTTATACTTTTGCTGCCGTAATGGCTATCGTATATGCTGTTTATGTGGTTCAAGGCCTAGGTGAGTTTGATATGGAGTCCTTTAGTCAGCTGGAGGGCATTAAAGCCATGTTTACTTCAGACGAAGCGGTGGTTACTGGCTGGGTTCATTATTTGGTATTCGATTTATTGGTGGGGAACTGGATCTTAAATCTGTCACGGAAGCATCAGATCAACCACTTCCTGATCATCCCCTGCCTTCTACTTTGTTTTATGTTTGGTCCGGTGGGGTATTTAGTATACTTCCTCATAAAAACAATTAAGACGAAAAAGTTGAGTTAGTTTATTGTAAATCGTTGACGGTCGATGGTTATCTGTTATCATTTCAGGCCTGCACGATTAAGTCATTCAGGCGGGTGATTTTATGGAAAAGAATGAATTAAAATCGTGTAGAGAAGCCTGTCACTTCGAGTGATTCCTTTGCTTCCTAAAAGCAAAGGAATTGTATCGAGAAGTCAGACAGTCTAAGTTAAATTCTAATTTAAAATTGTCTACGTTGAGTCTAGTTCTCGACCTGCTTGCCAGAGGAACGAAAAACAGGTATAATTCGCCTAAGGTCGAATCACTCGAACTGACAAGTGCTTTCGGAATGTCACTTCGAGTGATTCATTTGCTTCCTAAAAAGCAAAGGAATTGTATCGAGAAGTCGTTTCAGTTCATAGTATCACTTTTTATAATGCAAGTTAACTTCCAGCTTGGTTAAGTTCTCGATACAATCCCGATATTCATCGGGATCACTCGAATTGACAGTGTTCGAACATATATAGATGTATAAGTTTGAAATACTTTTTCTTAATTTTAGAATTAATTATCTAATATCATGTATTGCGTTTATATCCTACTTTGTTCAGATAACACTTTTTACACAGGAATTACATCTAATTTAGATAAACGTTTGAATGAGCATCAAAGCGGAAAATATTTTGGTAGTTATACGTTTGACAGAAGGCCTGTCGAGTTAAAATTTTATGCAGAGTTCACCGAAGTCGAAAGAGCTATAGCGATGGAAAAACAAATCAAAAAATGGTCAAAAGCCAAAAAACAGGCATTAATTGATGGTTATTATGAAGCCTTACCCAATCTTGCTAAAAAGAAATTTTAATAAATAGCTTTTGTCACTTCGAGTGATTCATTTGCTTCCTAAAAGCAAAGGAATTGTATCGAGAAGTCGTTTCAGTTCATAGCATCACTCTTTATAATTCAATTTGACTTTCAGTTGAGTCAAGTTCTCGATACAATCCCGATATTCATCGGGATCACTCGAACTGACAAGTGCTTTCGGAATGTCACTTCGAGTGTTTTGTTGGTTTTTCTTAAAACCGATAAAATGTATCGAAAAGTCGTTTCAGTTCATAGCATCACTCTTTATAATTCAATTTGACTTTCAGTTGAGTCAAGTTCTCGATACAATCCCGATATTCATCGGGATCACTCGAACTGACAAGTGCTTTCGGAATGTCACTTCGAGTGTTTTGTTTTTTTTTCTTAAAGCCGATGAATTGTATCGAGAAGTCGTTTCAGTTCATAGCGTCACTTTTTATAATTCAAGTTAACTTCCAGTTTGGTCAAGTTCTCGATACAATCCCGATATTCATCGGGATCACTCGAACTGACATTACGTTCTACCTCTACTTCATTATAAAGCCATGCGATTATTCATTTACAAGATTTCACGAGAGACAATAAACTAAAAACTGGAAACGACTCACAACTAACAAACTCAGAAACTATTTTTCTACAACCCCTCCAAAATCTCAATCATCTTTCCATTAAGGTCGAGGATGGCTTCGGCATAGGTCATATCCCAGGCTTTTAAGCTATCTTTATCTTTCATTGCAATCTGATACTGTAATCCCGGTAAAATCCAGGACGCGTAGCCGCTAAACGGATCGGAAGAGGCGTACAGCGATTTATACCAGTCGCCGTAAGGCATACCTTCGGGATTCAAAAAGCTTTTTTCGAGCGCTAGCAGCTGAGCATTCAGTCGTTTCGCTTGCTTTTTGCTCATCTTGCCGCTTTCAAGTTGTTCCTTAAGGGCCTTCGCCACTAAGTTAGCTGACTCGTTTAAGCTGGATATCGCTGAAGATGAAGCTTTGAACCCAGCAAAATCAGCATAAAACCCTTTGACCTGCTTTTCGGCATTTTGAAAGTGCATCTCCAGGTCGGTGGCATACTTCACCACATCGTAAGGGATGAATTGAGCATTGGCCAGGCGCAAGCTCAAGGTGCCCATCACCGCTTCTACCATAGGTCCCATTTGAAATTCGGGATCGACGAAGTTTTCGTAAAAGTAAAAGTCGTCGTAATTGGTGTGGTATAAAGTGGGGCCGCTGGCTCCTCCACTCAAAGATGGCACGCCGGCGTGCATGTAGAAGGCTATATGATCTGAGCCGCCTCCCAAATTGCCGATGCTAGGCTGTTCGTTTCCTCGCGACCAGTGTTCATAAACCGTTTCCTCGGTATAGGGATAGTCGACTTGCCTGGTCGCTTCAGCCAAAATGGTCTTCAAACTAGGGGCTGAGGAAGCCCTGAAGTTTTTACCAGAGACCGCCGCATCGAGGTTGATATAGGCCACGGCTTTGGCCTGGAGTTCGTCTTTAAACTGCTCCACCCATTCGCTGGACCCGATCACCCCATGCTCCTCGGCATCCCAGTGAGCGATAAGGATAGAACGGTCGGGGCGATTGCCGTCTTTAGCGAGTTTGCCAAGCGTTTCGGATAAACTAAGTAACATGGCCGTTCCCGAGTTCGGGTCGGTGGCCCCAAAAGCCCAGGCATCATAATGGCAACCCAGAATGATCCACTCTTCGGGATAAGTTTTACCTTTCAAGGTCCCTACGATATTAAAGACTTTAGTCAGTTGTTTGGGCTGATCGACCTTAAGGTGAACTTTGAGATCGGAGCCCCCTTGAAGGCGATAGGTATATGGTAAACCGCCTTGCCATTTTCTAGGCACGACCTCGCCTCGCATTTGTTTAAAAATATGATCTGCCGCGCCATAGGAAATCGGCGTGACAGGGATGGTATGCAACCCGACTTCTGATGGGTCGAGTCGGTCTGGTGAGTTTTTATCGTCTTGTGGTAGGGCTGGCTCGTAAGGCGTTAACGGATCTCCGGTCCAGTCGGCGGTGAGTAAGGATCCCCGCTGTATCCCGCTGTCGTTGTAATAAACGCCTTCCGGAAAGACAAGGCCTCTGGTAAAGCCAGAGTCTTTGGGATCGGTATAGATGATCAGACCGGCAGCGCCATGAGCTTCGGCAAATTTGGCTTTGTAGCCGCGGAAGTTCCCACCGTAACGCGCGATGACGATTTTACCTTTGACGGAAACTCCCAACTCTTCCAGCTTCTCAAAATCAGCTTTGGTGCCGTAATTGGCGTACACCACCTCAGCGGTGACTTCTCCACTGCCGGAATAGGCGTTCCAGCCTTTTTTAAGCTCTGGATGATCGGAATACGGGTCTTCTTCCAGGGCCCGCTCCTGCTGATCGAGAACAATTTCTTCTGGGGTGATCACTTCCACCAGCGACTCACCCGGACTGCTGCTCATAAACACCTCATAGGGATAGGTCTCTACGTCGAGTCCTGCTGCATCCATACTTTTGACGATATAGTCTTTGACTTTTTCGTTGGCAGGTGTCCCGGCAATATGTGGGTTTTCGGTCAGCGTTTTCAGATGGGTTTTGAAGCGGCTTTTATTGATGCTAGATCTGAAATCAGCTTCGAGTTGCACTTGAGTTTTGGCGTCATCAGAACTATAACCGGTGAGGTTTTGGGCTTGAAGCGCCAAACCGGCAAGTAGACTTAAACTGGTAAGAACTATTTTCATGTGTTTTAAAAATTAGAATTGAGTTGCTGAATTTACGGAAAATTTTGTTTTGGTTAGGAGTGGATAGTGGTTCCAAAAAGCGAGAAGTGAAAAGTGATTTCTATTTTGAGTTAAGAGTTAAAGATTATTGAATGATTAAATGTAAATGCTTAACCTTGTTTGAAGTTCCATTCGTGGAAACAATATCATAATGAAATAGACCAGGAGAGCTGTTGAGAACCAGTTATCGGTTGGGTTTTCAACATCATTCATAGGTTTAATACTTTTTGTCATCGCCTCAAAAAGTATTCAAAAAGGTCTAGGCTGATTTTTAGGTCTTTGAAAACTACAAAAATGTTTCCTCAACGCAAAGGAAATCGTTTCACTAGTCCTTTGCTCCACAGCCTGTCCTCACCACTTTTTTGTTTTCTACCTCCCTAAAAAGTAGGCCGTTTTATAAATTAGACGTAACTAATAACATAATTGCCCTAAAACAAAAATTACTGAATATGATTTTAGAAAGATTGTTTTTTGACTACAATTCAGAGTAAAACCTCATGGTGAGATTAGATATTTAGAACTTTTAAGAATTAGTTTTCGGTTGGATTTTGGACATCATTCATAGGTTTAATACTTTTTGTCATTGCCGCAATCCAAACGGAATAAAGAATAACTTAAACTTATGGCGCTAAGTCTAAAAGCCCTCTTTTAAACTGTTCCCAATCTGAGAAAATAGTAAAAGCGATGATAAAGACTATTATAAACGCTATGATCTGACAAAAATTAAATCTAGTGTTTTTCATAAAGTATTCGTTTTGTTGTTTTAGAATTGAGATGGATATTTACTCTGAATTTGATATAGTTATAAGTAATGTTTTAGATAGTAAGCTTTTAATTAGACTTATGCGAATTCTTTAACAATCTGAAAATTGACCAGAGAATCAAACCAATGAAGAAAATGATATTAGAGTACCCAATGATTTGAGATAAAAGCGAATCTGAATCTGATAGGATAAAGTAACCAAGCCATATAAAGGCAAAGGCCAGAGTATAACCGATAACTAGACTTCTGATGTTTTAGTTTTCATTCCACCGCCTTAAGGTCTGCTTCATATGCTCGGCTTTGACCAGGTAAAAATTGGACCAGAGTAAGACAATGAAAATAAACACGACAAGCATAATCAAGGGAGTTATGTGATCCTGCTGGTAAAACCCAATGAATATCAAACCTGAAATCACAAAGGTCGCTATAAAATTGAATATAATTCCCCGGTTAAGGCTCATATCCAAGGTGCCAGTTAAAAAATTCCAGGTGGTGAGCTCCTCTTTGATGATGACTTTCTCAGGTTGTGAAAAATCGACAGTAATGCGCAAGCCTAGACCTAATTTGATCTCGATGTGTTCAGATGTTCTTTCATACGCATAATCAAATCGGTTAAGCAGGGATTCAGTGGTTTCAATAGACATAAGTGATGGGTTAAGGATGATAATTGATTTCAAATTTAAAGCTTAAAAGTTTATATTTTACAAACGGTTTGCATTAAAATACAACTTTGTTTTCAAGAAAAAAATGCTCCTTTTAAACTTTAAGGAGTCAACCAATTGTACTCATTAAATTTTAAATGATTAAAATTCCTCCTGACCCCCTCAGCTGGGCTTTAAAACTGGAGATCTGGTCTTCTAAGACCTGAAGCAAACTCGGGTTTTTAATATTAGGAAACTGCTGCATCTGCACTATGATGGTTTTAGGATGATGGTCTCTAACTCACAAAAAAAAGCCCAACACTATGTCATCACAGCGTTGAGCCAATATAATCTAAAGCAACTTGCGCCTAGCCTTTAGTGACCTCTTGAACCCAGGAAGCCCCGCTGATGTCAGTCAGTTTTATAGTGTAAGTGCCTGCTGGTAATTCCTTCAGGACTGGATCTTTAAGCGACAATCTGGCTTTGGCACCCAGCGGAACCAACAGACTGTGCTGACCAGGCTTGACTTTAGCCACGTAGTAATTGGAAATACTTTCTTCCTTCATAGTGGATAAATCGGCTGGGGTGTAACTCATGATACTTTGCCCTTGCGCATCCAGGACCTCAAGACCTATGATCCAGGCGCCGTAGACATCGACGCCCTCGGTCCTAAAGATATCAAAACTTACGGTTTCGTCGGTCAATTTCGTTTCGGTGATTTCCAGCTTGGGCTTTACGGATTTATTATGCAAAGTACCCCAAAGGCCTCCGTGAAAGACCTGATTGGTCATTAGCGTCATACCAAAAATCAGCAGCGATCCTATCAGCACAACCCTTGGAAACAAACGCTCACGAATCGGCAGTATGCCAGAACCTAACCAGGCAAAGGCTTTAGTTGTAGTCAGACTATACTTGTTTTTCATAAGGTAATTGTCCAGAGAATATTTACCGCTTCCCGTTAGAAATAAAACAAAACCGGTGGCAATGCCCAGCACACCAATCTGCCATTCGTCCAAACAGGTGGTACCAATCCAGCCCGAACCCAAAAGTATGCCCATGGCCAGACCAAAAACACCAATGCTCATGAGACGAGTGAATAGCCCAAACATGATGAACAGGCCTACAATACCTTCTATGATGGTGAAGATGAGCATATTGATATACAGAATATCTGGATTTTCGACCAAATATTGAATGATTGGTTTTATGCCCAACGCATTAGGTAAAAAGTGGTTAAATTTCTCTCCAATATAGCCCGCCTGTTCCGGGTCGAGTTTATCGGCTAAAATCGTGCGCCTCCAGAGGGCAGAAAAGTAGGTCCAGCCCACCACCAGTCGGATGGCGAGCGTAAGTAATCCTGAGTCGTTTTTAAGTGATATCGATGTCATAAGGTTTGGTTTAAATGGTGAGACTTATAAATCCTTGCTTCTTGAGTTGAAATCCATGTAAAATGGCATTGTCTACCACCTCCAGAGGTTGTGGCAACTCCTCTGGACTCACTCCAAATGCTCGTAATGACAGGCCACAGACATAAACTTCAATGTTTTGAAGAGCTGCTTGTTTTAAAAGGGCTTGAAGCTTGGGATTAGCTTTAATATCAGTGACGGTTTTTCCACAAAACAACACCTTAAATTCGCCGTAGGCCTCACCATCTTCTTTAGCCAATGCAGTGGCTGTCATCAGGATGGGTTTCAGTTGTTTGATGTTCTTGGACAGCACAACATAGTCGTTTTGACCTGAAATTGAAGTTTGTGCTTTGAGTTGAGCTGTTCCCAAAATGAGAACAAGAAAAGCGGTGATGTATGTGATTGAATGTTTCATTGTTTGTAATTTAAGTTAGAATTTATACTTAAGAATAAGAGTCCGCCCAGTAGGGTGATGCTTTTAGAAGGTGAGCCAAGGCGTGGCATTCATTTCTGTTTTAGTATTAAAATTTTCGTATCATCGAGTCACTGGATAGCCATGAGTCGTGGGTCAAAGACTCGAGAGGAAAGAATACAATTATGAATTCTTAATTTTTAATTATAAATTAGATTCAACCTCCTTTTTGACTCACTAGCTCATAGACTACTGTTTCTTTTAAAAGCATCCATTTGGACCTGGGCAAGAGTTAGTATTTCACTATAGTTCGCCAACGAATAGTTCTAGGTCAAAGAGTCGAGAGAAAAGAATAGAATTATGAATTATTAATTGCTAATTGCTTTCAACCTCGTATTTGACTCACAAACTCAGAGACTTCTGTTTTACGATTTGAAATTGTACAGAAATAAGCCTTGGAACAAAGACCTACAGATACACCTTAAGTTGGCTGTACAGAATATAGAAGGGAACGGATGAGGCCAAAGGTGGACTCCGGTAAGCATTTTGATCAGGCGATTGAAAGCTTGATCTTTCAATATCGTCAGTGAAAGTAAGAGTTGCAGCAGAGGGCTTTTGGTCAAAGTCTAGCTTGCTCGTTAAAGCTTTAGCTTGAGCAATGTCTTGAGTTTGACAATTGAAATACGGAACATAGGATTGGCTTTTACTAGACACCTGGGTCTGTTCAACGCCAAGTTCAGCCTGAATAAAATTCCTGACCTTGCAGGGTGAAAACAATAGCAAAAGGCCAAAGCCTAAAACCGTATAAATAGAGGCTATGTTTTTCAATCTGTTCACGGTGTAAAACTAAGGATTCTTAACACCCACCGATGCCGTGAAGTACTAAAGTATAATTAAGACTTTCTTAAATAGAGATAGTTTTGTCGATTGACGGTTTTCAGTACCCGACAATTGATATTCAGTGAATGGTTAATAGTGAATAGTACTTAGAACAAAGGCTCAAGACTATTGGAATCACGACTCTTTGAAATATGAAGACCTGATCTATTTTGATAAGGCCTAAGTGTCCTATTAAAAGACTTCTGATGTTTTAGTTTTCATTCCACCGCCTTAAGGTCTGCTTCATCTGCTCGGCTTTGGTGAAGTAAAAACCAGACCAGAGTAAGACAAAGAAAATAAACACTAAAAGTATTATCGAGGATGTTATATAATCATCCTGATTAAATCCCATGAAGAATAAACCTGTCAAAACAAAGGTCGCTATAAAATTGAATATAATTCCCCTGTGAAGGCTCATATCCAGGGTGCCAGTTAAAAAATTCCAGGTGGTGAGTGATTCTTTAATCACGACTTTTTCGCTGTTGGAAAAGTCTGCAGTCACTCTTAGGCCAAGTCCTAACTTGATCTCAAGTTGATTGTTTGTCTTTTCATAAGTATAATCAAATCGATTGAGCAGGGATTCGGTAATTTCAATGGACATAAGTGATGGGTTAGGATAAATTTAAAATTAACACTATTGATTGAAAATTTAAAATTTGATTATAAAAAAGTTATAGCAATGAATCAATTTAATTTTTAGTGAATTGACTTTCAGTGCATTAAAAATTAAAATTCTTATACTAAACTGAAGGGCTTGTTAATTTTTAAAGAATTCCTTAGTTTAGGAGAGTTAAAATAAAAAAAAGCGACCCGTAAAGGCCGCTTTAAATGTTTTCACAACGGAATAATCCTTATTGTGAATTGCTTCAAAATTGTGAAGTAAAGATATAAATTTTATTAAACGACCAACAAATTATGAAAAGAATTTTAGGATTGGATTTGGGAACTACCTCGATTGGCTGGGCTTATGTTAATGAAGCTGAAAACGAAAAAGAAGAATCATTAATTATTAAAACTGGTGTGAGAGTTGTTCCTCTTTCAACAGATGAAGAAAACGATTTTAAAAAAGGAAATAGCATTACAATTAATGCTGATAGAACACTTAAACGAGGAGCGAGAAGAAATAAATTTCGGTATCAGTTAAGAAGAAAAGCACTAATTGACGAATTAAAAGGCATAGGTTTTATTGATGATAAAACAAAACTCACAGAAACTGGAAATAATTCTACGCACGATCTACTCCATTTAAGAAATAAGGCAGTTACCGAGAAGGTTGAAAAAGAAGAGTTAGCACGTATTCTTTTGTCCATTAATAAAAAACGTGGCTACAAAAGCAGCCGAAAAGCTAACAACAGTGAAGAAGGAGAGCTTATTGATTCTATGGGAGTAACCAAAAAACTCTACGAAGATAACTTAACACCCGGAGAATTTTCTTATCAACTTTTGAAAGAAGGTAAAAAAGTCTTACCAAATTACTACCGCTCAGATTTAGAAAATGAATTTGATAAAGTATGGGTGAAACAAAAAGAATTTTACTCTGATATTTTAGATGATAATTTAAAAAAAGAGTTATCTGGTAAGAATAAAAATCAAACTTGGAAAATATGCGAAAAGCCTTTCGACATAAAAGGCATAAAACTAGAAGGAAATAGGGATGAAAAGAAGTTAGAGACATTTAGACTTCGCAAAATAGCTCTTACTGAACAGGTTGAATTGGAACATTTAGCAATTGTTTTTCAAGAAATCAATAATGAAATTAACCAATCCAGTGGTTATTTGAGTGAAATAAGTGACAGAAGTAAGGAATTGCATTTTAATGATTTAACAGTTGGTCAATATCTCTACAATCAAATTTCTAAAAATCCTCATACCAGCCTTAAAAATCAAGTTTTTTACCGCCAAGATTATTTGAATGAATTTCAAAGTATCTGGAATAAGCAAGCAAAATTTTACCCCGAATTAACTGAAGACTTAAAAGATAAAATTCAAAATGAAATCATTTTCTTTCAAAGAAGATTAAAATCACAAAAAGGTCTTATCAGTTATTGTGAGTTTGAGAGTTGGGAACAAGACGTGAGTATTGATGGAGAGAATAAGAGAAAAATTGTTGGTCATCGCGTTGTACCAAAATCGTCCCTTCTTTTTCAGGAATTTAAAGTTTGGCAAAATCTAAATTCAATCAGAATCACAAACATTAAAACTAATGAAGTATATCATATTGAAGAAGATTCAAATACTGAATTGTTTCAAAAGCTTAATTGGACAGATAAGTTAACTGATAAACAAACGTTGAAAGAGTTTGGTTTAAAACCTGAAGAATGGAAAATTAATTTTCAAAAAATTGAAGGTAATAGAACCAACCATAATCTACTTGAAGCCTATAAAGAAATTTTAAAAATAGAAGGATACGACAATATCAACTTTACAAAAATTGGAGCTGATGAATTGCAAAAAATTTTAGAACAATGTTTTGATGAGATTGGCATTGATAAAGAAATTTTAAAATTTAATGCCACTTTAAGTGGTAATGAATTTTCAAAACAAAAGTCCTACGAATTATGGCATTTGCTCTATTCTTACGAAGATGATTTTTCTAGGACAGGAACTACTTCTTTAGAAGAAAAACTAAAATTAAATTTTGGTTTTAAAAATGAGCATCTGCCCTACTTGATAAATATACGTTTTCAGGATGATTACGGGAACTTAAGCGCTAGAGCTATTCGTAAAATAATGCCTCACCTTCAAGATGGTAAAATTTATTCTGATGCTTGTGAATTGGCTGGCTATAACCACTCAAATTCGGTAACTAAAAAGCAAAATGAAAAACGAGATTTAAAACCAAAATTAGAAATTCTTAAGAAAAATAGCTTACGAAACCCAGTTGTCGAAAAAATCTTGAATCAATGCATCAACGTTGTAAATGCCATTATTGAAGATGAGAAAATGGGCCGACCAGATGAAATTAGAATTGAGCTAGCAAGGGAGTTAAAAAATACTAAAGAACAACGTGACCGCATGACCAAAGCCATTGGAAGAGCTACAAGGGATCATGAGCAATACCGTGAGGAAATTAAAACTAAGTTTGGTTTACCTCACGTAAGCAGAAACGATTTAATTAGATATAAGCTTTACAAAGAGCTAGAATCTAACGGATATAAGACACTGTATACCGACGAGTATATTAAACCCGAAGATTTATTCTCTAAGAAATATGATATTGAACACATTATCCCTAAATCAAGATTATTTGATGACTCTTTTTCAAACAAAACATTAGAAACTAGAGAAAGTAATTTAGACAAAGGAGATGAGACCGCCTTAGATTTTGTAGAACGAAAGTATGGTAAAGAAGGTTTAGATAAGTATAGAAATCGAGTTGAAGAACTTTATAAAGCTGGAAAAATTAAAGGCTCAAAGCATAGAAAGTTACTCATGTCATTAAAAGATATCCCAGAAGACTTTCTGAATAGAGATTTAGGAAATTCCGCCTATATAGCTAAAAAAGCTGCTGAAATTTTATTAGAGGTAACAAGACGAGTTAGTTTAACTTCTGGAACCATAACCAGTAAATTAAGAGAGGATTGGGGTTTAATTCAAGTTATGCAAGAATTGAATTGGGACAAATATGAAAAAGTAGGTTTAACCTATTTCAAAGAAAACAAAGAAGGCAAGAAACTACCGAGAATCAAAGACTGGACAAAACGAAATGACCATAGACACCACGCTATGGATGCTATTACTGTCGCTTTTACAAAACCGGGAATGATTCAGTACTTAAACAATTTGAATGCTAAAAGCAATAAAGATATTTATAAACTTGAAAACGCTTATACTTTTAAAGACGAAAGAGGTAAACGGAAATTTAAAGCTCCTTTTTCTAACATCCGTAAAGCTTCAAAAGAGCATCTGTCTAAGATTTTAATTTCGCACAAGACTAAAAATAAGGTCACGACTAAGAATAAAAACAAGATTAATATAAAAGGCAAAAATAGTTACAAATACCAAACTGTTGAAACGCCAAGAGGACAGCTTCACAAAGAGACCATTTATGGAAAGTCTAACTATTATGAGACCAAAATAGAAAAAGTTGGAGGCAAATTTGATAAGGATTATATCAACCTAGTTGCTAACCAAAGCTTTAGAACTGCGCTATTAAAAAGATTAGAAGAATTTCAAAACAACCCTAAAAAAGCATTTACTGGTAAAAATTCACTGGCTAAAAACCCTGTTTATTTAAATGGTACGCAAGAAACCGTTCCTGAAAAAGTGAAGCTTGCTTGGCTAGAAAATCGATTTACCATTAGAAAAGAAATAACACCTGATTTAAAGATTGATAAGGTTATAGATCATGGTGTAAAGAAAATACTCAAAAAAAGAATAGATGATTTTAATGGTAAGAAAAAGGAAGCTTTTTCTGATTTAGAAAAAAATCCAATTTGGCTCAATAAAGATAAAGGTATCAAGATTAAACGAGTTAAAATTACAGGGGTTTCTAATGCAAAGCCACTACACCATTCTAAAAATCATTTGGGAGAAGAAATTTTGGATAAAAACGACAATTCCATTCCTACTGATTATGTGAGTACTGGCAACAACCATCATGTAGCGATTTACAGGGATGAAAAAGGAAACCTACACGAAGAAGTGGTTTCTTTTTATGAAGCTGTTGCGAGAAAAAATACAGGTATACCCATCATCAACAAAGACCATGAAAAAGGCTGGGAGTTTCTATTCACCATGAAACAAAACGAAATGTTTGTGTTTCCTAATCAAGAAAAAGGATTTGATCCTAGTGAAATTGATTTACTGAATCCTGATAACAAAGCATTGATTAGTGAGAATTTGTTTAGAGTTCAAAAATTTACTAACAAAGACTATTTTTTTAGGCATCACATAGAAACAAATGTAGATAATACAAAAGAAACTCATAAGTTATCTTGGATTAGAACTGGTTTATCGGGTGTTCTTTATATTACAAAAATTAGAATTAATCATTTAGGTGATATTGTTCAAATTGGTGAATATTAATATTTGAAATATGATCAAAAGAACTTTATTCTTCTCAAATCCTGCCTATCTCAGCACAAAGCAAAACCAACTAGTCATTAAATTTCCTGAAGATGATAAAATAGATAGAAGTGTCCCCATCGAAGACCTAGGTATGGTGATTTTAGAGAATCAGCAAATCACTTTAACTAATGGATTAATCACGAAGTTGATTCAAAATAAGACTGCCATCGTTAATTGTAATCAACAGCATTTACCTATCAGCTTACTTCAACCGCTAAGCGGACATAGTGAACAGATGGAGCGCCTCCGTTACCAACTTGATGCCAGTGTCCCTTTAAAGAAAAATCTTTGGCAACAAACTATAGTACAGAAAATACAAAATCAGGCTAATCATTTCAAAAAAAGACAAAAAAATGGTTTAAAACTAACGAACTGGAGTAAGCATGTAAAAAGCGGTGATTCTAAAAATCATGAAGGAGTCTCCGCTGCTTATTACTGGCAAAACCTATTTGACATCCCTTTGTTCACAAGAAACCCTAAGGGTATATCCCCGAACCACTTACTAAATTACGGCTATGCTATTTTGAGAGCATCAACAGCAAGAGCAATTATAGGAAGTGGATTGCTACCAAACCTTGGTATTTTTCATAGAAATAAATACAACGCCTATTGTTTAGCTGATGATCTCATGGAACCTTACCGAATTTTTGTGGATGATCTGGTATTTGACATCTCAAAAGAACACGATCATCAGGACATTGAACTCACAACCGACATCAAAATGAAACTTTTACAAATTCCAGCTTTAGATGTCTTCATTGATGGACAAAAAAGCCCCCTCATGAATGCGTTAAGCAGAACTACTTCTAGCTTATTTTTTTGTTTTGAAGGAAGCTCCAGACGTTTGTTATTTCCAGAATTTATATAAAGTGAGCCTTAGAAATTAAAACGATAACCAATACAATTATGAAAGATGAAAGATGAAAGACAGATTATCACGTTTAAATCAATACAGAGTTATGTGGGTGATGGTGTTTTTTGATTTACCTACAGAAACCAAAGTAGAACGAAGTGCGGCTACACGTTTTAGAAAATCTTTGCTGGACGATGGATTTGGGATGTTTCAATTTTCAATCTACACCAGGTTTTGCGCCAGTAGAGAAAATATGCAAGTCCACATTAACCGCGTGCAAAAATCACTACCTAAAAAAGGAAAAGTGGGGATTATGCAGATTACCGATAAGCAATTTGGTATGATCGAACTTTTTCACGGTAAAAAAGAAGCCGATATGGAGCCCCCGTCTCAACAACTAGAATTGTTTTAATGCATAGGATTTATGGAAATAAAATCAAAAACTCTTGTTTTTTGTATTCTATTTCGTACTTAAAAAACAGGGCATCAATCTAT
>NZ_KB905343.1:4913-403529 GCF_000378765.1 Psychroflexus tropicus DSM 15496 | reverse complement strand
TCTGTACCATTAGTTTCCTGTGAATCCTCAGTGAAAATACTCCCGAGGCTTCGGGATTGAAAACGACCGAGCGATAATAAATGTGATTGAGCATTTGAGCGAAGGTGCAAGACTGCCATATGGTTTTACTTACGTTCCCCAATTTTTGATTGTCAACTAATTGTTTACGACAAATCAAAACTGGTCACTCAGAAATCTAAGATCCCCTTAGCTGGGCTTTAAAACTGGAGATCTGGTCTTCTAAGTCCTGAGGCAAACCCGGGTTTTGAATGTTGGTATAAGTTTGCATCCACTGTTTAAAAAATTAGCATCAACAGAAAACAGAATATAAATTAAAGTCCTAAAACTTTGTATCTGGCTTTTATCAACTTTAAGAGTCCGTAAATCAACAAGCCTGAGGCGATAAATGCCAGGACGCTATATCCAACTTTACTTTGAAAAAAATTATTAATGTTTTCGGAGCCTAGTCCAAGTGCTGAGGCAATTTACCCTCATTTTTTTTCCAGTGCTTGGCAATTTTATGTTTAGTTAGTAGTTTAACTCCTGTACTTACCAAAGCCAGACCCACTGAAAACATAAGGACGTCTTTAAGGTTGTGCTGAGCCGAAGACGGATGGTCTGGCGCAGGCGTGTCGGTTGTTTTTTCATAAGTCGTTTTTAGGACTTCTTTAGCGAGTAAGCTCATCCCAAACGCAGCCACAAGGCTTACGACTTCAAAGTTTTTTTCGGTGAGGTAGGTTTTGGTTTTCATAGGTGAGTTTTTAATTCTTTAAATTAAAGAAAGCAGGAGATGTGCCGCCTGGCTTTAAGCCTATTTTATCATTTTTCTGGAGTTAAATCTGATGCCAGGTTAAGGTCAGGAAGTAGATAAAAATACAGTCTTAAGTTTGTGACAATAATTTTTAAACGGTTTGTATTTATAAGAGTGTAACACAACTTAGTCAGTAAAAAATACGTAGCTAAGCCTTTGGTCCAATGCATATTCCTCCAGGTTTTTTTCCTATCACCTATGATTTCAGGAGTTGTTGTTTATAAGAGTCGATTTGATTTTGAAGTTCTTCGGGTAAACTCGGGTTTTGGATATCGGTATAGGTTTGCATCCGTGCTTTGATCGTTTGCGCAACCAGCAGTCGGGCCTGGTGCTTGGAGTCGGCTGGAATCACATACCAGGGCGCATGAGGTTTAGACGTAGCAGATAAAGCCTTTTCATAAGCTTGGGTAAACTCCTCCCAAAGATCTCGGTCTTTGAGATCCTCCGGCGAAAACTTCCAGTGTTTACTTGGAGTGTTTAGGCGACGTAAGAGTCGGTGTTTTTGTTCGTCTTTAGAGATATGAAGGAAAAACTTAAAGATGATACAGCCATTCTGGTGAATGGTATCCTCAAAGGCATTGATCTGCTCCAGCCGCTGAGTCCAAAACTCTGGAGTAATGTCCTCCAATTTATTAATGTGGGGCAGGTTTTCATTGAGCACAATTTCTGGCTTCACTCTGGAGATCAGCACATTCTCGTAATGCGACCGGTTAAACACCGCGTACTTTCCCCGGGCAGGTAACGCCTTTTGATGCCGCCACAGAAAATGATGCTGCAGCTCCTTGTGTGAAGGTTTTTTAAAACTATTGGAAATGACTCCTCTAACGTTAAAGTCTTTGAACACCTCTCGAATCAAACTGTCCTTCCCTGAGGTATCCATTCCCTGTATACAAACCAAAACCGAATATTTACCGTGAGCATATAAGGTATTTTGCATTTCTCCTAATGCTCTGCGTTCTTTTTTGAGCTTCTTTTTGAGGGCTTTATCACTTAGGTGAGTTTCCAACTGCGTTGGATATTCACTCAATTGGACTTTGCCGTTAACTTGGAGATCGGATAGTTTCATGATGTTGGATTGTAAAGTAAAGGTATAACTCACAAATTAAATAAATGATTTGATATGGAGGCCCTATTGCTCATCTGAAACAAAAAATCTCATGAATTTAGTCTCTGATACTGGTATGGGATTTATTGCAAATTTGCTCATCGTTACCCTATCAAGTAACGGTGAGGACCTAATTAAATCTGCTCTTTTTTTTACTAGTGTTTCTTGAGCCTGCCTGTCGCCTGCCTGTCGTGCCTTAGCAGGCAGGTGCCTCTGGCAGGCAGGGAATCTTTGCTTTACGATAAGACAGATTCTTCATTCCGCTGTGCTCCTTCCCGCCAGAGGTCGGGCAGGCAGAATGACAAATTGAAAAATTTATTAGCCAACCGAATATACCTCTGAACGACAGCGTGTTGTCATTCCGACGATAGGAGCCTGCCTGCGTTTGTCTGTCTTACTTCTGCCAGACATTTTTACTTGGCAAAGGCAGGGAATCTTTTCATTATTTTAGATTAATTAATATTTAAATAAGTCTATTGAAAACACTCGGAACACACAACTATTACGTTTACATTTTAACAAACAAAAATAAAACTGTTTTATATACAGGTGTGACTAACGATTTGAAATCAAGACTTCATTTTCATAAAAAACCAACTGCGCCTTCAAAAGCTTTTACTACTAAATACAAGTGTTATTTTTTGATTTATTATGAGCACTTTCCCGATATTAATCAGGCCATTGATCGGGAGAAACAGATTAAAGGGTATAGAAGATTGAAAAAAGAAAACTTAATAAATGAATTCAATCCTGAATGGAAATTTTTGAATGACGAAATCTAATTAACACTTGACCATTAGATGGAATCTTTATTTTGCGATAAGAGAGATTCTTCACTTCGTTGCTCTTCGTTCAGAATGACATTCTCGTTTGTCATTCCAACAGAGAAGTTTTTTTGCTTCGACGAGGAATCTCATTGTCATTCCGACGATAGGAGCCTGCCTCTCGCCTGCCTCTGGCAGGCAGGTCGAACTCAATCTCTAAAAATTCTTATTCTCGATACAAATTTCACTCATTTCAATCGTGAAATTCACTAGAATTGACAGAATTTTTTAAATGCATAACGGGTTATAACACAAAAATCAGAGTAATTAATGTCAAGCAAACTTGACATTATCGTTTTTTCGATTATATTTGTAAAGTCTTATTTACATAATGTCTAATCTTAATTACTTTTTAAAATGAAAAACACGAGAAAACAAACTTTAAAATTAGCCGGTTGGACCTGGTCCTGGGTGGCTACTCTGGCAGTAGCTACCTTTGGGCCGATCTTGATCTGGGATGATCACCAACTCCTTACGGTCCTTGCTGTTACTGTGAATTTTACCAACGGCGTGGCCATGCTGGTGGCCAATCGACAATTTTTTAACAGCCTGGATGAACTGCAGCGTAAAATTCATTTGGAAGCTCTGGCCTTTACCATTGGCTTAAGCATGATCGTAGGCATCACCTATTCTGTGTTGGACATTACCAATCTCATTCCGATGGATGCAGAAATAGGTTTACTGGTCGGTTTTATGGGTATCACTTACCTGGTTACTTTGTTGGTTAACAGAAATCGCTACGTATGAAAAATAAACTCAAAGTCTTACGTGCGGAACATAACTACACCCAGGATCAACTGGCTAAAGCTGTAGAGGTCTCCAGACAGACCATCAATGCGATTGAAAAGGAGAAGTTTGATCCCAGTTTGGTTTTGGCGATTAAGTTAGCGCGCTTATTCAACACTGAAATAGAGGAGATTTTTATTTATAGTGAATAGTGATTCGCGACTCGTTAGTAGTGAGCAGTGATTCGTGAGCCTGCCTGCGTTTCCTTGGCAAAGGCAGGTCGTGATTGGTGATTGGTGGAGTTAAGTTATTAATTTTCCATTATAGAATCTATGATTTCCACAAGTCTTATAAGATTAACAAAAAATAAAAGACAGTAAACTGAGGTGTTTCGTTTTTCATAGTTTGATTCTATGAAAAATATTAATTATACAACGATTGCTTTAATCATTGGGTTTGTGCTCTTTTGGAACTCAGGTTTTGTGGGAGCAGAATACGGATTACCCTACGCCCAGCCTTTTACTCAATTATTTTGGCGTTATTTTGGAGTGAGTGCTTTGCTATTGGCCTTTCTTCTTATTAGTAGACGATTTCGATGGCTAACCTGGAAGGAAGCCTATCCTCAATTTATTATTGGAATTTTAGCCCATGGCGTATGGTTGTCCTGCTCTTTGTTTGCTATCACTGAAGGAGTTCCAGCTGGCATTGTAGCGCTTATCGTGTCCTTACAACCCATCACCACGGGTGCGATGGAAGGAGTTGTGACTGGACAACATACGACCAAACAGCAATGGCTTGGGCTAGTGATTGGATTTTTGGGAGTCGCCTTGCCCATAATTTTCAGAATAGAAGGTAATGGAGCTTCCTTCGTGAAGTACTTGATTCCTCTTGGCTCGGTTGTGGCTATCACATTCGCCAGTCTTTACCAGCGGCAACGGCAATATGATAAAAGCATTCAAACAGTGAATCTAGATCTATCGCTTTTCTACCAGGCTTTGGGAACCCTAATCGTGCTTATAGGCCCGGCGCTGATTTTTGAAGATTTTAAAACCGAGTGGACTTCAGAATTTGTAGTGACCATTTCCTGGTTAAGTGTTTTTGTTTCTCTGGGCGCCTATTATATGATGTGGATGTTGATTGAGCGCATTAGCGCAACTCGTGTGGCCAGTCTCTTCTATTTAGGTCCGCCTGTCACCATGCTGATGGCTTGGATCCTATTTGGAGATCAAATAGAAACCTGGGATATTGTTGGCCTCTTAATCATTGTGATAGGCCTGGGAGTCACCCAAGTTGATTTCAAAAAATATTTTCCTAACCTGAGTCTTAAGTTGAAATAGCTCTTGTCGACCCATTACTTAAGCCATCTCTGTAACCGCTTCTACTTCCTGCCAGTTTAAGTCCTTTTGATACCTGTAGACCTGATTATGGGCTGTTGGGTCGATTACCAATAAATGAATCCAACGGTTCTCTATCAGTTGTTGAAGGTGTGGATTAGAAGTTAATAATTGATCTAGCCTGGCCTTAGGGGCATGAACAAAAACCGAAAGCCGCTGAGGCTGGTGGTAATTTTCTTCATCGCTCATATTCACCGACTGCAGTGGTAATCCAAATTTGAGGTCTCCACCGTTTCCTTGTACCACTCCAAATTTGCCTACCACATTATGAGTGATTTTGGATCCTCCGCCATAGGTCAAGTTATCAACGGTTGAAAAGTAATAATGGTTGTTGATCCACTGGGTTACCACCATGGGGCCGTTCAAAATCGCGTTAAGCGCTTCCCCTTCTGGATCAGCTTCCCAGTTGTAAGAATGTAAAAAACATTCACCATCTAAGTCAACATGTTGAGTCAGATCTCTGGAACCGATAATAAAGCCGGCATTTTTGGCTAGCCCCCACTCTGGTCGGGTCTCCGACCAATCGGTTGCTTTTAAGATGGCTTTATCTAAAGATTGACTTTCACCCAAACGCTCAGCCGTGGCCGTTTCCTGAGCAGAATATAAGTCAGCTTTTAGTTGGTCGATTTGAGCTCTGAAAGTCTCCGGAGCATCGGCATCAAACAAGGTGATCTCCTCGGTGGTCGTATTATGCTCGGCAGCCAGAAATAAAGTATCCTCGGGAATTTCTAAATCATGCTTCTCTTTAAGCTGGGTTTTTACCGCTTCAGAATTGGCCAGTCTGGCGATCATACGGGCATTATGACGACCCGGACTCGCCGCACAGGCTCCACAATCCAGACTGGAAGCAAAAGGATTATTAGTAGTATGGCTACCATGACCAGAAAACACGACCAAAGGCGCAAAGGTTTTCCAACCCATTAAGTCGAAGGCAGATTTAACAATTAGTGTTTGCTCTTCTAGAGGCAGTGATTCATTTCCTTCAGCTGTTTTGATATCGGTTTCACAAACCGTTTCTAGAGATGATGGCGTCTGACTATCGATTTCATTTTTAGATAAATTAAAACTTCGCTTAAGCAATTGGTATAAGTAGACCAGACCTGCACCTTCTACAAACCCAAAGGCTGAAGGTAATAGGTTTTTCATCCTATTAAGAAAATAGGTTTTAAATTTTTTCTGTCTATACTGTTTTTCCAGCTCATCTTTTCCAGATGCAGTCGCTTTTTCTGCTTCGGTTACTCTATAAGCTGAATCCAGAATTGGTGGACAGGATTTTTTGATCAGTCCGGAGAAAGGAACTTCATAGTCCATAGCAATGCCAAAAAAGCCAGCATAGCCATAGGTCTGATAGTTTCCCTTTACTTCGATATTTCTCCGGATTAATTCGGAACGGGTATCGATACAGAACACCAGTTGCGCATCGGGACGAACCTTTTTCACTTCGGGTTTATCGCTCAAACTAAGGCTGCTGAGGAGATTGGACTGCCAGGATTGCTCAATTTGTGATAAGGCTTTGTCCAGAACCTTCAGCATCTCTAACTGGTGGTCTGGTTTCACTTCAGAAGGAGAGAGTGGAAAACCAAGTCCTTTTGAAATGAGCAATCTCACAGCGATATAATCTTCTAAATGAAGCGGATAAGTTTCCTGCCAAGGACTTTGCTGGATACGGTATTTTATAAATCCTACCCAGCCAGGTAAGGCTGCAAAATAAGATTCAAATAAAGCTTTTTGTTCATTCTGAGAAAGTTCGGCAGTTAATTCTGTGATGACTTCTAGTGATGATTCAGGTAAGGATTTACCCCTGGGCATGTTCAAATCTTTGTCATAAATGGCTAAACTTTTCCAGGCCTGATAGAAGCCTTTCTGCTTATTCGGCATATCCCAGGCCGCAACCCCCTCATCTAGAAAAGCACTCAACCATTTCACCAGGAGTTGATCTACCTTATGAGTAGGGTTGAGTTGTAATTTGGTTTTGAGGTGATCCAGTTCTTCAAAAAAAGCAGACAAATCCTCTGATACATGATGATCTAGCAACAGATTTTTAAAATCAGCCTCGGTTAAATAGCCCTTATCTATAGCCGATTTAAAAAAAGAAGCGTCGGGATAAGCTAAATTACCCATCTTGGTAAAGGCGTTTTCACAAGCTTCTCGAAATGAAGAAGCCTCATAACCAGATAGTGGATTGGAAGTCACAAAGGCATACAATGGCCAGGTGGTACCTACGACTTTAGACGCTTCAGTGATTTGAGTTTGAAGTGCTTTAGAATCCATGCTAATTATTTTTTAAATTTTAAAACTGTGGTTTGATGTGGCTGTGTAATATTCAATAATTTGACATATAGCCAGGGTGTTTTCCTGTATATACCGATACGCATGAGTAGGAACCCTACCAGGAAGAGTACTCCAAAAATAATTTCAGCATAGGTTAACTTATGTGGAAACAGGGAGTAACTCACATCTTGAAGAATATAACTGATTCCATTATAAACCAAGGCATACATCGCGATACCAGCAATAAACAAGGCTAGAGATAACCCGATACGCTTTGCATAATTCATGCTGGGTTCTTTGATGATGTTGAGAGAGGTTTGTCCTACTGTAATGGCTACCACAATGGTGAGAAATATGCTTGTACTGGTGAGAGAGGTTTTGGAAGTCATCCACATGAATAACCCCCCTCCAACGAGGCCAAAAAGAACAATTATAATTCCTTGTATGACTTGAATCCTGATTCTGGCAGGTACCTGAGGAGATCGCATTTCGATTTGCTCTCCTGAAGATAGAAATAAGTAAGCTTTGTAGAATCCGTGGAGAATAAGGTGGGCGATAGCTGCATTAAAAAATCCTAAGCCACATTGCATAACCATAAATCCCATTTGGGCAATGGTAGAACAGGCCAATTTATGTTTGACATTTACTTGTAATAGCTTGACAAACTGCGCAAATATGGCGGTAAATCCTCCCAATACGAAGAGTAAGGCTAGAGTATCTGAAGCTACTAGCACAGCCGCAAATATAGTAAAGAGCACTCCAGCCCCATTGATGAATCCGGCATGCATGAGTGCAGAGGCTGGCGTGGGGGAAGTCATGGCCGATAGTAACCACTTATGAAAAGGAAACAAAGCAGACTGAATTAATCCGGCAACAATTAGAAATAGCGCAGAAACGAGAAGAAATGCATAAGGAACACTTTCCAAAGCCTGAAAAATCTCTTCCAGAAAAAAGGAATTGGTAAAATAAATTAAGATCCCAAGACTTATGATGAGGGCTATAGTGCTGCCCAAAAAATATAGCATAGCTACCCTGGCTGAAGCTCTGGCCTCTCCCCAATCTGAATTGACTCCGATGAGCTTCGCCATAAAAACTCCCATGAAATACCAGCTAAATATAATGAGCAAGGCATGATTGGAAATAACAAATAATATGACAGCACATATAAAACCTAAGCTGTAATAAGAGAAGAAATGCTGATACTTAAAGCCTCGCAAATAGTTATTGGAAAAATGACTGATAAGGGCTCCAAAAAAAGTCACTGTAGAAATCATGACAAAGCTTAAACCATTAAGCCTAATATAAGTACCCAGGTGCCATACCTCATCCTGAGATAAGTAGACCACCAAACCGATAAGACTCATAAAAAAAACAATCCATAACAATGGATTGAGAAGGCGAGAGATAAGTGGTACAGAAGCTTGTCGTGATCTAGATTGAATCTTTAAAGAATTTTGCATAAGCTCTTAACTGCTTTTGAATAATTAATGTTCTGATCTAAAACTTTAAATTTATAACTTTTTATCGTAGATATTAAAATAATCATCTCCTGATTATTTTTCCGAATTCACTAATGGAAACTCGGTCTCTACCTACTTTAAAACTGCCGCAAATATTACATTTTTAAAACATAATAATTTATTTATATACTTTATATTTATCATTATTTTGATTTATGAACTATACACTCCATCAGCTTAAGATATTTTATAAAATTTATCAGAACCAGAGTATAACAAAAACCTCTGAAGAATTACATCTGAGCCAGCCGGCAGTATCTATTCAATTGAAGAATTTTCAGGATCAGTTTTCTATTCCGCTTACTGAACATATAGGCAGAAAGATCTATATCACTGATTTTGGAAAAGAAATCGCATTAACGGCAGAAAAGATTTTAAATGATGTAGAATCCATCACTTATAAAACCGATGCTTACAAAGGTATTTTGACGGGCCGACTAAAATTCTCAATCGCATCTACAGGTAAGTATGTGATGCCTTATTTTTTATCGGGGTTTATGCAGAAATACAAAGCTGTAGACCTGGCTATTTCTGTTACCAACAAGACTAAAGTCATTAGGAGTCTAGAAGAAAATGAAACAGATTTTGCCCTAGTTTCGGTGCTTCCAGAAAACCTATCAATCAATTCTGTGGACCTTATTAAAAATCAATTGTTTTTGATAGGCTCAAAAGCGTCGGGTTACGACTTGTCTACCATCAAAAAATTAAACGATTTGCCTTTAATATTAAGGGAACCCGGCTCAGCCACACGAAGAGCCATGGAAAATTTCATTTCTTCCAAAAAAGTAAACTCTTCTAAAAAAATTGAATTGACTTCCAATGAAGCCGTAAAACAGGCCGTTATCGCTGGCTTAGGCTTTTCCATTATGCCTTTAATTGGAATCAAAAATGAGTTGATGACTAAAGATTTGGAAATCATACCCATGGAAGGCTTACCCATAACCACGCAATGGCAAATGGTCTGGTTATCTTCCAAACAGCTTTCCCCAGTGGCTAAAGCATTTCTAAGCTATATCGAAACCAATAAAGATATGATTAGCCAGAATCATTTTGGATGGATTAACGAAACTAGGTAATCAATTAAAGATCTATCTACTCTACTCTAACATTCGCTATCCTGATGGAGGTTGCTTGAAAATAGGCATCTGCAGCTCGAAAGATAAACGCAATACTAATATCTTCACCTTCGTAAGCGCTTAAGTCTAAAGGCCCTGTATTCTCGATATTATCAAAACCAGGATCATTGGCTGTCATGGCCTCTACGGCCGGCTGAAAGACTTCCCAGTTTGCGGTTTCAAAATTTGAACCATCAAAGTCTGTGGAGATTTGAAGTCCGTAAGCCAATGTATTATCATCTATGGGAGCATCAAATCGTCTATCAAAATCGAAGCTTAAGCTTGGACTTTCTGCACCGCCCAGACTTATGCTTGGAGAGATGAGCCAGGCTTCAGAATAATCGTCACCCTGTGTTTGTTCGCCGTCGGGTGTAAATGGATTGGTACCTACTCCTGTCACTCCCTGGCCAGTGTAACAGAAATAACCTCCTGTGCCAAAAGAATTTTGAGCCACATCAATCAATGTCCAATCCTCTGGAGGCAATTCAAAACTACCGTTTGGACCACAAACATTAAAGTTTTCAACAAAAGGAAGATCATCTTCCTGCACGCGTTCATTGATAAGGTTAAAATTCAAAAACCTACCTTCAAACGTATTGGTTGCCAAGCCAGGCCCAGTAGCGATAATCTCAAAGTTTTGCTGGAAATCGTCAAAACCAATTCCTGACTCTAAGGGTACAAAATCAAAATGTGCTGTCATACTTCCGGCTTCAACAGTGATTAGAATTTCACCCCTATCTAGACCTGGAACTGTTGTGTATGCATTAGCATAACTGTTTCCTGGAGCTATGACGATTACATTAGAATTTTGTGGAGCAGGAGAAGATAATTCAATTTCAATTCTGCTGGTCGTGAGTGTATCCGTCACTACTTCCAGTTCTGATTGAGTAAAACTAACGATGGCTAGATCATCGTCGTCTGTACAGGAGGATAAGCCTAACATCCCAATCAGCATTATTCCTATTATAAATTTAAAGCCTTGCATACCATTAATTTTAAATTGCTTCATAACCCTATTCTTGTATAGACCACATTTCGGCATTCACATTATCCCCCTGAGGGAATTGTCGCTGAATGGCTTCTCCCAAATTTTCTTCATTCTGATTGATTTCCGAAAATGGATAAAGCCAGCGTTTCGGTACTCCTTCATCGTTGATGACTCCGCCTCCATCTATATTAAAAACGGGCAAGCCTGTCCTTCTGTTATCGTAAAACGGTTCCCAGCCAGAGTTTAAAAACATCGCTATATGTTTTTGGGTCATTATTTGTTCGAGTCCCGTTGAGGATTGGTAAATCAATTGCTGCTGATTTAAATACGTATCCACCTCTTCATCGGAGATAGAATAGAAATTCATAGATGCTCTAATACCCTCCTGGTAAAAGCCTGCAGCATCTGCAGAAATCCAGTTGCGATAGGCTGCTTCGGCTAACAAGAAGTTTAACTCTGCATATCCAAGGGAAAGGTTGGGTTCAGCTTCCGCATCATCGACATAACGCTGGTTGAGAGGAGAGCCTTCACCGTTGCTCAATCGGGCTACATTTTCATTAAGCGGGGCACTGCCTAATAATCCAGAAAAACTATCAAACGTTAAGGGTGAATCATTTGCGGAGTTAGGATCTGGTGCAGCCATTTCAAATAACCTCGGATCGTTGAAGGATTTTAAACGCTCCACAAAACTTTCTTCCAAAACATAAGAGGTGGTTATAGATGCATTCCTCCAAAACGGGTAAACATTTCCTGTTTCTTCTGAATAGGTGTAGGTAGAATTATCGTCTGTAGACTCCATTAAAGGATAATCTGATGGATTGCTAAAAATAGCGTTGAATCGAGAAGGCAGGTTCAAATTGGGATCTGCTTCACGTCTGGACAAACTCATTAAAACTCTCAAATGAAAACTGTTGATCAACTTTTTCCACTTGAGTAAGTCTCCATTAAAAACTACATCCCCATTAATGGCAGGGCCATTCACATCTAAAAGGGCATTAGCATTTTCTAATAAATCAAAAATGGCCAAGTAGACCTGCTCCTGGGTATCGTATTCTGGCTGATATACTTCGTTTTCAGCATTTAAAGCATCCGATAAAGGAATATCTCCAAACTGCCTGGTGATCTGCTCGAAAAGAAAGGCTTTAAAAAACTGAGATAAGGCTGTAAAATTAGAATTCTGAAAGTTTTCAGCCTCCTCTTCCATTTTTTTGACCTGGCGTAAGGTGTTATAAAACCCAAAACTGGCTCTATCCCAACCATAGTATTGGGAATCTTCCACCAGATTCACGTTTACCAAATGTCTAACGGCCATAGAAGCGTTTAAGTCTATGGAATTAAGCGAACTGATTTCAATATTCGTCAATAACAAGCCGGGATTGGCCTGAGTGGTACTATTGGGGTCATTTTGAAATTCTTCAAAATCCTGACAGCCCGAAAGAACAATCAGCAATAGGCTTATCATTAGTATTTTTATATTCAATTTCATAAGTGTCGTTTTCAAATTAAAACTTTAGATTAAAGTGAACCCCAAAATTCCTCATGGAAGGGGTTTGTAGGTTAGTGTCATTTCCAGAATCCGGATCTATAAAATCCACTTTGGACCATATGGCTAAATTTCTTCCTATAAGTGAAACCGTTGCCGATTCTAGGAATGAATTTTCCAAAAGTTGAGCAGGAAAATTATAGCTCAGGCTTATCTCTCTCAATTTTAAAAAGCTTAGATCATAAAAGTGATTTCCATAAGCTCTGGAATGGTAGGTGGTCATATAGTCTTCGTAATTCACGACTTGTTCGTTTGGGGCGTATTGCCTGGTATCGCTTATGATATTGCCTTCAGTGTCGTATTGCACCTCTCCACCAACGACAACGACACCGTCTGCAATGTAATTGCTGACTCCCCTTGCAGCAGCTGCTCTAAACCTGTTGATGGAGCCAGGATGCACTCCAGACCACCACATGTTTCTTATGGTTCTGCTTTGAGCCTTACCTCCTAGCCTTCCGTCCAAACCGACAAACAGATTGAAATTTTTGTATTTAAAATTGTTTAAAAACCCGTAGACCCAATCCGGATCCCTGTAGCCAATATGCCTGTTGAAAGGATCTCTAACGTTGATACCATTATTTCCAATAATTGGGCGTCCATCTGGAGTTTCCTGCCAGACGGTGGTAAACAGTTTATCTACTCGATCTCCTTCTCGTAATTGTCCGATATTTTCTGCTTCGCTTATTTCGCTGATGTAAGTTCTATACTGACTCAGGTTAAAGGTCATATCCCAGGTGAAGGTTTTATTTTTGATCGGGCTTGCTCTGGTAACGAGTTCAAAGCCTTTCTTCTCAAATTCATTCGCATTAATCAGCCGAGAAGAAAATCCTGAAGCTAAAGATATAGGCACATTAGTGAGATTGTTGAAGTTTCTAACGTAAACTAAATTCGCATCAAAACTCAGTCTGTTTTCAAAAAAGCCAACCACCAGTCCACCTTCAAAAGCAGAAGAGGTTTCTGGATTCAATTCTGGACTAATCAAATTCCCTGGAAAAGTTAAAGAGGCATTATTCTGCCAGTTGATCGCGCTATTATAGGAAGTGATATGAGAATAAGTCCCTCCAAAATCTGCATTAGACACCTCAGCCCAACTTCCTCTTAACCTAAGATTAGAAATCACTTCAGGCAAATCAAACATCTTGCTTGCTACGTAACTCAAGGAAACCGATGGATAAAAGAAGGAGTTGTTTTCTTGAGGCAGAGTAGTCACCCAGTCATTCCTACCTGTAAATCCAATATAAATAGAATTAAAAAAACTTAAATCCAAAGTAGCGTACGCTGAACTGATCCGAGATTCTGATTCGAAATTACTTCCCTGCACTGCATTTCTGGAATTGGCAATATTATAGAAATTAGGCACATTTAATCCATTAGTACTGACGGAAGAAGCAGAATTACTTCGGTATAAATTCGAAAGGCCTACAGTTGACCGAATATTAAAATCCTCGGATATCACTTTAGTATAATTTAAAAATACATCGGTATTGAAATCAAAGCTAGAGTTATAAGATTGTGAAAAGTTACCATCACTTACGTTGAAGTCTCTAACAAAACTTATAGGTTGCTTAGTGGTTCGGTCGAGTGAGAAAAAATTGAATCCATTTCTCATGTTAACAGTTAAATCGTCTGTTAGATCATAAGTTAAAAATACCTGACCGTAAGTCACATCTCTGTAATAACCTCTATTGAATTCGTTGGCTACAAAATGCGGATTATTATAAAAACTGGTACTGTAGTGCCTTTGTTGAAAACCTACCTGCCCTGGCTCCCAGTAATCTCTAAGGTCATTGACGTCTACGTTGGCTCCCATCCACAGGGCTAAGTTGTAAATAAAACTTTGTGAGCTGAAGGCCACTTCAGGAATATTGTCGGTTTGTTGTTTGTTATAATTTAATGAAGCATCAACGGTGAGTTTATTGTGTTTAAATCGTCCTGAAACACTAAAATTAGAATTATTAAGCTGAGTATTAGGAACAATCCCACGCTGATAGCGATTACCTATGGACACTCTTACATTTCGCTCTGAATTTCCTGCGGTAACTGACACTGAGGTATTATTGATCACTCCTGTTCTAAAAAAATTATCCAGATTATCTTCACCCCGGGATATCCAGGGAAGCGGAATTCGCTCTCCAGTTGTTGGATCTATGGGACTGTTATATTGGACTAATTCCACAAAACCACTCGGTGTAGTTGGATCTGGCTGATTGAGTCGAGGCCCCCAGGAAAAACCTGAACCTTCCTGCCCTCCTCCAGTGCCGTCAGTATAATTGTAGATACCATTTCTACCCGACCCATATTGGCTTTGCGTTTCTGGCACCCGTAAAAAATCAGTTTGAAACATTGTATTAGACGAAATTTCTACTTGCAGACCTCCATCGGTTGCTCCTCTCTTGGTGGTGATCATGATGGCTCCATTTCTACCAATAGAACCGTAAAGAGCCGATGCGGGAGCTCCTTTTAAAACGTTGATAGATTCGATATCGTTTCCATTCAGCTCCCATAAATTGGTTGAGGTATTGGGCACCCCATCAATCACGATCAAAGGGCGTTCTCCACGAAGACTGAAACCTGGGTTAGCAAAAAAGTCGGTAGAATTGAAAACAGTTAAACCTGCAATTTTACCCGTTAAATTGGACACTACATTGGGTTCCTGAGTTTTCACTAAGGCCTCTCCATCTACCTTTTGAGTGGCATAACCAATTCGCTCTTCAGATTTTTTAATATTGAGGGCTGTAACTACTACTGCATCTAAAGCATTGATATCACTGGTAAGCTCAATCTCAAGGTAAGCATCGCTTGTTATTGTAACTTCTTCTTGTTTATACCCTAGGTATCTAAATAACAGCTTGGTTACTGGGTCTTCTAAATATAATTCAAACTCACCTTCATAATTGGTCGTAGCTCCCCTGGAAGTACCCTCAGCAATAATAGAAACACCAAGTAGAGGTTCTCCAGATATTTTGTCGGTGACTTTTCCTTTTATAGTCAATGGAAAAGCCGAATCTGGAAGTGCAGTCTGATTTTGAGTAGTACTGACCCCTGAGGTTTGAGCAAAACTGCTAGATGTGAATAGTGCGAATAGAAAGCCAATAGCTATTTTTAAAGCTATTGGTGGAATTGAAAAGGAAGTCGAGTTCATGTGTTAAAAAATTGTATTGACTCATGAGTTGAAGTATCATATTTTAAAACAGACAACTGATCTTAATCACAACCATTAACTAGCTTATTATCAATTTATTGAAATAGAATTACCGTACTCAATGCATTTATTCATTTTCCTAAAATAAATATAATCCCAAGGTATCATCATTAGACAAATGTTAAAATAAGGCTGTTCTAACCAAACTGGATCGACTCTATATGACAAAGATGTTCGATCTTTAACTTGTAACAAATCAATCATTTATGCGTCTTAATTAAAAATCCACATTATGAAATTTCATTACATCTTCAGTGCTTTACTCTTATGTTTTTTTTACAACACTACTGCCCAAACCATAAATGGCCGAATTATAGAAGCTGAAACTCAAGAAGGAATTCCATTTGTAACTGTACAGTTGGGGTCTAATTATGGTGTAATTTCTAATGAAGAAGGGTATTTTATTTTAAAACCAAGACGAACCGATGAGGAAAAAGTTCTTATATTTTCTTCTATGGGCTTCGAAAGTCTTGAAATCCCCTTATCTGAATTTGAAAACGATCAAAGCGTTGTCCTCAGCCCTTCAACTTATGAGCTTGATGAAGTCCTTTTATTCGACAGAGAGCTCACTGCAGAAGACATACTTGAGCGTTTTAGAACTAATCGTAAACAAAATCACGACATCAATAATTCTAAAATTCAACTCTTTAGCCGTTATAATGATCATTACCAGGCCAAAATATTTGATGTTGATGTGGAAAAAGCTTCTTTTATGTCTAAGGGAGAGCGAAAACGGATGAATACAGCAATGCAGGATCTTGGCAGTAAAATCACCTCTTCCCCTTCAATTTTTTACCAGGAGCGCTTATCAGATATTTTAGTTTTTGAAGACACTCTTATTACCGATCATAAAAAAGCGCTTAATCTTATCAATCGAGATAAAACCTTCAATACCGATGAAATTCAGGAGCAGGTTTTCTATGAGCTTATGAGCACACTAAAATCTCCACATTCATTCAAAGTAAGAACTGGAATTATTCCACTTGGAAAAGACATTTCTCTATCTGAGTTAATTGAAGACATGGAGAATGATCAGAAGCAGCAAAATGTACCAGATACACTCAAAAATAAATCTAGCTATCGCGGAAAATCCTATAAACGCTACGCGACCAATTTCAATCATGACTTTATCATGACGCCAAAGTACTATGATTACCAACTTGTAGGCGTTACGAAAGCCTACGGCCAGCCTTGTTATCACTTGAAATTTTCGCCAGAACGTAGGAAAGGAAAATACGTAGGTGATTTATTTATCAATACTCAGGATTTTGGTATGGTAAGTTATAAGTTTGATCTTGATAAGGGTAAAAAAGCTATGAATGTCAATTTAAAATTCGTCTTAGGTATTAAAGTGAACACCTTTCTAGACAGTGGTTTCTATGTGTTCTCCAAAACCGAGGATAACCGTTATTTCCCAAAATATGTGAAGAGTACAGATGGAAATTACGCTTATATCAATCGAAGCTTAATGTTTAAAGAGAACAATCCCACAAGAAGCGATAGGAAAAAACTCAAATTGGAATTTGAACTGGAATATGATCTTATAGAAACCACTGAACTTGTAGGTATAGAAATGGAAAATACAACATTAGATCTGGCTTCTTCCCTCTCTGTAGAGGATTATATTTTGATCGATGAGCTGAGTACCTATAACCCAAGTTACTGGGAAAACTATAATATTATTGAAGCTACAGAGGCCATTAAATCTTATGAGTAGTTCGGTTGTTAACAGATACAGCTTATTCTTTAGTTTTTGAGCCGTCTAAATATTTCTTTTTCTTATTCCAGAGATCTTTCGCATACTTCTGCATGTCTGTAGCAAAGTCTTTTTCATCCATAATTTCTAAACCTAATATAGTTTCGATGATATCTTCCATGGTAACAATACCATCTAATCCTCCATACTCTCCAACCACCAAAGCGATATGCTCACGCTTTTGTAATAAGGTTTCCCACAGGCTAAACAAAGGTTCTTCTCCAGACACTACAATGATTTCTCGCCTCAGTTCTTTGAGCTTAAGATGATGCTGATCATCCGCTAGTTTTTCTAAGAGTTGCTGACGGAAAACGTAGCCTGTAAAATTATCTTCATTACCAGAATATACTGGAATTCTGGAAAACACATTATCTGTTTTTGTTTTTAGGAAATTTTTTAAAGTCGTGTCTTCATCTTCCACTTCAACCACCACCCTAGGTGTCATAATGTGTTCGACTTCAATATTCTTAAGATGCAATATATTTTGAATGATTTTATTTTCCTTTTCCGTAAACAAGCCTTCTTTATTAGCAATACTGGCTAAAGCAGCAATTTCTTCTCTACTAGTTGTTTTTTCATTTTTATTACTCGAAAGCATCTTGGTAATCACAGATGATAAAACTACCAAAGGATAGGTAATCACAATCATGCCTCTTAAAATGTAATAAGAGCCTTTCGCAAAACTCTTCCAATATCTAGCTCCTAAAGTTTTAGGGATAATTTCTGTCACCACCAAGATCAAGATTGTCAATACCGCAGATACTACTCCAAAATAAGCCTCTCCAAAAACCTTTACCGCTTGTGCCCCAACCCCGGCGGCTCCAATAGTGTGCGCCACAGTATTCAAGGATAAAATAGCAGAGAGCGGCTTATCAATTTCCTTTTTATAATTCAAAAAAGATTTGGCCCAAAGCTCTCCCCCTTCTGCTTTAACGATTAGAAAAGAACGATTAGCAGATAATAAAACAGACTCCATGATTGAGCATAAAAAAGAAACAAAAAGAGCCAAAAACAAATAAGCAAAAAGTAAAAACATGTTTTTGATTCCAAAATACGGTTTTTGACACACATAGAGCTTTTGGCTTCATAAATAAAACCCAATCCCTTCTAAAGGAGTTCCTAATTCTGTAGAATGTGATGAAATAGGTCTCTACATAATGCTGATAATAAACCACAATTTTATGGGCTTTTATCACCATAAAGGCTGTAAAGCATGCTAATTGAGCTTCGGTACATTACTTGGTTATTCCTCTATAAACAAAACAATCATGAAAAAAGAAGTTAACCGCTATGAGGCTCAAAAAAATCCTATAGATTCTTTAGGTCAATTAAAAACGCTTTCTAAACTAGATATTACAATATTCTCGATGACGTTTATACTTTTAGCAATAGCTTTACTTGCTTTATTACAGCTACAGCCAGCATTTGAAGAGTTGCATCTGGAGCGAATGGGAACGCTATGGGGAAAGGCTTTGATCTTTGTGTCGATAGCATTATTAGCATTTAAAACTTCTTTCTTGGGATTCATTTTTGTGCTCAGGCTTAAGTACAAACCTGTTGCTTCTGTTAAAAATGATCAACTTCCTGTGCTTACGGTCATAGTTCCTGCATATAATGAGGGCAAGTTAGTCTGGAAAACATTGCACAGCATTGCTGGGAGTCACTATCCTAAGCATAAGATACAGATCATATCCATAGACGACGGAAGCAAGGACGATACCTGGACATGGATGGAAAAGGCAAAATTAGAAATTGGGGATCAACTCAGTATTTTTCAGCAGCCTAAAAACATGGGGAAACGTCAAGCGTTATACAGGGCTTTCAAAATGGGAGCTGGAGATGTTTACGTCACGATAGATAGTGACTCCATTGTAAAAACAGATACACTCAGAAATTTAGTTTCTCCTTTTGTAACCGACGATAACTGTGGAGCAGTTGCAGGAAATGTACGTGTCCTCAACAACCAAAAAGCCATTATTCCTAGAATGCTTAATGTAAGTTTTGCTTTTAGTTTTGAATTCATTCGCTCTGCTCAAAGTCAGTTGGGTTCTGTTTTATGTACTCCTGGTGCCCTGGCGGCCTACAGGCGAGATGCTGTGCTCAATTGCCTTGAAGACTGGATGCACCAAACCTTTATGAGACAAAAAACAGATATCGGTGAAGACAGAGCCATGACCAATATGATATTAAAACAGGGTAAGAATGTACGTTTTCAAAGCAATGCCGTAGTATTGACCAACATTCCTGAACGCTATAAAAATCTTTATAAAATGTTTATTCGTTGGGAGCGAAGTAATGTGAGAGAAAACATTAAAATGAGTCAGTTTGCCTTTTCAAACTATCGACAAGGCAATAAAATCGGGCCACGTATTTTACTCATCAATCAATGGATCAAGATAGCCTTTGCCTATCCATTAGTACTGCTGATGCTGGCATTTATCGTTTTACATCCAGCCTTATTCTTTAGTTCAGCCTTAGTGAGTATCCTGGTATTTTCAAGTATACCTGCTTTGTTTTATGCCAGATATTACAGTAAAGGAGAGTCGCTTTGGATGTATTGTTATAGTTTGTTTTATACCTTTAGTCTATTTTGGATTACACCCTATGCCATTGCCACAGCAAGCCGTAGAGGCTGGCTCACAAGAGAATTGCCTAAGGCTTCTTGATGCTTATGTTTATAGTGTTTTCTACTGAATCTGATACGTAGTCACCTGTAATTTTAAGGAATTCAGCTTAAACCAATTCCTTCATTAATGCCCCCAACTTGGGGCTTTTTTATTTAAAATAAACTAGATAGAGCATTTTAGTTGATTTCATTTCTTAAATAGGATGACTCCTTCAATGCTATCGTCAGCTTCAGCTATAAGATTGAAGTGAATTATGTGACTTAAGCTTAATATCTTAAGTAAACAACTTTAGCAGAGGAAAATTCAATAGAAACTTAGCGTGGTGATCGTTTTATAAATTCAAACAAATTATTTTATTGACTTATATTTAAGCCATAAATCATAAGTTATGAAATCTTTTTTTATTGCTTTAGCTTTTCTATTTACTGCTTTTGTTTGTGCTCAAACTCCAAACCATGAGGAACTTCAGAAGCTAACTTATACTCATCTCAATTCTAGTATAGCCCTTCTCAAAGATTGGTTAAGCTTACCCAATAATGGGAGTGTAAAAGAAGATATTCGAAATAACCTTGAATACGCAGAAGAAGCTTTTGGAAGTCGTGGATTTACAACTAACATTTTATCTACAGAGGCTACACCTCTGCTGTTAGCAGAGAAAAAAATAGATAAAGATCTTCCTGTTTTACTCGTATATGCCCACGCGGACGGGCAACCCGTAGATAAAAATTTATGGGATCAACCTGACCCCTATCTTCCCGTTTTAAAACAAAAAGATGAGACAGGGAACTGGGAGATCATAACCTGGTCATCTATAGAATCTAAGTTTAATCCCGATTGGAGAATTTTTGGGAGATCAACCTCAGACGATAAAGGACCTATTGCTATGCTATGGACGGCTATAGACATCATAGAGGAATCAGATCTGAGAATGAAAGTGAATTTAAAAGTAATCATTGATTTTGAAGAAGAACTAGGCTCTCCCAATTTACCACAGGCGGTGGATGCATACAAGGCAGACCTCGCTGCAGATATGCTTGTAATTATAGATGGTCCACAACATTCCACTAACCAGCCAACTCTGTCTTTTGGTGCAAGAGGTATACAGATGCTAACCCTTAAAACCTATGGAGCCTATGATGCTCAACATAGCGGACATTATGGAAATTACATCACTAATCCAGCCAGACAAATGGCTCAACTTCTTGCGAGCTTTTATGATGAAAATGGTCGCGTTGCTATTCCAGGATATTACGATGGAGTAGAACTCACCAAGAAAGAATTAAAGGCTTTACAAGCTGTACCAGATGATGAAGAAAAATTGACTCAGGATTTGGGAATTATTACGAAAGACCGCGTAGCCGATTTTTTGCAAGCATCAATTCAATACCCTTCCTTAAACATAAGAGGTCTTAGTTCTGGATGGGTAGAAGACGAAGCAAGAACTATCGTTCCGAACTTAGCCATAGCTGAACTAGATATCCGACTAGTTAAATCTTCAGAACCAGAAAGACTGATTAACTTAATCAAATCTCACATAGAAGCACAAGGCTATAGCATTTTAGAAGAAGCGCCTTCTGCAAAACAAAGACAAGACTTATCTAAGATTGTTCAATTCAATTATAATTTTGCCTACGATGCATTTAAAACAGATACAGATGCCCCAATTGGATTGTGGCTAATAAGTGCCTTGGAGCGGGCCTTTAACACTGCTCCAGTCATTATACCTACTTCTGGAGGATCTATTCCAATTTCTCCGTTTGTAAGCGCACTCTCAGTTCCAGCAGTTACAGTTCCTTTGGTTAATAGCGACAATAATCAACACAGTCCAAACGAAAACCTTAGGCTGGGGCATTACAGAGATGGTATCATAAGCATAATGGCCATACTCACTGAAGCTTTTGAAAATTAATTAAATAAAAAAGATGATGAAACAGACTTATCTGATTATTTTTGGTGTTTTTACTTTGACTTGTGTGGCGCAAACACCTCGCGAGGTAGTTCAAGACCAATTAGACGCTTATAATGCAAAAGACCTGACTGCCTTTTTGAGCGTTTTTAGTAAAGATGCGACTGCCTACAATTATGGAAAGCCCCAACCTTTCATTAAAGGAAAAGAAAGTTTTAAGGAGGTATATGGAAAACTGTTTAAGTCTTCACCCAATCTTCATAGTGAAGTCATTTCCAGGCAGGTGATCGGCAACACTGTAATTGATTACGAATACATTACAGGAAGAGAGGGCAGCAATAAGCCCCTATTACTCATTGCTATTTACGTCGTGAACGAAGGTAAAATTGTGCGATGTGAATTTATCCGGGAATAAAAGCTCAGTTTTAAGGTACTCAAGCCTATTTAAAAAGTACAAAGTCTATCAAAACCATTGCATTTTTCAACATTGTGTAGAGTTTTAAAACGAGTAAAAGCACCTTATCTTGAAATATAACCTAACCCCTCATCATTTTTTTATTTTTTTTTAAGAAATAATAAACCTCATGATCATGCCTCCTTTACCGAACAATAAGACCATAAAAAAGTATTGTTGATAAAGCTGTTTTGAGGTTGGTAAATATTAAGTACATCTGGATTTGTAGTATTGGCGACATGACTTTTATTCACAGACGTGATTTGGATTTCATTGTTTAAAGTTGACAAAATTTGCAATTTCTCTGATGACTATGGCATCTTAAGTCAGGACAAAACGTGCTAATGCCAGGACTAAAACTTTTAATGAATTCTTAAGACTTATTCATAATTTCTACTAAAGTTTAATATTGAGTATTCTTCCTCTTCATATTGGAATTAGATTTGCACCAGATGATGTAAATGATCGACATGGATGAAGCCTATAAGTTAATAAACGAAACTGCAAATTTTACAAGTGCTGGCACCTCTCAATTATCTGTAAAAACTAGTAAAGGAGTTGAACAGGTAAGCGTAGAAAATTTATCACGATTAGACGAAGATTTCGAACATTCTGATTTGGGTAGACTTTACAGTGAGTTTCCAGAGAACTTTGCTAAAATTCAAAAGATTAGTTTTAGAGATAAACACTTTTATAATTGCTACTTCAGCAGTAATGAAGAGATGATCATCCTTAAATTTGATGAGGTAGGTCTATTGATGGGTGACGATTCATCGATTTCCAATCTTTAAATTTATTATGAGTGGCCAAGTCCAAATAAGACATTTTTCATGATCAACATTTTTAACCAACAAAACCATTACACATGAACACAAGAATTAAACAACTAACATTTATTTTACTATTAGGACTTGTCTCATTCACAACACAAGCTCAGGAAAGCGCCTTTGGTGTGAAAGGGGGACTGAATATGTCTAACTTTTTTACTGAAAATGTAGATGACGAAAATCTGAGAACAGGTCTTAATTTTGGTGTCTACTCCAGAAGTGCCTTGGTAGAAGATGTTTTATATCTTCAAGCTGAGCTAGGGTATTCCGGAAAAGGAGCCAAAATTGAAGGAGATGCTGGTGAAGCAGAGCTCGGTTTGGGCTATCTGGAATTACCAATTATGGCTTCTGTAGGAGTTGCAGACCTTTTTTATGTAGAGGGGGGAGCTTATGCTTCTTATTTACTAGATGCTAATGTTTCTGGAGAATCTGTTCTATCTAATGAACCTTTTGAAAGAGAGATCGGTACCGACAACTTTAAAGATTTTGATTACGGTTTAGCCGTAGGTGCTAATGTCAATTTATCGCCAATCGTTGTAGGAGTTAGATATTACTATGGATTGCAGGACATCGTAGATAATGATATTGCTAGCTTTTCAGGAATTGAAGCTAGAAACTCCACTTTTCAGGCTTATGTAGCTTTTGAATTTTAAGTTTAACCAACCTAATCTTTAGCTACTTTAAGCGCATCTTTCGAGATGCGCTTTTTTTATTTATATAATTAAAGTTTACATAAAATATAATTTTGGATTTCTACAAGCACAGTGTTGAATTATTGTAGAAATTGATGTGGTGTTCCACACTTTTGTATAATAACAAAACAACACTTAAAACATAAATTTCTCATTTACAGATAATTAAAGCCACTTGAAGCTAATGGATTCATTTTTGAATATGTTAGACATATAACTTTTAAATAATAAACTATGAAAACTGTATATATTATTATGACACTATTAATTTGTTTTACTGGTCTATGCCAAGATCCAGAAAACAATGAAGACAAAAAGACGACAACTGAGAAATTTCAAATTAGAGATGTTTTCGATAAAACCATAGACTATAAGATGATATCTTACAGTGAATTACCTGGAAGGGTAAAAAACAAATTAAATGAATTGGACATAAAGCCTAAAACTATTGAGTCGATAAAAGCTGTAACGCTAAAAAACCAAAATCTTTTTCTTATTTCTTATTTACTTGATGATCAATTAAAGTCTATTCGTATAAAGCCCAATGGTAAAATAGAAAAGGGATAAATTTATTAAAAACACTAATATTTTTAGCTTTCAAATTAATTTTGGAAGCTTTTTTATTTTGATATCAGGGGTTGCCGATTCATACGCAAAATATAACAGCTCATCAATTATTGAAGCTTATGAATTAACTTTATTATTAAGTTTGATTGCAAATCAAGTCACACATGACATCAAAATCAATTTATCCCATCTTAAGATTCCTCTGGATCTCGGCCATCATCGCTTTGGTGATTCACTTTATCAACTTTATGGGTAATGGCTGGAAAATTGACTATTTACTCAATTATAAACCCTTACTGAGTAACTTTAGTTACGCCTTTATCATCGGTTTTTTAAACATTGGGTTTTTTACCTGGATACAAAAGGTATTTTCCTGGAGAACTCACCCTAAAACCTTAATTGCCTTAGGTATTCCAGGATCTGTAATTTTATCCGTCTTTGGCTTTTTTATTGGACGAGTAATTCATAGTGTTTGGATTTACGGAAACAGCATTGATTATTTTCTAGCCAATGAGAGTTTTTTTAGCTACCTCTTTGCCGTTTTTATAGCCCTGATAGTGACCTTAGCCTTTCATGCCTACTACTTTTATAAATTTGGGGTGAATGCAGAACTAAAGGCTCAAAAACAAGTTATAGAGCATACCAAGGCCAAGCATCAAGCCTTAAAAGATCAGTTGGATCCACATTTTCTGTTCAATAGCCTCAGCGTCCTTGCTTCCTTAATTGAAGAAGATCCTAAACGCGCCACTAAGTTTACCACCAATTTATCCAAGGTCTATCGTTATGTCCTTGATCAACGACAAGAAGATCTAGTGAGCTTGAGATCAGAATTAGATTTCGCTAAAGTCTATCTTAATCTTTTATCGACCAGGTTTGAAGACAGTTTAGAATATACGATTGATATTAAGGATGATGAGCACAAATTCACGGTCCCACTATCCCTTCAACTGTTGATTGAAAATGCTGTGAAGCATAATAAGGTCACTGAAAAGCAACCTTTACACCTTAAGATTTCTAATACAGAAAGTGATTTAATCATCGAAAATAATCTCAATCCGAAAGCCAAAGAATCTAGCAGAAATGGAATTGGATTAGAGAATATTAAGAATCGATTTGAAAGCTTTGGTCAATCCATAGAGATCATCAAAAACGAAACATCATTTATGGTTAAATTACCTTTATTAAAAAACAAAAACTCATGAGAAGTATCATAATTGTAGAAGACGAAAAGCTTGCAGCGCGAAGACTGGAACGCCTCCTCAATGGATTTCAATACAAAGTAGAACAGAAATTACATTCTGTAGAAGAAGCAGTGGACTGGTTTAAAACTCATCCTAAAGCAGATTTGATTTTTTTGGATATTCAGTTAAGTGATGGTTTGTCTTTCGAAATTTTTGATCAAGTTCACGTCGAAGCTGATTTGATTTTCACCACTGCCTATGATGAGTACGCCCTAAAAGCATTCAAACTCAATAGTATTGATTATTTGTTGAAGCCCATAGATGAGAATGAACTCCGCCAGGCGCTCAATAAATTTGAAAAAAGACACTCTGCCCAGGTCATCAATCCAGAAGTTTTAAAACATCTCTTTCAGGAATCCAGTTCAACTGAAGCCTACAAAAATCGCTTTTCTATTAAAATTGGAGATAGACTAAAAACCTTCTCCACCTCAGACATCGCTGGTTTTGAAAGTTCTGATAAAGCCACCTCTTTAGTCACCAAAGAAGGAAAACATTATGTCATCGATGAATCCTTGAATCAATTGGAGCCTCAGTTGTCTCCGAAAGATTTTTTTAGAGTAAATAGAAGTCACATTTTACATTATCAATCGATTAAAGATATGCTTAGCTATTCTTCCAGCCGTATCAAAATTACCGCTGAGGGTTTTAACCAGCCTGTCATTGTTAGTCGTGAACGCGTAAAAGAATTTAAAAGCTGGATAGGGTAAGCATTGCAAAACAGATGTGTATCTTTAATCTAAAAAATGAATATTTTATGCATTTCCGGCTCTGCTTCCAAGAATAGCAGCAACTTTAAATTTCTTAAAGCTATTGCAGAACATCTATCTAATGATCATGTAGTCGAAGTTTATGAAGGCTTGTATCATTTTCCACTCTTCACTCCGGAGCGGCAGGCAGTCGGGATTCCGGAACCCGTAAATTTACTGAGAAACCGAATTAAGAATGCTGATTTAATCCTGATTTCGACACCAGAATACAACCACAATATTCCTGCAGTGTTGAAGAATCTTCTGGAATGGCTCACCGATTCTGGTGAGTTTTTTGGCAAGCGAATCCTGCCAATGACCTTTACTCCAAAACCTCCCAGAGGTGAGCATGCACTGGCTTCTCTTCAAATGAGCCTTAAAGCTCAAAAGGCAAACCTCATTTCTGAAGCTAGTTTTTATAAAACGGAAGTGGAGTTTGTGGATGATCTCATTATTTTACCTCAGGAGATTAAAGAAATGCTATCAGAGGGCATTTCACTATAGTATACATAAAAAATATTTATTTAAAAGTTAAATTTTATTTATTTATCATCTTTTAATCTGGTTTAGCCTGTATTATTGCCTTCAAAATTAATACAAGTTGAAACTCATAGTATTCTTATTAGGAATTTTACTTTTCTCAACCCAAGTCGACTTTTACGACATCGACTTGGTAGAAACGTCTATTGTTTTAGAAGTTGAAGAAAATAATACGGTACTTGAAGAGTTTATTTCTTTGGATGATAATTTTCGTGATAAGTCTTCTGAAATACCTAATCAACTTGAAAAATTCAAACCTTATTTACTTTCCTTTGATCAGACTCACCCTGATCAGGACATAGATCCACCAGATTATTTGAGTTAATAGATATATTCTTAATTAACTTAAATAAAAATTTTAATGAAATATTTTATCATAGGGATAAGTATGTTCTTATCACTCAATGCTGTCGCTCAGGTTGAAGAGTCCAAGTTGGGTAACTGGTTGATGTATTTTTACAATGTCAATTTCGAAAACAGCGACTTTGGAGTTCAGGGAGATTTTCAATACAGAAACTGGAATACCTTAGGTGACTTAGAGCAATTGTTATTAAGGTCTGGGTTGACTTACCGGCCTAATGGAGAACCTATTTTATTTACTCTTGGTTACGCCAATATCACAACGGGTACCCCTGGCGAAAGTTCTTCAACTGTAAATGAAAATAGAATTTATCAGGAAGCGCTCATCAACCACAAGATCTTGAAACGTGTTCATCTGGCCCATCGATTTAGATATGAGCAGCGATGGGTAGAAAATCAAGACTTCAGGACACGATTTAGGTATAATTTATTTGTCAACATCGCTTTGAACAGTGAAGAATTAAGTCCTAAAACGTATTATGTCGCCCTTTATAATGAATTATTTATGAATGGTGAACGCGACAACGGTCTTAATGAACTTGAGCTTTTTGATAGAAATCGTACCTACTTTGGTTTAGGTTATGTTTTAACCAAAAGCACAAGAGTTCAAGTTGGCATCATGCGACAGGAAACTGAAGTCTGGACCAAAAATCAATTACAATTTAGTTTACATCAAAATTTAAACTTTTAAAAAACAAAAATCATGATTAAAAACATATATAAAACCTTAGTAGCAGCAATAGTAATAGTTAGTATGACTAGCTGCCAAAACACAACTACGCCATCTACCTCACAGGAAATAGCCAAACAGCAAGCTGATGAAAATGAAGTTTTGCTGTATTCCTCAGAATGTATTACAGAGCGTGAAGTTATAGAAGCTCAGAAATTATGGGGCCAGGGTATCATAAGAATTGGAAAGGTATATTCAGACAACGGAGACTATAGCAAAGAAGCAGCAGATTTCATACAAGATATGTATGGATATGATTTAAGTAGCGTATTGTTTAAACCTACTTTAGCTTCTGAAGATCAATTTAGATCCAGCTTCGATGCAGCGCTTTCTTACTATGTAGCCGGTAATGAAGCCTATCCAGAAGACAAGGGATTCGCCATTGCACCTTACACCAAGGTGACTTTCGATAATACTGGCATTATTAATAATAGTTGTAGAATGGCAGTAGCGATGGGTAATTACTTTTTTACCCCAAAAGGCGAGGATACACCTGTTAAAGTCGAATACACATTCGCTTATGTGAAGGACAAATCTGGGCAGCTAAGAATTGTGGCCCACCAGTCCTCATTACCTTATGTTCCTGGTAGTTAATTTTACAACAATTTGATAGCTAAAAAAAGCCTGTTCAAATTTTTTGAACAGGCTTTTTGTTTTATCTTAATCTAAATGAATTAGATAATTTTATATCGTTTACGGTCTACTTCTTTTAAATAGATTTTACGAATTCTTAAAAAGCTAGGTGTAACCTCCACGTATTCATCTTTCTGAATGTATTCTAAAGCTTCTTCCAAAGAGAACTTTTTAGCAGGAACGATTTTAGCTTTATCATCTGCACCAGAAGATCTGACGTTGGAAAGTTTCTTAGTTTTAGTGATGTTCACAGTCATATCATCAGACCTTGAATTCTCACCAATCACCTGACCTTCGTAAATCTCTTCGCCTGGATCTACAAAAAACTTACCTCTGTCCTGAAGCTTATCGATAGAATAAGGAATTGCTTTTCCTTTTTCCATAGACACCAACGAGCCATTTTGACGTTGTGGGATATCTCCCTTCAAAGGTTGAAATTCTTTGAAACGGTGAGCCATGATGGCTTCACCTGCTGTAGCGGTCATCAATTGATTTCTCAGTCCAATAATACCACGAGAAGGAATTAAAAACTGAATCGTCATACGTTCACCTTTCCCTTCCATGCTCAACATTTCACCTTTTCTCATGGTGACCATTTCGACAGCTTTACCAGAAATAGATTCAGGTAAATCGATGGTTAATTCTTCAATCGGTTCACACTTCACGCCATCAATTTCTTTGATGATCACCTGTGGCTGACCAATTTGAAGTTCGTAGCCTTCTCTTCGCATGGTTTCTATAAGAACAGATAAGTGCATCACACCACGTCCAAAGACGTTAAACTTATCTGCAGAATCGGTTTCTTCCACTCTCAAAGCCAGGTTCTTCTCAAGTTCCTTGGTTAGCCTGTCTTTAATGTGCCTTGAGGTCACAAATTTTCCATCTTTACCAAAAAATGGAGAATCATTAATGGTGAAGAGCATACTCATGGTAGGCTCATCAATAGCAATAGATTTAAGTCCTTCAGGATTTTCAATATCGGCGACAGTATCCCCAATTTCAAAACCTTCTAGACCAACAATCGCACAGATATCGCCTGGCTGGATTTCCTCAACCTTTCGTCTACCTACACCTTCAAAGGTATGAAGTTCTTTGATACGTGTTTTGGTAACGCTGCCGTCTCTTTTTACTAGAGATACTGGCATATTTTCTTTTAAAACTCCTCTGTGAAGTCTTCCTATTGCAATACGTCCAGTATAAGAAGAGAAATCTAAAGACGTAATCAACATCTGTGTAGTTCCTTCTTGTATTTTAGGAGACTCTACATGCTCCAAAACCATGTCTAATAATGGTTCTATATTTTCAGTCTTCTCATCTGGGCTCTCGCTCATCCAGTTGTTTAAGGCAGAACCATAAACTGCAGGAAAATCTAACTGCCACTCCTCTGCTCCAAGTTCAAACATTAAATCAAAAACCTTTTCATGCACCTCATCCGGTGTACAGTTTGGTTTATCCACTTTATTGATAACGACGCAAGGTTTCAAGCCAAGGTCCAAAGCTTTTTGTAATACAAAACGGGTTTGTGGCATTGGCCCTTCAAAAGCATCTACCAATAGTAAAACACCGTCGGCCATATTAAGTACACGTTCTACCTCTCCACCAAAGTCGGCGTGACCAGGCGTGTCAATGATATTTATTTTAGTGTCTTTGTATACTACAGAAACGTTTTTGGATACAATAGTAATCCCACGCTCACGCTCCAAATCGTTGTTATCTAAAATAAGATCTCCAGTCGATTCGTTCTCGCGAAACAGTTTACAATGGTGCATAATTTTGTCCACCAGTGTTGTCTTACCGTGGTCGACGTGAGCGATAATCGCAATATTTTTGATATTCATAAAAACGGGTAATTTTAAGTCGGCAAAGGTAGGCTTATTTTAGATATAAAAAACCTTAATATAGAAATGATAAGTTAAGTGAATATTAATTCTTTTAAATTGATATTCAGTAACTTATGTATTAAGGATTGAGTAGGCTCAATATCTGGGTTTCCAGCTTAGGATCAAAAAGGCTTAAAGAATTGTTTTTGATTTTGAAATCTTTATTGATGAGATAAACTCTATTGAGGTAATTTCTAAAAAATCCGTAAGTATTGCTAGGCGCATCAGAAATGACCTGAAATTCTGAGTTTTCAGAATAATTGAAGGATTTCAGTGCGTTTTGCCAAAGGCCAGGATTCTGAAAATCTAGATTTACGCTGATGAATTTAACTTCAGGATATTTTTCTTTCAACTCATTAATTTTATTAAGATTATTTTTTTTGCTCTCAAAAGACAAAGCCGACCAGGTATACAACATAATTGGCTTAGATTCTGAAATATTTTTGAGTTGAATAGTATCTTTTGATGGAGTCCTTAGGCTTAAATTTTTTAGATTTCTACCTTTCAAATACTTACTCTGTATCGCTGTAAGTTGATGCAACTCCTCTTCTTCTAAAGCTTTTAAATCAAATTTACTAATGATTTCTAGCGTTTCTTTTAATTGTTTTTCCGTTTGAGAAAAAACGATTTCCCTTCTGATGAAGCGATTGAAGAAATTTAATTTTAAATATTCATCATCAAATAATTCTAACACCATGTTCAACCTTCGCTTTAGGTTTTGGTGATTATTCAGATCGAAACAATCTCGATTCTCAGACTCACATAGCTCAATAGATTTGTTTCTAAGGTAATTATCTAAGAAACGCATATAACTAAAGTTTGAGGCCACAATTGAATCGTTGAAATTGACCTCTTTGCGGTAATCGAAATAATCCTCTGGAAAGTCATTGAATTTACTTGGCACATATTTTTTCATCAAAAAAGCATAGCGCTCTTTCATGTCAAAATATTCATACTGAATCGTTTTTTTAGCGATGTTTTGAAAAAATGGAGTAAAATTAGATTCAGTGTTTAACTTTTCAAATTCACTCATTCTTAGCTTTAAAATCGAATCTGTTTTTTTAACAAATCGCTGAGGTGAAATTTTATAATAAGACAAGATTAAGTCATTATCTTTTTCATTCAAAAGAAACATATCGATCAAAAAATTGTTTTCTTTTGAGGAGCTTCCTCCAAAACTTAAGGATTCATCAAACTCTAAAGTATTTACTCTTAACACAGAACTATCGCCTGGTTGCAGATATACCGTCTGACTTTCAGGATAGTGAACGAAGGTGTAGATGGATTCTTCTTCCTGATCAAATTCGTATCTAAAATTATTGTTTTTATCTAAGGTAATAGTATCGATAAGTTGGTCTTTATGCTCTAGAATCACATAGTTAGAATTAGGATTAACGATGCGACCGCCTAGAAAAGTTTTTTCTCTCACCTGATCTTGCGAACAGCCCAGACATATCAAAACAATGATAAAACAGATATATTTCATAAAACCGATCTCGTCACAAATCTATGTTTACCAGAGATTAAAGCATGTTAAGCCATCGTTAAAAAAGAGGAAGACTCTAAATACTTTTATGCATTATGATAAAATGAGTACTTTTGCAAAAAATTTAGTTTCACTATGCTATCAGTTTCAAATCTTTCTGTTCAATTTGGTAAGCGTGTACTTTTTGACGAAGTTAACACCTCTTTCACCTCTGGTAATTGCTATGGAATCATAGGCGCCAATGGTGCAGGAAAATCCACATTCCTCAATATTATTTCTGGCAAAATTGAGCCTACCTCTGGTCACGTCTCTCTAGAACCAGGAAAGCGAATGTCTGTTTTAGAACAGGACCACTCGTTATATGATGATTATAACGTTCTGGAAACCGTGATGATGGGAAATGAGCCTCTTTTTAAAATAAAAAAAGAGATGGAGGAGATCTATGCTAAAGAAGACTTTAGTGATGCTGATGGCGAACGTGTAGGAGTGCTTCAGGTGGAGTTTGAAGAAATGGACGGATGGAACGCAGAAAGCAATGCGGCTTCCTTACTCTCTAACTTGGGCATTGGTGCAGAATCTCATTATACCTTAGTAAAAGATCTTGATGGTACACAAAAAGTAAGAGTTCTTCTAGCCAAAGCAATTTTTGGGAATCCAGATGTTTTGATTATGGATGAGCCTACTAACGATTTGGATTATGAAACGATTTCCTGGCTGGAAAACTTCCTGGCCAATTTCGACAATACGGTCATCGTTGTATCTCACGATCGTCACTTTCTGGATGCTGTATGTACTCATATTTCTGATATTGATTTTGGTAAAATAACCCACTACAGTGGTAACTATACCTTTTGGTACGAATCTTCTCAGCTAGCTGCCAAGCAACGCGCACAACAGAATAAGAAAGCTGAAGAAAAGAAGAAAGAATTACAACAGTTTATCGAACGCTTTAGTGCCAACGTAGCCAAATCTAAGCAAGCTACGTCCAGAAAGAAAATGCTGGATAAATTGGATTTTCAAAATATTAAGCCGTCTAACAGAAGGTATCCAGCCATTATTTTTGAAAAGGAAAGAGAAGCGGGAGATCAAATACTTCATGTTGAAAAACTCTCAGCTAGTATCGATGGTGAAACGCTTTTCGACAATGTCAATATCAATTTAAACAAAGGTGATAAAGTAGTCATCTACTCTAAAGATTCCCGAGCGACTTCAGCCTTTTATCAAATCATCAATGGCAAAGAGGAAGCAGATGCAGGCTCTTATAAGTGGGGCGTTACTACCAATCAATCCTATTTACCCAACGATAACAGCGAGTACTTCGAAAGCAAATTATCTCTTGTGGATTGGCTAAGACAGTGGGCAAAAACCGAAGAAGAGCGTGAGGAAGTACACATTAGAGGGTTTTTGGGGAAAATGCTTTTTAGTGGTGATGAAGCTTTGAAAACTTGCGATGTACTTTCTGGTGGTGAAAAAGTAAGATGTATGGTGAGCAGAATGATGATGACGAGAGCCAATGTTCTTATTATGGATGAACCAACGAATCATTTAGATCTGGAAACCATTACAGCCTTCAATAATTCGTTGAAGAATTTTAAAGGCAATATTCTATTAACTACTCATGATCATGAATTTGCTCAAACCGTGGGTAATCGAGTCATCGAATTAACACCAAAAGGAGCGATAGACAAATTCTCAACTTTTGATGAATATATGTCTGATGCAAAAATCAAAGAACAGCGAGAAAAGATGTATGCTGTAGAAGCATAAGTCAATAATCACTTGGGGCTTACCCCCAAAGCCTTGGGGTCGGACTTTCCTTTCCTATGCTTTAATCCTCAATTGCTGCATGGAATGTCGTACTGTTGAAGAAAACCTTTTTATTTTGTAATCCCGTCAACAGCATTTAAATTTTGTATAGCTATATTTGGTTATAGCTATACAATTTATAATGAAAATTCTGAAAAAAATCCTGCTGATAATTCTTGGGGTGTTGGTCCTGGGAACTATCGCCTCTTTTGTTTACTTACAGTATTTACAACCTACATATCAGGGAGAAGTCCAACTTAAAAACCTTTCTCAAACCACCGAAGTTTATTTTGATGAGTTTGCGGTCCCACATATCTACGCCAACAATCAGGAAGATGCCTACCTCGCCTTAGGCTATTTGCACGCCCAGGAACGGCTTTGGCAAATGGAGTTGATCAGACGAATTGCCCCTGGAAGATTATCTGAGGTCTTAGGTAAAGATCTTTTGAAAACTGATCTGTTTTTTAGTGGTTTAGGAATTGAAGAGGCTTCGGAAGAAGCGATTGCTAATTTGGATCAAAAGAGTCCTGCCTACAAGCTTTCCTTAAAATATTTGGACGGCATCAATCAATTTATAGCAGAGGGTGCTACTCCTATTGAGTTTACACTTCTAGGCATTGAAAAAGAAAAATATACCCTCAAAGACATTTATCATGTTATAGGCTATATGGCTTTTAATTTTGCAGTAGCTCAAAAAACAGACCCCCTACTTACGGAGGTAAAAGAAAAGCTAGGTGAGCCTTATTTAAATGAGTTATTATCCTCTTCAAACCAAAATCTTACCATCAACAAAACAGAGGTTAATCCTATAAAAGCTAAAATATCTCTGGCAGTCCATAATATTATAGAGAACCTTCCAGCTCCCCCATTAATTGGAAGTAATGCTTGGGTCCTAGGACCAGAAAAGACTAAAAATGGTCAGGTGATTTTTGAAAATGATCCTCATATAGGTTATTCACAACCCTCTGTGTGGTACCAAAGTCATATCAAAACACCAGATTATGAAATGTATGGATTCAATATTGCCTTAATGCCTTTTCCACTTTTAGGACATAATAGGCAGTATGCCTACGGGCTAACCATGCTGGCTAACGATGATTTGAACTTTTATGTGGAAGAAAATAATCCTAAAAATCCTTTAGAGTACAAAACTGAACATGGTTTTCTACCCTATAAATTAAAAAAGAAGACCATTAAAGTAAAAGATGCACCAGATACCACCTTTACTGTAAAAAATAGTCGTCATGGCCCTCTTATGAACGATTTGATAGAGCATATCGATGATGGAAGGCCTATAGCCATGCACTGGATTTATACCCAGTTGAAAAATGAAATTTTGGAGGTAAACCATGGTATTAGCCATTCTACCTCCCTCGAGGATTTTAAAAACTCTGCTAAAAATCTTCACGCCCCAGGATTAAATATGATGTATGGTGATGCTAAAGGGAACGTCGCCTGGTTTGCATCTGCCAAATTGTATGAATTAAGAGATAGCTTGTCCACCAAAACCTACCTAAATGGTTCAACAGGAAAAGATGAGATCTTAGAGATTTTACCCTTTAAAGAAAACCCAAAGGCCATTAATCCTGAGCAGGGCTACGTATATTCTGCTAATCACCAACCAGATTCTGTGAGAGGTAAGTTGTATCCAGGCTACTACCAACCCGAGGATCGTTCGAAACGAATTGTAGAACTGCTCGAAGCCAAAGACGATTTCATTAAAGAGGATGTGGCTGAAATGACCTACGATGTAAAGTCTTCTAAAGCACCTGATATCATCGAAGATTTCATTCAGCAATTAGATCGAAAAAACTTAACCAAAGCCGAAAAAAAAGCCTTATCGGTCATTAGCAGTTGGGATGGTAACTACCTAAAAGATGCTGTAGGGCCTACTATATACAACAGGTTGCTATATCAGTTTTTAGTTTTGACTTACCAGGATGAAATGGGTGAAGCCTTCCCACTATTCATTAATTCACAATTGCAAGATCAAGCTTTGACTGCGCAAATCAAGAACAAGAATTCGGTGTGGTGGGATGATATTTCCACACCCGATAGGATAGAAACAAGATCCCTCATAGTTGAAAAATCCTTTAAGAGTGCAGTGGAATTTTTACAAGAACAATTAGGAAAAGATATTGATGAGTGGACATGGAAAAGAGTCATTTCTGTACAGCATGAACATGCTTTCGGAAGAGCTGGTGGCTTAATGGGTAAAATTTTCAACGTCGGGCCTTTTGAAACCATAGGAGGAAACGAGGTCCTGAACAATCAAATCATCAACCTGGATAGTACTGGAATTTATAAAGTTAGATCTGGCCCCTCAACTAGAAGAATTATAGATTTTTCTGATGTAGAACACAGCTACTCCATTTTACCAACTGGTCAATCTGGACATCTCATGAGCAAGCATTATGATGACCAGTCTTTAAAGTATTTGAATGGGGAATACATTGAAATGATGCTAAATACTGAAGAAATCAAAAAACTAGATAATAAATTGATTTTGAAGGCGGTAGAATGAAATTGACATTAACCCTTTTTGATTCTAAATGATTATTGAAAAACACCAAGTTAACTTCTTTTACCTTAAGCGAAAGCTAATATTAAGATCCACAAGGCACGGGATTGACTCTCAAAAATAACACTCTTATCTATAGATCTTTTGTTTATTGACCCAGTTTTGATATGCTCTTGCATTTCTATTATGTTGGGCTAGAGTTTTTGCAAACTTATGGTAACCAGGGTTTTCTACATCGGCGGCAAAATATAAGTAGTCATGGGATTCTGCATTAAGAACGGCCTTAATTGAAGATAAATCTGGCATAGCAATTAGACCTGGAGGAACTCCCTTATATTTATAAGTATTATACGGAGAATCTAATTCTAAATCTTTGTACAAAACCCGTTTAATAGGAGTTTCAAAATCCTGATTTTGGTTTTGAATTGCAAAAATAACGGTAGGATCTGCCTGGAGTTTGATGCCGCGTTTTAAACGATTGAGGTAAACACCCGCAACTCTTGGTCGTTCTTCTACCTTAGCAGTTTCTTTTTGAACAATAGCCGCTAATGACATCACTTCAAAAGGAGACAAATTGGCTTTTTCAGCTTTTTTTCGTCGGGATTCATTCCAGAATTCATGATAATACCTCACCATTCTGTCTCTGAATTCTTTACCTGATGTATCCCAATAAAACTCGTAGGTGTTTGGAATATAATATTTTAAACTTTCCAACGCTGAAACCTCCAAAGAATCTAGAAATGAAGGCGATACCATAGCAGATAAAAGCTCAAGACTATCGGCTTCAACTTGTTCTGCCACTCTTCCAGCAAGATTTTCTAATCTATGTTGATTATTAAAGCTAACCTTGATAGGAATATTTCTGGATCTCAATGTGTTGATAATTTCATTGTTATTCATACCCTTTTTAATCACAAAATGGCCTGATTTAACATTAGACGCATATCCCTTTTTTTTAGCTACAGTTATAAAGTCGTCGGTATCCTGAATGTAGGGGTGTATTTGGTTTACCACGTCCTGGAGTGTGCTTCCGGTAGAAATATATAAAGACTGGGTTTCAGATTCAAAGGCGGTGTTGGGTGAAAAAATAACGTTGTAGATGTAAATACTTACCCCCCCTAAAACAAGAAGTCCAACCACAGAGGCTGCGATTAAAATTTTTTTAATGTACATTTTCGATTTTTTGTAATAAATATTCACTCTGGAAGTGTCCTGAATTATATCGCCAATCCTTTTTTAAACCAATAATTTCAAATCCAAAGCTCTTAAAAAGTTTCAGGCTTCTTTTATTTTCTTCAATAATAGAGGCAAAAAGTTGATGAAGATCCAATACATCATAGGCATAATCCAGCATTAACTCTAAAGCTTCGGTACCATAACCTTTAGACTGGTAATCTTCAAGAATAATAATGCCTAAACCTGCTCTTTTATTTTTAGGATCGAAATCGTAAAGATCGATAAAACCTATGGGCTGTTTGTTATGGAGCGCGATGACCAAACGCATTTGTTTAGCTTCATAAATATCTTTATGAGAATTATCCAGATACTCTTTTAATATAGGTCTAGAAAAGGGTTGAAGTGTATCACTTAAGTACCACAAATGCTCATCATTTTCAACCAACTCCAGAAAATCAAGATCTTCTGTAGTTAAAGCTCTAAGCAGGATATGGGAACTTTTAAGTTTTATCATAGTAGTCTCCTTCAAATACAAATTCTGTTGGCCCTTTTAGCCATATATTTTTTACAGCATTTAAACCTTCTATCTCAAAATCAACCTCGAGGTTTCCACCCTTTGTGGAGACCTTTACCGGAACATCCTCAATCTTATTAGACATTTTTGCAGTAATTGCTGCGGCTGTTACACCAGTACCACACGAAAAGGTTTCATCTTCAACTCCTCTCTCGTAGGTTCTTACCTGAACAACGCCGTTTTTAACTTGTAGAAAATTGACGTTTGTTCCATTGATGGTATCATAGTTGGGTAAATTCCTAATTCTCCTTCCCTGAGTGAACACATCAAAATCATCTATATCGTCCACAAAAGTGACATGATGTGGAGATCCCGTATCCAGAAAACAAGCATCCTTACTAATATTAACTGTTGGAACATCTACCATTTTTAAATTTACAGAATCACCTTTTATAATAGCAGAATGCAGTCCGTCTACAGCTTCAAAGGTAGTCTCAGAATTTATGATGCCTAGGTGCTTTGCAAAAGCTACGATACAACGACCACCGTTGCCACACATGCTGCTTTCATTTCCATCAGCATTGAAATAAACCATCTTAAAATCACATAGATCCATCGAGGATTCTTCTAACAAAATAAACCCGTCTGCTCCAACACCAAAACGCCTGTCACAAATCTTTTGTATCAATTTGGTATTGTTTTTGAAACTTTTTTTTCTGTTATCGATGATTACAAAATCGTTTCCTGTGCCTTGGTATTTAAAGAAATGTAAATCCATCAGTTAGGTTTAGAATTTGCAAATATAATGAATTATTACAGGAGACATAGGGGTTAAAAATCGGTTAAAAATATTTTTAGTCAATAGTTTAAAAATTAATTTCAAATAAAAAAAACAATAAAAATGAAAAAAAGCATTCAATTGTTTACAATCGCTTTATGTGCTAGCGCACTAAGTTTAGGAGGCTATCATTTGTATCTTGAGCAAGAGGAAGTGAACTCTCAGGAATACCAAACGCCTTGGGCAACTGAGGCCAGTCAAGCCTCAACTCAATTAGCTTCATATTATGCTGATGATGCTAATTCAAACTTTACAGAAGCCGCAGAAAGAACCGTCAATGCTGTAGTTCACGTTAAAAATGTGACAGTAACCCGACAAGCCAGAAATGCATTCGAATACTTCTATGGAAGCGGTGAAACTCAAAAGGCCATACGCGGGGCGGGGTCCGGTGTTATTTTGAGCCCAGACGGCCTCATCGTCACCAACAATCATGTCATAAAAGGTGCAGCAGAAGTACAGGTCACTTTAAATGACAATAAAACTTATGTCGCTGAAGTATTAGGTACTGCGCCAGACAACGATATCGCTTTACTCAAAATTGACGCCTCCAACCTGGACTACCTGCCATTTGGAGATTCCAATAATGTTCAAATCGGGGAATGGGTTCTAGCCGTAGGAAATCCGTTCAATCTTACCTCTACGGTAACCGCAGGTATTGTAAGTGCAAAGGCTCGTGATTTAGGTAAATCTGATCGCAATTTCCAATCTTTCATTCAAACCGATGCCGCTGTTAATCCAGGAAACAGTGGTGGCGCATTGGTAAATACTCGTGGAGAACTGATTGGGATTAACACAGCCATCACTTCGCAAACTGGATCTTTTATAGGCTATTCGTTTGCAATACCCAGTAATAATGCGAAAAAAATCGTTGATGATCTCTTAGAATTTGGCAATGTAAGAAAAGCAATTTTAGGGGTTAGAGGAAGTGAACTCAATGGTGAAATGGCAAAGCAGCTAGAGGTCGACAATACTCAAGGTTTTTATATCGGTAGTGTTGATCCTGAAAGTGGAGCTTCTGTGGCTGGGCTTAAAGAAGGAGATATCATCACCGCTATAGACGATATTAAAATTAGAAAATTTTCAGATATGACTGGGTATTTAAATTCTAAAAACCCAGGTGAAACAGTCTCTGTTAACTTCATCAGAAATAATAATATGAAAAAAACAGATGTAGTTCTCGACATCTTTGAAGTCTACCAAATTGAAGAAATAGGTGTAGAAGTCATTGATATTTCTAAAGACGACTTAAAAAGATATGGAGCTGAGTCTGGTGTTCTCATCAATAAAACCATGTCTAGCAGTTTCACAAAATCTGATTTGAGCGGACTTCTAATCACTAAAATTGATGAAAAAGAAGTCAACTCTATAGATGACGTCAAATCTATCATAACTTCAAGAAATTCTGATGAACCCATGCTGGTCACCTTTCTAAGCCCTAATGGACAAGAAAAAACCTATGTGTTTAGATAGAGTAATAAGGCTTTTAGATGTATTAACTCCCTTCTTATAAACTAAGAAGGGAGTTTTTTATTTAGCTATCACATTCTCATCTAATAGGCAATGAATCCTTATATTTGCGGTTCATAAAATTTATGACCATGGTGAAGCTTCACGATTTGGAATTTGAACCTTATCTTGATCAACAGGCAATAGAATCTTCGGTAAAAATTATAGCTGAACACATTTATTCAGATTATCAATCTAAAACCCCAGTGTTTTTAGGAATCTTAAATGGAGCCTTTATGTTTTTATCGGATCTCATGAAGTTTTACAAAGGTGATTGTGAAATAAGCTTCACCAAACTGGCTTCCTACGAAGGTACCTCTTCAACTCAGAATATCAACACTTTACTTGGTGCCGGCAATCTGGAAGGAAAAGATGTGATAGTTGTCGAAGATATTGTAGACACTGGTCACACCTTAGAACATATTGTAGATGTATTGAAGACAGAACAAGTGGCCTCTTATAAGATAGCAAGTTTATTTTTTAAACCTGAAGCTTATTTAAAATCACTCCCTATCGATTATATAGGCTTAGAAATACCAAATAAATTTATTGTAGGCTACGGTCTGGATTATAATGGTTTAGGCAGAAACCTCTCAGAAATATACCAATTAAAACCGAACTTAAATGATTAATATAGTGCTCTTTGGCCCTCCCGGGGCAGGAAAAGGAACCCAGGCAGAACATCTTAAAGAAAAGTATAATCTCAAGCATATTTCTACCGGAGATTTATTTCGTTACAACATTAAAAACCAGACTGAATTAGGCTTATTGGCTAAATCTTATATCGATAAAGGTGCCCTGGTTCCTGATGAAGTCACTATCAAAATGCTGAATGCTAAAGTGGAACAGCACTTAGAAAGTAAAGGCTTTATATTTGACGGTTTCCCTAGAACTGAAGCTCAGGCAGTCTCATTGAATGAACTGATGGCTTCTAAAAATTCTCAAATTAATGCTATGATCGCTTTAGAAGTAGATGATGAAATTTTGGTAAATCGCCTATTGAAACGCGGTAAAACATCCGGAAGAAAAGATGATGCGAACGAAGACATTATCAGAAATAGAATAAAAGTTTATTACAACGAAACAGAAGTTCTAAAAGAGTTTTATAAAAAAGAGAATAAATATTACGGTGTAGACGGCGTTGGTTCTATTTCTGAAATCACCGACCGCATCAGTAAAGTGATTGACACATTATGAATACAGCACTTAGCTTAATACTATGACTGAAGGAAATTTTGTAGACTACATAAAACTCCATTTAAAATCTGGTAATGGTGGAAAAGGATCAGCGCACTTAAGACGGGAGAAATATATCCCTAAAGGTGGTCCAGACGGAGGAGATGGAGGCCGTGGAGGCCATATCATATTTAAAGCTAATAAAGATCTTTGGACGCTTTTTCATTTAAAGTTTAAAAGACATATCAAAGCGACCCATGGAGAGCACGGAAGCAAGCAAACCAGTACAGGGGCTGAAGGTGAAGATCAGTATATTGAGGTTCCCTTAGGGACTGTTTTAAGGGATACCAATACCAATGAGGTCATTAAAGAAATGACAGAGCATGGTGAGGAATATATTGCAGTAGAAGGGGGTATGGGTGGTAAAGGTAACGCTCACTTTAAGAGTTCTACTAACCAAACACCAAGATTTGCTCAGCCTGGAATACCTGGTGAAGAGAAAGATGTCACCTTAGAGTTAAAGCTTCTAGCAGATGTAGGCTTAGTAGGATTTCCAAATGCAGGAAAATCCACTTTGCTTTCTGTCATTACAGCGGCTAAGCCTAAGATCGCCAACTATGAGTTTACAACGCTCAAGCCCAATTTAGGCATTGTAAAATACAGAGATTATAAAACCTTTGTTGTTGCAGATATTCCAGGAATTATAGAAGGAGCTGCCGAGGGCAAAGGTCTTGGCTACCGATTTTTAAGACATATCGAAAGAAACTCAACTCTCTTGTTTCTTATTCCTGCAGATGCTCAGGATATAAAGCAACAGTATGAAATTCTTTTGGACGAATTGAGGCGATACAATCCAGAATTATTAGATAAATCCAGAGTGATTGCTATATCTAAAGCTGATCTTCTGGACGAGGAACTGAAAACGGAATTAGCAGAAGAAATTGAAAATGCTTTTGACCATATTCCCCATGTCTTTATTTCTTCGATTGCACAGCAGGGGTTACAGCCATTAAAAGATTTACTTTGGAAAACACTCAACGATGATAAAGAATAAGGTTAAGCCTTTGGAAGTTGAATTTCGAACGTAGTTCCTGCTTCTGGAGAGCTGGAAAGTACCTTTATCTTACCAAAATGATAATCTTCGATTATGCGCTTCGATAAAGATAGACCTAGACCCCAGCCTCTTTCTTTGGTTGAATAGCCAGGTTTAAAAATAGTCTTAAACTTCGATGCTGGAAGGCCTTTACCGGTATCGCTCACATGAATATTATAGGTCTTTTTATCTTCACATAGGGAGATTTTAAGTTGTCCTCTACCCTTCATGGCATCAATTGCATTTTTAGTCAAGTTTTCTATGGTCCAACTAAGCAATGTAGGGTTGAGTTTACAATATAAATCTTGATCGGGTAAGTCAATCGAAAATTGAATCAATTTAGAGCTTCTATGCTTTAGGTAATTATATGAATTTTCGACAGCCACATTTAAGCTTGAACGCTCTAGCGCTAAATTGGAACCAACTTTAGAGAAGCGTTCTGTGATGGTTTTCAGCCTATTGATGTCTTTCTCTATTTCAAGGATATACTCAGGATTAACATTCTCTGATCTTAAAATTTCCATCCAACCTACTAAAGAAGAAAGTGGGGTTCCTATTTGATGAGCAGTTTCTTTAGCCATTCCTGCCCATAACATATTTTTTTCGCTGTTTTTTGAAGTGATGTAGTAGACATAAATGATGCCTAATAGGAGAAACACTATCAATAAAAGAACAAAGGGATAGTATTTGATTTTGGTGAGCGTAGAAGAGTCTCCATAATATAGATACTGTTGTCCGGCATCACCCAAATCAATAATAATTGGTTCATTTTGCCCATTTACAGACTCAAAAAACTGCCTTAGTTTTAGAGAGTCATTTACAATAGGCTCTGGAATATTGTTTGTTTCCTGAAATTTACCATTTTCAGTAACGATAAACATTGGAATATTATTGACAGAATTTATGATTTCTAGTTCAAGATTTAAGTCTTGTTCTTCACCGGCTTTACCGATGGAAGCCTGAGCGGAAGACCATATTCTCATTTTCTCACGTTCTTCCTTTTTAATTCCTTCATAAAAGACTGAGATATTCCACACCACAATCCCTATGACAATTACCGAAACAAAAAGGATAAAATATCTAACCTTAACTGTACTTTCAAAAAATTTCATATTAGAAAATTACTGTAAGTATAATCAAAAACTAACAACTTTAATATTAACCGGCTAAAAATGAAAATATTTTAGAATTACTGTAGTCCAGTCTTTAAATCTATTATTTTCGTAAGATGAAACATTATTTTTCTTCAAATTTCAAATTAGGAATACTCGGCGGTGGTCAGCTAGGCAAAATGATGCTATACGACACCAGAAAGTTTGATATTCAAACCTACGTCATGGATCCAAGCCCAGAAGCACCTTCAAGAATAGCCTGTGATCATTTTCAAGTAGGAGATCTCATGAACTACGATAAGGTTGTTGAATTTGGAAAACAAGTGGACATACTCACTTTCGAAATAGAGTCTATTAACATTGAAGCACTAAAAGAACTTGAAGCATTGGGTAAAAAAGTATACCCTTCAGCTTCAACCCTTGAGAAGATTCAAAACAAAGGTGTTCAAAAACAGTTTTATCATTCCAACACCATTCCTACTGCTGATTTCTATATGATTTCTGATAAAAACTCACTAAAGCAAAAATTATCTAAAGGCGAAATAACTCTTCCTTTTGTCTGGAAAAGCACGACAGGAGGTTATGATGGCAAAGGTGTAAGTGTCATAAAAACTGAAACTGACCTGAATAAAATTCCTGATGTAGAATGTATTGTGGAAAGCCTAATAAATTTTGAAAAGGAAATAGCAGTTATCGTCGCCAGGAGTGCTTCTGGAGAAATTAAAACCTATCCAGTAGTCGAAATGGAATTTCATCCTGAAGCCAACCAGGTAGAATATGTTTTATGCCCCGCAAGAATCGAAAAAGAAACAGCTAGAAAAGCAAGGGAATTGGCTCATCTCGTTTCAAGCCGATTTGAACATGTTGGGTTACTGGCAGTAGAAATGTTCATCACCATCACCGGTGACGTTTTGGTGAATGAAGTAGCTCCTAGACCCCATAATAGCGGACATTTTAGCATTGAAGCAAGTTTTACAAATCAGTTTGAACAGCACATAAGAGCTATTTTAAATTTACCATTAGGCAGTACAGAAAACAAATCTAATTCGGTAATGGTCAACCTTGTAGGTGATGAGAACCATAAAGGAGAAGTTATTTATGATGGTATTGAAGAAATCATGAAGATGCCGGGAGTAACTCCCCATATTTATGGTAAAAAAGAAACCAGACCTTTTAGAAAAATGGGGCACGTCAATATTATTCATCCCGTACTAAATGAGGCTCGAAGCATTGCAGAACAAGTCAAATCAACCATAAAAGTTATATCAAAATCTTAACATTATGAATAAAGTTGCCGTAATCATGGGAAGCAAAAGCGACCTCCCTGTCATGCAAGAGGCTATCGATATCCTAAAAGACTTTAATATAGAGACAGAAGTAGACATAGTTTCTGCACACCGCACCCCGGAATACATGATGGAATTTGGAAAAAATGCGCATCATAATGATATTGATGTTATAATTGCTGGAGCCGGAGGTGCTGCTCACTTACCAGGCATGGTCGCATCCTTGACCCCTATTCCTGTCATTGGTGTGCCTGTAAAATCAAGTAATTCCATAGATGGCTGGGATTCTATTCTTTCTATTCTACAAATGCCTGGTGGAGTTCCTGTAGCGACAGTTGCTTTGGATGGCGCTAAAAATGCAGGAATTTTAGCAGCTCAAATCATAGGAGTTAAAGATCATAACATTAGAAGAGAACTGCTAGATTATATGGATAAACTTGAAGATAAAGTTCAAAAAATGAGGGATGAGCTTTAATATTTAATTAAAAAACTATCTCATTATCACCTAAATTTTTAACTTCAAATAAAAAATGAAAGCCGGTCTATATTTTGTTTTAATTGTAATCTTACTCAGCTCATGTAGTTCTCCTAAAGTCTTTACAGATTATGCCTCTGATGTAGACTTCGATGAATATAAATCCTTTGCTTTTTATGCTTTGGAAAATTCAGGCCTTGCTCCTCTGGATGAAGATAGAATATATGAAACTCTCCAGGATACACTCACCGCTAAAGGCTTTAAAGAAAAGCTAATTCCAGATTTTAAAATCAATTACTACGCTGAAGTGTTCAACCAAACCTCTAATAGTAATTTTGGCGTGGGTATTGGAGGCTACAATGGTGCAATAGGAGGAACTATTTCACCTCAAACTAGTAAAAGAAATATTGCACTCACTATAGAGTTTGCTGATGGGCTGACCAATAATCTTTTTTGGCAAGGTGTTGTTGAAGCCAGGTTCAAAGAGAACCTCAAAGGAAAGGAAAGAGCGGAATTTTTCAGAATGCTGGTAGGTAAAGTCCTAGAAAATTATCCGCCCGATAATAAGTAAACATTTTGTAGTTATCGACTACTCAGAAGTTTATCTATGAAATCAAAAAATTTTGCATTGCGCTAAATAAATCGGTACCTCACCTTGACAAAAGGCCCTTCAAATTTTAAAATTAAAAGCGTTTACTTTAGGGAAACGACTAGGATAGAAACATTAGAGACTTATCAAAACTAATATTTCTAAGAAAAAAGAATGTTATATCAGGTTGAGATCATTTCGATGCCTTCTAAGGTTGAGCATGATGAAACATCACATTTGATTGTTAAAAGATTTAATAACCAAAATCTAGGAAGTAAGTCCTTTTGAACTAGCAGAAATATTGACCATTGGTTGAAAAGCAGCAATGGTATATCTTTAAGGACTAAACTAGTTTAAAAAATAATAAATAAAAAACGCCAGGTTACAAGTTAAGAAAGTCTAATAAAAATTCTTGAAGGATTCTATTCAAATCATCAGACAAAAGATCTTCGAGTTTTGACTTCACCAAAAGTGACAGTTGGGAAAAACTTTGTTCATTTTCAGAAAGAGATATTCCAGATATTGAATTTCCAGCTAAGAACATTGAACCAAAAAGTCTAACTGCTATTGAAAAATCTAAACGGTTGCTTTTTCAAAAAATAAAACAACTGCTTTAAATCTCTATTCTGAACTATGTTTAGATTGATGGTAAAGCGCTTTTATAATACCATCCACCAATCCAATTTTAGGCACATGTACATTTTTAGCTTTGCTCCATTTCATCGCTGAGAGGTAGATTTTTGTCGCTGGAATAATGACATCTGCTCTATCTTCATTCATACTTAACTCCGTAATCCGCTCTTCGTAAGTCAATGAATTGAGTAATTGATAATAAGAACTTAGATAAAAGTAAGACAAAGGTTTCCCTACTTTTTTATTACTTGATTTAAATATATTATTTATATTTCCTCCAGAGCCTACCATCTCGATTCTTGAGTATGGCTTGGTGATAGCCTTTACCCATTGCTCTGCTTCTTCCCAAACCTCGTCACTGATTGTATTATTTAAAATTCTTACGGTACCCAGCTTAAAAGATCTAGATTCTATAGTTTTTCCTTCAGAAAAAAGAGTGAACTCTGTACTCCCGCCTCCTACATCCACATATAAATAAGTCTTATTGTCGTCTACTAAAGCGTGTAAATCTGTAGCTGCAATGATGGCGGCTTCATCAGATCCATCTATGATATCAATATCAATATCACACTGCTCGTCTATTTTTTTAGCAATAGCTTTTCCGTTATTTGCATCTCTCATAGCAGAAGTAGCACAGGCACGGTAAGCTTCAATTTTATGTGATTTCATTAACAGCTTAAATGCCTTCATAGTATCCAGCATTCGCTCTGTATTCTGCTCTGAAATATTGGATGTTGTAAACACATCCTGACCAAGTCTGATTGGAACCCTGACTAAAGATGTTTTTTTAAAGGTAACTGGTTTATTGTCCGGTTCCGTCACAGTTGAGATAAGAAGACGGACCGCGTTAGACCCAATGTCGATTGCCGCAAATTTTTTGATGGTAAGCATTATCTATTTTTTTTCTTCGGTAGGCATAAGTTTGTTCTGATAGTAAGTGTAAGTTTCAAATTGACTCCTAAATTCCTTTCCAGACTTTTTCCTGTAGGAGTTTTCCTTAGCTGCAGAAAAATCCCTCGCTTTTACATTGTCTTTCCAGCAAATTTCAAAAGTTTCTATCAGTTCTTCTTGTATGTCCTCATCATAGATTGGACAAGTCACTTCTACACGATGATCTATATTTCTAGTCATCCAGTCTGCTGATGAAATAAATACTTTAGGATGTTCTTCATTTTGGAAGATATAGAGTCTTGGGTGCTCCAGAAACTTATCGACTACACTTATGGATTCGATATTATCACTCATGCCTTTCACTTGTGGAAGTAAACAATTGATTCCTCTCACGATAAGCCTAATCTTAACCCCTGCTCGACTCGCTTCGTACAGTTTATCTATCATCCCATAATCTGAAAGACTGTTCATCTTAATGGAAATACCAGACTTCTTTCCCTCTTTATGGTTTAGAATCTCTTGGTCTACTAATTCAGAAAACTTGGCTCGAGTGTAATGTGGAGAGACTATAAGATGCTTGTAACGCTTTATTTTATAATTGACTTCAAAGAAATCAAAGACTTTATTAATATCCTTTAAAATTCCCTGATGGGAAGTAAATAAGGTATAGTCTGTATAGATTTTAGCAGTATTCTCATTGAAATTACCAGTACTGATGAATCCGTAATATTTGATTTTTTGATTTTCCAAACGTTCAATAATACAGGTCTTACAGTGGACTTTAAGGCCTGTCACTCCAAAAATAAGCTTCACTCCTTCTCGCTCCATTTTTTCGGCGTATTTGATATTATTAGCCTCATCAAATCTGGCCTGTAATTCAATAGACACGGTCACCCTTTTACCGTTTTTTGCTGCGTTTATAAGTGAGCTAGCAATATGTGAAACGGCTGCAAGCCGATAGATTGTAATTTTGATGGATTTCACTTTAGGATCTAATGCAGCTTCTCTTAAAAATTTGACTGTGTATGAAAAGGTCTGGTAAGGAACATATTGAAGAAAGTCTTTTTTTGAAATTTGATCCAATAAGCTTCCCTGAATGTGCAGACCAGGAATAGGCAATGGCTCTATTTTCTCGTATAGCAGATGCTTAGCACCTAAATCTGGAAAATTCATATAATCTCTTCTATTGTGATATCTCCCCCCAGGAATTAAACTATCAGTCGAATCAATTTCCATTTTTTTTAGTAGAAAATCTAAAGTGTCTTGCTCAATTTCCTTATCATAGACGAAGCGAACAGGATCTCCTTCTATTCTATCTTTGACGCTGTCCATTAACTTTTCAATGTAACTCTTACTTAAGTCTCCTTCCAAATCTAGCTCGGCATCTCTTGTAATCTTAATCATATGAGCTGAAATACTCGTATAGTCGAAAATATTGAAAATCACACTTAAATTATGTCGTATCACATCATCCAATAGCATAATGTACTTCTTCCCATCTGTGGAAGGCAGAACCACAAATCGCTCTACACTCGACGGTATTTCTATCAATATGTAGCGGTTAGACAGTCTATCTTTTTCAAACTGAACCATCTTCACAGCCAAATAAGCTTTAGAATCCTTGAGATTAGGAACTTTGTCGATATCATTTAACATGATGGTAACTAAAGCTGGACTGACCTTTTGAAGAAAAAATTCTTTTAAAAATTTAGCATGTTCTGAGCTTACTTCATTTTCGTCTATGATATAAATATCATGATGCTTAAGCTCTTCTTGAATAGATGCTAAAATCTCAAGGCTTTCAGCCTGTTTTTTTATAACTATCTGGGTGATTTCTTTCAATAAACGACCTGCATTGAAACCGCCCAAAACCTTTTTACCTGCTTTTCCAGCAAGATCAATACGCTTGACAGTAGCATAGCGTACCTTGAAAAACTCATCCAAATTATTTGAGAAAATACCTAGGAATCTAAGGCGCTCAATTAATGGAACACTGGGATCTGCAGCTTCCTGCAGTACTCTTTGATTGAACTTTAACCAACTTAATTCTCTGTTATCGTATTTATTTTCTCGCATTAGCGCAAATATTTTGGGAACAAGTATAAATGTGTTTTTCCTTTTTCTAAAACCTTCCAATTGTCCACATTAAATTCAATACTTACTAATCCAGTGGTTGGTAAATTGTCGATAGGAAGACTTCCTAACATATTGACCAGGAAGGTATAAGCAGGATTATGGCCAAAAATCATCACATTCTCAAACTCGTTATTAAGATTCTTTATAAAATTTAAAACTTCATCAGAATTAAATGTATATAGCTCTGACACAATTTCAAAACGCTGATCTGAAATTTCTAATCCATTCTTAAATAATTCAGCTGTAGTTTTTGCTCTTTGAGCGGGACTGGAAAATACCATAACTTCAAATGTCAAGTGAGCTTTGAAAGCAGAAATTACATGATCTGCGTCATTATATGCTCTCTTTTTTAAAGGACGATCAAAATCTATAACATCATAATCCCATGAAGACTTACCGTGTCTTACAAATATGAGTCGTTTCATATTAAGGTGCTAAACGTTCTATTTTCCAGTCTAGGTCTGCTTCTGTTCTGGAAAACAAAAACCTATCGTGAAGCCGGTTAGGTCGGCCTTGCCAAAATTCTATAGTTGCTGGTTTTACTAAAAAACCTCCCCAGTTTTTAGGCCGTGGAACTTCCCGGTTTTCGTATTTGTTTTCTAAAGATGATAATTCATCTTCCAGTACTTGTCGATTTTTGATAACACTGCTTTGGTTGGAAACTAACGCTCCAAGCTGACTACCCTTTGGCCTGGAAGCAAAATAGTTATCAGAGACATTTTCATCGACCATTTTTGCAGTTCCTTTAATGATTACCTGTCGCTCTGTATTAGGCCAAAAGAAAGACAGGCAGGTTTTAGGATTATCTAAAAGAGCTTTTCCTTTTTCACTGTCATAATTGGTGTAGAAGACAAATCCATTCTCATCGTATGATTTTAAAAGAACTATTCTGCTTTTTGGGAAGCCGTCACTACCAATGGTAGAGACTGTCATAGCATTGGCCTCATCAACTCCACCATATTTTTCAACATCATGAAACCATGATCTAAATTGTTGAAATGGGTTGTCGTCTAAATTTTCACGTATGAGGCTCGACTTTTCATAAGATTTTCTGTAATCGTGTAACTTATTTTCCATTTAAGCAAATTAGAAAATTAAAGACTTAAGCGCAACTGAATTTATAAAAGTTTGAGATTATTCGTATCTAAAGATTTTACCGCTTTCTGCAACTTCTACATTATCAAAAACAACCTCAGCCTCCTTTTTGAATAATGACAAATCTTTATATCTGGCAGAAAAGTGACCTAAGACAAGTTTATTTACTTTGGCTTTTTGCGCAATAATTCCTGCCTGTAAAGCAGTGGAGTGTTTTGTTTTATCACATAATTGTTCCTGATCTTGCAAAAATGTTGACTCATGATATAAAAGCGTTGTCCCTTCAATCTGAGGCACTATATCAGGCTTAAAAGCAGTATCGCTACAAAACGCATAGCTGGGTGGCATTTTAGGGTCTTCTGTCACCATTTCACTTTTAACCACTTCACCAGTTTTGGAAACGACATCTTTTCCTTTCACAAGGCTTTTATAATAGGCTTTATCAATGTCATACTCAAGTACTTTATCAATTAGCAGTTTGCGGTCCCCAGGCTTGGCTTTAAAGAGAAATCCATTGGTGTAAACGCGATGGGATAACGGAATTGTTTCAACAGTCAACTTGTCATTTTCTAAAATAAGTTCTGAATCCGTGGACGTGAGGTGATGATAAATTATTGGATAGGAAGTGAAGGCCTGACTAGCTTTTAGCTGGATGTTGATTATATCCTCAAGTTGCTTTGGTCCGTGAATATGAAGCTCTGCTGTTCTACTTAGTAAGCTGAAAGTAGATAAAAGGCCAATAAGTCCAAAATAATGATCGCCATGAAGGTGTGAGATAAAGATATGCCGTATTCTAGAAAATTTAATTTTGTGTTTCCTGAGTAAGACTTGCGTACCTTCCCCACAATCAATAAGCATCAATTCGCCATTTATATCCAGTATTTGTGAAGTAGGGTGAGCATTAGCTCTGGGAGTGGCCGAATGACAGCCTAAAATCATGAGTTGCATCATATCAAAAGCCCAAATCTCTCTCTATTTCTTCTAAACCAATCAAATCTTCTGCTTCCTGCAACGTAGGGACAACATGAATTTCATCGGGAACAGCGTCAATATTGATTGTATCATTGACTACGACCAGAGACTTTTTCCCTTTTCTATGGGTAAAAGAGAGTTCCAAAAATTTTAGTAATTCCTCTAAATTAAGTTTACCGTATTTTTGAATATCAATGACCACATTTTCATTTTCAAAGCTTTTTTGAATTTTCGTTAGGTACTGTGCAAAATCTACGACATCATCTTTTTGATCTCTAAGAATGATATAATTATCTTTTTTTTCAGTATGCATTGTTATGAGTTTCTTGTCTTAATAGCCTATAAATTTCAAAATCAGATTCAAAAATTGCTATCTAATGATGTGGCTTACCTTCGTGATTTTTAATTTTTGATGCGATTAAATAAATGATCGCCATCCTGATGGCAACACCATTTTCAACTTGATTGAGGATTATAGAATGTTCGGAATCCGCTACATCACTGGTAATTTCTACCCCTCGATTAATAGGTCCGGGATGCATTATTGTAATAGGTTTGCTAAGTGTGTCTAGCAAGGATTTATTGATCCCGTATTGCTGAACATATTCTCGTGTACTTGGGAAATAGGTGTAATCCATACGTTCGTTTTGAACTCTAAGCATATTGGCAATATCACACCACTCCAAAGCTTTAATCAGGTTAGGTTCAACCTTAACACCTAGGCTTTCAATATGTCTAGGAATCAATGAATTTGGACCGCAAACCTTTACCTCCGCACCTAGTTTTTTCAAAGTAAAAATATTGCTTAAAGCTACTCTAGAGTGCAAAATATCACCTACAATCACAATTTTTTTACCTGCAATTTGGCCATACTTTTCTCTAATGGAAAAAGCATCAAGCAAGGCTTGAGTAGGATGTTCGTGGGCTCCATCTCCTGCGTTAATAATACTAGCTCCAATGTGCTGAGATAAAAACACGCCTGCTCCTGGATTGGGATGACGCATTACCACCATATCCACTTTCATCGCTAGAATATTGTTGACAGTGTCTACCAGAGTCTCCCCTTTGTTTACTGAAGATGAGGCAGCGGAAAAATTTATAACATCGGCACTGAGACGTTTTTCAGCAAGTTCAAAAGATAGTCGAGTACGAGTGCTGTTTTCAAAAAAAAGATTAGCAATGGTAATGTCTCTTAAACTTGGAACTTTTTTGATAGGTCTATTGATCACCTCTTTAAACTGATCTGCAGTTTCAAAAATGAGGTGAAGATCCTCCTCTTTTAAATATTTAATTCCTAGTAAATTTGAAACACTAAGTTCTTTCATGGATACATTCAATTTTTCAAAAGATATATTGCATCTTCTCCATCATTTTCCTTCCAGCATACCTTAACGTGCTCGTTATTAATAGCATCAACTTTTCTACCATTATAATCGGGTTGAATCGGCAAATCTCTACTAAATCGCCTGTCAATTAAAGTTAATAATTCAATTCTGGATGGTCTCCCAAATGATTGAAGGGCAGTTAAAGCAGCTCGAATGCTTCTACCGGTATATAAAACATCATCAATTAAAACAACTCGTTTATTTTCTACGATGAAATCTATATCTGTTTCGTTCGCTCTTAATACTTTATCGCCTCTTCTAAAATCATCTCTATAAAATGTAATATCTAATTTACCGTATGGGATATTTTGCAAGTTATACTCATCCTCTAATATCTTATGAAGTCGATCTGCAAGAAAGCTACCTCTGGGCTGAATTCCTATGAGAACAGAACTTTCGAAGTTCTTATGATTTTCAACAAGTTGACAAGCTAAACGTTGGAGTATGATATCAATTTCTTTAGTGTTGAGAATCAATTTTTGGCTCATCAGTAGAATTTCAGGTATAAAAACAAAAGTAATTAAAAATCATTAACCTAGAGAGGTTTAAGTCTTGGTATTATGAAGAGTGAATTGATCTGTGAGATTATTTTTTGTCAACATAAGACAAAAAAAACCGCTCTCTCTTGAGAGCGGTTTAAAATTTAACTTAACTGATGCTTACTTTACTTCCTCGAAGTCTACGTCTTCAACATCGCTATCATCATTACTATTAGAACTGCCCGCATTCTGTCCTGGATCTTGAGCTCCACCTCCTTGCTGGGCTTCTGCCTGAGCTTTGTACATTTCTTCGGATACGGTTTTCCATGCCTCATTTAACTTATCTAAAGCTGGAGTAATTTTCTCCAATTCTTTAGTTTCGTAAGCCGCTTTCAATTCTTCTAGCGCCTCTTCAATTGGCTTTTTCTTATCTTCAGAAATCTTGTCACCAAATTCCTTCATTTGACTCTCAGTTTGGAAAATCATAGCATCTGCCTCGTTCAGCTTATCTACTTTTTCCTTCGCTTTTTTGTCTGCCTCAGCATTTGCTTCAGCTTCCTGCTTCATTTTTTCGATTTCTTCTTCTGTTAAACCAGATGAAGCTTCAATTCTGATGTCCTGTGATTTTCCAGTTGCTTTATCTGTAGCACTTACTTTTATAATACCATTGGCATCAATATCGAAAGTCACTTCAATTTGTGGTACACCTCTTTTTGCTGGAGGGATACCGTCTAAGTGAAATCTACCAATTGTTTTGTTATCAGTGGCCATAGGACGTTCACCTTGCAACACATGTATTTCTACACTTGGCTGATTATCTTGAGCTGTAGAAAATACCTGAGATTTTTTAGAAGGAATAGTTGTATTGGCTTCAATCAACTTGGTCATTACGCCTCCCATAGTTTCAATACCTAAAGAAAGAGGAGTTACATCTAGTAATAATACATCCTTTACATCTCCAGTCAATACACCTCCTTGGATACCTGCTCCAATGGCGACTACTTCATCAGGATTTACACCTTTACTTGGTTTTTTACCAAAGAAGTCTTCTACTGCTTTCTGTACTGCTGGAATACGAGTAGAACCACCAACAAGAATAACCTCATCGATATCGCTTGTATTAAGTCCAGCAGCTTTTAATGCTTTTTCGCAAGGCGTAATCGTTCTTTTAACAAGGTCTGAAATGAGTTGCTCAAATTTAGATCTTGAGAATGTTCTTACCAAGTGCTTTGGTCCACTTTGGGTAGCCGTAACATATGGTAGATTAATTTCAGTAGAATTTGAAGATGATAATTCGATTTTAGCTTTCTCTGCAGCTTCTTTCAATCTTTGAAGTGCCATCGCATCTTTTCTAAGATCAATATCTTCATCTTTGATGAATTCTTCAGCTAACCAGTCAATAATAACCTCATCTACATCATCACCACCAAGGTGTGTATCACCATCGGTTGCAAGTACTTCAAATACGCCGTCTCCTAGTTCTAAAATAGAAACATCATGTGTACCACCACCAAAGTCAAATACAGCAATTTTTTGGTCTTTATCCTTTTTGTCGAGTCCGTAAGCAAGTGCAGCAGCAGTAGGTTCATTAATAATTCTACTGACTTTTAAACCTGCAATCTCTCCAGCTTCTTTAGTCGCTTGTCTTTGAGAATCGTTGAAGTAAGCGGGAACGGTTATCACAGCTTCGGACACTTCTTGACCTAAGTAATCTTCGGCCGTTTTTTTCATTTTTTGTAGTACCATAGCAGATAGCTCTTGTGGAGTATACATTCTTCCATCTACATCTACTCTCGCAGTATCGTTCTCTCCCTTTACTACTTTATAAGGAACTCTGTCTACTTCTTTAGTAGATTCAGAAAATTTGTTACCCATAAATCTTTTAATGGAAGAAATCGTTTTTTCTGGATTGGTTACTGCTTGTCGTTTTGCAGGATCTCCAACTTTAATTTCCCCTCCTTCAACAAAGGCAATTACAGATGGAGTTGTTCTCTTACCTTCAGCATTAGGAATTACTGTTGGCTCATTACCTTCCATCACAGAAACGCAAGAGTTGGTTGTTCCTAAATCTATACCTATAATCTTACTCATAATTATTAGTTTTCGTTCTTAATATTTGTATTTGCTATACAAAAGTCAATCTTTATGCCATGACAAAAGGTATGACATACTGTCACTTCAAACCTTAGGATTATAACTTAGTATTTTGAAGCATTATGAATATAATCTCGAAAAAAACTTGAATATTTGTAATTCCTTAAATAAAGCTTGAATCGAATGAAAAAAATTGAATGTATTAGCGTATTTGATATGTTGAAAATTGGCGTGGGTCCCTCGAGTTCTCATACACTCGGACCCTGGCGAGCTTCTCAACGCTGGATTGATGAGCTAAAAGAGGATAAGCTTATAGATAGTATCGAGAAAATCGAAATTCTTTTATATGGTTCTTTATCCTTAACGGGGAAAGGACATGCCACAGATATCGCAGCTATTTTAGGGCTTTGTGGTCATGACCCTGTCACAATGGACATCAGTCATATCGATATTGAAATAGATCGAGTTAAAAATGAAGGTCGCCTCAATTTCGATGATTCAAGATTCATCCCTTTTGATTTTGATAAGGATGTGGTTTTCAAAAAAGACTTTAAAGAATTTCATCCCAACGGCATCACTTACCTGGGATATTTAAATAGCGGAGAGACGGTAGAATCGACATTCTATTCTATTGGGGGAGGCTTTGTCGTAAAGGAAGAGCGTGAAAATGCGAAGCAAAAACAAGAAGAATTCAAGAGTTTTCCGTTTCAGATCAATTCAGCCTTAGAGTTGGTAGAGCACTGTAAAAGGGAGCAAAAAATAATTTCTGAAATTGTGCTGGAAAATGAATTGTCCTTAAGGGATGAAATTGAAATCGATTCTGGCTTAAAGAAGGTCTGGGAAACCATGCTGGAATCCATGTATATTGGCTGTCATACCGAGGGTATCCTTCCTGGTGGTCTTAATGTAAGCCGAAGAGCTGCCAAGATGAACAAAAAACTCTTAGAAGACAAATTTGAAACTTACACAACTCCTCAAGAATGGTTGGAAACCATAAGGACAAAAGAGGTCAAGTTTAGACAGATTTTACAATGGGTGAGCTGTTTTGCTATATCTGTTAATGAAGTCAATGCTTCACTTGGTCGAGTAGTGACTGCTCCTACCAATGGGAGTTCTGGAACCCTCCCCGCAGTGATGATGTATTATATGGTAATTGAAAACCATGCGGCTACATTTGAGGATTTAAAGCGCTTTATGCTGGTAGCTGGAGAAATAGGTAGTCTTTTCAAAAAAGGAGCGACCATCTCTGCGGCAATGGGTGGCTGTCAGGCAGAAATCGGAGTATCCTCAGCGATGGCTGCCGGTGCACTCACTGAACTTATGGGAGGTACACCAGAGCAGGTTCTTATGGCCAGTGAAATTGCTATGGAACACCACCTGGGCATGACCTGCGACCCTATTGCAGGTCTGGTTCAAATCCCCTGTATAGAACGCAACGCCATGGGAGCCATCAAAGCTATTAACGCTGCTGAAATCGCTATGGAATCTGATGCTACCAAGGCTAAAGTCCCTTTAGATAAAGTCATTGCTACAATGTGGGATACTGCACAGGACATGACGTCGAAGTATAAAGAGACCTCAGAAGGCGGCCTAGCTATTAAAGTAAACATGAGTGATTGCTAAGAAAAACTCTATAAAATTAGACCTCACAGTCCCTTATGCATTAGGGACTGTGAGGTCTAAATTTTCTAAGATTTTGAAATATGTTACTTGATATCCACCAATTCCAAGTCAAAAATTAAAATCGAATTCGCTGGAATCACTCCACCCACTTCTCTATCACCGTAAGCTAAGTGTGGAGGAATGACAAATTGTGCTTTAGTCCCTTGATTCAATAATAACAGTCCTTCATCCCAGCCTTCAATAACATGACCAGCGCCTACAGGAAATTCGATAGGTTGTTTTCTCTTGTAAGATGAATCGAACACAGTACCATCCTCCAAGCTTCCCTTGTAATGAACACTCACGGTTTGGCCTTTCTTTGGTTTCGCCCCAGAACCTTTGTTGATGATTTGATAGCGCAAACCGCTTTCAGTTTCCTTATAACTTTTTGAAATTTCATCCAACTTTCTTGCAGCTTCCGCTTTGAGCTCAGCTTCTCTTTCAGCTTTGGAAGCATTAAATTTTTCAAAACTTTTCACTGCATCAAAGGCTTTAGCCTCTTCACCAACACGCTCTATTTCTACTGAATTTAAATCATCTTTCATCTTGATGCTATCGACAACGTCTTGTCCTTGAACTACATAACCAAATACAGTATGCTTGCCATCCAGCCAAGGTGTTGGTTCATGCGTGATGAAAAATTGACTCCCGTTAGTGCCAGGGCCAGCATTAGCCATAGATAAAACTCCAGATTGATTATGTTTCAATTCAGGATGAATTTCATCATCAAACTGATAGCCAGGCCCACCTGTTCCATTACCTTGAGGATCCCCACCTTGAATCATAAAATTATCGATCACTCTGTGAAACACAAGACCGTCGTAATATGGAGTACCAAGATCTTTAGCTGAATTTTGAATTTTCCCTTCTGCGAGTCCAACAAAGTTGCCAACCGTTCCAGGAGTTTTATCGTGAGTTAGTTTAACTGTGATTTTTCCTTTTGCCGTATTAAAATGAGCATATAATCCGTTTTCCATAAATTTATTTTTTTGCAAATTTAAGATTTAATCTAGTTTACAAAGAATCAAATTGGGTTTTAAACAAATGAAGGAGAATTAGCTATCGTAAATATAAATTTCAGTAGCCCCTAAACCATATTTTTGATAATCGGCATCATAACTTTCTATCTGGTCGTAGCGTCTAAAAAGCGTTTGGAGTTCAGCTTTTAGTACCCCCTGCCCTACGCCGTGAATAAACACAATACGCTTAATACGTTTCTCAATGGCAAAATCTATTTTTCGCCTGCTGTGCTCCAACTGTAGATTGAGCATTTCATAATTGCTCAGATGCGAGGTTTTATCGACCAGATTGTGAATATGCAGGTCTACTTCCATGGCAGGCTGTTGGCGCTTGGGCTTTGGTGAAGGTCCTTTTCTTTTAGGGTTGAGATCTGAATTTACTTTCTGAAGCAAATTATCATCCTGGAAATCAATATCAAGATTTCCTTTGATCTTGACAAGCAGGTTTGAGGGCACTTTCATTTCAAAACCGTCCGAAGTTTCAAAAGTTATACCATCCCTTTCCACTAAGGTGACATGACCCGAGACATCGTCGTCTAAAAGCTCAACCTTATCCCCTATTTCAAAAGACTTACTGCTCATCGGAGGTGGAATTATCGTCGTCTTTAGGATTATCACTTGCCCATTGTTTGGTAGAGTTATATAAACCTAACATCAACACCACAAGGCCACCAACTTTAAGATAAACATTTTCGTTTTTCCCCGTTAAATCATAGATAATCATAATAGCACCTATGATAATAAAAGCAGTATAAATAGCTTGTTTTTTGGTATTGATCATTACAGAAAATTTTCAACCCACAAAGATAAACTCAATTTTTATTAAGAGCCAACAATTCCTCTAAGTGTTGCCTGTTATTAGACAATCTAGGAATTTTATGTTGCCCTCCCAATTTGTTATGTGTTTTTAACCAACATTGAAATAAGTTGGGTTTAGCCTGATGAATTTTTAAGAGATCTAAAGTCATATTATTATAGCGCTTGGCTTCGTAGTCACTATTGATGGCCTGAAGGTTTAAATCTAGACGTTTTTGAAATTCAGCTAGATCAGCTGGTGGGGTTTTGAACTCAAGCATCCACTCGTGAGCTCCTTTTTGTGATCCTTCCATAAATACAGGAGCTGCCGTATACTCCATCACCTCACAGTTTAGCTCGCTTGCAGTTTTCTTTATGGCTGTTTCCGCATTTTCGATGATTAATTCTTCACCAAAGGCATTGATGTGATGTTTTGTTCTACCTGTGACTCTTATTCGGTAAGGATTTAAAGAGGTAAATCTAACCGTGTCTCCTATTTTATACCTCCATAAGCCTGAGTTTGTGGTGATAACAATAGCGTAGTTTTTCCCAATTTCAACTTGAGCCAGGCTTATCACTTTTTCCTGGGCTGATCCATAAGTGGACATGGGAATAAATTCAAAGAAAATTCCATAATCCAGCATCAACAATAAATCATTAGAATCATTTTGATCTTGAACGGCAAAGAAACCCTCCGAAGCATTGTAGATTTCATAATACTTCATCTTTTTTGAAGGAATGAGCTCTTGATATTGATTTCTGTAAGGTTCGAAACTTACGCCGCCATGAAAATAAACCTCAAGATCTGGCCAAACTTCTGAGATAGAAGACTTACCAGTGGTTTTTAGGACATCGTTTAAAAGCACAAGCATCCAGGAAGGAACTCCTGCCAAACTCGTTACTTTTTCTTTGATGGTTTCATCTACAATCGCCTGCATTTTAGTTTCCCAATCACTCATCAATGAGACCTCATTGCCTGGCGTGCTGCTAAAACTTGCCCAGAACGGCATATTATAAATAAGCAAAGCAGACAAGTCTCCATAAGACGTCCCTTTATCTTGATATATTTCCTTACTCCCACCCAGTCTTAAGCTTTTACCCGTAAATAATTTCGAATCCGGATTATTATTGAGATAAATACATAATAAGTCCTTACTAGCTGCGTAATGACAATCTTCTAAAGCTTCCTGACTCACAGGAATAAATTTACTTTTGGAACTTGTGGTCCCACTGGATTTAGCAAACATTGAAATTGGATTGGGCCATATGATGTTGGATTCCCCCTGTCTGCATCTTTCAAAGGTAGCTTCCAGATCCTCGTAAGATTGAACAGGGACACGTACTGAAAAAGTATCGTAATTTTTTATTTCACTAAAGCCATAAATTTTACCAATTTCCGTATTTTGGGCTTTAGATAATAAGTCCATCAATAATTCATTTTGAACCTCATTTGGATGTTTTTTAAACAATTCCATGTGATGAATCCTTTTTTTAAGAATCCAAGAGGCTATTGAATTAACAATTGGTATGGGCATCTTTTAACAACTTTAAATTTGAAAGCCTATTACAGGTAGTAGGTTTTGAATTTATCAAACATAATAAAAAATGCAATATAGAGGAGTCTTAAGGAAAATGAAAACAGAGAATAACGAAGAGGTCGATTATTTTTTAGAATTTGAGAACGATGTAGTCCATCTTAATCAGCTCCTAGATAGGGAAATAGCTTTTTATTTTGTAGAGTACCAGTGCCTGAATTGTAAAAAAAATAAAAAGATATTTAGACAGGGGTTTTGTTATGATTGTTTTCAGGAGATTCCAAATGCAGGAGATTGGATCATGCATCCCGAACAGAGTAAGGCGCATCTAGATGAAGAAGACCGGGATTTAGAGTATGAGAAAAAAGTACAATTACAACCCCATATCGTTTACCTGGCTAACTCTAGTAACATAAAAGTGGGAGTTACCCGAAAAAGTCAGATTCCAACCCGGTGGATCGATCAAGGTGCTCATGAGGCTATTGCCATTTTAGAAACTCCAAATCGCTATTTAGCTGGGATTACTGAAGTAGCTTTAAAAAAACACGTGGCAGACAAAACCAATTGGAGAACCATGCTTAAAAATGAGATTGAAGATAAAAACCTGGTCCAGGAACGAGAAAAGCTGAAAGAATTTATACCGGACGAAGCTTCAGATTATTATTTAGCATCAAGCGAAGAATACCAAATCAATTTCCCGGTGATCGACTACCCCAAAAAGCTCAAAAGTCTCAACCTTGAAAAAAATAACACCTATAAAGGAAAGCTAAAAGGGATTAAAGGTCAATATTTAATATTTGAAAACGACATCGTCTTCAATATTAGAAATAGTGAAGGCTATGTGGTCGACTTTGAGATACATCCATAAACAAAAATACCCTGTGATAATTCATCACAGGGTTATATATAAAATAAAAAAATCTAATTACATGTTATCCTTCTCTCTCAAGGACTGGATGTATTGTGCTTTTTTAAGATTTTGTCTTTTTTCGACAGATTTTTTCGTGAATTGTTTTTTGTCACGAAGGGTTTGAAGAACTTTAGTATCTCTAAACTTACGCTTTAAACGTTTTAGAGCTCTTTCAATTTTCTCACCATCTTTTACTTTAACTACTAACATATAATGATTAATTATTTACTGTTGACTTAAAATTTTGGAATTGCAAATATACACATTTCAATTATAATTTATAAAATAGTTTTATTTTTTTCTGTATTAATTTTTCAACTTCGAATTTAGGGCTAAGCATGACGATATGTATAATTATAATGGCTTAGCAATATCTAAGAATCTTAACCTTATATTTATGCTTAGATTATGATAATTATGAAAAAACTTATTTGTGCAGTAATCATTTCATTACTTAGTTTTAACTCTTTGGCTCAGGTAGAGCCTAAGAACACCAAAACAAGTCTTGGAGTTAATTTTGATTATGGTTATATTTTAAAACACTCCGAGAATCTCAGAGCTTTTGATGATGCCTTTCCTATTGGTATAGGTTTAGAATGGGGTAAGATGCTGCTATCTAAAAGTGCCTGGGAGTTTTGTAATTGTATTCCTAAAGTCGGAGCTGAAATCGCTTTCTGGCGTTGGGATAATCCTGAGATACTTGGCAATGGTTTACTTGCAATGGGCTTTGTAGAACCTTACTTCAGGACTCACAAAAGGCTTAATTTAAAATTCAGAGCTGGATTAGGTGGAGCCTACCTAAGCAATCCTTATGACGTGGAGAACAATCCCGATAATCTTTCCTATAGTACCGACCTAAGCTTTGCAATTATGGTTGGGATGGGTTTAAATTACCGGCTTACAGAGCAATTGGATGTTGGTATGCTCATAAAATACAATCACACTTCCAACGGAGGAGTAAAGTCGCCCAATAAAGGTTTGAATTTTCCTTCACTCAACTTGAGTCTGAACAAAAGCCTTGAAGCTGTAGAGTATCCAGATTTCCAAAAAATAGAAAACCGGCAGCCTCCTGAAACAAAGTCCAGGATAAGTTTAGCTTATTTTTCAAGCTGGAATGATATTGATCTTGAACAACAGGAAACCTTTTACGTTTTTGGAGTGTCAGGACAATATAGTAGATGGATTGGTAAAAGAAGTGCCCTGTCTTTGGGTACAGAATTAATTCTGGACTACGCCAGACGTGAAAATATTCGGCTTAATGGATTAGATAACAATTTTATTCAGGCTGCAGGACTCTTGGGTCATGAGTTTTGGCTTGGAAAGGTGACTTTTAGTCAGCAGTTTGGAATTTACTACTATAAAGACTTTAACGTGAGAAACGATATTTATCAACGCTATGGGATTACCTATAATTTTACAAAACACCTGTTTGCAGGAGTCAATCTAAAAGCTCATGGACATGTTGCCGATTTCTTTGACTTAAGAATTGGATATACATTTTAGAATCCATTCCCTATATTCATGCTTTTAGTAAATCATCTTGATTTCTTTGATATCAAAATTCGCTACACGGTCATTATCAAATTCTACTATCAATTTGCCATACTCATCGACACCCCTCAGAAGTCCTTGAAGTAATTGACCATTTGGAAATTGAAACATGCTTACAGCCTTGTATTTGAAAAGTCGCTTATAGTAGTCTTTAATCACATCGGAGTAGCTCAATGTATTAAATTGATTTGGAATACTTTCCATTTCTATTAAAATTTCATTTAGCAGTTCATCTAAATTAAAGCTTGCATTCATAATTGATTTTAAAGATGATGCTTTAGGAACCTCAGGAAAGTAGGTTTGATTTACATTTAATCCAATTCCTATTATACTGGCTCCATCTTTATTTTGGGTCATCATATTTTCAATAAGAATCCCTCCTATTTTATATTGACGTGACAGGATGTCGTTTGGCCATTTAATGGAAAGTTTAGGAATGTCATGCCTTTCTAGCACTTTTGTAAGTGCTAAAGCAACAAGCGCACTCAACTTAAATGTGTTTTGGTGTATGTTACGAATGCCAGGGAGATACACGCTAAATGTTAAGTTTTTTCCAGCTTCGGTAGACCAGATCGTGCCTCTTTGGCCTTTACCAGTGGTTTGGTGAAAGGCACTTATACAGTACATTTTTTTCTCAGAATGAGTTTTAATATATTCTTTTAAAAATGCATTAGTAGAACTTATGGCATCAACTTTGACTACTATCATATAATGATTAGATATCGAATAATCTTTTGTTAACTGGCGCAAAAAAAGGGATTAATAACCTATTTTTGCGTTAAAATTAAAATTTTTAATGAGTACAAAAAAAGAGCAAGTAGATAAACTTATTACACATATAATTCAAGGTATTGAAGAAGTAAAAGGGAATCAAATTGATATTATAGATTTAAGAGAGATAGACAATACCGTTTGTGATTATTTTATTGTATGTTCCGGAAATTCAAATACACAGGTTGATGCTATAGAAAGCTCAGTTAGAAAGAGCGTAAGTAAAGCACTGCAAGATAAACCATGGCACGTAGAAGGACTTGAAAATTCTCAATGGGTGCTTATGGACTACGTTGATGTAGTGGTACACATCTTTCAAAACCAAACAAGAGAGTATTACGATATAGAAAGTTTGTGGGGTGATGCTAAAATAACCTCTATCGAGTCGAATTACTAAATTAAGAGATAAAGAGAATGGCTAATAAATCAGCACAGAAAAAAAATACTAATAAAGATCCTAAGAAACCTAAATTTAATTCTTACTGGATTTACATTGGTATCATTGCAATATTTTTAGGAGTACAATTTTTTGGCGGAAGTGGTTTTAGTGATCCAGAAAAAACAAGTCCTGCACAATTTGAAAAATTTCTTAGAAACGGAGATGTAGAAAAAGTGAATATCATTAAAAATTCGCGTGTTGCAGAGATATTCCTTACTACCGAAGCAAAATCCAAACCAGAACACAAAGGCACCAATAAAGACCAGGTCTTTGCCTCATCTGGAAGTCCAGATTATTCTTTCGAATTTGGTGATTTACAAAATTTTGAAAACACCATAGATAAGATTAAAAAAGAGCAAAATATTTCGACTAGCGTTTACTATGAAACTAGGTCTAATTATTTTAGTGAAATTTTAATCGGCTTACTCCCAATTATCCTAATTGTAGGTATTTGGATTTTTATCATGAGGAGAATGAGTAAAGGCGGTGGCGGTGGACCTGGAGGTCAAATCTTCAATATAGGAAAATCCAAGGCTAAGCTTTTTGATGAGAAAAAAGACATAAAAACATCCTTTAAAGACGTTGCTGGATTAGAAGGAGCTAAAGATGAAGTTCAGGAAATAGTAGATTTCTTGAAACATCCAGATAAATATACCAACTTAGGAGGTAAAATTCCAAAAGGAGCATTACTAGTAGGTCCTCCAGGAACAGGTAAAACATTATTAGCTAAGGCTGTAGCAGGTGAAGCTGGAGTTCCTTTCTTTTCTCTGTCGGGATCTGATTTTGTTGAAATGTTTGTAGGAGTTGGTGCATCCAGAGTAAGAGACTTGTTTAAACAAGCCAAGGAAAAATCTCCTTCCATCATTTTCATTGATGAAATAGACGCTATTGGTCGATCTAGAGGTAAAGGAAATATGTCTGGATCCAATGACGAGCGAGAAAACACTCTCAACCAACTTCTTACTGAGATGGATGGTTTTGGAACAAATACAAATGTGATTGTGATTGCAGCTACCAACCGAGCTGATGTTCTCGACAAAGCTTTGATGAGGGCTGGTAGATTTGATAGACAAATTTATGTGGATTTACCTGATGTAAGGGAAAGAGAAGAAATATTTGAAGTTCACTTAAAACCTCTCAAAAAGGTAGCTGACGAACTAGATACTTCATTTTTAGCTAAACAAACACCTGGATTTTCTGGTGCGGATATTGCCAACTTATGTAATGAAGCGGCATTAATAGCAGCGAGAAATGATAGCAAAGCAGTGGGTAAGCAAGACTTCTTAGATGCAGTTGATAGAATTGTTGGAGGACTTGAAAAGAAAAATAAAATCATGTCTGTGGAAGAGAAAAAAGCTATTGCTTTTCATGAAGCAGGTCATGCTACTGTGAGCTGGATGTTGGAATATGCGGCGCCACTTGTAAAGGTTACCATAGTACCGAGGGGTCAATCTCTCGGAGCTGCTTGGTATTTACCGGAAGAACGTCAAATTGTAAGAACTGAGCAAATTCTGGATGAAATGTGCGCAACTATGGGTGGGCGAGCTGCAGAAAAAGTCATTTTTGGTAAAATTTCTACTGGTGCGCTAAGTGATTTAGAGAAAGTTACAAAACAGGCCAAAGCCATTGTAACTATTTATGGCTTGAATGATAAAATTGGTAATTTGACTTATTATGATTCTTCTGGTCAGTCTGAATATAATTTCACTAAACCCTATAGTGATAAGACCTCAGAATTGATAGACGAAGAAATTTCAAAAATAATTGAAGAACAGTATCAAAGAGCAATTAAAATTCTTGAAGAGAATAAGGATAAATTAACTGAATTAGCTGAATTGCTACTAGAAAAAGAAGTCATCTTTAAGGATAATCTTGTGGAGATTTTTGGTGAAAGGCCTTTTAAAAAGCCTGAAATGATTAATGCATATCAAGGAAAAAAGGCTAAATCTAAAGAAAATGGTAACACAGGTGATTCAGAAAATAATGAAGAAAAAGAAGATAATACAGTAGAGAGTAGTTCTTAAATTATTTCCTTAAGTTATTAATTAAAGTTTAAAAGCCTGAATTTGACATTTTCAACTTCAGGTTTTTTTTATATTTGAATTGAATGTATATTTGGATAAATATTATGCAATTTTTATGAACTTCATAAAACGTCTTTTAGGGCTCGAATCTAATAATGAAGTTACGGATGAGAATGGAAATGAAATTGGCAAATTTATGCCAAAGCCAGAAATTCCAACCGATGAAGAGTTTATGCATAATTTTAAAAGTAACGGAGGCAAGTTTTTGTATTGTGAAGATGAAAATGAAATGCGATTAAATTTCTCCGAAATATTAAAAGAAAATGGTTGGGAGACCTGCGAAGTCTATTGTAGCAAAGATCAATTAAGTAAAGAATTTGATCATACAAAGCTCAAATTTAATAAAAATCTGAAGGCCTGTTTCTTTTTGTCTGATTGTGAGTTTTTAATTTCTAATACTGGCGCTATACTAGTGAGTTCTAGTCAGATGGGAGATAAAAAACTTGCTGACCTACCCCTAAACTTTATAATTGTTGCTAAAACTAGTCAACTTATCAAAACAATTGGTGAAGGCTTACAAAAAATCAATAGCAGACAGAATAGAAATCTTCCCACTAATATTACTACAATTAAAACTTTCGATAAAAATCAAGATTCTGATTTCATGTCTTACGGAAGTACCCCAAAAAATTTATATTTGCTCCTGTTAGAAGATTTATAGCGAATGTCTGAAATTCTTAAAAGGAGCATTACTGGTGCCTTATATATTGCCGTCATAGTATCCACTGCATTTTTAAGCCATTATTTGCTTTTGTTGTTTTTTACTTTGGTAGGTTTTATCTGTTTAAAAGAATTTCAATCCCTTTTAGATTTTAGGAATATCATCTCTTACATTTCACTTGTAGTATTGCTTTATTATTTCAATTTCACAGAAGTATATATGCCTTTACTTCTCACCTACATGGCAATGACTCTTGTGGTAAAGTTTTTTTTATTGAGAGATTTGTATACACTTAATGACATACCAATATTTGATGGTAGAAAGCACCTATTGACTTTATTCTATATAGTCCCTTCCATCATTTTTTTAACGATGATTCCTGTGTTCAAAACAGATTATGAATACGTTCTTATCGGGACTTTTGTATTGATCTGGACAAATGATTCTTTCGCTTACTTAGTGGGCAAAAACTTCGGAAAGAATAAACTGTTTGAAAGAATTTCACCTAAAAAAACAATAGAAGGATTTATTGGCGGTGCAGTCGCTTCTGTAGTTGTAAGTTATTTTATATTCATGTACGTTGGATTGTTGCCTTGGTGGGCCTGGATAGTACTTGCCGTTATCGTTAGTATATTTGGAACGCTCGGCGATTTAGTGCAATCCAAATTCAAAAGAAAAGCAGACGTAAAAGACAGTGGTAAAATTATGCCTGGACACGGTGGCATTTTTGACCGAATGGATAGTATGCTTTTTTCTAGTACATTTGTTTTCATTTTCATCATATTAATAGACTATGTTTCATAAAGAAGGTCACAAAATATTGGCGATAAGCCTTATCTCCTTAATAATTATTAACCTGTTATCCAATTTTATTTTTAACAAGCAGTGGATCATCACACTCGTATTTGCTTTGACCTTTATACTGTTTATTCTTATCGCTCAATTTTTTAGAAACCCAAAACGAGTCATCAACAAAAATGAAGATCATATTCTTGCTCCTGTTGATGGAAAAGTGGTTGCTATCGAAAAGGTATTTGAGCCCGAGTTTGTGAATGAAGAACGTATACAAGTGTCTATTTTTATGTCACCACTTAATGTCCATGTCACAAGATATCCTATTGGAGGCAAAATCCTTTATAGCAAATATCATCCTGGTAAATTTCTTGTCGCCTGGCACCCAAAATCTAGTGAAGAAAATGAAAGAACAACGGTAGTTGTCGATTCTAAAAAATTCGGCCAGGTTCTTTTTAGACAAATTGCAGGAGCGGTAGCTCGACGAATAGTTAATTATGCCAAAGACACTGATTATGCTACACAGGGAAATGATTCTGGATTTATTAAATTTGGTTCCAGAGTTGACCTATTCTTACCAGTAGATGCCAATATATCTGTAAAAATTAATGATAAAGTAAAGGGAGGCCAGTCTATTATTTCTAAAATGGCTTAACATGGATTTCAATGACTATTCAGATATTGCCCTAGAAGACTTATTTCAATTAGCTTATAAAAAAGTGAGTGAAACGAAGAAGAAATTCCCTCAAGATGTTTTGCTTTATTTTTATGCCTACTATAAGCATGCTAAAGATGATTCTGAATTAAATGCTTCTCAAAATCCAATTGATGAAGAACGATTGATAAGTGCTTTTAAAGCAAATGCGATGTTCCAGGTTAAAAAATTTTCTGAAAGAGAATCAAAAATTAATTACATCAAACTTGCAATGAAATATTTAGGTGATGAATTTAAGTTGAAATAGGTTCAAAAAGGTTTACGATAGTGATATTTAAAAAAGCTCCTTATAATTGAAGTATAAGGAGCTTTTTTAATTGACCTTTTATGAGATTAGAGATTTTCTAGACTCTTACTTATCGTTTCAATTTGAGCTAAAGCGTCCTCTTTCTTTTGCTTTTCAATTGCAACCACTTTTTCTGGAGCGTTTGAAACAAATCTCTCATTTGAAAGCTTTTTTTCCACAGACTTTAAAAATCCCTTATAATAATTTAGCTCCTCTTTTAGTTTTTCCTTTTCAGCTTCTACATCGATGGCTCCGTCAACCGGAATAAAATATTCGTTGGATTTCACCCTAAAAGTAAGGCTACCTTCCATTCCAGCATCAGAATAAGTAAGATCTTGGATATTACCCATTTTTGAGATGATAGAATCCATTGTTCTGTTTGCAGATTCATTGTTAATAACAACCAAATCAATCTTATTTTTAAAGGAAATATTTTTCTCCTTTCTTATAGTTCTAATGCCAGAAATGACTTCAGAAGCAAAGGTAAATTCGGAGATAATTTGTTTATCGAAAGAATGAAGTTTTGGCCACTTAGAAACAGTAAGCGCGTCTTCTGGCTTTCTTTTTTGAATTTGATGCCAGATTTCTTCTGTTACGAATGGCATAAAAGGGTGTAAAATTTTGAGATTATCTTCAAATAAAGAGATAGCAGCGCTTAAAGTGCTTTTATCTATAGGCTGCTCATAACCAGGTTTTATAATTTCCAAAAACCAAGAGCAAAAGTCATCCCAAACTAATTTATAACTGGTCATGAGAGCATCAGAAATCCTGTATTTGCTATAATGATCTTCTAGCTCTACGAGCTTTTCCTGAAATACTGAACTATACCAATCTATAGCTTTCTTAGAAGATTCGGGTTGGAGCAAATTTTCATCTACAGTCCAAGAGGTAATCAGCCTGTAAGCGTTCCAGATTTTATTACTAAAGCCTTTACCTTGCTGGCAAAGTGCTTCATCAAAGAGTAAATCATTACCCGCTGCATTGCTTAAAAGTAATCCTACTCTCACTCCATCGGCACTGTAATTCTCTATCAACTCCAAAGCATCTGGAGAATTTCCCAGAGATTTCGACATTTTTTGTCTTTTCTTATCTCTCACTAAGCCAGTGAGATAAACATTTTCAAATGGTTTTTTATCTGTGTACTCATAGCCTGCCATGATCATTCGAGCTACCCAAAAAAATAAAATATCTGGACCTGTTACCAGATCATTGGTAGGGTAATAATACTTAAATTCTTCATTTTCAGGATGTCTTATGCCATCAAAAACACTCATAGGCCAAAGCCAAGAAGAGAACCAGGTATCTAGTACATCTTCATCTTGCTTTAAATCTTCTAAGCTGATGGACTTCTCAGATTTTTGTTTTGCTTTTACTAAAGCTTCTTCTTTGGTTTTTGCAATCACATAATCGTCTTCGCCATCGCCAAAGTAATAAGCAGGAATTTGGTGCCCCCACCATAATTGCCTAGAAATATTCCAGTCTCGAATATTCTCCATCCAATTTCTATAAGTATTTTCAAATTTTTTGGGGTGTAATTTTATATCATCTGATTTCAAAACTGCTTCTATAGCTGGCTTAGCTAAATCTTTCATCTTTAAGAACCACTGGTCAGATAATCTTGGCTCTATAACCGCTTTAGTACGTTCTGATGTTCCTACTTTGTTGGTATAGTCTTCAACTTTGATGACAAAGTTTTTTTCCTCAAGTTCAGTTACAAAATTTTTTCTAGCTTCAAACCTATCTTGTCCTTCATAATGCAAACCAAAACTATTGAGTGTTGCATCGGGGTTAAAAATATCAAACACCTCTAGTTTATGTTTTTCTCCTAAGGTTTTATCATTTTCGTCATGGGCGGGGGTTACTTTCAAGCAGCCTGTTCCAAATTCCATTTCTACGTATTCATCCTCAATAATAGGAATGATTCTCCCTACAATAGGTACGATTGCCTTTTTGCCTTTAAGATGAGTGAAGCGCTCATCCTTAGGATTGATACATATTGCAGAATCTCCAAATATGGTTTCGGGCCTCGTTGTAGCAATAGTTAATTTCTCATCAGAATTTTCTAGTGGGTAAGAAATAAAGTATAATTTGCCTTGTTTTTCTTCGTAAATCACTTCTTCATCAGACAGAGTGGTTTGGGCTTCAGGATCCCAATTCACCATGCGATAGCCTCTGTAAATCAATCCTTTATTATAAAGATTTATAAAAGAATCTATCACAGATTCATACATGTCATCGTCAAGGGTAAATTTAGTTCTTTGCCAATCACAAGAAGCACCCAATTTTTTAAGTTGGTTTAAAATTTTACCACCATATTCATTAGTCCACTCCCAGGCATGTGATAAGAACTGGTCTCGGGTAAGATCTGACTTTGAAATCCCTTCAGTTTTAAGTTTAGCAACCACTTTCGCCTCAGTGGCAATCGAAGCGTGATCTGTACCAGGCACCCAACAGGCATTTTTACCAAGCAGTCTAGCTCGACGAACCAGAACATCTTGAATCGTATTATTAAGCATATGTCCCATATGTAAAACTCCAGTGACATTTGGAGGTGGAATAACAATGGAATAAGGCTCTCTTTCATCTACTTCAGAATGAAAAAAATTGTGCTCGTCCCAATAAGAATACCACTTTTGTTCAGATTCTTTCGAATTATATTCTACTTTACTTGACATGCTTAAATTTATTTAAGTGGCGAAATTACTCATTAGCGCTTAAACTAGAAAGACTAAAATCTGTAAATCTATTTTTAATATTATGTTTTATAATTCTTGCTTATATTTACTAATCAGAACTTAACCAACTATATATGAAAACTTTTTACTATCTCTTATTAATTTTAACTCCTCTTATAAATTATTCGCAAACTCAGGATGGCTTGAGTTTTCAAGCTACAACTCATGATTTCGGAACCCTTATGAAGGGATCTGAAGCAAAAGCTAAATTCAAATTTTTAAATTCATCTTCAAAAACTATTGAAATATTAAAAATACACGGTGAAAATCATTGCTTAAAGATTGATACTTCAAGCTTAAAAGCCTATGCCCCCAATGAAAAAGGAGTAATTATAGCAGAATATGATACTAATTGCACTGGACCTATACGAAAAACCTTGAGTGTTTTTACTTCTTTGAAGGATAATACAACAACTTTAAAACTTATTGGTGAAGTAAGAAGCGAATGATTATTTAGTTTAAACGTGATGATAAATAAATTTTTCTTTTCAATATTAATTTACCACGCTTTAATTGAATTATTACCTTTTCTCCTTCATCTCCACTCAATAAGTCATTAATTTCCTTTAGATTCATTCTCTCTACAGGCTTGCCATCAAATCTCAAAATCCTGTCTCCTTTTCTGATGTCTACCTTTGATGCAGGGGAGTCAGGGCGAATATAGGCGACCTGTAATATTTGATATTTCTCATATCGAATTTCAAAAGTTTTTGAATCATCTGATCCAAATCCGTAATTTGGTTTTTCATCAAAGGTTGCAAATATTTTTTTTTTAACAGTTTTAATTTCCTCCCCGGCATAGGTCAAAATCAATCCGCTTCTGTCGTAATTAAAATTACTGTTGAATTGACCATTAGGTTTGAAATATAATTTCCTTTCTTTATAATTAAAGAACCAAACAAAGCGTTTCAGGACCTCACTTCCCATTATACCATTTTTATATAAATCTGCAGTAAATAGCTCTGCAGAGGTTGAATCTATATAAGCCACTCTTGGTTTCTTAAGGTCATACTGACCAACACTTATTGTTTTGGCTTTAGACCTTTTTCCTTTCACTACTTGTTCTAAACCATAGCCTACAAAATCGACAAAGGACTCTTTAGGTGCAGTTATATTTTTACCTTCAAAAATCCAAAAGGCATCACTAGATCCCGTATCGACCAGAAAAACGAGATCTTTCTGCGTCCCATCTAATAGCTTAGCAGATAAATTAATGTTTGGTTTTTTTCGAATCAATCTAAAATCTATTTCATCAAAGGTGTTGAGTTTTCTATTGAATTTTTCATGTTGATAAAATCTGAGGTTCTTTCTCGTATAATTTAATCTAATTATAAAATTTTTAAATAGCTCATAACCAATAATACCCTGAACATTTAAGCCAAGTTTACTCGATAGGTCAAATCTTGGATCTGTGATATAATAAACTTCTTGATTATTACCATAGATGGGCCCAAAATCAATTGTATTTTCAGTGGACTTATAGGCTTTAACAGGTTCTGCACTCCCTAAACTTCTCAATTGAATAAATTCTGTAGTTTCCAAAAAGGTAGAGTCCTTGACATTTCCAAAAACCTTGGTTTTATTAACCCCTGTATCCACTAGGAAATTTATAAGTTTTCCATTGAGAGTAGCCGACAGAATAATTAAGTTGTTGAGAGACTTAAAATTAAGTGTTACCGCTCTTTTATTAGGATCTTTGAATTTGAACTCATCCTGAGAGAATACACTATTTACTATAGCAAACGTAAATACTAAAACAAATAATTTAGCTCTAATCATACTATATAAATATAATATGAAATAACAATTTAAGACTAAATTTATGAAGTATTTAGTCTAATTTTAGATGCTTTTTGGGGCTTGTGAATCTTGCAGTTAGTATTTAAATTCACCACATTTGTAAAAAATTTTATTATGCCGAAATTATCGTTTAAAGGGCTAGAAATGCCAGAATCTCCAATTAGAAAACTGGCACCTTTTGCTGATAAAGCCAAAGAGGAGGGAAAAAAAATATATTTTTTAAATATAGGACAGCCAGATATTGCAACACCTCAGGTTGCTTTAGATGCGGTTAAAAATAACGACCTTGACATTTTATCATATAGCCCGTCTTCTGGGTTCGATTCTTACAAGAAAAAATTGGCTAAATACTACATCAGTAATGGAATCGATGTCGAGCCAAGCGATCTGATAGTCACAACAGGGGGTTCTGAAGCTTTGCTCTTCACCATGGGTAGCATTACAGACCCTGGCGATGAAGTTATCATACCAGAGCCATTTTACGCCAATTATAATGGATTTGCAGTGGCTTCTGGAGTCACAGTGAAACCAGTTGAATCTCATTTCGAAAATAACTTTGCTTTGCCACCTATTGATGAATTTGAAGCCCAGATTACAGAGAGAACCAAAGCAATTATAGTTTGTAATCCTGGTAATCCAACTGGGTATCTTTATACAAAAGATGAAATTCAAAAACTGGCAGATTTAGCCTTAAAACACGATTTGTTTTTAGTTGCCGATGAAGTTTACAGAGAGTTTGTTTATGACGGTGTTGAGCATCATTCTATCATGAGTCTACCAGAACTAAAAGATCATGCTATCATGGTTGACTCTGTTTCCAAAAGGTATAGCATGTGTGGAGCAAGAATAGGTTGTATGGTCTCAAGAAATAAAGAATTGATGACCACAGCGTTAAAGTTTGCTCAGGCAAGATTGAGCCCACCAACATTTGCTCAAATTGCAAGTGAAGCCGCATTGGAAACTAAAAAAGACTATTTTTTAGAGGTTAATAAAGAGTATACCGACAGAAGAGACACGCTTATTGAAGCTTTAGAGGATATCGATGGTGTAAAAGTTGCTAAGCCTAAAGGAGCCTTTTACTGCGTCGCTGAGCTACCTGTAGAGGACACAGAAGATTTTGCTAAATGGATGCTTTCAGAATTTGATGTCAATGGCGAAACCGTTATGGTTGCTCCAGCATCGGGCTTCTATTCCACACCAGGGACAGGGCTTAATCAAATTAGAATTGCTTACGTTTTAGAAAAGCAAAACTTATTAAAAGCGGTTGCAATCCTAAAAATGGCGCTTCAAACCTACACCAATAGATAAATGAAGCTTGAAAAAGATATTTCTTTAAAGCCTTACAATACTTTTGGAGTTGATGTCAAAGCTCATCAATTTATTTCTGTAAGAAATGAAGAAGAGCTTGAAGGGATATTGAAACGTTTCTATGCTTCAGAGCTTTTTGTTTTGGGTGGAGGTAGCAATATGTTACTCACCCAAAACATCTCAAAAACGGTGCTTCATATCAATTTAAAAGGTATTGAGGTACTTGAGGAAACTGGCAATTATGTTATTGTGAAAGCTGCAGCAGGTGAAAATTGGCACGAATTTGTTTTATTTTGTTTGGAAAATAATTATGGTGGCTTAGAAAATTTGTCTCTTATTCCAGGTAATGTAGGCACCTCGCCCATTCAAAATATTGGTGCTTACGGAGTAGAGCTAAAGGATGTTATGGAATATTGTGAAACCATCAACCGTCAAACCTTATCAAAAAAAACCTTTTATACTAAAGACTGTCAATTTGGATATAGGGATTCTATTTTTAAATCGAAGTTTAAAAATCAATTTATCATCACTAGTGTTACCTTCAAGTTATCTAAAAATCAACACAAGCTGCATTTAGACTATGGATCTATTCAAAAAGAATTAGAAGCAAATTCGATAGATTCGCCAACAATTCAAGATGTATCCAAGGCAGTTATTTCCATCAGAGAATCGAAATTGCCAAACCCCAAAGACATAGGAAACAGTGGTAGTTTTTTTAAGAACCCTGTCGTATCTCATTCAGTTTTAGAAACGCTTCAGAACGATTTTCCGAACCTACCCTACTATAAAATTGATGACAATAGTGTGAAACTACCTGCTGGTTGGCTTATAGAACGCACTGGTTTAAAAGGTTATCGAGACGGAGATGCTGGAGTACACAAACAACAAGCTTTGGTTTTAGTCAATTACGGCAAGGCCAGTGGAAAAGACATCAAGGATTTGGCAGAGCATATTAGAAAGGCAGTTAAAGCAAAATTCAATATTGAGTTAGAGACAGAAGTCAACATATTTTAAGTGTTGTTTTTTCTTTTTCGTTAAAAACAAGTTTATAAAATTGACTTTTATTAAATTTGCATTATGAAATTACTACTTATATCAATAGCACTTTTAGGTTTAGCAGTAGCAGGAATTGCTATCAAAATCTGGGGAAAGAAGGATGGTAAATTTGCAGGGACTTGTGCCAGTCAAAGCCCTTTCTTAAATAAAGAAGGAGAGTCATGCAGCTATTGTGGCAAAACGCCAGATGAGCAAACGGACTGCAGCGGATCGGCTAGAATCAAATCATAAACAAGGTTTCAACTATTATAGCCATGTATTAATAACTTAATTTTAGATGCTTGGTTGTTGTTTTGATCTTATTTATTGTCTCAACTGTTGCTATACTTTTCCAGCAGTTTAGAATTTACTACCCATTAAGAAAGCAATTTAACAAGGCTGCCAATAATCAAGTAGACATCAATCCTGTTAGCGTCATTATTTGCGCCAGAAATGAAGCAAAGTCTATTGCTTCAAATCTAAAGTTAATTCTAAATCAGGAATACCCCTCTTTTGAAGTTATTGTAGTTGACGATTGTTCTGAAGATAATACGGTTTTGGAGGTGCAGAGACTCCAAAAATTGTATTCAAACTTAAAGCTAGTTCAACTTACATCTAAGCCTTCCAACTCTAAAAGAAATGCATTAAAAAATGGTGTTCTGGCCTCAAAAAATGAGACGATTTTACTAACTGATGCAGACTGTCGGCCCGTTTCTAAATACTGGATTCAGGGAATGACTGCTGAAATTTCAGAATCATCAAATTGCGTTTTAGGATATTCACCTTACACTGAATATCCTACATTTTTAAACTCAGTTATCCAATTTGAGACTCTGCAAACCGCAAGTCTTTACATGTCACAGGCGGTCCAGGGTAACGCTTATATGAGTGTAGGACGCAATGTTCTATATTCTAAATCTCTTTTCTTAATTTCTGAAAATTTTGAAAACGAAAAACATTTAACATCTGGAGATGATGACTTGCTTATACAAAATATTAAGGATAAGAAGCAAATCACTGTTTCCTTAGCTGCAGAGACGTTTATTGAAAGTCAGCCTAAAACCAATTTCACTGCCTGGTGGAAACAAAAACTCAGACATTATTCTAGTGCTGATTATTATTCGCTTTCAAATAAACTATTTCTTGGAGTATTCCACGGATGCCAAGGCTTGTTTTGGCTAAGTTTTACAGTCTTAATGTTTAGTGAGTACATGCCATTATCCTTAATTATAGTAAGTAGCACGCTATTGTTAAAGTCTGTGTTGATGAAGTATTTATTTAGAATTTTCAAAATTTCAAATCGATATCTATGGCTTTGGCCTATCTTAGAAATATGTTTAATGCTTTTACAGCTTGGTCTTGGTATTAACGGTCGGTTTAAAAAACATAATTCGTGGCAATGACACAAAACATTAAAGAACTTATCAATAAAGCTAAGCAGGATGATCAAAAAGCATTTAAGGATTTATTAAATCACTTTTGGGAAGAAGTTTATAAGTTTCAACTAAAAAGGACAAGTGACGCTTATGAAGCTGAAGAAGTAACAGTTCAAACCTTTGCTAGAGCTTTTGATAAAATAGATACTTATGAGGATAGTTATAAATTTAAAACATGGCTAATCACCATCTCCAAAAATATCCATATCGACCTTACGAGAAAGCAAAAACTTAAAACATCAGAAATTAACGACAGAAAGGTTTCACAAATTGCGGATGCAGAGCCTACCGTGGAAGATAAAATTATTAAGGAGCAAAATCTGAGTAGTCTTCTTTCTAAAATCAAACAACTTCAGCCCCATTACAGAGAAGTGATCGAATTGCGTTTTTTTAAAGAAATGAGTTATAAGGAAATAGCTGCACGAACAGACCAACCGCTCACTAATGTTAAAGTGAGATTATTAAGGGCAAAAAAACTTCTAGCTGAAATCATAAACGAAAATAAAAACACATTGTAATTTATTATATTTATGTAAATCTTTAATTATGAAATTAGCCTTTCTCGGACTTGCTATTAGCCTATCCACTCTACTTCAAGTTTATATCGACAGGCGTATTATAATCATTTCTGGTTCGGAAGAAAACTCTGAATTTCAAAATTATTTGAATTGGATAGACCGTAATTCGATGCAAATAGAAAAGAGAAGAACTGCTGTTTATAGTTTGATAGACGGAGAGGTCACTGCGATATTAAACACTAGTGAACAGACCGATAAATTTTTAGAAAGAAATAAAAATAATTACACCCAAACAGCAGATCCAAAAGCTTACTTAATTGATTTAAACGGAAGTCTTTTGAGGCAGTATAACAATGTATTTCAACTTCGGAATTTGTTTGGAACTATAGACGGTAGTCAGATGCGCTATTAGAAGTTTATTTGAATTAAACTCAAAAGTTTTAAATCTATTGATCTTCTAAATTTAATACCATGAAACTGATATTGACCATATTTCTTTTTAGCCTTATGAATTTAACCCAAGGATTTAATGATAAAAGAATTATAGTTATCTCATCAACTGAGATCAATTCCGCTGTAAAAGAGCAAATAGACCGATTAAAGAAAGAATCACTTCAGCTTGAAGAAAGAAAGCTGGCGATATTTACCTTAATTGATAGTGAAGTCACTCCTATTTTTAATGCCAATAAAGCGAGTAAAGCTTTTGTGGAAAAAAACAAAAGCAGGTATAATTCAAGTTTATCTTTCGAAATGTATCTAGTGGGTTTGGATCAAGGGGTAAAAAGAACATTTAAAGAACTTGTTCTCCCAATTCAAATTTTTGAAATAATTGATAGCATGCCCATGCGGCGCGCAGAAATGAATAAAAACTAAACCCCTAAGTAGTTATTAACATTTTTAAGAATCCTTTCTTCTATGTTGTTTATCTCTGCTTTAATGAATGTTTTACCTGTAATTTTTTCGTAAAGTTCAATATACCTCTGACTTATGGATTCCACTACCTCAGGAGTAAGTTCAGGAATTTGCTGACCTTCTTTACCTTGAAAACCATGATCCATCAACCATTCTCTTACAAATTCCTTAGAGAGTTGTTTTTGCTTTTCACCTTTTGCCTGCCTTTCTTCATAGCCCTCTTTATAAAAATAGCGTGAAGAATCGGGAGTGTGAATTTCATCTATCACAACAATTTTACCTTCTGGTGTTTTCCCAAATTCATATTTTGTATCAACCAGCAAAAGCCCTCTCGACTCAGCCAGGTCTGCTCCTCTTTGAAAGAGTTTGAGCGCATAATCTTCTAAAACCTTATAATCCTCGGTGCTTACTATTCCTTGACTTAAAATTTCTTCTCTGGAAATATCTTGATCATGTTCTCCTTGATCGGCCTTAGTTGTTGGTGTGATGATAGGCTTAGAAAACTTTTGATTCAATTTCAAACCCTCTTCAAACTCAACTCCACAAAGCTCACGCTTACCGTCAAAATATTCTCTAGCGGCATGACCCACCAGGTAATTTCTTACCACCATTTCAACCTTAAAAGGCTCACATTTCACTCCAACACTTACGTTGGGGTCTGGAGTGGCTTCCAACCAATTAGGAACTATATCTTTTGTCGCCTCCAGCATATCTGAAGCAATTTCATTTAAAATTTGACCTTTAAAGGGAATACCTTGAGGTAAAACCACATCGAATGCACTAAGTCGATCTGTAGCTACAATAATTAACTTCTGATTGGAAAGCGTATAGACTTCCCTCACTTTACCTTTATAATATTCGGTTTGTTTTGGAAACTGAAAACGAGTAGATAGTAAGGTTGTACTCATAGTTTATTCTGGATTTTCAATGGCTTTGTACGCAGAAATTACTTTTTTGACGAGTCGGTGACGTATTACATCTTTATCATCTAGATAAATCATTCCGATACCTTTTACATCTTTAAGCACTAGAAGCGCCTCTTTAAGTCCTGAAATAGCGCGTTTTGGTAAATCGACCTGCCCTGGATCACCTGTAATCATGAATTTAGCGTTTTTACCCATTCTCGTCAAAAACATTTTCATTTGCGGGTGAGTCGTATTTTGGGCCTCATCTAAAATCACAAAGGCATTATCTAATGTTCTTCCTCTCATAAAAGCCATTGGGGCTATTTGTATAGTTCCTTTCTCAATATAGCTTTCAAGCTTTTCTGGAGCAATCATATCTCTTAAAGCATCATATAAAGGTTGCATATAAGGATCTAATTTCTCTCTGAGATCTCCAGGTAGAAATCCAAGGTTTTCTCCTGCTTCCACCGCTGGGCGGGTTAATATAATTCGTCTTACTTGTTTATTTTTTAAAGCCTGTACAGCTAGGGCCACACCGGTGTATGTCTTACCTGTACCAGCGGGTCCAATAGCAAATACCATATCATTAGTATTCATCAAGTCAACCAGCTTTCTTTGGTTCGCGGTTTGGGCTTTAATAAGCCTACCTCCTACCCCATGAACTAATACAGCACCAGATGCTATGGGAGCATCATAATCTGCTTTGGATTGACTGGTTAAGATGCGCTCTATGGCATTTTCATCTAAAGAATTGAATTTTGAAAAATGGTCCATGAGCATTTGAAAGCGCTGCTCAAATTCTTCTAATCGCTCATCATCTCCAAAAACTTTTATTTTATTACCTCTCGCAACAAGTTTTAACTGTGGATAGTATTTTTTTATCAATTCAATATTCACATTATGATGTCCAAAAAATTCTCTTGGATTAATTTCTGAGAGTTCTAAAATAAGTTCATTCAAAAGCAGCAATTTTTAGTTTAAAATAATAAATTCGCATAGCAAATTTACGCATTTTTTTGACGAAAATGAGCTCTCAATTATTAACTGTCTATTAAATGCCTACAATAACTCTTACAACAGATTTTGGACTTAAGGATCACTCTGTAGCTGCTGTAAAAGGCGCTTTACTCTGCGAGCTTGATAATGTGAACATCCTTGATATTTCACATGAAATTTCTCCGTTTAATTACACAGAAGCGGCATATATTATCAAGAATGCATATCATAACTTCCCTAAGAATTCAATTCATATTATTGGAGTGGATTCAGAACTAACTCCAGAAAACAAGCATCTGGCAATATATCTGGATGGTCATTATTTTATTTGTGCGGATAATGGTATTTTGTCGCTTCTAGCTTCTGAAATAAAACCAGATAAAATCGTTGAAATCAATATTCATGATAATTACGAAAGAAAATCTAAAATTCTGAATGTCTTCATAAGTGTTGCTGCACATATTTATCGAGGCGGAGATTTAGATGTCATAGGAAAGCCTGTTTCCAAGATCAATGAACTCACCCACGTGAAGCCAACTGTGAATCAACAAGAAGATCAAATTATCGGGCATATCATCTATATAGACAACTTTGGTAATGTTGTATCCAACATCAGTCGGTCCTTTTTTAAGACAATGGCTAAAGGACGTGATGCTATCATAACGGCTAGATCCACAAAATTCAACAGTGTGTATTCTAGTTATTCTGAGGCCATTAATTTTGAAGTCCCTAAAGAACAAAGGGAGATGGAAGGAAAAAAAATCGCATTATTTAATTCATCAGATTTTTTGGAACTTGCAATTTACAAAAGCAACCCCATGAGCGTTGGATGTGCATCAAGCTTATTTGGTATAAAATATTTAGATACCCTTACCGTTAAATTTTTGTAGTATGTTAATTAGAATAGTCAAGATGAAATTTGAAATTAAGGCTGTAGATGCTTTTCTTGAATTATTTGATGAGAATAAAGAAAAAATTAGGGGTTTTGAGGGTTGTAAACATCTTGAACTCTATAGAGATCAAAAGGATAGGACTTTGTTTTTTACATATAGTTATTGGGCTTCAGAATCTCATCTAAACAGTTACAGACATTCAGCTTTATTTGCTGAAGTATGGAAAGCTACGAAAAAAGGCTTCTCGCATAAGCCAGAAGCTTGGAGTCTCGATCAACTTATAGAACTCAACTAATATGCTAGCCATTTTCTCTAAAGAGTTCAATAGTTTTTTTTCGTCGGCAATAGGATTAATAGTTGTATCACTCTTTCTGATTGCCGTAGGAAGTTTAGTATGGGTTATCCCGGGAGGATTCAATATTTTCGACTATGGCTACGTCAACCTTATCCCGTTTTTTGAAGTATTACCTTTGATTTTTGCGTTTTTGATTCCTGCAGTCTGTATGCGAAGCTTTTCTGAAGAAAAGAAACAAGGTACATTGGAACTCTTACTCACAAAACCTTTAAGCATACCACAACTGGTTTTTGGCAAATTCTTAGGCTGTTTATTATTGAGTATAATTGCGGTCTTACCAAGCCTTTTTTACTTGATAAGTTTGTCTTCACTTGCTAATGAGAATGTAATGGTAGATTATGGAGTCATTTTCAGTTCGTATCTAGGAACTTTCTTGCTTTTATCATGTTATACATCTGTTGGAATTTATGCTTCATCGCTAAGTAGCAATCAAATTGTAGCATTTATTATAGGAACTATGATAAGTTTATTCCTTTTTTACGGCTGGGATAGCTTAAGCTCTATTAGTTTAGGCAATTCACAACTCTACGCTCTAGATTACCTGGGAATTCGTTATCATTTTAAAAGTATATCTAGAGGAGTGTTAGACACCAGAGATGTGATCTACTTCATTAGTGTTACGATTCTATTTTTATCGCTTACGCGTTTTCAACTCAAAACGCATTCAGCATGAAAAAAAATCAGATCAAAAACTTAGCAGGCGTTATCATTCTATTAATTATAGTCAATGTACTAGCCTCTGTTTTTTTTACACGTATCGATTTCACTTCAGACCAAAGATATACGTTATCAAAATCGACTTTAGAATTAATAGATACTTTAGAAAACCCGCTTTTGATACAGGTTTTTTTGTCTGGTGATTTGCCTTCGGAGTTTAAACGGCTTCAAACAGAAACTCGATACATATTGGAAGAACTCCAAGCTTATAATTCCTATATTAAATTTGAATTTAAAAATCCATTAGAATCTGATGAAGATGCCATGAGCATTGCCAATCGCTTCTACGAAAACGGTATGTCACCGGAATCTCTCAACATAAGAGAAAACGGAAAACTGACGGAGCGCCTCATTTTTCCATGGGCCGTTGCTCAATTTAAAAATCAAAGCGTATCCATTCCTTTATTGCAGAAAACCCTTTCTGATGGTAATTCCGAATTGATACAAAAATCTGTTGAAAGCTTAGAATACGGATTTGTAAATGCGGTCACCAAATTAACAAGAAAAAGAAGTAAAAAAATAGCGATCATAAAAGGTCAGGGGGAATTAGGTGACAAGTATTTGTCCGATTTCCTTAAAACTCTAAAACAATATTACCTCATCGCTCCTTTTACATTAGATTCTGTGGAGCATAATCCACAACGAACGCTTAAGCTTCTAAAAACATATGATCTAATCATAGATGCCAAGGCTACTGAAGCCTTTAGTGATGAAAAACTGTATGCTATCGACCAATACATAATGGATGGTGGAAAAGCTCTATGGCTTACAGAACACGTTAAGATAGAAAAAGATAGTTTGTATCGTGAAAGCAAGTCTACTTTAGCTTTACCAAGAAACCTCAATTTATATTCTCTTTTTTTCAATTATGGTGTAAGAATTAACCCTCAACTTGTTAATGATTTGTATTCTGCTCCTATTGTACTAGCCTCAGGTCGAGGTAACTCTACTCAATTATCTAGATTTCCATGGTTTTATGATCCACTAGGAAATGTAGGGCATAAACACCCGATAACGAGTCAGATTAACCAAGTTAAATTTGAATTTGCTAATCCGATCGATACTTTGAAAACCGATCTGGAGCAGACTGTACTTTTACAGAGCTCTGAGTTATCCAGAAAAGTTGGAGTTCCATCAGAAATCAGCTTAAAAACTATAACCGAGGAACCTAACCCTCAACTATACAGAAATGGTAATTTTCCACTGGCTGTATTGACTGAAGGAAAATTCAAATCTGCTTTTTCGGGTAAAATTAAACCATTTAATGTAGAGAATCCTCTAGATGAAAGCCTGGAAACTCAACAAGTCTTTATTGCCGATGGAGATCTTATAAAAAATCAAATCCAATCTGGAAAACCATTAGAATTAGGTTTTGATCGTTATACCGGTCTAACTTATGGAAATAAGACCTTTTTGCTTAATACAGTGAATTACCTTTTGGGGGACCAAGATTTGGTTCGTACCAGAAGCAAGTCTATTCAGTTGAATACTATGGACCTTGAAAAATTAAAAAGTGAAAAAATAACCTGGCAAATTTTCAACCTCTTGGTTCCAGTCCTCTTTATCTTGTTGTTTGTCGGTCTTTATCAGTTATGGCGAAAGAAGACTTATTCTCGTAATTAGCGAATATACATGTCTTTATTTCTATAAATTATTAAGTAAATAACAGTTAAAATTCCTAGTGAATTAATCAAAGCCAAAAAAACAATTCAACCAATCTGGTTTCTTCTTGCCGTTTGCCAAAGGGTAATCATTCTTAAAATAGAGTCGATAACAACAAATACAAGAATCATCCCCAATAAAAAAGAATATTGTTCTAAAATTGATTCGAAATCTGTAATTAAATAGCTCATAACATGATAATTAGCCCTTTAATTTAGAATAAAAATGAAAAGAAAAAAAATCAAAACAATAAATTCATTTGGTAAGTCTTTTTTAATTATAAATTTGTTAGCATGACAATAAACTGTAACGGACAACTTCTTGACCTTCATACTCCTAAAATAATGGGGGTTTTGAATTTAACTCCAGATTCCTTTTACGACGGTGGTAAATTCAAAAATGATAAGGAGGTGCTTAATCAAGTAGAAAAGAACATAAAGGATGGTATGGATATTCTAGATATTGGTGCCTATAGTTCTCGACCTGGGGCAGATGATATAAGTGAAGAAGAGGAATTAAAACGCCAGCAGTCTATTTTAAAAACCATCATAGATTCCTTTCCAGAGGTTATCATTTCTATTGATACCTTCAGAAGTAAAGTAGCAGAGGAAAGTATAAATTGCGGCGCTCATATCATAAATGATATTTCTGCTGGTCATCTGGATCTAAGCATGATGGATATAATTGCAAAACATCAGGTTCCATTCATTATGATGCACATGAAAGGGACACCTCAAACTATGAAGAGCCTTGCCAGCTACGATGATCTTATGAAAGAAGTAGTTTATTATTTTTCGGAACGCATCAGTATTGCTAGGTCCAAGGGCATCAATGATCTAATTATTGATCCAGGATTTGGCTTTGCAAAAACTATAAATCAAAACTTCGAATTGCTTAATCATTTAAAGTTTTTAAAACACTTAGATTTACCCATTCTTACTGGAATTTCCAGAAAATCGATGATCTATAAAACCTTAGAAATTACAGCGAAAGAAGCAATAAATGGCACCACTGCTTTGCACATGGCTTGTTTGATGAACGGTAGCTCCATCTTGAGAGTTCACGATGTATTAGAAGCTAAGCAATGCATTGAGCTCTATCAAAAACTAACTGAAAAATAATTTATGCTTGGACTTGATTTTTTAGAGTTTAGAATTTTAGACTTACTCGATATTTTATTGGTCGCCGTTTTACTCTATTATATTTACAAGCTCGTAAAAGGGTCTGCTGCGATCAACATTTTTATTGGTATAGTGATTATCTATCTCATCTGGAAACTGACGCAGCTTCTTCAAATGGAAATGTTGAGCAGTGTTCTTGGTGAATTCATAGGAGTGGGAATGTTTGCTTTAATTGTTGTGTTTCAACAGGAGATAAGAAAATTTTTACTCATGGTAGGCTCTACCAGTTTTAACGGAAAAAACAACTGGTTCCAACTCAATTTCTCAAATCGAGAAAACAAAACCCAAGATTATGTAGATACGATTGTAAGTGCCTGCAAAAAATTAGGCAGTACCAAAACTGGTGCTTTAATCGTCATCAAACGGAATACAAAACTTGAATTTGTTAAAAATACGGGTGATCACATGGATATCAAGGTGAACAGACCCATCATAGAGTCTATTTTTTACAAAAACAGCACCTTGCATGATGGTGCGATCGTGATAGAAGATGGAAGAATAACGGCTACCAGAGTCATTCTTCCAGTAAGTAATGATAGGGACATCCCCTTAAGGTTTGGACTAAGGCATAGGGCTGCCGTTGGAATAAGTGAAAAAACAGATGCTGTTGCCCTTGTTGTGAGTGAAGAGACTGGTCAAATATCTTACCTGAAAAACGGAGAGTTTAATATTTTTGATGATCTAGAAAAGTTGACTGAGCAGATCAAACAGGATTTGGACTAATTTACTTCTTCGTGTTGAAATTGTGCTTCGTAAAGTGTTCTATAGTAACCATCCGGTTGTTTTAGTAAGTCTGTATGTGTTCCCGTTTCGACTATTTTACCAGAGTCCATCACCAAAATTTTATCTGCATTTTTGATGGTAGCTAATCGGTGTGCAATGACGATTGAGGTTCTGTCTTTGGTTAATTTATCTGTTGCGTCTTGTATTAATCTTTCACTATAACTATCAACAGAAGAAGTTGCTTCATCCAGCACCAAAACGCTTGGATCTGATACGTAGGCCCTCAAAAAAGCTATGAGCTGCCGCTGACCTGAGGATAGCATCACCCCTCTTTCTTTTACATTATAATGATATGCCTTAGGAAGCGTTGAAATAAAGTCATGCACTCCTATTTCTTTTGCGGCACTAATCACTTGTTCCTCCGTAATCCCCTGTTTATTCAAGGTGATATTATTTAAAATGCTATCTGCAAAAAGAAATACATCTTGCAAAACCACTGCTATTTCACTCCGTAACGCAGCTAATTCGTAATTTTTAAGATCCTCACCATCTACTTTAATTATTCCAGATTTGATTTCATAAAATCGACTTAGTAAATTGATTACGGTACTTTTTCCAGCGCCGGTAGCTCCCACTATAGCGATAGTCTCTCCTGGCTGGACTTCAAATGAGATACCTTTTAGAATTTCTTCATCTGGTATGTAGTTAAATCTTACATTTTCGAACTCAATATGACCTTTTAGGCGTTCCGGAAGAATATGTCCTTTATTTTCAATATGTGAATCTGTATCGAGAATTTTAAATACTCTGTTGGCCGCTACCATACCCATCTGAAGCGAATTGAACTTATCTGCGATTTGACGTAATGGTCGGAATAGCATCTGAGCTAACTCTATAAACATCACTATAATACCCAAAGATAACGCGTCCGATTCTACCACTCTTAATCCACCAAACCAAACAATTAAACCAATAGTAATGGAGGTAGACATTTCGGCAATGGGAAAGAAAATAGCATTGTACCATACCGTTTTGATCCAGCCTTTCCTGTGTTTTTCATTAATATCTTTAAACCGATTATATTCTTCTTGCTCTCTATTGAAAATCTGAACGATTTTCATACCTGTGAGGTGTTCCTGCACATAAGAATTAAGGTTAGAAACCTGGGTTCTCACTTCTTCAAAAGCAATTTTCATTTTCTTTTGAAATACTCTTGTAGCATAGATTATAAAAGGTAAAACCGTAAGAACCAATAAAGTTAATTGCCAGCTTTGCCAAAACATAAATCCAAGAACAACAATCATTTTAAGCAAGTCGCTTATGATCATGAATAAGCCCTGGCTAAAAATACTGGCGATGGTTTCAATATCGCTCACAGCCCTTGTTACTAACCTGCCAACAGATGAATTATCAAAATACTGCATTTTAAAATTCATCATATGTTTGTACAACTTTACTCGGATATCTCGGATCACTTCCTGACCGAGCCAGTTGGCGTAAAAAATAAAACTGAATTGAAATATCACCTCAGAAATTAAGGCAATTAACATGGCACTTACATAGGTCACCAGGCTTTCAGCATCACTTGGCGTAATTCCTTCATCGATAGTGAGTCTCAATAGGTAAGGTCTCAATACGCCAAGCCCAGAAAGAACGATGGCCGCAAAGCCAACGAAATAAAATGTTCTTTTATAAGGATTGGTAAACTTTAAAAGTCGTTTAAAGAGTTTAGTATCAAATGCGTTTCCGGTGTTATTTCCCATGTTCAGAATTCTCAAGCATCAAATTTGGATACTCTATGTGTTTTAAAATCAAAGCTTGAGCTGGAACAGATTTACCTGCTCTAGATCTATCTTGCGCTAAAATGACCTGATCAAAATCTTCTACTGAAATTTTATGCAACCCAACTTCTATAAGAGTTCCTACTATCGCTCTCACCATATTTCGAAGAAAGCGATTCGCAGAGATTTCAAATACAAGATGGCGGTCTTCCTGTCTCCAAACTGCTTTTTGTATTTCGCAATCAAATGTATAAACATCGGTTTTAACTTTGGAAAAAGATTTGAAATTTTTATGATTAAATAAGAGTTTAGAAGCACTCTGCATCGCTTCTATATCTAGTTTATTTTTGACAAAATAACTGCGGTTGATAGAAAATGGATCCTTGAATTGAACAATTGAATACTCGTAAGTTCTGGATAATGCATCGAAACGTGCATGGAAATCGTCTGCAACTCTCTGTAACTGATGTACAGCAATATCCAGAGGTAAAATACTATTGAGTTTGAAAATAATTTTTTTAGCATCTAGGATATGCTGGCTACTATCAAAGTGAGCAATATAACCTGAAGCGTGAACGCCAGTATCGGTTCTTCCTGCCCCTACTACTTCCACCGGCTCCTGCAAGGCAGTCTGCAAAGCGGTAGTGACTTGAGATTGAACTGTTATGCTATCCACCTGCTTCTGCCAGCCATGATATCGGGACCCTAAATAAGAAAGTTGTAGAATATACCGCATCTCAATTTTTAAAGTCACAAATATAATCATAGACAAAAGACCTATCCTTAAAGCATTCTTTATATTGCACAAAAAAGAAAATGGCTAAATCTATTCTACTGTTAAGCGACACACACAGCTACATAGACAATAAAATATTAGATTGGGCAAAAAAGGCCGATGAAGTATGGCATGCTGGTGATATTGGTGATCAAAGGGTTACCGATGCTATAAAAGCTATTAAACCACTAAGAGCAGTCTACGGAAATATAGACGGGCATGAATTAAGGAGCGAGTTTCCGCTTAATCAACGCTTTAAGCTTGAAGGTGTAGACGTATGGATAACGCATATTGGCGGCTACCCTAACCGCTACAGCCGAGAGGTGAAAGAAGAGATAAAGCGTCATCCTCCTCAATTGTTTATCAGTGGTCACTCTCATATTCTCAAGGTCATGAATGATAAGAATCTAGGCCTTCTACATATGAATCCTGGAGCCGTGGGCGTACATGGCTTTCATCAAAAGCGAACTATGCTAAGGTTTAACTTAGAAGATGGAAATATTAAAAATCTGGAGGTCATAGATTTTGGGAAACGAGGGCAAAAGAGTAATTCTTAATTTTGAATTTAAAATTTGAATTTTTAATTACGAATTATTAATTGAAGTTCTGATTTAAAGGTCAAAGATTTCTCGTCGCTCGTCCCTCGTTCTGTCGAAATGACAAGATTCTTTTGCCTGAGGGTATTTCTCTCTAGAAAAACAAGCGTGTTGCCTCAACTTCAGACGAACTGGGAGCAGGTTTAAGTCATGACCCTTCAAATTACCTCCCCCAAGAGTTCCTTTCAATAAGGGAACTTTAAGGTGGTAAGCTTACTTTTTCAAAAATTCTAAAGGCAACGCAAACAAAATCAGAAGAGAATAAAACAATACCTCTACAATAAAACACAAAAAACCCCGAATGGCTTCGGGGTTTTAATGCACTAACATTACTAAGATTTCAGGTTTAGCGCAATCGATCCACAGATTTTACAAGATCTTCGTCCTTTTTGATGGCCTTATTGGCCAGAGCAATAAAAACGATAGAAATGATTGGAAGAAGCATCCCAATACCCTTCTCTGAGATATCCATCTCTCCAGGTAAGCTTAGTGTCCAATATGCGAAAACACCTACTAAAACAAAGTTCAATATGATATTAATTCGTCCTAAGACAAATTGACGTTTTCTTTTTTTGAATGAAATTAAACTGATGAACGATAATAAAACTGAGACTAAAAACAAAGATATGGCTACAGGTTGAGATAATGCAAATATTTCTACATTTTCTGAGGTAAACCACAGCGGTAAATAAAAGCTAAGCACCCCATTTAACAAAATGGCGATGAGCAGGTATAAACTTTGTATTCTCTGTATCATTATTTTCAATCGAATTACAAGGCAAAAATAATAGAATATTTAAGAATTCATATTTATAAATAAAATAAAGTTGTATAATTGCAATGTCTCCGGACTTACGCATACTTAAGCGTTTACAAATCATCAACTTAAATTCGAATCTCCCTCGAAACTATTTAATTTCAAAAAATATCAATGTTAGAAATTATTGAACTCAAGTCTAGAAAGCTTTCAGACTTACAAGAAATTGCAAAAGAACTTAAAGTCCCAAAATTTAGAAGTTTAAAAAAATTAGACCTTATCTATCAAATTTTGGATTACCAGGCGGCTAATCCTGAAAAGATGAAAGAAATTTTGAACAATGAGAAGGATGCTAAATCATCCTCCAAGCCCACTCAAAATAAGACGTCGTCATCTGAGTCTAATGCAAAATCGGTTTCTAAAGATCAAAGTAAAGAAGACCATTCTTCAAAAAAACCTAGAAAGAGAGTTCAAAAAGGAGAGGCTAAAAAAGCTCCTCAAAATCCATTTGAAGCAAGCGACAACTCTAAAAACGAAGGACAACAGAAAAATCAGGAGAACTCAAAACCAAACCCTAAATCTCCTACATCATCTTCTAAGTCCAATGCTTCTTCGAAACCTGAGAAAGAAGAAAAACCTTCTAATCCTCAACATAAAAATAAAGAGGCTAAGGAGAAAAAACACACGCCTCAAAACAAACAAAGAGATCATTCGCAAAAGAATAATCCTAATCAAAAACAACAGAACTCTAAGTCTAGAAACGATAATAAATCCAACGATAAAAACGGGAATAAGGACAATCGTAACAAATACAAGGATCCAGACTTCGAATTTGATTCAATCATTGAAAGTGAGGGTGTCCTTGATTTAATGCAGGATGGTTACGGCTTCCTAAGATCTTCAGATTACAACTATTTATCTTCTCCAGATGATATTTATTTGTCTCAATCTCAAATTCGTTTATTTGGCTTAAAAACAGGTGATACAGTTCTAGGTGAAGTAAGACCTCCAAAAGAAGGCGAAAAGTATTTTCCTTTAATTAAAATTAAAAAAATAAATGGTCTCGATCCTAAGATCGTTAGAGACCGTGTGTCATTTGAACACTTGACGCCACTTTTCCCTCAGGAAAAATTCAAATTGGCAGAAAAGCAAAGTACAATTTCTACACGAATTATAGATTTATTCTCACCTATTGGAAAGGGACAACGTGGTATGATCGTTTCTCAACCCAAAACTGGTAAAACGATGTTACTTAAAGACATTGCTAACGCCATTGCAGCCAATCATCCTGAAGTATACCAAATTGTACTTTTGATTGACGAAAGACCTGAAGAGGTAACCGATATGCAACGTAATGTAAGAGGTGAAGTGGTCGCGTCTACTTTTGATAAAGAAGCCCACGAGCATGTACGTGTAGCTAATCTTGTGATCGATAAAGCTAAGCGTCTTGTAGAATGTGGACATGATGTGGTCATCTTACTCGATTCTATCACCAGATTGGCCAGAGCCTACAATACCGTACAACCTTCTAGTGGTAAAGTATTGAGTGGTGGCGTAGATGCCAACGCTTTGCATAAACCGAAGCGATTCTTTGGGGCTGCCCGTAATATCGAAAACGGTGGATCACTCTCAATTATTGCCACAGCTCTAACCGATACCGGTTCTAAGATGGATGAAGTGATCTTTGAAGAATTTAAGGGAACAGGTAATATGGAATTACAGTTGGATAGAAAAATTGCTAACCGTCGTATTTTCCCTGCAATTGATCTTAATTCCTCAAGCACACGAAGAGACGACTTGCTGTTGGGCGATGATCAAATCCAGAAAATGTGGATCATGAGAAAGTACCTGGCCGATATGAACCCTATTGAAGCGATAGAATTCCTCAACCAACGTATCAAAGACACCAAGTCCAACGAAGAGTTTTTGATGTCGATGAACGGATAATTTATCTTAAAAAACAAAAAGTAAATCCCTAAATGAAAAAACTCATTTAGGGATTTTTTCATTTAAATACTCAGGCTTTTATAGATTTCTGTCGAAAATCATAACCGTTAGTATTTGTCGGAAATTTACAATCCGAACTTGTCTATAAGAGCTATTTTGCTGTCAAATTCAGCATAATGGAATTTATTAATGATGTTAATTTCGAACACTCATTTTTTAAAGACATAATTAGGATTAATTACAAAGCTGATATGCCATTACAGTGTATTAACGACTATGGCTATAGCTACATTATGTTACGTTTTGGGGATCTTGAAGCTTATGATTATCAGAATAATTTGGTTCCTGTCCCAAAAATCTTTGTGAAAGGCACTGGAGATTATTTCAATATCAAAGCGTATAAAAACACTACCTGGATTTCAATTGAGTTACCCACTCATAGCTTTCATAACATCACCAAGCTTATTGCTAAGAACTATAGAAATAAATTGATTGATTTATACGACTATGTGGATGCATCTATTTTGGATGAGCTTTACAACGAAATACATGGAAATCAAACTATTGAAAGCCTAACACAAACACTGGATAAATACCTCCATAAATTTTACAGCAGCTGGAACTTAAATTTGAATTCTACGTTGATTGTAGATTATATCTACAGACAAAAAGGAATTCTACCAGTATCCATGCTCAGTGAGAAGTTTCCTTACGGAGAGCGCAGTATAGAACGTATGTTCAATACTGAAGTAGGATCTACCCCCTACCGGTTTATTTGTTTAATCAGGTTCAACTTTATCATTCGTGAGCTGGAAAAACAAAATTACATAAGCATGGAGGAATTGATTGAAAGATACAATTATTACGATCTCTCTCATTTTGAAAAAGACTTCAAAAAGTTTCTAGGTCAAAGCATCAATAGTTATAAAAATGACTTTAATCCTTTGTTATCTCAGGCCTTACAAAGAGAATACAGTAAGTTTTAATTTGAATAACAGAAATTATTAATAAATGGATACGCATTGAAAAACAGATCATCCTATTGGCTTTAAAAATTAAGAGCCTCTATCTTTTTTCAATTAAAACCGTCATAACTGGCGGTTTTTTTTTATTTATTGAAAAAAAACACCAGCATGATGCTGGTGCTTATAATGATTCAAGCTTGAATCGTGCAATATCTAGAAATCCCGATTATGATTGATAGAAAGATTTTTAGGTCAAATCAACACCTTTCTGACCCAGAAATTGACGATAGTATTTTATTTTTTTACTTTAAGAGAATTACTTACAGGAGTTATAAGCTTTCACCAGCTTAAGCAAATCATCTTGCTGATCTAAAGCAGGAAGAGTTTGAGCCTGCTCATCATCTTCTGTGGCCTGGAGCAGACGTCCTGTCATCGCACTTAGGCTAAACCCACCCTCTGGGGCTAATTCTACTCCTCCACCAGTAAACTGATGACCGTTTAAGGTGTAGGGCGAAAAGGTCATGGCTACATCCCCAATATGGCTTTGTACCCATTTGTACTTGGGGTTTAAGCTTATTCTATTGAACTTAAAAGGAGTTTCGTAACCCAATTGACTTTCCTGATTGGTTAGGCTATAGCTTACCGGCATGGTGAAAGACAGCCAGGTGACGTTGAGGAATCCCTGTAAAAAGTAGGTAAAAGGTTCTCGAGCATCTCTTCCATTGGAATCATAAAAAATAGAATTGGCCGATAGCCCGCCGTTGACCCGCAAAGGGCTGTTTCTAATCTTATCCAGAGTACGACTACCAATATTCTCAAGGTCTTGTCCTCGAGCAGACAAAGTTGCCAGGAGAAAAAACAACAGGAAAAAGCATAAAAAGTTAGGATGAAAGGATGGTTGTTTTGGTGGCAAAAAGTTAGATTTAAAGTTTTATCAAATAGATGGGATGATTTAAGTGCTTAGAGCATAAAGATAATTGTTTTTAATTCATTTTGATTTGTTTCTCATCTATCTTTTTGCTCTTTTTGTTATGTTCAAAAGGCCACTAGTGCTAGCGGGATGAGACTTCCTAAATCAGCTTTTTACTGCTTCTTGAAAATGTTGTTTAAAGGATTCTAACAACTCAAAATACTTTGATAATATCTCTTTGAAGTCTTCTAAAGATGTAGCTATTGGAGAGTTATATTTCACTCTTTCTTTAAACTCTGGATCAATTTGTTCTGATAGTGTCACCAAATTTCCTTTGTAGAAATTATGATTTTCTCCTTCTTTCCAAACTAAATATCCAAAACCTGTAATCCCACTTTTAAAGCCTATAAAAAAACGTACGGTGTAATCTTCAAAAATGGTTTCTTTCAAAAACGTTCTATCTTTTGCTACGTATTTAAAGTCAGAATCAAAGGATTTAATGATAGGGGCTACTTCTTTATTATTGAGGTTAGCATTATTATCAAAATCACAATATCTCTCACATAGCTTCGCGTACTCCTTATCTAGTTCTATTTCCTGAAGTATTTTTAAAATAAGCTTTTTCATAAAACTACTCGTTTAAATATTTGATTTTATATCCACACCCTTGCTTGTATTGAAGTCGCTCAACACTTGCTGAAACTCAGAACTTGATTCAAAAAAGGATTTATTTGAAGTCGGTATCTCTAAGAAATAATCTCCATTTAGTGTAGTACCTGAAGGGAACTTACTTGAGTTCAATTCAGCTCCTTTAGGATATTTCGTTACTAATTCATTCAAATAAATCCTAAATGTATTAGGCTGTATTTCACTGAGTGTAGTCGCCTTTCTTGAAATTATCTCTCCAGCTTTTCCCCCTGAAGGAGGTATATAAGTATCTAATCGCTTTCCTGGTTTTCCGTCAACTCCTCTTAGAACTACTTCGACAAAATCATCAGTATACTTAAGTCTTCCTTTCTTATTAAAATCGTTACCTCTTTTAAAGAGTGCCTGTATTTCTGGCCAGGTAGGCTTAACCTTCTGAAACATCTGGATAGCATCCAGTGCTGCATCTGGATCGGCTAATGCATCAATATTCCGCCTTAAAGTCTCATCTACACCAGCTTCATCCAAGAATCGCCACGCCTCTACCAACTCAGGATTTAACAAAAAAAGCTCTAAAACATTAGTCTCAGCCTCTGCAAAGTCATCCAGAAATTTCTTACCTTCATCGGGAAGGGATTTAATTTTATCTAATAATTGATTTAAATTATCTTGCAGGGCATCCGTTGCTTCAGCAACATCCTTAAATTTCAATCTCTCTTTAGCCCTGCCCATCTTTAGTATCAGGTCTTCGGCGATTTCAGGGAGTTTTAAGACTAATTTTCCTGAGAAGAAAATAGAACTGGCTGTCCGAACCGTTCCTTTGGAATAAATATGCCTTCGTTTACCCCAATCTGTATTTTCATTAGTGGCTTCTTCCCAGGCTGAAGTTGAATTGCCGGAGGCTTCTTCTAGCAAAGTTTCGCCTAGCATAGAGGATGTAGCCAACAAGAAAACAAAAAGAATTTTTAGTGAATTAAGTTGATTGATATGAAGTTGTTTTGGTGACAAAAATTGGTTTTAAAGGTTGATGAGTTAAATTAGACAAGCTTTATATTTAGAGATTTTATTCAATTTTTTGTTTAGTTTATCTTTTTTACTCTTTTTGTAAATAACAGGATAAACGCATTATCGAAGGATAATTTTTTTAATTTTTTCAATACCAACTGGCATAGGCAAATCATATTCACTTTTACTTCTTTCTTCCCATATACTTTCAATTTCAGGAAGTCCAATCATTCCTATACAGTAATCTACTCCATATTGGTCAATTGATTTAATAAAATTAGAGTCTTGAATAAAAGTATGAGTAGTCAATCCAAGTGCATTTTCTTTTTCAAAAAAATTATACACGTTCATTTCTTCCCCTTGAAAAGAGGCTTTTGTTGTAACTTTATATGCATTGTTTATTTCACTAATTCGAATGTCTTTCACAAAAGACTCTTCTTTATCATCTAATCTAAATCCTTTTAGTGGTTTGAATTTTTTTGAGTATGATATTTGTTTGATTTTTTCAATATCAGGATTTGAAATACCATGTCCATAAAAACCATTTATTTCCATTTCGACACCATTCAAAAGAGTGTATGTTCCATTTCTAATATTCATCATGGTACGGCTATGAATTTATTTTGATTAACATTAAATATTGCTCTTAATGTTTCTGTTCCATCCGAAGTTATTTCCCATAATTCAGCTCCATCAATTGGAGTATTGTAAGGTGTTTGCCATTCAGGAACTCCTAATTTACCATTGCTCCCTCCAGTAAAGCCATTCCCTGTGTATGGTACTTTACCATCTACAGAAGGTAATTTAGGTACAGATGCGTCTGTTGTAGATGTCTTATATCTTATAACACCAAAACTTCCATCACTTAATTTAAAAGGCTTAATTCCATTATTTAATGCATAATCAAGTCTCATACCATAATAAACATCTTCAAATGTTGAAAGATGTTTTGCATCTTTAGCGGTAGTTACAAATCCACTTATTTGATTGTAAGTACCGTCTAAATATTTTTTAATATCGGCTTTAGGTATAACTTTTTGTAAAATTGTATTACCATCAGGCAGTGGAATAGAGTTCCTGATAGCATTTATATTGGCTTGTTCCAAAGGTGTCATTACATCATACCTCTTTTATTGTAGTAATTTAAAATCATCAATACTTAAACCTTGCTTACTAGCTAAAGAATCTATATTGTCCGAAAAACCGTTCAATGAGTTAACAAATGATTTTCCGAATTTTATATTCCACCCCGAATTAGCCACTTCACAAACCCTATTGCCTTTATTTTCAATTGAAAAAAAAGTGTCGTTTGCACTTAAATTGAAGCTTGACAAAAAGCTTAATGCAATTAATAGGAATATTTTAAATGACTTACTCACTGGCAACAAAGATACATTATCGAGTTCGTTTTTCTTTTCAATTGAAGAAAAAACAACTCGATTTTTAACTGGGGTTTGTGGAGCGTAGCGGAACAAGGCACAGATAAAAATGAGTATCCAAGCGCAGTAAAATCTTGATTAGAATGATGCATTTTATTTGCGCGCGGAAGGCGAAGAACTAAATTAACTAAGGGGTTTAAGTGCGTAAACACAGGAAAAACAGCCTTGAGCCAAAGCGAAGCATTTCAGCGAGCCGCCAGTGAGTGGAGCAAGGGTGGTACAAAAAGAGCCTTGATAAAGGCGTTTTGTAGCTATGTGTGAAGTGGAGCGAAGTGTTTTTTTATTTTTTAATACAAAAATAACGGAGCGCAACGCAACTTACACAAGGGCATCCTTACTGCCGTAGGCTAAATAATCAAATTGCCCGTAGCCAGCTGCGACCCGCAGGCGAGCAAAATTATTGGTGGCGGTGGATTGTTTGCGATAGGGAGCTTGTCGGAATATGGCAAACAAGACAAAGTAGCCACCTATGAACGAAGAACACAGCGTGTGTAAAAAAGCAAATGAATGGAATACTGCTTGATAAAGCTGTATGAAAGGAATGGTAAAAACAAGGGTGCGTAATGCAATGGAGCATTTATTTTGCCCTTGTTTTTATGCTTTTTGGAACTAAGTGAGTACCGTAGAGAATACCGCTTAAAAATGCTTTGGGCTCACCCCAAAGTTCGCCATGACCGCTATAAGTAGCTGTTTCTCCGCTTCTTCCACCACCAGAATGAATAGTATCTATTTTAATCATTTTTTTTTTTTCAAATAATTTACTATCCTTTACAAAACTATTTGCAGATCTAATTGTTATCAAAAAAAAATAAAAAATATGACAGATACTGCTTGTAGGATAGTAAGGACAATTCGCAATTGCCCTAGTCTTCTTTGCTTTTTAGTCATAGGTTAGATGTAAATAAACACTATTGATATTTCTCTAACAATTTACTCCACTCCATAATTTTTAAAGTACTTACAAGGATAGGATCAATTTGAGATAATAAATTAGACTCTTTAGGAAAAGTGTAACTGTAGTAATCTTTTTTTAGAGTTCTGGGAAGTATTTCAATCTTATCTGAAAGTTCTCTTTGTTGTATTTCATAGCTTATGATAGGTTCGTCGTATACAAAAACATCCGTTTCCTTATCCAGCAACTGTTGAACGCCAGCTTTTTCGTCAAAAACACTCTGTGATTCAATACCGTAAAGCTCCAGTAATTCTTCTGCACTGGAATTGGCTACCGTGGTCGTTTTAAACTTACTTAAATCCTCAACAGATGTAATGCTATTATTGATGTTTTGAACCGTTAAGGCAGAAGCAATACCAGCCGTTAAACTTGATATCATAATGATAGCTGCAAACATCCAGACCAGTCCGACAATCCGACCTCCCGTGGTTCGTGGAGATTTGTCTCCATAACCTACCGTTGTCATGGTTACAGCGCTCCACCAAAATCCTTCTTTGATACCACTCAAACCCTTTCCTCCAAATTCTTCTTTGTTTTTTCGTCTTTCAAATAACCAAACCAGCACTCCAAATATGAATATGACTGTGATCAAAATCAGAACTGCAGAAATAAAATTCCAGCTCCAAAGGTTTTTGATAAAAGTCCAGGTTTGGTTTTCGGTTCGTTTAGCAATGGCTGTTTTAGAAATAAAATAAGGTTGCGAAAAATCTAAACGTTTCATCCGGCTATCGGTCACGGTTACTGGGTTGATACTGAAATCCACTTCGCCCTTCTCTACTCCTTCCAATAAAGCTTTCAAGGACTCGTATTGAATATACTCATAAGACATTTGCAAGTCTTTATTGACTAACTCCCAGGAGGAAATACTCAAGCCCGATAAAGACCCTTTATCTTCCATAACAAAAGGAGGCGTGATGAATACGCCAATTTTTAAGTCTTTAGAAGCAGTTGATAATGAATCCTGTTGTGCAGATGTACTAAAAGATGTGATTATGAAAATAAGTAAGCAAAAGCGAAAAAAAAGCATCATGATAATTAATTTTAAAAGTCGACAATTCTATTCATGCGAATGAAATGTAGCATACCCATTAGTTATAAAAAGTCAAGCTAACACAAATACATCGACTTAGCAACTCATATCTAAAACTAATTGAAAACTGAAAAAGGCTTATGATGGCATTAACTAAGTTAGTCTACAATAATAGCTATATTGAAGGAAAAGATGTTTATGATAAATTGTAAGAAATTTTTAGTAGTCTTTAGTGCTTTTGCGCTTTTAATTTACGGATGTAAAAACACTAAAGAAGACGATTACAATGTAAAAATTGAAGTGACAGCGACAGCTTACAATTCGGTTGAAAGCCAGACTAAAAAAGGTAATATCGGACTTGCAGCCTGGGGAGATACACTAGTTCCAGGCGAAAAAGCTATTGCTGTTTCCCGTGATCTTATTAAAATGGGACTAAGTCATAACGATAGCGTCAAAATAGAAGGCCTCGAAGGCAACTATATTGTCAAGGATAAAATGAATAAACGCTGGGAGAAGAAAATAGATGTATACATGGGTCTTGACGAAGAAGCAGCTAAAGAATGGGGTAAAAAAAGCGTAACTATTCAATACCACGAAGAAGATACTACTAAAGTTAACAAGCTAAGTAGATAGTCGATTCAAATTAGCTCAAAGTAAGAGTTTAAAATCGTTAAGTTCAACTCAGATTTTAGTAGAAAGTAAGACTTGGATCCTGCTCTTAAAGAATATTGACCTCAATTAATTTATCTGCTTTTACCAATAGAGCTTTTGAGTCAGTTGTTAAATTTTGGAGATAAACTTTCTTATTTACTTTTTGATAACGCTCGGTGATCTTATTAAGCGCTTCAATGGCAGACATATCCACTACTCGACTCTCTTTAAAATCAATGATAATTTCTTGAGGATCATTCATCACATCAAACTTATCTGCAAATACTGTAGTAGAACCAAAAAACAAAGGTCCGTAAATTTCATAGTGTTTGGCTCCGTTTTCATCAACTCGCTTTCTAGCTCTAATGCGCTTAGCATTATCCCAGGCAAACACCAGAGCGGCGATGATAACACCTACCAAAACAGCTAAAGCTAAGTTGTGGAGTATGATGGTCACCAAAGTAACCAGTACCATCACTAGAACGTCAGATTTTGGCATTCGTCTAAAGGTTTTTAAACTTGCCCATTCAAAGGTTCCAATCGCCACCATGATCATAAGGCCTGTAAGGGCGGCCATGGGCATTTGTTCTATAATACCAGACCCAAACATAATAAAGGCCAGTAAAGCTACCGCAGCAACGATACCAGACAATCTCGCCCTAGCACCGTTGGAAATATTAATTAAACTCTGTCCTAACATGGCGCATCCACCCATTCCAGAAAAGAAACCAGAAATAATGTTGGCGCTCCCCTGTGCAATAGCTTCCCGGTTACCATTACCTCTCGTTTCGGTAATCTCGTCCACAATATTTAAGGTAAGAAGACTTTCAATTAGTCCAACACCAGCAATAATGGCTGAATAAGGCAGTATAATTAAAAAGGCTTCAAATGTAAAAGGAAAGTCTGGAATATGGAAAGGTGGAAATCCACCACTAATACTGGCCAGATCCCCAACTGTATTGGTTGTGATATCTCCAAAATAAACAATTGCAAAAACTACTAAAATCGCCACCAGAGACGCTGGAACCGCTCTCGTCAGTTTTGGTAATAACCAGATGATGAGCATCGTTAAGACTACCAAACCTAAAATGATAAACAAATTACTTCCCGTTAACCAGGCTCCGGAAGCATCTTTAAACTGATCTAACTGAGACATAAAAATGATAATCGCAAGACCATTCACAAATCCAAAAATGACAGGATGTGGCACAAGTCGCATGAGTTTACCCAGCTTAAGCAAACCTGCTGCAGCCTGTAATAACCCAGCCAGTATAACGGCTGCAAAAATATATTCGACCCCAAATTCCATTGAAAGACTCACAAGTACAACGGCCACAGCACCTGTGGCTCCAGAAATCATTCCTGGACGTCCACCAAAAATAGAGGTGACGAGTGCCATAACAAACGAGGCATACAAACCAGTGAGAGGGGATAGACCTGCAATAAAAGAAAAGGCAATAGATTCTGGTATAAGGGCTAAAGCAACTGTTAAGCCGGATAAAACTTCAATTTTATAATCGACTTTTTGTTTAAAATCAAATAGGTTAATCAGCTTTTTCATCTGTATATTTTAATGATATGTACCTTCAGCGTTTAAACGATACCTAAATAATGATGTATCACTAACACAATTATCAAAAGTGATCGCCTTTTTAAAAAAATTGCAAATTTAGGCTTTTAAAACAGATTAAAAAGAGGATTAAGCTTTAAATTAATTATGCTGAATTGCACTTAACTTTGAAGTAATCAGTCATTAATGATTATTCAACGGACTTATAATCTGAATGTCCTGAAATTGAATAGCTGCTTTCACTATAGAACTGATAGAATCATGTAGCGCTTTTATGATATGCGATTTCAATTCATTTTGATGATGGACAATGCTTATTTCTCTTGAAGGATAAGGCTTTTTGAAGAATTTGACATGCTCTTGTTTTTCAGATTTTAAATCTAAGGTATGTAGATAAGGTAGTAAAGTCATACCTAAGCCTTCATCTGAAAGTTTGATTAGGGTCTCAAAACTTCCGCTTTCCAGATAAAATTTCTTTTGATCAGGATGATTTTGAACACTTTTACAAAGATTAAGAATATTGTCTTTAAAACAGTGCCCGTCCTCAAGAAGTAAAACTTCATCTACATCCAAATCATCTGAAACAAGCTCTTTTTGCTGAAATAATCTGTGTTGTGGAGGAATATATGCCATAAATGGCTCGTAATATAAGGGCCTCTCTATTATTTTTTCATCGGCTAAAGGAGTGGCGGCAATCCCGGCATCTAGATGTCCCTCCTTAAGCTTTTCAATAATTACCTCTGTATGTAATTCTTCAATTTTGAGATTGATTTTTGGATACTTTTTGATGAAATTATTTAAAAACATCGGCAGCAAGGTTGGCATTACCGTTGGGATAATTCCTAATTTGAACTCTCCACCTACGAAGCCTTTTTGCTGATCTACAATATCCTGAATTCTAACACTTTCATTAACTATATTTTTAGCCTGCTCTATAATCTTTTCACCAACGGGAGTGAGTTTAATCGGCTTTTTTGTTCTATCAAAAATCTTGACGTTTAACTCCTCTTCCAATTTTTGAACCTGCATACTAAGTGTAGGCTGAGTCACAAACACCTTTTCTGAAGCTTTCGTAAAGTTTTTGTATTCTGCTACAGCAAGTACGTAATTAAGTTGAGTTATAGTCATCTCAGTTATTTTTGATAAAAATACAAACTAATATAAAACTACATTCTACTATCTAGCTATATTATATTATAGATCTAAATACTAATATGGGTCGACGTTTGCCTGAACCTTAATGGATCTAAATTGAGCGATCGATTTAAATTTATCTATCCCAGATTTAACATAAGACTTGGTCTTAGAAAGGGACTGTTCTGGAGGTATCTTAATCAAGATATTTTTATGATATTCATTTCTTATCCTAGAAATAGCAGGAAACTCCGGGCCTAGAACATTGGCTTTAAAAATTTGTCTGTAAAATAAGGCCAACCAATCTGAAGCTTCATTCATCTTATTTAAATCTCTAGACCTAAAAGTAATTTTTATCATCCTGAATAAAGGAGGGTACTTAAAATGCCTTCTCTGATCAAGCTGCTCCTTGAACATTTCATCATAGCTATTGGTGGTAACTTGTTGTAAAATTCTATGGTAAGGATTATAAGTTTGAATGAGAACTTGACCCTGTTCCTCTGTACGCCCTGCTCTGCCAGCCACCTGTACCAACAGCTGAAAACTTTTCTCGTGAGCTCTGAAATCTGGGAAATTCAACAAACTATCAGCATTCATAACTCCTACAAGCTTTACATGCCTAAAATCTAAACCCTTAGTAAGCATCTGCGTGCCAACTAAAATATCAATCTCTCGGTTTTCAAAAGAGGAGATGAGTTTTTCATAAGCATATTTTCCTCGTGTCGTATCCAAATCCATACGCTTAATCACTTTATCTTCGAATAAAGCATTTAGTTCTGTTTCAATTTGTTCTGTACCAAATCCTTTTGTGGTCACATCTGTGGAACCACAGGCCATACATTTAGTTTGCATAGCAATATGATAGCCGCAGTAGTGACATCGTAGACTATTATTATGTTTATGGTAAGTCAAGCTTACATCGCAATTTGGACATTGCGGAGCATGTCCACAGGTATTGCACTCTAGAATGGGAGAATATCCCCTTCTGTTCTGAAACAGAATGATTTGCTGTCCTTCTTTTAAGGTAGATTCTATTGCTTTTAAGAGCGTTTCAGAAAAATGACCAGTCATTTTTTGCTTTCGCTGCTGATCCTTCAAATCTACTAACTCCACTTTTGGTGGTACGACATTCCCGAAGCGTTTGGATAATTTCGCAAAAGCATATTTTTCTTGTTTGACGTTGTAAAAACTTTCTAAGCTTGGGGTCGCTGTCCCAAGTAGGGTTTTAGCACCAAAAATAGAAGCTAGCACTATAGCAGTATCTCTGGCATGGTATCTCGGCGCAGGGTCAAATTGTTTAAAACTTGTTTCATGAGATTCATCTACGACAACAAGTCCTAGATTTTTAAAAGGCAGGAACACTGAAGACCTGGCTCCTATTACAATTTTGCCCTTGGTACGATTCAGTAAATGCCTGTATACTTCTACTCTTTCGTTTACCGAATATTTGCTATGATAGACTAATACTTCATCACCAAAATAATCTTGTAATCTTTTAATTAATTGAGTGGTTAGTGCAATTTCCGGCAACAGATATAAAACCTGCTCCCCTTTTTTTATGGCCGTTTCAATTAGCTTAATATAGACTTCAGTTTTTCCCGATGAAGTGACGCCTTGTAATAAACAAACGTGTAATTCTTCAAATCCCTGTTGAATTTGGGATAAGGCGGCTTCTTGATATTCATTAAGCTGAATTTCTGAATCAATCGCCTCCGCATGATGTTCTACTCGATCTTTTTTGATATAATATTCTTCCAGTATAGATTTGTCTATCAAGGATTTAACCACAGATGCAGACACTCCTGCCTTTTCTTTCAAAAGTTTTTTAGAAATGGGCTTTTGAGTTTTAGCTTTGAAATTGAAGAATTGTAATAAGGCTTCTTTTTGTTTTTTTGCTTTTTCAAGCTGATTTAATAATGTAGGTAAATCAGCTTCAGAAGAGTACTGATCTGCCAATCTTAAGTATTTTTGAAGCTTTGGCTTATATTGCTTATTCAGTTCCTGGTTAACTAAAATATAAGATTTTTCTGCCATTGCGTTGATCACGGGGAAGATGGTTTTCTTATCTAGAATAGAAATGATCTCACCAATCTTAAGTAAACTTTGTTTTTGAAGCGCTTGTAATATCAAGTATTCCTGATCACTTAAGGTTTCAATATCATCTATTAGATCAAGATTAAAATCTGGATGAGGTTCAACAACGGTTTCACTTTCGATTAGAAGCGCACTTGGCAGAGCAGATCTCAAAATTTCTCCCTCTGTACATAAGTAGTAGTTACTCATCCACTTCCAAAGTTTCAGTTGATGTGCCGTGATTGTAGGTTGATCTTCTAGTACCTCCTCTGTAGGCTTTGCATCATAGCGTAATGGCGGAGTCTGATGAATTTTAGCAACTATTGCTGTATAGACTTTTCTTTTCCCAAAAGGAACGGCTACTCGCATTCCTACTTTAAGCCTTCGTTGCTCTTCATCTGTAATAGAATAGGTGAACCTTTGTTCTAAAGGCAGGGGAACGATAACATCAATGAAGAATGGCATAAATTTAATTTCTAATCACTCAGTCGGTAACTCTTTTCCATTCTTGCGTCCTATACAAGAATGAAACATACCCTCTCACCATTAAGGTGTTAGGCTGGTCCTCATCAATCCAAATTTTAGCATCGTAGCTTTTTCCGTTTTCTGGATCCGTAATCGTTCCACCTGTATATTCTCCATCCTCTTCGGTAAGATTCCTCAGAATAACCATACCTTCAACTTTTTGATTCTTACGTTGTCCTTTACATTTTGTACAACGTACATCTCGTTTATCTTCTCTGAGTATTTTTTTTACTTTACCATAAAGTTTACCTTCCTCTTTGTAAATTTCTACAATAGATTTGGCAACACCAGAATCATCGTCAATCGTTTTCCATTCGCCTACAACGTCTTGGGCGTTTACAAGACTTCCACAAAGCAAGCCAAAATATAGTATAAATAATTTCATCGATTAAATATTAAGCATTCCTTCCTTTAAGTCCTTATCTGCAGGTTGGTCGCCAAACCAAATTCCAAAAAGAGCCTTTTTAAATTTGTAGCCCTCAATATGTCCGAGTTCTTTGTTGTTTTTGAACACCATTATCCCATCTGCTGGAGAATAAGCAATATCAAAAACGTCATTCTTATTTATTTCTTCAGAAAAAAAGGATTTGAATTTGTCAATTTTAACCCTTAACTCTTCAAGATGGCCTTTTGTTGAGTTTTCGAAGCCTTCTTCTACTGCAGAACTCATTTTATCACTTGAAATTAAACCAGAAACAATGTGTATTTTAATAACCATAGGAGAATCAGCATTCAAAACCTCTTTTCCACTAGAGAGTTTACTGGAGACATAAAGACCTCCGGCATAGAGATCCATCCAGAATTTTTCTCTTACGCCTGCTCCGTTAAGCCTTAGATTCTGATCCTTAATCTGGTAAGTTGCTGGAAGCTCAACCCCTGCGATTTTGGTTTGAGAAAAAGTAGATGTCAAAACGAAAAAAAGTAGTAATGTAAAACAAGTGGTCCTCATAAATTATGTTTTCAATTTTTGTTTAAGGTTGTAAATGGATCCATTCAATTCGAATCCAAGTAGGAGAATATTTGAATTTAACCAAATATATAACATGAGGATGAGGAGCGCTCCAATAGAACCATAAAGTTTGTTGTAAGCACTAAAATTTTCTACATAGATTGAGAATAAATACGTCGTTAAAATGATCAGGACCGTTGTAAAAAATGAACCTAACGAAAAAAAACGGGTTTTTCTACCTTCTTTAGTTCCAAAATAATACAGGGTCGAAATTCCTAAAACCAACACTAATATTAATATTGCAAAGCGACCATATTTTGCAAGCACGATAGAATCCCCAACCACTCCAAGACTTTTAAACTGATCTATGAGATACGAAAAATAGACAGTCGCAATAACTGCAATAAGCAATAAAAAGGCCACAATTATAGCGACTCCAACCGCTACAAAATATTGTCTGATGATAGAACGATTGATTTTGGTATGGAATGAAAATTCAAATCCAGTAAAGATAGCGTTGACCCCGTTTGACATTAGAAATACAGAAAGTAAAAACACAAAAGATAATAAACCAGCTCTTGGATTGTTGGCAATATCATAGAATATATCCTGAAAAAGTCCTGAAGTTTGTGGTGGTAGTAGCTCTTCTAAATAATTGAGTAGTTCCTGCTGAAAATCATCGATAAACCAAACAAAAGGTATCAGGTTTAAAATAAATAACAAAAAGGGGAAAATGGCCATAAAAAAGCTAAAAGCGATAGACCCTGCACGGGTAGAAAACGTGCCCTTAATAATTCCGCTGGTATACAAACTTAATAGATCGTAAAGCGTAAAGCCTTCTAAGCCTGGAAGATTTAATTGATTCGACCAATACGCTATACGACTTACAACTGGAATTTTTTTAAGAGTATCGCTAATTTCTTTGGCCATTTTACATAGCTTTTAAACTCAGGTCCAGGTTATGCACCGAATGAATCAAAGCTCCGCTGGAAATAAAGTCCACGCCACACTTAGCATAGTCTTCTACATTCTCGAGGGTTATCCCACCACTGGATTCTGTCAAGCATCTATTATCAATAAGTTTGACAGCGCTTTTAGTATCCTCGAAACTAAAGTTATCAAGTAAGATTCGATATACCCCATCAGATTTCAAAATCTCTTCTACTTCTGAAAGTGATCTGGCTTCTACAATAATTTTGAGGTCCAAATCATTAGTTTTCAGGTAAGCTAATGTCTTATCGATGGCTTTTGTGATGCCTCCAGCAAAATCAATATGATTATCTTTCAACATGATCATATCATAGAGTGCAAACCTATGGTTTTCACCACCACCTATTTTTACAGCCTGTTTTTCTAGGGCCCTAAATCCAGGAGTAGTTTTACGCGTATCTAGAATTTTAGTTTTGTAGGAGGATAGAAGTTTTGAAAATTCAGAAGTTTTAGTGGCTATGGCACTCATACGTTGCATAGCGTTTAAGACCAGTCGTTCTGCTTTCAATATGGATTGACTCGGCCCTGATACATAAAAAGCGATATCTCCATACTGCATCTCATCGCCATCTTTCATCTGTTCCTCCATCTTAAGCGAAGGATCCACAAAAGCAAAAACCTGCTTAGCAAATTCAACCCCTGCTAGTATGCCTTTGTCTTTTACAAGCAATTTGGCTTTACCAGTTGCATCTTTAGGAATGCAAGCCAAACTCGAGTGGTCACCGTCGCCAATATCTTCTCGGATTGCATTTTTGATGATAAGCTGGATTTCTTCGTCCAATTGCTTTTGACTAATCATTGGGTTCTCTATTTTTGTGCATAACAAAGTTAAACTTTTTTGAACGGATGACCATCACACTTATCCTTGTAGGTAGAACAGATAGTAAGCATTTAGAAGCTCTGATAGCAGATTACAAAAAGCGATTATCTTTCTTCGTCAACTACAATGTTGTTCTTATTCCAGATTTAAAAAAAAGAAAGAACATGGACATCGAACTTCAAAAGGAAAAAGAAGGAGAATTGATACTTAATAAAGTCTCAACTTCAGATTTTGTTGTCCTTTTGGATGAGCAAGGAACAGAATACACCTCCACTAAAATGGCAAGTTGGCTTCAAAAACGAATGAATTCGGGCCTAAAAAATTTAGTGTTTGTTATTGGTGGACCTTACGGTTTTTCGCCTTCAGTCTACAAAAGAGGAAATCAACAACTCGCACTTTCCAAAATGACGTTTTCTCACCAAATGGTAAGATTATTTTTCACAGAACAACTCTACCGGGCGTTTACAATTTTGAAAAATTTACCCTATCATCACGAATAAAAAAAAGCTGACTCATGTATGTCAGCTTTTTAGTTTTAAGTTTTGTTTTTAGCTTACAATATCAGCATAGCATCTCCATAAGAATAAAATTTATATTTTTCTTTGATGGCTTCTTTATAGGCTTTTTCCATCAATTCGTGACCTGCAAACGCAGAGATCATCATCAACAACGTTGACTTTGGCATATGAAAATTAGTAATCATACAATTAGCTATACTAAAATCGTAGGGAGGGAAAATAAATTTGTTGGTCCAGCCATTATACTCATTTAAACGATGGTTGGAGCTTACAGCACTTTCGAGTGTTCTCATCACAGTGGTTCCAACTGCACATATTTTTCTTTTTTCAGATTTAGCACCGTTAATCACTTTGGTCGCCTTTTCATCAACCATGATTTGCTCACTATCCATTTTATGTTTAGACAAATCTTCAACTTCTACAGGATTGAATGTCCCGAGACCGATGTGTAGCGTCACTTCTGCAAAATCGATGCCTTTGATTTCCAATCGTTTTAAGAGGTGCTTAGAGAAGTGTAAGCCTGCCGTTGGAGCAGCAACAGCACCTTCTTCTTTAGCATATATGGTTTGGTAACGCTCTGCATCTTCTGGCACAACATCACGCTTGATGTATTTGGGAAGTGGAGTTTGGCCAAGTTCGGTCAGTTTATCTCTGAAATCCTGATAAGAACCATCATATAAAAATCTCAGGGTCCTTCCTCTATTGGTGGTATTATCTATAACCTCAGCTACCAGACTCTCATCTTCGCCGAAATAAAGTTTGTTACCTATTCTTATTTTTCTGGCTGGATCTACTAAAACATCCCATAATCGTGTTTCAGGATTGAGCTCTCTCAACAGAAATACTTCAATTTTAGCGCCTGTTTTTTCTTTATTTCCATAAAGCCTAGCAGGGAAAACTTTGGTATTATTGAACACCATGACGTCTTTTTCATCGAAGTAATCGATGACATCTTTAAACATTTTGTGCTCAATTGAACCATCTTTTCGGTTTACCACCATTAATTTAGCTTCATCCCTATGTTCTGAAGGAAATTCTGCTAAAAGATCATCAGGTAAAGTAAAGTCGAATTGTGAAAGTTTCATTCCCATAGTCTAGATTTTTTTAAAAACGCAAATATACTACCTCGGAATAGCCGTTGTCAAGTAAATTGTAGTTTATTTAGCTTAAAAGCTTGTAATAGCAGATTTTACGAGATGCCTAAGATTTTCATTTCTTCCCAAAAGCTTGGAAATGACTTGGAGACGACCTCTGGCTCTAAAATTTGTAAACCTGTTTTGATCGCTAAAGGCGCAAAAGCCATTGCCATCCTGTGGTCCTGGTAGGTTTTTACCTGAACATTTGAATTCAAATTAGCTTCAGCTTTTAAGTGAAGAGATTCTGAAGTGATTTCAACGATAGCTCCAAACTTTTCAATTTCATTTTTCAAAGCGACTAAACGATCGGTTTCTTTGACCTTGAGCGTATGAAGACCCGTTAATAAACATTCTACCCCTAAACCTAAGCAGCTAACAGCAATGGTTTGAGCCAGGTCTGGTGTATCATTCAAGTCGAGTTCAATAAATTCTGGAATTTGAAAGTTTTCCTCTTTTGAAAGTCGGATCGACTGCTCTTGGAACTCGGTATGAATACCAAATAGTTTATAATATTCTGCCACCTTAGAATCTCCCTGTAAGCTGTTTTTATAGTACGTTGAAAGTTCAATACTCCCTAAATCTCGTAAGGCTAAACAACTATAAAAATAAGATGCTGAACTCCAGTCTGATTCTACTGCAACAGTTTTATCAGAAATTGCACTTTTGGGTTGGATACTGATTTGGTTTTTATCAAAATCGACCTTTACGCCAATATTCCGAAGCGCCTGTGCTGTCATTTTCAGATAAGGCTTAGAAGTCACTTTAGACTCTAATCTGATTTTCAAGCCTTTTGTAAGCGAAGGTGAAATAAGCATTAAGGCTGTTATGTATTGACTGCTGACATTAGCAGAAATAGAAATTTCGTCTTTGGTTAAGGTTGTGCCTTTGATTTTCAATGGCGGAAAACCCTCGGTCTTTTCATATTGAATATCTGCTCCAAGCTCGCGCATGGCTTCAACGAGGATTCCGATGGGTCTTTCCTGCATTCTTGAGCTTCCTGTTAAAGTAACTTCATAACCAGATCTAGAAGACAAATAAGCGGTGAGAAATCGCATAGCTGTTCCCGCATGATGAATATCCACAACAGGTGTTGTCGTAGATAAAGCCTTTTGAAGCACCTGGGTATCATCGCTATTCGATAAACCATTCAGTTCTAAATTGGGGAAAATGGCTTGTAATATTAAATAGCGGTTGGAAATGCTCTTAGAGCCAGTAATATCAAAAGAAAAATGTTGAGCCTGAGGAGGAGCATAGCTTAACTTCATCGAGCATCATTTTTTTTGATATTACCTCTAAATTTTAAAAAGGTAACAACAAAACCATATACAAATCCACTCATAATATTGGCGACAAAGAATCTAAGTAAATTATCTTTAGCGAATCTGTTTTCAGCATACAGCTTCCAGTCAAAATCATAGCCAATCCAAACATCGATAATATTGTATATAAAAATAAAGCCTATAGCGAGACTTATTACAGAACGCCAAAAGCCTTTAGCAGAAATCACACGTTGAAACATTTACTTCAGTTTTGGGTTATTTTGATGCCGGTAGTGATCGCGCTGTGTTTTTAAATTCAATTTCTCATCAAATGCTTTTTGCAAATCAATTCCGGTTTGATTAGCCAAACATAAAACAACAAAGACCACATCTGCAAGCTCTTCTCCAAGATCTTTAGCTTTGTCACTCTCCTTTTCGCTTTGCTCTCCGTATCTTCTGGCTATAATTCTGGCGACTTCTCCTACCTCTTCGGTGAGCTGAGCCATATTGGTAAGTTCATCAAAATAACGGACCCCATGTTCTTTTATCCAACGATCTACAGCCTTTTGAGCATCTTCTATATTCATAATTAAGATTTTACGAGAACAATTTTTTCATTTTCTTTATTCATCAAAGAAATGTAAAAATCTCGTAAATTCTTATAATCTTGTGGTAGAATTATTGGTGTGTTAATCTCATGCTTAACGTTTACAGATATGATGTTTTGGTTTCCATTAACTAAGTAGGTTAATTTGGAAACATCATTTCCAAGCTGAAGAATTTCTTGCTTTGGTATGTAATCGATCTTATAATCCGAAGGTATTTTGATTACGATAAAGTATTCTAAAATCCTAGGATGGGTAAAATCAACTGGGTAAATTCTTTTTTCTTTTTTAAACGGATTTTCTTCCATTTTCAAAAACAACATCGGAGATAGGTAAAGTTTATTTCCGATTTCTTCGACGAATTTCTCTTTTCCAGAAAATGAGAAATTTTCAACCAAGGGTTTGCTTCGGTCTTTCAAATTTAAGCTGGATATATCATTGATTTTTGCTGCATTGAAATTTTTCTCATATCTCAATTTTAATTCTTCAGGACTTTTTTTATAAATTAATTTTCTAGTTTTTAAAGCAAATTGATCCTGAGAGATTATTCTGCACTTTCCAAGTATTTCTCCCTTATCATTGAGCTCAGCTTGTATTTGGTATTTCTTGCTTGAATGTAATGAGGGGACTAAGTCTATTGTTTTAAAGCCATTTTCTTTTATTACAGTTCCATTCCAATTCAATAAACGCTTTGGTAAAACATTAGGCGAGGAAAATTCCTCAGTGGCATCGAGTAAGAATTCCTGTCCATTTATATCGACGTGAGTAAATACATAATTGAAACCAGACAGCGTTGGAAACAAGGGAACCCCTTTAGATATTGTACTTGAAATTATAGGGTTAGCATCTAAACCTGCAGCTCTAAGCATTGCTGTAAGCATAAGATTAATATCTGCTGAGTTGCCTAAACCTTCTTCATAAACTCGATGAAGTTTATCGCTAGTGTACTTTCGCTCTTTCTCATTCCAGGTCATCTTAGTCTTCACAAACTCAAAGATGGCATTCATTTTATCCTCAGGTAAACTAAGGTCTTTAAGTATTCGATTTAGATCGTCTTCAAAATATCTGGTCCTTGCTAATTCCCTTTCATAGGAGTCTGATTCTGACATGGTTTTTACTACATCATCCCATGTTCTAGCAACTGATTTTTGTGTTCCGTACTTGTTTGTTCTAAATGAAGAAAGCTCATAACTAATGGTTGGAAGATAATTATCGATGTTATTGAGATAAGGTTCTTCTTCTATTTTAGGCACATCTAAGGCGACGCTTATGGTTTCCTCTACCGTAGTTCTCATTGTTCCTGTACCAACAAACAAATTCCCTTCTACAATATTTCTAGAACTCTCAAAAGCAAGGTAACCTTGTGTCCTAATATTGTATGCTATATATTCATTAGGAATTCTTGTGGTGTATTCTGAGTATCTAGTCGGAATATCATCCTGAAAAACCCATTTTGGAAGATTATTAATATGTGGAGAGTCGATGGTGTAGGAATATTCAATGATTACACCATCTTGTATCCTTGGGATTGTAAATTTTTTGGCCTCCCACATTTCGCTAAGGTCCAAATCAAAAACGTCTCTGTTTCTAATTTTGTCTCGTTCCACTTCACCATCTTCTTCGTAATAGACATAACCATCAATTTTCGAAACAGACTCTCTATCAGAGTTGAGTTCGCCAACAAAATAAGGAATCTGAACATTAGCTTCATCGTAGCCTTCTTGATTGTAAATTTTAATTCGTCTTACTACCACATACTTGTATTGAAAACCATCTAAAACTGAAAAAGTAACTTTGCCTTTTTCATACAGTACTTCAGCAGCAGTAGTAGAATCTAAAGAGCTTTGGCGCTCTCGCAACATTTCCAATGTCACCTCTTTCAATTCTCTAGGCTTGTGCTGAGCAAATAGATTAATAATACTAAATAACAGGAATGTAAATGTTAAGAGTTTTTGCATAATTTTGGTATTTGCTTATGAAATTTTCAAACTTAGTTTGGTAGAATCGTAATTTGCTATATCATCGAAGAAATCTACAAATTCAGGATAGTCGGATTTGTTATAGTTATTTTTTTTTCAACTTAAAATAGCGTTTCACAATCAATTTATTTTTGACAACTTGAAAGTTCAATTTGTAGGTTCCAAACCTAGTATTGAGTTCTACATCTTCGAGGTCAACATTTAAAGAAAGTTGACTTAGATCAAAAATAAATTCATCTTCATCTACGAAGCCTCTTTCAACACTAAAGGGTGTTTTTCTTTCATCATATTTTGGTAAACTGATTTGAAATTTATTGAATGGATTGACATCTAAAATCAAATCATTACCGTAAATCTTGATATAGTTATCAATCTGAACATCCACCTTTTCCGTAAAGCTAATTTTAGGCTTATCATTATCGAAAGCATAAGAGTTTAGTTTCAATTCTTTTAGATTATCCCAATAAGACTGATAATGCTTTTCGATTTCACTTGGATTCTTTCCCTCGAGATGGTAGCGATTATCATATTGAGATCCCTGAGTTATAATCTCAACAGAAGCCTTGATAAGTTTCTGGTTAATTTTGATTTCTGCTTTGGTAAATTGATGGTTATCTTCTTCAGTAAATGATGGGGTTTTCATGATTTCACCTCCAGAAGCAGTAACAGCAAATACTTGCCTATCATCTGTAAATGTTCCTAAAAAGTTAAATGGAATATCCTGACTTGTACATTCCAACCAAATATCAGAACCTTCTTCATTAGGAATGTTTAGAATGACATGATTTCCTTGCATAGATGGAAATTCTTGTTCTATATCAGTAATTTCTGTGCCTGCATTAACCACACAATAGTTAGACTCAATCCCTGCAGCGCTTAATAGCGCTTTGGTGTAATTAGTCAAGCCTTTACAATCTCCGTATTTTTTTTCATCTACTTCTTCAGCTGAAATCGGCTTCCACCCCCCTAAACCTATTTGTACACTTATATAACGCATTTGATCTTGTACATAATTGTAAATAGCTCTAGCTTTTTGGGCAGTACTTGTAAGCCCTCCTGTAAGTTCGTGAACTTTAGCTATAGTAGACTCTGGTAACTCGTCTTGACCACTAAGTAAGTGTTGATATTGCCAATAACCAAAATCTTTCCAACTATTGAATTCACCAGTCTCACCTTCTAATTTAAACTTTGATAGAGCAAATCTTATCTTAGGTGTAAAAGAACTTAAGGAACTACTGTATGCTTCTCTGGGAATAGCAGGTAGATTATTAACTTCATAATGATGCGATTTAGAAGTTAAAGTCTTTGTGACCGTTTCATCTACAAAATCATTTTCAAAAGACCTCAGCTCTACACCTGCATTATTGTTTATTTTAAAAGTTGACTTTTGTACAGACTGGTAATAATTAGTGTAGGGGTTGAAACTCTGAATAAAAGCAGTATTATTGGATTTAAGTTCTTTTTCAAAACGAATCGTTATGGGGTAACTTACAGGGGTATACTCCAAATATTTCACTCTATCGTCTTGATATAAACTAAAATTAGCCACAGCACTTACATCCGTGAAATCTCTTTCCTTAAATTTCTTAATCTCTTGACCAAAAGCATTATAAACTGTTACTTTTAAGTTCTTAATTTTTGTTGATTTATCATAATGAGCATATAAATCAACACTAGACATCCCGTTTTTATTGAGCACCGTAATCACTTTATCTTCATTAATGTAGATATCATCATAATCATTTATCTCTAAATGAATATCATGACTCCTAATGACAGAATTAGATCTTTTGGTTAGACTTGAAGGTAAATTGTTTAACGAATATTGGTTTTGAGCTTTAACAGAGGTTAGAGTCAAAACAACAAGCAGGAATAAGATTTTTTTCATAGAAATCAAAACTATAAAAAAATCTTAAAAAATGTCAATAAAATTAAAACTTATTCTTACTATCTAGAATAAATGTAACTGGCCCATCATTAACGGAGATGACTTTCATATGGGCTCCAAATTTACCAGTTTGAATTTGTTTTCCTTGCTTTAATTCTAGCATCTCTACAAATTCCTGGTATTTTTCTTCTGCCTCTTCAGGTTTTGCAGCTGCAGTAAAACTAGGCCTATTTCCCTTCTTAAGTGAAGCATGCAAAGTAAATTGACTCACAATTAAAAATTCACCTTCAGCCTCATTTATATTTAAATTCATCTTGCCTTCTTTGTCTGAGAAAATCCTTAGTTGAGTCATTTTTTTGATTAGCCATTCCATATCCTCTTTGGTGTCGCTATTCCCTATACCGAGATAGACTAACAGGCCATGGTTAATACTTCCAGAAATTTCAGTATCTATTTCTACTGAAGCATTCATAACTCTTTGTAATATTACCTTCATTTTATCTTAAATCTTGAAAGGGATCTTTCCTAAAACTTTCATCTTCTTCACCTTCCATAATTTGTAAATAACTTTTGTACCTGGAGTAAGCCAGGTCATCGTCTGCCAACGCCTGTTTCACAGCACATTTAGGTTCATCTACATGAATACAATTATTGAACTTACACTTTGGTTTAAGCTTAAAGAACTCAGGAAAATAATTGTCGAGGGTATATTTATCAATATCAACTACACCGAAGCCTCTTATACCAGGCGTATCAATGATTTGTCCTCCAAAATGTAGTTCATGCATTTCTGCAAATGTTGTGGTATGTTGACCCTGCCTATGCTGCTCAGAGATTTCTGAAGTTTTGATGTTTAACTCAGGTTCTATAGCGTTTACCAAAGTAGACTTCCCAACCCCGCTATGACCAGCAAAAACACTCACCTTATCTTTCATTAAGGCTTTTACCTGATCTATATTTTCACCGGTTTCTGCTGAAATACCAATAGAGGTATAGCCAATTTCCCTATATAACTCAGCCAGGTATTTCATCTCTGCAAACTCCTCTAAACAATAGTCATCAACTTTATTTATGAGGATGACAACTGGTATATGATAAGCTTCTGCAGTAACCAAAAACCGATCTATAAATGTAGTACTGGTAGGAGGATTATTATGAGTGATCAATAAGAAGGCTTGATCAATATTTGCAGCGATGATGTGGGTTTGCTTAGAAAGATTAACAGATTTACGAATAATATAATTTTTCCTGTCTAATATCTCTTTTATAATCCCAATAGTTTCATCTCCTTTGGTCTCCGTATCAATTTCAACATGATCACCAACTGCAATGGGATTCGTACTTTTTATCCCCTGAAGACGAAACTTACCTTTGATTCTGGAATTATAGATTTTCCCATCCTCGGCTTTCACGAGGTACCAACTCCCAGTAGATTTATAAACAACCGCCTTCATCTACTTATTTTTGAATTGGTTCTTATCATATTTACTGGCTTATAATTTTATGTTGATGAGCAATAGATTCTTCATGAACAGCCTTAGTAAGGCGTTCTACAAAGTCTTTAGATAACCGATTTTTTTCACCCTCTAAAGTTAGTGTATTCAAAACTTTACTCCAACGATCAGGCTGAAGAATGGCAACATTATTAGCCTTTTTTAATTCTCCAATTTCATCAACGACCTGCATACGCTTTCCTAAAAACTCAATGATTTGATGATCTATCACATCAATTTTAGATCTTAAGCCTTTAAGATTTTTGTTGAATTCTTCAGCACCTTCCTTATTTCTAATACGTAAATCTATCGTCATTTGCTTTAAAAAATCGGGTGTGATTTGCTGTGCCGCATCACTCCAGGCTTTATCTGGGGTGTGATGAGTTTCCACAATCATACCATCATAATTTAGATCCAACGCGGTCTGGCATATATCAAATACCAAATTCCTGTCTCCAGCGATATGCGATGGATCTACCAGGATTGGTAAATCTGGGAATTGATTCTGAAGATCGATAGCGATTTGCCATTCAGGATTATTCCTGTATTTGATTTTTTCATAGGTGGAGAAACCTCTATGAATGACGCCAAGATTTTTAATGTTGGCATTGTAGAGTCGTTCTACACCACCAAGCCATAAAGCTAAATCTGGATTTACAGGATTCTTTACCAATACAATCTTATCTGTTCCTTCCAGTGCATCTGCAATTTCTTGAACGATAAATGGACTCACAGTGCTTCTTGCTCCAATCCACAAGACGTCTACTCCAGCTTTTAAAGCCAAGTCTACGTGGGTTTTGTTTGCCACCTCGGTAGCAATCATAAGCCCGGTTTCATTTTTAGCCTTCTTGAGCCACTCAAGACCTATAGCCCCAACACCTTCAAAATTTCCAGGTCGTGTTCTTGGTTTCCAGATTCCAGCCCTCATCACTGTGGCATCAGAATCTTTCAATTGGTGGGCTATGTTTAGGACTTGTTCTTCAGTTTCTGCACTACAGGGACCAGCGATAACAAGAGGATGATCCAAACTCATCTTTGTTAACCAGTTTTTTAAAGTCTTATCGTTTTTCATAGCCACAAAATTAACCTTAAATGTTAGAAATCAAAGGCATTTAGCTTGGTTTTAAGCAAGCCACTCAAAATATGGTACAATGAGTTTCTTTTGTGAATTCGTAACGATATTTAATTCGTATTTTTGAATAAAACTTAGTGTATGTCAATTGAGGTTAATTCTATTTCAAAATCATATCAACAACAAGAGGTTTTAAAGAATATCAATTTCAAAATAAATAAAGGTGAAGTTGTAGGTTTACTAGGACCTAATGGTGCTGGAAAATCTACACTGATGAAAATTTTAACCGGTTTTATAAGTCCAACAGCAGGACAGGCCAGTGTCAATGATCTGAAATTAAAAACAGCCAAGACTGATATACAAAAACAAATCGGGTATTTGCCAGAGCACAATCCTATTTATTTAGAAATGTACATCAAAGAATACCTTAATTTTCATGCTAAACTTTTCAACAGTCCGAAGGAACGCATTCAAAAAGTTATCCAACAGACAAAGCTTGAAAAGGAAATTGGAAAGCGAATTTATCAATTATCAAAAGGGTATAGACAACGGGTAGGACTTGCAGCAGCTTTACTGCATGACCCCGACATTTTGATCCTGGATGAACCTACAACAGGTTTAGATCCCAACCAACTTATAGAAATACGGGAGCTCATTAAGTCTATTAGTAAAGACAAGACCATACTATTATCCACTCACATTATGCAGGAAGTGGAAGCTATTTGTGATCGTGTCATCATTATTAATAAAGGACAGATTGTATCCGACAGGAAAATGCAAGATCTCAATGATGAAAATCAACAGGTTATAGAAGTTGAATTCAATTACAGAATCGAAGAGGTGGCTTTAAAAGAAATTGGAAAAGTATCAAATATTAAAAATACTACTCGATTTAGATATGAGATTACTTTTGATACAACAGTAGATAAACGAGCAGACGTATTTGATTTCGCTTATGATAAAGGTTTGAAAATTATTGAATTACACAAAAAAAATAAGAACCTAGAAAGTCTATTTATAGAGCTCACAAAAGAATCATAGCGGCTTCCCTATTTAATTTTTTCAACTTACTTTTGAAATTGTCAATCTTACTATGAAAAGAAATTTAAAATCTTACCTCACCATAAGTCTTAAAGGGCTTGGTATGGGAGCTGCAGATGTTGTACCTGGTGTTTCCGGAGGGACTATTGCTTTTATAACTGGTATTTACGAAGAGTTAGTTACTACTATAGCTAATGTTGATTTTGGTTTAATCAAAACCTGGAAAAAAGAAGGCTTCGGTAAGATGTGGGAAAACTTAAATGGAAGTTTTATTCTTGCTTTGCTCCTTGGTATTTTTTTTAGTGTTTTTACATTAATGAGGCTCACCAATTATCTTTTAGAAACCTACCCTATTATTGTCTGGTCGTTTTTCTTTGGATTGGTATTGGCGAGTGTCTGGTACGTGGGAAAACAAATTGACCGGTGGAATGTAAAACTTGTTTCCTTTGCCCTGCTAGGCCTGATAATTGCTTATGGTATTACTTTATTAGCTCCTGCAGACGGAATTGAGCATCCACTTTATTACCTACTTTGTGGTTCAATAGCTATCTGCGCAATGATACTGCCAGGTATTTCAGGAGCCTTTATACTCGTTTTAATGGGAGCTTACAAATCTATAACCGAGGCTGTTTCTGAATTTAATTTACAGGTTGTAGGACTTGTGGGGCTTGGAGCTATTATCGGCATCTTGAGTTTTTCCAGAATTTTAAAATGGCTATTCAATCATTATAAAGCTATCACTCTGGCCATTTTAACTGGATTCATTGCTGGATCTTTAAATAAAATTTGGCCTTGGAAAAAAGTTCTGGAAACAGAGCTAGTAAAAGGCAAAGATGTCATCCTGAAAGAAGTTTCTGTACTCCCTCAGAATTTTGATGGAGATCCCAAACTATTCGCTGCTAGCCTTGCAGCTATCTTTGGGTTTTTACTCATTCTTTTTTTAGAAAAAATAGCCGAAAATCAACCCCTTTCTCATGCAGAGCACAAGGACAGTTAGTGATAAAATATTCCTTTTCTTGAAGGGACTAGCCATGGGTGCAGCCAATAAAGTACCTGGAGTATCTGGTGGAGTTGTCGCATTTGTTGCTGGTTTCTACGAGGAGTTCATTTATTCATTACAGAAATTTAATCTTAAATCCTTGAAACTTTTATTTAATGGAAGGTTTAGGAGTTTTTTCCAATATATCAATGCTAAGTTTCTATTCCTTTTGATATTAGGCATGGTTTTTAGTTATTTCAGCGTTTCTAAACTCTTAGATTACCTCATAGAACATTTTGAATTATATGTCTGGGCCTCATTCTTCGGAATGATTATCGGTTCTATTTATTACATCGGAAAGGATTTCGAAATCAAGTCCCTCAGAACTATAATCTTTATTATTTTAGGAGTTTTGGCTGGACTTAGCATAAGCTTTTTAAAGCCTGCAACAGAAAATGATCATTTACTGTTTGTATTTTTTTGTGGAATCATCAGTGTTTCTGGAATGACTTTACCAGGTTTATCGGGATCTTTTATTTTGATTTTGTTAGGAAATTATGTTTTACTTTTAGTTGATTCTGTGAATGCGCTTTATGATACTATTGCAGATGTACTAAAGGGAGACTTCAGTTTTACCAAAGACTTGAAGCGAATACGTTTGCTTGAAGTTCTAACATCGTTCACTGCAGGATCCTTATTTGGGTTAATCACACTTTCTCATTTACTGAATTATGTTTTAAAACATTATAAGAAAATTACATTTTCCATCATTATTGGGTTTATTACAGGTAGTTTAGGTGTAGTTTGGCCCTGGAAAGAGAAAATATTTAAGAAAAACAATATGGGAGAAGTCTTGGTAGACACCAACGGCGATCCGGTGTTGGATAATTACTCAAGATATTTGCCCGAATTTTCAGAAATTAGTACTTGGGTAGCAATCTTTTTTATTATCATAGGAATTTTAATAGTTTTGAGCCTTGCTTGGTATGGTAGGCAAAGAAAAACAACATAACACATGAAAACATACGGACTTATTGGAAAAAATATAGATTATTCTTTCTCAAAATCTTATTTCAATACAAAGTTTAATAATGAAGCCATCAAGGCAAAATACATCAACTACGATATAGATGACATTAAAGAAATCAAACAGATTGTCGGAAATTCCATCGAATTAGCTGGTCTAAATGTTACTATCCCCTATAAAGAAAAAGTCATACCATTCTTGGATGAAATTGACTCCCAAGCGGAACGTATCGGAGCTGTAAACACAATTAAAATTGAAAACAAAAAACTAATAGGTTATAATACAGACGTTTTTGGTTTCACAAAATCAATCTTTTCATTGATTGCTCCAAATCATGAAGCCGCATTGATTTTGGGTACAGGAGGAGCTGCAAAGGCAGTTAGACATGCACTAGTTTCTATGGGCTATCAAATCAATTTTGTCTCAAGAGACAAAGATAAAGGCGACTTTACCTATGAAGACCTGAATGCTGAAGTTATTAATAGTCACCAACTCATTGTGAATTGTACACCGCTTGGCACACATCCAGATGTTAACCAATGTCCTCCTATTCCATTCGAATTCATCAATGAGGCGCATTTACTTTATGATTTGATTTATAACCCTTCTATCACCAGTTTTTTAGCTCAAGGCAAAGAGAAAGGAGCACAGATTATAAATGGTGAGCAGATGCTGATCGCTCAGGCCGAAAAAGCTTGGGATATTTGGAATGAAGAAGATTAATCGGTAATAGGTTAAGTTAAATACTTATTCAAAAAGCCCCTTATACAATTGAAAGGGGCTTTTTTTTAATTATATGACTAAAGGCTTAATAGTATTTTTTATACTTCCATTTGGCTGCAAATCCTAAGGCTAACCACACGGCCAGCGCTATAATGATGAATTGGTAACTGATGATTTGATCACCACTAGCGTAAGAGTGTAAACCTGTAAGGTAGAAATTCACTCCAAAATAAGTCATCAATATAGAGCCGAAGGCAATAACTGCTCCCCAATTGAAGGCAAAAAGCCCTCTTAAACCAGGGACCAGTCTCATGTGAATCACAAAGGCATAAACGAAAATACTAATTAAAGCCCAGGTTTCTTTGGGATCCCAGCCCCAGTATCTTCCCCAGCTTTCGTTAGCCCATTGACCGCCTAAAAAGTTACCAATAGTTAACATTACTAAGCCAACAGTTAGCGCTAACTCGTTAATTATAGTGAGCTCCTGAATGTTTAATTTCATTTTCTTGAAATTGGACTTATTAGTAGCAATAATTAGAATAAGCGATACCAAACCAATTATAGCACCTAAAGCAAAGGGACCATAACTACCAACAATAACCGCAACGTGGATCATCAGCCAGTAAGAATCTAGTACAGGCTGTAAGTTTCCAATAGTAGGGTCTAACCAATTCCAATGAGCAACCATCAATATTATGGAGGTAACAAAAGCTGTTGAACCCATGGTCAAGTCACTTTTACGCCCGAAGGCAAGACCAAAAAACATGGTAGCCCAGGCTACATAAATCATACTCTCATAAGCATTACTCCAGGGCGCATGACCAGAAATATACCATCTGGCTACCAAACCTGCTGTATGTGCTAAGAATAATCCAACTAATAAGACTTTACTTGCACTTATAACATATTTGTTGAGTTTATTTTCTTTGAAAATTCTCATAATGACGAAAACAATCATGAGTAAACTCACATATAAATAATATTGAAAAAGCAGGTTGAAAATATCAATCTTATTATATAAAATCTCAGCTTCGACTTTATCTTCAGAAGGCATCACTTCAGATCCATATTTCTCTTGGAAGGATTTTAAACTCAAAAGCAGTTCATCTGCTTGATCATAGTCTCCTGTAGATCTTGCAGATCGTAAAGACTGCATGTATAGTGGAAGCACCTGTTTGGTATATAAAGTATCTACCCCGGTAAAATATCGCTCATCATCCAACTCTGGATAGGACACCCATTTGTTATTAGGATGATCTGGGATAGGAAATATTTTGAACTGCTCACCCATCAAGGTGTTATAAATCAAATTGACTTTCTCATCGGCTGTGATAAAATCCTTTTGAAATTGATTTGGTACAGCCGCTTTGTAAGCTGCATCAAGAAATGGACTCAACTTGTATTCTGCTGTTTGGGGATCAAAAAAGTCTGTAAGAGACACATATTCTTTCTCTTCCTCTACACCTAAAACGTGATGAATACTATCATTTTTAGCTTTAATCGAAATTAATGGCGCTGAATACCAAATATTAGGATTTTCGATCATCGATAGCAAGACCTGATCGCTGTTGAGATCATTATATTCATCTTGTTTACCAAGCTTTCTCAATAATTCTGAAGAATATGTATTGATGGGTTTCATCCTTCCACCAAAATCCTGAATGATCAATTCTCCAAATTTTGCAGCATGAGCTTTGCTCACTTTGTTGGCTTGTATCATTTTAATGACCTTGTCATAGTCCACTTTTGGGATGATATCATGATCATTATGAGATGCTGCAAGCGTATCTTGAACTTCTGCTGGCTCTTCCACCACATTACCGTTCTCTGTCTGAGCGAAACTAGTTAACCCAAAAAACAAAATAAAAATGCTGGTGAGTTTTGCTTTTTTCTGCTTGATTTTATCCAGTTTCTTTCTCAAATCTCCAAAACGAGACCCTCTGTCAAACATAATGGCCATTAGCCCCAGATAAAGTAAAAAGTAACCGATATAAGTAATCCAAGTTCCCCACCAGTCATTATTGACAGATAATATTGTTCCGCCTTCGTCGGGATCAAAAGAAGATTGGAAAAATCGATAGCCTTTATGATCTAAAACATGATTCATGTAGATATCGTAAGGATAAGAGTTACTGCCATCAACCACTTCTACTTTGCTCATAAAAGATTTATAACTAGGCTGTCTTCTTTCTTCGGTTCCCGGATGCTTTTCTGCGATAAAATCATTTAATTTTAGAGCAAACGGAAGTTCAATATCTTTACTACCATAACTCAGATAAATGTCATAATCGCCAACAGCAATCTTTTTCATATCCATCTGGAAGCCTTTGCCTCCTAAGAGTCCAATTTTTTCAGTCTGTCCATTTGCAGTAACCTGAACGAATATCCCGTCAGGATCATTTTTATTAGCAATTTCTTTAGGTACGAGATCATATTTTCCTTTAATAGCGGGCTCGGGAATTACAAACTGCATTCCACCAACGTTATATAGTGAACGCATTTGTAATTCTTCAGTAGTATCTTTAGGCAATTGACCTTTTTTCTGATCTGCCATACGCATCCAATCGCCTTCAAATGGTGAGTTTATGGTAAAACCAACTTCATTATTGCCAACAATATTTATTGCTCCATCTGTTTGCTTATTCAAAGCAAAAAGAATATTGTGAATGTTAGCCACTTCACCTGCTCTTAAATAATGGTCGTGTCTGTTACCATCTCCAGCTTCTACGATTTTTAAAAAATAATCTCCATCTTCAGCTTCAATAACACCCTCTTCAGCACCTTCTATGTACTCTAGGAATTCAAATTGAATAGCGTTACCATTATAATCTGTATTTATAGTTTTACCTTCAGTAATGGCAGGACCGAGATCTACTTTAAATTCTTGTTTTTTCCTTAGAGGTTCTCCATCGATCTCACCATCGATAAATGTAGATAAATAAGTTTTTTCTGAAAGCATTGTATTCTCGACTTCACCTTCTCTTATCGGCATGATACCCTCTTCTCCTATGTATCTGGTTACCCATGCTCCTACCAAAATCAAAATAAAAGATAAATGGAGTAAGAGTGTGGTCCATTTTTTCTTTCGCAGTAACTTGTATCTAAAAATATTACCTATGAAATTGATGACGAAAAACACCATGATTACCTCAAACCACCAAGCATCATAAATCCATTCCCGAGCGGTAACAGTTGCGTATGAATTTTCAATAAAAGTACCTACAGCCATAGCGACTGCGTAGACCACAAAAAGCACAGCCATCAGCCTTGTGGAAAATAAAATATTCTTAATCTTTTTTTCTAACATAATTTCAGAAATATCGAACTGCAAAGATACTCAATAAGGCATGAATTTTAAAGTATATGCATGCTTACGAACGTTGAAGTTCTGTTAATTAAATCGACTTGATTTCAAGAACTTATAGTTAATTTTTTGGAGATTATTGAGTTTTAATAATTGTGAGTTTAATTTTCATTTAAATTTTATAATTTAAGCTGGTTTTAATGAAATTTGACTCTCAGCTTTGTATCAATTTCTAAAAATGAACCTTACCTTTGTTCATCTAATTTTTGGAGATGTATTCTATTGTAATTTTAGGAACTGGAAATGTAGCTAGCCATATGTTTAAGGCTCTACAAGCTTCGGCCCTATGTCAGGTTTTGCAAGTTTATAATCATAAGCCTGAATCATTAGAGAATTTCAAAAAATTTACTGCTGTCACCACTTCAATCTCTGAATTGAAACAGGCAGATTTATACTTGCTATGCCTAAAAGATGATGTCATCAGTAAAATAGCAGATCAGCTTAGTACTTTAAATGGCATTGTAGCTCACACTTCTGGAAGTCAATCATTGCTTGATAGACCTAATTCTGCTGTATTTTATCCCTTACAGACCTTTTCAAAAGGCTCAAAATTAGATTATTCTAAAATTCCCTTTTGTCTTGAAGCGTATTCAGAAAAAAACCTCAACCGCCTAAAAGACATTGCACAATCTATTTCTACAGTAGTTTTTGAAATTAACTCCAGTCAAAGACAAACTTTGCATCGAGCCGCTGTTTTTGTTTGTAATTTTACAAATTACTTATATGCCATAGGAGAAGACATCTGTAACAAAGATGACATGCCTTTTGATATTTTAAAAGCTCTTATTAAGGAAACTGCAGATAAAGTTCAAACCAACTCTCCATCTCAAGTACAAACTGGTCCAGCAATACGTAACGATCAAACGACAATCAATAAGCACCTAGGAGAGATAAGCAATACAAATCATAAGGCTATTTACAAGCTCCTTACAGAATCCATTATAAAAAAATATGACAAACTATAAAGAATTACTCAACCAGATCACCACTTTTGCTTTTGATGTCGATGGTGTATTCACCAATGGTTCTTTACAAGTCTCTTCTTCTGGAGAATTGATTAGAACGATGAATGTTAAAGATGGGTTCGTGGTAAAAGAAGCCTTAAAGGCTGGCTACGAAATCATTGTCATCTCCGGAGGAACCAATGAAATGGTTAGGACGCGGTTAAGAGATTTAGGGATAACTAATATACATCTAGGTGTTGCGGACAAAACTGAATGCTTAGAAGAGTTTTTGGAGGTGTATGGAATCCAAGCCGAGCATGTAGCTTTTATGGGCGATGATATTCCAGACATTTATCCTATGAAAATGGTTGGTCTGGCCACTTGTCCTCAGGATGCAGTGCCCGAGGTCAAAGATATATCAAACTACATTTCTCATAGAAAAGGTGGTGATGGCTGTGTGAGAGATCTTATTGAGCAGGTCATGAAAACCCAGGGAAAATGGAAATTCTAAACGCTGACTAATTAACCATGTATATTCTAAATCTTATAAGGTGGAAAAATTTACTCATCCTTATTTTTTCTGCTTTACTTATAAGGTTTTCGCTTCTACCTGGCTTTGGAGTTGATCTGGAACTCAGTTTATTTCATTATTCCTTAGTAATTTTGGCTGTGGTTTGTTTTGGTGCTGGTGGCAACATCATCAATGATTTTTTTGATATTACTACCGATAGTATCAACAAACCTCAACGCCTAGTGGTGGATAAACTTATCTCTAGAGAAAAAACGTTAGGTCTTTATGGTATGACTAACCTTTTGGGATTAGCTTCTTTATTATATTTGCTTATCAATCAGGCTTTTGAGAGCCATCTATTGGTGTTTTATATTTTATTAGCCTCTCCTCTAGCCCTCGCAGCTTATTCAATTTGGTTGAAAAAAAAAGCCATTATAGGGAACATTTTGGTGAGTCTTTTGGTAGGGCTTAGTATTTATTGCTTAGGAACTATACTTATTGAAAAAAGCCAGCATCCTGTGGTTTTCTTTACCATAATAGTCTACAGTGTTCTAACATTTTTGATTAATCTTTCCAGAGAAATGGTTAAGGATATAGAAGATATTAAAGGGGATTACTTCTGTGGAATGTCAACACTCCCTATCCTCATTGGTAAACGCAGAACCAATTACATTGTATTTAGTATAATTATCTTGAGTGTTTTTATATTACTTAGCATTCTGCTGACCTATTTTCTTAGCCTTAACCTAGTCATGTTTTATATGTTTACGTTTGTCATCCTCCCCCTTATACTTATATCCAAACGAACACTTAGTGCAAAATCAGAAAAAGACTACAAAGACATCAGTTCCCACCTTAAACTTGTATTTTTAACGGGTTTGTGTTCCATGATTACATTTTTATTTATATGATCTTAAAAAATTTAAAGAATAAGCAAGTCATTTTGGCTTCTGGCTCACCGAGACGTCAGGAAATTCTAAAGTCTATTGGAGTAGATTTCAAGGTTGAGCTCCGCTCGGTTAACGAAGTTTTTAATGATAAATTAAAACATCATGAAATCAGTGATTTTTTAGCGAAATTGAAAGCAGATCAGTTTACAGATCTGCTAGGAAATGAGGTCCTAATTACTGGAGACACTATCGTTTGGCACAACGACCGTGCACTCAACAAACCAAATGATAAGGACGAAGCCTTTGAAATGATACAATCCCTTTCCAATACTACTCATGAGGTCATTTCTTCCTTTTGCATTAAAACTACTGAAAAGGAAAACGTTTATTATGATGTGACCAAAGTAAAATTCAAGCCCCTCACCAAAGAGGAAATCTGGCACTATATTCACACCTATTCACCGATGGATAAAGCCGGAGCTTATGGTATTCAAGAATGGATTGGACAGATAGGAATTTCAGAAATTAATGGATCATTTTATACTGTGATGGGATTTCCAGTACATTTAGTTTACGAACATTTATCTAAACTCTAGCTTATGAGATTTATTTTGATTTTGATTTTAGTTAGTATTTACAGTTGTAAGACAGAGCCTAATCTTCAGTCTAAACCTAATGTGGAGGCTGAGCCAAGAGATTTATCTGAAGCTTTTAAGGAATATTGGTACAATGGAGAAGCTGAATTGACCAGCTACGATCTTGAGTATTTCCGCTATGGTGAAAAAAGAACTGGCAAAGCCATGATGATTTTTGTTACTGAAGATTTTCTAAGACAACAACAGGTAAAAGCCAATTCAAAGTCTGAAGCAACAGTATCTGTGATGAAGCTTAATTCCACCAAAAAATTCAACACAGGAATTTATCCCTACAGTATCATGGAGAGTACTTTTTTGCCGTTGACCAAAAGAGAGCCTTTACTTAAAGCATCTTCAAGTATACAGGAATGGTGTGGCCAAACCTATGCCCAATTAAACCGTAGAGTGATGTTTGAACTCAAAACACACTCTTATTTTGAAGGGGAAGCAGATGCAGAGTTTGAGCGCCCAATAACCTTTACAGAAAATGAACTTTGGTTAAGCCTAAGAATAGATCCAAGAAAAATGAAGCTTGGAGAACAAAAAATACTGCCGAGTCTAAGCTTTCTTCAGCTTAATCATAAAAAATTCAAGGCTTACAAAGCAATTATTGAGCAAAGCGAAGGCGATTATATTGTAACAAGTTTAACCTATGCAGCTCTTGGAAGAATTCTTAATGTTTATCAAAGCAAAAGCTTTCCTTACAGTATTGAAAAATGGGAAGAATTGGACATTTCCTCAAACGACACCTTAGTTTCAAGAGCTATCAAAAATAAAACATTGAGAACAAAATATTGGGAAAAAAATTCAAACAAATATTTACATTTACGTGATAGTTTAAACTTGTAAATTTATGATAGAAACCTTTTTCTTTACTTATGAAAAACAGATCATTTGGACAGCTATTGTAGTCTTTCTGTTACTAATATTAAGACTTGGCCTTAAAAAATCAGCTAATCGTATTGCCAAACGAGATGAACTGAATTACGCTAGAACTAAGTTGATTTATAAGTATATCAATGTATTAGTTTCCTTCATAGCTATCTTTTCGCTACTCTTAATCTGGGGAGTTGAAATACGAGAGTTAACTTTAATTTTTTCATCTGTGTTTGCAGTCATAGGTATAGGATTATTTGCTATTTGGTCCGTCTTAAGCAATATTACCTCTGGTGTCATCATGTTTTTCTCATTTCCTTACAAGATTGGCGATAAGATTCAAATCAACGATAAAGATTTTCCAATTACAGCCATTATTGAAGACATAAAAGCATTCCAGCTTCATTTAAGAACAGAAGAAGGTGAACTAGTCACCTATCCCAACAACCTGCTTTTACAGAAGTCGGTAACTTTACTAAAAAAAGATGCCATGCTGGATAGGAATGAAAATACAGATCGTTAAAAGCTACACAATAACTAATTATTAATAAGTTAGGCTAGTATATTTGATTCAAAACTACAACAATGATAAATCGCAATCTAAGTCTTTGTTTCTTTTTACTTGTTAGCCTTATAGCCACACCTCAGGAACCTAATAAACTTTCTTCTTCTGAAATATTACAGAAAATTCAATCCTTAAATTTTCTTGGCAATGTGCTTTACATAGCGGCTCATCCCGATGATGAAAATACGAGCCTTATCACCTACTTCTCAAAACAAGTCAATGCCAAAACCACCTATCTATCCTTAACGCGAGGAGATGGTGGTCAAAATTTAATCGGTTCCGAACTCAGTGAAAAACTGGGTATAATCAGAACTCAGGAACTTCTCAATGCCAGAAAAATAGATGGGGGTCATCAAATGTTTTCAAGAGCCATAGACTTTGGATATTCTAAAACACCAGAAGAAACCTTAGAAATTTGGAATAAAGATGAAATTTTATCTGATGTAGTATGGGCGATAAGAAAACACAGACCAGATATTATTATCAATCGATTCGATCACAGAACCTCGGGTACAACGCACGGCCATCACACCTCATCCGCTCTCTTGAGTGTAGAAGCCTTCGAGCTCGCAGGAAATAAAAACGCCTATGCTTCCCAGCTAGAACAAGTTCAACCCTGGCAGCCCAAACGTGGATTTTTCAATACGTCGTGGTGGTTTTATGGGAGCCAAAAGGCATTTGAGGAAGCAGATAAAACAAATTTTATAGAATTAGGCATCAATACCTATTATCCGTTAGAAGGTTTATCTAATAATGAAATTTCTGCCTTGAGTAGAAGCCAGCATAAGTCACAGGGCTTCGGAAATTCAGGTTATCGAGGGGAGCGTTCAGAATATATAGAACTTATAAAAGGTGAAGGATTTGAAGGGAATAATCCATTTTCTGGGATAGATACCTCTTGGAACCGTATTCCAGAAGGCAAAGCCATAGGGGATATTCTATATAGCGTTGAGAATGATTTCGACTTAAGACGTCCATGGCTCTCTATTCCGAAGTTACTCAAGTCTAAAGCTTTAATAGAAGATATTGAAGACGACTTTTGGAGATCTCAAAAAATGCAGCAAATTAAGTCCATCATCATGCATTCTTTAGGCTTATTTGTGGAAGCTAGAAGTTCATCTCCATATGCAAATGCTGGAGAACAGGTTGAAGTTGAGTTTGAACTTATCAATAGAAGTCCAGTCCCTATAACTTTAAAGTCTATCTCACTCAATGGACGAGATGTAAGCCTATCTCCGGTAGTATTAGAAAATAATTTAGACTACACGCACAATACAACGCAAAAAATCGATATCAATTCAGAATTTACAACCCCCTATTGGTTAGAAAATTCACCAGAATTAGGACTATTTAATGTCAAACAACAAGACCTTATTGGTTTAGCCGAAAGTCCAGAACCTTTAGTTTACAAATTTCAATTAGACATTAATGGATCTGATTTTGTTATTGAAAAGCCTCTAATCTATAAATACAACGACCCTGTAAAAGGAGAAGTTTATCAAAGCTTTGAAATTTTACCCAAAGCATCTTTAGAGTTTGAGGAATCGGTATATATTTTCAAGAATTCAAACAAAAAATCAATTGAAGTTAAAGTGGAAGCTTTTCATAATAATCTGAATGGTGATTTGAGGCTTAATCTACCTAAAGGCTGGAAGTCATCACCACAAACTTATAAGGTGAATTTAAAAGCAAAAGGGGAGCAAAAGCGTTTTTCTTTCGAAATTACTCCTGCCACGACTGGTGAAATCAATGTGAAGCCTGAACTGATGATAAACGGCGAAGTCATTTCAAAAAATGTTTCAACCATTGAGTACGATCACATCGGCACTCACAAATTAATTCAGGACGCGGCAACTAAACTTGTCAATCTTGATATTAAAATAAGTGATAGAAAAATCGCTTACATCGAAGGAGCGGGCTCCAGTGTGCCAAGTAATCTCCGGGACTTGGGTTTCGAAGTTGATGTAGTGGCTCCCAATTCAATATCAAAAGAACTACTTTTAAATTATGATGTTGTTATGACGGGTATTCGTGCTTACAATATCCATGAGGAACTCGCATTCAAACAATCTTTGTTATTTGATTTTGTGCAACAAGGAGGAACTATGATTGTGCAGTACAACACCAATAGAAGATTAAAAACAGAAGACATAGCTCCTTTTAAAATGAGCATGTCCAGAGACCGTGTAACCGAAGAAAATGCTGAAGTCAGGTTTATCAAGCCTAATCATCCGCTATTGAATTCACCAAATTCAATTGATGAAAAAGATTTTGAAGGCTGGGTTCAAGAACGTGGTCTCTACTTTCCTGATGATTGGTCTGATGAATTGACACCAATTTTATCGATGAATGATAAAAATGAAAAACCAAAGAAAGGAAGCATTCTAGTTGGTGAATATGGTAAAGGTCATTATATCTATACAGGTTTAAGCTTTTTTAGAGAATTACCAGCTGGAGTGTCTGGAGCATATAAACTAATTTCAAATTTAATTTCAATAGAATAGGATGTCTAAAGGCCCTGATAAATACGTTTGGAAAACAGCTTATACCTGGATTTTAATTTGCAATGCGGTTTACATCATTGGCTTTTATCTATTCATGAACTGGTTTCAAAACTAAGTCGGCTTCATGGAAACTCTAGACCTTATCATTTTATTTGCTACCTTGCTCTTTATTGTTGTTTATGGCAGCCTAAAGTCAAGAAATAACGCCAATGTAGACGATTTTATAAAAGGAGGTAATACTTCTCGCTGGTGGACTGTGGGTCTGTCGGTAATGGCTACTCAAGCCAGTGCTATTACCTTTTTATCTACCCCAGGACAGGCTTTTCATGACGGCATGGGCTTTGTCCAATTTTATTTTGGTCTTCCTATAGCTATCATTATTATATGCCTTGTATTTCTTCCGATTTATCATAGGCTTAAAGTCTACACTGCCTATGAATATCTAGAATCTCGTTTTGATCTAAAAACCAGAAGCTTAACTGCTGGTTTATTTTTGATTCAAAGAAGCTTAGCAGCCGGAATTACAATCTATGCGCCTTCAATAATTCTCTCTGCAGTCTTAGGCTGGAATTTATTCTATTTGAATATTTTAATTGGAATTTTAGTGATTATCTATACTGTAACGGGTGGTACCAAGGCAGTCAATGTGACTCAAAAGCAACAAATGGCTGTTATTTTTTTGGGGCTCATTACTGCGTTTATTCTCATTTTTTCCTATTTACCAGATGATATCAATTTTACAAAGGCGATGAAGATCGCTGGAGCAAATGACAAGTTGAATGTAGTAGACTTCTCTTTCAGTTTTGATAATCGTTACACCTTTTGGAGCGGTATCATTGGCGGCAGTTTTTTAGCACTTTCCTATTTTGGTACAGATCAAAGTCAGGTTCAACGTTACCTCTCTGGTAAAAGTCTGAGAGAAAGTCAAATGGGATTGATTTTTAATGCTATACTGAAAGTACCTCTGCAATTTTTTATCCTGCTTATCGGGATTATGGTTTTTGTCTTTTACCAATTCAACTACTCTCCTATCAACTTTAACCCAGCTGCCAAAGAGGCCGTAACCGCATCAGAATACAGTTCTGAATTTGAAGATTTGGAGGATCAACTCATAACTATTCAGGATCAAAAGAAAAGTCTTGCTAGTCAATTTGCCAAAAGCACAGCAAATGACGAAAAAAATCTGAATACTGAACTTGAGCAACTCAACAGGAAAGAAACTGAGTTGAGAGACGAAGCTAAGCTTATTATTTCACAAGTAGATGAAAAGATTGAAACCAACGATAAAGACTATGTTTTTATTCATTTTATCTTAAATAATCTGCCAAAAGGTTTAATTGGGCTATTACTTGCTGTTATTTTATCTGCAGCTATGTCTTCGACTGCATCAGAGTTGAATGCCTTGGCTTCCACCACAACTATAGATCTTTACAAAAGAAATAAAAAGAATTTGCAGGAAGACAAGCATTACGTTAACTCTACAAAACTGTTTACGCTGGGCTGGGGAGTTTTCGCTATTATTTTTGCTTGTACCGCAAGTCTATTTGATAACTTGATTCAGCTTGTCAATATTATCGGGTCCATCTTTTATGGCAATGTTTTAGGCATTTTCCTATTAGCCTTTTTTATCAAGTATGTGAGAAGTCATGCTGTTTTCGTCGCAGCCATTATTACTCAGGCCATTGTTATTTTTGGATATTTCCAAGACTGGATGCCTTATTTGTGGTTGAATTTGTTTGGTTGTGGATTAGTGATTGGCATAGCTATACTCCTACAGGTATTCATAAAAAAACCGACCCAGATCAGCTGAGTCGGTTGAATATTTAGAGCCTTAGTGCTTCATTACATTGCCCCCCACTCTTTAAGTGAGTCTTGATTCATTTTGATATAATCTGCATTGTTTGCTTTTTTAGCTCCTGCTAGAGATGCTTTGGCGGTCTCAATAGCTTTTTTCTTTTTGCCATTAGCAGCGTATATCAAAGACTGTTGTCTTTGCATCCAGAATGGTTTTGTTTCAGCCATTTCCATTCCTTTTTCCATCCACGCTTCAGCTTTATCCAAATCTTTACCAGAAGTAAAGTAGTATACCGCAGAGTTGAAATAATCTGCAGCTGTAGGTCCAGACATTATTCTATCAATATTAGCTTCCACCATCTCGTCAGTAGGGAAAGCTATTGGAACTTCAACTTTTGTTTTCTCCCATGAAATGGCAAGATGAGCCTTATCCATGGTAATGTTATCAAACCCTATCGTGAATGTTTCTACTAAATGTTTTAAAGATTTTACAGGAACGTTGATCATTGCCACTACAGCATCTTCGTTCCATGTTCTTGGTAAGCCCCAGTTTTCTGTATTTTCATAAAAGAAAATATCCCAACTTCCTTTTTTAGGAATACTGTAAAGTGAATAGCTGCCAGCTTCCAGGGCTTGACCACCGATTTCTACGTCATCAGAAAAAGTCACAATTGTATTTTCGTTAGCTCCAGTTCTCCATCGTTTATCGAAAGGAACCAGATCTCCAAAAATCACTCTTCCTTTAGCGGAAGGTCTTGAGTAGGCCACAGAAACTTCTGAAAGTCCAACATTTTGGGTTAGCATTGCATTTGGACTCGGTTGTGGCGTTTCTACTTGTGCGTAAAAAACGACTGACATTACAAATGCAATAGTGGTAAAAATAGTTTTCATATTAATTAATTTTAAATTAAATGCATTAGATGGTGAAAGATACGTAAAATCACATTTTAAAAAACCTGGAGTTTGAGAAATTAGCGTTAATAAATACGTGCTGAAATCCTTATCTTTGAAAAAAAATTCTAATGGATCTTAATCTAATTCCAAATTTAAAACATACCAATTCTTCTAACTTTTTCTTACTAGCAGGCCCATGTGCTATAGAAGGGGAAGACATGGCTTTAAAAATTGCAAAACGAATACTTACCATTACCGATAAATTAGAAATCCCTTTCGTTTATAAAGGCTCTTTTAAAAAGGCAAACCGAAGCAGAATAGATAGTTTTACTGGAATTGGAGATGAAAAAGCGCTAAAGATTTTAAAAAAAGTAAGTGACACTTTTAATATCCCAACGGTAACCGATATACATAAAGAAAGTGATGCTGCGATGGCAGCAGCCTACGTAGATATCCTGCAAATTCCTGCCTTTCTCGTTAGGCAAACCGACCTTTTGGTAGCTGCTGCAGAAACTGGAAAAGTTGTCAATCTTAAAAAAGGACAATTTATGAGTCCAGAAAGTATGCAGCACGCAGCTCAAAAAATAAAGGATTCTGGGAATGAAAAGGTGATGATTACAGACCGAGGAACTATGTTTGGTTACCAAGATTTAATTGTAGACTTTAGAGGTATTCCTACAATGAAGCGTTACGCCTCAACTGTGCTAGATGTTACGCATTCCTTACAACAGCCCAATCAATCCTCTGGCGTAACCGGGGGTCGACCAGAAATGATAGAGACTATTGCCAGAGCGGGAGTGGTCAACCAGGTGGATGGCTTGTTTATTGAAACTCATTTCAATCCTAGCGAAGCGAAAAGTGATGGGGCTAATATGCTTGATTTGGAGTTACTTGAAGGACTGCTTACACGATTAGTGCACATTCGTAAAACGATTAACCAATTTTAGTCAACTTGTTTTAGAATTCAAATCTTCCATATCATCTAAAGCAGAGTTAACTTCCTTTTCTGTTTTGGTGAGAATGGTCTTACAGTGTTTTATCAACTCTGAAGCTCGTTTCACCTTTTTGGTCAACTCATCAACCGAGACAGCATCGTTCTCTATATCGGAAACGATAGTTTTAAGCTCTTCTAGAGCTTCCTCATAGCTTTCAGTTTTTTTCATCAGTTTGAATTTTTACGACATCGCTTTCAGCATAGCCATCGGCAAATATTGTCTTTAAGCGATCGCCTGTTTTAAGTTTTGTCGTGGATGTTATAATTTTATCGCCTAGCAAATTCAGTGTATACCCTCGTTTCAAAAGTCGTTCAGGTGAAAGTAAGTCTAATGATTTAGAGAGGTAATCCAATTCTTGATGCTGCTGCTTGGTTGTAGATTTAGCCTCCCTTTGGATTGATTTAAAATACAATAAAAGTTGATCTTCTTGATTATGAAGTTTGTTTTTTACCAACCAATCCATTCTATATTTGAGTTGCTCTAAACCATCGAGCCTAGATAACACTAAGGATGGGAGATTCGATTTGATGCGTTGTTTTTGCGCTTTCAACTCATAGTCGTGAGTTTTGAGTAAAGTATTAACCTGTGTTTTAAACTCTTTATGAAGGTTCAATAGTTCTTGATTTTTTTCCTTCAGCATACCATCAACCTTAGTTTCGAAATGGTTTGTAAGAGCTTTAAGCTCATCAAAACAGTTTTGAAAGGCCGCTATAAAATAATAAGCAACATCTGTAGGTGTTATTTTATTTTTGAAAGCCACCAGTTCCACTAAAGTTTCATTGGTTGAATGTCCAATACCAGTTACCACTGGAAGTGGAAATCTTGCCACTTTTGAAGCTAGTATAAAGCTATCGTAGCAACTTAATCCAACGTCCCCTCCACCACCTCTTATGATGGTAACCACATCAAAATCATCTTTTGTGTTTTCTATGCTCTCTAAAGCTTTAGCAATGGAGGTTATAGCTTTATCACCTTGTAGCAAAGCAGGAAATAATTCTATTTCAAAATTGAAATGAGCATAGGTTTTTGAAATGATATTGATAAAATCCTGATACCCTTTACTAGTTTGGACCGAAATCACAGCAATGCGTTGGGGAAGCTTTGGAGAGGACATGGATCTATTAAGATCATAAATTCCTTCAGATTTAAGTCGTTTAAGACTTTCCTGCTTTTCCCTTGCCATCTCGCCTAGCGTAAAGCTTGCGTCAATATCTATGATATTAAGGGAAAAGCCATAGTTAGGATGATAATTAACTTTTGCCAATATCAATACCGTCATTCCCTCTGATAGTGGTTTTTTAGCAAGATTCAGGAATTGTTTAGATATATTTTGATAATTATCAGCCCAAATGGTTGCCCGCATTTGGGCAAGAATTTGCCCGTTTTGTTTTTCTACAAGATCTGGATAACAATGCCCGCTCTTGTCGTAATAATTGAGTTTAGCAATCTCAGTTTTGATCCAATAAGGTTTATGATAATGCGCACTGACCATCCTTTGTAAACTCCTGCCGATGTCTAGTAATGTAAATACAGAAGTTTTAGATGACATGCTTATGCTTTAAGGTAACGCTCTTTGATAATATGGATATGGTGCTTCTGGTGACCACACAATATAAACGGAATAACCCTAACTGAAAAAGGACCTCCACTAGCTTGACCTATATTTTTAAGTACCTGTTCATCAAAACTCTTATACAAAAGAATAGTTGAGTTTCTAACTGCTTTGAACTCTTGAAGCAAATTGTCGATAGTTCTTTTATTGGAGAAGCAATTTTCTGCATAATCATTTTCATCATAGCCTGGTAGAACAGTAAAATCCTCTCTAGCGAACCTTAAAGCTCGATTTACAAAAATACGTTCCGTATCAATTAAATGCTGAAGGATTTGTTTTGGCGTCCATTTCGCTTCTGCATAACGAAACTCATGTTTCTGAGAAGGTAAACACTCATATAAGTCAACCAGTTCTTGCTCTTGATGTAGAGCCTCAAAAAGCTCTGTCGAAGAAATAACCCTGCTGAGGTACAAATCATAATAAGATTTGTATTCTTCATTAGTAATATCAGATTTTAGAATTGCCATTATTCTACTCGCTTAACATAGCTACCATCTCTTCTGTCTTTTTCTTCTCTTAAAAGAGCTAATTCTCTACCTGTCTGACCCTGAACTGAAGAATTCTCCTGAGCTCTTCTAATCAGATAAGGAATAACATCTTTAATAGGGCCAAAGGGAACTAATTTAATGGCATTGGCATTTACTCGACCCAAATTAAAACTGATGTGATCACTCATTCCGTAAAGCTGTGCGAACCAAATTCTATCATCAGAGAGGTGTAATTCTTTCTGATTCATCAACTGTAGAGCCATATAGGTACTCACCTCATTATGAGTCCCTATAAATTGCGAGATATCGTCTACATTATCAATACAATAGCACATCACGGCATTGAAATTTACATCGGTTGCTTCTTTATCCTCACAAATAGGTGTTGGGTAACCTTTCCTTTTCGCTCTTGCGTTTTCTTTTTCCATGTAAGCACCACGAACAGTTTTAAAACCGAGCTTAAAACCCTCCTTTTGTGCACGCTCATGCAAGCCTTTTACATAAGATAGTCTATCCCAGCGATAGCACTGTAGAGTGTTAAAGATAATGGGCTTCTCTTTGTTATATTTTCTCATCATATCTTCTATGAGATTGTCTGCTGCATCCTGCATCCAAGACTCTTCAGCATCTATGAGAAGTCGAGTATCATTATCATATGCAGCTTTACACACGCTTTCGAATCTAACTTTGATGTTGTCCCACTCTTCTTGTTCTTTATCGGTTAGCTTATCGTTGGCTGTCACCTTTTCCCAAATTTCAAATCGCCCCAAACCAGTGGGTTTTGCAACAGCAAATGGTATCTCTTCAGCTCCACCAGCATACTTGATAATTTCTATCTTATCTGATGCGGCTCTATCAAATTCGGCTTCGCTTTCTTTTCCTTCAACAGAATAATCCAAAACACTGTAAACATTTTCTTTTCTCATCTTTTTCACCAGAGGCATACAATCATCCTGACTTACTCCGCCACAAAACTGTTTAAATATCGTAGCTTTTACCAATGGCTCAATAGGTAGTTTTAGTTTTAGAGCAACATTGGTTGCTGCAGTAGATACGGGAACAAAATATGGAATGTTCATCATTGAGAACAAAAACAAAGAGCGCTTTAAATCTTTATCAGATTTTAAAACAAAGGCGTGTTTAGTATCATTGAATATTTTAGTGTCGATCATAGTTTTTAAAAAAAATTAAGCTCAAATATAGAGATTGATATAGTATTTTCGCTTTGCAGTTTTGCAATTACATTAATCTTAACAAAGCCTTTTCGAAATGACAACTATAGAGTTAAAATCTTACAAAATAGCCTTTCAAGAAGAAGCATACAAAGCACTAAATACTTTAATTTCATCTGGCTCATACTCTTCAATTTATATTTTGGTAGACACCAATACCAGCTTGCATTGCTCCCGTTTTCTAGCTGAAAAAATTGAATCTGATTTAAAAATAGAATGGATTGAAATTGAGCCGGGTGAAGAACATAAAACGATAACAACCTGTCATGAAATATGGAAAGCACTTTCTGAAACTGGCGCAGACCGTAAATCTTTAATGATTAATCTTGGAGGTGGCATCGTAACAGATATTGGGGGTTACGTCGCATCCTGTTTTAAAAGAGGAATTGATTTTGTTCATGTTCCTACAACACTCCTAGGCATGGTAGACGCTGCTATTGGAGGAAAAAACGGTGTGAATTTGGATAGTTTGAAAAATCAAGTTGGTATAATAAGACCTCCCAAACTAGTTTTGATTGATGTAGGTTACCTGGCCACCTTACCCCCTCAAGAAATGAGAAGTGGTTTAGCAGAAATGCTTAAGCATGGTTTAATTGCCAATGCCGACGATTTTTACGCTTTTGAAGATTTATCGCAATTTAATGTGGATAGATTACCAGAGCTCATCAAAGATTCTATTAAGATTAAAACTCAAATTGCAGAACAGGACCCACATGAAAAAGGAATGAGAATGGCCCTTAATTTCGGCCATACCCTAGGTCATGCTATTGAATCCTACCACATGGAATCAGAGCAAAAGAATAAACTTCTTCATGGAGAAGCTGTAGCCATAGGAATGGTTTTAGCGCTAAAGCTTTCAGAGGAAATTCTTGATTTCTCCCAAAAGGAGTGCGATAGGGCTAGCAGGATAATTACTTCTTATTTTAAAAGCACAGAATTTTCAGAGGAAGATATCGATGCGATTAAGACTTATCTCAAACACGACAAAAAGAATTCTGCTGGAAATATAAATTTTGTGTTGTTAACTGCCTTAGGTCAGCCAAAAATCAATTGTAAAGTTTCAGATGACCAAATAAAAAAGGCTTTTGCGTATTACAAAAGCCTTTCTTAAACTTAATTTTTATAAATTAACTTAGAGCTGCCTGAGGCTCAGAACGTTCTGTAGTTTCAAGGCTAGCCAGATAACGTTCTGCGTCTAGAGCTGCCATGCAACCAGTCCCTGCAGCTGTAATGGCTTGGCGATAAACTTTATCTTGAGAGTCGCCACAGGCGAATACACCAGGGTAATTTGTATTTGTGGTTTTTGGCTTAGTAATGATGTATCCTACATCATCCATATCCAAATAATCTTTAAAAATGTCAGTATTAGGTTTATGTCCAATGGCGATAAATAGACCAGTGATTTTGATCTCTTCTTTTTCACCTGTCTGGTTATTTACAATTCTTAAACCTTCAACTACCTGATCTCCTAACACTTCGTCTACTTCACTATGGTAGCGTAAATCAATATTTTCAGTATTCTCTACTCGGTGCTGCATAGCTTTAGAAGCTTTCATCTCACCTTTTCGGACTAGCATTGTCACTTTTGTACAAATTTTGGCTAGGTAAGTTGCTTCTTCACAGGCCGTATCCCCACCACCTACAATAGCAACATCTTGACCTTTATAGAAAAAGCCATCGCAAACTGCACAAGCAGAGACACCACCACCTCTTAAACGCTGTTCACTAGGAAGTCCTAAATACTTAGCTGAAGCACCTGTTGATATTATTATAGAGCGAGCTTCAACCCAAGTTTTATTATCGATTTGGGCTTTATGTGTACCACCGACTTGATCTGAAAGTTCAACTTTTGTCACCATTCCGATACGAACGTCTGTTCCGAAGCGTTCTGCTTGTTGTTGAAGATCAACCATCATTTTTGGACCATCAATTCCATCAGGATATCCTGGGAAGTTATCAACTTCAGTAGTTGTAGTGAGCTGGCCTCCAGGTTCCATACCTGTATAAACTACTGGATTCATATCGGCTCTGGCTGCATAAATAGCAGCAGTATAGCCTGCTGGTCCGGAACCAATAATTAAACAATTTATACGTTCGTTTGTATCAGACATATTATTAGATTTTATACAAATGTACTAAGTTTTTAAGATTTGATAGCTTTGATAAATTTGATCTTAACATATAACTATAACTTGGATTTATACTTTATCTTAGTTTTTTAATTTGCATTGAATTAACGATTGATATATAAGAGTTTTTAAAGTATAGCTTGATTTATTTTAATAAATTTGAACAAAAAGCTAACCATGACAAATGAGCTTTTAAAACAGCTGAAGGAGAAGTATAAAGCTCTGGGTGAAAACCCCGAAACTTATCTTAAAGGACTACTGCATGCTAAGCCTCTTAATTATTGGGATTATATCGAGGTTGACACCCTGCTCGATTTGCAAAAGCCTAAGACCGATTTTAAAGATGAGACCGTTTTCATAGTCTATCATCAAATAACAGAATTGACCCTAAAATTGATGATTCATGAATTAAAGCAAATCAATGCTCATGAAGACTTCTCATCAGAACAATTTTTTGCTGAAAAATTAAAACGTTTGATAAGATATACCGATATGCTCATCACTTCATTTGAAGTTATGACAGAAGGTTTAGATTATGATGACTATAATCAATTTAGACTTGCATTAGCCCCTGCAAGTGGATTCCAAAGTGCACAGTTCCGTTATCTAGAACTCATGTGCACACCCGTCATCAATTTAGTGAATAACGAGGGTAAAAAGCGTTTAACCTCATCTCCTGAACTAGATGAAATTTTTGAAAACATCTACTGGAGGGATGCAGGTTATAACAGAAAAACTGGAAAAACGTCATACACACTAAAAGCTTTTGAAGAAAAGTATTTATTAAGTTTTAAGTCTTTAGCAAAATCTACAAGGGGTAAGACAGTATGGGAGCAATTTCTAAAATTTGAAGATCCCTCCGAAAACTTAATTTTTAGAATGAAGGATTTTGACCACCAATACAATGTTAAGTGGTCCAAAACCCACTTGAAAACAGCTACAAAATATTTAGATAAAAAAGGAAAAACTAAAAAAGCAACTGGTGGCTCTCCCTGGAAAAAATATCTGCATCCAAAACACCAACAACGAAGTTTTTTTCCAAATCTATGGAAAAAAGAAAATATCTTAGATTGGGTATAATATTTGCTAACTTTGAAGTATGAATCTTAATAAATCCATAGTTATACTATTTATAATGTTTTGCTACTGCAATACCAGTGCGCAGACAGATTTAGAGATGAATACAATCAGTCTCATTCCTTCTTTAAGTATGACTTCAGACCCATTTAGTGTGACTAGCGTTGGAAAAGATTTTAATCTTCCTGAGATAAACATATTTGCAGATAAATTTTCCAGACGACCAGAAGTTGATATGGTAGCTGCAGCCAATAGAAAAGCTTATAGAGCACAGCAACAAAAGGAACAAAACTTCTCTTTTATAGAAAGACAAGGTGCCATATTTAGTAGTTTTAAGCCGAAATTTGATAACAGCTCCAATTCTATCTACGCGCCTTCATATCACCAGCAACCCATATATTCAGATTTAAACAGAATAAAAAACTCAGCTTATGAAGATTTAGGAGATAAGTATAACAGACTCTCTCCATTCTTTCAATTATCTCCTTACAGAAGAAATAGTGGTTCTGGATTTTATTTTTCTGGAAACTAGTTTTTCTTCAAAAAAATACCCTTACCATTCTCGATAGTGATTTGACGTTCCTTATAAAGCGTTCCAATTGCTTTTTTAAACGCTTTTTTACTTAGATGCACGGTCTCATAAATCAATTCAGGCTTAGATTTATCGTGGATTGGTAAAAAGCCGCCATCTGAAGATTCCAGAACTTCCATGATTTTTTTAGCATTAGGTTCAATACCTCTATAGCCAGGTCTTTGTAAAGACACATCAATTTTATTATCAGGTCTAATTTTCTTAACTACACCTTTTAATCGATCTCCTGTTTTGAGTTCTTGAAAAACCTCATCTTTATAAAGTAAGCCACTATGTATTTCATTGATAATCACATTGTATCCCATTTCTGTTGGATTAGTAACAATAAGATCTACTTCATCAAAATGCTCAACCGTTAAAATGGAGTTATCTACAAATTTATTAACCCTACTAGAGGCTACTAACCGATTGGTTTGCTCATCTAAGTAGCAGAAAATAAGATATTGCTCGCCTTTGAGCATTTTATAAGCCTGCTCCATGTGCGGAACAAACAGGTGTTTTTCTAAATTCCAGTCGAGAAATGCTCCAAAATCATTGCTATCTACACAAGTTAAATAAGCGAATTCATCTAGCATTACTTTGGGTTCCAAAGTAGTGGCAATTGGTCGTTCGTCGAAGTCTAAATACACAAAAACTTCAATTTGATCACCTATTTCAAAATGACTAGGCTTGTATTTATTAGGTAAAAGTACTTCCTCTTCAGAATTAGGATCTTTCAAAAATAATCCTGGAGGAGTGTCTCTATCAATAACTAATGTGTGTTTTACACCAAGGTCTAACATTCAAATTTATTTAGATAGCAAAAGTAATCAATTTTAAAGTTGATTGAGGAATTAGTGCCCGGAGGTCTCAAAGTATTCTGACTTCAATACAGATTGAAAGTCGATTTTTGCTCTCAAATATTCAAAATAACCAAGGAGTACTTTATCATTTTCTAATCTAGGAGTGAAAATTTCTATAAGTTGAGGGCTTTCGTTTCTTTCAAAAAATAAAGGTAACTGTTTTTCAACTTCAGCCTGATTGTGAGCTTCTACGTATTGAATCTTATACATTTCACAAAGATGCTTAGCATTGAGTTCATGGGTAGTTTCAAAATAATTAGCGAAATAGTCTTCATTCTTATTGCCAGGAAGAATCCTAAAAATACCACCTCCGGCATTGTTAAGCAGAATGATTTTAAAATCCTTAGGAATGTAATTATTCCAAAGTGCATTGGAATCGTAAAAGAAGCTTAAATCTCCAGAAACTAATGTTGTAGGTTCTTGGCTGGCTACTGCATAACCAAGAGCTGTTGAAGTGCTACCGTCTATCCCACTGGTCCCTCGATTAGCAAAAGCCTTAATTTCTCTTTTAGAATCAAATAAATTAGCATAGCGTATACTAGAAGAGTTCGCAAAATGTACAGTTTCATCTTTTGGTAAATGCTCAAAAAGGCTATAGTAAAATGAAAAATCTGTAAACCCTATCTCTTTTTTATAGGCTTCTCTGAAGGTTAGTGTTTTTAACCTAATGGAATTCCATTGATCAAAATATTTAGAATTAACCAGATTGAGTTTTGGACTAAGTGTTTTAAAAAACTCATTTACCGTAGTTTGGAAATGCTCTGTCAAGTTAAAAAACGTATCGTTAGCTTCTCTGGGATCGATATGAAAATGCTGGTTAGCCTTAAAATTTCTGAGGAATTTTTTAATTTTCTTGGAGACCACAAGACCTCCAAAAGTAATCAGCATATCTGGTTGCAGTGCTTCAAAAAGTGAATCGGAATTAGCTTCTGCTTCGATTGGAGCAAGTATGGAGTCAATATTAGTGAAAAAATTGGGATCTGAAATATTGGAGGTAATCTCGGTCATAACAATCACTGAAGGATCTTTTGAAAGCAATTTAATCACTTCATTATCAATTTCTTCGTCTAGATTCACCCCCACCAGAACCAGTTTTTTAGCTGATGTATTCCAAAACTTTACAAAGTCAGAATCGTCTAAAGTTGATTTTGATAGCTCTAACGCTTGCATGTTCGGAATCTCTATTTCTAGGTGATTAGTTTTATGATAAAGTGGTTCATCAAATGGTGCATTAATGTGGACCGGTCCCTGCTTTGTAATCGCGGTTTGCAGTGCCTGTTGAGTTTGATCAGCATTGTATTTTAATGTAAAAGGCTCATTCGAATTATGAGAATCATCTTTCAAATTCGCAGAATATAAGATATGATTCTCATACACATTAGGCTGTCTTATAGTTTGACCATCACCAATATCTATCAAATGTGAAGGACGGTCTGCAGAAATGACTACAAGAGGTAAATTGCTATAAAACGCCTCGGAAACTGCAGGGTAATAATTCAATAATGCAGAACCTGAAGTACATACCACTGCCACTGGAGCATTAAAACGCTGTGTCATGCCCAAGGCAAAAAAAGCAGCACAGCGTTCGTCAACTATACTGTAGGCTGTTATTTCTGGATGATTTGCAAAGGTAATGGTTAAGGGAGCATTGCGTGAACCAGGCGAAATTACCACATGATGAATACCATTACGAACACAAAGTTCAACAATAAGTTGCGCACTTGGAATGGTTGAATATATCTGATTCATAACACAAAAATAATAGCGATGAAATTGAAACTACCGCTAAAAGCTAATTCTTATAGCACTTTTAACATCGTTCTGGATTTGTTCTTGGTTTCCTCCCATTCATCCAAAGGGATACTATCTTTCGTAATCCCACCTCCGACATAAATGTGAACTCTGCCTTCCTCATAGCTCAAACATCTTAAGTTTACGAATAAATTGGAAGCTCTAGCAATAGTTTTATAAGCTTGATTTTCCTGATTTCGAGTCCTTTTGGATCGTTGGGTTTGTTTAGGCATATTTAATTCTCCCAAAAAACCAGTATAAAACTGCCTATCATAAGTCTCATGAGATGATATAAAACGATAAGCTTCATCTTTAGGTAATCCGCAGACAGCTGGCGTGGGGTGCAAATCTGTTAAAATATCACCTAATTTATGTGTCTCAAAAGTGGATTGAATATCAGTTCTAAGATGGAATAAATCACCAGCTTGTTCTGTTTTTCGTTCTGAGACTTTTACATTTCTCCCATGATGGGTTAAAGAGGCTACAATTGTATCTGTTACCAGCTGCTGTTCTGTTTTTTCTTTAGCCGTCCACTGTCTTGTAGATTGTATGGGTTTAGTGCCTGCCAAAGCCATAGTTTCAAAACGGTTTCTATAGGTTTTAGCCAGAGTTTCTGGAGAGGCTCCCGCCCATAGTCCTATTTCTGGATGATACCAAACATATGTAAAAGCTTGTGGGTAGTTAGTAATTAACTTAAGAAGCAAATTATAGGGACTTTTCAAGTCGTAATCTGAGGAAATTACTCTGGATAAGACAATTTTTTTTGACTTTCCTGTTTTAATGTGATTTATGGCTTTTTCAAGAAGGTTTAAATAGTTTTGTTTATCGTTTTGATTGATGTCGAAATTGGAAACAGGATCTGACCCTTTATTGACAACCTTATATTTTGTAAATTCTGAATTATCACTGTTAAAAATCAGCGATGGAGACGATTCTTTGAATGGAGCGAAAACGAAACCAGATTCGTTATAATCTTTAAGGTAATTTAAACTTCTGTCTTTTTGCATCATACAATACACCTCGGGATAATCAGGTAGATGATATGCTACAAATGGAGTAGAAGACTTCCAAGCCTCTTCTAATTGATGTTGCAGCTCTTGCATCAGTTTATTTTTGGTAAAGCTATGGTTGTTAATTTCACAGCAGAAATCAGTCGATCATCTTTATCTTTCAATTTAATATCCCATACCTGGGTTGTCCTTCCTTTATGAATAAAAGAAGCAGTAGCAAATACATCACCTTCACTTAGACTCCTCACATGATTGGCTGAAATCTCAAGACCTCTGATCATAAAATTTTGAGTATCCAAAAATACAAAACAGGCTGCACTACCAACACTTTCTGCCAGAGCAACCATGGCTCCTCCGTGGAGCACACCGTCGGGCTGATGTACCTTCGGGGTTACTGGCATTTTAGCCGTAAGGAAATCTTTGCCAACATCCACATAAGAAATATCTAAAGTTTCCATTAAGGTATTTTTATTGTATGCATTACACTGCTCGAGTATATGTTGTTTATCCATTTGCTTGAATTTGATTAACAAAAATACGAAAGCATAAGTATGCGTTAGGAGTATTCAGAACTTTTTAATAAGCGTTTTATAGTTTTTAAATAGAAAAATCATTTCCTGGAATAAAAAGATTTTAAATAAGATTCAGAACGCTTACCCTGCACAGTGAATCGATTTTGGTGTCGTTTACCGGATTCGTTAAAATTTGGGAACCATTTCCATAAAAACCCACCAGCAAACCATCCTTCATCCCATAAACTCTCGTGTAATCCTTTTAAAAGATTGAGCTGAGCCGTTTGATTTACTGGACGTTCTTCTCTAGAAGAGTCCCAGGGTTGTTTGCCTGCATAGTCCATACTTCTGTACCCGTATTCTGTCAAAAGGATCTTAGTCTGTAAAGATTGTGAAAAAGCTTTTAAGTCTCTTTTTAAAACAAACCAGGATGATTTTATGTTTTTTGTAGAAGGTGTTCGTTCTTCTGAAATCGGAAAATAAGCATCGATTCCAATGAAATCTAAACTATCCCAAAAACCAACATTATCGTAGGAATCCCAATTTTCTGCATAAGTTAATTTACCAGAATAAACGGTACTAACCTCAGTTATAAAATCACACCAAAAATCTTTTCGCTGAATAGCAAACGAATTCAATTCTGTTCCTAAACAAAATAATTCTACATCGTTCTCTTCTGCTAGCTGAGCAAATGCTAGAATATACTGCTTGTATTGAGATTCGAATGCTTTCCAGTGAGCCTCAGATGACATAGCTATTTTACCAGTAAAAGTTCCGCTTCCCACCCAGATGTGAGGCTTCACCATTATTTTTAAACCTTGTGTTTTAAGTGTCTGTATATCAGATTCTATTCCACCCAGGGTTTCTCCATTCCATTGCTGCTCATTATCGAAAAATAATTGGGGGGTATCGGCTTTTGGCATAAAAGCATAAGGCATCACCGCGATGAAGTTTGATCCAGTTTGTTTGAGTTCTTTAGCCTGATTTTGATCGATTAAAGATCTGGAAGCTACCATACTCATTCCATTAATTTTTTTCTCCTGACCGCTTACAAACGGGAAAAAACAGAAAAGCATCAAGAAAAGTAGAAAAAGCTTAATTATATTCATCCCCATAAAATTAATCAAATAAGTCAAGTTCTAATCATTTAAAAACAAGCATTTGAGTCAAGCCAAGCAAGTTATTTACCAAACAACTAATACTTATTCAACGCTCAACAACTTAACCCCAGACACCAAAAACGTATGGATTGCGTGCCATGGGATTGGATTCTTGAGCAAATATTTTATTTCATATTTTAAAAAATTAGATCCAGATGAAAACTACATCATCGCCCCACAAGCTCCATCAAAATATTATCAAACTAAAGCCTATAGATATGTTGGAGCTTCATGGTTAACTAAAGAAAATCGAGATCTAGAAATTGAAAACGTGCTTAATTATTTAGATGCCCTTGTGCAGAAAGAAGAGATACCAGAAGATAAAACTATCATATTAATGGGGTTTTCTCAAGGAGTTTCAATTGTTACAAGGTGGATAGCTTATCGACAAATGAATTGTGATCGGCTTGTTATTCATTCTGGGAGCATTCCCGAAGAATTCGATTTCTCCAGTTTTAATCATTTACCAAAATTAAAGACAACAATTATATATGGAGATCAAGATGAGTATATAACTCAAGATAAAATTGATTCTCAAATTCGATATGCAAAATCGGTGTTTCCTAATCCTCCAGATGTTCTCAAATTTGAAGGTGGACACGAAATGCATGTCAAAAGTTTAGTGAGCTTATCCAAATTGAATTTTTAATATTCGATATGAAGAATTTCTATGGAACGAACCTCCTCCCCTAATTTAAACTCGAAACACTCACCTGTTTTTTTAGAAATGATAGCTTTAGCGATAGGCGACGTAAAAGCAATCTTTTTTTCTTTAATATTTGCTTCGTCCACCCCTACGATTTGAAAGGTTTGCTGAATGCCATTCATCTTAAACTTTACCTTAGCTCCAAACCTTACTTCTTGGGTATTTTGAGTTTTTGGATCTATAATTTGAGCTGATGTTATACGTTCCATTAAGAGTTTAAGCTTTCCATTCAATAAGCTAAGCTCCCTTCGCCTTTCGGTGTCATCAACCAGGGACAATCTATCTTTTTGTGCTTCTAAATTTTCTTTTTCTTGCAGTAGCATTTTTTTACCATATGGAGTGACATAGTTGCTTCTACCTTCTGGTAACGAGGCCCTAGGAGGTACTACGATAGGTTCTTCTTGATCACCTTCTTTTACAAATCCTCTACTCATAACTTCACTTTAATAATAAAGCTGTACAAAGTGATAAACATCAACTTCGTACAGCCTTACCTAACAAACTAAATAAACAACCATGAACTTACTTCAGGTCTCTTTCAGGAGGATATTCCTCCATAATCTCTTTTACAATTTCATTAATTTTTTCTACTTTTTCTTCCATTTCCAAACTTAGAATTCCTGTTCCTAAGCCTTGCCAAACCAATTCATTTCTATCAGAATCGATTAAATCTATATATAAAGTTCCTTCTACACTAGTGGAAACAGAATTGAGACCTGGCCCCATGAAATAGGGGTTCCATCCCCAACCCCAGCCCCAGCCCCAGCCGAAATTATTCTGATATACATTAACGTTTTGAGTACTTTCTGTAAAGATACTAACCAGCAAATCTGGATTGGTAGACTTTACCATGCCTTTTAAAGTCAACTCTCTTTCTATCGCTCTTAATATTCTTTTCTTATCCAAATCAGACACTTCAGCTTTATCAATACCTGGCTTAAAGAATGCAAAAGAATTGTAACTAGAGAAATCAACTTCTCTATCATAATCCGAAGCGACTTGAATCGTGGAACACGAGGTTAAAGCGAGAATTCCAAAAAACAGTAATGTAAATTTTATTATTTTCATAATAATTTAATATCTAATATAGTTAGAGCAACTAACGTGCCAAATCCATATTTTTCCAGCTTCAATTATTGTCTCTAGATTTATCAAAACCATAAGGACAGTGTCTACATCCGCTTTTACAACAGTAACCTCTTTTTAAATGATATTGAGCTGTAAAGCATCTATACCCTTCCTCTGTTAAATAAAAATCACCATCCTCAAGTGGAATACGCTTTTTAAAGTTATTCATTATCTAAATTTAAAAAATACATTCGAAAGTTCGAAGTTAAGGTTTTAATTTTGAGTTTTATTTTAGAAGAATACATGGATCACCGCTCTTTTTTTGAACAAAACTATAACTCTAAAAATGAATTCATTACAAGAATTAATGATATTGACATATATATTAAGCGTGAGGATTTAATTCATCCTATTATTTCTGGAAATAAATTTAGAAAGTTAAAGTACAATTTAACTGAGGCCATGGCAATGGAAGATCCTACGATTGTGACCTTTGGTGGAGCCTTTTCAAATCATATCGCTGCGACTGCTGAGGCTTGTCATATGCTTGGCATGAAATCCATAGGTATAGTAAGAGGAGATGAGTTAGGAATCGATTTTGAGAACACATTAACTCACAATTCCACTCTTAGATTTGCATATCAAAAAGGCATGAAACTGGCATTTGTAACACGTGAAGACTACAGATTGAAAGAAAATATGCCTTTTGTAGAAAATTTGAAAAAATCAACTCAAAATCTGTTTTGCATCTCTGAAGGAGGAACCAACTCAAAAGCGATTCTAGGTTGTAAAGAAATTTTGACTTCAGCAGATGATTTTGATGTTTTGTGTTGCTCTGTTGGCACGGGAGGAACTTTCGCTGGACTTGTTGAAGCTTCTACACCAAAGCAGCAGTGCATAGGCTTTAGTGCATTAAAAGGTGAGTTTTTGAAACAAGAAATTAAAAAATGGACTCAAAAAAAGAATTGGAGCCTACAAACCAATTACCATTTTGGAGGTTACGCAAAAGTTGATTCAGAATTGATTCACTTTATGAATCAATTTTGGAAAAAATACCACATCCCGTTGGATCCGGTTTACACTGCAAAAATGTTTTTTGGCCTTTTTGGGATGATGGAGTCGGGATTATTTTCCAAAAATACTCGTATTTTAGCGATTCATACAGGTGGTCTTCAGGGAATAGAAGGCATGAATAAATACTTAAAGAAAAAAGGATGTCAAACCATCAACTATCATTGAAATTCTCTCTTTTATTTAGCTTAGTGCTTATCCTCTTGATAACCTCTTGTGGAACTTCCAAAAGGGCTAAAACGGTTGCTGAAAAAGAAAACAATAGAAGTGAGTCTGTTGTTCGTGAACAACAAAAAAACCAACCAACTCAGCCGATTGTCTTAGAAGATGATCTTGATGAAGATATCGATGATGTTGATTTAAGTTCACTAAGCCCTGTTGAACTTTACATTTACAATTATTCAGGAATTGCACAGGAAGAGATGAGGCTCTATGGCATCCCTGCCAGCATCACTATAGCTCAAGGTATTTTAGAGTCAGGCTCTGGAAAAGGCAAGCTTACCAGAAAATCTAATAACCACTTTGGAATAAAGTGCAACGGCTGGCAGGGAGAGAAAGTCTATCATGACGATGATGAGGCTCAGGAATGTTTTAGAAAATACGCAGATCCTAAATATTCTTTTCGCGACCACTCTTTATTTTTATTCGAAAGGAATCGGTACAACTTTTTGTTCGATTACAGGAGGGATGATTACACCTCTTGGGCAAGAGGACTTAGAAGAGCAGGTTATGCGACAGATCCAAGGTATCCACAAAAGCTAATCAGCTTAATAGAACGCTACAATTTAAATGAATTTGATAAAGAAGTGCTTGGCAAAGCAGCTGACGTACCTTTACCTCGACCTGAAAAACTGTCTTTGAATGGTGTTGGGTTTTATAGAGTCAAAAAAGGCGATACACTTTATAATATTTCTGAAAAATTTGGACTTACGGTAGAAGAATTGAAATTAATTAATAAATTAAAAAATGACCGTATTAGAATTGGTCAACAACTAAAGATAAAATAAAGATTTATGATATATAAGCGAAGTAGTGCCCTATTTGATGAAGCAAAAAAGTATATTCCTGGCGGAGTAAATTCACCTGTAAGAGCTTTTAATGCTGTAGGCGGAGACCCTATTTTCGTTAAAAAAGCTGCGGGTGCTTATCTTCACGATGAGGACGGCAACCAATTAATAGATTACATTTCTTCATGGGGACCTATGATCTTAGGGCATGCCCATCCAAAAGTGGTAGATGCTGTAATTGAAAAAACGAAAGATGGTACCTCTTACGGTATACCAACAGAGCTGGAGACCAAAATCGCTAAGCTCGCCATCGATATGGTTCCAGGCATTGATAAGATACGGTTTGTGAATAGCGGTACAGAGGCTTGTATGAGCGCAGTAAGATTGGCCAGAGGCTATACCAGAAAGGATAAGATCATAAAATTTGCGGGATGTTATCACGGTCATAGCGATTCATTTTTAATTCAAGCTGGAAGTGGTGGTGCCACCTTTGGAGAGCCTAATTCTCCTGGTGTCACTAAAGGAACGGCAAAAGATACCTTACTAGCCCATTACAATAACTTAGATAGTGTAAAATCTCTGATACAAAAACATAAAGGTGAAATTGCATGTATTATTATAGAACCTGTCGCAGGGAATATGGGATGTATCCTGCCAAACGATGGATTTCTGGAAGACTTAAGATCTCTATGTGATGAGCACAATATCCTCCTGGTTTTTGATGAAGTGATGACTGGATTTAGATTAGCTCCTGGTGGAGTTCAGGAGCGGCTTGGAGTGCTGGCAGATATTGTCACCTTTGGTAAAGTTGTAGGAGGAGGTTTGCCCGTTGGCGCCTTCGCTGGAAAAGCAGAAATCATGAATCACCTAGCTCCGGATGGACCTGTTTACCAAGCTGGTACTTTAAGTGGAAATCCACTAGCTATGGCTGCTGGTTATACCATGTTAAAAGAATTGAACGAGAACCGATCAATTTTTGAGAGTCTGGACAAGAAAACGGCTTACCTCCATAAAGGCATGAAAAAAGTACTTGACGACGCTGGTGTAGTCCATCAAATCAATAGAATTGGATCTATGATTTCTATTCATTTTTGTGAAGAACCTGTCGTTGATTTTAAAACTGCTGCTAAGGGAAACAATGATAAATTCAAAACATACTTTCACGGTATGCTAGATCGCGGTGTTTATATGCCCCCAAGTGCTTTTGAAAGTTATTTTCTAAATGATGCGCTATCTTATGAAGATATTGATCATACCATAAAATCACTTTCAGAATTTGTAGATAAGCTAAAATAATTTCAGTAAAAATTTAGGTGGTTTGATTTGAAATGTTAATTTTATCAAAATCTAAAATTTAATTTATGGAAACTAACCAAACTCAACCAGAAAGGCCTTCTAATCATTTAGCTATGGCAATTATTACAACACTTCTATGTTGCTTACCAGCTGGAATAGTGAGTATTGTCTACGCATCACAAGTTAATACTAAATATAATGCTGGAGACTACGAAGGCGCAATTAATGCTTCAAAAACAGCTAAAACCTGGTGGCTAGTAGCATTAATAGTAGGGTTGGTAAGTATTATTGGATATGCCGTCTTTGTTTTCGTTTTCGCCGGTGATGCTTTTTGGGAAGCTTATAATGCTGAAATGCAAAAATCAACTTATTAATTGGCGCAAAAGTTTAATCAAAAAAATCTCTTAAAACTATCTATACCCATTGTCATATTGACTTTGGGTATATTTTATTTTTTCATCAATCCTTCAACTTTTGCCTTTACTCCAAAATGTCCTTTTCACAGCTTAACAGGGTTTCATTGCCCTGGTTGCGGTTCCCAGCGGGCGATTCATGAAATTCTCCATGGTAACTTGTGGACTGGAATTAAGCATAATTTTTTAATAGTCTTGGCCATGATGGTTATCGGCTATAAGGTATATACTTATGGGATTCAGCTGAAAACGAAGAAAAAGCCTAAATCTCTCTTGGAGCATAATGCAACGCCTTGGTTAATTTTCACCTTAATTTTAGCTTTTTGGATTTTAAGAAACCTACCTTTGGAAATATTTCAAATTCTGGCACCTTAAAATTCTATGGTCGTATTGCAAATTTTGGTCTTATTTATAAGCCTTTCTTTTTTCTTTTATGGATTAGGATGTTTTTTTAGTACAACCATGTATGAAGAGTTTAATCGCTTTGGTTTAACTCCACTTCAGCGAAAAATAACTGGCTTCTTTCAGGTACTTGGAGCTCTAGGCTTAGTGGGTGGTTTTTATTTTATGCCCGCTCTTGGGTTTAGTGCTGCTGTGGGTTTAGTTATTCTAATGTCATTGGGCTTTGGAGTCAGAGTTAAAATTAAAGATAGCCTGGTCCAGTCGTTTCCCTCTTTATTTTTCGCTCTTCTCAATTTCTTTGTTGCCTATAAATTTATCCAGTTATTTGACCTTTTCTAAATCAAGTTGAAGTACCAGGGGATCGCAAAGCTCGAAATGATCCAAAATAGCATATTTAAAAGAAAGCCTACTTTAAAGAAATCCCTAAATTTATAATTTCCAGCGCTGTAAACCATCGTATTGGTCTGATACCCTATTGGGGTCATAAATGTAGCTGAAGCAGCGATCATCACGGTGACTAGAAAGGGTAAAACATCAATCCCAGAGCTATGAGCCAATGCAATTGCGATGGGAGTCATTAATGCAGCTGAAGCATTATTAGACATGACTTCAGTCAATAACGAAGTAATCAAATATAAACCCGAAATAATTGCAATCATACCTAAAGGCTGTAACTGAGTGAGTAATTGTTCTGCAATAAAAAGGTCTAAACCTGTTTTATGAATAGCCAGACCAAGGCTTAAGGCTCCAACCAGTAAAAAGATAATTTTCCAGTTGATGGCTTTATAAATTTCTTTCATCGAAAGTATTTTGGTAAACACCAAAATAATTACAGCAGTTATCGCACCAACCATAATATCTAATAGCCCTAAACTAGCTAAAACCACCATGATTGTAATCAAACTCATCACAATACCGAATTTCTTTTTATCAAATTCTGTAATATGATCTTCAGATAACAAAACAAAAGGAGCATTTTGTCCAGACTCCAGCTTGACCAGTTCTTTCACATAATGGGATTTTACTTCTGCTAGAATAATATCTCCAGCACTCAGTTTAACATCGTATAAATCTTCATGCTGAATGTCATCTCGGTGCTTTATAGCTAGTGGAATAGCTCTAAAACGCCTTCTAAAATCTAGTTCTTTTAAAGTTTTACCATGTATCTCTGAAGAAGAAGTAATCACCATTTCTACTAAAGCAGAATTCTTACCTGATAAATCATTGTCACCAATTTTAAGTGGAGACATAGATAAGGTTTTGGTTTTCCCTTTCAGAGATTTTAATTTTTCTACATCGCATCTCACTTTAAGAATATCCCCCTTATGGAGTCCAAAATCTCCTGGCGGAAGTGTAAACTGACTTCCATTCCTCCTGACCTCGATAATGTCCATATTAAATTCTGTCACCAATTCAGAATTCATAATTGCTTTGCCAATCGATGTTGAATTTGCAAGTAACTCAACTATAGTGATGTAATTATTAACTTGAAACTTTGTTTTTAAATCTTTCGTACGTCTGGTTTTCGGTAAAAAACTAATTCCCAGAATCGACATATAAATTATACCAACAACTAAAAGCACACCAGCAACTGGAGTCATTTGAAACATCTCCACTGCCTTCTCCCCTTCTTTTTCTGCTATACCACTTACCAGAATATTGGTAGAAGTACCAATTAAGGTACACATACCGCCAAAAATGGAAGCAAAAGAAAGTGGTATTAGCATTTTAGATGGACTTTGTCCAGAGGTGTGGGCGATCTGAATCACCACAGGAATAAACACGGCAACCACAGGTGTATTGTTCACAAAGGCCGATATCACGGCAATCATAAACATCATCATCAAAATACCACTGTTGAAATTGTAGCGAAAAATATTAGATAAACGGTGTGCAAGCATTTGTAAAGCACCCGTTTTTAATAAAGCTGCACTAAGTACAAACATAAAAGCGACCGTAATCGTTGCCTTATTGCTAAAACCCTCTACGCCCTCCTGTGGAGTAATCACCCCGGTGATCACCAGAATAATCATAATAGAAATGGCTACAAGATCTATAGGCAGAGCTTCAGTAGCAAAAAGAATGATAGCTAAAACGATAACACATATCGTAATAATAGCAGCGGTGGTCATTAATTGAATTTTCCTCAAATATAGAATAGTCTACTAAATCTATAGACTTTACATTAAAATAAATTTATTGGAAAATTAAACCCTTTTTAAAGATGGGCTATTAGACTACTTTCTCTTTTGATGATTTCACTCAAGCTTGCCTGTTTAAGTAATTCGACTGTTTTTCTTTTAACCTCAAAAAAGACGTCACGAATGCCGCAAGTTTCTTCATCCTTGCATTCTTCGCATCGCTCATAATATTTATAAGTCACACAAGGTAAAAAGGCTATTGGCCCATCAAAAAGTCGCATGACATCTGCCAGGTTGATTTCATCTGGATTTTGAAGTAAATAATAGCCACCACCTTTACCTTTTTTACTGGCCAGCAAACCGGCTTTTTTTAGGTTTAATAAAATAGATTCAAGGAATTTTCTTGGTATATGTTCTTTCTCAGCTATTTCGCTAATTACGATTGGTCCCTCCCCTGTTCTTTTGGCTAAGAATACGAGAGCATTAATGGCGTATTTGGTCTTTTTAGAAATCATTCCTACAAATATATCATTATTCAACTTTAATAATCCAAAACTGAAATTGTAATTTGCGTCTTCAATTTGGAAATCAAAAAAATGGCCGCAGAGGGTATTCAGAACAGTCTTTCACTTTTAAAAACGTATTTTGGGTATGATAATTTCAGAAAAAACCAGTCTGAAATTATCCAACATGTACTGAATAAAAATGATGCTTTGGTAGTTATGCCTACAGGAGGAGGAAAGTCGCTATGCTACCAACTTCCTGCTTTGGAATTTAAAGGAGTGACATTGGTCATTTCACCACTTATTGCCTTGATGAAAGATCAGGTAGATGCTTTAAGAAGCAATGGTATAGAAGCGGAGTTTTTCAATTCTACTCAATCCCCAGAACTCCAACAGGAAATCAAAGCTAAAGTTGCCAATAAAACTGTGAAGCTTCTCTATGCAGCCCCCGAAAGCTTATCTGGTTTACAAGAGGTTTTAAATCAATCCTATTTTAGTTGCATTGCTGTGGATGAGGCACATTGTATTTCTTCCTGGGGGCATGACTTTAGACCCTCTTACCAGCAATTGAGCTTCTTGAAAAGGTCATTACCTCAAACACCCGTCATTGCTTTAACAGCAACTGCCGACAAAAGCACCAGGAAAGATATTTTGAAACAACTCGCCATCCCAAAGGCAAAGGTGTTTTTGTCCTCTTTCGACCGGAAGAACATCTTCTTAGAAGTAAGAAATGCAGATCAACGGCTAAAACAAATTGAAAATTTTCTTTTGAGACGACAGGATGAAGCAGGAATTATATACTGCTTAAGTAGAAAATCTACTGAAAAGCTGGCAAAAGATCTTACCAAGAAGGGTTTTAAAGCCAAAGCCTATCATGCTGGACTTACTACAGATGATAGGAGCGAAATTCAGGAAGACTTTGTTTATGATAAGACCCAGATTATTTGTGCCACAGTCGCATTTGGAATGGGAATAGATAAATCCAACGTTAGATGGGTCATTCATTATAACATGCCCAAAAACCTGGAAGGCTACTATCAAGAAATTGGTCGAGCAGGACGGGATGGAGTAGCAGCGCATGCACTTATGTTTCACTCTTATGCAGATGTAATCCAGTACAAACGATTTCTGGAAGATGTAAACAATAAAGAAGTTCAGGAAGCCAAACTGGAGCGGATGAAGCAATTTGCTGAAGCGACTTCCTGCAGAAGAAGAATTTTATTAGGTTATTTTGGGGAACATCTTACAGAAAACTGTGGGCATTGTGATGTATGTAAAAATCCTCCGAGATTCATCGATGCGAAAATCATCGCACAAAAAGCTTTATCTGCTATTGGAAGGGTAAAACAAAGTGAACCTATTGGAATAGTGATCGATGTCTTAAGAGGAGCTAAGAACACAGGGGTTTATGATAAAGGCTACCAGAATTTGAAAACCTATGGAATTGGTAATGGCATTAGCTGGAAAGATTGGCAGCATTATATCCTTCAATTGATTAACCTTGGTTATATTGAAATCGCTTTTCATAGAAAAAACGCTTTAGAATTCACAGCTATGGCTAAAAAAGTGTTATTTGAAGATGAACAAGTCTGGCTCACTAAACCTAAAGCAGACACCATTTCACAAACCTCTACCAAAGCTATTTCAAAATCTTCGTCTCTTTTCAAACACTTAAAACAGCTAAGGATGGAACTCTCTATTGAAGAAAATATACCTCCTTATTTGGTATTTAACGATGCAACTTTGAAGGAAATTGAAAAAGAGCGACCTCTAACCGAGCAGGACTTTAAATCCATAAGCGGAGTTAATGCTCTTAAAGCAGAAAAGTACGCTTATGATTTCATAACCGTCATAAAAAAATTCAATACAAAGAAACGCAAGAAGAAAACCTCAACGTACGAAGAAACACTTCATCTTTATAAGAATGGCAAAAGCATTGAAACAATCGCTAAGGAACGAAATCTAAAATCTATTACCATTGTTTCGCATTTAAGTACGCTAATTAAAAAGGGAGAATCTATCAACATTGACGATTTGATCTCAAAGACTGAAATTACTTCCGTTGAAAATATTTTAAAAGATGTAGATTATAAAGGTGCCCTGAAGCCTGTTTACGAGGGTCTCAATGGGAAATTGAGCTATGAGAAAATAAGGCTAGCCTTAGCAGTACTTGAAAGCTAATCACTCATTTTTAACAATGATAGAGCTTGCTTTTACACCGGTTAAAAGATTCCATACATTTCTGGAAACCACTTCTCCATTATCAATTATTTTAAGCTCAGCAGTATTTGGACCTGCTTCACCTTGATTAAGGGCTATAAACTCTATTTTGTTGAAACCTACTGATAAAGGAACAGTAATTTCTTTATAAACGTTTTCTAAAAGAAGATTCTCAATGATGATCTGGTCATTTACTCTTATTTGCACCCGGTCTCCGTCAAACATCATGTGGTCTCTACAAATAAAGGTCATCTTGTCTGACGTGGTTAAAAATTCTCCAAGACTCATATCCTCGGCCCATTCTTCTTTCATACCTTTGTTTTCGTCTTCAGGCTTTTTATTAAGCTTGTCTGTCCACAAATTACTCGGATTGGTAAACTGTTTTTTAGGTTTAAAATCTACACCTTCTTCATTTTTAGAAAATCTATCTTTAACCTTGCTTCTGTTAGGGATACCAAGTGGACTTAATCCAGAATTTGAATTAGAAGACTTAAATCTTGGATTGTTATTAATTTCTGAACCACGAGTAGGAAAATCCCTGCTCTGAGCGAAAAGCCCAACAGAACTTATTAACAAACTGATAAATATGTATTTAGAGTACCTCATCATTACAAATATATTAAACTATAACATAGATTATACCAATCTTAGTTTGTTTATAACAAAAAGTAAATGTCAATACTGAAAAACCTGGTATTTTCCATGATGCGTTTTGGACACTTCTAACAGTTTATTGTTGATAATTAAAAAAGGAAGACCTAGGTTGGTTTTGTTTAATTCTGGAACAGAATTTAACGTGTACTGAAGTTTGATCAGATCTAAGAATTCCTCATTACTTCCAAAAAAGCACCTGTTCCCTTTTGTTGAAATAACTTCTGAATAAATGAAATCAGCGGTTTGAGTGGTCTTGGTTGAAAGGAGAGATGACTTATGGTAGACAACCCCTTCTTTGCTGTTTTTCAACTCGCATTTGAAAGCCAATGGATTGAAAGCTGGGATCGTTTTTAGATTTCGCTGCCACGCTTTGTAAGCGCTCTCCTTCATTGTCCAAATTCTCCAAAATGTTTCAACAGGGTATAAACTGGATTTGACTATACTAATTTCAGTATCCTTGCAGATTTTTTCTAGATAACGTGGTCTAAAAACATTTGACTCTTCTCGAGCTTTCGCTAAATCTACAATATCATTTCCAATCACTCTAAGATAATTTCTTTTGAATAACTTCTACTGTGGCTTTCACATTCGTCATTTTCTCCATGTCTTCGTTCTCAATTCTAATATCAAATTCGTCTTCAACATCTAAAACCACATCCACTAGGTTAGCTGAATTAATTTCGAGATCTGCTATAAAATCAGATTCTAATGATAAATTCTCGAAATTTTCGTGATGGTTCACGTAGGGTTGAACGATGGTTTTGAGTCGTGCTTGTATCGCTTCGGAGGTCATGATTTTTTTATTAGCAATTTACTAATAAGTTTTCATTAATAACCATTTCTGATCAAGCTCTAGAATGATAATTTCTTAATTTAAATCAACTTAAGGTTGTTGATCCAACAAGCGCTTACACTTAAAACTCTCAAATAAAAAGTTGATGCCAGTCATTATAAGAACAAGAGATAAAGTTCCGGCGATTACCCATTGCCAGGTTGGAGTATTACTGTGTTTTAAAAATCCACTTTCAACCAGAGCCGATAAGCCAAATCCTAACAATCCGGTCCCAGCTCCTCCAAAAATCCAATACCTTTTCTTTAATTGTTTTGAGTTCATTTATGATAAGAATTTAAAATCACACAAGCATTGACGTCTCCAAATCCAAAACTTGCCTTTGCTAAAATGTTTATGTTTTTATCCATAGATCGCCTTGGAATCTTTGTAGCGTCAATTTTATTCAAAATATGAGGATGAATGTGTTCACAATTGATATTCGGATAAATAAATCCAGAATTTAGTTCCAGGACCGAGCTCACTAATTCTATACTACCTGCAGCGGCAAGGGCATGGCCAATATGACTTTTTAAAGAATTAATATAGGGGAAGTCTTTCCCAGAACGTCCTAAAGCAATTGTCCAGTTTTCAATCTCTGTAGCATCCATGGCTGTAGCGGTTAGATGTCCATTAATAAGATCAATTTGATTAGGATGGATTTGTGCATCTAGAATTGCTTTGGAAATACAATCTACTACTGCGGTAGAATTGGGGGCAGTCATACTTCCTCCTTGCCGCTGGCCACCAGAGTTGATGTGACCGCCCAGGACTTCCGCATAGATTTTCACCCCACGCTCCTGAGCAGACTCCAAGCTTTCTAGAATGAGTGCTCCTGCACCGCTCGAGGGTACAAAGCCAGCTGCATCTGCCGACATCGGTTTCGATGCCATTTCAGGATTATCATTATATTGATAAGGTAAAATCCTCAAAGCATCAAAACCACCCCAGACGTATGGACCGGAATCGCTACAACTTCCAACAAGCATCCGCTTAGCTTTACCATGTTGAATTCTCTCAAATCCAATCAATAAAGCTTCAGTACCGGTTGAGCAGGCCGAAGAGTTGGAAGTCACCTGGTTCCCACAACCCAGCTTACCGCCTAAAAAGGCACTGATACCGCTTGCCATAGTTTGAAGAACACTAGTACTGCCAAGACGACGCACGTTTTTATCATCTATTTTATGGAAAGCCTCTCTAAGTTTATCTACCCCTAAAATTCCTGTACCGAATACAACGCCCGTGTCGATATCTAACTTATCATTCTTTGCTAACTTGGCATCTTCCCAGGCTTCCTGTCCAGCGATCCCCCCGTAAATTAAACCTGTGGCTAAAAGTCCCTTCTGCTCAAGGGCTGTAAAATTCAGGTCTAAAAGCTCTTGAGAAACCTCAGGAATTCCACCGATCTGACAGCTAAAGTTTAATTCTTTTAAATCATTATGAAATTGAATACCACTTTTGCCTGCCTGAAGCGCCTTTTCAAATTTTGAAATCCCAATGGCATTTGGAGCAACAACTCCCATACCAGTAATAACTACTCTTTTTTTATTCATACTTAGGGCAAAATAACTCCGGCAATCTCGCCCTGAATTACAAGGTCTTGAGATTGATTAAACATTTTTACAGCACATTTCAATTTATTGAATCTAAAATATAACTTATTTGCTACAACACTTACGTTTTCTCCAGGCAAAACAGGCTTTAAAAATTCTATATCAGTGGAGGTCATGGCTAACTTTATGTTATTAAGTTCTAAATCTTTTTCTTGAGATAGCAGGTATACCCCGAAACTTGCCAAGCCAATCTGTGCGGCACATTCTGTTAAAATAACTCCTGGTGTAATAGGATTATTTTTAAAATGACCCTTATAAAACCAGGATGAAGATTTAAAGGTGTAGCTTCCTTTAATGTGTTGCTCAGTAATCTCATCAATTGACTTTACAAACAGAAACGGCTCTTGGTAAGGTAGTTTTGATATAATCTGGGAGGACTTCATCCTTATTTGTTTTTATATTTATAAACTTTCACCGCCATCTACTTTTACAACGGTTCCATTGATCCAGCTGGCTTCGTCCCTACTCATTAAGTAAACCACATTGGCCACATCTTCTGGCTTAGTGAGACGTTGAAATGGATTCCGCTTAATACTGGAAGCTTTTAGTTCTTCATGACCTGGAATCATTTGAAAAGATTGAGTTTCTACAACTCCAGGTTGTATGCAATTGGCTGTGATTTTGAACTCTGCAAATTCTACAGCCATATATTTCATCAAAGTTTCTAAACTCGTTTTAGCAACTGAAACCGCTGCATAATGCTTCCATACTCGCTCATTGCCTTCGCTTGTAAAGGCTAGCAGTTTGGCTTGAGGTGCAAAAAAACAAGCGTCCAATATGGACTTAGACCACTCATAAAAGCTGTAAGCCATGGCGTTTGCAGTAATCTGTAAATCTGTAGTATGAAGTGGAGCGTCACCGGTCATCGCCTTTAGGTTGCCTTTGGCAATGCTGTGCAGCAGTAATTTAATTTTTCCTGTCTTACCAAGGACTTCTGGCAATAGATTAATCCATTCAGTTCTTTTTTCTGAATTTGTAGCATCTAGATTGAATGATTTTACTTCAACACCACAAGATTTTATCACTTCAAATTTACGTTCTATCTCAGGTAAATCAGTTCTTCTGTCTCTATGAACAATGAGTAAATTCCAGCCTTTTTGAGCTAACTTAAGCGCTGAAGCATAGCCTAAGCCTTGACTTCCACCAAGGATAAGAGCAAAATCGTTAGGGTTATGATGGCTCATAGGCTTATTATTTTAAATCATTAAACTTAGCTGTAACAAATTCCGAAGAAATTACCATTCTAAAAGTATGCGTTGAGCAGAAAAACCAGGTCCAAAGCTCAACATTAATCCTTTATCCCCTTTTTTCATTGGCTTTTGCATCATTCGTTCTAATACATAAAGAACGGTAGCACTACTCATATTACCAAACAGGCGCAATACTTCTTTGGTATCATCTATATTTTTGCCCATGGCTCCAAAAAGCGACTCCACCGTATTGATTATTTTCTTTCCACCTGGATGAAAGATGAGGTGATCGATGTCTTCTATCCTGGTGTTATTATCTTTTAAAAATGGATGAATTATCTCAGGAAAATGTTCGCTGATTTTTTCTGGAACGTCAATATCCAAAACCATTTTTAGTCCAGAGTTAGTTAAATCGAATCCCATCATATGGGTGTCGTTATAAAAATGATACATAGATTCGCCAAGAATTTTTGGACCCTGAGCCTCTTCTTCAGAAGTCATAAGCACGCAGGCTGATCCATCTCCAAAAATGGCAGAACTTACCATATTAGCCATACTCTTATCATTAAGCTGGAAAGTAGCTGTTGGAGCCTCAAAAGAAACTACTGCAGCACGCTTGCCAGGGTTAGCCTGTAAAAACTGTTTAGCATAAATCATACCAGAAATGCCAGCTGCACATCCCATTTCTGTTACTGGAAGTCTAACAATATTCTGCCTTAGATCTAGGTCATTTATCAAAAAGGCATCTAGCGAAGGAATCATGATCCCTGTGCAACTTACTGTAATGATGAAGTCTAAACTTTGAGGTAACCAGTTCGCCTGACTTAAGGCTTTTTCTAAAACCCTTTTACCTAAAGTTTTGGCTTCACGGGTGTAAATTCTGTTTTTATCTTCAAAAGAAGTCGCTACAAATACCTCTTCAGGGTCCATGATTGAATAGCGTTTATCGACTTTGGCTCCTTCATAGATCTTGATTACTTTTCTTCTAAATCTTTCGTCTTCATCAGCTAGCCAAGTCTCAACAAAGGGTAGAATATCCTTGGTTTCCTTGAAGTATTTTGGGTTTTGCGAAGCAACTGTAGTTATTTTTACACTCATGAGCTATATATAATCCACTGGTAACGGAAGGCCCAATACCATGAAATGTGGTGCTTTAAATTTAATTCTTTTCCGAAATTCTCTAAGTCTTTCGATTTGAAGCCCCTCAAAATGGAAGTTAATCCATCTTTTATTGCAATATCTGAATTTACAAAGACTTTACAATAAAGAGAGAATAATCTGTAGGCCCATTTACTTCGCTGTAAATCGTTAATTACTAAACCAAGACTAGCCTGTTTACAAAGTATTGGCAATAATTTTTTGATATATTCATCTTTAAAATGATGTAAGGTAAGGCAGCAGGTAATAATGTCTGCTTCAAAATCTGTAAAGTCTTCACTAAAGACATCTATCACTCGGTAAGAGATATTCTTGTAATCTTTTGACCATTCTTTTGCGATCTGAATGGTATGAGGGTTAGCATCAATACCTATTAATTGAATATTAAAATCTTTTGGCTTTGCCCATTTTGCAATATGTCTAAGGGCGTCACCACTTCCGCAGCCAAGATCAGCAATGACATAGTTTTTTTTGCTCTGCTGGCTCATAAGCTTTTTAATACCCTCAATTGTTGCCCGATGCCCACCTAATCTGGTGTTGATTTGATCAATGGTTTTGAGGACTTCTTTTAGATCTTCTCCCTGAAAATCGAACTTATCCATGATTTCATCTTCCTTACTTCTGTTTAAAGTCGAAATTGAACTCATAAAATAGGCTTTCCATGGGTTTGTTGTATCATCTTTTGAAGTAAGACTTTAGAATTTGAAACCAGAGACATACTGAAATTTGTAAGCCCCTGTCTTAAAAGTATCTTCTGAAACATGGAACCGAAAATAAGCCTTTTCTGAAAAGTCTTCTTCCAAATCTGTATATAATTTTCTTCTAATGTATCTCTTCGCTTGTGTACCTGATATCTTTTAATTTCATCTGAAATCAGTTTAGCTGAATGAATAGCCATGGCCATTCCATTTCCACATAAGGGGTGGATAAGCCCAGCAGAATCTCCCGCCATTAATATATGATTTTCCACAGCATTCTTTTTCTGAAAAGACACCTGCGAAATGGCTAGATGCTGATCGAATTCTAGGGTTGAAGTCTCAAGAAATGATTTTAAATAGGGGTTTTGAGCTAAATGATAGTGATTGAATTCATCTATAGATTTGGCCTGCTTAAAGTTCTGGTAATGGGCTAAATAGCAAAGGTTAATTGCACCCGTTTCTGTCTTTGAAAGTCCACAGTAGCCACCGTTGAAGTTATGAAGATGAACTTCTCCTTGAGGAAAATCTTCATTTCTATAATGAGCTTTGATTCCAATCCATGGTGTTTTTTGTTGAATAAAATCTCTTTTTAATTTTTTGTCCAATAAAGATCGTTTTCCATAGCTACCGATGACTAGTTTTGACTTGTATTCCTTATCCTTAGCCTTTACTTTAAATTGATCATCATTATAAACGATGTCTGAAACAGTTTCAAACTTAAATTCTGCTCCCTTGGATAGGGCTGCCCGATATAGAAGGTGATCCAAAGCATATCTGGAAATACCAAATCCACCTAGGGGAAGATCAGTTTCTACACAATTACCCGTTAAATTACTCAAAGTCAATTTTTGAATTGGATCGGCTTTCGTGTCACTAATGTCTATCCCCAAACGCTCAAGGTATGGAGTCACTTCATTGGAAACGTATTCTCCACAGACTTTATGTTTGGGGTAAGTATCTTTTTCTATCACCAGCACAGCTAGTCCAGAAATAGATAAATCTATGGCAGAAGTTAATCCCGCCAGTCCTCCACCTACAATTATGACATCATAAATTTTCATTGTTGAAATTTAGGCATAAAAAAAATCTCAATATGATATTGAGATTTTCATATTGAGTATTTTAAATATTATTGAGCTTTTTGCTTGGCCTCTTCTTTCAATTCTTGATTGGCTACAATAGCAAGTTCTACTCGTCTGTTTTTTGAGCGTCCTTCAGGAGTGGAATTATCATATTTTGGCTGTTCTTCACCATACCAATTGGTCTCAATTCTTGAATTATCTATGCCATTTGCAGTGAGATAATCTGTAACCGATTGAGCCCGATCTTTGGACAAATTCATATTGTAAGCATCGCTACCTGTAGAATCTGTATGCCCTTCAACTATGATATTGGTTTTTGGATACTTTTGAAAAATATTGATGAGTTTTAAAAGAGAAATTTCAGATTTACCGTTGATGTTGGATTTGTTGGTAGCAAAATAAACTCCCGAGTTTTCATCAAAAGTGACATTAATACCTTCGCCCACTCTTGTAACTTCTGCTCCTGGTATCTCTTCTTCTATTTCTTTGGCTTGCTTATCCATTCTGTTTCCTATATAAGCACCAGCAGCGCCACCTACAACACCACCTATAATAGCACCTAAAACTGAGTTGTCACCATCGCCTGTATTATTTCCTATAACTCCACCAATGACTGCACCTCCAGCAGCACCTACAGCTCCACCTTTTTGTGTGTTATTTGCATTTTTGACGGCATCACATGAGCTCATTAAAAGAACGAGTGCAAAGAAAGCACCGAGTATTCTAGTTTGATAACATTTCATAATCTATAATTTTGTAAAATTCATTTCTATTGTAATCTGCTCACCTTTAAACATAGTGTTCTGTTCCCAGGTCATTTTATTTCCAATTAGGTTTGTAATTTTAATCCGGGTACCAGTACTCACGTTTTTGGCTTTCTTCCCATTGGTAATTTTCATCAACACTTCAGGATAAGCATCTTTTGCAGTTAAAGGGTCAATATACCAAGTAAACCGATTTTCTGTTTTCGCACATGCATTTCCATCTAAGATAAATTTGCCAGTGCTGTTGTTAGGTATAAATTCCCACGTTGAATTTTCAAAGCAATTAACATCTGCAAGATCATAAAGTTCAACATCGAAAAACCCAGAGGAATTTGGATAAGCAACAGATTCTAAAACCCATTCACCTTTAAATTCCTTTTCAACTTGATTGGCTATATAAGCTGAGCCACAGGATGTGAGTATCAAACTGCTTAAAAATAAATAAATATATTTCATAATAAAATTTGAGTTGAATAAAAACTCCATAAAGACTTTAATCTTTATGGAGTGGACTAAATTTCAATTTATCGTCTAAAGAGCCTTCCAAGTAAGGAAATGACAAATAAAACAATAAAAATGTAGAAAATAATCTTTGCTATATCCGCTGCTCCTTCAGCAATTCCTCCGAATCCTAAAACAGCTGCGACTAAAGCGATTACTAAAAAGGTAATTACCCATCGTATCATAAGGTTTGGTTTTTGGTTGAATACCAATGTACGGAGAAACTGAGCATTTGAGATTACTTTAATATTTATTTAATGATTTTAGCGCCTCCTCAAATTTTGACTTAGCTAGGTAACTTTCTTCGAGCTTTTTTGCGAAAGGTATTGGAGTAGATAGGCTTGCTACCCGCCTTATTGGTGCGTCAAGATATTCAAAGCAATGTTCAGATATTAAAGCAGACACCTCTGAAGATAGACTACCGAAAAGAGAATCTTCCTGCAAAATTATAACTTTACCTGTCTTTTTTACAGAAGAAAAAATAGCTTCTTCATCTAAAGGAGTAAGTGTCCTCAGATCTATAAGATCTATAGACATATTTGGATATTTGTCTATAACCTCTTCCGCCCAATGAACTGCTGCACCATAAGAAATGACACTAATGTTTGAGCCTTCTCTAACTGTTTTTGCCTTACCAAGCTCAATAGTATAATAAGCTTCAGAGACTTCTTCTCTTATACTTCTATACAAGGCTTTGTGTTCAAAAAACAATACGGGGTTAGGATCTTCTATCGCTGCTGCTAAAAGTCCCTTCGCATCCTGAGGACTAGAAGGGTAAACCACCTTCAGGCCAGGTGTTTTCGTAAACCAAGCTTCGTTGGTTTGGCTGTGAAACGGACCTGCTCCAACTCCTGCTCCACAAGGCATGCGGATCACTACATCAGCATGTTGACCCCAGCGGTAATGTACTTTTGCGAGATAATTGACTATCGGATTAAATCCTGAGCTCACAAAATCTCCAAATTGCATCTCAACTACAGATTTGATACCTTTTATAGATAGGCCCATTGCAGCTGAGATAATGGCAGACTCGCATATTGGCGTATTCCTAACTCTTTCTTTTCCAAACTCCTTTAAAAAACCATCAGTGATTTTAAAGACGCCCCCATATTCAGCAACGTCTTGCCCCATAATGACTAAATCCTGGTATTTCTCCATGGACTGATGTAGTCCTTTAGATATAGCATCTATAAATCGCATTTCTGATGTTGGACCTGTAGGAAGTTGAGTGTGATGAGTATGAGCTTTATAAACGTCCTCGACTTCTATTAATTCATTTGAATCTACCTCTCCCTCTTCATTAGCAAGTTTAAGCTGTTGGTCTATCTCTTTTCTAATTTCATCTTTTATACTAGAGCTCTGCTCTTTAGACAGAATTTCAGCTTCCAATAGAAAGAGCTCGTAATTATCTACCGGATCTCGTTTTTCCCAGTACTGCATCAACTCATCTGGGACATATTTAGTCCCACTTGCTTCCTCATGTCCTCTCCTTCTGAAGGTTTTGAACTCTAAAAGCACAGGTTTAGGATTCGCTCTCAGGCTTTCGGCTATTTCACTAACCTTGGTATAAACTTCTATAATATTATTACCATCTATGATATGAGATTCCATACCATAACCCTGGGCTTTATCTGCAATATGCTCACAATTAAATTGTTCGTAGGTAGGAGTAGATAATCCATAACCATTATTTTCAACACAAAAAATAACGGGCAGACTCCAAACGGAAGCAACATTTAATGCTTCATGAAAATCTCCTTCACTGGTCCCCCCTTCACCAGTAAACACTGCGGTTACAGCCTTTTCATTCTTTAACTTATGACCCAAAGCAATACCATCGGCCACTCCTAGCTGAGGCCCCAAATGAGAAATCATTCCTATGATCTTGAATTCTTGGGTTCCAAAATGAAAACTTCGATCTCGACCTTTTGTGAATCCATTCATTTTTCCCTGCCATTGTGAAAACAGGCGGTGTAAAGGTATACCTCTGCTTGTAAAAACTCCCAGATTTCTATGCATTGGCAAAATATACTCATCACTTTTCATCGCTTTGGTAACTCCTACTGCAATAGCCTCTTGACCGATTCCAGAGAACCATTTGGAAATTTTTCCTTGTCTTAAAAGAACTAGCATTTTTTCTTCTATGAGCCTCGGTTTAATAAGGCTTTTAAAAAGGTCTAGGTGCTGCTCTTTGGTGATCGAGGAATTTTCAAAATTCATAGTATTGGTTTATTGGTCTATCAAATGTATCATATTGAAAACATATAAAAAATCAAGACTGTGAAAATTATCTAATAAATGGCAGGATTCTGAATACTGACTAAAATCTGTGAGAAGTTTATTCACGACAGATAGAGTTGGAGCTAGAAACAGAAAATTGGTGAAAATTCATTAAATTTGTAGATTAATTGATACATGTATCTATGACAAATATACCAAGTGTAAATCTTGCAGACTTTCTTTCTGAAGACCCCAAGAAAAAACAAAGATTCGTAAACGAAATTGGTTCAGCTTATGAAGAAATAGGTTTTGTGGCCTTGAACCATCATTTTTTAGATGAAAAATTAGTAGAGGAATTATACACTCAGGTGAAAGCCTTTTTTGATTTACCAGAAGAAACCAAAAAGAAATACGAACGTGAGGATCTTGGAGGACAGCGTGGCTATATATCATTTGGAAAAGAACATGCTAAAGGTAAAAAAGAAGGTGATCTTAAGGAATTTTGGCACTTTGGGCAGGAACCAGACGAAGACGCCAATTTAAAAGAGACTTATCCAGAAAATATTAAAGTTGAAGAATTGCCCGCCTTTAATGAAGCAGGTATGAAAGCTTATAAAATGCTAGAGAAAACTGGTATTTATGTACTTAGAGCTTTAGCCTTATACATCGGTTTAGAGGAACATTATTTCGATCATTGGGCAAGTAATGGAAACTCAATCTTGAGACCTATTCATTATCCTCCAATTGAAACCGAGCCAAAAGGAGCTGTAAGAGCTGGTGCTCATGGAGATATCAATTTAATCACTTTACTAATGGGAGCTTCAACTGGTGGATTACAGGTCCAGCGTAAAGATGGTGAATGGATAGATGCTATACCTAAAGAGGATGAACTAGTCATCAATGTTGGGGATATGCTAGAAAGACATACCAATAATAAATTGAGGTCAACAATTCACAGAGTCACCAATCCACCAAAAGAGGACTGGGATAAGCCAAGATACTCCATCCCCTTCTTTCTGCACCCGAGAAGTGAAATGCCTTTAGATTGCTTAGAGGAATGTATTGATGAAGATCACCCAAAACAATATGAAGACATCACTGCGGGAGAATTTCTTCACCAGCGTTTAGTTGAAATTGGTTTGATTAAAGAATAAACTATGGATCTAAAAGATCAGTTAAAGGATTTATTTCCCGATCATCAACCTCAGGAAGATGAAAAACAACCTTCAAAAAGTGATCGCCTCGATATTTGGCTTCAAAAAGATCCCTTAATCTGTGAATTTTCTAAGCGAAAAGGCAAGCCCAATACATTGATAAAGGGGTATAATGGTGCCAAAAAAGATTTCCAACATTTGACCAAATACTTAAAAAAAGAAATTGGTGTTGGGGGTAGTCATAAAAATGAAGAAATCATTATACAGGGAGATTACCGGGATCAAATCATGAAATTACTGAAGGAACTTGGTTTTACCGTCAAGAGGGTTGGTGGTTAATTTATATCACCAATCTTGAATTACACCTACTAGTTATTGATAGATAAGTCAACTTAAAAATTTATCTCTTAAATTATTTAGCTTAAAACATATAAAGCATGCCTATAGCATCTTCGGAATTAATATTGAATCCAGATGGTAGTATTTATCATCTCAACCTCAAACCAGAACATCTGGCAGATACCATCATAACAGTTGGAGACCAGGATCGTGTAACGAAAGTAACCTCTTATTTTGATGAGATCATTTTTGAAACTCAAAAAAGAGAATTTAAAACGCAAACCGGTTTTTATAAAGGCAAAAAGATGTCTGTTATATCGACGGGTATTGGTATTGATAACATTGATATAGTATTGAATGAATTAGATGCATTGATTAATATCGATTTTGAAACTCGAGAAGTTAAAGCCAAGACTCAGCGACTTAACATTGTTAGAATAGGAACTTCTGGAGGTATACAACCTCATGTTGAGCTTGATAAATTTGTGATGAGCGAAGCAGGAGTAGGCTTTGATGGTCTTCTTCATTACTATCAAAATAATATAGAAAATGAGGCAGCCACTAAAGCATTGTGCGATCACTTAAAAATTTCACCAAAAAAACCTAAACCTTACATAGTTGATGCCGATGAAGAATTGATGAGTTTATTTAAGGGTGAAAAAAATATCATCAGTGGATTTACGGGCACTAATCTAGGCTTTTATGGCCCCCAAGGAAGAACCCTAAGATTGAGCACTCAGGATCCTGATTTTATAGACCAATTGGTAGATTTTGAATTTCAAGATAAAACTATCACCAATCTCGAAATGGAAACTAGTGCTATCTTTTGTCTTGCAAAACTTTTAGGGCATAGAGCCTTATCCTTAAATGCTATTATTGCTAACCGCTCAACAGGAGAGTTTAGTAAAGACCCAAAAGGTCTTGTAGAAGAGTTAATCAAGCTTAGTCTGGATAAACTCTCTAAATTTTAGAATTCCAAAATTTAATTATGACCAAAGTTAGGATAGGAGGCGTTCCAGAACATTTTAATTTACCGTGGCATTTATGCATCGAAGACAATGACTTCAAGTCTAATGGTATTGAAGTGGTTTGGAAAGACTTTCATGGAGGTACAGGCGAAATGAGTGAGGCTTTAAAAGCAGATGAAATTGATATTGCAGTAATGCTTACTGAAGGTTGTATAAAAGAAATTTGTGACGGAAGTCCATTCAAAATTTTACAGACCTATGTTAAATCTCCTTTACTTTGGGGAATACACGTACATGCCGATTCAACTTTTCAAGAAGTTGAAGATCTTAAAAATAAAACTGCTGCTATAAGTAGGTTTGGTTCTGGATCGCATTTAATGACATATGTTCACGCAAATAATCAAGACTGGGATACGAAAAAACTTAAATTTCAGACGACTCAAAACTTAAAAGGGGCTAAGGAGTCTTTAGCTGATGGAACTTCAAGTTACTTTCTTTGGGAACATTTCACAACAAAACCACTTGTAGACCAAGGGATTTTTAGACGTCTTGGTGATGAACCTACCCCATGGCCATGCTTTGTAATTGTCACCACTAAAGAATTTCTTAGCACAAATTCCAAACTGGTCCTGAATCTACTGAATCCCTTAAATTTAAAAAGTAAGTCTTTGAAAAGCATTCCTAATATCAAAGAGCTAATTTCTAAACGATATGAATTAGACATTAAAGATATTCAGGATTGGTTAGAAATAACCACTTGGAGCCAAGAACAAATAGGTGAAACTGACGTTAATCTAACTCAAAAAAGATTAAAAGACTTAAATCTTATTGACCACGAAAAACCCTATTCTGAAATTATTTTCTAAATTCGCGCAACCAATCAACACTATTTACATCTTCTTGTAAAAGAATAACTTTCATTCTAAAAACCAAAATTTAATATGATTATTCTTATCATTATAGTTTCTTTATTATTGATTAATTTCTTGCTTTTAAAATTAAGCTGTGATTGTGGAGATTCACAATTAAAAAAAGCTAAGAAAAAGAAGCTGAAGGTCAATACCCCTAAACTATTTTCAGAGCGCAAAACTGAGTCTCATACAGTATTTGCAGATAAATAAATTACCAGGTTATTTTACTCTTATTTTGCTGATCTAATAACGCATTGGTTTTACTAAAATGCTTATTTCCAAACCAATACCCTCTATTAGCACTTAGTGGCGATGGATGTCCAGAGGTTAGGATATAGTGTTTTGAAGCATTGATAAGTTTTGATTTCTTTTTAGCATAGCCACCCCAAAGTAAAAAAATCAAGCCTACTTTTTCCTGAGATAGTTTTTTGATCACTTCATCTGTAAACAGTTCCCAGCCTTTGTTTTGGTGACTCCCGGCTTCATGAGCCCTAACCGTTAGGGTGGCATTAAGCAATAAAACGCCTTGCCTAGCCCAGGATTCGAGATTTCCGTGGTCTGGTATTTCCAAATCAACGTCAGTTTTCAACTCTCTATAAATATTAATTAATGAGGGGGGAATTGGTATACCTTTAGGGACAGAAAAACAAAGACCGTGAGCCTGTCCAGGCCCGTGGTACGGATCCTGGCCTAGTATCACCACCTTTGTGTCATCAAAAGGACAATAATCAAATGCTTTAAAAATATCAGATCCCTTAGGATAACATTGATAGGATTTGTACTCAGACTTCACAAATTGTATCAAATCACTGAAATAAGGCTTTTCGAACTCATCTTTTAAGATACTTTTCCAATTTGCTTCAATCTGAACCTCCATTAATTATGCGTATTTTTGTGAAACTACGAATGTAGAATTTTAGTATGATAAACATAAGCGAAAAAGCCTTAATAGATTTAGAATTTCCTACAATTTGCTCACAATTGAGCGAATATTGCATCACTGAAAAGGGTAAACATAAAGCTCTTCACCTGAAGCCATATAAGAGTTATAAATCTATTTATTTTCATCTTCATCAAACTGAGGAATACAAATCTTCCGCCTTACAAGAAAAACCAATACCAAATCACGGATTCGAAAGCGTAGATGAAGCGATCAAGATATTAAATATTGAAGGGTCTGTCATGGAACTGAATGGTTTCAGAAAAATTCTCAACTTATCTGATACTACTAATATACACATTAAATTTTTTGAAAAATATAAAGAGCTATACCCCAACCTTTTCAGGTCCACCCAACCTATAGAATATACCACCTCAATTGTAGATGAGATTCGAAGAATCATCGATAAATTTGGGGAAATCAAAAATGATGCAACTCCGGAACTCTTCAGGATACGAAAAACCATAAACATAGCTAAAGGGAAAATAAATTCTAGTTTTTCCAAGGCACTTTCAAAATACAGTAGTTATGGCTATCTAGATGACATTAGGGAATCTGTTGTAGATAACGTAAGAGTATTAGCTGTTACAGCAATGCATAAGCGAAAGGTGAAGGGATCAATGTTGGGTAGTTCTAAGTCTGGAAATATTGTTTACATTCAGCCAGAAGAAACTCAACAAAGTGAGCGAGAACTGAATGAAGCTGAGTATGAAGAAAAAGAGGAGGTTAATAGAATTTTAAAAGCACTCACTGATTTTCTAAGGCCTTATATTGAGCTTTTACAACAATATCAAAATTATTTAAGTGAAGTTGATCTGGTATCTGCCAAAGTAAAATACGCAGAGTTGTACGAAGGTCTTCTCCCTAAAATCACCACTGAAAAGGAAATCTATTTAAAAGATGCTTTTCATCCCTTATTACTCATCAATCATAATAAAATAGGAAAAAAGACATACGCTCAAGATATCACCTTAAATGAAAAACAACAAATTATAGTGATTTCAGGACCAAATGCTGGGGGTAAAAGTATTACTTTAAAAACGATAGGTTTGGTTCAGATCATGCTTCAATCTGGCATGCTGGTTCCTGTACATGAATATTCCAGAATATGTTTTTTTGATAAAATCTTAACCGATATTGGCGATAATCAAAGTATAGAAAATCACCTAAGTACCTATAGTTACCGCCTTAAAAATATGCGGAAGTTTTTGAAGGCCTGCGATGACAAAACCTTATTTCTCATCGATGAGTTTGGAACAGGAACTGACCCTGAACTTGGGGGTGCATTAGCAGAGACGTTTCTGGAAGTCTTCCATGAAAATAAAGCCTACGGTATCATCACGACACATTATGCCAATCTTAAAATGATGGCTAATGAGAATTCTGAAATCGTTAATGCGAATATGGCTTTTGATAGTTATACGATGGAGCCCTTGTTTGAATTAAAACTTGGAGAAGCTGGAAGTTCATTTACCTTTGAAGTTGCTCAAAAAAACGGAATCCCTTATAGCTTGATTAACCGAGCAAAGAAAAAGGTAGAGCGAGGTAAAATCAGATTTGACAAAAGCATTGCCAAGCTTCAGATGGAACGCTCCAAACTTGCTAAAACCAATTCTGAATTAAAGTCTAAGACCGATGAAACTCAAAAAGAGCAAGAGAAGCTAGATGAAATTAATTCTAAGATTCAGCAAAAGCTTGAAAATTATCAGGAGTTGTACGATAGCCACCAACGGATGATTGGAATAGGTGAAAAAATCGATAAGATAGGCTTGCAATACTTTAACAATAAAAACAAAAAGCAACTTTACTCCAATGTTTTAAAAGTTATTGAACGTGAAAATTCGAAACGAATCAAGCAAACGCGGAAAGAAGAAAAGATTCAGCGTGAAAAAGAAAAAAAGATAAAGGAAGAAGCGCAGAAGAAAGTAGAAAAAATAAGAACAAAAAAGAAAAAAGAAAAATCCAAGAGAGACGAAGAACATTCGAAAACTCCAGAACGACCAAAATTATACGAAGGAGATTCTGTGAGACTTTTTGACGGACGAGCTGTAGGTACCATCGATAAGTTTGAAAAAGGAAAAGTTGTTGTAAATTACGGTATGTTTACAACGAGCGTTGCTGAAGATCAATTAGAGTTGGTAAAAAGAGCCAAAAAATGAATTTACCAGAAGGAAAAAAAATAGTTCTGTTCGATGGCGTTTGCAATTTCTGTAACGCATCAGTCAGATTTATCATCAAAAGAGATAAAAAAGATACCTTTCGATTTGCATCACTGGAAAGTGATTTGGGTAGAGAATTGACTAAAGAACGTGGTATTGACACTTCAACTATTGATTCTATCGTTTTAATAGATCCTGGAAATGCCTATTACATTAAATCTACTGCAGCCCTTGAAATTTGTAAAGATTTATCTAAACTCTATCCCGTATTAAGCATATTCTTATACTTACCTGAAGGGCTTAGAAATTTGGTTTATGATTTTGTAGCTAAACATCGTTATCAGTGGTTTGGAAAAACGGAAACCTGTCCGATGCCAAACCCTGATGAACAATCTAAGTTTCTAGCGACTTAATCTAGGTTTTAAAAACTGGTAAAATTTTAGTAGAAACTTCTCCAAATCCTATTCTTACTTCATAATTCTGGCAATACCCTCTCATGGTTACCGTATCATTATCTTCAATAAATCTACGCTCCTGACCGTCTTTCAATTTGACAGGCTTGGAACCGTTCCAGGATAACTCTAGCATAGAGCCGTAGGATTCTGGGGTTGGTCCTGAAATGGTACCACTAGCCATAAGGTCACCACTGTTCACAGGGCAGCCATTGACGGTGTGGTGAGCCAATTGTTGACTCATATTCCAATACATATACTTAAAATTGGACTTGGTAATGACAGTTTCTTCTCCTCGATCTGGAGTGATAGACACTGTTAAGCTAATATCAAAGCTCTTTTTACCTTGAGTTTCCAGGTATGGTAATAATTTTTTCACTGGCGCCGGTCCTTCTACTCTAAAGGGCTCTAGAGCATCTAGAGTGACGATCCAGGGTGAAATTGAGCAACCAAAATTCTTACCTAAAAATGGTCCAAGAGGCTGATACTCCCATTTCTGGAGGTCTCTGGCACTCCAGTCGTTAAAAAGAACCATACCGAAAATATACTCTTCTGCTTCTGCAGCGGGTATAGGTTCGCCCAAGTGATTACTGGCTGTGGTGATAAAAGCCGTTTCCAATTCAAAATCGAGATGACGTGTAGGTCCAAAAATAGGTTCATCAGATCCTTTAGGTAACTTTTGACCTTGTGGACGATGAATAGGTATACCACTGGGTACAATAGAAGAGCTTCTACCATGGTAACCAATGGGCGCATGCAGCCAGTTAGGCAATAACGCGTTTTCTGGATCACGAAACATTTTACCAACATTGGTCGCATGTTCTTTACTCGAATAAAAATCTGTATAATCTCCTACCTGAACAGGCATCTGCATTTCGATCTCGTCCAAGGTAAATAATATGGTTTCCCTGTCTTTTGCGTTAGACTTTAATTCGTCGTTGGTCGCATCAAATAATTCAGCAACCCTATTCCTCACCGCTCTCCATGTTTTCCTCCCATCTGCAATAAAATCATTAAGCGTATCTTGAAGAAAGATATCATCTGTTAAGGGAATATCTTTAAAATAGCCAAGCTGGTGAAGAGCGCCTAGGTCTATTGCATAATCTCCTATTCGAGTCCCTATGGTAATGATATCATCTCGGGTAAGAAAAACTCCAAAAGGGATGTTTTGGATAGGAAAATCGGTATTATCTGGAAGATCCAACCATGTTTTTCTTGAAGGATCATTAGCTTTTAAGGACATAGAATTAGGTTTTGTGATTTCAAATTAATCTTAAAACTTCCTTCAAATATATTATATTAAGTGTATTAACCATTCTAAATAATTAAATTTGAAACATATTTAACTTTAAACTATCTCGATGAAAGATAAGGCTATTTCAGACTTGATTCTAGAAGAAAAAAACCGTCAGCTAAACGGCTTAGAATTAATTGCTAGTGAGAATTTCGCTAGTCAGGATGTGATGGACGCAGCAGGTTCAGTATTGACAAACAAATACGCTGAAGGTTATCCTGGAAAGCGATATTATGGAGGCTGTGAGGTTGTTGATAAAATTGAAGATCTCGCCAGAGAACGCTTAAAGCAGCTTTTTGGAGCTGAGTATGCCAATGTACAGCCTCATTCTGGATCTCAGGCCAACACAGCTGTTTTTTCAATCTGTCTGAAGCCAGGTGATAAAATTCTAGGATTTGATCTATCTCATGGTGGACATCTCACCCATGGTTCTCCAGTTAATTTTTCTGGTAAACTATACGATCCTGTTTTCTACGGAGTAGATGAAAAAACAGGATTGATCGATTATGACATGGTAAGAAAAGTGGCTCATAAAGAGCAACCCAAAATGATTATTGCTGGTGCCTCTGCGTATTCCAGAGAAATTGATTACAAGACCTTTCGAGAAATAGCAGATGAAGTTGGTGCCATTTTACTGGCAGATATGGCTCACCCTGCTGGTCTTATTGCTGCTGGTTTATTACAAAGTCCAGTCGATCACTGTCATATCGTTACCTCAACGACCCATAAAACCATTCGAGGTCCTCGTGGAGGAATCATTTTGATGGGTAAAGATTTCGAAAATCCTTTTGGTGAGAAATTGAAGAACGGAAAGTTGAAGAAAATGTCAAGCATGTTGGATAGTTCGGTATTTCCTGGCAATCAAGGCGGTCCTTTAGAACACATCATCGCGGCAAAAGCAGTAGCCTTTGGAGAAGCTTTAACTCAAGACTTTGTAGATTATCAAAAATTAGTCATTGATAATGCTTCAGCTATGGCTAACGCATTTATAGAGAAGGATTATAAAATCATTTCTGGCGGTACCGATAATCACATGATGCTTATCGACTTGAGAAATAAAAACATTACGGGCAAACAAGCTGAAGAAGCTTTAGGGGTTGCCGGAATCACCGTCAATAAGAATATGGTTCCTTTTGATGATCGTTCTCCTTTTGTCACCTCAGGCATTAGAATTGGAACTCCAGCCATAACCACCAGAGGTCTACAGCCCGATGAAATGAAACAAATTGTCAATCTGATAGACGAAGTGATTATGAATTTTGAAGATTCATCTCGCCTTGAAGCTATAAAAGAACAAGTTCATACGATGATGAGTCAAAAACCATTATTTGCTGAAATTGTAAAATACTAAATAGTAATTGAACTATTTGAATGAATATTAAATCGCTCTGAAAAGAGCGATTTTTTTAGTCTTCAAATTGAATGCTTTGATAGGCACCGAGGTCTGGATTTTGAGTCCGATTGACACCCAAAATATCTGAAGGTACCTGGCCAGCTGTAGTTGGATTGCCTATTGCATTAGCTGGGGAGTCATTTCTGATAATAAGTTGATTTGAGTCTGGATTTAGAAATTGAGGCATTTCATTGAGAACTATATTTTCAAAAATAACAGGGTCTTCAAAATCATATAGCTCATCATCCACAAATCGATTATTAAAATCATTGAATCGGATCAAACAATTATCGAATTTGTAGTTAAAAGCAGCTTCCTCTACTCTATTGAATAGCAATTCAATATTTTCATTTCCATAAATGATACAATTACTGAAATTAGCCTCAAGTAGATCGGCCACAAAAAGAGTTTCGCCGGACTCTAGATTGTTTTCAATCAGAACCGCCGGAAATTGTCTAAAACCATTGTCCCAGTAATTAGCAAAGGTAGAGTGCTTAAAATTATAACGTCCCCCCAGAGATAAATTCAGCGATGCTTGACCACTATTATTTATCACCAAGTTTTCTCCCTCTACAAAACCAGTTCTAGCTAGTAAGCCCACATTAGCTGAATTATAAATTTGAGTGTTTCTAAGAGTCAAAGTGGGTTGACCACTTCCATCATTGGAATCCATCAAAATACCAACTGTAGAGTTTTTAATCGTTACATGATTAAATATATGATTAGTGCTTCCTTCAGTTAACCATATGGCTGCCCACTGGCCTGGAACCTCAGCAAAACCAGGTTCGAGCCTGTCGCCTTCAAAAATAATTTCATTTTCCAGAAGCTCAGGATCACTGCTTAAGCCACCTATAGCTTGAACCGAAGCGCCACTTGCTGCTATAATGCCGCTATTATCGTGAAAATGCACTCTGGCTCCAGCTTCTATAGACAAGGTTTCACCAGATGGAACTCCTGCAAAACCATAGATGACGTAGGGTTTTTCGTTGGTAAACGTTAAGTGCTCTGGGTCTAAAATAAATCCATCGATTTGGATCTCCTCTCCATCTTCGTTCAAACCTAAACTTAAGGTCTCGGTAGAACCGTCTTCAAAGCGTTCTGGGAATAAAAAATTTGCATCCTGAACCAAAGTCACCAACTCCACCTTCTGTAGATTATCCCCAGCATCAAAATTGATTTGGTCGGTGTACAAAAACGATAAGTCATTTTGAGAAAGCTCATCAATGTCTGCTGTGACTTCTACAAAGACAAAAATGCTGTCTTTTGCTAAAATATTAACGTCTGAAATCGATTTTCCTGCGATACCATCCACATTCAATCTAAAGTTTGAACTTTCACCCGCATTCAATTCTACCCTTGGAATGATTATATCCCTATCGCTGCGGTTATAGACTTTAAAACTGTAGGTGCTTGAACCGATATTGGTAAATACTGTATCCAGATAAACTGTATCTTGAGAAAATTCTAGTTCACCAAAGCTAAGTTCGGATTCAAAGTCATCCCGACAGGAAGAGAAGCTTATCAGGCTGATAAGAGATAAGAGTAAAAGAAACTGTTTCATAAAATGTTATTAGTTCGAAACGAATTTTAAAATTTTTTATTTTTTTGTCAGTTTGACTTCAAATAATTTATCCCAGTTTTTACCGGTTACAAACAAGCGCTTAGTTTCTTTATGATAGGCAATACCGTTTAAAACATCCAGTCTCGAATGTTGCTTTACTTGATCCCTTAATCCTCTAAAGTCCACTACTCCATCCACAGCTCCTGTTTTGGGGTTGATGATCACCACGCCATCTTTTTGATAAGTATTAGCGTAAATTTTACCTTCAACCCATTCCAACTCATTCATTTGATTTAAAACGGTTTTGTGGGTAGTTGGTTGAATAAAACTTTTCTCTTCAAGAGATTCAGCATTTAGAATCCAAATTTTATCTGTTCCATCGCTTTTATAAAGCTGCATTCCATCATTGCATAATCCCCAGCCTTCTTTGCTTTCAGAATAAGCAAATTTACCTTCTAAATCAAAAGTGTTAAGGTCGTAAATTAAACCTTCCTGAGATTGCCAGGTTAATTGGTAAATTTTATCCTTTAGAATAGTTAAACCTTCACCGAAATAAAAATCATCCAACTTAACTTTATTGAATATTTCTCCAGTTTGGTAATCGACTTTTCTCAACGTAGATTCTCCGCGTTGCCCTGTACTTTCGTAAAGGGTGTCCTGATGAAATTCAAGTCCTTGTGTGTAAGCTAAAATATCGTGTGGATACGTGTTAACGATCTCGTAAGTATACAGTTCTGGAGCCTCATCATTTAGAAGCTTTACTTTTTTAGAAAGCTTTACCAGTTCGCTATTAACCTTAAGTTTTACCTGCACTATATGATAACCTAATTTGGATGTTGATAAATCAATATTGAAAGCTTCTCCCACATCACTTAAGGCAATGACCTGGTCCTGGAATTCAATTTCAACTGAAGTTACCTCGTGATCTTTTAAGGCCTTAATCTTTCCTGAAATACTTTCGGAGTTGGTAAAGGATGTCGACTTTTTATCCAGTGAAATTTTAAAATCCTTGGTGAGATCTTCGTCACAGGATATTAAAATTAAACTTAAAAATATGACTACCAAAGGGTTGAAAAATCTCATAAATTTATAATTCAAATTGAAAGTAAAAATAGGTAATTTGATCAAAAAAGAGCTTGTTGACTTTAAATAAGATTGTATATTTGCAGTCGGCAAGTCCTACACAACCAGCTCCTGTCGAATCCCCCAGGGCGGGAACGCAGCAAGGGTAGATGGTCGTAGCGGTGTGATGTAGGTCGCTTGCCTTTTTTTATTCCCAATATTTTCTTCCATTTTTTTCTTCTACCGATTAGTTAGATATTTGCGCAAATTGAATTATTCATGCAGCAAGTCGTTTTGATTACTGGAGCCTCCTCAGGCATTGGAAAGTCTATTGGGGAATATTTAGCTACACAGAACTATAAAGTATACGGAACCTCCAGGAATCCCAAGCATGAAAGACTAAATGGAATTCATTTTCTCACCTTAGACGTCACTAAGACTGAAAGTGTAAATTCTGCCGTTAACCAGCTTATAGAAATAGAAGGTAGAATCGATTTCTTAATCAACAATGCAGGCGCAGGCATTACAGGCCCGATGGAAGAAATACCAGAAGACGAGCAAAAAAAGGTGTTTGAAACCAATTACTTTGGACCATTACGAGTTATTAACGCTGTGTTGCCTTACATGCGAACTCAAAAATCAGGATTCATCATCAATATCACCTCTATTGCTGGCTACATGGGCTTACCATTTCGAGGATTCTATTCAGCTTCTAAAGGAGCATTAGAGCTTTCTACTGAAGCCTACCGAATGGAACTAAAAGCCTTTGGAATAAAAATGACCAACGTGGCGCCAGGTGATTTTGCCACCAATATTGCTGCAGGCCGATACCATGCCCCTATTCAAGACCATTCGCCTTATAAAGAAGTCTACGAAGAAAGTCTTAAACTGATGGATGAACATGTAGATGAAGGCAAGGACCCTAACTTGATGGCTAAAAGTGTATTCGCGATCATGCAAAACTCAAATCCTAAAATTCATTATAAAGTTGGAGATTTTACGCAAAAGATCTCCGTATTCTTAAAACACATCTTACCTGATAAAGTTTTTGAAAGATTGCTCCTGAAACACTATAAACTGTAAATTTGTAATAAAAACAAATACCTATGAAATTTTTTATCGACACAGCTAATATCGACCAAATTAAAGAAGCTCAGGATCTTGGCATCTTGGACGGCGTAACTACTAATCCATCCTTAATGGCTAAAGAAGGCATTACTGGCGAGGAGAATATCAAGAATCACTACATTAAAATCTGCGAGATTGTGGATGGAGACGTAAGTGCTGAAGTCATATCTACAGATTTTGAAGGTATAGTGAAAGAAGGAGAAGCATTAGCAGAGCTTCATGACCAAATTGTTGTGAAAGTCCCTATGATTAAAGAAGGAGTAAAAGCCATCAAATATTTTTCTGAAAAAGGAATTAGAACTAACTGTACGCTTGTATTTTCCGTTGGTCAGGCCCTTCTAGCTGCTAAAGCAGGGGCTACTTATGTGTCGCCATTCATCGGTAGGCTGGATGATATTTCTACAGATGGACTGAACTTAATTGAAGAAATTAGATTGGTGTATGATAATTATATGTTCGAGACTCAAATCTTAGCTGCTTCCGTAAGGCATACCATGCATGTGATCGATTGTGCAAAAATTGGAGCAGATGTAATGACCGGTCCATTATCTTCAATCGAAGGATTATTAAAACACCCTTTAACCGACAGCGGATTAGAAAAGTTTCTAGCAGATTATAATAAGAATAATTAGAAAAAAGTATTTTGATATTTTAAAAAAGCTGACCCTTAATCGAGTCAGCTTTTTTCCTTTATAAAGACTTCAAAGTCTCCAGAAAGAAATTATGCTGATCTTCGGTATAATCGAGATGTGTGACCAATCGCATCTTTCCATTCCCCATATTACTAATTCGAATTCCTTTTTCTTCCAAATCTCGCATAAATTTAATTTCATCCAGGTGGGGTTGTAAATAAAAAATCACAATGTTGGTTTCCACGTGATCGACTGCTTTGATGAGTGGGTGCTCATTTAAAGTCTTTTCAATGTCTTTAGCTCGCTCATGGTCGATTTTAATCCTATCCACATGGTGATGTAAAGCATAATAAGCTCCGGCAGCCATGTAGCCTACTTGACGCATGCCTCCACCCAAAACTTTTCTCACACGCATTGCTCCTTTCATAAGATCATGATTGCCCATCAAAACAGTGCCCATGGGTGCTCCAAGTCCTTTGGACAGACACAAGGAGATGGTATCAAACTCTTTACCAAAGTCTTTTGGATCGTGGTTATGAGCTACAATAGCATTATATAATCTTGCGCCATCCAAATGAAGACCTAATCCATGTTTATCACAGACCGCTCTTATAGAACGGATGGTTTCTAAATCATAACAGGCACCACCCCCTTTGTTGGTTGTATTTTCCAAACATACTAATGAAGTAAGCGGACTATGGTAAAAATCTGGCGGATTAATGGCTTCTTCTACCAGCTGAGCCGTGATTTTCCCTTTATCTCCGTCTACCAGTTTACAGGACACACCACTATTGAAGGATGCACCTCCCCCTTCATAATTATAAACATGAGCCCATTTGTCACAAATCAATTGTTCTCCGGGCTGTGTATGTAGCTTGATTGCTGCCTGATTGGACATCGATCCGGTAGGGAAATATAGAGCAGCATCCATACCAAATAGATCTGCTAAATAGCTTTCTAGCTGATTCACAGAGGTATCTTCTTTGTACACATCATCACCAACTTCAGCATTCATCATATACTCCAGCATGTCTTTAGTTGGCTTAGTTACGGTATCACTGCGTAAATCAATTTTCATTTCTATACTTTTTATTCGAAAATAAACATAATAAGATTGATGGCGATAGTTATAATTTTTAAATTTGACAAAAATACGACCATGATCAATTCAGATTCAATAAAGACCATCAACGAACGCATCACTTCCTTAAACCAGTATCTTTGACTTAGATGCTAAGCGCGTAAAAGTTTCCAACGAAGAAGAAAAAACCTTTGCACCAGATTTTTGGGATAAGCCGCAAGAAGCCCAAAAACTAATGCAGACTATTAACAATGAGAAGCAATGGATCAAAAGCTTCGACGAAGCCAAACAACGAGTAGAAGATCTAAGCGTTCTCTATGAATTTTACGAAGAGGGCGATGTCTCCGAAGAAGAGTTGCAGACCAAATACACTGAAGCTCTTGACCTCATTGAAGATCTCGAATTTAAAAATATGCTGTCTGAGGAAAGTGATCCTTTAACGGCCATTCTTCAAATCACCGCTGGTGCAGGTGGTACCGAAAGCTGTGACTGGGCAGAAATGCTGATGAGAATGTACGTAATGTGGGCAGAACGCAAAGGCTTTAAAATAAGAGAACTCAACCACCAATCTGGAGATGTCGCAGGTATTAAAACAGTCACTTTAGAAATTGAAGGGGATTATGCCTTTGGCTGGCTCAAAGGAGAAAATGGGGTGCATCGCTTGGTGAGAATCTCTCCATTTGACAGCAATGCCAAACGACATACTTCTTTTGCTTCCGTATACGTTTATCCTTTGGTCGACGATACGATTGAAATAGACATCAACCCGTCTGAAATTAGTTGGGACTTTGCAAGGTCTGGAGGCGCCGGCGGCCAAAATGTAAACAAAGTAGAAACCAAAGCCATTTTAACCCACCATCCTAGTGGTATCGTCATCCATAATTCGGAAACCAGATCCCAATTGGAAAACAGGGAAAAGGCGATGAAAATGCTAAAATCTCAGCTGTATGAGATCGAACTCCAAAAACAACAAGCTGCCCGGTCTGAAATTGAATCGGAAAAGAAAAGTATAGAATGGGGATCGCAAATCAGAAATTACGTAATGCATCCTTACAAACTAGTAAAGGATGTGAGAACAGGCCATGAAAGCGGTAATGTAGATGATGTGATGAATGGGCATATCGACTCCTTCTTAAAAACTTATTTAATGAGTAGCGGACAGAAAAAAGAAACCGATAGTTTATGATTGAAATATACCACAATCCACGTTGCAAAAAATCCAGAGAAGGTTTGGCTATTTTAGAGGAGTCAGGTCAGGATTTTGAAATCAAAAAATACCTTGATGATATACCAACAAAAAACGAGCTTCAATCTTTAATAACTAAGCTCGACATATCACCAGCAGAGCTGGTGAGAACTCAGGAGAAAGTTTGGAAAGATCAATTCAAAGGTAAATCGCTATCTGATGAAGAGATCATTGAGGCCCTTCATCAATTTCCAAAGCTGATTGAAAGACCTATTGTTATTAACAATGATAAAGCGGTAATAGGTCGACCTCCTGAAAAGATTAAAAACATACTTTAGATTATATCCGATTTTTTAGGAGTTAAAAGTTTAGCATTTAAACCCAAAGCATGAATATCATAAAAATAAATTCAGAAGTCAAACAGGAATATCAAAATTGGAAATTAAGTCAAGAGATTTTGAAAAATGTATCCCAGAAATTATCCGCTAAAGGGAATCCATCTCAAATCAAGGCTGGTTTAGAAAATACATTGATGAACTTGCAACCTAGTGAAAAGTGCAACGGTCAGGATTTATTTCTTAAGGTCGATTTAGAGGCAGTTAAAAATGGATTTACGTATTCTTCTATAGAGTTGAGTGACTCTGAAGCGCAAGAAATTCTAAAGATGATAGAAGAGGCTGCCAAGTCTTATTACAGAACGATTGACATTCCTGATGAGGGTCAAATAGACGCCACTTCTTTTGGCATTGGAGAATTTAAACTACATCGCAACCAATATATAGACAAAGCTTTTCATTTTGTTCAAAAAAAATCAGATAAGACTGAAGCCTTTAATGCGATTTTAAGATCTGCATTGCGATATGCATCTATCTATGCAGAAACCAGGCACATAGGACCTCCTCAAAGGGTTTACGATATGTTTTATGACTGGGGGATTCGAAATGAAGGCTTTGCTTCACCGTTTAACGCGAGAGTTTTAGGGAAACCCCAAGCTCAATTCTACAGTTTATTTAAAGATACCGATAAAATCTTTGGCAGCGGAGGTAGTTTTTTCAACCTAGAAATGCCTGAGAATCCAGGGCACTGGTGCCTAGACCCTCCATTTACGACTGAGATTATGACTAAAGTAGACCATATTCTCGAAACTTGGCTTGAAACCTATAAAGAGTTGAGTTTTCTGTTAATTATTCCTGAGAGCCATACTCCAGCGAATCAACCTGATGAAACTGTAACACTTAAAAAAGATACTCATTATTATGAAGGTTTGGAAGGTGTACTAAAACCTTTACCTGTAAATGTTTGTATTCACCGCTATGGTCAATTCGAGGGATTTTCTGCAAAAGCCATTCTTGACGGCTATTCCAAATAAAAAAAGTGGATTGAAATACTCCAATCCACTTTTTACAAATTCTTGGTCTTTCAATTAAGAGTTAGTCATATCCTCCGGTCTTACCCACTTATCGAATTCTTCTTCGGTAGTATAGCCTAGATTAACAGCTTCTTCTCTCAAGGTTGTACCGTTTTTGTGAGCAGTATTTGCTATTTCTGCTGCCTTATAATAGCCTATTTTTGTATTCAAAGCAGTAACTAGCATCAATGAATTTCTTAAGAGCTCATCAATTCGTTCTTGATTAGGTTCGATACCAGCTGCACAATTTTCATCAAAAGATACGCAGGCATCACCAATCAACTGTGCTGATTGCAACAGGTTGGCTGCCATCACTGGTTTAAAGACGTTCAGTTCAAATTGACCCTGCATACCTCCTACTCCAACAGCCACATCATTTCCCATGACCTGAGCACAAACCATAGTTAAGGCTTCACACTGGGTGGGGTTCACCTTCCCTGGCATTATGGAAGAACCAGGCTCATTGGCAGGTATAGTGATTTCACCTATACCACTTCTTGGTCCGGAAGACAACATCCGGATATCGTTACCTATTTTATTGAGAGAGACCGCCAATTGTTTTAGAGCTCCATGCGTTTCTACTAAGGCGTCATGAGCGGCTAGTGCCTCAAATTTATTTTCTGCAGACACAAAGGGGAGTTTTGTAAATTCTGCAATGTATTGAGCCACTTTATCGGCATAGCCTTTAGGCGTGTTAAGCCCGGTTCCTACTGCAGTACCTCCTAAGGCCAGTTCCTGAAGATGAGGTAGTGTGTTTTCTAAGGCTTTTAAACCGTGATTGAGTTGAGACACATAACCCCCAAATTCCTGACCCAGAGTTAAAGGTGTGGCATCCATAAAGTGAGTTCGACCAATTTTGACAACTTCTTTAAAAGCGTCTGCTTTATGTTGTAGTTGGTCTCTTAATTGTTCAACACCTGGAATGGTCACTTCTACTATTTTTTTATATATCGCGATATGCATTCCCGTAGGAAAGGTATCGTTAGAAGATTGGGATTTATTGACATCGTCGTTAGGTGCTACAAACTTTTCACCTTTACCTAATTCATGCCCCTGCAATTGATGAACCCGATTTGAAATAACTTCATTGACGTTCATATTACTCTGTGTACCTGAGCCGGTTTGCCAGATCACTAACGGAAATTGATCGTCGTGCTTACCTTCCAGTATTTCATCACATACCTGAGCAATTAAGTCACGCTTTTCTTCTTCCAACACCCCTAATTCTGCGTTGGTATAGGCTGCCGCTTTCTTCAGGTAAGCAAAGCCATGTATGATTTCCAAAGGCATTGAACCCTGTGGGCCAATTTTAAAATTATTTCTGGATCGTTCAGTTTGAGCCGCCCAAAGTTTATCTGAAGGGACTTTAACGTCTCCTATGGTATCTTTTTCTATTCTATAAGACATGTCGTAAATTTTAGTTTCCCAAATTTAAGAATTATATGCTTTATTCTTGTTATGAGTTGAATTTCTAAAGAATTATTTTACGGATTTATAGAATGTATTTCATTCTTTATTTATCTTTGCATAAACAAAATTTATTCTGATGTTCGAATTTGATCAATATTTAGGGTTCTTACTTTTTTTAACCATTTTAACCATAGGCTTTTGGTTATTGATTTTTCTCACGGCGATTATTCCATACTGGATAGGAGGTTCTTTGATTGAACGTTTAAAGGAAATAAAAGAAAGTAAAAAGAAGAAAGACGACTAATAATAAATTAGTTTTATCGATATAAAAAAAGCAGAATCTTAGGATTCTGCTTTTTTGTTTAATATGAATAAATCAAGATCCCCCAAAGTCTCCCTCATCATAATCTTCATCACCTCCACGTCGTTGATCTCGTTTTTGCTGATTAAATCTATAAACCAAAGTTGCCGTCACCTGTCTAACTCTCCATTGAAATGAACTGTCTTCAATAAACGTGGGAGCAACAGTAAATTGATCTCTTCTTCTTGAATTAAATAGATCTCTTACATTTAAGGACAGCGTTAAGTTGTCATCTTTTAAAAAATCTTTACTAAATCCCATATCTACAGATGCAATAGGATCGGTTTTTGTTTGAGCATTCTCTCTTGGCCCTCTGTAAAAAGCATTGGTCTGCCATTGAATTTTCCATGGTAAAATGATATTCGAACTGAATCTACCGAAAAAACTTTCATTGGTGGCGCCATACTCTTCTCCTTCAAATTCACCTTCGCTTTCAAACCTAAAATAATTGAAACTTAAATTGGTTCTCAGCCACTTGGCAGGATTATAAAGCACACCAACTTCTCCTCCATATCGTTCTTCTGTAGCCAAGTTGATAGGTATATTTTCGTTAATTTGGATGCTATCACCTTCTGTAAATCTTCCTGAGTTTCTTTGGATTCTTTCAAAAGCATCCGTTTCTCTTTGATAATAAACAGAACTGGTTAACGTCAGCTTTTCCCAGCGTTTTAAATAACCTAGATCAAATGCACTAGCAAATGATGGATCTAGATCTGGATTCCCCTGAAATACATTCACCCTACTGGATTGAGAAGGAAATGGATTAAGGAACCAACTTCTGGGTCTATTGATTCTTCTATTGTAACCCAATGTAATATTTTCATCTTCACCCAATTCGTAAACTATATTTACTGTGGGGAAAAAACCACCAAAATTTTTATCAAAATCAAGAACATCTAAAAATTCTGGAGATGAAACGTCATCTGGAAATAATGGTGTGGTGGTGCCTATAAGCTGAGTTTGCTCATACCTTAACCCTAACAGGTAAGAAAATTCTCCTATTTTATCACCATATTGTGCATAAACTGCTGTTATATTTTGTTGGAAATCAAAATCACTAGATATGTCTGCATCTGGCCCTATAGTTCCATCGATTGTGTTTAAACTTTCAACCAAAAATCTTTGACTTTGATCTGAATAGTCTCCTCTGAAACCTGCTTCAAATTGAGCATCACCCATTGGTCGAACATAATCCGCTTGAATTAAAAAACTTTCTTCAAACTCAGTTTCTAGTACATCTTGAAAAGCAACTACCGAATCTACTGGTGTTAATTGGTCTTCATTGATAATAGCTGTTTTTGTTTCATCGCTTTTAGAATACTGTAAATCTGCGGTTAGCTTATGGTCTCTGTTTTCTTTATCAAATCGCTTTTCATAATTTAATGCGTATTGAAAGCGCTCATCTTCTTCAAGTTCATCTTCAATTCTCAAAGTGTTACTATCAAAAACTACTGTATTTGTGGAATCTAAAACAAATCTATCATTCGCATTAGAAGTCACATCTCGATCATCACCTAAACGTCCAAAGAAGCTAGCAGTTACAGAAGACATATCATCAATAAAATATTCTACCCCAGCATTGAGGTTATAGTTTTGACCATTTCTATCATACTCTCGATCTTCAATAACTCTCCTAAATTTATCAGTAGGATTTAAATATTCAACATCTGAAAAAGCATTACCAGGTCGGGTTCGATCAGTATAACCTAGACTGGTAAAAATATTAAAGTTTTCGGTTCTTAAATTCAAATCGGCGAAGGCTCCGGTATTTTTAGGATCTCCTAGAGTTCCTCTAAAAGAACCATTGACGCCCAGAGTTTTTTCTCGTTTTAAAATGATATTGATAATACCTGCCGTCCCTTCGGCATCGTATCTGGCCGAGGGGCTGGTTATCACCTCTACAGATTCGATAGCTTCTGCTGGCAATTGTTGGAATACTTCCTGATCTCCAAAACCTGCAATGGAAGAGGGTTTCCCGTTAATCAAAATTCGTACATTTTCATTCCCCCGCAGACTGATGGCTCCGTCGATATCGACAGTTACCGAGGGGACATTGCCTAGAGCATCACTTACAGTTCCGCCTGCGGTAGTTAAATCTTTTCCTACATTATAAATCTTTTTATCAAGTCTGACCTCAACCTCAGTAGTTTCAGCAACAACGGTAACTTCATCGAGTTCTCCAGCTTTGGCGCCAAGTCTTATCGTACCTAAATTTGTATCTTTATCTATGGTGAAATTGCTGAATTTTTTGACTTCAAAAGATATGTATTCTATTTCGAGATTATAAGTCCCAGGAGCAAGTTTTATGGAGAAAACCCCTTCTCTATTGGTGACTCCCCCGTTTACAACACTGCCATCTTCTATACTTTTGGCTGCTATTGAGGCATATTCCAGAGGAAAATCCTGACTTGCATCTACTACTTTCCCTGTTAATTCGTACTGCTGAGTAAATCCAAAAACTGGAACCAACACAAGCAAAATCAATATCTTTTTAAACACGTCGTATATTTTTTTAGTTCATCACTTTGACCTACTAATATCAATTGAGTTTAATTGGCTGCAGTTAAAGTTGAGTTAACGCTTTTATTCGGGTATACTTAGGAAATTGAATAATTTTTTGTGAGGTAGTTAGGGAGTTGTTATATTTCAACGAATTTACGAACCTTAACATTGAAAGAAATGTCAGAACACAAAGATCCAAAGGATATTAACGAGGAAAATAGCTCAGAATCAAATCAAGACTCCGCTAGTTTAACTTCTTCTCAGAATGATCATAATTCAGATGACTCTCAGGAAAAGAAAGAAGAGGAAAACCACACCAGTAATGATGTGGTGAGGAAAAATGAGGTTGAGCCTAGTAATGAAGGAAAAGCTAAAGATGATGAAGGTGAAGTCTTAGGTACTGCTAACGATGAAGATGAGCAAGATGACACAGAAGCAGAGACTGATACTGATACTGATACTGAAGATAAAAAAGATCAAGATGTAGAAGATGCCAATGCTGAAGATGGTGAAGACCAGGATGTTGCCAGGAGGCATGATATAGAGATGAAAGATTATCACGCTATGTCTCTTGACGAGCTCGTGATAGAGCTTGAGAGCCTAGTCAAAAAAGAAAAGGTTCAATCCATTAAAGACCATGTCAATAATATCAAGATAGAATTTGATAAAAAATTCAATGACATTATTGAGGAAAAGAAAGAAGAGTTTATTGCAGACGGAGGGAATATTATCGACTTTCATTACTCTTCCCCTGTAAAAAAGAATTTTAATACTATCTATTTTAATTACAGAGAAAAAAGGGATCAATATTACGCTCAGCTAAAAAAGAACCTGAATGCAAATCTAAAAACCAGACTAGGTATTATAGAAGAATTGAAAAATATGATTGGGTCTGGGGAAAGTATGAATACTAGTTTCAATCAGTTTAAGGAACTTCAAGAACGATGGAAGAATGCCGGACCTGTACCAAGAAATGACTATAACACCGTGTGGAATAATTATCACCATCATATTGAGCGTTTCTATGATTTTTTACATCTGGACAGGGAGTTTAGAGACATGGACTTCAAACACAATCTAGATCAAAAGCTAAAAATCATCAACCGTGCTGAAGAATTGTCTCAAGAAGAAGATGTTAACAGAGCATTTCGTGAGTTACAACTATTGCATAAAATGTGGAAGGAAGAATTAGGCCCTGTTGCTAAAGAATTTAGAGATGAAATTTGGGATAAATTCAGTAAAGCTACCAAGAAAATCCATGATAAACGCCAGGCACATTTTGAAGTTTTAGACCAGAAGAGGGAAGAAAATCTAAAAGTGAAACTGGACATCATAGAACAGATAAAAAAACTTACAGAAACCCAAATTACTCAACATAAAGACGCTCAAGAGCGTATTAAAAATGTGAATAAGCTTAGAGATTTGTTCTTTAGAGCGGGTAGTGTGCCAAAACAAAAACAGGATGAAACCTGGAATACGTTCAGGAAAGTGACCAAGGCTTTCAATAAGAATAAAAATGACTTTTATAAAGCTTTAAAGGCAGAACAGTACGAGAACCTCGAAAAAAAGAAAGAGCTCATTAAAATAGCTCAGGAACATAAGGATAGTGAAGACTTCAAAACCGCTACTCCTTTGATGAAGAAAATTCAAAGCGACTGGAAAAAAATTGGACATGTCCCTAGAAAAGATTCGGATAAGGTATGGAAGGAATTCAAAGCGGCTTGCAATCATTATTTCGATAGATTCCATGCTAATAAAAACAATGAGAATAACGAAGAGATGAAAGCTTTCAATCAAAAACGAGAGCTGATTCAAAAATTAAAAGACGAAAAGCTAGAAAACGATGAAAGCACAATAGCACTGGTCAAATCGTACATCGGTAAATGGAATGAAATTGGAACAGTACCTGCCAATAAACGCTACGTAGAAAATAAATTCAATAGAGCTTTAGATCAAATTTTTAAGCAAATCGATATCAGCAAAACTGATGCAGAGTTGATGAAATATCAAAACCGACTTCAAAATTTGGAAGAAGCAGATGATTCGCATCGCATCTACAAGGAGCAAACCTTTTTAAGAAAGAAAATTGATGAGACCAAAGCTGAGCTTCAGCAATTGGAAAATAACCTTCAGTTTTTTTCAGATGCCGATCGAGACAATCCTTTAGTTAATGACGTATATAAAAACATGGACAAGCTTAAAGAAGATTTAGAAATGTGGAAAACCAAATTAAAAAAGATAAAAGAACTTTAATGCAACCTATGTCATTCGAAGAACAACAAAATTGTCCGCTGTGTAACAACGCAGCGGATTATTTTTGCTTTATATCGAATGTTAACAGAACCTACTTTAGGTGTAAAGTCTGTAACGCTGTATTCTTATCTAACAAAAATTATGTGGATCTTCAAACCGAAAAAGCAAGGTATTTAAAACATAATAATGATGTAGAGGATTCAAGGTATCAAAAATTTGTGGAGCCTATCACCAATGCAGTACAACTCCAATTTCCAAAGTTTGCTAGTGGCTTAGATTATGGTTGTGGTACAGGTCCTGTAGCTTCTGCAGTCTTAAAAAATAATGGCTATAAACAGATTGCCCTTTATGACCCAATTTTTCACCCCGATTTGCATCTTTTAGAGGTTAAATACGACTTTATCATCTGTTGTGAGGTCATGGAACATTTCTTTTATCCTCGTAAAGAATTTTCATTATTAAAATCACTTTTGAAAGACTCCGGCAAGCTTTACTGTAAAACAAGTCTACTTCAAGATGGGATATCAGAAGAAGAGTTTAAGGACTGGTGGTATAAGGATGACCCAACGCATGTCTTCTTCTGTTCCCCAAAAACTTTAAGATTTATTGCAGATCACTTTAACTTTAAAGACCTTGTCATTTCTCCAAAGCTCATCATATTTAATTGAAAGTGACTATTACAAATTAAAATCTGGAAACAAATCTCGCATGATGTATCTATAATTGGAATCTAGCGCATAAGCTTTATCGAAATGCAGCTTTGACTTTTCTATTTCTCCTAACTGAAAGTAAATCCCAGCATACCTATATTCTAACTCTGCAGTATTTGTAAAAAATACCTCAGCATGATTTAAGGTTTGGATTGCATCTTCGTAGTGTTGTAGCTCGATTAAAATATCAGTCCTAGTGATCCAGGTTTCCAATTCGTAATTTCCTAATTCTAAACTTTTCTTGAATCCAAAAGCTGAATCTTTTATGTTATCCAGCTCTAGATTTATAATAGCAAAATGCTTCCAGTATAGCACATTTTCTTCGTCAATATTGATAGCCTTGTTAATATAATACAATGCCTTTTTATAATCTTTAATCTTAACGTGATAGTCTGAAAGGGCAAGCCAAACCTTATCCAGTAATGGATCTTCATGAAGTGCTTTTTTGTAATGCTTTAAAGCTTTTTCTGGCTGATTTAGCTTAAGAAAACATTTACCTATTCGTAAATAGGCAAACGCAGTAGGGTCATCGATTTGAAGCGTTAGCGTGTAACACTCAATAGCTTCAGCATATTTCTTGAGTCGTTCCAAGACTTTACCTTTTTCCAGATAAGCTCCAATAAAATACTCATCAGAAATAATCGCATATTCGAAAGCTTCTAAGGCCTTCTCATAATCTTTAGCTTCAAAATAGAGCTTACCAAGCTGATGCCAGGCCACTTCACAGTAAGGCTGTTTGTCTAAAAAGCCCTTTAAAAATTGAACAGCTGCTTCGTTTTGATTCAAAAAATCAAAGCAATAAATAATATTATATAATGCAGTGTAATCGTTTTCATCGTTCTCCAAACACTTTATGTAGCTTTCTTTTGCATTCTCAAAATCTTCCAGAAATAGATATTCCATACCCATAATGCTATGAATTTCTATAAGGTCATCAGCAATTTTCAATGCCTGCTTCAAGATAGCAATAGATTGCAGGTGAAGATCCTGTTTGGAGTAAATATTAGCCATTAGAATATAAACCTCTTCGTTGTTAGGTTCTAATGATTTTAGGTCCTCCAGCAAATCCATAGCTTTCTCAAACTTATCTTCGAAAGTATAGAGTTCAGCTTTCATAAGTAGCAGATTCACCGATTTTGGATGTTGATCTAAAGCCAATTTCAAGGCCTTTTTAGCTAAGGCTAATCGTCCACTATCAATATAGTGTCCAATTATATTCTCAAATTCAGCTGCATCAAAAAATAAGACTTCGTTGGTTTTCAACATCAGCTCAAATTTCTCTATTGGAAAATCAAAGTCTTCGTGGTGAGAGGATCCTAATTGCATATAAAATGAATTAATTTTAGGTTAAGATAAACGACTTTTTTCAATATAGAATGAGATTTTTGAAATTGTTATCCACAAGTTATTCACGACTTACGGATGCTTTGTATGAATCGAGTATATCAATTATAATGCCACAGCCTTTTTTGATTTCCTCCATTGAAATAGTTAAGGGTGGTGATATGCGAATAGCCTTTTTTTCATACAAAAGCCAGAATAAAATCAATCCTTGATCTTTAGCTGTAAGCACAACATGATTTGCAATATCTTCAGTTTTGAAAATTGGTGCCAGCATAAGTCCTTTACCCCTAACTTCAGTTATTAGCTGATGCTGTAATAACTGCCGAAACAGCTTTTCTTTATACTGAACATCAGAAATTAAATCTGATGTCGTTAATACGTCTAAAGTTGCTTTACATGCAGCTGCTATCACAGGACTACCCCCAAAAGTGGTAATATGCCCTAACTTAGGTTTATCGCTTAGTAGGCTCATCAATTCTTTTGAAGCGGTGAAGGCTCCTACGGGTAATCCGGAGGCCATGGCTTTACCAATCACAAGTATATCAGGAATAATATCAAAGTGTTCAAATCCAAACAGTTTACCTGTTCTCCCGAAGCCTGGCTGAATTTCATCAAGGATCAATAAGGCTCCAACGTCTTCGCATCTTCGCTTCACCTTTATCAAATAATCATTTTCTGGCAAAATAAAGCCTGCACCACCTTGTATAGTTTCTAAAATGACAGCAGCTGTATTTGGGGTAATGACATCAAGGCAGGTTTCTACATTGAATTGGATATGAGTAATAGCTCCAACAAGTGGCCTAAATGGAGCAATACGCTCTTCGTAGTCCATCAAACTCAGTGCCCCGTAAGAATTACCATGATAACAATGTCTCGCCGCAATAATTTGACTTCTTCCAGTAGCTCTTCTGGCCAGCTTCATAGCACCATCAATAGCTTCTGTACCACTGTTAACCATATAGGTTTGAGAAAGTGGCTCTGGCAAGTGTTTAGCTAATAATTTAGTAAATTCTACAGCCGGAGACTGGATATATTCTCCATACACCATCACATGCATGTATTTGTCCAGTTGTTCTTTGATGGCTTTAACCACGACAGGATGCCTATGCCCAAGACCGCAGGCAGATACACCTGCTACGAAGTCTAAATATTTCTTGCCATCGGTAGTATAAATAAACGATCCTTCAGCATGACTTACTTCCATACCTAAAGGATCGGGAGTAGTTTGTGCTTGATATTCTAAAAAATCTTTATTCATCCTGGGACTTTATTGTTTTAAGTTTTGGAGCAGCTTTCTATGGTTCTGGATTTTCATCCTGCGATGAATTCAAGCTCTTGGCTTTTAGTGTAGAATTTGAGTTCAGTTCACCCATCCCATCAAAAAAGTCATCGTAAATTTTTGGATCTTCTATCCCTTGAATTTTTGGAAGCTCAATAGAGTCTCTATTTTTAAACAGGTCTGATTTTGATACTAGCCGCTCTTCTCCCCTCCAGTTGAAATTTTTAAGTTCTTTTTCATTTTCAGGGAATTGAGAACTAGGGTGTGTTTTGGAATCGACCTCGTTATAGTAATAAACATCTATAATTTCTTGATTTTCAAGCAACATTTTAATCTTTGCCGATAGAGATTTATTAATGCCTACAAGATCACCAACATCATCTCTTATGTAGAAAAGAGACTCTGTATTCTTAATCACATCCACTTCATAGATTTCGTTATTTTCAAAAAGGCCGTAGAGTTCTTTGCCTTTAATTTGATTATAGCCTTCAATAGAATCTTTCTGAATCATGTAAGCATTGTAAAACACCTTTAAAGAATCTAGCTTTTCGGTTTCTGTATTGCTCAATAAATGAATGGTATCTCCCGTAATCTGGCTTTCTCCAGACCATAAAATAGGTTCACCTAACATTTTAGTGAGGCCGGTTTTTTCATTGCTATGTATGGAATCTGCTTTACCGCTTAAATCAGATTTAAAAATTCTGGCATCATAAAAAGCCTTAATATTTCGATTGTCCACTTCTCCTGTCACCATTAAAGTATCACTGGCGATATAAACAGAATCATTTTCCTGCTTAGTGGCTGCTAGAGGGTTTTTGGTAATGAAAAGGGAGTCTTTCATTCTAAAGACCTCAGCGTAATGCCCTGTGATTATGGATTGATTCACAGTATCGGTGACTTTGATGTTATTGGTCGCTGAAGCAAAGCCTGTAGGCCTGTCAAAATAAATACTATCGCCTTCTAGCTTTCTATTCTCATAATTGACAGTAGAATTTTTCACAAAAAACCCATTATCCTGCCTTGTATCATAGAAGCCACGTTCACAATACACCACACTGGTTTCACTGGTGATAGTTGATGGGCCATATAAATAAGCATGGCCTTTTTCAGAATAAAAATCCAGGTACTCGGTATCGATGTCGTATTCAGGATTTCTTACTTTTACATTTGTTCTGAATGAAAATTTATCCTGATTCATAAAATACCTGCCTTTAAGACTTGTTATGGTTGAGGCAGAATCTTGAACTTTCCCTCCAGATCTGTAGAATGCTTCCTGTTTTACTCTATTAAAAAATAAAGAATCCGTGGTAAGTTTGTTGCTTGGTGTCGTCAAGACTACATCTTCACTGGCAAAGGCAAATTGAGTATTCCCGTTGTATTCTGCATACTTACTGGTCATATTTACCGTATCACCTTGTTTCATTCTCACATTACCAAAGGCTTTAAAAAAATCATCTGTTTGATAAAAAATAGCACGATCGCACCAAACTTCTATTCCTTTATGCAGAAAATAAACCTGATTTTGTACTTTGGATAAAATAAAAGCATCAGGATATTTTTCTTGATCTACCCGGGTTCTATCTGAGGTGTAATCAATTTTCTTACCCTTTTGAGCCTGGACAGCAGTATTAAAAGCTAAAAAACAAAGTATAATTAAGGCGTACTTCAAATTGAAAATTTAGAAAACAAAATTACGCTTTTCTGAAAACAAAAGCAGCGAATAATCGCTGCTTTAAGATTTAAATATGCTAACTAATGTTTATAACAAGTAATCCGTGTTTACGAAATTGGATTTATTACTTTTCAATAGGTCGCGTATAATATTATTATTCTTCGGATTGTCTTTAGAAGCCACGAAGGTTCTGATGGAAAAAGAACGCAAAGCATCATGTACACTTAAAGTACCCACTGCGGAGTCTTTTCTACCAGTGAACGGAAGTACATCTGGTCCTCGCTGGCAGGAACTGTTTAAATTGACACGGCATACTAAATTGGCCAGTACGTCAATTAGGGGAGCTAAAGCTTCAACATTGTCTCCAAACAAGCTCACTTGCTGACCATAATTCGATTTTGAAATTTCATTGAGTAAATCCTGAATATCATTGAATGATTTGACTGGGATAACCGGTCCAAATTGCTCTTCCTGATACACCCGCATAGATTCTGTGACAGGATATAACACAGCGGGATAAATATAATTCTCGGTCGTCTTCCCTCCTTTTTCATTTAAGATTTTCGCTCCTTTCTCTTTGGCATCATCGATCAGTTCCTGGATGTAGGCTGGCTTACCTGGTTCTGGCAAAGGTGTTAACTTTACTCCATCCTCCCAGGGTTGACCAAATTTAAGCTCATCTACACGTTTAGAGAAACGTTTGTTGAATTCCTCTTTGATATCCTCATGAACATAGACAATTTTTAAAGCTGTACAACGCTGTCCGTTATAGGATAATGTGCCGTTTATACATTCTTCTATAGCTAAGTCTAGGTCTGCACTTGGTAATACAATAGCTGGATTTTTGGCCTCGAGTCCAAGAATCAAACGCAATCTGTTTTTATAAGGATGTTGGTCCTGGAGTGCAATGGCAGATTTGGAGTTACCGATTAAGGCCAACACATCTATTTTACCAGTTTTCATAATTGGCGCAGCCACTTCTCTCCCTCTGCCGTAGATAACATTAATCACACCATCAGGAAAACTTTGTTGAAAAGCTTCCAACAAGGGAGATAATAGTAATACTCCATGTTTTGCAGGTTTAAATACTGCGGTGTTCCCCATGATTAAAGCTGGGATAAGCAAAGCAAAAGTTTCGTTTAAGGGGTAATTATAAGGTCCTAAACATAAAACGACTCCTAAAGGCCCTCTTCTAATATGGGCATTGATACCACCCACTTTTTCAAATTTCGAACAATCTCTATCCAATTGCTTATAATCTTCAATGGTATCATAAATATATTCGACCGTTCTGTCAAATTCTTTTTCAGAGTCAGCTAGAGTTTTGCCTATTTCCCACATCAGTAATTTGACCACTTCAGAACGCTTGGTCTTCATAATTTCTACGAAAGAACTCATGCATTCAATTCTGTCTTTCACCTTCATGGTAGGCCAGCTCCCTTGTCCCTGATCATAAGCCCTAACAGCAGAATCTAAAACTTTTAGAGCAGTAGGCTCATCCATGTGCGGTACTGTACCTAAGTGAGTAGGTTGATAAGTTTCGGTAGAGGAAATAGTAGAATACACATCATCCATTTGACCTTTCCACTCTACCAATTGACCATTATCAAGATATGTGGTTTGATGAAGCAGAGAGTCAATTGAAGAAATATTTGAATTTGTCATAACTATTTATGATTTATATTAAAAATAATGCCGAAATTAAACAAATTGAATCTGCAATTTGCAATAACCAACTAAAAGGATATGTTAATATTAAAAATTCATATCTAAGAAAGCTGAGGTGAGAAATGAATCCTTATCGCTTAACTTTAATTGAAATTTAAAAAGTCATTTCAGTATCTTAGGTAAGCCTTAGTTGATGTTTTGAAAATACTTTACATTTGTAATGATGAAGAATTGGTTGATATATATTTTAATTGCTTTGATTAACTTACAATCTTTTGGAATAAATCCCTCCAACTCTGTAGGTCTCATCATTTTAGTTGATCATTATGATCATCATAAAGTTGAGCACGACACTAATTTTTTAGAATTTTTGGATCTTCATTATGGCGGACAGAGAGAAGCTCATGAAGATAAGCATCAGGAACACGACCAGCTGCCTTTTCATGAAAATCAGTTATGCTCACACACATTCTTTTTTGAAACCCCCGAGATTTTACAATTTAAAATTGGTACTGTAGTAGACGTTGTTCAACATAATTTCAGTTACCATTCAAAATTTGGTCTTTTAAGGATAACTGAGATCCTGCATCCTCCGAAACATGGCGTTCTGATTTAAACAGAATCCATTGTTTCATTTTCAATTTAATAATACATGTTATCCAAACTCATAGAGTTTAGTCTTAAATCTAAATTCTTTATCATCTTGCTGGTTTCTGGCATAGTCGGTTTTGGGCTATATGCCTTAACTCAAATCCCTATTGGTGCTGTTCCAGATATCACCAATAATCAGGTCCAGGTTATAACCACTTCGCGCAACCTGTCCACAACTGATGTAGAACAATTCATCACCTATCCCGTTGAACTGGAAATGGTGAATCTTCCTGGCGTCAAAGAAATCCGCTCAGTATCAAAATTTGGCCTTTCGGTGGTGACCATTGTTTTTGAAGATGATTTAGGCACCTATTTGCCTCGACAGCTTATTGCTGAAAAATTAAAATCAGCGGCAGAAAAAATTCCATCAGATTTTGGTACTCCTCAAATGGGGCCAATCACTACCGGGCTAGGAGAAATCTTTCAATATACACTGGAAACTCAACCAGGCTATGAAGATGAATATGATGCTACTGAACTCAGAACCATCCAGGATTGGATCGTGAGACGACAATTGTCTGGAATTCCAGGGGTAGTCGAGATCAATACCTGGGGAGGCTATTTAAAAGAATATGAAGTGAGCATCAACTCCAAGCGCCTACAAGCTAATGATATTAGTGTTTCTGAAGTTTTCAAGGCCCTGGAAAACAATAATTCTATCGCAGGGGGGAGTTACATTGAAAAAAATGAGGAAGCTTACTTTATAAGAGGCGAAGGTCTCCTCAAAAGTTTAGAAGAGATCGAAAACATCAGTGTATCGATGCGTGGCAATCAGCCTGTATATATCAAAGATGTTGCAGAAGTGGGTTATGGTTATGCCAGGCGATTTGGTGCTATTACAGGAAACGGCGAAGGTGAAAAGGTACTTGGTCAGGTCATGATGCTTAAAGATGCAGACTCCAAAAAAGTAATTAATGCCGTCAAAGATCGAATCTCAGAAATAGAGAAAAGCTTACCGGAAGGGGTTTACATCAATGGCTTTCTGGACCGTTCTGAACTGATTCAACGCACGACATCAACCATTGCGGAAAATTTACTACTTGGATTTTTAGTGGTGAGTTTAATTGTTATTTTATTAATTGGCGACTGGCGATCCGGGCTGATTATTGCTTCAATTATCCCTCTCAGTTTTTTGTGCGCTATTAGCTTGATGTACGTGTTTGGAATTGATGCTAACCTCATGAGTCTGGGAGCTTTGGACTTTGGAATTATTATCGACGGTGCTGTCATCATCGTAGAATTTGTTGCCTTTAAGTTATGGCAACGCTCCAATGAATTTTCTAAAAAGTCATCTACAGAAATCAGTAAATTGAAGAATCAAATCACTTTAAATGGGGCTTCTAAAATGCTGAACTCTGCCATCTTTGGACAGTTAATAATCTTAATCGTCTTTATACCAATCTTATCTCTTAGTGGTGTTGAGGGTAAAATGTTCCGACCTATGGCGCTCACCTTTAGCTTTGCGCTTATTGGTGCTATGATTCTCTGCTTCACCTGGGTCCCAGTGGCCTGTAGTCTTATTTTAAAACCAAAACCTGACTCGACGTCCAACATTTCCACCAAACTGATGAATGGAGCAAAACAGGTTTATTTACCTTCCATTAAATGGGCTTTACGTCATACCAAAGCAGTAATTACTTCAGCCATACTCTTACTTGCTCTTGGAGTATTTACATTTTTTAAAATGGGTGGTGAATTTGTACCCACCCTAGATGAGGGTGATTTCGTAATACAGCCCGTCTTAAAAACGGGTAAGTCTTTAAAGAGTACAATTGAGCGGACTACAGCTATTGAAAAGATATTATTGGAATTTCCAGAAGTGAGTCAGGTAGTCTCTAGAATAGGTGCTGCAGAAGTTCCTACCGATCCGATGTCTATGCAGGACTCCGATTTGATCGTAAGGTTAAAACCAAAATCTGAATGGACACCTGGAACTTCCAAAGAAGATTTGGCAGAACAATTTAGTGAAGCCTTAGCTGTATTTCCGGGTATGGATTTAGAATTTACTCAACCTATAGAGATGCGTTTCAATGAATTGACTACTGGAGTAAGATCGGATATAGCAATCAAAGTATTTGGAGAAGATCTGGACATTTTAGCCCGAAAAGGGAATCAAATTAGAGAAATGATTGAAAGTGTTGAAGGCGCAGCCGATATTACTGTTGAAAAAATAGTGGGTTTGCCTCAAATGCTGGTGAATTATCGAAGAGAAAAAATTGCCCGATACGGACTAGATATTAAAAGTATAAATGAGGTGATTACCGCTGGATTTGCCGGAAAATCTACAGGTGTTGTTTTTGAGGGAGAAAAACGCTTTGATCTGGTAGTAAGACTTCAGGAATCTCAACGACAAAACATCAATGATCTGAGAAATTTGAGAATTGACACCCCAAATGCAGGGAAAATACCATTAGCTGAAGTAGCAGACATAAGCTTTGCCAAAGGTCCGGCAAAAATTTCCAGAGACCAATCGAAGCGTCGAATAGTTGTAGGAGTAAATGTCCGCAATCGAGATCTAGAATCTGTCGTGACGGATATTCAGGATATCTTGGAAGATAATCTTGATTTACCTGTGGGCTATACCATGACTTATGGCGGTCAATTTGAGAATTTGGAAAGCGCAAAGGCCCGATTAAAAATCGCAGTACCTATTGCTTTAGTTTTGATCTATATCATGTTGTTTTTTGCTTTAAGAACGCATAAAGATGCCTTACTCATCTTCACTGCCATTCCCTTTTCTGCAGTTGGTGGCGTTTTCCTATTGTGGTTGAGAGATATGCCCTTTAGTATTTCTGCTGGTGTAGGATTTATCGCCTTATTTGGAATTGCTGTGCTTAATGGAATCATCTTAGTTGAGTATTTCAAAGACATACGAGAAACACATAACAATAAGCTTAGTTTCCAGCATATCATCGATGCTACGCAGGACAGGCTTCGCGCTGTTCTACTTACGGCCAGCTCTACAGCGCTTGGATTTTTACCGATGGCTATTTCTACAGGAGCGGGAGCTGAAGTTCAACGTCCGTTAGCTACTGTCGTCATTGGAGGCCTCATCACTTCTACTCTATTAACCTTAATTATTTTACCGGTGCTTTATAGTTTGAAAAACAGAAAAATTGACAAAAAATTAAACCCTAAACTCAGTATATTCTTGATCCTGTGTTGTGGTGTTGGTTTCTCTGCTCAGGGGCAAGATCAAGAGTTTGAAAGTCTAAAACAGCAAATGTTAGACAACAATAAACAGCTGAAATCAGCTCAGCTGCAAACTGAAAGCATTGAAGCAGCGGAAGGTGAAGCCTTCACGTTTAATAAAACCCAGGTGTACCAAAACTATGATCAGGCTGAGTTGGATCCTATTGCTAATCAGCCACTTTATCAATGGGGAGTGATCCAACAGTTCGATTTCCCAACTGTATATGGAAGTAGACTCAAATTAAATAAAGTTAAAACTGAACTGGCAAACACTCAGTACAGCATTATTGAACTGAGGAAGATCAAGACTTTGCAGATCAGTTACCAGAATTACCTGGAGGCAACTTCCAAGTTATCAATTTATGATAGTATCTTTAGGATTTACAGTGATTTTTCGCGCATGGCTCAACGTAAATTTGAAGAAGGAGAGTCTAATTATTTAGAAAAGATTACAGCTGAATCAAAAGCCAATCAGATCAAAATTGAGCAGGATCAACTTCAACAGGAATTGACCAATAGTTTACTAGCTATGAAAGCTCTGCTTCAAAGCGAAGACAGTCTAATTTTAAGAGGAAAAAACCTTTATCAATTAGAATTGAACAAACCTGTAAGTGCAGCAGAAAACTTGAGCTTATCGGCGATGGTGCTAGATCAACAACTTGCCAAACGCAATTCCTCTTTAGCTAAAAATGAGCTTTTACCAGGAATTTCAGCAAGTTACTTTTTAAGAAGTAATTCGGCTATAGATCAAAATTTTAATGGCTACCAAATTGGACTGAATATACCACTGTTGTTTTTTGGAGACCGTTCTAAGATTAAATCTGCAAACATTAATGAAAGAGCAAAAGAAGCGGCTCTGGAAGATGCAAAAATCAGCTTAAAGCAGGAACAGTCTCAATTAGTCAATCGCCTTACTGTTCAACAAAAAGCTTTAAACACCTATCAGGAGAATCAACTGAAAATGGCAGATGAGCTTTTAAAAACAGCTCAACTGAGCTATAAAGCGGGTGAAATTGACTTTTTCAGGTATGTGCAAACTCTTGAACAAGCCCAAAGAATTCAGCTGGATTATCTCACAAAACTCAGAGAGTATAACCAAACTATTATCGACTTAAATTATTTTCTATTAAACTAAACTTATGAAACGATATAAACATATTAGCCTCTTCCTTGTTAGTGTGATCTTCTTATCCTGTGGTAAGAGTGAATCTACAACCAAAGATGCAGAAGTACACGATGACTTAATTATTGAGATCACCAAAGAGCAGTTTGAAAAATCCGGGCTTAAGCTCGGAGGACTTGAAGAAGCAAGCTTTTCTGAACAGTTTCAGGTCACGGGCATGGTAGATGTTCCTCCAGAAAACAGATCAACAGTTAGCTCATACTTTGATGGTTATGTTTCCCAAACGCATTTATTGGTTGGAGATGAAGTCCAAAAGGGTGACCTCTTGGTCAGGTTGAAGCATCCCGATTATTTAAAGATTCAGCAAATGTACGTGGAGAGCCTAAGTAATTATGAATTTCTAATGTCGGAATTTGAGCGTAAAAGAAATTTGTTTGAGGATCAGGTGATCTCACAAAAGGTATTTCAGTCGACTAAAAACGATTTTCTTCAGGCTCAGGCAAAATTTAAAGCAATGGAAGAACAGCTCAAATTGATGAATCTGAACCCCAAAGCAGTAGCAGAAGGAAAGTTAACCTCAGAAATTTCAATCTATTCTCCAATAGATGGTAAGATTTCTAAACTAAATGTGTCGCAGGGTAAATTTCTAGCTCAGTCTGATATGATCATGGAAATTTTAGATTTAGACCACGTACATCTGGAACTCGATGTCTTTGAAAAAGACATTCTAAAAGTCAATCAGGGAGACACGCTAAGTTTTCAAGTGCCAGAAATTTCGGAGGAGATTTACAAGGCTTACGTGAAAGTCATAGGAGCTGAAGTAACCGAAAACAGAAGCCTGAGAATTCATGCGCATCCTAAACGAGAAGATGTCGATTTTGCTGTTGGTATGTACGTGAATGCCTATTTTGATTCTAGTACAGAAACTCATCTGGCCTTACCCGAAACTGCATTTTCTGAAGTGGACAATGAGATGTTTCTTTTAAAACTGGAGTCTCAATCTGCAGATCGATACCAATTTGAAAAAGTTGAGGTTCAAACGGGAGATCCGCAGAATGGAATAAGACCCATTTTAAATGCAGCAGAAATAAATACTGAAGCTCAGTATTTAACCCAAGGTGCTTTCGATATTCTTACTTCAGGAGGCGGAGGACACGATCACTAATATGTTAAATTATAAGCTTATTAAAAAAGCCATTTCTGAATTTAGAAATGGCTTTTTTGAATTTATAAACTAAACAGCTTATCTTAAAATAGTCTCTTTACGATCTGGGCCTACAGAGACAATTTTGATAGGCACATGGAGTTCATCTTCGATAAACTTTATGTATTCTTTCAATTCTTTAGGTAAAGCTTCGAAACTATCATGTTTAGTGATATCTTCTTTCCAGCCTTTAAATTCCTTATAAACAGGCTCTAGATTGTCAGCCTCAATATTGAAGGGTAAATGATTTATTTCATCGCCCTTATACTTATAAGCAGTGCAAACTTTAAGTGTTTTAAAGCCACTTAACACATCCCCTTTCATCATCATGAGTTCAGTGACTCCATTAACTTGAACCGCATATTTTAAAGCGACTAAATCTAACCAGCCACAACGCCTTGGACGGCCAGTTGTGGCACCAAATTCATTACCCACTTTTGCCATTCTGGCTCCGTCTTCATCAAAAAGCTCGGTTGGAAAAGGACCGCTTCCAACTCTCGTAGTATAAGCTTTAAAAATTCCAAATACATTTTGAATTTTATTGGGAGCGATTCCTAACCCAGTACAGGCTCCTGCCGCAGTGGTATTGGAAGAGGTAACGAAAGGATAAGTTCCAAAATCAATGTCCAAAAGTGAACCTTGAGCCCCTTCAGCTAATATGGTTTGGTTGTTGACTTGAGCCTGATGAAGATACTCCTCAGAATCAATAAAAGTGAGAGACTTTATAGATTCTACAGCTTCAAAAAACTCCTGCTCGAGTTCCTTTAAGTTGTATTGAACATCTACGTTGTAGAATTCTATTAATGCCTGATGTTTGTTGGCTAACTGTCTGTATTTTTCTTTCCAATTATCAAATTCAAGATCTCCAACACGTATGCCGTTACGTCCAGTCTTATCCATATAAGTTGGACCGATACCTTTTAAAGTAGAGCCGATTTTAGCCTTTCCTTTTGAAGTTTCTGAAGCGGCATCCAGAAGCCTGTGTGTAGGCAAGATCAAGTGAGCTTTTCTGGAAATCAAAAGACTATCTTTAAAATCTAAATTAAATTTAGCCAAAGCTTCAATTTCTTTCTGAAAGATCACTGGGTCGATCACCACACCGTTTCCTACGACATTCACCGCCTCCTTGTGAAAAATACCTGAGGGGATAGTATGCAAAACGTGCTTGATGCCATCAAATTCTAAAGTATGTCCTGCGTTAGGACCTCCTTGAAATCTCGCAATAATATTGTAATTTTGGGTGAGATAGTCAACAATTTTTCCTTTGCCTTCATCTCCCCACTGGAGTCCAAGTAGTAAGTCTACTGCCATGTTTTAGTCTGTCTTTGGTTGGTTTCTTGTTCCGTAGAAGTATAAAGAATGGCGATCGATAGATATCTCGAACACCTCCTCTATGGTTTTTTTTATGGATTCAATTCTTGGATCACAAAACTCAATTACCTCTCCTGAATCGGTAAGAATGACGTGATCATGTTGTTTATCAAAATAAGATTTTTCGTACTGAGCTTGATTTTTACCAAACTGATGTTTTCTTACCAAACCACAATCTAGTAATAAATCTATAGTGTTGTAAAGTGTGGCTCGGCTGACGCGATAATTTTTGGTCTTCATCTTGATGTATAGAGATTCTATATCGAAATGATCATCACTTTCGTAGATCTCTTGAAGTATTGCGTAACGCTCTGGGGTCTTTCTATGTCCGTTGTTTTCTAAGAACTTAGTAAACACGTTTTTAACAACTGCTAAATCATTTTTCAAATTATCTTTATTTACCATGATTACAAAAATATGCTTTTATTCACGCTTAACCTTATCTATTCCATCGATTTTTTTCAATCTTTCCATCAGCGTAATTAATATAGATTTATTTTTTACTTTAACTACCAATTTTCCTTCAAACACTCCATCATTACTTGAAAAAGCAATACTTAAGATATTAACATGAAGGTTTTTTGAGATTTCATTGGTGATGACACTTACTAATCCTAAGTCATCAATACCAGTAAGCTTTATGCTAGCACTAAACTCTTCCTGAGTAGAATCGATCCACTTGGCTTTTAAAATTCTGTAAGCATAGTTGCTCTGCAGAGATATAGCATTAGGACAATTCTTTTTATGAACTTTAATACCATCCTTTATAGTGGTGAATCCAAACACTTCATCCCCTGGTATAGGGTTACAGCAGGCTGCCAGTTTATAATCAAGCTTTTGTTCATCATCTCCAAAAACCAATTGGTCGTAGTTATTTGAAACGTCGTCCGCATCTTCAACCTCTTTCTTTGTTGGAGATCTTCTCATTTTATTTTTAAAGAAGGATACCAGAGCATTACTTCGCGAGGCAGCATAATCCTTTATCTGTTTATTATCGATAGAGCCAATACCAACTCTATAAAATAAGTCCAAACTTGTCTTTAGTTTAAAGAAAACAACCATTTCATTGACCGTTCGCTCACTTAAACTAACTTTTTGAGATTTTAATTTTCTTCTTAAAATCTCTTTTCCTTCTTCAGCAATTAACTTTCTTTTTTCTCTTAGAGCTGATTTAATTTTGGTCCTTGCTCTGGCCGTGGTAGCATAATCCAGCCAGTTTTTAGTAGGTTTTGCTGTGGATGAGGTTATGATTTCGACCTGATCACCACTTTTTAAAACTCGACTCAGGGCGACTATTTTACCATTCACCTTAGCCCCTCGCGTCTGGTAACCAATATCGGTATGGATAGCAAAAGCAAAATCCAAAACCGTTGCACCTTTAGGTAAAGATTTGAGATCTCCCTGAGGGGTGAAAACAAAAATTTCTTTAGAGTATAAATTCAGTTTAAATTGTTCTACAAAATCAACTGCATTCATCTCGTTATTTTCCAAAGCTTCCTGCAAACGATTAAGCCATAAGTCTAAGCCCTGTTCATCCTGTGCTTCTCCTTTGTGCTTGTATTTATAGTGAGCTGCATAGCCTTTCTCTGCAATTTCATTCATGCGTTCGCTTCGAATTTGCACCTCTACCCAACGCCCTTTTGGTCCCATAACAGTGATGTGCAACGCTTCGTAGCCAGTGGTTTTAGGAGAAGAAATCCAGTCTCTTAATCGGGTGGGATTTGGCCTAAAATAATCTGTGACGATGAAATAGATCTTCCAGGCCAAAAACTTTTCGTTTTCTGGTGTGGAAGCATAGATAATACGTACCGCAAACTTATCATAGATCTCTTCAAATGAAATATTTTGATTTAAAATTTTCTTTCGAATCGAGTAGATAGACTTAGGCCTCCCTTTTATTTCAAAGTCGATATCTTCTTTGTTTAATGCAGACGAAATAACCTTAGCAAAATCATCTATGTATTCATCTTGCTCCTCTTTACTCTCTTTGATTTTAGCTAAAATGTCGTTGTACACCTCAGGCTCCGTATACTTCAAACTGAGGTCTTCCAATTCGGTTTTGATATTATAAAGTCCTATCCGATGGGCTAAAGGAGCGTAAATGTAAAGTGTCTCGCTCGCAATTTTTACCTGCTTATCTGAACGCATAGCATCCATGGTCTGCATATTATGAAGTCGATCTGCAATTTTTATAATGATCACCCTAATATCGTCGTTTAAGGTGAGCAACATCTTTCTAAAGTTTTCTGCCTGCATGGAGATATCTCCGTCTTTCTTAAGACTGGAAATTTTTGTTAAACCATCGACAATTCTAGCCACTACTTCACCAAACATCTGTTCGATATCAGACAGAGAATACTGGGTATCTTCTACGACATCATGAAGAAGTGCAGAAGCGATGGAAGTGGCATCCAAGCCTATCTCGTAGGCTACAATTTTAGCAACGGCGATAGGATGAAAAATATAGGCCTCCCCAGACTTTCTTCTCTGGTTTTTATGAGCTTCAACTGCGGTTTCAAAAGCTTTACGAATCAACTTTTTATCCTTGCTACTTAACGTCCTGTAACTGATGCGTAGTAACTCTTTGTACTCCTTTGTAATCTCCTTATTTTCCTGCTCTAAATAAGCATCCGTGATCTCCATACTAATCGAAACTTATAAAAATGAAATTACAAATTATTTTCCAAATTTTTAATCCTTTTAGATAAAGGAGGATGTGAATAGTGAAAAAAAACATAGGCGGGGTGTGGCGTAAGATTGCTGAGACTTTTCTTAGATAATTTTTTCAAAGCATCAATAAGAAAAACAGATGAAAAAGTTGTTTTAGCAAAATCATCAGCTTGGTATTCAAATTTTCGCGATAGGAAATTAGTAACAAGACCCGTTATTAATGAAATTGGAGCATATAAAAAACTGAAGGCTACCAAACCAATATGAAATGATACTTCCTCGACTCCAAGTGCTTGAGCTAAAATAGGCTCACTAACGAACAGTGAAAGCAACCAAAGGGTGAGTCCTAAAAATAAGGTAGAAACCAAAAGATTGATTAGAATATGATTCTTTTTATAGTGACCAACTTCGTGGGCTAATACTGCAACGATCTCATCATCCTCCAGATCATCAAGTAATGTATCAAATAGCGTTATCCTTTTCTCTTTGCCAAAACCCGAAAAGTAAGCATTGGCTTTTTTACTTCGTTTAGAACCATCGATCACAAAAATATTTTTGAGTTCAAAATTTAATCGTGTGGCATAACCTTCAATCTTACTTCTAAGCGCTCCTTCTTCTAATGGACTTTGTGTATTGAAAATAGGAACAATAAGCTTTGCATAAAACATATTAGTAAAAATGCTAATTGCTGTAATGAATATCCAGGTATACCACCAAAAATCTCTTCCCACCACCTGGTAAAATAAGATAATTAAGCCTAAGACAATTCCTCCAACTATAACAGTGAGTAGCATAGATTTGAGTTGGTCTATCCAAAAAAGAGCTTTGGTTGAGGTATTGAAACCATACTTCTCCTCTATGACAAATGTGGAATAATAGCTGAATGGAAGACTCAATATTTCGCTGGCGAAAAATAATATTCCGAAAAAAACAAGCGAAATACCTATTGAGCTATCAAAGATTTGTTTTGCAAGTGTATCTAATTTCTCAAAGCCTTCAAAACTCAAAAAAAGAACAATCAGGATAAAAGAAAAAGCGGATTGAAAAAGTCTAAGCTTAAATTTATCTTTCTTGTAATTTTGTGATTTATAATACTCTTCATCATCGTAAAGCTGACCGATTTCTGGAGGGATTTGAGTATCGAACCGACTAAAGTTAAGGTAATCCAAGAAAGTCTCAAGTAGGAAGTTGAAACAGATAATACCTAAGATGAAGTAAAAGATAAGTTGCGGAGTCATTCTCACAGATTTTTGACAAATCTAAATCATGATTTTTGAATTTTATGCTATCTAGGTTGTCATATTCATTAATAGATACTAAATTTGCTTGAAAGCAATGCGAAAGTTGTAGATGAGTAAATTGGTATCAAGCGTTGAATCTTTAGAACTTAATTTAAAAAAATTAATTTCAGACTATAGACGCCTTAAAGATGAACATCATCAGTTAAAGGTCCAATTTAGTTCAAAATCAGAAAGTATTTCTGAATTGCATTCAGAAATAGAACGATTACAACACGAGAACAAAACACTCAGAACAGCCAATGCAATGCTAGGCAGTAACGAGCATACTAAAGAAACTAAGTTAAAAATAAATAGTTTAATTAAAGAAATAGATAACTGTATCATTCAATTAGCAGAATAAAATGGCTCAACAAGGTAAACTCAAGATTAAATTATCAATAGCAGATCGTGTTTACCCATTAACCATAAGACCGGAACAAGAAGAAGGCCTCAGAAAGGCTGCTAAGCGAATCAATGGTGTCATAAAAAAGTTTGAGCAGGATTATGCAGTAAGAGATAAGCAAGATGTTTTAGCCATGAGTGCTTTACAATTTGCTGCAGAAATTGAGCAAAACCAATTATCTTCCTCTTCTGAATTAAAACAAGTGGAAGTAAAACTTGAAGAACTCGATGAAATGCTTAAGCAACAATTAAACTAACGTTCATTACATAAATCGACACTGCCTGTATTAGTCGTACCTTTTTGATAAACTCAACATTTACTAATTAAAAAGGGTGAGTTTCAGTTGTTAAAGCAAGCCGCCACTTCGGTGCAGCGGATCCTTGATCAGCTGGGTATCCCTAAACCTGTTTACACGGAGTTTTATACAAAACTAGGCTAATACAGGCTTTTTTTATATATACACAATTATGGAAATTACATTTATTATAATAGCAGCTGTAGCCGGGCTTATCATCGGTTTTATTATTTCAAAGTCAATTGATAGTAAAAGTGCTAAAGGAACGCTGCAAAATGCTGAAAAAGAGGCTGAAAAAATCCTAAAAGAAGCTGAAAAAGAAGGGGAAAGCATCAAAAAAGATAAAATTCTTCAGGCTAAAGAGAAGTTTATCGAGCTAAAATCTGAACATGAGAAAGTCATTCTCAACAGAGATCAAAAGATAAGTGAGGCCGAAAAACGAACAAAAGATAAAGAATCTCAGGTCTCTAGTGAACTCTCCAAAAACAAGAAGCTCAACAACGAACTCGAGGAAAAGCTTAAAGATTATAAGCACAGGAATGAATACCTAGAGAAAAGACAGGAGGAAATCGATAAAATACTTCATCGTAAGATAAAGCAACTCGAAGTGGTTAGTGGTCTTAGTGCCGATGATGCCAGAACTCAATTGATGGAATCTCTCAAGGAAACCGCAAAAGCCGACGCGATGCAGATGGTACAGGATACCGTAGAAGAGGCGAAACTTACTGCACAGCAAGAAGCTAAAAAAATTGTCATTAATACGATTCAACGTGTTGGTACAGAAGAAGCTATTGATAATTGCGTCTCTGTATTTAATCTTGAAAGCGACGATGTAAAAGGTCGAATTATTGGTCGTGAGGGTCGAAACATCAGAGCTATTGAAGCGGCCACAGGGGTCGAAATCATAGTGGATGATACCCCGGAAGCTATTATTTTGTCTTGTTTTGATTCTATACGCCGAGAAGTCGCAAGACTTTCACTCCACAAGCTGGTAACCGATGGAAGGATTCACCCGGCCAGAATTGAAGAAGTGGTTAAAAAAACAAGAAAATCTATTGACGAAGAAATCATTGACATAGGTAAGCGAACCATCATCGATTTAGGAATTCATGGCTTACACCCAGAATTAGTCAAAATGGTTGGTCGGATGAAGTACAGATCTTCTTATGGTCAAAACTTACTTCAACACTCCAGAGAAGTCGCTAAATTATGTGGCATTATGGCTTCAGAATTAGGTCTTAACCCTAAACTGGCTAAGCGAGCAGGTCTACTTCACGATATTGGTAAGGTGCCCGAAACTGAAACCGAGCTGCCACACGCCATTTTAGGAATGCAATGGGCAGAAAAGTACGGTGAGAAACCAGAAATTTGTAATGCTATTGGTGCTCACCACGATGAAGTAGAAATGACTTCTCTTTTATCTCCAATTATACAAGTCTGTGATGCCATCAGCGGCGCAAGACCTGGAGCTAGACGACAAGTGTTAGATTCTTATGTGAAGCGTCTTAAGGACTTGGAAGACATTGCTTTTGGGTTTGGAGGAGTCAAGAAAGCTTATGCTATCCAGGCTGGTAGAGAATTAAGAGTCATTGTAGAAAGCGAAAAGGTAAGTGATGATAAAGCTTCAGCCTTATCCTTTGAAATTTCACAAAAGATACAAACTGACATGACCTATCCAGGACAAGTGAAAGTAACGGTGATAAGAGAAACACGAGCAATTAATATCGCTAAATAAATCTTCAATTTAGCAATAATACTGAAGTTGAATAGCCAAATATGTCTCATATTTGGCTATTATTTTTAAAAACAAAACATAATTGTTATGAAAAAAACAATTTTAGTGCTTGCATTAGTTTTAGGCTTATTCAGTGCTAATGCTCAAGATGGCATTGAAAAAGGTACCATTTTAGTTGAAGCCAATACTGGAAATGCAATGATTGGAACCACTAGTTTTAGTTTTGCAAGTTCAGATGGATCAACAGAATATAGTCTAGGCTTAGATGGTGGTTATTTTATAGCCGAAAATTTAGCTTTAAAAGCTGGACTAGGTTATCAAGGATTCAATCCAGATCAAGGTGAAAATGTCAGTGCTTTTTCTTACAGATTAGGAGCCAAATATTATCTCGCTAATCAATTTCCTATTACTTTAGATTTAACTGGTGCAAGTGGAGACGGTGCAGAGAATTTTATTGGCGAAACTCCTTTATGGCTTGGTCTAGGTGGAGGGTATGCATGGTTTATTACTGATAGTATTTCCATTGAACCTGGTTTAAGGTATAATTTCTCTTTAAATGAAGACTTTTCTGATGAAGGAATTTTCCAATTGAACATCGGTTTTGCTTTATATTTCTAGTTGGGTAAATTCCAAAATAAAAAAGGGCAGTTTCATATGAAACTGCCCTTTTTTACTTTTACCTAAGATCAGATTAAAACTGCTCCCTTCCTGAAAAATGAAAGTAGCTTTCAATAGAAGCATTTTCATCGCTATCGCTACCATGAATGGCGTTTTCACTAATAGAAGCCGCAAATTTTTTACGGATCGTACCTTCTGCTGCTTCCTCTGGATTAGTCGCTCCAATTAATGTTCTAAAGTCGTCTACTGCATTTTCTTTTTCTAAAACAGCTGCAACGATAGGTCCGCTTGTCATGTATTCTACGAGTTCTCCGTAAAATGGTCGTTCTTTATGAACTTCGTAAAAAGATTTGGCATCGTTCTCTGTCATTTGCGTCATTTTAAGCGCAACGATTTTAAATCCTGAGCCAGTAATTTGTTTTAGGATATCACCAATATAGCCTTTAGACACTGCGTCTGGCTTAAGCATGGTAAATGTTTTGGTTCCTGCCATCGTAATTTATTTTATTTTGAGTGCAAAAGTAATCATTTTATAAGACTTTGAAATGGCTGCTTAAGGCCTAAAGTTCAAATTCAAACGCTGAAGTACTCGACCATCTTTAGTAGATTTAATTTTAATCTCAGCAGTTTCATTTATCAGATCTAAATCAACGATACCATAACTTGTTTCAGCAGTCACCTCTCCAACCCTATACGGATTAGGTTCACCGTCAAAAGAGGCATAAGCATGTGTAAGTCCACTAGAGGTAAAATCTGTAAGTGGATAATCCAGGCCTTCAATTGGTTTTTGAGAAAATTCAGAAATATGCCGATCTCCACTTAAAAATAGGATATTCTTTAAATCATTATCGATCAAAAACTGTTGTATCTTAAGAACTTCATGCGGAAAATTACCCCAAGTTTCGAAGCCGTGCTGGTTAGATAGGAATTGAATGCTACTTACAAAAATATTGAAGTCTGCTTCAGAAGATTTCATCTCGTCTTCCAGCCATTTCCATTGCTGATTTCCTAACAACGTTGAATCTGTGGATGTATGAGGCTGGTACCGCAACTCAGGATTGTCGGCCTCCAGAAGTCCATCTCTAAAATACCTCGAATCCAACATATAAATTTTGATGTCGTGTTCGCCTACAGAAAAGTTTTTAGCATAATAAGTTCCTGCTCTTTGAGCTATTTGGTGACTAGAATCCATTTCAAAGAAGTCCATAAACATAGCCTTTGACTCTTCTTTGTAGGTCCATTCCTTGCCAGCATCATTTTTACCATAATCGTGATCATCCCAGACCCCTAACACAGGATGAGGAAGACTTTCTACAAAATTTCTGTAGAAGTCGTTGGTTTTTTGGACAGTATACATGCTATCCATCTTTCTCATGTCTCTAGTATCGGCATAGATATTATCTCCACCCCAAATAAATACATCTGCAGTGTCTCTTTGAATAACCGACCAGTAAGATTGTGACTTATCTTGCCGATTACAACTTCCAAGCGCTATTCTAAAGGTCGATTGAAGTTTATTTTCATTTGAATTTTCAGTTTGTTCCTTCTCTGAATTTGATTTGCAAGCTATGATGGACAATACCAACAAAAAGACTGAAGTGTAAAAAATTTTCATTATTAATTATTTTGTACAAAACTAGAAATTACAGTGTTACCGCATTATTAAGAATTTGTACATTTGATGCCTATGAGAAAAAACACAATTAGTGAGCTTAAACATCACCTAAGTACCGATTCAATTGTAAGTATACTAGGTCATAAAAATCCGGATGGCGACGCCCTAGGGTCTACTCTCGGACTCTCCTTATTTTTGAAAACATTAGGAATAACATCTCAGGTAATCATGCCAAATACTTTTCCAGAATTCTTGAAATGGCTTCCTGCAGTAGATTCTGTATGGTGCTTTGACTCAGACCAAGAGAAATGTGAAGAGCAGCTTAAAAATTCAGATATTGTTTTTACACTGGATTTTAACAGCTTAAATAGAACTGGAGATTTGGGAGCTTTTCTAGCCACTCTAGATACTAGGTATGTAATGATAGACCACCATCAGGAACCATCAGATTATGCTGACTTTATGCTTGTAGATACCAGCATTGCCTCTACTTGTGAATTGGTCCATGAATATATAGTTACTCAATATCCAGAAGCCAAACTTTCCGAAGACATTGCAACTTGTCTTTACACTGGTATTATGACCGATACAGGATCTTTTAGATTTCCGTCTACTACGAGCAAGACCCACAGAATTATTGCAGACCTTATTGACGCCGGAGCGGATAATAGTCAGATTCATCAAAATACCTTTGACAACAATGCTGTAAGCCGATTAAATCTGCTAGGCAGAGCACTTCAAAATTTGAAAGTGATTGAGGATTTAAGTACAGCTTATATCTACTTATCACAGGATGAATTAAACACTTATGGTTTTAAGAAGGGGGACACAGAAGGCTTCGTTAATTATGCTTTATCTTTGAAAGGTATTAAATTTGCCGTTATCTTTATCGAAAATAAAGCAGATCAAATTATTAAAATTTCTTTCAGGTCCATTGGAGATTTCGATGTCAATACCTTTGCTAGAACCCACTATCATGGCGGAGGACACAAAAATGCAGCAGGTGGAAAAAGTGATCTAGATCTGAGCTCAACTTTAGCAGAATTTGAAAATACATTGAACACATATAAAGAACGACTTACATGAAGCCTCTTTTACTAGTATTATTGTCTTTATTCATGTTTACAGGCTGTAAATCGCCTGAGCCAAGAAAACCAATCAGTAGAGCATCTAAAAGTTTTACCAATAAGTCATTAAAAATAAATAAGGCGATTGTAAAGAAAGAAGAAGCTTACATAAAGGAGATGATTCAAAAAGATTCAGCAAATACTTACATTACCTCAGCCGATGGATTTTGGTACTATTATAACACGAAGTCCAACGATAGCATTACCCCTCAGTTTGGTGACGAAGTTGAATTCAATTATAATCTGCTTACTCTTCAGGGCGACACCATTTATTCGAGGAAAGAAATTGGAGAGCGGGCGTATATAATAGACAAAGAAGAAATATTCACAGGGCTAAGACAAGGATTAAAATTGATGAAAGAAGGAGAAACTGTTACCTTTCTTTTCCCATCTCATCAAGCTTACGGTTATTATGGAGATAATGATAAGATAGGAACTCATGTCGCTTTGAAGTCTACTGTAACACTCAACGAAATTAAACCTGAAATTAAATAAATTATAAACAATGAAAACATTCAAATTATCGCTTATTGCACTGGCAGCATTATTAATTTATAGTTGTTCTTCTCAATATCCAGATTTAGGGGACGGTCTCTATGCAGAATTTAAAACCTCTGAGGGAGATTTTGTAACTGAATTACACTACGAAAAAGTTCCTATGACTGTAGGAAACTTTGTTGCCCTAGCTGAAGGAGAACATCCTGGCGTTGATGAAGAGTTTAAAGGGCAAAAATTCTATGACAGTATCATTTTTCATAGAATTATAGATGGCTTTATGATACAAGGTGGAGATCCCTCTGGGACGGGACAAGGTGGCCCTGGATATAAATTTGCTGATGAAATTGATACCACATTAACTCATAAAAAGGGCGTATTATCTATGGCAAACGCTGGACCAAACACCAACGGCAGTCAGTTTTTTATCACTTTGGTTCCAACTCCGCATCTAGATGGTAGACATAGCATCTTTGGAAAGTTAGTAGAAGGGAATGCTGTAGTGGACAGCATTGGTAAAGTAGAGACTCAAAAACCTGGAGATCGACCTGTAGAAGATGTAGTCATAGAAACTATAAATATCATAAGAAAGGGTAAGAATGCCAAAAACTTTGATGCAGTTCAGGCTTACACTGAAGGTGTAGAGCAAGCTGAAGCTGCTGCAGTAGAAGCCGCCAAAGAAAGACAAGCCAAATTCGAAGAGGCAAGTGAAGGCTTTGATGAGACAGAAAGCGGACTTCGTTATAACATCACCAAAGAAAACCCAGCTGGAACCGCACCGAGTGCAGGTGATATGGTAAAAGTACATTACACCGGATATTTACTTGATGGAACCAAATTTGATTCATCTTACGATAGAAATCAACCTTTAGAATTCGCCGTAGGAACAGGAAGAGTGATTCCAGGTTGGGATGAAGGTATTATGTTGCTTAAAACAGGGGAAAAAGCTGAATTGGTTATCCCTTCAGAACTCGCATATGGAGCTAGAGCCAATGGTCCTATACCAGCAAATTCTATCTTAAAATTTGAAGTCGAACTTGTAGAAGTTGTAGAACAATAGAACCCTAAAAATCTTAATTTAGACCATGAATTCACTATCATCTTTAATGCTAGGAGCTTTTGTATTGCTCCTATTCAGTTGCTCTTCAGAATATTCTGATCTGGATAATGGACTTTATGCTGAATTTAAAACCACCAAAGGAGACTTCATAGCAGAATTATATCAACAAGATGTTCCCATGACTGTTGCTAATTTCGTGGCTTTAGCAGAAGGGATACATCCTTTAACAGAAAAGCGATATAGCGGAAAACCATTGTATGATAGTTTAATCTTTCATAGAGTAGTTAAAGACTTTGTAATTCAAGCAGGAGATCCGCGAGGCACTGGAAGAGGAGGACCAGGTTTTAAATTTCCAGATGAAACTAGGGAAGATTTGACCTTTGATAAAAAAGGAATTTTATCTATGGCTAATAGCGACTTAGAGGAAACAAAAATACCTTACGAGAATCTTGGTAAAACTAACGGTAGTCAATTTTTCATAACTTTAAAACCAGCTCCAAGATTGAATGGTCTTTACTCTATTTTTGGGAAAGTCATCCATGGACTCGAAGTTGTAGATTCTATAGGAGCCGTAAAGACAAATAGAGCTGATCGCCCTTTAGATAAGATTTTTATTAATAAGGTTAATATTATCAGGAAAGGAGAAGAAGCTCAAAATTTTGATGCTATTAAGGCTTTTGAAGCGGGTTTGGTTAGACATGAAACAAAACTCAAAGATGAAGCTAAAGCTAGAGAAAAATTAATTAACAAAATTTCTCAAGGCTTTGAAGTTGCAGAGAGTGGCTTAAGATATAGGCTAGACAAAGAAGTTGAAGGTGGAAAACATCCTAAAAAGAATGATATTTTAAAAGTTCATTACGAAGGATATCTTACAGATGGGACAAAGTTTGACTCTTCATATGATAGACAGCAACCTTTGCAATTAGAGCTTGGTGTGGGAGAAGTTATTCCAGGCTGGGATGAAGGCTTAAAACTTTTAAAACCTGGTGAAAAAGCAAGATTTATAATCCCTCCTGAATTGTCATACGAAGATAGATCTGTTGGCCCTATACCACCAAATTCAATACTTATATTTGATGTTGAACTAATTGAAATTATTGAAGATTAGTTTTATTGATAAGGTTATAAAAAGGGCAAGTTAAAAACTTGCCCTTTTTTATTTAATTCTTGGATAATTAAAGCTTAAAAATTGTTGATTTCTTTTTCAAGCTCTTCTTTGGTTTTTCCTAATTTAGTTTGAAGCTTACCGAGCATCTCCTCAAATTTACCGTCTGAGTATTGTAAATCATCTTCTGAAATATGCTCAGCATATTTTTGCTGCAACTTTCCTTTATTTTCTTTAAATTTTCCTTCTAATTGATCTAAGTTCATAATTTTTATTTTAAATGTTTAATTCCAATTTAATAGACAATTCACTAATTAATGTTAATACAATCTCATTTAACTCAAGTTTTTAAGTTCTTTCTTATTTCATTAGTTCTATCTGCTTGCAGTACTACAAGAGCTTTAAAAAACCAGCCTTATTCTATAAATTTTATCGATGAATTTACGGTTCCTTCAAAATTCGAATTTGAAGGAAAAACCTTTGGTGGAATATCTGGAATAGACTATCGGGATGGATATCTAGTCATGGTTAATGACTCTCCTTCCAATCCATTGATTTTTAAAGCTAAATTGAATTTATCTTCTTTCCAAAAAAGAGAATTAGAATTTACATCTGTAATTGAACTAAAAGATGACCAATTCTTCGAGAAGAATGCCCTCGACATGGAATCAATACGTTTCGACGACGGAGAGTACATTATATCGACTGAAGGAAATATTGACAAAGGATTTTCACCAAGAATTTTTAATGTTTCAAGCAAAGGAAAATATTTAGAAGATTATCCTCTACCCGATTATTTTCTTCCTCAGGGCGAAAATTCTCCACGAGACAATGGAGTTTTCGAAGGTTTAGCGATGGATTTGGATGCTGATGGCTTCTGGTTTGCCACAGAACTACCACTAATAAGAGATGGTAAAGCACCAAAACTCTATAATACTAATTCACCAGTTAGACTTAGTTACTTCAATAGATCTAGAAACCAAATTACTCAACAATACGCCATGGACTTAGATAGGATCACTAAGGTACCTCTTCTTCCATTTGCAGTTAATGGTTTGACTGAAATATTACAGCTAAATGAACATCAATTTTTAATCCTAGAACGTTCTTACTCGGCTGGACATAAAAGTCACGGTAATAAGGTAAAGCTTTTCCTTCTAGATATTTCAAAGGCAACCGATATTAAGGCCATAACTTCACTAAAAGATGCTCCCCAAAATATCGAATATGCTCAAAAAAGCCTCCTCTTTGATTTTAAGTCCATCAGAGAAAAGCTAACAGATCAAGTTGTGGATAATCTAGAGGGCTTATGTTATGGTCCAACGCTCAAAAATGGCAATAAAACTTTAATCATAGTCTCTGATGATAATTTTAGTAGTTTTGGACCACAACTCAATCAAGTCATTATTTTAGAATTAATCAAAAACCAATGAAAACCTTACAGATTTTAAGCGCAATCTTTCTTATAGGCATGATTATGTCCTGTCAAAACTCAAAGAAAAATACTTTTCAATTTGACGTTCCAACTGGTAAAAAGGCTAAAAAGACAGTCTATTATTTTGTAAGACACGCTGAAAAGGATACTACCGACAAGCAGAATCGCGATCCACAACTTACTGAGGAAGGTATTCGCAGAGCGAATTATCTGGCTACTTACTTTGAGGATAAGAATTTAAATGCATTTTACTCTACTGACTACAGCAGAACTATCCAAACCTTGATCCCTACAGCTCATAAATTTAAGGGAGACATTGTAAGCTACGATCCTGGAAAAGACTCATTATTTACAAAACAGTTCTGGAAAAATACATACGGCAAAAATGTAATTATTCTTGGGCATAGCAACACCAGCCCTCGATTCGTCAATGAAATATTAGAATATGACAAATACGATAATTTGGATGAAAGTAATTACAACAACTTTTATAAGGTTGAAATTGATACAGATCTAAAAGTTATAGATACTATGCTTACGAAAAGAGTTCCTAAGGATTTTAGTTACAATTAAGAACTACTTTTCTTAGCATGAGATTTTTATTTTCAATTGTAGATAATAATTCAAGCCTTCCCTGATTATAGAAAATACCTAAACTGTCGACATCTTTGGTATTCTGCTTTGGTTTGTAATTTTCATAATCCTGAAATACAACACCCTGAACCTCTCTCCTATTGATCGCTTTTCGAAAACGAGAGCCTCCCCCATTCACTAAAAAACTATAGGCTAAATAGTCCATCGAATAATCTTTCTGATCGAACCAATAGATATAAACATCCTCAAAATCTACTCCCCCTCCATTTTCAGAAAACTTTACTTCCACCTTATGATATGTTTTACCTTCGATATCTTCTGTTCCAAGCTTCTTCAAATTAACAGCATTATCCTTTAGGCGAAGGGGTAGCTGAGTGAAGTAATGAACGGAATTGACAGATTCAAAGTAATTGAAGGCAGTAGTGTCGGCAAGTGCTACTGCAGAATCTTGAATAAAGCGAGTCAGTTCTCCCTTATAGACTATATCTTCTATTGGTTTCGTTTTAGAAAACCTCTTCAATTTGAATCCATCGCAGGTTGGAGTAGATTCGTAAAAATAGTCTCTAAATTCAAAATCAAGGCTATGACTGTTTAATTTTGATTTGCCAGAATATTCTATAGCACGATCTACAATAGTTTCTGCAGTTAGAGAAGAATCTGTAGTTTGACAGCTTATGAGAAAAAGAATCAAAATTCCTAAAATGTATTTCATGGTCCTATAATTTTTATAAACATTAGTAGCTATCTCCTTCTATCCTTACAAAAGTCTTATTTTTGATTGAATTAATTAATATCTATGGTCAAAAACAAAGTCAACATAAAAAATAAAAAGGCAAGATTTCAATATGAAATTCTGGACAAATATACAGCTGGAATTGTTTTAGCAGGCACAGAAATCAAATCCATTCGAGAGGGAAAAGCTACAATAGCAGAAAGCTTTTGCGAATTTAATGAACAAGGAGAACTTTTTGTCATTAATATGGATATTCAGGAATACTCTCACGCGACCCATTTCAATCATAAACCTAAAAACGCAAGAAAGCTTTTACTAAATAAACAAGAGCTTAAAAAACTTTATAAGGAAGTAAGAAATACCGGACTTACCATTATTCCACTCAGAATGTTTCTTAACGACAGAGGATTTGCAAAACTTCAAATCGCCTTATGTAAGGGTAAAAAATTACACGATAAGCGAGAAACGATTAAAGATCGCGATACCAAAAGAAAGTTGAATCGCATCAATAAATCTTATAACACCTAATCATCCTTTAGTCAGCCTTAATGAAAAAGCAACCTCTGCTTCTCTTGTTTTTGTTAACCTCAATTTTAGGTCAGTCTCAAATCACGGGGAAAGTGACAGATACAAATAATCTCCCCTTACAAAACGTAAATGTTTATGTGGAAGGCACCTTTAATGGCACGACGACAAATGCCAGTGGTGAATTCAAAATAAATCTGGATTCATCCGAAGAAGAAGTCCTCATATTTAAGTTTCTTGGGTTTACAACAGAAACTAAGACTGTAAACGCAGATGACACTTATTTCGTAGTCCAACTCAGCGAGAAAGTGACAAGTCTGGATGATGTGGTAATTACTAAAAACGAAGATCCAGCCTATGCTATCATAAGGAATGCCATTGCAAGTCGCAAAGAAAATCTTGCTAAACTAAAAGAATTTAAAGCTGAATTTTACTCCAAAGGCATTTGGGAAATTCAAAATGCACCGGAGAAGATTTTAGGCCAGGAAATTGGAGATTTAGGCGGAGGTTTAGATTCTACCAGAAGTGGTGTAGTCTACTTAAGCGAAACGGTTTCAAAAATAGCCTACAAAGCACCCAATCAGTTCAAAGAGCGAATCATCGCTTCTAAGGTAAGCGGAAACGACAGAGGTTTTAGCTTCAATTCTGCGGAAGATTTTAATTTTTCCTTTTACGAAAATAATATCGACCTTGGCAATAATTTGGTTTCTCCAATCGCCAGTTTTGCGTTGAATTATTACGATTACGAATTGGAAGGTACATTTTACGATCAAGACAGGTTCCTTGTGAATAAAATTAAAGTCATCCCTAAGCGACCAAGCGATGCTGTATTTAGTGGTTACATTTATATCTTAGAAGACAACTGGGAGATATATGGAGTAGAGTTAACCACCACAGGAAAATCACTGCAGATTGAAGTCGTCAAAGAAATCAATCTCAACCAAACCTTTAGCTACAGCAAAGACAACGACTTTTGGGTTTTAATTTCTCAGGATATTTCTTTTAGCTGGGGTATTTTTGGGATTTCAGGCGGTGGAAATTTTGTAGCTACATACAAAGATTATGACTTTAAGCCAGAGCTTTCAAAAAAGGACTTTAGCAATGCTGTCATTGTTTTTGATCAAGAGGCCAATTCCAAAGACAGTTTGTTTTGGGAGAAAAACAGGCCTGTTCCTCTAACCAGCTTAGAGCTTAAAGACTACAGTTTTAAAGACAGTATTCAAACTCTAAAAAACTCTAAATCTTATAAAGATTCGGTAGATACAGCTAGAAACAAATTCAGTTTAACCGATCCTTTGTTTGGCTATTCCTGGCAAAACTCTACCACTAATCAAACGGCTGGTTTTTCTGGATTAACCGATGTCAATTACAATACCGTGCAGGGCTTCAATATCAAATCAGAACTATACTTCACTCAAAAGGATTCTGCTGACACCTATAGAAAGTTTTGGGAACTTCGGTCTTATTTAGATTATGGCTTTTCAGAAAAAAAGTTAAGGGTTTACGGAAGGTTTCTTAAAAAATTCAATGATTTTTCGAAACCGTTTTTAAGCTTTTCAGGCGGGACTAAATTGGAAGAAATCAATTCTACCAATCCTATCAATGAGCGCCTATCCTCTATAGCTTCTGTCTTTTTTGAAAGAAATTACTTAAAGCTGTATGAGAAGATATTTAGTAAAGCCACTTATAGTCAGGAAGTATTCAACGGGTTTAGAATGAGCGCCAGTTTGGAGTTTGAAAGAAGGCGTGCTTTAACAAATTCTACCAATTCTCCTGTTATAAGTAACAAAAATGGAGGTTTCACTTCCAATAATCCACTGGCTCCAGAAGCCTTTGGCTCTTTACTTTTCCCTTCACACAACATAGGCCGACTCACAGTTGGCGGTCGTATCAATTTTGACCAGGAGTACGTCCTCACACCCAACGGCAAGTATGATACGTATAGCAATAGATTCCCAACCTTGAGTTTCAGTTATGAAAAGGGCTTTGCCTCAGACATCAGTGATTTTAATTATGATGTAGTTAAAGCCAGACTTACTCAAACTAAAACACTTTCAAGATTTGGAGAGTTGGGGTATAGTCTAAATGGTGGTTTATTTTTTAATGCTGAAAATATTTCTTTTTTAGATTTTAAGCATTTTAATGGAAATCAAACCCGAGTTGGGACTACAGGCTCTTACTTAAATCGATTTAACCTCCTGCCCTATTATGAATTGTCGACCAATTCAGACTATGCCGATGTCCACCTTGAACATAATTTTAAAGGTTACCTACTCAATAAAATTCCACTACTTAATCAATTGAATTTTAATATGATTATTGGTGCTAAGAGTTTATTTACAAATGAAAATAAACCATATTCTGAATTTTCTATAGGCTTAGACAATTTGGGGATCGGCCAGTTTAGAGTTTTTAGGTTAGATTATGTCAAACCTTATCAAGATGGTTGGCAAAACGGTGCACTTATTTTTGGAATAAAGTTACTGGATCAGTTTTAAGGACTAATTCTTATCTTCCAACAAAGGTACAAATCGAAATTCACCAAACGTTTCCTTTTGAAATTTGGTTGCTGATGTTCGGCTAAGCAAGGTCATTAACTGCGAATCTTCACCAACAGGAATCACTAATCTACCCCCAACTTTGAGTTGAGACATTAGAGGTTTTGGGATAAAAGGAGCTCCAGCAGTCACTATGATTTTATCAAAAGGCGCATACTCAGGTAATCCTTTATACCCGTCACCAAAGCTCATGAACTTGGGTCTGTACCCTAATTGTCTTAGGAAATTTTGAGTTTTCTTAAAGAGTTTCTGCTGTCGCTCTATGGTGTACACTTTTGCACCAAGTTCACAAAGAACAGCTGCTTGATATCCACTTCCTGTTCCAACTTCTAACACCAGTTCTCCTGGTTTTAGTTGAAGAAGTTCGGTTTGAAAAGCTACTGTGTAGGGTTGAGAAATGGTCTGTCCAGCAGCAATGGGAAAAGCTTTATCCTGATAGGCATGATCTTCAAAGCTACTATCCATGAATAAATGTCTTGGAATAGCATTTATGGCCTTTAAAACGTTTTCGTCTTTGATTCCTTTATCACGAATCGATTCTACCAGAATTTTGCGTTTACCTTGCTGTCTGAAACTGTCTTCCAAGTCGTTAGATTTTGAAGAATGAATTAGTAAAATTAGAAAAAAATCAAAGCCAAATTTCATCAAATGAAAAATTCTAAGGCAATATTTATGACAAGAAAATGGAAGTCTATTTGTGTCTTCTCCTGCTATAGAATTCAAAGTAAAAAAGATTACATGTTAGAGATTTAAACCTTGGTTTAGTATAATCAGCATTAATCAACTATGGTTCTGAAGGTCAAATTAATTCTGGGCAACATTACTTTTTTGGTGGGAGGAAGTCGATGCAACCAATACTTCTGAGTTTTCCCAGTCATTATTAATACACTACTATGTTCTAATCTTACTTCAATTTTTTCTTTGGTTGTCTTGTGCTTGAAAGCAAACTTCCGTTCTGCACCAAAACTCACTGAGGCAATAGCTCCATTATTTTCTAAATTTTTTTCATCATCGCTATGCCAGCCCATGCCTTCTGAGCCATCATGATAGAGATTGAGTAAACAGGAGTTGAAATTACTACCTGTTTCAGACTCTACAGTAGTTTTCAGTTCTAGTAATTCTTTAGTCCAAGGCAAAGCTCGTTTGGTGAGTTTGGAATAGGTATATTCAAATGGCTTGTCTCCATACCAGGCGACTTTTCTTTTGGTAACAATTCGTTTACCAAGAATCAGGGCTTCATCATTTTGCCAAGCTATATGCTTCATCATTTCTTTGAAATACCTGTCTGCTTCCATAGGAGAAAACACTTTGCCCAAATAATAAACTTCTCCATCCTTGGGCAGTAAATTTGCTGTTCTATCGAAGGGGTCATCAAATAATTTCATTGAAATTTTTCTTTAGAATTCGGATAATGAAAAGAGTTTCAATTTTGAGTAGAAAAGATAAATCAATTCTTGGAATAAGTTCATATTCTTTTTTTGGAGAATCAGATAAGTGGGTTACTATTTTAAACTCACATGTTGCATTTATAACTTGATCCTAGCTTTGAAAAATATACCTCATTTTGAATTAAAAAAATCAATATATAATTATTTAGATTTGGTCTAATTAAATATATGGTGTATCATTGCCAAAAAAAGTATAATGAAATTTTTCTTAATCACATTCTTTTCCCTTTCCGTCTTTTTTGTGAACGCTCAAAATGGAAGCATAAAAGGAACCGTTAAAGATCAAGATAACCAGCCCTTAATAGGTGCTACCATCACACTTAACCAAGACAGAGGAACCTTAGTTGATGTTGATGGAAACTTCAAATTTTCAAATCTGGGTGAAGGATCATACAATCTCGAAGTTTCCTTTTTAGGCTTTGAAAGTCAGACTAAAAAAATTAACTTAAAAGAGGGAGAAATCTTTGCTATTGATTTTACGCTTGAAGAAAGCGAAGAGAGTCTTCAAGAAGTTGAAATTATTGGTAGAAAGGCCAGAACCTATAAAAATTCCACCACGTTTGCCGCCACTAAGACCGCTACAAAAATTAAAGATGTACCTCAGGCAGTTAGTTATGTAACCAAAGAAGTCATTGCAGATCAGCAAGCTTATAGGGTAAATGATATTATTAAAAACATTAGTGGTGTTAATACATTTTCATATTATGATGATTTTTCGATGAGAGGGTTTAGATCTGGAGATACTTACATAAATGGATTAAGAGTTGTAGGATTATTTGGCCCACAACCCCTACTTGCTAACATTGAGCGAGTAGAGGTCATAAAAGGGCCAGCTTCTGCCATGTTTGGAAACTCTGTGCCTGGAGGTGTTATGAATCGTGTGACCAAAAAACCTCTTAGAGAAGATAGAAAGTCGATAAATTTCACTTTAGGCAGTTTCAATACATTGAGAACAACAGCAGACTTTACGGGAGCTATAAATGAAAGCGAAACTCTTGTGTATAGATTGAATTTAGCTTACTAAAATTCAGATAGCTTTAGAGATTTACAAGAATTTAAATCGTATATGATTGCACCTTCTATTTCTTTTCTACCAACCGATAAAACCAGGATAAATTTTGATCTTGTGATCACAGATTTTGATGGAAAACTGGATCGAGGACAGCCCATTTTTGGAGCTACAGCAGGAACAGATTTAAACTCCACTCCTATTTCATTTGCACTCAATCAAACTAATGACTTCCAAAGAAGTGATGTGGTATATTCCACATTATCGCTAAATCATAAGTTTACAGACCAATTATCATTTAACGCTTCATATATGCGATATCTTTATGACGAGGATCTTGTGGAACATAGAACCTCGAATCGATTCGCCATTGATGGTGCCGGACAACAGATACCTACAATAATGGAGATGCAGGTTATCCAGCGACAAAGAGAATTTATTGCAGATAACCTATCAAGTTATTTTGTCTTCGAAGCTAACACAGGCGACTTGGAACACAAAATCGATGCTGGTTTTGATTACATCGAACAAAAACAACCTCTTGGAGCAGCTTCAGCATTCGCACGTGGTTATAAATTACAAGGGGGTGGCTCATCTACAGATCCTGCAGATTTTCCAAATTATTTACGTGATGAGGACGGAAATCCAGTTCCTAACGTTCCTCATTTTAACCTTGAAAACCCTTCATATGATGTAGCTCAATTAAGTGACTACGACTTTACTCAAAGTTCAAGTCCTGCAACTCGATATTTTACCTATGGAATTTATTTACAAGATCAAATCAAGTATAAAGACTTCCAACTTTTGATAGGAGGAAGACAAGAATACTATAATGATGTTGTGAATGTGGATCAGCCTGATGAAGAAACGACGACACAAGAACGATTTTTACCTAGAATTGGATTGGTCTATTCTCTTACAAATGATATAAACTTATACGGTACTTATACAGAAAGCTTTCAGCCTCAAGGAGTCGCAGCTCAAACCAATCCAAATGTAGGGGGGCCTTTCGATCCAGTGGTAGCAAACATGATTGAGTTTGGAGCGAAAGGAGAATTTTTCAACAATCGCTTGGCTGCCAATCTTGCTGTATATTCCATTGAAAATAATAACATCTTAGTAAACGCCAATGCTCCAGATAATCCGGAGCTTCTTAGACAGAGAGGTCAAGAGGAATCTCAAGGCTTTGAGATTGATATCAATGGTAGAATACTGCCTAATTTAAGTTTGACTGCTAACTACGCTTACAGTGATGCCAGAATTACAGAAAGTGATGATGCAGATGAAATAGGACTTAGACAAGAAAATGCCCCATTACATCAGGGAGGATTTTTTGCTAAATATAATTTTATAAACGGCCCTCTGGAAGGGATTGGGTTAAGCTTAGGTTCAAACTTTGTATCAGAAAGAAACACGTTTGAAACCGAACTTCAATTGCCATCATACACCATTGTGGATGCTGGTATATCTTATAAAGTAGATCGATTCAATATTTCGTTTCTTCTCAATAATGCTTTTGACAAAACACATTGGGTTGGAGGATATAGTTATGTAAGATTATTTTCAGGAATGCCTCGAAATTATTTATTAAGCGTAGGTTATACTTTTTAAATGAAATTAAAGAAGAAACACTTTTTCCAACTTCATAGTTGGATAGGAACTAGGCTAAGCATACTATTTTTCATAGTATGCTTTTCTGGAACTATCGCTACTCTTAGTAGCGAACTGGACTGGTTATTTATACCAGAATCCAGACTAAGTGGAGAAGGCGAACTAGTGGACAAAAATGAAATTGTAAAAAACATAAATGAATCATTTCCAGAAGGAAAAATAAATTACTGGAATTTTACAGAAGAGTCGTATTTGTGTGATATAGTTTATGTTGAAATCGATGGTTATCGTAATTATGTGTTTGTAAATCCATTTACTGGAAAAGTACAAGGAAGTACTCGGTTAACATTTCAACGTTTTTTTAGAGATCTTCATTATTACTTATTTATACCCTTTCAGATTGGTCATTTTACAGTGCTGATATTTGGTTTTTATTATTACTATCTCTCATTACAGCCCTTTATTTTTATAAAAAATGGTGGAGAAAATTTTTTGAATTAAAGACTGGTAAAGGTAAATTAGTGTTGTTTAGAAGCCTTCATCGCCTGGTTGGATTGTGGTCTATTCCTTTTACTCTATTATTTTCAGTAACAGGAATATGGTATTTTCTTGAACGCACTAACTCTGCAGGGATTTCTGATGAATCAAGTCCTAGTTCTCCGATTATTGAAGTTTATGACAACTCCAATACACCTGAAAACTTGAGCTATTCGATAGATTATGATAAAGCAATTAACCTGGCACAAAACGAAATACAAAAGTTGAAAATTGGAACTATTCTACCACCATCAACTTATGCAGAACCCATTTATATCACAGGAAAAAGTGATGTTCCTCTTGTTAGAAAAAGAGCTAATCGTATTTACATCCATCCAAAAACGTATGAAATCTTAAAAGTACAACGTGCTGAAAACATAAGCACGACCATGTGGCTTAACGATATAGCAGATCCCTTGCATTTTGGATACTGGGGTGGACTTATAACAAAGATTATATGGTTTGTGTTTGGCTTAGGAATAAGTGGGTTAATATTAACAGGGATTTGGATCACCTTAAAAAGACGAGCGATTAAAAGGAGAAAAAGTCGAAAGCCTGTTATGGGAATCTGGAGATTTATTAACTGGGGCATTTTTGCTGCTATGGCTATTTTTATGTATATCATACTCATAACTCAGTACAACATTTCAACATTATCAATGGTAAGCATCACTGTGGGCTGGATTGTATTTTGCGTCTTAGCTTATTACGTTTTTGAATACAGACTTCAGAAAAAATCACTAAATAAATAAGTAGATTGATATGGCAAGAAAATTATATTATTTATATTTATTCTAAATAACAATTTAGTGTTATTGATATAGCAATCATTAATTAAGTCCTGTTCTGCCTCAAAGCTCTAAAATCTTTAGAGGCAGACTCAGGCACAAATTTAAAGAACATGTGTGATACAATAATATTATTTGAAGATAAAGAGTTTTTAATCTCTCAATGTTCAACATGTAAGAAAATTTGTCTCTATTACCACCAGGTTATTCTAGCATTTAAAGAAACTGAATTCCATCAATGGCATACCTCCTTTTTTACATCAAAGTTTGAGGACAGAGCCTACAGATTTCCCGATAAAGAAATAAAAGCCATTTTAGACACTCCTTATTCCGACGTTCAACTCAGCTTCAATAAACAGCAATATTTAGAATTAAAAAATGGTGTTGAACAAGCAATCAACTTTATGGAAATAATGGATATTATAGATTAAACAAATAAAATGCCCCGAGGATAACCGAGGCATTTTTTGGCAAATTCTAACTAAAAATTATTCTCCCTGACCTAGAGAAAAACCTCGCTTCTCATCAAAATTGTATAAATTTTCTGTTTTGATGACATCAAAATTCGCAGCAGATATTTTAGACAGTAAGGCGAGCACATGGTCAAATTCTATTGGAGCATAGGAGGTATTGTCCTGATCTACTCCCACAAATCTACATCGCCAATGATCTGTACAATAAGTCTCTTCAAGACCGTTTGGAAAGACTTTAACCCCGCGGTTGGTTATCATTTTAAGTCTTAATTTATAAGCTTCTATCTTCTCTAGAGCATTTCCTATGATATCTGGATCTGTACCCTTCCAATCTATAAATACATCTATACCAACCAATTCTTTTTTCTGTTCTTTTCTGGCATAATCTGGAACATTTATTTGTCCTTTACCCTTGGAAAGCTCGCTTTCATTAAAATGGGATGGCTTTTTGCCTAAGTTGGAAATAACGCGATCAGCAAATGCTTTAGTTCCCAGTTTTTGCTTACTTACGCCTTCTCTGTAAATGTCGGCTGTGTGATACCCTTCTTCTAAAGTTCTTAACCAGGCGTTTTTCACCTTGTCTCCCACTTCGGTTTGACCAATATGAGCCATCAAGGATATCCCTGCATTGAGAAGCCCAGAAGGGTTAGCTATATTTTTGCCAGCAATATCTGGAGCAGAACCGTGAATAGCTTCAAACATGGCTACATTTTTGCCAATATTTGCAGAGCCACACATACCTACAGAACCTCCAATTTCAGCAGCAATATCAGATATGATGTCTCCATAAAGATTAGCGGTTACAATCACATCGTAATCTTCTGGTTTGGCGGCAAGACGTGCCGAACCAATATCTATGATTTGGGTCTCACTTGTAATTTCAGGATATTCCGGAGCTATCTCATCGAAGACTTTATGAAATAATCCATCGGTAATTTTCATGATATTGTCTTTCAGCATACAGGTTACCTTTTTTCTTCCAAATGCTCTGGCATATTCAAAAGCATAGCGAACGATTCGTTCACATCCTGGTCGAGTGATGAGTTTAAGGCATTGGTAAACATCTTGAGTTTGTCTATGCTCTATACCCGCATATAAATCTTCTTCATTTTCGCGGATTACTACAACGTCCATTTCTGGAAAATGGCTTGGTACATAAGGCGTTAAAGCCTGAACTGGTCTTACATTGGCAAAAAGTCCTAGAGATTTACGTAAAGTAACATTTAAACTTTTGTATCCCTTTCCCTGAGGTGTAGTTATAGGGGCTTTAAAAATTATTTTGTTAGCATTAATCGCTTTCCAAGAAGAATCTTCGATTCCCGATGTGTTTCCTGATAAGTAAACCTTCTCCCCAAGCTCTATAAAATCTGGTTCAATATTGGCACCAGCAGCATTTAGAATTTTTAGAGTAGCATCCATTATTTCTGGACCTATACCGTCACCATTGGCAACAGCAATTTTTACAGGACTGTTTAGATCTTTTGACTTTTCTTGTTGGTTTGCTTCTAATGTACTCATTGGTTTAGATTTTAGTTGATAGTACAAATATCAATATAATCATACATTAGTTTTTATTTATATAATATATGTCATGCATAAAATTAAGTTATGTATATTTTTGGTCTTAATTTGCGGCTGTTGCGTAATAGTAAAATCTAAAAGAATTCCTATAAGCTATCACAAGTCCTGCTTTACTTAAAAAGAAATGCTACTTTTGTATAAAACCATATAACATATGCTAAACGTAGGTGTTTTGGGAGCAGGCCACTTGGGTAAAATCCACTTAAGGCTTCTCAATGAATCAAATAAATACTCCTTTGTAGGATTTCACGATACAAACAAGGCCAATGGCCTAACCATAGAAAAAGAATTAGGCTATCCGTTTTATGAAGATATTGATGAATTACTGGAGAAAGTAGACGTCATCGATATCGTCACCCCAACTACATATCATCATCAAACAGCTGTAAAAGCACTGAATGCAGGTGTTCACATCTTTATAGAAAAACCTATTACCTCTACGGTGGAAGAAGCTGAAGAGTTAATTGAACTGGCCAAAAAGAACAATCTTAAAGGGCAGGTAGGTCACGTGGAGCGCTTCAACCCAGCTTTTAGAGCTGCTATCAATAAAATCGATAACCCTATGTTTATCGAAGCTCATCGTCTGGCAGAATTTAATCCAAGAGGGACTGATGTACCTGTGGTGCTAGATCTAATGATCCATGATATAGACGCCATCTTGAGCGTTGTAAAATCTAAGGTGAAAAATATTAGTGCCAGCGGAGTTTCCATCATTTCTGAAACACCTGATATTGCCAATGCAAGAATTCAATTCGAAAATGGATGTGTCGCTAACCTCACCGCAAGTCGGATCTCTCTAAAAAATATGAGAAAATCTAGGTTCTTCCAAAGAGATGCTTACGTGTCCGTTGATTTTCTGGAAAAGCATACTGAGGTCGTAAAAATGAAAGATGCTCCTAAAGATCCAGATGATTTTGCAATGATTCTTCAAAACGCCGAGGGAGTTAAAAAACAAATTTATTTCGATAATCCAGAAATACAGTCTAATAATGCTATTCTGGATGAACTGGAAACTTTTGCAGACGCTATCAATAAGGATACAATGCCTATTGTATCTCTAGAACAGGGCGCTCAAGCTTTAAAAGTGGCTATGCGAATCATAAAAGCATTTGATAATTAGTAATTTATAAATATATAATCCATGAAACATATTTCAATAATAGGAGCCGGTACTATGGGTAATGGCATTGCTCATACTTTTGCTCAATTTGATTACAAAGTTAATTTAGTAGACGTTTCAAAAGACAGTCTAGACAAAGGAATTGCGACCATCACCAGGAACCTGGACCGTATGGTAAGCAAAGAAAAAATAAGTGAGGACGACAAAAAAAGAACACTTGGTAACCTTACAACGTTTACCAGTTTAGCTGATGGTGCAAAAAACGCTGACTTGGTTGTGGAAGCGGCCACTGAAAACGAAGCTATAAAGCTTGATATATTTAGAGAATTAGATAATATCTGCCCTTCCGAAACTATTTTGGCTACCAATACCAGTTCGATTCCAATCACCAAAATTGCAGCTGTAACAGGTAGGCCAAAGCAAGTCATCGGGATGCATTTTATGAACCCTGTCCCTATTATGAAGCTGGTAGAAATTATACGCGGCTACAATACCAGTGATGAAATCACCAACACTGTGGTAGAGCTGGCTAAAAATCTAGGTAAAGTTCCAACTGAAGTTAATGACTATCCAGGGTTTGTAGCTAACCGCATCTTGATGCCTATGATCAATGAAGCAGTTGAAACGCTTTACAACAACGTAGCAGGCGTTAAGGAAATCGATACGGTGATGAAACTTGGAATGGCTCATCCAATGGGACCACTACAATTAGCAGATTTCATTGGTTTGGACGTTTGCCTCTCGATATTAGAGGTTATGTACGATGGCTTTAAAAACCCAAAGTATGCTCCGTGTCCACTTTTAGTTAATATGGTGAGAGCAGGAAAATTAGGAGTTAAGTCTGGAGAAGGTTTTTATGATTACAGTGAAAGTAAAAAAGCAGATAAAGTCTCTTCTCAATTCGTATCTTAAGATATGCCAATTGTAAAACCCTTTAAAGCGACTAGACCTACCAGAGATAAAGTAGGTCTTATCGCTTCAAAACCCTACGATACTTACACGAAATCTCAAATTGAAGCTCGGCTGGATAACAATCCATTTTCATTTCTTCATATTGTGAATCCGGGTTATAAGTACAATAAGGAGATCTCTGGTAAAGAGCGCTTTGGTCTTGTAAAGAATAGATTTGAAGAGTTTAAAGAAGACGGTAGCTTTATACAAGAGGAGAGCGCTTGCTATTATTTACATAAGATTATTTATAGGAATGAAATTCAGTTTGTTGGATTCATAGGAGCTGCAAGTACAGAAGACTATGAAAATAATACGATTCGTAAGCACGAAGATACACTGAAGGAAAAAGTAGATGTTTTTACAGAATATCTAAAAACGGTCAAATTTAATGCAGATCCCGTTTTACTTACCTATCCTGATAATGAGGTTCTGGAAACCATTTCTAAAAAACTAATGAAAAAACGTCCAGAATACGAGTTTACAACGACTTCCAGAGAAACTCACCATTTTTGGGTCATTGATAACTTGGAGTACCAGCAGCAAATAGAAGATGAATTTAAGGCCATGAAGCATATTTACATTGCTGATGGTCATCACAGAAGTTTATCCCATATTGACTTGAAACAGCAATTTCAAGCTCAAAATGATCAACATACAGGTCATGAAGCCTACAATTATTTTATGGGCTTTTTTATTCCAGAAAGCCATTTGAGAATACATGAATTCAATCGTTTAGTCAAAGACCTCAATGGCTTGAGCAAAGATGAATTTTTAATTAAACTCGATGAGCAGTTTAAAATTGAAAACTTAAAGCAAAACTACTATAAGCCTACAAAACCTCATCACTTTAGTATGTACCTGGATGGTGATTTTTATGAATTAAACCTTAGATTCAGGAACTATGATTTTGATGATTCCCTTTCGAGACTGGATGCTCAGATTTTATATAGCACGATCTTAAAACCCATTCTTGGGATCGAGGATTTACGAAACAACGCACGACTTCAGTACAGTCAAGGCCAAAAAGACATGGCTTACGTGAAAGGAATGATAGATAATGGAGAATTTGAAGTTGGATTCGGAATGTATCCAGCTAAGATTGAGGAGATGAAAACCATTGCTGATGAGGGCTTAAAAATGCCGCCCAAAACTACGTTCATCGAACCTAGATTAAGAAGTGGAATTACGATTTATGAATTTTGAAAAATGCACACAATGGAGGGAACAATTACAGAACATATCAAACATTTTACTGAAGAATTAGGAGAACAAATCGACTTGGTTGCTGTTTCTAAAACTAAGCCAAATGAAGACCTGATGGAGGCTTATGAAGCTGGGCAACGCATATTTGGTGAAAACAAAGTGCAGGAGATGACCGATAAGTGGGAGTCTTTACCTAAAGACATCAAATGGCACATGGTAGGTCACGTTCAGACCAACAAAGTGAAGTATATGGCCCCTTATGTGGATCTTATTCATGCGGTGCATAAGATGAAATTACTCAAAGAAATCAATAAAAGAGCAAAAGAAAATGATCGAGTAATCAATTGTTTATTACAGGTCAAAATTGCAGAAGAAGATTCAAAATACGGCATGTCACCAGATGAAATACGGTCGTTCTTAAAAGATGAAAAACTTTCAGAATTAAAAAATGTGAAGCTTAAAGGATTGATGGCGATGGCAACATTTACAGATGATGAAGAACAAATTCATCGGGAGTTTCAAGTATTGGAAGATTTATACGATGAAACTTCAAAAACACATCCAGACTTCAGTATTTTATCGATGGGAATGAGTGGAGATTACAAAATTGCCATGCAGCATAAAACGACTATGGTTAGGATAGGAAGCTCTATTTTTGGAGCAAGACACTAATAACCACCAATAAAAAATGCCATCGATCTCTTATCGATGGCATTTTTAATACATCTCCAAAAACTTATTTGATTTCAATTAAACGCGCTGGCTTTGGCTTAGCCTCTTCACGTTTTGGAATATCTACATGGAGTACACCGTTAGTATACTTTGCTGATATTTTTTCTCCGTCTACACTATCTGGTAACGTAAAGGATCTTTTAAAGGACTGGTAGCTAAATTCTCTGCGAGTATAGCGCTCCCCCTCTTTATCTTCATGCTTTTCTTCCTTTTCAGAAGAAATGGTCAGATCATTATTGTTCAATTCAATATTGAAATCCTTTTTCTCGAAACCAGGTACAGCGACTTCAACACTGAATTTATCTTCTGTTTCTTTAATGTTAACAGAGGGTAATGTGGTGTTGGTTTCTGAATAATCTCTGTTGAAAACGTCATTCGAAAAAAAGCGATCAAAGAGACTTAAATCTTGATTTGTGAATCTTGTTGGTAACATAATTTATAATTTTAAGGTTAATTTCATTTTTAAAATCAGATTTCAAATTAAATACCAAACTGAAATTCGACTAAAAATGCAGATATTTTGAATAAATTGAAATTATGCAAAACTTTATTATGTCATAATGTCGTTATTATACCTAAAATTAATGTCACTTTGTCATTTTAATGATGTTGATTATAATTTGTATGAAGCTTAGCTCAACCAAAACGATTCAAAACCTTAAACTTTAATCCAAAAGGGAATGAAACGGAATTATATATTTACTTTTGTAAGTATTCTATAAACCAGACTTAGTTAGATTGTACGCTATATTAGACATAGAATCCACAGGGGGGAAATACAATGAAGAAGGAATAACTGAAATTGCTATTTATAAGTTTGATGGTCATGAAATTGTAGATCAATTTATATCTCTAATAAATCCAGAACGTAAAATACAGTCCTTTGTTGTTGGTCTTACAGGCATCAATAACGAGATGCTTCATTACGCACCTAAATTTTATGAGGTCGCCAAACGTATTGTAGAAATTACTGAAGGCTGCATCATAGTGGCTCATAATGCTAAGTTCGACTACAGAATGCTACGTTTGGAATTCGACAGGCTTGGTTTTGATTTTGAACGTAAAACCTTATGCACTGTCAAATTATCCAAAAAGCTCTTACCAGGATTTGATTCTTATAGTTTAGGAAAGCTGGTTAGAAAATTAGGTATTCCAATCACAGACCGACATCGTGCTAGCGGTGATGCTTTAGCTACGGTAAAGTTGTTTAAGTTGCTACTAGAAAAGGATATAGATAAGGAAATTATAAGCTCAAATTTAAAGCTTAATAAAATAAGTAGTGTAGATCAGAAATTGATTAAACTCATCGATCAATTACCCAATGCTGTAGGTGTCTATTATTTTTCTGATCCTGAAGGTAATATTATCTACGTTGGGAAAAGTAAGGATATCAAAAAGAGAGCAAATCAGCATTTCACCAGTGATGCCCCAAAATCCAGAGAAATTCAGAAGCAGGTTTCGTCTATAGATTTTGAAAAGACTGGAAATGAGCTTCTGGCCTTACTGAAAGAAAACCAATCTATTAAAAAATTAAAACCGAAATATAATGCTGCTCTGAAAAAGGATTTATTCACTCACGGTCTGTATGTATTTCAAGACCATAACGGCTATTTAAATCTGTGTGTTTCTAAACTCAATCCTAATCAGAAATACATCACGAGCTTTACAAATTACCAGCAGGGAAAAGCTTTCATGGAGCGAGCCCTAGAAACCTATGAGCTCTGTCAAAAATTAACAGGACTTCATAAAACCAAAGGCGCCTGTTTTAACTACACCATAAAGCAATGTCATGGAGCCTGCATTGAGGAAGAATCTGCAGAAAGTTATAATGAACGCGTGCAGGAACTCATCAATTTTTATGATTATAAAAATAAAAACATGATCATCCAAGATAGGGGTCGACACCCTGGAGAAAAAAGTGTGGTACTAATAGAAAATGGAGAACTTGCTGGAGTGGGCTACACAGAATTGAATTTTCAGATTGAAAATATCTCCATTTTAAAAAATATTATAAACCCGATGGATAATGATAGAGATGCTCAACATATCATACAGAGTTATCTCAGAAAAACCCGAAAGTCGTTAAAAATTATTAATTATTAAATCATGTCTTGGAAGGAAAAAGTACATGAAGTCATTTATGAAGCAGATACTAAAGCTGGAAAGGCTTTTGATGTAGCACTATTAATTGTCATCTTAGTAAGTCTAGCCCTGGTAGTCTTAGACTCAGTTGAAGAAATTAGTCTTAAGTATCATTCGTTATTTGTTAGTTTAGAATGGGTAATCACAATTTTCTTTACCATTGAGTATATCCTTAGAGTCATCAGCATAAAGAAAGCTAAAAACTATATTTTTAGCTTCTACGGTATCATCGACTTTCTTTCTACAATACCGCTTTACATTTCATTGATTTTTGTTGGTTCTGGAGCCTTGTTATCTTTAAGAGCATTAAGGCTGCTAAGGGTTTTTAGAGTGTTTAAATTAGTGAGATACTCTGGCGCAGGATCTAGAGTCGCAGTAGCCTTAAAAAATAGTGTGCCTAAAATATTGATTTTCATCTATAGCGTAGTTATTATTTCATTTATAGCTGGCACGGTGATGTATATAGTTGAGGGACCCGAACATGGGTATACCTCTATCCCCAGAGGAATATACTGGGCGATAGTCACACTCACCACTGTTGGCTTTGGCGATATACATCCAGTTACCCCTTTAGGGCAATTGGTCGCTACAATCATTATGCTACTAGGCTATGGAATTATCGCTGTTCCTACAGGTATAGTTACTGCTGAAATGACTAAAGAAAACGTTAGAAGAAATACACAGGTATGCTATAATTGCGGTGAAGATGAACATAGAGATGGTGCAGATTTTTGTCACAACTGCGGTTATGCTTTAAACCAGGATAAAACTGCAAAAGAAAAGGAAAATGACACCTGAGCTAATTTGCGTTGTTGGGCCAACAGCCATAGGAAAAACTGCTTTAAGTATTGAGCTTGCCCGACGCTATTCCACTGAAATCATATCAGCAGACTCCAGGCAATTCTATAAAGAAATGTCAATTGGCACCGCAGTACCCTCGCCAATAGAACTAAGTATGGCTAAGCATCACTTTATCCAACATATATCCATAACCGAAGACTATAATGTTGGAAAGTTCGAAACACAAGCCATTAAGGTGTTAAGAGGAATTCATAAGACTAATTCTAAGGCTATTTTAGTTGGCGGTAGCGGCTTATATCAAAAAGCAGTAACGGAGGGTTTAGACTATTTCCCAGATATTCCAATATCAATAAGGCAAAAGTATAATACTCTGCTTGAAAAAGAAGGCATTGAAGCTTTAAGAATCTTACTTAAGAAAAAAGATTTAAAAACCTACGAAACGATTGAAAAATCGAATGCAAGGCGACTCACGAGAGCTTTAGAGGTTATTGATGTTTCTGGTAAACCCTTTAGCAATTTTCAAGCTCAAGAAAAACAAAAAAGGGATTTTGATGTCAAAAAAATAGGTCTGGATGCGCCAAGAACTATTATATACGAGCGTATTGAAAAGCGCGTGGACCTCATGATTGAAGATGGACTTATAGATGAAGCCAGAGCTTTACATCCCCAAAGGCATCTTAATGCTTTACAGACAGTTGGTTATAAAGAGCTGTTTAGGCATTTTGATGGCAACTGTAGTTTAGCTGAAGCCATCGATGAGATCAAAAAAAACACGAGAAGATACGCCAAAAGACAACTCACCTGGTTCAAAAAAGATCCTGAAATCCAATGGTTCCGTTACCTCACTCCACCAAGTGACATTACAAAAGCATTAGAGAAAATGAAAAACTAGCCGCACTTAGTACAGCTAGTTTTACATATTATGTTGGAACTGAAAAAAGTGTACTTCTTATAATTAAGCACCTTTTCCATCGGAGCCTTTAACGACCAGACGAAAACCTTCACCGTGAATATTCAAGATTTCTACGGTATCATCTTTTCTCAGGTATTTTCTTAATTTGGCGATGTAAACATCCATACTTCTAGACGTAAAATAGTTATCATCTCTCCAGATTTTAGTCAATGCCAGCTCTCTCGGCATTAAATCATTTTCATAAAGCGCTAATAAACGAAGCAATTCGTTTTCTTTCGGAGATAACTTAATTGGCTCCTCTTCTTTATAGGTTAAAAATCTAAGTTTAGAATTGAGATGAAAGTTACCGATGGTAAATTCAAATTGCTTGCTATCTGCCAATGTATCAGAGTTTTTACGCTGCATAATGGCTTTTATCTTCATTAAAAGCACCTCACTATCGAAAGGTTTATTAAGATAATCATCTGCACCTACTTTATAACCTTTAAGTACATCGTCTTTCATCGCCTTTGCAGTAAGGAAAATAATAGGGATATCTTCGTTTTTTGCTCGGATTTCTTTTGCTAAAGTAAACCCATCCTTATAAGGCATCATGACATCTAAAATACACAAGTCATAATTCCCCTTCTTAAACTTTTCGAAACCCTCCATACCGTTTTTAGCATGAGTAACTTCGTAATTATTCATGGACAAATAGTCCTTCAATACGATTCCAAAGTTTGGATCGTCTTCTACTAATAAAATTTTCTTGTTTTCAGTTTCCATATATTTATGATATTAATGGTAATTTAATTATAAATGAACTTCCTTTTCCTTTTTCACTTTTCACAGAGATCTCTCCATGATGGTCTTCTATAATTCGTTTAACGTAGGCCAGTCCAAGACCATGACCCTTAACATTGTGCACATCGCCTGTGTGCTCTCTATAAAATTTATCGAATATTTTTTTCTGAACTTGCTTTGACATCCCACTACCTTTGTCTGTGACGATAACCACTATATAGTTATTTACATTTTCAGTTTTTACTGTAATTTCAGGAGCTTCAGGTGAGTATTTAACTGCGTTGTCCAAAATATTGACAATGACATTAGAGAAGTGGGAATCATTAGCTAAAATAGTATCTCTTTTAGCTTCTAAATGGGTTTGAATATTACCTCCCCTATTTTCCACGATTAAACTGATATGATTGATAGAATCTTCAACAATATCATGCAAATTCAATTTTTCTTTTTCTATATCTAACTCATTCTTTTCAAGCTTGGAGATTCTTAGAACATTTTCTACCTGAGCGTGCATTCTTTTATTTTCCTCACGAATCATATTCATGTAACGATCGACAGCTTCTGGATTTTTTGAAATCATAGGATTTTTGACTGAATCTAGGGCCAAATTAATGGTGGCTATAGGTGTCTTAAATTCGTGAGTCATGTTATTGATGAAATCCGTCTTGATTTGAGAGATTTGCCTCTGCCTAATTAGCTGTCCAATCGCTGAAGAAAATGCAAGAACAATCACAAGAGTAAACATTACAGACAATCCGCCCATCAATGCTATTGACGATAGTATCTGCTGATTCTTATCCTTGAAATTGATAAATAACTGGTAATCTGAGTATTCATCATTATAACTATACACTGGTACACCGTAAGTAGATGGAGAATTAAGTTCAAAACTCGCAGTTCTTACCTTGGTGGATAAGGCATTGCTATAGATCCCAAAATCATAGCTGGATTTTAAATTGCGCTTTTCCATTTGTTCGTCGATCAACCTTTTAATCTCCAGGGTATCAACACGTTTATGAATAGGAATTTTAGAAGCTAATTCTTTTATAGCGTCTAACCACAAATATTTTTGTTCTTCTTCTAAGTTACTTATTCTTTCAAACCGCTCCATTGCATTGAGAGTGGAACCATCAACATCCTGTCTTCTCATGACAGCAGTCAATTTCTTATTGACAAATTTTTTGAATTCTATAGAATCTTGGTTATCAGCCAAAAAGGGAGAGGCCACTTTATAATCTTCCTGGAATAATTGATTATAGTAAAAGTATTCTGTTGAAATTCCATCTTCCGGTAATTGAAAGATTTCACTTAGTTGAGTTCTCACCGGAGTTTCTGAATCTGCAATAGAAGCAAATTTGAAATAATACTTATCAATTTCCTCCTTTTCAAGTTGTTGAACAACGTTGATAAGAATTTGTTTAGCACCCATAGAGAACTGTTCTTCGTTACTTTCTACTGTGTTTTTGATCCAGTAGCCCTGCACGAAGATGATTCCTATTAGGGAAACACTCATCAGCACGATGATAAATGTGAATATACGTTGATTCATTCCGCCAAAATTACAGTTTTAACAAAATGCTTTCTCAGTGTTTAACCGAAAGTTAACAAGGCAATACACTTAATTATCTGAAAAGATTAGAAATTTCTCATGAAGTTGAGCCACCTGTTGCTGAGTTTCATTTAAATTAATATTTTCAATAATGAAATTCGCTAGTTTTTTCTTTTTGGATTGCGGCCATTGAGCCTTCATTCTTGATTCTACCTGCTCATCACTTATTTTATCTCTGTTCATGACTCTACGAATTCGCTCTTCTTTCGGTGCAGTAACAAGCACTGTATAATCAAAACTGGAAGCCCTATCTTTTTCAAAAATAATAGCTGCTTCATAAATAATGTAAGGGAAATCTTGCTTACCAAACCAAATTTCAAAACTTTTATGTACACGAGGGTGAATAATTGAATTGAGTGCTTCTAATGCCTCTGTATCATTGAAAACAATTGAAGCTAAATCTGGTTTATGAATTTTACCATCTGGCTTAAGTTTAAGTTCGAAAACATCTGCAATTTCGAATGTAACTTCTGGTAAATCCAGTATCTTTTTTGCTTCTCTATCTGCAATAAATAGCGGAGCACCCAGCTTCTCAAACATCTCTGCAACGGTGGTTTTCCCGCTTCCGATTCCTCCTGTAAGTCCAACCTTTATCATTTCTTAATCAGATAATCTACTTTATAATTTTCTAAGGAGACGCTTTTGACGTACTTAGGTTTTTTAAATAGTTCCAAAAACATAAATTGATCATCAGGCTTGTATTTAGCAATGACTTTGAATCCTGACTCATCGATTCTTTCGTAATTAGATAAACTCGTTTTAAAATTAACCTTTACGGTCTTCGGGAAAATAAGAAGCTGTTCATTTAGTTCTGGATTTTCGAACTCAATTGGAATTTCAAAGGTCCCTTCCGTAAATTTAGCAACAGGGAGAGTGAAGTTGATCTTTTCTGTAAGATAATTGACAGAAAGGCTATCTATCTTTTGTATATCGATCTGACCTGAAAGGGTATCAGATACGTTATCAAAAGTTTTCTCCTCTGTAGCAACATAGTCTAAAGCTTTCAAAATAGAGTCGTTTCCAGATACTTCTATGTAACTAGGATCAAACTTGAAACTGGTCAAGGAATCGAATCCTTTACCGAAATTAACTTTAAGAGCAGATTTTATCTTCAACTTACGAGTTGTCAATACATAATAATCAAAAGAAAGGGTATCTTGAGCAAAAGTCAAATCCTCACTTGACAATTTTAATGTTTTAGTAATTTCGGCTTTATGTTTAATAAGGTCATACTCATACTGATTCGCAGTAGAATCCAATTGATTGAAATCAACATCAACAGATGAATTAAATAAATGTATTGCTAAAATTTTGAACCCAGACTGCTTAATTTGGGCACTCAATGTTTGGTCAGTCTGCTCCAAAATTAATGATTTTGGAACATTTTCTATATGAAATTGAAGGTCTAACTGATGGTTATATACTTTTGACATTTGCACAAACAGCCATATAAATAAGGTAAAAACAATAAAGAAAAAGAAAGCTTTATAATTTCTTTTTTTCAAGTTTCCCTTTAGCTTGTCAATTTGGTTTTTTGAATTCATCAATTGAAAAATAATTTTGGAAAGGTCTTTTTAGGATTCTTTTTCAAGATATGAATTTTATAGTAGCTTATTATAAAACCAATACCATAACTTAAAAATTGAATATTGGTTGCCAATAGGCTTAAAAAGGAAATTTTTATACTCTTATAATTGATTAAACTATCCAGCATAATTAATGAGTTGTAAAGCACATAAAAGTAAAGTATGAAATGAAGTTGAATAAATAAAAGCCCAATACCTATAAGTAGTCCTAGAGTATAATAAAACGGAAACCAATAGGTTGGCTTAGAAGTAGATGGATATCTTTCTAAAAGTATAGGCCTCACAAGTCCAAATTTAAAAATTTGTCTTGAGAATTTGATTAGGTCTGTTCGCCGTTTATGATAAACATGTGCTCCGTGAATAAAACCTACTTTGAATCCTAACTCCCTTAGCCGTATAGACAAGTCTGGGTCTTCACCAGGATGGATTTTACCAAAACCACCAGATTTCTTATAAGCAGACTTAGAGATTCCCATGTTAAAACTTCGAGGCTCATAAGACCTTGAAACTTTAGATTGCACAGTTCCTCTTATACCACCGGTTGTAAGAATAGAGGTCATCGCATAATCTATAGCTTTTTGTACACTTGTAAAGCTATCTAAAGCCTTATCACTACCGCCATAACAGTCTAAATATTTAAAATGTAAAGCCTCTCTAACTGTTTTTAGGTAGAACGATGGAACAATAACATCACTATCCAAAATGATGAAATAATTCCCCTTAGCTTTAGACATCCCAAAATTCCTCGAGTCTCCTGGACCTGAATTTTCTTTTAAAAAATAAGAAATATCGAGATCTTCCTTAAACTTATCAACAATTGCATCACAGGTTTCGTCCGATCCATCTTCTACAATAACAACCTCAAAATTACCTTCTACTTGAACTAAACTTTGCAAGAGTTCGTCTATTTCATTTGGGCGATTGTATACAGGAATAACAAAAGAAAAATGTAGTTCTATCATGCTGTAAAGGTATTACAAATAAAAAATCCCGAAGCTTAGCTTCGGGATTCATTAAGAAATTAGGTTATATCACATTACTGTTTCATAACTCTAAAAGTTTCTACTCGTCCTTCTACTTCCATAGAGACTAAGTAAACACCTGAATTGAATTCACTTAAGCTAATTTGAGGATTAGCAGAATTAGGAGAAGTTTCCTTAACTAACTGGCCCAACATATTGTAAACTTTTAAGCTCTCAACAGAAGACTGAGTCGAAATAGAAAGTATGTCTTTCACAGGGTTTGGATAGAAAGAGAAATCAATTGTATTCTCAAAATTATCGCTAGATAAGGTTCCTACACTTACCGTATAATCTTCAGCTTGACCAAAAGATGCTCCAGCACAAGGGTCTAAATATCCAGTAGTACCAAATATCTTTTTCACTCTCATACGTGTTTCTCCATCTGGGGCATCTGCTGGCACATCAAGCACCTGAACAGCCTGCTGGCCATCTGCTCCATTTGAATTTGTAATGGTTTGAGTGATTTCATACACTTCATTAGGACCATCAAAAAGGAAATCTTGGTTCCAGTCTATAAACACTGCAAATCTATTCGTAAAATTACCAGCGGTATTTCCTTCAAGCACAATCTCATAAGATTCTCCAGCATTGACATTTACTGTAATTCCTGTAAAATCTTCATGAGCAGGTGAAGCGTTAACAGCGGGATCAGTTGGATTAGTCATATCAGAAAATTCAACGTTCGATATTGGTTCTACGTCAATTGTAAAATCTAAAGGTCCACAATAGAAGCCTGGGAAACCTGGATCTGTATCTTGGGTAGGCAACTCAACTAGTGGTCCGCCACTCGCTAAAGACACCCAAAGTCCAAAAGCAGGTCCATTCTGATTCGCGGCAGGATCTAAAAATCCGGAGGCAAATACAGTAACTGCTGCATCTTCTAAGCCAAATGTTGCTAGTAATGCTAAATAACTTTCAACAACAGCAGAATTATCGGCTGTAGTCACATCTAAAACATAATTTCCTGTTGGTAACTCTAAGTAACCTTGAAATTCTGGGTAACTTATATCATCTACCAATACACCTCCATTACCTTGATTTACAACATCAACCGTAGGAGCATCAGGAGAACCATGATGTACTAATACATCTGTGTTACCAGCAGAAGCTGCTGCTTCTCTTGCTCCTGCAAATACCTCAAGATTGAAGGCTATGGCATTTACAGAGTCGTCAAATAATGAAGGGTCTAACACACCATCAGCAACCACGATATAGGTTTCACCATCTACTAGTGTTGGACTTACCGAAAATATACTTTCAGAAACATCAGTACTTGTACCAGGTGCAATATCAATAGTGATAGGCGTGTTTGCTGGAGCATCAACAAATGGACTAGCAGTTCTAAATTCAAAATCATCCAAAAGTAAATCTCCATTTAAATATACATCGACCACTTCTGCAGCTGGGTCTGGAGCGTTATGAACTACTTGAACCCTAGCTGATGGTATTGATACATTAATTGAGTAATCTTCAGCTTGTCCAAATCCAGTACCAAGACATGGATCTAAATAGTTGGTAGTTCCAAACAACTTCTTAACTCTCATTCGAGTCTCACCTTCTAGGGCATCGACAGGAACATCCAAGGTTTGGATGACTTGTTGTCCATCAGCACCGTTAGAATTAACTAATGTAGTTGTAATTTCATAAACCTCTCCAGCGTCATCTAAAACTTCATTTTGATTCCAGTCTATAAATACAGCAAAACGATTGGTGAAGTCACCATCAGTATTACCTTCTAGAACAATATCATAAGATTCTCCAGCTAAAACCTCCCCACTAATGCTTGTAAAGTCTTCGTGGGCTGGGGTGGCACCAACTGCAGGATCTGATGTATTAGCAATGCCAGCAAATTCTACATTTGAGATCGGCTCAACCGAAGAGGTAAAGTCTAAAGGACCACAATATGGCAGTGGAAATTCCGCTGCTGGCTCCCCTTCAATTCTAAATGCCAAACCGCCCTGGTCTGTAATGCCCAAGCCCGATAATGGTGTCCAGTCTAAAAAACCGCCGCCAAAAGCGTTTCCTGGATCAATTAAATGAGGTTCACCTACTCCAGTAACATCTTCACCTGAAGCAAAATGATTCCATCTTAGAGTCCCATCAAAACCAGGTATATTCATACGAGGTGCAAATGTGATCCAGTAATCTCCAGCACTTAGCGTTACTGGTGATCCCAAAGCTGCAACAATGTCTACAGTAATCTCCTCGCCACTGCCAACAACAGTAATTGCAGGATCTGCGGCATCGAGATTAACAATTTCAAGCACACCAGAGCCAGGTAAAGTTGGATCTCCAGCTGGGGTATTTGAAGTAGAGTTATCATAGATATAAACATCCAAACCTGTAAAATCCGCAACAAAATTTGCTCCATTATTAAAACCAAACGCAGTTACGGAAGTTATATCTGAGTCTTCAGCAAGATTAAAATCATCTGCAGTGTAAACTCCAAGATCATCTGGTGCATTAGAATACACAGATACAATACCATTACCGTTAGGTCCAGGAAGTGCTTCGTACAAAACAGCTTTTTGAGATTCAAATACTGGAACCTTCGAATTTGATTTCATTGCAAGATCTTGTGCATTTGCAGAAAATGCAAAAACAAGACCCATTAAAGTCATTGTAATTCTTTTCATAATTAATTATTTTAAGTTCAAAACTAATATAGTTAAATTATTATGAAAGATTATAAATAATATTGACTGTTTTAACTAAATATTGACACAATACTGTTAATATTATGTATTATTGCTAATATTTCATTTTTATTGCAAATAAAAAACCCTCCTAAATGAGGAGGGTTATATGATGAATTATTTCAAATTTTGTTAATCTTTCATCGACTCCATGATTTCTTGACTAACTCCCATATTGGAAAATCCACCATCGTGAAATAGATTTTGCAGTGTAACTTTTTTGGTCAAGTCAGAAAACAAGGTCAGCGTATAGTCAGCACACTCCAATGCTGTTGCGTTTCCTAATGGAGACATTTTTTCAGCATAGTTCATAAACCCGGTAAAACCTTTTACACCCTGACCTGCAGAGGTTGGTGTGGGTGACTGAGAAATAGTATTGACCCTCACTTTCTTATCTTTACCGAAGAAGTATCCAAAGCTCCTGGCTATAGATTCTAAGTAAGCTTTATTGTCTGCCATATCATTGTAATCCGGGAAGACTCGTTGAGCCGCCATGTAGGTTAAGGCCACTATACTTCCCCACTCGTTCATCGCCTCTTTTTTGTGAAGCGTTTGCATCAATTTATGAAAAGACATCGCAGAAACATCTAGACCTTTATGAGTCCAATCGTAATTTTGATCAGTATAATGTTTCCCCTTCCTTACATTGATAGACATGCCGATAGAATGAAGAACAAAATCTATTTTACCACCTAAGATCTCTTGAGACTTTTCTATCAAATTCTCCAGGTCTTCAACTTTGGTTGCATCTGCAGGAATCACTTCTGAGTTTGTTTTTTCTGCCAAAGTATTGATAGTTCCCATTCTTAAAGCTACTGGGGCATTTGTTAAAACAAAAGTGGCTCCTTCTTCATGAGCGCGCTCAGCTGTTTTCCATGCTATAGAGTTTTCATCTAAAGCTCCAAAGATTATTCCTCGTTTTCCTTTTAATAAATTATATGACATAGTATTATTTTAAATTCAATGCGGTAAAGTTAATCATTTTAACAAAGATTGAGCATGAGCCAAAGCAGATTTGGAAGTTTTATCACCCCCAAGCATTTCTGCTAGCTCAACAACGCGATCCTTCTCTGTTAAAACCATGATGTTGGACTGGGTTTTTTCGTTGGCAATGGTTTTATAGACTTTCAAATGTTGTTTGCCCATACCTGCGATTTGCGGTAGATGTGTTATAGAAATAACTTGAAGTGAAGAAGACATACGCTTCATTATTGCACCCATTTTGGTAGCGATGTCACCTGAAACTCCCGTATCGATCTCATCAAAAATAATAGTGGGTAAATTTTCATATTCTGCTAATAAACTCTTGATAGTCAAGGTTATCCTGGACAACTCCCCTCCAGAGGCTACTCGCTTGATATCCTGAGGCTCACTCCCTTTGTTGGCAGAAAACATCCACTGAAAGCTGTCCCCACCTCTTAAGGTGAAGTCAGCGTCAAATTTACCCTCTATGACGAGCTTAGCATCAGGTATTCCTAGGTCTTTAAGCATGCTTTCAACCAGATTTGTAATCTTTTTAGTGACTTTAGTTCTGGATTCAAACAAAGCTTTAGCTAGTGATAGTAGCTTTGTCTTTTGATCTGTAATTAGTTTTTCAGCTTTTTTTATCTCCTTTTCAGCATTATCTTTTACAGAGACTTGTTCCTCGAGATCATCTTTAACCTCCAGCAAACCCTCTATATCTGATTTATGGTGCTTTTTTTGTAAGGTGTAAATAGTTTGCAGCTTATCATTTACCTCCTCTAAAGCTCTAGGATCTGCATCTAAGGCTTCCAACTGCGACTGCGTTTCTGAAGAAATATCTTCTGCCTCAATCCAGATACTCTCTAATCGCTGAGAAAGTTCAGATAAAGAAGGATCTAGTTTAGACGCTTTTTTTAAATTTAAATTAATTTCTCTTAGTTGACTCAAAACCCCAACAGATTCATCATCCATCTGCTGAAAGGATAAGCCTAACTTCTCCTCAAGTTCTTCAACATGACTAAGTTTGCTTTGAGAAGCCTCAAGTTCCTCTTGCAAACCCAACCTCAGGTTGGCCTCAGTTAATTCTGATAAAAGGAATACATTATAGTCGTAAGCTTCGTCTGCTTTGTCTTGTCTGGACTTTAATACTTCAAACTCCTTCCGGTATTGGTTAAGAAGCTTATAATTATCGATATACGTTGACTTAATTTCAAAATTTTGCGCAACTGTATCAAGGATACCATATTGATAATCTGGATTGGCTATTGAGAGAGTTTCATGCTGGCTATGAATATCAATAAGGTGAACACCTAGCTCACTTAAGTTGGTTAATCTTACTGGAGTATCATTTACAAATGCTCTGGATTTACCAGAAGGTAAAATTTCACGTCTTATGATAGTCTCTTCTTCATAATCTAAATCCAGGTCTTCAAAACGATTTTGCAGGTTGAATTTGCCTACAGAAAAATGCCCTTCAATAACACATTTTTTTTCTGAATCCCTTATAGAACTCAGGTCTGCTCGCTTACCTAATAACAATGAAAGAGCTCCAAGAATAATGGATTTTCCTGCACCAGTTTCACCGGTAATTATAGAGAAATTATCAGTAAATTCTATACTGATATCTTCAATAAGAGCAAAATTTTTGATTCCAAGAACCTTAAGCACAAACGAAAAATTTATTGTAGTTTAGAAGAGCTAATCTACTAAATAATAAGTAATCTTGATACTTATTTTTGTTCAATCCTCTGCCAGGTTCTGTTATGTACAGGAGCAACTTGAGTTAAGGTATTCACGGTAGACGAGATGTCCATTTCAGGACCACCGTTTAAAATTTGCATGATTTCGTCAGATTTCGAGTCGAAAAATATCCTGAATAAAGCAGCATTAGGTCTGCTTTTAGAATTTTCAGAAATTAAATTGATGGCAGTCAGTACATTCGCCTTGCCTTCTTCAACATCCTTGTGCATCATATCGAGACCCATTCTATGATAAACATAGATCGCTTTTCTAAAATTTGAAAAATTTCCAGAAAGCAAATCTCTATTGATCCCGAATCTACTTTGAGAAACCCCTGCTTCTGTCCAGCCATTACCTCCGCGCTGCCTTGCAGCATTAACTATCTTTCTGGCCTCTTCATAAAACTCATCTCCCCCACCTTCAACAAAAGAATCTGCATCATAGCCTAAAATGGTATAAACATAAAAACTAATTGTCGAAATCAGGTTGCTAGTGAAAACATTGGGATTATAATCTAAAGGGGCGAATTCTTTGTAGGTAAAATTAAAATCGTTGTCTTTGATGTTTAATAAAATCGTATTCATAGAGGATCCAAACACAGGTCGAGATGACTGCACCTGAAGCGTAGCTTGAAAATTATCAGCATCATAAGCCTGAACGATGATATTAAAGCTACATTTTACCTTTTCATGAGGCTCGTAATTGACATTAGTCCAACTCGTATTATTAATAAACTCTGTGAGATCCCTTTGAAGGGTGGAGAAAATCGGGAGTTGATTTCTTCCGGTTTGTTGAGCATCCAGATAGACCTCCGCTTCTAAAACTTGAGATGAAGCCATCAATGGAAAGCAAAGAATTAAAAGCAAATATTTAAAGCTCATCATTTACAAGTTTATTTATATAATCAAAAATATCTTTAGCCACTTCAGGTTTTGGTTTAGTATCAAAACGAATGACTTCTGATTTTGTTATGATTTTAATCTTATTCGTTTCTTTTTTAAATCCTGCTCCTTTATCATTTAATGAGTTGAGGACGATAAAGTCCAAATTTTTTCTTTTCAATTTTGACTTTGCATTCTTCTCCTCATCATTGGTTTCCAAAGCAAAACCTACCAAAATTTGCTCTTGCTTAAGTTCTCCAAGGTATTTTAAAATATCTGGAGTGGGCTCAAGATCAATTCGCATGGAATCTTCACTTTTCTTTATTTTTTGATCAAACTTTTGCTTGGGTTTATAGTCTGAGACAGCGGCTGAAGCAATGACTATGTTTGAAGTGTCAAACACCTTTACGGCAGCTTCGTACATGTCTTGTGCACTTACAACGTCAATTCTTTTTAGATTGTTATGACTCAATTCACAATGAGTAGGTCCAGTGATTAAATTAACTTTTGCTCCCAGATCTAGTGCACGACGCGCTAATTCAAATCCCATTTTACCGCTTGAATGATTGCCTATGAACCTTACAGGATCTATAGCTTCATAAGTAGGTCCAGCAGTTATCGTCACAACTTGATTGACCAGAGGAAGTTGAGATAGTATATCGTTTTCTAAGAAATCAACTATATGTTGTGGTTCAGCCATTCGTCCTTCCCCAACTAGTCCACTAGCTAATTCACCAGATTCTGGCTGAATAAATGTATTCCCAAAACTAATGAGCTTATCGATACTGGCTTTGGAAGAAGCATGTTTGTACATGTCTAGATCCATGGCAGGCGCAAAATAGACCGGGCACTTAGCAGAAAGGTAAGTGGTAATTAATAGATTGTTTGCATTGCCAGAAGCCATCTTAGACAAGGTGTTGGCGGTTACAGGCGCCACAAGCATAAGATCTGCCCAAAGACCAAGGTCAACGTGATTATTCCAATTTTTTTCCTCGTCGGTAAATGAAGAAACAACTGGTTGTTCTGAAAGTGTAGAAAGGGTAAGAGGAGTTACAAACTGTTCTGCTTCTGGGGTCATGACCACTTTGACATCTGCCCCAGCTTTTTTTAGTAACCTGACTAAAAAAGCAGATTTATAAGCGGCAATACCACCCGTAATTCCTAATAGGATATGCTTGCCGCTTAAAATACTCATAAGGATACAATATTATTCTTCTGTATTATCCTTTGTATTTCTGTAGTAAATTTTATCATCCAACCATTCGTCCATGGCAATGGAGTGAGGTTTTGGAAGCCTTTCGTAGTATTTAGAAACTTCAATTTGCTCTTTATTTTCAAAAACCTCATCTAGATTTTCGTTGTAAGTTGCAAATTCATCAAGTTTCTCTAAAAGCTCTTTTTTCATCTCAGTATTGATCTGGTTAGAACGTTTAGAAACTATAGAAATCGCTTCATAAATGTTACCAGTTGGCTCATCAACTTTATTCTTATTAATAGTTGTTGTGCTTATTGGAGCGTTTGTGTGTTTGATATTTGAATTCATATCTCGTTTTGGGTATTTGTACGTTCTTCTATGTCTTGGGCGTAAATTTTGGCCTTAGCTGCAAGTTCACTCTCAGAGTCACCATAATATTTGATATAATCCTCGTAATAACCTTTAGCCTCTGCCAATCGTTCTGGCACTAAAGCAGAGATACTATTGATTGCTAGTATGTATGCTGATTCAAATCTATAATAAAATGCCTTTTCTCTAAATTTGGATCCTGGAAACCTTAGGTTATAATTTTCAAAAGATTGTATCGCTGCTTTATAACGTTCTGTATGATGATACTGTTTTGAAATCTCGTAGTATTTTCTTTCAATTTTGAGGCTCAACTCCTGAATCATGTCATTGGAAGCAGCAAAAAACTGTCCATCGGGATAGGTGTTGATATAAAACTGAAGTTTAGCTAAAGCTTTATTGGTATCCTCTTGGTCTTTACTGTAGATTGGCGAAACCTCATAATAACTTTTAGCGCTTTTATAAAAAGCTTCCTCTACCTTCTCACTATTTGGATAGGACTTTGTAAACCGTTCGAACATGTAACCGGAAAGAAAATAATCTCCAATGAGGTAATGCGCATTCGCATTCATGAAACTCACCGTCTCTCCTGATGGTTTACCTTTATACTGAGGCATAATCTGTTCGAACAAACGTATAGATTTACGTAAATATTTGTTCTTTTGAGTCTCCATGCCTTTGTCATAGAACTCTTTCGCCATTTCGTATTTAGGTAAAATTTCTTTTTCTTTTAGGACTTTTTGATACTCACTACAAGAAGTGAATCCAAAAACCAATATCAAAAGAATTGCAAATTGCTTCATAAAATTAAATATCATGCAAAATTAGGCATAAATCTTCGATAATAAAAACGCAATAGTATCGAGCTTATTACAATTGATTAATAAAAACACTAAGCGCAGATTTCAACTCTGGCGAAGCTTTCATCAATGGTAACCTTACATGACTTTCTGCAAGTTTTTTAAGCTCAAAAACGGCTTTAATACCAGCTGGATTACCTTCTTTAAATATGAGATCTACCCCATCCATGAGTTGATATTGAATGGCGTAAGCTTCATCAACCTTTTTCTGGAGCCCTAAATTTACCATTCTGGAAAATTCTTCAGGAAATCCTTGTGCCATCACCGAAATTACTCCTGCCCCTCCAGAAAGTACCATAGGGAGAGTTATCATGTCATCACCAGAAATGACTAGGAAATTGGATGGAGTATCCCTTATGATCTGCATGGCTTGTACCATATCGCCAGAGGCTTCTTTGATACCTATAATATTATCGAAATCATTAGCTAAGCGGACTACAGTAAGAGGTAACATATGAGACCCTGTTCTACCAGGCACATTATACAATATGATAGGAAGCGGTGATGCTTTGGACACCTCTGCAAAATGTTGATAAATTCCTTCCTGAGTAGGCTTGTTATAATATGGTGAAACAGACAGTATAGCATCGAAACCTTCAACATTCTGAGTCTTAAGCTCCTCTACCACCTGAGAAGTATTATTTCCTCCAATCCCAAGTACTAAGGGAAGCTTACCATTAGTTTCTTTTTTGATTATGGATTTGACTAGCTCTTTTTCATATGCATTTAGCGTTGCATTTTCTGCTGTTGTTCCAAGCACTACAATATAATCGATGCCATTATTGATTTGATAACTCACTAATCGTTTGAGAGCTATTTCATCAATTTCATTTTCACTGGTAAAAGGAGTAGCTAAGGCAACTCCCGTGCCTTTTAAATTTGTCATCTCTTACTTAAATTATATGTTTTATATATATTGAACTTTCTTTAAAAAAATCAAGATTTTTGGAATCCATCGCAAAGGAAATATCATTAATCCTCTCATTAGATTCATTTAACCCTACTTTAAGCTTAGCTTTTGTCAACAAGGCCACAATTTCAAGGCAAAGCTCATCTTGACCAAAAAAATTGAAAAGATACTCGTATTTTGTATTGGTGAATTTTGTAATTACTTCAGATTTTGGCTCGCCAAAAATGGTAAAATCCTTCTGGATAAAAACAAAATCTGGTTTCTCGACTCGATCGTATCGGTGTCTACTAAATCCCAAAAGGCTTATATCAGAATCACTGACGCCATAATTAGATTCGACTAATTGTTGCAACTGATACCGATCTGAAACATCATCATTAAATAAAATCCCGATCTTATGTCCAAAGTTTTCTTCAGATTTTTGAGAAAACTTGGAGTCTAACTTTTTGTTTAAAAAATAGGTCTGAATTGAGTTAAGCACCTTAAAAAATTTACTTCAAATATACGTGAATCTCTTTGGTATTATAATCGATATTTAATTTTTTCAGCAGGAATATTATCCTGGTAACCTCTATTTTTATGAAACTGAAATTGACTTCCTGCTTAAAATTTTATCGCTTTGTTTAAGGCATTGATATCACTAGGAGCTCCAAAAATATAAACCAAATCATCGATCTCTATGTGGGTATCGGGTTGAATATCTGAAATGTATTTTCTGCCTCGCTTGATCGCTAACACAGTGACATTATAATTTTTTCCAATACCAGAGGTCTCTATCGATCTGCCTGCAATAGAATTATTATCATGCTGAACATGCAAGGTAGCCACCTCTTTATTTGGGATATCAAGCTGCTGGAATACAGCATTAGTAGTGGTAGGTTTTATACTGGTTAACATCTCATAATCTGAAGACCTAATACTGGTGACAATGCTTTCAATATCACTTTGCGTCACCATATATTGCCTTAATACTCGAGTGAAAATTTCTATTGAAGTTTCAAATTCTTCTGGAATAACTTCGTCGGCACCAATCTTCATGTTCTCCTCAATCTCCTTAACGTAACGTGTTCTCACAATAATATAAACGGTTTGAGAAAACAGCCTCACCGATGAAATAATCTTTTTGGTCACATTTGGGTCTGAAATAGCTATCACCACTACTCTAGCCTTCTGAATATTGATAAGCTTAAGAATTTCTGGATCGGAAGCATCTCCAAAAACAATAGGCTGATTTTTTGCTTTGGCTTCTTTTATAGCTTCATAATCCATATCAACAATAACATAAGGCACATCAATATGAGAGGTCACTCTGGAAATATTCTTACCGTTGATGCCATAACCTACAATAACGACGTGATCTTTCCAATCATGAGATTGATCTGATTCCGGGTCGTTATGATCGAACTTTATTTTATCTAATCGTCGCCTTACCTTTTTAGGAATCGCAGCTTTAAGCAAAAAATCTGTCATTTGATGTGATTTCTGCAAAATGAAGGGCGTTAAGGCCATAGTTAGAATAGAAACTGCCAAAAAGTATTGATATAGGGCCTCGGGTAATAAATCATTCTGCAAGCCAACCGTAGAAAGCAGCAGAGAGAATTCACCTACCTGAAAAATACTAAAAGCAGACATGAAGGCGGTTCGTGGCTGATTTTTTAAAACCAGAGTTACAAATCCCACAATAAGCATCTTTATCAATAAAACAGCAAGCACGAATAGTAAAATATAAAGGACATTATTTATAAAAAAAGAGATGTCCAAAAGAGAACCGACGGAAATAAAGAAAAAACTGATAAATATTTCTCTGAAAGGAAGCACATTGGCCGTAGCCTGATGGCTATATTCAGATTCAGAAATAATCAATCCGGCGAAAAATGCACCTAGTGCCAAAGAAAGACCTACAGAGGAAGTGAGCCAGGCTACAGAAAAACAAAAAACTACAGTGGTTAGGATAAATAATTCTCTGTTTTTTGATTTTACTACCAACTTAAAGATATAAGGGACAACATATTTTTGAAGGACAAATACCACGATTCCTACCCCAATTAATTTGGCTAAGAGTAATAATAAAGTTTCACCTATATTCTCAGATTTACCTGCAAGAATTGGTGTAAGTAGCATCATGGGGACTACGATAATATCCTGAAAAATCAAAACACCAAGGGCGATACGCCCATGTGGAGATTCGATCTCCCCTTTTTCCTGAAGCATTTTAAGTACGATAGCGGTACTGCTTAATGAAATAAGGAAGCCTATAAAAATGGCTGTATTGATTGTTACACCTAAAGCTATCGCCACTAAGGCGGTAATTAGTATAGTACCACCTACTTGAAGACCGCCTCCTATAAATACGGTCTTCTTTATCTTCATCAATCCACTAAATGACAACTCTATTCCAATGATGAACAATAGAAAAATAATACCAATTTCTGAAAGAAGTTCCACCTCGTGAGAAGAGCTGAGAAGATGAAATGCACTTGGCCCTACTATAATTCCAGCGAACAAAAATCCTAGAATAGAAGGCACTTTTAGCTTTTGGAAAGCCAGAATAATCACAATTGAAATCCCTAATACAATAACTATTTCTTTAAGTAAAGGAATTTCCATAGCGTGAAGTTGTTAATTTCAAAAATACCAAAATTAGATTCTTATCCACCTAATTAAAACAAAAAATAATTTCATAGAATCAACAACTTTGAGTTACCAAGAATCAGCGGATTTTTTAAAAAAGCAGTTATCTTTACATCTCAAATTCATGGCCAAATGAAAAAATTCTATTTCCTCATGTGTATCGGCTGTTTCTTAGCCTGTAAAGAGCAACCGAAACAATTGAGCTTCGTTAAAGGACAGCAAATACAGATCAACGACTCTATACCAGCGGAAGAAAATATCGAAGAATTCATTCGTCCTTATCGAGAGCGGATCACACAGGAAATGGAAGGCAAACTCTCTTATACTCCTAAGGCCATGTATAAGTCTGACTATAAATTGAATACACCACTTGGAAACATGATGGCAGATGCGGTGATGGAAATGGCCAATCCTGTTTTCAAGTCAAAAACAGGTCGAGACATAGACATTGTTTTACTTAATTATGGAGGAATTCGTTCTGGTATTAATGCTGGAGCTATCACTACCAAGACCGCCTACAACATTATGCCTTTTGAAAATAAAGTGGCCGTAGCAGAGTTGTCTTCGAAAGAGCTTCAATTGCTGGTAGACTATTTGGTTAAAAATAAAACAGCTCATCCCATTTCCGGTTTGCAAATAATTTTGAATGCGGAGGGCAATCTAGAGGAGTTTAACATAAATGCAGAGCCAATTCAGGAGCAAAGCTATTACGTTGCCACTTCAGACTACTTGGTAAAAGGAGGAGATAGTATGGATTTTTTCCTATCCTCCAAATATGTTCAGCTTTTAGATTATAAGCTGAGGAATGTATTTATCGATTATTTTGAGAAAAAAGACAGCATAGATTACCAAAGGGACGAACGATTTTATCAACTTGAAGACTAGGCCATGAAACGATTAGAATTTATAAAGACGACTGGAGCAGCAACCGCTTTTACAGCAGTGGGTGGGATTGGACTATTGAGTACTATTAAGCCAAGTTCCAATGCTCAACAGGTTACCATTCTGCACACTAATGATGTGCATAGTCATATCGACCCTTTCCCATCCAATGATAGCAAGTATCCCAATCTAGGAGGAGTATCCAGAAGACATAGTTACATCCAAAATGTTATTGCTGAAAACCCAAACACTTTGGTATTTGATGCTGGAGATGCGTTTCAAGGCACTCCCTATTTCAATTTTTACGGTGGCGAATTGGAATACAAGCTGATGAGCAAAATGGGCTATCATGCCTCTACGATTGGAAATCACGAATTTGATAATGGTATCGCCAATATTGCAGCGCAATTAGCTCATGCAAAATTTGATATGTTGAATGCTAATTACGATGTATCCAATACTATTCTAGACGGAATGGTACAACCTCATCAGGTTTATGAAGTCAATGGATTTTCAATTGGTGTTTTTGGACTTGGAATAGAGTTAGAAGGGCTAGTCTCTAAGGAGCTTTATAAAGAAACAAAATACATCAACCCTGTTGAAATTGCCCAGGAACAAAGCAAAATTCTAAAAGAAGACCTCAACTGTGATCTGGTGATTTGCTTATCTCATCTCGGCTATAGCTATAAATCAAACAGAATAGATGACCTCAAACTCGCCAAGCAAACCAAAAATATTGATCTTATAATCGGGGGGCATACTCACACGTTTTTAGATCAGCCTAGCGTGGTAGAAAATGCTATTGGCGACAAGGTGCTTGTGAACCAAGTAGGTTGGGCCGGAATTAACGTAGGAAGAATAGACTTTTATTTCAACGCCGAGGATGATAATAGAAATCAAAGTTTGGTGATTGAAGTATAGACTTTCTTCTAGTCATCAATCATTTCTAGGAACTCTGCTTCAGAAATAATTTTCACCCCAAGGTTTTCAGCCTTGGTCCTCTTGCTTGGGCCCATGTTTTCTCCAGCCACCAGGTAATCGGTTTTTTTGGAGATGGAACTCGTGTTTTTTCCCCCATTGTTTTCAATCAAACTCTGAAGTTCTTTTCTTGAAACTTTTTCAAATACTCCTGAAATTACAAGGGTAAGTCCATCTAATTTTTGACTCTCATTTTTGAGTTGATCTTCTGAAATTTCAAGATTTAATCCGTAGCTTCTTAATCGATCAATACGCTGCTTATTCGAATCATCTCCGAAGAAATCAACAACACTCCGAGCAATGCGTTCTCCTATCTCGTCTACATTCACTAAGTCCTGAAAGTGAGCAGAAGCTAGCACATCTATGCTTTTAAACTCTTTTACTAGTTTTTTGGCTACTGTTTCTCCAACATAACGGATTCCTAAACCAAAGAGCACACGCTCAAACGGAACCTCCTTTGAAGATTCAATACCCTGGATTAAATTTTCTGCAGATTTCTCCGCCATGCGCTCCAATGGTAAAACATCTTCCTTTTTTAAAGTGTATAAATCGGCATAATCTTCAATTAAGTCTTCTCTTACAAGTAAAGCTACTGTCTCACCTCCAAGACCTTCGATATCCATAGCTTTTCTAGAAATAAAATGCTGGATTCTCCCAATAATCTGAGGGGGGCAGCCTGCAGAATTTGGACAAAAATGAAGCGCCTCACCTTCTTTTCTTTCCAGCTCTGCATTGCATTCTGGACAATGCTGTATGTATTCAGTTGGACTTGAGCTGGGATCACGTTTTTGAAAATCAACTCCGATAATTTTGGGAATAATTTCACCACCCTTTTCCACAAAAACCACATCTCCTTCCCTCACGTCCAGCTTTTCAATTTGATCTGCATTATGCAAAGAAGCTCTTTTTACTGTAGTTCCTGCAAGCTGCACCGGTTCTAGATTGGCTACTGGAGTAATGGCTCCTGTTCTACCTACCTGATAGGTAATTGAATTTAAAGTTGTAGAGACCTGCTCTGCTTTAAACTTATAAGCCATAGCCCACCGTGGAGACTTCGCTGTGTACCCTAATTCTTCCTGGTGCTGGAGATTATTCACTTTTATCACAACTCCATCAGTTTCGTATGGTAAATCACGACGGTGTTCGTCCCAGTAATTTATGTAAGCTAAAACTTCTTCCATAGATTGAGCCAGCTGAGCTTCATGTGGAACATTAAACCCCCATTCCCTTGCTTTAGTTAAGCTTTCCATTTGTGTGGTAAGCCCAAGATTATTACCGGTTAAATTGTATAACAGGCACAATAATGGACGTTTGGCAACTTCTGCACTATCCTGTAACTTTAAACTTCCTGAAGCAGTATTTCTTGGGTTTGCATAAGGTTCTTCACCTTGCTCCACACGTTCTGCATTGAGTTTGGCAAAACCTTCGTAAGGCAAAACAATTTCTCCTCTTATATCGAATCGTTCTGGAAAGCCAGAACCTTTGAGCTTTAGTGGTACAGATCGAATTGTTTTTACATTATAAGTTACTTCATCACCCTGGGTTCCGTCTCCTCTTGTCACTGCCCTAAGAAATTCACCATTTTCGTAGGTTAAACTTATCGAAGCCCCATCATATTTTAATTCACAAGTAAACTCAACAGGTTCTTCTATTATTTTTTGAATTCGAGTTTGCCAGTCTTCAAGATCGTCTTTGGAGTAAGAATTAGATAAAGAGTACATTGGAAAATCATGAACAATTGTGTTGAAGTTTTTGGTCACTTCACCTCCAACTCTCATCGTAGGAGAATTAGGATCCATGAATTCCGGATGCGCTTCTTCTAGTTCCTGCAACTCTTTCAACTTCATATCGAATTCATAATCAGATATTTCAGGACTATCTAACACATAGTATTTGTAATTATGGTCATGAAGTTCAGATCTTAACGCTTCGATTTTAGTTTTTGCATCCATGAAATCCTTAGATTATTAAAATTGATATAACCTGTGCTAAAATCGATAAAAATATCGAGTTCATTCAGTTCAGTAATTGGGTTTAGTAAGCTTTTAGCATTCGATCATTTCCTCTGAAGTCTTTTCTTAATTCTACCTGATCAAAGCCATAGTTAATGAACAAATCTCGAGTTTCATTGGCCAGGTATTGACTCACTTCCACATAAATCACTGGTCTTTTTTTTTGCTTGAGGCTAAGTTCAGCTATTTTTCTATAAAACACCAGAGGATCATCATCATATACAAATAAAGCAACATGGGGTTCATTTTTCAAGACATTATTACTCATCCCTTCTTGCTCATCGTATTTTACGTATGGAGGATTTGAAACCAGGACATCAACCTCCTGGAGGTATTCTAATTCTAAAATATCTTCTTCTATCAACTCAATTTCAACGTTATTTTCTTTTGAATTTATTGCAGCAAGGCTCAAAGCTTCTTTAGAAACATCTAGTGCTTTAATTTTGGCCTGAGGTAGTTGTCTGGCAAGGGCGATGGGTATACATCCGCTTCCTGTGCCCAAATCTATAAGAGAGAATTGATGATTTTTTGCTGAGTAGTCATCGATAACCCATTGAACTAATTCTTCTGTTTCGGGCCTTGGAATTAAAACACTGGAATCGACTTTGATTTTTAATCCGAAAAACTCTGTATAGCCTAAAATATGCTGAATAGGTTCCTGACGCTGTAATCTTTCTGTCGCTGACTTAAATTTTGCCAATTTATTTTCGTCTAGATTTACCTCTTTATTAAGCAGCAATTGATGTGTTTTAAGCTCAAGAATATCTTCCGCTAGCCAACTGAAAAAATTTATGATTTCTTCTTTGTCATAGTAGCTATTAAGGGTCTTTATAAAATCAGCCCTAAGAGCTTTCAAATCTGTCATTTATCTTCTGATTTATGTTCACTTTCTACCTCAAAGCCGAAAACTGCTTCAAAACGCTGAAATGTAGCTTCGAAGTCTTTTTTTCTAACGCCAATTATAAATTTACATTTTAGCTTAAGATCTTGTTCTAAAATTTCTAAATTTTGTTCTTTCACCATACGCATCACCAGATTCATCTTATCGTATTCACAAATAACTTGAAAGGTGAAATCAATGGTCTTAGTTACTAATTTAGACTGCTCTAATGCCATTTTGGCTGCAGATTTATAAGCTGAAATCAAACCCCCTACTCCAAGTTTGGTCCCACCAAAGTAACGTACAACAACTATCAAAGTATTAGTTACTTCATAATTTTGTAGTTGTCCTAAAATCGGCATACCTGCAGAATTAGAAGGTTCTCCATCGTCATTAACTCGAAAGTGTTCATAATTTTCACCTATTTGCCATGCATAACAAAAATGACCTGCTTTGTTATGTTTAGATTTTAAATCTGCAATATGAAACTCTACGTCTTGTTCTGATTGAATTGGAAACGCATAACCAAAGAATTTACTTGCCTTGTCTTTGAGTAGAATTTCAGTACTAGGCTTTTCAATGGTTTTGTATGCATCATTTTCCAAGAGATGGGATTTTGATTAAAGGGAGATTATCCCTGAATAATAAATATGGCAGGGCGTTTATGCAAATCTATACTTGTTTTCTTCCACTCTGCTGCTGTTTGTGTTTTGATGTATTCAGAAGAAAGTGTAAGATCTACAGCAACACAAATCCTGGTAGAGGGATGTAAAACAGAGGTAAGACTAATTAATAATTTATTGTTTCGATAAGGGGTTTCTATAAAGATTTGAGCCTGTTCCTTATCTAGGGAGGCTTTCTCTATTTTTTTTACAAACTGTTTTCGTTCCTGATTATCGATTGGTAAATAGCCATGAAAAGTGAAATTTTGCCCATTGAGACCACTAGACATGAGGGCTAGTAAAATTGATGAAGGCCCTACTAAAGGAACAACTTGAATATTTTTTTGATGAGCCAAAGCTACGACTTGGGCTCCTGGATCTGCTACACCAGGACAGCCTGCATCAGATAATAATCCCATATGAATCCCCTGTTCGCAGGCATCCAAAAAATTTGGGATTTCAAGATCAGAGGTAAATTTATTGAGTAATTTAAAGTCTAGGTTAGGCTGAGATTTTGAAGGGACAATTTTCTTTATAAAATGTCGCGCAACTTTTTCGTTCTCTACAATATAATGATCAATTTCGCTGATGATTTTTCTTATGGAAAGCGGTAGAACTTCGAGTGGAGGGAGATCCCCCAACCGATTGGGAATAAGGTATAACTTACCTTTTTTAATATTTTTTTCCATACACTTTAAATAATCCTCAACTAAACTAAGACTTTTTTAATTCTCTAGCTATTACAGAGCAGGATTCTTCAAGCATCTCAAACACCTGCTTAAAACCATCGATAGAATTATGATATGGATCCGGTACACTTTGGTCTTCTCCTGGAAAAATTTTATTGAGAATGAGATGTACTTTATTTTTTTCTGAATCATTTTCAGCGATGGCTATAACATCTTCATAATTTGAAGCATCCATAACGTAGATGTAATCAAATTTGTTAAAGTCTTCTTTTGTAAAAGGTCGACTTCTTTGGTCGGTAATATCTATCCCATTTTTTTGAGCCACCTCAACAGACCTCTGGTCTGGAAGCTCACCTTTATGATAGGCAGAGGTTCCTGCAGAATCCACTTCAAAGATTTTAGAGTTGAGTTTGGATTTTAAAATACCTTCAGCCAACGGCGATCGGCATATATTACCCAAACACACCATTAAAATCCTTATCATAACTGCTTAAATTTCACCTCTAAATCTTGTATAAATTTTCTGAATTGCTTGTCGGATTCCTGTAAATTGGAAACAATTTTACATGAATGCAGCACCGTGGAATGATCTCTCTGGCCAATATGACGCCCTATATTAGTGAGCGAAGTTTTAGTGATTTCTTTTGCGAAATACATAGCGATTTGCCTGGCCTGTACAACGTTTCGCTTTCTGCTCTTAGACTGTAATTCTTCTATTTCAATATGGAAGTAGTCACTTACTACATTTTGAATGTCATCCAGAGAAATTGGCTTCTTGTTATTTTTGACGTAGTTCTTTACAATTTGTTCCGCAAGATCTATAGTGATTTCCGTTTTGCTGAAAGAAGAATGAGCGATAAGAGAAATGATGGCTCCTTCTAATTCTCGGATATTGGTAGTAATTCTGGAAGCTACATAATCCAAAATTTCATCAGACATTTCTACACCATCATTGTAAAGCTTATTCTTAATAATCTTTATTCTAGTATTATAGTCTGGTTGTTCCAGTTCTGCAGAAAGTCCCCATTTAAATCTTGAAAGTAATCTCTGCTGGATATCCTGCATGTCTACAGGAGCCTTATCACTAGTCAAAATAACTTGCTTGCCATTTTGATGAAGATGGTTAAAGATGTGAAAAAATACATCCTGAGTTCCTTTCTTACCAGAAATCAATTGAATATCGTCCACGATGAGTACATCGATAATTTGGTAAAAATGTATAAAATCGTTTCTGTTGTTTTTAGACACAGCATCGATATGTTGCTGAGTGAATTTATCTGCAGAGATATAAAGAACAGTTTTTTCTGGAAATTTGTCTTTCACCTGAAGACCTATAGCATGAGCTAAATGGGTTTTACCAAGTCCTACACCACCAAATATAAGTAATGGATTAAAAGAAGTCCCTCCTGGCTTATTAGCTACTGCCAAACTAGCAGATCTTGCTAACCTGTTAGACATGCCTTCCAAGAAATTATCAAAACTGTAATTGGAATTAAGTTGAGAGTCTATTTTTAAATTTCGAATTCCCGGGATCACAAAAGGATTTCTCAACTCTGGGCTTTTCTGTTTAGCAGGAAAGTCTACAGATTGAGAATGCACAGTAGATCGTTGAGTACTTGGAATCTTTTCTGTGAAAGGTTGCTTGTTACCATCCGTATTTTCCATACGAATCACATATACCAATTTTGCACCTTTACCAAGTTCTTTGGTAAGAGCTACCTTCAAAAGTTCTACGTAATGTTCTTCAAGCCATTCGTAGAAGAATTTTGAGGGCACTTGTATACTTAAAGCATTGTCATTGAGTTTTACAGCGTTTATCGGTTGAAACCAGGTTTTATAAGCTTGATCTGAGATATTATCCTTGATAAAGTGAAGGCAATTTTCCCAAACCGAAGTTGCTGATTTTGACATAGTTAAACTTAAAGTAATAAATTAAAATTTAGATTTCAAGAAGTCTTTTTGACCTCAACAGGACGACAAATATGTGAACAAACTTTTTAATAAAAAAATAAAATTTGGGTTGAAATTCTCGTTTTTTCTGCCTATACTTAAAGAGATGTTAAAAGATAAATTTTGAGCAAAAAAAATAAAGGAATTTCTCCGATTTCGGTTCATTCTGAAGTCGAAGTCAGGTATGCTGAAACAGATCAAATGGGAGTTGTACATCACTCTGTTTACCCTATTTATTTTGAGCAAGCCAGAGTAGATTGGCTAAGAGAGGTTGGGATGCACTATCAAAAAATGGAAGATAATGGAATAATGCTTCCTTTGAGCAAATTAACAGTAGATTACAAAAAACCAGCAAAATTTGGGGATATTTTAAATATTGAGACTAGCCTACATCAATTGCCAACAGCCTCAATACTTTTTGACTATAAAATAAAAAACCAAAGCAACGAGTTATTATGTCTCGGACAAACAGTTTTGGTTTTTGTAAACAAGTCTACTCGAAGACCCATCCGTTGTCCAGAGGAAATTATGACTCTTATAACAAGTGCGATTCCAAAGGACTAATTTTAAAAATTAACTTTAGTTGCGTGGTTCGTCAACTGAATGATTAGCTAAGGTTGTTTGATAGGCTTCATTGAGTCTTGTCAGAACTTTGAACAAGAGACTTTTTCAAAAAGACAGAACAGGAGTAATGTCCAGTATCTCCCATACGCTCTTTTATATATTCAAATCCAGTTTTAATATAAAGTTGCTGTGCAGCTTTCATGCTAGGTAGGGTTTCGATATAGCAGCAGGTAAATCCTTTTTCTATAGCATAATTCAAGCATTTCTTCATCATTAAACTTCCAAGTCCGCGGCCTCTGGCTCTCGGATCAAAATACATTTTTTGCAGCTCACAAACCTCTTTATTCGCGTTTTCTAAGGGAGCAATACCTGCACTTCCTAAAATTATCCCATTTTCTATTAAAACAAAATATTCTGATCTTGGATCTTGATAGGTTTCATATAATTGGTCCAATGCTTTATCCTCATAAGCTGTTCCTACTTTTGGAGCTCCTTGCTCAATAAGCACCTCTCTAATCATTTTTGCTACTTCTGCATTGTTTTCTTTCTCTATTGGTCTGATCCTAATTTTTGACATCGTGATCTTGAATTAAGCTATTTCTTTGACTAAGTTTCAGGGGTTACATTAGCTGGCCCACGGATGCTAAAATAAATGAATTTATAAGTATATACCGTTTCTGTCTTTTAAATTTAATCAACCAATTACTATGCCTAGAAATATTACTTAAATTTTAGTTTTAAAAGATATCCTATTCTACATGGTTTGCCACCGTGTTTTTCTATTTTTACCCTGTGAAAACCAATGAATTTTACATCCAAAGATGTCTTGAATTGGCTCGACATGGTCTTGGGACAACGTATCCGAATCCATTAGTAGGCTGTGTGATTGTGCATAACGACAAAATAATTGGAGAGGGCTGGCACAGAAAAGCAGGAGAACCTCATGCCGAGGTACTCGCTATCCGTTCTGTAAATGATCAATCCCTGTTATCGTCTTCCACCATTTACGTCACTTTAGAACCTTGTAGTCATTATGGTAAAACCCCTCCGTGTAGCGATCTCATTATCGATAAGAAAATTCCAAAAATTGTAATTGGCACTTTAGACCCATTTGCTAAAGTTGCCGGCAAAGGCGTTAAAAAATTGATAGCAGCAAATCGACTTGTTACTGTTGGTGTATGTGAAGAAGAATGTGAAGAACTCAACAAGCGTTTTTTTACTTTTCATCGTAAAAAAAGACCCTACATCATTCTAAAATGGGCGGAGACCAAACATGGTTTTATCGCTCCTTTAGCACAAAAAAGTTCTGAAATATTTTGGATCACCAATTCCAAATCCCAACAATTGGTCCATAAATGGAGAGCTGAGGAAGAAAGTATTTTAGTAGGAACTCAAACCGCTTTGAAAGATAACCCAAAACTAAATGTGAGACATTGGCAAGGAAAAAATCCTACACGAATAGTCATTGACAAATCACTCACATTAGAACATTCCTTATTTCTATTTGATTCGTCACAGCCAACTGTAGTTTTTCACGATCAATCTAGTGAATCGCCTAGCTCAACTCATTCAAGGGCTTTAAATTATGAGAGCATTGACTTCAGCAAAGAAATTATACCTCAGCTTCTATCAAGGTTACATGATTATGACTTTCAATCAATTATTGTAGAAGGAGGCTCCAAGACTTTACAAGGCTTTATAGATCTCAATTTGTGGGATGAAGCCAGGGTATTCACCGGACAAAATCAAATACAAAAAGGTGTAAAAGCACCTGAATTTAATCTTAAAGCTGAGAAGTCAATTGATATTGAAGGAGATAAATTGAATTACTATTACAATGATTAAAAACATCATATTTGACTTTGGAGATGTCTTTTTGACTCTAGACAAATCTGCAACCGATAAACACTTAAAACTAAATGGGATTAATGAACTAGATCTGGAATTGATCGAGATCAATAAGCTTTATGAAAAAGGCTTAATTTCATCTGAACTCTTTATTACATCTTATTTGAGCCGCTATCTTTCTCTTTCTAAAGAGGCTTTTGTAGAAGCCTGGAATTCTATTTTAATTGAATTTCCTAAAGAGCGCTTATCATTTCTAAAAACGCTAAAAGCTTCGGGTAAGTTTAGATTATTTTTATTGAGCAATACCAACGAATTGCATATCGATTGGGTGAAAAGAAATATCAGTCATTACAATCAGTTCAAATCTTGCTTCGATCAATTTTATCTTTCCCATGAGATTCATCACCGAAAGCCTAATCCAGACATATTTGAGTTTGTATTAGGTGAAAATGATTTAGTTCCAGAACAAACTCTATTCATAGATGATACCTTAGAGCATGTGACTACCGCTGAATCACTGGGCATTCATACCTGGCATCTTAAAGCTGGTCTTGAAGAAGTCTCAGAATTATTTTCTCTTAAATCCAATTTATTTTGATAGCTCTCATCCTCAGTGTACTTTCCTCAAGTGCGATTTATATCACATTCAAACTTTTTGGTCGGTACAACGTGACTTCTCTTCATGCTTTAATCGTTAATTACTTTACAGCCTTCATTTTAGGGTTACTTTTTCAAGGTAAGTTATCGCCTGAAGCCCTTCTTACTGTTGTTCACAAAGATTGGTTCTTTGGCTCAATGGGCTTGGGTGCTATGTTTATAATCGTTTTCAGTCTCATGGTGGTCACTACTCAAAAAGGTGGCATGTCGGTTGTATCTGTAGCCAGTAAAATGAGCGTAGCAATTCCAGTTATATTTGTGATCCTTTATTACAATGAGCCACTTGGTCTGGTAAAGGTCATTGGTATTTTTCTAGCGCTGGTATCGGTTTATTTAGTTTCAGTAAGGCTAAAGGATGGTCTGGATCTAAACTTGAACTACCTTATTTATCCAATACTTGTTTTTCTCGGAAGTGGGATTGTAGAGAGTAGTATTAAATTTTTAGAAAACACCTACGTTCCCGATGATGAGGTCTCATTATTTTCTGCCAGTACTTTTTTGTTTGCATTCATCACAGGGCTAATTGCTTTTGGAATAAAAAACCTAAAAGCGAAGCACAGCTTTAAAGCCAAAGATGTTATAGGTGGAATTGCTCTTGGTGTTCCAAATTATTTTTCGATTTACTTTTTTATTCTGGCTCTAAGAATCGAAGGCCTGGATAGTTCTAGTATTTTTATCATCAATAATGTCAGCATCGTGTTATTTTCAACTTTGCTTGGGATTATTCTGTTTAGAGAGCGAGTGATTTTTAAAAACTGGATAGGTATTGGTCTTGCCATATTAAGCATAATCCTCATCACTTATACTCAGTAATTGCTCCTCTAGGTAAAAGTATGCTTGAGTGCAAAAAATACCGATAAGAGTCCCAACAAAAGCTCCTACAATAATATCACTAGGAAAGTGAACGCCTACAAAAACACGGCTCAATGAAAAAAGCACTGGCCATATAAAAATAAGACCCAAGTGTTTGAATCTTGATTTTAAAGTTAGAAATATAAAAACGGTTGCTGCAAATGAGGTTGAGGCATGACCCGAAAAGAAACTAAAGTTTGAGGGTTCGTAAAGCACCTTGAGCAGCTCCATTAGTTCTTCTGTAGCATTAGGCCTTTTTCGTTCGACCAAAAATTTTGTAAATTCTGTTGCTAGATGAGTAAGGCCAACGCAAACTAAAACAGAAACAACACCAAGTAAACTTTTTTTAACATGCGCTCTATAAAAGAACAATATAATGAGAAAAATAAAAAAAGGAATCCAATGTTTGGTATAGGTGATAAAGCTCCAAAAAGGATCCATGACATCCGGACTCAAGTTATTGAGATAAACCATGAGTTCCCAATCCCATTGAGATGGGTCAAATTTCATTAAAATCGTCTTTTGATAGGACCGATGGCATCTTCAACTTCGTCTTTGAGTTTTGAAGTTTTAGATTCTAAAGTTTTGGTTTGGTCTTCGACTTCTTTTTTTAAATCGAAGTCTAAATTATGATCCTTCTTCTGTTTGGTGATTTCGGTCTTAATTTCGTCTGTAGCATGACGAAAAGACTTCATAGTCTTTCCAAAAAATCTAGCGATCTCCGGAATCTTATCAGCTCCAAACACCATAATCAGAATAAACAGAATAAAAGCTATTTCTGCACCGCTAATAAAAAGTGGATAATTTATCATATTGCAAATATACTGGACTAGTCCCGAACAACGAAATAATAAATTTTAAAACTTAAGTTGATGGACTCTAAAAAATCGATAAGCCAGTGAGAGTCGTTAACTCCTCAAGCACCTTCATTCCTAAGGCAGAGTTTCCTTTTTTATTGAGCATTGGACTCCAAACAGTGACCGCATATTGTTCTGGATGCACAGCAACAATTCCACCTCCTACTCCACTTTTGCCGGGTAAACCAACTCTATAACTAAACTCTCCAGCTTCGTCGTAAAATCCACAGGTTTGCATTATGGAATTAATCCGCTTGACGCTTTGGGGAGCTATCACCTGTTCTTGAGTTTGAAAGTGCTTTCCTTCATTGGCGTATAGCATAAAGGCTTTGGTTAACTGTTCACAAGTCATTGCTATAGAACACTGGTGAAAGTAGAAGTCTAAAATGGTTTCTGTTTTATTATTGATATTACCTAAAGACTTCATGTAATTGACTAAGGCCTTATTTCGGTAACCGTGCTTTTTTTCGCTTTTGGCCACCGATTCATCAAAATTTATATTGTCGTCACCACAAAGCTTTCTCACAAATTTCAGCAAGTCTTGCTTGGGATTCTCTAAGGTACTCATCAAGGCGTCTGCGACCACAATAGAACCAGCGTTGATAAATGGATTACGAGGAATGCCATGCTCACGTTCCAGTTCCGTTAAAGAATTAAATGCAGTACCGGAGGGTTCTACATCTACTCGTTTCCACAGATCTTTCCCTAAAAGCTCTTTTGCAAGCGTGAGTGTAAATACCTTAGAAATACTTTGAATAGAAAATTTTTCTTGGCTATCACCAAATTGGTAAGAAGACCCATCTTTACAATACAAATACATGCCAAATTTGAGCGGGTCTACCTTAGACAGCTCTGGAATATAATTAGCTGCATTACCCATATCTCGGTTGGGCTTGAATTCTTTTTGTATTATATTTAAAATAGCCTGGTAATCCATATTTTAGAATTTAATCGGTTGTGACGGGTCCAGTTCATACATTGGATTTCCGGGAGTAAATATAACTGCTGGCAATTCACCTTCTAAAGTGACTTCTCCACCATTGATCTTTATCCAGCTTCCTTCTTTGAGTCCTACAACATTTATGTCATTTAAGGCTTGAAATTCTTTGATTCGTGTTTCACGAGTCTCTCCTTTATGTGTAGAGCTGGAATTAGGTTCTAAGTAATGTGGATTAATATTGAAGTCCAATAAGCCTAGTGTATGGAATGAAGGCGGGTAAACAATAGGCATATCATTGGTAGTTTGCATGTTTAATCCACAAATGTTACTACCCGCACTTGTCCCCAGGTACTTTGCTCCGTTAGTAATGCTTTCCTTTAGAGGGGTCATTAGTCCCAAGTCATGGAGTTGTTTTACCAGCAAAAACGTATTTCCACCACCTACAAAAATAGCCTTTGCTGTTCGGACTGCTTTAGGCATATCATTAAATTCATGAAGCCCTTTTACGCTTTTAACACAAGATTGTAGGCCTGTAGTCGTTTTAGAAGTATATTCATCATGGGAGATTCCACCTGGTCTGGCAAAAGGAATAAAAAGAACTTCCTCAACCCCTTCAAAATGAGTTTTTAAGACCGGTAATAAATACTCAAGATAAGAACTTCCATAAGTTGTCGATGTACTTGCGATAATGGCTTGCATTGGCTATTGTATAGTTTTTAAGTGAATTTAATTAACATAAAATTAGTGGCAAAATTAGGATTGGATATGTGAATTTTTAAGTAGATTGTACTAAAAATAACATATGCGATTTATCTCTACAATTATATTAGTGCTTTCTTTTCAATCTCTATTTGCCCAAATAGGGGAACGAGTTTATGTGGCCGGAGAAGTTATAGTACCTCAGGATGGTGAGGCTTCTCAGATAGAAGTGATAAACCAAAACACCAATAAGGGGACAGTCACCAACGAATACGGGCAATTTGGAATTACCGTAAAGGAGGGAGATAGATTGAGATTTGAAGCTATTCAGTATCAAAACTTCACTGTGATTATAGATGATAACATCATAAAAAAGAAAAAACTTACCATCAAAATTAATGATGAAATCAATACACTAGATGAAGTTATTGTAAGGCCCTACGACTTAGAAGGCAATATTGAAGTAGATGTGAGAAAAGTAAAAACCGAATTTTACGAAGCTCCAGAGTCTGAAGCCGTGATCAATGAGTATGAAGGAAACCAACCTTATGTAGGTTCCCAAACGCTTACTGAGAATGTGACGACAGAGCAAAGGTTTATTAGAAATGGCTTGAATATCGCCAATATTTTTAGAGAAATCTTATCTTCAAGAGAGGTTAAAGAGGATCACAAACTCCCTCAAAATGTAGATGTGATGGTCAGAAAGATGTACAAAGATTCTTTCTTTAAAGAAAACCTGGATATCGAGGAAAGTGAAATCAATAATTTTATCTTTTTTGTTGAAGATAAAGGCCTCACCAAGTCCATGTTAGAAAAGGGCAATGAACTCGACCTGATTGAGTTCCTCATAAAAAAATCAGAATCTTTTAAATCTCAAAATTAATTTGAAAAAAACACTGCATTTATTTTTTCTCTTAAGTATGACGCTTTCAGCTCAGGAAAGATTTATCGAAGGGAAAATTTATGCAGATTCTATTCAGGATTATCAGGTCAATATAATCAACATCAATAAGAAAATAGGCGCTGTTTCTAGTCCTCAAGGAACTTACAAAATTAGAGCAACCATCAATGATTCCATACTATTTACATCGCTGCAACACAAAACTTATACCCTTGTCATTAAAGAAAAACATCTAAAAAACAAAACCTCGATTTTTTTAGAACCTCAGATTAATGAACTTCCAGAAGTCACCTTAAATCAATATCAATTAACAGGGGATCTGACAAAAGACATTAAAAATGTAAAGGTAGATTTCGTGGACCAGCGTCAATTTGGATTTGGTGTTCCCAGAGAGCTTGATAAAATTGACAGAGAACTCTACAGTGCTAGCACTGGGATGCTCACCCCTTTGCTTTATGCTATAACCGGACAAACAAAGCGATTAAAAAAGCGAAAAGAGAATAGCATAGTTAGGGCTAATAAAAATAAAATCTTAAGACGAGTAGACAGCAACCTCATCACCAAAGACTTAAATATACCCGAAATTTACATTGAAGATTTTGCCTACTTTTGCGCCGAAGATGAGTACACTATTTCGATTATGGAAAAAGAAGATCCCTTGGCCCTAATCGATGAATTGAAAGCTAAGGCACTCGCCTATTTAGAATTAAAAAACATTCAAAAATGAAATTAATCGCCTTAATGTTCTGGCTATCATTTTCAATTCTTGGAAGTGGGGCGCATGAGTTTTACCTAAGTGTCACCGACATAACTTACATCGAGGAGGAGAAGACTATTCAGATCATTTCGAGAGTCTTTATCGATGATTTTGAAAATGTAATTAATACCAGATATCAAAAAGATTTTAAACTTATTCCAAGATTAGAAGTCGAAGAGATAGATGATTATGTAGAAAAATATATTCGAGACAAGTTTTCTTTAGAAACTGGAGATGGGCTGTTGAAATATAAATACCTTGGACGGAAGTATGAAGATGATATGGTATATTTATTTCTAGAGATAGAAGAAGTTAGAAATTTCGATTATTTAACGGTCAAAAATTCGATATTAACAGACTTGTTCGAAGATCAAAAAAACATGATCCATTTTAAATCCGGAGACTTTAAAAAAAGTTTTATTTTAGAAAAAGGACAATTAGAGCGTCAAATCAATTACTCAATAGATTAATACAAATAACCCTATGAATTTAATTAAGTACTCTACTTTCATTTTATCCCTTTTGGTGTTTTCGGTTTCAGGATACGCCCAGGAAGAGAATAAAGAAGAAAAACAAAGCGGACATACCAATCAAAACAAATTCAGGCAACTCTATGATGAATTTGCTACTCCAAATGTCTACAGAACTGCCTCTGGTGCTCCAGGTCATCAGTATTACCAAAATACTGCAGATTATGAAATGGACATCACATTGGACGATGAAAACACTCGCTTATATGGTAAAGAAACTATTACCTATACCAATAATTCGCCAGATGCGTTAGAATACTTATGGGTACAATTAGATCAAAACATAAGAGCTGCAGACAGCCCTGCCAAAGATAAAGGAAGTAGCGAATTTGCACCTGTTTCTCCAGCTGGGAGTTTTGTAAATTCACATATGAAAGCAAGTTTTGATGGTGGTTTCAATATTAAATCTGTGCAACAAGACGGAAAGGATTTACCTCACACCATTAACTTTACAATGATGAGAGTGGATATGCCAAAACCACTTATGCCAGGAGAGTCCTTTTCATTTTCTATAGAATGGGACTATTTAATCAATAACCATACTGTAAACGGCGGTCGTTCTGGTTACGAGTATTTTGAAGAAGACGATAACAGAGCTTATGTTATTGCACAGTTCTTTCCAAGAATGGCAGTATATAATGATAAAGAAGGATGGCAAAATTACCAATTTTGGGGAAGTGGAGAATTTGCCCTACCCTTTGGTAATTATGATGTGAAAATTACAGTTCCAGAAGATCACATCCTAGATGCGACTGGAAAATTACAAAATAGAAAAGAGGTCTTTAGTAAAGTCATGATGGACCGTTACGAAAAAGCTAAGACATCTTATGATGAACCGGTCGTTATTGTAACTGAAGAAGAGGCTATAGCTAACGAAAAGAAAAATGCTACAAATACCAAAACATGGGAGTTTAAAGCAGAGATGGTTAGAGATTTTGGCTTTGCCACTTCTAGGAAGTTCATCTGGGATATGATGGCCGTTAAAGTAGGCGGTAAGGATGTAATGGCTGTTTCGTTATACCCTAAAGAAGGAAACCCTCTATGGGAAGACTGGTCGACAAGAGCAGTAGCAAGTACACTAGAAACCTACAGCGATTACACCTTCAATTATCCATACCATAAAGCCATTTCTGTTCATGCCAGAAGCCAAGGGATGGAATACCCAATGATTTGCTGGAATTATGGAAGACCTGACGAAAATGGGTTTATCTCAGACCGAGTAAAATTTGGAATGATGAGTGTTATTATTCATGAGATTGGCCACAATTTCTTCCCTATGATTGTTAATAGTGATGAGAGACAATGGGGATGGATGGATGAAGGGCTCAACACCTTTATGCAATATTTATCCGAGCAGGAATTCGCTAAGAAATATCCAGAAATTCTTAAAGGAAACGAGCAAACCTATGAGAAATACCCTTCTAGACGCGGTGAGCCATCAAAGATTGTTAACTACATGAAAGGTAATCAGGAATATATTTCACCGATCATGACAAACCCAGAACAAGTTTATCAGTTGGGTAACAATGCATACGGAAAACCTGCTACAGCACTCAATATACTTAGAGAGACTGTAATGGGTCATGAATTATTTGATTATTCCTTCAAAACATTTGCTCAACGCTGGATGTTTAAGCACCCTACACCAGAAGATTTCTTTAGAACTATGGAAGATGCTTCTGCAGTTGAACTCGATTGGTACTGGAGAGGATGGTTCTACACCACAGATTATGTAGATATAGGAATAGAAGATGTCAAAAACTATTTTATTACCAGCAATCCAACTGAAGAAGGAAAAGCAATCTTGGCTCGTTACGGCATTGATGACCCAGAAAACGATCCCCGTACTAAAGATGCCGTTTACCTACTCACAGAAGATAGCGAAAGCTTTGAAGCTTCTATGAAAGAAGGTGACCCTCTTGAAAATGCTCCAAAATTGAGAGAATATCTCATGGATAATTTTTCTCAGGCAGAGATAGCTAACATGAAGCAGCCTAAACATATTTATGAAATCACTTTTAATAAACCTGGAGGATTAGTAATGCCAATCCTGGTAGAGTTTGAATATGTTGATGGTACTACTGAAATGATAAGGTATCCTGTACAGGTTTGGAGAAAAAGTGATGATGTAGTCAAAAAAGCGATTTTCACTGAAAAAGAAATTGTCAAAATTACTGTAGATCCAAATCAGGAAACAGCAGATGTAGATACCAGTAATAATACCTGGCCAAGAGAAAATAAAGCCAGTGAATTCGATTCTTTTAAGGAAGGAAAATAGATTTCAAAATCTTAGAGTGAAAAAAGGTCAGTTAAAATAATTGACCTTTTTTTATATCATAAATTTTAAAGCTTTAGGTATGATCTCAATCTGAAGTTCTTCAAATTTTTCAATCACTTCTCCATCGATTTGAAGCAATCGAGGAGATTTTAGTTTTACTGTTGCCGATTTAGCCTGAATGGTTTCTAGGTTTTGGTTTTGTTGATTTTCATCAAACTTAGAGAGAGCTGCTTTAATTAAGTCTGTAAAATCCATTGCTTTCACAACCACAAATTCAAAAAAACCATCATCCATTTTACCAATTGTATTTAGTGGTATTCCAGTGCCATATTTCCTACCATTGCAAATGGCCAGCATCACTCCTTTTCTCTCATATTCCATTTGTTCGGTCTTAATTTCAAACTCAAAAGGTTGGAGATTCCGAAATTCTGTCCAGAAATGCTTAGCATAGGTAAACATACCTCTGCCGCCATCTTTTTCATAATTAGCTACCAAATTGGCGTTAGCTCCAATATCGGCTAAATGGAGACACAGATAAGAATTGTTGATTGAAATGACATCTAATGTTTTCTGACTGGTAGATTCAAGAAACTTTTGAAATAGTACTCTAGGATTATCCTGCAAGTCTAATTCTTCAGCCATCCCATTAGCAGAGCCCATGGGAATAAACCCAACATTCACTTTATTATCCATTAATGGTTTCAAGAACATGTTTAAGGTACCATCACCACCAACAATAACCACTTTATCTGGAGAAAATTCAGAAATTAATTCTTGAAGTTGAGAACAATCGTTTGTTCCAGAAGTTTTGAAAACCCTGTATTCAACTCCTGCTTTGCTCATGGATTCCTTTGCAAATACGATAAAGTCAGATTTATTTTTGCTTCCAGATACGGGGTTTATGACCAGTAGTATACTCATTTTATCTCTTTATAGTTTTCTATAAGATTTTGAACCTCAACATCATAATCGTCTCCATCTTGAAAATACATACAATCTATACCTGTACTCTTCAAGGTTTGCCACTTTTCTTTTTGAACCTGACTCATAAAAAAACTGGTTTGTCTAATATAAATCTTAAGAATTTGAGACTTATATAGGTTTGCAATTTCAGTGTAAATATCCATATCTTTTTGAGTATCGTCTCCAATTAGAATAAATTTTTTATCATGCTGGTTGGAAATAATACAGTTCAAGAAATTTAATTTATGTTTTCCCTTTTTGGGTTTAAAAAGCGTTTTAAATCTTTGGTAGGGCGTCAAAAAGAGTGGTCCCACTGGCACTTCATTATATCTAAATATTGCTGTAATAAGCCCAAACAGATTACTTTCACTTTTAGACAGATAAAAGATCCTGTACTTACTCTCATTAAAGAAATCTAGCAACGCATTGGTAAACAACACTTTTTTTCGCTTTTTGGGTCTTTTGAATAAAATGGAAAAGATGCGTTTTAGTGCTGAAGCCGTATGAGAGTGAATGACGGTATCGTCTATATCTGAGATAACTTCAACAGGAGACTCTGATTTCTTAAAGTAATGCGGGTGGTATTGATTGACAGGCAATTCCTGATGGTCACTATCAAAAACAGTGAAATCTTCTATGGTTTTCTCAGGAAGAAGTTTGAAAAAATAGCCTTTTTTGCTGGTCTTAACCGTGTAAGTTTGGTCGTCTGTCTCAATTGTAATGGTTTTATTTTTATAGGCCTTTTTTCGGTAAGAACTCAATACATTCCAGGCATTACCAAAAATGGACTTGGGATACTTGTCGATACGGGTTTCATTTTTTAAGGTAGTTCCCGTTACAAGAACTTTATCGTTCAATTCTAACGCTGTAAAGTGCCATAAAAATGCCATAGCCTTAGTTTTTCGTTTTTGCTCTAAGTCTGAAAAGTAACACAATTCCACCAGCAAAAAATAAAATCAGAAATAATATAGAATTCCTAATGCTACCCGTTAATTGAGCAATAAAACCATATAGGAACATACCGATAACAATGCCTATTTTTTCAGTCACTTCGTAAAAGCTAAAAAAAGAAGCCGTATCCTTTTCATCTGATGGAATATATTTGGAATATGTTGACCTTGACAATGACTGAATGGCTCCCATGACAAAACCGACAAAAAAGGCTGTGATATAAAATTGATACGGCTGTGTAATAAAAAAGGCAAAGACACAAATCCCAATCCAAATGAAATTAATAACAATCAGCACGTTAACGTTTCCGTACTTTTCTGCAAGGTTTGAAGCTAAATTAGCTCCTAAAATAGCTATGATTTGAATAACCAATATACTGATGATCAAACCCGTAGTCGACTGCCCTTCTGCCCACTGTATTTCACCTACACCAAAATAAGTAGCGATAAGCATAATGGTTTGCACCGCCATACTGTAGACAAAAAAAGCTCTTAGATAGGGTTCGAACCCAAAAGATGACTTGATTTTCTGATATGTTTTTTTGAGTTCCTTAAAGCCATTCCAGAAGATATCTCTTGCTTTGGAGTCGCCCTTACGATTTCCTTTAGGTAAATAGGCATAGGTATATTGACTAAAAGCAATCCACCAAATCCCTGTGAGGATAAATGAAATTCTGGTTGGTAGAGATTCACTTTTAAATCCGAAGGTTTCGTAGAATAGAATCATGATTAAGCAGATGATCAATAAAATCACGCTACCGATGTATCCAAGTGAAAAGCCTTTGGCTGAAGCCTGATCCTGCTGATCTCTAAAGGCTATATCTGGTAAATAGGAATTATAAAACACGATACTGCCCCAAAAGCCAATGAGACCAAAAAAGTAACAGATAAGCCCAAACCATAAATCTTCTAAAGAAAACCAAAACAAACCAATACAGGCTGTTGCACCGATATAATTGAAAAGCTTCATAAAGTTTTTCTTATTTCCTACATAATCTGCAACTCCTCCAAGCAAGGGGCTCATTACAGAGATCACTATGAAAGCTAAACCAGTAACATAACTTATGAGAGCATCGTTATTGATTTGATATCCCAGAAATTCCACAGTATCATTTATGACACGTCCATCATCGTCTTTGATCATGGTAAGTGCTCCGTAATAAATAGGAAAAATAGCAGAACTTATGACCAGTGGATAAACCGAATTGGCCCAATCATAAAAAGCCCAGGCATGGATAAGCTTTTTATGACCTTTGGGAAATGATTTTGTCTTCAAAACTTTATTCAAAAGAAGTGACACCAAACTTGGCAGCTTCTTTCTTAGCCTCCTCTGTCATACTCCTGAGGTTCTGAATTCTGGAATCGTTAGAAGGGTGAGTGCTCAGGAATTGTGGAGGTCCTCCTCCACCAGAATTCTCTTTCATCCGTTGCCAAAGCTCAGCTGCCTCTTCAGGATTATAACCAGCAATAGCCATCAGCTTAATCCCAATTTCATCAGCTTCTGTTTCGTGTTTCCGACTAAAAGGCAGCATAACACCCAGCTGAGAACCCAAACCAAATGCTGTTGCAAATAGCTGTTGAGACTGCTGGTCGTCACCAATGGCGATAGTTCCTACAGCACCAGCTGCTTGTTGAATTTGTGCCGCGCTCATTCGCTGCTGACCATGATTTGCAAGGGCGTGAGCAACTTCATGTCCCATAATGGCGGCAACACCTGCTTCATTTTCAGCGATAGGAAGGATCCCTGTATAGAAGGCGATTTTTCCTCCTGGCATGGCCCAGGCATTTACTTGATCATCATTGATTAAGCTGAATTCCCATTTATAATTTTCAGTGTAATCGGGATAACCGTTTTTTGCTAACCAGCGTTCTGAAGCATTAGCAATTTTATAACCTACCCTTTCGATCATTTGAGCCTGCTCACCTTCTTTAATAACATCACTTTCCTCAAGAACCTGATTATATTGCTGAAAAGAAGTTGGTAAAATTTGAGAATTTGGCACCAATGCCAGTGTGCTTTTTCCGGTAAATGGATTGGTTCCGCAGCTCACTAATATAGCTGATATTAAAAAGATGGTATAGAATTTGAACTTGGTCATGATGGTAATTTTTATCAAAACTAATCATAAAATTAATGACGTTATCTAATTGATTTGTGAAAATTACACTGTGGATGCAGATTAAGTTCTAATTTTAAAAAAAAGTTACAATGAAACAATTATCGATTATTTTAATCATGCTCATTCTTACTTCCTGTAAATCTGAGGCACAACAAGAAAAAGACAACTCTAAAGAATTTAAAGTTCAAAAAACCGAGCAGGAGTGGAAGGCCGAGCTTACTGACGAGCAATTTCAGATTTTGAGAAAAGCTGGCACTGAAAGGCCTTATTCCAGTCCTCTTAATGATATCAAGCAAGCAGGTACGTTTGTTTGCGCTGCTTGTGGAAATGAGTTGTATGAAACCAAACACAAATTTGATAGTGGCACAGGTTGGCCAAGTTTCGACAGAGCGATTGACAGCAGTCTTGCTTACAGCTCCGACAGGAAGCTAGGTTATGAACGTTCCGAATTACTTTGTGGAGACTGTGGCGGTCATCTAGGACATATTTTTGATGATGGACCCAGAGAAACCACCGGCAAAAGACATTGTATAAACGGCGCAGCCTTACAATTTATTCCCAAAGAAAAATCTTAAACATTAATATATGACAGATCAAGAATGGCATGAAAAGCTTAGCGAAGAGGAGTATCGTATTTTAAGAGAAAAAGGAACAGAACCTCCTCATTCTGGAAAATATAACACGCATTTTGAAGATGGAAAATACCACTGCAAGGGTTGTGGTGCTTTGCTCTTTGACAGTACTTCAAAATTTGAAAGTAATTGCGGCTGGCCGAGCTTCGATAGTTCTGTAGAAGGAGCTATAGAATATAAAAAAGATAGCAGTTTCGGCATGATGAGAGTGGAAATTCTCTGCTCAAATTGCGGAGGTCACATCGGTCATATTTTTGACGATGGTCCTACAGAAACAGGAAAACGCTACTGCGTTAACTCCCTTAGTATAAACTTTAAAAATCAAGACTCATGAAAAAAATAGCATTATTATTAGTAGTTGTGATTGCCTTTCTAGGTTGCGAAGGCGATCGTGGTCCTCAAGGCCCACCTGGAGGCGTAGAAAGAGGTATAATTTTGGAAACCACCGGTGATTTTACCGCTCAAAATGAATATTCATTTGGCTATGAATTTCCAAATACCGTAGAAGTATTTGAATCTGATGTCGTACAAGTCTTTTTGCTTGAAGAAGTGATCGATGATGTTTCCGGTCCGGTTGATGTATGGACTCCTTTAGATACAAGTTTCTTTTTTGATGATGGAAGCCAGTTGGTTTATAATTATAACCACACCTTTTTTGATGTTCAGTTTTTCTTAGGTGGTAATGTAAACTTTAACACCGTTTCAAATGATCTATTATTAGGTCAGACTTTTAGGGTTGCCGTCATTCCAGCGGATTTTGCAGAAAAAAATCCTAACTTGAACAGCATGGAAGCTATTATGCAAGCCCTGCCGAATGCAGAAATCATAAAACTAAAATGATCAACAATTGCTCTTAATTTTAGGCTTAAGTTAATACTCTTAAAATTAAGGGTTTTCTTTGTAAATATAATTTTAATTTTACGCTTCAAAAAAAATAATTATGAGCGATAAATCAGGAAAAGTTCAAGATCTGATCGATAGAAAATTTTTAGAACAACGAAAAGTATTTCTTAATGGCCAGGTAGATGGCAAGAGCGCAAAACATATTATAGATAGATTAATGTACCTGGACATGGAAAGTGATGATGAAATACAATTTTACATCAACAGTCCTGGCGGATACGTTACCGATGGTTTTGCGATATATGATACCATGAAATCTCTTAAAAGCCCAGTATCAACTATATGTAGTGGTTTAGCAGCTTCAATGGGATCTATTCTTATGTCTGGAGGCGAAAAAGGTAAACGCTTTATCCAGCCTCATGCTAAGATTATGATTCACCAGCCTATGGGTGGTGCTCAGGGCCAAGCTTCTAATATTGAAATCCAGGCACAGGAAATTTTAAAAATCAAAGAGTTGAGTGCACAGATTTTAGCAGATAACTGCGGTCAGGATTTCGAGAAAGTCATGAAAGATTTTAAGCGTGATTATTGGATGAACGCACAGGAATCTTTGGACTATGGAATTGTTGACGGCATTTTATCTTAACAATGTCCATTGAATTTAAATACATCTCTCCAGAAGAAACCAAGCCTCTTAGGCAGCTTGTGTTAAGACAAGGAAAGTCGATAGATTCTTGTATTTGGAATGGAGATCACCTAGAAAGCACCAAACATATTGGTGCTTTTCTTTCTTCAAGATGTATTGGAATTTTAAGCCTTTTCAACAACAAAACCGAAAAAATAGAGAACAAAAGCCAATACCAGCTTAGAGGTATGGCCGTTCATCCTGAGCATCAGGGGAAAGGAATTGGAAAAGCTTTGGTTGCTTTCTCTGAAGCTGAACTCAAAAAATCTGGGATTACATCCCTTTGGTGTAATGCCAGAACCTCTGCTGTAAGTTTTTATAAGAACTTAGATTTTACTGTTTCTTCTGAAGAATTTCTTATCAAAGATGTTGGACCTCATGTAGTAATGTCTAAAACCTTGACTTAAGCATGCATCGTAATCAATTCATTAAATTGACTTTTTTAGCCAGTCTTGGAATTCAATATGAAATAAAAAATGAATTCTTTAAAGCCTGTTCAACACAGCAAGTGCAAATCAAGAATCTGCTAGGCTTGAGCGCTTCCCACCTCATTTCCGACTCTATTCTAATTGAAAAACAAACCTACCGGTCGTTTTTAAAAATGAAATCTGAGGCCGCTAAAGAAGGGATGGAGATTCAAATCGTTTCAGGGTACAGAAGCTTTAGTCATCAAAAATCAATTTGGGAACGAAAATTCAAACAGATGACAAAACAAATGAGTTCTGAGGAAGCGATTTCAAATATTATCACCTACTCTTCAATTCCAGGAACCTCTCGTCACCATTGGGGTACAGATATAGATGTCATCGATGCCGCCGTAAAAGCTCCAGAAGGAGACCTCTTACTAGAACAGAATTATACAGGCCTTGGACCATATTCTCCTTTGAAATCGTGGATGGAGGCAAATTCGAAGAAATTTGGATTTCATTTAGTTTATACTGCAGATGAAAAAAGATCCGGCTTTAATTATGAACCCTGGCATTATTCCTACGCCCCTACTTCTCGCAAGTATCTCAATTTACAAGTCTCAAATGAATTTAAACTTGCCTGGAAAAAATTAGAGTTTACAGGAAAGTCTGATATGTCCGATGAGTTTATAGAGACCTATTTCAAAAACTACAGTTTAGGAATAAATCCAACATTAATGCCTTCTTAAACTCAGTTAAGGGTATAGCAATAATTCTTATTTTAGCTTAAAATTTAGTAAAATGGGAAAACGAGTCATATTAACAATTTTAGATGGCTGGGGAATTTCGCCCTATAAAGACGTTTCTGCTGTAGATCAAGCTAATACTCCATTTATGGATAGCTTATATAAAGACTATCCTCACGCGACTTTAAGAACTGATGGACTTAATGTAGGTTTACCAGAAGGTCAAATGGGTAATTCTGAAGTTGGACATATGAATCTTGGTGCTGGAAGAATTGTGTATCAGGATCTTGTCAAAATCAATATGGCAGTTGAGAAAGACACCCTAAAAAATGAGCCTGCTCTTGAACAAGCTTTCGATTATGCCAAAAACAATGATAAAGCAGTTCATTTTCTTGGTCTTGTGAGCGATGGAGGCGTGCACTCCCATATCAATCACCTCAAAGGCCTAACAAAAGCCGCTCAGGATTATGGCATACAAAAGAAATATGTCCATGCCTTTACAGATGGCAGAGATGTTGATCCGCATTCTGGAAAAAAATTCATTCAAGATTTACTTCCTCACCTTGATAAAACTGAAACTCAGTTTGCAAGTATTATTGGCAGGTATTATGCTATGGATCGTGATAAGCGCTGGGAAAGAATTGCTAAAGCTTATCATCTTATAGTCAACGGGGAAGCAGAAACCTATACCGATAATCCCTTAGCAGCCCTGGATAAAAGTTACGCAGATAATGTCACAGATGAGTTCATCAAATCAATTTCTGTAGCTTCCGATAAGAAAAATGCTTCCAAAATAGAGGAAGGTGATGTCGTCATTTTCTTCAATTTTAGGACAGATCGTGGAAGACAACTCACGCAGGCGCTAAGTCAGGAAGACTTTCCTGAATTTGACATGAAGGCGCTACCACTTTACTACGTTACGATGACGAAATATGATGATTCGTTCAAAAACATCAATGTGATTTACAAGAAGGATAATATTAGAGCAACTCTAGGAGAGGTACTTGAGTATACTGGCAAATCACAAATTAGAGCTGCAGAAACTGAGAAGTACCCCCATGTTACGTTTTTCTTTTCTGGAGGTCGAGAAGAACCCTTTAGAGATGAAAAACGAATTATGGTGAATTCTCCAAAGGTAGCAACCTATGACCTTCAACCAGAAATGAGTGCTTTTGAACTGAAGGACAAGGTAGTAAGAGAAATTTCAGAAAAAGATGCTGATTTTATTTGTCTCAATTTTGCTAATCCAGATATGGTAGGCCATACTGGCGATTTTGATGCCGCTGTAAAAGCCTGTGAAACTGTTGATGAATGCCTGAAAGAGGTAGTAGCTCAGGCTCAAAAGCAGGATTACTCTGTTATTGTGATAGCAGATCATGGGAACAGTGAAACCATGATTAACGAAGATGGATCTCCTAACACTGCACACACAACAAACCCTGTACCTTTTATATTAGTTGATAAGGATATTAAGTCTGTAAAAGATGGAATCCTTGGAGATATTGCTCCAACAATTTTAGATTTAATGGATATAGACAAGCCAGAATTAATGACTCAAAACTCACTTATTTCATGAAAAAAAGAATTTCTCTAGTATTACTAGCCATAGGCGTTACCCTAACTGTAATTGCTGGGTTTACTTCCTCAAGCTTTAATTCTAATATCGACAGCAGCCAGCAAGACTATAAATTAATATTAGGCGAGTTCAGTCTTAAAGAGCTAAAGTCTAGCATCAATAAGAAGTGGTTTGAAGCTCAGTACAATACTTACGATCCGAAACCATCTACCACAAGTGAAATAGCCAGCGTATTCAAAAATAAAGATATAAGTATCACTGTATATATGGGCACCTGGTGTGAAGATAGTCAACGTGAATTTCCAGCTTTTATTAAAGTCTTAGATAAAACAGGGTTCAATAAGGATAAATTGAAGATTGTAGGCGTTGATGAGAATAAGAAGGTTCCTAATATTTCTGAAGAAGAAAGAAAGGCATTAAATATCATCAACGTACCCACCATCATTGTATATAATGCTAACGGAAAAGAAATGAATCGCTTCGTGGAATTTCCACAACAAACTTTGGAAGAAGATCTTCTCAAAATAGTCTCAGGGAAAGACTACAAGCATGTTTACGAATTTTAATACATCGCTATGATTTCATCCAAAAAACCTGTTTTAGCCATAGATTTTGACGGCACTATTGTAGATAATAAATATCCGGATATTGGCAAACCTAAATTATTTGCCTTTGAAACATTGAAAAAGCTTCAAAAAGAAGGTTTCGTTTTAATTCTATGGACTTACAGGGATGGAGAAAGACTTCAGGAGGCTGTAGATTATTGCCAAAAAAACGGTATTGAATTTTATGCAGTCAATAAAAGTTATCCTGAAGAAGTTTATACCGACAAAATCAGCAGAAAAATAAATGCCGACATTTTTATTGATGATAGAAATATTGGTGGTTTTTTGGGCTGGGGACAGATCTACAGAGAACTTATCGGAGAGGACGAAAATCTAGCAAAGCTGAAAGCAAAAAAGAAAGGCTTTTTCAGTTCTATTTTTAAATAATAATTGAATGATTGTTACCAAAACGAACGACGAACTAAAATTAATGCACGAAAGTGCTCAAATCGTATCTAAGACCTTAGGTATGGTCGCCAGAGAAATCAAGCCTGGTATAACTACTTTACAGCTTGATCAGCTAGCTGAAGAATTTATAAGAGATCATGGTGCTATCCCTGGTTTTTTGGGCTTGTATGACTTCCCTAACACGCTTTGCGTAAGTCCAAACGCTCAGGTTGTACATGGTATTCCTAATAATAAGCCCCTGGAAGAAGGCGATATCGTATCGATAGATTGTGGGGCTATTAAGAATGAATTTTACGGAGACCACGCCTACACCTTCGAGGTTGGAGAAGTAAGCGATGATGTCAAAAAACTAATTCGAATCACTAAAGAATCACTTTATAAAGGTATTGCACAATTTAAAGAAGGCAACCGTGTGGGCGATGTGGGATATGCCATTCAAAAACATACAGAGCAGCATGGTTATGGTGTAGTTAGAGAACTTGTAGGGCACGGATTGGGTAAAACCATGCACGAGGATCCTCAGATGCCAAACTATGGCAAAAGAGGGAGAGGCAAAAAATTTAAAAATGGAATGACCGTCGCAATAGAACCCATGATTAATATGGGAACCAAGCGTATCAAACAACTTCCAGATGGGTGGACCATCCTAACTTCTGATGGTAAACCTAGTATTCACTTCGAACATGATGTTGCCTTAATAGATGGAAAGCCAAGATTGTTATCTACTTTTGATTATGTTCACGAAGCGCTTGGCATACAATCTACAGAAGAAGATCCTTACCGGTTTGATTTCTCGAGTCTATGATAAATTAGCTTCCGGCTCAACATTAACGTCTAAATTATTGATGAATTAATTAAATCATGCTATCCAATTTAAAGGATAGCATGATTTTTTATTTTACTCCAGGTTTATACATTTCCCAAAAAAATTTAGAGTTGAAGTACCCCACATTCTTACAAATTTCTCTTATTGTTTAAGTTTTAACTTGATTTTTTAAACAAAGAAGGAATATATTCTATATTTTTGACTATTGTTATAGATAATCATGGGAAATATTAAACAAAATTTCAGTATTAAAGATTTAGAATCGTTGAGCGGTATTAAAGCGCATACTATACGTATGTGGGAAAAACGATACGGCGTTTTGGAACCTCAACGCACAGAAACCAATATTAGAAATTATGGAGTGACCGGACTTCAGAAAATTTTGAATATTGCTTTTCTGAATGAAAATGGATACAAAATTTCTAGAATATCCAAAATGGAAGATGAAGAAATTTCTGAATTAGTTCAAAGTATTACGACCAGTAAGAGTAATTACAACAGAGCTTTAAAATCCATGAAGGTGGCTATGATGAATTTTGACCAACCTTTGTTTTTAAGGACTTATGAAAACCTTCTCATCAACAAAACCTTCTCAGAAATTTATCAAGAGGTCTTTGTACCATTAATGATTGAAATAGGTACACTATGGCAGGCAGGAACCGTAACACCTGCACACGAGCAATTTATTTCTAATCTGATTAAGCAGAAATTGTTCATCAATATTGAGAGCTTGCAGAAAGTACAAGCTTCCAAACAAGATAAAGTCTTTGTACTCTTTCTTCCGGATGAGGAGATACACGATATCGGATTGTACTATGCAAACTATGAATTACTTTCTCATGGATATAAAGTAATTTTCTTGGGACAGAGTTTGCCTATGCAAGATTTAACCTATCTTTCCACTTTATACGACAACACAGTATTTATTAGTTACTTGACCGTTAAACCTGATAATATCGAACAGTATCTTAATGATTTCAAGGAACATATTTGTCCAGACGGACTTTGTGAATACTGGTTGCTTGGTAGAAAATCCATCGAGTTAATTGACAATAATGTCAAACTTCCAGAAGGAATTAGAGCATTTAGAGATATTTCAGAATTGACCTTAAATTTATAACATGAGTAAATCGATTGCCGTAATTGGTTCCGGCTTTTCATCTTTAGCCGCAGCCTGTTACCTCGCCAAAAATGGCAATTCAGTAGAAGTTTTTGAAAAAAATGATAGTCTTGGTGGAAGAGCCAGACGTTTTAAAGAAAGTGGATTCACTTTTGACATGGGTCCGTCCTGGTACTGGATGCCAGATGTTTTTGAACGTTTTTTTGCTGATTTCGGTAAGAAACCCTCAGACTATTATGAATTGGATAAATTAGACCCGGGCTATCAGGTCGTTTTTGAAAATGGGGAGACTATTGAGATTGGTGATAGCCTAGATAAAATTTACAAGATTTTCGACCGTGAGGAAAAGGACGGGGCAAAAAAACTTAAAAAATTTATAGATAATGCTCGTAAAAATTACGACATCGCTATCAAAGATTTGGTTTATAAACCCGGGGTCTCTCCGCTAGAATTGGTCACCCCCAAAACAGTAGCCAAACTGGGTGAATTTTTTAGTACGGTTGATAAAGACGTAGAAAAAGATTTCAACAACGAAAAGTTAAAGCAAATTTTAAAATTTCCTGTTTTATTCTTAGGTGCAAAACCAAGTGAAACACCTTCCTTTTACAGCTTTATGAACTATGCAGATTTTGGTTTAGGTACCTGGCATCCTAAAGGCGGATTTCATGAGGTCATTGCTGGAATGGTAAAATTAGCAGAATCTCTTGGGGTTAAGATCAATACCAATTCTACAATTGATAAAATTATCGTGGAAGATAAGACCACCAAAGCATTAAAGATAAATGGTGAAACCAAAGATTTTGATGTTGTTCTTTCTGGTGCAGACTACCATCATACAGAGACATTACTGGATGAAAAACACCGTCAATATTCAGAAAATTATTGGGATAAAAAGGTTTTCGCCCCCTCTTCCCTGTTATTTTATGTAGGATTTGATAAAAAGCTTGAGAATGTAAAACATCACAATCTATTTTTTGATGTAGATTTTAATACTCACGCAAAAGATATTTATACCACTCCTAAATGGCCCAAAGAACCCTTGTTTTATGCCAATTTCACGTCCAAAACAGACCCAGGAACAGCACCAGAAGGACATGAAAATGGTTTTTTTCTAATCCCTATTGCTCCAGGCATTGAGGATACAGAAGAATTGAGAGAAACATATTTTAACAAAATAATGACAAGGTTTGAAGCTTTGACTGGTCAGAGCGTGAAGAAAAATATTATATTTAAAAAGTCCTTTTGTGTCAATGATTTTGTCAAAGATTATAATTCATATAAAGGAAATGCTTACGGAATGGCAAATACTTTATTGCAAACGGCATTTTTAAGGCCTAAGTTGAAAAGCAAGAAAGTTGATAATTTATATTTTACGGGGCAACTCACGGTTCCAGGACCAGGAGTTCCTCCAGCATTAATATCAGGTAAATTGGTATCTGAATTAATTGAGAAAAACTAAGACAATGAAATCACTATTTGATACGGTTTCAAGAGATTGCAGTAAGTTGGTTACCAACTCTTACAGTACTTCTTTTTCGATAGCCACAAAACTACTTGCCCCTTCCATAAGGCAAGACATTTATAATATTTATGGGTTTGTTCGTTTTGCTGATGAAATCGTAGACACATTTCATGGGTATAACAAAGAAATTCTTTTTAAGGATTTTCAAAAGCAAATGTATGAGGCTATTGAGCAAAAAATAAGTCTCAATCCTATATTAAATAGTTTTCAAGAAACAGTACATAAATATAATATTGAATCCCACCTCTATGAGTCTTTCATGGACAGTATGGAAAAAGATTTACATAAATCTAATTATTTGACCCAGGAAGAATATGAAGCCTATATTTACGGTAGTGCAGATGTTGTGGGACTTATGTGCTTAAAGGTATTTGTTAAAGGTGATCATGAAGCTTACGAAGCTCTGAAGGATGATGCCATGAAATTAGGATCGGCTTTTCAAAAAGTAAATTTTCTTCGTGATCTTAAAGCTGATTGTGAAGATTTGGAAAGGTCTTATTTCCCAAATGCCAATTTAGATTGCTTAGATGAAGAAACAAAACACAAAATAATTACAGAGATAGATGCAGATTTTCAGGCTGGATTGAGAGGAATTGCTAAGTTACCTGTTGAGGCTAAACTTGGCGTTTATACGGCGTATATCTATTATTCTAAATTATTACAGAAATTAAAAAATACACCTTCACTTGAAATTAAAAATAGAAGAATTAGAGTACCTAACTATCAAAAAGCCAGTCTTCTAGCGCGATCTTATATCTCATGTCGATTTAATTTAGTTTAGTTTATAGTTATGGATATATTGATTTGGATAGTTGTTTTTATAGCTACATTTTTGGGTATGGAATTTATGGCGTGGTTTACGCATAAATACGTGATGCATGGCTTTTTATGGGTGTTGCATAAAGATCATCATTTTAAAGATCATAAAAGCTGGTGGGAACGCAACGATTTATTTTTTGTGTTCTACGCAGTCGTAAGTATGTATTTTTTTATGATTGCAGAATTTCAGTTTGCGGTAGCCATAGGTGCAGGAATAGCGGGTTATGGGTTAGCCTATTTTCTAGTTCATGATATTTTTATCCATCAGCGCTTCAAATTATTTCGCAAGGCCAATCATTGGTATGCCAAAGGAATTAGAAGAGCACATAAGATTCATCATAAGCACCTTGGGAAAGAAGACAGCGAGTGTTTTGGCATGCTCATCCCGCCTCTCAAATTTCTTAAAAATAAAAAATAAATGGAACCAAAAGCAGCTGTCGTTGGTTCTGGCATTGCCGGAATTGCTTCTGCATTACGGCTAAGAGCAAAAGGATATCATGTCGATGTTTTTGAGCAAAACACCTACACTGGTGGAAAGCTCCATAGTTTTAAAAGAGGAGAATTCCGGTTTGATTACGGCCCTTCATTATTTACTATGCCGCAATATGTAGATGAGCTATTTTCTCTTTTTGGTAAAGAACCTAAAAACTATTTCAGGTATAAAAGAAAAGAAAACATATGCAATTACTTCTGGGAGGATGGACAACGGTTTCAGGTCAAAGCTGATAAGACTGAATTCATTGAAGAAGCTTCAAAAGCCTTTAATGAGCCCAAAGAGAATTTTACCCAATATTTAAACAGTACTGAAGAAAAGTATAGCTTAACTTCCAAATTATTTCTTGAAAAATCACTTCATAAATTTGATACTTACCTTTCTACCGATACCCTAAGAGCGATTTTCAATTTAGGTAAGCTTCATCTCGATCATAGTTTAGACGGGGTTAACCAAAAGTATTTTAAAAATCCTAAGCTCGTTCAGCTTTTTAATCGATTTGCAACTTACAATGGTTCATCGCCTTATAAAACCCCTGGAATTATGTCTATGATTCCACATTTGGAAATGAATTATGGAGCTTTTATTCCTAAACAGGGTATGCACGACATTTCACAAAGTTTAACCCAATTAGCTAAGGATGAAGGTATAGTTTTTCATCTCGATCAAAAAATCGATGAAATTCTTTATGAAGATAATGCAGTAAAAGGGATTAAATATAATAACCAAGAGGAAGCCTATGACACAGTGGTTTGCAATATGGATGTCTATTCTGCTTATAACTCGTTATTAAAAAACCTCAAACCACCAAAAAAGACCTTAGACCAGGAACGTTCGAGTTCGGCGTTGATTTTCTACTGGGGTGTTGATAAGACATACGAAGAACTGGATCTTCATAATATTTTATTTACAGAGGACTATCCAAAGGAATTTGATCATCTGTTTAATAAAAAATACTTTATGGAGGACCCAACGGTTTATATCAACATTACCTCCAAAGACGTGAAAGAAGATGCTCCCGAGGGATCTGAAAATTGGTTCGTCATGGTGAACGCCCCTACCAACTGTGGTCAGGATTGGTCCAAGCAGACCACTTATATCCGAGAGAAAATCATAGCCAAAATCAATTCGTGTTTAGGTACCAAAATCCAAAACCATATTCGTGTGGAACATGTAGAGACCCCAGAGACTATAGAATCGGCAACCTCATCGTTCCAGGGTTCTTTATATGGAACCTCAAGCAATAATAAATTTGCGGCTTTTTTGAGACATCCAAACTTTAGTTCTAAAATAAAAAATCTCTACTTTTGTGGAGGTAGCGTACATCCAGGTGGGGGTATTCCCCTGTGTTTGCTTTCTGCCAAAATTGTTTCAGATTTAGTCCCTAACGCTTAATTGATTAAATGATACCTATCTTCGAGAAGAAACGCTCCAGCCAAATTGCAATTGGAGTTCTGTGGCTTTTTCACATCTCTGGCATCCTTGGCATAAGCTTTGGCTATCAAGACTGGTTTGCCAGTAGAACTGGACTCAACTTACTAATCATGTTTCTGGTCCTAGTGTTCTTTTTTCCGCTAGATAGTTTTAAAAAGTGGGGATTGTTTTTGGCATTTGGTCTCCTGGGTATATTGGCTGAATATCTTGGAGTCACCTTCGGGTTATTTTTTGGGGAATATGCCTACGGTGAGAATTTTGGTCCTAAGATTTTTGAGGTCCCTATTCTGATTGGGGTTAACTGGGCCATGCTCACGTTTATCTGTGGTGCAGTAGCCAATAAACTGGCAGATCACTTTTTTTTAAAATCACTCTTGGGTACATTTATGATGTTACTCCTGGATTTGTTCATGGAAAAAGTAGCCCCAATATTCGACTTTTGGGAATTCAGCGGTGGATATGCTCCAATCGATAATTATATCGCCTGGGGAATCATCTCATTTATTTTCCACCTTATTTTTCACTTGTTTAAAGTGAAAGGTCAGTTTTTAGTTTCCTTACACATGTATTTAGTTCAACTCGTCTTTTTTATCTACTTCTATGTCTACTTATGATTACATCATCGTTGGAGCTGGAGCGGCAGGACTAAATTTAGCCCTCGCTATGCATGCTGATGCTTATTTTAAAGATAATTCGATTTTAATTTTAGACAAAGACGCTAAAGACAAAAACGACAGGACCTGGAGTTTTTGGGAAAAAGGAACAGGCCACTGGGATCATCTCATCACCAAATCCTGGGAGAAAGGTGCTGTAAAAGCAAATAATGAAACTATTCATCTAGACCTTCAAAACTATACGTATAAGACTCTCAAGTCAATCAAATTTTATGAGTTTGCGAAACAAACACTTAAGGATTCCGTAATAGACTGGAAGTTTGAAAATGTCGAAAAAGTGGTTCAAAATTCATCGGGAGCAGCAGTCATAACGAATCTGGAAACCTATGAAGCCAGCTTTGTGTTTGACAGTCGTATTCCCTCAAGCTATTCACTTACAAATGTCAATTATCTAAATGTAGCTCAGCACTTTAAAGGCTGGGTGATTGAAACGGAGACCGATGTGTTTGATGACACCAGGTTCATCATGATGGATTATAACCTGAAAGACGGTGATTCTACCAGCTTTACTTATATTCTGCCTTTTACTAAACGCCTGGCTTTAGTAGAATTTACCTACTTCAGCCCTGAAATTGTTGAAGACTCCACCTATGATTTTTACTTGACTAAATACATAAAGGAGCAACTCCATATAGATCAATTCGAAATTAAGGAAACAGAAAAAGGCGTTATTCCTATGACTAATTTTCCTTTTGAAGACTTTGATCAAAAGCATATCATAAAAATAGGGACTGCAGGAGGCTGGGTGAAAGCCTCTTCGGGATATTCCTTTAAAAATTGTGAGCGAAAAAGTAAAAATATTATTGACTTCTTAAAGTCTGGAAAAGAATTTTACCGGGATAAAACGCCTAAGAAATATAAACATTACGACCAGATATTTTTGGAGGTCCTGACCAAAGAGAATCATTTTGGCGAAGAATTGTTTTACAGAATGTATAAAAACAATTCGATCCAAACCATTTTCCGATTTCTGGACGAGCAATCCTCTTTTAGTGAGGATTTGAAAATCATTTTAAATTTAAGCTCTTCTCCATTTATCAAAGGATTTTTGAGGCATCTTAAAGCTGGATTTAATGCCTAAAATACGTTAGCTTAAAAGGCTTCTTTCTTTTTTAAACGGAATCTAGAGAATAATTCTTCGCTATACCAATCTAAACTTCTGGTCTTTTGAATGGCTTTAATGTGCTCGTGACTTTGATAAGCATAAGCATTGAGATTTTCAACAGAATCCCATAAGCTAAACGTGGCCATCTCAACAAAAGGTAATTCTCCAAAACCTTTGGTATACTGTAAACCCTTAGCATTTTCTAGAGGCTTTTGAGATTCTGGGACATACTTCCAAAACTTCAACAACATATTGGTTTTAATACTGGCTCTGGTGATGACAGCAATCTGGTCTGATGATTTAAGATCTTTAGCATTGACAGCTGAGTCAAATGGATTTTTTCCGTTCCATAAACCCCGCGCTTGTATAGATTCCAGGTAAAGTACCTCCATCTGCTCGGCGTGCGATCGATACAACCGACTTAATTTATGCTCTTTAAAGAAATGATCTGCAAAAGACTCATCGTCCCAAACCTGAAGTACGGCATAAACACTCCAGTCTGGAAAAGGATTGAAGTTGTCTTTCCCACTTCCCATTAACTTATAAAAGCTTTGACCTTTTACTGTTTTCATGTACTTATGCCCAAATTGCATCATAGATAGGGCCCAAAACTTAGACTTAAAGCCTTTATAGTTCAAAATTGTAAGTGTCGTAATTTGACTCATAGTGTATAAATGGATAAAGGTGAAAACTAGTCTGTTTGTAGTCTAGTTTTCACCTCAATTTTATTATTACTTAAACAATTAATTGACATCTGATGGCTTGGCCGTAAAGTCAATTAGGTGAAAGCAGTAAATAAGTTAGTTTTCTTCAGTAGATGTCTTATACTTGTTGAACCAGCCCGTAATATAACCTACTTTTCTAAAGAGATTGCTCGGTTTTGCAGCAATCCCATGTCCAGATCCTGCAATACGAACCATCATGGCATCTATACCTTGTAATTTCAAAGCCGCATAATACTGTTCGGTCTCACTCATAGGAGTTCTATAATCCTGTTGTCCTGTTAATAACATGGTTGGAGTTTTGACGTTTCCAACCAAAGAAATAGGAGAAAATTTCAAGTAATCCTCTGGAGTTTCCCAGGGCTTATTTTTGAACCAATATTTGGCAAAGAAAGGCGAACCGTCTGCAGTAAGCACAAAACTATACCAGTTGATGACTGGTTTTGCTACCACAGAAGCTTTAAAACGATCGGTCTTACCAATCGACCAGGCTGTGAGCACTCCTCCTCCACTTCCACCTGTGATGAATAGGTTATTTTCATCAACGTAGCCTTGATCGATGACATAGTCAGTAGCATCCATCAAATCATTATAATCTTCACTAGGGTAATTATGATTGATGTAAGCCGCAAAGTCTTCACCATAACTTGTACTTCCCCTCGGATTAGTATAGACCACCACAAAACCCTGACTAGCCATAAATTGTAATTCTGGAGAAAAACGAGACCCATAATTGGTGTAAGGACCACCGTGAATTTCCAAAATCATCGGATAGGTTTTGGATAGATCAAAATCTGGAGGAGTAATAATCCAACCCTGAATTTTGAAATCGTCCACAGAAGAATTGACCCAAAATTCTTCCACATTTCCTGTTGTTTTAGAAGCCAGTAAATTAGCATTAAGACTCGTTAGCAACTGAGGGACGGAAGATCGCCTTCCTACAACTGCCAGCTCCGAAGGGGTAGAAGAAGTTACATGAGAAAAAGCCACATCACCTCTGTCTGATACTGAGTAAGTCCCGCCACCATAAGGACGACCTATACTTGGTGAGCCGAGATTCTGAGCCACGGTTGTCACATTTCCTTTCATATCTATTTGACCCACTTTGCTATTGCCTTCTTCATCGTATCTGAAGAAAATAGACTTGCTGTCTTTAGACCACTGGATTGAAGAAATATCTAAACCAAAATCTTTAGAAAGTACACGTTTTTGCTCTCCCTTTCTATTCATCAAGTAGAGCTTCGTCAACTGGTAGCCTACAAATTTGTCGTCGAAACCAGTGTAGGCTATATAGTTTCCATCTGGTGAAACCTCTGGACTGTAGTAAGGTCCTCTTTCCTCTGTCAATTGAACGCTCTTTCCAGTTTTTATATCCAGTTGATAAATCTGTTCGTTATTGGGATCTAATTCAGCATCATCGGAAGTATTCACTGTATATAGAATATGTTTACCATCGGGTGTCCAGCTTGGAGACCCGTATTGATGAGAACCTGAGGTGAGTTGTCTGGCTGTCCCTCCCTCTGCAGAGATGATAAAAATATGCCGATACCCATCTTGAACGTAGCCTCCCCCGTCTCTTCTGTACACGACTTTATCTATGACATCTGCGCCTTTTTCCCACTCAGCACCAGAGGGCGGTGATGGAAGTTGAGGCCGAATCGCACTTGAAGCTTCCGGAACAAACTTGCTGAATAAAATTTGAGTTCCATCTGGAGACCAACTTAGATTAGAAGGACTTTCTGTAAAATTGGTTAAAGCCGCAGTGGTTCCAGATGCCATCCAGTAGACATACAGCTGATTAGAACCATCCTGATTGGAAGTAAAAGCAAATTTATCGCCCTGTGGCGACCAGGTGACATTTCCATAGTACTTTGTTCCAGAAGTTAACGGAAAATGATCTGAACCATCCCTAGAAATCTGCCAGAGGTTGACCAATCGTCTATCGGTCATCACATCAAATTGATGTCGTTCGTAAATTATTTTTTCCCCATTTGGAGAAATTTTTGGGTTGGCCACCATCTGCAAGTCAAACAGGTCCATATAATCAAAATGATTTTCTGTAACCTCCTGTGCTGTCGTAGATATGCTAACACATAAAAAAAATACCAGTAAGCTAAAACGATTTAAAGTCATAAATGTAAAGTTTAAAATTTAGGGGATATTCGCTGATTTGAATTCTGTTCGTATAATCTGCCGAAGGTATAAAGCTTCGGTTCCAGATAAGGCTTCGCAATAAAAGTTAAGCCTTCAGGCTCACCTTCCGCAGTATAGCCCATAGGAACCGTTAAGGCGGGATATTTCGCCGCTGCAGCCTGTCCTGCATTGTAATTATTGATAGATAAGACTACATCCAGGTTATGAAGTTGCATGGGCCTTTCAAAATAATTAATACCAGCACGCAGCAGTTCTTTTTTTATTTCCATCAATTGAAGATCTGTAACCGTTAAATCTTTTATGCCTTCAAATCTAGCCTGGCCATAAGGTATTCTTAAAGTTGAATCTTTAGCGTTGAATTTCATCACCTCCATTACGGAGCTCACGGCTACAGAATCGGAGGCATAAGTTTTCAGGTAAAGTTTGAGATCCGTTTTCATGTCACCGCTTAAAAGGTCGAGGAATCCCTCAAAACTCATAGGTGCTGGATCGATCTCAATAACCTCAGCCCCGAGGTTTTCTAAAGTAACCAAAGCTTGTTGATATAAAGAATCCTGCATATAAGCTTTATAGGCTCCAAAACGAATGCCTTCCAGGCTGTTTAGGCGTTCCACTTGCCAGGGCATATTGGAACCAGAAGCCGTACCGGATTGCATAGCAGAAAAGAGAATAGAATTATCTTCAATAGTTTTGGTGATGGGGCCTGGAGTGTCCAAAGTACTGGAGATCGGCACAATGCCTTCCTGACTCAAGACTCCGATGGTAGGCTTTAGCCCCACAACAGATTGCTGACTCGATGGGGACAGGATAGAACCAGAAGTTTCTGACCCCACCGCTACAGGAGCATAATTGGCAGCGACCACTACTGCACTTCCAGAACTTGAGCCACCCGTATCAAATTCTCTAGGACCATAGGGATTTAAGGTCTGTCCTCCAATGGCGCTGTATCCGTTGGGGCAACCATCGCAGAGAAAATTGGCCCACTCACTCAGGTTGGCTTTACCAAGAATAAGCCCTCCATGCGCTTTTATGTTTTTTACAATTTCGGCATCTGTTTCGGTTTGATTGTTTTTTAAAGCTACTGCACCGGCTGTTGTTGGCATTTCCTTTGTATTGATATTATCTTTCAAAATCACGGGAATGCCATAGATGGGATGGTAAGGCTTTTTAGATTGTTGGTCTAGCTTTTCAGCATTAGCTACCAAATTCGGATTAACAGCTATCATAGCGTTTAAGGCTAGATCCTTGTTACTTTCATATTTAGCGATGCGATAGAGGTACCACTGGGAAAGCTCTTTATAGGACATCAGTCCATCTTCTATATGGTCCTGAAGGGTCGATATGTCTTGATCTAAAATATAGGGTGATAATTCTGCATACCTATCCTCTGAAAATCCTGCAAGTTGATCGCTTATAGAGTTGATGAGATCGTTTCTATCTGCTACTTTAGACTGGATTAATTTGTACTGTAGCCTTTGGGACTCCTTATCTTTATTGGCTTCTATCAGTCCGGTTTCGTCGTAAGGCACCCAGGTCTCAAATTTTGGAGTGGTTTCCTTTCGACAAGAAGAAACTATTAAGACTAGAACCAATAAAATATAAGTGGGTTTGATCGTAAACATACGTTAGTTTATTTTGGTTTTTTTAGAATAAGGTCTGAATTTACGAATTATTACTCACTCTACTATACACCTGAATTTAAATAAATTAAAGCTTCAAACTTTTGCAAATTGTTGAAATTATAACTAGTTTTACGACGATAAATTAAGAAATTCATCCTCATCTTCTTAATTTTTTAAACCACTATTATGACACGTATCAATCTGATTGAAGCTTACAAACTAAAGTATAAAACTCTTATTCATCCTGACTTAATTTACTTAGGTCTACTCCAAACCAAAAGTGATATTTTTCTAGAAAAGATCTCTGATGCCGAACCAGAAACGATTGTACAATATAACTTAGAAACGGTTCAGGACAAAGACTTAGCCCCTTTTGCCGATTACATCAATGCTTCTCTTTTTAATCCGTTGATCGATATCAGCGACAATGCCAGCCGGTTCTTATTAAAAATGGATCCCCTTAGCATTGCGATGAATTATTCTGGCATCTTTTCTAAAGAAGCTACTGAAGAGCTCCTGGATTGTATTTAGTTAACCTCTCCCGTTAGATCAGCTCTAAAGGCTGTCTTTAATACTAAAGTTAATTGAATTTTACAACAGCATTATACCCACAAAAACACATTAAAAAGTTGCTATATCCTGAGGATATATACTAGTTGGGCACAAGTTGAAAAAAGTTCGTTCAATTCAATACTATTACAGCAATGAATCAAACATATTTATTTTTTATTTTAGTTTTTGTGTCCTTAATGGCATTTGGTCAAACAAAAGTATCTGGAGTTATAATCGATAAAGAGTTCGAAAACAAAATCTCTTATGTGAATATTGGAATCAAAAGTAAAGGAGTTGGAACTGTATCAGACGAAAATGGTGCTTTTGAATTAATTATACCAAAGGGTTTTGAAAATTCAATGCTTACTTTTTCTCATCTTGGTTATGAAATATACAGTATAAATATTTCTAAAATAAATGAGAGTTTAACTATAACACTTGTTCCAAAGAAAAATGTTCTTGAGGAAGTTGTGATAAAACCAAAAAAAACATTTCAAATGGGTCATAGACACTCTGAAAAATCTCGAAGAGGAATTTTTTCTTCAAAAGGAATATCAAATCAAGTAGGAACAATTATCAAAAACAGAAAATCTTTAGTTTTGAAAGATTTTAATTTTTACATTTATGACTGTAATTATCAATTTTTAAAATTTCGTTTAAATATTTACGATGTAAAATCAAAAAAACCAAATGATATTATAAATAAAGATGAGGTAATATTTAAAATAAACTCTTCTGATAAAGGAGTTTTTTCTGTTGATTTGAGAGAAAAAGATATAATTATTAAAGATGATTTTATTTGCACTTTAGAATTATTAGAAGTTGATGGTTTAATTAACAATAAATCGAACTCAATAATTACACTCTCGCTAAAACCAGATAAAAAAGGTATTTCATTTAAGCAACTAATCAGTTTAGATAAATGGAGTGTTTCAAAAGGATACTTTTTAAATTTTTGGGTAAATGGGTATGAATTTGAATGATATTTGTGCAATTAACTTTCGAAAAAACCTGTGCCCAACATTGTATAAAAATAATAGCGGTTTAATCGCTAAAACAAAATGAAATTTAAAAGTCAAACGTCCGTAACAAACCGAAAAGTAAGTGTGTAAAAACCGCTACTATTCTTATACGTTACCGTTGCCACACATTTGAATGAAAAGCCTAAAGACACCACTCGGAATAATCGGACTTGTTTACATAGTCTTTGGACTTGTGATGAATATTTGGATGTTTATTGGTGCTTGGTGGCCGACATATTTATACTTCCTTTCAATTGGAATCGGAATTTTCCTTTTGCTAATCAACGGACTGACTAAAAGACTTCCCAAATTCGAAATTTGGCAGACTTTAATAGGAATTTCACCAATAATCGCATTTTTCATATTCATTCAGGTGACTAAGGCCTCTGATGATCTCTTTATCATACCAGCGGACTTCAAAGGGACAATAGCCGTAATTTATGGACAAGAAAATGGCACTGAAAAGGAATATGAAGACGGGAAAAGATTATATCGTATTCCACAAAACGGAATCTTAAAAACACAGTTCAAACTCAAAGGTGAGACAGCGAATTTTGGTGAATACTTTTATTTAACCGACAATGGTCAAAGAGTTAGAATTGAGTCCTTTCCGTATGACAAGCCTTTTCCTGACAGCACAAAGATTTATGTTCATAATTGGCAATTGGGAAGTGCGTCCGATAGTGAAGGAAATAAATTTAAGTACCAACAAGCGACAATTGGAACTAAGACAGACAGTTTCGAAACTGACATATTTAAACTAATAGAAAAATAAAAAACGTGTGGCAACAATGGGTATAAAACATAGGGCGGACAGTGCGTTCCGCAAGTTTTGGGTTCTTAGCAAGCTCGGTTTCGGGCTGACAGTTAAGTGCTTCTAAATGCCCTACGTTTCATACCCGAGCCGTTGTACCCAATTTGAGAGCCGACAATGAAACTATCAGAACATAGTATAAATGCTTTAAGAACAATTATCTCTGGAGACGATCCATTGACACAGTATAAGAGTGGTCCAAATTTGGTGGAATTTTTTAATTCTTTTGGAGCAAGAGACGTTTATAAATGGAAAGACGGTGGACTTCCGAATAATGCAAGCCGAAATCAATATGTGATTGACAAATTAACCGAATTTAACGGAACAAAAGCACTCTCAAGTTTACTTCTGACTTTCGCTGACGAGAGATTTTATTCAGAAGTGGAGAATCCGAATATAGAATTGGCAGTTGGAAAAATTAATGGAATAATAAAACACGATAATTACAAGTTAGACAACTCTTCAGGAACATATGTAATCGTTGGAGAAGAACTTCCAGATGAAATAGAAATCGAAGTCCATTTTGAGGAAATCCAACAGCAAATTTTGGACGCTTTAGACCAAGCAAAATATACAATTTGGGTAACTGTAGCTTGGTTTACAAACAAATTACTTTTTGACAAGTTAATCGAAAGGAAAAATCAAGGTATAAATGTTCAAGTGATTGTCCTTAATGATGAAATTAATCAAAAATATGGCTTCAATTATGAAGAACATTTTGAAACAAAAAGGTTTCAAAAAATGGGAATGTATGAAAACATAATGCATAACAAATTTTGCATAATTGACCTAAAAACTGTTATACACGGTTCATATAATTGGACTAACAAAGCAAATTATAATAAAGAGACAATTTCTATCGAAACAAGTCGAGAACTTGCAGAGAAATATGCGACTGAATTTATGAAACTAAAAAATAAAAACTGGGTACAACAATGGCTATAAGTAATTGCTCGTTCTCGCCTACTTCTGAAAATCCTCGCGGATTTTCAGTTTGGTGTGTACTTGCAAAGTTAAGTGCTAACCTACGCAACTACTCATAGCCGAAAACGTTGTAGGTAAATTGATTGAAAAATATTGTATAAATTAATTTCAATTATTGTTCTAAATAAAGGAAAGTCAGTCGGCTGTATGGAAGGTTTAAAACGGAAATTTACGACTGAATAGTTTGTTTTGTGTCTCAAACGGCTGAATGGATTTCGGCGCCAGAGCAGCTGAAATGATGATCGAAATTAATTGTTGACTGATTTGTCACCTCTGCTCGACTCAGATTTAAAGAATAATAAAAAGATCAATTATAAACCGAATCTGAATAAAATCTACCTACAACAGAGTGTATAGCTCATTGCGACTGAATTTTCTACCGAAAATTCCACGCAATGTGCTATCTTTCAGCCACGGCTGAAAGACTTGCGCCAGTTTGTTCGCAACGCAGCTATACACACGAACGGTATCAATAATTTAAACCCGATATTATACATAAAAAATTTTTCTTTTTAATCTTTATAATGACATTTTTATGTAGTTGTCAGAATGAGGAAAAGGATTTACATAAAAAACTGCGGAATTTCAAAAAGGTTTTCCAGATATTTTAAAGCCTATTGAAAAAAGCCTGCCTTTTAAAATTCAAAGTTATTCTGTATTGGAATCTAATAATGATTCTATCTAGAACTTTTGAGCGTAATGGAGTAACTTCAAGACTCAACTATCAACACGAACTAGACAAGGATGGGTACTTAATTGAAGAAACACAAACCTCTGAAAACTATACCGATGATTACTATTCCACAAGCTTTTTTTATGAATGAAAACATTAAATTTATTTTTAGGCTATCTCACTGTAATTGTGTTTCTTTCCTGCACATCAGACGATGATAATACAGGCACTACACCCATTCAACAAGAGAATGGCTTTACCTACCAGGGTAGCTTTTTTGAAACCCCTCATCTGTTTATCAATGATGAGAATACAATTGATGATACTCCATCAGACATTTCAATTTCACTACTCAGTGTAGATCCTTTTGAAACCAGTCAAAGTTCAGATGTTGACTTTGTCTTTTTTGATTTTCAGGGTGTGGACCTTCAGCCTGAAACCATAACTGATGTTTTGGACTATTAAATTCTTCAAAATGCATCGCTTTTTGGATTTTGAAATCACAGGAGGTCACACAATTCTAGACGATACCGAAGATGGATTTAGGTCTGCATCAAGTACAGTCTTCATAAACTCTATTTCTGAAACGGAGATCGAAATTGAATTTACTTTTGAAAGAGAAGATGGTGAAACCATCAAAGGAAATTTTAGCGGTGAGTATAGCGTTCTCAATAATTGAATCTTAAAACCCATTTAAGTTTATTAAAATAAATCCAACACCTATGAAACATTCAAGACTTCTCTACATAGCTTTATTAGCCCCCCTGTTGGTAGCCTGCTCCGATGATAATGAAATCCAACCCTCAACAGAAAACACCGATAAACTACTCAAAAAATTAATATTTGAAGGAGATGGAAGCTATACATTAGAGTTTTTCTATAATTCTGATGGAACACTTGACAGACTGCAAAGCGAGGGAACTGGCGTAGATTTTATTAAACAGTTTTACTACACTAATGGAAAAATTGATAGAGCCGAGTTTTTAGACGCTAATGGAACTTTTGATGGAAGTATTGAAAAGTACAATTATGAAAATGGAATCTTAATTGGAAGAGATGATTATTACAATACTACTACTTTGGATGAACGTTATCTTTACACCTTTACAGACAACCTGATCTCAAGTATTAGGTATATTGGGTTTGGTCAAAATAGCTTTTCTGAAGAAATTAGGTTTGAATACGACTCCAACAATAATGCAAGTACTAAAACAATTGATTACGTTGATTCCGGAACCAATGATGAAAAACTGACGTTCTCTTACGACGATAAGAAAAGTCCGTTTCTTCATGTTAATCCACAACTACTTTTTATTGATGATTTTTTCTCTTTTGTTAATAATGTGACCTCAGAAACTAAAACCGATCTCTCTACCAATACTATAATTTATACAAAAAATTACACCTATACTTACGATGATGAGGATTACCCTACCTCGAGGTCTGATGGAGAATTGACCCTAAGGTTTGAGTACTATGAATAGGAGTTCCAGTCATGATGTTCCGTTTTTGAACTCTTTTAAATTGAAATATGTGTTAGTGTCTTAAGAACTAAAAAGCGTAAAGGTTCAGAATAGCATTCGGTTCGATTAGCCTCTCATCACAATAAAAAACACCCAATTAATTTTGAATTATTCATAAGATAAACTTATGTATACTATTAATATTTTTATTATATACCTGATTATCCTATAATATTCTACAAATAAACCATAATTTTTAAATATTCCATAAATTTGGTATGCAGATTGATGTTGTTTTTTAAAAAACACATATCATGAAAACAACAACATTTTTTTGCATCGTATTAGCCGCTACCTTCTTAAGTAGCTGCGCCGTGATAAGGCCAGGTGAAGCTGGAGTTAGGCAAAACCTGGGAGAACTCTCCGATAAAGTGATTACTCAAGGAACTGTTCTTTACAACCCTTTTACCAGTAAAGTGATTAAAGAATCCACTCAGACTAAAAACATCAAGCTGTTTTTGAGCTTACCCAGTAAAGAAGGCTTAAGTGTGAATTCTGAAATCTCCATTTTATACCGTTTGGAGCAAGACAAAATTCCGTCGGTGTTGATCAACTTAGGTCAAGAATATGAGTCGATTATCACCAGTGTATTCAGGTCTGCTTCTTCAGACATATGCGCTCAGTTTTATGCCAAGGACATGCATTCTGGCATGCGAGCAAAAATTGAAGCCCAGATTAAAGAACAGATGGATGAAATCTTAAAAACCCAAGCAGACGGAATCCAACTAGTTGCTGTCTTGATGAAAAGCATTCAGTTACCGGTTGGTTTAGCCAGTTCTATTGAACGTAAATTACAAGCTGAACAGGATGCCATGCGAATGGAATTTGTTCTCCAACAAGAAAAACTGGAAGCTGAGCGAAAAATCATCAATGCGAAAGGAGAGCGTGATGCTCAAATGATCTTGGCTCAGGGTCTAACTGACAAAATCATCAAAACCAGAAGTATTGAGGCCTTTATGAAGCTTTCTCAGTCGCCCAACACCAAAATTATCATCACCGATGGTAAAACCCCAATGTTGATTGATGCTAATGAAGAGTAAAAAATATAACTGCGGCGTTTGGATTTTAGCTCACGTCGCAGTTCTTAATTTAATAACTACACTCTGTTGAGATCTGTTTGATCATTACTTTCGTCTTCGGTAACGTTGTAGCATCCGCTTATTAAATTCCTTTTCTGCAATGAGCAATCGAGCAATTTTTACCTCAGAAATGACTTGTCTAAGGTTTTTAATAAGATCCATTTCAGCCTGGTAGATAGCAGTTTCAGTGTTTTTGTAATCGGCAACAATTTTCCTAGCCTCTTCTTCTGTTAGGGCTTCATTTCTCTGCTCTCCTCCTAGTAACATATCCACCAGCTGCTGCTTTCGGTACTGCTCTAGTGCTTCGTAATACTGATCGTAGATAGGCCAGAATTCCTGTGCTTCTTTAGTGGTTAAGCTCAACTCTTGGGTGATGAAGGCAGTTTTTAATTGTTTTATTCTTTCCCCTGTGGTTTGGGCACTAGCTTGCCAGATAAATCCACATAAAATCGCTATACTCCATATAAAATTCTTCATTATCTTATTTTAAATTATAGGCTTCATTGATCATTAAATACAATTCCAGATCGGTTGGGTTTAGGTCTAGATCGTCTAAATTATCTTGGGAATCCGTCTCCAAAATATATTCTAAATCTTCATCCGATAAAAAATACAAATTCTCCTGGACATAAGGTTCCGATAGTTCGTCGTATTGTTGCGCCATGCTTCTTCCGTCAGTTTGTTGGACTTGAAAGTTCTGCCATAAAGCAAATAGTCCCAAAAGTGCTAGAAAACAAGCAGCTAGCGTCCAATGCTTCGAAACAGAGAACAGTGGTTCTACTTTTGCTCTTGAGGTGGGCTCTATCTTTTGAATGACTTCTGCTTCAAGTTGGTCAAAGTAATTCGCTTTAGGACACATTCCATCCTCTTTCACATCGAGAAGAGTTTCCTCCAGATCTAAATGTTCATAAAGCTCTGCCTCCAGGTTGTAAAAATAGGATTCTGGTGCATGAAACCCATCTGGAATGTTTTCATCTTCAAAATGAGGCCGTATGTCGTGTTTAGGTTTCATATCTATAGATTAGAGTGTTTTTAGGCAAAAAAGTTTAGGCTTGCATCAGTTTTTCTTTTAATTGTTTCACGGCTAAATGGTAATTGGCTTTAAGTCCGCCTTCCGTAGTCCCTGTTATTTCTGCAATTTCACTATACTTTAAATGATCAAAATATTTCATGTTGAATACCTCGCGTTGTTTGGTTGGTAATTCTGAAACAGCCTTTTGTAGTTTTAGCTGAATTTCATCGCCAGAATAATAGTCGCTTCCAGCCTTAAGCTCCGCCATGGCCTGGATACTTAAAGCATCTACGGTTGTGTGGAGGCGCTCGGCCTTCCGCTTCATAAAATGAACCGCCTCTCGCCTGGCTATGGTGTACAACCAGGTGTAAATCTTGCTATTGCCTTTAAATCCATCGATATATTTAAAGGCTTTGATGAAAGTGAGCTGAACAACCTCATCGGTGTCCTGATGATCAATACAGACCTTACGAACTAATGCATATAATGGTCTTTTGTATCGCCGAATTAGAAACCTGAACGCTTCTTGCTGCGTAGATTTTCTTTTGAGTTTTTCGATGAGTTCGTTTTCCTCCATAGATTTGCAATGCTTATGCAAAGATTGGTAGTTGAGTGCTTCGCCAGTTTGGGAAAATACTATTATTATCTAAACCTAAGTGGTGGGACAAGACCGTACTCATCACGTCCCTAAAATCTGTGGTTACGGGCAATTCCCTATCGCAAGTTTCTTCATTAATAGTATCTAATTTATGAAATATCTGGTTCGAAGCCACTTCATTACCAATTATAAATTGGCAAGAACCCCGACCGTGGTCCGTTCCAGTTGAGCCATTTTGCCGTGTGGTACGGCCAAACTCTGTCATAGTGACAACAACTACGTCATCCTTATAGTTAGAAATGTCCTCCCAGAACGCAGCAATAGATGCCGACAAGTCTCTCGCTTGTCTGGCAAAACCGCCCAACCTTGTGGCTTGACGGCTATGTGTATCCCATCCCGTACTTTCGGCAAAAGCAATTTCCAGTCCCACACCTGCCTTGATGAGTTGTGCTATTTGCCGTAAGCTGTTTCCTAATGTACTTTTTGGATAGGCAACAGTTGCATCTGTTTTAAGCTCGATACGCTTCAAAATTTTTATAGCTTCAAGTCCGTTCTTACCAGCATTTTTTAAACGCTCGTCCCTTACTTGGCTATATTTCTGGCCAATTCCATTAAGTTCTTCATCTGTTATAACGCTTTCGCGCTTGTCCGCCGTCGTGGAAAAGCGTAAGTCCTCTAATTTCTCTACTGTAATTGAGCTCTGTTCTCCATAAAGAATACGTGGTCGTGTGGGTGACATGGCCACCGCCCTAAACGGTGATGTGTCATTATTCTTCAAATCGGTTTGCATCGCCCGGTTGAGCCATCCTGTTTTGGTGGCTTTTTTGCCTGGGGTACCACTTTCCATAAAATCCTGCATATCGAAATGGGAACGATTTTCTAAAGGAATTCCCATTCCATGTACAATATTCATTTGGCCATCATCCCATAGTTTTTTGAGTGGTTCCAAATAGGGGTTTAACCCATAATCATCATTTAGGGCTATTATTTTCTCGCCATTCCCAGAATAAGGAAAGTAAATGTCCGGTCTTGAGGTCTGTAAGAAAGAATTCCCCAAAGGCTGTACAGCTGCCAAACCATCCATAGCACCACGTTGGAATATCGTCACCAATGTTTTTTTACGCTTGAAAAGGGGTTGCTCCTTGACTTGTTCTGCTGCACGGGCCACAAAGCTTGGTAAACCTCCCAGTGTGAGCCCAAATAGTGCCATACCGCTACCTTTTAAAAATCCACGGCGACTCCAGTTGTTGTGCTTTAAAGTATCATGACACATAGCATTATCGTTTTTGAAATGCTGGGGAAACAAAAGCTTCAGCAATTTTTATACGTTTATTGTTGATGGGTATCATCACCCCAGAAATTTGGTTTTTATCCAATAAATAACTGAATTTGATACGTTGAACGATGGCGGCCTCATTTAACCAGAAGGTGGCTTCAGTTGGGTAACCTGTGGGTGGCTGATAAGAAAACAAAGGTTGTCCCATACGATTGCACCATAGCAGTACCTCTGCTTCATCTTTGAGTCTTGCATTGCTACTGCGAAGTGTGTTTACCACAAATTCAAAAGGTGATTTGGCTTTGGATTTTATGTTTGCCTTATCCCAAAACTCTGGACTTTCCACCATTGTTTTCATCAATTGTTTGATGTTGCCATCACTTTCCCAAAACCTTGATGCCATTCTGTCAACAAGTGTTTTACTTGGATTGTCGTTTACAAAGTAAGTGGCTATTTTGCTTGAAATGAATCTCGCTGTCGATGGGTGGTTAGAGAGTTGTTCCAACAAGTCATAACCTTCCTCAACACCTCGGTCTGCAGGATATTCTTTTCCCAGTACGGTTTTGCTTCCCGCATCGTGGGCACCGGCATTAAAATAAAACCCGTCTTTAGCTACCGACCTACCATCACTTACTATTTTATTCTCTATTCGTTTTTTGATAAATGGCGGTGCGGGATAGATAAGCGGACTTGTTTTCCATCCCGTTAAGATTCTCGCTACTTCTTCTACATCCTTTTGGGTGTAACCGCCGTCTACGCCCAATGTGTGCAATTCTAATAATTCTCTTGCATAATTTTCATTGATGCTACGCACATTATTTTGTTCAATTCGAAATTGTCGAGGTTCATAAGGCACTAAGGTCTTAGCATCTTCTGGCGCCTCGCTATTGGTATTGTCCAAATAAGTCAACATTGCCGGATGTGTCGCCGTCGCTTTGAGCATATCGTTGAATTGCCCAAAAACATAGGGTCTAATGGCATCCCGTTCATAACTCAACACATTAGTAGCCACATCATTAATTCTTGTAATGCTGACATTAAAATGGTTGAACCAGAAATCGGTCATTTTTTCTTCCACTTGATTGGGTGAATACACGGCACGGTAGAGTTTTTGTGCCTGAAGCTGATACATTAGCTCCATAAAGTTGCCAATACCCAAATCCTTCATCGGCTCCCGCAAAGCCTCGCCACCTTCCATTTCATAGAACCATTTGCGACTCACGGCTTGCACATTGCGCAGGGTGGTGCCAAACATTTCATTAAAATTGATATTCCCACGTAAGTTTGCCTTTTCGCCACCCATCCTACTATTGAGACCTATACTATATAAGGTAACTACAAGTCCTGGGTAGGTCTCCCCGATTTCCTTGACGTCCAATGCAAGCACCGGATACCTTTCTATAAGTCTCTTATTGAATTGTGGAACAGGGGTTGGATTGAATTGACCCGTAAGCCAAGTATCTACCCCTTTTGCTTTCATTTCATTATACAAGGAATCGGTATAGCCATAAGTGAATTTATCAATGAGGTAATCAATAGCCTCTTCTTCTGTCCAGCCGTTTTCGTCATAAGGTGCACTTATGCTCACAAACTCCACCTGCTTGCTGATGACCTGTGTCTTGCTCAAATCAGAAGAAGATGAGCAAGACAATAGCGTTACAAGGATTGGTATGTAAAAAAAACGACTCATTTTATCAGGTTTACATTTTAGTATCAAGGATTAGTTCGACCGCCACGGCGATTGCCCATTTGTTGCCTCATTTGTTCTTTCTGCTTTTCTTTGAAGTTCTCATAGATCTTGTACTGTCCATCATCAAGAATAGTTTTTAACTTTTGGTCTGTTCCTTGACCTATTTCACGCATCTGCTGAAACTTAATTCTTCTGTCACCACCACTGTTCCGTAAGGCTTGAAGTTGCTCTTGGCTGTCTTTTAGAATAGTCTCAACCTCAAGCTCATGCTCTTGTGTTAAATTAAGGTCTGCCAATAACTGTTGGCGTTCTGCTTTACGCTGGTCTATTTTTTCGCTTTTTCCTTGGTTACCAATCGGTTCTTGAGCTGGTTCTTGAGAAGATGAGCAGCCAGGGGATAATATTGTAAACAAGCTTGAAATAAAAATTAATAAAATAAGTCTTTTAAGGTTTTGCTTATCTAAAGACATCTTAGATTTTCTGAGAAATGTTATCATAATTTTATCAGTTTGAGTGTTTCCTTTTGCTTTAAACTCTGTATTTGAATTAAATAAAGTCCAGCTTGTAGGTGATCTATTCTAATTTTCTCTTGATATGGACCTAATTGAAGTTTGTTTCCATTTAAGTCAAAAATTGTATAGTCCAATAAGCCTTCAGCCCCAGATAATTTTACGAATTGCTGAGCAGGATTCGGATATAATTTAATGATGTTCAAAACTTCTTCTGATATACCTAAGGTTGGAACAGACAGATCCTCTGCGCTAAGTGCTAGAGCATAGGCATCGAAACTACCAAGGTTCTGACCCGTCATATTTCCTTCTGTCATTCCACCCAAATATAAAAAGTCGTTGCTCAAAGCCGCATAAGTCCGTTCTTCATGAGGAGTTCCAAACTGACCTGAAGCTAAAATATTAAAGTCAGAATCTAATTTTAAAGCGAAAATATCTCCAGTTTTACCGCTCTCATCGGCGTTGTTGCCAAAGAGGTTACCATAGGTGTAGCCAGCTAAATAGAGATTATCTTCGTTATCAATTTCCATCTTGCGTACCATATCACTTTTGGGTGTTCCGAACTGAAAGGTTTGTGGATTTGTTAATGTAGGTGAGTACTTCCTCACATAAGCGTCACCTTCGCCTTGATGAGGACCGCCCAGATTTCCGGATGTAAAACCAGCCACATAAATATTCCCTTGGCTATCCACTACATTATCCATAACCCAGTCAGCTTCAGCCCCAGGCGAATCGAAAACGATAGAATGAGGACGACTCGGCTGGGGTGCGTACAAATTATCATATATAGAAATAAAGCAGTTAGCTCCGCCTTGCGCAATGTACCAACCAGCTACTATTAGTCTATCTTGTTCGGGTGTGCTTCCTGCTTTAAAATACAGACCACCCCAGGCTTCAGCACTTGCCGAAAATCCTGTTGCCACGGTTGGTTGAATAACTCGCCAGCTATTGGAAAGGTCATTGGTATTGTGTTTTGCTACCAAATAAGAGTCATCTGTACCGCTTTGACCTGCGGGCGAGCCTTGGCCTGAAACATACAAACCTCCTTGGTTATCTAGAACAATATTACCGTATCCATCTATTCCTGGATTTCCCCATTGGTTGCTAGCGACCAGCTCGCCAGTATTAATGTCTATTTTCAGAATAATACCATCCCATCGTCCTGCATTGCTTGCGCTGGGAATAGCCCCCAACGTGCGACCGCATACATATACAAAGTTTGCATCTGTTACCGCATCAAATAGCAAAGAACCATCAGGCAAAGGCAATTCATTAATCCATAGTGTATTACCATTTGGGTCAATTTTGGAAATAAAAATTTCGTTACCGTTGTTGCCGATGCTTGATAAGTCACTATCTGTAGAGCCCATTAAATAAATATTCCCATTGTCATCTGCCGTTAGACCTCCTATTACATCTTTTCCAGAACCTCCGTATTGCACTACGCCATAAGGAAATGATATGTTTGGGTCGATAGGTTTTGCAAAGCTGAAATGTATAGAATTATCAAGATCGAGGATTTGTGAATTATTGCACAATGCTGTCTGATTTTGAGGAGGATTACCACTTACGGGCGGTTGCAAATCATCGCAGGGATAAATAAAGGCAATTAAATCTACCTGGTTGGTACTCGCAAAATCTGCGGTGTAAAACAGATAATAGCCCTCTGTAGCGACACCATCTGCCTGGGTTGCATAAAGCAGGTCATAGTCGCTTTCTTGACCCCGTAGTTGAATGTTTCCAAAATTATAATCAAAATGTTGGATAACTGCATAGTCGTTGTCCAGACCATCTGCGCCACGAGAGAAAAATGGAACAACTATTTCTGCGGTACCCAGGATTATTCGGTCTCGGTCCGCTGTGCTGTAATTTTCGTTTAAGTCTGTGTTTAGGACAGACCGAATGTATTTTACACGATTACTTCCAGGACTAGGTCGGGAAGGGTCAACTGGCATAAAAACATCACCACCACCATTTTCACCATCGATGTAATCAAAATCCATGATGGTATATTCCAAATCATTGAATGGAGTGCCAGATCCAAAGGTGGGCAGTCCATTTACAAACGGAATCATATCGGCGGTCTCTCGAGGCATCGCAGGAAATTGTTGAGCCGCGTTGATTAAATCCTGAGTCGTTTGGGCCTGTGAGGTGATGCAAAACAACAATAGTGTAATCATCAAAGTGTTAGGGGATTTCATATTTTAAATATCGTATAGCATGTTAATATCGTTAATTGTAGAACCCGTACACCTTTAATTGACAAACAATACAATGTACGGGTTCACTTGACTAACCAAAACCGATTATAAAGTCTTACCTTAGAAAGATTTCACGAGTAATACCATTAAAGCTAAGTGTAGCTTTACGATCGCATTCCCCGTCTCCAAAATTGAGAACTACAGGTCCAGTAAGACCTTCTGATTCATACTGAAGTTCTCCAGCAACATAATTACGCAAACAGCCAAGTCGCCTATCTTTAACTAAAGGCTCGGTGATCGTTCTCGTAAAGGCCTTACCGTTTCTGTTCACCCCACTAGAGCTACCAAAAGTTTCATAAACATTATCATAAGGTCTTAGCGTATCTGCTCCGGCGATACGGGTTACGGTGTAATCTGAGCTCCAGGTACGTACACGACCTTCCAAATCGGTGAGTGAAGCATTATTGACCTTTACATTGAAACGCTGCATTCCCTGAGATTCCGTTTGATTCGTAATACGCTTAGTTCCTTCAATCTCAAGACCTTCAACACTGTAGTTTTCCAGTTCTACATCTAAAGTTGATCCAGATTCTATTAACCGCCCATTACGAGTAATCAAAATTTTTCCAGTTCTTACCAAACCATCATTGCCTACACAGTTATCTGTTCCAAAATCGATAATTAAAGTGTTGGTGGTATCATCAAAAACTAAACTAGCACAGGATGGAAGATTTTCAGACGCTTCCAGATCATTTTTCCCAGAAGCTTCTAAGGAAGCAACTTCATCTAAGGCAAATTCAGTAATGCTAGAAAATTCTTCGGTAGCTTTGGCATCATCTTCTGCCGAAATAATCAGTTCTTCAAGGTTGGATTCTGTTTCTAAATTAGTTTCAGTATCACTTTCGCAAGCCATTAAAAAACTCAGTATAAAAGCTAAAAAGCTAATTTTAGTGGCATCTACTAATGTGATTTTCTTTAAAGTGTTCATAAGTTAAGTTTTAATGTTTAATTGTTAGAGCTATGAGTTTATCAAAAGGTTTAGGTAGGATTCATTAGTTCTACTCATCAAGTTGCCCGATGACCTCATAAGCATCTCCTTCTGGGGTCTGAATGAGTTGGTACAAAGCCTTGTTATGTTCGTAATAAATGCGTCCATCTATTTCAACCATTTCTGCATCATCAGGTAATTCAGGTATCGTTGCCCCTAAAGGTGGTGCGATAACTTCATAACCATTCTCTACAGTTCGGTAATAAACACCCTGGAAATAAATCATAGCAGTACCTCTAAGTGTAAACCTAAACACGCTTGCGGGAAGAGTAGCTACTCTCAAACCAGGTCTTGGAACTATGCGTACGAAGTTTCCGCGTCTAGGAACGTAATACACGCCGTTTACAACGTGGTAGGTGGTATTTCTAAAAACAATGCGCCTTGCAGTGTTGGGCAGACGACTCAACGTTCTCGGTCTAGGTGTAACCACGACCCTGGCAGGACGCAAGCCTGGTCTAGGTTTCACAACCACAACTGGCTTTCCACGAAATCGCCTATCGCGTTTTTGAGCTTCTGCGGTATTGATTGAAGCCAATAAGATTAATAGTAAGAAGAAATAAGATTTGTACATCATTTGACATTAAGTTTTACGGTTAGAACATAATGCCAATGAAAAGGTTTAGGTTTTATTTTAATAAAATGCCTTAAATATGAGAGCTAAGTTGAGCTAAATGATAAAAAGCTGGCTGATACTATAAATGCACCAAGCTTATAAAGAGTAGATTTTGATTTTAAGAATTGAGTGCTCAGTGGATTAAAAACAAAGCATGCAAAACACCCAGCAATTTCCAATCCTATTCCAGACGATGCGCCTGTTATTAGTGCCCAATCGCCATAGGTTTGTCCCAGTCTTTTCTGTTCTTTTTCTGGAAGTTTTTCTTCATCTCAGTTTTTATTTACATAATCGTTCGGGTCAACACTGATGTACAATGACGCCCCAAACGTTGGCGCAGGGTCAAGGCTAACAGTATCTATATCATCCGTGCGGTCGTTGTAATAGGTCGAAGTGTTGAGTGGTGTGATTCCCCCTGTTCATGGAACCAAACCGGATAGAACTGTTTATAACTTATACCCAACGAAAAATTGAGCTGGAACTGGCTGTAGTTGATAACACTCTCATCATACATCACAAAAATGTCGTGGTCATTTTTCATAATTTTTAGTTTAGGTAATTGCTTTATGCTTAAAAACTTCAAAATAAATGCAATACAATACTTTTAAATGATAAGTAGCTAAATAGTATAATCCAACTTAAGATTATAGTTTCTTAAAGCAGAAGTCGCTAAGCGCATCCTGACAAAGCTCTGCTTTGAAAATGCACTATACAAATAAACAATGGGTCCGAAGGGTTCGACAGAACTCCCGAAGCAGGAGTCGCTTCGCGCATCCTGACAAAGCTCCGCTTTGAAAATACAAAACATAAAAAAAGGACATCGAATCAGCTCGTGTCCTTTTTTTATGTTTTGCATTTATTCGTGACCTCGGCAGGATTCAAACCTGCAACCTTCTGAGCCGTAATCAGATGCGCTATTCAGTTGCGCCACGAGGCCGATTTTGGACTGCAAATATATTTCTTTTTATACTTTTACCAAACATAAAATCATAATTATCATGCAACTTTCCAATTACATCAGGTCTATCGAAAATTTTCCAAAGTCAGGTATCTCCTATAAAGATATCACCCCTTTACTGATGGATCACAAAGCCTGCACCTATGCAGTATCTCAATTGGTTGAGGGTTTGCAAGGAAAACAGATCGATAAAGTCGTGGGTATAGAGTCCAGAGGCTTTATGTTTGGAATGCTTCTAGCGAAAGCCCTTGGTGTAGGTTTTATCCCCATTAGAAAACCTGGTAAACTGCCATCCGAAACATTATCTCAATCCTATGACCTGGAATATGGTAGTGATACTATAGAAATCCATAGGGATGCTATACAAAAAGGGGATCGAATCGTTATTCATGATGATTTACTAGCCACCGGAGGGACAGCATCAGCAGCTTGTCAATTGGTAGAGCAACTCGAAGGTCAGTTGGTTCAACTCAATTTTATCATAGAACTCGATTTTTTAAAAGGAAGGGATAAATTACCAGCTGATAAAGTAAACTCTTTGATTCATTACTAATCTAAATCAAATTCAGAATAAATACAAAAGCTTAGTTAATTTAAGGCTGAATTCCCCATAAATAAGGAAGATTGAGTGTCTAAAAGTAAAGAAAAGCTATCTTTGCAGTTACTAATTTTAAAGAAATGTGCGAACACAAACACAAGGAATTAACAGATGAAATAGGCGATAATCACGTCGCTACCTCTTACGAAAATCCGGTTAGAGACGATGCTTTTGATATGCCTAATGAGGATAAGATTAAAAAAATACAAGGCCATGTCCATGAAATCATGCAAACCTTAGGGATGGACATGACCGATGACAGCTTGATGGGAACGCCAAAACGGGTTGCCAAAATGTACGTGAATGAAATTTTTGGAGGTTTGGATCCACAACTGAAGCCTAAAGCTTCAACATTTGAAAATAATTATAAGTACGGTGAAATGCTTGTTGAAAAAAACATCACCGTCTACTCTACTTGCGAACACCACTTATTACCCATCGTAGGTAGAGCTCATGTGGCTTACATTTCCAGCGGAAGGGTGATCGGACTTTCTAAAATGAATAGAATTGTCAATTATTATGCAAAACGCCCACAGGTTCAGGAGCGATTAAACATGCAAATCGTAAAGGAGCTTCAAAAAGCTCTAGAAACCGAAGATGTTGCCTGTATTATTGATGCAAAACATTTATGCGTTAATAGTCGTGGCATCAACGATATAGAAAGCAGCACCGTAACCAGTGAATTTGGTGGAAAATTCAAAAATGAAAATGTGAGAAAAGAACTTCTCAATTACATCCAAATGGATACAAAATTTTAATCAATGGCTTTATACGAGCATCAATCCCTGAAGATTTACAATTCCATTACAGGAAAAAAAGAAGAGTTTAAACCACTTACCGAAGATTATGTTGGTATGTATGTATGCGGGCCAACCGTTTATAGCAATGTACATCTTGGTAATTGTAGAACCTTCATTTCTTTTGACTTGGTGTTTCGTTACCTTAAGCATTTAGGTTACAAAGTCCGCTATGTAAGAAATATTACAGATGCTGGCCATCTTGAAAATGATGGAGAAGAAGGAGAAGACCGCATTGCGAAAAGGGCAAAGTTGATGGAAATTGAACCGATGGAAGTCGTGCAGAAATATAGCATTGATTTTCATCAGATTTTGGAAAAGTTCAACAACCTCCCCCCTAGTATTGAACCTACAGCAACCGGCCATATAATAGAACAGATAGAAACCATCAAAACCATTATCGACAAAGGCTTGGCTTATGAAGTCGGTGGTAATGTTTATTTTGATGTCATGAAATACAATGAGTCTAAACACTATGGTAAGCTAAGCGGCAGAAACATTGAAGATCTTATCTCCAATACAAGAGAACTCACTGGGCAGTCTGAAAAGAAAAACCCTCAGGATTTTGCCCTTTGGAAAAAGGCTGAACCTCAACACATCATGCGCTGGCCATCTCCGTGGGGAATCGGCTTCCCTGGCTGGCATTTAGAATGCACGGTGATGAGCACCAAATACCTAGGCAAACAATTTGATATTCATGGAGGCGGAATGGATTTGAAATTCCCTCACCACGAATGTGAAATTGCTCAGGGTCAGGCTTCCACTGGCGAAGACCCTGTCAATTATTGGATGCACGCCAATATGTTGACACTCAATGGTAAAAAGATGGCAAAAAGCACCGGCAACAATATCTTACCTCGTGAACTTTTTACTGGCCAAAATGAAAACTTATCCAAAGCTTATCAAGCTCCCGTTGTCCGATTTTTTATGCTTCAGGCCAATTATAGAAGCATACTGGACTTTTCTGACGAAGCTTTGTCTGCTGCCGAGAAAGGTTATCATAAACTGATGGATAGTCTTTCTACTTTAAAGACTATCCAGCCTTCAAAAACCTCAGATTTCGATGTATCTGCTTGGAAAGATAAGTGTTATGAAGCCATGAATGATGACTTTAATAGCCCAGTACTCATCGCACATTTATTCGAAGCTGTTAAACAAATCAATCTGGCAAAATCTGGAAAATTAGCATTAACTCAGGAAAATATAGATCTATTGGAATCTACTCTTCATGACTTTATCTTTGAAGTCATGGGGATTGAAAATGTTGATGGAAGTGCTTCTTCCTCAAGCCATACAGATGATTATGAAGAGCTAATTCAATTTTTAATCGACATGAGAAATCACGCCAGGCTCAATAAAGATTTTGAAACCAGCGATAAGATAAGAGATAAATTATTAGAAATGAATGTGGAGCTTAAAGACAGCAAAGAAGGTACTACGTTTCAGATCCATAATTAAGCATGTGGCGCCAGGTGCTGATCTTTCCATTTGTCATCCTTATCAAATTTTACCAATGGATAATTTCTCCGTTACTGGGCCCTAGTTGTAGGTTTCAGCCAACTTGCTCTCATTATTCATTGGAAGCTATTCAAACCCATGGCGTTCTTAAAGGATTTTATTTGAGTGTGTTGAGAATATCAAAATGCCACCCCTGGGGTAAGTCTGGTTATGACCCAGTACCTCCACCTAAAAAAGATAAGGAATAAGCATCAACATTTCAATATTCTGTATATTAGCCCACAAATTAATTAAGCATGTTCCAAGCCATTCAATGGGATCCTTCCTTAGGTATAGATTTAGGTTTTTTTACGATAAGATATTACAGTTTAATGTTCCTCATTGCTTTTGGGGCTGGGTTTTATATCACCAAACGAATTTTTATTGCTGAAGGCGTTTCTTTAGAAAAACTAGATAAATTATTGATCTACACTATCTTTTCTACTCTAGTTGGAGCACGGTTAGGTCATGTTATTTTTTATCAACCTGAATTGTTTTTAGAAGACCCTTTATCAGTTTTTCTTCCTGTTAGTTTCGTACCTGAAATTGAATTCACAGGGTTTAGAGGCTTGGCTAGCCATGGAGCCGCTATAGGCATTGCCATTGGCATGTATTTTTATAGCAAGAAGGTGACACAGAAATCCATTTTCTGGATTTTAGATCGAATCACTATGCCAGTCGCCTTTGGTGGAGCCTTTGTCAGAATTGGTAATTTTTTGAATTCTGAAATTATTGGAAAAGCCACTAATTCAGATTTTGGTGTTGTCTTTGTTCAGCTTGGGGAAAGTTTCCCAAGACACCCAGCTCAATTGTATGAATCTGTATGTTATTTGATTTTGTTTGCTGTGCTCTCTTTAATTTTCTGGAAAACTAAAGTAAAACATCAGCAAGGCGTACTCTTTGGAATTTTCTTCACCTTGCTTTGGACCATAAGATTTTTTGTGGAATACGTCAAAGAACCACAAGTCGCCGAGCGTGCCGACTGGCTTTTTAATACAGGACAACTACTGAGTTTACCTATGATTATTATTGGTTTTGCCATAATTTACTTTTCAAATAAAAAAGCACAACCACGTGAAGCCGCATAATTTATTTTTCATTGTATTCTGTGTTTTTAGCCTATGGGCCTGTCAGTCTAAAAAAGAAAATCAGTTAAACTTAACGCAGAACTATAAATTTAAAAACGATACCCTTTTACAGTTTTTAAAAAATGAAGATACCCTAGAACAGGTTTTCAATATTGAATTAGCAAAATCAAATTTTCAGAAAGAAACAGGTTTAATGCACAGAAAAGAAATGCAAGAAAACCAGGGAATGCTCTTTCTTTATGAGGCGGAGGCTCCAAGACCTTCGTTTTACATGAAGAACACTTATATTGCTTTAGATCTCATTTATTTTGATAAGTCTTTCAAGATTGTTGATTTTAATCTGGATACCACTCCTCTATCTGAATCGTTGATTTCATCAACTGTTCCTTCTCAGTATGTTCTTGAGGTGAACTCAGGAGTCGTAAAAAAGCTAGGCTTAAAATTAGGAGACAAAGCTTTATTAAAATAAGAAAAGATATTCAAGACGAATACCTTTTTCTTATTTTGAAAGTTAATGTACCAGAGGCTAATCCAAGTCATAATATTTAATATATAAACGAGAAAAAACGACCTTTGTTACGATCCTTAACAGACTTTAACAGGTTGATAATCAAACCCCAAAAAGCATTAAACAAAAAAGATCAATACTTTTATGAAAGACAGAACACTTGTAATTGGAGCTTCAGAAAACCCAAATCGTTATTCTTATAAGGCTATTATTGCATTGCTGAATAAAGGATACAAGGTGTTAGCTGTTGGGAAACGTAAAGGTGAAGTAGAGGGCGTAAAAATTTCAACCCAGATTTCTACGAAAGAGGAAGTCGATACAGTAACCTTATATATCAATCCTAGCCATCAAGAAGAATACGAATCATTTTTACTCAAATTGAAACCTAAACGAGTCATTTTTAATCCAGGAACCGAAAATCCTGCACTTAAAAATAAACTCGAATTGAATGGAATCAAGATCTCAGAGGCTTGCACGTTGATCCTTTTGGCTTCTAATCAATATTAGGCCTAAGAAGGTTAACAAGCCGTTCAGAATTAAAATGAAAAAGCCAAATTCAAAATTAATATAAATCAAACTCCATTCACTAATCAGGTAAGAAAGAATCGGAGCAGAAATAGCGACAAATGGAATCCATTTATCCTTTACACTCCATTTGGTGAACAAACCAAATGTATATAATCCCAATAAAGGGCCATAGGTATAACCTGCGAATTCAAATAATTTATTGATCACGCTCTTATCTGCAATAGCATACTTAAAAATCATCATCACTGCAATTAATACCAGAGACATGAGAACATGAATCCACTTCCTAGTTTTGGTTTGTGATGCTTCTGAATAACGCTTTTCAATATCCAAAATATCAATACTGATGGAGGTAGTTAGGGAAGTTAAGGCACTATCGGCGCTGGAATAAGCTGCTGCAATAAGCCCTAGTATAAAAGTCACTGCAATAGCAATTCCCAAGCCACCTGAAGTTGCTACAGCAGGAAAAAGATCATCTCTTATTTCTGTAATGCCCATTAAGTCGGCATAATCTGTAAGAAGAAGACCAAGGAATAAAAATAAAAAGTTGACTACGGTTAAAACCAAAGTAAACCAAAAAATATTCTTTTGGGCATCCTTTAAAGTTCTGCAGGTCAGATTTTTTTGCATCATATCTTGGTCTAAGCCTGTCATCACTATGGCGATAAACATTCCTGATACGAACTGTTTAAAGAAAAAATCAGAACTTTTGTAATCCTCAAAAAAGAAGATCTGAAAATTTTGGTGATCTCCGAGGTACTTCCATAAACTATTGATTTCTAAAGCATCTGATATGAAATAAATCGAAATCCCCAAAGCCACGAGCATAAACAACGTTTGTAGAGTATCTGTCCAGACAATCGTTTTAATACCACTTCTAAAGGTATAAAGCCAAATCAATAGAATGGTGATACTTACGGTAACATAATAAGGTATTCCCAAAGCATCAAATACAATCAGTTGAAGTACATTGGCTACAAGAAAAAGTCTAAAACTAGCCCCTACTATTCTCGAAAGGATAAAATAAGAAGCCCCTGTTTTGTAAGCTCTGTTTCCGAATCTAGACTCTAAATAGGTATAAATTGAAGTCAAATTCATTCTATAATAGAGCGGCATCAACACTAAACTTATTACAGCATATCCAATCGTATAACCTAAAACCACCTGAAAATAGCTAAAACTACTGAAGGCTACTGTCCCCGGAATTGAAATAAAAGTAACACCACTTAATGAAGCCCCTATCATTCCAAAAGCTACTAAATACCAAGGAGACTGCCTGTTAGCCTGGAAAAACTCAGAGTTACTGCCGCTTTTATTAGTGAGAAATGAAATCAGTATGAGAACAATAAAGTATGCTAAAACTAGAAGTAGGATTTGATAAGCCTGCATAGATTCAATTTGGAAGGCGAAAATACAAATGTTTTCTTAAGATTTTTATAAAAAGAAAACTCAAAATTGTATTTTAGCCCTATATGGAACTCTCATCAAAGTATCTTGAAAAGGCAATAGAAGAGATTGCGTTACTTCCCGGAATTGGTAAACGAACCGCATTGAGACTTGCCTTACATTTATTGAAACAGCCACAGTCGCAAACTACCGACTTAGCGACAGCTCTGGTTGATTTGAAAACCAAAGTGAAGCGCTGTAAAAGCTGCCATAATATTTCAGATCAAGATTCATGTGGCATTTGCAAAGACACCTCCAGGGATGGATCTATTATATGCGTGGTAGAAGACATCAGAGATGTGATGGCCATAGAGAATACTGAACAGTACAAGGGAATATATCATGTCTTAGGCGGCAAGATAAGTCCAATGGATGGAGTGGGTCCAGGCCAGCTTAATATCGAAAGTTTAGTAGAAAAAATAAAAAAAGGCGAGGTAAGTGAGATCATATTTGCCCTAAGTAGTACGATGGAAGGGGATACTACAAATTTTTATATTTATAAACAGATACAGAACTCTGAGCAGAACTTAAAGACTTCTACTATTGCTAGAGGGATTTCTATAGGTGATGAGCTTGAATATGCTGATGAAATAACGCTTGGTCGTAGTATATTGCAAAGGGTTCCGTTTGAAAATTCACTTAAAAATTAATCTGCTTGAAGCTCTCTGTAATTATTTTAACTTATAAAGTCCCTCATCACCTCATGTTGTGCTTAGATAGTGTATCTAAAGCCATAGAGAATCTGGATGCAGAGATCATTGTGGTTGATAATAATTCTGAAGATGTTAGTTCCGATCTTGTAAAAAAGAACTTTCCAGAAGTTTATATCATAAAAAATGAAGAAAACTTTGGGTTTTCCAAAGGAAATAACATCGGCGTTGAAAGGTCCAAAGGTGAGTATTTATGTATTCTAAACCCTGACACGGTAGTTCCAGAAGATTGTTTCACTAATCTGCTTGAAATCTATCCTAACTTAAAAAATCCTGGGGCGATAGGAGTTCAATTGATAGATGGTAGTGGTCAATTTTTAGAAGAAAGTAAACGTAATATACCTACCCCAAAAGTAGCACTTAAAAAAATTATGGGTAGTTGCTTATCTTATTACAACAATAATTTAGACCAACAAGATAGTGGACCCACCGATATTCTAGTAGGAGCTTTTATGTTTATGAAAAGAGACCAATACATTGAAATCGGCGGTTTTGATGAAGACTACTTCATGTATGGAGAAGATATAGATCTAAGTTATAGAATTTGTAAGTCAGGCTATCAAAATTATTATATTGGTTCTATTAAAGTTCTTCACTTTAAAGGAGAGAGCACAACTAAGGATCAACTCTATCTCAATCGATTTTTTAATGCGATGTTCATCTTCTATAAAAAGCACTTCAGGAATTATAAAAATTCATTTAAACTTGTAAAAATGAGCCTTAAACTCACAATGGCTCTTGAAAAAATGAGATTAAACTCTATAAAAATCAAAAATCAAGATTTTCAAAATGTCTACTTAATTTCAAAGGAAGAAAATCTTAAGACTTCTATAGAGCAAATTTTTAAGCACAGAATTCTTTTAACAGATAGAATAGACATAGCTGTTGATAATTCTTTTATCATCCTGGATTCTGATCACCTTAGCTATAAAGAGGCAATAAATACACTAATTGCTCTTAATTCTAAAAATAATGCTTTCAGGATTAAACCAAGGAAACATAAATTCATTATTGGGAGCGAAAGTAAATATAGAAAGGGAGAAGTCATAGAACTGAGTTAACAAATGCATATTTAGGAACATGACTGCCTTAATTTTATTAAATTTGCAACTTTAAATTAAAAAACACCTTATAGGTTACATATATGGCAAAAAAAGAATTGAAATTACCCAAAATGGGAGAAAGTGTAGCTGAGGCTACCATTACCAGCTGGCTTAAAGAAGTTGGCGATCAAATCGAAGCAGATGAAGCAGTGTTAGAAATTGCTACAGATAAAGTAGACTCCGAGGTTCCCAGCGAATTTGATGGTGTTTTAGTAGAAAAACTTTTTTCTGTAGATGATGTGGTGAAAGTGGGCGAAGTAGTCGCTATCATCGAAGTAGAAGGTGAAGATAGCGGAGATGATTCTGAGGTAGAGAGTGACACAACTACTACTGAAACTACTGAAGTTGAAAATGCAGCTTCTGTTGTTGAAGAAAGCGTTAGTCAAGCTAAATCTGACGCTAGTTCCACTGCAAATTATTCTAATTCGTCTAGATTTTACTCTCCTTTAGTAAAAAATATCGCCTCTAAAGAAAATATATCTTTGGAAGAGCTAGACAATTTAAAAGGTTCAGGATTAGACGAAAGAGTCACTAAAGATGATATCCTAGCTTACGTTAAAGAGAAGAAAGAAGGCAAGGTAGAATCTAAAACACAACAAGAATCAGTTGCTAAGGAAAAAACCGAATCTAAAACCCCTTCTCCAACTCCAAAAGTTGAAACTCCTGTCAACATTAATGCAGAAGATGAAGTGATAGAAATGAGTAGGATGGGAAAATTGATTTCTAGCCATATGATTGCTAGTACGCAGACCTCCGCTCATGTTCAATCATTTATTGAAGTAGATGTTACAGATATATGGAACTGGAGAAATAAACATAAAAATGAGTTTCAAAAGAGAGAAGGTGAAAAATTGACTTTCACTCCAATCTTTATGGAAACTGTTGCTAAGACTATTAAAGATTTTCCTAAAATCAATATATCTGTAGACGGTGATAAGATTGTTATGAAGAAGCATATCAATCTGGGAATGGCTGCAGCATTGCCTGATGGAAATTTAATAGTTCCAGTGATTAGGGACGCAGATCAACTCAATCTCTTAGGAATGGCTAAGCAAGTAAATGATTTAGCGACAAGAGCACGTGATGGAAAATTGAAGCCAGACGAAACCCAAGGTGGTACTTATACCGTAACCAATGTAGGAACTTTTGGAAGTGTGATGGGAACTCCTATCATCAATCAACCACAAGTAGGTATATTAGCCCTGGGAGCCATAAGAAAAGTGCCTGCCGTTATTGAGACATCCGAAGGAGATTTCATTGGCATTAGATACAAGATGTTCTTATCACACAGTTATGACCACAGAGTGGTTAATGGTGCCTTGGGTGGCCAATTTATCCAACGCATGAAAGAATACTTGGAGAATTTTGACACCAATAGAGGTATTTAAAAGCTATAATCTTATTCAATAAAAAAGCCCTTAAATAAGGGCTTTTTTTATTTGATAATTTGAAGGAACCCACTACTCAGGAAATGTAGGGTCTAAATAATCTGGAGTTCCATCAGCATCAGAATCTGGGAAAGGAAAGATCACATTATCATCTTCATCTGTTATTTCATCTCGGGTTGAGACTCCGTCCCCATCATCATCTGTGTCTGCGAAATTTGGAACTCTATTTTCATCTGTATCATCATCTGTTACTCTTCTATTATTATCGATATCTTCCCTCCAGGAAACAACTCCATCATTATCATGATCAGACTCAATTGACTTGTACAATTGAATATTAAATACGATAGGCTCGTAAGCATCAATTCCTGAACCCGTTGGAGGAGCAGAAAAATAGGCTAAGCCAGATGGAATAAAGACGGTTCCAAACCCAAAATCATCTTCGAAAGTGACGGTACCGTCTGGATTAGTATCTACAAAATTTGAAGCTCCACGAAATTCATCCATGACCTCATAGAAACCAACGATATTATTAACTAAATCAAACCAGACAGGATTTGGTGACCCATCAAAAACGTCTTTATCAAAAAGAGAAAAACCGTTATAGGTCACCAAAACTGAATCTGCAAAAGTAGGTTTCCTAGAAGATTCTGCTCCTTCTCTAAACTTTAAGTAGTACAGATTATAATCTACTCCCCTTTGTGTAACTGTTTTAGATTCTAAAAATTCTGAGTCAATAATCGGCTCTTCGTCTTGGTTTGGCTCAGCGATAGTATCAAAAACAATTTTTTGAAAGTTTGGGTTTTCAGGATTATCTTCAAACCTGTAAAAGTGAGTTTCTAGGAAACTTTGAATCTGTGCTGCATTCTCATCCTTGACCTCCTCGACATCTCTAGTAACAATTTCACCTGGACCATCGTCATCATTACTACAAGAAATAATGAGTAAAAGAGCAAAAATGAGAGCAATATTTTGTAGTTTCATTTAACTGTAATTTTAGGGGGCAAGATACGATTTTCTTATATTTTTGCTTAAGTAAAAATAGAATTTGATGAGGGTAGATAAATACTTATGGGCAGTGAGATACTTTAAAACCAGAAGCATTGCCACCAATGCTTGTAAAAAAGGTCATGTAAAGATTGATGGTGAGTCTGTTAAGCCTTCTCGTAATGTTTATCCAACTGACAAAATTGAAATCAGAAAGAATCAAATCAATTATAAAATTGAAGTTCTGGATTTGCCAAAGTCAAGAGTTGGAGCTAAGTTAGTGAGCATTTATTGTACAGACATAACACCAAAAGAAAATCTGGAAAAATTGGATTTACTGAAATACTCTCAAGACTATTATAGAAAAAAAGGAACTGGGCGTCCTACTAAAAAAGACAGAAGAGAATTGGACGAATTAAAGGAGAATACCAAAGACGAGTTAGAATAGAACCTTATGAAAACAGAATCTACCCTGATTTTATCTGAAGAAGATATCAGAATTAAAACTAAACGAATCGCTCTTCAAATTTTAGAGACCTGCGTCAGTGATGACTTAATAGTTATAGCCGGAATTATAGAAAACGGAGCTGTTTTTGCTAAACTAATCTCAGATCAAATTAAAGCATTATCAGAAAAGCAGATCATACTTGCTCAAGTTGCGATCGACAAAAAAAATCCATTGGAGAAAGTAAATGTTTCTGTTGAGGCAGAAGTGTATGAGTCCAAAAGTCTTGTATTAGTTGATGACGTTTTAAACACAGGCTCTACTTTAATGTTTGCCGCCAAACACTTTTTGAATGTCCCTTTAAAACAGTTTAAAACAGCTGTACTGGTTGACAGAAACCATAAAAAATATCCTATAAAAGCAGATTTTAAAGGTATTTCGCTTTCAACTTCCCTTAATGAACGTGTGGAAGTTGATTTTTCTCAACCTTCTAAAGCTCAACTTTTTTAATTATCGCTTTTGCCTAGCAATTCCAGTAATTTTTGAAGGCCAGCTTCAGGAGAAGTCTCTGTTAGGTCTAAGTTATGATCGGCTAGAAAATAAAATTGTTGTCTCTCAAAAAGGTGCTTTCTTACAAATTCTTCAAATTCAAGTTTGCTTTCATAATGGGAAATAATTGGTCTGTCCTTCCTCTCATTAAACAATCTATCTACTAGTTGATCTAATTGAAGTTTTAGGTAAATAGAAGTCACTTGTTCTGCCTTCACAATTGCTTCCATATTAGAACCATAGACCGGAGTCCCCCCACCTAATGCCAGTACAAAGTTTTCATTTGTACCTAAAAGATACTCAAGAGCTTTTGACTCTTTTTTCCTGAAATAAATCTCTCCTTTTGTATTAAAAATTTCTGGGATAGATAAATGTTCTCGACTTTCGATATAATCATCCAGATCTATAAACTTTGTATTTAAGTTCTCAGCTAAGAGTCGCCCTAAAGTTGATTTTCCAACTCCCATATAACCTAATAAAATCACCTTCATAATCACCTTGTTTGAACAAATTAAAAATGTTTCAAATTTAATTTATTTTTCCTTGATATAACAAAGGAAGATATTATATTTGCACCCGCAAAAAGAAGCATTAGATCTGGTAGCTCAGTTGGTAGAGCATCTCCCTTTTAAGGAGAGGGTCCTGGGTTCGAGCCCCAGCCAGATCACTAATTATAGTTTAATTTTTTGGTGAGAAGTCTATCCTGAGCAAAGTTGAAGGAAGCCTCAACTAGTTCAACACTAAAGTTCATTACATTATTTCAGATCTGGTAGCTCAGTTGGTAGAGCATCTCCCTTTTAAGGAGAGGGTCCTGGGTTCGAGCCCCAGCCAGATCACTAATTATAGTTTCGATCTTTTTGGGTAAGAAGTCTATCCTGAGCGATGTCGAAGGAAGCCCCAGCCAGATCACTTTTATTTCCTACCTTAACTTTTATAAATATTAATCTTGATCAATTTCAGATTACTTGATTTAAGTTTATATTTGTTAATATGCCCAGGTGCTGGAACTGGTAGACAGGCATGGTTGAGGGCCATGTGTCCATTAGGGCGTGCGGGTTCGACTCCCGCTCTGGGCACTTTTTCAACTTCTTATTAAAATATTTTGAAGAAACCTTTTCAAGTATTACTCAATTTATTTCCGAGACCTTTTTTAATTCGAATTAGTTTACTACTCAAACCTGTACTGCTTCTCCTATACAAAGGAAATACCTACAAAGATCCCATCGACGGTAAAACATTTTCGAAATTTCTTCCTTATGGATATGAGAAAAAAAGATCTAATGTATTAAGCCCTTCTACCCTTTCTTTAGAAAGGCATCGACTTTTATGGCTTTATCTTCAAAACAAAACAGAATTTTTTAGCAAGGCTCAAAAAGTACTCCACTTTGCTCCGGAACAAGCTTTTTACAAGCGTTTTAAGAGCCTAAATCACCTCGACTACACGACTACAGACCTCAATTCTCCCATTGCAGACGTTAAAGCAGATATATGCCATTTACCTTTTGAAACCAATACATACGATACCGTCATTTGTAATCATGTTTTAGAACATATCAAAGACGATACAAAAGCTCTTGAAGAGATTTACAGAGTTTTAAAACCTAAAGGAATGGCGATTCTCCAAATACCGCAGGATTTAACCAGAAAGAAAACCTTTGAAGACGATTCTATCACAGGTCAAAAAGAAAGAGCTAAAATTTTTGGTCAATATGATCACCTGAGAGTTTATGGTCTGGACTTCTTTGACAAATTGAGCTCCATTGGATTTGAGGTTACAGCAGTTGATCTTACTGCCGAATTAAGTGATAAAGAAATCGATTACTACAGATTACAAAAAGGTGAGCTTATTCCAATTGGCTTTAAGCCATCTTAAAATTCATCTACAGCGTCCTGCAGTGAATCTGAAATAAAAGTTTTTTGGTTACCATTTGCATCAGAATAGATGAATATGACTTCTAAACCCTTAGCTTGTTTCAGGTAAGCTTTAGCTTTCTCAAACCCCATAGCCATGAAAGCAGTAGCGTATGCATCAGCATCAGTACAATTGGTGGTGATCACTGAAGCTGAAAGAAGATCTGTCTTTTGCGACTTCCCAGTCCTAGGGTTGATGGTGTGGACATATTTCTTCCCCGATAAAGAGTCTATTCTGAATTTTCTGTAATTACCTGAAGTTGCAAGTGACTGGTCTTGTAATTCTAAACTGTAAGCCAATTCTCGAGAACCATCTTCCATAGGTAACTCAATCCCGACTTTCCAGGATCCATTTCTTTCCTTATTTTTTCCCTCCACTTTCACTTCTCCCCCTATTTCTACTAAATAATTATTGAGGCCTTTAGAACTAAGAAAGTTTCCAAAAACATCTACAGTATAACCTTTAGCAATGGCATTGAAGTCCAAGTATAAGTATTGATTACTGGACTTAATTTTATTTTGATTTGTGAGCTCAATTTTATCAAAGCCTACGAGATTATATATAGAGTCGATTTCAGTTTCAGTGACATCCTCTGCATAACCTTCAGGGCCAAATCCATAGGCATTGACTAATAATCCAACACTTGGATCAAAATAACCATCAGTTTTTTGATAAATAGATTTAGATGCTAAGAAAACAGTCCTGAAATGCTCATCAACTTGAATTGACCTGTCACCGTCGTTTATTTTGGAGATATCTGAATTCTTGATATAGGTACTCATTGAGGTGTTAATAACCTCAAGGATAGAATCGATTTCTTTGCTAGTCACCTGATCTGAATCTGAAAAGTATTGAATAGAATAAGTTGTTCCTAAAGCTTCGCCCTTAAGACTTTTAACGGCATTAGAATCCTTTGCACATGAGCAAAAAAGAAAGATTAATAGTAAAGATAAATACCTCATTTAATTTCAATTAAGCCTGTATAATTTAGTACATAATCCTCTTCAGAATCCACAGGTAAATCATAACTGAGAGAATTGGCAATACCTACACCAGCATAAAAGGTTTTGGCTTTATAATTTATACCATGATCTGAAACCTTTTTCATTAGTTCTTCATTATAGATCACAGGGTTATCAGGATATTTTACAGCTCTAACAACAACGAAAATCAATTTCTTATCTTTTGTAGCTACAAACTGAGGGTTTTTTGACTTTTTACTATTAACAGCCAGAAACTCGTAACCCATTTCTTCCAGGTCTTTACCTACCACGTTCATCGCTAAATTATGAAGTTGTTGTTCTGAAAGTAGTCCCATATGTCATTATATAAAAAAACCCAAACATAGATGTTTGGGTTTTTAAGGTCAATTAATTTTATCCTCCGAAATCATCAAACCTGATATTTTCGTCTGGAATTCCAAAATCTTCTCCCATTTTTTGAACCGCCTGGTTCATCAATGGAGGACCACAAAAATATAATTCTATATCTTCAGGTTCTTCGTGGTGATTTAAGTAATTATCGATTACACACTGGTGAATAAATCCTACAAAGCCGTCTCCTTCACCATCAATTCCATCTTTTTCTTTCCAATTGTCTTCTTCCATAGGCTCAGATAAAGCCATGTAAAATTTAAAGTTTGGAAAATCTTTCTCTAATGCTTTAAAATGATCAATATAGAATAATTCACGCTTAGATCTACCACCATACCAATAAGTAACTTTTCTACCAGTCTTTAAGGTTCTGAACAAGTGATATAAGTGAGACCTCATTGGCGCCATACCTGCTCCACCACCTACATAAAGCATTTCAGCTTCACTTTCGTTGATAAAAAACTCACCGTATGGACCAGAAATTGTCACCTTATCTCCTTCTTTACAATTAAATATGTATGAGGATGCTACACCAGGATTCACATCCATCCAATCACCTTTAGCTCTGTCAAAAGGAGGTGTTGCAATACGAACATTCAACATAATTCGCTTACCTTCTGCCGGGTAGGAAGCCATAGAATAGGCTCTCTCTACGGTTTCACTATTTTTCATCACTAAGGGCCATAATTTAAAATTATCCCACTCGGTTTTAAATTTATCTTTCTCACCAGGATGCTCCTCTGGATGAGCAGAGATGTCCATATCTTCAAATTTTACTTCACATGGTGGAACTTCAATTTGAATATAGCCTCCTGCTTTGTAATCCATATCTTCTGGAATTTCAACGATAAATTCCTTAATAAAAGACGCAACATTATAGTTAGACACCACCGTAGCTTCCCATTTCTTGATACCAAAAACTTCTTCAGGAATTTCAATCTTCATGTCTTGTTTGACTTTCACTTGGCACCCAAGTCTCCAGCCTTCAGCGATTTCTTTCCTCGTAAAATGAGGCTCTTCGGTAGGCAAAATAGCTCCTCCACCATCTTTTACGATACATTTACACTGAACACAAGTTCCACCTCCACCACAAGCAGAAGGAAGAAATAATTTATTATCTCCTAAAGTACTTAAGAGGGTTGATCCTGATCCAACTTCTAAGTCCTCTTCTCCATTTACATTAATCTTAACAGGACCTGAAGGCGATAATTTTGCTTTTGCTGAAAGCAAAATAACCACCAACAACAAAATTAAGGTTAAGAATACTGCAACACTCGCTAATATAACTGTCATAATCTTCTGTGTTTATAATTTAATTCCCATGAAACTCATAAATCCTATTGCCATCAATCCTGTAATGATAAAGGTTATTCCTAACCCTTTAAGCGGTGCAGGAACATTAGAGTAGGCGATCTTTTCTCGTATAGCTGCAATAGCCAAAATAGCTAAAAACCAACCAATACCACTTCCAAGTCCATAAACTGCTGCACCTTCTATACCACTGAAATCCTTTTGCTGCATAAAAAGGGATCCACCTAAAATAGCACAATTTACAGCGATTAATGGTAAAAAAATACCAAGAGATCCATAGAGAGCTGGCGCAAATTTTTCAACAATCATTTCAACCAGTTGTACCATAGATGCGATCACCGCAATAAACATGATAAAACTAAGGAAGCTCAAGTCTACATCAGCAAATTCTGGACCTAACCAGGATAAAGCTCCAGCCTGAAGTAAGTAATTATCTAAGAGATAATTTACAGGAACTGTGATGAGCAATACAAAAATAACTGCTGCACCAAGTCCAACTGCCGTTTTTACTGTTTTAGAAACAGCTAAATAAGAACACATTCCTAAGAAATAGGCAAAAATCATGTTCTCAATGAAAATACTTTTTACAAATAAGTTTACTAAATCCATCTATGAGGGTTATTTAATTTTCTTCAATTAGTTTTCTGTTTCTCGCTCTTTGTATCCAAATGAGTACTCCAACTACGATGAGCGCCATTGGGGACAGCAAGAAGAAACCATTATCCTGATATCCTAACGCATATAATCCTGTAGATTCGGCTAAAGTTACTCCTTTATGACCTAAAACCTCATAACCGAGTAATTTGCCAGAACCAAATAGTTCTCTAAAGAAAGCGACTATGATGAGGATTAAACCATATCCAGCTGCATTTCCTATACCATCAAGAAAAGACTTATATACACCATTACCTAAAGCAAAGGCTTCGAGTCTACCCATGATAATACAGTTGGTAATAATTAACCCAATAAAGATGGATAACTGCTTACTTACATCAAAGGCGTAAGCTTTTAGGATCTGATCGACAAGAATTACCATGGACGCAACTACTACAAGTTGAACGATAATTCTTATTCGGCTAGGTATAGAATTTCTTAAGATCGAAATAATGACGTTACTGAATGCCATAACAAATACAACAGCTAAAGACATTACAATAGCTGGCTTGAGCTGAACTGTAATAGCTAATGCTGAACAAATCCCCAAAACCTGAACAGTAATAGGATTATTATCATCTAGCGGATCTTTTAATATTTTACGATTAGCCTTCGACAAGAAGTGTTCTTTCTCTTCAGAGCTAGATAAGAAAAGTAGCATCTCGCTTTTTTTCTTTTCTTCTTCTGTTTGAGGCTTTGGATTAGTTTCTAAGCTCATATTTATCGTGTTACAACTTTAATTTCTTGACGTTTTTTGAAAAAAGGCAAATAATTTTTCAACCTTTTGGAAAGCATAGCAGTGACACCGTCACCGGTAATGGTTGCCCCAGAAATAGAATCGACCTGATTGTCATCCTTATTATTTCCTCCACTATATCCTTTAACAACGCTTACACCAACTAAATTACCTTCTTCATCGAATATTTTCTCATCAACAAATCTCTGCTGAAACCAATCTGTTGTAATTTCAGCACCTAAACCTGCTGTTTCACCTTTATGGTCGAAAACCACACCTTTTACTGTATTAGCATCATCTTTAAGAGCAATATAACCCCAGATAGCATCCCATAATCCACTACCGCGTAAAGGAGCAATGTAGAATTCTTGGCCTTCATAATTTGCCAAATACAATGGGAAGGTTTGTTCTTCTACAGGCTTAGCTAATTCTTTAGCTAAATCCACCTGAAAGGCATTAATTCCTTCTTTTTCTTGACCAGTATGGTCCAAGGCGTACTGTTGGGTAACGTGCTTATTGAAAAGCTCTTCAGCCTCATCTCTGGAAGTTTGGATTCCAATAGTAGATAAGATGTTTTGCATTTTTTCTTTACGCACATTTTCTTTTTGCAATGGGTTTAAACTTGTTGCAGTAAAAGATAAGGTAACTGCAACTACAATAACCATAGCTATTGCAAAAATAAATGTGTAAGCATTACTGTTTCTATCCATCATTAAGCTGTTTTGACTGTTTTGGCTGATAAACGTTTTTGTCTTCTTTTTATATTTCCCTGGATCACATAATGATCTATGGTAGGCGCAAAAACATTTAAAAGAAGAATGGCTAACATAATTCCTTCAGGATATGCTGGGTTTAACGTTCTAATTAAGATTGCAATTAAACCGATAAGCGCTCCGTAAATCCATTTCCCTTTCATAGTTTGGGCTGCGCTCACAGGATCGGTTGCCATGAAGACAATACCAAATGCAAACCCACCTACGATTAGGTGATTATACCAAGCAAAATTGGTCATTCCATTACCTTCTATACCAAAAGAAGGTAAAGCATTTAATAATAAGCCCATAGCTGCTGCACCTAATACTCCACTGAGAATAATTCTCCAGTCTGCTACTTTTGTAAGTACTAAAAGCAAGGCTCCGGCTATTATACAAATAACAGAGGTCTCCGCAATAGAACCAGGAATAACACCAGTGAACATTTCTGCAGCTGTGTAAGTAACTTCTTTATTTGCAGCAACAGAACCTAATATAGTTTCTCCTGAAATTGTATCTATGTTAGAAGCTTCACTTACCCAAACTTTGTTTCCCGACATATAAGTTGGATATGCAAAATAGGCAAATGCTCTTGCCGTTAAGGCTGGGTTTAGAATATTCATTCCAGTACCTCCAAATGCTTCTTTACCAATAAGAACGGCAAAGATCACAGATAGAGCTACCATCCATAAAGGAATATCCACAGGCATAATCATTGGTATTAATAAACCTGTTACCAAGTAACCTTCATTCACCTCATGACCTCTCATTATTGCAAAAGCAAACTCTAAACCAAGTCCTACAGCATATGAAACTACAATCATTGGTACGATTTTATAAGCTCCATGTAAAAAAGCATCTAAAATAGCTGGATTCTCACCTAATTGTGTATAATGCTGATATCCTGTATTCCACATTCCAAACAATAAGGCAGGAACTAAAGCCAAGACCACTGTAATCATCGTCCTCTTCAGGTCTACTGCATCCCGAATGTGTGAACCCTTTTTTGTTGTGTGATCAGGCACAAACAAAAACGTATCTAAGGCATTTATTGCCGGGCGATACTTTTCAAGCTTATTGCCAGGCTCAAAAGGTTCCTTAATTTGATCAATTTTCTGTCTAATCCAATTCATAGTGTTATATAAATTTATCCTACTTCAGTTATCATAATATCTAAACCGTTGCGTATAATTTCCTGCGCTTCAATTTTAGACGTATTCGTGTAATCTACAAGAGCAAAATCTTCTGGAGCAACTTCATAAATTCCAAGATTTTCCATTTTTTCAATATCACCCGCCATGCAGGCTTTAATAAGTTGCATTGGTAGAATATCCAAAGGCATTACCTCTTCCATCTCACCAGTTACCACAAGAGCTCTTTCCTCACCGTTTAAGTTGGTATTAACTTCATACTTCTTATTAGGAAATAACCATGCCAAAGACGTCTTTGAGGCAGAATGAATGTCGTTATCTTTAAATGGAAGCCAACCGAACATTCTGTGCTTATCTCCTTCTGGAATCACTGTTAGAGTATTTGAGAAAAAATTCAGATAACCATCACCTTCAACCTTCTCACCAGTTAATACATCTCCACTGATTATTCTTGAATTGTCTTCATAATCTTTCAGAATAGAAGACACTTCCGACCCAATAATTGTTTTGAAATATTTTTTATGCTTTGCTGCAGTACCAGTAATTGCAACCGTTCGCTCAGCATTGTACTTTCCAGTTTTGAATTGTTCACCTATAATGGCCACATCTTCTGGATTAATTGTCCAGACTTTTTCACCTCGGTTGAGAGGCTCAGTCTCATGTATCAAAGTTCCTACATTACCAGCAGGGTGAGGACCAGAGATATTTAAGACCTCTACATTATCGATATCTTTTAAAAAGCTTGCTGCCTGTTTATCAACACCCAAGTATACTTTCCCTCCTGTAAGCTTGGTTAAAGCATTGATTCCATTTTGAAAAAATTCAATTTTGTCTTTCAAAACGACCTCAAACGAAGCTGTTAATGGCGCTGTGTTATAAGCTGAAATATAAATAGCTTTTGGAGTGTCCTCCGCATTAGCAGGAATACTATATGGTCTTTGGTTTAAGAAAACACCTAATCCGGTAGAAAATATCCTATGTTTTACCTCAGAAGAATCAGACTTCAACGGATCCATAGTTCCAAAATCTTTGTACTCTATTTCAGTATCTGCTTCAATGACAACCTCGAGTATTTTTCTTTTGGCACCTCTTTTAATTTCTTTTAATGTTCCACTTACTGGAGAAACTACTCTGGTCTTATCAGAATACTTTGAAAAGAAAACCTCTTCTCCAGCCTTTATTTTCGCCCCTTCTTTGATGACCATTTTTGGCACCAGAGAATGAAAATTTGATGGTCTTAAAGCAACAGTCTTTGATTTTTGAGCTTGCTCGATTGAATTTTCAGGCTCACCTTTCAAGTTGAGCTTTAAACCCTTTTTAATTTTGACATCTATAGGCATTTGAAAAAGTTTATTTTTGGTTTGCAAATTTAATAATTAAACTTACATTCTTAAAGCAAACAATTCTTATAGTTCTATTATTTATAATAGTTCTAAATAACTAATATTACATACAAATTTAATGATACAACCTTTCAAAAAAAAGCTATTCGGAGTCCTTTTAGTAAGTTTTATATATTCTTCATTGTCTGCACAACAGGTTTATGAAACATTACCTCCAGATTTCATTAAAACCATTGAGTTTTATGGATCCAACAGCGAGTTTAGCGGGACACCTATCATCTCCATGCAGGAGTCTTTGGAGCTGAAATTTGATGATTTAACCGCTGCAGAAAACGATTATTATTACGAAATTGAGCACTTCAATTTTGACTGGACTCCTTCTGTGTTGGCAAAAAACGAATATTTAGAGGGGTTTGACAATATAAGGCTGTTCGATTTTGAAAATTCTTTCACCACTCTTCAACCCTACACTCACCATGAATTAAAAATCCCTAACCAAAATACCAGAAGACTCAAAGTAAGCGGGAATTACATGTTAAAGATTTACAATGAAGACAGGCAACTCCTATTTTCAAGAAAATTTATTGTCTACGAAGACTTGGTCAATGTCAACATTACTTTAAGAAGGTCTAGAGATTTAAACTATATTGACGAGAAACAGGTGGTCAACTTTGAAATAGGTCGAGATGATTTCTTTTTTAGAAACCCAGATCAGACTGTTAAGACTGTAGTTGTGCAGAATAATGATTTTAATACAGCTATTTATGATCTTAAACCGCAGTTCACTCAAGGTAATACTTTAGTTTACAGATACGACCAGGAAGCTTCTTTTTGGGGAGGAAATGAATACCTGAATTTTGATAATAAAGACATCAGACAGGGAACCTTAAGAATTGAGCGTGTTGAACTGGATGAGCTCTACAATTCATATTTATATCCAAATTTTATAAGAGATGGCAGAGAATATGTCTTCAATCCAGACATCAATGGAGCCTTTAGAATTAATTCGGTGCAAGGTGAAGATGATGACATTGAATCAGAATATGCCAAAGTCCACTTTTCACTGCAAAATTATAAGGATTTAAACGGCGGTGAGATTCATCTTTACGGGAGGTTCAATAACTATGTATTAGACGACACTACATTGATGAAACCTAGTGAGAAAGAAGCCAATCTCCTCACAAATGAGCTACTCTTAAAGCAGGGATTTTATAATTTTAAATACGTCTATTTAGATAAAAACGGCAAATTTATAGAGGGTTTTATCAGCGGAGATCATGATATCACTGAAAACGACTATCAGGTAATTGTCTATTACAGAGATATTGGTGCCAGGTACGACCGAGTAGTCGGAATCGGTTATGAGAACAGTGAAAATATTATCAATTAAGCATTCTTAACAGCTATTAATAAAAGCTTATCATCATGAATTTTCATAATGATATATAAGCCTTATATTTACGCAAACTAATAAAAATAAAATTTAAAAAATATGGGTAAAGGATATTTTCAGGTACCATCTGCCATAAATGAACCAACTAAATCTTATGCACCAGGTACTCCAGAAAGAGAATCTATTCAAAACATGTATAAGAAATTATACAATCAAAAAGTTGAAATTCCACTTTACATAGGAAGTGAAGAAATTAAAACTGGTCACACTAAAAGTATAAGACCACCTCACGATCATCAACATGAGGTCGGAATTTATCATAATGCTGAAGAAAAGCATGTGGACCAGGCTATTGATACTGCTCTGGAAGCAAGAAAAGAATGGGCAAAGTTGCCTTGGGAGCAAAGAGCTGCCGTCTTTTTGAAAGCAGCAGATCTTATTGCTGGTCCTTACAGAGACAAGATGAATGCTACAACAATGATTGGTCAATCTAAAACAGTATTTCAAGCTGAAATTGATTCTGCATGCGAAATCTGTGATTTCTTAAGATTCAACGTTGAATATATGACAGAAATTTACAGAGAACAGCCAGAGTCTGCAGATAACGAATGGAACAGAGTTGAACACAGACCGCTAGAAGGTTTCGTATATGCGATCACTCCATTTAATTTTACTGCAATTGCAGGTAATTTACCTTCAAGCGCTGCCTTAATGGGTAATGTGGCAGTATGGAAGCCAAGTGATAGCCAGATGCTATCTGCACAGGTTATTATGGAAGTATTTAAAGAAGCAGGTTTACCAGACGGCGTCATCAATATGATTGTAGGTGATCCTGCCATGATTACTGAAAAGGTATTAGCTAGAAAAGAATTTGCTGGAGTACACTTTACAGGAAGTACGAATGTATTTAAAGGAATTTGGGCCAAAATAGGTGAAAATATCCACACTTATAATACCTATCCTAGAATCGTAGGAGAAACAGGTGGTAAAGACTTTATTATGGCACACAAATCTGCAAATGTAGATGTTGTTGCCACTGCGTTGCTTAGAGGTGCTTTTGAATTTCAAGGTCAAAAATGTAGTGCCGCTTCCAGATCTTACATTTCTAGCAGCATATGGCCAAGCGTAAAAGAAAAGCTTGTGAATGATGTGAAGTCTATTAAAATGGGCCCTACTGGAGACTTAAGCAATTTTATGGGTGCTGTTATTCATGAACAATCCTTTGATAAACTTTCTGAATATATTGAGCGTGCTAAGAAAAGTGATGAAGCTGAAATCATTGTAGGCGGAAACTGCGATAAATCAAAAGGTTATTTCGTAGAACCTACAGTTATTGTCACAACGAATCCTAAGTATGAAACTATGGTCGAAGAATTATTTGGACCAGTCTTGACGCTTTACGTTTATGATGATGATAAATACGAAGAAACATTACATCTTGTAGATAATACAAGCCAATACGGACTGACAGGCGCCATAATTTCTACAGATCGTTATGCGGCAACGCTTGCCACAGACATTTTACAAAATTCTGCAGGTAATTTCTACATCAATGATAAATGTACTGGAGCTGTAGTGGGTCGTCAGCCATTTGGAGGAGCTAGAAACAGTGGTACAAATGATAAAGCTGGATCTAAATTGAACCTTTTAAGATGGACTTCACCAAGGTTGATTAAAGAAACCTTTGTTCCAGCTAAAGATTACAAATATCCACACATGGGATAATTTGAATCCAATAAAAGTAAAAGCCCTTAATTTCTATAATTAAGGGCTTTTTTATTGACTTAAGCTCTGTATTTCATGGGAAGATAAACTACTTTTTTTGTATCAAAAAACTCTTCCTCAAAAAGATCGCATAGTTCGTAAATCTTCACTGTTCTATAAGGCTTTAACTCTTCAGTTAAATCCCCTCCTTTAAGGTATAATATTCCATTTTTGAGTTCGTGTCTAGATTCTTTTGCAATTTTCCCCTTTACCCAGTGTACAAAACTTGGCATTACTGCTACTGCCCTACTCACAATAAAATCGAATTCGCCAGAGGTATTTTCAACTCGATCATTGATAGCTGTAACGTTCTCAAGACCTAAAGCCTCTACAACCTCTTCTACAACTTTTATTTTTTTTCCAATGCTGTCAACGAGCGTAAATTGCGTTTCTGGAAAAAGAATAGCGAGAGGAATTCCAGGAAATCCACCACCTGTACCAACATCCAATACCTTTGAACCTGGCTGAAAACTCTGTATTTTTGCAATGGCTAGGCTATGCAGGACATGCCGTATATAAATTTCATCAATGTCTTTTCTAGAAACCACATTTATTTTTTGATTCCAGTCTTTATAAACCTCTGCAATAGCTTTAAATTGCCCTAGTTGCGTTTCAGATAAATCGGGGAAATAGCGTTTGATAGTTTCCAATGCTTTTTTTCTGCAAAAATAAGAGATCTGGTTTTGTTTTAGGTCTTTCGAAGTCCTATAATTCTAGAATAGTCTTCTTTATAACCCTATACGTTAGCAATGCACCCATAAAAACAGCACAATTGGGAATTGTCCAAAGCACTGGTATATATAAATTTTTATATTTGCTTTTATTAAATTTATAAGATGACAAATCCTTCGATTAAATTCTCTAGAAAAGACCCACAAAAGTTTTTTAAAACACTCAATAAAAGAGTCAATACTTACTTTAACGAGAACAATATTAAAAAAACAGGGAACTGGAAACTGCATTTGAAGACCATAGTCATGTTTGCTTTGTTTCTTACTCCTTATTTTCTGATTTTGTTCTTAGATATTTCAGACTGGTGGAAATTATTATTCACGGTCTTAATGGGAGCTGGAATGGCTGGTGTAGGAATGAATGTGATGCATGATGGAAATCATGGCACTTATTCAAGAAAAAAATGGGTTAACAAATTTATGGGTAGTTCCATTTATATCTTGGCAGGTAATGTTTACAATTGGCAAGTTCAACACAATGTACTCCACCATACATATACCAACATTCACGGACATGATGAAGATATTGATGCAGGAGGTATTATACGTTTTTCCAAACATGCCAAATGGAAGCGTTTTCACAAGTTTCAACATATTTATTCTGTCTTTCTTTATGGGCTATTAACTTTCAACTGGGCCTTAACTTCAGATTTTAAGCAGACAAGGAGGTATCTGAAACGTCAACTTTCTTATGGCAAAATGCCAGCTAAATGGAAACAGTGGAGCATACTTGGAGTAACAAAGTTTATATATTTATCCATTTGGATATTGATACCAATATTAATTGGTATTGTTTGGTGGAAAGTGTTGCTTGGCTTTTTTATCATGCACTATACGGCTGGGTTGATCTTGAGCATCATTTTTCAATTAGCGCATATGGTAGAAAATAATGACATGCCCATGCCGAATGAAGTAGGAGAAATGAAAAATACCTGGGCTATTCACCAGCTATTTACCACAACCAATTTTGCAACCAATAATAAAATTATCAACTGGTTCAGTGGTGGTTTAAATCATCAGGTTGAGCATCACATTTTCCCAAATATCAGTCATATCCACTACGACAAGATCAGTAAGATCGTAAAAGAGACTGCAAAGGAATTCAACCTTCCTTACAACGAATATGAATCAACCCGCGAAGCTATTCGCTCTCACTTTAGACATTTAAGAATGCTTGGAAGTGAACCTCAACTCTCATAACAATACATTTATGATTCAACTTTCTGATAAAATCCAAAAACTCGAAACATCTGCCACTTTAGCAATGGCAGCTAAAGCCAGAGAACTCAAAGCACAAGGCAAAGATATTATTGGTTTAAGTTTGGGAGAACCAGACTTTAACACTCCAGATTTTATCAAAGAAGCTGCTGTTCAAGCCATCAACGATAATTATAACTCTTATACACCTGTTGATGGTTATGAGGATTTAAAAAAAGCCATACAGACTAAGTTTAAAAGAGACAATCACCTGGAATACGACTTAAACCAGATTGTGGTCTCAACTGGCGCCAAACAATCTTTATACAACATCGCATCGGTGGTGTTGAATCCAGGAGATGAAGTAATCCTTCCCTGCCCATACTGGGTTAGCTACAGTGATATTGTTAAATTAAACGAAGGTGTTCCGGTTGAAGTTGAAACCGATATCGATCAGGATTTTAAAATGACACCTGAACAGCTTAGGTCGGCAATTACTCCAAAAACTAAAATGCTTTGGTACAGTTCGCCTTGTAATCCCAGTGGTTCTGTTTATACCAAAGATGAATTGAAAGCACTAGCAGAAGTTCTTAAAGAATTTCCAGACATCATCGTCGTTAGTGATGAGATTTATGAACACATCAATTTTGGTGAGGAAAGATTTTCGATGGCCGAAATACCAGAGATGTATGACAGGACAGTGACTGTAAATGGAGTGTCAAAGGCCTTTGCCATGACAGGCTGGAGGATTGGATATATTGGAGCTCCACAAAAAATTGCTAATGCCTGCAAGAAGCTACAGGGCCAGGTGACTAGTGGAGCCAATTGTATTGCTCAGCGTGCAGTTATCACAGCTCTTGAAGCCCCAGTAAGTAAGATTCAGTTTATGATCGATAAGTTTAAATCAAGACGTAAACTTATATTAGATTTAGTTGAAACCATCCCTGGGTTTGAATGTAACGAACCAAAAGGCGCCTTTTACATTTTCCCTAATGTTTCTTCCTTCTTTGGAAAGACTTATGGAGGTAAAAAAATAGAAAACGCAACAGATTTCTCAATGTTTTTACTAGAAGTCGCTAATGTAGCTACTGTGACCGGTGAGGCTTTTGGCAATCCGAACTGTATTAGGATTTCTTATGCAGCTAGCGAAGATAATATCAAGGAAGCTATGAATAGAATCAGTAAATCTTTGAGTTAATTGTCATTTTTTACAGAAGGTTTATGTTCACCACCCTGGTAAACAATCCTTCTCGGAACGTGCATTTCAATATTGTTCTGGTCTAATGCTTTCTTTACAGCTTCTAGCTGTTCCCAGTATGTAGGCCAATACAGTGGTGATTCCACCCAGGATCTGGCAGTAATCTGGAGTTCAGATTCACCGATTTGATCTAACCAAACATCTGGAGCTGGAGTAGATTCAATATTTGGATTTTGTTCCATAGCCTTTACTAGAATTGGTCTTAGAGTGTCTAAAGATTCAGTCAGTGGAAATTTTAAACTGAGATCTATTCTTCTAATTGGATTCATTGTCCGGTTATCCACATCACTATTGGCGACATTGCCATTAGGCATAGTGATAATTCTACCGTCGAAGGTTTCAATTCGCGTGTATAAAATATCAATCTTAATGACATGCCCTAAATTGGTACTAACCTCAATTAAATCTCCCACCTTAAAAGGTTTAAATACCAAAATCAACACTCCACCTGCAAAATTCGCTAAACTTCCTTGTAAGGCTAAGCCAACTGCTATACCCGCAGCTCCAAAAATAGCTAAAAACGAAGTGGCCTTGACCCCAAGAAGAGAGCCTACCAAAGTGAATAAAAGCCCGTAAAGAACAAAAATAGACAAGCTTTCTACAAAGGTCTTCAGTGATAATTCAACCCTGGATTTTCTTAAGGTTGCTTTCAATAGCCTCATCAAGAGCCTAATGACTATTACACCAATGATAATACTAATTAAAGCGTAGAGTAATTTGGGTCCTATATACTTCAACAGGTCCAATACATAGGCTTTGATAGTTTCAATAAATGATGTATCCATAAATTTTTAAATAATAATCTAAAAGGTAAGTATTAATTATCAAACATAGAAATATTGCTGACATAATCAATACTGTTAAAAAAGAGAGCTTAATTTCTTAATCACTATAAACACGGGCTTTAGCTTTCGTATTTTTAAAAATAAAAAATGAATACTTTACAGATTAAATCCATCCAAAAAATTACACCAGATGTGCTTCAAATCCGAACCACAAAGCCATCAGATTTAGATTTTAAACCGGGACAAGCTACAGAGCTTTTTATCAATAAAGAAGGCTGGAAAGAAGAAGGCCGACCATTTACCTTTACGAGTTTACCAGAAGATGACCATCTGGAATTTGTCATCAAAACCTATCCCGATCATAACGGGGTCACGGAACAGTTACTCGATTTAAAAGAAGGGGATGAATTTCTACAAACCGATATTTTTGGTAATATCTATTTTAGAGAAGAAGGTACCTTTATAGCTGGTGGGGCTGGTCTTACTCCATTAATCGCTATTTTGAGAAACCGACATAAACATGGCGACCAAAACGAGAATAACAAATTGATTTTTGCAAATAAGTCGGAAAAAGACATCATCCTTAAAGATGAGTTGGAAGACATGCTGGGCGCTAACTTCATAAACATCCTGTCTGATGAAAAAACGGATCAATATGCTCATGGTCATATCGATCAAACTTTCCTTAAAAAACACATCCTTAATTTACAACAAAAGTTCTATGTCTGCGGACCAGAGCCAATGATAGAAAGCGTGGTTAATGATTTAAAAGAATTAGGTGTAAAAGAAGAGCATATCATTATTGAAGAGTAATTATTCTCATTTTCAGCTACATAAAAAGCCTCATCGATATGAGGCTTTTTAATTTTAAGAGCAAGAAATGAACAGATTTACGTATTTTTAAAAAAACAATTAAAATTATGTCAGGATTTCTTGCTTTTTTCGAAGAAATGCCCATTTGGATGAAGTTAGCCTGGGTGGTGGGTGTTTTGACGGTGTTTTGGATTTTGGAAGGCTACTATTCTTTGACCTTCTTAAAATACAAAAAAGCCAAACATGCAGGAGTAAATTTTATTTTCCTCCTATTTACGATGATTATAAACGTTGGTTTTGGTGCACTTACGCTCGGTGTATTTTACTGGATCGAAGCCAGCCAGTTTGGATTGTTGAATCTCATCGACTTGCCGGTAGCCGTAGAATTACTCTTAGCCTTGCTAGCTTTAGATTTTATCGCACAATATGGCGTTCATTTCCTATTACATAAAGTCAAGTGGATGTGGCGACTGCATATCATTCATCATAGTGACACCAAGGTGGATGTCACCACAGGAACCAGACACCATCCATTGGATTTTACGGTAAGAGAAACCTTTGCTTTAATTGCCGTAATAATCATGGGAATGCCGATTTCCTATTATCTATTTTATCGGATTCTAAGTGTATTTTTTACCTATTTTACGCATGCCAACATCAATCTTGGTAGAATAGATAAGTATCTAAGTTATGTGTTCGTGACCCCAATAATGCATAAATTTCATCACCACAGGGATTTACCCTGGACTGATACCAACTACGGAAATATGTTTTCAATTTGGGATAGACTTTTCGGCACCTACCTTTATGAGGATCAGAACAAAATACAATATGGCTTAGACATCGTGGAAGATTCCAAAGATGAAGACGTCTGGTTTCAATTAAAAATCCCTTTCAACCGAAACATCAAGACCAAATAATCTAGATTCCTAAAAAGTGCTTTCAACCTTTGTGCTTTTATAGGGGCATGACCAGGCTATCTCTCCAAGTCCGCAAAACAAAAGCGCATCATTAATTCATCAAAAGAGCTTCTAATAGTCGCTTTTTGATTTCGCATGATCTAAAGTTTTGTTTTTTGCGTGCTTTCCGTTCTATCCTTATGCCAGGCTGGCGCTTTATAAAAACAATTAGATTAAGGTTACTAAAAATATACTCAAAAGTGTTTCGTCCCCTAAAACAAAATTTTAAGACGACTTATCAGACTAATAGTCCAGTAACTCCTGAATTTTTTCTTTAACCTTTTGTGTGCTCGGAATCATGGTTTCTTCCAGGACTGAATTCAGCGGAATAGCTGGCATATTTTCTGAACCTATCGTCATTACCGGAGCGTCCAAATCTTGAAAACAGTGTTCCTGAATTTTTCCACTAAGTGCTCTGGCAAACGTATTATCTGAAGGTTCTTCAGTAACGACTAAGCATTTCTTGCATTTTTTAACTGATTTCATGATTGTTTCTTCATCAAGGGGATGTAATGTTCTCAAATCAACAATTTCGATCTGATCCTGTAAACCTAATTCCTCTGAAGCATTCATCGCCCAGTGCACACCCATGCCGTAGGTGATGATGCTTAGCGTTTCTTTATCATCCTGAGGCCAGATTTCCTGTAAGACCCATGCTTTTCCGAAAGGTAGTACATAATCTTCTGCCGGCTCGATGCTTGTCGCCCCTTTGGTTCCTGGAACTTTACTCCAGTACAAGCCTTTGTGTTCAAAAATCACCACTGGATTGGGATCATGATAGGCGGCTTTCATTAAACCTTTGAGATCGGCTCCATTACTTGGGTAAGCAATTTTAAGTCCGCGGATGTTTGACACCACACTTTCTACCGAAGAAGAATGGTATGGACCTCCACTTCCGTAAGCACCAATAGGCACTCGCAAGATCATAGACACTGGCCATTTCCCGTTGGATAAATAACAGCTTCGGCTCACCTCAGTAAACAACTGATTAAGACCTGGCCAGATGTAATCTGCAAACTGAACTTCAACAATTGGCTTTAGACCAACAGCCGACATCCCCACAGTAGACCCTACTATAAAAGCCTCCTGAATCGGTGTATTGAACACGCGATGGTCACCGAATTTTTGCGCTAGAGTGGCTGCCTCTCTAAACACGCCTCCCAATCGTCCGCCTACATCTTGTCCGTAAAGTAAGCATTCTTTATTTTGGGTCATCAGCTCTTCAATAGCAAAAAGGGCGCAATCCACCATCACGACTTTCTCAGCTCCCTGCGGAGAGCGTTCCCCTTTTTCTTCAGTGACCGGTGTTGGTGCAAAATCATGAGTAAATAGGTCTTCTGGTTTAGGATCTTCTGCCTGAAGGGCTTCCTGGTATTCTTTAGCCACCACTGCTTTTGCTGCTTTTTCTATCGCATCGAGCTCATCTTCTGCAAAATCGCTGTCCAGCAGTTGTTGTCTTAGTTTTGGGTAGGGATCTCTGGTTTTGGACTCTTCCAAATCATCTCTATAAAACTCCATACGCACACCAGAAGTATGGTGATTCAGCAAGGGACATTGAGCATGAACCAGAAAAGGTCTTCGCTCCTTTCTGACGGTCTCCAGTACTTTTTTAAATTCAGTATACGACTCTACAAAATCAGTTCCGTCAATACTAATAGCTTCTAAACCATGAAAGCCTTTAGCATATTCAAAAGCGTTCTGTGCTCTGGTTTCTTCAGCGTTAGCTGAAATATCCCAATCGTTGTCCTGAATGACGTAAATGATAGGTAATTGCTTTAAGGCTGCCATTTGGAAAGCCTCTGCAATTTCACCTTCGGTGACTGAAGCATCTCCAAGCGAGCAGACGACTACCGGAAGTTCATTTTCATTATCAAAACCAGACTTTTCGTGTTCTTTGTAAGAAAATCCTAAAGCTGCCCCTGTAGCTGGAATTGCTTGCATTCCTGTTGCCGAACTTTGGTGCGGAATTTTAGGTTTATCAGCATCATTTAAACTAGGATGCGAATAGTAGGTCCTACCTGCAGAAAACGGATCCGCTTTTTTGGCCAATAGCTGAAGCATTAAATCCTTAGGTTGCATGCCAATAGCCAGCAAAACAGAATCATCTCTATAATATGGATAAACATAATCCTGCGGTTTTAGCTGCATGCCTACTGCGGTCTGAATCACCTCATGACCACGAGAGGTGGCATGTACATATTTTGATACCACTTTAAAATTCTCTTCGTATAATTCTGCCAAAGCTTTAGCAGTAACTAGATTGGTGAAAGCTTTTTTGAATATGTCTTTTGAAATCATAATGATTTTATATTTTTAATTATGTCAAAACTCTCGCAAAGTCGCAAAGACGCGAAGTTCAAAATGTTTATAAATTATTAACGATTCTTGTGATTCCGTTCTTAATTAATGATTCATTAAAATTGATAAGTAAACCTAACTTTAGCTCTGTTAATCTTAAGTAAGTCAATACTTGTTTTGGATGAACAGGCGCGATATTTTCAACAGATTTCAATTCGATAATTACTTTATTGTTTACTATTATATCTGCCCTGAAACCCAATTGCATTTTTAAATCATCCCAAATGACAGGAATTGTTTTTTGCCTCTCGACATTTAAATTTTGCTTTCTAAGTTCGAAATACATAATTTCTTCATAAACCGATTCAAGAAGACCTGGACCTAACTTATTATGGATTTGATATGCTGTATTTACTATAACTTTTGAAAGTTGATTCTCATCCATTTGCTTCTAAATTTACATTCTTTTTTGCGGCCTAGCGCCTTTAAGTGATTTCAATTTCGAATTCTCCGAATTAACAACTTCTTAAAGTTATGTCGTCTCATCATTCTAAGTTATGTCCTGTCTCGATACGTCGTGTTTCTAATTGTCGGTATTCAAATTTTCAAAGTAATCCGCAATTCTTCTTAAAAAACTTCCAGCCAAATACCCATCAACAATACGATGATCAAAAGAAAGGGACAGGTACATCATCGGTCTAATTTCGATTTTATCACCATCTTCATATTCAATCACCTCAGCACGTTTTTTGATAATTCCAGTGGCTAAAATAGCTGCTTCCGGCTGATTAATAATTGGCGTTCCCATCAAGCTGCCAAAGGTCCCCACATTAGATATGGTAAAAGTGCTGCCTTTGGTTTCATCGCTGCTTAATTGGTTATCTCTAGCCTTAGCGACAAGAGCATTTACTTCTCCAGCTAATTCTTCTAAGTTTTTTTTGTCTGCATTTTTTACTACCGGTACAATCAGATTACCACTTGGTAAGGCAGTAGCCATACCAATATTGATATCGTCTTTTACGATGATTTGATTACCATCCAATGATGAATTGATCATGGGGAAATCCTGAATAGCTTTAGTCACCGCTTGAATAAACAGAGGGGTAAATGTGAGTTTCTCACCAGTCTCTTCTTTGAATTTACTCTTATTTTCATTTCTCCAATTGACCAGGTTGGTCATGTCAGCTTCCACATAAGCCGTAACATGTGGAGAGGTATGTTTGGAAAACACCATATGATCGGCTATCATTTGACGCATCCTATCCATCTCTACAGGCTTACCTTTACCTTTGTCAAATTTTAAATCAGGTACCTGAAATCCTGTAGGAGTATCCACTTGCTCAGGCTGGGCAAATTGAGCAGGCCTCCCCTGTTCGATGTATTTAAATATGTCTGATTTTTTAAGTCTATCTTGAACTCCAGTAGCCGGTATTCTAGCTAACTCTTCGTAACTAATATGATAGTCTTTAGCTATTTTTTCAACCAGGGGCGAATAAAAGTGATTGTCTCTAGAACTTGACTTCCATGCCGTTGACGCCGGTGCCTTAGTTGGTTCTTTATGTTTTTTCTTGAGTTGTTGAGGACTGGGTTTTTCTGACTTTGCCTTTGGCTCTTTATCTTCGGTAGAGACTTTCTTTTCCTTTGATGAAGAGTCTCCCTGATTTGAAGCTTCGAGAATAGCTATCACCTCACCGACCTTTACGACATCATTAGTTTCAAATTTAATTTCTTTTAAAGTTCCAGCAGAAGGTGCTGGAACTTCATTATCGACCTTATCAGTTCCCACTTCTACCAAAATATCTCCTTCCTGAAAGCTATCCCCAACATTCACTACCCAATTCAGAATGGTACCTTCTGTGATGCTTTCTCCCATCTTTGGAAGTTTAAATTCTGTGGTTTTATTACTCATAATTTTTGATTCTTACTTCTAATTTGGATCCTTTACATTTTAATTATTTACCGCTCTTAAATTCCTGCAATGTTTTATAAAAATCTTCTTGCACAGGCCTGTTTTTGGGTATTTCTCTTAAGGGTTCAACTACTTGCAGACTCTCATGACAGTCGGCTGGTAACTGCTGATATAAACGAGTTCCCGCTGTTTTCCAGGCGATCATTTCATCTGATACTTCTTTGATGATTTTAGCCGGATTTCCTACAACTAAACTTCGTTTTGGAATCTTTGTTTCAGCTTTTACAAAGGCTAAAGCACCGATAATCGACTCAGCTCCGATGTCAGCATCATCCATGATCACCGCATTCATACCAATCAAACAATTTTCTCCAAGATTGGCTCCATGAATAATAGCCCCGTGGCCTACGTGTGCTCCGGTTTTTAGAGTAATGCTTTTCCCTGGGAACATATGTACCGTGCAATTTTCCTGGACATTCACACCATCTTCTAAAATGATCTCCCCCCAATCACCTCGAATGGCGGCCCCTGGACCGATGTAGCAATCTTTCCCGATGATCACATTGCCAGTAATAGCGGCTTGGGGGTGCACAAAGCTGGAGGGGTGGATTACTGGTATATGATTTTTGAATTTATAGATCATTTTATTTCCGCTTTTGCGGAAATCTCTTTCCGCCTAATTCATTCTATTTTGAGAGCCGAGTGTTAGATAAATCTAAATTCCAATTATCAGTTAAATCAGACCAATTTGGATTCATTTCTTCAATTAAATCAACTTTCCAAGCCCTATTCCATTTTTTAAATCTTCTTTCTCTTAGGCTTGCATCTGAATCGTTCTCAAACTCTTCAAAATAGACTAGTTTATTACAATTATAGCGTGAAGTGAAAGAGTTCGGATGGACTTTCAATTTGTGCTCTTTCACTCGCTCGTCTAAATTATCAGTTACTCCAATATATATTAACGAATTAGATTTATTCGTCATTACGTAAACATAATAAGACATATAAAGGTTTGATTTATCGCATAATTCTTTGTGCATTAAGACATCCGTTTTCACGGATGTTTATTACTTAAACCTCTTCAGCTTCTCTTTGGTAAAAGAACTCAAGACTAATTTTCCACTTATTTTAGCACGTTCTTGTAACAGTTCATCCCAATCTTCTGTGCCTCTCCAGAACATTTGTTTCATATGTTTAACCGCTTCGGGGTTATATTCACATAAATTTTTAGCAAACTCTGATACAGCGATATCTAAGTCCTCAGTGGTGTCGTACACATTAGCAAATAAACCTTTGTCTTTAGCCCATTCAGCCGTATAAAAAGTATTGGCATCTATAGCGATTTGTGACATACCACTCACCCCTAGCTTACGCTCCACAGCAGGTCCTACAACAAAAGGACCAATACCTAGATTCAATTCGCTCAATTTGATAGAAGCATACTTAGTCGCCATGCAATAATCCATAGAGGAAGCTAAACCTACTCCCCCTCCTACGGTTTTACCCTGTACTCTACCAATAATAAACTTTGGACATTTTCGCATCGCATTGATGACATTGGCAAAGCCACTAAAAAATTGTTCCCCGGTTTTTTCGTCTTCTATAGAAATCAACTCTTTAAAACTTGCACCCGCGCAAAACGTTCGGTCACCTCCTGACTTTAAAATAATAACTAATACTTCATCATTACTCCCAACTTCTGTAATGGTTTCTGCAAGTTGAGCCAGTATATCACTTGGTAATGAATTGTGAGCAGGATGAAAAAATTCTATGGTTGCAATTTTGTCTTGTATGTCTTTTTTAACGTAAGGTTTCGTCATGGTTTATAGTTTTCTCAATCGTTTTCGAATTATCTTCAAAACTAATGATTGTTCGTATGCTTTACAATTGAATTAGCTTTAGTTTATACTAAATCAATCCAAACTGTTCAAAGTGATGATTGAAATGTTTTCGATTTAAAAGTTTCCATTCAAAAGCGTTGAGTTCTCCAAATACCGCATTTTTGGTCGTTACCTCTGGATGTTCTCTAAAGAAAGCTTCATAAGCTTCATAAGCCTGAAGTAGAGACTTTTTCGCCTCTTCGATATTTTCATGCTTCAGCGCTTCTAACTCATCCTCCTTAATTAAAGGAAACTTGTAGCCTCGAGGCATCTTCTCATAAGTATAGAGAGTTTCCTGTACTTTCTCAATATGCTCTTCTAGAGTGACCACCTTAAAGTTTGAAATTTCGCCAGTAGCGATACGAAGAGTCATTTCCAAGTGCTCAAGCATATGCTGTGGTGTCATTTTACCCCACTTAGCTTTATCATCTGCTGAAAGCGATTTCAATTTATTTTCAATGAACCCTTTATCTACTTCGTGAAAAGTCTCCTGTTTTTTCTGAACCATCGTCAATATCGTAGCTATAGCCACCAATTTATCCTCTTCTTCCACGGCTTCGACATCGAAAACCTCCACGTACCACTTTACAATACCACTAGGCAATTCTTTTCCTTTGGGGTCGCGATCCACTTTTTCTTTACAGGTCAAACGCACATTAATCGTATCGTTATGATACAGCGGTCTTAAGAATCTAATCTCTTCTAAACCGTAATTCGCAGCAACCGGGCCTTTATTGGGATAGACGAATAATCCAGCAGCAGCAGAAATAATGAAATAGCCGTGAGCAGTACGCTGTTCAAATATGCTTCCTTCCAAAGACGTGATATCGGTATGCGCATAAAAATGATCCCAGGTTAGGTTACCAAAGTTGATGATATCGGTATCGGTTAATGTTCGGTTGTGGGTTTTAAGTGACATCCCGGGCTGAATATCCTCCCAATGGTAAGCAAATGGATGCCTTTCAGCCTCTTTATAATCTGCTTTAGGCTGATAAATTCCTGTGATTTCAGTTAAAGTTGTTGGACTGCCCTGGATGGCACAGCGTTGCATAAAGTGTTTAATGCCTCGCTTACCTCCCATCTCTTCACCTCCTCCGGCGCGACCTGGGCCACCGTGAATAAGGTTTGGTAGCGGCGAACCATGTCCTGTGCTTTGCTTGGCCGATTCTCTGTTTATTGACATGATCCGACCGTGATGAGAAGCCGCCTGAAGGGTATAATCACGAGCAATAGCATCATCGTTGGTAAAAATAGAACTCACCAACGAACCCTTTCCTTTTTTTGAAAGTTGAATCGCTTCTTCCAGACTTTTATAAGGCATTAATGTACTCACCGGACCGAAAGCTTCGGTAATGTGAGCGGCTTCATTTTTAAAAGGCTGATCCTCTCTCATCAAAATTGGTTTGATGAAAGCTCCTTTTTCAAAATCGGCGTTAATAGTCTCAGCCGAATTAAAGCCCCCGTAAACTACTTCAGCTGTTTTAGAAATTTCATTGACTGCGTTTTTAACGGCTTCTACCTGTTTTTTGTCGATTAAGCTTCCCATTCTTACCTCTTTCAATCTAGGATCACCCAAAGTAACCTTATCTAAAGCTTTACCTAAGGCAATCTGAACGTCCTCAATCAGGGATTCTGGTACAATAGCTCGACGAATCGCTGTACATTTCTGTCCGCATTTCACCGTCATTTCATTTCGAACTTCTCTGATGAACAGATCAAACTCTGGAGTTCCTGGGACGGCGTCTTCTCCAAGAATACAGGCGTTTAGAGAATCTGCCTCCATAGTAAATGGTACTGATTCTTCTAGTAATCTTGGGTGATTCTTTAATAATCTCCCCGTAGCTGCAGAACCGGTAAACGTCACAATATCCTGAGACTCTACACTCTCCAGGATTGTTTTTTCAGTACCAGAAATTAATTGTAGAGCCCCTTCAGGTAAAATACCTGAGGCAATAATTTCTTTAACCACGGCTTCAGTTAAGTAAGCAGATTGAGGAGCTGGCAAAACCACAGCCGGCACTCCGGCCATCCAGTTGACAGCACATTTTTCCAGCATTCCCCACACCGGAAAGTTAAACGCATTGATATGAACGGCCACCCCTTCTTTAGGCACCAAAATATGATGAGCCATAAAGCGTCCGCCTCTGGATAAATCTATAGGATCCCCTTCTACATCAAACGGCTGATTGGGAAACAATTTTCTTAATGAGGCATTGGCAAACAGATTACCAAATCCCCCGTCTATATCAAACCAGGAGTCCATTTTGGTAGCCCCAGTGCGGTAGCTCAATTCGTAAAATGCTTTTTTTCTTTTTTGAAGGTAAAAGGCTAAAGACTTCAGCATATTTCCGCGCTCCTGAAAGGTCATTTGTCGCAAGGCCTCTCCTTTTTCTCTTCCATAAGCTAGAACTTCAGGAATATCGAATCCTTCGACATTCACATTGGTGAACTGTTCTCCAGTGATGGAATCATAAATCGGATGACCCTCTCCTTTTCCTTGTGTCCATTGTCCTTTTATATAACTTTGTGTGGTTTGCATGTTTTAATATTTAAAATCAATATTTAATAATTTTCTCAAGGTTTTCGATAACAACTTCCATTTCATTATGATTGAAGTGACCTAGTTTTTTCTTGAACCTTTCTTTGGAAATAGATCTTACATGTACTGACATTACCTCAGATTTTCTTTTCAAACCATTTTTTGAATTTGGGCTAACAATTAAATTACCGTGATAATTCTTAAGTTTTGAAGTTAAAGGGCAAATTATAATTGTATTTAAATGTTTATTAGCTAGATCACCAGAAATAACTACCGCAGGACGTCGTCCACTTTGTTCGCTTCCAATGGTAGGATCGAGGAATACTTCCCAAATTTCTCCTTTTTTCATTTTTGGTCAAATTCCTTTAAGAGCTCAAAATAATCTGCCATTCCTTCTTCAGCCATGGCAATCATATCTGGATCTTTAGCCATTCTTTTATAGGATTTTTCATAAGCTGCCCTATCGAGTTGTTCCAAATAAATGTCCAATGCTCTTTCTATAATCTTATTCTTAGGCATTTTTAATTTGGAAGAAGCTTTGGCTAATTTATCTAGCAAATCATCTGGAAGTGAAGAGGTAAACGTTGTCATGTCTTTATTTTTAGTAAATATAAAACATATTTATATTTTGTATTTATTAATGTGAGAATTATTTACTTAGGTTCTCTATAACTGCGGCATAGCCCTGCCCAACGCCTACACACATGGTAACTAAAGCATATTTTTTATCAGTCAGTTGAAGCTGAAGGGCCGCTGTGTGGGCCAGTCTTGCTCCAGTCACGCCCAATGGATGACCAATGGCAATCGCTCCTCCATTTGGATTAATTCGGGGATCATCATCCTTAAGTCCCCAGGCCCGAATACAAGCCAGAGACTGCGCTGCAAAGGCTTCATTAAGCTCAATGATATCCATGTCATCCATAGTCAACCCGGCTTTAGCTAAAGCCTTGTTGGAAGCCTCAACAGGACCGATGCCCATTATTCTTGGCTCCACACCTACAACTGCAGAACTTAGAATTTTAGCCATAGGTTTCAAGCCGTAAGTATCTACTGCCTTTTGGGAAGCAATAAGCGTTGCCGCAGATCCATCATTAAGTCCTGAAGAGTTACCAGCAGTCACACTACCGTCTTTTCTAAAGGCAGGTCTTAATTTACCAAGTACTTCAAGTTTGGTTTGAGGTTTAATGAATTCGTCCTGAGCAAACACCAAGTCGTCTTGTTTTCTTCTGGGGATACTTACAGCTACAATTTCTTTTGCCAGTCGACCGGTCTCTTGGGCTTTAGCAGCTTTCATTTGTGAATGATAAGCAAACGCATCCTGATCTTCTCGAGAAATCTTATGGATATCTACCAAATTTTCAGCGGTTACTCCCATGCCGTCGGTGCCATACATTTCATGCATTTTAGGGTTAACAAACCGCCATCCAAAACTGGTATCGTACATTTTAGCATCATTACCATAGGCAGATGAGGGCTTAGCTATAGCGTAGGGCCCTCGCGTCATATGCTCTACGCCTCCGGCAATAAACAAATCTCCGTCCCCGGCTTTTATGGCCCGATTGGCGTGGATGATGGCCGAGAGTCCGCTACTGCAAAGGCGGTTGACTGTTTCCCCAGGAACCGAATGCGGTAATCCAGCCAGGAGTGAACACATGCGAGCTACGTTGCGGTTGTCTTCTCCTGCCTGATTGGCGCAGCCTAATATCACATCATCGTAAGCTTCTTTGGGGATGGAAGCATTTCTGATTATTAATTCTTTGATGACTAAAGCCCCCAAATCGTCTGCTCTTACTGGTGACAATGTTCCTTTATAATTACCTATCGGTGTTCGTATTCCATCGATTATATATGCATCCATATCTTATAGTTTGTTATTTTGTTGGGCGTTGACGGGCTCTTCGCTTCAAGTACTTAGTCTAGTGTTGGCTTTCACAAGCATAGAGCATGAGCTTCTTTTAGTCGCTATGCTCAAAGCTGTTTCAGCTCATCACTAGCCTTTCGGGCTTTCCACTACAATCCCTAACGCAAATTCGTTTTCAATTTATAAAATTTAATTCCCATTTAATTTCCATTTCTTAGAAGTCCTAAACACTACGCCTTTAAAAAGCGCTACAACTTCATCTCCTCGTTTGACTTCTACGTAGTGAAATCCTAGTCTGTTTTTAGTCACATCCACTTTAGATTCTGCGGTAATGTAATCGTTGACTTCTAAAGCTTCAATATGATTGATTGAGGTCTCTATGGATACTGCATATTTACCATAAGTATTCGCTGCAAAACCAAATGCCGTATCTGCCAAGGCATAAGAAATCCCACCGTGAGCTTTCTGCATAGAATTGAGCATTTCAGGTCTTATAGTCATACCTACCTTACACTTCCCAAGACTCACCTCTAAAATTTCAATCCCCAGCCAGGTGCTGAAGGGATCTTGGGAGAGCATCCTTTTAGGTATTAGGTGGTAGGCTATGGGTTCTAGATTTTTTTTATCATTGACCATTTTTAATTTGTTTAGAAATTAATACACGTAGGCTACTAATCATTTTTGCCAGTTCAACTAAGTGCTCTCTGTTTTTTTCATTTTCTTCTCGACTAAGGTAATTTCTGTTAAAAGCTTTTGAACTACAAGAGACACATTCGTGTAAACTATAATATGCATTACCCAAGTAATTATGGAATTGCTTGTCGGTTCCAGCAGAACCTTCTGCAATATTCAAAGCAATAGAATCACTAGCCCTTTTAAATTGTGAAGTCAGTTCAAATCGCTCCTCTTTAGGGAAATGTTGAGTTTGTTCATGAATAATTTCACCAAAGCTCATCGCTTTTTGATAAACTTTCAAATCTTCGAACTTAAAATGAAACTTAGACTTTTTCATTTCTTAGCTATTTTTTCCTAATCTCTAACACCCATTTCTTAAGACCTAAGGCCTAAAATCTACTACCTTCTCTCATCATCTTCCTTAGTATTGGACTACACCTATACCGATCTTCACGGTAAGTATCATAAAGCTGATCCATCTGCTCAACACACCAGCTAATTCCTTTTTCGTTGGCCCATTCTAAGAGACCTTTAGGATAATTCACTCCCTTGGTCATAGCCAAATCAATATCTTTAGCGGTGGCGATGTTCAGAAACAAAGCATCAGCAGCTTCATTGATCAACATCACCAGGACCCGATCAAAGATTTTCTGTCCCATTTTCTGATCTTTTAGAGGGGCCACTTTCTTAGTGCCTTCAATGTAATCATAAAAGCCTTTGCCTGACTTTCGGCCTAAATAGCCTGCTTCTGCAAAGCGTTTTTGTGTAAAGGAAGGTTTATAACGTGGGTCGTAATAGAAGGCTTCAAAAACGGTTTCAGTGACGGTATAATTCACATCATTACCAATAAAATCCATCAACTGAAAAGGCCCCATTTTAAACCCACCAAACTCTTTCATGGCCCAATCAATCGTGGCAAATCCAGCTTCGCCTTCAGGCACTCCTGCAAAGCGTTCTTCATAAACTCTCAGCGCTTCACCATAAAACGGGCGTGCGACTCGATTTACAATGAAGCCTGGTGTATCCTGCGCTTTAACAGGCACTTTTTTCCAATCTTTAATCGTGGAAAATACTTTTTCAAAAACCTCTTCTGAGGTCTGTACTGCGGGTACAATCTCCACCAAGGGCATTAGCGGAGCCGGATTGAAAAAGTGAACCCCAATACAGCGCTCAGGTTGTTCTAGAGCTGAAGCTATAGAGGCAATAGACAAAGAGGACGTATTACTGGCAATGATCGCCTCTTTGCTTTGATAGCTTTCCAGTTCTCTAAAGACTTTTTGTTTGACTTCCAGGTTTTCTACTATGGCTTCGATGGTCAAGTGGGCGTCGGAGAGGTCTTTCAAGCTTTCTACATAACTAATATTAGACTGTATCCTTTGTTTTTCTTTTTCGTCTATGCGCCCTTTTTCGATGAGTCGACGTAATATCTTCTCTAAAGCGCTTTCGGCTTTATCCAGTGCTTCTGTTTTGGTATCGTAGAGCTTCACCTGGCATCCAGCGGTGGCAGCAACCTGCGCAATACCGCTTCCCATAGTTCCGCTTCCTATTATTGCTGTAATCATATATATTTTATATTTATCATTTCAAAATTCTTATTTCAAATTTTAAGGCTTAAATAAACTTATTTCAATCCGTTTGCTTTTTCGAGGTTGCAATACTCTTCGGAAAATCTTGATAAATTCCTCTGCTTTATCAATCAAAAGCCTGAATTTAATGATTATCCTCATTGGATTCAGATCTACTTTAAAGTGTCAAAATTGCTATGTTCATTAATTTTATAATCATCATTTCAAAATTCTTATTTCAAATTTTTGACTTAACTAAGAAGAACAGGCTCACTTCAATCCATTTTTCTTTTTCGAAGTTGCTATGCTTTTTGAAAAAATCTTAATGAGTTCCTCAACCTCCTTGATTAACGTCTGGATTAATTCATCATCCTCATAAAAATTAGATCTACATTGGATACGTAAATTGGTTTTGGATTCTTTAAGTTCTTTTAAACAAATCTGCATTTAATAAATGTAGTCTCTGAATGAAGAACCTCCAAGAGCTTCAGAATAGTTAAGAGCAATACTTGTGGATGATCTAATCAATTGACTATTCAAATGCTCTGTAGCAAAAGATTTATTCGCTTTGCTTGCAATTTTAATACAAGCTACAGCAAAATCTATTAATCTATTTTCAAGTTCTGAAGCTGTCATTGCTAATCTCTAATTTGAAATGATAAATAACAAATTTGCATTTTGAAATTATTTATTTATTTGCCTTTAAACTTCGCTTCTCTCTTTTCCATAAAGGCACTGACGCCTTCTTCATAATCTTCAGTGGAAGCAGAGGCGATTTGGTACTCCGATTCTAGAGCCAACTGCTCTTCCAGTGAATTGTTGAAAGATTTGTTTAAGGCCTTCTTAGTGTAAGCCAGCGCTTTGGTAGGCATTTTAGCGAGTTTTTCTGCCATTGTTTTTACTTCGTCCTCGTACGTCTCGGGAGAAAAGTACTTATAAATCATCCCCATGCGCTCTGCCTCTACAGCACCTACTTTATCACCAAGCATGGCTAAGGCTGAAGCTCTTTGAAACCCTACAAGTCTAGGCAAAAAGAAAGTCCCAGCAGAATCGGGTATCAATCCGATTTTAGAAAAGGCCTGTATAAAGCTGGCCTGTTCGTGAGCAACCACGATATCGCAGGCTAAAGCGATATTAGCACCTGCACCGGCCGCTACACCATTAACTGCAGCAACAACTGGTTTTTCTACGTTTCTGATTCTGGTAATGATAGGATTGTAATGATCGTCGAGTATTTGTTTAAATCCCGGATGTTGATCCGGATCGGTGATTTCCTGAATATCCTGACCGGCGCAAAAGGCCTTTCCCTCTCCGGTTAATACAATCGCTCTCACCTCGTCGTTGCGAATGCAATCATCTAAGGTTTTCTGAAGCAAAAAGGCCATTTCCCGATTAAAACTGTTGAATTTGTTGGGCCTGTTGAATGTGATGTAGGCCACTTGATCTTGAATATTGAGTAATATACTGGTATCCATAAATTTAGAGTTTTAGTGATTTTTAGATGGAAAAGTTACGAAATTGGTTTGTGAACCCTTTGGAAATTGAGTCAATAGAATCCATCTTGACATAAGCCTAATGAAAATTTTAATCATTGAACTTTTGGGACGAGCCCCGGTTAGGGATAGAGGTATATGTTGAAGCTCTTCCCGTTTTTTAACGGGAAAGCGACTGCCGAAAGCCCGGCCATTCACCAATGTAATGGTGAGGGGCAACCGCCAAAGGCTTATTAAATTAAACATTTAAAGTAATCGAAGGTTTCCTCACAATCTTCACACTTAAACATGGCTTTGCAAGCTGTAGAAGCGAACTGACTCACGAGTCTTGTATTTTTGGAATCGCATTGTGGACAAGGAATTACACGCTTATTACCTAGCAGGGCATCCTTATCTGATGTCGCATCCATGGGCGGGGCAATACCGTATTCTTTAAGGGCTTGTTTACCTTCTTCTGTCATCCAGTCTGTAGTCCAGGCCGGAGAAAGTATAAGTTTAACTTGAGGTGTATAGCCGTGTTTTTGAAGCTCTGTTTTAATATCATCACCAATCACATCCATAGCGGGACATCCACTGTAAGTTGGGGTGATATCTACTTTCGCAACCTTATTTTCAAGAAGTTTAGCTGAGCGAACCACCCCCAGGTCGATGATGGACAACACAGGGATTTCCGGATCGGGAACCGATTTTAAAATATCGTAAAGTTCTGTAGCTATGTCTGCTTGATCAGTCATGTGATAAAAAGAATTTTTAATTATTAATTAAAAATTTTGGATTTAGATTCTAAAATCTATGATCTAAACTCTAATGTCTGAGATTTACCATTTCATGTCCGGATAGGTGCGTTGCATATATTGCATATCGGACAAAATATAACCCATATGTTCAGTATGAATTCCATCCTTTCCTCCTTTTTGGAAGTATTCTACCTCAGGGATATCCAAAGTAGCTTCTTTAAGTAATGCTTTAATAGCGTTATAATACTCGGCTTTCAAATCTTCAGTGTTGACACCGTATCCAGCCTCTGCTATTATTTTATCGTTAGAGGTCATTTGAAATAATTCGTTGGTATATACCCACAAATCATTAACTGCCTTTTGAGCTTTATTTTTACTTTCTTCAGTCCCATCTCCAAGACGCTTGAGCCAATCCCCAGAAAAGCGTTTATGGTAAGAGACTTCCTTTAAACTCTTTTTGGCGATCGCTTGGAAGTTGACATTTTTTGAATTTTCCAATTCTTTGAGCAACATAAAATGAAAGACGTCAAAAAAATATTGTCTGGTGATGACATAAGCAAAATCTGTATTAGGCTGCTCGACTAGCAGTACATTTTTGTATTCTCGCTCAGTTCTCAAAAACGCCACATCGTCTTCGGTAATATCAGATTTGGACAATTCAGCTACATACTGATAATAGCTTCTCGTTTGACCTAACAAGTCCAAAGCGATGTTGGTCATCGCAATATCAGTCTCCAGAGTGGGACCGTGTCCACAAAGTTCTGAAATCCGCTGACCTAAAATCAGGGAGTTATCGGCGATGCCGTAGATGTATTCAATTAAATTTTCATTTGTCATTTTGAATTGTCTTTTAGGGAACAAAAAGGTCTAATTTGCTACATGTGCTCGATATCGTCTGGCAGCTCGTAAAATGTAGGATGACGATAAGCTTTATCGGCCGCGGGCTCAAACATTTCCCCATTATCATCTGGATTGGAAGCTTTGATATTCTTAGACTCTACCACCCAAATACTTACCCCTTCACTTCTTCGGGTGTATACATCTCTGGCGTTTTTTAGCGCCATATCAGCATCCGGAGCGTGTAAACTCCCAAAGTGACGATGTTCTAAACCATTTTTACTTCTTACAAACACTTCCCAGAGTGGCCAGTTTTTCTTGTTTTTCATATTTTAATATTCTTAGTTATTGAAACTGAAGTAGAAATTGAAATCGAAACTTCATTATAACTTCTTAATATTTTTAATTCGAGTTACAATTATTCTAATTAACTAATCATTCTCACCTTTTAAAGTTTCCAATTTTTCATTTTCAAACAACCCTGCTTTCATTTGAATATTTAGATTTCGCAAACACTCTCTAAGTTCTTTTAAACAAATACTCAATTTGAATAGTTTATCTTTCTCAGATTGAGCTCCAAGGACTTCACCATAATTTAATGCTGATGAGCACAATGGTCTTATAAGTTGTTTAGCTAGATAGTCGCCTGCATAACTTGAAGGTTTCTTATCGTAAAGTAAAATAATATTAGCAGCAAAATTTTCTAATCGATCACTTAAATCATAATTCATAGTATCCGATTTACTACTAAATTTCTGAGTTCGACTTCAACTTCAAGTTCGATTTCAGTCTATACAGCTTCTTTAACTTCTTTATCGGCTTGCTTTTCAGCGTAAGCAACAGCAGCATCTCTTACCCATTCACCATTATCCCAGGCATTTTTTCTAGCTGAGATTCGTTCTTTATTACACATGCCGTGACCTTTTACGACTTGCCAGAATTCCTCCCAGTCGATCTCACCAAAGTCATAATGACCAGTTTCATTGTTATATTTTAAATCTTCATCTGGTACTTTCAATCCTAAAATATCCGCCTGCGGTACCGTTTGATCGATAAATTGCTGACGCAATTCATCGTTAGTTTTGCGTTTTAATTTCCATTTCATGGACTGTTCTGTATGCGTGGAAGCATCATCGGTTGGTCCTAACATCATTAATGCAGGCCACCACCATCTATTAAGGGCGTCTTGAGCCATGTCTTTCTGCTCCTGAGTACCATTACATAGGGTCATCATAATTTCATAGCCCTGTCTTTGGTGGAAACTCTCCTCTTTACATACGCGTACCATTGCTCTGGCGTAAGGTCCAAAAGAGGTGCTACAAAGCGGAACCTGATTAATAATCGCAGCACCGTCCACTAACCAACCAATGGCGCCAATATCTGCCCAAGTCAGAGTTGGATAATTAAATATGCTAGAATATTTAGCTTTACCAGAATGTAACTGCTCGTATAATTCTTCTCTAGATACACCTAGTGTTTCACAAGCTGAATATAAATAAAGACCATGACCGGCTTCATCCTGAACTTTAGCTAGAAGTGCTACTTTACGTCTCAAAGAAGGCGCTCTAGTGATCCAGTTGCCTTCAGGAAGCATACCGACAATCTCAGAGTGCGCATGCTGCGAAATCTGACGTATATGGGTTTTTCTATACTTTTCTGGCATCCAATCTTTAGGCTCAATTTTTTCATCACGAGCGATCTTAGCTTCAAAAATATCTTCTAAGCTTTTCGTTTGTTCATTTGTATTCTTCATAGTTTCCATAGTATTCATAGCTTAAATTATTCAACTTATATTATACATCAAAATCGACAGTCACTTGGTCTGTTGTTGGTACAGCCTGACAGCTAAGCACCAGATTTTGAGCAACTTCTTCTTTTTCTAAAGCGTAATTCAACTTCATTTCAACATTCCCCTCCTTTACTTCACACTTACAAGTGCTACAGACTCCACCTTTGCAGGCGAAAGGTAAATCTGCTCCTGCAGCCAGAGCGGCATCCAGGATATTATCATATTCTTTAGTCATGGCAAAGTGAAACTCTTTCCCTCCATCTAAAATAGTGATTTGAGTTCCGTCTTTTCGCTTAGCCATAGCTGCCTCAGCTCTCTTCTTATCTTCTTCAGATAAACCAGAAACAAATAATTCGTAGTGAATGCTGTTTTTGCTTAAGCCAAGTTCAGTCAGCTCATCACGAATCATAAAAATCATTTGTTCCGGACCACAAATAAACACATCACTTACTTCTTCAATATCAAACACCGTTTTAGAAAGCGTTTGAATTTTCTCTGGCGTAAAGCGTCCATTCAATAATTCAATGTCTCGCTGTTCGCGGGTGAGGAAATAAAAAATTTCCAACCTACCAAAGTACTTGTTGCGAATTTGCTCGATTTCTTCCTTAAAGATAATGGATTTAGCATTCTTATTCAAGTAAAATAGCTTACAAGTTGATTTCGGCTCTTTTGCTAAATGTGTCTTGATCATGGATAAAATGGGAGTGATTCCACTTCCTGCAGCAAAAAATAAGTAAGTTTTCTCGACCTCTTGTTGAATATCAACTCCAAATTCTCCACTTGGAGGCATGACTTCTAAGACATCGTTAACTTTCAACTCTTGGTTGACATAGGTTGAAAATTTCCCTTCAAAAATTTGCTTTACAGCTACTTTCCATTCATCATCCACTGGACTCGAACATAAGGAGTAAGACCGCCTAACATCTTCACCATTTATATCTTTTTTTAAAGTTAAATGCTGACCTTGATGATAACTAAAGTCAGATTTCAACTCTTCTGGAATATCAAAAGTAACTACAGAACAATCTTCTGTCTCTTTATGAACATCCTTTACTTTTATCGGAAAAAAACTTGGCATTTATTCTCAATTTGATAACAAAACTAACAATTGTTAGTTTAAAAATAGAAAAATCAGTGTTAAAATATTTATGGGTTTAGCCGCTACTCAGGGCTTAGGAGAAATACTGGACTTTAGAGTCTATCTCTGACTTGCGTTTCCCTGGTTCAAGTTCACCATCGTATTTACCCATGTAGAAAAATCCAAGGCAGGATTCACCTTCTTGTAGGTCAAAATAACCTCCTACTAGATCTTTAAGCGAAGGTGAACTCCAGTAAGCTCCAATACTTAATGCTGTACATGCTAACCACATATTTTGGACTGCCATAGCCACTGCAGATATTTCCTCCCATTCTGGTGGTTTACCTTTAGGGCTTTTCTGCATACAAATGGCAATAACCGTGTGAGACTGCTGAAATTTTGAAACGATTTTTTTTCGTTTAAAAGAAGAGGGTTTTCCTTCAATTTCAGCATTTTTATTAACTAAAAATTCTGCAAATTCCAATCGGCTCTTTCCCTGAAGCACTTTGAATCTCCAAGGCTCGGTGTGCTTATGATTAGGTGCCCAGTTGGCCGCAAAAAGAATTTTACCTAATTCTTCTTTTGAAATAGGTTCTTCATTGTATTGTTTAGGGAAAACTGATCTTCTATTTTCTATTGCTTTTAATGCGTCCATAATGTTATTTTTTAAAAATTTTTAAGATGGCTGTCTTTATTCTATCTCTATCATCTTCTGTCAAATTTGATCCAGATGGCAAACAGAGTCCATTTTTGAACAATTCTTGTGCCACCTTACCTCCGTAGTAAGGCATATCTTTAAACACAGGCTGCATGTGCATCGGCTTCCACAGCGGGCGACTTTCAATATTGTAAGTTCCAAGATGCAAGCGAATTTGCTCCCTATCTACACCACTAGTTTGGTCTGGATCTACCAGAATGGCTGACAGCCAATGATTGCTAAAAAAGTCTTCTGAAGGCTCAGTCAATACCTCTACTCCCTCAATATTTTGAAATAAATTTTTATAAAACTGATGCATCTTTCTCCTAAGCTTAACATGCTCATCTAAAACCAACATTTGTCCGCGACCTATGCCAGCTGAGATGTTGCTCATCCGGTAATTGAATCCGATTTCAGAATGCTGATAGTGTGGAGCCTGATCCCTGGCTTGAGTTGAGTAAAAAACTGCTTTGTCTTTGGCTGCTTTTGATTCACAAACCAAAGCACCTCCTCCGGACGTAGTTATAATTTTATTGCCATTGAAAGACAAAGCTGCAAACTGCCCAAAAGTTCCACAATTTTGGGACTTATAGGTAGACCCTAGAGATTCGGCTGCATCTTCGATGATCGGGATGTCATATTTTTCAGCCACAGCTGCAACTTCATCTACCAGGTAAGGCATGCCATAAAGATGAACAGGAATAATAGCCTTTGGTGTTTTTCCTTTGGCTATTCTATCTAGAATTGCAGTTTCTAAAGCTCTGGGACACATATTCCAGGTGGAAGGCTCGCTGTCCACAAAAATCGGTATAGCTCCTTGATACATGATAGGATTAGCAGAACCACAAAAAGTAAAACTCTGACAAATGACCTCATCGCCATGCGTCACGCTTAACTGAACTAAAGCCAAATGTATCGCTGCTGTTCCACTACTCACTACAGCCACATGCTTCTGTTGACCTAAGTAATTTTCAAGATCTGACTCAAATCCATTAACGTTGGGCCCTAGAGGTGCTATCCAGTTTTCTTCGAAAGCTTTAGCTACGAATTTCTCTTCGTGACCACCCATATGAGGTGAGGATAGCCAGATTTTTGATAGTTCTGAGTGCATAAAAGATGATTAAGTTCTGAAAGGCAAAAGTACCGTTTTCAATAGAATTTTAAGATCTAACAGAAGTGAAACGTTTTCGTAATAGTATAAGTTTAATTTCACTTTTTCAGGAAATATAACCTGATCATTATAGGCGAGTGGCTCTTCTTGCTGCTTTAAAAGCTTCTCTTCATTAGAAAATTTGAGCGAAGCATATCCTGTTAAACCTGGCTTTAATTTTAGTAACTTTCGATCTCCTCCCTCTAAAAGATCATAGTATCCTGGAATGTCTGGTCTTGGTCCTACCAGGCTCATTTCTCCTTTAAGGATATTGAAAAGTTGAGGAAATTCATCAACTTTCGTTTTGCGAAGAAGTTTTAGTAAATTCTGAGGCGAATCATTGCCTTTAATGGTCTTGAATTTATAAACCGTAAAATATGTTCCATGCTGCCCCACTCTTGTTTGAAAAAAAACGGGGTTAGATTTATGAATGAAAAACAATAAGATCCAGATCAGGATAAGAAATGGAGCTAATAAGACCAGTCCAATCAGGCTCAGTACAAAATCCAATAAAGGCTTACCTAACTTCAAATACATCGGACTAAAATAAACAAAGCGTTTAATAAACAGAAAGAGGTTTCAATTTAAAACTGAAACCCCTTCAATCCGTAAACTATACATTTATTTTTTTATGAATCGCTTGGTTGTCGTTCCATAATCAGTCTCAATTTTTACTAAATAAACTCCTTCACTTAAGAAGGAAACGTCTAATTGAATGCCTTTTTCATTTACCTTATAATCTGAGTCAATTTCTTGCCCAAGCATAGAATACAGTTCAATACTTTTTATAGAATTAGATGTTTTAGTTTCTATTTGGAGTTGTGGCCCTGCAGGAATAGGGTACAGCCTCACAGATTCTGTGAGATTAAAATTATCTAAATTCAATGTTACAGGTTTTATTTTCAATTCAAACCTATCCTCTGCAACACTTTCCTCTACAGAGGTATCAACAGAAAAATTATAAAATGAACCATCAGCAACGTCAATTTCTTTATTTAAATAGTTGTCAATAAGAATCAATTGCTTGTCATTAGATAAAAGATCAACATCAAAATCCAAGGTGTATTCACTTTGCTTATAATTACCTAAGAGCAATTGAATTGACTTTCCAGCATCAGGAAACTTTCGTTTATCAATTGATAAAAGGTTTTCGTTATAAATGACTAAGGCTTCTCCAGAATTGAATAGCTTTCCAGCATCTTCATCAGATGGAGGTGTTGTGAAATTTTCAGAAAATCGAATTCCAGCAGCATCAGCTTCCATTTTACCGTTTTCAAAGTCTTGCTTTTTGTAAAGTCTCATATTTAAAAAAGCTACATCTGATTTTGAAAGTATTTCTGGCTGTACCTCATCCGAGGCAATTGCTGAAGGTGCAAATACTAAAGTTGGTGGAATGGTAATGGACGATTGATTTTGAACAAAAAACCCCTGTCCAGGTATCAAGTATCGATTGGCTTCAGAAGTAGAAGGACTAGGCACAGTAGAATTTAAGTCGATGGTGACATAACCTCCATTCCCATTATCTCCAGCAATTTTAGCATCCCATACGTAAAGGAAATCAGTTACTCCATTTCTAATGACCTGAGAAAAATCCAGGACTGCCTGATAAGGATTCGCGACGAAACTAAAATGATCTGGATCCTCAGATAAAGGTGGTAAATTAACCCCAGAAATAAGCTCACCTGTCAACAAACTACCTTTTGAAATTAAAGTTGTTGGAGAAGGTGCTGCGTCATTATTAGTTAAATCGGTTGTTCTATCTCCTCTTACAAAAAGCCTGTAGGGTTTTCCTGCTACTAAAACATCGTTGGTGCTTGTCACTGCAGTCCACCCAGCTCCATTTGAAGGGTCTGCAATTTGGTTATCGTAAGTAAATAAAGATGGATTATTGGTGGTCGTTTCGTCAAAACCATTAGTCGCGCCGTCAGCACCTGTAATATGAGTTCCCAGTTGCCATGAATCTGCAAAAGTTTGTCCTCCCACCGGGGAGGTTAGAAAACGAAAAGCTCTTTTTGCAGGAATGTAACGCTCAACTGTAATATCGCCTGTAATTAAAGAGGTCAAAGCCTGAATCAATTGCCCACTTCCAGTAGCATCGCTTTTAAAAACAAGATCACCATCTATCGTTAAGTCTCCAGATATTCTTAGCCTCGAGTTGGCACCAACTTCCAGACTTGATGAAGACTGTATGTCAACATTTTTGGCTTGAGTATCTCCTGAGATCACTGCATTTCCTTCCGATATGACAATATTATCGACCAGACGCGATATCCCAGTAGGGTCCTGCGGAGTCCATGAATTATTATAAGTATAATTGATTGGGGATGGGTTAAGAACTAGCTGGATGTTATCAATCGCAATTTCATCTCTGTTAGAACTTCCCGAAACATCGTCTGAGGTCCATTTCAGATACATAACAGCATTGGGAAGTAAGCTAAGACCAGAAATTATCGTTGATTTTTCACTTGTTTTCCAGGCGGGTGATGCATCTTCGGGCTCTATAGTTGCAAAATCTAAACTAGAAATATTAGTGTAGTTGATGTTATCTGAGGAGTAACTTAAATTAAAAGAATTTGATCTTGGCTTATCGTTAAAAACCAAAATATCGTAAGCTAAAGTCAGCTCTGTAATGGTTTCTAAGGTTGAGTTTTGAAATCTTAAAATAATATCTCCAGGCGTAAAATCGGAACCACCAGGCTGAACCCCCAAAGCAAAATTATTGGTAGACACTTCGAACCCATATACTCCACCTGTGGTGACCCCTCCAGTGCTAGTTCCTCTAGCAAAATCACCTGTAGTTCCTAAAACTCCAAAACTTAAATCACCATCGCTCATGCCAGTAACAATGATAGCATCTGAATCTATCTCGCCAGCACTTGGTAAGTTACTAAAGCCTGACCCATTTAGCCGCCCATTATTTACCCCCACGACAGTATTATCAAAATCAATCAAAAAAGGAGTATCGGTTTGATCAATTTGCCAACCCATCTGACTTTGGGCTTTAAAACTAAGCGCTAGCATCAACGAAGCAAAAATGACTTTAGGTAAAAGTGTTTTCATAGTTCAATTAATTTTGTAGTACAAGTTCTACAAAATTAATCTATTTAGTTACACCTTTCAAAAGTATTTCAGTAATATCGTTTTTTAATTGTTGGCCCTCAATTCCGCTACGCTTTCTATACCAGGAATGTAGCGTCCTCAGGGTAGATAACATGGCAAATAAAATAACTTCTTCACTTTTAGCTTTTAACTCTCCAGATTTTACGCCAGCTGATATAATAGCTCGTAAATCTTGTTCATAACCATCTCTAAGTTTTATAAATTCATCAAAATTAGCCCCTTTGAGGTGGACCCAGTCATTATTGACGATCGCAATGGCTTCTGGATCTTTTAGGGTAATATCCACATGATGATTGATCACCGCCTCAAGCTTAGTTATAGAATCAGCTTGAATTTTCTTCACCATGGACATTTCATCAGTAAATTTATGAGCTAAATTAAGAGTAATTTCGGCTAAAATTTCTTCCTTAGAAGCAATATGATTATATAAGCTCGCAGCCTTTAAATTCATCTGTTGAGCCATATCCCTCATGCTTACTGATTTATAACCATGTTCTCTAAAAAGTGTCTTAGCACAAGCTAAAATTTCTTGTCGTCTTGTCATAAGGTTTGGAAATTCATAAAAGGATAGTTGCTCTGTAGCTCTTCTTTTAAATTATGCTGATAAGCTTTTAGTTTTTGAAACTCAATCCCAGAAACTGCAATTGGTCGATGTGCAATAGATTTCTGAAGTTTATCGACTTTTGCCATGTCTTTTTTTAAATTATCCTCAATATAATTCAATTTAAACTTTTCCCATATTAAATCTATGGCCAGTTCATTTGGATGAATAAGATCTCTATTGTAGAATCTGTAATCTCTAAATTCATCCAACATCAATTCATAAGAAGGGAAATAATCAGCATTAGACTGTTTCTCTAATACCTGATGTAAAGCTGAAATAAGATGAGCTTTGCTTCTTTGGTTTTCAACAATGCCATCTTTAGTATGACGTACTGGGGAAATCGTGAAAATGAAATTTACATCAGGGTTCAGCTCTTTAGCCTTTGAAATTAGCTGATTTAAGGTTCGCTGTAATTCATCAATTGTAGATAATTTTTTTTCAAATTGATCCTGCGGAACTTTATGACAGTTGGCCACCCCTTGCCTGGTTGATTTTTGTCGATATATAAATGAAGTCCCTAGCGTCAAAATAATATGAGAGGATTCAGCGATAGCTTGTGTTAATTTATTTTTTGCTGAATTTAATTCTGCTAAAGTTTCTGCTGAAGAACTCCTGCTCAACCTTGAATGCGAGAAAAACGAATGCCACATATCGTTATGCTGAAACACATCCTCTGAAGTAAATTCTTGGTCATTGACAGCCTTTTCAACCACATTCAGAATCGCTTCTGGGTGAAATAAAATTCCGAATGGATTACTCGTCACCTGAAATTTAAAATAATTAAGCTTATCACTGATATGTTCAGCAAAACAAGAACCTAAACACAAAACTTTGGAGTCGTATGTTAGGGGGTTAGATGCTTTTGCTATAGAAACTTCAGTCGATAATTTCATATTATCCGTTTACTCGCTTGTTCTGAACTATGTGTTTAGCTTCCTCTAAAGCTTTAGAAATTCCATTAGGGTTTTTACCTCCAGCGGTCGCAAAGAAGGCCTGTCCTCCTCCCCCTCCTTGGATGTGTTTTCCCAGAGACTTGATGATTTTCCCGGCATTCCAGCCATCAGTTTCTACTAATGATTTAGAAATATAGCAAGCCAAAAGGGCTTTTTCATTTAAAGCAGAACCTAGTACTATGAATACGTTTTCAAGTTCACCTCCAATTTGAAAAGCTAAATCTTTCATGGCTGCTGCGTTCAAGTCTACTTGATAAGCTACAAACTGAACTCCTTCAATATTCTTAATTTTGGATTTCAGTTGATCTTTCAGTTGATTCAACTTTAGCTGATTGAGCTGCTCGACTTCTCGCTTTAGTTTTTGATTTTCTTCCTGTAAAGATTCTACTGATTTTAATACATCTTGTGGTTGATTCAGTATAGATTTTACTGAATGTAATAACTCAGATTCATTTGTAAGAAAGGTTCTTGCTGCTTCAGAGGTAATTGCTTCAATTCGTCTAATACCAGAAGCAACCGAAGTTTCATTTTTTATGATAAAATGCCAAAGTTTTGAGGTGTTTTTCACGTGAGTTCCACCGCATAATTCTACTGAGTTCCCAAATTTTACCATTCTAACTTTATCTCCGTACTTTTCACCAAACAAGGCTAAAGCACCTTCCTCAATTGCATCATCATAAGGTATTGACCTTTGTTCTTCAAAAGCTATCCCTTCTTCGATTCTGGCATTCACCAAATATTCAACAGCAGTGAGTTCCTCTGAAGTCATTTTTGAAAAATGAGAAAAATCAAATCTTAAGTAATCAGCTTGAACCATGGAACCTTTTTGCTCTACGTGAGTTCCTAGGACTTCTCGTAGGGCCTGATGAAGTAAGTGAGTTGCGGTATGATTACAAGCTGTTTTTAGTCTGTTTTCAGTATCGACAACTGCATAAAATTTTTCTTGGTTAAGATCTGGTAGGGTTTTGCTAAAATGAATGATTTGGTTGTTTTCCCTTTTAGTGTCAAGTATATAAGTTTTATCTCCGCTTTTAGTCTCAAGATATCCTCTATCACCAACCTGACCACCACCTTCAGGATAAAATGGAGTCTTGTCAAAAACCAACTGGTAACGTTTTCCATCCTTTTTTGAGGTGATTTTTCTATATTTTACTAATTTAATACTAGACTCAAGATGATCATAGCCTATAAATTCACTGCTATTTATTTGAAGTAATTCTTCCCAATCTTCTGAACTTGACTGAGCAGCATCTTTGGAGCGTTGTTTTTGTTTTTTTAGTTCTCTTTGGAAAGCATCTATGTCAAGATTAAATCCCTTTTCCTCAAGAATTAAGCTAGTCAAATCTATCGGAAATCCAAACGTATCGTAAAGTTCGAAGGCTTTTTCGCCACTAATGGTTTTAGAATTGGATTCCTGCATCAAGTTATCAAGCAAACCAAGTCCTTGTTCTAAGGTCTTCAGAAAAGATTTTTCTTCTTCCCGAATAACATTTTTACAGAGTTCTTTCTGTGTGTTGATTTCAGGAAAGGCTTCTCCCATTTGTTGAGACAGCACCTCAACCAGGTGATATATAAAAGCAGATTTAGCATTCAAAAATGTAAAACCATAACGAATGGCCCGTCTTAAAATTCTACGTATCACATAGCCTGCTCCAGTACTACTAGGCAATTGACCATCTGCAATAGCAAAGGCTACAGCCCTTACATGGTCTGCCACTACCCTTATGGCGATATCTACTTCTTCAGATTTGCCGTAAGTAGTTTGGGTTAATTTTTCAATCGCACCGATAAGCGGTGTAAATACATCTGTATCATAATTGGAAGTCTTCCCTTGCATAACCATGCATAAGCGTTCGAAGCCCATTCCGGTATCGATATGTTTAGAAGGCAATGCCTCCAAACTCCCATTAGCTTTTCGATTATACTGAATGAAAACCAAGTTCCAAATTTCTACCACTTGGGGGTGATCCTGGTTGACCAGGTCTTTTCCAGGGGTATTTTGCTTCTCTTTATCACTTCTTAGATCCACATGAATTTCTGAAGCTGGACCACAAGGTCCCTGATCACCCATTTCCCAGAAGTTGTCTTTTTTGTTGCCTAGTAAGATCTTATCCTCTTCTACTAAATTTTTCCAGATGTCGAAAGCTTCCTGATCTTTTTCTGTTCCATCCGCCTTATCGCCTTCAAAAATGGTCACATAAAGGCTGTCCTTGTCAATTTTAAGTACTTCGGTTAAAAATTCCCAGGCCCATTCTATGGCTTCCTTCTTAAAGTAGTCTCCAAAACTCCAGTTTCCTAACATCTCAAACATGGTATGGTGATAAGTGTCCTTACCAACTTCTTCCAAGTCGTTATGCTTTCCGCTAACCCGTAAACACTTTTGAGAATTAGTAAGCCTTGTAGACTCAGGATCTACATTGCCTAAAAAATAAGATTTAAATTGATTCATCCCAGCATTAGTAAACATTAAGGTAGGATCGTCTTTTAAAACTATGGGTGCAGAATTAACTTTGGTATGAGATTTGGACTCAAAAAATTCTAAAAATTGACGTCTAAGAACGATTGATTTCATAAAGTCTAAAGTAGATTTATTTTTATGTGTTTTAATTTTAGGCTATATTTGTAGGTTACAATATGGTGTTAAGGTCCTGATGGATGCAAAAATACTATAAAATTAAAGAATGAGTAAAGTAAAATATTACTACGACAGCGAAACCTTATCCTATCGTAAAATTGAACCCAAAAAAGGTAAAAGTTTTGCGCTGGCCACTCTATTTCTATTAGGGATTATTGCTACTAGTTTTGTATTAGCGCTTGTTTATCTAAATATCCCAAATGTTGAAACTCCTAAAGAGAAAGCGTACAAAAGGGAAATTGAAAACATGAAATTTCAATATGAACTTTTGAATAAACGAATGCAAGACGTCGTCCAAGTTCTTGAAAATGTAGAGGAACGAGATAACAACATTTACAGGGTTTACTTCGAAGCCAACCCCATCTCTGATGAGCAAAGGCGATCTGGTTTTGGAGGAATAAACCGATACAAAAACCTTGAAGGTTACGAGAATTCCGAAATCATTAAGGAGACAACTAAAAATATAGATAAGTTATCTAAACGTCTTGTGATTCAATCCAAATCTCTTGACGAAATAGCAGCGCTTGCCAAGAATAAAGAAGCTTTATTAGCTTCCATCCCAGCAATACAACCAGTAAAAAACGATGATTTAAAACGTATGGCTTCAGGTTATGGTATACGTATGCATCCTATTTTAAAATACAGAAAGATGCATAATGGAATGGACTTTTCTGCACCAACCAGTACAGAAGTTTTCGCCACAGGTAATGCTACAGTTAAAAAAGCCAGAAGAACTAGTGGTTTTGGTAATCTAATTGTTTTAGACCATGGGTTTGGGTATGAGACTTATTATGCCCACTTGAATGAATTTAATGTAAGGCGTGGACAAAAAGTTAAGCGAGGAGAAATAATAGGATATGTAGGCAACACTGGTCTTTCTACTGCACCCCATCTCCATTATGAAGTGCATAAAAATGGTAAAGTTGTCAACCCAATTAATTTTTACCATGGCGACTTAACTGCAGAAGAGTATGACATTATGCTTAATCAATCTACTCTGGAAAATCAATCTTTAGACTGATGAGACATCAACTTGGTGATAAACTTTATTATTCTATGGGTGAAGTTGCCAGGGCTTTTGAAGTCAATCCATCATTGATTAGGTTTTGGGAAAAAGAATTTGAAGAAATTCAGCCAAAAAAAAATGCAAAAGGCAATCGAAAATTTACCAGAGAGGATCTCAAAACCATAGATCTCATCTATCACTTGGTGAAAGAGCGAGGATTCACTCTCGAAGGCGCCAAAATACACTTAAGAGAAAACAAAAAAGAAGCCCTTTCAAAATTTGAATTAATTAGCAAATTAAAAACTATCAAATCTGAATTGATCTCAATCAAAAATCAACTTTAAATCTGAGAAGAAATGAAAAAATGGTTAATACCTGTTATTATTATTGCAGTTGTAGGCTTTGGACTTTACAGCTGGACAAAAGGATTCAATAACACAGCGGTCACCCTTCAGGAAGAAGCAAAAACAGCATGGAGTAATGTAGAAAGCGCTTATCAGCGAAGAAATGATCTTATTGGTAATCTCGTAAAGACCGTACAAGGTGCTGCAGATTTTGAAAGAAACACCCTTACAGAGGTGATAGAAGCCAGGTCTAAAGCCACCTCAGTCAATATTAGCGCAGATAACCTAAATGAACAAAGCATTAAGCAATTTCAACAGGCTCAAGGTGGACTTAATTCTGCCTTATCCAGGTTATTGGTAAGTGTTGAACGTTATCCAGATTTAAAATCTAATCAAAACTTCATGAATCTTCAAACTCAGCTAGAGGGTACTGAGAACAGAATCAACGTAGAACGCAACCGATATAATTCTAAGGTCGGCGAATACAATACTCATATTAAAGTCTTTCCAAACTCCATATTTGCAGGCTGGTTTGGTTTTGAAGACATGTCCAGATATTCTGCAGACGAAGGCTCAGAAAATGCTAAAGAAGTAGAATTCGACTTTAATTAAAGATTAAAACAGATGAAAGTATCTGAATTTATAACTCCAGAAGATGAAAAAGAGATTGTAGAAGCCATAAAAGAGGCAGAGCTCAACACCTCTGGGGAAATACGCTTACATATCGAACATACCTGTACAGGTGACAGATTAGATCATGCCCTAGAAATATTTGAGCAATTAGAGATGCACAAAACCGAGCTTTCTAACGGTGTTTTAATCTATGTTTCTATTGACGATCATCAGTTAGCAATTATAGGTGATAAAGGTATCAACGATGTAGTTCCAAAAGACTTCTGGGAAAGTACAAAAGATGAGATCATAAGTCAATTTAAAAAGGGACATTACAAGCAAGGTCTAATCAATGGTATATTGGAGGCTGGAAAACAGCTAAAACAGCACTTCCCTTATCAATCTGATGACACTGATGAACTGGACAACGAAATTTCTAAAGGTTAAGTCATGAAGTCTTTACAACGACTATTTTTATATACAATACTAGCTTTAATTTGTTTCATTCCTGATGGATTCTCTCAGATTGAAATTCCAGAGAAGCCCTCAAAAGAAATGGCTGTTTACGATGGAGCCGATCTATTGAAGGATAATGAGGAGCTCCAGTTAAGAAAGAAACTAGAAACGTACGCCGATACCACTTCAACCCAAATAGTGGTAGCAACTATCAAATCACTTAATGGAGAATATATTGGCACTTATGCTGCAGAATGGGGTCAGAAATGGGGTATAGGACAAAAAGAAAAAGACAACGGACTACTGATTTTAATTTCAAAAACTGATAGTAAAATTTGGATCACTACTGGTTATGGTCTTGAAGAGTATTTGACAGATGCCACATCAAAAACCATCATTGAAAATATCATTTTACCTGAATTTCGCAAAGGCGATTACTACGAAGGATTAAACCAGGGAACTTCAGCAATTTTTGAAGTTTTAGCTGGAAGATTCGATGCCTCTGGACTCAAAAAGGCAGAAGAACAAAGCACCTGGCCTTTTGCCCTTTTCCCAATACTTATCTTCATTGTTATTTTAATCCTTGTGAGAAGAAAAAACAAGGGTAATGGACCTGGAAGTGGTCACAGTAGTCGGGGTCCAGATTTACTTGACTTCCTCATTTTAGGAAGCATGGGCAGAAGTATGGGGGGCGGTAGTTTTGGTGGCTCTTCTGGAGGTGGCTTTGGCGGCGGAGGCTTCAGTGGAGGTTTCGGCGGCGGTGGCTTTGGCGGTGGTGGTGCCGGTGGAAGCTGGTAAAGTCTAAAAAATTAATTTTCGAAGTAGTACTAGTGAAATTTTAATGAACCATATTAAAGAAAAGAGATTAAAATCTTAACCTCTTTTCTTTAATATTCACTCCTTCAAGCTCCGTAAATAGGATTTAATATTGCAGCCGATTTTCAATTGAATTAAAGCTATAATTGATAACTCCTCTATATAAAATTAATTAGAAAAGTGTCAATGCTACTTCTTCCGCATGTAAATGGATATCGGCACGCCTTTGAAGTCAAAATGATCTCTAAGTTTGTTTTCCAAAAATCGCTTGTAGGGATCTCTAACGTATTGAGGTAAATTACAAAAAAATGCAAACTGAGGTTGAGGAGTTGGCAATTGAGTAATAAACTTGATTTTTACGTATTTGCCTTTGAGAGCTGGTGGTGGATTTTCTGCGATAATTGGCAGCATTATGTCATTGAGCTCTCTGGTTTTAATTTTTTTACTTCTGCACTTATAAACCTCAACGGCCGTTTCTATGGCTTTATAGATTCTTTGCTTATTCAATACTGAAATGAACACGATAGGAACATCTACAAAAGGTGAAATCTCTTGTCTGATTTTAGCTTCAAATTCTTTCATGGTGTTGGTTTCTTTTTCTACCAGATCCCATTTATTCACTAAAATTACAATCCCTTTTCTATTTTTCTCGGCCAGCCAAAATATACTTTGGTCCTGTCCTTCAAAACCTCTAGAGGCATCAAGAACAATCAGACAGACATCAGCGTTTTCAATAGCTCTCACACTTCGCATTACTGAATAAAACTCAAGATCTTCCTTAACTTTAGCTTTTCTTCTTATCCCTGCGGTATCTACGAGTTTAAAGTCGAATCCAAATCTAGTGTAGCGCGTATCTATAGAATCTCTAGTTGTTCCTGCAATATCAGTAACGATGTTACGATCCTCCCCTATCAAAGCATTTATGAAAGAAGATTTTCCAGCATTAGGACGGCCAACGACTGCAAATTTTGGAAGATCATCATCCTCTTCTATTTCACGTTCTGGCAACTTTTCTACAATAGCATCAAGTAATTCACCAGTTCCGCCACCACTGGTTGCTGAAATAGTATAATAATCCCCTAAACCAAGGTTATAAAATTCAAGGGCGTCGGTTCTGTTCTTATTAGAATCTACTTTATTGACACAAAGTACTACAGGTTTATTGACTCGCCTAAGTAATTTAGCCACATCTTCATCCATTGGAGTTATACCGGTAACAACATCGACCACAAAAACAATAACATCTGCCTCATCGATAGCCAACTCTACCTGTTTATCAATTTCTTTTTCAAATACATCGTCACTACCAACCACATATCCTCCGGTATCGATTAATGTAAATTCACGACCATTCCAATCTGATTTCCCGTAATGTCTATCTCGTGTAACACCACTCACAGAATCAACGATAGCTTCTCTGCGCTTAATCATTCTATTGAAAAGTGTAGATTTTCCTACGTTTGGTCGTCCAACAACGGCTACAATGCTATTCATTACTGTAATTTAAATAATTTGCAAAGTTACAACTTATTAATTAGCATTTCTATAATGAGGTTGTACGATTAAAAAATTATAGGCCATGAGGGACTTCAATAATTTCGTTTTATATTTATGCCTTGACAAATCATAACAAAAATGAAAAAATTTGCACCAGCTATAGTCTTCGGTTTAGCAATCGTCATTTCCTCATTAGTTCTTGGCTATGCCTTTATCAACCGAAACTCTTCTGAAGGTCATATTTCAGTCACAGGTTTAGGAAATGCAGATTTTACTTCAGACCTTATTGTTTGGGAGGGCTCCTTCTCCAGAGAAAGTATGGATTTGAAACAAGCTTACCAACAGCTAGAAGCAGATAAACAAACTATTACGACTTACCTTATCGAGAAAGGAATTGCAGAAGAAGAGCTTGTATTCAAAGCCGTCACAACTCGTAAAAATACCAAACCCAGATATACTGAAGAGGGAAAGTATGCGGGTGAAGAATTTATTGGATTTCAACTTTCTCAGTCCCTTCAAATCGATTCTAAAGATGTAGATATGATTGAGAAAATTTCTCGCGAAGTCACTGAACTGCTAAATAAAGGGATTCAATTTTACTCTCAACCACCGAGATATTACTATACTAAATTAGCCGATCTTAAAATTGAAATGATCTCAAAAGCTACGCAGGATGCTTATGCGAGAGCTCAAAAGATTGCTGATAATTCTGGAGCAGAACTCGGCAAGCTTGTGACAGCCAATATGGGTGTATTTCAAATCACCGGTCAAAATTCAAATGAAGACTATTCCTGGGGTGGCACCTACAATACTTCTTCAAAACATAAAACAGCTTCAATCACGATGAAGTTGGATTATCAGGTAAACTAACTCAAAATTACGCTTACTAATTTCACCCTAAACTATGCCAGAATTTATTGCCATAAATGACATAAATCGTCAAGTTCAATTAAAGCCAAGCTTTAAGGTAAGGGCTGAGAAGCAAACATTTTATCAAAATCTAAAATTTACAAAGCAAGAGGATTTGCAATTTCAGGGAGTCGTACTCAAACAATTGGATGAGCATATTTGGTTTTCGATTATCGAATCTGAAAAAGAATATTTCTCACCTAGACTACATGTAGAAATTGAGGAGAATGAAGACTTAATATTGCATTGCACCTTTGGTCCAGAGCCAAATGTATGGACATTATTCATGTTTATTCACTTTTTCCTGGGATTGCTTTTTATTGGCTTATTTATTTGGGGATATTCGAATATGGTTTTAGAAAAACCGAATGTATTAGTTTACATTTCTGGAATAAGCGTAATTCTAATATGGATAGGACTTTACGTCTTTGCCAGAATCAATAGAAAAAAAGCTACTCCACAATCTCAGCGACTATTAAGCGCTTTGAAGCGACTTCTAACTTAAGAACGATCGTAGCCAAAACGTTTTAACTGGCTTTTGTCGTTTCTCCAATTTTTACTCACCTTGACATAAGTTTCCAAGTGAATTTTTTTATCAAAAAACTTTTCTAAGTCCTTTCTGGCTTCCGTTCCCACTCGCTTAATCGCAGAACCTTTATGCCCTAGAAGTATTGCTTTTTGGGACTCACGCTCTACCATGATCACAGAACGAATATGAATGATAGAGTCTGACTCTTCAAAACTTTCAGTTTCGACCTCGACGCTATAGGGAATTTCTTTCTTGTAGTGCATTAATATTTTCTCGCGAATCTTTTCGTTCACGAAGAATCGCTCAGGTTTATCGGTGAGCTGATCTTTAGGATAGAAGGCTGGAGATTCTGGCAATAATTCCAAGATGCGATCAAACACTTCTGCCACTCCAAAATTTTCGAGTGCTGATATTGCAAAGATTTCAGCATTAGGCAATTGTTCTTTCCAATGCGCTTGCTGCTCTAGCAACAGCTCTTCATTTCCTTTATCAATTTTATTCAGCAGAAGCAAGACTGGAACCTCAGCATGTTGAAGTTTCTTAAAGAATGCTTCATCCTTAAGCGCTGTTTCACCCAATTCAACAAGATAAAGTATCACATCTGCATCCTGAAAGGCAGATTTTACAAAATCCATCATTGAACTCTGAAGTCCGTAAGCTGGCTTCAAAATACCTGGAGTGTCGCTAAATACCATTTGAAAGTCCTCCCCGCTCACAATACCGAGAATTCTATGCCGTGTTGTTTGTGCCTTATTGGTGATAATAGAGAGCTTTTCGCCTACAAAGGCATTCATCAAAGTCGATTTACCGACGTTTGGATTTCCAATGATATTGACAAATCCTGCTTTATGTGTTTTAGTTTCGATAATGTCTAATTTTGATTTCAACAAAAATAAGCAATTCAGCCTTAAGACATGCCCTTTAACTTCGCATGATATTATATATTTGCTTAAAATAGTTTTTATGAAGAGATTACTTATTGCGACCATATTATTTTGTTCAATCAACACCTTTGCTCAATCCGATTCTGGATTTTCTTATACAGAATTTCATGAACCAAAGATCAATCTTGGCTACTTGATTCTAGGCAACTTTGACGTCACTTATGAATACCTTCTGAGTGAAGAGTCTGGTGTTGGTGTCAACCTTATGGTACCTTTTGACGATTACATTGAGTGGAATATCAATTACAACCTTACTGGTTATTACAGATTTTACTTTGGAGATAAACGCGCTGACGGATTTTTTGGAGAGGCCTTTGCCAACTTAAATAATGTAGAAGATAGAATTAATATTGAAGGATCTAACCCAGTACAAAGAAGAGATAAAGATATAACGGATCTGGCCTTAGGTATAGCTGCTGGTTATAAACTTGTCTCAAATGGCGGTGTAGTCTTAGAAGTGTTCGCAGGAGGTGGCCGTAATCTTTTTAGCGAATTTAATTCTGAACGCAACTTCGATTTTATCCTGAGGGCCGGACTTAATGTAGGATATAGATTTTAAAACACTGAAAGACCTTTGAGCCAAACAGATTTTCAAAAAAATTCTAAGATTTTCAGTCTACTTTTTGAAGGAATTTCAGAAGGTATTATTGTTGTAGATGGAAGCCAGCATATTGTTGAGGTTAACTCTGCAGCAGAAGCCATGTTTGGATATACAAAAGATGAACTAGTTGCTAAGCATTTGGATGTACTCATTCCAAAAAATTACAGGTCTAACCATAATAAACACGTCGATAAGTTTATAGATAAAGCTGAAAAACGGAGGATGGGACAGGGCAGAGTTCTTCACGGACTCAAAAAAAACGGAGAGATTTTCCCTGTAGAAGCTGGACTAAATCCATTTCAGTTTGAGGGACAACGCTATGTCATGTCCTTGGTAACCGATATTACTGAACGACAAAATCAAAGTCTGGAAATTGAGAAACTCAATAGAGGTCTAGAACGAAAAATCGACTTACGTACAGAAGAATTGAGATTAACCATTAGTGAATTAAAAAACCTTAATTCGAAACTGGAAAGTGAGATCAAAAAAAGGAAACAGGCTGAAGCTAAGACTAAGAAGGCTTTAAAAAAAGAAATTGAACTGAACGAACTGAAAACAAAATTTTTGTCGCTGGTCTCTCACGAATTCAAAACCCCTCTAAGCGGCATTCTTACCTCTTCCACTTTAGCCAAAAAATACACAAAAAGCGAGCAGCAGGATAAGCGCGAAAGGCATTTAAATACGATTAAAAATAAGGTTCACTATCTCACAGGCATCTTGAATGATTTTTTATCTATAGAGCGCCTGGAGTCTGGAAAAGTCACCTACAAGTTTGAAGAGTTTAGCTTGGTTACTTTAGTAAATGAGGTGATTTACAATGCTAATGTTACACTTAAGGATGGACAGGATATCATCTATCCAAAAGATCTACCGGAAACCATTCTAAACCAAGACAAACAGATACTGGAACTTATACTCTCCAATTTATTGAGCAATGCGATCAAATACTCCTCCGAAGGCTCAACCATTTATTTTGATGCTGAACTTATTGATGGAAAAATTCTTAAATTCAGCATTAAAGATGAGGGCATCGGTATTCCCGAAAAGGATCAAAAGCATATTTTTGAACGCTATTTCAGGGCAGAAAATGCACTGACCAATCAAGGTACGGGTATTGGGCTCAACATTGCTAAAGTTCATTTGGAGAATCTGAACGGATCGATTAGTTTTCAATCCAAACACAATGAAGGCACTACCTTTTTTATAGAAATCCCCATTAGTTATGAGTAAGAAAGTACTGTTAATAGAAGATGATAAAACCGTAAGAGAAAATACAGCAGAATTGCTGGAGCTATCAGATTATGAGGTGGAAACCGCTTCTAACGGAAAGATAGGCATCCAAAAAGCCCCTGTTTTCCTCCCGGATATTATTGTATGTGATATTATGATGCCAGAAATGGATGGGTATCAGGTACTGGACAAATTATCGAACACTGAATCTTTAGCGAGGATACCATTTATATTTTTATCGGCTAAGACAGACCATAAGGATGTGAGAAAGGGTATGAATCTTGGTGCGGATGATTACCTCACAAAACCTTTCGAAGAGGAAGAATTAATCGATGCTATAGAGAGCAGGTTGGCAAAGGCTGATATTTTAAGTACTCTAAATCACAGACCTGCCAATCACTCAAGTCTCGAATCCTTTGAAGCGCTGAAACAAATTTTCAGAAAAGAAACTCTGAAAACATTTGCTAAGGAGGACTATATATTTAAAAGTGGGCAGAACTCTAGTTCAATTTACCTTATCGAAAAAGGAGTAGTCAAAACTTACAAACTAGATGAGAACGGTAAAGAACTCATCACGGCCATTCATAAAGTAAATGATGTTTTTGGTAACCTAAGTTTTACTAAAGATCATACGCTTACCGAATATGCTTCAGCTATGGAAGACACAATGGTCTATGAAGTAACTAAAGATAAAGTAAAACAATTGTTCTATGAGAATCCTCAAATCATGTTTGAATTCATAGATCAGCTGGGAGAACATTTAAGCGATACAAAAGACCAACTCATGGACATGGCTTATAGCTCGGTAAAGAGAAAGACTGCTCAGAGCATATTACTCTTTTCCGAAAGGCTTAAGAAAAACAAACTGAGTCAGATTCGAATTTCAAGGGCAGATCTGGCTGCTGTAGCCGGGATAGCCTCAGAAAGCCTCATCCGAACTTTATCTACATTCAAGAAAGAGGGCATTATTGAAGTTGAGGGAAGAAATATTAAAATTAATGACTTTGAAGCTTTAGAGAATATTCTTTAAGCAGAAAGAAAAGCTCTGCTGATTTTTGTCATATTTTCAAGATCGAACTCAAACTACATTTGCAGCATATAGATTATGTAGTATGAATGTTGTTTTGCTTTCAGATTTTTCTCAAGCTGCTTTGCATATGCAAGATTACGCAGCTATGCTTTTTCAGGATCAACCTATCAATTTCACCATTTTGCATATAAAAGCACCTTGTAAAGGAGAAAGCTGCAGTGGAAAATGTGGAGTGATTTTTAGCCAAAAGCTAAATAAAGAACAAAAATCTTTACAAGCTGCGATACCAAAAAAGTCTAAAGTAAATACAAAATTCATAGAAGGCGCTTACATCGAAAGCATTAGAAGTTTTATTAAGGAAGAAAAGATCGACCTTATAATGCTTGGTAACTCTAAGAAAAGCAGCGTAAGTCATAATTTATTTTTTGACAGAAAAACACTGGAAATCATAACGAAAGTAAAATGCTCTGTTATCCTGATTCCAGAACAAGCCCAACTCCAGCTTCCCAAGACTGCTTTACTTCCAACCGATTATTCCATCACGCTTGACCAGAGTATCTTCAACAGCTTGAACTCGATGGATTTCATTAATCAAATCGATCTCTCACTCCTCTCCAAAAAGAAAGAAAGCACTATTGCCAATACGATTTCTTCAAAAGATCAAATTTATAGCCTGGTTCATTCCCTGGACTTTAAGAGTGTAAGTGAAAGTCATCCTGATAACGAGTTTCAATGTATAAACGGTTTTGATTTTATATTAGTGGTTGCCAAAAACTTAAGCATTTTTAAAGATCTTTTCAGCGTTTCTACAGATAGCAATTGTTACCCTGAAGCCCCTATACTTTTCTTACACGACTCAAAACTAGCTTTAGCTTAGCTTTATTTAGAATTTTTCTTTAATTTCATAAACCAATCTTATGCTTATGAAATCTTTGTATCGCTACGTTATTGCCATAATTTTCATCCTCATCGCTGGTTACTTTATTTCAAATTTTATAATCGCTAACAAAATAGAAAGCCTGCTAGAAGAGGAAAATTCAATAGCTTACAGCAGCCTTAAGGTGAATAGCCTTATTGGCAATCTGAATGTAAGGGACTTTGAATATAAAACAGAAGGTAAGAAAATCAACATTAATCAGATAGACTTGAATGTAGATCTTATTCATTATCTATTTCAAAAAGACATAAAAATAGATGTAGTTACTGCAGAAAACCTCTCAATTGATGTAGATTTATCTTCATCTAAAAACTCTACAGCTAAAAAAGCTGAGTTTGATATCACTTCTATTAAAAAAATTGAACTGAGCAACATAGATCTTATTCTCAGAAAGAATGATAAAGTACTATTTAAAGCATCTAAAGCAAACATAAACGCTGAAGATCTCACTTGGCCTTTAGATCAAAACTATAAATGGCTCAACAATAAAAGTCTAGACATAAGGGCTTCAACCTTGTTTTACGATCTTGATGACTTGCATATCATGAAATCTGAAGCTTTTTCATTTAAGGGTGAAAGCTTAGCATTTTCAGATTTTGAAATAAACCCTAAATACACAACATCTGAATACGTAAATCACATTAGCAAAGAAAAAGATTTAATGAACTTTAAAGCCAAAGCTATAAAAATTAACAAGTTTAGTTTTCAATCCAAAGACAGCTTAAAACACATTCTTTCAAAGCATATTCAGATTGAAAATTCAGACTTTAGCATATTCAGAGATAAAACGATTAGGGACGACACCTCTGTAAAACCTCTTTACAGTAGAGCCTTAAGAGATCTTGATTTCCTTCTAGAAATTGATTCCATTTCTATTTCAAAATTAAATCTCACCTATCAAGAATTATTGCAAAAAAATCATAAGCCAGGGAAAATTACCTTTAACGCTATACATGGTCAAATCACAAATCTTCATAATATTACAAAACGCAAGGATTCCATGATTTTCGCTAATTTTAAAGCGAAATTTACTGACCAATCCGACATTCATTTTAAGCTGAAATTGCTAGCAGATAGCGATAATTTTGAAGTAAATACTTTAATCACTAAAGTTGAAGACCGATCTATCAATGGTTTTTTTGCACCTGCAATGCAGATGGAGCTCGATGGAACTATTGACAAAATAGAAGCTTCATTTCAAGGTAATAATACTGAGCTTAATGGATCCTTCACAATGGCCTACAAAAAACTTAAACTCAATGTGCTTGAAAAAGATGGATCAAAAAATAATTTTGCAAGTTTGTTAAGCAATGCTCTAGTTCAAAATAATAACGTGAATCATAGTTTTGAACTAAAGCATATAGAAAGAGACCGCTCAAAATCTTTTTGGAATTACATTTGGACCTTCCATTCTAAAGGCCTAAGAAGAGCTCTGCTTTAGTTATATATTTTAAATCCTGAAAGTCACTACAGGCTTTTCGACGTGATTGACTATATCCTCTGCAAGACTTCCACTCATAAAGTGAGAAATTCCTTTTCTGCCGTGAGTGCCAATACCAATTAAATCTGCATTCAACTTTGATGATGCATGACGGATCCCCCTTTCTACAGTCCTATCATCATAGACGTGAAATTGTGACGCTGAAAATTGAATACCTTTTGTAAACTCATCGAACATCTTATCAAGTTGAATAGTGGTTTTAAATTTATGAGGGGTATTTATATAAATCAATTGTAATTCGACATCGAAGGCTTTTGAGAAATTTAGTGCAGCCTTAAATGCTTTCCGATTAGGGAGTGATAAGTTGGAAACGAAAACAAAAGAATCAATTTTGAAAATAGGGATTTCTTCTTTAATCACTAGCACAGGTACTTTTGAAAAGCGGACTACTTTTTCTGTGTTAGAACCTATGAAAATCTCTTCAAGACCTTCAGCCCCATTGGAACCCATGATAACCAAATCACAGTTATATTTTTTAGTAATATCCATGATCCCATCAAAGGCTTCGTTAAACTCTACAGTTTCGTGGACATTGATGCCTTCCAGATAGTAACTCATCTTATCGAAGGTTTCTGTAAATTTTTTGTGAGCCAGTTTCATAAAGAACAGTGATTCTGGCAAGTCTTCTCCAACACCTTCATTATGAGGATCGATGAGTTGCAGAGGGAGCTCTAGAAGATGAAGCAAATAAATTTCACTATCGTATTTTTTTGCTATTTGTGCAGCTACTTTTAAGGCATTATTAGCACGTTGAGAAAAATCTGTAGGGACTAGGATTCTTTTCATGAGATCTAATTAAAAGTTACTTAAAATTACTTCAAACTTTTAAAAATCACTACCTTTTATAACTGGTAAATTATTATTATATTTGCAAAGTTTTGAATATGAGGGGACAATTTAGTCCCCTCTTTTTATAAGTATAGGATGGCTTTAGTAAGAGAGCAAATTATGACTTTGGTAGAACAGGGTCTTCAAGAAGATGAAAGTCTATTTCTTATCGATTTACAAATTTCCGGAGATAATAGCATCAAGGTGATAATTGATGGCGATCGGGATTTATCTATTTCAGATTGTGTGAATATTAGCAGAGCAATAGAACACAATCTGGATAGAGAGATTGAAGATTTTTCGTTGGAAGTAGCCTCCTGTGGTGCTACCGAGCCTTTAGCTTTTCCTCGACAGTACAAAAAAAATGTAGGTAGAAAGTTATCGGTCAAAACAGAAGATCAAGACATAGAAGCAGATTTGGTAGCTGCAGATGATGAACAGATTCATTTAAAATGGTCTACCAGAGAGCCTAAACCGGTGGGAAAAGGTAAGCATAAAGTACACAAAGAAGAGAAAATAGCTTTCAAGGATATCAAGAAAGCTCAAGTTATAATCAATTTTAACAAATAAAGATATTATGGAAAATATCGATTTGATCAACTCGTTTTCAGAATTTAAAGATGACAAATTAATTGATCGAGTAACCTTAATGGCAATCCTGGAAGACGTTTTCAGAAATGCTTTAAAAAAGAAGTTTGGTCAAGATGACAATTTTGATATTATTATCAATCCTGATAAAGGAGATTTAGAAATTTGGAGAAATAGAATAGTTGTTAATGACGGAGAAGTTGAGGATGATAATGCAGAAATCTCATTGACAGATGCTAGAAAGATTGAGCCTGACTTTGAAGTTGGTGAAGACGTGTCTGAAGAAGTAAAACTTTTTCAGTTAGGTCGAAGAGCTATCTTGGCCCTAAGACAAAATCTGATTTCCAAAATTCATGAGCATGATAGTACTAACACCTTTAAGTATTTTCAAGATTTAATAGGTGAAATCTATACAGCTGAAGTTCATCACGTAAGACATAACGTTGTTATACTTCTTGATGACGATGGAAATGAGCTCATCATACCAAAAGAACATCAAATTCCTGCTGATTTCTATAGAAAAGGAGATAGCGTAAGAGGAGTGATTGATAAAGTGGAATTGAAAGGCAATAAGCCAATGATCATTCTGTCCAGAACCTCACCGGTCTTCCTTGAGAAACTGTTTGAACAGGAAATCCCAGAAGTTTTTGACGGCTTAATTACAGTCAAAAACGCTGTAAGAATTCCAGGTGAAAAAGCTAAGGTAGCTGTAGACACTTACGACGACAGAATTGATCCTGTAGGTGCCTGTGTAGGGATGAAAGGTTCAAGAATCCACGGCATTGTAAGAGAACTTGGTAATGAAAATATTGATGTAATCAATTATACCAACAATCCACAACTCTATATCCAAAGAGCTCTAAGTCCTGCCAAAATAGTTAATATAAAGCTGGACGAAGAAAAGAAATATGCTGAAGTCACACTCAAACCAGAGGAAGTTTCTAAAGCCATTGGTCGTGGTGGACATAACATCAGACTAGCGGGTCAACTCACTGGGTTCAGTATAGAAGTCTTCAGAGACGGTATTGAAGAGGAGGATGTAGAATTAACCGAATTTACAGATGAGATTGAAGATTGGGTGATCAAAGAATTTAGTCGAATAGGACTAGATACAGCAAAAAGCATTTTAGAATTAGAAGTAAATGATCTCGTAAGAAGGACTGATCTTGAAGAAGAAACAATTTTGAACGTGATTAAAATTTTAAAAGAAGAGTTTGAAGAATAGATTAATTAAACTCATCTTTGTAACAATATATAAGAGGTAATATTTAAGGCAATTTATGGCTGAATCAAAACAAACAAGATTAAATAAAGTACTGAGAGAATTTAATATTTCGCTGGATCGTGCCGTGGAATATTTAAATTCTCAAGGCTACGAGATTGAAGCAAGACCTACCACTAAGATTTCTTCTGAAGTTTACGAGGTTTTATCAGATAAATTTGAAACTGATAAAAGTAAAAAAGTAGCTTCTAAAGAAGTAAGTGAAGAGCGCAAGAAAGAGAAGGAAGAGTTGCGTCTTGCTAGGGAGCAGGAGCTTGAAAAGAAAAAAGAAGAGGAGGCCAGAAAAGAACGCGAAGCCGAGGAAAATAAAAAGAAAGCTGAAGCAGAAAAAGCTAAAGCTCAGGAAAAGGAGAAAAAGGCTGAAGAATCACAGAAAGCTGCAGAACAACAAGAAGAAACTGTTAGGACAAAGTCCAAGATTTCTGGCTTAAAACAAGTTGGGAAGATTGAGCTTGAGGATGACAAGAAAAAGAAGAAAAAAGAAAGCAAAAAAGCATCCGAGCAACCTGAAAAGTCTTCAAAACCAGCTACTCCTACTTCAAAAGAAACTTCCAAGGCAACAGAAAGCAAGCCAAAAGAAAAAGAAGAGGACGAAAAAACTGAAGAAGAAGTTAAGCATGAGACACAATATACCAAGCTCTCTGGACCTAACTTCACCGGTGAAAAAATTGATTTAAATCAATTCAAAAAAACACCTACCAAAAAGGAAAAAGAGAAAGAAAAGGAAAAAGAAGCCGCTTCTCGTAGACGTAAGCGTAAGCGTATTTCCAAGACCAACACTTCCTCTGGAGGCAATAAGTCTGGCGCAAAACGCGGAGGTCAAAAGTCTTCAAGACGAGGTGCCAAGCCGGTTCAAAAAGAAGAGCCAACTCCAGAAGAAGTACAAAAACAAGTGAGAGAGACCTTAGAAAAACTTCAAGGTCGATCTTCAGGTAAGAAAGGTGCCAAGTACAGAAGAGATAAAAGAGATCAACATAAACAACGTTCTCAGGAAGATCTTGATCAGCAAGAAAGAGAAAGTAAAACTTTAAAGGTTACGGAATTCGTTAGTGTAAGTGAAGTCGCTACAATGATGGATGTACCTGTGACCAAAATTATCTCAGCCTGTATGTCTCTTGGCATGATGGTTACTATGAACCAAAGACTAGATGCAGAAACCTTAAGTGTTGTTGCAGAAGAATTTGGTTATGATGTGGAATTCGTAAGTGCAGAGGTCGAAGATGAAAAAGAAGAGATTCAGGATAATCCTGAAGATCTTAAACCACGTGCGCCTATCGTAACCGTTATGGGACACGTCGATCATGGTAAAACCTCTTTACTTGACCATATTAGAGAGGAGAACGTTATAGCCGGGGAATCTGGAGGAATTACTCAGCACATTGGTGCTTATAGTGTTAAGATAGGAACAGGTGAAACTATCTCATTCCTGGATACTCCTGGTCACGAAGCCTTTACGGCGATGAGAGCCAGAGGAGCTCAGGTGACTGACATTGCCATTATTGTTATCGCTGCAGATGACGATGTAATGCCACAAACTAAAGAAGCAATTTCTCATGCTCAGGCTGCAGGGGTTCCGATTGTATTCGCTATCAATAAAGTAGATTTACCTACTGCCAATGTGGATAAAATCAAAGAATCCTTAGCCAATATGAATCTTCTAGTTGAAGATTGGGGTGGTAAAGTTCAATCTCAGGAAATCTCAGCCAAAAATGGTACAGGTGTACCAGAATTGCTAGAAAAAGTACTGCTGGAAGCAGAATTATTGGATCTACAGGCTAATCCAGATCGATTGGCTAAAGGTAGCGTTGTAGAAGCCTACTTAGATAAAGGCCGTGGTTATGTCTCTACAATTTTAGTACAAACAGGTACTTTAAAGATTGGTGATTACGTCTTAGCCGGAACAACCAGTGGTAAGATAAAAGCTATGCAGGATGAGCGTGGCAATAAAATTAAAGAAGCTGGTCCTTCTACTCCGGTATCTATCTTAGGTTTAGACGGAGCACCACAGGCAGGTGACACCTTCCAGGTCATGCAGGATGAGCGTGAAGCTAAAGATATTGCCTCCAAAAGAAATCAGTTGCAGCGTGAACAAAGTGTGAGAACACAGAAACACATTACACTTGATGAAATTGGAAGACGTATTGCCTTAGGAGACTTTAAAGAACTCAATATTATTCTTAAAGCGGATGTGGATGGTTCTGTAGAAGCCTTAACCGACAGTTTACAAAAATTATCTACCGAAGAAATTCAGGTAAATATCATACACAGGGGTGTTGGAGCAATTACAGAAAGTGATGTGCTACTTGCCTCAGCATCCGAAGCTGTTATCATCGGATTTAATGTCCGTCCAGCTGGAAATGCTAGAACATTAGCAGATAATGAAGAAATCGATATCAGAATGTACTCCATTATCTACGATGCGATTAACGATATCAAAGACGCGATGGAAGGCATGTTATCTCCTGAGCTGAAGGAAGAAATCACTGGTACTGCAGAAATACGTGAAACCTTCAAGATTTCTAAAATTGGAACCATTGCTGGTTGTATGGTATTGACAGGTAAAATCTACAGGAATTCAGGAATTCGATTGATTCGAGACGGAATTGTAATTCACACAGGGGCACTAACCTCTTTAAAACGATTTAAAGACGATGTGAAAGAAGTTTCGAAAGGTTATGACTGCGGTATGCAGTTGAAAAACTACAATGATATCAAGGAAGGTGACATCTTAGAAGCATTCCAGGAAGTAGAAGTCAAGAAAAAGTTAAAATAAGACTTGATCAATACCAACACTATAAGCTCCATAATTTTTATGGAGCTTTTTTTTGTTTTAGTACCTAATAGCAGGTATTGACTGAGCGAAGGATTTGAAGTAATTTTGACAAATGGCATAAAAATATTATCTATTATGCTTTTCATCCTAAGTTTGAATAGTCAAACACAAAAAAAGCTGATCTTGTAGGTCAGCTTTTTATTTGTGATATCATATTTCCTCAAATCTTTAAATTCAAAATCTCCTATAAAGTCAGAATGAATAACTGAGTTGTACATTTTCATGACACTAAATGAAAGATGATATCATCTCTAAAAGTTAATTTCGATCAAAACCCATTAAATTAAATAGCTTACCCAAACTATGAAAACGGTTTGGCAGATAGGGCTCACTTCGATCCCGACAATTTTCGAGACTCAGGATAAACCACACCTAAACGGACGGGCAGGTTCTCGCCCATAAAACACTATAATAAAAATAAAAAAATCCGATTTCAATTAAGAAATCGGATTAGAATAAAGTTGGCCTACTAGGGCTCGAACCTAGACTCTTCTGGACCAAAACCAGACGTGTTGCCAGTTACACCATAGGCCAATAATTATTGGAGTGCAAATATAAAACTAACTTTTATATGAGCAAACCCTTTTTAAAAAATTATTTTATAAAATTCTTCTTTGGAAAAAACGCTCCAATATTAATCAAAACTGATCGTTTGTAAGATTTGATAATTGTTTATTTTCGTTCAAAATTTTTTTAATGTCTAAGCACGTCTTTTCTCTTTGGAATAAACTAATAGGCTGGTTTGCCTTTTTAGTAGCCTTCATCACATACTATCTCACAGCTGAGCCAACAGCGAGTTTTTGGGATGCAGGAGAGTATATCGCTACCTCTGCAAAACTTCAGGTAGGCCACCCCCCTGGCGCTCCTTTTTATCAAATCTTTGGTGCTTTTTTCTCTATGTTTGCTTCCGATGAAAGTCAGATTGCTTTTATGGTGAATTTGATGTCTGGCGTATCCAGTGCTTTCGCCATTTTATTTATGTTTTGGTCTATCACCTTATTGCTCAAAAAACTAACGAAGACTATAGAAGTGAAATCCAAAGCTTCAGACATGGCTATACTCGCCAGCAGCTTGGTAGGGGCACTCACCTTCACCTTTACCGATAGTTTTTGGTTTAGTGCTGTAGAAGCAGAGGTTTATGCTATGGCTGCTTGTATTATGGCTGCCATGTTTTATGTAGGACTGCTCTGGGAACGAGATATGCACAAACCTAGAGGTAATCGCAGGTTGATTCTTATTTCTCTTATTGTTGGACTCTCCTTTGGCGTGCATTTTATGGGATTGCTAACAATACCAGCTATTGGCTTCCTCTATTATTTCAAAAACTATAAGACCATTACCGTTAAAAATTTTATTGCAGCCAATCTTATTGTAGTTGGTATTCTACTCTTTATATTCAAACTGTTACTCCCCTACTCGCTTACCTTTTTTGCGAAAATGGAAGTGTTTTTTGTCAACAGTATTGGCTTGCCATTCAATTCTGGAACCATCATAGCAGGTCTGGTTGCAATTGCTATCTTTTACTTTGGACTGCGTTATACGCGAAAGAAAAATTATATCCACATCAACACGGTTTTGCTTTGTGTTCTTTTCGTCTTTATCGGTTTTTCCAGTTGGATCATGCTACCTATTCGAGCCAATGCAGGCACGGTCATCAATGAAAATAACCCTAGTAGTGCGCAGCAACTGCTGGCCTACTATAATAGGGATCAATACCCAGAAACTCATTTGTTTTATGGCCCTCAGTTTACCGAGCTATTTGCTGGTTTAGACCCAGATAATCCTTACCTGGATGAAGATCCTATCTACGAAAAGGATGAAGAAAAAGGGGAATACGTGATCATCAACGATTATAAAAACGCGAAACAGAATTCTGACGCTAAACATAAAACATTTCTGCCCAGAATGTGGAGTACGCAACACGCCTCCAACTACATGATGTTTACAGGACCTCTTGAATTTTCTATCAAACCCGAATACCGAGGCGAACAGGAACTGGTCTCTATCGTGAATACCTTTAGATCCGATTATAGTCAGGGTGAAGTCTCTTCAGACGGCTACATTAGCTTCCTAAAGCGATTTAACCAATACCTGGACATACAAAAACCCTCAACCGCTTCCAATATCAATTATCTGTTTGAGTTTCAGATGGGCTATATGTATTGGAGGTACTTTATGTGGAATTTCGTTGGTCGCCAAAACGATGAGCAGGGTAAATACGGAACCTTTGAAGGCAATTGGTTGAGTGGAATTGATTTCGTAGACGAAAATCGATTGGGCTCTCAGGACATTCTACCGTCAGATTTAGCTGAAAATAAAGCAAGAAACACTTATTATTTTCTACCTCTCATTTTAGGCCTCATTGGTTTATTTTTTCATGCTTCTAAAGATGTAAAGCGCTTTTGGGTGCTTACCGTGTTTTTCTTATTCACAGGTATCGCCTTAAAGATATACCTCAACGAACGACCATTCGAACCCAGAGAACGTGATTATGCTTTGGTAGGCTCTTTTTATGTTTTTGCCATTTGGATTGGGCTGGGTGTTTATGCCTTATTTCATTACCTAAAGGCCTACTTAAGTCCTAAAATTGTTGCGCCTGTGGTTGGTATAGCCTGCTTACTAGCAGTTCCAACACTAATGGCCTCAGAAAACTGGGACGATCATGACCGATCTGGCAAGTACACGACGCTAGCTATGGCCAAAAAGTATCTAGACTCGGTAGACGAAAACGCTATCCTGTTCACTATTGGTGATAATGACACTTTTGCGCTTTGGTACGCGCAGGAAATTGAAGGCTATAGAACCGATGTAAGAACCATCAACACGAGTTTATTTGCCACCGACTGGTACATCGACCAGATGAGACGTAAGGCTTACGAAAGTGAACCTATTAAAACGACTCTGGTTCACGACGATTATAAGTATGGAACGAATGATGCTGTATGGTTTCAGAAAGATCCAAGAATATCTGATACTCTAGAAATAGGTAAATTCATCCAGTATATAAAAAGTGATAACGAGACCACCAAAGCTGAACTTCAAAGCGGTCAGGTCGTCAATACCTTTCCAACAAAAAACTTAAAAGTTCCGGTTGATAAGCAAAAAGTTTTAAACAACGGTATTCTAGAAGCTGAACTTGCAGATCTCATCGAAGACAACATCTACATCACCCTAGAAGACAATCTGGTGTATAAACCTAATCTGATGATGTTAGACCTGCTGGCGAATAACGATTGGGAACGACCAATTTACTTCACAGGTGGTAGCTTTAGAGATGAGGATTACCTCTGGATGAAAGATTACTTACAGCTAGAAGGCGTCACTTATAAACTGGTGCCCATTAAAACTCCTGTTGACCCTAAGAATCCTTTCGATATGGGTCGAATAAATGAAGATAAAATGTATGATATCGTGATGAACTGGGAATGGGGCAATAGCGGGAGCGATGATATTTATCATGATCCTGAAACCAGAAAGAATGCCATCACTTACAGAAGCAATTTGGCTCGGTTGGCTGATAAGCTGATTAAATCCAATAAGTTTAAAAAGGCTGAAGATGTGCTTGATTTAGGTATGAAACATATCCCAGTGAAACATTACAAGTATTATCAATTAGTAGAACCATTTGTCACTGGATATTATCAAATTGGTAAAGATGAAAAAGCCAGAACCATTTGGAATCAACTGGCTACCAATTATCAGGAATGGCTTACCTATTATGCTGGTATGTCCTATGAAGAGCAAATCGACAATGCTGATGAAATTTTTACCGAAATCGAAAAATACAGAAGTCTGGTCGATATTTTGATCATACATCAGGATAACGAATTGGTGAAAGAAAAGGCATCAGAATTCAATACTTATCTGGAGAAATTCAGCCATTTCTATCAGGATTCGGATGCCGATCGTGTTGACCAGGAGTTGTTGGACGAGCTTGGAGAAGAAGAACTACAAAAAACTGAAAAAGACACGGTAGAAGATTTACTCTCACCCGATCAAATTCCTAATCCTTAAACCAAATTGAACTCCAATGCATTTATAAAGTGGATCTTTCCAAAAAGGGTGTGGAACATTTCCACTGAAAAAAAAGAACTGTTCCTCACTTTTGATGATGGTCCAATTCCGGAAGTCACTCCCTGGGTCCTGGAAACCTTAAGAAATCATAAAGCCAAAGCCACTTTTTTCTGCATAGGAGATAACATCAGAAAGCACCCTGAGTTGTTTAAACAAATCATTGCAGAGGGCCATGCCATAGGTAACCACACATTTCATCACAGTAATGGCTGGAAATCTTCAACCAAGAGCTACATAAAAGACGTGAAGCGCTGTCAGGAGGTTATAAAATCTAAGTATACGGAATCCAATCTTTTTAGGCCTCCCTACGGAAAGTGCACCTCAGCTCAGGCCAAAGCGATCTTAGAGCAGAATCAGGAGATCATAATGTGGAGCATCATCAGTAAAGATTATAAGGCTGGTTTGTCTAAAGAACAATGTTACCAAAGAATTAAAAGTCAGGCGCAACCAGGAAGCATTGTCGTATTTCATGACAGTTTAAAAGCGGAGACTAACATGAAATTTGCTTTGGAGAAAACGCTGGAAACGTATAAAGATTATGAGTTTAAAAAGATTGAGCTATAGAAAATTATTCGGTTAAACTCTCAGTGTTCTCCGTGCCTCCGTGATACAAACTTTACCACGGAGACACCAAGACCACAAAGCTAAATTATGCTTATACCAACTTCACAAACAAACCTTCATCGGTTTTGTCGACTGTGGCTTGGTCTTTACTTCTTAGGCCTTTAATGGCTTTATCCCACTTTTTATTGCTCAATTCTGAGTTTGCTTTAATAGTATCCAAAACCTGAGGAGATTCTTTTTTCAATAACTCCAACACCACTTTTTCTTCTTCGGTGAGTTCTACTTTTTTCTTTTCAGGTCGCATTTGTGGGAAGAACAATACTTCCTGTATCGATGGATTATCGGTTAAAAACATGATTAATCTATCCATGCCTATACCCAAACCAGAGGTGGGCGGCATCCCGTATTCCAGAGCTCTTAAGAAATCGTAATCGATAAACTCAGTCGCCTCATCATCGCCTTTCTTAGCCAATTTAAGCTGCTCTTCAAAACGCTCACGCTGATCTATGGGGTCATTTAATTCTGAATACGCATTGGCGATTTCTTTACCACAGACCATCAGTTCGAAACGCTCGGTCAAGTCTGGATTATCCCGGTGTTCTTTACATAACGGGCTCATCTCTTTAGGATAGTCGGTTATAAATGTGGGCTCTATATAGTTGCCTTCGCATTTTTCTCCAAAAATCTCGTCAATCAGCTTGCCTTTGCCCATGGTTTCATCCACTTCCAAGCCCATGTCCAAAGCTGCTTTCCTCAGCTCCTCTTCTGACTTACCTGTAATATCGAAACCGGTGAATTCTATAATAGCATCGGTCATCGTCACTCGCTTATAAGGCGCTTTAAAATCGACGTGATGCTCCTTAAATTTAGCTTTGGTTGTACCGTTCACCTGCATCGCACAATGCTCCAATAAGTTCTCGGTAAACTCCATCATCCAGTTGTAGTCTTTGTAAGACACATAGATTTCCATTGCTGTAAACTCTGGATTGTGGGTTCTGTCCATACCTTCGTTTCTAAAGTTTTTAGAAAACTCATATACGCCATCAAACCCACCAACAATCAGACGTTTCAGGTACAATTCATTCGCAATTCTCAAATACAACGGAATATCCAAAGCATTGTGGTGGGTGATAAATGGACGGGCCGCTGCCCCACCTGGGATGGATTGCAAAATGGGCGTCTCCACCTCCATATAGCCTTGCGCGTTGAAGAAATCTCGCATAGCTGTAAACAAAGCCGAACGTTTTTTGAAGATTTCCTTCACCTCTGGGTTCACCGCTAAATCAGCGTAACGCTGTCTGTAGCGCTGCTCCGCATCATGAAAGCCGTCATACTCATTCCCCTCTCTGTCTTTTTTAGGCAGCGGCAATGGTTTTAATGACTTGCTCAAGAGTTGAAAATCTAATACTTTGATAGTTTTCTCGCCCACCATAGTAGTAAACAACTCCCCTTCCATCCCAATAAAATCACCGATATCTAGCAATTTTTTATAGACTTCGTTGTATAGGGTTTTATCCTCTCCAGTACAGATTTCATCTCTGTTGAAATACACCTGAATACGACCTTCGCCGTCCTGCAACTCCGCAAAAGACGCTTTCCCTTGAATTCTTCGGGAGACCAGACGACCAGCAACCACGACCTTCTCCCCCTCTTTGAAGTTCTCCTTCACCTGTTTGGAGGTATGAGAATAATCAAATTGAGCAGCGGGATAGGGATTAATCCCCATTTCCCTGAGGGTAGCCAGTTTATCTCGCCTAACGCGTTCCTGTTCTGATAATTGCATGAGTCTATAATTTTAAAGCCGCAAAGATAAAGACAATCCAACAATTTCTTTTATAATCCTAAGATTTAAGCTCGTAAATTTTAAGAAATGTTCTGGTCTGTTTTTTCTTCTAATCTGCCTGACTGCATCAGGCAGTTAGGTTTTCATTTAAGTTGACTTAATGTTTGAGATACTTAGCTTTATGTTTACAACTGACCTGATTTTATGTCTTTGGTGAGAAGATTTGGCTGT
>NZ_KB905343.1:0-4793 GCF_000378765.1 Psychroflexus tropicus DSM 15496 | reverse complement strand
GGCTCACCTAGCTTATCTCTTACTTCGTCAGTGGTATAAGAAGTAAGCAACTTACTTTCCACTAAATCTTCAAGCATCAAGTATCTTTTTGAAGGTTGTTCTAGCCATAATTGCCTATCAAAATCTAATCGAGGTGTATAATCGTAATAAATGAATATAGCACTCAAAAAATAATAAGATAAATTAATATAGACGTTGAAATTGTAAATAGAATACGCATAGTTTTAGTCTTATACTTGAGACGATTTTTGATAAAGAAATTAACAAGTAGATAAATAATTACGATAAGTATTGGTCCTGAAATAAAGAATACTAGTTTCATAGAATTTACTTGGGTTACCTGATTTGAACTAAGTAACTGTTATTTAGAATAAGAGAATCATTTTTAAAGACCTAATACTTTGCTTTGTAAATCGTATTTTTACAAAAAAAGTTGAATTTCTACTTTAAGACAATTATCTTTTTTGCATCGTAACTTCAGCGGCTTTCTTTCAACCTAAAATAAGTTAGGTTATGTTGATTATTTATACTTCCAAAGTATAAGTAGTATAGGGTTTTACCTTTCTTGTATAACCTTATCACCAAAAAATTCTGCTCCTCAATAATATATCTATCTTTTTTAATGAAAAAGCCAAGAACATCTACCATTTGATAATTTCAGGATAGTGTGTTTAATTTAAATCAATCATATATCATTATAATCTCATCTACCCAAGAAACTTCATATTTGATTATTTTTTTTTCAGATATTTTTTCAATAAAAAATATCTTATCAAAAACGTGATGCTTTAATTCATTCTCAGAATCATATTTCTCTTTCAAATAGTTTATATCAACAAGTTCAATGCTATCTAAATATTCTATAGGACAAGTTTCTTTAAAACTTTTAGTCTTATGTATCGAAAAAATTTCATCGCAAATTTTGAAATAAATATATTCACCATGAATTTCTTTTCTGAATTTATTTAAATTTTGATAGCCTTTCCCCTCGACAGGAACTTTACATTTTTCCTTACTTTGTTCATCAAATAGCAGGTAAATGGTTTTGTCTTTTTCATTTTGAGAAAATGAAAGAATTGAAAACAAAACTAGAAGTGAAAACGTGATTTTTTTCTTCATAGGAAAAAACTTTTTAATTGTTAGCGATGTAATCTGCTATTACATCATTAATTCTTTCTTTTTCTGTTTCTGATAGATTCGACCAGGTATCAATATTTGGATATCTTAAACCTTCCCACGACAAATCCATATACAGTTGGGCAGGTTGCTGATTATCTGGTACAGGAATCCCTGTGTCATACTCCTGCAAAGCACTTGCCAAAGTTTCCCTGTAGTGTGTGGCCATTTGTTGATGTTGCCAATTTTTGTGTCGTCTATAATAATCGTACATACCAGGAAAATCTCCGTCTAAAGCATCTAAAATATCTTGACGAGTCACCCCCGTTATGGTACCACCACTATCCAATACTGATAGTAATTTTCTATACATCTCTGCATGAATTACTTCATGGATTATAGTTTTCGCAACTAAAAGTTCTGGGCGTTGATCTACACCACTGGGGGAAGTGTTATTATTTAGCCTTACAGTTATTACATAGTTTGGAGAATTTGGAGTTCCTGGGCTACTATTAGGTGCAATAGTCTGACCTCTTGCAGTCCCTAAATCTCCTAAATCAAATTTTAAATGACTCACTGGAAAAGTTGGTTCAAATTTTTTAATCAAATTTTTAAAATCTGAACTTAAATTTTTCAAATTATTATACACTTCTAAAGATTTGCCTTCTAAATTATTAATTATCCTATCCTCAAAATCCACTTCAACTTCTCCTTTGCTACCAACCTCTTCTATAGTTTCTGCAACAGCATGAATAAAGTTTTGAGCTTCTATAGTTGAATTTTCATTTAAAAAATCGATCATTTGCTGAAACAGTTCATCTCCATAAGGTCCCATCGCCTGCACTTGAGTAGGTAGTAAGTTTTGATCGAGCAAAGAGTTTAACTGAGACACCAACATTATATTAATTGGAAAAACATTGATTGGCACCTCATCATTCTCCTCTACACAGCCATCGTTCCCATCACACTCACACGGATCCTGAACATCATTGAAGCATTCTTCTGGCGCTGCGACACAGCCGTTCTTGAGAAGTTTTGAACCTTTTTCTATTATAATCCTAAGATTTAAGCTATGGGATTTTAAGAAATGTTCTGGTCTGTTTTTTATTCTGATTTTGAGCAGAAGAAATTTGTTAGTTCTAGACATTTAATTTTAAGTACGCAACTGACTTTATGTTAGGTCTTAGATAAATAAATTTGGCTTAAGGGTTTAAAGAAAAAACCACCTCGATGGAGATGGTTTAATTTTATTAGAAAACATTAGAAGACTATAATAATCGATCTGGATAAAAGCGATTATCTTTAAAACTGCTATCATCCAATCCTTTTATTTTGACTACCGCCGCTACTTCAAAAGCCCAAAGACCAACAAATCCAGATTTTACTTCATAATTAGATATATCTTTTAAATTAAGGTTGATATAATACTTCTTAGGTATTTTAATCCATTCTTTTTTTAAAAAATTTTCAGTCTCTAATATGGCTTGTTCATCTTGAAAATCATAAGCTATGTTAACTAGTTTTTTGTACAATTTTGGAATCATTATATAGCGTTGATAACTTTCTTCTTTTAATTCTGACCTTTCTGGATATCTAGGTAAAATCATAAAATCAATCATTTTATCTTTAATACCATCACGGTCAACTAAATTTACTAAAATGTCAAATTCATGTTTAGGTACATCCAATAAAACTGCTAATGAAAACATTTGCAACATCTGGATATAAGAATTAAGATTATACTGGTCGTATTCTACTTGCTGACGACCATGGTAAACCTTTGTTATACGTTTATCCCAAACTTCTTGCATCACCTTAACCGCTTCAGAAAATTGATTGCGTAAACTGTTTTTATCGTCTCCTTTGGAATAGGAAGCTATTATAATTTGTAATCTTGCTGTGAAAGTAACAAGCTTTATTTGTTGCAAACGATATTCAGAACTCATTTTATGAGGTCTAGTTTCCCATTCTTCTTCTGGAGGAAAATTTGTTATTTCAAACTCTCTCCTATGAACTAAATCTAAATATTTTTCAATAATTTTTTCATAGAAAGCATTGTCTTTTACATTCTTCATAAAGTATTAATTATTAAAAACTGTGTTTATTTCATAACCATTTGCACCAACATATTTATAATTTATTGTACCGTTTGACTGTATATAACCTACTACGCGTTCAAAACCATTATCTGTTATATCATTATATAACGACATTTCACCACCAACTGATTTCCATAATCTATCCGTATTATTTTCTAAACCATTAGAAATCCACTCATCGCTCATTTGTCTTATTCCATTTGGCAATGTTGTTAATCCACCTGTACCATGAAATTTGCTTTCTACTATCACGTATTCACCAGTGACAGGGTTTTTAAATATATGGTCTATACCTGTGTTGTCCCCTATCGGGTCTATGGTCGTGTGTCGATTTACATGTACTACTTCATAGCCTTTCTCAACAAAATCTATATCGGTACAAATTTCGCTAAAAGTAAAAGAAACACCGGCAATAAGCTAGGCGATGTTTCTATGTTGGTTACACTAAACGGTCTGGATAAAAGCGATTATCCTTAAAACTGCTATCGTCTAATCCTTTTATTTTGACTACGGCAGCCACTTCAAAAGCCCAAAAACCTACAAAGTCTGAGTTAACATCTAATCCAGAAACATCGGTGGTTTGCCAACCACCCCAATTTTTAAAGGTCTTAAACCAATGCTTCCCTAAATAGTTTTTTGTAAGCTTTTCACAAATTATTTTATCATCTTCATTGATGATATCGATAATTTTATTTTTTGGACTAAGCGGTCTTACCATATCAGATATTTGCCAATCTTCAATTTTCGTTTTTATACAAATATCATATAAGGCATCTTTAATATGATCTCGCTTAACCAAATCGATTAAAATTTGAAACTCATCATCTGGAACCTCCAATAAAACCCCTAAAGATAACATCCAACGCATATAAAAAGTAGGACCTATATAATAGACATCAATTTCCTTTTGAGCCTTCCCCATATGCATTTTAACCACACGTTTATCCCAAACTTCTTGCATCACCTTAACCGCTTCAGAAAATTGATTGCGTAAACTGTTTTTATCGTCTCCTTTGGAATAGGAAGCTATTATAATTTGTAATCTTGCTGTGAAAGTAACAAGCTTTATTTGTTGCAAACGATATTCAGAACTCATTTTATGAGGTCTAGTTTCCCATTCTTCTTCTGGTGGAAAATTTGTTATTTTTTCCTCAGTTAACTTCAAATGTTCTTCATACCTATAGATTACTTTTTCGTAAAAGTCAACATTTTTTATATTTTTCATATTTGAAATAAATTATTGAAAACGGTGTTTATCTCAATACCATCTGGTGATACGTATTTGTAATTTATTATACTATTAGCTTGAATGTATCCAATGACACGTTGATAATTATTAACAACTTGATTATATAAAATAGCATCATCACCTAAAGCCTTAAATAGTCTATTTTTTGAATCTAAAATATCTGGATTTGTACCTCTAATCCATTCATCACTCATCTGTCTAGCTAAACCTGTACTTGGATCGGCAGGAGCTAAACCACCCGTTCCATGAAATTTACTTTCTACTATCACGTATTCTCCTGTTGCAGGGTTTTTAAAGATATGGTCTATACCAGTGTTGTCGCCTATCGG
>NZ_KB905342.1 GCF_000378765.1 Psychroflexus tropicus DSM 15496 | reverse complement strand
AGCACTCTCGTTACCCCTCGACTTGCATGTGTTAGGCCTGCCGCTAGCGTTCATCCTGAGCCAGGATCAAACTCTTCATCGTTAAATCTTATATATCTTAACGTCTAAATGAATTCAATTCTAAAATTGTCTTCTCAGGAATTAACTCTAATCTTCTACAATTAGTCTAATCTTTTTAATGTTTCTAATTCTATAAGTATTCCTACTTATAATTGTCAATTCAATATGTCAATGAACTTTTATTCTTGTCGTTTAACATCTAACCAAAGACCCTTAAACTCGTACCGCTCTCGCTAAGCGGATGCAAAACTAAAACTTATTTTTGATATAACAAGTGGTAATTTTGAGAAAAATTAAAACTTTTTTTTAAGAACGTCTGTCTCTCTAAAACAGGACCGCAAAACTAACACCTTTCTAGGAATCTCACAACCCTTTTTAAGCAAAATAAAATAAAGATTACCCCTATCTTATCTCTTCGTTAACCTTACTTCAATACCTCAATTAGCGGGGTGCAAAACTACAACTAATTCCACTTACCAACCAAAAAAATTGAAGGTTTTTTTAAAAAGAATCACAGATTTATTTTAAGTCTCTGAGACACTTCTCTTTATATGGAAAGATATTTAAGCAACATCCATAAGATAGGAACTGACTCAACCCATAAAGCCGTAAAATAAAAAGCGTTTTGTTTTCTAGAGCCTAAGATGAGATAAACTAATACTATATGTATCCATATATAAGAATAGGAATCGATACTATTATAAAGTAAAAGCGCAGATACTAAAACTAAGCTGCAGCCCATCGCTTTTGTTTTCTTGATTCCTAATATTTGAGGAAAAGTCTTCAAGTATATGCTGTCTAGCTTTAGATCCCTTATTTCAAATGGAATAATTAGCGCGATAACAAAACAAAAACGACTTGAAATATAATATAAGGTGTCAGCTTCAAACCAGCTTGGGGCAATTTCAGAAGAAAAAAGAGGCAGTACGACAGTGGCTCCAGACCAGACCAAAGCGATGATGAAAATTTTGAGACCACTCACATCCCGCAGATTTTTGGCTTTTGGCAAAAAAGGAAGTACGTATAATAAGGTAAATATTCCAAGTACACCAACAAGCATCATACTTGCAATGTCAAGCTGAGAAAAAGAAATTATTAAAGGTACAATCGAGATCAGGGCCAAAATAAAAATGGATTTTAGGCTGGTTGCCAGTGTTGATATATTTGTCACAATCCAAGGAATGTACTTCACGAAGGTGTAGGCAACTATGGTTGAGAAAAAAACGAAAATTAAAATGTTAGATTCTATGTAAATATCAAAATCCATGTAAGTAATGCACGCGAAGGAGACTACAGCTAAAGCCACGTGAATACTTGAGTTGATGTAAAATCTTAAAATTTTCGATAGTAATTTCACATCGACAAAAATAGAGTTTTATTCTACATACTCTTTTTCTCAGAAAGTTAACGATAGTCCATACATCTTTAACTATTGTTTCATTATAAATAATGTATTTTTGTAAGCAAATTTTTAAAAAATCTTCAATGGATACACAATCATTTGCATCTAGACATATTGGTCCTCGTGGGGAGAGCGTTACAGAAATGCTTGAAAACGTTGGCGTAGAGTCTTTAGGACAGTTGATTTATGAGACTATACCAGATGATATCAAGTTAGAGAACAAATTAAATTTACCAGAGCCTCTAACTGAGTTTGAATTTTCAAATCACATACAGGCTTTATCTATGAAAAATAAGGTTTTCAAATCTTACATAGGCTTAGGGTATCATGAAGCCATTCTTCCTGCGGTGATCCAAAGAAATATTTTAGAAAATCCAGGATGGTATACCGCATACACTCCTTACCAGGCAGAAATAGCTCAGGGCAGACTTGAAGCTTTGCTCAATTTCCAGACTATGGTGTCTGACTTGACGGGTATGGAACTTGCCAACGCTTCTTTACTAGACGAATCGACCTCAGCAGCAGAAGCGATGAACTTATTATTTGCTGTCCGATCCAGAGACCAAAAAAAGAATAATGCAGTGAAGTTTTTTGTAGGAGAAAGTGTATTCCCTCAAACCCTGGCTTTACTTGAAACTAGAGCCGAACCTTTAGGTATTGAGCTCATAGTCGGAAAGTATGAAGAAATTGATTTCAATGATGATTTTTTCGGCGCACTGGTACAGTATACTGGAAAACACGGAGAGATACAGGACCTTGAAGACTTTTCGAAAAAAGCAAAATCTAATGATATTAAAGTAGCAGTAGCAGCTGATTTAATGAGTCTGGTCTTATTGGAGGCTCCAGGCAACTGGGATGTTGATGTTGTCGTAGGTACGACTCAACGTTTTGGAATACCTTTAGGCTACGGTGGTCCTCATGCAGCCTATTTTGCTACTAAAGAAGCTTATAAAAGAAATATTCCAGGGCGTATCATAGGTGTAACAAAAGATATGGATGGCAATCCTTCTTTAAGAATGGCACTTCAAACTCGTGAGCAGCATATTAAAAGGGATAAAGCTACTTCCAACATCTGTACGGCACAAGTTCTTCTTGCTGTAATGGCAGGAATGTATGCAGTGTACCATGGTCCTAAAGGACTAAAATTTATAGCAAATAAAATTCATACTGGAGCTGTAAGCTTAGCCGATAAACTTGAGCAATTAGGTATATACCAAGTGAACGAATTATACTTCGACACACTTCACATAAAAGCTGACGCCAAAAAAGTAAAAACGCTTTCTGAAGAAAAAGGCATCAATTTCTTTTATCCAGATTCGGAAAGTGTATGCATCTCTATCAATGAAACCACTTCCAATGAAGATTTGAACACTATTTTAGAAATCTTTCAGTCTCTTACCGGAAATAAAGTTGATGCTATAGAAGAAAGAGACCAGGGAATTATTGAACAATCTGAGCTGAATAGAAAGAAAGACTACATGACTCATGATGTGTTCAATAGTTACCATTCTGAAACTGAATTGATGCGTTACATCAAAAGGCTGGAACGAAAAGATTTGGCACTAAATCATTCTATGATTTCTTTGGGGTCCTGCACCATGAAATTGAACGCAGCTTCAGAGATGTTACCATTATCCAATCCACAATGGGGTAATATTCATCCCTTTGTTCCTAAAGAACAGGCCAACGGGTATCAGGAAATGCTTAAACAGCTGGAAGATTATTTAACTGAAATTACAGGCTTTTCTGCTACCTCTTTACAACCAAACTCTGGTGCTCAAGGAGAATATGCAGGTCTTATGGTGATAAGAGCATATCACAATTCCAGAAATGAATCTCACAGAAATATTTGCTTAGTGCCTTCTTCTGCCCATGGGACTAATCCTGCAAGTGCAGTGATGGCGGGAATGAAAGTGGTGGTTGTAAAAGCCACGGATAAAGGAAATATAGATATTGAAGATTTACAAGAAAAAGCAGAAAAACACAGTGAGAATTTAGCTGCACTGATGGTGACCTATCCTTCTACTCATGGTGTTTTTGAATCTGATATTAGAAAAATTACAGCCCTTATTCATGAACATGGTGGGCAGGTTTACATGGATGGAGCCAATATGAATGCTCAGGTTGGACTAACCAGTCCAGGAAGAATTGGGGCGGATGTATGCCACCTCAATTTACACAAAACATTCGCTATTCCTCATGGGGGCGGCGGACCTGGAGTTGGACCAATATGTGTTGCTAAACAGCTAGCGCCATTCTTACCCAACAACCCATTAATTGAAACTGGAGGATCTCATGCCATATCATCCATCTCTGCAGCGCCTTTTGGATCTGCATTTGTATGTTTGATTTCTTATGCCTACATCAGAATGCTTGGTGAAGAAGGCTTGAGAAAATCTACGGAATATGCAATTTTGAATGCTAATTATATTCAGGCCAGGTTGAAAGATCACTACAAAACCTTATATTCTGGAGAAAAAGGAAGAGCAGCTCACGAAATGATTATTGACTGTAGAGACTTCAAGGAGTTCGGTATCGAAGTGAAAGACATTGCTAAGAGACTTATCGATTATGGCTTCCACTCGCCTACTGTATCATTCCCAGTAGCTGGTACGATGATGATTGAACCAACTGAAAGTGAGAGTAAGGCAGAATTGGACAGGTTTTGTGATGCGATGATTTCTATCAAGAAAGAGATAGAAACCTGCGATAAGAATAATCCAGACAATGTGCTTAAAAATGCACCTCATACCATTTCTATGCTCACCGCAGAAGATTGGGAGTTTGATTATAGCAGACAAGTAGCTGCTTTCCCACTGCCATTTGTAGCCGAAAATAAGTTCTGGCCTACCACACGTAGAGTGGATGAAGCTTTTGGCGACCGGAATCTAACCTGTACCTGCGCGCCAATAGAAGCCTACATCTAAATAGATTTAGAATTTAATACCTAAAATAGCCTCAAGTTTAAAATTTGAGGCTATTTTTATGAGGAAAACATAAACCTGGTTTATAATGACTTTATCTCAAGAGGAAAGGGAGCAACTTTTTGAATTTATTAAATCGAAATATGTAGATTATCACGACATTAGACTTCTCATAGCTAAAGACCTTGAAGATAATATTGTAAAACAGATGGAAATGGATGATAGCATTTCATTTGATGATGCTTTAAATAAAACTTATGGCACATATGGCGTTATGGGATTCTCAAATGTTTCTGAAAAATATATGAAAGAGATGAGGAAACACTTTTACAAAATAGTGTTGAGAAGGGTCAAATCACAAATATCAAGATTGACATTCTGGATCTTCTTTAGCTTAATTTTTACTGCGAATTACCTCTTACTTAAGTTTTTTGAAGTAAATCCATTTATTTTCGCTGGAGTACTTTTAATCATATTGCTCTCTGGATTCATATATCTGATACCTTTACATAAACGTATCAAGGAATTGAAAGAAAAAAATAAGCACTATTATCTTGATGAGATGTTATTGTCAAATAATTCTATACTATTCCCAGCGATTTATGCACCATTAGCATTAGCTGTTAATCTTCAATTTATAACCTCTTCTTTAGCTTTTTCAAATATTCTTTTAGCTTTTGCAACGACTATTTCTATAGCTTCCATCTATTTAATTATAATCAATATTTACCAAAAAAGACTATCTATTATAAACACCTACAGAATGGAGTATTTGTATGAAAAAACCAACTATAATTTGAATCTTATCTAATTCAATTTCAGAATCTCTTTACCAATGCTTTAAAATCTATTAATTTTGACGTTCGGTTTAAGATTTAATCACATTAACTGTACCTTGCATTAAATTAATAAAGTTCATGGATGCTATAAAAATCGTTGGAGTGGGAAGCTATATCCCAGAGATGATTAAGAAAAATGAAGATTTTTTAAAAAATAAATTCTTCAATCAAGATGAAACTGCTTTTGATGCAGAACCAGAAGTCATAATCAAAAAGTTTAAGGCTATTACCGGTATTGAAGAAAGAAGATATGTTGAAAGTAACCTCAACACTTCAGATATTGCTAGCTTTGCTGCAGAAAAAGCGATTGAAGATGCGAGTCTTGACCCTGAAACTCTAGATTATATCATTGTTGCTCATAACTTTGGTGATGTTGGACACGATAAACAGCAAGCAGACACGGTACCAAGTCTTGCCTCTAGGGTAAAAGAAAAGCTTCAGATTGATAATCCAGGATGTGTAGCCTATGATTTACTTTTTGGATGCCCGGGCTGGATTGAAGGCTGTATCCACTCCTTAGCTTTTATGAAAGCAGGAATGGCCAAACGTTGCCTTATCATTGGAGCAGAAACCTTATCTCGAGTTGTAGATCCTAATGACAGGGATAGCATGATTTATGCCGATGGAGCTGGTGCTACGATTTTTGAACTGAGCGAAGGAAAAGGCGGTATTCTTTCCCATAAAACTGCAACTTACACCAAATCGGAAGCGAATTATATTTATTTTGATAAATCTTTTTCCCAAAAACGTCCAGATGACAGAGCTTACATTAAAATGTACGGAAGGAAAATTTACAACTTCGCACTATCGAAAGTTCCTGAAGCAATGAAAGCCTGCCTGGAAGAAAGTGGAAAATCTATCAAAGACCTTAAGAAAATCTTTATTCATCAGGCCAATGAAAAAATGGACGAAGCCATAGTGCAGCGCTTCTATAAACTTCATGATTTGGCTATGCCAAAGGACATTATGCCAATGAATATCAATAAACTTGGAAATAGTAGTGTGGCTACAATTCCAACCTTATATGATATGTTTCTTAAAGGAGATTTTAAGCACGATGAATTAAAGACAGGAGATACTATTATGTTTGCCAGTGTAGGCGCAGGCATGAACATCAATGCGATTGTCTACGAAATATAGACAAGCATGTACGAAAACACATATCCAGAGAAACGATTTAAAATCACTCTTGAATTTTTAAAAACACATATCCCACCTCCTCAAGAGATTTTGGATCTGGGAGTAAAAAATCCATTCTCAGAACTTTTAGTTTCTGAAGGATACTCAGTAGAAAATACCTTTGGGCAAGACTTAGATGAAGACAGGAAACAGCTAGAAAAATCAACTGCAAATATTTCCACGGCTTTTGAAATTTTTGAGCACCTTCTTTCTCCTTTGGAGGTAATGAAAAGCTTACCAGGAAATTATCTTTTTGCCAGTGTTCCGCTTAAGCTTTGGTTTGCCAGAGCTTATAAAAGTAAGACAGACCCCTGGGACAGACACTATCATGAATTTGAACAATGGCAGTTTGACTGGCTATTGGATAAAGCAGGCTGGGAAATTATCGACTCCAAAAGCTTTACACATCCAGTGAAGAAGATAGGTATAAGACCTATCCTAAGACTATTTACACCAAGGTATTATCTTGTCTTCTGTAAAAGAAAATCATAATCTTGAAAATAGCCATCATCATACCTGCGTATAACGAGGATGAGCATATAAAAAGCTGCTTAACATCGTTATTTAATCAGTCTTATCAGGCCTCAGAAATTTTGGTGGTAGATGACGGCTCTACCGATAACACGAAATCTATTGTTGAATTCCTTTGTCAAACGAATAATCATTTAAATTTAGTCTCTAAAGATGAAAGTCATAGCCATCAACCAGGGAGTAAAATTGTGGATGCTTTTAACTACGGTTTAAAACACCTCAACTCTGAATTTGATATCCTTTGTAAGTTTGATGCGGATTTGATCTTCCCAGATGATTACCTAGAAAGCCTGGTCCAGGCTTTTAGTGAAAATTCTAATCTAGGCTTATACGGAGGGTTTTGTACCATACTTAAAGAAGATGCCTGGATCATTGAACAATTAACTAATGCTGATCATCTCAGAGGCGCATTAAAAGCTTATCGAAAACAGTGTTTTACTGATATTGGTGGATTAATTCCTGCAATGGGCTGGGATACTATCGATGAGATGAAGGCCAGGTTTCGGGGTTGGGAGGTTCAAACAGATTCTTCTTTGCTGGTAAAACATCTTAAACCCACTGGGCAGAATTATAAGAAAGATCTACCTGCTTTATTTGGAATTTCTTTGTTTAGGATGCGATATTCTTATGCTTTGGCCTTATTAACCTGCATTAAAATGGCAAAAAATAAAGCTGATTTTGGATTTTTTATGAAAGCTATGAGAGCTTTTGTAAATGCACCAAAAGATCTAAAACAAAACACCTTCCTCGTTACTAAAGAGGAAGGTGCTTTTATAAGATCTTATCGGTGGAGTAAGATTAAGAAACGCTTACTTTAAGACTTCAGAAATAACAGTACCCGATGCTCCGTTAGGTTTTTCGATTCCTAAAAGTGCAGAAATAGTAGTCGCAATATCTGGTATATGATACCTAGAATAAGTTACCCCTGGAGTTATTCCATTTCCAAACATTAGCAAGGGAGCTTGAGTATCATAATTATTACCACTACCATGAGTAGAACCTTTCTTAGAATAAGATATAAAAGAATTATCTGGAATATAAACGACATCACCACTTCGCTTCAAATGAAAACCTCTCATGACTAACTCTCCTGAAGTTCCAGAAAATGCTGTATTCTCCAAAGTTTCTCTGGTGTATGCCTTATCGATATGCTTGTATTGAAGTAAAAAGTGTTTAATTTCATTTTGAGCTGAAACAAATTCAGCGTAAGAAGCAAATTTGGAGTAATCTAAAAAAATCTGTTGATTGTAAATCTTTTCAATGCAATTTTCAAGACCGAGTTTTGAAGATAAGTGCTCTTCCAATGCAGACCTCATTTTATCGATTTCAAAATAACCCGCAGGAATTTTAATATCCTTCAAGAACTGTGGCACGTGAACCGCTCCATGATCTGCAGTTAAGAAAAGTGTGTAATTCCCTTTGCCAACTTCCTTATCTAGAAATTGCAAGAGGTCTGCAATATTTTGGTCCAGACGCACGTACGTATCTTGTATTTCTTTCGAATTGACCCCAAAATTATGTCCCACATAGTCTGTACTGGAAAAGCTTAGCGTCAAGACGTCTGTGTACTCATCCTGACCTAATTCTTCATTGAGAATAGCTTCTTTCGCAAAATCTAAGAGTAAATCGTTACCATAAGGAGTTGCTCTCAAAATGCTGTAATTTCTATTCTCATTGGCTAATTTCTTTAAATTGTAAGGAAAAGATGCTTCATCTTTACCCTTAAATCCATTCTCATAATTATTCAAGTCTGAGCCACTTTCAATGTAAGTATCTATAGGCTTATAAGTATCCCATTCTTTCAAATAGCGCTTAACCGTTTTGGAAGAATTAAATTTTTTAACCCATTTTGGAAGGTCTTCCATATAATAATCTGAGCTTATGAAATGCCCAAGGTCTCCTCCGGCAAACCAGTAAGCAGCATTGGCGGTGTGACCGGCAGGGAGAATCGATCCTCTGTCTTTTATGGAAACGCCAATGGTTTTGCCTTTGAACTGGGTATGAAGTCTGTTTTGATCTGCAAAACTAGTCGTTAACATGCGGTGTGGAGACATTTTACCATCACGATTATCTGCCTTAACTCCCAAACCGGTAACCGATGAGTCTGAGGCACAATACACGCTGCTTTTTGAAAATTTATCGTACCAATTATTAGCAATAATCCCATGATTCATTGGGCTGGTTCCTGTAAAAATAGAAGCGTGACCAGGACCTGTGTAGGTAGGCACATAATCGAAATGGAAGTTTTTTGCTTCGAAACCTTCTCTTTTGAGTCGTTTAAATCCATCTTGGGAATAATGCTTTTCGAATTTGGTGAGGTAGTCAAATCGCATTTGATCTACCACAACGCCAACCACCAACTTTGTAGAACTCGAATTATTTTGAGCAACAAGTTGAATTTGGAAAGCTAGAACAAATAAAATCAGTAATCTGAATTGAGTCATTTTCTATATTTTTTTTCAAAGATAAGACGTCAGGATTGTTTTAAGTTTATGCTTCAGTTAAATCATATCCTCGAGTTTTTATTCTATTTTTATCCAGAATCTAAAATGATTGATTTCAGATGATATCGAATTACATAAAGAGTATTGGTCAATACTTTATAATGATCTATGAGACATTCAAAAGAATGACCAAATCTTCTGAATTGAGAAGGCTCATCTTACAGGAAATTGATGATCTTATCATAAGTTCATTGGGAATTGTGGTTTTCATTTCTTTTTTCATCGGTGCTGTTATTGCTATTCAGACTGCTCTAAATTTTTCTAATCCCTTCGTTCCAAAATCATTAATAGGATTTGCTGCCAGACAATCTATCATCCTGGAGTTTGCGCCAACTTTTGTTTCTATTATCATGGCTGGTAAAGTAGGATCTTATATCACTTCCAGTATTGGTACCATGCGAGTTTCAGAACAAATCGACGCCCTGGAAGTTATGGGGATCAATTCGCTCAATTACCTGGTATTCCCAAAAATCATTGCCATGTGCATGTTTCCATTTGTCATCGCCATTTCGATGTTTGTTGGTATCATTGGCGCTTATTTTGCAGGAGTATATGGAGGATTCTTAAATGCAGATCAGTTTTTGGCCGGCTTGCAGGAAGATTTTATTCCTTTTCAAGTGTTTTACGCCTTTTTGAAAAGTTTCATATTTGCTTTTATTCTCGCCACGGTGCCTTCTTTTCATGGTTACTATATGAGAGGTGGATCTCTAGAGGTCGGTCATGCGGCGACTACTTCCTTTGTGTGGACTAGTGTTATCATTATATTCATGAATTATTTCATTACCCAATTATTACTAAGCTAGTATGATAAAAGTAAGAGATTTAAGGAAATCATTTGATGACTTAGAAGTGTTAAAAGGAGTCAACACCGAGTTTGAAAAAGGAAAGACCAACTTAATTATAGGACAGTCTGGTTCTGGAAAAACCGTGTTTTTAAAATGCCTTCTTGGACTTTTCATTCCAGACTCTGGAACTATAGAGTATAATGAAAAGGTCTACCAGAATTTTTCTAAAGACGAGAAACGAGAATTGAGCACCCAAATGGGGATGGTTTTTCAGGGAGGAGCTCTCTTTGATTCAATGACTGTTGAAGAAAATGTCATGTTTCCTCTCAAAATGCTGACCAAAATGGGCAGGGCAGAAATGAAAAATCGAGTGGAGGAAGTACTGGATCGAGTAAATCTAGTGAACACTAATACTAAGTTTCCTTCAGAAATCAGTGGTGGGATGCAAAAAAGAGTTTCAATTGCTCGAGCTATCGTTAATAAACCCAGGTATCTCTTTTGTGATGAGCCAAATTCAGGATTAGACCCCAGAACAGCGGCAGTCATCGATAATCTGATTCAAGAAATAACAAGAGAGAATGACATTACAACGGTGATTAATACTCACGATATGAATTCAGTTTTCGAGATTGGTGAAAATATAGTTTATCTGGAGAATGGAGTGAAAGCCTGGCAGGGTAGTAAAGACAATATTTACAAAACCGACAATAAACAGGTCACTGATTTTGTTTATGCGTCTAATCTATTCCAAAAGGTAAGAATAGCCCAAAAAGAAGGACTTTAATTGATGGACTGAACCTCTATATTGTCGAGATTTAACTTATAACTAAGCCAAGCTTTAAGTTTATTTAGTTTTTCTCCCTTTTTTTCAGCATCAATTTCAGACTCCCATTTGATACTAAAAGTAGGTATGGTGTCCAAATTTTCAAAATTTGACTTGATCACATCAGCAAAACTCACTTCTGAAATATTTTCGTAATTCAGTTGTATTTCCTGTGCCAACTGGTCAAATTTTACAATTCGGTTACTTTTTTGCATGTTTCTCAATTCGTAGCGCAACTCTTCAATTTCAGATTTAGAAGCAACGAGTTCCAGGGAATCCCTTTTCTTTAATTCTACCATGTACTTAAGCTGATCAAAGTTTTCAGAGTTTTCATTTTGAAGGACTTTCAATTCAGTATCTTCCAAATAGGGATAGTTTTTCATTTTATCCTTCCATAAGGTAATCACTTCCTTGGGGATCTCCTTACCTAGAAAGGAGGCCTCAATCGTTGGCTCCAATCCTGAGTTATAAGAAATGACGGTTGAATTTTTTTGCAAAAATGACTGTTTGTAGTTCATCAGTTCTTCCTGTACAAATTTATTGGCATCATTTGTAAAATAAGATTCTTTTAAAAGATTATAAAACAAGTAAACACTGGGAATCATTACGATAATTGCAATAGAAGAAGCGATTTGAGCTATTCGTTTTCTTCTTAAAGAATTGGCATATTTGACTAATGGGAACCTAAGCAGTTTAGAGACCACAAAAGTGGAAAGTGCTATAAATATAGTGTTGATCGTAAATAAATACATAGCTCCACCAAAAATACTCATTTCCCAGACGGCTAAGCCATAACCTGCTGTACAAAGTGGAGGCATTAAGGCTGTTGCAATTGCTACTCCAGAGATTACAGTAATAATTGTTCCCTTTTTGGCTTTAGCAATAATGAGGGCCAATCCTCCAAAAATAGCAACCAGCACATCGAGAATAGTTGGATAAGTCCTGGCTTCTAACTCTGGTGTTAATTGAGTCAAAGGTGACAATTGAAAATATAAAAATGCAGTTACCAAACTAAGCCCTACCATCACTCCAAGATTGATAAGTGATCGTCTAAGCGTATCCACATCATTAATAGCGACCGAAAACCCAAGACCCACAATTGGCCCCATAAGTGGCGAAATAAGCATAGCTCCAATGACCACCGCTGTACTACTCACATTTAATCCAACAGAAGCTACAATAATAGAGAATATCAAAATCCAGGCATTATGCCCCTTGAAGGGAATATCTTTTAGGATAGCTTCCATGGTAGCCTCTCTATCGGTATCGTGGGTGATATCGAGTAATTCGTACAAGAAGGTTTTAATACTACTAAACGATTCTTTAAGACTGCTTTTTACGTGTTCTGAGGACTCCGAATTGGTCTCTCCATTATTCTGATTCTGAGGAATATCAGCCATATTAACCGTTTGTTTTACCAAATTTATCCATGACTAAGTTACGGATAGATTTGATTTCTTGTTCATCTTTTTTTGGTAAAATCACAATGCTATTTTTATCTTCAACTACTATAAAATCTTCGAGTCCTTTTATGACGGCTATTTTATCTTTTGAAGTTCTAAGAATCGTATTAGATGTATCTATAAATATAGAACGAGCGTTCACACTCACATTATTGTCTTCATCCTTAGGTAACTGAGAATGCAAAGCTCCCCAGGTCCCAAGATCACTCCAATCAAAATTTGCTTCAATAACTCCTACATCTTTTGCTTTCTCTAATATGCCATAATCGATTGAAATGTTCTCAAACTTTGGATAGTAGTTTTCAAGAAATAACTTTTCCTGTGGAGTATTCAATTCGTCTAGATGGGATTCAAAGACAGAGAACATATCCGGAAGATAGATTTTAAATTGATCAATAATAAAAGAAGTTTTCCAAACAAATATTCCAGCATTCCAAAGGTAATTTCCAGATTTCAAAAAAGATTGAGCCGTTGGATAGTCTGGTTTTTCTGTAAAAGTCTGTACGGTTTTGGATTTGGATTGATCTTTATTATCAAACTTAATATAGCCATAACCTGTGTTTGGAAACGTAGGCTTAATGCCTAAAGTCATCAACACATTTTGAGAATCACAGGCCTCGAATGCGTTAAGTACATCTTTCTCGAAAGCAGCTTCATCTTCTATCCAATGATCGCTTGGTGCCACAATCATTTTAGCATTTGGATTTTCCTTGTTGATCTTAAAAGCAGATAGCAAAATACAAGGTGCTGTATTTCTCATAGCTGGTTCTGCAATTACTCTATTTTCAGCTAGAGTTGGAAGTTGCTGATTAACTAGATCTACATACTCTGCATTGGTCAAAATCAAAATTTGATCTTGGGGAACAAACTTAGCTAATCGTGAGAAGGTTTGCTGTAACAAAGATTTTCCTGTCCCCAACATATCGTGAAACTGCTTGGGGAAAGCAGTTTTGCTCACAGGCCAAAACCTTGACCCTACTCCTCCAGCCATTATTACAGCGTAATTATCTTTCATACATTCTTTATTTTAAAAGGTCAACTTCAGCATTGGGTTGAAATACATAAATTTTTCCGGTTGATAGTTCCTGGCATTCATAGCGTTTTCGAATTCTTTTTCCCTTCTTAAATTTTCTACCGTTTTGAATTTGAAAAATACTACCATGAGGAATTTCAAAGATAAAATTTTTCTCGTTGGGGAGATCGTATTGCTTTAGTGCCACAGAAAGACGCGCATCTGTATCACTACTTGCAGTAGGATTTTTGAAATGTCTCGCTAGCTCTGGCAATAAATCTGAAGGAAAAATCTCAGGGTTTAAAAATGGTAACATCAATTTTTGAAAGGTATGCTTCCATTCTTTGCCATGTGGCAAAATTGAAAATCCAAAGGTTTTGAAAGCTACCAGATGTGCAACTTCGTGAACTGTTGTGATTAAAAATCTATATTTATTAAGGTTAGAGTTGATAGAAATCTGATGGTGTCCTTCAGCCTTCATTCTATAATCTCCATGTTTGGTTTGCCTTTGACTCACAATCTTCAATTGGATCTGATAGGCTTTTATCATCCCCATCACTGGGACAACAGCTCGCACTGGCAGATATCGTTGAAGGGTTTGTTTCATCAAAAATCAGGGCGTAGAATTCGATACCTGAAGTAGTTTTCCATTATAAAATCGGTGTCCCGTCAGTGAAAAGTTTTTGATATAAGATGCCATTTCAAAAGCAGAGATTGGCGCCTCCAGGCCTGGAAAAGCTTCTTCGAGCATTTCAGTTTGTACTGCTCCAAGAGCCAGAACATTAAAGGATGGACCTGCATCTTTAAACTCTTCTGCAAGGAGTTCTGTAAGTGTTATGACAGCAGCTTTGCTTGAGCTATAAGCGGCAAGTCCTGGAAATTTCATACTGCCTTGCACACCACCCATACTGCTTACAGTCACAACATGTGAAGTGTCTTTTAAAAGAGGTAATAGCTGATGAGTAAGGTCAAAAACCGAAAACACATTAGTATCATAAACCTTCTTTACGTCTTCAAGATGAGTGTTTTTAAAATCTTGCTTCAAAAACTGACCTGCATTATTGATTAAAACATCAATTTTTTTAGCTTTAGATTTAATAAGCTCAACCGTAGTAGATACTTCTTTTGAATTCCCTAGATCACAGGAATATGCAAAGACATTTTTTAGATTGAGTTCTTTGACTGGCTTTTCGTTTCTGGACAGGGCAAATATAATATGTCCTTCGTCAGCAAATAATTTGACTAGCTCAAAACCAATTCCTCGGCTTGTTCCAGTGATGACAATAGTTTGTGGCATTAATTTAAGATTATTTTGTTTTCATCTGAATTGGCCAGGTCCAGTACTCCGGGTTTTAAATCATCGACCAGTTTTACAAAAGCTTCGACCTCAAGTTCTTCAAACTCATCATTGACGTGGTGATAATACTCATAATTGGTAAAATCGAAGGTACAAATCGTGTGAGAAGGGATTTCAAAGACCTCGTAAAATGGATAATTATCACTTCGTTTGAACAAACCATATTCTTTGGCTTGTGGTAAAAAGCCTAAGAATTGATTATCGTATGATTTGTTGAATTCTTCGGTGAAATTAGACATTTCATAACCTGTGACATAAGCTCTATAGTCTTTATCGACCATCTGAACGCCAAGCATTTCGATATTAAAAACCATATAAGGTTCTACCTGCATACTTTTCATTTTATTAGCCAAATGTCTAGAACCAACCAAACCCTTTTCTTCTGCGGAAAACAGAGCGAATATCACATCCCTTTTTAAATCCTTATCTGATAGAAATTTAGCCAACTCCAACACAGCTACTGTTCCAGAAGCATTATCATTTGCACCATTAGCAATACTATCCCCCTCTACCGCTTTGATGTGACCTATGTGGTCAAAGTGAGCTCCAATAAGCAACGGCTTTAAATTTGACTCTTGTTTAGATTTCAAAACTCCAACAACATTGTATCCATCAACTTCTTTCAATTTAAATGAATCTCTATAACTCTCAAAATAAGGCTTGACCTCAAATTTTCTAAAAACTTTTTCTATAAAAATAGCAGCCTTTTCGATGCCTTCACTACCAGTGTCTCTCCCGCTTAGTTCATCTGAAGAAAGATATTTCAAAGCAGAGGTGGCTGAGTAATCCAATTTAACTTCGACAGATTGTTCTACTGTTTCTTTTTTTTCTTCCTGCACTGAGTTTTTGCAAGAGAAGGATAAAAGTGAAACCAGGCTTAATAAGAATAGTATTTTTTTCATAAAGTGAATATATAAAAAACTGCCTTTAAAGAAACCATAATTGGTCTAAAAAGGCAGTTGAATTCTAATATTGAAAGTGACTATGCAAGCATAGTTACAGGATTCTCTAAATATGTTTTTAATGTTTGTAAAAACTTAGCACCCGTAGCTCCATCAACCGTTCTATGGTCGCAGGCTAACGTTAATGTCATGGTGTGCCCTACCACAATTTCACCATTTTTAACCACTGGTTTTTCTACTATTGTACCTACGGATAATATTGCAGAGTTTGGTTGATTAATGATACTGGTAAACTCTGTGATTCCAAACATACCTAAGTTAGAAACGGTAAAAGTGCTACCTTCCATCTCGTTAGGCTGCAATTTTTTATTTTTAGCTTTTCCTGCTAAGCTCTTAACATTGCCTCCAATTTGAGTTAAACTCTGTTGATCTGCAAATTCTAAAACAGGAACTAGCAGGCCTTCTTCTACAGCAACTGCTACACCAACATGGATATGCTTAGCTATCTTCGTAGACTCACCATCCCAAGACGAATTAACCTGTGGATGTTTTCTTAGAGCCATTGCAGATGCTTTAATAACAAGATCGTTAAACGACACCTTCACATCCGGCATCTCATTGATATGAGCTCTTGAAGCCATAGCATTTTCCATATCAACCTCTATATTGAGGTAGTAATGAGGAGCAGAATTTTTAGATTCCAGTAATCGCTTGGCTATTGTTTTTCTCATTTGAGAATTTTTCACATCCTCAAAGGCTTCTTCTCCTGCAGGAGTATACACTTGTTCTACTGGGGCTTTCTCTACCTTTTCATCTTTGGCTTCAGGCTGAGGAGTTGTAGTTTCTTGTTTAGTAGGCTGTTCTGAAGGCTTAAAGTTCTCAACATCCTTCTTCACAATCCTACCATTGTCGCCAGAACCACTAACTTTCTTAAGATCAATGCCTTTATCTTCAGCAATTTTCTTTGCCAATGGAGAGGCTAAAATACGACCTTCACTATCGGTATTATCTGCGTCCTCGTCACCAGAAGGTCCTTCTGAAGTTGAACCAGCAGAACTTGATTGCTCAGATTTGGATTTATCATCTGAAGAGTTTTGATCTTCAGTCGTTTCTTTATCGCTTGAAGAAGATTTACCTCCTCCAGACTTCATCGATTGAAGAACCTTATCTACATCGGTACCGTCTGGACCAATGATGGCCAAAACGTCATCTACAGGAGCAGATTCCCCTTCGCCAATACCAATATGTAATAATTTACCCGAATAGAAAGATTCAAATTCCATCGTTGCTTTATCGGTTTCGATTTCTGCCAGAATTTCTCCTTCTTCAACCTCATCACCAACGGACTTTAGCCAGGTAGCAACTGTTCCTTCTTCCATGGTATCACTTAACCTTGGCATGGTAACTACTTCCACACCTTCAGGTATACCATCTCCGTCTGTGTTTTCTTCATGATCATCAGAGCCCTCATCGGATGGTTCTTCTTGAGTTGAATCTTCTGAATCCTCATCACTTTGGTCTGAAGAATTTCCGCTATCTGCATTTTTTATGAGCTCATCTATGTCTTCACCTTCTTCACCAATAATAGCCAAAAGAGTATCCACTGGAGCACCTTCACCTTCTTCAACACCAATATGAAGCAGTACGCCATCGTGGAAAGATTCAAACTCCATAGTCGCTTTATCGGTTTCGATCTCCGCTAGAATATCTCCTTCTTCTACTTTATCTCCTTTTTGTTTTAGCCATTTGGCGACGACCCCTTCTTCCATGGTATCGCTCAATCTTGGCATATTTACTACTTCAGCCATCTAATTATAATTTGTGAGAAATGAAAGGATAATCTTCTTGTTCGTAAACAACATCATACATGACATTCTTATCTGGAAAGTCAGACTCATCCGCAAATTTTTCGCATTCACTTACTTTTTCTTTTACACGCTTGTCGATTTTTTTGATATCATCTTCAGTCGCATATTTCTTATCGAGAAGCGTTTTCTTAACCTGTGAAATAGGATCTATTTTTTGATACTCCTCAACCTCATCCTTAGTTCTGTACTTTTGAGCATCACTCATGGAGTGTCCTCTGTAACGATAAGTTTTAAGATCTAAGAAAGTAGGGCCTTTACCAGACCTAGCTCTGGAAATCGCTTCATCTAAGGCTTCAGCCACTTTAGTAGGATCCATCGCATCAACTGGACCACAAGGCATTTCATAACCCAAACCAAGTCTCCAGATATCTTCATGGTTGGAAGTCCTTTTTACAGAGGTTCCCATAGCATAACCATTATTTTCTACACAAAAGACAACTGGTAAATTCCAGTTGGTTGCCATATTAAGAGTTTCGTGAAGAGAACCTTGTCTTGCTGCCCCATCTCCAAGGAAACAAAGAGTCACTGCATTATTATTGAAGTACTTATCAGCAAAAGCTAAACCTGCACCTAAAGGAATTTGACCACCTACGATACCATGACCTCCAAAAAATCTATGTTCTTTGGAAAAAATATGCATTGAACCACCTAGGCCCTGTGAAGTTCCTGTGGCTTTTCCATAAAGTTCTGCCATGACTCGCTTAGGATCCACTCCCATACCAATGGGTTGTACATGATTTCTATAAGCGGTTATCATCTTGTCCTTTTTCAAGTCCATAACATGCAAAGCACCGGCTAAGATAGCCTCCTGTCCGTTATAGAGGTGTAAAAACCCTCTAACCTTCTGTTGTATATAGACTTGAGCTAATTTATCTTCAAACTTTCTCCAAAACAGCATATCTTCATACCATTTCAAATAAGTCTTCTTCGTTATTTTTTTCATGTACAGCTAGATTTATCGCTTTTGATTCTAAAATAGATTTACAAAAGTAATACTTTATGAAAGAATTGAAAATACTTTAGGGAGTATTAACTTTAAAGAAACTTATTGTCAAAGGCTAAAGGAAGTATATCCAAAAGAGCCTTGACGTGAATGACTTTGCCCTTGGTTCCGGTGAAATAGATCTCAATAGGCTGATCTTGCTTTTGCTCGTATTCTGCAATGGCTTGCCTGCAGGCACCACATGGGGCTATGGGCTCTAAAACATCATGCTTTTCTGAAGTAGCTGTTATAGCTATTGCTTTGATATTTTGATTCGGATAATTAGCTCCAGCAGCATATATCGCAGTTCGTTCTGCACACAAACCAGAGGGGTAAGAGGCATTCTCCTGATTATTCCCTTTGACAACTGCACCATTTTCTAGAATTAGAGCAGCCCCTACCTTAAATTTAGAATAGGGAGCATAAGCTCCATTTCTAGCCTCAACGGCTTGATGCATTAAGGATTGAATATCTTTCGGCAATTCGTCTACAGATTCGAATATTTGGACCGAACTGTTGATTTGTTTTTCTATCATACTTTGAACTTCATAGAGACAAAAAAAGTATCAATTTCAATTGATACTTTTTAGGTGTTGAATACAAATATAGGGTTAATATTCAATATAGGTGTTATCGCCAATATTAAAGGTGAGCCCAAACCTGAGTGTTCCTTCCAGAGGGTTTTGAACTGTTGTCGTTGAAAATAAGTAAGAAGCATCGATATTTATGGCATTGAACTTAAAGCCTAAGCCCATAGTAACAAATTGTCTAAATCCTTTTTCTTCTGATTCATTAAAATATCCCAGTCTGGCCGCAAAACTATCTTCAAACCAATATTCTGCTCCCAATGCCCACGTAATTTCGCTAAGTTCTTCAGAAAAGCCATCGGGCGCATCTCCCCATGAGGAAAAGATGCCTTCAAATTCGTTTTGACTGGTATAGTCCAAAAATGCTTGTCTTGATTCTGGAGTTAAATTTCCATTATCGTCTGTTTGAAAAGCTGGAGGAGTTGGCACTAACAATTTATTAAATTCGAGATGAACTCCAATGGTATTGGAAGCATCTAAAATAAAATCGAATCCAGCTCCTGCTTTAAAATTGGTGGGTAAAAAATTCTCCTGACCGGCGTCATCGTATTTTATTTTTGGACCTATATTACTTATAGCCAATCCACCTCTCCAGCGGCCATTAAAGTCTTTATAAAATTTCTCTTCACTTCGATAAAACATAGAAATATCCGCCCCAAAACTACTCGCAGCATTAGCTTCTGCGATACCAGTTGGAATTCTCAATTGAGAATTAATAAACCTTCCTGTAACTGCCATCGAAAACTGCTCGCTTAGTCTAAGGGAATAACTCAAATCTATAGCAAATTCATTAGGTGAAGCTATCCTTGGGACTTGATCTGCGGTCTCTCTTAATTCGACCTCACCTAAAGAAAAGTATCTTATACTTCCTGCAAATGCACTTCTTTCATTTAATCTATTGAAGTAAACCAGGTTAGCAAGATTGATATCGTTAACAAGTTCTCGCAAATAAGGAGTATAAGATAATCCGACTCCGGTTTTAGTTTCCGAAAAGGCATACTTAGCGGCATTCCATTGCTGAGAAAAGGCATCAACTCGAGTTGCTACCCCCATATCCCCCATTCCAGAGGCTCTTGCATCTGCGGCAATTAATAAAATCGGAACACCAGTAGTAATTGGTCTCCGATCGTCCTGAGAAAAAACAGACTGACTTAGACAAAAAACAGCGAGTACAAATAAAAATAATTTCTTCATATTAAAATTTAAGTTAGCAAATATAGGATAATTATAAAATGACGAGTTTTTCATATTTTTCTACTTTATCGTTAGTTATTGTGGATCTTACAGTAAGCTTGTAGACATAGACTCCTTTTCCTATTTTATCTCCAAAATCATCTCTTCCATTCCAAGTCATATCTCTAAATAAAAACCCATTTGTATTCGCGATTTGGTTTTGAGTCCAAACCAATTTACCAGATACTGTAAATACCTGCACCATAACCTCCAGAGGCTCGAATGGTCTATTATGATTAAACCAAAATTCGGTATAATCTATAAAGGGGTTTGGATAATTAAGAACTCTTGTAATCTTTAATTCATCGTTCCCAGCAACCACAAAGGTGATATCCTGAGTTTGAGAGTTATTATAGACATCCCAAGCCTTTAGCGTAAGTGTGTGTTCTCCATCTTCAAGATCCCTTAATCTATAAAATACTCTCCCTTTTGTAAAGTCATCCTGTTCGGCTTCGTAATATTCATTCAGCACAATAGGGTTTGATTCATCTCCATCCAAGATGGCCACAATATCATGGCCAATTCCGCCAGCCGTATTAATTCCATTTTCATCTTCTAGTATAGCGAGCAAGAACGGCTGATCATCAGTGACCCCGCCATTCACAAAGTTCTCATCATTCATGAATAAATTGACCAGAGGACCCTCATTGTCTTCTGGGGCATTTTCATTTAGGCCTCCGATGAGAATATCAGTATTAAATCCACTGTATTCTTCCAACGCATCTGCCCTTGCGGAATAGAAGTTTACTCTTCCTTGCCCTACTGGTAATTGAGTATCTTTGGGTAAAACAAATTCAAATTCGAATTCCCCTTGAGATACGCTAGCTTGACCTCTAAATAGATTTTCTCCTAGCGTCGTAAAATCTAAAATAGCCAGTTGACCGTTTAATCGAGCACCATCGTTACCTAAGGTTTGTCTTTCAATTCTTTTATCAAAAATCACTGCAGAAAGTTCTCCATTGTAATTCTGAAGTCTCTGGTTATTGGCATCAACAATCTGCCCTTTAAATTTATATTTTCCAAGAGCTTGCAAAGTGTCTGTAAACTGAGACAACGGTTCATCATTGATACTCGTAAGCTGAACCCTTGGTTTAGGCAAAGGCAGACGCATTGCTGGATCACCAATAAAAAATACAATCCGTTTTCCATTACCAGTGATATTTCTTTTTGCTCTGGCAACAGACTGTGCAATAGTCTCATTATTATTATTGAAATCGAAAAGAAATGGAGCAAATACATTATTGAATTCTACTCCGGCAAATACACTAATGGCCCGTGTTGTTGAAACGAGTGAGGAAGCACCTCCATTTTCATTCCAAAGCGTAAGCTCTCCGCCGGTCATCCTTAAGGGATTATCAAACTTGGTGAATTCACAGGTAATAGTTACAAAACAATTGTAACGGTCGGGATTTCTCCATTCCTGAGTATTCGTTTGAGTCACTATTCGTTCTTGAGCCAACCCATCTTCACCTCCATGACCAAAATAATTCACTACAGAAGCACCAACTTCTATAGCATCGGTAATGGACTCGTTCACTTCCGGATAGCGATCCCCACCAGCTCCAGCCACTTGCTGAAAAGCATCAGAATGAATTTTTTTGACATTAACCGTTGGTTTATTGGCAGAGATTTCATCGCCTAAATTATCTAAATCGACTTGAAGGTCAAAATCACTCGCATCATCGGCATCATCTGAGATCAGGATAAAATTATTTCGCCATTGTGCATAGGCCTCTCGTTGCTCTGAGGCTATAATTTTATCCACCACAGCATTTGCTCTTTGAGGAGAATCTGCTAATAGTCTTCCTACCGCAAGGTCCATCAATCCACCCTCAGAAAGATCCCCTTCTTCTGGGTCTACCATGACAAAATAGTCATCTGACATAAATGAAGATACTGTTGTAGAAAAACTACCCAGACTTTGATAGGTAGGAACAATATTGGTATTTCCTTGTAATCTATTTTTATAGTCGACAGAAGCATCGCCAATAATTCCTAAAAATTTGATTCTATTTTCTGAAGATGAGGCATTATCGTAAATATACTTCACCAGATTACGGATTGCCCCAATATCCTGCTTTCCCGAATTAAATTCTTCATAAATATCTTCAACCGCAAGTGTCTTTACGACTAAACCATCATTTTCTCTTCGGTATTGTGCTAATCGGTTAGCTGCAGACATGAAAGCGGATTGAGTAACAATTAGATAATCCAAATCTTGAAATTGACCTTGAGTGTTCGTTAAAATACTTCCTTTAATATTTTGTCTTGCCACCTGGGTGTTACCCAATTCCACCCTGGGCTGAAGGTATGCTGAAGTCACCGCCTGATATTCACGTCTACTTCCTAACGGACTTTTAAATGAAAATTGATCAGATTGATCAGAATTGGAAACAAACCGTGGGTTTATGGGATCAGTAATTTCCCACACTTGATTGATTTGTGAGGCATTTTGAATAATATATTCTCCAATACCAGCTTGAGTAACTGCCTCATTATTCTTGAATTTAAATTGATTTTCGCCTCCGACAAGTGCTCTTTTAGCTTCTAAGGATATAAAGTCTAAAAAACCTCTAGCTCCAGGATTTCCATTTTTGTTATAAGTCAACTGGATCTCAATATCATCTGAAGATGGATTGATTTGAGTTTGCAAATTTCTTCCTCTAGAAGGGGTGTTAGCCCCTACTTCAAGTATATTAAGATTAGTTCCAAGAGATTCTCCATTGATGGATACAGAAAAAGATGACCTCACAGGAGATATAGCTCCAACTCTAATTATTAAATCAGCTGGAACATTTTCAATTAAATTAGGGAAATTAAATTCATAAGTTCTAACTGTTTCCACATCAAATCTATCTCCGAACCAGCGTCTTCCTACTAAGGATAAACTTGACTCATCAACTTCGTAAAATTGATAATCATCGTATTCAGTGATAGTTGTAGAGGGATTTGCTGTGGGTTGCGTTAAAGTTTCCATGCGCTTACCACCGGGACTGTCAATGGTTAGGTAATAATAGGAGCGATCTGCATAAAGGTTTAAGTTGGTTGCGTTTTCTTCACTCCAGCCTTCGGTGTTGGTGGCATAAAAAAGTAAATAATCTCCCTGATTAAACACACCATCGCCACCATCTACCACTTGTATCGCTAGTTCTGGCGGGTCATAATAAAGATTATCTTGGTTAAGAAGCGGAAGCATACCTCCTCCATGCCCGTGAATTTTGAGGTTTCCAGACGGAATTTCATCTTCGCTAATTCCTAAATTTCTTAAAAAGGAAAAATCTAGTCGATGAACACCTGTTTCTTCTACGTAAAATTTTTTAACAGATCCAGAACTAAATATAGAATTGAAAACTTGAACCATGGTCTGGTTTAGATTTTGATTTTGAAGATTTGACGAAGAAAGCGGTGAGTTAGATTTAACTGTAAAAGAAAGGATTTTATGAATTCGATTATTCTTATAATAGAAAGGATTCAATTTTAGGATAAATTTTTGTTCCCCTTGATAAGCCGACTGATGGATTTGATACTCAAGTTGCTCTGGAACAAAATTTATTTGTTCAGAAAGTTCTGGAGTTATTGGTTTGGTAACAATATTTACTAGGCTTATGTTGGTAGTCTGCTGTTCAATGAAAGTAGAATACACAAGACTTTTTTCATGAGGATTATAGAGAAAATGAACAGGATTTAACTCTGATAAGTTGACAACTTCTTGAGATTTTTTAGCAATTTTGTTGTCATTACCCCAATTTATATTAATTTTACCATCCTGACCGAAGGATATAACGTAGATAAAAAAACTCAAACAGAATAATAAAAATCTCATCTTAAAACATTCAATGGTATAAGGTATAACGCAACACCTACAATGATAGTATATAAAAAACTAAAACAAAACCCGTTTTAAAAATTTAATTGTGGCAGTAGAAAATATACTTGTTAATACGGCGTTAATCATTATATTGCGAACAAAATTTGGATTAAAATCGAAATTATGATTATGAAAAACCTCGTTAAATCATGCATGCTTGTATCATTAGCACTACTTGCTACAGGCTGCAATAATTCTAGAGATTACCAGGGTAATTCTAGAGCTACTGGCTGGGATTTAAGCGGTAGAGATGGTGGACCAAGCTACAAAACTGACTATGAAGAACAGGAGCCTGGACCAGGATTATTATTTGTAGAAGGCGGTACATTCACCATGGGGAGAGTCCAAGATGACGTGATGCACGATTGGAATAATACTCCAACTCAGCAGCATGTACAATCCTTTTTCATCGACGAAACTGAAGTCACTAATGTAATGTATCTTGAATATTTGGATTGGTTAAAACAAGTTTTCCCTCCAACAGAAGAGCGTTATAAGAACATATACACTGGTGCTCTTCCAGATACTTTAGTGTGGAGAAATCCACTTGGATTTAATGAAAACATGGTCAATAATTATCTAAGGCATCCTGCTTTTCACAACTATCCTGTTGTAGGTGTTAATTGGATTCAAGCCACTGAATTTAGCCAGTGGAGAACAGACCGTGTAAATGAAAAGAGACTGGCAGATAAAGGTTTTACAGAACGAGACGCTTATAAAAATTCAAGTGCTGAAAGCGTTTTCAATACTGAAACGTATTTGAATTCCCCTAGCCAAGTTTATGGTGGAAGTGATTCTATTACCAGAGGCGGTAGAGAAACAGATAGATTATTGAGAAACAACCCAGATAGTACAAATATTTACGTACAGCGTAAAGATGGAGAGTTACTTCCAGCCTATCGTCTTCCAACCGAAGCCGAATGGGAATATGCAGCTTTGGGTCAAAGTTCATTAAGAGATTATAATTCTTACAGAGGTAGAAAAAAATACCCATGGGACGGACAATATACCAGATCTGCTGATAGAAAAACGATTGGTGATCAACGGGCTAATTTTAAACAAGGGCAAGGTGATTACGGTGGTATAGCCGGATGGAGTGATGATGGTGCAGATATTACTGCTGAAGTAAAATCTTACGAGCCTAATGACTATGGTCTGTATGACATGGCTGGAAATGTATCCGAATGGGTCGCAGACGTTTACAGACCTCGTGTAGATAATGAGTACAATGATTTCAATTACTTTAGAGGTAATGTTTACACTAAAAATGCAATTACTGAAGAAGGTAAAGTCAAGGTTTTAGGACCAGATGAAGTGATTTATGACACGTTAAGTAATGGTAAAATTGTTGCCAGAAATGTCCCTGGAGAAATTGCTCAGGTTGGCATTGGAGAAGAAGAAACTTATTTAAGAACTCAATTTTCTAGGAGTGATAACGTAAATTTCAGAGATGGTGATAAATCCTCTTCTCGTTATTATAATCAAAGAAATGCTCAAGGTGACGATGAGAAAAGGGAAATGTATAATTCACCAGATAATAAAGTTACCTCCAAAGATGGTGAGTTAGACAGACGTTACGATGGCTCTTCGGAGAGAACCACTTTGATTGATGATAATGTAAGGGTTTACAAAGGAGGGTCTTGGAGAGATCGGGAGTATTGGTTGGATCCAGCTCAAAGACGCTACTTCCCTCAAGATATGGCTACAGATGATATTGGATTTAGAAATGCAATGTCTAAAGTCGGTTCTAAATCTAATAAAGGAAGACGTACAAGAAACTAATTTTTATTAAGATAAGTTATCTAAAAGCTCTAATTTCGTATTAGAGCTTTTTTAGTTTATTATGAAACAGATAGAATTTCTTTACTCCAAATTTTTAAAGAGCAGTAGCGTTTGTACTGATACACGAAAACTGGAAAAAGACTGCATTTTTTTTGCCCTTAAGGGAGAAAATTTTGATGGTAATACTTATGCAGATGAAGCCCTCAAAAAAGGAGCCCTGCTTGCTGTGGTTGATGATGAAAATCAAGAAAAAAGCGACTTCAAACTTGTTGTAGAAGACGTTCTAAAAACACTTCAGGAATTAGCAAGCTATCACAGAAAACAAATAGATATTCCAATAATTGCTATCACCGGTAGCAACGGTAAGACCACCACTAAAAAATTGGTGACTGAAGTACTTTTAAAAGAATTTAAAGTAAAAGCTACAAAGGGCAACCTTAACAATCACATAGGAGTGCCATTAACGCTTTTATCTTTCACTTCGGAACTGGATCTAGGTGTTGTAGAGATGGGTGCCAATCATCAAAAAGAGATTGAAGCTTTATGCAAAATCGCTCAGCCCAATTACGGCTTAATTACAAATTTTGGAAAAGCTCATCTTGAAGGCTTTGGCGGTGTACAGGGAGTTATCAAAGGAAAATCCGAATTGTATGATTATCTAATAAGTCACGACGGACTCATTTTCTTCAACCGAGATGATGAAATTCAGGTTGAAAAGGCTATCAATTATAAAAATTACAGTATTGGTGAGAAGGCTTTATCCGATTGTCAGGTGGTATTCAAAAGTGCGAATCCTTTTGTGGCTGTGGAGTACTCCAGGCTAATAATCGAAAGCCAATTAATAGGTAGCTATAATTTCAAAAACATCTCTGCGGCAATAGGGATAGGAAGGTATTTTGGAATAGACAAAGAAGATATTAAAGCAGCTATCGAAGAGTTTGAACCTGAAAACATGAGGTCGCAGATTATCAAGAAAAAAGATAAGACTATCTTATTGGATGCTTATAATGCAAATCCAACAAGCATGGAGGCTGCACTTAAGAGCTTTCATAAAACAGGAAAAGGGATGCAGGCTGTGATATTGGGAGATATGTTTGAAATTGGAGAGGAATCAATTCACGAACATCAACAGATCCTCAAATTATGTGAACAACTAGGATTCGATAAAATTATAGTTTGTGGTCATCATTTTAAAAAAGCCTCTTCTTCCAACGAAAAGATCGAAGCCTTTGTCACCACTGAAGAACTTAAATCTTATGTTACTGAGCATATAGAACAATTCCCCTCAACCATCCTCATTAAAGGATCTAGGGGAATGAAACTGGAAAGCCTATTGGATGACCTCTAAAGCTTCAATAACTTCTCCAAAGGTTTCCTTTAAAGAAATTAATACAATAGCAATCCCAGCGATTATAGCTGGCATTGCAGAGCCCCTTATTTCATTAACTGACATTGCTATTATTGGAAATGTAGAAAATAATTCTGTTGAGGCCCTAGCTGCAGCAGGTATTGTGGGTTCATTCTTATCTGCACTAATTTGGATTTTAGCACAAACCAAAACAGCAATATCGGCATTGGTTTCGCAGCATCTTGGATCTAATAGACTTCACGCCGTTAAAACCCTGGTCCCGCAAACTCTCCTATTAAATCTTTTATTAAGTCTTGTGATTTACTTTATCACCGCTTTTTTTGCTGAACTTATTTTTAGTGCCTATAATGCCGAGGGCTTAATTTTAGATTATACAAAAAGCTATTATAGAATAAGAGCATTGGGATACCCTTTTACTCTGGTCACTTTTGCAATTTTTGGTGTGTTTAGAGGTCTCCAGAATACACTGTGGGCCATGAAATGCAGCTTGATAGGTGGCGTTGTAAATATTGTACTTGATTTTGTCTTAGTTTACGGTGTAGAAGGAATTTTACCAGCTATGCATTTGGAGGGAGCTGCAATTGCCAGTGTTATTGCACAGGGAGTAATGCTATCTATGGCTTTTTATTTTTATATCCGTAAGACCCCTTTCCACTTAAAAATCAGCTTCAACCTTAACCCCAATTTAAAACCATTGATTTCTATGGCTTTAAATTTATTCTTAAGAACCTTAGCTCTCAATATTGCTATTTATCTAGCAAATGCTTATGCAACAGATTACGGCAAAAACTATATTGCTGCACAAAGTATCCTCATGAATATATGGCTCTTTTTCTCCTTTTTTATAGACGGTTACGCCAATGCCGGCAATGCTATCGGAGGAAAGCTTTTAGGAGCTAAAGCCTACACAAAACTCTGGAACTTGAGTAAAGACATCAGTAAATACGCCGTGATTATAGCCCTTTTACTCATGGCAGCCTGTACTTTATTCTACAACAAAATTGGTCTTATCTTTAATAAAGATGAGGAGGTTTTATTACTTTTTTCCTCTGTGTTTTGGATGGTACTGCTTATGCAGCCTATTAATGCTATCGCCTTTATGTTTGACGGAATTTTTAAAGGACTCGGAGAGGCCAAGTATTTGAGAAATGTTCTATTAGTGGCCACCTTTATAGGTTTCTGGCCTACTTTAATCTTGTTTGATTATTTAGGGTTCAAATTGTATGCAATTTGGTTGGCTTTTTTAATCTGGATGATCATACGCAGTGCCGCCTTAGTTATAAAATTTAGAAGAAAATATCTATCAAGTCCCTGAATTCATCGTGGCTTATTTTAAATACAGTTTAACACAAAGTTATTCCTGAGCTCTACTTATTTCTACTACTTTTAAGGTATGGCAAATTACAGGAAAGGAATAGTTTTTAAGACTTACGAAGATGAAACTAGCTTATTTGATAAGCTTTTAGACATCTTTATGGAATTGATTACTCATACTTCTGGAGATTTTGATGAAGCCATAGACTGGCTCAAAGAGCTCGATAAAGCTTATGATCTCACAACAGAAGATTATACGATAGATGATTTCATTGAGGATTTAAAGAAGAAAGGTTACATCCGAGAAGAAATCAAACCTGATGGCAACTCAGGCGTAAAAATTACAAATAAAACAGAGCAGGCGATAAGAAAGCATGCTTTAGAACAAATCTTCGGAAAATTAAAGCGTGGAGGTTCCGGAAAACATAAGACCAAACATACAGGTGTAGGAGAGGAAAAAACGGGAGATTTAAGAGAGTTTCAGTTTGGAGATGGGTTTGATCAGGTTTCTATGACCGAAAGTTTTAAAAATGCTCAAATCAATCATGGTATCGATGAATTCATGATGTCAGAAAATGATCTGGTTGTTAATGACACTCATCATCAAACACAGATGAGTACTGTACTGATGATCGATATTAGCCATAGCATGATTTTGTATGGAGAAGACCGAATTACTCCAGCAAAAAAAGTTGCAATGGCATTGGCTGAGATGATTACAACCAAGTATGCTAAAGATACCTTAGATATCATTGTGTTTGGTAATGATTCATGGCCAGTGAAAATTGGTGATTTACCTTATTTACAGGTTGGCCCTTATCATACCAACACTGTAGCAGGCTTACAGTTGGCAATGAAGATTTTGAGCAGAAAACGAAATGCCAATAAACAAATATTTATGATTACTGACGGTAAACCCAGTTGCCTAAAACTATCCGATGGTAGTTATTATAAAAACAGTGCTGGACTGGATGAAATCATTACAAATAAATGCTATAACATGGCCGCTCAGGCAAGGAAATTAAAAATCCCTATCACCACTTTTATGATTGCTTCTGATCCCTATTTACAAAAATTTGTAAGAGAATTTACTAAATCTAATCAGGGTCACGCTTACTTTTCTGGTCTTAAAGGTCTTGGTGAGATGATTTTTGAAGATTACGAAAACAATAAAAGAAAAAATCTTTAATATGCAGTTAACAGCACTCAAGACACTTGGGGAATTAAAACATAATGAATACGAGAGTAAATCCATAAAGGATGAACTAAGAGATAATCTCATTTTTAATCTAAAACAAAATAAAGATTCTTTTGAAGGGATTTATGGCTATGAACATACTGTTATTCCTCAGTTAGAACAGGCTATATTATCCAGGCATAATATTAATCTATTAGGTTTAAGAGGCCAAGCAAAAACCAGAATAGCAAGGCAATTACTTAATCTGTTGGATGAATTTATTCCTGTAATTGAAGGATCTGAAATTAATGACGATCCTTTTCATCCTATATCACTTTACGCAAAAAATCTAATCGAAGAAAAAGGAGATGAAACTCCAATAACCTGGTTACACAGGAGTGATCGATTTGCAGAAAAACTAGCCACGCCTGATGTGACCGTTGCTGATCTTATTGGAGATATAGACCCCATAAAAGCAGCTAATTTAAAACTTAGCTACTCAGATCAGCGAGTGATTCATTACGGAATGATACCACGTGCTAATCGCTGTATTTTTGTAATTAACGAGTTACCAGATTTACAGGCCAGAATACAGGTCGCACTTTTTAATATTTTGCAAGAAGGTGATGTGCAAATAAGAGGCTTTAATTTAAGATTGGCTCTAGATTTGCAATTTGTCTTCACCGCAAATCCTGAAGATTATACCAATAGGGGAAGTATTGTAACCCCCCTGAAAGATAGAATTGGCTCTCAGATCTTAACTCATTATCCTAAAGATATTGAGATTGCAAAACAAATCACAGAGCAAGAAGCTAATTTATCTCAATTCAAAAAAGACCATATTGTAGTACCAGATCTGGCTAAGACTCTACTAGAGCAAATTTCTATCGAAGCAAGAAAAAGCCATTACGTGGATGCCAAAAGTGGGGTAAGTGCTAGGCTAAGTATCACTGCTTTCGAAAATTTGATGAGTACAGCAGAGCGAAGAGCTTTAGTTAACGGAGATGAAACTACCTGTATTAGATTAAGCGACTTCAATGGAATTGTCCCAGCCATCACAGGAAAAGTTGAATTGGTGTATGAAGGTGAAGAAGAAGGTGCTGAATTTGTTGCGCAGCAACTCATTGAGTCTGCAGTACTTAATCTTTATCCTAAATATTTTCCAGAAATTAAAAAACTAGAAAAGCAAGATGAAGTACAATCCTATGATGAAATTTTAAAATGGTTCCTAGATCATAGTGATATTCAATTTTTTGAAGATGATTCTAATGCTGAGTACGAATCCGCTCTGTCAAAAATTAAACCGCTCGAAGCCATGCTTGAAAAGCACGTACCAGACTATGATTCATCTGAAAAATACTTTTGGATGGAATTTATTCTATGGGGACTTTCAGCACATAAAAAACTAGACAGAAGCCAGGTGGATACGCAGTTAAATTTTGGAGACTCACTCGGAAATTTCATCAAAGGCTTATAAATTCAAATAAATAAATTAGAAATGCAAAAAACAGTAACCAGCCCAACGAGTAGTGAAAGCGAATCCTACAGACCATTTGAACTTTCTGAATTTTTTCAGGAAAATTGGCTGTATATCGCTCTGCTAATCATTGCAATTATTTTAGTAGTGAGATTTTCTAAAAGATCGAAGAGAAAAGAAAAAGAAGAATAATGATATTAGAGAATCCGAAGGCTATATAATATGGTGTTGACTATAATCAATAAATTTAATTACTTATTTACAATAGGGTTTCAGCAAAGTGAATTGCCTAAACCAGAAGGCAGTAGCTCTGAAACTTATAAACCTGATGAGTTCACTGAGTTTTTCCAAGATAATTGGGTATATCTAGCTATTCTGCTCGTTATAGTATATATAGTGATAATGTATTCTAAAATCTTAAAGGAAAGGAAAAGAAAAAATAATTAAATTGAATTACAAAAGCCTCTATTGATTAGAGGCTTTTGTTCTTTCATTAAATGATGGATAATTAATTATCGTTTCTCAGCTTAGTGAAACCAAAATAGGTTCCAACTGCCAGGCCTATGGCGATAAGACCATTGATAGGTGCTACCGGCTCATCCCCTACATCATCATCAAAGACAGGTAATTGTGCCGATGCTTCGGTGGATATGAATAGTAGGATGAGTATAATCCCTATACTTATGTAATGCGATTGCTTTAATTTCATAATCTTATTCTTTTATCAGTTTGAAGGTTTTCTCTCCTCGATTGGTAGTAAGTTTAACTAAGTAAAGACCAGCATTAGCATTGAAATCTGTCACCTCAACATTGGCTTTACCCTGCAAGGTTCTTTTATACACCTGCTGACCCAGCATATTATAGATCTCCAGCTCTGCACCCTGCTCCAATATTCTACCGCCTACACTAAACTTACCCTGTGTAGGATTAGGGTATAGACTCAAAGTAGACAGACTCTCTTCTACTGTGGATAAGCTCTCAGGTTCAAAAACCAAACTAAAGCGATCTGTCGCTACAGATTCAGGAATAGAATTGTCTACGCTAAAGGCATAGGTATTTGCTGAACTAGTCATCTCAGTCAACTCATTTAAATAAGCATCTTTAAGGTAGACTTGAGTATTGAGGTTATCTGTTAAATCAAACTTCATCACATATGCCTCTCTTCTGTACTGATTGATGAACAATGCCAACTCTTCTTCAACCTCCGGGAATGGTCGTCTTTCGATAGCCGAATACACATTATCTTCAACTCTGGCCAAGTTCTCATCTAGATTACCAAGTTTTGGCGAATCATCTGTTGTAGAAAGACTATAGGCTTTATCGAACATGATTCGTAAGCCATCTGATGGGGTATTGTCTTCTGCAAAAGACTCTGAAGTAAAGAGCTGAATATTGATGTATTCGAGGGCAATAGACGATTTGCCAGTAGTCTGGACTTCTACTACAGCCTTCATGTTTTCTTCAAAATCAATTAAAGGTGGAGTTCCCATAGAACCTGTGGCAACAAAAATAGCCTGCATAGGTTGTAAATATTGATTTGCTGTCGACCCGTTAGGATTGGTACCAGTAGCCAAATCAACAGTCACATAAGCACCTCTACCTCCTGATGAACCAACTGTTGGGGGTCCTCCTAAAGTAGGGTCCCACACGTAGTATTCTGATGCAGATACATTTGTAGCACTTGCAAGCAAAGTATTTATATCTACCTGGGCTTGATAAGGGTTTCCTATAAAATTAAAGGCTCCTGCTGTAGAGGATAAATTACTAAATGATCGATTACCTACATCAAGGGCGCCTTCACTACTTAATACAGTGTTACTTATAGGTGAACCATTATCTGTAATATCAACACTTCTGTTTCCCCGAATCATCAAGCGGTAAGCAGCTCCTGCAACTAAAGGGTCATTTGTATTACCAATCTCGTTCCAGATTGTATTTATATTATCAAAGGTAAACATTGACACGTTACCTGATGGACTATAGTCAAATCCATTATCACCATCCTGAGCAAGAGTGGCATTGGCAGCACCTGGTTCTACTCCAGTAATATGTGTTCCATAACCTGGACGCGGATCATCTAAGTAATCTACAGGATCCTCCTGCCAGTTTTCTCGAATGGATGTGGTTGTGGTTACCGAAGGACTTATAAATCTAAAGGCTCGTCTAGCCGGGTAGCACTGCTCTACAGTAACATCTCCATTAATATTGGAACCAAGTGGAATTGGTCCAACCTGAGCGGTTTTAGCAGTAGTGAAATCGCAACGTAGTGTTAAATTACCATTAGAGTTAAAATCTCCTTGATCAATATACAATACACCAAATAAATCTGTAGGATCAGTGACGCCAACCGAAGTTGGATTATCTAGTCTTAGATTTTCGAAAGCACCACCGCCTGAAATCGTCTGTGCTGATGTTCCGTCTAATATAACTTCACCATCCCCAATAAAATCACCAAAACTGTTGATATCTCCACTAACCGACAAATTAATACCAGTATCAATATCAACCTGTACTCCTGCAAAAACTTCAATATTGTTTACAGATTGAGGGTTTAATACTTGAGGGTTTGCAGCTATGGTGACATCAGCTCCAGAAGGAGGCAGAGTGTTATTTGACCAGTTTGTATTTACGTTCCAAGGACCATCGTTAACAAAGAAAAAGTCTGTAACGTCCGATAGTCTATATCTAATAAGGATGATACCTGAACCACCACTTGCTCCGGGATGAACAGAGCTTCCTCCACCTCCACCTCCACCGGTGTTAGGCATTCCTGATTCTGGCGCGATTAAATCTCTAGCACTGGAACCATCTCCACCGCCACCTACTCCACCAAGTCCCTGTGCACCAGCAGCATCTCCGCCGCCACCACCTCCGCCGGCAAAAAATCCAGCTTCACCATAAGCACTTCCAAAGAAGCCACTATAATTACGACCATCTCCACCATTACCACCGTCAGGTCCTGTGATATCAGAAGGGGCTGTTCCTGCACCGCCTCCGCCACCACCGCCATCATCATTGCTATTTCTGGCACCATCATTACCAAATCCACCATCAGCACTTCCAGGTTGCAAACCTAGTCCAGCTGGGTTTTGTCTTCCTCCACCTCCAGATCCACCACTAGCCGCTGCAGGGCCAGGTCCATTAGGGGTGATATTTCCGCCACCGCCGCCAAGAGCGGTTAAGCCATCAAAAACAGAGTTTTCCCCATTATCTGCGGGAGTATTTGTTCCGTCTCTTCCATTACCCCCATCACCAACAGTTAAGGAAAATGGGGATCCAGATGTTACAGTATAATTTGTTTCATAAATCAAGCCTCCTGCTCCACCAGCTCCTCCACCAGCACTGTTATATGGAGTATGTCCTGCACCACCACCACCTCCAGCGACAATAAGCACATCTACACTGGTAATACCTGATGGCGGAGTAAAAGTACTAGTACCAGTAGTTGTGAAAGCATGAATGACGTAATCAGTACCACCTAAATTTTCAACAAAAATATTATCACCATTGGATTGAGAAAAAATTGGTCCACTAGCAAAAACAAAAAGTATGAATAATAGAGTAATTTTCTTCATTACAGATAGATTTTACACAAAAATATTCTACAATAGTTAAAAAATTTGTAGAATAAGTTCGAAATTTAACATCTGTCCATTATGAAAAAAAGTTTAAGGCTTAACTACTTTACCATGCTTCATCACAAAGGTGACATTTTCTAAAGTTGAAATCGTTTCCAGAGGATGGGTTTTAACAGCGATTAAGTCTGCCATTTTACCTTCTTCAATAGAACCATAATCCGCATCAACTTTCAAGAGTTTAGCAGGTACTATAGTTGCTGATTGAATGGCTTCCATTGCCGGCATACCCACTTCTACCATATATCCGAATTCTTTAGCGTTTAATCCATGTTTAAACACTCCAGCATCAGTACCGAATAAAATATTGACTCCCTTTTTATATGCCTTTTCAAAGGTTCCTTGGATTTGAGGACCAATCGCCTTTGCTTTGGGCACAACCAATTCCGGGTAATAGCCTTCAATTTCGGCCATTTCAGCAACACTTTTTCCCGCAGTTATCGTTGGGACGAGGTAAGCATCGTGTTCTTTCATCAGTTCCATAGTTTCTTCAGACATCAAGGTGCCATGCTCAATGGTTTTAATTCCTGCCTTAACCGCTCTTTGCATACCCTCATCCCCATGGGCGTGTGCAGCGGTAATCATACCATAATCATTGGCGGTTTCTACAATTGCTCTCAATTCATCTTCAAAAAACTGAGGATTTTGGCTACTTTTAGCAACACTTAACACTCCCCCGGTCGCTGTAATTTTAATCACATCTGCCCCATTTTTGTAACGCTGCCTTACCGCTTCACGAGCTTCTGCCGTCCCATTGATTACGCCTTGGTCTGGTCCTGGATGACCCATCAGATCTGCTTTATAGCCATTGGTAGGATCGGCATGTCCGCCAGTTGTCGCTATAGACTTACCGGCAGAATAAATGGTTGGTCCCATCACCAAACCTTTTTTTATAGCATCTCTTAAACTAGTATTGACCCCGCTTCCTCCAAGATCTCTTACAGATGTAAAGCCAGCCATTAAGGTGGTTTTAGCGTGTTTTTGTGCTTCATAGGCGACATCGGCCTCGTTGTAGGTGAAAGGTTTTATATAATTATCTGGTGAGGTCTCAGACTCCAAATGCACATGCATATCGAAAAATCCTGGAAGAACAAAAGAATTCTTAAGGTCTATGACTCTTGCTTGCTTAGGCGCTTCAACAAATCCATTCTCAATTTTATGAATACGGTCATTTTTCACAATGATAGTTTTCTTTTTCAAAAGCTTACCTGACTCTACATCAATTAAACTTCCACAATAAATGTATTGGTCTTGAGCAGACAAGCTCAAAGACATTACTGAAATTAAAAGAATCGTAATCAAGTACTTCATAATTAAATTTTTTTATAAATCTATGAATTTATTTCTTATCCAACTTGATTAGTTTTTAGAGGATATGAAAACACATTCTCTATAGATTTATTGGATTGATAGAAACCAGTCCTAGATGAATACTGCTATAGCTAGTTAGTCTTGATATCATAATTTGAAAAAAGTTCGAGCAAAGCCTGCTCGCTAGAAGTAAAGTGGGGTTGATCTTTAAATGATTTTGACTTTTTGATTACTGCAGCCATTGAATCCTGGTGATAGGTTTGGAAAAGCAAAGGATGAATATAATATTCTCTACAAACTGCTCTTGTATTTCCCAAAGAATTAGCAGCCTTGTCAATGGCTTTTAAGTTGTATTGCTCTTTTTCTTTATCTGTTTTTGGGGGAGGTAATTCGGATAAGACTTCAAAATAGATTTTACTCGCAGCCCAGGTTCTAAAGTCTTTAGCCGAAAATTCGTTTCCACTTAATATATGAATATAATCATTCACCATACCACTGTCCACGTTGTGTTTTCCATTATCATCGTAGTATTTAAAGAGTTCCCAGCCAGGAATTTCTTCACATTGATTAATCAAGTTGATTAATTTTTCATTTTCAACAGTAATTGAATGTTCCTTTCCGCTTTTCCCGGTAAAATGAAATTCTATTTTATGATCGTAGATGTCTACGTGTTTTGACCTTAAGGTTGATAATCCATAAGTTTGATTTCGTTTGGCATAATTTTCATTTCCAACTCTTATATGAGTTTCCTCCATGAGTCGGATTACAAGAGCCAGTACTTTGGTTTTAGGCATGCCTTGCTGAGATAGGTCAGTCTCAACCTGTGCTCTAATTTTTGGTAAGGATTGTCCAAAAGAGACCATCTTAAGGAACTTGGTTTGATTTCTTAATTTTACCCACAAAGGATGGTATCTATAGACTTTTCTATGCTTATCATCGCGCCCCACTGCTTGTAAATGTCCGTTCTCCGCTTCAGATATTTTCACATTATCCCAGCTAGGAGGAATAACTAAAGACTTAATGCGCTTTAAAATAGCTTCAGAACGAATACGTTCATCGTTTAACAAATAAGTAAAACCTCGACCATAAGGCTTTCTGATGATTTTAAAGTTTTTATCATTTACGTATATCAAATCAGCTATTTCTGCGGTTTTTTCTGGTTGTTTGAGGGCTGTGATGATTTCTCTAGACTCCATTGTGGTCTATGTGTTTAAAAATTAAATTTGACTTGGCTTATGACATAAAAAAACCCACCAACTCAATGGTAGGTTCATCTTTAATAAAGAGTAAAATTTAAATAAGCTCTTCAAAAGTTTTAACTGATTTCAGTGCTGCTTTCACACTATCCCTTTGCTTTTTAAGCATGTTTTCAGTTGAAGGCGCTAAGGTCATTTCTTCTAAAATCTCGTTATATTCAGCAAGAGCTTTTTCTTCACCACGAACAGCTTCTTCTAGCAAGGCTTCATCGCTATTCTCTGAAAATTTAGATTTTAAATCCATCCAAACTCTATGCACATCACCTTTTAAGCTTGTACCCTTGTCTGGTGTTTCTGAAAATAAACGAATTTCTTCTTTAAGCTCATGACCAAAGTCATAGCGATCTTTAGACCTTTCATTAAAAAAGTCTTTTAAATTAGAATTTTTGATATGATTTTTTGCTGCCTTGTAGCCAGCTTCTGCGTCATAATTTTTTTCAAGTAAGTCGTTTAACCTATCGGAAATTTCTTTTGTATACTTCATAATATAAATTTTTAATAATTTACGACTACAAAAACCCGGCATCATAACGCTTAACATTGTTTAACCTCTGGTTTAACAGAACTTAAGAAGTCAAACCAATGTAAAACAAAAAAGCCCGATACTTTCGTATCAGGCTTTCTTTGCTCCTCCTCAAGGACTCGAACCTTGGACCCTCTGATTAACAGTCAGATGCTCTAACCAACTGAGCTAAGGAGGAATTTATATTTGAAATAATTTATTCCGTTTAGCGGTTGCAAATATAAACCAATATTTAGTTTCACAAAATATTTTCTTTAAAAATATATCAGAATTTTAGCCTCCCGTAATCCAGCGGTAGACGTCGTTTCCATTAGCAAATAGCACTAAAGCTATAAGTATAAAGAAGCCAATCATTTGCGCATATTCCATCACCTTTTCATTGGGCTTGCGTCCGGAAATCATTTCATACAATAAAAACATAACATGCCCACCATCTAAGGCTGGAATGGGTAAGATATTCATAAATGCTAGGATAATGGAAATAAAAGCTGTGGTTGTCCAAAAAGCCCTCCAGTCCCAGGCTTCTGGAAACAAACTTCCAATAGCACCAAAGCCACCTACCTGTGTTGCTCCTTTTTTGGTAAAGACATATTTAAATTGAGCTACGTAATCATGAAGCGTCCAGTAAGCAAAATCAAATCCAGTGACTATGCTTTCTCCAAAACTGTACTCTTTGGTTAGAATATCCTCACTGGTAAAGGCAGAAGTAAATACGCCGATATTACCTTTCTCGTTGGTCGTTACCGTAGCTTTGCCAAGACCTTCCGCATTGAGCTCTTTACTTAAGCCTTCGTTGGTTTCAATCCCTTCTGAAGTAAAAGTTAGCTCAACAGGCTGTCCTTTAGTTTCTAAAATTTTTTGTCTAAACTGATGCCAGTAATCAAGCTGCTCACCGTTAACTGATGTAATCATATCTCCCTTTTTCAAGCCTGCTTTATCTGCTGGAGAATCGGGGATGACACTATCAATTAGAGGACGCTTTACTGGTGAAAATGGCTGCATACTCCCCGACTGAAATAACTTCTGGCCAATATCCTCAGGTATAGAGAACGTTTCTCTTGTGCCACCTGCCCGTTCTACTTCAACAGAGCTTACATCTCTTAACAAAAGGTATTTGTTAATATCGATCTGACTTTCTAGCGTCTTCCCGTTGACATTCAATATTTTATCTCCATCTTCAAAACCATAATCTTTCATCACCTCAGCCACTTCCATCCCGTCTTCAAAAACATCTGGGTTTAAATAGTCTTCTCCCCAAACAAAAAGGACCATCATATAGATTACAAATCCGAGTATAATATTCACAGTAACTCCACCAAGCATGATGATGAGACGTTGCCAGGTTGGCTTACTACGGAACTCCCAGGGCTCTGGCGGCTTGGCCATCTGCTCCTTATCCATGCTCTCATCTATCATTCCGGAGATCTTCACGTATCCCCCCAAAGGCAACCAGCCTATTCCGTAAACGGTCTCTCCAATTTTCTTTTTGAAAAGCGAAAACTTCACATCAAAAAAGAGGTAAAACTTTTCGACTCTGGTTTTAAATAATTTGGCCGGTATAAAGTGTCCTAATTCGTGTAAAACAATGAGTATCGATAAACTCAGGATGAGTTGTATAGCTTTTATTAAAAATGGATCCATTAGACTTAAATTTTCAGTCGCAAAAGTAATCTTTTATCGGTGCATAAAAAATTTTTGAAGCTCTACTCCTTCTAGTTAACAAATAATTGTAACCTATGAGACTTTATAGCATTTAGTTTCGAGTTATTTTTGTAATAGATATATTATTTATGCTCAAGTTTTTTGCGAAATATAAATTCTTTGCGGTAGTCATGCTAATCGTTTCAGCGGTTATAATTACTCTGATTTACAATCAATTAAATCCAACTCCCAAGTTGCCAATCTATCAGCCAGATATGGTCACGGCAGACTTGGTAGATACTACTGTACAATACATCCGTAAGTATCATAAAATTGATGATTTTAAGCTGGTGAATCAAAATGGAGACACGATTACTCAGAAGGATTATCAAGATAAAATTTATGTAGCCGATTTCTTTTTCACCACCTGTCAGAGCATCTGTATAGATATGGCCAAAAGCATGCAAACTTTGCAAAAGGAATTTAAAAACGACGACGATATCAAACTGCTCTCTCATACTGTCACACCAGAAATTGATGACGTTGCACAACTTAAGAAATACGCACAAGAAAAAGGTGTTATAGATGGAAAATGGAATCTGGTCACGGGTGATAAAAAACAGATTTACAACCTTGCCAGGAAAGAATATTTAGCCTCCAAAAGCCAAGGAGATGGCGGACCTTATGATCTGGTACATACCGAAAATTTTGTTTTGGTAGACAAAGAAAAACGTATCCGAGGTTTCTACGATGGCACCAATCCTGAAGAAATACAGCAACTTATTGAAGACATCGATATCCTAAGGCTTGAATATCTACCAGAAGATTAATCTTTCTTCGGAACCTGCCTTCCAAGAAACGCAGGCAGGTTTGCTACTACCAGCTTAAATGCTCTACGACATCAAGCTTTCTAGATGCAGTACCAATTAAAACCTTCGCCTCTAGTCGATTTCAAATTCATAGGTATCTTTACTAATCAATAAACCCGTTCCCCTGAAGTCGGGTAATTTTCAGTTTAAGTGAAGTTAATTAAAACCTCACAGGTTTTGGAAACCTGTGAGGTCTTAAGATGTCCCAGTTTCTCATAAAATATTTCTTTTTATATAATGCTAGAGTGAAGTCTGGCCTTTGCTTTCAAGCTAGATATCACTAAGCTTCAACCCTGAAGAAACAAATTAACATTATTCTCACCAAGTTCTTTCAACTCATAAGGTTAACACAAACCTTTCTTAATCCATTTTACATCAGTTCATTAGACCATTAACTTAGTCATTTAAAACTATTAATATCAAAACCTACACCATTATGAGTAAAGAAGAAACGATGAAGGATATTGAAACTATCAACCCTGTTACAGGTAAAATAATAAAATCCTATAATTACCTTTCTGATAAAGCTATGAATGCTGCTATTTCACAATGTGAAAATGCCTTTGAAAATTGGAAAAACGTACCGGCGGAAGATCGTGTTAAGGTTATTAAAACCATAGGAGAGGAGTTGAATAATGCTAAAGAAGAATTAGCTCAACTGATGACTGATGAAATGGGTAAAACGCTAGAACAGAGCAAACAGGAAGTGGACCTATGCGTGGCCATCTGTGAATACACCGCCAAGAATGGACCTGATGCTTTAACAACTGAAAAACGAGAAATGATAAACGGTGAGCGTGGTGAAGTAGCCTACTCACCAATTGGTATTGTTTACGGCATACAGCCTTGGAATTACCCTTGCTATCAAGTGGTGCGTTACTCAATTGCAAGCTTAATGGCAGGAAATGCCGTATTGCTTAAACACGCTACAAATGTGACAGGAACAGGAATGCTTTTAGAAAAGATTTACCATAAAGCAAACATTCCAAAAGGTTTATTCACCAATTTAGTAATCGATCACGATCAATCTGATCAGGTCATCAAACATAAATCTGTAAGAGGTGTTACGCTTACCGGAAGTGCAGCAGCTGGACGATATGTGGGTCAAAAGGCTGCAGCAGAACTAAAGAAAACTGTCTTAGAACTTGGTGCCAATGATGCCTATTTGGTTTTTGACGATGCCGATATAGATCATGCCGTTAAAGAATGCGTGAATGGACGTATCTACAATAATGGAGAAACCTGTATTGCTGCCAAACGGTTTATTGTAGCCGAAAAAGTGTATGATGAGTTTCGTGAAAAATTTGTTCAATCTATGAGTAATGTAAAGATGGGCGACCCTAATGATGAGCAAACTCAGTTAGGCCCTATAGCTCGCCAAGACCTAAGAGAGGATTTACACAATCAAGTCAAAGAAAGTATCGAAAATGGTGCAAAAGTAGCCTGTGGAGGTGAAATTCCAGAAGGTGACGGGTTCTATTACCCAGCTACTGTTCTAGAAAATGTAAAGCCTGGACAACCAGCTTATGAAGATGAACTTTTTGGACCAGTAGCTTCATTGATAAAAGCAAAAGATAATGAAGATGCTATGCGAATTGCAAACGATAGTCGATTTGGACTTGGTGGTGGAATATTTTCTCAAGATGAGGATGTTGCCTTCGAGATTGCGAAAAAACATTTCGATACTGGTATGGTCTTTATCAATTCATTTGGATTAGCAGATCCAGCCATACCATTTGGTGGAGTAAAAGACTCTGGCTATGGCCGTGAACACGGTGGATTTGGTTTAAAAGAGTTTGTTAACATCAAAGGAATTATGAGAAGGTGAATCTAATTGATCTCAACTAAAAATGAAAGCCCAATCCAATCGATTGGGCTTTCGTTTTTAGGAATATTGTAAGCTATAAATTGATTGGGAAACAATTCAAAACAATCTCTTGAGAACCGCTTCAAAATCAATCAAAACAATACTAAACACCCCAAGAACGATGACAAACTTTAATAGATTATGAAGCAATAGGTAATGAATTTTTTGTTCAGATCGCCATAGTTGCAACAGAAATATAATGAGGACTACAACGCAGAGCAAAAAATAATAATCCATATAACCTGAATCAAAGTAAATGACTAAAATCAAGGCTGGAATAATTGTTGAAATGACCAAAACCGATATGAGTCGTTTGGTATAGTTTACACTGTATTTGACAGGGATAGTAGAATAATCCAGTGTAAAATCACCTTTCAAGTTTTCCAAATCTTTCACTAGCTCCCTTATCAAAATAATAAAAAACAGGAATACAGCGTGAACGATAATGACTGCTTCATAATTTTTGTAATACACAAAAATGACAAAAAATGGGAGTATAGCTAATATCCCGGCAGTGAAAGTTCCTAAGAATGGATAACGCTTGAGTTTATGTGAATACAGCCATATTAAAAATATATACCCAGAAAAAAATAGTACGGCTTTAAAACTGATGTAACTGGCAATAATAACACACAGAAAGTTGAGTAAAAAATAGACGCCTAGCTTAGTTTTTTGACTGACGTAATTATCTAGTAAAGTTTTTTTGGGCCGATTTATTAAATCCTTTTCAGAGTCGTAGAAGTTATTGATAAGATAGCCGGAAGCAATAGCTAGAGATGTGGAAATCACTATTAAAAACAAATCAAGATTAAGCAAAACTTGCTTTAAAGGTAAGTGCCTGGCCATAATAAAAATAGAAGCCAGGTATTGCGCAATAACAATTATCAGGATGTTATAACCTCGAACCACCGAGAACAAACTCAAAAACTTGAGCCATAAGTGCCTGTTCTCTCGTGACATTTTTTACGATAGATTTAAAAGGTATAGACCACCTCTAGTTTATGATCTTTGAGGGCCGCTTTAGCCTTTTTAAAATCTTCAGTAAACCCTAAAATGTAACCACCACCACCTGAGCCACAAAGCTTCAAATAGTAATCATTTGTTTCGATACCTCGTTTCCAAAGCTCATGAAATTGCTTTGGTATCATAGGTTTAAAATTATCTAACACCACATTAGATAGATGTTTGATGTTTCCAAAAAGCGATTTAAAATCTCCAGCTAGAAAGTTATCAACACAAGCATCGGTATGCTTTACAAACTTTTCCTTAATGATATTTCTAAAGCCTTCCTGCTTCATGTTGTCCATAAAGATTTGAACCATAGGAGCAGTTTCACCTACAATACCACTATCCAGTAGAAACACTGCACCATTTCCATTTTGAGTCTGAGACGGTATTCCTGCTGGCTCAATGCTATCCTTAGAATTAATTAATATAGGCAGGCTTAAATAACTGTTGAGTGGATCTAGTCCTGAGGACTTCCCGTGAAAGAAAGATTCCATTTTTGAAAAAACAGTTTTTAACTTGAGGAGTTTGTCTTTAGAAAGATTTTCAAGAACCGTAATTTTATCAAAGGCGTATTTATCATATAAAGCGGCAACTAAAGCACCACTACTCCCCACACCATACCCTTGCGGGATACTGCTGTCAAAATACATTCCTTTGTCAAGATCTGCATTTAGAGCTTCCACATCAAACCGAACGGGAGTAGATTTCTCCTGATTCAGCTCTTCTAAAAAAATAGAGAATCTCTTTAATTCAGCGTTGGATTTTATGGCTTTATCATTAGGATTTTCATCCACTTTTAAGGCCCCGTTGTAAAAATTGTAAGGAATGGATAAACCTTTCGAATCTTTGATGATACCATACTCACCAAATAACAAAATTTTTGAGTAAAATAGAGGTCCTTTCATGGTCTTTGCTTTAGGATAAAATCAAACAGTTATGCAAATATTAGTGATTCTTGAACGATAATGTCAATCATTTAAAATTTATTTTCACTAAATCACTAAACACATACAAAATTAAGCTATTTTGTTCAACTTAAATTCAAAATCAGTAAACAAAGTTAAAATTTAATATCATCGTGAATTACTTTTTCACCTTGGCAAAATTGAAGCAAGTCTTCCTCGATTAGGGTTTTAACCTCAGCATCAGATTGTTCTGGATAAAGCAGGTGAACATTGGCTCCTGCGTCTAAGGTAAAGCCTACTGCTACTCCTTTAGATTTTCTAAACTCCCAAACTTTATCGATTACTTCCAGAGTATTGGGTTTCATCAAGATAAAATAAGGCATACTTGTCATCATCATGGCGTGAAGCGATAATGCTTCCGATTCTACCAAAGCAAAAAAATCATCAAACTTGCCTGTAGTTAAGATGGACCTTAATTTAGTTATATTTTCATTAGCCTGATGGAATCGCTGTTCGGCAAAAGGGTGGTTGTGCATTAGATTATGACCTACACTACTACTCACTTGTTTCTCGCCTTCATCTATCAACAAAATAGAATCTCTAAAATTTCTAAAGTTGTTATGCACTTCATAAGGATAATCTATGCCGTAAAATCCAGAACTACCTGTAATATTATCATGGCTTCCCCACACTACAAGTTTGCCTCCTGTGCTTCGACACGCACTTCCTGAGCCAAGTCTTGCCAAAAAAGAGGTCTTTTGATCCTTAAGCGCTTTAGTGAATCCTGAGGATACCGATGACTCCATAGCCACAAAGCATTTAGCCAGGGCTGCCATACCACTAGCAGAAGAAGCAATACCGCTGCTGTGAGGAAATGTATTTCGGGTATGGATCTCAAATTGAAATGATTTCAAAAAAGGTATATAAACTTCTATGCGTTTCAAAAACGTTTCAATTTTAGACTTAAAAGAAGGCTTTTCTTTACCATCCAAATACACATTAAAATGAAAGTGATCGTCCGCCTCTATGCGCTTAACTAAATTCACTTTTGTTTCCGTCTTACATTTATTCAAAGTATAACTGATCGACGTATTTTTAGGCAATTGCTCCCCATATTTACCCCAGTATTTTACCAGTGCAATATTACTTGGTGCTTCTGCTTTATAACTTCCAAGATCTGGAAGAAGTTGAGGAGTTTGATATATAAAATCGTTAATGTTCATCTTAATTCTAAGTTTTAAAACAAATATAAGTAAAGCAAGAAGTTATGGCAGGTATTGTGAATGATGAAAAATATTAATATTTTGCTTATTAGATTATAATTCATGAAAACTTCTACCGTCGTTAAAATTTTTATTGGGGTATTAATTTGCCTGGGCATCGGCTTTATAGGGTCTATTGCTACACAGTCCAGTGTTGATACCTGGTTCGCTACACTCAACAAACCCAGCTTTAATCCTCCAGCCTGGTTGTTTGCGCCAGTATGGACCTTACTTTACATAATGATGGGAGTTGCAGCTGGAATTGTTTGGAGTCGTGGATTTCATCACATTTGGGTAAAAACTGCCTTATATCACTTTGGGTTTCAGTTGGTACTCAATGCCTCCTGGTCTATTGTATTTTTTGGGTACCAATCTCCATTATTTGCCTTATTTATTATTATTGGACTTATTGTATTGGTTTTAATTACCTTCAAATGGTTTAAAGTAGTCAATAACACTTCTGCTTATTTACTAATCCCCTATATTCTGTGGCTTGTTTTTGCAGCGGCTCTAAACTTTGAAATCTGGAGACTTAATTAAATAGTTCCTAAGGCGTAGAGTTGTTCCAAATTGGGAGACTTACTTCCCCCCTCCGGTTCTAATGTAATACCAAAACCTTCAGATGGAGGTATATTTTGTAGTCTAAACAACTTATTACCTTCCGAACTCGCTTCTGCCAACACACCGATACTATTTGGAGTTAAAGGTTCAAAAGTCAATGACCAGGCTTGATAAACCATACCTTCTGGTGCCTCTGGCAGCCTGCTAATGTCAAGTATTAATTCGTTGGTTTCTTCATCATAAAAGGCTGCAACTGCTGTATTTGGTGCATTTTTAGCATTTCCAGGCAATGTAATTTTCTGAGTACCTGGTTGAGACATTTTAACTAGGATTTCTTCAAGAGTTTCTACTTTCTGTGAAGTTTCGGTTACTTGAACTTCTTTAGTTTCCAATGTATCGGAAGCCACTTTCAAATCCTGTTTTAAATCTTGATTTAATTTTAAAAGCCATAATATACCCCCTAGCAATAAGATAGCTGCTGCCCATCCAAAATAGGAATAATTGGAAGTGATGATTTTCACTTTTGGCTTAACTGAGGAATTATTGATTTTTTTAATTAGTTTCTTCTTTACTGATGGTTTGAGACCAACAGAAGTAGCTCTGGAAAGCTCGAGCAAAGTCGTTTCTATAGACTCAACTTCAGCCTGTAGCTCTAGATCTTTTGCAACATCAGCGGCTACCTGAGCCTGCTCCTCCTCTGAAAGCGCTCCATACACGTAAAGCTCGAGTATTCCTGACTCTATATATTCTTTAGTCGTCATATTTATTCTATTGTTTCTCTAAGTGAATTTAAGCAAGATCTGTTCCTAGATTTAACAGTTCCCAGTGGAATCTCTAGACTTTCTGATGCTTCTTTTTGCGTATATCCCTTAAAAAAAAGTAAATCGATTAATTTAATGCACATTGGTTTAAGTTTATCTACAAACTTTCTTATACCATAACCATCACTGATACTATCCAGATCCATATCATCTTTTAGAAAAAAAGAAAAGTTTTCAAAATCTGAGTTTTTTTGTTTGTTTTTGTAAGCTTTAGATCTCACTTTATCGATAGCTGCATTTCTAGAGATATTGAGGAGCCAAGTAAAGAAGCGCCCTTTTTCACTAGAATAAGACTCTGATTTATCCCATACTTTTATAAAAACATCCTGTAAGACTTCCTCTGCTATCTCTGCATCTTTCACTATTGTATTAATGATTCCAAAAATATTTTCAGAATACATATCATAAATTTGAGAAAAAGCTACTTCATTTTTTTGCTTTAACTGTAGTATCAGTTTATCCGGCTGCATCAGTAAATTTTTTTTAAATCTACTTATTTTAATTCACTTGGCAAATCTTACTCATAAAAAGGAAATTGTGGCCATCTGCCACAATTTCCAATCTATCAACAAAAAACAACCAAAACTCAAGTCATCAAAACTCATCTGTAGACATTTACGTAAATAAATTGAGTAAGGTTTGAATCGATTAGAAATGTAATTTAAAACTAATTCCTTAATTCTTTAAAAATGTATTTTTGCAGCCTATGTCATATATAAGAGTAATTATTCCTGCTTACAATGAAGAAGGCTCTATAGCTAAGGTCATTAAAGATATACCAGATCATATCGCAGAAATAATTGTTGTAGACAATTGTTCTACAGACCAAACGACGAAGGAAATTTTAAAAGCTGGTGCGACCGCACTTTATGAGAACAGGATGGGATATGGCTATGCCTGTCTAAAAGGCTTGAATTACATAAAATCATTAAACTCAAAAACAGATATTGTCGTATTTCTGGATGGAGATTATAGTGATTATCCAGAACAGATGAATGATCTCATCAAGCCCATCTTAAAGGAGGATATTGATTTTGTAATTGGTGCGAGAGTTAAATCCAAAAGAGAGGAAGGTGCCATGACGTTTCCACAAATATTTGGAAATTGGCTTGCCACTTCCCTTATGCGACTTTTCTTCAACTCAAAATTTACAGATTTAGGTCCTTTTAGAGCGATTAAATATGAAAAGCTTCTTCAATTAAGAATGGAGGATAAAACTTATGGCTGGACTGTTGAAATGCAGCTTAAAGCTCTTAAACAAAAACTTACCTATACAGAGGTAGAAATAGACTATAGGAACCGAATAGGAGAATCCAAAGTTTCGGGAACAGTAAAAGGAGCCGTTATGGCTGGGGTGAAAATATTAGGTTGGATTTTTAAATATGCATTTAAATGATTTTAAGTTATATCATAATTGGTCTTTACGCAATATCTCTTTTCGTGATATTGATTTACAGTTTGCTTCAATTGCAACTGGTTATCAATTATAAGAAAGACAAAAAAATTAAAAAAGAAGCTCCGAATGATCCAAAGTTCTGGCCAAAGGTTACTATACAGTTACCTCTATTTAATGAACAATATGTGGTGAAACGACTTTTAACTGCCGTGGCTAATCTAGACTACCCAGAAGATCAACTTGAAATTCAAATTCTGGATGATTCTACAGATGTTTCGAAAGAATATACAGAAAATTTAGCTCTAGAGCTAAAAGAAAAGGGCTTAGAGGCTAACTACATCCATAGAACAGATCGTAAAAATTTTAAAGCCGGTGCACTTAAGGAGGGCTTAGTAGATGCTAAAGGCGAGTTTATTGCCATTTTTGATGCTGATTTTCTCCCACCTAGAAATTGGCTTAAGAAAACGATTCCACATTTCAATACACCCAAAATTGGTGTGGTCCAGACCCGTTGGGGACACGTGAACAGGAACTACAGTATATTGACCAAGATCCAGGCGTTTGCTCTAGATTTTCATTTTCTTATAGAACAGGTTGGAAGATCGTTTGGGAACCACTTTATCAATTTTAATGGTACAGCTGGGGTTTGGAGAAAAACCTGTATTGAAGACGCAGGAAACTGGCAGGGAGACACCCTCACAGAAGATTTAGACTTGAGCTATCGAGCTCAGCTAAAGGGCTGGGAGTTTACTTATTTAAAAGATGTAGTTACTCCAGCTGAGTTACCAGTTGTTCTAAGTGCTGCACGCTCTCAACAATTTAGATGGAATAAGGGGGCGGCAGAGAATTTTAGAAAAAACTTTTTATCGGTTGCCAGAAATAAACATCTTAATTTGAATTCAAAACTTCATGGGTTCTTCCACCTTCTGAATTCAAGTATGTTTCTATTAATACTGCTGGTGGCTATATTAAGTATTCCTGTTTTATACATCAAATTCCAACAGCAATCCTGGGATAGTATTTTCTATATCCTCACAGCTATGGGCTTAAGTACAGTCATTTTTATTTATGGCTATTGGACTAGTTATAAAGAAATCAAAGGAAGTGGTCCTTTATCTTTTATAAAGTTTCTGGGTCTTTTTATTACCTTTTTCTCAATTGCCATGGGGCTTTCAGCTCACAATACCCTGGCTATTCTGGAGGGGCACTTTAATAAAAGATCTGCCTTTATTCGTACCCCTAAGTTCAATATTGAATCTGATAAAGATACCTGGAAAGGTAAGGTATATATCAACAAAAGACTTTCAGTCATCAATTGTGTTGAAATCCTTTTGTTTATTTATTTTGTATATGGACTTTATAGCGCTTACTACACACAGGATTTTGGATTAGTATTATTTCACCTGATGCTTACCTTTGGTTTTGGCTTTATTTCCTTTAAAACTTTATTTTCTAAAGCCTGATGAACAGTAAAGCTTTGACCCTATGTTTGAATTCCTTAGGCATATTTTTGCTTGGCTTGATTTATTACTGGATAGGATATGAGGTTGAACGATCACAATTTGAGCTGTTATTCCCCTTATACTTCTTTGCATTTTTACTTTCATTTTATCTTTACAAAAGCGGTATAGCTTTAAACTATCTTATCGGGCTGAGTTTTTTATTTAAGTTCATTTTTTTGTTTTCAGTCCCTGAACTATCTCAGGATTTTTATAGATTCATTTGGGACGGCATGCTCAATACGAAGGGCTTAAATCCTTATTTACACCTACCCAATAATCTTATAGAAACAGAGCTTATACAAAAAGAAACCCTAAGTCCTGTTTTGTTTGAAAAAATGGGAACGCTTAACGCCTCAAATTTTTCCACTTACCCCCCCATTGCTCAGTTGATCTATACCATTAGTTATGCGATAGGAGGATCTAACATGCTTTTTAGTATTATCTTGCTTAGACTTTTCAATATTCTTGCGGAAGCAGGAATAGTTTGGTTTGGCCTTAAAATACTATCTCATCTCAAGCTCCCTAAGACGAATATTTTATTATTTGTTTTAAATCCTTTAGTGATTTTAGAATCTTCATTCAGTCTACACTTTGAGGTTGTCATGATTTTCTTCTTAACTCTGAGTTTTTATTGCTTATTCACTTCAAGGATAAATTTTTCAGCTTTAGGAATGGCTGGAGCTATAGCGTCTAAATTGCTCCCGTTAATGTTTTTACCATTATTCTTAGGCTATTTTAATCAAGGTAAAGCTTATTTTAACCGGAATCAGCTAAGAAGATACGTGAAATTTTTAACGGTATTAGGCCTTGGTATTATAGCTTTCTACCTTTATTTTTTCAATCTTGAACTCTTCAACAAAAGCGCACAAACCTTAGGCCTTTATTTCACTTCTTTTGAATTCAATGCAAGTATATATTACGTGTTAAGACAAGTAGGGTTTTGGATAAGTGGTTATAATCAGATTGAATTTATTGGAAGCGCCCTAAGTATTATGACACTCATCATTATCCTATATTTGAGTTTTAAGCGACGACAGGTAAATAATAGAACCCTAATCAGGTATATGTTATTATCATCGACAACCTACTATTTATTATCCACAACAGTTCATCCCTGGTACCTGATGCTGCCACTATTCTTAAGCATATTTACCAATCATAGATATATGTTGATATGGTCTTTTCTAGTCTTTTTAAGCTACTCGGCTTATAAAGTCACTGGAGTTGAAGAAAATGAAACCTTGTTAAGTATCGAATATATTCTAGTCGCTGGAACTATTCTATATGAAATGATCAATAAAAGAAAAAAGAGTTTAGACCTTAGACCTAAGGCTTTGTAACTTTACAAAAAGCACCCCCAGTACAACAGCCAAAATTACTAGAATCCACAAATGATTATCAATAGGGACATCAGTAACTGTACCTGGACCTCCTCCTCCATCAGGTGGTGGTGGTCCACCTTGAGCAACTGCAGAAAAAGTACTCAGGAGAGAAAATGAGATAAGTAGGATTCGTTTATTCATTGTCATAAATGGACTCCATTTGAGCTCAATTAATTAGCAAATTTAATGCATAGAAAATTACTAAATGTATTTTTTTGAGAAAAGTATTTAATTTTATCAAATGAAACAGCTGTAATCAACACTATTATACCTATTTACGATTAAAAACAAGACTTGGTTGTATGAGTTTTTGGTTATTTTTGCTTCAAATACGTATTATGAAATCAATATTTCTTCTCCTTACAATTTTCTTATGCTCCGCAGCTTTGAAAGCACAAGATAATAATAAGATCGAAACCATAGCTATAATTGAAATTCTGAATGATACACTAACAGTCATTGATCAGGACACTGTACCCTTGAGTTCTGTCTACAAAAAAGTCAATCAAGTCCTTGAAGCTAATGATTTATCTAATAATATTTTTCCTAGTATCACTTTGATCACCAATCCGTCTGTAACAGAAAATAGCATAGAGAATATAAAATATCAAATTCGCTCTACCCCTATACAATTAATTAATTTACAGCGTAAAATCATTACCAATTATGATGGAGTAGAGATAAATCAAAATGTACTAGATCAGTACAATGCTCTCATCAATTATTGGAATAGTCTAACTCCAGACAACCGATTTTATAGAGAAACAGATTTAAAATTTGTACAATCGGTAGCTTTAAATATGAGTTTAAATCAACGCATCAGAAATAAAAAACTGCCTGGTTATCTCCCTTTTGTAAAAGAAGAAGCAATTGTTGGAAAACTATCCATGCTTGAGAAAAAATCTGATTTGGACTACAAATACATCTATGATAAAGACACCCTTCACGCTAATCAGCTAGCGTCTTTTGAAGACTATTCTTATCGCTTGAAAAGACGTATCATAGATGAAGAAAAAATAATTATTATAGAGCTGAGTAAAAATTAATTCCCCTTCAAGCGAATCCATAAATCTTTAAGGAGCTGCTTAGCATCACCTCTATTTTTGGGTTCCTCGGTGATGATTAATTGTTCTTCTTTTTCAGTGAGTCTATAGCTAAAAGCAAACTTTGTAGCTTCAGGATCGAAACTGAGAAGTCCAAAACGGAGATCATTCAGATAAATAGTATCCTGTTTTTCGGTTATAGTATACCATCCGTTTGTAAGTTCTTTTAAACGCTGAAGATTAGAATACTTTTCCAACTGTTTCACTTTATCGTTTTGTTTTGGATAGGTGCGGAATGAAATCGGCTTTGTATCAAAAACAGAATACTCCCCAATTAAAAAAGCCTGATCTGTCTTCACGTTGGCAGTCCATAAAATAATATTAAAGGGAGCTGGCTTGGTCTCAATCTCGCTATAAGCTATCCCCTGCTCTAAAAGGGCATCTTCAAATTCACCGTAGGTGATTCCTTTCATTACCAAGGTAAAAAATAGATAAACTGAGCTTACTATAAGAGCTGTCCTGTTCCATTTTTTTCTTTTGGGGTGACTTCTGTTCAAACGGGAAGCCAAAATCAGGAAAATCAAAAATGGAAGGGTGTACAAAGGATCGATTACAAAAATACTTTTGAAAGCGATACGAAGATCAAATGGCCAAAATAACTGAGTACCCCAAGTGGTAAAACAATCTAATAATGGATGAGTGAAAAGGCACCAAAACATGAGTAATGACCATCCTTTCCAACTTGCTTCTTTATGGATTTGACTGAGTCCTAAACCAAAAAGGGGTGCAGCGATGACAGAAAACACAAGAGAATGAGAGAAACCTCTATGAATTTCTAGAGCCGTTACCGTATCGTAAAAGTTTCCAATAAATACATCCAGATCTGGTATGGTTCCCGCTATAGCCCCATAAATCATAGCCTTGTTCCCAACTTGACGACCAAGGACAACTTCTCCTACGGCGGCTCCGAGAACAATTTGTGTGAGTGAATCCATTAAGACGTTACAAATTGGATGGTTTCCTTATGCAATTGTTTGAGAAGTACAGTTTTGTCTTTTTCAATTCTTTGAATCGCCTCATCATCGTAATGCCTTATCGTAAATAAAGAAACTCCTTTTTGATGGTCTACTTTAAATTTCGCCTTCAGAATATCAATAAGTGTGTCAACATTTTTAAACTTATTGTCTACGCAAACAGAAAAGCTAATAGCGGAATTTTGAATCAAGTCAACCTTTATTTGGTGCTTATGAAATAATGCGAAAACTTCACTAATATTTTCTTCCACAAAAAATGAAAAATCCAAAGTAGATAATGAAAGAAAGACCAGGTCCTTTTTTACTATATAACAAGGAAGTAACGGGTTAAGAAGTTTTCCTTTTCCCACCTTGGTTCCTTGTTCTGTTGGATTGAAGAATGACTTAACATACAACGGAATCTCTTTTTGTTGGAGGGGTTGTAGGGTTTTAGGATGAATCACAGAAGCTCCGTAAAAAGCTAATTCTATAGCTTCTTCGTAAGAAATCTGTTCCAAAAGTTGTGAATTATCAAATACATTTGGATCCCCATTTAAAACACCCGGAACATCTTTCCAAATTGTCACATTTTCGGCATTGAGGCAATAAGCAAAAATCCCTGCCGTATAATCTGAACCCTCTCTGCCTAATGTGGTTGTAAAGTTATTGTTATCAGAACCGATAAAACCCTGAGTAATACTCAGTTCTTCTTCATTGATATGGTTAAGAATTTTTTGCTGTGTATTTTCCCAATTGACATCAGCGTCTCTGTAGGTACTATCAGTATCAATAAGATTTCTGCAGTCGTGCCACACATTATCAATCCCCACTGACTTCAAGAAATAACTCACTATACTGGTGCTAATAAGCTCTCCAAAGCCTACAACTTGATCGTACACGAAGTCATAGTTGGGAGATTTATTTCGATCGAAGAAAATAGATAGCTCATCAAAGAAATAATTGGTTTTTGTAAACGCTGGATGTGAAGTCTCTTCAAACAAGTCATTCAAAATCTCATAATGCTCATGCTTTAGATTCGTTATTGCTTCTGCAAGTTTATCGCTCTTTTCAAAGTATAAAGAAATGATGTTTTCCAGTTTATTGGTCGTTTTCCCCATAGCAGAAATAACCACTACTTTACGTTTAGGGGTTGTTGTTTTTAAAACTTTAGCGACATTCTTTACTCCTTTGGCATCTTTTACAGATGCCCCTCCAAATTTGAATACTTGCATTACTGGTTATGAATTGAAATGATTAATCTGATCTTCGTTAAGCTGAACTGTTCTCCATTCTTTAAAAACAGTAGCTCCATATTTTTCGTAAAAATCGATGGCATTGGTATTCCAGTCCAATACCACCCACTCTACTCTTTTGATGTTTTGCGTTTTGGCATACATAATGACCGATTCGAACAAAGCCTTCCCAATGGATTTTCCCCGCATAGAATCGGTTACAATGAGATCTTCAAGATGGACAGTTTCTCCTTTCCAAGTTGAAAACCTGGAATAGAATAAAGCCATACCAACTACTTTATTTTCTACTTCTGCCACAAAGCACTTATAGAGCGCTTGATCTCCAAAACCATACTTATGCAGGTCTTCTAAAGTGACCTGGACGGCATCGGGTTCTTTCTCATAAACTGCTAGCTCCTGTATGAGTTCCAGCATGTCTTCCAGATCTTCTGGGGTGGCGAATCTAATCTTAAAATCCATATCACAAAAATTTGAAGTAAAAATAGTCAAGTGCGAATTAATTCTAATCAATTTGATAACTACATTATGAATTTTTCTATTTTTGTCCCAACTACAACGTTTTCGAAATGAAAAAACCCAATCAAACTCTAGGTGAGTTTATTATTGAAAATCAACAATCCTTTAAATACACTTCTGGCGAATTATCCAGGTTAATCAATTCCATTCGGCTTGCTGCAAAAGTTGTTAATCACGAGGTCAACAAGGCAGGCCTAGTCGACATCGTTGGCGATTATGGAGAAAAAAATGTCCAGGGTGAAGATCAAAAAAAACTAGACGTTTACGCCAACGAAACGTTTATAAGAACTCTAGTGAATCGTGAAATTGTATGTGGCATAGCTTCAGAAGAGAATGATAATTTTATCACTATCCAGGGGAATAACAAAGATCACAATAATAAGTATGTGGTTTTGATGGATCCACTAGATGGAAGCTCCAATATCGATGTGAATGTTTCTGTAGGAACCATATTTTCGATCTATCGAAGAATCACCCCAGTAGGTAAACCTGTAGAAATGGAAGATTTTCTCCAGCCTGGAAATCAACAAGTTGCTGCCGGGTACATTATTTATGGTACTTCAACTATGCTTGTCTACACCACTGGGCACGGGGTGAATGGTTTTACACTCAATCCGGCAATTGGCACTTATTATTTATCACATCCGGATATTAAATTCCCGGAAGATGGGAAGATTTATTCTATAAATGAAGGGAATTATATTCACTTTCCACAGGGGGTAAAAGATTATATCAAGTATTGCCAGGCTCAAAGAGACAGCAATCCTTACACTTCTAGATATATAGGGTCTTTGGTCTCAGATTTCCATAGAAATATGATTAAAGGTGGAATTTACATGTACCCTAAAAGCTCTAGCGCAGAAAAAGGGAAATTGAGGCTTTTGTATGAGTGTAATCCTATAGCTTTTATTGCAGAACAAGCTGGCGGAAAAGCTTCAGATGGCTTTACAAGAATACTGGATATACAGCCCACAGAACTTCATGAACGGGTTCCGTTCTTTTGCGGCAGTAAAACTATGGTAGAAAAGGCAGAATCCTTTATGAAAGCGGCTCACCCTCATGAATAGTTTAGTCTGACGATTAATACTCGTCGGACTCAATAAAATGGTGATACAATTCGAAAGGGAAATTATTCTCGAAGAGTTTTTTAGACTTTTCAACAAGTTGGTGAGATTGTTCCTCTGAAAAACCTAAACCCACAGCATACTTATGGATTAAAAATTCTTCAGCATCATCAATTTCATTATCGATATAGATGATGCGTAGAAGGTCGAAGAGAAACTCCAACCGCTGAGTTTTTGAATTGATGGCGTAAACCGGAAATGAGGCTGGGTTCTCAAGAATTCGAACATAATTCTCTTCAGAAACATCAAATTTTCTTGAAAAACGCCTCAATAGCTTTTCTTCTATAGGTTTTATTTCACCGTCTATAGCAGCAAGGTTTACTAGGTTTGCGAAGTGATTAAGCTTTGTTGATTTTCTTATGTTTTCGTAAAAATCTTCAGATGACATTTTTTTATGTTTTAAGGATAAATATAATATTAATTTAGTCTATAATTTCTATTGAATTTCATTTTTGTAATTTGCATAGATATGAAGAAAAAAATTATTGGCAGATTAGATAAGGCTCATTTTCCAGAATTAGACCTTTATGATATTTCCATTAAAATTGATACAGGCGCTTACACTTCCTCCATTCACTGTGAAAATATAGTGGAAAAGGAAGATGGATTACATTGTATTTTCTTAGATAAAGAACACCCAGAATACAACCAAAAACCCTTTATTTTCAAAGAGTATAACAAGATAAAAGTAAAGAGTAGTAACGGTATAGCGCAAAGCCGGTACGAAATAAAATCAAAAATTGAATTGTTCGGAAAAGTTTATAAAATTTCACTTTCTTTGAGCAACCGAAAAGAAATGAAATACCCTGTCCTTTTAGGGCGGAAGTTTCTCAACAAAAAATTTATAGTAGACCCTGAACTTAAGGACTTATCGCATAACACCCAGAATCATGAACATTAAAATCTTATCTAGAAACGCTAATTTGTATTCAACAAGACGTCTTGTTGAAGCTGCCAAAAAAAGAAAACATGACGTGCAGGTGATTGATCCGCTTAAGTGTGATTTGGTCATAGAAAAACGAAATCCAAATATTTATTACAAAGGGGAGTATATTCTTGACACCGATGCCATTATTCCTAGAATTGGAGCGTCTGTGACTTTTTATGGTACAGCTGTAGTAAGACAATTTGAAATGATGGGGGCTTTTAGCACCATAGATTCTGAGGCTTTAGTAAGAAGTAGAGATAAGTTGAGAAGCCTACAAGTCCTTTCAAGGGCTAAAATTGGACTTCCTAAAACTGTTTTCACGAACTACTCTAGAGATGTAAATGGTGTCATACAGCAGGTTGGAGGTACTCCGTTGGTTATCAAGCTCCTGGAAGGCACACAAGGCTTAGGAGTCGTTTTGGCTGAAACTAAAAACGCAGCAAAATCTGTAATTGAAGCCTTTAATGGATTACAAGCTAGAGTTATTGTCCAAGAATTTATTAAAGAAGCTAAAGGTGCCGATATACGAGTATTTGTCGTCGATGGACATGTGGTTGGAGCTATGAAAAGACAGGGAAAAGAAGGAGAATTTAGATCTAATTTACATCAAGGTGGCTCTGCAGAGGTCATAGAGCTTACCGACGAGGAAGAAATAGCAGCCATAAAAGCAGCCAAAGCCATGAGACTTGGAGTAGCTGGAGTAGATTTACTTCAAAGCTCTCGGGGCCCATTAATTTTAGAAGTTAATTCTTCTCCTGGACTTGAAGGTATCGAAAAAGCCACAGGTAAAGATATTGCCAGGTCCATCATTCAGTACATAGAAAAGAATGTATAATGCCTCATATTGATTCTAAAAACGTCTTGCACATTCTGGAAAGGAAAGTGTTTCCTGGAGAAAAGGCTAGAATAAATTTCAATACTGCAAAATTATATACCACTACTTCCGTTGAAGTCCCGGTTATCATACAACGCGCAAAAAAGCCAGGCCCTGTTCTCCTGGTGACCGCTGGTATTCACGGTGACGAGATTAACGGTGTGGAGACTGTTAGGCAATTTATTTCCAAAGGCTTTAATAAGCCGACTCGTGGTACTGTGATATGTGTTCCTGTTTTGAATGTGTTTGGTTTCTTAAACATGACTCGCGAATTCCCAGACGGGAGAGATTTAAATCGTATGTTTCCCGGTTCCAAAAAAGGAGCTTTAGCCAGTCGATTTGCTTATCAATTTAGCACTGAAATTTTACCTGCTGCAGATTACTGCATCGATTTTCATACAGGCGGAGCTAGCCGGTTCAATGCAGCACAAATAAGAATAGATAAAAATGACGAAAAAGGAGAAGATCTGGCAAAAATTTTTAATGCCCCTTTTACGGTGTATTCTTCTACGATTAAAAATTCCTATCGAATTACCTGCATGAAACAGGGGAAAACTGTGCTTTTATTTGAAGGGGGAAAATCACAGGACAATAATAAGGAGATCTCTAAACATGGGGTTGATGGTCTAAAGCGTATCATGAAACATTTTGATATGTTGAAATCCAATTTTGAAATTGATGAACCTACAGAAAACACAAAATTCATATCCAGCACCTATTGGATGCGAGCAAAATACAGTGGATTACTTCATATTAAAATACCCATTGGAAAACTGGTAGAAAAAGGGGAGTTTATTGCTACAATTACAGATCCTTATGGCAGCTTTAGACACAAGGTGAAAGCAAGTAATCATGGCTACATCATCAATGCAAATCAATCCCCAATAGTTTATCAGGGAGATGCTATTTTCCATATTTCTAAAGAGGGAACCCATGGATAAGATCGGGTTAAGAAAAAAATATAAGGCTTTAAGACATGAATTATCATTTACTGAGGTAGAAGACCTAAGTCTTGACATCGCAAACCAACTTCTAAAGCTGGACATCTGGAGTCATGAATTTTATCATCTATTCCTTAGTATTACTTCCAAAAAAGAAATCAATACAGAATATATTTTACAAGTTATTCATGGAAAAGATGCCAATGTGGTTGTTCCAAAAATGAAAGGTGATGAGCTCGTTCACTATTTATTAACTGACTCTACTAAACTGAAGTTGAATCAATGGAATATTCCCGAACCTGAAAAAGGCATAGGCATTGAACCAAACCAAATTGATGTAATTTTTGTCCCTCTTTTAGCTTTCGATAAAACTGGAAATCGAATTGGTTACGGCAAAGGCTATTACGATAAGTTTTTAAAAAAATGTAAACCAGACGCTATTAAAATTGGTTTATCTTTTTTTGGCCCTGAACAATCTATTGAAAAAGAACAACACGATATCAAGCTAGATTACTGCGTAACTCCAAAGCAGATTTTCAAATTTTAAACTGTTATTCGTTACAACCACATTGTCCAGAGCCACATCCTGAACTAGATCCATCAGACTTGAGGAAGAATTTCTTAATCAAAAACCCCACAGCGGCTAAAAAAATTAAAAGAACCAACATTTCCTGAATCATGATTTTAGTTTAGAATTTGAAAACAAATGAGCGCAACAACATAAGCAAAACCAGACATCCCAAATAATTGAATCATAGGCCATTTCCAGGTTCCTGTTTCTTTTCTTACAATGGCTAGGGTACTCATGCACTGCATCGCAAAAGCATAAAACAATAACAAGCTAATTCCACTCGCAAGCGTAAATAATGGACCTCCGAGCACTGGGTTGGTTTCCGAAGCCATTCTGCTTTTAATTGTCTGTTCATCTTCATTACCAACGCTGTATATGGTTGCCAGAGTCCCCACAAAAACTTCCCGGGCTGCAAAAGAACTTATAATGGCAATACCAATTTTCCAATCGTAACCTAGTGGAGTAACCACTGGCTCTATAGCCCTTCCTGCATATCCAATAAAAGAATGCTTTAATTTATAGGAAGCAATTTCGGTTTCTAACTCTTCCTCACTCAGCATGCTAGCTTCAGCAGAGGAGGTCACAATTTTTTCAGCCTTAGCAAATTTATCAGTCGGGCCATAGCTGGCAAGTACCCATAAAATGATTGAGATCGCTAATATAATTTTACCAGCTCCAAATACAAATGATTTTGTTTTTTCTACGACAGTGTATGCTACATTTTTAAAGATAGGAAGCTTGTAATTAGGCATTTCTACAACAAAGTAGGACTTAAAGTTGATTTTGAGCAATCGGCTTGCCAACCAGCCAGAAGCTACTGCAGTTCCAAAACCAAGCAAATAGAGAAGCATAAGTGTCATTCCCTGATAATTAAACAATCCAAGCCATCGCTCATCGGGAATCACCAGACTTATGATAATGAGATAAACTGGGAGCCGGGCAGAGCATGTGGTAAACGGAACTACCAATATGGTGACTAATCTTTCTTTCCAGCTTTCGATGTTTCTTGCGGCCATGACTGCAGGTATAGCACAAGCTGTACCAGATACCAGAGGTACTATACTCTTACCACTCATGCCAAATTTTCTCATGATACGATCCATTAAGAAGACAACACGACTCATATAACCGGTTTCTTCAAGAATCGAAATAAATAAAAACAGAAAGGCAATCTGAGGAACAAAAATCACAATGCCCCCTATTCCGGGAATAATTCCTTCAGAAATCAAACCAGTAAGCATTCCATCAGGAAGGTGTTGACCGACGAATTTACTCATGAATAGGAAACCTTCATCGATAAGATCCATGGGATAAGTCGCCCATTCATATATAGCCTGGAAGATTAAAAATAGTATGGCTAGAAAAATTACATAGCCCCACACTTTATGAATTAACAGCCTATCTATTGAAGCTCTAAATCCTGTAGCCAAAGCTAGATCTTTAGTCAAGGTTTCTTTTAAAGTCGCATTGATAAACTGATACCGTTTTATAGTTTCTTTTTGTTGTAGACGTTTTATTTCAGCATCAGATTTAGGCTTTAATTCATCTTGGGCTGGAATTCGAATTCTATTGGTTTTTCCAAAATTGACGTCTTGCGTTATCACCAACCATAATTTGTAAAGATCCTGGCTGGGATATGCTTTTTTTAAGGCTTCAAAATAAGATTTATCAATAGAAGAGGCATTCAAGCAGGGTTCTAATGATATTTTTTGATAATCTATAATGGATTGCTTTAGCTCTTGAAAACCTGTATTTTTTCGAGCACTAATAAGGTTAACTTTGGTATTAAGCTTTTGTTCTAAGGCATCAATATCTAGCTCAATCCCCTTTCTGCTCATCCTATCGGCCATATTTATGGCCAAAACTGTTGGTAAGCCTAAATCTTTAATTTGTGTGAAAAGCAAGAGGTTTCGCTTCAGATTTTCAATATCACTAACGACAACCACCACATCAGGGTAATCCTTATCCTTTTTATTCAAAAGGAGTTCAATGACTACATTTTCATCTAAGGAAGTCGCATTAAGGCTGTATGTTCCTGGTAAATCGAGGACATGTGCCTTTAGGCTCCGGGATAACCTGATGACAGCTTCTTTCTTCTCTACAGTAATTCCGGGATAATTACCAACCTTTTGGTTCAAGCCAGTAAGGGCGTTAAAAACTGAAGTTTTACCAGTATTTGGATTACCTACTAAAGCTACATTAATTTGCTTACTCATTCCCTATCAATTCTACATTTACAAGCATTGCAGTCTCTCTTCTAATGGACAGGTAAGTTTCATTTATATTGAGATATAAAGGATCATTGAAAGGTGCAATTTGAATTAATTCTACTTCATTTCCTGGCAAACAGCCCATTTCAAGTAACTTTAAAGGAATATCGTCAGAATTCATTTCTCCAATGATAGCCTTCTGCCCTTTTTTCAAACTTGCAATAGTCATAATTTATTTAGATCAATTTTAAACAAAAATAAGAAGCTTTCCTTTATTTGAATAGGAATTTAAGCAGAAATAAAATTGAAAGTCTATTTTCGTAAACTTATTGTGAAGCCTTAAGGAATAAATTACCTTTGTGGCTTCCTAAAAATCGATTGATAATGTTGACAAAAAACGTAGTAGAGCTTCTCGAAAGCGATCATATTTTACAGGACTACAAAGTGAATGGCTGGGTGAAAGCCTTTAGAAGTAATCGTTTTATAGCCTTGAATGACGGATCTTGCTTAAATAATATTCAGTGTGTTGTAGATTTTGAAAACACCGATGAAGACCTTTTAAAACGCATCACTACAGGAGCAGCCATCTCAGTCATTGGAATGCTAAAGGAAAGTGAAGGAAAAGGACAGCGTGTAGAATTGGAGGTGAAATCAATTGAAATACTTGGAGATGCTGATCCTGAAGACGTGAAAAAAACAATTTTACAACCCAAAAAACACTCCTTAGAAAAACTGAGAGAGCAAGCTCATTTAAGGGTAAGAACCAACACGTTTGGAGCCGTGATGAGACTCAGGTCGAAACTGGCATTTGCAGTGCACCAATATTTCAACGAAAACGGCTTTTATTATGTCAATACACCGGTGGTTACTGGAAGCGATGCCGAAGGAGCTGGGGAAATGTTTAAGGTTACTAATTTGGACCTTAAAAACATCCCAACAAACGAAGCAGGAGAGATCGATTATACCAAAGATTTTTTTGGCAAGGAGACCAATCTTACAGTAAGTGGACAACTGGAGGCAGAAACTTATGCTTTGGGACTTGGAAAGGTTTATACTTTTGGTCCGACCTTTAGAGCAGAAAATTCAAATACATCCAGACATCTTGCTGAATTTTGGATGATAGAGCCAGAAGTTGCTTTTTGTGATCTAGAAGGTAATATCGATTTGGCTGAAGATTTTATTCAATATGTCTTAGGCTATATAGCTAAGCATTGCCAAGCTGATCTGGAGTTTTTAGAAAACAGATTGATTCAGGAAGAGAAATCTAAACCTGAAAAAGATAGGTCGCCAATGCCGCTTAGAGAAAAAATAGACTTTGTACTCAAGAATAACTTCAAAAGGGTGTCTTATACTGAGGCTATTGAAATTTTGAAAAATTCTAAACCCAATAAAAAGAAAAAATTTGATTATATCATCGAAGAATGGGGTGCTGACTTACAAAGTGAACATGAGCGATATCTAGTAGAAAAGCACTTTGGCTGCCCTGTGGTTTTATATGACTATCCAGCAGACATCAAGGCTTTTTATATGAGACTCAATGATGATGGTAAAACCGTAAGGGCAATGGACGTCCTTTTCCCAGGTATTGGTGAAATAGTTGGTGGGTCTCAAAGGGAAGAACGCCACGACGTTTTACTTTCAAAAATGAAAGAACTCGGGGTTGATGAAAAAGAGCTTTGGTGGTACTTGGAAACAAGAAAACTAGGAACTTGTAAGCACTCTGGTTTTGGACTAGGATTTGAACGCCTGGTTCTATTTGCAACGGGAATGGCAAATATAAGAGATGTAATTCCTTATCCTAGAACCCCTCAAAATGCAGAATTTTAATTCTAAGACGTGTATAGATTCACACAGCGTTAAAGGTGTTGAAAAACCCATAAGGCTTCAAGAGTACGGTGTAGGTATTTTTGGAGCCTTACCTACTAAAAGTGCTCTTAAAAAAACTATCAAAAAAGGATTAATCTCTGTAGATGGGAGGCTTGCCAAAACTTCAGACTGGGTTAAAAACGGACAAATTCTAAAGCTTTACGCTGAAGAAGTCCAACAGGAACCAAGAGCTTTTCACCTAAAGATGGACATCCTCTATGAGGATGAAATACTTGCTGTTGTCGATAAACCTGGTGGTTTTCCTACCAGTGGTAATTATTTCAAAACAATCGAAAAGGCTTTACCAGTCAATCTAAGTCCCTCCAAAGACAAGGACGCCTTAGCTTTTCCTCAACCCGTACATAGGCTAGATAATCCTACTTCAGGAGTGTTATTGATAGCCAAAACACAATTCTCAAGAAGTATGCTTTCTCTTTTATTTGAAAAACAGAAAGTCCGGAAAAACTATGTTGCCATCGTAAAGGGCAATTTAAATCCGTCATCCGGAAAGTTTAGTTCATCTATAGATGGGAAGCAAAGCTTCACTAATTATGAGACCTTAAAGCAATTCTATAGAAAAGATGAAATCTATAGTCTCATAAATTTAATTCCTATCACGGGTCGAACCCACCAACTTAGAATTCAGCTTTCAACTCATGGTCACCCTATTTTAGGAGATCCCATATACGGCGACACCTTGAACGCTAGCAAATTACTTCTTCACGCTAAATCTATCAACTTTAAACATCCTAAAACTGATAAAAGCCTAACGATAGAAAGTGAGTTACCACATAAATTCGTTAAATTTATGGATGCATAGAAGGAAAACTTTAGATTTGAATTCTATACTTTAGGTGTTTATAAAATAAGGCATCAGCATAAAAAGCGAAGATTGTATATGCTAAAACAAAAGCTCAATTTAAAGTTATCTCAGAAGTTATCTCCTCAGCAAATTCAGTTGATGAAGTTAATTCAGCTTCCCACACTTGCTTTTGAGCAGCGGGTCAAACAGGAGTTTGAAGAAAATCCTGCACTCGATGCTGGAAAAGAAAAGGAAGAATATGAAGATGAGTTTAAAAATGAAGCTGAGGAGGATCATGATATCATAGAAACAGAATTTGATGTAGATGATTATCTAAGTGACGATGAAATTCCAAACTACAGATTAAAAGCAAACAATTACAGTGCAGATGATGAAGATAAACAAGTGCCCTATGCCTCTGGCACATCATTTTCTCAATATTTAAAAAATCAACTTCAGACCTATTCTTTTAAAGGTGAGCAGGAAGAAATTGCTTATTTCTTAGTAGGAAGTGTCGATGATAGTGGTTACATCAGAAGACCCATCGTAGACATTGTCGATGATCTCGCATTTACTCAGAATATTTACACCGATGAAGAGACTGTAAAAAAAACCTTAAAAATCGTTCAGTCTCTAGATCCTGCTGGTGTTGGAGCAAGAGATCTTAAGGAATGTTTGCTACTTCAACTTCAACGCAAAGAAAAGACTGAAAGCGTAAGCCTTGCTTACAATATTATTGATGAAGCTTTCGATAAATTCAGCAAAAAACACTACGAGAAACTGATTCAAAAGTTTAATATTTCTGAAGAGAAACTCAAAAGAGCTATAGAAGAAATAGAGCATTTGAATCCTAAGCCTGGAGCTTCCTATTCTGGAAACAGCAAGTCTGTAGAACATGTGATACCAGATTTTAGTATCAAAATCAAAAATGGAGATTTAGAGCTAACGCTAAATGGTCGAAATGCACCAGAAATGCATATTTCTAGAGACTATTCTAATATGCTAAAGGGCTATAAAGAAGCCAAAACTAAAACTAAAGCACAAAAAGAAGCCGTGTTCTTTATCAAACAAAAGTTAGATTCTGCAAAGTGGTTTATAGATGCGATTAAACAAAGACAAGAGACATTATACTCTACTATGTATGCCATTATGATGCATCAACAAGAGTATTTCCTTTCCGGAGATGAAAGGGCATTGAAACCGATGATCCTGAAAGATATTGCTGAAAAGATAGATATGGACATCAGTACGGTATCGAGAGTAGCCAATAGTAAATATGTTGAAACTCCTTACGGCACTTTTCTGATCAAAAGTTTCTTCTCTGAATCGATGAAAAATGAAGAAGGCGAAGAGGTTTCGACTAGAGAAATTAAGAAAATACTGGAAATGACTATCGAGGCTGAAGACAAAAAAAAGCCTCATACAGATGCTAAGCTTGCAAAAATCTTGAAAGAAAAGGGCTATCCTATTGCTAGAAGAACCATTGCTAAATATAGAGAGCAACTCGATATGCCTGTAGCAAGGTTAAGGAAGGAAATATGAGGACATTAGATAAGATATCTAAGCTATTATCGATCTTAGGTCATCCCCTTTGGATGCCTATTCTTGGTTGCTTGTATTATTTTTTCGCTATTCCAAGCTATCTAGATTCACAATTAGTCAATGCAAAACTTCTAGCTATAAGTATTTTGACCATTTTTTTACCAGTGGTCTTCTTATTTATTGCAAAGAATTTAAAATTGGTAGGAGATTACCAACTTTCCAATATCAAAGAAAGGCGTTTATTTTTAATGTTTTTTATAGTCTTGGTGTTGATTCTTTTGAATCAGATTCTCGATATCTATAACTACAGGACGCTGTTTTATTTTTTTTCAGGGATTTTATTTTCAGGAGTAATCGCTGTATTTTTTACTATGTTTAGGGTGAAAATAAGCCTTCATGCTATTGGGATTAGTGGCTTACTGTGCTTCATTATTGGATTGAGTCTCTCATTTCATGAGCCTTTCTTAGTGCACATCATTAGCATGTCGATCTTCTTAGGCTTAGTGAGTTCTTCTCGTTTATACGATAGAGCTCATAACCTCGCTGAGATATTCTTAGGAATAGCTGCAGGATTACTTCCACAGCTTTATTTTTTCAGTTACTGGATTTAAAGAAAGTAAAAAACGAGGCCGGCTTTTATAGGACGAACACTTACGTCTTCCCCAGTAGAGTTGATCTGGGCATCAAACACTGAGTTTAGGCTCAGGTCTACAAAAAAGTTAACCGATCCATAACCAAACGTCAATATAGCACTGCTTGTAACGTTATTGATAGCGTTTATAGATCTGAAATCATAACGTTGATCGGAACCGCGGTAAACCGATTTAGAGGTAAAAACATAACCGATTTTGACCCCTGCGTAGATTCTCCAAAACGATAATTTTCCAATATCAGAAGACCTCCATCGAATTTCTAGTGGAACTTCTATACTGTTTGTTGTAAATCGATTAGACTGGTAATTTCTAGAAGATGGTATGGGTTCAAACAATTGATCACCTCCTTCTGTTTCAGAAATTTGCAAAGTTTGCCCATAGGTATTTAAATTGAGTCCAAGACCTAGCCCTACAGCAAGATTTCGTCTTGTATTAAGTGGCATGTCACGAATAAATCCCAAAATTAGTCCTCCAGAAAACCCCGACTGTTCGACTTCTGAAGGTAAATCTGTTAGAAAATTGAAACTAAACCCAAAATAGAATTGATCTTCTCTATAAAGATAATCTTGTTGATTTTCCTTAAGCCAAGTTAAGTCATCCTGAGCGACAGCTGAGGAAAAGAAACATAAAAAGAGAAAAAAATATGTAAACTTCATCTGAATTTTAAAAGGTGAAAGTTAACTAGGTTTCTACAAATAAAAAAGGCACTCCGTGAAAGGAATGCCTTTTATTTTAAATAGGAAAGCAACTACTATTCAATGTTAAGCATAGCATCACCTTCTTTAGTCGTGTAATTAATTTTTAATGCTTCAGCTTTACGTAATTCTTGTTTGATATCTGATACTAACCCCATATTAGTTTCTTTATCGACCTTAAGGGCAGTTGTCAATTTATCTCGCAATTCTTCACGTTTAGACTGGCGCTCTTCTTCAATGAACTGTTGTACTTCATTAACGCTTGCATATTTATCGTTCAGCTGAACTCTGGCTTCTGTACCAAAGGTCTCTTGATACCTAGGCGATGGTTTCCCAGCGTAGATATACATGATTAGATTTTTCTTATCTAATTTTTCAACCTGATCTGCATAAGGCAATACGTTCTGAACTTTAAGCGACGTATCTCTCATCACAGTTACAACCATAAAAAAGAACAGAAGCATAAAAACAATATCTGGTAAAGAAGCTGTGGAAATCGCTGGAGTTCCACCGTCATCTTTTTTCTTAAATTTTGACATATGAATTTAGGTTTATTTTCGTTTCTTTGGTTCTGCTTCAGAGAGTTTTTGAGGGAACATATCTTTAATCACACCGATTCTTTCTTTAAGCTTTTCTTTATCACCCTGGAATTCAGGGTCATTGTAGGCAGCCTCCATATCTGTAAAATCCATGTTGTAAAGCCTGTTCGCTTCTCTGTTTCTCAGTTCATTATAAGCAGCAACCAGTTCATTCTGGACTGCAATATATTTACCGTACTCCGTCTGTCTGTCATTCTGCAGAGAAATAACAGCTTTGATTGGGTTATCTGAAGAATCTGGATCTCTAGCGCCCTGGCAATAATCACAGGCTTCATCACCTGTACCACCTCCATTGTCTAGAAACTTTACCGCATTTTCTCTCAAATCTTCAATATCCATCTTCTCATCTTCTACAAAAAGATCTCCATTCGCATTTACAAGAACTATAAAAATATTACGTTCTTTCAATGGTGGTGGATCCTGCTGCTCGTCATCTATAGGAGGTAATTTCCTTGTAATACCGCTATCGGTTTCAATGGTAGTGGTTACCAAGAAAAAGATAAGCAGAAGGAAGGCTATATCCGCCATGGATCCAGCGTTTACCTCTGGTGCTGATCGTTTTGCCATAATTATTTAGTTACGATTTTTCTTACACTTGATACAAGCATTGCTAATACGGCTAAAGCAGCAAGAATATAAAATGCTGTTAGACCTGTACTTACCCATCTTGATCCACTAGCAGAAAGAACATCACCATCTCTTAAGGCTGTTTCTGTACCGCTTGATACTGCAAAAGAAATAGCAATAATCAAAATGAAAGATCCTAGAGAAATCAGTGTTTTTTTCACATTACCAGAAAACAGAGCTTTAATAGAAAAGAAAAGAACTGCCACTATAGTCACTCCAAGCACAATATAAGATACGTACATAAACGGAGCCAAAACACTAGTTTGAATGGCCGCATCGGCCTCTATTGCATCGTCTCCAGCATTGAGGATTCTCACAAAGAGAATAGCTCCCAAAACGCCAAAAACGATTTTTATGATATTAAATACTTTGTTCATACTGATTATTTGTTTTTGTGTGCAACTAAGATATCGATGAGAGTAATCGATGCATCTTCCATATCATTTACAATACTATCAATTTTAGCAATGATGTAGTTATAAAATATTTGAAGGATAATAGCTACAATCAAACCAAATACTGTTGTTAAAAGTGCTACTTTAATACCACCTGCTACTAATGACGGTTGCATGTCACCAGCTGCTTCAATTTTATCGAAGGCCTGAATCATACCGATTACTGTACCCATGAAACCAAGCATAGGTGCTAGGGCGATAAATAAAGAAACCCAAGATACATTTTTTTCTAATTGGCCCATTTGAACGCCTCCATAAGCTACGACAGCTTTTTCTGAAGCTTCTACACCTTCGTCCATTCTGTCAAGCCCTTGGTAATAAATCGAGGCTACGGGTCCGCTTGTATTTCTACAAACTTCTTTAGCAGCTTCTACACCACCACTCTTCATAGCATCTTCAACGTTTTGAGCAAGTTTCTTAGAATTAGTAGTAGCTAAATTTAGGTAAATGATTCTTTCAAAGGCAATAGCTAGTCCTAGAATCAAACAAAGTAGTACAATTCCCATAAATCCAGGACCACCTTCAATGAAACGCTTTTTTAATTCCTGGTGAAAGCCTACGCTTTCTTCTGCATCAGCATCAGAAGCACCTGCGTCATCTTGAACGAAGTTTACTGTGGCTTCTGTGAAAACATCAGAAGAATTTGCCGCTGTTAAAGTTGTGTTACCAACTGCCATGATGGCTAAAATGGCTAAAATTGAAAATAATCTTTTCATTGTTGTCTGTCTTAGAATTAATAATTAGTGTTTAATGATTTTTAGTTTGTTAAATAAAAGCAGAGAGGAAGGGATTCGAACCCTCGGTTCCGATACAATCGGAACATACGCTTTCCAGGCGTACACCTTCGACCGCTCGGTCACCTCTCTATAAATAAAAGAACGTTAACTTATTCTTATAGCAAATAAATAAAAAAAAATGCTTTTACAAGAAGGATTGCACGTTAATTTTTAATTCATCTCTCCTCGTAATGAGGTCTCAAATATAGTTTTAAATACTTTTGGTCCTAAATTTTTATCCAAAAGATACATCATTTTTGCCACAGCTGCTTCTGTTGTCATGTCTCCTCCACTTATCACACCTAGTCTTTTGAGTCTCTCGCTTGTGGCATATTTACCCATGTGTACTGCACCGCCAACACACTGCGTCACGTTGACAATATAAACTCCTCGCTCGATGAGTGATTCTAATAAACTCACAAACCAATCATCGGTCTTGGCATTCCCACTGCCAAATGTTTCTAAAATGACTCCTTTAATATGGGGCATTTTAAATAAATAAGATAAGGTTTGCTGACTTAGACCTGGAAAGAGCTTTAATACCATAATGTCATCGTTTAAAGACTTATGTACCAGCATTTTTTTTCTCAGGTTAGGTTTTATGAGTTTTTCGTGATTAATTTTCAAATTTACCCCCGATTCTGCAATTGGCGGGAAATTAGAAGATTCGAAGGCTTCGAAGTGTTCTGCATTGATTTTAGTAGTCCGGTTAGCCCGATAAAGTTTATATTCAAAATAAAGACCTACTTCTCGTATCACCGTTTTTCCTCGTTCTTTTAATCCTGCCAACTGTATACTCGTAATTAAATTTTCTTTGGCATCGGTTCTCAAATCTCCTATAGGCAATTGTGAACCCGTAAAAATAATTGGCTTCTTCAGGTTTTCAAACATAAAAGAAATGGCTGAAGCAGTATAAGACATGGTGTCGCTTCCGTGTAGCACCACAAACCCATCGTAGTCTTCAAAATGTACTTCAATAAGTTCAGCTAATTTTATATAGTCGGAAATATCCATGTCTGAAGAGTCCACAGGTTCCTCAAAACTTACTGTACTGATCTTATGCTCAAGCAACCTCAACTCTGGAATATTGGACAACAGCTCATCAAAATTGAAGGCTGTCAACGCCCCGGTTTCAGGATTTTTGATCATCCCGATGGTTCCGCCTGTATAAACCAATAATATTCTGGACATAATAATATCTGCATTAAATTCCGAAGACGTCTCTGGAGTTTTGTGTGGTTTGTTTGGCGATTTCTTCCAGACTTACTCCGTATAATTCTGAAAGTTTTTCGGCAACCTTAATCACGTATACGCTTTCATTACGCTTTCCTCTGTAGGGCTTTGGTGCAAGATAAGGCGCATCCGTTTCTAAAACAATGTGTTTAAGATCGATTTCGCTAAGAAACTGATCAATTTTTCCATTTTTAAAAGTCGCCACTCCTCCTATTCCTAGTTTCATATTATAGCTAATCGCTTGTTCTGCTTGAGCCTTGGTTCCCGTAAAGCAATGAAAGATACCGTATAAATCGTCTCCTTTTTCTTCTTCCAAAACATCAAACACCTCATCAAAAGCTTCTCGGCAGTGAATCACAATGGGCAAGTTGTACTTTTTTGCAAGTTGAATCTGGTGTTTAAAAGCCTTTCGCTGGGCTTCAAAGAAACTCTGGTCCCAGTATAAATCAATGCCGATTTCACCCACGGCATAAAATCGACGCTTAGCCAGTTCCTCCTCGACGTGTTTTAATTCCTGATCTACCGTTTCTGATACGGATGTTGGATGCAGTCCCATCATTAAAAACATGTGCTCTGGAAACTTATTCTCAAGATCATACATGGCCTGGGTAGTTTCAGAGTCTATCGCTGGAATAAAAAAGCGTTTTACTTTCTGCTCCAAAGCTCTTTCGATCATTGCTGTTCTATCGTCTTCAAAAGCATCTGCGTATAAATGGGTGTGGGTATCTGTAAATATCATAGTGGCAAATTTATTTAAAACGAAACTTTATATTTGCCGAAAATTCAACAAATGTCATCCCTAAAATCCTTTCTGAAAGAGAAAAACTACAAGGCTCTTAAAATGAATAGCATCGAAACCAATCATTATGAGTGCAAAGTCGTCATCAATGGAGTGGAAGGCAGCTTTATCATAGACACTGGCGCTTCGAGTTCCTGTATCGATTTTTCTTATGCCGATCATTTTAATCTGTTTTCTGAAGACAGCAACATCAAAGCGGCTGGTGCGGGGGCTACTAATATGCTGACCAGAGCCTCTACAAATAATAAGGTAAGTATTGGGAAGTGGACTAAAAAGAAAGTGGATCTGATCCTGTTTGATTTATCGCACGTAAATAAAGCCTTAAGTGATCATGATGCTGAATTAGTGCACGGCATCATCGGTGCTGATATTCTAAAAAAGGGAAAAGCGGTGATTGATTATAAAACGGATTACTTGTATTTAAAATAAGCGGTGGTATTTTTTAAAAGGAATATCTATAGCTTTTCTATGGACAATGTTGATGTCAGAATTAATTAACCTATTATAAGATACCCTATTCTTTTTTGCATTGACCAAAAAAGAACCAATCCCCAAAGCTTTGGGGACTAGTCTTACTATAAAAATGTATTAAATCCTACGGAATCCTCCGCCACAGATGAAAAATAACTCATCACGCTAACGCATGATTCAAACAGATTTTCATCTTTTAAGTCATTTTTGCTTCATTGATTTTTACCATTTTTATAGGTAGGACAAGATTATTCAAGACATTAAATAGAACTATAAATTTTATGTTTTCATGAAGCTTTTAAGCGATAATGATGCTGAGTTGGTGCATGGCATCATCGGAGCTGATATTCTAAAAAAGGGAAAAGCGGTGATTGATTATAAAACGGATTACTTGTATATGAAATAGGTCGTAGTATTTCAAGATGTCCATTCTGAAGCCTTATTTTTTTGACTTTACTAAAGCCTTGTAAATAAAATAGATAGGAAATATCAAAGGTAAGATAACAATGTACTTTCCTGAATAGAGGGCTGCAATCAACCCGAACATTACTACACCGATTAAAAAGCCTATTCCCAGAGCACTTATAATCTTAGACTTTTTTAAATCCTTTTCGTTCTTGAGTGGTTGGTCGTTGGACTCATGCGGGTTAACGTGTTCCATGGCTCTGTTTTTTAAAATAAATACTAAATATAATTAATTTGAAGTTGTATTTAAAAAAGGAAGCTGGTGATATGTTCAATCTTTAAGAATTCAATAAAAAGCAACCTTAAGGTTTGAATACTGCTCAGCAAGTTAGAGGGTTCAGACCTCACAGTCCCGAAGCTTTGGGACTGTGAGGTCTTTTTAATTGACTTTTTGATGAGGTCAACGCACGATCCGTAGATAAGAAATATGCCCTTCCAATTACTTCTTAATTCCCCTTAAAATATTGAACCGGCCATAATAAATCAGCATAATCCCTATAGCACTTAAAACTCCTATGAGAAACCCGTAATTGCTTTCATTATAAATCAACCCAGTCGTTGATGTAGCTAAAAAAAGAAAAATTCCAAAGATTCTTACTCTATTTAATTTCATGGTTAAATTTTCAAAATGGTTAATTTATATTAACTCTCCTTTATTTCAACTAGAATTTAGTGTTTAAAATAACTTATACCTTACCCCCGCCTGTAACAAAACACTTAAATCCTCACCTGCAATTTGCCATTTTTCGCTGGATCTAAAAGAACCTACAGGATCAGTCCAAAGTAAGCCGGGTTCCAGTTGGATTGCTAATTGATCATTAATTGTTCTGCTTAAGAGGCCAGAAAATAAAAAACTCATGAACCGACTTTCCAGAGCTGGAGTCAAGTTAGTAAGGTCTGGTCTGAAGCTTTGGTAGGTATAGCCCACTCCAAAATTATAACCGAGATTCCAGGTTTGATTATCTTTTAGGTGCTCTAACATTAACAAGGTTGTTAATGAAGACACATCACCATCAATGGGCTGATTGAAATTTTTCCAATTCTCTCCTTCTATCCCCGCATTAAGGTACTGAAACCTAAGCTTTAGCCCAAAATAAGACTCCGCTGGGGTAAATTTCAAATCTAAGTAAGAACTGAAGGGAAGCGCATAGCTGATATCTACAGCATTATCGTTGGCTTCAACCAGATATGCCGCGCCCGAACCTACTCCAAAACCAACATCAAAATGCTGGGATTTGCATTCTTGGCTTAAAAGAATAAGGAGTAAGGTTGATAGGACTACTTTTTTCATAAGGATAGGTTTAGAGTTATATATTGAACATGGAAATTTTTTCAATTGACGCTTTATCAGTAAATATACACTTTCAATTAAAGCAGTTACTCTTTTTTTAAAAAAACAAATTGTGAGAATTTTTGTGCTTTAAGCTTCAAACCATGACCTCAGCTTCAGAAGTCATCCCGCCCAACTGGAACTCTGAAGTTACCTTCAACTTCTTAAGAAATGTATCGTAAATCGAAAAAGCTAACGAAATCAAGTTCAGAATTAAAACAAAAAACCCTGAAGCATTGAAACTTCAGGGTTATTATAAATTAAATGGACTGTAGGTTAAAGCTCGAGTGCTTTTTCTACATTACCGTCCATCAGTAGCTCTTTTGGATCTTCCAGCGCTTCTTTAATCGCTACTAAGAAACCTACCGATTCTTTACCGTCAATGATTCTGTGGTCATAAGACAAGGCCACATACATGATCGGACGAATTTCCACTTTACCGTCGATGGCCACAGGGCGCTCTACGATATTATGCATACCCAAAATTCCGCTTTGTGGTGGGTTGATGATTGGTGTGGACAGCATCGAGCCAAATACTCCACCATTGGAAATGGTAAAAGTTCCTCCCGTCATTTCGTCCACAGTAATTTTTCCATCTCTAGCTCTCAAAGCCAAGCGCTTCACCTCCTGCTCAACGCCTCTAAAGCCTAGATTTTCGGCATTACGCATCACCGGCACCATTAAACCTTTTGGGCCAGACACGGCAATGCTGATATCTTTATAGTCGTAAGTGATCATTTCCTTACCGTCGATCATAGAATTGACAGCCGGGAACTTGTCCAGCGCACGGACTACTGCCAAAGTAAAGAAAGACATAAAACCTAAGCTTACTCCATGCTTCTCTTTAAACTTCTCTTTATATTCTGATCTAAGATCGAAAATAGGCTGCATGTCTACCTCATTGAAGGTCGTCAACATAGCCGTTTCGTTTTTAGCACTTACCAGACGCTCGGCTACTTTTCTACGCAGCATCGACATCTTGCTTCTGGACTCGCCACGCTTACCTTTTCCTGGGGATCCCATTGAAGGTTTAGCTTCTGCATTCATCGCATCTTCTTTGGTAATCCTACCATCTCTGCCCGTACCTTTCACGTCTTTAGCATCCACTCCTTTTTCATCCAAAGTCTTTTTGGCTGCTGGGGAAGGACTTCCTGTCGCGTAGGTTTTTTTGCTATCTGAAGAAGATTTACTTTCTTCTTTCTCTTTTGAAGACGATTGGTCTTCTTCTTTGGAAGCCTTTTGCTCCTCTTTTTTATCTTTTGAAGACTCCTCTTCTGAGGATTCTTTTGATTCTTTCTCGTCCTTTTTATCGTCAGTGCCAGATGGTTTCTCGGCGTCGGTATCAATCAAGCAAACCACCTCACCTACTTCCACAACGTCTCCTTCTTCGGCTTTTAAGGTAATGATTCCCGAGGCTTCCGCTGGAAGTTCCAGGGTAGCCTTGTCACTATCGACCTCGGCTACAGCCTGATCTTTTTCTACGTAATCGCCGTCTTTAACTAACCATTCTGCGATTTCAACTTCGCTAATTGACTCTCCCGGTGAAGGGACTTTCATTTCTAAAGCCATAATATTTATGTATTTCGTAAGTGGTTTTTATTATTTGTAATCTTGTATACAGTTATCTTTTGAAGGATCAAACACATAGTCGATCACTTCTTCGTGTCTTTTCTTAAATCTAGCCTGGCTACCTGCTGCCGGAGAACCGTAGAATCGTCTACTACACACTCTAAAGTCTTTGGCTTTGTGATACTGTAGCAGTAAGTGCGTGTAAGCTCCCATATTTCTTGGTTCTTCCTGAGCCCAGACTAAGTCGTCAACGTTTTTATATTTCTTAATGATTTTATCCAATTCTTTCTTTGGGACAGGGAACAATTGTTCTAACCTTACCAAAGCCATATCATTTCGTCCTTCTTCTTCTCTACGCTTTTTCAAATCGAAATAGAACTTACCAGAGCAAATCACCAGCGTTTTGATGTCTTTCACTTTCGCTTTAGGATCATCGATCACCGTTTGGAATGTTCCATTGGCCAGATCTTCTTTTGGAGAAATCACCTCCGGATGTCTCAATAAACTTTTAGGCGTGAAGACGATTAAAGGTTTTCTATAATTGGTCTTTAGCTGTCTTCTCAAGAGATGGAAATAATTGGCCGGACTTGTACAGTTGGCCACAAACATATTGTCTTTAGCACAAAGCTGTAAGTAACGTTCCATTCGTGCTGAGGAATGCTCAGACCCTTGACCTTCGTATCCGTGCGGTAAAAGCAGGATTAATCCATTTTGAGTTTTCCACTTATCTTCTGCTGAAGATATGTACTGGTCGATCATGATCTGAGCGCCATTACTAAAGTCTCCAAACTGCGCCTCCCAAATGGTAAGGGTGGATGGACTTGCCATAGCATAACCATAGTCAAACCCTACCACTGCATACTCTGATAAGAGTGAGTTGTAGATATAAAATTTAGCTTGTTCACCACCTAAGTGGTTATGAGGCATGTATTCTTCTTCACTGTTTTCGGTTTTAATGACCGCATGTCGGTGAGAAAATGTTCCTCGCTCCACATCTTGTCCAGAAATTCTAACGTCATGACCCTCCTTAAGTAAAGTGGCATAAGCCAGTAGTTCGCCCATGGCCCAGTCGAGTTCATTCTTTTCAAAATACATCTTGTGCCTAGTCTTCATGAGCTTATTCACTTTTCTCATGAAGTTTTTGTCCTCGGGTAAAGTTGTAATCGCTTCGGCCAGTTTAGTTAATTCTTCAAGATCGAAAGTCGTATCGACTGGCTCCAGCATTTTATGCTTGTCTGCAGGCTCAAAGCCTTCCCATTCTTCCTGAAGGATTTTAGAAACTACTGCTTTATCTTCTTTTTTAGAATCCTCGTATTCCTCGTTGAGTTTAGATTTTACTTTTTCTTCGAGCTTTTCCAGATACTCATCATCTATCAGTCCTTCTTCTTTGAGTTTATCGGCATAGATATCTCTTGGGTTCTTATGTTCTGAAATTGCCTGATACAATTTTGGCTGTGTAAATTTAGGTTCATCTCCCTCATTGTGACCATACTTTCTATAGCCTAACAAATCGATAAACACATCTCTTCCAAATTCCATTCTATACTTGAGCGCAAAATTCATAGCATGCACAACGGCTTCAGCATCATCAGCATTGACATGCAATACTGGAGCCAATGTGACTTTGGCCACATCTGTACAATAAATGGAAGACCGTCCGTCGATATAATTGGTTGTAAATCCTATTTGATTATTCACCACGATGTGAATGGTTCCTCCTGTTTTGTAACCGTCAAGCTGTGCCATTTGCACAATTTCATAAGCGATGCCTTGTCCAGCGATGGCTGCATCTCCATGAACAACGATAGGTAAAACATTTTGCTCATCGCCAAGATGATGATCGTCTTGCTTAGCTCTGGCGATCCCCTGCACTACAGAACCTACAGTTTCCAGGTGAGAAGGATTGGGCGCTATATTGAGGTTGATTTCGTTTCCAGAATCGGTTTTACGGTTAGAAGTCCAGCCTAAGTGATATTTAACATCACCATCAAAACCATCCACCTCGTAATCTTTACCTTCAAATTCATTAAAGATGTCTTTAGCACTTTTACCGAAGATATTCACCAACGTATTTAATCGGCCACGGTGAGCCATTCCCATCACAAATTCTTTTACTCCCATATCGGCAGCACCTTCAATTAATGCATCGAGTGCCGGTATTAAGGATTCGTTGCCTTCCAGAGAGAATCGCTTTTGGCCCACGTAACTTTTATGTAAGAAGCTCTCAAAAGTCACTGCCTCGTTAAGACGTCTTAAAATATTTTTCTTTTGATCTTCAGTATAATTGGTGTGATTTCGGTTATCGTAAATATGGTCTTGTATCCATTTGATCACCTCAGGATTACGAATGTAGGCATATTCTACACCAATAGAATCGCAGAAAACATCCTCGAGAAACTGAACGATTTCTCTAAGTGTTGCTTTTCCTATACCAATAATTTCTCCTGCCTCAAATTCTGTATCTAAATCTGATTCAGTTAACCCAAAATTCTCAATATGCAGTTTGGGAGAATATTTACGTCTTTCTCTTACCGGGTTGGTCTTTGTAAATAAATGACCGCGATGGCGATAACCATCGATGAGGTTGACCACCTGAAATTCTTTCTGAACGTTTTCAGGAACTTCAACTGTTTCTTTCTCTTTGGTTTCGGAGTCTTTTAACGTGACTGTTGTCGAACCCTCATCAAAACCCCCACCTTCGAAGCCAGATTCTAAACCGAAATCAAAGCCTTGAAAAAAGGCTCTCATGCTGGGTTCGGTGGCGTCTGGATTTTGTAAATATTGATTATAAAGATCTGCTAATTGCGATGGATGCATCGCATTTAAAAAGGAATATTTGTCCATATTAAGATTACATCTAGTAATGTGTAATACAAAATTACGATTTCTATCTAAAACAGGACTTTTTTGAAACAATTTTATCATTTCATTGCTAATGTCCATTTAAATCTTAAAAGCTTCACATAACAATTACCTAAAAGTCAAAATAGATTTATGGAATAATTTATTTTAGCACAAAAAAAGTTGATGCTAGATCTCGAAGCTTATAAAAGTGCTTTCCTTTCTTATATGGAAACCAGTATTCCTAAAAAAGAACCCAGAAACCTTTACGAACCTATTGAATACATTCTCAATCTTGGCGGCAAACGACTAAGGCCAGTCCTCGTATTAATGAGTGCGGATATCTTAGGAGGAGGACACCAAAAGGCGATGGACGCAGCGCTAGCGATTGAAGTCTTTCACAATTTTTCTCTGGTTCACGATGATATTATGGACGATGCCCCGTTGCGACGAGGAAAATCCACAGTTCATGAAAAATGGGACATCAATACCGGGATTCTCTCCGGTGATGCTATGCTGATCAATGCTTATCAACTCTTTGAAAATTATCCTGCAGAACATTTCAAGCCCTTAGCAAAACTATTTACAAAAACCGCTATTGAAGTCTGTGAAGGACAGCAATACGATGTGGACTTTGAAGAACGAGATGATGTCACTATCGAGGAATACCTCAAAATGATTGAATACAAAACCGCTGTTCTGGTGGGCGCTGCTCTAAAAATGGGAGCTATCGTGAGTGATGCATCTGAAGAGGTGCAGGATAAGATTTATGAATTTGGAAGATTGTTAGGAATTGCTTTTCAAATTCAGGACGATTATCTGGATACCTTTGGCGATCAGGCGTTATTTGGAAAGCAAATTGGTGGCGACATTATTGAAAATAAGAAAACCTACCTCTACCTTAAAGCGCTAGAACTAGCCGAAAAAGGAAGCTCGGATCAATTGAGACACTTGTATACGATTGCTCCAGAAGATCCAACAAATAAGATTGAAACGGCGAAACAGATTTTTAGTGAATCTGGTGCTGAACAAGCTACGTTAGATAAAATTAAATCTTATACTCAACTCGCTTTTGATCATCTGGATCAGATGGAAATTTCTGAAAAGGGAAAAGCCTATTTGAAAACATTTGGCACCAACCTGATGAATCGCAAAATGTAAATGACTGTTCCAACTCAGCTTAACGAGGTTATTAAGAATACAGAACGTCATCGAGAAGTCTGGAAACAGCTGATACTCCAACTCAATAAAGACCTGGCTCTTGTAGGCTTGACAGAAATCGAGTTGCATACCAACATCACTCCAGATGAACTCTGGGAAGGCTTGCATCCCATTTTTGAGGAGTTGATGCATCAAAAAACAGCGAATTTTATCCACCTCTTGTATAGGATTGATATTCATGAAAAAGAAATCCAGCAGCTTATGGTAGAAGATGATTTTTTGGAACATTTAATCAAACGCGTAGTCGAGAGAAGCTACCAAAAAGTGTATTGGCGGTCGGTTTACAGTTGAGTCATCTTCAGACCTATAAACTAAACTTTGTGTTCTCAGTGCCTCCGTAGTGAGTAAAAGTCACAAAACAAACAACTAGAGAACAACATCCTAAGATTTACAAATAAAATTCAGCCTTAAATACCGTTTTGGCTTTTCCTAAAATATTGACGCTCTCATTTTTCAGCTCTAACTTAAGCTGACCTTTTCGCTCTGAAATCTGCTCCGAACTTAACACCGATTTATTTAATTCCTTCGACCAATAGACCCCAAGTGCACAATGAGCGGAACCTGTTACAGGGTCTTCTAAAATACCAAGATTAGGCACAAAACACCGACAAACAATATCTCTTTTATCTGACTTAGACACCGCTGTAAAAATACTTTGTCCAAGACCAGATGCTTTCAATGTCATAGCGTCTGGCTGAAAATGAGCAAGGTCGTCTTCAGACTCCAGCACCAACATTGTCCAGTCGTTGGTCACTTCAAATGCTGCTTTAACACCTATGTTTAAAGCTTTTGAAAATTCAGCGGTCGAAATGGGGTCCAATTGATATTGAGGAAACTTCATTTGATAGCCTACTGAAGTGTAACGGATTTCCAATCTATCCTTTGGAGCCTGAAAAACGATCGGCACATCTTCAGCAACTATCCCTAACTCATATAAAATATGAGCCGCAGATAAGGTCGCATGACCACAGAGTGGGACTTCTCCACCAGGGGTGAAATACCTAATCTTGTACTGATTAGCATCTTTCAAAACAAACGCCACTTCAGACACATTCATTTCTCTCACGAGATTCAGCATTAAAGATTCTGAAGGAAATTGTTTTTCCAAGAGCATTACTCCTGCTGGATTACCCTTAAAAAGTTGATCGGTAAACGCATCGACCTGATATATAGTAGCCATAGTTTCTTTTTCAACAAACCTAATAATTTCTGCACTTATATCTAGTTCTCGACTCCGCTCGAACATAAACATAAAGCCTTATTTATTAAGATTTAAACTAAAGATCACAATGTCAGTTCGAGTGATTCCGATGAATATCGGAATCGTACCTGCCTGTCGTGCCGCTGGCAAGCAGGTCGAGAACCAATTCAACACTAAAAATTCTATTTCAAGTTCGAGCCTGCCTGTCGGCAAAGGTAGGCGGAGTCGAGAACCCAAACGAAAAGATTTCTCCATTCTTCGACATTGTCATTCTGAACGAAGTGAAGAATCTTTTGCATTTATCATTCTAATAGAATCGATAAACCACTGATGAATCTCTTCAAATTTTAAAAACTCGTACTCTAAGTGATCAACATTTTGTTATTGAATTATTAGCATCAAAAAAAACTTTAACAACTATTTTATTAGTTAAACTATTAATTTAGTTTATATTCGTTCACATAAACACGAAACATATGCGACAACTTACCAAAGCCGAAGAAGAAGTCATGCAACTCTTATGGAAGAAAGGGAAAGCTAAAGTAGCCGAACTTATCGAGGACATGACCGAGCCTAAACCCGCCTACAACACCACTTCTACTATCGTTAGGATACTGGAAGATAAAGGCTTTGTAGGTCACGAAAAAGCAGGACGGGGCTATAAATACTTTGCCCTGATCGACAAAGAAACTTACCAAAAGGCCACCATGAGAAAAATGGTCAATTCTTATTTTGAAGGCTCTTTTAAAAATATGGTTTCCTTTTTTGTCAAGGAAAAAAACATGAGCACCAAAGATTTGGAAAGCATCCTCAACGAACTCGATAAAACCAACAAGTAATGTGGTGGTATCTCTTTGATGTAATTTTATTTCAATCCTGCTTTTTGGGGCTTTACCTGCTTTTTAAAAAAGAGACCTTTTATAACCACAACCGGTTGTATTTAGTGGCTACTGCCCTACTATCGTTTGTGATTCCCCTACTCGACTTTGGTATTCTGGCCTTTAGCTTCGGCACAGAAGAAAGCACAAGTCAAGTCGCCCGGCAGTTTCAGTCTTATTTTATCATGGGTGAAGAAGTGAACTTAACCCCTTCAGCAGGCGACGTGGAACCCCAGACGTTTTCCTGGAGTTTAGGGACTTGGCTTAAGCTTATTTATCTTTTAGGTATAGGTGTTTTCGCTATCAAATTCAGCATAGGCTATTGGAAACTGAAACAGTTGACCCAAAACGCCCGCTTCGATTGTATGATCGACCAGGTGAAATGTTACCGATTAAGCAACTCTGAAAATGCGTTTACCTTTTGGCGATCTGTATTTATTGGCGACCAGATCTCGGAAGAGCAGCGTAAGAAAATCATGACCCATGAGCTAGAACATGCTAAAGCCTTTCACGGACTAGACCTTATGATGGTCGAACTATTTCGACTAATCTTTTGGATAAGTCCAGCGCACCATTGGCTCAAAAAAGAACTGATGTTGGTACACGAACTCCAGGCCGACCAGGTGGCTGCAAAGAACCTCAACAAACGCGATTATGCCCAAAGCTTGCTGAACCAGGCCTTTGGCACTGAGAATTTGAACTTCTCACATTCATTTTTTAACCATTCACAATTAAAACAACGACTTATGATGTTACAAAAGAAAAACTCCCGTCCACACCACTTGTTCAAATATCTGCTGATTTTGCCATTGCTCGGCTTGATGCTGACGTATACAGCTTGCAAAGAAGATACGCAAGAGGATATTCTTGAGCTTAGCGAAAAAGCTGAAATAGAAAAATACAAGGCTGAGTTTCGAGAAGAATTTGACCAAGCCGTAGCTCAATATGGTATGTTTTCAAAAGATATGCCAGACAAATTCAGAATAACGAATTATAATGATATTGATTCGGAAAAAGAATTTTACAGGCAAAATGTAATTATGACCTATTTGGCTGAACAGCTAGTAGAGAAATCGAAAAATGATCCGCAGTTGATGAGTAAAAATCAAGAGTTATTGGAAAAAATAAGAAATAGTACTTACGAGGATTATCTGAAGCGAATTGAAAACAAAATCACTACAATAACAGAAACTAAAGTGACTTATGATGATTCAGGAGATGTACCTTTTGCAGTCATTGAACAAGTTCCTTTGTTTCCTGGATGTGAAGGATTAGCCTCTAATAAGGAGGGTAAGGAGTGTATGAGCAAGAAAATCAGCCAGTTTGTCAATGAGAATTTTGATGTTAATCTGGCAAAAGATTTAGGACTTAAGGGCACTAACAGAGTTTATGTTCAATTCAAAATCGATAAAAATGGAGATGTAGTAAATGTACAGGCCAGAGCACCTCATCCTGACCTAAAGGAGGAAGGTGAGCGTGTGATTAGCCAACTCCCACAGATGCAACCAGGGAAACAAGATGGTGAACAAGTAGGGGTACTTTATTCTTTACCAATTACGTTTCATATCAATGAGTAGCCAAAATAAGATAAATATTATTTTTTTACTTGTGTGCTTCCTCGGGAATGCACAAGTCAATTATAGTCAAGATTTGGACAGCCTCTATGCCGTAGGAAATTACGCTAAGATTTTAGAGCATTTCGAAGCAAAACCAGCAACTGACTTTAAGCATATAATTTTGGAGGCAAAAATACTTCAAGCTAAAGGCTACAGAGAAAAGGCGATCCTAAAATATGGCTTAGCACTTTCAGATCGAACAGATGCGCCACTGCCTCAATTTGCTTACGCCAAATTGCTCAAATCCAATAATTACATTCAGAAGGCCGATAGTGTTTTGACCTTGCTCCACAACAACTATCCGGGAAATCCAGAATTCGCTTTTCAACTGGGCTTAGCTAAAGCCAAACAAAAAAATGCTTCCGAAGAACTTTACTTTGAAAAAGCATTGGAGCAAGATCCTTCTCATCAAAAGGCAGCCTACGAGCTGGCCAAGTTTTATTATAAAATCAAAAGTTATGAAAAAGCTGAAACGACTAGCTTAAAGGCGTTAGTCTATAGTTCTAAAAATAAAAAAATCATTGGACTGCTGGGGCAGATTTACTATGCCCAACGAAAATTTAAGCTTGCTCTTGATCAATTTGAACACCTCGAAGAGCTTTCCAGCCCTCCAAAGTTTGTTTTGGAGAAAATGGCCATTGCTTATAAAGCTAACAAGCAGCTCGATAAATCGGTAACTAAATATCAACAGATACTGAGGATCGAGCCCAAAAGTTATAAGTACCATCTGCAATTAGCACAGGTCTATGCTCACCAAAACAAGTTTGAAGACTCAGAATATCATGCTCGCATGGCCATAGCCTACAAGGATACCAGTTTGGGGAATGAACGCTTTACAAAAGCCATTGCCTTAAAAGAATTGGGCAAGCTGAAGGAAGCCATCACTGAATTTAAATTGGTCATTGATGAAGCCCCTGGCTATGAACGCGCTTATGTGGAGTTGGCTTTGACTGCCGATCGACTCTATAAAGACACCGATAAAAAGTTATCGTTTTACGATCGGTATGAACAGCGATTTAAAGACTCCAAATACGCTGAATATAAAGATTTGATGTACCGAAGAATAACGGATCTCAAACGAGAGCAGCATTTTCAGTCTGGAAACTAATAAATTTTGAAACTATTTTTAATGTCAAATTTATCCTCATTTGACCTAAGGCCAGCTCAACGAGTTGGCTTTTTTAATCTTCAAAGTTAAATAAAAGTAAAACTTTGGAAACTTTCGTTGTATTAATAGTTTCCATATCTACTTTTGCCGACTCAATGAGAGATGATATTTTACATAAAGCAGGCGATTTATTTTTGGAATTTGGTTTCAAAAGCGTCACTATGGACCATTTGGCTCAGGAACTTGGGGTCTCCAAGAAAACTATATACGAGTATTTTAAAAATAAATCAGATTTGGTAGAACAGGTTGCTTATTTTATTCGTGATCGCATTCACGCAGAAATTGATTTGGTTCAACAGAAAACACTAGACCCAATCGAGGAAATGATCGAAATCAAAAAAGTGGTGATGAAACGGCTCAAAAATGAAAAAACCTCGCCTCAATTTCAGTTCCAAAAATACTATCCAAAAATCTACGCCAAAATGCGGGAGTCTCAGGTTTGTAAAATGGAAGATTGTATCGGTAAAAACATTGAACGCGGCGTAAAAGAAAATTATTATAGAAAAGACCTTCACAAGGTATTTACCTGTAGAATTTACATTGCAGGCATGCTTAACCTTAAAGACGAAGAACTTTTTAAAGACAGCCATCTTTCTCCAAAAGAACTTTATGAAGAATTTTTAAAGTATCACTTGCGAAGCATTGTCGATACCAAAGGATATAAACGCTTACTAGAACTAGAAAAACAATTGCAGGAATGAAAAGACTAATTTTAGGCCTAATTTTACTCTGTGCTTTTAGCAGCTTTGCTCAAGAGTCTAAACCCCGGCTAAAGCAATATAAATTTACACTACAAGAAGCTATAGATTTTGCTATCGATAGCAGCTATGCGACCATCAACGCCAGGCGGGATGTGGCAATAGCTCTTAAACAAAAGTGGGAAACCACTGCTGATGGTTTACCACAACTCGATGGAACGGTAAGCTATGATTATAATGCTATTATTCCTCTAACTCCTGTGCCTGGGGGAGAGTTGTTTGGTGGAGAACCAGGAGAGTTTGTTGCAATTCAATTCTCCCCAAGACAAACCATGAATGCGTCTGCGACTGTAAATCAGTTGATATTTGACGGTTCTTACATCGTGGCTTTACAAGCCGCTAAAACCTTTCTGGAATATTCAGACAATGAAGAAACACGGACTAAACTCGAGGTTAGAAAAGATGTGGTGAGTGCCTACGGGAATGTATTACTCACTCAGAATTCAATTGGTATCATAAAGAACAATCTTGAAGCCGCTGAAAAAAACCTCTATGAAACTCGCAAAATTTACGAAAATGGTCTGGCTGAAGAAGAAGATGTAGAGCAATTACAAATCACTTATCAACAGTTGCAAAGTCAGTTAAATAATGCCAGACGCATGAGAGACATCTCGAAGGAAAGTTTAAATATGGTTCTAGGTTTACCTATCCATACCGAAGTGATTTTACTCGAAGACCTGGAAAATCTAGCTAACCGTGATGCCTTGGAAGTAGAATTTATGACGGAGGAATTACAGGTAGAAAATACCATAGACTTTAAAATTGCAGATAATCTGGTGAAACAGCGTGAATTAGAAATGAAGCTGGAAAAAAGTAAAGCTTTGCCAACGCTTTCAGCATTTGCAAATTATGGTCAGAACAGTTTCGGAGAAGATTTTGAATTCTTTTCCTCCAGAGCGGATTGGTTCGAATTTTCAACTATCGGCGTAAGACTTAACGTTCCTATTTTTAGCTCCGGCCAGCGAAGTGCCAGAACGCAAAAGGCTAAAATTGAAATGGAGAAAGCCGAAACTCAAAAAACTCAGGCCATCAACCAGATCAAACTTCAGCTCAATAATGCTAAAAGTGATTTTGAATTTGCTGTTGATAATTATGAATTGTCCAAAAAGAATCTCGAGTTAGCAGAACGCATTGAAAATAAAAATCAGATCAAATTTAAAGAAGGCGTAGGCACCAGCTTCGAGCTGCGTCAAGCTCAGCAACAACTGTATTCTGCACAAAACGAATTGTTACAATCTATGCTGGATATTATTAATTCTAAAGCAGAAATCGAAAAAATCATCAACACACCATTTACAAATTTTGAAAAGTAAGCCCATGAAACACTTAACCTATATCACCGTTTTAGCTGGATTTCTCCTTATTTCTTGTGGAGAACAACAAAAATCTGTAGAAGAGCTTGTAGAGAGTGGTACTCAGGCAGAATTAAAACAAAAGCGTGAAGCACTTAACAAAGAAATGCGTGCTCTTAAAAGCGACCTAAATACTTTGGATAACAAATTGGCTGAATTTGAAAAAGATTACGATTATGTGCTTGTTGAAGCTATGGAATTGCAGCCAAAAAACTTTAAACACTACATCAAAGTGCAAGGGGAAGCGACTACCGATGAAAATATCTTGATCTATCCAGAGTTCTCAGGAAATCTTGAAAGCATCTATGTGAAAGAAGGTGAAAACGTTAGAAAGGGTCAGAAATTAGCTAAGATTGACGATGGGGGCTTATCCAGTCAATTAGCAGAAATGGAAGCTCAAAAAGAGCTGGCTAAAACCCGTTTTGAACGTCAGAAGCGCTTATGGGATCAAAATATCGGGTCAGAAATTCAGTACTTAGAAGCTGAAACAGCATACGAACAAATCAATAATTCTGTTCAACAGATGAAAAGTCAGCTCAGGAAATCTGTGATTTACGCCTCATTTGACGGTAAAATAGATGAAGTGATCACCGACCAGGGGCAGGTAGTGTCTCCAGGACAGACACCGATCTTTAGACTGTTGAATCTTAATCAAATGTATGTGACGGCCAATGTGCCAGAAAATTATGTAGGTTCTATTGAGGTTGGAACAGAAGCGATTGTCAATTTCAGTTCCATCAATAAAGAGTTTAAGAGTGAAGTCACCAGAGTGTCCAGTAATATTACTGCAAGCAACAGAAACTTCAGAGTAAGAGTGGCCATACCGGACAGTATTTCCTTTGTAAAACCAAATCTAATCGCTACAGTTCAGCTTAATGACTATACCTCTGAGGCTGCGGTAGTGATTCCCGAAAACATTTTGAGAGAAGATGCTGATGGTGAATCATTCACTTTTGCCCTCAAAATGGAAAACGATAGTATAGGTTCTGCCGATTTAAGAGAGTTAAAACTTGGAAAGCACTATCAGGGAGAAGTTGAAGTCCTGAACGGCTTAAAGCAAGAAGATATAGTAGTGACCGAAGGCGCAAGAACCGTAAAAAATGGAGAAAACGTCAAGGTTTTGAATTTTATAAACAACTAGTTGAATGGCTAAGAAAAACACATATAAAGAATTCGGAATTTCATCCTGGGCCATCGATAATAAAATGACGGTTTATGTCATTATTGCCATCATTTTGATTGGTGGGATCATGTCTTACTACAACATGCCTCGAGAAGACTTTCCTGAAATCGTAGAAACTAAAATATACGTGAGTTCCATAGAACCTGGAACCTCGGTAGAGGATATTGAGAAGTTTATCACCGAACCTCTGGAAGAAGAATTTAAGGATGTGAAAGGCGTGAGGGAAATCACTTCCTCAACTATGCAGGATTACTCTATGGTGATTGTGGAATTTGAGGAGGATGTAGAAGTTCAAGATGCTAAGCAATTGATCAAAGACAAAGTGGACCAGGTAAAATCTGAAACCACCTGGCCTACGCTAGACAACGGTGCAAAAGTAGAGCCTAATGTATTTGACCTCAATCTGTCTGAAGAAATTCCTATTCTGAATATTAGTTTTACGGGGAACTTCAACAAACAGCAGCTGAAGGATTATGCAGAACATTTACAGGATAAAATAGAATTATTACCTCAAATCAAGGAAGCACAGGTCCGTGGAATTGACGATAAAGAAGTAGAGGTCGCTGTAGATATTTATAAAATGGCCGCCATGGAGGTGAGCTTTACAGATATACTTACAGCTATTCGCAATGAAAACAAAACCATTTCTGGCGGAAACATCATTTCTAATGGTATCGAAAAAAATATTCGTGTTCTTGGTGAAATTGAAAATCCAGAACAGCTCAATGATATTGTGATTAAAGATGATGGTGGAGAGATATACCTCAGAGATGTTGCCGAGGTAAACTTTCACACCAAAGATCCTACCACTTTTGCCAGGGATTATGGCGAACAAGTAGTCATGCTAGACGTAAAAAAACGCTCTGGTAAAAACATGATTGAGGCGATCGAAGAGATCAAAAAAATTGTAAATGCTGAGGTAGAGTCTTATTATCCCGAAGCTCTAAATATAAGTTTATCTAATGATCAGTCTATAAAAACTGAAAATCAGGTGAACGACTTAGTTAACAATATCATTTTCGGGGTCTTGCTGGTGATTATCGTATTGATGTTTTTCCTAGGCTTTAGAAATGCACTTTTTGTAGGGGTGGCCATTCCTATGTCGATGTTACTGTCCTTGATAATTCTTTCTGCCTTTGGATTCACGCTAAACACCATGGTTCTTTTTGGACTAGTCATGGGATTGGGAATGCTGGTAGACAATGGAATAGTTGTAGTAGAAAACGTCTATTCTCTCATGGATCAGGGGATGAGCCGTACAGAAGCCGCAAAGCAAGGTATTGGAGAAATCGCCTGGCCCATTATCGCTTCTACAGCTACAACCCTAGCTGCCTTCTTCCCGCTTGGACTTTGGCCAGGAACCATAGGTAAGTTCATGATCTATTTTCCAATCACGCTTTCTGTCGTTTTAGGTTCGTCTTTATTTGTGGCTTTGGTGATCAATGCTATGCTTACGTCAGACTTCATGAAAGTGGAGGAGAAAAAATTGAAAAATAAGCAGGTGATCCGATGGAGTTTGATTTTATTCATCATCGGCGGTATTTTCTTGGCAATAGGTTTCATCGCAGACCTAGGAGCATTTAGAGGGCTCGGAAATTTAGCTATCCTCTCCTCTATCTTATTGTGGGTGTATAAATTATTTTTAATTAAAGCCATCTATTATTTCCAGTTTATCCTGTTGAAAAAACTGGAAAACTTTTACGAAAAGACCTTGAAGTTTGCCCTGTACAAGAAGAAGGCTTATCTGTTCTTTTTTGGTACGATTGGAATCTTGATTTTATCTTTTGTATTGATTGGAATTGTACAGCCCAAGGTTCTGTTTTTTCCAGAAAACCAGCCCAATCAAATCATGGCTTATATCGAATATCCCGAGGGGACCAGTATTCACAAAACCAATGCGTTGACTAAGGAAGTAGAGCAGCGTATTTTTGATGTCATTAGTAAATATGAAGATGAAGATGGATACAACTTTATGGTAGAGTCGGCTATCTCCCAAGTTGGTAAAGGTTCTGGAAACCCCAATAACAATACAGGGCAGGTCAATGAAATGCCACATCGTGGTAAAGTCACACTATCTATGCGCGAATTCCGATTGAGGAGGGGCGTAAAGAGTAGTACGGTCCTAAATGAAGTGAGGGATGCTGTTCAAGGATTCCCTGGAGTCTCCATCATTGTAGAAAAGGATGCTGCAGGACCACCAGCGGGCTATCCTATTAACATAGAACTCACAGGAGACAACTACGAATTGATGCTTGAAGAAGCCAAGCGTATGAGTGAATTTATTAATGAAACAGGCATCGAGGGTATTGAAGAACTAAAAATTGATATCAACAAGTCCAAACCAGAGCTAGATGTCATTGTAGATAAAGCTAAAGCAGGTAAGCTTGGGATTTCATCAGCACAGGTGGGGCAGGTGATCAGAAGGTCAGTCTTTGGAGAAGAGGCTTCTACTTTTAAAGATGACGAGGATGATTACCAAATCAACGTCAGATTTAATGAAGAATTACGATATGATGAAAATGCGATTTTCAATCAGCCTATTACTTTCAGAAATAATCGAGGAGAAATTATTCAAACGCCGATTTCGAGTTTGATTAAAACCAAGCCTGCCTCAACCTTTTCATCGATTAAACGTAAAGACTTAAAACGAGTGATCACCTTATATTCTAATGTTTTAGGTGGCTATAATGGGAATGAAATTGTAACGCAGCTGGAGAAAGAATTAACCTATTTTGACCTCGAAGAAGGCATAGACTATAAGTTTACGGGTGAACAAGAGGAACAAGAGGATAACTTAAACTTTCTGCTTAAGGCCCTGCTATTGGCTGTAGGAGGAATCTTATTAATTTTAGTAGCTCAATTTAACTCTATCTCCAAACCTATTATCATTTTAACAGCGGTTATATTAAGCTTGGGTGGAGTGTTCTTCGGTCTTGGTATTTTCCAGATGGATTTTATCATCATTATGACAATGATGGGTATTATCTCTTTGGCGGGTATTGTAGTTAATAATGCGATTGTTCTGGTGGATTATACCCAAATCTTAATCGATCGAAGAAAAGAAAAATTAGACATAGATGATGACCTCATGCTGAATAGACAACAATACTTTGAAGAAATTGTGGCTGGAGGAAAATCCAGGTTAAGACCTGTATTACTAACGGCTATCACAACAGTACTGGGACTTATCCCGCTTGCCGTGGGCTTAAACATTGACTTCTTCGGACTGTTCATCGATTATGCTCCAGAAGTCTATGTAGGAGGAGATAATGTGATCTTTTGGGGGCCTTTGGCATGGACCGTGATCTTCGGACTCATCTTTGCTACTTTTCTAACCTTGGTTGTAGTTCCGGTGATGTTCTATCTGGTAGTGAGAGCAAAATTAAGATTTAAAAAACAACCGGAAGCTGCAACTACCTCTAAATAAAAGATTTGCAGGTTTATATATTTTAAATTAATTTTATTTAAAATCAGAACAGATGACCAAGTTTGGTGAACTAATCGATGAACAAAAACCCATTTTACTGAATTTTTTTGCTGAATGGAGTGAAGAATGTCAACAGATTCATGACCAGTTAAGGGATGTAAGCGCAGCCGTAGGAGATAAGGCAAAGCTCATCAAAATCGATGCAGAAAAAAATGCAGAACTGGTAGAAGCATTGAAGGTCAAAAAGCTTCCAACCTACATGATGTATAGTGCTGGTGAGATGATCTGGAGGCAAAGCGGTAAGATGGACGCTAACGATTTGATCGTAAAATTGGAGGAGAACTTTTAAGCTTAAAAAGAAACATAAATTAATTTGATTTAGCTTTGCCAAAATCAAAAATGCACTTATATTTGCAACCGCAAAACGCGCAAGTTCTTAAATACATTGGAGAGGTGGCAGAGTGGTAATGCAGCAGATTGCTAATCTGTCGACGGTCAAACGTCGCCAGGGTTCGAGTCCCTGTCTCTCCGCTGAAATAGTTAGATGTAGCGAGACCCATCTAATCATAAAAAATAATCATACACTAATCGGGGTGTAGCGTAGCCCGGTCATCGCGCCTGCTTTGGGAGCAGGAGGTCGCAGGTTCGAATCCTGCCACCCCGACGAACCGTACTTGATACGGATACAAAAACACTGTTAATCTATTGATTTTCAGTGTTTTTTGTTTTTATAGCATTATTTGATATGCTTTGATATCACCCTGTCTGGTGAATGATTCGGTGAATAGTTTTTACACCTCATTTTACTATCTTAGAAGGATCATTAGATTGATTTTACTTTCGTCTTTAACACTTATTGTTTAACTTAAAGACACTTGCTATGCCTGATTTTACGACATTCTCGGTGCTTTTCTTCACCAGAAAACTCGACAGTAACAAAGAAGAACTTTCTATTTATGCACGAATTACGGTCAATGGTAAACGCGCTGAAATGAGCTTAAAAAGAAAAACTTCAGTGAATGAATGGGATAGTTCTAAAGGCCGACTTAGAGGAAACACTCCCAGGATAAAAACTCTAAATAGCTATTTGGATCAAGTGTATTCCAAATTACTAGACACTCAAAAGAAAATACTGGATAAGGATAATTTAATCACTGCTGATAAAGTTAAGGCCTGTTACCAAGGATTAGATCAAGAGCATAAGACCCTTGCGGATATTGTAGAATACCATAATAAAACTATGAAAAGTGTTCTAAAGTGGGGTACACTTAAGAATTACCACACCACTGCGAAATATTTAAAAGAGTTCCTTAAGGAAAAAAAGAAAACCAGTGATATCTACCTGAAACAAATCAACTATAAATTTATCACCGAATTTGAGATGTTCGTGAGGAGCTACAATGCTAAAAAGGAAAGGAAAACCTGTGGTAATAATGGTACAATGAAGCACCTCGAACGCTTAAAGAAAATGATTAATCTCGCTATCAAATTAGAATGGTTAGAAAAAAATCCGTTTCAGAATTATAAAATGAGGTTTGAAAAGAATGAACGACAGTTTTTGTCGGAACGTGAATTGAAACTGCTGGAGGAAACCTACTTTAAAAGTGAATCTTTGGAACGGGTAAAAGATATATTTTTATTTGCCTGTTATACTGGACTTAGTTACGGAGATCTTAAAGAACTCACTAAGGATCATATCGTAAAAGGAATGGATGGAAAAAACTGGATATCTACTAAACGTGAAAAAACAAATGAATCTGTAAAGGCTCCCCTACTCCACAAAGCTGATCGTATCTTGAAGAAGTACATGGAGAAAATGTATGAGCTTGAAAATAAACGTTTATTCCCAGTGCTTTCTAACCAAAAGATGAATAAGTACATCAAAGAGGTTATGAAGGCCTCAAAGGTCAGGAAACATATTACTTTTCATTCTGCAAGGCATACGTTTGCCACAACAGTTACTTTATCTAACGGAGTACCTATTGAAACGGTTTCTAAACTCTTAGGGCATACTAAATTATCTACAACTCAGATTTATGCAAAGGTTCTGGAAAATAAAATCAGTGATGATATGTCTAGTTTAGAAAACATAATGGCCAAAAAAGATGAAATGGAATTATCAAACAAGAAAACTAAGCATAGCTCCTGAAGAGACCTGATAGTCATATCAAGTTAAGTTAAGCCCATTCCCTTGTATTCCGCTAAGGCTACATGTCAGGAAAAGAGCTTCACTTTGGGTCTTGGACCTATCTGTTGTTTTGTACCCTTCATTTCGCTTCCCCTAACCGTCCCGATAGCTATCGGGACTGGTTAGGGACACTTCATTTCGTCACAAAAAACTGACAAGTCCGCCTTTTAATAGGAACGCCAAGCGCTTTGATGTTCTTAACCAGATGTTCAGTGAGGACTTCTTCTGGCCTCACTTCAACATCACTAAACATCCAAGCACTGGCTGACCCATTTTAAGGGGCTTTTAATGGATCAAGCCTTCTTTGTTTTTCGGGTCGTCAAAAAACAGGTAGCTAATAACCCATTCTATGTTTATCCCCCTTATTCACCTCGCTTAACTTATCTGTAAGCTCTGCTCTTAAGTGGTGTAAAAAGAATGGCTAAGGCGCTTATGGAACTTGTCAAGGCTATACGAGTTTTAGTCCACAAATAAGGTTTCTACTTCCTTGAACCCCGATAGCTATCGGGGTTACTACATCGCAGACACTCCTGATTTGTTCTCTAAAAGCCTTGACAAAACCCACTTGATCCATTGTGCTATGCACGGAAGAAAAAAACAAACACCCCTTAAAATTTAATCTGTTTTAAATGAATAGTTTTCTGAATCTCTAAATAGGTATTGTAAACAATGATCAGATAAACAAATAGAATTTTTTTGAAAAGGTCTAGGTAAGATTTTAATGAACGAATTTAAATCAAAAGGATAAAAATGATAAAAACATGCGTTTGTCTCGTAACTGTTTCAGATAAACATGTACTTTTATACACATATAACGAGTTGGGGCACATGTAAAAAATGAAAAAGACAGAGTATAAATTGACATTGTGGCGAGAAGGCCAAACTAATGCAGAAAGATTCTGTGCTGATATTTTAATAGTTGATGGCTTTAATTCAATCGACTCTCAAAGTCCTTTAGGTGGCCCTGATGGTCTTAAAGATGTTGTATGCGAAAAGAATTCTTGGACATATATAGGTGCTGCCTATTTTGCCACTACGCAAAAAACTTATGCAGCAATTCGAAGAAAGTTTGTTCATGACTTAGATGGAGTTGCAGCGAATAATGCAAATGGAATTGTATTTATAACAAATCAGAGTTTGTCGCCAACTCAAAAAAAAGCACTTAAGAAAAAGGCAAAAGACGAAAATGCCAAAGCCATAATTTACGATAATGAAAGACTACGAACCATTCTTGATTCAGCAATTGGATTTTCAATAAGATTAAAATATCTACGAATCAAAATGAACAAAGAAGAACAGTTGGCCTTCTTTGCTCATCAACAATCAAAGCTTAGTCAATTACTCAATGAGCAGAGTAATGAAATTATATCAGCATTATCTAAAAAAATTGACGCTTGTTGCAAAAAGTCTTTAGAATCAGAGAGTGCAATTAGTGAATTTATAAGTGCTACGCAAAGCACACTGAATTTCTTAGTCGAATCAACACAAAATGTAAAAAGTGATAAGAAAAGATTAGAGTTTCCAACCATTGAAACTTTGACAGTTGGAATAACTATTGAAGAATTATGTAGCATTCACAAGCTTATAATGTATGGTTTCAATGTGCCTGGTTTGGGAAGGCTAAGAACTCACAAAGTTTGGATTGGTTCACCTTCAGGAACCCCTGACAAAGTTGCATATACACCTCCTTCCCCTGAGAAAGTTTCTGAGCTTACCGAAGCACTGCTCAAGGAATGGAGAACAAACTATAAAAAAGTCTTATTGGGTTCTAGAAAAAAGAAAATTAAAGCAATTACTAAATTCCATGGTGATTTTCTGAGCATACACCCATTCATGGACGGAAATGGACGAGTTGCAAGATTTTTGCTAAACCAACAAGTCTCTGAACTATTGGGGCTTCAATTAAAGGTTGTTATTGAAGACAAACCTTCCTATTTCTCGGCTTTGACAGATGCTCAAAATAACAACTACGAAACACTAGAAAGAATTATCACACAAGCGATTTTTGGTGAAGAATAATAATAAAAAAGATGAGTAATCAAGCATACTTCAAAGTAGACACCAAACTAGCCGAATTACTAGGCGAAACGTATCGTTCGACCGAAGATGCTATTAAAGAACTTATCGACAACGCATATGATGCAGACTCTGAAAAGGTTGAAATATTCCTGCCTAAAGAACTGACACCAGACCCGAAAATAATTGTTTCCGACAATGGTTCAGGCATGAAAGAAAATGAAGTCCGTTCTGAATATTTGAACGTTGCTAATAGTCGGACAAGTAGAAAAGGTGACACAACCTTCAAGAAAAAAAGAAAAGTAAAAGGCAGAAAGGGAATTGGTAAATTTTCAGGACTTATGGTTGCTGAAATAATGCAAATTGAGACTTTCTCTAATGGAGTAAAAACAACCCTTAAAATCAACAAGTCTGAACTTGCCAAAGGGAATTATGACCTTGAAAAGGTGCCTCTACCTATCGAGACAGAAGCTTGTGACAAAGAAAAACACGGCACTACTATTACTCTTTTTGGACTAAATCAAAACTTGGACTTTCCAAGTTCAACTAGGCTCGGCCAAATTCTAATGTGGGATTATGGACGAGAACATGACTTTGAACTTTTCATAAACAACGAGAAACTTGGAGTTGAAGACTTGGCAGGAAAAACCTATGAAAAGAAAATTATCCACGAAGGAAAAGAAGCGACATTAATATATACAATAACACCAAAACCAATAAAGCAAGCAGGAATTGTAACTCGAGTTAATAACAAGATTATTGGTCGTCCTCAAAATCTTTTAAAAGATGATGACTTAATTCCTAAGAAGCTAAAGAATAGAATTTATGGCGAAATAATTTGTGACGATTTGGAAGACGATGTTACAGCTGACCATGGAGCCATTATTGAGAATAGTAAACTTTACAAGACCATTCTTGATGATACTACCAAAAAAGTTAAAAAGTCTGTGGACGAAGTTTTTGCCACAGACATGGAAATGGCAAGAGCTAGGTATCAAAGAAAGATAAATAAGGAACTAGCCAAACTACCAGTGTTTAAGCAGCCATTTGCCAAAAAAGCATTTTACAAGACACTTGAAAAGTTCTATGGCGAAACTGAAGACCGCATAAATACAGTTATTTCAGTTATGGTTTCTGCAATGGAGAAAGACCATTATTGGGATATCGTTTCAAATATTCAAGAGACCCAAAACCAAGACATTGAAAAGTTCGCAGACGCTCTTTCTGAATTTGGCCTTTTAGAAATGAGTATTGTAACCAGTCAAGCAATTAACCGACTGAGATATTTGGATGAACTAACCTTACTCATTCATAACCCTAAAACTCTTGAAAAGGACATTCATACTGCCCTAGAAAAAAGTACGTGGGTTCTTGGTGACGATTACTCTGTGCTGTTTTCTGACACCAACTTAAAAACAGCAATTAAAAATATGCTTGACAAGAAATACAAAGGAAAGAACTCTAAGAAGCGACCAGATTTATTCCTTGGTAGAACCATAAGCAGACGATTGTTGCTAATTGAGTTTAAAAGACCAAGTTTCACATTAACAAGAGAGACAGAAAGCCAGGCTCAACGATACAGAGACGAATTAGGGGAATATTTTGGAAATCAACCAATAGACATAATTCTAATGGGCGGTAAAATTGAAAAATCAATAAAGTCTGTTCAATCCGACATTAATTATATGAGCTATTTGGACTGTATTAGTTCAGCAAGGAATCGACTAGAATGGATGATAGTAGAATTGAAAAAAGAATAAAACACGATGCCCCAACAATGGCTATACGTAATGCGGGCGAAAGTGCTGATATGAAAGCAATTACATTAAATAAACTAACTGCTAAACGGAAAGTTAAGTGCCTTGAAATCCCGCACTACGCATAGCCGAGACCGTTGTGCATAATACTGACCCGTCCTGAATAAAGGCTACATAATTCAAACAATTATGTACAAAAATGACAAAGTGATCAGACGGTATTCGGAACCTTTTAAACTTAAAATTTTAGACGAACTTACCACCGGTAAATTAAACAAAAGTCAACTTGGAAAACTTTACGGGATCAATCCCACCACCATTAATGAATGGATCAGAAAGTACAACCGTAAAGACTTAATGAATACCCGAATTAAAGTGGAAACTAAGGATGAAATAACAAGAATTAAGCAGCTTCAAAAAGAGATTGAACAGCTTAAAAAAGTACTGCTAAAAAAGGATATGGATTCATTGATAGACGATTCATATCTTGAAGTAGCAGCGGAAAAGCTTGGCTATAAATCTGTACTTGAACTTAAAAAAAAACTAAGTATCAAGCCTTGATAAAAGCTAAGGAAAAAGCCAAGGGATTTGCTTCTTTAGCTTCTATAACTGAATCTTTTGGATTAAAGCGTGATGCCTACTACAAATACAAACGCAGAGAGAATCAACGCCTGGAAATAAAAGAAAAGGTAATAGCTATAGTCAAACAAAGACGTAAATCCCTCCCTAGAGAAGGCGTCAGAAAACTAAAGAAATCATTGAAAGATGAGTTTATTAAAGCTAATCTCAAAATTGGTAGAGATACCTTATTTAATATCCTTAGAGAACACAATATGCTCACCTTAAGAAAAAAATACACCTCTAGGACTACAAACTCCTTGCATAGGTTTAGAAAGTATAACAATATCATTAAAAATGTAGAAATCACAAGACCTAATCAAGTCTGGGCGAGTGACATCACCTACATCAGAACTGTAAAAGGGTTTTGTTACCTGGCACTAATTACAGATATGTACTCCCGTAAAATTATTGGTTATGACCTAAGTAATAGCCTTGAACTTAAAGGCTGCGTGAGGGCTTTAAAAAAGGCTTTGTATCAGGCAAATCATGTTGACAGACTTGTACATCATTCTGATAGAGGGATACAGTATTGCAGCAATGTATATACCCAAATATTAAAAAGAAACAAAATAGAAATCAGTATGACTGAAGAAAACCATTGCTATGAGAATGCAATGGCGGAGCGTGTAAACGGTATCTTGAAAGGCGAGTTCTATCTAGACCAGACCTTTACGGACGTGACTCACGCCAAAAGGGCAACAAAAAATGCTATTAAATTATATAATGAAGTAAGATTACATTTATCTTTAAACTTTAAAACACCAAATATGGTTTATAAATTCACAGCCTAAATTAATTTTAACCTGTAGCCATATTTCAGGACTAGACATACTGAAGAAACATATGAACTATAAAGAAAAATGGAAATTAATACTTGAAGAAAAACGATTTAGAGAAAAGTCTGCAACGATTGAAAGTGATGGACGAAATACTTTTGAGAATGACTATGGACGATTAATTTCAAGCGCACCTATACGAAGATTACAAGATAAAACACAAGTCTTTCCATTGGAGGAAAGTGATTATATCAGAACACGTTTAACTCACTCTTTAGAAGTCTCATATCTAGCAAGTTCCATTGGACAAAGTATTGAGAATCTGCTATTAAATAAGAAAGAGCTTGACTTAAGCCTAAAAGGTAATTTAAGTTCACTTTTGAGAGTTGCAGGTTTAGTACACGATTTGGGTAATCCACCATTTGGACATTTTGGAGAAGAAGCCATTAAAAAGTTTTTTAAACAATATTTTGAAAAAAATAAAAAAACATCACTTTCAGACCTTGAAAAATCTGATTTTGAAAACTTTGACGGAAATGTTCAAACACTAAGAATTTTATCGAAGTTATATTATTTCGGAGATGAGTTTGGTTATAATTTGAATTATTCAAGTTTAGCATCGATAATCAAATATCCATCGAACTCTTTAGAGGGAAATAAAAAGCCAACTACTGAAATTGCAAAGAAAAAATTTGGCTATTTCGTGACCGAGACAGAGACATATAAAAAAATTAATGACTATTTAAAATTAGGAAACAGAAGGCATCCTGTAGTTTACCTTTTAGAAGCAGCTGATGATATTGCATATAGTGCAGCAGATATTGAAGATGGAATTAAACTTGGTAAAGTTAATCTAGATGATATTGAAAGAATATTTGCCAAAAACTTAGATAAAAATAAAGAAGCAGTTTTAAATAAAATAAAAGACTTAAAAGAAAAATTCTGACGAAAAAAACATAGACACTTCACTTGTCATTCAAAAATTTCGAATTTTCACTCAACAGATTATGCTTGAAAGCATCGTTAAATCTTTTGAGGAAAACTATGAAATTATTATGGAAGGAAAATTAGAAGACGAAATAATAGACATTTCAGATGCTAATGACATTAGAAAAGCATACAAGAATCTTCAATACATCGTTTTTGACGACAAATCTATTTTAAAGAAAGAAATTGCTGGATGGGAAGCTATATATGGGTTATTGGAAATATTTGTAACCGCTTCTCAAAGCGAATCATTCAAGTCGGCTGGAAATAATTTAGAGGCTCGCCTATATAAAATAATTTCCACAAGCCATAGAAAAGTTTATGAAGATGTTGAAAAGTATTCAAATTCAGAATACAAAAAGTTACAATTAATCGTTGACTTTGTTAGTGGAATGACAGACAGATATGCAATTAGATTATTTCAGCAATTAAAGGGAATAAAAATTTAAAGTTTGGATTACAAAGACATTAAATCTCAATTTAAAATTCATTTTAATTCAGAGTTACAAAGCAATCCTGAATTTAAATATTTACTATACAACATATTTGTATATGGAAGTGCATATATAGTTGGCGGTTATTTTAGAGATTTTTTGAAGTCAAAAAAATCTAGAGACTTAGATATTATTATAGATTTAGAAAATAACAAATTACTTGAGATTATTAATGAGTCAAAGTACAAATACACTATCAACAGACATAAAGGAATAAAATTAGAATTCCAGAATTTGGTTGTAGATATGTGGAGTATAGAGAATAATTGGGCTTTTAAAAATGAACTGGTAAAACTCAACGAAAAAGACAAACTTAATAGTATTGCAAAAGGTTGTTTCTACAATTATGATTCATTAGTCATTAATCTACATTCTTTTAACCTCAATATTCAAAATTACCTGTCTTACGTTGAAAATAAAAAATTAGATATTTTACTGAAATCACCAATTTATAAAAATCTAAATCCAACAACAGAAGCCAACATTCTTAGAGCTTTTTTTTTAAAAAAAGTAGACAATATTCAATACACAAGGAATACCAAGAAATACTTAATTGATAAAATTGGTAAGCTTCGAGATAATGGATTTGACCCAATTAAAGCTTTAGAACAAACGAAGTTGAAATATCCAAAATACCAAAAGTTTTTGGACAATAAAGACCTTGAAACAATGATAAAGGATTTATATTCCTCAAATGAATTTGACAATCAATTCTATATTAATTTTTAAAAAGTACTATGCACAACAATGGTAACCGTTGCACAAGCCATTAAAACTCTTAAAAATGAGTTGTTTTAAGCCCTTTTCAGGGCTTTCATATTTTAAATAAGTTGGATTTACCTCAGATTTAGAGGGCTTAAATTGAAGCTAATCAGGTTTAGGTAAGCATCTATTTCAGAAAACAAAGACCGTAGAGCTTTTGCTCCACTTTTTGCCCGTTTTGAGTGAACAACTTCTCTTGATACTCCATTTTTTCCTTGCATTACTAAAGATAATCAATTCCAAACTTCACAATGCCAATCAATTATATATATTTACAAGAAATTGAATTGTGCAACTGGCACAATGGCTATACGTAATGCGGGTTAAAGTGCAAATATTAAAGCTATTACATTAATCAAACTTATCGCTAATAGGAAAGTTAAGTGCCTTAAAATCCCGCACTACGCATAGCCGAACCGTTGTAAGTAATTTAACCAAATCGATAATGAAATACCTAATCCTAATAATTATTTGTGTAATTATACAATCTTGTGGTTCTGATTGCACAAATGTCTATTTTACTGAAAACGATAAAACTTGGTTCAATAATTACGAAGCAGGAAATAAATTGATCTTCAAATCGCAACTCAATGATTTTGATACAATTTTTATTACTAATAAAATTACAAAAGAACCCAAAGGAGAATGCCACCCTTTTGTTTCTAATTTTGACAAAGAATTTGCTCGTATAGATTATAAAATTAAAAAGGACACTTTCAATTTAGTCGAAGACTATTTTATACAAATCAATGCGAATGAGAAATTAGATGACTCAAGTCCCGTAATTCGGCTATTGAATTTAGAGTATAGTAATTACAATCATAATTTACCGAAAATACAAACATCCGAATTGAATTCTGAATGGGAAAACGTATATACTTTTAATAAAGATAATTGTCCTTATTCCAACCTTAATGGAAAATTTGGACTGACTGAATTTCAATGGGATAAATACTATGGACTTGTCTCTTATACAAACGACAAAGGCGAGAAATGGATATTAATAAAAAAAGAATAAAAACTACTTACAACAATGGTAATCGTTGCACAAGCCATTAAACTCTAAAAAATGAATCGTTTTAAGCCCTTTTCAGGGCTTTTATATTTTTGATTGGGTTGGATTTGCACTAAATTAAGGAATACAAGATTGTTATTTTCTTAATAGAAGTCTTTTATCTGAACTTTTTTATTTATTTCCCTCAAGCTCTGAAAGACGCTTTTGAAGTATAGATTTCGTTTCTTTTAAAGAATCATTGGCATCCACTAAAGCGTTGTTCGCTTTTTCAAAAGCATCCAATTGACTTTGCAGATAAACTAATTTTTCTCGTAAAACTTCTGGATCAGTTTCTTTTAAAATTGAGTCTGCGGAATCTTTTTGTAGCATTGAACCTTCACCTGTTAGTATCCACTCGGCGCTATATTGGGGATAATTATCAACCAAAGCAAAGAGCCATTTCGCTTGAATGTCAGTTCCTTTGCTTATTGCTCTGGATAAAACACCTTTGCTAGCACCAATTTTCTTTTCCAAACTGGTAATACTAATCCCTTCTTTTTGGGCAATATCAGTAAAAACTTGTAAAATATTTCTCATAAGGAAGATAATTATCTTCAAAATATTAGTTTAGTTGAAAATTATCAACTATATTTGATCATGTTCCGATAATTGGAACAAACCAATGAACAGGCAAACTTACGTAATTTATGAAGAAAATTTATAACACCGGTGTAGTAAAAGCCCTCGCATGCAAATATGAGGTAACTCCTCGCTACATACGCTATTGTCTCAATGGTGATAGAACTCCTGTTTATGCGGATGAACTAAAAGCAGAATATTATAAAAAAGTGGAGCAAGTAGAGAAGGCTTTGAATTCAGATAAATGAAGAATGGGAAGCTTGAATATCTCCTTCAGCTAAACAATAAATATAGTTTTTCAATTGAATAACGGGTAAGAATTAAAAACACATTATTATGTTACAGCGTATTTACGATTTATTAAAACAAAATGATCCACGGGCTATGAAACTCATCTATGACAGATATGAGCGGAGTATCTTTTGGGTAGGCAAACAAACCATAGATGATGAATTTGTCATCGAAAACATCCTTCAAGATACCTTTCTCACCTTGTGGCAGAAAAGAGATACTATAGAACGCCCAGAACATATTTACTTTCTACTGCGTTATGTAATGAAAAAACAATGCATCTACTACTATTGTCGCCCCAAAAATGACTTTCAGAGAAAGATCAACAGCTTAGAAAAATATGACAACTATCAGGACTATATGCATGGTTACGATCCCGAGCAAGACAACCAGCATCTTAAGGATCATGAAGAAGATCAGAAGGCTTTCAATCGTATTAAGAGTATCTTTCCTTTGCTTAGCCCTGAAAGAAAACACTTGATTGAACTTTGTCTAAGCCATGGTTTTCAGTATAAAGCGATAGCCCAGGCGATGGGAACTAGCATTACCCAAACAAGCAATGACATAAAAAATGCTATTGAGGATATCAAAACCATCATCCATACAGGAGGTAACCACAAACCAAAGCTAGCCATGTCCATTAAAGTCCACGGTAAGATGACCGAAGAACAGCAAAAGGTTTTGAAGCTCCGTAATGAAAAGCAGTATTCATTTGCCAGTATCGCCAAAGAACTCAACCTAACTCAAAAGGAAGTCCACAAGGAATTTATGACAGCCTATAAGCTTATGCAGTTAAAACACGATCAACAACAATCTGCATAGCCATGGGAAAAGATACAATCAAACTTACCCGAAAGATCCAATTACTGATCGACCTGCCTACTTATGAAGAACGTAAAGAAGCCATAGGTAAACTCTACCAGTGGCAGAACCGAAGCTATAGAGTTGCAAATCTTATGGTGTCTCACCTCTATGTTCAGGAGATGATACATGAGTTCTTCTACCTATCGGATCACATCAAGTACAAGCTAGCCGATGAAAAGAAAGATGAAGATGGCATCTTTAAGACCTCCAGAATCAATACGACCTACCAGGTGACCTCCAAACGCTTTAAAGGTGAAATGCCTACCAATATCATTTCCTGTCTAAAGGCAAGCCTGTATAGTAGGTTTAAAAAGAATAGAGAGGCTTATTGGAAAGGGGAGTGCTCACTCCAAAATTTTAGAAGAGACATGGCTTTTCCTTTTACTACTGAAGGCATGAGCAAACTGATCCATGAACCCGAAAAAAAAGCCTTTTGTTTCAGACTCTTTCAAATACCAGTAAAAACCTATTTAGGCAAAGACTTTACCGATAAACGCAAATTACTGGAACGAGTCGCTAAAGGAGAAATCAAACTCTGCACTTCCCACATCAAAATGAAAGCGGATAAAATCTTTTGGCTGGCTGTTTTCGAAATAGAAAAAGAACAACATGAGCTTAAACCCAATGTCATAGCAGAAGCATCACTGTCTCTGGAATACCCCATTGTGGTCAAAACCTCAAATGCAAAGCTTCAAATTGGATCCAGAGAAGAATTTCTCTACCGAAGACTAGCGATACAAGCCGCCCTAAAAAGGGCACAGAAAGGAGCTAGCTATTGCAAATCAGGTAAAGGGAGAAAACGCAAGACAAAAGCAACTAATAAGTTTAGAGAAAAGGAGACCAATTATGTCTACTCAAAACTACATCTGTATAGTAGAAAGCTGATTGACTTTTGTATCAAGCACCAGGCAGGAACGCTTATTCTCATAGACCAAAAAGAAAAAGTAAGCCTGGCCAAAGAAGAAGGTTTTGTCTTTAGAAACTGGAGCTATTGTGATCTGATGACTAAAATAAAATACAAAGCTGAAAAGGCAGGTATCGAGTTAATCATAGATTGATGATCTAAAATGAGGGTGCTTGTACACCCGCAGGGTGAGGTTGAAAAAGACACTCACTAAATGCAAATAGCATATACAACGCGTGGGTTTTTCTTATATCATAAATGATTTCAAGGGGCCTAATTAAAAAAAAAGAAGGCCAATTTCAACTTAAAAAATTTACATTTTTAAAGTTTGGCACTTCAAATTTTGAATTTGAATCAAAAGCCGATAGGTATGGATTTTTGTCCCCGAGGGGGACGAAAAGGAGTAGCAAGAGGGTAACACGCTGCGCGATGTTACGAATCCCTTTTCTGTTTTAAATACCTAATTATCAAACATTTAAATAATAGTCAAAAAATTAAAATTCACAGATTTGCGACAAATGCCCTGTAAAAGCCCATTTTTAGAGGAGGATTTGCGACAAAATCAAAAAATAGAATTGTTTCTTAAATAAAAATAATGACTTCAAGTTTCTTCAAAAGATAATGTTAATTCACATGTTAAAGCAAATAAAAAGAATGATATGTCTGATTTATTCAAATCTACATTTGTTTATGGTTTGAAAAAAGCGAATTTACCTGACTCAAAGTTTTGGAATGGTATCGAAATGAAAGAGTAGACTAAATACGAGAAACTACCATTTAGGTGTGATTTTAATTATGATAGTTTAACCCAGCTAACTTTTCTATATACTCAGCTAAACTTTCATTTCTATAGTATTTTCCATCTGGTGTTCTAACTATTTTTCCAAAATATCTAGTGAAAATTAAAGAAAACAATTCATAACTTTGGTTCTTACAAAATCCATAAATAGCTATATAACCTAAATTATTATTTACAAGATTATCATCTAAAATAGGTTCATTACTTTTTATCAAGACCTCTATTTTATTAATAATATTCTTTTTTTCAATGATTACTTTTTTATGACCCCCAAATTTGGTCGTTGCAACATTTTCTAAAAACATTTTTTCATTTTTACACTTTTCTGGACTATTATCTTTACAACCAAAAAATAAATAAAATATCGACACGAATAAAATTTTAGTCAAAGCCATTCTTGTTTTCATATTTCTGTGAGTCAGGGAGTCTATTGTTTAAATCATATGGTAATAATTTCGATTGGCTACTATAAGCACGACCAGGACCGATTCCAGGAGAAATAGATTTAGAATGTCCTGTATAAATTACATTAAATAATTTATACAGGCCTGTAAATAATCCTCCGCCAACACCTTGGGCTGATATGTCGAATCCTATTTCTCGACCTTCTAAACTAAATCTATCAAAGGTTTTTTCATTATTGGCAAAATATGTTTTTAGTGAAAGGGAAGCAGAAATGTCAGAACCTAAATTTTGAGCTTTATCTCCATAAACGTAGACTTCACCTTGATTAGGGCCTTTCAGAAATGCAGCTATAGTAGTAGATCTACTTTGACCATACCCCATCGTGATAGAACCTGCAAACTCTACTCCTATGGCGCTTGCCCCAGGATGAATGTCTAAATGAGTGGCTAAAATTACCTCTGCGTAATCTGGACCACCTGTTATTCCATTAATTAGAAAATGATTACCCTTAATATCAAAAGTTTCTTTAAATTCAGTAGTCCTGATCACTAATATTGGTTCTAACTTACCTGTAATTCTACTATACATCCTTACAATTATGTCTTCGGGGATACCACCTGTTTCGTCATAAAAACGTAAAGGATTATTATTCATACCCCAATATGGAGAAAAACCAGCTTTTATAGGGTCAGTAGTTAACCAACGACCTATACTACTATCCCACAGTCTTAATTCAAAAGAATTTATACTTCCTCCGAGTTCTTTCTCTTTTTCAGCAAATTCACCTTGGTATCCGTATCTATAATCTCCTTCTACATTTCTATTAGGCATCGCTATCCCGCCTGAAAAGTAATCTAACAAACTTTTTGAGCTTTCGACCTTACTAATATAAAAAAATTACGGTTTTATTGCTACTCCTTTGGCTTTCTGATGCAATGGTTGAATACCTTTAAAAGAAATTAACCATGAGTTCGTTTGGTAAAAAATTAAGTGAGTGCAGGCAAGCTAAAAACCGTTCGCAAAAAGACTTGGCTAATTTATTGAGTACTTCCTATTCTGTAGTTGGCAAGTATGAATGTAACGGGGCCGTGCCATCTGTTGGGACAGCCAAAAATATTGCAGAGGTCTTTGATGTTTCTCTAGATTATATGGAGGGCGATACTCCAAAACCCTCTTTTGACAAAAGGATGATGTAATGATTGCAGGATTTTGAACTGCTTACCTAGGAGGAAAAAAACACTTATTTTGCCCCTCCTCGATTCCTTCTTAAGGGATGTGCTAAGACCAAAAGGGCGTATTTGTAAAAAAAGCTACCTGTAACAGTAGCTACAGTATTTTCTATTTTTTCTAAATGTTATCAATTAAAAGGTTCGTTTACCATAAACTCATTGAACATATAGCCATTTAAAACATTCAAATTCTTATCCAAAAAAGTAACGTAAATTATCCCTGCATCACTTACTGCATATTCAGTTTTTTTATACAGTTGTTTCAATTCCTCATATTCATCTTTGTCCAACAATTCCAATATCAAATCATTTGTTTTTTTAGTGTCTATTGCTAACTCATTGGTAATGTCTTCAATTTTCGATTTTCTATCCGATTTTAAATAATATGCCTTTGTCAACGTATCATTTTGATAAAAAAAGATTTCAGTGTTTAGTGCATCAAAATTACCGTTAGGATATCTAAAATATTCTATAATTACAAAATCACTGTCAATGTTTTTGTTATTTTTATTATAAAAATGCAGCAACTTGTTTCTTGCATTCTCTTCAGATACTGTAAAACTATAAGAATTAATTTTTGGGTATTTAGTTCTATAAAAGCTATTTATTTTGTCTATGTTGACAGATTTACACCCAACTAATATTAGTGTCAATATGAATATTTTTTTTAAATGTTTCATTAATGTTCAATTTCTCCTTGAATTAATGGGCCAACTTGTAAAATAACTACAGGTTTAGGGGCGATAGTTGAAACAGGTTTATGAAAAAACAAACCTCTTGGCCAGAATAATTTTGAAGATTCATACGGCTTTCCATCCGAAATACCATAATGTGTGCGCAAAGGCAAATCCAACGCACTTCTAAACATATTTTCCCAATGGCTTGCAAAATTTTCGTCAAAGGAACTTGATTGACCATTTAAACTAAACCACTCATTCCCATTATAAAACCCGTTGTTTTTTGAGTACAAGTGCCCCAATTCGTGAGCAAGGGTAATCTCATAAGGACTTTTCTTAATCCCAGCAGTCGTAGGCGTACTAACAGTAGCTTTATTATCAATCCATATTCTACCTCCTGTTCTATGAGCCCCTCTCTTATAAACAATACTATAAGCATCATCAGACTTCACCAATTTGTTTATAACTCCTATATTCTCAATTTTACCATCATTGATTACATAGGAACTCGTAGCGTAATCGAGTTTTCCAAGTGCAGATCTTGTAGCATTTAAAAATTTATCATGGCCACTATAAATATTACCACTCTTATCATAAAGGTTTCCATTTTTATATTCATAAACAATGCCCGCTTTGTTAGTAACATATATTCTACCTCCATCTATGTCTATTGTAGTCATAGGGTTATTCCCCATTCCGATATATGGACTTGAGAACTCGCCATAAGGGTCAGGGCTTAACCATCTCCCGATTCTGCCGTCCCATAACCTTAACTCAAAAGCCTCCTTTCCGGTCTCGGCATCTTTCTCTTGCCCTTGATATCCATAACGATAATCCCCTTCCACATTCCTGTTGGGCATCGGCATACCAAAGGGGTAGTAATCTGTTTGATTTATCAAAGACATAATCCCTTTTGAATCTTCCATTACGACTGCTCGTACATTCCCTAAATGATCTGTCAATTGATAAACATAAGTTCCACCTTGTATATTTTCTGCTCCTCTTTTTATTAGTCCAATTCGACTATTACCGTAAACAGGATTCTCTTTTAAAACAGGTTGATTTTTTGACCCTACTAATGGATTACTCAAAGCTTCACTTTCATATATTGATAAAACGGTACCAGACACATCTCTAACATAATAAGTGGTATAAGTAGTACTGTTATTATAAAATTCTTTTCTAACTCTATGGCCTTTATCGTTATAATAGAAAGCAATTTTGGGAGCAGACGCCACTTCTAAATTAATATTATCGATATGAACAATCGTTTTGTTGCTTAAATCATGATCAATATCTACTCGGATTTTAATTTGCTCTGTATTGGGGGTAAACTCTAAAGTTTCATTTTTTTCATAATACAATGTGCAGGGATTACCTATTTCTAAAGAATCACTAATAATTTCAGGGTTAGGGGTGTTATAGTTGTTTGATATTATTACATTTCCAGAGTTGTCTTCTATAGTAACTATATAACCAATTGGATTATCTAAAGCGGGAAATCCCTCAGAAATTTCTGCATCTACTTGTTTAGCAATAATGTCTAAACTTAAACGATGTAATTTCCCAGATATAGTCTTTAATGTTCTTGATACGTTTAAATGTGGATCACCAACTTGTGAAGACGGATCTAAGTCTTTTTCAGTCAGCATTAAATTATTTCCAAAATTTTCTTTTAATAAATGACATGGTGTTATTATAAAATCTCCGCTTTCAGTATAACTCGTTATAAATTGACCGTAATTTATCAATGAATTCGTATTAACTCCAGGAAACCATGAAAATGCATCTTCGTCTGTAGCATTCTCAAAATCTTCCTTAAATAAATAAGTCCATTCACCTGTGTTTTCGTCTGTAAAATTATTAATACTAGTGACTAAGCCTGATGAGTTATATTCATAACCAATTTCATCTTGCAAATTTGTTACTAACTGACCTATATTATTATATAAATAGTTATCCTGTTGAAAGATACTTTGATCTCTCAAGTCATCATATCTTAGGGGGTCTGAATTATCATTACTATCTTCAATGTAACTTAATTGATTGGTCATTGAAGAGTAGTGGTATGTGAATTCGTCCATATCATTACTACCTGCACCATCAGTATACCCATTTCTAAAAAGTGTTTTTATATTTCCATTGGCATCATAAGATCCTATACCTACACTATAATCTTGATTTGCACTAGGTTCAAACGTCACATTACCATTTTCAAAAGTATTTGTACCAAAACGTGCTTTGGCTAGCCAATTATTTTTGTTGTATTTAAAAGAAAAAGCATCAGTAAAATTCGATTTGGCCTCTTGGCCATTATGCCATCTTAAACTGCTTATATTACCATTAAGTTGATATAAAGCACTATTATTGGCAAGCCCTTCCAAATTTGATGCTGACCTTTTAAAATCATCTGGATGATAATCGATAATCATTCCAAAAACATCTGGTTTAAAGCCATTGTTTAGAGGATTGTCATTGCCTGGGTCGGTAAAACCTGTATTTAAAGGAGAATTTATAGCTTTTAATTGACCATTTATATTATAAACATAATCAATTCCCTGCAAATCTTCTCCAAGCTCAGTTCGTCTTAGGCTACTGTCTTCATTATAAAAATATTCCGCATTCTCTGTGTAGTTAGTATCATCAACAGAAGTACTAACTTTTTTTAATTGGCCTCCCTCATTGTATTCATATTTATGAACAAAGCGATGTGAAGGCCTATGCCTGTTTAAATCCACCTTGGTAGTATTTCCTGTGACTGGATCATAAGTATAATCTATCGTATGAAGCCCCAAATTATTTATATATTGAACAACCCACTCTACTCTTCCATAAACATCATAACTATACCAGGTAGTTGTCGTTTCTGGAGAAGAAGTAGAAGTTTTGGCTACATTGCCATATAAAAATCTAGGTTTGTATTGATCTAGAAAAGAATAATTTTCTGAAAGACCAGGCAAAACTATACCCCCATCTAGCTTATCATAAGTAGTAAGTTGTAATTCTTTGTTGCTAATGAACGATGGCGGAATAGGATCCTCAGGATTTAAACCTTCAAACGGTAGCTGACCGATATTAGCAACCCCGCTCACTATTGGTCTACCTTGAGTATCATACTTAGTAAATGAAATTTCATTTTCAACTTCTTGCTTACTGTTTTGAGAAAAACGAATTTGACCATCTTTTCTATATTTAAATTTCGCAGACCCTTCATCTGGTGATGTTGTCTCTAGAAGTTGACCTAATGAATTATATGTGAATGAGCTTTCCAAATCTTTACTTAAGGGTTGTGTACTTTTAAGTAATCTCCCTGCTTTATCATATGTGTTTAAACTATAATCGTAGTAATTAATATCATATGTTAAACGAATGATTTGATTCTGACTATAATTCCAAACATAATCAGACACATTACTGTCTATTTGAACACGATAAACTCCATGGTCAAGATTAATGTTAGAGTCTGAAGACGATATTAAAATTTCTTCAGTTTCAAGATCGTAAATCTTAAGAAAAACTTCATTAGGCAAATTAGATACAGACAAGCCAGAACATCCAACTGGGATATGTATATCAACATATCCTAGTTCAGAAATTTCAGACGTTACTGAGTAATTTGTTGGATTGCTGTTTTCTTCATCACCGCTCCTGGCAGCTGCTAAGACCTTACCTTCACTGTCAGTAAATACTATAGTCTCAAAACCGTTAACATCTCTATTCACCGTCTTGAATATGTCATGCTTATCATATGCGTTATTATTAAACGCATTCGGCTTTGATAACTCTTGCGTTGCAGGCATACTAAATCTGTAACTTTGCAACCATTCTCCATTCACCTTATTCAATCCCAAAACCTTGTGTGCTTTTCCAGGATCTAAATTACTATACAATGTACGAATATATGGGTAATACGTTTGATCTTGATAGGTGTATGTATTATTTAAATAATAATTTCCAAGCTTACCATTAGAGGATATTTGACTTGGGTTATTTAAATTAGTCTCAAAATCTGAATTTGTGAAAAAATTACCACTTGAATTTAGAATAAAATCATTTTCATTATATCCAAAATTATTTCCAATAGGAGCTGATAAAGTTTGTAAAGCTTCTCTACCGTGTGAATCGTAAAAAGTTTGAGAAGCCCAAATTTTATTATTCAAAACATCCCAGGATTGAGACTGGGAAGGTTTACCTAAAAGGTTAAAATAATTTACACGTTGAAATATACTAGCGCCAGTTAAATCATACTGAATAGCACTAGTCCAGTTCTTATCTGAATCTGACAATGGATTAGGTGGAGTATTTTGTGAGACCGCAGTAAATGTTGATAAACATATGATAAAAAAATAATGGAAGAAGTTTTGATTTTTCATAACGGATTAGTTTCGGTTATTGCTTTTTACTGAATTAATTTTACCGTCTACCTTAAAAACCACTAAGCCTTGTTTGGCATATTTAGAGCTATGAGTTTCATCTATTAGATGTGTATTATTTAAGACTTCATCCTCTGAGGCACAATCTAAATAAAATTCATAAGTATAGTTTGACGAGTTTTCATGAAAAGGGCTTAGGCTTACATATTTAACATAACCAGACTGACAGTCAGTAGAAGCTACGTAAGTAACAGTATTACAAAATTCTTCACCTATGTCCTGAGAAAAAGTTTGACCTAGATTATTATCAATATATCCTGTAGAGCCAAAGCTAGATGTATTAGGATCGAGAGGATATAAAGAAAATCTATAATCATTGCTACAAGCATTTACATCTAATCTTGCTTCAACTCCTATTGAAATATTATCATTGATTAAATAATCGCAATTTGAAAATGGCTCTTCATAAGATTTTTGTTTTGTTATTACATCATTTGTAGATAGATCTGTGATTCTAACTTCAGCATCCCATGCCTTTTCAAAATAATCATCGGTACAATAATTAATAGTATAGGGAACTTCTTGTTCACTACTACCCTCAACCCAAGGGGTAAAATTATTTTGATTATCAGAAAGCCATCTCCATTCGTACGTTAAGCTAGAAGAATTGTTACTAGGAATGGCTTTGAACTTTAATTTATATGGGTTCAAAACATGATTAACATCAACATTAAACTCAATTGAATTATTTGTAATAGGACCTAAATAAAGACAATCATTGATATCTTCATTAAAATCAATGTTTATATCATTTTTATTTTGATAATGCATTTTAAATTGTTCTGTGATTTTAAAGCCTCCCCAAAATTGATCTGTGTTTTCGACTTCTGTATAAGTAGTTTTTAAACGGCCGACTTTATCATATCTGAAGGCTGAGCCCATATTATTGTTATCTAAAATATAGGTCAAATCATCAGTTTCAGCATCGTAAACGTAAGACATCATACTTGAACTGACTGGATGCAATCTAAAATCATCAAAATAAAAATTGGAACCGCTAGTGTTTGTTACTTGAAGATTAAAATTAGAGTTAGGCTCAAGGTCAATGTAATAGTTATACATACTCCAGCATCTAGCTTTTACAATTTCTGAATGTTTGATCTCCTGGTTGTTTAATTTTAGAGTTGTTCCATTAATATTACCACTAGTAAATGGAGATAAAGTCCAAAAAGAAACTTTGTAAGTTCCAGGTCTAAAGTCATGAGATAAATCATTTTCATCTGATCCTATGGCACCAGAGATTTCAAATACGGCATCATTGACATTGTTTGGTTTGACTGAGTATTTTCCAGTATGAGCTACTTCATCTGTTCTAAAGTTCGCCCCTTTGACGCCACCTTCGAAAATATTTCCTGAATCCACATATTCTGCTCCTGAATAATACATTTCTGTGTATCTAGAGTTTGAATTAACCAAAATTTTATTTGATTCATCCGTCAACTTTGTTGAAGCAAAATTGCCGTTAATATCTTTTACTTCCAAAGGAATAGATGAGCGTGAATACTGTGTGACTTCTGAAGCTAGTTGCCATTTATCAGAGGTTGGAGTGTTTGTACTCCAATCGAAATAACTATTAACTTCATCAACGTTAGTTTGGTAAGTTCCTGTGTTCAAATCATCTGTTCTCAATTCATCTTTCCAAACGTAGTTCTTTTGCCTTCTATGAATATCATTATCATTTGATGAAGTACCATCATTTTCGATATAATTCCAGCTTTTATTCCATGTAGAGATAGAAGCATTCAATGTGATACCAGTAGAAGAATTTAAATTTTTAAATTTAGTAATACTCATTGCCTGTTGAGTGAGCATATTTTTATTGTTACCATTTAATATTTTAGAACCCATTTCAGAATATTTTTCATAGGCTGGAATTTTGTAAGCAATTATTTCATCATTTTGAGAGGTTTTTGAAACGCTTTTTCTAAAACTCCCTAACCATGGATCAACGTCAAAGTATTCAACTGAACTAATATTCATTCCATTTGAAACAGTGGTTTTTTTAAGCATATTATTATACTCAGTCTTTGATGAAGTACTTAACAAACTATGTCTATCGTAAATAATGTTACCGTTATCATTAGATTTAAAAATTGTTTTCATCGAATTAAAAGACTCTTTTACAATTCCTTTATTAGGTTCCCCATAATTAACACCGTCTCTACCTAGATTTTCACCTGTGAGTATTCTTCCATTAATGTATTCATTAGAAATCTTATTAACGACTTGGCCTTCTTTGTTAAATGTTTCAATAGACTTTATCTGACCTAGAAGAGCATTATTAATGTTAACTTCAATTTTTTTCGCCTTAATTTTATTTGAATTAATTGTACCATCATAAGTATCATAGTCATCTTCTACATTGGCCCAAAATATATTATCCTCCCCAACACTGTTAGCATCCTGTGCTTCCATAAAAATATTTGGATTGAATATATTGAAAACAGGTTTCAAAACATGGTGTCTATACCGAGTCTGCATTTCATAATTATTATTGATATCTTTTTCTGTCATTGTCACATATTCATACATAACACCAGGAGGCGGAACTTCTGATTGATAGGGGACGTATTTAAGTCCATTTACTGGAGAATAAGATGTAATCCCTGAACTTTTACCTGTAAATGGATTGGTATAATCATAATTAACTTTGTAAGTAGTATTATCTATTGGATTTGTCGTTCTAATTTCACTAACCCTGAGCCCCCCTCCTGTTTCATCTTCAGGAACTTTGTTGGCAAGAAGTTTAAAAACTAAATTGTACCTATGCTCATTGTTATTTGTCGGACATTGTTCTCTTTCTAGATGATCATCATTCCTGGGGTGAAAGTCATCGTAATAATATCTATTAAGTGCTATATGTGGTCTTGGATCACCATAAACTCCCTGTGTATTATACTCGTTTAAAGGAAAAGCTCCTGTATCTCTAACATCCAACAGCAGTATTTGTTCGCTAATGCCATTTGAATTTAATTCTGTGTAAATATCTTCTACAGTAACAATATCATCCTCTCTAATATCCACTGCCCCTCTTTCATTATCACTCCCCCAATCATCAAACATTTGGCATAAATATAAATCCAGAAAAACCCTCTGACCAATTTCAAAATAGTCATTAAAATCTTCAACGTGATTTGAAGAGTCTACTTCTAAATTATTTTTAAACCTTACTTTAAAGATGTTTTCACCTTGATTGTTTACACCTTCTCTATTTACCATTAACGATAAATGCTTCTCCCAGTATCTTCTAGAAAATGCTTCAATCCAATAATCGTCTTCTTCATATTCTATATCAATTCTTGCCCCTGTTGGCGTTTGTATACTTTTTAAACTCCATGCTTTCGCTTCATTTTCAGATGTATTTGGTTGATTTTGAATAAATCCCCAATTGTCTACATAATCATTTTTATCCTTTAAATAGTCTTTAATTTCATCATTAGATGGAGGCACACCGTTCGGCGATAATTCTGGTAAAGAAATATTATTAAACCCTTTCATGTGATAATCAAAATATGTTTTTGGCATATATGAAATCCCTGCTCTACCTTTAGTTTCAATCGAATTAAGTGTTAGTTTCCCGTACTTATTATCGTTAGGTGAACCGGCTGGAGCGTCTTTAGAAGAGTCTGAATTTTGAGCTAAATCATAATTGTAGTCAAATTCAATTACTTTTAATGCATGATTAGCCTCAAAATTTGGAGGGATATCACTTTCATCAAGAATATCTTTTTCATTATGGATTTCATAGAAATAATTTACGCTAAATTCGTCTTCAAAATCTTTTGACCTCCATTTTGGAGAATGAGTTTGATTTGTTACATGGTCATAAATTGAGGCTTCAGGCGTTGGGTAATTTACATCTTTAGGCAAATCTCTACCTACTTCACTTTCAAGCAATATGATCTTATTAAGCTTTAAAGAATACTCTTTTTTATATTCTACTTCATCCTCTAAAACATCAACTTTACCATCGGTATAATTTAAAACATCTCCGTCTTCAATAGTTGAACCCAAATTTATTTGTCCATTATTACTGAATTTATATTTGAGATCTTTGCCTAATGCATCATATCTTACATCTTTAACGAATAAAGCCGTTTTATTTTTTGTATTTATCTTGTCTAAATAATACGTCTGTTTCCTACCAAACGAATAACCTCCTTTATCCTTAGCCCCTACGTCGTCAGTAGTATCAGTATTGTAGTTATATGTAAAATCTTTATAGGGGGCACGCCAAACGTATCCATCAGACCATTTTCCATATTCAAGCTCAACCCAATATCCAAAATCATCCTTATCAAATTGATCATTTAAATTCGCATCTACATAATCTGGACCAGTTATAGCTGTCAATAGCCAGTGGGTTGCATATCTTGAATACTGTCTTTTCTCACTTACATTAGTAATATCAAAATCAGTTGTTTCGATTTCATCAATTTGATTTCTGCTCACTCTTTCATAATGATAAACTGGAATTGAAAAATGATAGGTCTTGCCATCAGGAGAAGTGATTTTATAGGCTCCTATTCCATCAGGATCAAATTTTAAAGGATCACCCCTATCTGAATCAGGAATATTTCTAGGGGTTATAAGTCCATTTTTTAAATTATTTGCTATTTCATTATTGGTAAAGACTTCCACATAATTAGGAGATTTCCCCCTATAATCATTTGTGTTTTGTGCAAAACCTTGGTGAGAGCTATTGTTAATAATTTGGTCAATTCTGAAGGCATTGTTATTAATGCTTAAATTTGCTGGATTATCGATTTCATTACTAGTAAATTGACCTTCAAACGAAAAATTAAAATTATTTCCTAATTCTCTATCAAATGATGAATTCATGCTTCCATGATGCCAGAATATATGAATCGGATCTCCCTCTTCATTAGTTGTCTTTTGGCCCTTTCCGAAAATATTGGCATTTTTAAAAAAATAAGGCCTCATGTTCCCCATTATCCCTTGAGCTGCGACATTATAATCGTCAAACCCCATGGATGTGAAGTTTACATTTTCAATGTCTTTTGAGTAATCTGATATAAACTCTTCTTCTGGTTGAGGTAATTTTGTTGAATAAGTATCTAATGATTTGGTTCGCTCAACATAATCATTAAAGTTTGACTGATGACCATTAAAATTGATTCCACTGTTTTCAATTAAAGGGTTGTTATCACTTATAGTCGTGTAAAAATCTTTGGAATATAAAGAACCCCATTCAACATTATTAAAACCTTTTCTGATATTTATTTTGACTCTGGTTTTACTAAAACCAAGAGTCACAGGGATTCCTACAAAATGCAAAGGAAGAGCTACAGCTGTGTTTTGAACATCTACACTTGCATCTCCCATTGAAAAACTTGAGCTTCCCATACCAACACCGTTAGACACACTACCTTTACTACCTTCAAGATTAGCACCTGCACCAACAGAAAAGGATCCTCCACCAGAAAAATTAGCTCCTAAGCCATAAGACACGTCTTCAAAACCTGAAACTCCTGAACTTTCTTCGTCAGCAAAACCAACACCGACTCCTAAACTACCCCTTTGTTCAGTCATCGAATATGAATATGATGCACCTGCACTCATTGAACCATTTTGATAGGCTAAGGATGCACCTACAGAGACATTTCCCGTTGTAGATGCAGAGGCATTCACTCCTGCATTCACGCCTACAGATTTTAATAATTCACTGTTTAATCCTAAACTCGCATTCACAGAGCCTGACAAACCTTGCCCTCCTCCCCAATTCATGCCAACACCAACAGATGTAACACCATCAAAACCAACGCTCGCAGTTACACTATAATAATCTTCAACACTGTTAAAAGAATTAAAATCAATTCCCAAACCAGCTTTCCAGTCATCTGGTGTATTATTTACTGACCTATTGATAGCTCCTGGATTTAAATACCATCCTAGACCCACCCATGATGCATCCATATCTGAAGTAATACCCGCATGATAAGACAAATTTACTGGAAAACCTTCAACATCTAAAAGTGGTAAAACATACGATAAGTTTCCATTTGTTAGATTGACCATATCTGTGGCATCTACCGGCTCAAATCCAGCAGCTTCAGGAGAACCAGGCCCATTACCATTAGCAAACATTTGATTAATTGGAAAAACACTAGGCATAAAAATAAACAGCAGAAATATTGCTATTGTTCTGTGAAGATTATTCTTTTTTTTCATAATTAGGATAAAGTTATAGATTGAATTCGTGAGGGTTTAGGATTTTTTTTGTGTCTATTTTAAACCTTAATTCTCCAACATTTAAGCCTATATCCTTGACTGAAAAAAAAAGATAATCATCATCTAAACGGTTATAATCCTTTTTAAAAACAAATAGAAGTGATGTAGAATGACTTAGACCATACATCTTAGGATATAGGTAGTCTACAAATTGGAGGGTATCGTTGCTACTGTTATATAAATAAACGTACTTATTCATTTCGAAAAGCAACCTTCTATTTAAAGAAGCATACTGGGCTTTAGTATTGGGTATTGAACTTAAAAGCTCTTTATTTTCATGACTTAGATTTAATCCAATATATATATGTTTGTCATATTTCTTTTTAAGTTTTGAAAATTCAGAGTTGTCTAGCCCCCCATAATCAAATTCCTGTAACGCCATTAAATCCCTTGGCTTTAAAAGTACTCTAAATTTAATCCCGTTGATTTCTCTTTCTGATGAATAACCATTTTCTTTATCATTGATAAATCTAGAATAGTCTACTTTATCATTAAAAGTTTTATTTGTTTCGAAAGAACAACTTATAATTAGGTTAATAAGAAATAGGACTATAATAAAAATGAAAGCATGCTTCATTTAACTTTGCTTAAATTGACTATTCAATCCTTCAAGTATTTCTCCAGTAAGGTCGGCATAGTCCTTTGCATACATTACGTTACCGTTGCCATTAGCACCCATTATAATTTGGTAATTATTTTTATCCCCGTACTCTTTGACATATTCATTTATGTCATTCAATACAGTTTGAGAGGCATTTTGATCCTCTTTTTTTACTGTTTCTTGAATCGCTTTCTGGTAATTATTAATCTGTTGTTGTTTATTACTAAGTATCTCTTCTTTAAGTTTTATTTCTTTTTGAGTCATACTTGTTCTTTCTTTCTCATAATTTGCAATTTCTTTCTTCCATTGGGTGACTAAACTATCAACATTAGAGTTTAGAGTTTTGGACTTTTCTAAGAAATCCTTTCTGACAATTGCTGTTCTTTCATATTTGTCCACTAGAACATTAATATCAACATATGCAACCTTCTGGGAATTCTTTAGAAAAATAAATAAAGTTGTGATTGCAATAATTAAGCTTAAGATTGATAAAATTATTGAGATTTTCTTCATAATAAGTAATTGGTTAAATACAAATAAAATTAATTTTTATTAAAAATTACTGCTTAAGAATGTTAAAATTTAACAAGTCTAATGCAAGGATTCAGTAACTCTCGTACTAAAGCCCTTAAATACTTATTAAAAATACTTTATCAATGAAATTCGATTTTTAATAAATTAACATTAAAAAGTTAATTTTAAATCAATAGTGGTTTTTTAGATAAAATCTAAAGTTCTTAACCAATCACCGTGCTCAACTTAAACATTGGCAGATACATTGACACTAAAATTACACCCACTATAAAACCTACGAGTACAATAATCACAGGCTCTAAGACCGTTGTTAATGTTTTAGATTGACGTATTACTTTTTGCTCAAACTGTTCATTAAGCTTCGAAAAAATGAATTCTGTCTTGTTAGTTTCTTCTGCTACAACAAGCATAGCGATAGTACTTTTCTCAAAGAATCCATCAAATTTTTTCATGCTTTCACTTAAAGAATCTCCTTTTTTAATATCGGTTTTTATTTGTTCTAGTATGGCTTTTAACGGATAAAAAGGAATCATATCTGTGATTAACTCTAGGGCATAAAACATAGGTAATTTTGCTGTAGAAAGCATACTTAAAGCTTGAAAGAGTTGGCTGATATAAATCAATTTTATAAACTTATTGATTATAGGTAATTTTAAAATTAGCCTTTGTCGAGCTTTAATAAACCATAGTTTTTTGTTCAAAAAAATCAATAAGACGATAATAGCCATCAATGAAATTAAAATACTGGCAGCGTAACTCCTTAGAAAAAAAGAAATATCAATTATAAACTTTGTGATACCAGGCAATTCAACATTTTGGCGTTTAAAAATATCCTCAAACATGGGAACCACATATCTCAGCATAAACAATACTACCAGACCTGCGGTACTTAGAATAATAATTGGATAAGTCAAAGCACTGGTGATATTTTTTTTAGTCTGATTTTTTCTTTCGTAGTAGTGTGCCAATAACTCGGAAACTTTGCTAAGACTCCCTGTTTCTTCACCTATTTTAATTGAATAACATTCATAAGACGAGAATTCTTTTTGTCCCTCTAAAGCTGAGGCAAAACTTTCACCAGCAATTATACGATCATAAACCAGTTGCAATACTTGCTTTACTCTTTTATCTTTAGTATTCGTTTTAAATATATTTAGAGCATCTATCAAACTAACGCCTGAGTTGATTAAAATACTTATCTCTAAATAAAACTTTTCCTTTTGTTTGCTATTAAATGCTTTACCGAAAGAAATATCTTTTTTTAAGATACTCTCTACCTTATCGGTGGATGCTTTTGCCTTTGTTGGCTTTGATGTATGTTGGTTAACTTTAATACCCATCTTTAAGCTTATTTAAAGCATCATTATTTTTATACACAAAGATTCTATTCTCTAACTTATCGGTTTTCCATAAAACAAGCTCGATTGCATCCACATTCCCATTTGATACTTTTTCTCCTTCGAAATAAAAAGCCTTATCTACGATATCTAAATTTAGCGTATCTTGTTGTATTTTTAAAAAATTCTCTTCAAACTGGTAAGTGATAGAATCTTTGTAATTTTTAAATACCAATCGTTTCTCATCTTTAATTATAGCTCTTGAGTACTTATTAAGGTGTATCCTCATGCGGAGTTCGGTTTGCTTTAAATACATCTCTTTTTCAAAATTAGTGCTGATATCATTCATATGCCGATGCACTAAATTTAACACTGAAAAAGACAGACCAGCTATAATCGATGTGATTATGATCACAATGATGAGCTCAGTAAGCGTATAGGCGTGTATTTTTTTACTCAATGGCATAGAAATGTTCAATTCGGGTAACTTCTCTTTTGGTGTGCTCTGCTTTAATTATAACTTTATTTAAGTCATTCTTGTCAACGGACTCTTTAACAACCTTTATAAGCCAGTCATTCTCATAATGAGAGTAAGGTAATGTTATTTTATTGTTTATATAATTGTACTCGGTTTTCTTTATAAAATAATCTATTGAGGAAGTATCATTTTTAATTTTTGAATTAATGATATTATTCAGAATTAGGCTTGATACCATAAATATAATCACAATTAAGACACTAGCGATAAGGCTTTCTAACAAGGTAGAGCCGCTTATTTTCCTTAATTGACCCATTTCGATACGCCTGAATTAGTTTGATTAAACGGTATACCCACATAATTAGAACTCACATCATCCGATGAAATCCTTACGTTAAGTAAATGGTTGATATAAACTGAGCTTTTGTACCTGGTTATAAATCTATCTGTAACCACACTTCCTCTTACATTTCCATATAACTCTAAATTTTGCTCTGAATAAACCATACCTTTAATTTCACTGTTAGCTGCTACATAGATATTTGTATCATATTGGTTTTCCTGAGATTGATTTCTAAAATATACAAGACTTCCTTCTATTCTTGAATTAGATTCGATAATGATTTTTGGGACTATGTTTTTATTTATGGCATTTTCAGGATTTATAAATAATGTTGAAGGGTAGTTAAGTTGTACATTTCTTTCGACAGTTATTTGATCACTAGAAAAGCATTGGACACTTCCCTTAAATCCATCCTTGATTTGAATTCTAGGAGCTATAAGTATCACATCCTCTAAGTTTGTCGTTTGATCTACTACAATAGCAGATTCAGACTGGATCATCACTTGCCCATAAATAAAACTATTATTAAGATAGATCTCATCTTCACTGTAATATACAATAGCTTGTTTTCCAAAGGAATTAACTATGCTATCCTGTAACTTATCTATAAACATAAATTCATTTGAATCATAATAATATCTAATAGATTTTAGGTAATTAATTTTGTCGTTTTTAATACCCAAATCGGTACTCGCTGTGTTCAAATTTCCCTGAAAAAGGTCTCTGTTCTCATAATACAAACCAGCTATATTTCCTGCTTTGATTCCATAGGGTGAAGTATAAAGCTCACCTCTCAGCGATGTATTTCCTACCAACACCAAAGGGTTTCTTTGATTACGTAGTCTTAGCGCAAAATTCTTAGCTAATGGGCTTATTCCCCCAACCAAAGCTATTTTATTATATCCTTTATTTTGAACTTCACCTATTATACTAACAGCATCTAAAAGTCCCCAGTGCTTTTTCACAACCTTAAAACTCTCTCTTTCTGAGATTTGGGTTCTAAGAGTATCTCTGTAAGTTATTTCGTGGGTTTCCATCCACTTAAAACCAGCATCAGTAACTTTAATTGCCTCTATGGTCAAGGTATTATCTTGCTTATACATGGTGTTTAAATGGACATAGAGGATAAAACTAGATAGAAGCAGAGCAATTATAACTGTCACAAAAACAACCAGCTGTAACGCCCCAGCTTTGACCTTATGTCTAAACTTATTTAGCAATGTCAATCGTTTTTGTAATCGTCTTATAACGCACCTGAATTTCCTCTTTAGACCCCTTTAAAAATTCTATGTCTTCAAATACTTCTTTAGGTCTTAATACGTAACTCCTTTGTCTGTAGCTAATAAGGTATAAATGCGATGAATCTTTTTTGTTTTTTAAAAATCCTTGATATGCAATTGCATTAAAGATAGAATCATAAGTTGGTCGCATTTGCTTAACAGAAACCGCTTTTGGTTCTGGTTTCGGCTTGTAGATAATCCCTAAAAAAGGATCTCTTTCAGGATACTCTACCTGTAACGTCTCTTTTAAAACATCTTTTTTTTGGTTGTATTCCCTTTTGGTGTTTTGAGATATTACAACTTCCTCCTCACCAAAAAATGCTGAATAAATCTTAACTAATAAAAACCCCCAAACTATTACGACAACTATCAATAAGATGTAAGTTTTTTTATTTTTCATGATTTAACTTCTATTAGTCTTCGATAACTTTAAAACTCTGAATGCTATACTCGGTTTGATAACTGTCATTTATCCCTTTTATCCTCCATTCATAATCGCCACTTGGTAAGATTGAAAAAAAAGATATAGTACTTGCGATTGTATCAACTACAATTTGATTTGCTTGTTCAAAATTAGGCTCTGCAACTTGTAACTTATAGCCACTAGCTCCTTCTATACCCTCCCAATTAAAGTTGACATTAGAATTTATTACTTGTGCACCGTCTGCCGGAGCTAATACCGTAATGGTGTCTTCAGAGATGTCTTCTAAAAAAACAACATCTTCACATGACATGATGAGAAGTACACTCAAAACACAAACTATAACTCTTAATGATTTAAAATCTATCATACCTTTCTTTCTTTGTTTTCTTTTTTTTCGACTTACAACCTTCACCTATTGAGATGATTTTTGAATCATAGTAATTTTTTACAACACAAAATTTTTCACTTGAAAAATCAAAAACATCTTTCTGATTAAGTGTAATGTAGTCAACTTCAACACCATTTACAGTCTTAATTCGATAAATACCTTCCTGTGTTTTATTAAGGAATAAAGCATTAGCATTGAGTATTTGATTGGATTGGGCAGAATTCATAAAAACGTAAATATCAGTGATAATCTGTGTTTCTGGATTTTCAATGATATACGCCGATAAGTCAGAAAACTCAGAATTGAGGTGTTCAATGATCTCAACACTATTGATCAAACTCAGTTTTAGGTAAGCCTTTTTTGGTCTTTTTTTAAAAATCTTCTTGACGTCAGTAAGACTGGTCTTTAAAGAGTCCTGAGTCGCATAAATTTCAATATCATACCTGGAATCTAAAAGTCCCTTACTTTCAAATCTTGCAGAATTCAGTCCATTGGATTCATAATTTCCGATAGCAGTTATCATTTTAAAGCCTTCTTTTTTCTCTACTGGACTTTTGAATATTGAACAAGAACAAAGCATTAATAAGAGAAGTAATGATATAATTTTTTTCATAATTAATTTTTAAAGTGATGTTTTCAAAATAGCTTGTGCTTGAAGATATTCATATTTTTTTCTTTTATCCTTTTCCTTTTTAAATTGCAAACTAACAATTTCACCAAAGTTTGACCCTGTTTCGATTTGATGAAGTGTTTTAGCCATAGAAGCATAGTCTCCCTCTAAGGTAAATCTAAAGTAATTAACGACCACCTCGTTGATCTCAAATTTAAAAGGCTCTTCAATAGCGATGATTTTTACCTTGTTAGCCCTGGAGTATTCATCCAATTTAACCAACAGCTTATTCTGTAAGTACACCGATGAGCTTTTAAATCCCCCCAATATTGCTTGTAGGGAATCTTTTCTTGCTTCTAGTTGAACTTTTCGAATAGCGTATTCTTCTGTATTCCTTTTATTATTTAAAAGATTCTCATAGCTTTGAGCTAAATCGATAGTTTTTTGAATCGCCAAAAAATAGGCAATAATAAGCAGTAAAATTACTCCTATTATCATCAAACTATTTTTTGTCTTCAAATTCATTGGATGTCTAATTTTAAATCGATTTCAAATTCGCCTCTACTGCTTTGATTTTTATAATCTGTAATGACAATATCCACAATCCAATCATAACTTTCTAGGGTCAGAAGCCAATCTGATAAGCTGTTATTGGTAGTTGCTTTACCTTTTAGCTTTATCAAATTTTCCGCTAAGCTTAAGTCTTCTCCTTTTTTAATCGACCTAGAGATTGGCTGATAAGTTAATTCAGACAAGATAAGTTGATCTGGCATGTTTTTGACAATTTCATTCACATAAAAAATAGTTTCATCTCCCTCTTGGTTACTTATTTTATCTGTTATAACCTCTAACTTTTTGACTTCCACTATTAATTCATCAAGCTGATTTAATTGATTCGAACCTGTCATGGCGTAAACTTCAAGGGGGCTTACCTTCTCGGAATAATTAAAAAACACCAGCGAATTGATAACTAAAACAATGAATATAAAACCCAGACTTATTCTGGGAAAATAGTAATTAAAATTTAAGTGCTTAAAAAAAGACTCTTGTTCGCTCATTAAATCATTATAATTTGTGAGCGAGCTGTAATTTTTAAAATATAAATTTAAAGCGGCTGAAAACGATAGAAGGTTTTCGTTACTTAGTTCAATACCTTCAAAATTATAGGTGACAGGTTCATCGATAACTTCTTTTTCAATATATGTTTGGACCTTTGAAAGATCAATTTTTGCATTAGAGGATTTAACTAGGTATTTGACACCTATTGTTTTTAAAATTATTGCAATTTGATTTCCAAAGCTTAATGAAGCGACCGCTATTTGTTGACTCTTGAATTCATTAACTATATCTTCAATCTTATTTTTACGACAAATGGAAACAAAGCTTGAATGAGATTCTTCATGGATATCGTAATAAAAAGAATTCAAATCTGTGTTGGGAAAAGCAGCATTAATATACTGTTCGTCAGTTTCTTTTTTAGATTCAGTGCGCTTAGTTAGCACAAAACTTTTATTAATGACCAAAGAGACTTTACTTCTTTTAGGAATCATCTTGAGAAGCTCTTCAAAACTTAGTTCAGGTTGAAGATCTGCTAAGATCAATTCATCTCCTTCCTGTTTTAACTCTACATAATTATAAATAGATGCTTTGTCCTTAGTATCTAAAACCTCAATACCTATAAAAATTGAGTTCTTAGTAAAATTCTTTATTTTATCATCAAAACCACTCATCAGTAGATAATTGTGGGCTTTATAAGTATTGTCAGTTTAGACTTGGAGTCTTCTCTACGTCTTTGGCTGAACAGCCATTTAATCACGGGTATTCTAGAAAGTAGAGGGACACCATCTCCTAAGTCATTTTTTCTTTGTTCTTCTAAACCGCCTAGCACTACAATATCCTCATTACCCACTCGAATTAGGGAACTAAACTCTCTCGAATTAATATTTGGAGGAGCATCATCTTGTATACGCTCGCCAAAGTTAGACTGAATTACAAAAATATCTAAAGTGACCTGGCCATCTCCTGAAACAATAGGTTTAATCGTTAAACCAAGTTCTGCATCAATTGGAAAGAAATTGGTAACTTCTGAAGATATGGGATTATTTGCTCCAATAATATTTTGCTGGGTCACCGCATAATAAGAGGTTTCTCCGTTAGAAAAAGTTGCTCTATGTCCACTTAAAGTTGAAAGCTTAGGGGTTGATCTGATTTTTAAGTTGCCGTTACTTTCCATTGCCTTTATCGTTGCAAAGAAATTAGGCACGACTTTCCCTAAATTAAAAGAACCAAAGCCATCAAATCCGCCGATAACTTTATTTACACTATTTGCACTTAGAGTAAGATCAGCTCGAGGAAATAATTGCCCCTGAGTTTCTGTAGGTCCATCACCAAGCCCCCAGCTAATTCCGGTCTCTACAGTTGCGTTACGACTGACTTCAATAATCATTACCTCTATCAAAACTACGGGTACAGCTTTATCTATTTTAGATATATATTCCTTAAGTCGATTCACCTTTTGACTGGGACCACTAACATAAAGGCTATTGAGTTCATAATCGACTTTAATCGATAAATCCAAGAGCATTTCATCTGGTATCAAATTTACAATGGGCTGCTTTTCAGCATTAGAGGCATTACCCTGTGTCAATGAACTCGACCTTTGATTTGTACGTCCTTGAGAAAAGTTCCCTCCTGAATTGAAACCGCCATTATTAATTCCTCCTGAGTTAAACCCACCTCCATTAAAACCGCTCATGTTACCTGAATTGAAGCCCCCAATTCCGCCACCAAAACTATTACCTCCGAATCCATTAAAATTTCGTCCTGCTCCACGCCTGGTATTAATGTCTCCTCCTGAAGGGTCTTCCAGCATTTCTACTGACCTGTAATTCAACTTAATAAACTCAACTTTTCTAAGACTTAATTGCTGTTCTGTTCCAATATAGTAAGTATCTCCTTCTCTTTTAAAAGTTAACTGAGAGTTTGAAATATCCCGATTTCCAGTTTGATTTGTTTGATTTTGATTAGTCTGATTCTGGGGATTTCCCATTGAAACTGTATTCTTTTCAAACACCTTCTCTAAGAATTCATCAAAATAAATTTCATCAGTCTTAAAATTGATTTTACTGTTCGACTCAATTGGATAGGTTATAAAAATATTTAAATCCAAATCCCTTGAAAGTCCAGTAATGATATCTGATAAATTTTCATCATTTAGATTTAGCCTAATCAGTCTATTGCGTTTGTCTAATATCTGATAATTCAATTCATTTTCTCTGCTTTGACCAAACTGATTAGTAGAATTCTCAACGTTTCGTCCTTTTAAAATATAAAAGCCTTCTTCGCTGATGTCAAATTCTAAATTATTGGAAAGTGCTAGCTGTTTCAGAGCTTTATCTACTGGCACTGATCTAATAAATGCAGTAAGCTGGGTGTTTTCTATCGCAGGATCATACACTATATTTTTACCCGTAGCATCTGCAATTCTTGTGGTGACATCATACAGGCTATTGTTCCTTATATCAATACTTACCTGTTCTAAATTGGGATCATACTCTACTTTAATTCGATCCGAATCTTCTACATTGGGAGGGCTATAGGCTTTAAACGCCAGAATATTTCCTGTAAAATCTATATCTAAATTATATTCTTTAACTAAAAATATAATCAAGTCTTCAACGGTAACTTCATTAAAGTTATTGGTGATTTGGATTTGACTTAAAGCTGGTGACACATTAAAGTTCAAATTATGAATTTCAGCTACTGCCAGCAGAAAATCCGACAAACTGATACGGTTGACATTGATTTCAGTTCTAACCTGCTCCTTAAACCCTTCATTTTCAAAACTTAGATTAGATATTTCATTTTTAATTGTATTAATTCTCGGCTCATCGGTCTGGCTGATTGCACTTGTTAAATAACACAGGAAGGTAAAGAGGATAAAGAAGTTGAATTTCATAAATTAAATTTGCGATTAGCTTATCAACAATGGATAAATTTCTTCAATCGAAGTTACTCCATCTTTGACTAAACGGATGGCATTATTTTGTAATGTTTTAATCTTTTTCTCCTCGATATAACTATCAATATCCATTTCATTTTCCTTTATTTTTCGATGCAAATATTTGTCTATAGGGATAATCTCATAAATGGCTTTTCTGCCTTGGTATCCGGTTTGATAACACGAGGAACATCCTATTGGGATATAATGAGTTTCCAGACTTCTTGGAACTATATAATTATCTGGAAATAACTCTGATTTTACATTATGTTCTTCTTTACATTCATCGCACAGAACCCGAACCAAACGCTGAGCAATGGTGACATTTAAGGTGCTGGCGATCAAAAAGCTAGGAATGCCCATATCAATCAATCTGGATACAGTTGCCCAGGCAGAATTGGTGTGAATGGTCGAAAGTACAAGGTGACCCGTTAAGGCGGCTCTTACTGCCATATTTGCTGTACTCACATCTCGTATTTCTCCTATCATGATAATGTCTGGATCCTGACGTAAAAAAGTCTTTAAAGTGCTAGCAAAATCCAGCCCTATGTTTTCTTTGAGCTGTACCTGATTGATACCTTCCAGAGTATATTCAATAGGATCTTCAATCGTTAAAATATTGGTTTTTTCATCATTCAAAACCTTTAGACTGGCATATAAAGTGGTTGTTTTCCCTGAGCCTGTTGGTCCAGAAATCAGCACAATACCATTAGGCTTTTTAATACTTTGGTTGTATGCTTTTAATTCGTGTTCAGTAAAGCCTAAATCTAAGAGAGTGATATCATCGGTATCCTTACTCAATATCCTGAGCACTATTTTTTCTCCATGTAGAGTAGGTAGACTCGAGACCCGAATATCGAATTCATCTAGCTCTGTTTTCAAGGTAATTCTACCATCCTGGGGGAGCCTTTTTTCTGAAATATCCAGATTAGCTTTTATCTTAATCTTGTTAACAATAACCGGATACTCCTCTTTAGGAATAATGTAATGTTCTTTTAGTTTACCATCAATTCTGAATCTGATACGGCATTTTTCTTCAAAAGGCTCAAAGTGAATATCACTTCCGCCAATATTTCTAGCAGTTTGTAAGAGCTTTTCTATAAAGTCATTGGAGTAATTAAAAGCCGTAACTGCTTCTCCTTTCGTTTTCCTAAAGTTATAGCTTAGGTATTTATCTAATTCTTGGGTAGAGACCGTTTCAAAGCTTATGGATTGGTTTAGAATAACCTCTAACTCATTTTTTAAGGCCTCTGTTGACCGATCTGATAGCAATTTAATGACTTCATCATCTAAACCTACTGGAACAACTCTATAGGCATAGGCTTGCTCTGTTGTGATAAGCTGCACAAATTCTGTTGGGAGTTGATAATTGAGTTGAATGCTCATAAGGTTAGAATGAATACAGGTTGTTGATTAAATTGAGTTCACCGCCAACGTAAACCATAATTAAAAATAGGCTCATATAGCCTGACAATGGTACGGTATTCTTATCTCTTAACGTTAAGTGAATAAGCAATGAAAAGATAAGTGAAAACACGAAAATAATGATAAAATTAAGGCTTGAAAAGCCTAAAGCCATACAGATAAAAAACAATAAATCCCCTAGTCCAAACACCGTAAAAAGCTTTTGATTGAGTTTGAATCTCGAATATAAATAAATACTAAGCATCATAAGACCGATCACCATAAGATTTATACCTACAGCATTTAAAAAAGGATCTGAAAATGAATTTAAAATATGCTTCAAGCCCATCAAACCACCAAGCAATGGAAATAAGACAACATACACCTGTCGTTCTTTAAGATCCTGATAGGTTATGTAGCCAAGAGTAATGATGATAAAAACCGATAAAAGCATACATGGTTTAATCTTTAACGGTTTGCTTAGGCACTCCAGTTTCATCGATTTCCCATTCGTTGAGAATGCCATCCCCATCAAAATCGGTGACAGCTCTTGCTCTTGCTTTAAAGCTAGAATTAGTTGCTTCTAAAAGCTCATATTCATAATTGGCATTTCCATTTTCTTTTACCGTTTGTGGTGCTTCAAAATCCAGTTGATTCATATCTTCTGAATATCTGGAATGCATATAGCGGTAAGTGGTTTGGGAGTTGTAAATGTATTTCAGTTGAGTCTGGGCTTCTATGCTTTTAGCTTTGCTAATAAGTGGCATAAGGTTGGGTAAGGCTATAAGCAACAGAATACCTATAATCGCCAAAACGATTAGGATTTCCTGAAGGTTATAGCCAGAGATTTTTTTATTGAATGGTTTCATAATTTTATTTATAAGGATACTTATATATTTATATAATTAATAAATTTTTATCTGTAATTATAGTAAATAATTTTAAATATTGATAATCTCGACATAACAGAGACGGTTCCATGAATTAGTATAAACGAATCAATATCTAAGACTCAAGAGTATTTAAACTTGAATAACAAATAATGAGCATACTTAATTTTAATATTCATTATTAATAAATTCCCCTATTTTAAAATAATATTCTTTATTATTCTTTGTGATTATTAACGTATCAGAATTAGAATTTTTCTTTATATGATCGCCTATTTCTAAAACCATGTCTAAGTAAACGTCATCATACATGAAATTGGCAGAAGTTTTGAATAATATTTTTTTTGAATCTATAGTTACAAAGCAAACACCCTTATTTACCAATAAATTATCTATTTTACCTTCTATTTTGTATTTTTTATCAACTAATTTATATTCATTATATAAATTTTTTATCTCATTTGAGTCTTTTATAGTAAAGTAAATTATTAAAACAATTATCAATCCCATACAAAATATAATTCCCGATATTTTGATTTTTTTTTTCATTACCAATGTATTTCATTCATTTGTCGTGTATATTGTCCAGATATAATAGTTGGACCAACTCCAACTCCTAATCCTGCCCCAACTCCGATTAGATATTCACCTGGCGCATTAGGGTTTTCAACCCAGCTCATGTTAAGTCCAACAGCAGCCCCAGCATCGGCTGATAAACTAAGGTTATTCCCCCATCCTTCTAATGTTTTCATACTGAAGTTTCTAACATCACCAAAATAATAATATTTATATCCAACGGCCATAGCACTAGCACTAATCCAACCTGCACCTAAACCTAATGAGGTAAAATTCTTGTAGTTCCCAATATCAGGGCCTCTGCTTATAAAAATACCTCCCCAAGGAGACATTGAAGAAGCTCCAATGGCTTCTGCTGCACCAGTGATTTCTAATGAATATGCGACTGGCTTTGTAGATAATATTGCTTTGGAAACATAATTCGGAATTTTATTTCCTAAACTATTTTTAGCATCATCACTTAATCCAACATCCTCACTAAACACAGATGGTGGACCAAAGTTAGTTGGAGAAAGACATGACGGGCAATTTCCTCCGCCATTATCCAGGCTAGTGTCCATATTGGCAAGATCATTGCCAATTTGTTCAAACATAGCTTGCTCATGTGTTGCCTCCTTTCCTTCCTGAGTTCTATAACCACCTTCATCCCAATCGTAATATACATTAGCGGTTTGTGATGCTTCAGGTGCTCTTCCATCAGGATCAACAAAGAAAATAGGATTATCAAAAGCATAGTTATAAGGAGAATGTCTTCTCATCATTTCAGCAAGAGGGTCTAAATTCATCCATCTGCCTAAGCTTGCATCATAATTCCTTGCTCCAAAATCCAGCCACTCTAAACCGAGTTCATTTTGTTCCTCCTTCCCGTTAAAACCATAAGGATGCTCTGCTAAACTTACATTATTGTACCCTTTGTGTTCAAGTCCAAAAGGATAGTAATTCTTTTCTTCAACGATCTGCAGAAAAGAATTGTCTACTCTTTCAATTTTAAGATTATCAAACCAAACACTCCCAGCTCTGTCATTGTCAATCCTAAAATTTAGTTCAACAATGTTTGAAGGTACGCTTATTCTTTTTTCCATCTTTACCCAGCTTCCTCTGTTAAATGTTTCAACATAATCAAATTCTGTATTGTAACCTGTTTCTCCTTCTTCTTTCATCAATAAAAAGAATTGAGCTTTATTGAATGATACATTTTCTAAAAAGACCCATCCAGAAATGATATAATCGGTTGCCTGTTTATTATTAATTTGTATCCACTCATTACTATGGGCTACTTTCTCCCAGTGATCATGTGGATCAATTCTTGCCGAAAAGTTTCCTTCATAGGTAAATGAACTATCAAATTCATTCACAGACCACCCCCAACTTGCTCCACTCCCATCCCATCCACTTGCTGACTCAAAATCATCGTAAAAAACTTCTGTGAGTATTTCTTCTTCAGAATCAACATTTTTATAACTCAACCTGATGTTCCCTAAGTGGTCTTTGTATTGATAGATGTAGTCGAATCCTCCATTATTTGTGTTGGTTAAATTTGAATTCTCATTTAAATCTTGCATTTCTTCGATTGGAGGATCATTAAATCCAAAACTTTTTTGCTCGACATAACCTTCTGAATGATTGAAAAACTGTAATTGTGACCCACTATCAGTATTAAATCCCTGCTGCCGGTTGTAAATAAAATTGCCAGCATATTGTGTAGAATTTATTACATTCCAAGACATTATATCATTAGATTCTTGGTTAACAATATTTTTTTCTATTTTGAATCCATTAGCATCATAAATATACTCTATAAATCTACCATTTCCGTTTATTGATTCAAATACTATTCTTGCAGGTAAATTTAAATGATTATATTCAATTTTGGTAATATCTTTATTTTCGTCTTTAGTCATATTACCATTACCGTCATAAGTATATGCTTCACTCCCCGTAAATTTTTGATTAAAGCCTTCTGGCTGGCCACTGTTATCCACTACAGTTTTTAGTTGGTTTGTGCCAGGCATATAAGTATAAGTAAGATTATCAATAGTACCAAAACTGTTTGTGGTTATTTCACCAGTTCGGCTTAATCCAGTTATATTACCATTCTTATCGTAGCCTACATTTACTAAGTTATAATTTGTATTCCAGCTATTGGCGTTGGTGATTCTATTTAAAGCATCGTACTCATAACTGTACATTCTTTTTATTTGGGATTCACTTTGTGTTCTCCAATGCGTCTCACTAATGTTTCCATTGTACAACTCATTACCAGGTTGAGTAGGGTCATTATAATTGATTCCAAAAGCAAAGAGCTTTTCAGCATCATTTACAGAAGGATCATTTATGCTTTTCAACCAACCACGGATGTTATAATCATAATCAATGGTTTGTAAGGCAGTGACTAAACTATAATTATTTTCACTAGCATCGCTCCCCCCTACTTTCTTCTCTACCAGCTGTCCTAACTCGTCGTACTTATTAAATACGATTAGCTCTTCTGGCTGATCATTGACACGCTGTATTTGTTTGAGCAGTCGTTGAGCGTGGTCATAATTATATTTGTCTACTATCACTATAGTTCCTGAATTGTTTTTAATATGTTTAGAATTAGTCTCTAAAGTTAGTCCTATAAAATCAAGCTTAATGTGTGTTATATCTTCTGATTCTAGATACTCATTTTTAGAATGCATGTAAATCGGTCTAGACCTCTTGTCGTATTTTATAACATTTATAACCCACTTGTCCGTATCCAATACTTTTACAAAACTTCCCGTTTCTAAAGTTTTAGTTCGATCTGAGAAACCTTCAACATTGTATAAAGGAGAAGATTCTGTTGTTAACCCCTCTTTGTTGAAATTATAATCATCAAAATAATTAACAGAAAGCACCTCAATATTTGATGTTGGAAAAGCATTCTTGGTATAGTTTACTAATGTGCCACCTGAAACAAATCCTCCTGTTGAATCTTTTTCTTCGTAATGTATTAGATTAGGATTATTATAAAATTGATATTGTAAAAATTCTATATCTACTGGAATAATTGAAGTCCAAATTCCTGTATAAATTATTCTATCGAATATATCATATTTAGTGAACATCCATTTTTCAGAATTGGTGTTATTATCCCTCAAGTTCCCATCTTGTCTCAAGATAGGGCGGTTGAGTTTATCATAAATAATATACTCTGCCTCTTTCCCTGGTATTTGCTTCTTGACCAAATTATTACGCTGGTCATACCCGTAGTAATAGCCTAGCTTTTTAATGACATTACTAGATACTGTTAATCCTGGCGTAGACGACACAAAACTACTCGCTTCTGGTGATAATACATAAGACAGATTACCATAATCATCGTAGATATAATAGGTATCGTGTGATATGGTCACACCAGCATCATTAGGATTGTATGTCCGTTTTAAAACGATCTGGCCTAATTTATTTTTGTATTCTGCTGTGGTATGGTTCTTATTATCGCCTGGCTGCCAGTTTTCATCCTTAGTAATCAATTTATAAAGTTGTGCAGCTGCATAGTTTCCTACATACTTTAGACTATGATCAACTGTAGAATTGTTGCTATCAAATACTACTTCAAATCGCTTAACTGCATCGACTGATTTATTGACCTGGTAGTCAAACTTAATTGTATGGTCGTAATCACTCTCAAAATCTACTTGCCAGTCTTCGCCAGGAGAACCTTGTTCTAATACTCTATTTAGAACAGAATTTTCATACTTTATTTCTGAATATGGGTTTGTCGTATTTTGAAAGTCTTCGGTAAAATTTGAAGAATAATAAGAAATAGAATTATCTAAAGGATCATCAACAAAATCACCATTTGATTGAATTATAGATGGATAAGGTAAAAAATCTTTATTCAACCTTCCAACTACATCGTAGCTATGATGTTTAATTATATCATTTTGCAGAGGGGTATTTGAAACCCAATTTGTCTGAATTTTCCTATTAAGATCATCAAAATATTTTACAGTTGCATTTACCTTATTCTTAAGTAAAAAACTGTTTTGATTATTACTATCTGTATTGTAAGGACTTGATATGTATTCAGTTAAAGGTTTAATACTTAATATAAAATTTCTATCAAAGTCTGGAGAGACTTGAGTAGGTGGAATATAATCCTGGTCAAAATCGGGTAATGTAATTGTGACATCTATAGAAACGTAATCAATCATGCTAGGAGACATAGCATTGATTTTTAACCAGTTATCTTCAATATATACTTCATAATTCGAATTTTGTCCAGATCGATCCTTAAAATTGCCTATATATGAATCAGGTATATTGAAAGAAGTTCCAAATTGATATACCTTTCCTACGTTCAAAAGTGTAATACCAAAGCCAGCACTACCTGAGATTCTTAATGAATTTTCGCTTATATTCAATCTAAAACTTCCTCCGCCTGAAGTATTTGTTATAGCTGACCTTGGAATTGTTTCTACATATGTAGGCCAATTTTGAGCAACACAAATATTAGATTCTATTATAAAGATTAAAAATAATATTATGTAGGTTAATTTAATCATGATTTTAATTAGATTTTATGTTATAAATAAATTGTTCTACAATGTTGTTATCATTATCCTTAATGTTTATGAGTTTATCCCACCTATAATCGTAAAATTGAGTAATACCATTAGGATCAGTTTTGCTCGAGATCAAACCTCTTTGATTATAAGTATATCCTGTAATTGAATGATTTGGATAAAAATCAATTACACTTCTTACAGCTTCTGCCCTAAGATTAATATTTAAATTTTTATTATTTATAGTAGAGTTTAGTTTTGAAAGTAAAAAATTAAAAGTTTCATGATTTGGTCCTTTGACCTCAAAAGCTAATTTATCACCATCATAAGCATAGTAAAAATGAGCACCACCAGGTTTATGAGCTCTCTCAATAAGTTGCTTGTTATTATATGAATCAATAACAAAAGTTGTCGTTTCTAGATGAGGGATTTTTGTATTGTAGTATTTCCAAGGTAATATTATACCTTCATTAATTTTAAAATCAATACTAGAGCTTTCTAAATTATTGTTATTTTTACGAATATCCGTTTGTATTAGTGCCATTTTATTTTGATCCACTAATTCATTATAAATACTATTGTTTTTATCAAACGTATAAGTGTATTCTTCTAGATAAAATTGCTCTAAAGGACTATTATCAAACCCGTAGATATTTATCTTCTTTGATCTTAAAAATTGGCTACCAATAGTTTGAATTGGATTAGGAAAATCTTCATACTCATATTCGGTATATGAAATCAATTGATTGTCACCATCTTTAGAAAAGTTTTTAGTCTTGATTTTATTATGATTGAAGTAAAAGATTTTCTGAACATCTGCTTTCAAAAATCCAACCCCAGGATTATTATGACACCCTTTAAAACTTACAAATACACTTTTTACAAAATTTGAATTTGATAAATCGTAAGTGTTCTCAATTTTTTTAACTTCATCTGCTTCAGAGTTAAAATAAGTTAATTTTTTCAACTTACCTCTAAGCATACTTCTATCATTAAAATTAGTATATGGAGAAGGTGTTGGGTGAGAGGCAATTGGCATAAATTCATCTCGGTATTCAGATAAGTCATTCGCAGTATATTCATAAATGTTAAAAGCACCATTTTGAAAAATTTCAACTACCTCTGAATAACCTATGTGGTATCCAAGTTGATTTGAAACTGGAAGTATAGGGTTGGTACTAAATATATCTTCATATAAAGTATAATTTGGTTCGTTTGATGCATTGGTAGCAAAATCCAACCAATAATGCTTTGGAAGGTTTTCAGCTATGCCGCTTTGAAAAGAGGAGCTGGAATCTATATCATAATCTTTAACGTATTTAAATTCTCTAATATTATTATACTGACTACCATCATGATCTTTGATTAATTTTATTCTGACACCGCCAGCCAAGGTATTCGGTGTTGACATAAGTGAAGATTTATCATCAGACACATATCTGTTGAAACTATTAGCCTCCCACTCGAATTCTGTATAACCTTGAGTAGGGTATACTATCTTTTTTAACATCCCTTTTTTTACGTTCAAACTATGGGTCCGTCTTGAGTTAAAATGAGAATTCAAATTAGTGTAAGAATATACCCAAGGTGTTCCATCAAAATAACCCCAATGATCTACAGCTGTAGATAATAAATCTGGTAGTTCACTAAAACCCTCATATTCTAACCTAAATTCTTTATCCCAAAAGCTTACCTTCTCAAGGTTTAACCTATCATTATCTGCTGGAATAGCACTAGAATCATTATATTCTAAATTAACTGTTTTACCTAAACCACTTATTTTTGTTAATTTTTGCCAATTATCTAATTTAGGAATTATGTCTTCGTGATTACTATATGGCAACAAATAACCATAGTGATATCTATTATCATTATTCATAAACTGATTATTGACCCCCTTAATAATATGATACATATTTGAGTCACTCAAATAATTTAAACCTTTTGACTTCTCTCTTTCAAAATCTATATCACCATCAAGTGTTTTCAATTTGCTCAAATAAACAGCAGATATAAGATCTCCATTGTAACTAAAATATTGACCACCAGAATAAAAACAACTATAATCAAAAGGATCAGATCCACTATCAACTGCTTTAAAAACATTAAAGTTTTTAAAATGATAAAAAGAGGCTATATAGTCTTCTCTTTCGTACTCAAAAGAATAAATTTGTTTACCAAATCTATCACGAACTTCTGTTAAATACCAACTATTAGCTGTCCATCTAGCAGGAATAGAAACATGAAAAGGAACACTGTACTCAATACTCGAATCAGTGTTCCCGAAAATGTAATTAATTCCGTTATCGTCGATTAAAGTTATCTTGTATATTTGTTTGGAGGCGTCTGATTTTCTATGAGGGATATCGATTTCTAGATTGAAAGGAACTCTCGACTCGTTAAATGGAAATCTATTGTCAGATTGTTCGATTATAACTTTTATATTTGAATTACTTGAAACTTTCCATTCTCCATCTTCACCCATAAAAAATTTTCCAGTATAGCCCATGAAATTGAATGTAAATATGTCAGGGCCGTATTCTCTGTTTTTTTGATTATTAACATTACCGTTAAACCTCATCATAGACCATAAATACTCCATGTATGAGCTATCATTCCAGTTTGAAACATTTAAGAGACTTCGACTTTCAGGATGTAAAAATCCATAAAAATCACCAAGCGCATATCCACTAGAAGGAACATAGTATTCATCAGATACCCTCCCTTTTACCATTCTTGTGACTAAACCACCTGACTGTAGTGACCAATTTTGACCAACCCAACCTGGCATATCGTTCACTCTTACACCTTTACTATTGTAACTCAAATAAATGTCTAATGGAATATCATAATTTTTAATATTATAAAGTGGTATTTTAATATTTGGGGAGCCAGTATAATAACTAACCCCTACATCCCCAAATTCTCCTAAAGAAGTAGCAACGGGAGATTGAATGTTTTTTGGAAGCGCTAATTCTTGAGAATTTATTACATTAAAATAAAAAAACAAACATAAAATATAGATATTTTGATAATTTTTCATAAGTCAATTTTAAAATATTTAACAAATTTAAAGGTAAAAATTAAAACCTGATTACTGTTTAACCGTACATTTGTTACGGGAAAACCGTACTTAACGTTTGTTTAGTGAAAAAAAGAAAATTTAAATTAAAAAGTTCTAGTGTGTCAGATTTCACTCACCACATCCACTTCCGCTCCACTAAAGCTTCACCCGACAACTTCGGAAACAGCAAAAGAGGTTCATTACAAATGGTTTTGGACATAAGCTAAAAAGCTTTGATGTTGTATTAATAATTTTTTTTCAAAGCTTTGTAACTCAAGTCCGCTTAGCATGAACTAAAACATATCGATCAGGATTTCAGGCAATCTATTTCAAACTTCTTCATACATCACCTCCCCTTTTGATGCTAAAAAAACAAGCTTTGAAATGAACTGGAGCGCATAAACTGATACTCTATTTATAGCTCCTTATTAATTTCAAAACTTGAACATGAAAAAGCAACAAAAGGTAATGCGATGGCTCTGGGAAAAGTAAAAAATCTTGATTTTTTGGTAAACTCATATAGATCTACTCAATGTAAAAATGAATAATTAATACACGACAAAATGAGTAAGAGGTTTGTTTAATTATTTTACTATATTTATGGCGTTAAAGATGATCAATTCGTATGAATTTTTACGTTCTTTTTAGTTTAGTGAAGGATTCGGTGAATATATCCAGAATTTAAAGTACAAGGTCTCAATATTATGGGGATCAGTGAGTTACATAAAACTCCTGCCACCCCGACAAAAGCCACTGATAATCAGTGGCTTTTCTTATTTTCGGACATATTGCGGACAGATTTTCGCTTTTCTTCCCCGATTATAATTTATATAATAATTAAGGTTAAGTAAAATAAAGTTGTACTTATCCGATCCCTTCTAAACTCAGAATACTCTTTTTTTAATTCTAGTCTTCTACATCAACCATATTCATGAACTTATATATCGGAAGGTGTTGACTTTTTTTACAACACTTTCTAGTTTATTTGATTTAAGAGCTTTGATGATAAGACTTTCACTTAATCCCCTGTTCTCATATTAATAGTTTGTATTTAAAGTTAATAACTTCGAATTATTGACTGTCCTATTTAAGAGGGAGCCTACAGCATTCAATCCTTCCCTTAAATCCCTGACTCTTTTAATATCATTTTTATTCTTAAACACAAATCTTTCTACGACACGTTTCGTCTTAGTCTAAGTCTAGTTTTGCATAAAATAAAAACAAGCATGAGCATGAATGAATTATCCTACATCGCCTCGTTGACTGAAGCACTTTCTAATTATGTAGATTCAGAGGAAACCCAAAGTAAAAGTAGGTTTATTAAAATTTATTTTGACCTTTTAATCAGTAATGGAAAGTTTTATCGGCCAGATATTTTAGAAAGAACTGAAAAGGATATTTACATGGCGAGCATGAGATTACTTTTCAACAAATACAATGAAGATACTTTAGAAGCTTTTGTAAAGCGTTTTATAAAAGACAAAGATTCTGCGCTTACTCCAGCTTTTGAGGTGGTTTTACTATCAGTCAACCCCAACAATGTAGAAGATCAAGTCATAAATAGAATGATAAGTTCCTTTGAAAGATCAGGTGTTGAAAAAAAATCACTCATCCTTTCTTTCCTATATGGTGGATCATACAAAAAAGGCTTGAATAACTATAAACTTTTATCCCAATTTGGATCCAATGTATTGAGAGGAAATGACAATGAAGTTAAAATAGAGTTATTGAAAGTTCTCAATAATCACAAACCTTTACATCGCATTGAGAAAAGTCAAGATGCTCAACAAATGTTTAGACAATTGAAAGATCTCATTATTGAATCAATAAATAACCAGACAAGAAACCTAAGGCTTAATCGATTGGAACGTGCCTTAAATGAATTGTAGTATTTCCAAAATATTTAATAAAAAACCAAAATTCTAATGTAAAAATGAAGATGAAACATTTTGAAGATAAATTGAGAAAATATAGTTTGATAACAGGGGTAATCAATGCCCTTAAGCTTATTTGTAGTTTATTATTTGATAACTCAGCAACCGATAAGTTTTTATTTATGGAATTCAACATTTGGACAGTCAGGCTCATTTGGGCTATTATTGCTTCAGTCCTGATTTATGATTATCTTCAAAATAGAAGAAAATTTTTATTTGATACTGAAAAAGATTAATAAACTAACTGAGTATGAAATAGCTTACTATATCGAAATTGGTAAATTTGGTAATCAAATGCATTAAGCTTATAAGTATGCAGATTGAGTGTATAGTTAAAGTATATTGTTATAAATAATTTTAAACTTAAATCCATTATAATATGAATTATCCTTTATAACATCATTGACTAAATCGCTAGCCAATTATGTTGATTCCGAAGTCACTAATAGTAAGAATAGATTTACTAAAATCTATTTTGATTTACTTATTAGTAAACGTAAAATGAATATATACCCACGACTACTGCAAAGTAATGTAGATGTTTATAAATCGAGCGTAAAGTTACTTTTTAATAAATACAATGATGAAACATTAGAAACTTTTGTAAAGCGTTTTATTAGGGATGAAGATCCAGCATTAATTCCTGCATTTGAACTCATATTAATATCCGCTGATCCTAATGATTTAGAAAATCGAGAAATGAATCAGATGATGAGATCCTATGATGGTTTAAGCACTGAGAAAAAAATGCTCATCCCTACCTTCTTATATGGAGACAGGTATTCAAATGGTCTAAAAAACTACGAACTTTTATCCCAATTTGGAATTAATTTGTTGCAGGGAAATGAAAATGAGATTAAAAATGAATTATTAAAGGCTCTTAACAACACAGCTTTACAACGAATTGAAAGAAGGCATGATTTCCAACAAATGCTTAGACAATTGAAGGATCTAATTATTGAGTCAATTAATAATCAAGGCAGAGAATATAAGGCATTACAACGTGCTTTAAACGAGCTCTAGCCGAAAAAAAATAGAATTGATGCCTAATCACTATCTATTTTAAAACTTGTTTTTAAGCTAACAAAAGAACAAAATGCTAAAATTTCAACCTATTCCAAAAAGTGAAATTTAGTATCGAAATGTAAACTTATTCTGGATTTTAATTTAAACTAAATTTACTGATGAAGGTATCGCTTAGTTATACATGGACCGCAACGAGGATTAATACTCAAGCATGATGATAGACTAAGGAATCAAATAAAATCGTCTTGACTCACCTCAACCAGATGTTCATAAACTATTACCATCGCCAGAGTGTCCAGCTCACAATACCTAAGAAGTGCATTTTTGATTTCTTTTCTTTCCTCATTTCCCATATCCGTGTACTGTGTCAAACCATAGGCCGTAAGAGCCGCTCCTCCATTATTAATTTCTTCAATTTCACTTTTTCTTTCAAACTCTGGATCCCAATCTTCAAATGGTGGTTTCAAGCTTTTATAAGGATCTTCAATTGTGTTATCATCGTTTTGTTTTAGCCAGATGTAGTCATCTTCAAAATTTTTAGAAGTCATATTGATCTCCTTTATGGGCCTGGTATATTTTTCCTTAATAAGCTTGCTGGACTCAAAAACCGCTGGAAGTATGGCTTTAATGGAATTACTACCTTTTGTATGTGGGTTGTAATAATAAGCCTTAACCACTTCACATAAATCTACCATTCCACGAGTAGGATTCCATAATTCTCCTTCATAACTTTTGCTGGTTGGGGGAGTTGTAAGCGTTTGAATAAAATTGATAAGTTTCTCTTTATCAGCTTCATCAGAATTTTCAAGCTGAGCCTTAATTTGGTTTAGGGTAGAATTTTCGTAAGGGGAAAACTGAAATACTGTTCCCTTATTTTTTTCTAAAGCCTTTTTGAGTTGTCTCACAAATTCAAAATTTGGAAACTCCCCCGGCTGAACGTTGATGTATTCATCAGCATGTTCTATAGTTCCATTTTCTTGATACGTGTGAACAGAAAATTGAAAAACTACTTTCTCATAGGGCGATTGTCCTTTATAGAAAGGCAGAGCCATTGTCGAAGCTTCAAAATCGATAAAGTTTAACGGAAACGTCCAACTGTTAATTTCAGCCTTTAATTCATCTTTCAAAACCACAGGAGTAAAGTCTTTTTCCAAAGCCTTATGTTTTTGAATGAGCTGGCGTTCAGAGGTTGACATTCCATTCATAACAGGTGCGGATTCTTTTTTTGGTAGGAGCTCGACATCCTCTATATCTTCTAATTTTAGAATACCTAGCTCATTGAATTTATTTAGTTTGCTAAAATGTAATCTCGATATTTCAAAAGCAGTTGGTTGCTTAAAATCCTTTTCTTTCCAATTCAGTTGCATTTTAAAACATTCTTCAAACCCTGACTTCTTTTCGTCTTTGTTCTGTTTATCAGTTTTGAATTCGCAATGTTTACAAACATTAAAGTTTAAATCATGACCAAGGTATCGGTCTTCCTGATATGCCTTAGCAAATATTTGTATTCCATCTTCAAAATCGTAGTCTTCAATAATTCTGTGTCGTCCGCTTTCAATACCTCTTACTTCGTTACTTATATCTGCTATTCCTAGAACGGATTCAGCTTCAATATTCTTCAATTGATCGATTTTGCGTTCAACACCTGTTCGGTTATCATTGTTTTTGGTGATGCGAAACAATTGATTGAGTCCATTTATCGTTGTGGTCTGAGATTTATCAGCCAACATTAAAAAAGGTTTGACTGTATATTGAGGAAAAGCTTTATTGATGACATATTTCTGAAAAGACACATCGAATAAATAAAATTTCCAATTCGAATCTAAGCCTCCTCTTTTACCTACAAACTCAAATTCTGCATTAGTAGAATCAAATGATTTGGCTTTGACTTCGATCAAGTTAATCTGATCTCCTTTTTTCTCTAAAATATCAACCCTTATGAATAAGTTTTGATATAAAAATGCCGCTTCAAAAATAACAACATCCTCATTATTTTCAAGCAACTCAATAGTTTGATCAACCTTATCTTGATAATCATAAGTTTCATCTGATTTCTTATCTTCTATCAAAATTCCGTCAGGATAGTGCATACGAGCTAATTCCTCTACCTGAAATCCTCCACTGGCTAAAGCTTGTAGGAAAGGATCATTCATTTTCGCATTAGCATAATCTTTCTTATTAGTGTAGTATAGTTTATTAGGACATTCAAGTCCTAGTTTATATCTGGATTTCGTGAGGTAACGTTTTTTTGGATTGGTCATAGGATTAAAATAATAGGTTAGTGAAGTTTTAGTTAAGCTTTTATGTAATCATCTACTTTAATCTTATCTGGATTTTTTAATCTGTACAACTTCCAATATTCACCTTCATCAGTATCTGCAAAATTGAAAAGCTGCCTTTCCAAATTATGGACAGTAATTTCAGAATCAATCTTATTTATAACTTTGTACATATCGGATAAATAGTTTAAATAATCAGAGTATGTAGGTTGTTTCTCTATGCCATAAACTAATTCGTTAATTAACCTGTCTAGAATTGGTAATTGTCTTGCAGAATCATTGTCTTTTCCTTGTAGATCATGTGACCAGAAAGAAAAATGCTTTGATGCAAAAGCAATGTTTATTTGTTTCATTTTTTTCAAAGCATTAATTGCTTTTTCAGGGTTCCCATTTCTTACCATTTGTACACTCTCTTTGTATGCTTGTAGATCAAAATTAGAATTAAATGATCCCATAGTATAAATATTTCTTCCTGTGTTTCCTCCCCATAATTGAATAGAATGAAAAATCTCCATCAATAGTTTATCATCTCTTTCTTGTAGATATAAGTTTACATTTTCAACAATAGAATTAAATAGAAAATTAATTATTTCGTTTTGCTCTATATCTAGATATCCATTTGGTAATATATTATTAATTGTATTTTCAAAACCCTTCTTTTTTAGGTTTGTTATCATTGCTTTTGTTGTATACTTTCTTCTATCAAGATTTGGTTTTAATGATGCATAATTTAATTTTGGTATGGCAAATTTTTTTTGTTTTAGCATAACAATTGATTTATATTTTTGGTAGACTTTTAATTTAGCCATTTTTTATTTATACCAAAACTAAAAAATAAGTACGTCAAAACATGTCAGTTGATTTTTTTATTAAAGACGTCTTTTGTCGTTACTTAGTCTTAAATTTGTGGTCTTCAAAATAGCATAATTCATAATTCTAACCGCAGCAAAGTCTGCTGCACTAAAATTATGTTCTTATGTTTCTTAAAAGGGTAAAAACTCAACGCTACGTTTATCACCTCACAAGAAGTTGTTTCCGACACAGTATTATGAAAAATGGACTTATAGGAAGTCCTTCCAGTCGTTATAAATATTTGAAAAATCCTGTTTTTGCTCATAATAGACCTATACCTAGAAAAGAGTGGTATCCTTTTGTAATTGATTCCTGGGATTGGACTTTTGAAGATAAATTTACACTTATAGAAATGAATAGCTATGATTATTTAAAATTTCAAAGTCTTAGTAAAGGTTATGAAGTGTGGGAAATTGATACTTTCAAGTTAAAAAATAGATCTTGGTATATAGACCAGGTGGCAAGTGATGATTTTTTGGATGGCATCAATTATCCGTATTATGTGATGAGTGAAGGTCATATTCCTGTTCATGCTTTAAAATTATATCAATTCCATGAGGAACATTATTTTAAAAAAGGGATTGGTGTAGCTCACGTTGGTTCAGATTTTAGAATTGTAAATCCCTTAGAGTTAAAAAATAATGATCAGGTAGCTTGTTAAAGATGCGTAGATGGATTTAGAATTTTAAATTTCTGGATCCATCTACTCTTACTCGCTAAATTACAATATTTCTGAAGTGGTTTTTTCGGGGAAATAAGATGATATTTCAGGACCAATCTGTTCTGCTAATTCCTTTAAATACTTTATATCTAGATGAAAAGAAGTTAGATAGGCTCCAACTTTTGCATTAGCCTTCATCAGATCGCCAACAAACTGCATATCTACCTTATACGAATCTGGTAGATTAATAAAATTTGAGGGGTCATCTTCAATGGCCTCAACTAATAAATTTCTGTAATTTGGATAGGACTCTTCTAGGCATAAGGCTACACTTACATCTCTAGATAAAGCAAAATCAATGATCTCATTATTTTGTTTAATATTCTCAGGTAAATTCTTAAACAAATGGGTTGAAATGCAAAGGAGTTGTTTAACAAAATTCAAGTCTTTTCGCAGTCTCTTGGAGGAGTTTGAATAGACACTAACGACATCGGCAGATAAAGCTGCGCTCAGAGCAAATTCAAAATTATCTTTAAGTTCGTAGGGCAATATCTCGTAAAAATCAGGATTCAGTTTCAAGAGTTTTAAGGCGTATTTAGGATTCGACAATTTAGCCATGTCTATATCCTTCAGGTCATCAATCAGTTGTTTTGAAGGATCGATTGTAGCCAGCTCTTTGCTTGTTTCTTTGGTCTCAATCAACTCAGGGATTTGATGCTTAAGATCATAAATTCGTGTTTCCAGAAAATCGATAACCTTCAATTTCTCATTCTCAAGCAATTCCAGAAAATCATCAGGTTGAGCTTCAAATACAATTTCACCGTTTTGATCAATAAGCAACCAGTTTCCAATCCCTTCAATCTCTGGCGTGGAATACCCATAAAAATTATACTCTTCCATATAATCAATATCGTGAGACACCTCATCAAGGAGTTTTATAGGTAAACTATGCTGAGCGGCTGAATATGGATATAAACATTCAAACTGATAAGGATTTATTTTTCTTTTTTTATCGGATTTTCGAATTGGTATCGAAGCATCTAACTCTACCCATGTTCCCTTTCGTTCTCTATACTCAGGCTTGAGGTCATAAACCAATGCATGATCTCCTAAAAATGGTCCAGCATATGCATATTGGCAATCTATAACTAATTCCATGTGTTCATGCGAGCGCGCATAACCCCATAACCCATTTTGACAAACAGACACATACTCTTCACCAAGATGTCTGATGTGAGTATAACAATTTGGAGAAGTCTCTGTTTCATAATAGAAATAAAGTGTGTTGTTAAACAAGAGTTGTTTTTCTTTAGGATTGGCTTCTAGTGCGTAATTGTCCTGCTTTTCTAAGTTAGAAAAAACAACGTGTTTCAATTTTGAAGTTGCATCATAACGCTTGAGTGTAGAATTAGTTTCGTGTTCTATCAGGTAATAGCCGTTTTCATAAATTTGGATAGTCTCTGGTGTTGATTCCAGAAATATACCCGATCTTGTATATAGATCATAATGAGAGAATCCAAAGCGTTTAAATAGGATCAGCTCATCACTGCTGTCCATTATAGTTTCGAACAAAACAGGGAGATAGTGTTTTCCTTCGGTTGTCTTTAAAGTGCGATACGTTTCAGCCTGGATGCCTAGAGACTTTAAGATTCCATCTATCTTTTCTGAACTCATTAGTTTAAAATCGTGATCTCGTGTACCAAAAATTTTGGTTCTTAAGCGTTCAGCCTCGACTTCATTTTCCTGAAAACAAAGTGTGTTCAAAATTTTAATTTTATCCTCTCGTGCTGACTCTAGGTTTACCAATTCTAGAGGGGCATCGAGTGATGGCTGAAATTCTAACAGACCGTAAATGTCGCAATCCTTAAAATCTCCTTTTAATCGATTGATATGAGGTATCGCTTCTAAAGGAAAATTATACCTATGATAAAGTTTTTCAAAAAACTCGGTCTCTCTTTTTGATAACATAACGTTGGAAATCAACGATTGCATGAATTCATCCAGATCAAAGTTGAGAAAATTGTTTTTGACGCCTCTCAAATAGCGTTCTAGCATTTGATAAGTGAAGTCCAAAGATCTTAAAGCATAAACATGTCTAATGTTCAGTTTTTCATGCGTATATCTCAAAGATTCAATTAGGTATTGCTTACACGGATTTATCGTCATCTGATCTTCAAAAAGCCTTAACAAATATCTATTATCTTCAGTCCACTCTAAAACTTCAGTTCTCATCACGACTTGCTTCAAATAAAAATTGAGCTTACTACTAAGGCGTGGCTTATAATTTGGAATCGTACTACCATGAGTTTGCAAATTTTCCCAATAATCTAGTAAAATTTTTAGATCAATGCCTTCAAGCATCAAATAGTCTATAAAGCTCACCAGATCCAAAGGGATGGATATAGGCAGCTGGGTATAAGTATTCCAATGAATATAAAAAGAAGTATCTACCTGCTTGTCATAAATTTTAAAGATAGCTTGGTTTTTCATAGGCTGACCTGATTTAGTTTTAAAATTTCTAATTCGATTGGATGAAGGTTTTCCATACCGAGGTTATTTAATTTGTCGATGATATTCTGCACAGTTGTGTGCTCTTTGATGAAATTTTCATAAAGTTCTTTTTGATTTTGGTCTAGAGGCCAATCGTCTTTTAATTCTTGATTGAATTCTTTCCAAAACTCAAGACTTAAAAACTCTCCATTTAAGAGAAAATCGTTAACTTTTTTTACTATAATATCCATTGCTGATAATGAAGATTTGGAAAAAAAACATTTTAATTCTCCAATAACTGTAATGTCGGTATAAAGCAAAAATGTGAGGTGTGTTTCTTCATCTGTATGAATAAAAAGAAAGGTTTCAAAATCTTTTCCAACATTATGGGGTAGTGCGCTAAGATCCAACTCATCATCAAAATCTACCCCTTTATTTTGATCTCTATATTTAGGTGGTATTTTTAGTACGAAAGCATAAAAAAACTTTGGTAATGCTGAGGCTGTGTTCTGATTTTCCATAAGGTTTAATTTTTCAACAAAGCTATACCTCATAAATCAGTCGAAGGTATTTTTGCAATATTGCAAACTAACGGACTTCTAGTTTTCCAGATAATAGGTCTTCAATTACTCCCATGCCACCAATCTTATCTCTTGAAAGCTCAACATTGAGTTTTACATTCCAACGCTCATACTTCACGATGAACTCCTCTGAACGTTGCTCATAATCTAAAGGAAATTTGCTTTTTAATATAGTTTTAAAAGGCTTATTTGTCCTGGTTTTGACATAAGATAGATTTTGTTGATCTCCACACAGATTCTCAATTTTATGCTTTGCCTCAGTTCTGTCAGAAGATTTTAATTTAGTGTAAAGGTCAAGCCAAACCTCAATGTAATTTTCATAATCTCTTGTATTTAGATTACTTGTGATGTTGATACCGTCTGCAAAAAGCAAAATTAAAAAGTAAAAAGACTTATCTAGAGGAGCCAATTCCACCTCTTGATTGATTCCAGCTATGAATACTTTAGGCTTTAATTGTTCCTTTCTGATAAGTAATTTATGTTTTTTAGGATTTAATTTAATCCTCAAACCTAAACTAATTAATTTATCCGATAAATATTTGAATGTGTCGGAGTCTATGCTATCAATATCATCTAAAGCATCAGCAATTTCTTTTGGTGTTAGTTTTCCTGATGAATAATTTTTTTGTGGTTCTGCCGCAAGTCCTGGGGAGAAAATTTCGTTACCAATCTCATTCAGAGTCTCCATCAAAAAACCAGATTGTCTGTCATCATCTAATTCTTCAAAGTCACGAGTATAAACATATTTGATTTGTATACCGAGAGGGTGAGAAGAAATCCACAATAGACCTCCACCTGCAACATCGATGTCGAAAGCTTGCTTTATCAAATCGTAAAAGAATCGATTGTATTTCTTTTCATCTGAAAATTCCTTCGTCAAAACTTGAAATTCCTTTTGGTGTTCTTTACTGAATTTATTGAGAAAGGAGTTGGGTACTTTTAGATTGGAGTAATCTAGACCTTCATCTGGAACAACCATCGATGTCCTAATGCTTTCAAAGCCTTTAGTATCTTCAACAAGAGACTTGATGTCTTTTATATCACCAAAATACTGATGCTTAGGTTCGATAAGGTATAGCGTATTCATCAAATAAGGAAGCAGACGGTAAAAAGGACTGGAGGTCGTAACAATATAATAGGAAGATACATAGATTGGAAAATAATACGCCATAAAGTTTTTGCCTAAAAATAAAACTTTCAATTCAACTACTAAGAAATTTCAAGAATATTGGCCTACCCAATTTGCAATATTGCAAAAACCCCAGATGAACGAAGTACCGCTTTAATTTTGCAGTCTCATCAAAACTCATACTAATGAACTCACAAAAACTATTTGTTAAAAACGTCCCCGAACTGGAATGTTTGTCTGAAACCCCCAAAGTGTTTTGGTATGCCAGTGCAGGAAGAGACTTTAGAGGGCCTGTCTTTTTCACTAACCATCATATACATCGTATGTCATCTCCGGGATTTAAAAAACCAGAGCTATTCATATTCACTTCCATAGGACCAGAGATCCATGAGTTGAAAAATGATATCAGAAATTATGCTAGAGTCGTTTATAATGACAATATAACCAAAGTCAAAGTCAGGAAATATAAAGAACTTGACATCTTGCCGCATTTCCGTTTTAAAATCGATTACAATCACGTATCGGATATTATGGTTGAAAGGTATCCCCCTGGACGTAAAGGCATATATTTTGAACTTGAAATCATCGGAAACGATTACAATGAAATTCAAAAGGTCCTTTACTTCGAAAAGGAAAACATAGATACGTTTAAAAAGCTAGTATTGCAACATCGCTTATTTGATGTTCAGTATTTATGTGCAACGAGAGAAGGTTGCGGGTTTGGGGGATGTTGTAAATCTATAGTCGATTACATCTATAAAGACCATGCGCCTTACTTTTTTAGTCATAAAGGTTTTAAGCCAGAATTTAATATTCTTTTCAATGACTTTAGCAGGACACTTTTCAAACAAGAAATGGATAGAGTCGATACCGCCTCTTATTACGAAAACTTCTTTCATTACATTCCTGAAAAAGGTAGATATTTTCAAAATCAAACCATATTCAGACTCTTTTATAGAGGTGATCCATTGAAAAATCATAAGATCGAAGTAACCAAATTAATTTTTAACCCAAAATCATACATATAGCCTATGACCAATCCATTAGTATGTTTAGTGTTTTTAGTATTTCAATTAAGTATCGCTCAACAAGGAGATCTGCGGCTAGTAAAAGAAGAATTAATAACCACAGAATTTAGCCTCCGAAAGGATGAGCAAAAGCTTGATTTTCACCTTAAAGTGTTAGAGAACTCTTGGTTTCATCGTAATGCTTATACTGTGTCTGGTTGGTATACAAATTCTTCACTAACCGATCAGAAAATAGCCTTAATCGGCTATTACTCCTATCCGCAATTGACGCTTTACCATTTCAAGAATCAAACAGATAGCTCCGATGTTTTAAACTTTAAAACCTCTATAAATAGCTATGAAGAAGAGGCAAGTTATTATCAGAATTACACTGGCTATCAGGAAAAATTCAGTTTGACTAAAAGCAAAGCGACACATCATCATAATGAAATTTCTGCAGAACTGTCAATTCCTAAAGTAGATCTTGATTTCAGAACTGTCAATTGGTATTTATGTAGCGAAAGCTCCAGTATCAAGTTAAATGTAGATGAAAACTGGTGGACAGATTTGAAACTTATAGCGAGCTCTGGGCAAAAGGCTATCATTAAATTTCACTCCCCTTCCCGTCTCGATACTCAGGCAAGTTGTGGAGCAGGTTCTGAGATCGGTTTCTATACATACAATCTCACTACTCATGAAATTTCAAATGAGTTCTATATCGAAAGCTGTAATGCATCCATTGCATTGCTTGAAGAAACTGAAATTGGTCATACGGTGAATTATCAATGCTATGATGATAATACTGGATCTGGTTTTCAGATTAAAATCTTCAAAGATTCAGCTGACATTGAACGATTAGATTAATCAGTTTACATTTTTTAATAACCTTAAATACTCACTTATGAATTTTAAAGATTTGCTTTACAGATGGGCCTGGAAAGCCTTTTTCATGATATGGTATTTTAATCTAACAATCGCCATCTACAATTTGCTTTATCAGGAATTGATACGTCAAGAGTTTTCTGCTTTAGCTCATGTCCTGGATATTATTTTTATGGTTTGGCTTATTCGTGAGCTTATGATTAAAGTCGTCATCAGACCAATGAGAAGACTTTTCAGATACATTTATGATGTTTTATAAAAAAGCTTCCCGTCCTTCTAAACGAGCCTTTTGGACGACTGAAGCATCTTCACCATCAAAAAAGCAAAGAGATTACTTGCCTGCAAGAGACATGACAGGCAGGCTTTTACCGTCGGAATGATAACTCAATAACCGTCATGCGTCAGACAGATGACCTAAAAACACCACTTTGCAATATTGCAAAGCCCCAACTCTAGGCTCATTACTGTTTACTTTTGTACCCTAATCATTTTATTAATCATAAAACCAAAGCTCATGATCATCTGTATAGACCTAATAGAATTCGAAGATATTTTTAATGCTTTAAAGGAAAGTGCTGACGATGAAATCAGGAATGCTTTAAAGGGGTTTACAGAAATGGAGATTGAAAAAATTTGGTTTATCAAAGAAAATGATAAACCCACTCCAATAGCTATCAAGCTAAAAAATGAAAAGATCAACTACCTAAAAATGGATGAGTATTTATTGAGGATGGACACCTACTCTACTGCATCAAATTCTGATTCTAGAGAGCCAACAGCTGTAGAAAAATTTATTGACGTCTTTGAAGTTCTAACGGCTACAAAAGGTGAATTTTTAAAAAGAAACGAATTGAAGAAAATTCATCGATTTTGGAATTAGTGCCATTCAAAATTGTAAATGATTTCGAAATAAAACCTTTTATAAAAACTAGCGCCATTATTTGGCGTAGGCTCAACTTAATTTTATAATCAAGACAACGCTAATGATCGCAGACCTAAAAACCACAATGCTGGATAGCATTTCTTTTGTATTTGAAAAGTCAAAAAAGTGTGGACTCCCTCCAGAACTATTTCAGGAACTGGATTCAGAACTAACAGTGATTGCCAATTATTTTCATGTCTCAAAACCACAGGCGTTTTTTATAGCCCTGGTGTTTTCCATGAACTATGGCGGAAGCCGAGTGGATTTCGGCATTTTATCTAATTATCTGGACTGCGACGCTATAAAAATTTTGAAATATTGTTCTGAGTTTGACCAGTTGTACGATAAAGGTATTTTAATAAAAGAAAAACAATCCTATCGTTTAAAGCTAGCTCGTGCCAGTGATATCTACACGATTAATGAGAAAGCTTCAGAAGCCATTTTAAAGGGGGAACCTCTTCCCTACCTCAAAAAAGATAGCATAGACACGGTCATACAATTTCTGGAACGTATGGACCATCTAAGTTTGGGTCGTAACGGTGATGAGCAGGAGAGTAAACAACTCCAGGAGCTCACTGAAAAGATGCTGAAAGACTATGCTCATTTTCCTTTGGTTGGAAAGATCAACGCTATGGAACTATCAAGCATAGATGCATATATATTGATGTACCTCATCTGGAGAACAGTAAAAGGCTATGATCAAGTTTTGATAGATACTGCACTGAGTAAAATCATGGTAAGCGCTTCAGATAAGATCTATTATACAGAGAGAGTAATGACTGGCCAGAACAAGCTCATAAAAAACAGTCTGGTGGAAGTGATCAAAGGACCTTTTCAAAACATGAATGAACTCAAACTCACAGAAAAAGCTGATGATCTGATCGAAGCCAGCGGCATCAAACTTTTTAGAAATCGGGAAAGCTCTAAGAATATACTCGACCCAAAGGACATTGCATCTCGGCAGCTCATCTTTAACGAAGACGAAATGAAACAGCTCTCTATGCTCAAGGACTTACTGGAAGATAGCAAATTCAAAAGCATACAAAACCGACTCGAGCAGAAGAACCTCTCTAAAGGTATTGTTACCTTACTGCACGGTACGCCAGGCACGGGAAAGACCGAAATCGTCAAGCAAATGGCAAAAGACACCAACCGCCAACTGATCAAAGTAGACATTAGTGCTTCCAAATCCTCCTGGTTTGGAGAAAGTGAACGCCTTATCAAGCAGATCTTTAAAAATTACACCAGGCAACTGGATGCCGCCAAGCGAGCGCCAATTCTCTTTTTTAACGAGGCCGATGCCATTTTATCTAAACGAAAAAACAATAGCTCCTCCAATGTAGCTCAAACCGAAAACGCTATTCAAAACATTATTCTGGAAGAATTAGAAAATTTTGAAGGAATCCTTATCGCGACAACCAATCTAGTACACAACCTCGATAAGGCTTTTGAACGGCGTTTTCTTTTTAAGGTCAAATTTAATAAACCCACCCCAAGGATAAGAGCTAAAATCTGGAAGTCCAAGTTCCCGAATTTAAGCGACACTGATTGCAATTACCTGGCCCAGCATTTCATGTTTACGGGCGGGCAGATCGATAATATCTTACGCATGAGCGAAATTCAGGAAATTCTTCATAGAAAGGTTCCCTCATTACAAAATCTCTTAGTATTTTGCTCGGAAGAATCTATTGTGGAAGCCAAAACTAAAATTGGTTTTAGCTAAATCTCATCCCTATGTCCAAAAGAGAATCGATTGCACGTTATACCCTGATCATCAAAAAATTGAGGAAGCATCCTGCCAGTTTTGAACAAATTGCCGATTACCTGGCTTTGGAATCGGAACTGCAGGACTATAACTTCAACATCTCCAAACGCACCTTTCAGCGGGACATCAAGGACATTCTATCCCTGTATAATATCGAGATCGAATACGATTTTTCCAATAAAGTTTATAAGATAGGTTATGACGAGAATCCCGATGTGAACGAGCGCATTCTGGAGGCTTTTGACACCTTTAACGCGCTAAACCTCAGCGACCGCTTGTCCAATGCCATTCATTTTGAAAAGCGCCGACCGCTGGGCACCGAGAACCTCTACGGACTATTACATGCCATTAAGAACAAACTCCAGGTAGAGTTTACCTATGAGAACTTTTGGGAGCCCGATATCTCTGAGCGGGAAACCGAGCCCTACGGACTCAAGGAATTTAGAAACCGCTGGTATTTACTGGCGAAAGATTTAAGAGACGAGCAGGTGAAAAGTTTTGGACTAGACCGCTTAACCGATTTGGATATTACCCAGACCCAATTTAGCCTGGCCGAAGATTTTGATGTGGAAGCGCATTACCAACATTGCTTTGGGATTGTGGCGCCTAACCAGCAAGCTCCAGAGGAAGTGATCTTATCTTTTACGCCTCATCAGGGCCAGTATGTGAAATCATTGCCACTACACCTCTCACAGGAAATACTGGAAGATAACGAATACGAACTGCGTATCCAGCTCAAGGTCTATATCACTCACGACTTTCTCATGGAACTCCTCGCCCACGGCGATACCCTAAAAGTGATACAGCCCCAATCTTTGGAAGACGAGCTTAAGTCCATCTACCGAGATGCCTTAAAGCGGTATGGTGAAGACAAGGTAAGCGAAAGTCGGTTTAAGGTTGATAATTTGAATTGAAGAATACTATCAATGGAAACTATTAAAAATGCAATTGAAGAAACTTGTAACATTATTGATGAAAATTTAAATGATAAAGATTTTGTCATGTCCTCCGAAAAGTCTCTAGTTTTTCATTTTGCCTGGGAGTTATCAATAAGATAATCAGAGCAAATTAAGTTTATTGATTTTGAAACTGATTTATATGCAAATTTTAAGGATAAATTCATTGACTTATACTTCAAGTTTCAAATTAATGACGAATTAAAACGAGTTGATTTGGAGTTTAAATTTTCCCAAAAAAAAAAGTAATTCTGGACAAACTCAAGAAAGACCATAGATGATTAACGAATTAAAGAGACTGAGCTGGTTAGTTAAGAATGATAAAATTGATGTTGTTATAGATGTTCAGCCTTGTTAAGGGTTTAGCATAGCATGAAATATTGGAAGAAAATTTATTGAATACCCGAGAGTCAAAAAGAAGAAATCCATATTTACATCTTTTATATAACAAAGAATCATTTGAAGAACCCATTGTGAAATATCAAAATGAAAAAACTTCCTACTTTGAAAAAAGAATATATTCCGTAGTTATAGCAAATCATATTAAACCATTTATAGAGTCCTAAGAAGATGAAGCATACGACCCAGACAATGGTCTATTATTAAGTCCTACTATTGAATACTTTGGAACTTTCAAAGCTCAGTCTGATGGTTCAAAAAAAGATTTTCTTGTTAAGATGACTTGTTATAAAGCAGAATTTTATGATACGTTAACACAGTCAAGTGAAATAGAAGAAATTAGATGATTAAATTTTAAAGATTTAAATATTATATCTGAAGTCGATAAAAAAATATTTAAGTTTCTTAAGAAGAATGGAGAACTGGCTTAAAGGATTCATATTAATCCAATATGAATTTAAAGTTTCAATGCTATCAATTTTAAATAGAATTGCAATATTGCAAAACCCACTTTAACGTAAAGTAGTTCAATAACTTTACCCCACATAATAAACAAAATTAAAAAGCATGTGGTTTGAAAAATTAATGGGTTTTAAGGAAAATAGAGTACAGGACGTTCAAGGTCAAATGAAGATGGAGGGGCAACAGCTCAAGTCTAAAGTCAATGGGCGGTCATTTCAAGCCGGTGCTTTAGAGCTGGCAAGCCTGGGCGAGTTGAGACAACGTGTTCAAGCTACGCCTCTAGTAGAAGGAGAGTTAAATGTCCAAAACCTGGAAGGAGATGCTCAGCTGCTTCATCTCTTACATAAGGAAGCGGTATTTCAAGCCGCATCGCAATTCAATCTTCTGGAAATGCCGGGTCCAGAGGTCACGCCAGAAGCGGGTATTGCTCACTATAAGCAGGACCACACTCAAGGACCTGCTTGTGCCATTGCTTGTGGCGCGGGAACCGTCTATAGACACTACCTAGTGCCGATAGACGGACAGATTGGTCAAAGTCGAGAGAAGCAGATTAATACCTTGGAAGAAGTTATTAATAAGCTTAATTTACCCGAGCTGGAGTCCTGGCAAATGACCAATGGTTATGCTTTATTCAATGAACCTCAGCTCAAAGCCATCGACTCCAAACTAAGGCAGCTCAAACCCGCAGAACGCGAAGCCTTAAAAGACCAACTCAAGATCGGGATGCAGTGGAATACGGAGGTAACTCTAAGTAGTGCTGGACATTTGGTCTCTCAGGCCTACTGCTCGGCTTTGCCAGTAGCCTATTCGGAAGTGGAACCCAGATATTGGAAGGCCTTTGCCAAGCTTATTTTGGAAGCCGCTTACGAGACGACTTTACACGCTGCTGTGCTTAACTTACATGAAACAGGTTGCAAAGAGGTATTTCTCACTCATTGGGTGGTGGCGCCTTCGGGAACGACATGCAGTGGATCGCAGAGGCCATACGCCAAACGCTTCAGCAATTTAAAACCACACCCCTGGACGTGTATATCTTGAGTTACGGTAGAATGCATCCTGTAGTTTGGGAGGTCATAGATGAATTTAATGGCACCAACACCAGAGTGGTTTAGTGATTAATTGGCTATTCGCTTCCTCCCTTAAGGGAGGATTGAGGTGGGTGTTTGCTCTACATAAATAAGTTAATTACTTCATTAATTAGAACTCTCGCAATAATATAAAAACTATGAAATTCAGAGACCCTATTCTGCTTCACAAAAATTCCAAAGTATATCAGGACAAGCAAGAACACAAGCGCCTGCATGATTACGAGATCAAGTTTTTAAAACAAGTACAGCCTAGATCGGTTTTAAATCTTGGAGACCAAAAACTGGAAGCTTTGGAGAGTCACTTAAAAGATAAGAACATCGTTGTGCAAAGCAAGAGCTCGAATTTTCGTTTAAATGAGAGTCAGCAGCACATCGACCTAAAGATTAAAAAACTCAAGAAGCTCATTGGGGTCATTCATTTTTCGTCATCGATAGACACCTTCACTATTCTCGGTGATGCGCTTAGAAGTATTCAAGGTCTGGGAGCACATCAGCAATTGTGGAAGCTCTTCAAAAACGCTTTACCCCCTGTCGGGCATATCTTTTTCTCCACTCATCATGCCTAGAGTTCGTAAAGTCAAAACAGTCCCCACATTGCCCCAACTTTATGCTAACTCGACCTCAGCGAATGCACATCTGGAAAGAAGAAGGTTTAGAAATCCTTGCTCATAAAGAAGATGATGAGATCGGCATCATGAACAGTTCGTTTTATATATTATAGCCAAAAGTTTAAGAGCGACAGGTAATGTCTGATTTACCACTTATAGTTAACAAATTAAAAACCACTAACATTAAACTTATGAGAGACCCAAGAGCCTTTAAAAAAGACCTCAGCATCCTTAATGCTGAGGGTGATATTTTAAGATTATATACCCACCACTCGGGCGAGCTGTATTTCGCCTCACGACTCACCAACCATAGTGGCAAAGTGTTTTATCCTGTCACAGTAGCCTTAATAAAGGATTATCTGCAATCCAAATTACTGCTTAGGGACCTGTTTATAAAAAGCGATACGGAAGACGTCAAAGTCTTGCTGAGAGGAGATGTAACGACCACCAGCAAAGAAGCGGTCTTAGAGCACATCGATTGCCTGGAAGATAGTTATCAATACATCGCTCCTGATATGAAGAAAAAGGAATTTGAAGAAAGGTTTCTGGGTCTGCAAGCTAAAAAAAAATGAAATTAACCTCTAAACTTTTTTGTCTGGCACTGAAATAGGTTGACCATTTTTTTGGTTTTTCTATTTTCTTTTAGCGTTGGCTGAGACATACTCTTTTATAGTTTTGGTGGCGCGTTGGCTTGTGGAACTGTAAATGTTTATGGCTAGTTGCGTTGGCTATTCTATTGTTTCCAATCATAAATCAGATTTTCACAACCGCACCTGATTTTCTTCTTAACTGGGTCGTAAAGTTTCGTGGAAATGAACTTTCCGCATTCTTTACAGTAAAAACTGCGAATCATTTTCTTCACATCTTCCCAAATCGCATCCAAGTCCTCAATACTTGCTTGAAAGTCATTATCGTGAGATGTAGTATTTCCAACAAACATTGGCATTCCTTTTATTTTTGGAATATTGGCAGTTTCCTTTAATTCCTTGCTTGCTTTTAATTTACTTTGAACTGCATCAAGGAGTTCTGGAGCCATTCTTTTTTCGTTAACGGTATTATCCCGATACGCGACTTTTGCTTCTAATTCAAACGCCACTTTTTTCATTACCTTTTCTGTGTAAACTCGTATATCATTTCCTAACCCATCCGTGTTCCTATCCTCCAGTTTTTTTAAAATACGTTCCTTTATGTCAACAATTCCTTTTTCGATTCCTGTTCCACTGTCTTGTGACCACTTGAAATTTCTTAAAAGCCAACCTTTGCTTTTAACTTCGCTGGAAACGAGTTCAAAAAACTCTTTTTCGTGTGTTAAGACTATCGTTTGGTAACCGCCAAATTTTTCTGTCAAAAGTTGAGCAAATCGATAACGATGAGACCTATCAAAGCTTGAAATCACATCATCCAAAACAAAAAATTTGTTTCTTTTGTTGAATGCCTTGACTGAAGCCAAAAAGAAAGATAATCCCAAACAATTTATATGGCTTTCACTAAGGTAAGCCTCTGGCGGTACTTTACGAACATCGAAGAATTTATAGTCAATTGTAATTCCAACAAGTTCTTCCTTTTTTGTTAGAGGAATAAGCCTTATATCTTCAACCTTTTCCTTTGGGTTCATCGTCGTGTAATAATCATTTATTTCTTTTGAAAACATAGAAAGAAAAATATTTAATGACTCCTCCTGTTTTCTTATAAAGTCATCATACAGTAACTCAAATGTCACTTGTTGTTTTCTTAAAACTGATTCTTCCTTATTCAAACTGAGATATTCCTTATAAGCATTTGCAGTCTGTAACAATTTGGTGTGTATCGTAAATTTTATATTGGACGCCTTACTTTCTTTGAGCTTTTTTATTTGTGATGCAAGAGATTCCAGCAATTCTTTCAATTCTTTTTCTTGAAGGTTTACTTTTTGAGGCTCTTTGATTTTTTCGGTTATTTCTTTACCTAATTCAGTAATTATTGAATTGAGAAGAGTTTTAAAAGAAGTTAATTTTTCTTTGAGCTTATCAAACTTTTTATCTTCTAAAGATTTGTCCTTCAATATCACCTCAAGGGAATTTACTTTGAATTGGATAACTTCCTTAAGCACTTTGGCCTGCTCATCAATTGAGTTTTTTTCTTCTGCAAGTTGTTCAAGTTCATCAATTCGAGCATTCAATTCTTGAATAAGTTGAACTTTACTTTTTTCTTGTAAGCAAAGAGGGCAGTAGTCATGCTCCACAACATCCTTGGACAATACGGATTTACCTTCCTTTAAAAGTGCCAATAACTGTAAGCTTTTTATTTTTTCAGGTTCTTTCTGTAAATTTTGAAATGCAGTATAAAAATTACTGTACTCTGTATTGATTGTATTTGATATTTCTTTTAATTCTGAAACAACCTCTTTCACGCGGACGTAAAAATTAATCTCATCGCTTAACTTCGAATCTTCTTTACTCGAAATTTCTTTTATGACTTCATTGATGTCTTTACGGGACTTAACAACAATTTTAAGTTTAAGTGGCTTTATTAAATCATTGACACCATCAAATAATTGTTCGTCTGAATAAGCGTTACGACCTAAATTTTCCAAAATGGTTTCCTGTCTCGCACTTTTACGACCTTCGTAGTCAGAGGATTTAATGGTCCGCTTTATTCTGCCAAAATTTCTCTTTAAAATTGTTCTGATTTTCGCAACCTCAGAAAAACCAATAATCTCTTGAAGTTTATTTAATTTCTCGGTCTTAGTGGCAATAATGAATTCAACTAAATCTCTATAACGTAATATTAGATTTTCGGAAGTAGAATCTACGATGTATTCTTTAAAATAATCTGTAGTATTCGATATATAGATTTTTTTAGAGCCATCTATGGATTTTTTTGCATCTAAGTCTTTATCATCAAAATTTAGATTTACATAGCCATCTTCATCATCAGAAATAAAAATGTTCCTCAATGCGTCTCTTCCACGGCCACTAATTTCCTCGGTCGATAAATGAGCAATATGATTATTGTAAAACCATTCAAATGAATCTGTAAGTGAACTTTTTCCTGTGCCATTATCGCCATAAATCAAAATGGATTTTTTATTAAGATTTAGGTTTAGTTTTTCTTTCACACCTCTAAGCCCATTTATTTCCAAGTTTTTAATTTTTGTCATCGGTGTCTTCTTTAGGGGTTTTCAGGGCAGAAATTTTCAATTCATCCAATTCATTTTGAATATTTGTATCAGTCAACTTATCATCGCTATAGAGTTTTACAAGCATTTCAACAGTTTTCTCGTCAACGCCTTCTATGTTCAATATTTCTGAAAAGAATTCATCAATCACTTCTTTTCCACTTTTAATTTTCTGTTCCATAATATTTTCCGTTATTCAAAGTTTTTCCAATCTATTTCAAAATTGGCTTTTAAATGTTTATTCATTATATCAAGACCAGATTTGTTGTTGCATATTGGGTAAACACCATATTTTTCCACAAAGTCCAGAATAAAATAGCTTTCAAGGTCTTCAACTCGGTAGTTCCAAAATTTCCTTAACATCGCAAAATTTATATACGTAAAGTATAATTGGTCTATTTTTCTGTAGTTGAACAATCCCAAGTTTTTGCTTTTACCCTCAAAATGCCCACTTAACCTACTGCCCATACTGTTAGTTCGCTTTTCGCTCATCCCGATGTAGAGCAAACGAGATTTCTTAAATGGGTATTGGATTTTGGTATTTGCGGAAAAAATGAAATATAAGCCTGTCAAGCCCATTAATGACTTTGTATTCTGTAAATTGAAAGTCTTAGGTTGGTCGAAGAATATTTTTAGTTCAGTTGGTTGTTCATTCATTTATGATTGCAATATACTTTTATTTGAAGTTATCAATTTACGGATTTCCTCAAATTTAGCATTGGCAGAAATAGCTCTTTTATTTTTTGTGCGTTGGCTGGCGTTTTGGAAAAAATAAATGTGCTGTTTTTGCGGTGGCTTTTTGATGGCTCAGCATTACAGGTAACACGTTTAGTATAAGAATAGTAGCCGATTGCGTGACACTTTCCTGTCAAGTTACAAGAAAACTGAAGCGGGCTACAACCCTTGAATATACTACTATCTCGGCTATTATTTTTATACATCTTAAGTTTGATTCTCATTAAATCGTTATCTAAATCAGAAAGAACAAAAGAGAGGATTAAGGTTATGATATACATTGAAGCTCAGACTTCGTCAACATTGATAATCCCCTCTCTTTTACTATCTCAACCACGTTCAGTTCTGTGAGACCTGGATCTCGTTTTTAAGTTGTTGTGAGTAGGATAGTATGCTCTTTCATAAATCAATTCTTATGAATAAATATAAAGAAACTTATGGAGTTGACATCAGTAAAGATGTTTTTGATGTCTATGGTAGCCTTAGCGGTCACCATCAGTTTAACAATGATGAGTATGGTTTTAAAAAGTTTCTTAAAGTACTATCAAAGAACTCATTAGTTGCTATGGAGGCTACCGGTTATTATCATTACCGGCTTGCACAGTTTCTCTACAAAAATACAGTAGTAGTATCAGTCATCAATCCTTTGTCGATCAAGCGGTTCATACAGATGAAGCTGGCTAAGGTAAAGACGGACAAGAGTGATGCTAAGGCAATATGTGAGTATGCAAAGACCAACAAGATCCCTATTTATAATGCGCTTACCGAAGTACAGAGTGAATGCCTGCAGCTGTTCAGACTGTTGGACACTTATTTGAAGCAGCGAACTGCGGTGAAGGACAAGATCCATGGAGAAGAAGCTCTGGGGGTTCCTTCAAAGTTCGTTTACAGGTCTTTGAAGCGCCAAAGAAAACAGCTTGACAAGGAAGTTAAAGCCATAGAGGAAAAGATTCTATCCTTAGTAAAAAAAGACCAAGAGCAGCAGCTCACACTTCTTACTTCAGTACCAGGCATAGGACAGAAAACAGCCCTATTCCTGATTGTAATTACCGATGGCTTCTCTAAATTTGAAACGGCCTCACAGCTTTGTAGCTATGTGGGGATCACTCCCACTACAAGAGAGTCTGGCAGCAGCGTAAGAGGTAAGGCGCGAATCAGTAAGGTAGGAAACAGAAAGCTGCGAAATTTGTTGTTTCTATGTGCCTTTAATGCCTGTAAGCATAATAAGGGATGCAGAGAAATTTACGAGCGAATCGTAAACAAGGGAAAGAGCAAAAAGTTAGCACTGATTGCAGTGGCCAACAAGCTACTAAAACAATGCTTTGCTATAGCTAAATCAGGACTACCGTATGATGAAACATACGTGTCTATATTGCAGAAGTAAATAGCACACAATGAAAGGAACAAAAAAAGCTCATAGAATCCATAAATGAAATCTGTGAGCCTAGAATAATAATGTCTAAAATTAATGAAGAAAAGAGTTGTTTTTTACCTCAGTTCTTTGTTGGCATTTCGTTATTTATTTTCAATTCGATAGTCGTTATCCATATTGTTTACGTGATTTACAAAATGAGTAATATTTCCAAGCCCCCATTGGTTGCTTGTCGCAATAATTGAGTCCGATAATTTAATCAGCTCATCAGATTTCAAATAATGTCTTTTATGTCCTGTTCTGTCAAAAATTTCCTGAGCATTTTCCTTCGTATCAAAAACGCCAATACTACCTTGTAAACTCTGCGGAAATTTCTTTTCTAATTCAGCGTATGAAATTGTCGGGTTTTCTTCTACGAAAGTTCTAACTACTTTATTTACTAATCTTGCTTTGTTGTATATCTCTCCTTTAAATTCAAATTTTGAAAAGTCTCTGCTTGTGTAGTTGTATTTGAAAAAAGTGTCTGTAATTACAAAAATCTCATTTTTTATACTTCTAAATCTTCTGAGAATCATTCCTGCAATAGGTATTCCACTTGCTGTGGAATAACCATCTTGCAGTTTTCGTTGCAATTCAGGTGAAATAGATGAACCAACCAAAACACCTATCCAATTTGGTTCATTTTCAACTTCAGACCAAAATTCAGGATGTTTTGTTAAAATCTGATGCCTTTCATTCAAGTAGTCTTCGAGTTGAAGTAAGGATTGGTCATTTATCTCATTTATCTTCAATTCAATTAGGGCGAGATAGTCAAGTCCGTATTTGGCTAAAATATCAATTCTACCATCTCGATTAGAAGTTTTTCTTCCACTTTTTAATGCAATTTCAGCGTCCAAAACAGTAACGTCAGCAAAGTTTTCTGTATCAAGTTTTAGAATATCTTCATTCTCCATTAAATAGGCTTCCATTGCTAATTCTTTTAGAAATGGATAACTTTTTAATTCGATATTGTTTGCTGTTATCTGTCGGAATATTTCCATCTATCGATTTTGTTTCATAATGAATGCCAACGGTCTTTGCTATAAGCAGTTTGGGATTTTTAGTCTAATTTTTTCGGATAAGCACTGACCTTTATTTTTATATTATTTTTTTGTATAAGCACCTAAAAACCAATTGCTTATAGCCGATGCTCTCTACAGTTTTGATTCGTCAATCATACTGAATTCAGCTATTTGATCAGGGATTTTTTTTTCTAAAAATGCACGCCATTTCTTCCAACTATAATAGCTACTTGTGTGCTTTATAAAGTAAAATTCAATTTCATTATTTTCTCTTAAAATTTTAGCATAACGAGGATATGAATTTCCTATTTTATCTAATCTTTTAAATTTAATTGTTTTAAAATCTACTCTTTCTTTTTTAAATTCAGAAAAATAATGTGATGGACTTGTTCCAATAAAAATACAAATGTCAGGTTTTATTTCTTTTATTACATAAAAGAATGAATTCCAACCAATTAAAAAATCTTTACTTCTTGGTCTCTCCTTATTTGTTTCCATTGGTCTTTGTATAAAATTATAAAATGCTAAATAATCCCAAAGATTTTCACCTTTAAAATTATCAGAACCAACTAATGTTCTATGTAAATTTTGAAAAAACTTCGTTGACCAATACTCTTTTTTAATTGCCATCTCTTTTATAACAATTTTCGTGAAATTGATTTTGTTTATTTTCTTAATTGATTTTTCTGATCCATTATGAAAATGACTTTCACCAACAATCAATATTTTTTTTTGTGAAATACCAATTTCAAAGTTCTTACCAATAAAAGGTTCCCATTTTAGATCGTTCATTTAAATTAAATTGTTACAACATTATGAAAATATAATATGATTTCTTTTAGTTTTATTATAGTCTATTATTTTCTGCCTTATTTCTTTAAGTTTGCCTTTCGGTAAATATTTTGCGCTCACTGAACCGCCTATAGCTTTTATCCAAATATTTGCACCAAACAAATGTTCATTAACTACAATCTTTCTTATAAACCTGAAAGCTATTGTGCTTGTATCAGTTCCTATAAAGTATAAATTTCTTTTGCTAATAGTTATTATTTCTTGCTCAAAATCAACTTCAATATGCCAAGGACTTAAAATATTAATTATCTCACCGTTCACTATTAAAGTTAATAAGTTTGATTTTGTCTTAATTACTTCTTTCATTTTAATAATCGTTGATGTTATCAGCCGTTACTATCTCTGGTTTTGGATATTTTTTTGAGAATGCAAAATCACTTATTTTACTTAATATATAGTATCCTAAAAGAGTAATCCCTGCTGTAATTGCTAAAACGATTAAAATTTCTTTAAATCCTTGTTTTGTTGTAAGAAAATAGGATAAATCTATATCACCTAAAAAATAAAAGAAGTTAGTGTATTGTTCTACAAAGTAAGAGTTAAAAAGCAAGATAAAAGTTATAAACCAAATTATAATTGAGTACGAAATTGCAAAATATTTACTGTATGAATTTCTCATCTTATTCCACCTATTAATGGGTAAATACTTATAGTTTTTAAAATCATTAAAATTATTACTAAGGTAATTTTTAGCTTCTCTTATTGTAGCATTTATTTCTTTTCCTGCATTACTTCTACTTGAAAAAGAACCGTCTTTATTTTTAGTGATATTTAATCTTTCTCCTTTTAATTTTGCGTGATTAATATTATTGTCAGCTATAGTTATATTTTTTTGAAACCTAAGAAATTCATCTTTTTCTTCACTTTCTAACCAAAAATCTGAAATATTTTTATATTTTTTTCTAAATCTTCTGAACTTGAAATAATGTATCAGTGTTATAAAGCCTAAAATTATTGGAACTAATGGTAATAATGCAATCATTACTACAATTAGGATAATATAAAGACAACCCTTTGGGTCACTATCAAATACTTTGTTATTGTTTTTTTTCGCCATATTAATTTATTTAGGAATGTTATCAGTTTAAATTGTAGAGAACGGCCCGGCTAAGAAACGTAGGGCTCTCGAAGCGATTACTTGTCCACCGAAACCGAACTATGCTAAGTGAACGAACCTATCTGAAAGCCTTGTCTGCCCTATGTTTTCTTAGCCATTGTTAGCCATCGTTTTTCATTATTTTTTATTAAAGTAAAAGTCCGCTGTTAATGAAGTCGATTCCCACGGAATCTGTTCATCATTAGATTTTTCCATAACAGCTTTCCTTACTTTCTGAAATAGTTGATTTACTGAGATATTGACACCTTTAATTTCTCTTACTAAACACCCCGTATATAATCCGTTCTCGCCATCTCCATCGGATGCAGTTTTACCTGGTGATGTTGAATAACCAATTAAAGAGCCTTTTGGTGCTTCCATGACAGCAAGTCCACGCTGTGCCGCAGAACGTCCCCAACTCCTTTCAAATGGATTGTTTCGACAGGCATCAAGAATTATGAGATTTACTTCTGTTTTTGACGTTTCCATGTGAGACAAGACTCTATCTACTCGAACACAATCATATTCAACAGTTCTTTCGTTTTTCAAGTTGGCGTCAACTGGGATTAAGTAGTTTAGACCCTGAACTTGAACTCCATGTCCTGCGAAATAGAAAAGTCCAACATCGTATTTTTCTAACTCTGTTCCGAAATTGTCAATTTCAATCTTCATTTCTTTCAGACTTGGGTTTTCAACGTGCATTACGTCAAAACCAAGTTCTGAAAGATTCTTTTTCATGTCGTTCGCATCATTCAATGGATTTGAAAGGTGACCTGCAAACTCATATTCATTACAGCCAATGACCAATGCTATTTTTCTAAGTTTCTGAACCGCTTCATCTTTTTTGGACTCTATTATGTCTGGAGATCGGAATCCAAATATTGGTTTTCCTGCAATCTTTGATTTTTCATATACTTCTAATCCAATCGGCACCAAGTGCTTGTTGTAAATCTCAATAAGTTGATTTATTCCTTCTTCATCAGTCCTAGATACTGGATTGATTGAAAGAAGCAGGAATTTCATCAGAATATCTTCATCGCAATGAAGTAGGTTAAACCTTCTATCTGTAAATACCCAATCATCTTCCCAATCATAGTTCATTATTCTATGCTTGTGGATATCGTCATAGGCATTGTTAAATCTCGAATCTGTAGAAGGTAGCTTGGATAAATTAAAAATTCGATTTAAAAAATCAGGCTCTTCTAAACGACCTGACCAAGAGATATTATTTAATGTGATTTCATCAAAGATTGCTTGTCTTGTAACAATCGATATTTTGTTTTTCATTTCTGTGTCTTCGTCAATTTTCGGTTGCCAACTTATCTGCCGAATATGCATACCAAAAGCTGTTGCAACTTCCATGGTTTGTTCTTCAATGGTCTTTACTTCAGCTTTAAATTCGTTTTCGAGATTCTTGTAGTATTTACCTGGAACACCTATTTGAGCGTCCATTAGTTCTGTCATTCGGTCACTTCCACCAAGTTCAAAAAGGGTGTCAACATAAACTAAATCGACAGAGCAAACAGAAATTAAGTCTGCTGCTCTTTTTTCGTCAATGTCTCTCAACCATTTTAGGAGTTCTGCTTGCATTTTTAATGATGGCTAACTAGTTATATGTATATAAAATTACACGTTTATCTGAATATATTACGGGATAAACGCATATTTCAATAGCTTTTTATCAGATAAGCCTTTCAATGATAGCTAACAACCGTGGATCATTAATCCGTTCATGTATGTTTCTAAGTTATTCCTGGAGTTTAATTTTCAAAGATTCATATTCAGTTTTTTTATGCTTTGATAAGTAACTAATGATTTCATTGCTGTAGGCACTACTAGATTCTGTTGACTTTAAAATTTGCCGTTCTGATGTTTTATAAAAACCTATATGTTTCCCTTTTTTTATGATGGTAAGACTGATGATTAACCTCATATTTTTAATCATCACTATAATCAACCTTGGATCATCTAACTTTAATAAATAAGAAGCAAACATAATATATTGAAGCTGCCTCGAATCTTTGTGGGCTTTGAACTGCTTCATAAATTCATAATCCTGTTTTTTCACTTGATAATCCTTCATGAATAGACGCAGTATTTCATCATCAAAATCTGAATATCTATGACTAAGTTCGTCTAAGCGTATGCTTAAATAATGCTTAACATAGCAAATGAACAAAGTAAGTTCCTCCTTTTGTTCATTGCAATCAACATTTATACTACTATTATTCAGAAAATGATTGACTAGACCTATTTCGCCATTAAACATGAGATCAATTAATGGAGTTTTTGAATCTAGGAAGTGATTCAGATTAAATTTTGACTCTAGGTACTTTTGCTCTTTTAGGTCAAAACTAAAATTCTTGATGAATTTAATGGTCATAAGGCTTACAGGAAAGCTTTAGTTCTAGATTTTGAACATATCTATCGACTAAAAATTGTCTCCATTTAAGCAAAGTGATGAGGATTAAAAATTTATCTCTTAAATATTTTAGTTCTTAACTTTTTAAAGCTGGTTTTCAAAAAGTTCGAATCAATAAATAATAGCTTATGGATGTAGGCCAGAAAAAAGCCTACAAAACCCATAAAAAACCACGAATGTTATAAATTTTACCATATTGAAATATTTTACACATTGTTCAAAAAGACTTAAATCCTATTACAAGCAATTTGAAAATATTGATTTATTAAATTGAATTTGAAATAGAGTCGACGTGATTGTAAATTAAACTCTCCTTAAACTCAACCTTTTTTCCATCGTAATACATATCAGCAGGTTTTGTCATTAATGGTTTTCGACTTGAAGCGGTGTATTTTTTATCTTTGGTCATTATTTCTAGTTTTAGGATTGATAATTTGTTCAAAATAAGTCCATTTTATGTATCGTTTTAGATACATCTTCTAAAGTTACACATAGTGCTTATTATTCCTACCAAAAAGGGTTCATTAATTTGCTTAATTTAGATTACAATCATAATTGAAACAAAATTGATTTTTCTAACTTCTGTTTTAATCATTTTTTATTCCTAAAATCGACTTCGCAAAGCTTACTCAAAGAGAATTGATTTTCTTCCATTGTTACAGTATGAGTAAATTCAAGATCATCGTCTGCATATACGTTGATTCTATAAAGATCAACTTTTTCAGTAAAATCCAGGTTTCTTGTTATACCTATCCCAAACTCTGGACTATTTATACTTTCATTCGGTGAGTACTCATAAGAATTTGCAAGGCTATCATAGACCCATGTAAAGCTCCTGATTGTTGATTCGCTTAGCAGTTCATAGTTTTCTGGTGTAGGATTAATGACATCATTATTACTATCTGTTACAACAGTAAGATTGACGACCAAATTATCAAATTTCTGTAAACTATCATTTATGCTTTCCATTTCGATTCTTAGCACCCGATTGTCTTGTTGTAATTGGTTTTCTGAATCCTCATCACTTGAACATGATTGGAGAAATAAGAAAGTAAGTAATAATGTGGCTGTTTTAAGTATTGTTTTCATAAGTATTGGTTTAATTTAAGTTGTTGATTAATCTTTTTTAACTTCAATTTCATCTGTTACTAAGGCACTCTTTAAATAGACTTTGTAAGCCTTACGTTTGATTCGGAAATCTGCAACTATTTCATCTAATCCGTACAAGTTCTCATGGTAAATCTATAACGCTTAACCAAAATGGCACTAATCACTATTCAAACAATTCGTTACAAGAGATTACCTATAATGCGTTTAAATCTCCTGTGCAAATTGCTGTGCCTGGAAAAGAACGTATCAATTATCAATACAATGGAGATGAACAAAGAAGTATTTCTTACTATGGTAATGATGAAAGTGATATAGCCGATAGATCTCACCAAAAGTTTTATAGTGCTATTGCACCTATTGAAATCACCTGGGATGTAGACAATGATGAAGTTAAAATTCATACGTATATTGGAGGAGACCAATATTCTTCCTCCATAGTGTATGAAAAAACATCTACCGAAGAACAGATGCTTTTCTTACATAGGGATTATCTAGGTAGTATTCTTGCCATAACCGATGAGGAGGGCGATGTTATAGAACGCCGACATTTTGGAGCCTGGGGAAGCTTAGAAAAGCTAGTTAAAAATGGAAATGAAGTCGATCTCTATGACTCTAGTACTGATAAGACTTTATTATTAGACCGAGGCTATACAGGACACGAACACCTCTATGGCGTAAGTCTTATCCACATGAATGGTCGTCTCTATGACCCTATGTTAAGGCGCTTCTTAGCTCCAGATAACCATATCCAAGATCCTTACAATACCCAAAATTTCAATAGATACGGATACGTCTATAATAATCCTTTGATTTACAGTGATCTGAGCGGGGAGTTTATTGTAGCTGCTCTTATTGGAGCTGCTATAGCTGTTGTTACAAATGGAATAAATAATTCGATTAACGGACAAGGCTTTTTTGAAGGAGCAGGGAAAGCTGCTATATTTGGAGCCATAAGCGGAGCCTTAAGTTTTGGGATAGGACAAGTTGCAACAACAATTTCTAATAGTGTAGGCACAGGAGCCGCTGCAGCCTTTCAGGCTGGGGCTCACAGTGTTGTTGGAGGCACAATGGCAGAACTTCAAGGGGGCAGTTTTCAATCTGGCGCTTTCGCTGGCGGAATAAGCTCTATAGTAGGCGGTTTGGCAGGTAGTGTTTCTAAAAACTGGGGATCTGTAGGAAGAGCAATTGCGGGAACAGGAGCCGGTGCAGTCTCAGGTGGCATTGGAAGCGAAATTGCTGGTGGTAATTTTTGGGATGGTTTTAGGCAAGGAGCTATAACGGCTGGATTAAATCATGGGGTTCATGATGGGTGGTTTGGAGCAAATGTTGCTGCAGCTGCCATGGCTCAACAATTAAGGCATCTATTTGGTCCTGATGCTATATCTTATGTTGCTTCTCTAAACGCAAGTTCGCTTATTAATGTAGGTGCGGAAAAGGGAAAACTGTTAGTTTTGAGAGGCAATGACAAAGGAATACACCCTTTAAATGAAATATCTGCTGGTCTCGGAGGTTTAGATGTTTCTATAACTGGTGAAATGACAAATCTATACTACTCGGGTTCTGAAAATGATATTTCTGCAAATACTTTTTATGGAGCTAGGTGGGAGGCAAATGCTGCTATTGATTTCGGACTTTCAGCTGGAATTAATGCTATTTATTCTAAAGTAGGTCAAAATTTCGTTGTAGGCTTCGGTCCCACGATAGGGTTTGGTTATTCTGCAACAATTTTATCTGGTAATATTAACTGGGGTGCTTCTGGTGCAAACCTTAAAACAATCAGAAATGCAATTAACACAGGCTTAAATCGATAATTCTATGAAAAAATTAATTTTAGGCTATGTGCTTTTTGCTATAGTTTTATTCTCAATTTTAATCTTTTTTGATATTAAAGAAAAAAATGAGTTTTGGAGTGACCAGATTCAAATCACTAGGTCAATTGAAATTAATGAAAAAGTTTTAAATACAAGGTATGAGAAAGGTTTACTATCTTTTAACGGTAAATATTATATTGTAGAAGCTCATCTAAAACAGGCTGAAATACAACTTATTGACATAACAGATTTAAAACACCCCTATCGTTTAAAAAAAGAAGCTGAAAACGACAAGATTAAAATAGTTCTTGATGATCAAACACTAACTCTCGAGCTATTAGATCTTATAGAAGATTAATCATGAAATTGCTGTGAAAATATTAATTCATAATGAAATTATTTAAAAACCGAAGTGGTTAAAAAAAGTATACCTTAGTCACTATTCTACCAATTATGTTTGTGGTAATGTTTTATGGTATTTTTAACGAATCAACAAAGTATGACCATTTAGAAATTATAGTAAAATCCTCCAATGTTAATATCAATGTGAAAAAAGCAGAGGTAGATAGAACTGCTGTTATTATTAACGATACTTTAATTATTCCTTCATATACAAGATTAGCTAATCAAGATAAGAATAGTTACCGTTCAAGGCAAAATATCTCAGAGATGAAGTTCAATATTTCTAAAATATCTGCGCCTTACTTAATAAATAAAGACAGTAATTCCTGGATTATAAATTTGTTAAATTTAATGATACTCTCTTATTTAAGCTTCCAGATCCCGATGAAAGAGATTTAAGTGATCCAACCTTCAAAGATTTATATGAATAAATTTTTGTAAATAAAAAGACTCAATGAAACGTTTAAAGTTTATAGGAGGTGCAAAACTAGGTGGAGTAAATTACACCTGGCCATTAGTTAAGTTAGAAATATCACAAACTCATCTTATTTTGAAAACTATATTCCTGACTAAGTACAAGTTTTTAAGAAAAGATATTGATACAATTGAAAATGTTTCTTGGCTACCGATTGTAGCCGAAGGAATCCGAATTCGGCATCATTTAAAAAAATATCCAAATCAAATAATATTCTGGACGTTTACACCAAAAAAACTAATAGATCAGTTGAAACTAGATAATTATGTAAATTCATAATTTCTGTAATTTTTAAGACTATCAATTTTTTTTAAAAACCAAATATCCCCTTAAAGTTTGCAACATCTTCTGTTGGTTTAAGTGCTGGATTTACTTCAGGTTTTTGATGCGGTTTTACTGGAGGATTCGTGTGCGCAGCTGGAAGTGCTTGGGCAAATGGTGCCAGTTTTGGAGATGGACTATTGGCTGGCTTAGCTGGAGGTGGCTCTGGAGCAATAGCTGGAGGACTTCTAGGAGGAATTACAGGTGGCATTAGAGCTACAAAAAATGGTCGATATTTCTGGAGTGGTAAACACAAGCCTATCAAATCTGTGAATTTTTTAAAGTCCAATGGTGTAGTTGCTATCAATAATAATGTTACCTTAGAAACTACTAATATTAATGAGATTAAATTGAGTACGTTTACTGAGTCAACTAATCAGAAATTGAAAAATTCTTACTCGATTATTTCAAAAACAGGGCGTGAACTTAATCCAAATAATTATGTCCTTAAAAACGAAAAGTTAAGAAGATCTATAAAAAAATTGTATGATGGTCTTTTTGATGATTTAGGACATGAGAATTTCGATTTTCAAGTGACAGGTGGTGATCGCTTTATCAAGGATGGAGCTGCATATTCATCTAGTAATAATAAGTTAATTCCTAATTCGGGAATTAATGGAGCGCACATGACTGAAAAAGGAGCAAGGGCAGTTGATTTGAGAATTAACCTATCAGCTAGTAGAGTTGAACCTATTGCGAAAGGTGTTAATCTATTTTATCAAAAAGGTTATTATCCAATAGATTACTCTGATGGTCATCATCATTTACAGCTTTTAAATTATAAATCAAATTGGTACTAAGGCTATGAAAGCATATAATATTTTTAAGGTTTTTTTTATTTTACTATTAATAACTTTAATATTTGGATTTTCAGATTCCGACAATTATCACAAAAATCAAAAAATCCCAGATTATATTCATCAACTTGCTAGTGAGCAAAATTTAGAGGTTGTAAATAATGACATGTTACCGTATATTAATCCTTATGGAAGTTTTGGGAGCAATTTTATAAAAGGGATTATATACACTAATAATAAAGTTTATAATGAAAGAGGGAATTGGCACCTAAAATCTTTTAACTATATCATTTTTTTATGCAGAAAGCTGAAAGGGAATGAAAAAAAAATTGAAGCTGAATTCAATGATTATGAATATTTTTTAGTTTTCGCTGAAAATGATAGTGTTAAATTAAATAGTTCTTCTGATGAAAACGAAAGTTATACAGTGTCAAATGTTTTAAAAACAGACATTCCTGTTGGAATTCATCTTTTACAAGGAAATATTGACTTAGAATTATTAGATTTTGAAACTATTAATAGCAGTGAGAAAATTAAAATTAGTAAAGGCACTAAGTTGAAAGATTCTTGGACTCAGCCTATCATAATACCATTTGAAAAGGGAAGACAAATTATTACTTATTTTAAAAATAAGTGGTTAATTAATACAACAGAAGATTGGTAAATAGATTGCAAAAGCTTTAACTAATTTTATTATGAGATTTAAACTAATGTTTTTATCTATTATTCTTAGTCAAGTTTAATCACAATAAACGCGCAGTCATTTAATTCGAATGAATTTTATAAAGCTGTAGAATACATAGATGCTCTAAAACAAAATAAAGATAAAGGGACTAATAACTTCAATCGCTATCACTTAGCAGATCTAGATAATGACAATACTTTTGAAATAATAGAAATTGTCAACAGAATTGAAAATGATTTACCAGGTTTTCTACCTCATGATATATCAGAAGCTTTTAATTATTTTAATGTTTATGAACTTAGGAATAACGGTTATGTAGATGCTAATAATAAATTTGATTACTACACGAAGAAAAATGTTTACACCTACAAAGCATAGTTATTATTGATTGAAAGTTTAGAAAAAGCAGATCCAGATTTAAAAGAATTTATCGAATCAAATCAACATCTTTTTATAAATGAATTAAAGTGGCTAATCAAGCGTACCGAAGATTAACTAGATGAAAATTATAAAATTTTTAATTCTAATCTTTGAAATTATCGACTGCGATATGTAGGCTTCCCCCTTTTGACCACCTCCCTTTAAATTGGACAATTTAAAACTAGAGAAACGTGGGTAAATAAATGTTTAACTTTAAACAAGTATTTGCTTATGAAACGATCAAAGAATTCTGAATCGCAGATCCTATTTACGATCAAACAGGTGGAGACGGGAACCTGAATCCAAAAGGTATGCCGTAAGATAGGTATATCGGAGGCTACATTCTATAATTGGAAGAAGAAATATGGAGGGCTTGGCGTATCTGAACTACGTAGATTTAAGAATCTTCAGGAAGAAAACTCGCAGTTAAAGAAACTCGTAGCCGACTTGAGTTTAGACAAACAAATCTTACAGGATGTCTTGAAAAAAAGTTTTGAGGCCGTCCCGAAAGCGTGGGATGGTCTGTAAGATCAGGATGGAATACAATATCTCAATCCAACGTTGCTGCAAGCTTATATTACTGCATGAGAGTGTTTTTTATTATGATTCAAAGGGACGTAATGATGAATTATTGCGCATGCGAATGAATGAGATAGCTTCTGTACGTGTCAGATATGGCTTCTGGCGTATTTATATTCTTTTAAGAAGAGAAGGCTTTATGGACAATCACAAGCGAATGTATAGAGTTTACTGCGAAGAAGGTTTAAACCTGAGAAGTAAGCGTCCTAAACGCAACCGTTCTGCGGCACATAGGCAGCCAACAGAGGGTAGTGCCTCTAGTTTAAACGAGTGTTGGAGTATGGATTTTGTCTCTGATCAGCTATATAACGGGAACCGTTTCAGGGCCTTAACTGTAGTGGATAACTTTAGTCGAAAATGCTTAGCTATACATGCTGGAAAGTCGCTTAAAGGAAGTGGTGTGGTTCAAGTTATGGAAACAATTACTTTTGTAGGCCAAGTGCTCCCAAAACGTATAAAAGTAGATAATGGGAGTGAATTTATTAGTAAAATACTAGATAAATGGGCTTATGAAAACAATGTGGAATTAGACTTTTCAAGACCAGGTAAACCCACTTATAATCCGTTTATCGAAAGCTTCAATGGTTCTTTTAGGGATGAATGTCTAAATGCTAATTGGTTCTTTTCTTTGGAGGATGCACAAGAAAAGTTCGATATTTGGAGAAAGGATTATAATGGTTTTAGACCGCATAGCTCGTTGGGGGACATGTCCCCCAACGAGTATATTGAAATAAATAAAAATGCCCCTGATTCTCTAGTTTTGACTGGTACCTAAATATGGGAGGAGGTCAATGCCCCTGATTCTCTAGTTTTGACTGGTACCTAAATATGGGAGGAGGTCAAAAGTTAGTAAATTCGAATTATTAACTGTCCTATTTATGGGGAAGCCTACAACACGAATTAGTTCATGTGTCCCAAATTTCTAAGCTTGCAGGTCAGTCAATTAATTTGATACAAAACCAAACTTTCGCTAACATGATGGAATTTCATGCTTATAATTTTAGAGGGACCTATCGTTTCCCAGCGAATGAAATAAGAAACTATATGAAGACATATCCTAATTGGTATGGTGAATTATCTCATCAAAAATTTAATTGGACTTTTAAAGCCAATACATTTAAGAATATATTTAATTAATTCATTATGAAAATATTTATAGTTATATTTTTTTTACACTTTATATCAAACAGTCAAAATTTGTATCATGAATTATCTATAGAATGGAGGAATAATAAAGACTCAATAATTTATGAAAATGTATCAGTATCCCCGTATCTTAGGATTGTCATTAAAAACCTTGGTATGGATAGTATTTACCTGAGAAATAAATTTTTCATAGAAGATGAAATACCATCAGTTAGCTATTTTTCATTACCATTTCCCGAAATTTTGACAAGAAAAGAATTAATTAGTCTTAAAGACAGTTATAGGGATGATGCTCAAAATTATTTTGTGACTTTGAGCATGAATGAAATTATAAACAAAACATCATTTACTTTATTTGATGTTTCTAGCTATAAAAAATATTTAAATGAAAATGAAATTATAGGATATCCTTATCGTTCAGCGGAATTACATAATTTATACATTTTGTATGATTTACAAAAATTTTATAAAGAACATAATTTTAATAAGCAATCACCTGTATTTTCTTTAAAAAGCACAGAGACTATTAATAAAGAGATAGTCAGAGAAGATATTCTTAAAATGCAAACTCAGACAATTACTACAGCTCGTAATGAAAGAAAGAAAAGCATTAAAAAAATCTTTTATCAAAGTGATGATTTCATTTTTTTAAATCCAGGTGAACAAAAAATTTTTTCATATAATTTAACACCATTTGAAATTTTGGGCGGTAGATATACTTTCTTGATTAATGATTTAGTTAAAAAAACGAGTGATGAAGATAAATTACCAAAATATATCAATGGCTATAAATTAATTAAGGATGTAATTACCTCTAATATGATAACTATTGATTTTTAAAAAATCAATGGGGTATGAGATTTGTTTAAATTTTATGAATGTATTAAGTACAATTAAATATAAATAAATATCAACAGAAATGATACTTTATTAAATAAATTTTTAAAATATAGAAAAATTTGTTTTACACTCCTACAGAATTTTTAATAGATTCTTTTGGAGTTTAATTAAATATTTAATCTTCAAAAAATAGAATAAATATAGTTCTAACATACAAATCAAATAGTTTGATTTAAAGTTTGATTTCAGTTATGGTTTTTAAGGTCTGATAAGATTTATAACTAGATAACTCTTAATTATAAAAATGGTAACAGAAAATATTGACCTCCTCCTTTTAAATTGTACAGTTTAAAACTCGAGAAAAAGGAGCTACTGAAGATTCTAATAATATGAGAATATATTATTTGATTGAAAATATAATTCATAAACACTTTAGATGTGACAAAAAACACATTTTTAAATAAAATAAAATCAATAAAAATTCTGTTCAATAATTTAACTATATTTATGGCGTTAAAGATGATCAATTCGTATGAATTTTTACGTTCTTTTTAGCTTAGTGAAGGATTCGGTGAATATATCCAAGATATAAAATATTAGATCTCATCGTCACAGTGCTCAGGAAGCCACAAAGGCTCCTGCCACCCCGACCAATAGAATCCAATCACACAAGTTGTGGTTGGATTTTTTGTTTTAGAGCGTTAAATCTACAAGATTTAAAAGTGAAAAAGACAAAAAGACATACAGGCGATAGCCTGGATTGGATAATCTTGAGCAACATCCCCATATTCAGGATGACCGACTGGAAAGGAGGTAATCCTGCCACCCCCGACCAAGAAAAGCCAATAATCTTTTGATTATTGGCTTTTTTTATTTGTGAACGTTTAAAGCCTTGCTTTAGTGAGAAAAGCCTTCAAATTCGTTCACAAATCATCTGCTCAATTTCCCAGCGATCACACTTATTACTAAAATCTGAAAGGCATGAAACAACATCAGCGGTAAAAGCATGATCCCCAAGGCTAAGGATTCTGGTAAAAGTACTTTTGAAAATACTGTTCCATGAACCAGGGATTTTTTGGTCCCGCAAAATTGAGCGGTGATCTGATCTGCTGTATTAAAATTGAGCAGTCGGGAGAAGTATCCAGTAGTGCTATACATAATAAAAAACAAAACAATAACTGCCATGCTGATAAACGCTAAATCCAGAGCCTTCACTGTCGTAAAAAGTCCCTGATCAAAGGATTCTGCGAAGCTTTTATAAATGATGAGAAGAATGATAGACTTATCAAATAAAGTTAGCTGTGTAGCGTACTTTCTGGAGTACTTCCCAAGATACCGCTGCAAGAAAAGACCGAGAATCACGGGTAGCAAAATTTGTAAAAGCAACTTTACATACACTTCAGATAAACTAAAATTTGCTGTGGATGTTTTCAGAAAAATACCCATCCAGATGGGGGTAATCACTATTCCAATAAGACCCGAGATACTAGCATTAAAAATCGCAGCTGGTACATTTCCCTTAGCTAGTGAGACCATAACTACCGAAGAGGACACGGTAGAAGGCAGTGCTGCAAGGAATAAAAATGCCAGCCAAAACAATTCATTTGACTCTCCTTCAACAAAAGGATAAATAAGGAGAACTATGATAGGGAAAAGTAGAAATGTGGATCCCTGCACTAATAAATGCAGCTTCCAGTTTTTTAAGCCATATAACAATTGAGCTGTACTTAATTTTAACCCGTAAAAAAAGAAAATCAAAGAAATGCCCAGGCTTCCGATCCAATTGAGTACTACTCCACTCTCTCCACTACCTAAGTATGGGAAAAAGTAAGCCAAAGCAATAATTACTATGATGGCTAAAACAAATTTGTCAATCTTCATAGATAATTAATATCGATGATCAAAATTAAGTAATATTCATTCCCTTTTCTTTAGAGATACCTATTTATAATGTCTTGCGCTTGTCTATAGTAACCTCCTCCAAATAGATTAACATGAACCAGAACATAGTAAAGCTGCCATAAGGGAATTCGATTCTTCATGTTTGACTGTAATGGGAAGGACTCATGGTATGCTTGAAATAATTTATCATCGAACCCACCAAAGAGTTTCATCATGGCGAGGTCCATTTCTCTAGGCGCATAGGCCACAGCAGGATCGATCAGGCAAGGCTGGTTTTTAGAATTGATTAAATAATTCCCCGACCATAAGTCTCCGTGGATTAGGGCTGGAGATTCTTCTGGAATAAGAGGTTTTATGGTTTTGAAAAAAGCATCCAAAGGCTCAAAATCATAGCCCAGCTGTTGTGCCTTTTGAAATTGTGGTTTTAAACGCTGCTGAATCAAAAAGTCAGCAGCCGTTTGCTCAGGTTCATTAAATTGAGGTAGGCTCCCAATAAAATTGTTCTCCTTAAATCCAAAAGTGGACTGAGACATTTTGTGCAGATCGGCCAGTTGATGACCAAAGTCTTCCCAAAAACCTTCTTTCTTTATACCTGATCGTTTGTACTCTATGAGTAGGTAGGTTTGAGTATCAAATTCACCATAGCCAAAAACCTTAGGAACATCTATGGTTTTAGAAGTAGTTAATTCCTTCAGGCCGTTGGCTTCTTTTTGAAATAAATCAGGATAGAGCTCTGCCTCATTAAGTTTTAAAACATAAGATAGATGTTGAGACTTTAAGCGGAAAACCGAATTGATATCACCTCCAGTAAGTATCTCAGATAAGATAAATTTAGCACCAAACCTTGCTTCTAAATGAGCTTGAAAATCTAAGTCTATATGCATTACTTCATTTTTTATTGACTTCAAAAAACTAGATGATTGAGTGATGTCTTAGTAGCTCTAAATTATTTTAGAACCAAATAGCCTTAATCTACAAGTTGAGCAAGTCGTTGCCCTACCAAACTTCCCAAAGCAACTCCCATTCCTCCTAAACCCACACCGCAAAACACTGTAGAATCTATTTGTTTTAGAATCGGCTTTTTTTGAGAGTGTAGTCCTAAAATGCCACTCCAACTGTATTCTATGTCGACGTCGACCTCGGGCAGAATTGTTTTTTTAAGTAAGTCCTCCAAAGCCTTTTGAATAAGAGGGGTTGATCTCAATTCAGTAGTAGTTTCTCCTTTAGAATCCAGATGACGTCCTCCCCCTAGAAGAATTCGGTTGTCAATATTTCTAAAATAATAATAGCCTTGTTCCAAATGAAACGTGCCTTTTATTTTTAGATTCTGTATTGGCTTTGTAATCAAGACTTGATTTCTAGCTGGCATAACTTCAGAAACCCCTAACTCACTAGCAAATCCATTAGTGGCTATAAGCAGATGAGTAGAAGAAAAGGTAAAGGCATTGGTTTCTATCTTGACAGAATCACAACACTGGATATAATTTATAACATGAATTTGATTCAGTATACTGATGCCACAAGCATGAACCTCATGAAGTAAAGCTTTCATCATGTTACCAGTATGGATCTGACCTTCAAAAGCATTAAACCCTAATTGTTCTTTTACATTTCCAAAACCAAAACGATTGGGAACAAAGCTAAAAACCTTATCCTTAAAAATGGGTTGTAACAGCGAATTCAGGTATTCAATTTTTGTAAGGCAATGCTCATAAAGGTCTCCTTGCTGTGGAAACAGCTCGTGTCCGCCAAAAGGCTGAAAATTGATAGCTTTATCTCCAAGCAAACATCGTAGTTGACGCAAACCTTCAGCCCTTATCTTTACCAGCTCAACAACCTCTTCCTCAGAATGTGATTTTAAATCAGATAGCAACTCACTCATACTGCCAAAACAGGCAAAACCTGCGTTTTTAGTACTCGCCCCTTGGGGTAAAGCGCCTTTTTCTAAAATAAGAATGTTGGCTTTAGGAAAGCGTTGTTTAAGGTGTAAAGCACAGGTAAGCCCAACAATGCCACTTCCTACTATAGTATAATCAATATTAGCTAGCCAAGATTTATATTCCCAGTAGGATAAGTTCATGCTATAAATAAAAACATTTATGAAATAATAGTATAATTAAAAATTGTTTTATTCCAATATTATCTTTTTAGTGATTGAGCTTGAGCCATTTCCTACTTCTAAAATATATACACCAGGAGAAAGATGCTGCAAATTTAAAGTTTGACTAAATTGACCAACACTCTCATAGTTTTTTTGAATTAATAGCTTTCCGCCGATATCAAAAATATTGATTTTGAATCCTGTACTTGAATATAATTTTAGTTGTACAGTAAGCTCACCTTGACTAGGGTTTGGGAAAACTGAAAAATCATTAAAGGTAAACTTGCTTTGACTTAGAGTGGATTCAACATTAATCGTGTAATCTTCAACTTCTGCATCATGTCCATTTTCACAAGACTGGGGAAAATCGTTTTGATTACTCGGAGTATATTTTGTAGTCACTCGCATTAACGTGTTGCCTAAAACAGCATCGGCTGGAACTGTAAAATCTAAAGGAGAATTTGCTGTAGGTTGATTCAGTAAATTTACAGATCTTCCCAGGTCATATTGTTCCCCTGGATCATCAAAACTACAATTTTGATTCCAATCTATCCAAACATAGGTGATGATCTGATAGTTTCCATCAGAATTTGCATTTATAGTTAGTTCGTAGTTTTGATCGACAACCAAATCCGCACTAATATCTGTGAAGTCACTGTACCCAGAAGGCTTGCCTGTGTCTAAGTTACTCAAAATATCGATCTCACCATCATTGATAATAACTCCTGTTGTACTTGTTTCAAAATTCATATTACCAACTGAATCACAAGCTCCATCTATAATTGTTAAAGTCACCTCTATAGATTTTGTGATAGATGCAGAAGTTGCAATTACTTCTAAAGTATAGATATCAGGCACTACACTTAATAAATTAGAAACTAGAAGACTAAAAGAACCATCAGCATTCAAACTAGATGGAGTAAACTCGAATTGGGCATTGTTAGGTCCAACAGCAGTAAATGATGTAGATTCTGAAAAACCATTGGAGGTGGCGTAATTAAAATCGAATACGACTCCATCCAAATTACAAATATTTTCTTCAGAGTTAATTGCAGTTACACTAAAATCTGGTGTCGAATCTAAATTAAACGGTTCTGAAACCGTATAAAAAATATGGTCTGCGGCTTCTATTAGCAATCTTGCATCTGAGGTTGCACTTATATTTGGTAATGTTATTTCAGCAGAACCAGAATTGGGAACATTAATAGCGAGCTCTGTAGAAAAATCTATTCCATCCTCAGAGAAATAAATATTTACAGCCTCGCAATTAATGGGAGCAATATTACTATCACCAACAGTCCAGTTGACAGTTTGTGTAGAGCCTGGCGCCCATGTAGGAGGAGTTTGAACGGTAAAAGGAACTGTCTCTACAGTAGTGACCACCATTTCATCAGAACTTGTATTTCCCGCCAAAATAGAGTTATCCCGCACTGTTAATACAAAACTCATACTTCTTGCTATCGAGGGTACCACCTCCCAGGTAGATGCTAACGAGCCAGACAATACCGTACTAAAGGAAGGCATAAAACGGTCTGGGGACGTAGAAGGTGATAGAGATCTGAATGCTGGGCCTACAGTTGAAGAAGACTGTGGAGGCATTGGTGCTGGAGTTCTATCATTTTGCTCCCAGGTGTAAGTTAGAAAATCATCTTCGTTGCTATCTGTTGCATTGCCTTTTAAAATAAATGGAGTTGATTTTGGGATGAAATAATCAGGGCCTGCATCAGCTACAGGAGCTGCATTTGCCGTTTGTGACAATTCTCCACAATTACTACTATTCCCTTGAGAGATATTAAACCACATTTCCTTAATATTCTCTCCGTGGAAATAATCATCACTATTAGACTGCACATTAGGTGAACAGATTCCAGCATAGCCCATAATCGTAGAGGCACTTCCAGGCTCAACCGAAACAGCAGAGCGATTGCAATTATTGTTTTGAGTGTGATTTGCACCATATTGATGACCCATTTCGTGGGCTACGTAATCAATATCAAAGGTGTCACCAACCGGAGCTGGTTGCCCTGTAACTCCTCCAGCTTTAATACCTGTACACGGTGAATTGAGATATGCTACACCTCCACCTCCAGTACTAAATACATGGCCAATATCATAATTATTAAATCCTATATTATCATCACATACCTCTTGGTTTTGACCTAGCATTGCTCCTCCATTTCCATTTGAAAACGGGTCTGAACTGGGGTTTGGCCCCAAAAAAATGATACTCTCATTAGGCACCATTACCATGGTCACCCCCAAATCGCGCTCATAAACTGCATTAACACGTGTCATCGTCGTATTCATTGCTGCTATCACACCTTCGAGAGTTCCTCCATGAAATTGTGCATATTCTACCGTGCAAGCCAGAGCTAACCTATAGGTTCTCAATTGCCCGTCATTTGCATTTTTCAAATCAGGAAAGTCGCTCTCTAGATTATTATTTTTATTAGAAGGAGGTTCGGTAAGACATTGAAAAGACCCTTCATTTTTGTCTTCCTCGGAATTGATGAAGCTAATGTAACTTGTAGACGAATAAGGTTCAATGAATACTGTTTTTCCTGCCGACAGCAATGTTGAACTTAGTCCTTTTTCTTTAGAGAAGCTAAACCTCAAGATGAAGGAAGCATCCTCGACTCCTCTACCAATATAAGATCTCGAAGAAGGAAATTGGTCCTGAAGCTCTGGTGTCATTACAGAAGCTTCCATAATCTTAAATGATTGAAAGTCTCCATTAGGCATAGGAAAATCTAAAATTGAATTTGAGCTTTTTCCCTCATCTCGACTTGGAACGCTTCTTAGAAAAGCTTGTAAGCGTTCTGCATCAAGCTCATAGAAAGAACTGATTTGAGGTACATTTTTATAAAATATGAGACTATCCTGATTGACCTGTTGTTTATCCACAAGCTCCCAAAATGCATTCCGATTTTGAGATAGGCTTATGTTTGTGACTAATAAAAAGATAACAGACCAAAAATGATAATTCTTCATGATTTTTATATAATTTGTTTAAACTTAATGAATTTATATATTATAGCTATTGATCTGACAAACAATTGAAATGAAATTCAAACCATTGATATCCATCATCCTATTCATAGCACTTTCTGCATGCAAATCAAATCAATCTTCGGTAAATGAAAAACATGAGACAGGTTTTAGCATTTCAGGATGTCCCGAAGGAGGTAACTGTACATTTGAGGAAATGACCGATTCTGCCCTAGTATTGAAAACAGATGGTATAGGAAAACTCTATCCTAATGTTCAAAAAGGAACAAAAACCGTTTTGAAATTTGAGTATCTCCGAGATGAAGACCCTAGAATAGCCGATGATGGATACAGAGAGGTGATTTTTATAGAGTTTGATCCTAGTATTGAGACCCTTCAATTACAAGATCAAAAATTAAAGCAAGCTAAAGCATTATTCGGCAGACTTTGCTTTTGTGGAAATCAAGCTGGATACTTCCTTGTTGAAAAAGGAAATTTAAATGTGAGCACCAATAATGGTAAAACTGTAAACTACAGTTTAGATTTTGAAATTTCTAACCTCCCTCAACAGATTAGAAGCTTTTCAATAACTAATTGATCGATTGTTAAGAGATCATGCAGCTTAAGTTATCAAATCATTAAGCTTCTCCAGCTTTTCATTTTATACGCAACCTTTGATTCATTTAATATCTGATAAATAAACAAAACCTTATGAAATCACTTCTTTCATCCATCATTCTTTTACTTATAATGACTGCATTTGCTTTTGCACAAGATAGTCAGGAATCTATTTTCAGTTTCGGTCTTAAATCTGGAGTGAGTGATTACAGTTTTTCATCGGACAGAGTTAATGCTTAGTCAAATTTCTCATTTTATGCTGGAGGGTATGCCAATCACAGTATAACTAATTCCTCAAGTTTTCAAATCGAACTTCTATTGGAAAATTATAGTATAAACGATGAAAGATTTTTTTTTTAATTCAGAAACTGATCTCTTACAATTAAGCCTTCCTGTATTTATGAAATTTGAAGCTAAACCAAATCTCTTTTTCAATCTTGGAGGATTTATAGGCTATAACGTCGATGTGAGCTCCGAAATCAATGGTAGATCTACCAATGATCTTATAAAAAATTGGGAGGCTGGTTTACTAGCAGGGGTTGAATATCACATTTATAAAGGAATTTTCGTAGAGCTTCGTTACAATTACGGTTTAACCAACCTCCAGAACAGCCCTGAAAATGTTGGAGATATCATAGAGGATTTAGCCGAAATTAAAACCAGAGCTTTATTTTTTGGGGTTGGATTTCAGTTTTAACTCAGAGATAAAGATGCTTAACTCAAGAGGCTACTTTCTGTATTTATTAAAAGAACAAACTGACTTTTCTATCATTTCAGTTAAAGCAATCGAAATGAAATCCCAATTCAATAAAAAAACTATTTTTGTGCTTTCAATTTAAACTTATGTCTTTAAAAAAAGCTTCTCTACTTATACTTCTGGTACTAATTATTGATCAGGTTTCAAAAATCTATATCAAGACCAATTTCATGCTCGGTGAAGAAGTGGACGTTCTGGGTTGGTTTCGTATTCTTTTTGTAGAAAACGACGGTATGGCCTGGGGCGCGAAGATACCAGGATCTTACGGAAAGATTTTATTGACCTCCTTCAGAATTGTTGCCATTGGTTTAATTAGCTACTGGCTGTGGGATAGTATTAAAAAGAAATCACCTAAAATATTAATCATCTCAGTCTCCTTAATTTTAGCGGGAGCTATTGGGAACATCATTGATTCTGTATTTTACGGGGTCATCTTCGATTCCAGTTTAGGAAACATAGCCACTCTTTTCGCTGAAGAACCTTATGGCGAATTACTGAAAGGAAAGGTAGTGGATATGCTCTATTTCCCTCTTTACAATGATGTTTTGCCAGAATGGATTCCGATTTGGGGTGGAGAACGTTTCGTGTTTTTTGAACCTGTGTTCAATGTGGCCGACACGGCCATCAGTACCGGTTTTGGGCTCTTAGTCGTCTTTAACAAAAAAGCCTTTCCAAAAAAAGAGGACTAAAGATTTTTAGGCTGAATTTTGAGCAACAATTTATAAGCCCTGATATCATCATTTGAAGTTACAGGATAGGGCGCCAAATTTTTCAAATAGACTACATGATCTGAGGTTGAAAGTATTTCCATGTGAAAACCCATTGCCGGAATAGTTATAAGTTCTGATTTAGATTCTGTTCCATCAAAAATTTCAATTATAACCTTAGCCTCTCCTGGCCAGACACAGGTGACTTTCTCTGGACATCTGCCATCGCTCGAAACACCTTTGAACGAAAGTTGATATTCATCAATCTTCAAGATTTCCATGACCTTAAGTTTAGTGATAATTTCAGGAACCTTAGCCTTTTCTGATGAAGCATTTGCTTTGTCTCCAGATGTTTGAGCCGATAGGCTTAAAGATAAAATTGACATGCCGATTGCGATGATGTAGGATTTCACTATTAGTATTGATTTTGATTTTGGCTAAAAGTAGTAGAAATAAATCAAATTACCCCAGACCAACATCCAGAGTCATCATGACTACAAAACCTCCAATGAAGCCTAAAGTGGCTAAATCGATGTTACGATCCTGCTGAGACTCGGGCACCACCTCTTCGATCACGACAAAGATCATGGCCCCTGCGGCAAAGCAAAGGGCGTAAGGCAAAATCGGTTCGAACGTAAGCACTGCCCAGGCACCAAGCACAGCGGCAAAAGGCTCCACAATAGCCGATAAATGGCCGTAATTAAAACTCTTCCAGCGTGAAAGACCAAGACCTCTTAGCGGCATAGCTACGGCAAAGCCTTCAGGGAAATTTTGCAAACCAATACCAATCGCTAAGGCTACAGCTCCGCCAATACTTGCTCCTTCTAGTCCAGCAGCGGCTCCTCCAAATAGAACACCAACAGCCAGACCCTCTGGTATATTATGAAGCGTAATAGCAAGAGTTAGCAATGTTGATTTATGCCACTTGGTTTTTACGCCCTCTTTTCGGCTTTCTTTAAAGTTGATATGAAGGTGAGGTAAAACCTTATCTAACCCGAAAATGAAAAGCGCCCCCAATAAAAATCCAACTACTGCAGGAATTACTTTTATAAAGCCTTCTCCTTCACTCATTTCAATTCCAGGAGCCAATAAGCTCCAAAAGCTTGCTGCTACCATTACACCACCTGTAAATCCTAGCATGGTGTCAAAAAGCTTTCTGTTCATCGTTTTAAAGAAAAACACCAAAGAAGCTCCTAGCCCCGTCACCAACCAGGTGAAAGTGGTCGCAAGAAGTGCTGCAACTACTGGATCGAGTTCTTCGAAATAGCGTAGTAAATTTTCCATATTATGGTTTTATATAAATATTTACGGTAACTAAAGGCGAAACATTAAGTCTCTCCCCTCGCACCTTAATTTGCATTGAGCCGTCAAACTCTTCTTTATCCAAAACTTTAATCGTTTCACCTAAAGCGATATTATTCTTATCGAGGTATTTCAAAAATTTTGATGAGGTATCTTTCACACCGACTAAGGTTCCAGTTTCTCCTTTCTTAAGATTAGAGAGTAAGGTCTTGTTGGACACTTGAAAATTTCCTTCTGCATCTGGTATAGGATCTCCATGAGGATCTCGCTGGGGATAATCCAGGAATTTATCCAATTCTGAAATAAGCTTATCTGACTTGATGTGTTCGAGTTCTTCTGCTACATCATGAACTTCATCCCAGGAAAAGTTAAGCTTTTCTACCAAAAACACCTCCCATAACCTGTGTTTTCTTACGATTTGTAAAGCAGTTTGACGTCCAGACTCAGAGAGGTAAACCCCCTGGTATTTTACATATATAACTAAATCCTTATCCGATAACTTCTTAAGCATATCGGTCACTGAAGAAGCTTTAGTCTGCAATTCTTCGGCCAGAGCATTAGTGCTTACACCTTCAGTTGTGTGTTTCTGTAGGTGAAAAATCGCCTTGAGGTAATTTTCTTCAGATAAGGAAAACATGATCGTATTTTAAGTTGAACAAAAGTAAGTTTTTTATTTAAAATTATAAAATATTTAGTTTTGAATATTATTATTTTTAGTTTTGCCTAAAATTATATTCAGATCAAATGAAATCATTTTATATATCCTTATTGTTACTGACTTTAAACACATTTACTTTTGCTCAGAATCACAAGGCTTTTATTTATGGAACTGTTACCACAGCAGAGCGCCCTGTGGCTTTTACTTCTATTTTTATCGAGGATAGTCCTGAAGGCACAACGGCAGATTTAGATGGTAAATTTAAATTGGAAGTGACTCCAGGAGCTAAGACAGTTATCGCTAAAATGCAGGGTTTTCGTGTCATAAAGAAGGAGGTGAATTTAGAAGAAGGGGAACGTCTTGAAGTTAATTTTACTTTGGTAGAAGATGCGCTCGGACTCGATGAAGTGGTAGTGAGCGCTACCCGAAACCGAGTAGAACGAAAAACAACGCCAGTAGTGGTCTCTTCAATTAAACCAAGGATATTGAACGCCACCCAGTCGCTAAGCGTTGCTGATGGGCTTAATTATTCGCCTGGCGTAAGAATAGAAACCAACTGCCAAAATTGTGGATTTACTCAAGTTCGCCTTAACGGTTTAGATGGCGCCTACTCGCAAATTTTACTCGACAGCCGACCAATATTTACATCACTCCTGGGCGTTTATGGTCTGGAACAAATACCAACCAACATTATAGATCGTGTAGAGGTTGTAAGAAGCGGAGGTTCTGCACTTTATGGATCCAATGCGATTGCAGGAACAGTCAATATCATTACCAAAGACCCCGTTATCAACACCTGGGAGGTAGGTAGTAATCTTGCTATCATTGATGGAGATGCTCTAGATCGAAACGTGACCTTCAACACTTCCAGTGTGGCCGATGATCTTAAGTCTGGTGTCACCATTTATGGAACATACAGAAATAGAGAATCCTATGATGCCAACGATGATGGATTTACAGAAATCGTTGAACTAAGGAATACGACTGTGGGTGGAAATGCTTTCTTTAAACCCAACGAACGTAGCAGAATTTCTTTAAATTTAAATGCGATAAGAGAATATAGACGAGGAGGTGATCGACTTGACCTCGCCCCGCAATTTACCGATATCACGGAAGAATTGGATCACGATACCTTTATCGGCGGACTCGATTACGAAATCAATAGCAAAGATTTTACAAACAAATTTCAAGTTTACACCTCTGCTTCCTACACCAACAGAGATAGTTACTACGGCGGTTTGGGTGGCGCAAGAACCAGACAAGACAGTATTGTCGCTAATAATGCTTTTGGAAACACACAGGATCTAGCCTGGGTGAATGGAGCCCAATACACTAAAAATTTCAAAAACAATGATGTGTTTACTGCTGGAGCAGAATACAATATTACCACCACTGAAGATAACATCCCTGGCTATAATAGACTAATCGATCAAAGTGTAAATTCTGCAGGTGCCTACGCTCAGTATGAATGGAAGCCAACCGATCGGTTTACAGCTTTGGTGGGTTCACGTTTAGACAATGTAACCGTTGATGGTGATTATACCATCGGAGGCATCAGACGTAATGTTGACGTAAGTCAGACCGCTCTTTCTCCCCGATTAACACTGTCTTATTTACTCACAGAAGAATTAAGGCTACGTGGTGGTTACGCTCGGGGTTTTAGAGCTCCGCAGGCCTTCAATGAAGACTTGCACATTTCGAGTGTGGGTGGTGAGCAGCAGTTTGTCATCTTATCTGATGAGCTTGATTCTGAATTTTCTAACGCCTTTACAGGATCTATCAATTATTCCAAAACTCAAAATTTACTTCAACTCGACTTTCTCCTTGAAGGATTCTACACGGCTCTGGAAGATCCGTTCACCATTGTGAGTACCGGAGCAGTCTTGCCTAATGGTTCTATTCTAGAAGAAGTGAGAAATGGAGAAAGCTCCAATGTCTTTGGAACAAATTTTGAATTTGGAGTCTCTCCTAATCCAGAATGGAGATTTCAGTTGGGAGGCACACTCCAAAAAACAGAATTTGAGAACCCTCAAGTTCTTTTTGAAAGCCTAGGTGCTCCAGGAGAGTCTGATATTGTCATTGATGAATTTGTGCGCGTTCCCGATCTTTACGGCTACCTTAACGCTACCTGGTTGCCTAGCGAGAAATTTAATGTTGATCTCACTGGGACCTATACAGGGGAAATGGTGGTGCCTCTTGTAATTAGCGACACAGGCTTTCTTCAATTAAATAATGTTGATCCCTTTTTGGACTTGAATCTTAAACTCGAAACCCACTATGATTTTAATGATGACTTCATGGTAACCCTATCTGGAGGAGTAAGAAATATGTTTAACAGTTTTCAAGATGATTTTGATACGGGAGCAGGACGAGATTCAGATTATGTTTATGGTCCTAACCTGCCCAGAACGTTTTTTATCGGTATCAAATTTGGTAAATTTCATTAAACTAATTTAGTAAGCTAGCCGAAGATTGTATCTTAGTAAAGCCTAATTCAAAATCCATAAACCATTACGACCTTCGGCTTTTATTTATGATAAAATCGACTTTCATATATTTCTGTATTTTTTTAGTACTTGGATTACAGTCCTATGCTCAGGAAAAAAACCAAGTCAAGTGGTTGAGCTTTGAGCAGTTGGAAGATTCACTTATGAAACAACCTAAAAAAGTGTTTATAGATTTTTACGCTGAGTGGTGTGTCTATTGCAAAAAAATGGATCAAGCCGCTTTTGAAGATCCTGAAATCATAAGACTCCTCAATCAAAACTTTTACGCCGTAAAAATGGATGTGGAAACAAAAGATACTATACGTTTTGGTGGTAAAACTTTTTTTAACCAGCAACTAGGCAAAACGCGAACACCTACGCACCAGATTCCTTTGCTTTTGGCTTCTCGAGAACAACAGCCCTTTTCTTTACCGGCAATTATCCTCTTAAATGAAAACTTTGAGATAGAAGCCAGGTATTTTAGATACCTTTCACCTGTAGCACTTAGAGCGATTTTGAATTAAGATTAATTCTGATCAAATTCGTTCATCAACCAATAGGAATGAAGATAAAAATTGAATCCTCATCACCGTAATTCATTATAAATTTAAAATTTATGGAGGTATCACTCACTACCCCTGCATTACTTTTTCCCGCCATATCACTGTTATTATTGGCCTATACTAACCGGTTTTTAACCATTGCTGGACTCATAAGGAATTTACATCGTAAGTACCAGTAAGAGCCAGATACCAATATTAAAGCACAGATTTCTAATTTGAAAAAGAGAGTGACTTTAATTAAAAACATGCGATTCTTCGGTATCGTTTCACTCTTACTTTGTGTGGTAAGTATGTTTGCGATTTACGAAACCTGGCAAACCTTAGGTAGCATTATTTTTGGAGTGTCTTTGGTTTTATTAATGGTCTCTCTAATATTATCTATTATCGAGATTCAAATCAGTGTTAAGTCCCTGAATATTCAACTGAAGAATATTGAAAACGATTAGATATCATCGTAATCCACCACCACTTTAGCTGACGTTGGTTGTGCCTGGCAGGTTAAGACCAGGCCTTCTTCTAATTCATCATCGGTAAGAATTTGATTCTTTCGCATTTCGGCAGTTCCTTCTGTAATTTTAGCAACACAGGAGCTGCAAATACCGCCTTGGCAAGAATAAGGCGCATCAATATCTTCTGCTAGGACCGCATCCAAGATCACGTCGTTTTGATCCATAGACAATTCAAACTCTTCATCGTCAACGATGACTGTAAGCTTGGTTTTTCCATCTGTAGAAGCTTCTACTTCGCCTTCTTCCTTAGAAAAAAATAATTCATACTTTACCTTATCTTCAGCAATACCAGCATCCTTGAGTGTCTGCTTTACGGTATCTATCATAGCTTCGGGACCACAGATGTAATATTCAGAAAAATCAAAACCATCATATTTATTCTTGATGACATAATTGACTGTGCCTTTATCGATTCTTCCAAACTTAGCATCGTCTTCTTGTGTTTCAGAATAAATGAATTCAATAAAAAATCGCTCTGGAAAATCCTTCTGCAAACTCAATAGTTCCTGTAGAAATATGGTTTGTTCCGGAGATTTATTTCCATACGCTAAGACAAACTTAGCAGAATCTGACTGTGAAAGGACAGTGCTTATCATCGACATAACTGGGGTGATACCACTACCAGCTGCAAAGGCTACAAAGGTTTTATTATCAAAACTTTCAGGCAAAATGAATTTACCTTCTGCAGGATGTACCTGGAGATCATCTCCTTCTTTCAATTCTGAGTTGGCGTAATTGGAAAATTTTCCATCAGGAATGGCCTTTACGACTATTCCTAAGGATTCACCCTCTTGTGATGAAATAGAATAGGAACGTCTCACATCTTCACCATTAATATTGGTTTCTAAGCTTAAGTATTGTCCGGCTTTAAAGCTGTATTCTGAAGCTAATTCAGAAGGTACCTTAAAAATGATATTGACCGCTTTGTCGGTTTGTCTATTGATCTTTTGAACAGAAAGAGTATGAAATTCAGCCATAGATTTTAAATTTGTGCTAAAAATACAATCCTATCAGAATTAGCATTCAGATTGAACAATATTTTAATGCGGATTTAAGTTTTAATCTATAATTACACTTTTTCAAAGTACATTTGAATTCTCTAAATTTTTCAATTTATGACTTTCAATTCTTTTTGTTATACCTTACTTTTTATGGGTTGCATTAGCATTTCAACTGCACAAAGCCCAGCTGAAACACCTCAAAACCATAGCACTAATAAGATTGAATTTCATAAAGTTGTGGGTGACTCCCTAGAATTGATCCTGGAGGATTATGTAAGATCTATGGAATTGGATTCGGTATGGAGAACTCAGCTTGCAGATCAGATGTATTCCAAACATATGGAAACGGTCATTAAAGACAGTTTATCCGCGGAAAGGGTGGTAACAGAACTTCCTACGGAGTTACTCAAGGAAAGATTGGCTATTTTGAACTCAAAGACACCTTTTAATATTGAGTATAACGAAAGTTTAGAAAGCGTCATCGGCTATTTCCTAAAACGTGAAAAACAAGGCACTGAACGTTTGATGGGCTTAAGTAAATTTTACTTTCCCATGTTTGAAGCGACTTTTGACAAATACGATATTCCTTTGGAGATGAAATATCTAGCTCTAGTTGAATCTGCCTTAAACCCAAGAGCGAAATCCAGAGTAGGTGCTACTGGGTTATGGCAATTCATGTATCCTACTGGAAAAATGTATGATTTGGACGTGAGTAGCTATGTAGACGAGCGTATGGACCCGGTGGCATCTACTGAAGCGGCTGCAAAATATCTAAAAGCGCTTTACACTATGTTTGATGACTGGGATCTGGCTTTAGCGGCCTATAATTCTGGACCTGGAAATGTTTCTAAAGCGATAAGACGAAGCGGAGGAGAGACTAACTACTGGAAATTGAGAAGATATTTACCAAGGGAAACGGCAGGTTATGTTCCATCTTTCCAGGCTATGTTATATCTATATGAATATGCCGAGGAACATAACTTTCAACCTCAACAACCTAGGTCGACCTATTACGGTACAGACACTATAAAAGTAAAGCAGCTCATCACGTTAGATCACATTGCTGAGGTCACACAAACCAACAAAGAGCTTTTAGAGTTTTTAAATCCTAGTTACAAACTCGGTATTATTCCTTTTGAAAAGGATAAGTCCTATTACATTAGACTACCTTATGCCAAATCAGGACTATTTGTAGCCAATGAAGATGAGATTTATGGTTACGCTGAAGATCAAATTGCAAATGCTGAAGAACCTCTTCCTAAGTATTATAAAGCTTCCGACAAAATCAACTATTACGTGAAATCTGGTGATTACTTAGGTCGTATTGCTGAGAAATTTGGAGTAAGGATAAGCCAGCTAAGAGGATGGAACAATTTGAGAAGTAATAACCTAAAAATAGGTCAACGTTTAACCGTATATCCAAGAAAAGCTACTGCTGTAGTGGAATCTTCACCTCGTAAGAAATCGAAGAGCAGCGCAAAGACCAATACTGCACAAGACGTAGATTTCTATAGAGTAAAACCAGGAGATTCATTATGGACCATATCCAGAAAATTTCCAGGTCTCACGATTGAAGATATTAAATCACTCAATGATTTAAAAAATAATCAGCTTCAACCGGGGATGAAACTAAAGGTTTCTAAAGGTTAGAAAAAAGCTCTTAGCTGAACACTTCCTGTATGTACGGCATTTAAGTTTTCGCTTTTTCGTCCGAAATAGGTCAAATTTAAATCCAAAAAGTCTGTGATCTTCTTTTGTAAAAAAAGGGACCAGGTAAAATTTTCATTGGGAAGTAAACCTTCCAGCATTTGATAGGCTACAGGGGAAAAAGTGCTGCCTTCAAACTCATTTTGAATGAAATTGACTTCACCATTGATGCTGTACTTTTGAGCATTATTAAGGGTGAAAGAAAGCCCAAACGTCTGTTGGTTTAAAGCTTCCTGCTCTCCTATCTGGTTTTCTTTTTCAGCTAGTTCATAAAATACGTCAAAGCGTTTATCACCCAGCAGATAAGAAAGTTTAGGGTTAAATAAAAAACCCTCAATATTAAAATTTCTATTTTCAAATCGATCTGAAAAGCTTTCGGCAGTATTCAAATTTTGAGTGATCGTAGCCAGCCAGCTTTCCTGAAATTTATGAAGTAACTTCAGTTCGTGTAACAAGCTCGAGTTTTCCTGTAGCCCCAGTAAGCTTAAGTTTCTAGTGGTATTATTTGTGAAATTATAGGATGTCGTCCAGCGCTGCTTACCCCGATTAAAAAATAAGATATTTCTAAAACTTGTATTCTCTCCAAGTACATCATCATCATTTCCCCCAAAAGGATTCAGATTTAGTCGATTTCCATCTTTAGCCAATTGCCGATCTAATACCAGTGAGGTTTGATTATAAAACTTAGAAGCTATTTTTTTAATTCCAGATTCATTTTGCCATCTATTAAAGTTGAGTGTCATTTGCTGGCTGAATCGAGTTTGATTGGTCCTCACAAAAGTTTGATTAGGAAGCAAGATTCTTACAAACTGACCTTCATCCTGAAATTGAGCAATTTCGAATTCATTTAATTCCTGAACTCCATTTTGGTTGTAATCTATCCAGGTAAATTGACCTTGTCCTGGCTCAACCTCCACATAAGTAAATTCTTGCTGGGCTATACTCCCACTATTGGTTTCATAAGTCGTTGTAGAATTAATTAAGCGGTCAAACAGATTTTGAGAATAGGTGACTCTGGAGTTTAAATTTTGTTCGTTATTTCTTTCATTTTCTTCAAATTCTAAATTCCTAAGGTTAGCAAATAATCGTAACTTGGAATCTTTTGTATTGATAAGCTGTGATCGAACAAAATAATTATTAGACCTATTAACACGTTGAAGCCTGTTGTCTCTTAAACTATCGTTTTGTCGGTATCGGTATCCAATTTCAACATAAACATTGGTAGAATCTCCAGTTCCAGAGAAAACTTCATAACTCGAAAATCGTTGAGTATTTTGGGTAAATTCATCGGTCTCTACCAATTTTTCCTGGTTATCTTCCATATCGAACCTCAAGCCAGACCAGAGCTTGTCAAAATCATAAATACCAGAGAAATTGGCTCTTGCAAATTTTGAGGACAGTAAGGGAGAATCACTGTCAAGATAACTTGCATTTGCGTCAATTTTAAACTTATCCTGAACTTGCCTCACACTAACCACATGTTTTTGTCCTTCAAAATCATTGGTGTAGGCTAAGCGCTGAAATCGATACTGAGCGAGGCTTTTAAGATTGGACCTAAAATCTAAACCCGTGTCTAGAAATAACTGATCACCTGAGGGATTAAATAAGTTCCAATCTCTGGTAAACTCAACATTGTACAACCTTTCCACACTAGTGTAGGAATCTTCTATAAAATTGAAATTTGCGTAAACATCAAGTTGCTGTGTTTCTTTTGAAGCATAAAGGGTTTGGTTCGCAGATAATTGTGTTGCCAGCCCTCTATTATCTCCCTGGTCTAAAGAGGAAAAAAGATTATCATCATTATTACTGGCGGCTACTTCAAATTGGACTGTTGTCTTTTCAGAAGGAGAGTAAACGCCGTTCAACATGGCAATTTGTAATTTGGTTGGAGCAAATAACCTTATAACGGGTTCAAAATTACCTTGAGGAATGCCATCCACGGGTGAAACGTATTCATAAATATTAGCGATAGCGTCTCGGCTAGAAAGAATATAATTCCCTTGATTAGGACCTAAATTAGAAAATCTCACGTTAAAAAGTTCTGCTTCAGGATCATTGGAAAATACAAAGATTTCTCTGCCATCAATAAATTCCTTTTCATATAAAATTCTATTTTCAGAAAATTCTGCAGGTACAGCACTTGGAGCAAACATGTTTTCTTGATTATCCCCTGCCTCTTCCAGGACATCGACTTGTTCATCTGTAAGACTTTGTTGAAGTGGTTGATTTTTCAGGTCATTTTCATTATAAAGAAACCCATTAAGTTGAAGAGATTCCGATCGGTATCTTGAACCAGAGGTCGCTACAATTCTAGAGTAGTTTCTGTCAGATACTTGATACTCTACCACAATTCTCATTTCTGAAGTGATAGGGAAAGTAGAATTAAAAATTAGTTCTCCAGCATTATAGTCAATGAGGTAATCTTCGTTCTCACCACGAGTTAGTTGTCTACCGTTTACAAATACAGCCTCACTTCCAGAAACAATTAAAACAAAGAGTTCGCCATTTTGCCCTACGAGTTTATAAGGTCCTTGATTGCCTTCCTGAGCTGTCAGCTCACTCCTAGTAAATACACCTCTCACCAAAGCTCCGGCTGCATAGATCTCAGCCTGTCGCTCTTCATTTCCAACATCTGCAGACAAAAGTAAGCCCTGTACACGTTTGGTGTAAGAGGCAAAAAAAGATTCATTTTCTATAAGATCGATATCACCTGCTCTAATTCTCCATTTCTCTGACTCCAATTCAATAAAAATTTGATCGAACTCATCTAATTGCTGAGTGTAACCTCCAGATTGTGTTGGGGCATTATCATCTTGTATAGAGGCTCTTAAAGTCACTTTATCAGACAATTTACCAGAAATCTGCAAGTCAAGCTCAGACCTTACCACCGCATTTTGATTATTTCCTACACTTATTGCTCTAGAGATACTTCCACTGGTATTCAAACCAGCAAAAGGCACAAAATTACTAGGCTGACGCTTCTGCTGAAGCTCGTATAAGTTTTCCACCTGACTGTCTGTATCGATAATTAATTTATCATCGAGGGCCTGATAAGTTTTAGTAAGAAACTCTGGGTATTTTTGATAGGTCACAATAAGGCTATCTCTCCCTGATTTCAATTCTGCGAAGGGTATGAGCTGTGAAGTTGCATAATCTATCTGATAAGAATCAGAAGTAATTTCAACACTGTCGGTGCTTTGTAATTTAAATTGAAATGGGCTGATGCTTACCTTTTCGAGTTGAATAGTGTCCTGAATTGCTACTGTTTTGTTAACTATACCAGATTGAGCCTTAAGTTGAAGGGCGACAACGCATAAAATAACAAGAAGGAGATAAGGCCTCATGTGTGTAAAACTAAAGCTTTACAGAAATATTTTAAAGGAAAGTGAAAAAAGTCCTAGAAGAGATAAAAGTTTATAAAAACACAAAGCCTCGGTTATGAATCCGAGGCTTTGCTAATTAACCAATCTATTATGAAAAACTTCATCCTGAGACAAATATAGAAGAATTGTTTACATTTCACATCATTTCAAGGGCCTAAAGACGCTAAAGTTTTATTAAAGTTGGTGTTAAAGTTTAAAACCCTGACTCACAGGGGGCTCCCAAAAGATAGTTTTAAAATTTTGAATTTGGTCATTTTTAATCACTAAGCCTTCTTCTTCCAAAAGCCGCTGCATAGTATCCTGACCTGGGAAATGGTGTTTACCGGTTAGAACACCATTTCTATTCACGACCCGATGAGCGGGTAAATCGCGGTCTAATTTTACGCAAGCATTCATAGCATAGCCCACGGTTCTGGAACTCTTTGCTGCACCTATGGCTTTTGCAATAGCCCCATAACTGGTTACTCTTCCCTCTGGAATTTGTTCCACCACTTTATAAACTCTATCAAAAAAATCTGAATTTGACATAACTTAGGTTTTGGAGAGTCGCACCCAGGTGATAATAATGAGTATGAGCATTAAAACAGCCATGAAATAGTTGGAATATTTTTTAAACACTTCTGTTTTTCCATCTATTTTCATAATGAATACGATGTAAAGATACAAGGTCGTTAAGGTTCCCAGCGCAGCACTTAAGGCAAAGATGATATCATTATACAAAGTGAATTTTACGTCGAAATTGTTACTCAGCAATGTACCGATTAACACGAAGTAAGGAATTGGAAAAATATTTAAGGCGGAAACTAAAATACCCGTAAAAAAGCTCTTGGTTCCTGCACGCTTTTTAAGATTTTGCTGAGTCTTCTTTTTGTTGGCCGATAGGAGAAAGTAAATGAACATCAAAATAAGGATAACAATTCCAGTTTGCAGGAACATATCCTTAACATAAGGATTTGAAAAAATATATTTTGAAATAAGGATGGCGACCAGAGCTTGAAAAAGAACGACCAATGAAGCTCCAAAGGCCATTAAAACGCCATTACGCCTCCCTTTTTCTAAACAGGCTTTAGCCACACTCATATTCACAAGTCCGGGAGGGACCACACCAACAAAAGCAGCAAAGTAAGTAAGTAAATAAACTTGTAGCTCTTCCAAATTTTAGTCCTTAAGTCTGAATTTCAAATAGGTAATCGATTTTTTTTGATCCAGATATTGCTGTTCGTAAAAGGTCTGAATACCAACTACCTCCTCTGGAGCCTCATGATTTACATAAATATCATGATGGGCGTAAATAATATCATGTCCTAAGCCTTCAAGTATGCCTAAGGTGTAACCATGCATAAATTCGCTATCCGTTTTTAAATGAATAAGCCCTCCAGGAGTTAAGATCCGTTTGTACTTATCCAGAAACTTAGGATTTGTCATTCTATGTTTTGTTCGCTTCCATTTAATTTGAGGGTCTGGAAATGTGATCCAGATTTCATCGACTTCTCCTGGGGCAAATATCTGATCTACCAGCTCTATTTGTGTTCTCAGAAAACCTGCATTGGGCATATCATCTTCCAGAGCCGTTTTGGCTCCTCTCCAAAACCGAGCTCCTTTAATGTCTATTCCTAAATAATTACAGTCTGGATTTCGTTTAGCGAGGCCAACCGTATATTCGCCCTTACCACAGCCAAGCTCTAAAACTAGAGGATTATCATTTTTGAAAAAATCCTGTTTCCAACGGCCTTTATACGGATAGGTTTGATCAACAATTTCAGATCGAGTAGGCTGAACTACATTATCAAAAATTTCGTTGTCTTTGAATCGCTTTAATTTGTTTTTACTCCCCACTTTTACTGAAAATTTCGTGTAAAATTAACTAAATTTACGGATAAGCAAAACTTACCTAATTGGCATTACCAACTCACGTTCTCGTCTCACCACTCAACTGGGGTTTAGGCCATGCTAGCAGGTGTGTGCCTGTTATAGCCCATTGTTTAAAACTTGGATGTAAAGTCAGTATAGCTTCGGATGGCAATGCATTAAGTCTTTTGAAAGATGAGTTCCCAACGCTGAGTACACTGGAATTAAACTCCAGCACGGTAAGTTATTCAAAATCTGGCTTGTTTTTTTATTTAAAATTGGTGCTTCAAGGTTTCGGATTACAAAAGCGGGCACTTAAAGATGAACAACTTGTAGAGGATTACGTCCAAAAACATGGAGTAGACCTCATCATTTCTGACCATAGATTTGGAGCCTTTTCACCTTCAGTAAAGTCGGTTATCATCTGTCATCAACTTCAGTTCAAGGCTGGATTGTTTTCATTCACTTCTTCTTATTTTAATGCCAAGCAACTCAATCGATTTGCAGAAGTTTGGGTACCTGATACACTCAATGAACAAAATCTCAGCGGAGTATTAAGCAAGTCTAGTCAGGTTAAAGTTCCTGTGATCAAGGTTGGTATTTTAAGTCGATTTAAAAAGGAGGAAAAAGACAAAACTATAGACTATCTGGCGATCATCTCAGGCCCTGAGCCTTTAAGAACTCAATTGGAAAACCAATTGATTCGCCTTTTCAAAACACTCGGTTCTAAGTCCTGCGTATTGATAAGAGGTGTTTACGAAAAAGACAGCCTTGAAAGCACACCAAACCTTAAGATATACAATCATTTAAAATCAGAAGAGCTTAATTCTCTGATCAATCAATCTCGACTAGTGATCTGCAGGTCTGGTTATTCCTCAGTGATGGATTTAGCTTGCCTGGGTAAAAAAGCCTTTTTTATCCCTACTCCTCATCAGGGAGAACAGATTTATCTAGCAAAGCGCCTGGAGCAGATGAAGATTGCCCCTTTCTGTCCTCAGAAAGATTTTACAAATAAGGACCTTAGAAAAAGTGAATTATATTCAGGTTTTAAATCTAGTAAGTTCACTAGGTTTCCTCCACCTCAATATCCTGAGCTTTTGGAAGTGTAAAAGCAAATTCACTTCCAATTCCAAATACACTATCTACCGAAATTTGTTCATTATGGGCCTCTATGATGTGTTTTACAATAGAAAGACCTAATCCAGAGCCCCCTTCTCTCCTGGAGCCTGTTTTATCTACTCTAAAGAAACGCTCAAATAATCTTGGGATATGCTCCTTCTCAATGCCTTCACCATTATCGGTGACTCGAAGCATGATTTTAGAATCCTTCAACTCTTCGAAGCTTATTTCAGAGGTTCCGCCTTTTTTGCCGTATTTAATGGAGTTTACAATCAAGTTGGTAACTACTTGCTGTATTCTTTCCTTATCGCCATCGACGTAAATCGGCGGATAGTCCTTATCAAAACTCAGGCTGATTTCTTTTTTAGCAGATTTCATCTCCAGAAGATCAAAAACACTTTCTACCAGCTCCACCAAGTCAAAACTTTCAATATACAAGTTGAGATCACCAGTTTCCAACTTGGTGATCATATCCAGATCTTTAACAATGTAAATCAATCTATCCACACCCTTGCTGGCTCTATTAAGGTATTTTTTTCTTACTTTTTTATCTTTAATAGCACCATCTAAAAGGGTGAGAATATAACCTTGCACAGTAAATAAAGGGGTTTTCAATTCATGAGAAACATTACCGATAAATTCTTTTCTGTAATTCTCTCTTACTTTTAAGGATTCAATTTCCAGTTTTTTACCTTTTGCAAAACGCTCGACTTCCTCGGTTAAGGTCTTCATATCGGAGGTTGTTCTTTGACCTGTTAAGCTGGATTGGTCTAAAATAGAAACACTATCGTAGATGGACTTCACCCTTTTGTAAATAAAAAATTCTATTCTCAGTTGAATGATGAAAAAAGAAAACACAAAACAGATCAGCGCAAAAACCAAAATGGAAGGCAAATTGACTTCGAGTTGTATGTATTCATAAAGGGCAATAAGACCCGTTAGTAAAATTGTGATATAAGTAGACGTCTTGAGGGCAAACTTATAGGATCTTTTAAACTTAGTACTCATTCATGTACAAACTTATAACCGACACCTTTAACGGTCTTAAACTTAGCGTCGCCTAATTTTTCTCTTAATTTTCGAATGTGGACATCAATAGTCCTCCCTCCTACAACTACTTCATTCCCCCAAACCGTATTGAGGATATCATCTCTTTTAAAGACTTTATTGGGCTCAGAAGTAAGTAAAGATAATAATTCAAATTCTTTTCGAGGCAAGTTCATTTCTGTCCCGTGATTGTAAATTTTATACTCATCACGATTGATGATGATGTCACCAATCTCTACAATATTTTTTTCTGGTGAGTTCGCCTTAAACCGTCTTAATAAAGCTTTTACTTTACTCATTAAGACTTTAGGCTTAACTGGCTTTGTAATATAATCATCTGCTCCAGCATCAAATCCAGCTACCTGAGAATAATCTTCACCTCTAGCGGTTAAAAATGTAATGATCGTATTTTCCAGGCCTTTGGTTTCTCTGATTTTTTCACAGGCTTCAATACCGTCCATCTCGGGCATCATCACATCCAAAATTACGAGATGAGGGTTTTTCTTCTTGGCTTTTTTTACCCCCTCAGCTCCATTCTCTGCAGTGATCACTTTATAACCTTCGGCGCTCAAATTATAATTTAAAATCTCTAAGATATCTGGATCATCATCCACAACGAGAATAGTGATGTCTGATTTTTTCATGAAGTTTTAGTTTTGATAATGACAAATTTAGGGAATTGAATATTAGCTAAAAGTTAAGAATAGATACAAAAAAAGCTGCTCTAGTCAGAACAGCTTTTTGGCTAATATCAAAACTATTTAAAAACTATAGGAGTAGCCTAAAGAAATCTGCTGACCAGGATCTCTTCGGGAATAAATTCTGGAATCTGCCTGAAAAGAGTTATAATTAGTTTCAATAACATCGTTTAATAAGTTACTGAATCCAAAATTGATAGAGGACTGCTTATCTTCTCCAAAAGCTTTAGAGATTCTAAAATTTAGATTGTGAAAGGGTTGAGTGAAAGCATCAGGAACATTACGAATACCTACCACCTCTAAAGTTTCACCCTGTACATTATAGAACAGACCACCTTGCCAGCCCTTCTCATTGTCATCATATCGTAATCCTATATTGATAAGGTATGGAGACTGCCCCTGCAAATCTCTTTCGTCGTCGATGGTTTCGCCATCTCTTGCTGCAAGTTGTCTAGATTCAAATTCTTGCTGAGACATTTTAACAACTGACTCAATCACAGAAAAATTGGCATTGACACTAAACTTGCTAAGGTCTTCTGAAAGGAAACCAAAGTTTTTTCTGATTTCAAGTTCAACACCATACACATCAGCTGAATTTACATTTTGGGGTTGTAAATTGTTTGGAGCTTCCGGGAAGGCAACCAGCTCTATAGGATCTGTGAATTTTTTATAAAATGCACTTACAGCAAAAAGCTGACCGTTGTCTCCGTAGCGTTCATATCTAAAATCAAAGTTACTAATATATGAGGGTTGAATGTCAATGTTACCGATAAACGTAATATCACTTAGCGGGTCAAAAATTTGAGCAATGGAAGCTTCCTTAAAAGATGGTCTTGCTGTTGTCTCATAATATGAAGCTCTTAAGTTGGTATTATCATTCACAGCATAGATAAAGTTAGCCGAAGGGAATAAATCTGCTTTATCCAGAATTTGCTCATCATTAAGATCTAATGTGCCCTGGTTATTTACACCAGTGTAATTCAATTGATAATTTTCAAACCTTAAGCCTATTACACTTTTCAGCTTTTCTGAGATTTTGAATTCTTCTGAAGCATAAACTGCAGCAACTGTAGAGTTTGACTCAAAATTGTTAGCAGGTTCAAAATTACCCTGGATATAGGTTCCACTATTAGTAGATGAACGCCAGATATTTTCATCCAGTAAAAGGTTGTCTGCGTCACCATCAATAGAAATTGCAGAACTCCCTTTGATAAGCATATTGTAGTTATTAATTCTAAAGTCACGTGCTTTATAGGTATATGCTGAACCAAACTTCAGATTTGCACTTTTACCCAACACCTCATGCTTTTTAGTAAAATCTATTTTACCAGCAAGGTTAATTTCCTCCAAATCTCTCCACAAACGCTGTGGTGCACCAGCTGTACTAGGACGAATAGAAAACTGGTTTTCTCCAATTACTTCAAAAGGTGTTACCCTTACATCTTTATCCTTAATATTAGAGAAACTTGGGGACAATGCCCAATCTATCTCCCAGGATGCGTCTTCGTTAACGTGAGAACCATTAAGATTCAAGTTAGTGATAGATTTTTGGGTATATTCAATATTATCCCTTACGACTTCGATATCATCCTGAATAAAAGTAAATGTTCTAAATTTAGCTGCTCTTGACTCTCCATTTTGAAGATGCAGCACATTAAAACTGTATTTAGATTTTTCGGTTTTATAAGATAAACCTGCAAGACCACTGAGCAATACATTGTTGGAACCTAAATCCCCAGTTTGTGTTCTGTTGGGTGTTAATTCTGTTTCAGAAAGTGAAATAGGTTTGAAAAAGAAGTTTTGTTCTAAATCTGCAAAGTACTCTGTGGTATTTCTGTAAGAAACATTAGCTAGATAGCCTATTTTATTGCCTTTCTCCCCCACATCGTAGCTATTGCCCGCAGAAAAACTAAAATTGAAGTTTGCAGGGCTTGTGGTTCGATCTGCTGCCAATTTCTTATCAAAAGCTTGAGTTATGGTAGTAATGCTCAATCCATCGCTATTCAGTCCATTTCCAACGGGAGAAGGAATTTCTAAGTTTTCTGCCAAGGGCAGGTTTCTATCCCCATAATCATAGCCTAAAAAATCTGTTGGGGAAGAGCTACCCTCTAAGTAGTTTGAATTTAAATGCATGTCAAAATTATAGGCTCCACCTGCACTTAAACTGTAGGTTTCTCTTGACGGAAAGTCTTTAGTAACTATATCTACTACTCCTCCTGTGAAATCTGCTGGCATATCTGCAGTTGCAGTTTTAGAAACAATAATATTTTCAATAATATTAGAAGGTATAACATCCATCTGGAGCGTATTTCTATCTGGGTCTAAGCCAGGAATATCCATACCATTCAAAATAGATTTCGTGTAACGATCGCCAAGACCTCTTACAAATACATATTTCCCTCCCTGTACAGAAACGCCTGGTATATTTTTTACTGCAGCAGCGACATTACTAGCTCCAGTTCTCTTCATGCCTTCAAGTGAAAGCCCGTCAGAAACTTTTACCGATTTTCTTTGTAAATTTAGTACAGAAGCTTCCGTATTTCTTCTTGCCGTTGTTGTTATAACAACTTCCTGTAGACTTGCTGCTGCAGAGTTTAGTGTAACGTCAACACGTGTTGTTTCATTTTCTTTGATTACCACTTCTGTAATCTCCTTCACTTGATAGCCTACAAAAGAAAAAGTAACTGTATAGACCCCAGGCTCCAGGCTAATAGAATACAGTCCATCAAAATCGGATGTACTCCCTTTACTCGTTCCAAGAACTGTCACATTTGCAAAAGGTAAAACATCATCTAATTCACCATCTAAAATTTTACCTTCAATTTTGCCATTTTGTGCAGTTAGTGTCTGGAATCCTAATCCTAAAACTCCTAATAAAAAAAACTTCAAATACTTATTCATAAAAATCAACTTACTATTTATAATACTAGTATTGCCCGGTCATAAAACCAGGCAATACCATTCTTTTTAATTTAATTATTTCGTCAACCTAAAACCCTAAAGTAGATGCTGCTTCTGAGACCCAGGTCCATCCAAAAACAGACAAATTAGCCCCCGTATTAGCTGAATTTGTATCTTCAACAACAGTTACAAAACCGTTTGTTCCTTTAGCATCATCTTGAAACGAAGTCAACCCAGAAGCATCTGTAAATAAAGTAGCAACATCTGTTACACCAGCAGGAAGTACAATTTCAATGTTTGAAAACATCAACTGTTCTGCGTTGTAATTGTCTGCCACCCCTTGATTGTCTTGCAAGGTAAAGTCTGAAGTTTCAAGACCTCCTACTAATAAGATATTATTATTAATACCCATGGCACTAGATCGGAATTGAGCAAATTCTCTATTACCTGAGTTCGCGTTTGTCTCTGAATCGTCTGAGAAAATAGTCACATTCTCAAGTGTATACATACCATTTAAAGAACCTTCTGGCCCGTCGATTTCTAAACCATGGTCTGATACATTATTCATGACGATAGCGACATTGCTTATTGTACCACTGTAAGCCTGATCTATGTCAACGGAATCATCACCAACTCCCCATACAATTATGTTTGAAGCATCTACAGTTCCTCCAAAAAACTCAACACCATCGTCTAGGTTAGCAATAACTTCTATATGATTGATTGTAGTACCTGCTCCAACTCCACCAAGAGTCAAACCATTGATTTCATTTCCCTCACCAATATTAGCACCACCATGACGAATAGAGATATATTCTATATTACCAGAACTATCGTTTGAATCACTACCTCCATAGAGTCCAAAACCTGAATTCGCTGGAATACCCTCAATTAACTCCTCAGTAGCATCACCTTCAAAAGAACTTGGTGCATTTCCTAAAACGATCACACCTCCCCAGAGTCCCCTGTCATTTACAGTCAAATTAGGGCTTACTGTTTGTCCGGCTTGTATGTTATCTAAAATAGATGTAAAAATAATTGGTTCTTGTGCAGTTCCATTAGCATTTAGCGTAGCATCTCTATCAATGATTAGTGCAGAAGCCTGAGTCTGAACACCTTCAGCCCCTTTTATTATAGTTCCTGGTTCGATGGTTAAGGTAGCACCTCCATCTACAACAACTTTTCCATCTAAAACATATACAGTATTCTTAGTCCACGTTTGATCTTCCTGAATAGTGCCAGAAACTACAAACGTTTCTCCTTCACCGGGATTACCACCTTCTGCTGGACCAGTAAGTACATCATCATCACTAGTACATGAAACTAGAAATAGTGATGTCAGTAAAATTGTAGATAAAATTAATTTTTTCATTTTAGTATGTTTAAAGTTTTTAAGATGAAGCAAACTTACATGCAGAATCAAGCTTCGATGTTATGTAGCCGTTAACAAAAGATTACAGGTGGATTAATAGATTGAGAGAAGTTTAATCCAGGCTTAACATTCAGAAAAATTCCAAAAATCATAATCTTAGGTAATGCCTATCCTTCTGGGAAAAAGAAGTTTATGTTAAGGTTAAGACACTGATATCGAACTCAAAGACTTAACAGAATTCAAAGTTTTCTCTTATTTTTGAATAAACTTTAAATAATTTATTATGAAAAAAATTACATTGTTGTTATCCTTATTGATAACTGTATTGACTTACGCTCAATCTCCTATTATTACAGGCTATATTGACTCTACTTGCCCTGGAGCTGATGGGAGAACCTTGGAGATTTATGTCGACGGCACCGTTGACTTTACAGATTGGAATATTGTAAGACAGTCCAATGGCGGAGGGTTTACCACCACTATTGATATTTCTGGCTTAGGAAGTGTTACTGATGATTTTGTGTATGTAACTAACGATGAGAACATCTTACTTCAAGAGTTTGGAATTTCGACCAATTTTATAGTGAGTGGATCTATCAACGGAAATGGAAATGATGGATTTCAACTTAATGATCCAACAGATGCCATCATCGACAGGTTTGGCGAAGACGGTGTAGACGGATCGGGAACTGCTTGGGATCATTTGGATAGCTATGCCTACAGGCTAAATGGTTCAACACCAAATGGAGGAAACTTCAACCCAGCGAATTGGGCATTTGGAGGTCCCAATCTTCTTGATGGTGAGGGACTTTGTAACGCAGGTACAGTGTTTAGCACACTAGTCCCTTTTGGAACTTACAGCCCTACAGGAGGAGGAACTGCTTCAATCGTTACAGGAGCAGATGTCGCTAATTTATTTTATTTTGAGGGTAACTTTGATCCAACGAATGCTGAGGGTTCCTTTACAGTTCAAGGATTGAATTTAACTGAGGATATTACTGTAACAGCCCCAACAAATTTTGAAGTATCACTTACTTCTGAAGGTAGTTTTTCAAATGCTATCAATTTGGCAGAAACCGATGGAGAAGTTCCTTCAACGGAAGTTTTCGTGAGGTTGCAGTCAGGTTTATCTGCTGGAGATTTTAATGGAGAAGTTACTGCCAGTTCTAGTGGAGTAACAGAAGTTATAAATGTGTCGGGAGAAGTCTTAGCCGCAACACCTCAACTAGACGTACAAACTGGTGATATTTCAGGGTTAAATTATGATCTTGGAGAAGGCCCTTCTACAGAAGTAAGCTTTATAGTTGAAGGTCAATTCTTAATCGATAATATTAATATTACTGTGCCTTCTGAGTTTGAAGTCTCTTTAACATCTGGTACAGGCTTCTCCAATAATATTGAAATTCTCCAAACCGGCGGAAATGCCTCTGAAACTGTTTTTGTAAGACTTGCTTCTGGACTTGCTGAAGGCCCTTATTCTGGAACTTTGGAGGTGTCATCTGTAAGTGCAGATACAGAAACTAGAACATTGAGCGGTAACGTTTTTGGTGAGGTAACTAACGATATGATCATCACTGGAGTGTTTGACGGACCCTTATCTGGAGGAACTCCTAAAGTCATCGAAATTTATGTGGTTAGAGATATTTCAGACATGAGTACGTTTGGCGTTGGAAGTGCTAACAATGGTGATGGCACAGACGGAGAGGAATTTACTTTTCCAGAAACAACTGCCACAGCTGGAGATTTTATTTATATTTCCTCAGAGGCTCCAAACTTCAACACCTTTTTCGGCTTTGATTCTGATTATGTTTCAAGTGTTGCAAATAACAACGGTGACGATGCCATTGAACTATTTCAAAACGGAACTATTATCGATACTTTTGGAGATATTAATGTGGATGGTTCTGGAGAATCCTGGGATTACCTTGATGGTTGGGCTTATAGAAATAATAACACAGGGCCTGATGGGACTGCTTTTGTTGTTGGTAATTGGACGTTCAGCGGTATAAACGAAAATGATGATGACACCTCACAAGCTTCTGCTACAAATCCATGGCCAATCGGCACCTATACTACCACTCTAAATACAAATATCTTTGATATTACAAGCTTCAAATTATTTCCAAATCCTGTATCTAACGGAGTTATATATATAGAAAGTTCAATAGAGGGAGAATTTGAAATCGATTTATACAACATGTTAGGTCAACGCGTCCTTAACACACATACTTCAAAACGTATAGATGTCTCAAATCTCAATGCAGGAGTCTATTTATTAAAAATCAAACAAGGCTCTTCTTCACTAACCAAAAAGGTGATTATTGAATAAATTCATCTTCATTCTTTTTAGTTCTTAGCACCCTTTTATAAGGGTGCTTTTTTATTACTTTTGAAATTGAATGAAAACTATGAATACCAAGCCTTCATTAGAAATAAAATCAGACATAAACTTTTTAAAAAAGGCTTTGTCTTTATTTCATGAGCAATATGATTCCAATCTGGTTTACCGGCAATTTTGTGACCATCTGAAAATTAAAAAAGCTGATGTTAAGACCATAAAGGACATTCCCTTTTTACCCATTGAATTTTTTAAAACGCATGAGGTAAAGAAAGGAAAATTCTCACCTCAGGTTACTTTTTTAAGCAGTGGGACGACCGGTCAAAAGCAAAGTAAACATCATGTTAGGGATTTATCTATCTACATTGATAGCTTTACAAAAACATTTACTGAGTTCTACGGTCCAGTAGAAGACTATGTTATTCTTGGCTTACTCCCTTCGTATCTTGAACGAGAAGGCTCATCTTTGATTTATATGGTCGATCATTTTATAAAAAAAAGTGAATTTTCTGAGAGTGGTTTTTACTTAGACGATCTGGAACAACTCTCCAAAACTTTAAAAAAATTAGATCAATCTGGCCATAAGATACTGCTCATAGGCGTTTCTTTTGCATTATTAGATTTAATAGAAAAAGAATCCTTTGAGTTAAGAAACACAATAATTATGGAAACCGGTGGAATGAAGGGCAGACGAAAGGAGATGATTCGCGAAGAACTTCATAAAATTCTTGCAAAAGGGTTCGGGGTAAATCGTATACATAGCGAATATGGAATGACAGAACTGCTGTCCCAGGCCTATTCAAAAGGTCATAGCAGGTTTGAATGCCCCTCTCACATGAAAATTCTAATTAGAGATACCGAGGATCCATTAACTTATCTTGAACACGGTAAAACTGGTGGAATAAATGTCATCGACTTGGCTAATGTAGACTCCTGTCCATTTATTGCAACACAAGATTTAGGAAAGCAAATCAATTCTAAAGAATTTGAAATCCTGGGGAGATTTGACCAAAGTGATATTAGAGGGTGTAATTTACTTGTGTTATAAAGTTGATAGTCAACCCCCTCTGAAGTCGTTAATTTATCCCTAAGAATACCTGTAAAACGTATTCAATTACAAGCAAATAGCGGATTAACTTGTATATTTGCATTTAGATTAAATCTTAATAGAATCAGATTCATTTATGAAACTCAATAAAGACGAGATAAAAAAAGCCTTAGAAACGATAAGCGTAGCTGGAGAAGGCCAAAACATGGTAGAAAGCGGAGCTTTACAAAATATAGTTACGTTTGGCGATGAAGTTGTCGTTGATTTAAAACTTTCAACTCCAGCCTTGCACATTAAAAAACGGGCCGAAGTAGATGTCATGAAAGCCATCCACGAGCACGTTTATAATAAAGCAAAAGTTGAGGTAAAAATAACAGTAGAAGCTCCACAAAATAAGAGCAACGTAAATGAAATAAAAGGAAAACCCATTCCTGGTATTCAAAACATTATTGCAGTGGCCTCTGGAAAGGGTGGTGTAGGAAAATCTACTGTGACCGCCAATCTTGCTGTTTCCTTATCTAAAATGGGATTTAAAGTCGGATTGCTGGATGCAGACATTTACGGTCCATCTGGCCCTATCATGTTTGACGTTGCTAATGAAAAACCACTTTCAGTAAAAAAAGACGGTAAGTCCAAAATGAAGCCTATCGAGAATTACGGGGTTAAACTGCTATCTATTGGGTTTTTCACTAAGCCCGATCAGGCTGTAATTTGGAGAGGACCTATGGCTGCTAAGGCACTCAACCAAATGATATTTGATGCCGATTGGGGTGAGCTAGACTTTCTTTTGGTAGATTTACCTCCAGGTACTGGTGATATCCATCTTTCTATTATGCAGTCTATGCCTATTACAGGTTCGGTGATTGTAAGTACACCTCAAAATGTAGCTTTAGCTGATGCTAAAAAAGCGGTATCTATGTTCCAACAGGAAAGTATCAACGTTCCCGTATTAGGAATTTGTGAAAATATGGCTTACTTTACTCCTGCTGAGTTACCAGATCATAAATATTATATTTTTGGAGAGAAGGGAGCAAAATACCTATCTGAAGATATTGGAGTCCCTTTTTTAGGCGAAATCCCTTTGGTACAAAGTTTAAGAGAATCTGGTGATGTAGGTAGACCAGCAGCATTACAGGAAGGTACACCATTAAGTGACTCCTTTACCGAGTTAACGCGTAACACCGTCCAGCAAGTGGTAAGCAGAAATAAAAATCTACCGCCTACAGAAGCTATCAAAATTACAACCATGGCTGGCTGTAGCGCTGTAAAAAACAAATAACTATGATGACAGGACAAGAATTAAGACAAACCGTAGAAGTCGCTCTTGATGAAATCCGCCCCTTTTTGAAAAGCGATGGTGGTGACATCGAGCTCATTTCGATTGAAGACGATTCTATAGTCAAAGTTCAACTCATGGGTACCTGTGTAGACTGCACAGTCAACCAAATGACTTTGAAATCTGGCGTAGAAATGACTATCAAAAAACACGCCCCTCAAATTAAGGAAGTCATAAATATTAAAGCAGATCAACTCGCATAAAAAGACCTTAAAATTAATAGATTTTGATATGATCAAAACTGATATTCTGATTATTGGAGCAGGACCTACAGGACTTTTCGCTGTATTTGAAGCAGGATTATTAAAACTAAAGTGTCATATTATAGACGCCCTTCCTCAACCAGGCGGGCAATTATCCGAATTGTATCCAAAAAAACCCATCTACGACATTCCAGGCTTTCCAGAAGTAAAAGCTGGACAACTAGTTGATAATTTGATGGAACAAATTAGATCCTTTCAACCGGGATTTACACTCGGAGAAAAAGCTCAGCATATTGAAAAACAGGAAGATGGCAGTTTCATTGTGACCACAGATCAGGGAACTAAACACCACGCCCCTATTGTTGCTATTGCTGGTGGTCTGGGAAGCTTTGTTCCAAGAAAACCCCCAATTCCTAATATTGGAAATTTTGAAGACAAAGGAGTGAATTATATGGTTAAAGATCCAGAACAATTCAGAGATAAATCGGTGGTTATCGCTGGTGGTGGTGACTCAGCTCTCGATTGGAGTATATTCTTAGCCGATGTAGCTTCAGACGTGACACTGGTCCATAGAAGAAATGAATTTAGAGGAGCACTAGAGTCTGTAGATCGAGTAAAAGAACTCAAAGATATGGGTAAGATTAAATTGATTACCCCTGCAGAAATTGTGGATGTACACGGTGATGGTCAACTTGAATCGGTTTCGGTTAGAAAAAATAACAATCCAGAAGAGGATTATACCTTAGAAACTGACTACTTTATTCCATTATTTGGTTTATCGCCAAAACTCGGACCTATTGCAGACTGGGGTTTAGAAATTGAAAAAAATGCCATTAAAGTCGATAATACTTTAGATTACCAGACCAACATTCCTGGCATCTATGCCATTGGCGATGTGAATACGTATCCTGGTAAATTAAAATTAATTCTTTGTGGATTTCATGAAGCAACTTTGATGTGCCAAAGCGCCTTTGCAAAAATCCATCCTGGAAAACGCAACGTTTTAAAATATACTACCGTTGGTGGTGTTGCTGGTTTTGATGGAACTAAAAAAGAAGCGCCAAAGTCTGTAATTAGAAGTATCGATTAAAGTTGGTCCTAAATATATTTAACGCCTTGCTTCAATAATGAAGCAAGGCGTTTTTTGATTAGTAGAATTAGTCATAGTCAATGGTAGAGGGCCTTTATTCTTATAAAATAATTTTAAGACCTCACAGGTTTTAAAACCTGTGAGGTCTTAAAATGTAAAAAGTTTGAAAATTTAAACTTTTGGCTGATTAAAGTATTTATTAGCAGACTTATAAACTTCATTTAAAACTGACTGAGGTCAGCCGTAAATCCCTTCCGATTCTATAGTTTTGCCACTTTGAATATCGCTACCATAATGGATGTAAAAATTACAATTATAGATCGGGAAGGTACTGCTCATGAAGTAGATGCCCCTACAGATATGGCTATGAACCTGATGGAAGTGATTCGTTCTTACGAACTCGCTCCTGAGGGCACTATTGGAATTTGCGGTGGAATGGCGATGTGCGCCTCCTGCCAGTGTTACGTCCAGTCGGATACCGAACTCCAAGAGAAAGAGGATGAAGAAGAAGCTATGCTGGCAGAAGCCTTTTACGTCCAGGACAACAGCCGCTTGAGCTGCCAGATTCCAATAACAGAAGATTTAGAAGGCCTCGTGGTTGAATTGGCGCCAAGTGAGGAGTAGTGAGTAGTCGGTAGTCAAAATAAAAATATCTGGGTGAATTAAAGAGGAATCTCAGGAAAGTTTATAGCCGCATTTTTTCCAATCACAGAATCTTTTGTTCCTAAATGTACGATATTTTAACTTCGCATCATAACCAATAATTAAGGTTTTACAGCCAGGCGAAGTTTGCAGCTTCACATCATTAAATTATCATGACAATAAGCTTCAATATGACAAACTTCGAAGAGATAAATATTCATTTACAAGATGCTTGCGATTATTTAGTGTGAGTGTATACTTTTATTTTTGACATATTTTTTATACAATTTTATTCTCCTAGGATTATTCTTATATAGAGTTTTTAATAATTGTTTATTGTCAAAAGTAAATGTATCTGTTTTTAAATAGGCTTTAAGTTTATCTGTTAACATCATTAAAAAAAAATCTTTTAAAATATCTTTTTTCTCGTCATATAAATAATTCATAAATTCATAAGGATGATTGATTCCAAAGCCATTAGAAATTTTTTTTGCATTTTCAGGGGTTTCCCAAATATGAAACCCAACTTTCTCCCATGAATATAAAATTCTATGAAAAGCTATATTAACTGCGTTATCGTCTTTTAATTCATATAATAATACTACCATCAAAGAATCATTATAATTTTTGACTTCTTTAATTCTTTTATCAATAATCGTTTGAAATTTATTGCTTGAAATAGTTATCTTGAAAGTAGAATCTAGATATTCATACTTTCTATTTATATAGTTGATTTTTTTTAAAGAATCAATTTTCGCCTTATTTTTAATAATATATCTTCTGATTGAATCACTTATTAAAATATTTTCTTCTTTTTTTATTTGAGAATATGACATTACTTGTACAAGTAATGTCATAATAATTACCACTCCTTTCATTTTACTAAAACATCGTATCTTCTTGATGAGTAAGCATGGTACACCTTGATTTAGGGTAAGCAACACAGAGCAAAACATAGCCAGCTTCAAGTAAATCTTCATCTAAGAAAGACTGTTCTGATTGGTCAACTGGTACGCCACTCATCTGCAAAGCAGCACAAGTACTACTTGCACCAGCTCTGTCTGAATATGGTAAATCAATACCTTGTTGTTCTGCAACATCTAAAATAGTTTCATCATCTTTTACATGTATTGTAAGTTTATCAAGGTATTCAGGGGATATTAATTTAACTTTATAACTAACCTTCGCTATTGAGTTAGATTCGGAGTTTATCCTCTTATTATATAATTGTTGTCTTTTCTCTTCAACAATTTCTAAATAATTTTCTAAGCTTCCATATCGGTTAAGAATTGTCTCTTTGGCTTTTATACTAAATGGTTCTTTCATTTCAAAAATAGCTTCAATATCTTTGAATGTTAATGCCTCATCTATATTAACTTCATTTTTTTCACAGGAAATCAAACTATAAGCTAAAAAGCAAAAAACTGGAATTATCTTTAAATTTTTCATTTTAATAAGATTTAAAAAATTGATTTGGCAGTTTATCATCATACCGAATATTTTATACTTCTTGCATAAGAAGTTGCTCATCTCATGAAAACCCATACATTTGCAATTCGCAGTGAAGTGTATGTATTCATGCCTCTACGGGAGAAGCTTCTGCCTGGCAGGAGCTTTCTCTTTTTTTAAATCTTATAGCTATCTCATTGGCACAACGTTTTTGTTTAACTAAAGATAACTTTAATATTTCTTTCACAATTACGGTTTCACCGTAAACTTGGTGCGGTTAAACCGTAAAGTTTTGGCAGTTATCTAAAGACTACACATCAATAATTCATTTATTATCAGATGTTTATAATAAAACTTTTTACAAACTAAATTTTTAGTTACAAAGTAAGAATTGTTAACTTTAAAAATTTTGAAAAACACACAAAACCTCACAGTGCCCAAAGCTTTGGGACATTTGAGGTCTATGGTTTAACTATCATTTAAAACTGGTTACAATCACCTGAAAATCAGTTTGGATTAAATAAATTTATCATTTGAATATTGCTAAAACAATGGATGTAAAAATCACCATTATAGATCGAGAAGGCACTGCTCACCACGTAGATGCGCAAACAGATATGGCTATGAACCTGATGGAAGTGATTCGTTCTTACGAACTCGCTCCTGAGGGCACTATTGGAATTTGCGGTGGAATGGCGATGTGCGCCTCTTGCTAGTGTTACATCCAGTCGGACACCGAACTTCCCGAAAAAGAAGACGACGAGGAAGCCATGCTGGCAGAAGCTTTTAATGTCCAGGACAACAGTCGGTTGAGCTGCCAAATTCCCATTACAGAAGACTTAGAAGGGCTTGTAGTGGAGCTGGCGCCGAGTGAGGAGTAGTCGGTAGTTAAAATATTTTATTTTGTTTAAAAATTCCAGGTTAAATTCAATAAAAAATATCTTGGCAGCAAATTACTTCTAAAAATTGTTGTTGATATGTCAGACGTCTGTACTTGCTCAAAATTATTTTCGTTTGTAATATTCCGCATTGTGAAACTCGCTCCCCATTTTTTGCTTTTTGGTCTATGTCTTATAGTTGCATCTAAAAAGAAAAATTGCTCATCCGATTGTTCTGTGTTTGGCAAGTAATAGTCCGATGAAATGATAAAGAACCATTTTTTGCTTGGTTTAAAAATGACTTTAAAAGTATTTTGCCAAGATTTATTAATAAAAGCAGATTGATTTTCGCTTTTTGATTCCGAATATTGATAAGTAAACGTATTCTCAAAATTTACAGGCATTTCAAAAGCGGTTTTCCAAAAGAATGAATTGCTTAAAAATTGATTTTGGTTTTGCCTTAAATCTGAATTGTTTACAATATTTCTGAAATTTGAAAGCGAGTAATTACTCGTTAATTTAAGTGTAGATTCTGTAAATGGGATATATTTTGAAATTTGCATATTCATATTCCAATTGCTGTTATCTTGAGGTAAAAAGAAATATTCTATTTGAGTAGTAGTTTCTGTTATACTCTGATTAGTAAAAAAGTTACCTGTTGACTTTTGGTAACTTACATTTGTATTAAGTTGAAATTGATTATACAAGTCATTATTGAAATATAACAGGCTGTATCTTTGACTGTTTTGTAACTCTAAACGTGGTAAATTGCTTATAGACGTTCTGTTGTTAATTAACACCTGATTTAAGAAAAAAAACTGCTCGGCATTTGTATTTTGGTTATAGCCCAAATTTCCTGATAAAAAGGAAACTGAATTCAATTTATACTTTAGATTTAAAGCAGGTTCAAAAATGAAATCATCTTGATTTAGCTCTTCATTTATTATGTTTTGCTCTAAATTCTGATTTAAAACCCTAACGGAATAGGACGGCGATATTTGCCATTTACCTCGATTAAAATTGTAAACTCCTGTGTTAAAAATATTACTTTGGGTGTAATCAAAATTGTTTTCTGAAATGTTTTCTTCTGAATTAAAGAGTCTTGAAAGGAATGGTGAGTAATTAAAATTTGAACCTAAAGTAAAAGTATATTTATCTCTTTTGCCTGAACCTAGATACGTAGCTTTTCCTTCCAAAAATGTTCTTTTAAACTCACTTTCTTGTGTATCCATTAAAGCATCTTCATCAAAAAGCGAAGGTGTTATCGAGAAAGTTTGTGGCAAATCATTAAAAGAATGAAACAATGAAAGTTGCAATGCCTTTTTATCGGAAAGCTTTTTTGTCCACAATAAATCTTGCTTAAAATAAAAATCTTCGGTGTTTAAAAATGTATTAAACTCATTGGTTTGGTTTTGAATTATAGTTGTAGGTGTTTCTATGTTCTCTTGACGTAGTCTTAGATTATATTCTAATAAAGAAGTTTTTGAAGTATTATATTTTATTTCCAAATCGCCACGATATTGTTGTGGTTTTTTGGTGATGAAAGTATTGTCTGTTGTCGTGAAAATATCATTATTTATCTGAAAATCATTTTGAAATAGTTGATTTGTGGTTATTCTATCTTGCAAATAATACAAATTTGTTTTAACATTTAACTTAGGGCTAATTTTAAAAATAGCATTGTAATTCCCAAAAAACTGATTGTTTATATTTGCTCTTCTGTCTTCTAATAAATTTGAAAAACGAGTTTCGGGTATTATTTTTTCAGCGAAATAGTTTTGTTCTTTCTGCTGTTCAACATTAAAACTAAACCCAAAATAATCAAAAGGTGTTTGATTAACACCAACATTATTGTAAGATAAGGTTGCAAAAGATTTATAGGTTTTAGTTATTCCTAAAATATTCGAACCTAAATTTAAAGCTAATTCGTCATTATCAAACCAACCAGTACTAATGTCTAAATTGCCCGAAACATCCAATTTCCCTTTTTTCAATTTTAAGTTTAATGAAACCTTACCACCTTGTTCTATTCCTTTTAAAAGCGGGTTTTCAGCATAATTATCTATGGCTTCAACTTGATCTACTATATCCAAATTTATATTTTTTGTACCCAGAGTATAGTTAAATCCAAATAAATTATCACCATCTAATGTAACAGTTTCAATAGATTTTCCCTTGTATTTTATCTCACCCGATTGCTCATTGACTTCAACACCAGGTAATTTTTTTATGACATCTTGTACTTTTTGTTCGCTTCCGTCTAAATATTCGGAAACATTGAAAGAGACAGTATCTTTAACAATTCTAAAGGGTTTTTTTTTAGCTACTACGATTATGTCATCAAGTTTTACAGGAGGTTTCTCTTCTAATATCACCTGTAAGGAATATATAGTATCAGTTTCAATTGTTTGAATAATTTTTGAAGTATCAAAATAACCATAACTCTTAAATTTGATAACTATATTTTGGTAAGTATCTGCTAATTTTATTTTTCCTTTTCCATTTTCTAGTTCAAAAAATTCCTTAATTCTTGAGCTATCAGATAATTCCCTAGTTGTAATTATAACAGAATTTATATTATTTCCATAACTATCAGTTACTGAGACATCCAATGTTTGAGAATAAACAGTATTTAGATTAACAATTAGTAAATTTAGTAACAAAAAAATTATATAATATGAATACAATCTCTTGCCATTAACATATCCATATAAACTAAAATTCAAGCAATATCCCATCAGTTTGCACCTTTTCTGAAAAAATCTCTAAATGATTATCTACACTGAAATGTAAGGTAAATCCACTATCACCGTCTGCTTCTACTTCAGATTTTAAACTTTTTACATATCGGTCTAAAAACGAATTAAAATCTAATACAAATTCGTCCCAAGTCTGAAACTTCTTTTTTTTGTTCTTCTTTAAATAATTAGTAAATTCTAATGGTATGTTTTGTTTGTGTTTTTCTATACTATAACATTCCATATTATAATTTTCTTTATTGCTTTTGGCAACAACTTTAAGGATCATACCAGGTAAACCGCCAAACTTCCATGGTCCATTACTAATGGCTATTTCATCGCTATAAAAAACTTCATATTCTCTGCCATGAAAAATTGTTTTAGCTTTCTTACAGTCATAGCCTAATATTTTTTTGGTTTCATTATCCACTAACGTCCATGTCATATTGTGCAAAGAATCTTTTACAAAAAAATGAGCACCTAATACATCATATTCACTGATTACTTCTTTAGATTTAAGGTTTTTAAATAAGACTTTTCTTTTATAATCTTCATCGGGTATGTATGTAGGATTAAATGCTGATTGTTTTGGGTCACTCATTTCTTTCCACAATGCAATATTTCCACCTAAAATTAAGTCGTAGTCCGAGGTTAAAAAGTTTTTTTGAACTTGAAAATGGAAAACTAAATTTTCATCTTGAGCATATGTAATACACGAAAATAAAAAGGATATTACTAATATTATTTGTTTCATAATATATGAATAATTAAATTAAACTTAAGAATTAAATAATTGATAAACATCATCTTACTATTTCTAGCAAGATGATGTTTTGCATTTAAATAAGATTACTGTAATTCTCTTGTTAACCTTCTCGCTTCTCTGCAGGCTCTGCCAACATTACCGTCTCTACGACATACAGTTGCGCTACCACCATTTCTAGTAACAGTACAGCACGCCCAGTCACCTTCTGTTTTTTCAGATAGTTTAGTAATTGTCAACTCAACTATCTTAATAGTCGTGTTCTGGTTCAATTTTGTAACCTTGCCTGTTTCTGCAAAAGTAAAGGTTCCTACTAGCACAAACGCTAGTGCAAAAAATAAATTTTTCATTTTAATAAGATTTAAAAAATTGATTTGGCAGTTTATCGTCATACCGGATATTTTATACTTCTTGCATAAGAAGTTGCTCGTCTCATGAAAACCCATACATTTGCAATTCACAGTGAAGTGTATGTATTCATGCCTTTACGGGAGAAGCTTCTGCCTGGCAGGAGCTTTCTCTTTTTTTAATCTTATAGCTATCTCATTCGCATATGATTTTTGTTTATATAAAGATAGCTTTAATATTTCCTTCACAATTACGGTTTGACCGTACAATTGTTACGGGAAAACCGTAAATTTTTGGTGTTCATTTACAAACTACACCTCTTCTAGTTGTTTTATTATCAGATTTTTATGTAAAAAAAAACTTTCTAGAAACTAAATTATTAGTTACAAAGTAAGAATTATTAACTTTAAAAATTTTGAAAAACACACAAAACCTCGCAGTCCTTAAAGATTAAGGACCGTGAAATCTAAATTTCACTTTGCAGTGTGTATATCTTAAACAATTCAACAAACTTCGGAGAGCAGGTGAGTAAAAGTTTTCCCTCCTTTGGAGAGAATTAAAGGGAGGCCAGGATGGGCTTCTTTTAAGCTATCGCTTTATAATACTCGATTTCCTTTGCTATCCCATTCCATAAGCCCAGACGCTTTTCTAGAGCCTTTCGGGAACAAGTTTCCACTTCTTTCCATTTTTGCTTATCATCTGCACATAAAGCAGCGATTAATTCTAAAGCCATAGGGCCATGTTCGTCCTCATCCAGCTCGATGTGACGGTCAAAATAATATTTAAATAGGCTCAAGTCTTCCTCTGGAAAATTCTGCTGAATCTCTCCAATAATAGACGTGAACATATCGGGAATGAGTTCCTCACGCCCAAAGGTAAAACAAGCGGCAATTTCATGTGCCTTTCCCTTTTTTATAGTATTAAAAGTGAAGATTAAAAACGCTTTGACAGACTCCGGTAAATTACTGCTTGCTATCACTAAAAACACGTCGGTTCCATGCAGAATCTGATCTACAAAGTCCTGGACAGGTGTTGTGGATGCTCCAGCTTTTTCCATGGCATCCAAATACATTTCAAAATGACTTTGTCTTTGCCCTTCTGCATTAATATCAGTCTCTTCAGCTAGAACAATCTCATTGATAAGATAGCGATGTTTAGGATTTCCCACAGGCACCCATGGTGTGTTTGTGCAGGTCAATTGGATTTGAAGTGACTTCAGCAATGACATAAAATCCCAGACAGCAAAAACATGATGTTTCATAAAGATTTGTAAATCCTGAGGGGATTCTACGCTTTTATAAAGTTCATGGTCTATAAGTTGTGATCTTAAGTCTTTTAGATTGTTTTTGAGCTCCTCTACCTGCATCTTCTTTTTTTTTGCAAAAATAAAAAGTCCATCTGAATTTAAAACAAATGGACTCTTATAATTTAATCTATTATTTTGAAAATCTAACTTTATTTAAAAGCTGAAAGGCCTGTAATATCTGAACCAGTGATCAAGAGGTGAATATCGTGGGTGCCCTCATAAGTAATTACACTCTCCAGGTTCATCATATGACGCATGATACTATAATCACCAGTAATACCCATGCCTCCTAGGACTTGTCTGGCCTCACGAGCTATATTGATTGCCATTTCTACGTTATTTCGCTTAGCCATAGAGATTTGAGCAGAAGTTGCTTTTCCTTCATTCTTCAACTGACCTAAACGTAGAGCCAAAAGCTGAGCTTTGGTGATTTCTGTAATCATCTCTGCCAGCTTCTTCTGTTGCAATTGGTAGCCCGCAATAGGTTTTCCAAATTGAATGCGTTCTTTGGCATAACGAAGAGCTGTATCGTAGCAATCCATCGCAGCACCTATAGCTCCCCAGGCAATGCCATAACGGGCAGAATCTAAACAAGATAATGGCGCTCCAAGCCCGCTTTTACCGGGTAAAAGGTTTTCTTTAGGCACTTTGACGTCCTGAAAAATCAATTCTCCCGTAGCAGAAGCTCTTAACGACCATTTATTATGCGTTTCTGGAGTAGTAAAGCCTTCCATACCACGCTCTACAATTAACCCGTGTATTCTGCCTTCTTCATTTTTGGCCCAAACCACAGCGACATCACAAAACGGGGAATTAGAAATCCACATCTTTGCCCCATTCAGCAAATAATGATCGCCCATATCTTTAAAGTTCGTGGTCATCCCGCTAGGATTAGAACCATGATCGGGCTCAGTAAGGCCAAAAGACCCCATAAACTCTCCTGTGGCTAACTTAGGAAGGAATTTTTTACGTTGCTCCTCAGTACCGTAAGCGTGGATAGGAAACATCACTAGAGAGGATTGCACAGAGGCCGTGGAACGCACACCACTATCGCCTCGCTCTATTTCCTGCATAATCAATCCGTAGGAGATTTGGTCTAAGCCTGCGCCTCCATATTCCTCTGGAATATAAGGGCCAAAAGCACCAATGCCTGCTAATCCTTTGATAATTGACTTTGGGAATTCGGCTTTTTGTGCAGCCTCTTCTATGATTGGGCTCACATCACGTTTTACCCAGTCTCTGGCCGCCTGACGGATCATCTGGTGCTCTTCGCTTAGTAAATCGTCTATATTATAATAATCTGGAGCTTGAAAGGTGTCTTGTTTCATAATCTAAATTCTTATACACAAATTTAACGATTACTAGTCTGAACTCTTATGAAGCTTTGTTATTATTTTATTTAAATCCTAAAAAATCACATCTTTAAATAGAAATCTTTCACTAAATCTTTGTAATCCTGAGTGTATTCGTGCCTGGAGTGCTCAATTATCAATTCTTCAGTTAGAATAGTGTTTTTCTTATTTCTGCTAAATTTGATAAGCGTTCGCTTTACCGGAGAAGTGGGCTGACCTTTCACATTTAGGATATTTGATGGGTAGAGCTGGTAGGCGTTAGCCATTGAAATGAACTTTTCCTGCTCAGAAACTGGAAGGATTACACTGAAGCTGCCGTGCCGAGATAACAAGATTGAAACGCCTTCTAATAAGTCTTTAAAACTCAGATGCTCTTGAAATCTGGCTTTTTCTCGTGCTTTAGAAGTTGTCTTTGAGTCGGGTTCTTCAGTAAAATAAGGAGGATTAGAAATGATTAAATCATAAGTTTCCTCGACTTCAGTGTAAAATTCCTGAAAACTGGCATGGTAGCAAAACAAGCGGTCGCTCCAGGGACTATGTTCAAAATTGGTCACACACTCTTCAAAAGCATCGGGATCTAATTCAACGGCGTCGATAGTTTCTGCTGCTGAACGCTGAGCCATTTGAAGGGCTAAAATCCCTGTTCCGGCTCCAACATCCAATATGGAATTAAGGTTATCTTCAATGGGAGTCCAGGCGCCAAGCAGCACAGCATCAGTTCCTATCTTCATTGCCGATTTGGAGTGAGAAACCTCAAATTCTTTAAATCGGAAGACTTTTATTGACTTCAAATTTTTCATTATATATTCAGATCACACAATCCCTAGATTTCGGGACTGTGAAGTCTAGTAATTCCATAAAATTTTATCACTTCAAACAATCTACACAATCTCATTCGCATCATCATCTTCATCGATAATTTTCATCTGTGGTTCCTTCATCGTTTTTTGGTTAGCAATACTTCGCTCCAAAGAGAGTAGTAGAGACGGAAGCAATAACAAATTAGCCAACATTGCAAAGAGCAGCGTTGCAGAGACCAATCCACCTAAAGCAACAGTTCCTCCGAAACTCGAAATCATAAAGACTGAAAAACCAAAGAAAAGTACAATGGAAGTATAAAACATACTCACCGTCGTTTCTCTCAAGGCTGGATATACTGAGCGTTTGATCTTCCAGTGATTGGCCTTCAATTCCTGTCTGTATTTGGCCAGAAAGTGGATGGTATCATCGACGCTAATTCCAAAAGCAATACTAAAAACCAGAATGGTTGATGGCTTGATAGGCACCCCCAAAAAGCCCATCATTCCGGCCGTCATTAGCAAGGGCAGCAAGTTTGGAATAAGAGAAATCAAAATCATTCTAAACGAACGAAACATCCAGGCCATAAATAGAGCAATAAGAATAATAGCTAGCGTTAGAGATAACAGTAAGTTATCTACAAGGTAGTAAGTCCCTTTTTGGTACACCAGGGCTTTACCAGTCATGGTGACTTCAAAACGATCTTCTGGAAAAATCTTATTGATTTCTGGCAGAAGTCTAGCTTCTATTCTGGAAATTTCCTCAGTCGTCACATCCTTCATAAACATGGTCATCCTGGCAAATTGTCCAGTGGAATCGACGTAAGATGAAATTCCGTTATTCATACTCTCCATACTTTTTATATAGGGAGACATAAACGTTTGTTCCTGAGAAGTAGGCAGCTGATAATACTTTGGATTATTATTGTAAAACGCCTGTTTGGCGTATTTAGCTAAATTCACAACAGACAAGGGAGTGGATAATTCTTCAATCTCATTGATCTCAGCTTTCAAAGCATCCATTTTCTTAAGCGTAGATAATTTAGTAACTCCATTAGGTCTTTTGGTATCTATCATGATTTCCAATGGCAGCACCCCATCAAATTTTTCTTCAAAAAACTTAATGTCTTTAAAGAAATCTGTGCTTTTAGGCATGTCCTCTAGTAAACTCCCGGATACTTTAATGTTATAAATTCCTATGATACTCAGTCCTAAAACACCAACTGCTGTAAAGTAAATAGTCACTCTACGGTGCTTTACCATCTTAACGATCCATTCTACAAAGCCTTCAATCCATTGCTTACCGAGATGCCTGAGGTGCTTATCATTGGGTAAAGGCATGTAGCTGTAAATGATTGGAATGAGCAATAAGCTAAGGATAAAAATGGCGATGATATTAATGGATGCCAGAATACCAAACTCTTTAAGAAGCTCACTTTGAGTAAATATAAAGGTGGCAAAACCAGAAGCTGTGGTCACGTTGGTCATCAACGTTGCATTCCCAATTTTGGTAATCACCCGCTGTAATGATTTGGCCTGATTACCGTGTTTTTTGATCTCGTGCTGATACTTGTTGATAAGGAAAATACAGTTTGGTATTCCAATAATAATGATCAGTGGGGGAATAACAGCCGTTAATACGGTAATTTCAAAACCGAGTAAACCTATAAAACCAAAAGCCCACATTACTCCTATGATCACGGTAAGCATAGAGATAAGTGTAGCCCTAAAGGACCTAAAGAAAAAGAAGAAAATAAAAGAGGTCACCAATAGAGCCGAGAGCACAAACCATTGAATTTCATCTATTATATTTTGAGAATTTAAAGTCCTTATGTAAGGCATCCCAGACACGTGAATTTTCAGGCTATTTTTGGACTTGAAGTCTTCTATTAAAGGAACAAATTTCTCCATCACGAAGATCTTTCTTCCCTTAGCATTCACAATACTGTCTTTCATGTAAGCGACAGTCTGAACGGTCTTATTCTCAGAATTAAAAATCAACCCATCATAAAACGGATAGTCGGTAAATAGGTCTTTACTGTAAGACTTTATTTGCTCTTGAGACAGAGAGTCCTTTTTGAGAATAGGCTGCATCTCAAACCGTTTAGGATTTTCTCGTTTCTCGAGTTGCTGGAGGTTGTGAATACCAATGACCGATTTAATCTCAGGAAAACTTGCTAACGTATCGGCTAAATTCGCCCAGGCCTCAAAATTGTCTTCAGTAAAGAGTTGATCATCGTCTGTAGCTAGCATGATCACGTTACCATCAGATCCAAATTTTTCTTCAAAGGCAGCATATTGCTGGTTGATAGGTGCATCGTCTGGAAGTAGATTAGCTTCTGTAAACGAAAACTTCATGTGCTGCCATTGGAACCCTAACAAAACAGTGATTCCTGTAAGAATGATGAGGATTAGAATTCTATTTCTAAGAATTCTGCTTGCAATAAAATTCCAAAATCCTGAGCTAAAAACTTTGTACATGAAGTGTTATATAAAGTGCAAATGTAAAAAATCAAAAGCTGAAAGCTGTTTATTCTTAAAGCTTTAAATAAAAAGTGAATTTAAAGGATATATTATCTTCTAGTTGGGGCAAGTGATAAGCCCCATAGCGGTAAGCAAAACTAAGTCCAAAGCCAAAAAACAGCTTATTAAATTCGAGTCCTGCTTCATTGTAACCTTTGGAAAGAGTGTTAAATTGAATATTTTGATGTTGTTCGGGGTTCTCAAAATCACCAATGGCATGTCTTGAGATCAATACCAATTCTGGCTGTAAGGTATTGGTTATTCTAAAGGGTGCAAATTTGTGTTTAAGATGCAGCGTAGCGAGTTTGGTACTAAAAAATTCATTGAAATACATCGTCTCAAAACTTTTGACCCCAGCTACTGAGAATCTTTTGAAAATACTCTCCTTGTTTGGGCTATTAGGAAAGGCATGAAAGCTATGCATTAGAGGTATATCCCCAAATCCCAAATCTCCTCCCAACTCGATAGAAGATATGCTTCCCCAGCTATGATTGAAGTCATAATCAAGTTTAGCACTTAATTTTGTAAAACTAAAATCTCCCTCCAAAGGCCCTTCAAAACTTTGACTCAATTGAGCCGAAATGACTGGCGAGAACGCATTGTTAACGTAAATTCGTTTCCCTATTTTGGAATAGCTATAATTTGGAGTCCATCTAAGTCCAAAAGTGGCAGTGGCTAAATTATAATTTGTGAACGCTTCTCCGTCTTTTAAAAAAGCATAATCCCGTGTTTGTGAAATACTACTTCTATCAACTTTAAATTCAGTAATAAGCTGTGGCGAAAAATTATGCTGCAAACTCAGGCCATATTTTTCATACTTGTAAAAAAAGGTGATGTTGACCAGCCTGGGTTCAAAGAGTGTATACACCCGTTGATCTGTAAGGTAATTATTCATGCCTACTTCCTCAATGTCGTTATCATAGAAAGCATTGAGCCATGTAGCAGAATCGGAGTCTAAAAGTAGACCCGTATTAAAGCCGTATTTGAAGTTACCGTCTTGGGTCCCGTAGGCGGTAAACGCCCCCAATCGATAGCGTTCAGAAAAGGCCTGGTTGGTCTCTAAACCTAATCCCAACCTCAAGCCTTCGTAGTTGTTGGCCTTGATTAGACGCGTAAGATCCACATCTACAATTCCAATAGGAAAATAACCAGCATCAAAGGCTGAAATACGTTTTACCTTCTTTTTAATATTGTTATTCTCAACGTACTTCTGAATATCTAAATCGTTTGATCGGTCATCTTTTATAAAAGCATAATCAAATTGAGACCAGTATTTCTCTGGAATTGTTTCATCTTCATCTTCATAGATTTTGCTGAGCGATCTTAAAAAGGGACGGATAGAATCACCTGCTGTAATATCATAATTCACCAGATGATAATCAAGCTCTGCAGTTTCATCTGGATTTTTCTTTTGGATCCTGCCAAATTGCAAGCCTGCTCCGAAAAAGGATAACTTTACACCCCCGCTTCCTGGTTTCAACTTTAACTTAGTTTCCATTGGAAGACCAGAATCAAGATCAAAATCTGTAATCAAATTCAGCTTAAAATCTGCATCAAGAGTAGCTTGTATTCTTTTGAATTTTGAAGTGTTTTTATCTAAAAGTAAAATCCCTTCAAAAGATCTTTGAAAACCATCAAGTAACGGCTCAAAACTAATCACCTCAAACTCTTGTGTTTCGTAAATTTTATAAAACTGGTAGTTAATTGCATTCAATTGATTAAAAGGAGACACAAATTTTATATCAAAAATTTCAATAAAGGTTTGAAACCAATTGAATGAAAACATATCTCGATTAATGGCTTTTGGAGCAATTCCATCCAGGCCTTTTATAGACACAGCTTTATATTTCTGCTGTAGTCCACCTTCCCGTGTTAGTTTGGACTCCATATCTTTCCTGAGTACAAATCTGGTCTCAGAATTAATGATTTCAGTTTTGCTTAAAGACTTAAAGTTAAAATTAGAAGAAAGAACCTGTTGGTTTGCAATCTCATCGATCATATCATCTGGAACCTGTTCTGAAAGCTCAGAATCTAGCGCTTCCATTTTAATGACTGAGGATTCTTTCGGGTTTTTTAATAGCTTATGATGTCTTGAAACCACAAATTTGATGTTCTCGTTCTCCTGAAGGGTAATGGAGAAATTCCCATCAAGGTCAGAAAAAAAATAACGCTGTTGATTAGTGATCAAAACAGCGTTAGCTATAGGTTGATATTCATCAGAAGCTGAAATAATTCTGCCTTCTAAAGTATTTTGAGCATGAAGACTCAACACAGAAAGGAAAAATAAAAAAAATAAGGTGTGCTGAATTTTCAAATGCAGGAATTATAAGCTTAAAAACCGATTCTTAAACGGTCATGATTTCTTTTTCTTTATTAGCGTATACTTTATCAATCTCCTCGATAAAAGAATCAGTAAGTTTTTGAATTTCTTCTTCTGTGTCTTTTTGAACATCTTCTGGAAGATCTGCTTTTTTAATCTCATTCATAGCCGATCTTCTATCATTTCTTACGCCAATTTTAGCTTCTTCAGCTTCAGCCTTAGCTTGTTTAGACAACTGTATACGTCTTTCCTCTGTAAGTGGAGGGACGTTGATAATGACATTGTCCCCGTTATTCTGCGGATTAAAACCAAGATTGGCATTCATAATACCTTTCTCAATCTCTTTTATCATTCCTTTTTCAAAAGGTTGAATAGTAAGTGTTCTTGCGTCTGGAGTATTGACGTTACTTACCTGGTTGAGCGGTGTCATAGTTCCATAATACTCTACCATCACAGAGGACAGCATTGATGGATTCGCTTTACCAGCTCTAATGTTGACGAGCTGTTTCTTTAGGTGCTTAATTGCCTGTTCCATCGACTCTTTGGCACTATCTATTATAAATTCAATTTCTTCGTTCATATCTATATTCTATAAATTAACTTTTGTTCCAATATTTTCACCAGAGATAATTTTTAGCAGATTTCCCGGTGTATTCATATCAAAAACTATAATGGGTAAACGATTTTCCTGACTGAGTGTAAAAGCAGTCGTATCCATAACCTTTAACCCTTTTTTGAGCACATCATCAAAACTGATAAAATCAAATTTTGTGGCATCGTTATTTCGTTCTGGATCCGAAGTGTAGATTCCATCTACGCGTGTGCCTTTTAAGATTACATCAGCTTCCATCTCTATAGCTCTCAAAACAGCTGCAGAATCTGTTGTAAAGTAGGGATTACCTGTTCCGCCTCCAAAGATGACTACCCTACCCTTTTCCAAATGCCTAATCGCTTTTCTTCTGATGAAAGGTTCTGCTACTTCATTAATTTTGATGGCAGACTGCAGTCGGGTTTGCATCCCATTATCCTCACAAGAACTTTGTAGAGCAAGTCCATTAATGACAGTGGCTAGCATTCCCATATGATCGCCCTGAACCCTATCCATACCTTTACTGGCTCCAGAAATACCTCTAAAGATATTTCCTCCACCTATCACAATAGCAACTTGCACTCCTTGGTCTACAATGGTTTTTATTTCTTTTGCGTAATCGTCTAGTCGCTTAGGATCAATTCCATATTGACGATCACCCATAAGTGCTTCACCAGAGAGTTTGAGTAAAATTCGCTTGTATTGCATAATTTTTCGAATAGAGTTTTGCAAATATAAGGATTATCTTATACCAAAAAATGACATATTGAATTCAATTTTTTTACAAAAAAAAGCCCTACAGATGAGTCTATAGGGCTTTGGTAAGGGTTTGCATTTGAAAATTATCCTAAAGCAACTCTTTCAAAGGCAACGATTTCAACATCACCCAAAGTTTTAACGTGTTGGGCAACTGAAATTTTACTGTCTTTTATAAATGCCTGGTTAACAAGCGTGTTATCTTTAAAGAAACGCTGAATTTTACCTTTAGCAATTTTATCTAACATTTCTTCAGGCTTACCTTCCTGTCTTAATTGATCTTTTGCAATCTCAATTTCTTTATCGATCGTAGATTGATCAACACCTTCTTCATTTAAAGCAACAGGATTCATAGCAGCAGCCTGCATAGAAACTTCTTTTGCAACTTCTTCTGCTCCGTCTACAGATTTAGATAAACCTGTAAGGACAGCTATTTTGTTACCAGCATGAATGTAAGATCCTACGAAAGGTGCTTTTAAAATTCTAAAGTCACCTATTTCAATTTTCTCTCCAATAACACCAGTCTGCTCTGTCAACTTTTCTCCAACGGTGATACCATTATAGTCAAGTTGAAGTAACTCTTCTTTAGATTCTACGCCTAAAGCCAATTGAGCAAAGTCATTAGCCATTTTTGTAAAAGAATCATTTTTTGCAACGAAATCTGTTTCGCAGTTTAAGGAAATAATAGCTCCTTTGGAAGCGTCGTCATTAACAACTGCAATAGCTGCACCTTCAGAGGATTCTCTATCGGCTCTTTTGGCAGCAACTTTTTGACCTTTTTTCCTTAGTATTTCGATAGCTTTATCAAAGTCTCCTTCGCTTTCTACAAGAGCCTTTTTACAATCCATCATACCAGCACCAGTGCTTTTTCTTAATTTATTGACTTCAGCAGCCGTAATTTTTGCCATGATTATTATATTTTGTGTTAACTTAAAAATCGCTTAAGCAATACTTAAGCGATTTGAGTTTATTAAATCTATATTATTCTGAAGCTTTATTTTCTTCTCCAGCTGGCTTTGAAGGTTCAGCTTTATCAGCAGGAACTTCTTCTACAACAGGAACTTCTTTTTTAGGTTCAGCTTTTTTGGTTTCTTTCTTAGCTTTTGCTGGTTTAGCATCCGCATTTTCTTTTCCCTCTTTACGATCTTTAAGACCTTCAAGAATACAGTCTGTCATATAAGACATTACTTTATGTATAGACTTGGAAGCATCATCATTTGCTGGGATAGCATAATCCACATCTCTAGGATTGGAGTTGGTATCTACCATTGCAAACACAGGAATGTTTAATTTTTGTGCTTCTTTTACGGCGATGTGCTCACGCAAAGTATCGACTACAAATACTGCAGCTGGGAGTCTTGACATGTCAGCAATAGAACCTAAGTTTTTCTCAAGCTTAGCTCTCATCCTGTCAACCTGCAGTCTTTCTTTTTTAGAAAGAGAATTGAAGGTTCCGTCTTTTTTCATACGGTCTACAGCTGCCATTTTCTTAACAGATTTTCTGATGGTAACAAAATTAGTCAACATCCCTCCAGGCCATCTTTCAGTAATGTAAGGCATTTGAGCTCTTTGAGATTCTTGAGCTACAATTTCTTTTGCTTGTTTTTTTGTAGCGACAAAAAGGATTTTTCTGCCACTTGCTGCTATTTTGGAAAGCGCTGCTCCAGCTTCTTCCATTTTAGCAACAGTTTTGTAAAGGTTGATAATGTGAATTCCATTACGCTCCATGTATACATAAGGAGCCATATTTGGATTCCATCGTCTGGTAAGGTGTCCAAAGTGGACGCCTGCGTCAAGTAATTCCTTGACCTCTATTTGATTTGCCATTTTTGTTTTAGTTTACGTTCTTCTGTTGGGATAGCAATAAATAAGTAGCAGGTTTTCTGGTCTTATTCATTTAGATGCTAAACTAACTTCCACATGATGCGGAATAACAACAAAAAATTGAACTATTAATAATTTCAATTGTTGAATGAAATTCTCGATTAACGTTTTGAGAATTGGAATTTCTTTCTTGCTTTTTTCTGACCGAATTTCTTACGCTCAACCATTCTAGGATCTCTTGTCAATAATCCTTCTGGCTTAAGAGTTGCTCTATTTTCTGGGTCAAGCTCGCACATTGCTCTAGATAAGGCCAGTCTGATAGCTTCTGCCTGTCCAGTGATACCACCACCAAACACGTTTATATTGATATCAAATCTGTCTTCATTACCAGTCAAAGCTAAGGCTTGGTTAACTTTGTAAAGCAAAGGACCAGTGGTAAAATATTCGTTAGCTTTTTTCTTGTTAACGGTAATTTCACCTTTTCCCTCAGAAAGATAAACTCTAGCTACGGCAGTTTTTCTACGGCCAATTTTGTGAATTGTCTCCATTTACACTAGTTCGTTTATATTAATTTCTTTTGGTTGTTGAGCATCCATATTGTGCTCAGATCCTGTAAAGACACGTAGATTTCTAAATAAATCTGAACCTAATTTGTTTTTAGGCAACATCCCTTTTACAGATTTTTCTACAAGACGCTCCGGGCTCTTGTCAAATACTTCTTGAGCCGTTAAACTTCTTTGTCCACCAGGATATCCAGTATGTCGGATATATTCTTTTGAGTCCCATTTTTTACCGGTCAAATTGACTTTTTCTGCGTTAACAATAATAACATTGTCTCCACAATCAACATGAGGGCTAAAGCTAGGCTTGTACTTACCTCTCAAAAGTTTGGCAACAATAGAAGCTACACGTCCAAGTGATTGTCCGTCGGCATCAACAACAACCCATTGCTTATCTGCAGTAGCTTTGTTGGTCGAAACCGTTTTGTAACTTAATGTATCCACACTTAAATTTTTAATAATTAAACATTCCTTTTTATTCTCAATCTCTTGAAAATAAGGGTGCAAATTTACGATTATAAATTTATATAGCAAGCTATGCTTAGAAATATTTTGTTAAGCCAATTCATAGTCCGACACTTAAATCTTACATTAGCAAAAATTATTGATTTATGAAACTAATTAACTACTATCTAGTCCTTGTTTTTTCAATTTTATTTTTGTCATGTGATGATGACGACAACAGTACTCAAACGTTATCTCAAAACGACATTCAGGGTGAATGGTTTTTATCTGAACTTAACGCAAGTCAGCCCGTGGACCTCAACAATGATGGTATAAGTACTATTAATTTGACCCAGGAAACAGACTGCTTTGATGAAATGACCATCAATTTTGAAAATGATACTTATGAATTTACATATCCTAAAATTGAATTCACTGGAGAAAATGACCAATCTTTAGTTTGTAACAACGCTCTAAATGTGGGAACATATATTTTGGAAAATGGAGAGCTAACTGCAACCACAATGATCGACGGGTCAACCTCTACTGAAAGTGTTATGATTGAACTAAATAATAATCAGTTGAAGTTTACCATCACTAGTACACAGGTGAATGAATATCTTGACCTTAGCACTACAGACAATGAAAATGCAGATTTAGAATTTCTTGAATTCATCTTCGTTAAATAAACCTGACAATTTAAATTTTGGCCAATTATTTGATGTATATTTTTGAAAAAATTAAATAATGACAGGATATTATATTTTAATAGGCGCCATACTACTCGTAAGTTGGTATGTCAGCAATAAGTTGAAAAGTAAGTTTAAAAAGTACTCTAAAATTCAACTTCAAAATGGAATGACTGGAGCTGAAATTGCTAGAAAAATGCTAGAAGATCATCACATTCATGATGTAAAAGTCATTTCTACACCTGGTCAACTCACAGATCACTATCACCCTACAAAAAAAACAGTTAACCTAAGTGAAAGTGTATACAATCAACGAAACGCAGCAGCGGCAGCAGTTGCAGCTCATGAAGTTGGTCATGCCGTGCAGCATGCCAAAGCCTATTCCTGGCTTGAGATGCGGAGCCAGCTCGTACCCATCGTAAGCGTCGCCTCACAATGGAGCCAATGGGTCATTTTTGGTGGGCTTATCTTGATGACAATGGTTTCTGTAGGAGTAGGACAGATGGTACTTCTAGCCGGAATTATCATGTTTGGTTTAGGTACCTTGTTTAGCTTTATCACTTTACCTGTAGAATACGATGCCAGCAACAGAGCACTGGCCTGGATGAAAGACCATGCTATTGTCAATCAGGAAGAATATAAAATGTCTGAAGATTCATTGAAATGGGCTGCCAGAACTTATGTAGTAGCTGCTATTGGTTCATTGGCTACTTTACTGTACTTCTTGAGTATTTATTTAGGAAGGGATTAAACTCATAAATCTATTTGATTTGCAGCCATTGCTGAATCAATGGCTGCTATTTTTTTTTCACGAAGTTCATCTTTCCTTTTTCTTTAGAATTTCGAATAAATTCTCTTAGTCTAATCCCTTGACCTATTGTAAACACAGACCTACAAGAATGTTGAGTGTATGCCATAAAGTTCCTTACGTCCAATTCTGTTAGTTGATACATTTCCCCCTTGCAATTTTTTAATTTTCCTTCATATTCACAGTTGTCATTTATCAAATGAAACTTACCATACAATTTTGGCGTAGCATTGGTGTCTGTAACTCTATCTCCTGCACATTTGGCATTGTAATCTGGGTTATTTTCATCTCTTGTGACATGCTCACAATTTACAGCTGTTGCACCCGTATGCGTATGCAAGAGGCCCAAAATATGACCGACTTCGTGTGGTAAAATACCCGTGTTATAGTTAAGCATGTTGACCGACAACTGATTTGGTGACCATTTACCGCCTCTTAAGTTATTATTGTTGTTAGTAAACCTATAGGGAACATAAATGTTTAAATCCTTCTGAGTTACTCGATAGTTTTTTTTGATATGCTTGTTGAACTTATAATAATCTGTCCAGTAGATTTCAGAATCATTGATTTGTTTAATATCCTTAAATTCAAAACAAATATTCATGGTTTCAAATGCTGAATTTAAGAGCCGAATAGCTTCAGTAGCTTTTGCATTGGTTAGCGCATTGTCGTGGCTCCCATCGGATCGATTAATTCCCCAAAATACAACTGGAATAATCAATTCAGGAAAACTTTGTAGATCTTTGGGATCGGTAGAGTAGCTAAAATTAGGGTTTGGATTACATTGGTATTGATTAGGCTCGATGCTATTTGCATCAAATAAACAGAAACCTATCTCCTCTTCTGGTGAATTCGAAATATCTACAGCGAAAGTCAAAACTAAAAGACTGACCAATTTAAAGATATCTTGCATTTTTTATCAATGAATGTGATTAAATATAAACATTTTAGATTTTATATATAAGCTGAGAATTATCTGGATTTATACTATCACACGAAGAAAGTAAGTAAGTGAGATATCAATTATTTACGTCCAAGACTATACAAATCTTCTCGAATATCTTTTAAATTTTTCACACTACCAAAATTATGCAACTCTCTCAACGCTAGTAGATCTACATCAGCAATCAAAATCATTTCTGTGTTTGGGGTGGTTTGTGCTTTTATACCATCACTAGGAAATGCAAAATCAGAAGGGGTAAATACAGCTGACTGAGCATACTGAATATCCATATTATGAACTTTTGGAAGATTCCCAACACTACCGGCAATAGCCACATAACATTCGTTCTCCACTGCCCGGGCCTGAGCACATAGTTTGACTCTGGAAAACCCATTTTGAGTATCGGTGAGAAAAGGCACAAATAATATATCCATGCCTTCTTTAGCCAAAATTCTGGAGAGTTCAGGAAATTCCACATCATAGCAAATCAAAATACCTATTTTACCGCAGTCTGTGTCGAAAACCTTAAAGTCACTTCCGCGTTGCATTCCCCACACACGAGCTTCATCTGGAGTGACATGAATTTTCTCATAACGCTCTATATTTCCGTCGCGTTTACAGAGGTAGCCTACATTGTAAAGCTTTCCATCAATCACATCTGGCATGCTCCCCGAGATGATATTAATGTTATAAGCAATAGACAGCTCTGCCATCTTATGTTTGATAGGTTCTGTATACTTAGCTAGTTCACGAATAGCTTCAGGCTCGCTCATATGATTGTATTTAGACATCAACGGCGCATTAAAAAACTCAGGAAACAAGGCAAAATCAGATCGGTAGCCAGACAATGACTCCACAAAATATTCAACCTGGTGAAGCAATTCTTCTAAGCTGCTGTAGGAACGCATTTGCCATTGCACAAGTCCGAGTCTAACTTCACTTTTTTGATTGGTGGGCGCTTTAGTCTCCTTTTCATAATAAATATTATCCCATTGCATCAAAACCGCATACTCTTTAGAATCCTTATCGCTATCTAAATAATTTGATAAAATCCTAACCGGTCTAAAATCATTAGACAGTTGAAAGTTCAAAACCGGGTCATCAATTTCCTTGGCGCGTACCTTTTGTATATATTGCTTTGGAGTAAATTGGTTAGACACCTTATGGTAATTAGGGATTCGCCCTCCAAATACTATCCCTTTCAAATTTAATTGCTCGGTTAATTCCTTTCTATAATCGTATAAACGTCGCCCGAGCTTCAAGCCTCGGTATTCCTTTTTAATAATCACATCAATACCATACAGCATATCTCCATCCTCAGTGTGATTTTTAAATTTCACATCTCCGGCAATATCGTCGTAAGTATGCTGGTCTGCCAGTTTGTTGTAATCTACGATTATAGAAAACGCACATCCTGCTAAATCCCCATTGACCAAAATCACCACCTGACCTTCCGGGAAAATATCGATTAAACTCTTCAATTCATCCTTTCGCCAGTAAACATCTGGAGCATCCCCGTAGATTTCCACAAACACTTCTTTGAGGGCTTCAAAATCCTTTAGAGAAAGGTATTTCAATTCAATTTGTTCAATTTTTGGCAAGTTTTCGGTTGACATGAAAAAGTCTAATTTAGTTATGAAAATGAAGTCTAGTTCGTGTTAAATTCAGAATAGAAAAGAGGTGCCATTTTTTCTACTGAACTTATACAAAGTTAACTATAATGGATTTAGAAAATAAGCTCCCAAGAATTCTCCTAACTTAAGAGTTTTGACTAAAGCTAGGATGATTTCTGAAGGGTATATAATTAAGTTTCAAAACTTATGAACTCAATGTGATAGTTACATTTCTAACAAATAGGCGAAAATGAGTGGAGCCACAATGGTCGCATCGCTTTCAATAATGTATTTTGGTGTATCGATGTCCAGTTTCCCCCAGGTGATTTTCTCGTTAGGAACGGCTCCAGAGTAGGATCCATAGCTCGTCGTAGAGTCTGAAATTTGGCAAAAGTAATTCCAAAACGGGGTGTCGGTGCGCTCCATATCCTGATAAAGCATTGGGACCACACATATAGGGAAATCTCCTGCAATTCCTCCACCAATTTGGAAAAAGCCAATCCCTTCTTTGGAGTTGTCCGTATACCAATCGGCTAAAAACGTCATGTATTCAATTCCAGACTTGACGGTGGAAGCTTTAAGTTCACCTTTCATCACATAGCTTGCAAAAATATTTCCCATAGTACTATCTTCCCATCCAGGAACTACAATCGGTAAGTTCTTTTCTGCTGCAGCATACATCCATGAATCTTTCAAATCGATTTCATAGTATTCTTCCAGCACACCAGAAAGTAGTAATTTGTACATGTACTCATGAGGAAAATAACGTTCACCTTTAGCTTCAGCATCTTTCCAGATTTTAACGATATGCTTTTGTAAACGCCTAAACGCTTCTTCCTCTGGGATACAGGTGTCGGTCACTCGATTAAGCCCTTTTTCAAGAAGTTTCCATTCATCCTGAGGAGTTAAATCCCTATATTCTGGAACACGTTTATAATGCGAATGAGCTACCAGGTTCATGACATCTTCTTCCAAATTGGCTCCCGTACAGGATACGATATGCACTTTATCTTTTCGGATAATTTCAGCAAAAATCTTTCCGAGCTCAGCCGTGCTCATAGCGCCGGCTAGAGACACCAGCATTTTGGAACCTCCTTCTAGCTGGTTTTCATAAGCTTTAGCAGCATCAACCAGACTCGCTGCATTAAAGTGTAAATAGTATTTTTCTATAAAATCTGAAATGGGTTTACTCATTGTTCTGTGTTTTTTAATTTAATTGTAAAAAGAGTCAAGAGTTAGATATCTTAGATCATGACTCACCGTTTCTGTTTATCATTTTACCTTTCTTCTACAATCTTATGTCTTATCTCTGATACCTAGTCCTCCTCTTCTTCAGAAGCATTTTCGTATTTGAACTTATAGCTTAACATCTTATAGTAGAGTTTGGCTGCAAGAAAATCTGAAGACTTGTCGATTTCATTTGGACAGAGTTCAACGATGTCAAATCCCACGACGTTTTTCTTTTTGAATATTTCTTTTAAAAACTCCAGGGTTTCATACCAAAATAAGCCCCCTGGTTCCGGAGTTCCTGTTGATGGCAAAATAGAAGGATCAAAAGCATCGAGATCTATGGTGATAAATACATTGGGAGTCATCTGCCCAATAGCATCCTCCTGCCAGTCATCGTACAAATCGTGAGCAAAATAGACTCGGTTTTCGTCCATATGCTCTAATTCAGACTCATCCATAGACCGAATACCGACCTGAATTAAGTTTCCTTTTTTACTGGCTTCATGAACCGCACAGGCATGATTGCAGGAGCTTCCTTCATAGGATGGCCTTAAATCGGCATGGGCATCTATCTGCACCACTGTTAATTCAGGAAATTGTTCATGGAAAGCTCTTATTGTTCCAATAGAAACCGAATGTTCTCCTCCAAAAATGGTAACAAATTTTTCTTGTTTGAGATAATTCTTGGTCGTCTTATGAACGGCTTCTACCATTTTTTCTGGAGAGGAGTTTTCAGACACTGGTGGGGCTAAATAGATACCTTGTTTATAAACTTCAGTTCGGGTTTCTATGTCGTACAACTCCATGTTTTCTGAAGCTTCCAGAAACGCCTGTGGGCCTTTATCTGCTCCTTTTTGCCATGAGCTCGTTCCGTCATAAGGAACTGGAATTAAGACGACTTTCGCCTCGTCGATACGAGCATACTTATCAGGAATTCCTGCGTAATTTTTGTTAGATGCCATGATAACCTAGAATTTTTAATAAATCTTCACTTTTTTGTTGTTCGCTAAATAGTTCAGTTGAAAGACTCCCATCGTCGTTCTTTTGTATTAATATATGCTTAGGACTTGGAATTAAGCAATGCTGTAATCCACCAAAACCCCCTATAGTTTCCTGATAAGCCCCCGTATTGAAAAATCCAATATAAAGCGGATCTTCTTTTTCGTATTTGGGTAGATAAATCGCGTTCATATGCTGCTCAGAATTGTAATAATCATCACTATCACAAGTCATCCCTCCAAGAAGAACCCGCTCGTATTTATCCTGCCACCTGTTGAGTGCTAACATAATAAACCGCTTGCTTATCGCCCAGGAATCGGGCAAAGTGGTTATAAACGAAGAGTTGATCATATTCCACTTTTCACGATCATTTTGTTGTTTTTGATATAAAACTTCATAGATAGCACCACCACTTTCTCCAACAGTGAAGCTCCCAAATTCAGTAAAAATATGTGGTACCGATACGTCTTCTTCTTCGCAGGTTAGTTTAATCTGATTGATCACCTCATCGATCATATACTGGTAATCATATTCAAATGCCAGAGAATTTTTAATTGGGAATCCTCCACCAATGTTCAGACTATCAAGGCTTGGACACACTTTTTTTAGACGGGTATACACTCTTAAACACTTCTGCAACTCGTTCCAATAATAAGCATTATCTCTAATGCCAGTATTGATAAAAAAATGAAGCATCTTTAACTCGACCTGATCATTATTTTTGATTTGATCCTCGTAAAATGGGATAATATTTTTGTATCCTATCCCTAACCTGGAAGTATAAAATTCAAATTTAGGCTCTTCTTCAGAAGCGATTCGTATCCCTACTTTAAAATCTTTTTTAATCTCTTTAGATAGCAAAGCAATTTCCTCATAATTATCTATGACGGGAATGCATTTCTCATGCCCTCCGTTAATCAGATTGGCAATATTAGATACATATTGATCTCTTTTAAACCCATTACAAACCACATAAGTATCCTTGGTGATTTTACCCTGGTCTTTCAAACGATTTACTATATCAATATCAAAGGCAGATGATGTTTCAATATGAATATCATTCTTTAAAGCTTCATCCAAAACATGCTTAAAATGGGAGCTTTTTGTACAGTAACAATAATTATAATCTCCTTTATAATTTTGTTTTGTAATAGCTTCATTAAACCATTCTTTGGTCCTCTTTATATTATCAGAAATTTTAGGGAGGTAAGTGAATTTAAGTGGCGCTCCATAAGTTCTAACCAGCTCCATCAAGTCTATATTATGGAAATGGAGTTCATCATTTTTTAGAGAAAATTCATCTTGTGGAAAATCATAAGTTTGACTGATAAGATCAATATACTTTGTATTCATTTATAAGCTATTATTTGCTTTAAAGTTAAGTAAAAAAAGTAGGTTTCGAGGGAATAGACACATCTTAATGTAGAAATAACAGCATTAATTGTGATAGATATAGCATGGCTTGTAGAGACTTCATTTAAGAAGCGAAATATATTTATTTCTATACAAATGAAATCTATTTCAGCTGAACAAAAAAGCCTTGAAATGTTAAAATTCAAGGCTTTTTAATTCGTATTATCCGTTCTTATTATTGAATGGGTTTATCATTTTTCCACTGTCCCGAAAAGCTCTCATTCCCATCTATATCATACAATGTACCCTTACCGCTTCGTAGGCCATTTTCAAATTCACCTTCATAGCGCTCTCCGGTTTTATAATAAAAAGTACCTTCTCCAGAGCGTTCTCCCATTTCAAAATCACCTTCATATCTGGCGCCGTCAGACCACTTATATTCGCCTTCTCCGTCAGGCTTATTACTTGTCCATTCTCCTCTATAAATAGAACCATTAGACCAAACGCCTATTCCACTGCCATTGGCCATATCATTTCTGGTTTCCCCAATATAATGAACTAAAATACTTTTGTCTGACTTAAAGCTTATCACTTTAAGCGTCTCCTTTCGGTTTAGTTTTCTTTTTACTTCTTCAAGTTTGTCACTTAGACTGTCAGACTTGCTTTCAAAACGATTGGAGACCGTCTTCATCCGTTGTTGCAAAGAATCCATTCGACTATATAGAGAATCCTGAACTTTGATTGATTTATCTAATTCTGCTCTAAGCTTATCTTTTGTGAGTTCGTTCTCGGTTTTAGACTCTAACACCTTCTCAATTTGCCTTATCCTCTCTTCCACTCTATTGTTGAGACTAAAATCAGAAGAATTAAGCTCCTTAAGCCTATCCAAAGCCGTTTTCGGCTGCTTATCTACAAGCCAAAGATCATCGATTAGAATAAGCTCCTTTAATTTTTCATTTTCAGATTCGGAAGCTTCATATTTTGATAAGGAAACACTGCCGTTCTTTTGGTAAGCCTTTAAATTGGTGTCTAGAACATAAACAATAACAAGCAGGCTAATAAGGCCAACTAGCGTGAGCATGAAAAATAGCCTGTAGCGTTTTTTATATTTTTTTTCTTTGGAACTCATAGGAATTGTTTGCTATTGATAGAAGCTAGTATCTGGAATTTTATCGTCAAATTTTCTCAAATCCAGGTTGATATACACATTAAATTTAAAAATCCATCTCTGTCTGTAAACTCCACCAAAATCTCCGCTCTGACCAGTTGTATACATCATATTGGCAGAATAACTCATTCTTGGTGAAGCGATATAGCCAATCCCAGGATACAGCCTTAGATCTTCAATAGGATTATCGACAATGCCCTTACCGCTTTGTAAAATTAATTCAACATCAGGATTGAAATAAAAGGCGCCTGGTTGAAGTTTAGGTTTATTAAGAGGAATTTTCATCATAAATTTATACCGCCATCTATTGTTGAATACGTATTCTGATCCCTTTTTGAATTTTTTCTTCCATCTATGTTCAATTCGTATTCTGTGATAAACTCTAAGGTGTTCGAATGGCATCATCCACAAGTATTCATGCCATATTCTAGGTTCTAGTCTTATATCTTCAAATTCATCCCCAGTTTGATCACCAAAATCTACCCGTAATACGCCCCCAAATGTAACTTTGAATTTTTTGTTAGGAATATATTTTATACCATGCCTGTTGTAGATTTGAGCAATATCGCCTATAAAATTTATATTTTCATTTTCGCGAAACCTAAAATGAACTTCTCCATGCCAAAACCATTTATCACTAATCCTAAAGTTAGCGTAGTTATTAAACCAGGTAAGCGTTTCAGGCTCTGCTAAGATCGATTCGTCTGGGAATTCAGTGGTTCCTTCCTGTGCATGTGCATGATAAGTCACCATCAGAATCACAAATAACCTTAAGATGATAGAGGTTGTCAATTTCATAGACATCAATATTGTGATTGTAATTCCAACAGGGAAAGAATACGTTGTGGATCGTTTTCTCTTCTTAGATCTTTTTCAATACCTCTTGTATCTTGGTTACTCAAATCAAGCATTTTCTGGTAGGCTTTATTCATCTCATTCATCGCTAACCCTAAGTCATTACAATTAAAATTGTTTTCGAGTTTATTTAATAAGTAAGGCTGAAGAATATCCACAAATGCTTGATACAGGCTTTCTTTTATCCTTTCAGACATATCCACCATGACGTAAGGGTTAAAAGTGGTTCTGGTGTATACATCGTCAAGTTTATTATCCTTTGCCATTAACTTTCCTAAAAAGTCATGAAACTTAATCATACTTTCAAAACAAGAGAGTACACTTTCAATTCTGTCTTTTTTATTTTCTAGATTATAAGCTCCATATGTATTAAAGGTATTTTCAGACAGATCCAATACCAGATCCTGAAAACGTTCATGATAAAGATTAAAATTTTCATTATCCGGATTTCCAAAAAGTTCTTCTACCTGCTCCTTTCTTGATACGAGCTTTTCTTCATCTCTGGACAGCGATCGTTCAGCTTCCATATTTTGAAAAATAGTCTTAGCCTCTTCATTTAGAGTTTTTACATCCTTTTCAATCGCATCAAGGAGAGTATATGCCTTATTCAAATTAAAATTATTTTTTTCTGGTTGCTTTGGAAATGCATGAGTTTTGGTAATTAACTCAGATTGAAATTCATAAGTCAATTCAACTGGAAAGCGCAATTCAGGCCAGATTTGGTCAAAGACTTTTGTTCTGTCGATATATTCAAAAGCATCAGAACCAATCACATCTACCATGGTTTTAAGCTGACTAAGATCATTACTATATACATTATATACCAACTCTATTTGGTTAAGCTTTTCATTCATGGGCTTGCCAAGTTTCAACTTAGGATTCTCCTTGAACTTCTGAAGAGTGGATTCTATGTTATCAAAACTGGTCTCGATCTTTTCAATTATAACCTTTTCCTGTGAAGAAAAATCATATTTCCTCACTTTAAACTTGCCCAATCCAATGGGGTCACTTCCTCTTAAGCTTTGCCATATATTATGTTCAGATCGAAATGATAGAGAAGAAAGACTACGAGTGATAAAATCATCTGTAGACTCACTTTGTTTCTTTGCAGTAAATAATATTGAAGACGATATCGATTCTATAACTTCCAGCTTAGCCAGCTTTAAAATATCAAAGTACCCCTCTTGCAGGCCAATATCTACCCAATTTTCTTCTTTGTCAACGCTCGTGTCCAAATTTGTATACTCCAGATTAAAGACTTTGCCTTTATATTCTAATTCGTATGATTTTAAAATACCTGCTTCATAGGTTCTCACTTCTTTGATGGGCTGATCTGAAGTTTTATGAGTAATTTCCCACTCACCATGGAAATAACCGTCAGCATTGAAATATCCACTCAAATCAATTGCAGGAGACTTAGATTCAATGCGGCCAGAAATGGTATTGGCTTTGAAAGTAGAACGAACCGTGAGTAAAGTGTCTTCAACTTTTGAATCGTTGTATCGCTGGCTTTTAACGATCCATTTTCCACTGGCTTTCCCGTTCTGGAACTGCCCATTAACTTGTAGTTCTATTCCGGATGCGAGATTTCCAATTTTGAAATCTTCAACATATTTTAGGTCTTTTGGGTTCAACCTTTTGTATGCATAACTCCAATCTCCCTCTTTTATATTAGAAATATACACCCCTTCGTAGGTTATAGCTTCGTAAGCAAATGATTCAAGATGGGATGTAAAAACGGATTGATAAAAAAACTTACCGTCAAATACATCTTCTCCTTTTAAAGTATCGTATTCATATTCAACTTGTCCATTTATGCTGTCATTAATGACCAATGAATCTGTCTTTAACTGTCTTTGTTGAGCTAAACCAATTAAGGAAGTGCTCAACAAAGATATCAGGACAATAGAGTGTAATAGGTGCTTAATCATTGATGTCGCGATTTAAACCATACCCAGATTGATAACTTCTTGCTTACTCAATACACGGTAATGACCTCTAGGTAAATTTTTCTTATCCAGATTAGCATAAACTACCCTGTCTAGTTTTTCAATCTCATAACCAAGTTTCTTGAAGATACGTTGTACAATATGAGCACGCTGACTTCTCAATTCCAAACCGATAATGTTTTTTGGTCTGTTATCTACATAAGCAACTTCTTCTATTTTTACTTTAGAACCTTCTATAAAAGGACCGTCTTTTATCACTTCAAGGTCTGTTTCTTTAAGAGGTTTTGTGAGCTCGACTTGATAGATTTGTCTCACTCCATTCTTATGGCCAGATAGCTTCTTTGCTAGCGTCCCATCATTCGTAAATAGGATGAGTCCCATAGAACTTGTATCCAGCTTTCCCACTGGAGCAAGTTTTGACCTCGAAGCATTTTGAACCAAATCTAAAGCCGTCAATTTCCCCTTATCATAACTTCCAGTGACATAAAAGCCCTTAGGTTTATTGAGTAACACATAAGATTTAGGCTCTGGATTAATCAAGCGCCCATCAAATTTGACTTCGTCGTCTAGCTGCACGTGATGTCCCATTTCTGTAACCACTTTCCCATTTACGGTTACATTACCAGACTTGATATAAATATCTGCATCTCTTCTAGAACATACACCAGAATTAGAGACGTATTTATTAAGACGCATTCCTGCTTTTGGATTTTTAATTTGCTTATCTACCTTAGACTGGGCGACTTCCTTTTTACTGAATTTATTTCTAGTTCCTTTCTTCTTGGGATCTTTATGTTTATGTTGATCTTTCATTTTCAAAATTTGCGCAAAGATACTGTTTTTAAAGCAGTTGATAATTTATTTTACTAAAGCTTTATTTGAATAAATAGCCGAAATGCAATTGAAAAACAGCATTTCTTAATTCTGCAGATTCATAATCTATGCTCTTATTAATAGAGTTGAAGCCAAAAGTGTATCGTAATCCAAAAATAAATCCCCACTCGGTCTTATAGCTCGCTCCAAGACCTAAGGAAACATCAAGCGTTTCGAAATCATTGGTTATATCTCTCACTAGAGGAGATTCCACTTGTTTAGATTTGTACTTCGCATTCATCAGATAGCCTAGCTGAGGACCTAATTCTAATGCCAAGCCTTGCTTAAGGTAATATTTAATAAAAAGTGGAAGATTGATATAATCCAGATTCAACCTATTATCAAAAGGCGATCCTTCATTATAACCTCTATTTGTAGATCCTTGTCTGGAATAACTAACATCAGTATATAAAGCCAAGGAGGAATTTAATTTAAATTCGGCCATAAAACCTCCGGTAAATGAAGCCCTGACAGACTTTTAATTTTCTGCTCCATTTAATTCTGAAACCGCCAAACCAAACCTAGGACCAAATTCAAAAGCAGGTTTTTGGATGTCTTGGCTCATTGACTTACAACCAAACCATATTATAGCTAATAGAAAAATAAACTTTGTCATAACTTCTTAAAACGCAAAAGTAAAGATTAAGCTTTAGTTATCCAGGTTAAGAAACTGATAACTTTGGTAGGGTAATCATAATCTTAGTTGTTTTATTAACACTCATAGATCTAAAATTTACGGTTTTCCCGTACTATGTTTACGGTCAAACCGTAAAGCAAAGTCAATCTATGCTTGTATTTTTGGATATATAAAATACCTAGAGCTATGAAAGCAATAAAAATGTTAATCAAAATGGAGGCGGAAGTTTTAAAGCCTCTAATGCTTAAAGTTGGATTTCACAACGATGATGATATATGGTGGAAATCTACAGCAGATTTTTCCCTAGTCTTGACCTTACAAAAATACTGGTGGTCTTCAGAAGATAAAGTAGATTTTAGAATCAACCTAGGCTTGATGATCCCACCCATTCAAAAAAACTCTTCAGAGCGTCCAGAAATCACAGAACTAGCTGTATGCGTTTCTCAGGATTGCTACCTCCCAGAAGAACTACAATTTCATAAATTTAAAAATAGCATAGGTTACTGTATTAAAACCGGAGATAATTTCGAGCAATTTATCGATATGATAAAGCGAGATTTTGAAGATTATATGATCCCTCAACTCATACAGCAAAAATCATTGGAAGACTGTGTTGACTTTTATAAAGATGTCCCTTTCTGGAACCAGAGACTCGATAGATTTATACAAGAGCATAAATTTAAGGTGATGAATAATTTGGCTAGCTAGTCAACTTCTTTTTAATAAATGTATTTTTGGAATGGTATTGGATGGTTGCTTTCTAACAAAAAACATCAAAAATGCATTCACTTTTACATCGTTTTACAAAAGTCAGTCTCTCTTTTTTCCTCTTATTATCAATCATAGCCTGCAATGACGGCAATGATTCAGCTTACAAGGCAGAATCTTCTGGAAACCTTAATCAGCTTAATATTGTCATTTCTAATGAAGAGTGGCAAGGTGAAGTTGGTGAAACCATACGAGATATCTTTGCAGAAGACGTTTCAGGACTCCCACAACAAGAGCCCAAATATGCCTTAAATCAGATCCCACCTGAAGCTTTCTCTGGATTTGCTAGAAAAAACAGAACATTTCTGAAAATTGAAAATGCTGAAAGACCTGCTCATAAAATTCTTATTGATTCATTTGCGAAGCCACAGGTTGGTATCGCGATTGCAGGACCAGATAGCCAAAGCATTATAAATGAACTTTCTTCTAATAAGGAAGCTTTTCTTAACCGACTGGAGACGACTGAGCTTAAAGAAAAAAGGAGACGAATGCGTAAGGCTCCCAACAAAACAGAAGTTTTAAAGAAATCTCTAGGCTTTACAATGCTCTTTCCTTCGGCATATAGATATGCTAAACAGAAAGAAAATTTCTTCTGGATGAGAAAAGACATCAAAAACGGAAGCATGGAACTACTTGCTTATGAAGTCCCAATGTCAACTATTGAAAGCGGAGGAGATATTATTGCCAACGTCATTAAAATGAGAGATTCTGTTGGAGAACGACACATCCCTGGTCCCAATGAAGATACTCATATGATCACAGAAGAAGCCTATGCACCTTACCTATTTGAAACTGAAATCGATGGCAAATTTGCTTACGAAATCAAAGGCACCTGGGAAGTGAAAGGATTTTTTATGGCTGGACCTTTCGTGACTTACGCTATAAAAGATGAAAAGAATGACAGGTATCTTATTTTAGAAGGCTTTGTATTTAAACCTTCTTCTTCCAAACGCCAACAAATGTTTGAAATTGAAGCGATTTTAAAATCAGCTGAATTCACAGACTGATTATTTTATGCTTACCTATAAAATAGAAAAGACCTCGTTTATCGAGGTCTTTTCATTTGGATAAAATATAACAACAATAGATTAAAATTTCAAAGTTGCCCCTACCAAAAAATTAATTCCAGCCTGTGGGTAAAACCCTGCACCCTGACCAGTCTGTGTTTGTCCCTGTTCATTCTCAAAATCGAAGGTGAAAAAATACCCGTTAGATTCATATTCCACATCAAATACATTATTAACTAGTCCTGTAAACACTATGGATTTAAACAGAGGAACTTCATTCCACTCGTAAACGATATTTAAGTCGTTAGTAAAGAAGCTGTCTAAGAGTGAAACCTCGCTGTCTATATTGCCCATATATTGCTCACCAACGTATTTGGAAATAAAGTTAACCTGGAAGTCTTGAAAAGGATGAAAAATCAGTTGATTAGCGGCAATAATCTCTGGAGAATAAGAAATATTAGTCTCGCCTAAATTTTGGACCTCACCGTTCAAATTAGCTCTGAAGTCAACATTTTTATTACGGCTGAGGGTCAGGTTAGGACGAAGAGAAAACAGTTGATTTAATCTTAAGTCTGCTTCAATTTCTAACCCCAAACGATAACTTTCTCCACTGGTTTCTCTGATTGGAGCCCCTACGTCATCTAAAGCTCCTGTCAAGACCATCTGGTCTTTATAGAGCATCGCATATAAATTTGTATTTATTGAAGATGGTCCAAAATCCAATCTCCAACCCAACTCAAAATCATCCAGAATCTCAGGATTGGTAATACCATTTTCAAAGTCAGTTCTTCTTGGTTCTCGCTGTGCTCTGCCATAAGAGGCGTAAAGCTGATTCTCCTCATTCACTCTAAAAGTTGCTCCTGCTTTGGGGTTGAAAAAATTAAATTGTTCATCAACCAATAGATTCACCTTATCCGAAGTTAAGCCAGAGGTTTCGTAATGAACAAATCTACCCTGCAAGTCACCGAATAGACTAAATTGATCATTGATCTTTATGGTGGCTTTACTAAAAACAGTAAATTCTTGCTTGGTCCCGGTTCCAAAATAGTAATTATCACGTATTTCAGAATTACCGGCAAAGCGCGACCAGATCACCTCACCAAAATGATCGTTGGTATAATAGCTGTAAAACAATCCTGACGTAAAATCCACCTGACTATCGCTATAGCTGCTAGTGGCGTTAACAACATAATAATCGTTATCCAGCCATCGTCTTCTGATTAAATCGCTTTCTTCTATGGTTTCCCCTCCAATGGAAACAGGATCGATTTCATGAAAGGAAAGATCTGCATCTTCTTCATACTGCTCGAAATACCCCCTACCATAAGTATAGTTTAGACTCAGGTTGGTCGACCAATTTGGAGTTAATTTTTGATTCCAGTGCAATTGATAGTGGTCTTGCTTGTAGTTATCTACTTCATTATCATAAAACTGAGTATTACCATTCTCATCGGTATATTGACCCGATGGATTAAAAGTTCTATCGTTTTCTAAAGTTTCCCGATCAATACCATTCCACGCCTGATAGGTGATATTATTCCCCCCAAAAGTAAGTGCTTTAATGTAAGTACCTCCATCCTGAAAGGTTCCCTGAAGGAAATAAGACTTCAGATCTGAGAAGGCCCTATCGATATAACCATCAGATTTGATCTGTGAAAGCCGACCAGTAAATGTAAAATTATCTTCTAAAAGACCAGTCCCAAACTCTACAGTATGTCTTCGAGTACCAAAGGACCCGAATGAATTGGTAAGTTCAGCATTGGCCTTATCATTTTTAGCCTCTGTGAGAATATTTAAGCTTGCACCAAAAGCACCAGACCCATTGGTAGAGGTCCCTACACCACGCTGAAGCTGAATATTTTCTGTAGAAGAGGCGAAATCTGGCAAATTCACCCAAAAGGTGCCCTGACTCTCCTGATCATTGTATGGAATTCCGTTTAAAGTCACATTGACTCTCGAAGCATCGCTCCCTCTCACTCTTATGGACGTATATCCAATCCCGTTTCCTGCATCGGTTGTGGAAACAACGGAAGGTAAAACGTTCAATAAGATAGGAATATCCTGGCCCAGATTTCGTTCTTCAATTTCAGCTTTACTGAAATTGGAATGCGTAATGGGTGAATCTGCATCTACCCTAAAGGCCTGAACTAAAACTTCATCGAGAGATTCTTCAGCTTTGAACATATCAACGTCTAAAGTTAAATTTTGATACAATTTTATATCAAATTCCCTTTGGTTACCATACTTAAAGACCAAGGTATATTCTCCTGATGGCAACATCAACTGATAGTTCCCACTATCATCGGTTACAGTGCCAGAGTTTGTAGATTTGGCATACACACTCACCCCTGAGAGTGGGTTGCCTTGATCGGTGACTTTTCCCTCAACTTTTAGGTTTTGAGAGTAAGATTGCCATCCCCAGAGGATGGTACATAAAAGAAATAATTTGGTTTTCATTCGTAAAAATGGTTTACGAATAAAAGGGGCCATTATTCAAAAGTTAAACATAAAAAAAACCTGATGACCACTTTGGTATCAGGAGTATAAGCAATGCATGACAAGAATTTGTCATTTTCCCTTGGCAACATTACTTGCCCAGGTTCATTGGGTATGATCTCAGTCCTGCTGTCGCAAAACACCCCTTTGAGATTTCGCGCAAATCTAGGAATTAGAATTGAATCAGCCCTTGAAATTCATAATTAAAATAAAGTTTTAAGTTGTCAGATCAAAACTCACTGTAAAAATCAAAAGTATACTGATGTAAATATTAAAGCTTTGGTTTCTTCCTCAACTGCTTTTTATCCGACTGTTGCTTTTTCTTTTGGAGTCGTTTTAGTTTAGAAGATCTTGAAGGCTTTGTTTTTATTCGCTTTTTTGGTTTTTGAAGAGCTTTTTGAATAAGCTTTATGAAGGATTCTTTAACTATCTTTTTATTTTGATGCTGACTTCTGGATTTAGTAACGCTAAGTTTTAAAATGCTATCAGAATTAATTCTATTAGCGAGCTGGTTTAAAATTCTCTGCTTTTCTTGAGAATTGATACACGAGGATTCAGACACATCCCAGGTCAAAATAACTTTAGACTCCGTTTTATTAACGTGTTGTCCTCCCGGACCTCCACTTAAGGCGGATTGAAACTGAACTTCCCCTAAAATAGATTCAATGGATGCCATACTTATTCTGGTTGATGACCTGGTTTTAAAAGATCCATTACTGTTTTAACCGGATTAAAAGTATGGACGGGCACTTCTACAAAAACAGTGTTCCAAAAGGCCATACCACCATTCCACAGGCCTGGAAGCTCTAGAGCTTTAATCGGTTCTCCGCCAACAAATTTGTGAGCAATAAAGCCTTTGTTTTGATCGACGAAATCCTGCAAATCAAAAGTTTTTCCCTTGTAATCTCTAAGACTACATACAATATCAACTGGATTAAAATGCGTAGAAGCTTGCATTTTTTCTTTTTGATCTTCTTGTTTTAAATCGATTTGAGATTTTTCAACAATTTGAAGAGAGATACTATCATCTTCATTTTTGATCCAAAAAGGCCCTCCTCCTGGTGCTCCCTCATTAATCACCATACCACAAACCCGAATCGGGCGGTTTAAATAATGAATGATCTCCTGCTTGTCTTTAAACTGGACATGGATATTCAGCTGATTTCTTAAAAAAGCTTTGACTTCTTCGAGAAATGCATCACTTAAATCATCAGACTCAAGTCGGTTCAAATAATCGAAAGCTTTTTCTTGAAGTTGCAACAGTAATCCTGCTAAAATGGCTTTGTATTTATGAGTAGGTTTGCGTTGTTCATCCTCTGAATCTCGATGAGCGACATTATCAATATTCTTAATAAAAACGAGATCCTCTTTTAAGGCATTCAGGTTTTGAATTAAGGCTCCATGACCCGCTGGCCTAAAGAGAATAACATCATTTTGATCTCTAAAAAGCTCATCCTTAGCATTCAAACATACTGTATCTGTAGAGGGATGCTGAAACGAAAACTCAACTTCAAACCTGACCCCAGTATTATTTTCAATATCTGGCAGAACATCTTTCAGTTTATTTTCAAATTTTGAAAGGTGGTCTTCAGAAATGGTGAAGTGGAGTTTGGCAACATTATCCTTTTCAATGTATTTGGCAGCTTCATAAAAATGCTCTTCAAACGCAGTTAATTTCCCATCATCGTATTTATGAAATGGTATTAAGCCTTTAGGTAAATCTGCCATTTGAAAGCCATTTTTAGATAGCATCTGTTTGGTGAGTTGAAGAGCTGTGTCACCTTCAGATAAATTATTCAAGTCAACGCCCTTTCCTTCAATAGATAATTTCAAATCTTCAAAAAACGGAAGTTGATCTACAGACTCAAACAAGGGAGCTAGTGACTGAAAATCCTCCTTTTCTAAAAAGGAATGAAGACTTTCTCCAGACTTAGGGAATTCATCCATAAACTGATGAAGCAACCGAAACATCCTGGAGGCAGCTCCGCTGGCGGGGACAAATTTAACAGGAACCAAATCGGAATCTGAGTATAGACGATATAGATTGTCTTCCTCTTCTGCAGAGAGCTGCAATATACCATCTCCTACTGTTGCAGGTCGAACGACTTCTAAGGTTGGGAATCCCTTTTCAAAATACTTTAAGTCTTGCTTTACTTTGTCGACTGTAAGGCCGTATGCTTCTATTTGAGTTATGTCTTTAGGATGAAATTGCATAATAAATTATAGCGTTTTTATAATAGATGTGGCTTTTTGTAAACGTTGCTTTAAATTTCCTTTTAAAGTAGTGTAAGGTAATTGCCTTTGAATAAGTGCATTTTCAAAGATACTAAACATTTTAAGTCTTTCATTCGGCTTATCTCTTAAATCATCGGGAACCCAAGGTGTATCGATATAGGTTAAAAAAAAATGAGCGTATTGATGCTCCCTAACGCAATGCTCTAAAACCTCACTTTTAAAGTCTTTATAGTAAACCTGAGCATAAGTTAAAGTTTGAAGCACACAGGTGTCACAAAACAGGTATTGATTTGCTTCAAAAGCTTTCTCATTTTCCAGTTGAATCTGACCCTTAGCAATAGGGATTAGGTCTGAGGGAGCGCATATTTCTGCAACATCATCATATTTCTTTTGCAGATAGTCTCTGGCATACTCTGGCACCCACTCTGTATTGTAGTGATCTGCAAGAGCAGCAGCAAGTGTAGATTTTCCGGTAGATTCGGGTCCAAATAATACTATTCTAGTAAGCTGGTCTTGGGTTTGTTTAAGTGCTTCTTCCATGCTATAAATCCATAAACGGCAATAATAGTAAAAAGAATATATTGAAATGAAGTAAACGTAAGCCCTTTATAATAATACAAAGGAATGGAGATCAAATCCCCTACGATCCAGTAAATCCAGTTCTCCAACCGTTTTTTAGCCATCAACCACATTCCCACAAAGAAGATGCCGGTGGTCAAGACATCCATATAAGTCACCCAACCGTCCCACTTATCGAAAGTTTCGTAAACGATACATACAAAAATACAGGTGGCTGTAAAAATTAAAATCGACTGTAAGTTTTCTTTTTTAGAGGATCTTTCAATAGGGACAAAATGAGAGTCATCTACTTTCCTGGTCCATACGTACCAACCGTAAATGCTCATGATAAAATAATAGGCATTGATCATCATGTCCCCTAGCAGACTGTATTGATACAAAATATAGACAAAAATCGAAGTACTAATAATTCCTGTAGGGAAGACCAAAATATTGTCTTTTTTAGAAAACAACACACTTAAAAACCCAAACACAATCGCTATAACCTCAAGGACGACAAAATGAGTTGGAGTATTCTGGTATTCTGCAAATAACCAATCAAAAATGAGGTTCATAGTCGCTTCTATCAGATTTTACGAGTTTCATATGTATTAGCCCACGCTCCATGGCTTCAAAAGCAATCTCTACCTCATCTTTCAAAATCTGCATCACTGTATCGTATTCGCCATAAACCTGTGTGCTTAAAGGATTTTCTATCACTGTTAAACCAGAATGACGCAGAGCTTTTATAAAATTAATGATGATGGGTTCAAAATCATCCTGAATGGGAGTTAAGGTTAATTCAACTGAAATTTTCATAGTTAAGTATTAAAGGCGCAAGATTATCATTTTAAACTAAAAAAGGCCAGCGTTCCTGCTGACCTTTTAAAAAAAATTATTTTGAATCAGTTAATCTGCCAGAATACTTCTGGAGATCACAATTTTTTGGATTTCTGATGTTCCTTCATAAATTTGGGTAATCTTCGCGTCCCTCATCAAACGCTCTACATGATATTCTTTCACGTATCCATTACCACCATGGACTTGCACTGCTTCTACAGTTACATCCATTGCTACTTTTGAGGCGTAGAGTTTAGCCATTGCACCAGATAAGTCGTAGTTTTCACCATTATCCTTATCCCAGGCTGCTTTCATCACCATATGTCTAGCCGCCTCAATGCTAGTGTGCATATCAGCTAATTTAAAAGCAATGGCCTGATGATTTTTGATTTCGGTTCCAAAAGCTTTTCTGATTTTAGAATAGTCTTTGGCCATTTCATAGGCACCAGCAGCAATTCCTAAAGCTTGGGCTGCGATACCTATTCGTCCTCCAGAAAGGGTTTTCATAGCGAATTTAAAGCCGAATCCATCTTCACCAATACGGTTTTCTTTAGGCACTTTTACATCATTAAAAGTCAAGGAATGCGTATCACTTCCACGGATTCCCATTTTTTGTTCTTTAGGGCCAACTTCAAAGCCTTCCATGCCTTTTTCAAGAATAAACGCGTTGATTCCTCTGTGCTTTTTATCTTTATCGGTATGAGCAATCACTAAGTAAATGTCTGCAGAACCTCCGTTAGTGATCCAGTTTTTAGTTCCATTAATCACATAATGATCTCCATGGTCTATAGCAGTTGTCTTTTGTGAGGTTGCATCACTACCAGCTTCTGGTTCACTCAAACAAAAGGCACCTATTTTTTCTCCTGTGGTTAATTGAGTTAAGTATTTTTTCTTTTGTTCTTCAGTACCGTAAGTATCCAATCCCCAGCATACCAAAGAATTATTTACTGAAACTACCACTGAAGCCGAAGCGTCGATTTTTGATAATTCCTCCATAGCTAACACGTAAGAAACGGTGTCCATTCCACCACCACCATACTCTGGTGACGCCATCATCCCCATAAAGCCTAGCTCGCCTAATTTTTTGATTTGCTCTTTAGGAAATTCTTGCTTCTCATCTCTTTCAATGACTCCTGGTTTCAATTCATTATTAGCGAAATCTCTAGCCGCCTGGCGTATCATTTCATGTTCTTCAGTTAACTTAAAATCCATAGGGTTACTGTTTCAGTTTTATTAAAAATTTGCCACAAATATAAGATTAACTTGAAGAATTTTCAACGTAACCTTTTATAAATTAAGATTAATGTAAAAGCTGTGTAGGCTCAACTTTTAAAATAGGATTTATAAATTAATTGAAGAGTTTAAATTAGTTTTGAGGTTTAAATATCTACTTATGGAAGTCTATTCAGTTATCGGGGTGATGTCAGGTACTTCTCTGGATGGGTTGGATCTCGTGTATTGCAGCATCAAGGCTGGAGTATCTTTTTCTTTTGAAATTCATACCGCTTTAACTTATGAATATACGAACGAATGGAAGCATCAACTAGCCAATGCTCACACATTGCCTTTGGAACGCATCAAAGCGATAGATGTTAACTATACTCAAATTCTGTCTGAATTCATCAACCGATTTATCGATGAACACCAAATTACCAACCTGGACTTTATCGCTTCTCACGGTCATACGGTTTTGCATCAACCTGAAAAGAAGCTCACCTATCAAATAGGAAACCTTCCAGAGCTTGCAAAGTTAACGGGATGTAATGTGATTTGTGACTTTAGAGTTCAGGATGTTGAACTGGGAGGCCAGGGTGCGCCATTGGTTCCTATAGGTGATCGCTTACTTTTTAGCGAATATGATGCTTGTGTTAATTTAGGTGGGTTTGCAAATATCTCCTACGAAAGCAATGGCAAGCGTCTTGCCTTTGACATCTGTCCGGTGAATAAAGTTCTGAATCGATATGCCGAACTTTTGGGGCAAGACTACGATGAAGGTGGTCGTATCGCCAAGGCTTCAGTGGTCAATTCAAAGCTTTTATCTGAGCTGAATACCCTTCAGTATTATTCTTCACCAGGGCCAAAATCTTTAGGCATCGAATGGCTGGAAGCTGAATTTCTTCCCCTACTGGATCAATCTGGATTAAAATCAGAAGAGATTATGGCGACCTGTACTCAGCATTTTGCCCATCAAATTGCAATAGCACTCCAGGGTAAAAAGAAGGTACTTTTTACTGGCGGCGGAAGCTTTAACTCTTATTTGATGCAATTGATTACCGAACAAAGCTCAACAGAACTGATCATTCCCAATCCTGAAGTCGTCAATTATAAGGAGGCTCTCATCTTTGCGCTTTTAGGTGTCCTAAGAGAAAGAAATGAAATCAATGTCCTGGCTTCGGTGACAGGGGCTAGTCATGACCATAGTTCTGGCGAAGTGTTTCTGCCTTAATATAGGTTTAAGAATAATTGAAGCTTCTACAAAGCAACTGTAGATGAATCTCTATATTTGCGCTCAAACAGAAAAGTATAGGATTCTCATGAAAGAATTATTGACAAAATACGAAGATAAAGCCCCAGAAATTGTATTCCATTGGAAGGACTCCGAAACAGAAGCAGAAGGCTGGGCAGTGATCAATTCCTTGCGCGGAGGTGCTGCCGGTGGTGGAACCAGAATGCGTAAAGGCCTTAATGAAAATGAAGTCTTATCGCTGGCTAAAACCATGGAAATTAAGTTTACCGTTTCTGGTCCGGCTATAGGCGGAGCTAAATCTGGAATTAATTTTGACCCCAAAGATCCAAGAAAACAAGCTGTGCTAGAGCGTTGGTATAAAGCCGTGTCTCCCCTTTTGAAAAGCTACTATGGGACTGGTGGAGACCTTAACGTTGATGAGATTAATGAAGTGATTCCTATTACTGAAAGCTGTGGAGTGTGGCATCCACAGGAAGGTGTATTTAACGGCCACTTTCAGCCTACAGAAGCCGATAAAATTAATAGAATTGGACAACTGAGACATGGAGTAATCAAGGTGATCGAAAACACAGATTATACGCCAGATGTCTTGAGGAAATTTACGGTAGCTGACATGTGTACAGGTTTTGGAGTAGCGGAGTCGATAAGGCATTATTACAATGTTTACGGTGGAGACGTAAAAGGCAAAAAAGCAATTATACAGGGCTTTGGAAACGTCGGTTCTGCTGCGGCATTTTATCTAGCTAAAATGGGAGTGAAAATCATTGGTATTTTAGATATTGGTGGTGGATTGATAAATGAAGATGGTTTTAGTTTCGAAGAGATTAAAGAATTGTTCCTTACCAAAGAAGGCAATAGCTTAAAAAGTACAGACATGCTATCCTTTGAGGAAGCCAATGCTCAATTCTGGAATTTAGGAGCTGAAATTTTGGCGCCTTGTGCCGCTTCAAGATTAATCCAAAAAGACCAAATCGATAGTTTGGTAGAGCATGGACTGGAAGTTATTTCCAGTGGGGCCAACGTTCCCTTCGCCGATAAGGAGATCTTTTTTGGACCTATCATGGAATATGCAGATGAGAAAGTAAGTCTTATTCCAGATTTTATTGCCAATTGTGGTATGGCAAGAGTTTTCGCCTATTTTATGGAACGTAAGGTGATGATGACCGATGAAGCTATTTTTAATGATATTTCCATCACGATTAAGAACGCGATCCAAAAAACTTATGAAAATAACAACGATAAGAAACACATCAGTAGTGTAGCTTATGAAATTGCCTTAAAAGAATTATTGTAGCCTTATAATTCCTTAGAGGTGATGAAATTAATTGTTTACATTAGCGTTAATATATCAATCTTATTCTATTTCTTATGTCAATACCATTTGTTCAAGAATCCCCTGAGGTAGCAGAGGAACTTGTTGAAGAAAAAACTCTTTCCATCATTGATCTCATTTTTAGCGGAGGTCCCGGAGGTACTATTATCATCATCATTTTGGCTGTTCTTCTGTTCTTTGCCATTTATATTTACTTTGAACGCATTTTTGCGATCAAGGCCGCGTCCAAAACAGATAAAAATTTTATGAATCAAATTAAGGACAGTGTCACTTCTGGTAATATTGAGTCGGCAAAAATCCGTTGTGCACAGGAAAATTCTCCGGTAGCTAGATTGACTGAAAAAGGCATCTCCAGAATTGGTTCTCCTCTCGAAGATATTAATACAGCTATAGAAAACGCTGGTCGACTCGAAGTCTATAAACTTGAAAAAAATGTGAGTGTTTTAGCTACAATTGCAGGAGCAGCCCCTATGATAGGCTTTCTGGGCACCGTCATTGGAATGGTTTTGGCTTTTCATGAATTGGCCACCAGCAGTGGACAAGCTGAAATGGGATCTCTGGCTGAAGGTATTTATACAGCTATGACGACCACAGTGGCAGGGCTTATTGTAGGTATTATCGCTTATATTGGTTATAACCATGTGGTAGTAAGGACGGATAAAGTGGTCCACCAGATGGAAGCCACTGCGGTAGATTTCTTGGATTTATTGAATGAACCTAGTTAATTATGAATTTACGAGGTAGAAATAAAGTAAGTGCGACCTTCAGCATGTCTTCTATGACAGATATTGTATTTCTGTTATTGATCTTTTTTATGTTGACCTCTCCCGTCATCACACCTGAAGCTCTGGATTTGATTTTACCTAAAGCCAAAGGAAAAACGACTTCACAACAAAATGTAGCCGTGAGTATAACTGAGGATTTAGAGTTTTATGTGAATGATGAAAAAGTCAGTTCAGGTCAGGTAGAAGGTCGACTTAATAGCATGCTTAACGGATTGGAAGAGCCTACCATTATTTTAAGAGCTGCAGAAGGTGTGCCGATTGAAAATGCAGTGCAAATTATGGACATTGCCAACAGGAATAAATATAAAATCGTATTGGCCGTAAAACCTAATTAAGTCGTGAGCCTATTCAAAACCAAACACGAGAAAAAGTCTTTTCTGATTACGTCAGGGATTTATATCCTGTTTATTCTGTTGATGTTTTTTTTCGGTTTAAAATACCTGGATCCACCAGAGGAAAGAGGTATTGCGATTAATTTTGGTACAACTGATGTTGGTTCTGGCAATATTCAGCCCGATGCCCCCATAAAATCTGCTCCGCAACCTACCAGCACTCCTCCTCCACCTGAGGAGGTCCAAGAAGAAGCTGCTTCAGAAGACATCCAGGAAGATGTAGTCACTCAGGATACCGAAGAGGCTCCAGTGATCGAAAATAAAGAAGAGGTAGTGAAAGAGGTTAAAGAATCACCTGAACCTCCCAAAGAGGAAGTTCAAGAGAAAGTAGAAGAAACTCAGCCCGAGCCTACTCCGGAACCCGAACCTGAGCCTGTACCAGAGAAAAAACCTGAGAAATCCGTCACCGATGCCATGCAGAATCTGATGAATGGGCCGGAAAGTGATGGCAATGCAGAAGGAGGAGAAGGCAACGATAATACAGCTGGCGACAAAGGAGATCCTGAGGGAGATCCCAATGCTAAAAACTATTACGGTACGGGCAAAGGCTTAGATGGTGATGGTAACTACAGGCTAGGTGGCAGAAAAGCCTTGTCTAAAAAGAAATTTGTCCAGGAATGCGATGAGTCTGGAGAAGTGGTGGTGAGGATTGAAGTCAATCGTAATGGCGATGTGGTGAAAGCTACTCCTGGTGCAAAAGGCACAACCAACTCGAGCTCCTGTCTGATGGAACCGGCCAAACGTGCCGCTTTAGCCACCAAATTTAATAGTGATTCTAAAGCTCCTTTTACCCAAATTGGTTTCATTACCTACGTGTTTAAATTATCAGAATAAGAAATGACCTACATTGAAACGCTGCAATGGATGTTTGAGCAACTCCCAATGTATCAGCGGCAAGGCAAAACCGCCTTCAAAAAAGACCTAACGAATACCATCGCACTTGCTCAGCAGCTTGGACATCCCGAACAACAATTTAAAAGCATCCATGTGGCAGGTACCAACGGTAAAGGCTCTGTAAGCCATATGCTTGCTTCAATTCTCCAGTCTTCAGGCTATAAAGTAGGCTTGTATACTTCGCCGCATCTTAAAGATTTTAGAGAGCGAATCAAAATCAATGGTGAGCAAATTCAAAAAGAAAAGGTGGTTGAATTCATCTCAACCCACAAAGAATTTTTGGAGCGAAATAGACTGTCTTTTTTTGAGATGACCGTAGGTATGGCTTTTGATTATTTTTCCAAAGAACAAGTAGATATAGCCGTTATAGAAGTTGGATTAGGCGGGCGCCTGGATTCTACCAATATTATCACTCCGCTTTTGTCTGTGATAACCAACATTGGTTTAGACCACACAGAATTTCTAGGCCACACCTTAGAGTTAATCGCAGGAGAGAAATCGGGCATTATCAAGCCTGAAATTCCAGTAGTTATTGGAGAAACACTAGAAGAGACAAAACCGGTTTTTATTCAAAAAGCAACACAGAACAATGCTCCAATTCATTTTGCTGAAGATCTTGAGTGCAAATTACCAGCGTGTGATCTAAAGGGAAGTTATCAACAGTTCAATATAAGAACTTGCCTAAAAAGTATCGAAGTTTTAAATACGTTGAATTGCTGGGACATTTCTCAACAAAACATTGAGAAAGGCTTGAAAAGTGTGGTATCGTCTACTCAGCTTAGAGGCCGCTGGGAAGTCCTTGGCCAAATGCCTAAAATCATAACCGATACGGCGCATAATGCGGAAGGTCTAACATTGGTTTTAAATCAATTGACAAATGAAAGCTTTGAAAACCTTCATATGGTACTAGGATTTGTCAATGATAAGGACCTTAATTCTATCCTCCAGTTATTTCCTCAAAATGCCAAATATTATTTTTCTAAACCAGATGTTCCTCGAGGCTTACCGGCTAAGGATTTACATCAACAAGCTAAACAACAAGGACTTAAGGGCGATGTATTTTTGACAGTTCAAGATGCTTTTAAAGCAGCAAGACAAGAAGCCTCGGAAAACGATCTTATTTATATTGGAGGAAGCACATTTACTGTTGCAGAAATTTTATAAAAATTAAAAATATTAGTTTGTGAAATCAAAATAAGGTTTATATTTGCACTCCCAATTTAGGGTGCGTAGCTCAGTTGGTTCAGAGCATCTGGTTTACACCCAGAAGGTCAGGGGTTCGAATCCCTTCGCACCCACTAACCCTAGCTTAAGTTAGGGTTTTTTATTTTAGAATCGGGTCATTAACTCAGTTGGTTCAGAGTGTTACCTTGACAGGGTAGAAGTCACTGGTTCGAATCCAGTATGACCCACATCAAGCAGAAATCCAATGCCTAATGGTATTGGATTTTTTATTAGACATAAGCTCAAGCTTGCTTGAGATCTTATGTTTAATAAAAAAGACAAAAGCGCGATAGCGGTTTGGATTTTTATTTGCAGGAGTGGATATAGTCTGGATCAACGCTAGTTAATCCATGGTTTACAGATCTATTTTTAGTCTAACTTCAAAACAACAGGAACTGCGATAGCGGTTTGGATTTTTATTTGCAGGAGTGGATCTAGTCTGGATCAACGCTAGTTAATCCATGGTTTACAGATCTATTTTTAGTCTAACTTCAAAACAACAGGAACTGCGATAGCGGTTTGGATTTTTATTTGCAGGAGTGGATCTAGTCTGGATCAACGCTAGTTAATCCAAAATATTAAGCGTTAGTTTAATTCTAATTAAAAAAACAGAAGCTGCAACAGAAGCTTGGTATTTCTTTGTGCAAGAGAGGGTCTACTCTGGGATTAACGCTACTTAATCCTACTCCACTACTTTTGAATTTATTTCTGAAAGAAAAAAAACTGTCTCAAAATATGATAAATTGATGAATTTGATATTGAGAGCAGTCAAAACATACTGAATTTCAATAACCTGGATTTCTCGACTACGCCTGTCTGCTTACAGGCAGGCTCGAAATGACAAATATGGAGATTTTAAGAAAGTTGAGCGAATTTCTATTTGCAGAAGTGATTCTACTCTGGATCAACGCTAATTCTTCGGCGTGACTCCATCATTTCACAACTGACTGATGAAGTGATTTTAGCTTTTATTGAATTTGTTCAATTAGTCAATTTCTTATGATAAAAAAACCCAACGCCTATGCGATGGGTTTTAATGATAGTTATTATTGTGCTTAAATCGCAGCTTTATCTTTGGTATAGGTAGAGGGCAATTCCATGGTACACAGCGCCTCTTTATTTTCATGAAGCTCGTGCTGAATCACTTCCCCGAAATAAACTCTATGATCTCCCATATTTATGCTATTCACCACTTTACAGGTCATATAGCCTAAAGTTCCCTCAACAATAGCTTGTTCATTTTTCTTTTGGAAAGGAATATTATTAATTTTTCCATCTTCGATGGTTGATTTTGAAGCAAACTTTTGTACATACTCTTTGTGGTCTTTAGATAAGACATGTACACTGAAGTGTTCACTATAATCTATGGTTTCGTTTAAATCACTGTTTTGACCTACTGCGATCGATATTATCTCGGGAGAAAATGAAACCTGAGATACCCAGTTGGCCGTGCCGGCTGCTATATAATCTTTTTCTCTAGTCTTCAAATTATCTCCTTTTTTTAAGGCCGTAATGATGTAATAACCGTAAGTCATTTGTTTACTTAATTCGCTCATATGTTTTTTTTTTAAATTTACATTGATGAGTCACTCTTTAGTCAAATTATCCATTTTTTTAAAAAACTAGCAACTCTTTTCTTTTTTCTAAAAATAGGGCATCAAGGACAGTTGAGCTGTTAATAAAATGGCAAGATTCAGGTAATACCTCCTTAATCCTGCTCAGTTAAGGCTAATTAGACCCTAAAGTAATCCTTTGATTAATCATCTTCCAAACTAAGCGATAACAGCTTAATCGAAATCCACTATAGTTAAAACCTGTTAAATTACTACTTTGCTATGCATAGTACTGTAACAAACATAGAATTGGATCGTCTTTCTTATATAAACATAACCTAAAACCCTTTAATCATGAGAACCTTAGACAACGACAACTTATCAAAAAGAGGAAAAGACACAGTTTCATTTAACTGGAATTCGAAAAGACGGTATAGAACCGGATTTGGTTATTAACTTTTAAAACTTTTAAACATGAGAACCTTAGACAGTAAAAATTTATCACGAAGAGCAAAGGACACCAATGGATTTCATTGGAATTTGAAAAGACGGCATAGAACAGGAACTAATTAATAACCTTTAAATCCCAAATCAATGAAAGCACTAAAATCTGTAGATCAGCATCGTAGAATTGAACCCGATAAAGGATATAGTGCTAGATTTATGAAACAAGAACTAAGTTTCGGTTACAAACTATCTACACATAAGCCCGTTGGAAACCAAAATTATTAACCTGGTTATATTGCTAAACTTCAACCGTTTTGAGGCTTAGCAATTTTTTTTGAGAGCATCTCCTGAATTTATGTCATTAAAAAAAGCTAAAGTTTAAAATATATGCGTTTAATGTTTGATATTTCGGCATAGAAACAACTAGACAATACAGGTCTTTTATCTGAAACTAACATGTCAAACTATAATTTTTTAAACAAGCCACATCGTTGGTATAAAAAATTCAGAGTAAGTAAATCTCCTCAAATGAATCTTGTTTGGGGATTTTTTCTTTACACCATCATCGGCTTTTTGGTTCTATCCATCCCTTTGTTTCATAAGACTAGTGTCGGGTTTTTAGATCACCTGTTTATTTCCACATCGGCTATTTCTACAACGGGATTGGTCACTGTAAGCGTTTTCGATTCTTACAACTTTTTTGGTCAAATAGTCATTATGGCTCTATTCCAAATTGGAGGGATTGGATACATGACCCTTACCACCTACTTTCTATTGTTTACGACCCAACGTCTTACCCGTTGGCACAGTAAAATCATGGGAGCAGAATTTACCTTGCCGGAGACCATCAAAATTAGAGATTTTATAAAAAGCGTTATTGTTTTTACGGTTGTGATGGAATTTATTGGAGCGATTTGTTTTTATTTCGCCTTTCAACAAACGGGCATGGAGGGAATAAAGGCGGTTTGGTTTTCTATATTTCATAGCGTCTCTGCATTTTGTACCGCTGGGTTCGGTTTGTTTAACGATAGTTTTGAAGGCTACAGTGGCAATACGTTTATCAACAGCATCATAGCGGTATTAGCAATTGCTGGTTCCTTAGGCTTTATCGTTATTACAGATCTTTGGTATAGATTAACAGGTAAATCCAAGGCCATTTCCTTCACCACCAAAATCGTTACTTATGGGTTTTTGATTTTACTTAGCCTAGGTACTCTTCTGGTCTTTATTGCAGAACCCAGCGTTCAGGATTCTTCTTCAAAATTAGCAGAGTCCTTTTTTCAAGCCATGACGGCTATGACTACCGTCGGGTTCAATACCATTCCTACCAGTAACCTTAGCTTACCCATTCTTTTGTTTGTTATTTTCTTAATGTATATAGGCGCTTCCCCGTCTGGAACTGCGGGTGGAATGAAAATTACAACACTTTTTGCAATGATTTCGGTATTAAAAAGCAGATTGGTAGGACAAAAGAAAATCACCTTCTTTAATAGAGCTATTCCTTTTGAACGTCTCTATGTAGCTACCTCCTCTTTTATACTGTACACAAGCATCATTTTCATCTTTACTTTTTTATTGACACTTACCGAGCAGTTTAGTTTTGAATCTATCCTTTTTGAAGTCGCTTCTGCCCTCGGTACTGTAGGACTAAGTACGGGAATTACTGGTGACCTTTCAGACATTGGTAAAGTTCTCGTTATCCTTTTAATGTTCGTTGGGAGGGTAGGTGTTTTGACCTTTGGCTTTGCATTGCTTCAGCGAAAATCCAATGATCAAACCAAAACTAAAACCGATGATTTAGCGGTATAAAGAAAATCAAGTAATCAAAGAATGGAATCCATAAATTTTTCATCTTTTGAAAATATGAATATTAAAATAGACTCCACATAATTCAGTAAAGTGACATAGTATTTGTCGATTTTAAGATCTTATACTATTAAAAAAATCACCCTCAAAAATGAAGGTGATTCTTTAAAGCCAAAACAATAATAGAATGGATCAATTAATAGAGGAAATTTAAAGCTGTAACATCATTAGAATTGAATTCACCATCTTCATTGTTACTAAAACAAGCCAGCATAATTGATGTAGGATCATAACCACTTGGAGTACCTGGGATGTAGTTCGCCCCAACACCAGCAGTTCCTTCGTTTGTGTTCTGTCCACAACTTTGTCTACTGAAGTAATCGGTGTGTCTAAAGCCTACCGAGTGACCGATTTCGTGAGTGATCACGTGCTCAATCACATTGGTATTGTAGTTACTTAATCCATAGATCTGTACAAATTTAAAGGGTCTGCCATTACTAGGAAATCCCGCAGATCCTCCTGCACCACTTGGGTTGTTGATTGTATTGTTATACACAACCATATCCTTATCTTGGTAACCAGTTCCGAATGTCAAATTGAAATTGATGTTGAGGTTCAATCGGTTATAATTAGCAACCGCCCACTGTAATGCAGTTCTTTCAGAGTTGGTCAAAGCCTGACTTCCTCCAGTATAACCTATAATATTGATCGTTCTAGGGCTAACCAATGCATTGGTACTGTATTGTTTTTGATGAATGTTTTCATAACCATCAAAGTCTAGCTTTTCTAAATCTTCAGGAAACATCACGATATCTCCTTCAACACGAATAACATCTCGTTTTTCACCACCAGGAAGCACCATTTGTTCCTTTTGAGCACCAATAGGACTCAAGTGATTTTTAGAAATCAGGTCTAAAGTTTTGTCATCAAGATTCGTTGGAGTTTCTGAAGTATTTACTCCTAAAACAATTTTTTCGGAATCGTCAATTTGATTCGTATCCGCAACCTCATCAGTTAATGGTTTTTCATTTTCACAGGATGCAAATAGCAATCCTAATACGGCTGGAACAATAAATAATCTTTGTAATTTCATAAAAGTTTAATTTTAGTTAGTTACACCTGCGCAAGTGTTCATTAATTTTGCTCTAATTTCATTTTAAATGATTGTAATGTAAAATTAAAGTTAATTATTAACTTTTTATTAACTAATGTAGATCTTTAATAATTCAATTAAATTTAAACCCAACACTCACAGTGTCTTTAAGGCTTTTAAATAATTTTTAAATTTAGACATCTCATAAAATAAGCATCAAGTCTTAATTGATAGGGCTTAACCTTGATTTTATAAAAAAAATTATAGAAGTTTTGAAAGGCCTTAGCCAAATTGTTTGATTATAAGTATTTCTAAAAAAGTTTTACTTTTAGTGATATAATCTTAAATCGTACCTCATGCTCACTCAACCCCATTTAAAGTTACTTTTTGTATTCGCATTTCTTGTTGGAGTTTCTTGCCAGGAACCTGAAGAAGAAGTAAATATTAACGACCAACTCACAGACTGGTTAGACGAAAAACACGAAGAATCACTCCAGAAAAGTCCCTTAAGACTCACCGCTTTAGGAAGAAAAGAACGATACAGTGATTTAGACGATATGAGTCTTAAGGCTTTAGAGGAGGAAGCTCAATGGATGCAGAAAAGTGTTGACGAACTGAAAGCTAAGTTCTCCTATGAAGAACTTGATCTGCAGGGAAAACTATCTTATGATTTATGGCTCTACCAAAACGACATGAAGCAAATGCAGGTTAAGTATACTCCAATGGAGTATGTGTTTGATCAGATGACTTCTATTCATACCAGGCTTCCTAATATGTTGATTAATTTTCATAAAGTAGATAGCCTGGCCGATATGGAAGCATACCTCAGTAGAGTAGAAAAAATAGGGAGAGCATCAGATCAATTATTAGATCGAGCTAAAGCTCAAGCTGAAAACGACATCCTTCCTCCTCGATTCGCACTTGAAATTGTTCAAAAACAAAGTGAGGCCTTAATAAGTGGACAGCCTTTTGATGAGTCTGAAGAAATTTCAGCTATGTATAACGATATGGTCAAAAAAACGGAAGCTTTATTAAATAAAGAGGCCATTACTGAAGAAAAAGCTGAAGAACTTAAAGAATCCTCAAGACAAGTTTTATTGAAAGTGTTTAAACCTTCTTACGAAAAACTTATAGCCTGGACAGAAAAAGAGATTCCTAATTCGATTGAAAAACCTACAGGTGTAAGTCGTCATGCCAATGGAAAAGAGTATTATGATTATAAATTGAATGCTTCCACTACTACAGAGTTAACCGCTGATGAAATACACAAGATTGGTCTAGAAGAGGTGGAACGTATTCAGGAAGAAATGAAGCTTATCAAAGATAAAGTAGGCTTTGAGGGTGACCTGCAGGCTTTTTTCAAGTTTGTTGATGAAGACCAACAGTTTTATTTTCCTAATACTGACGAAGGACGTCAAGGCTATTTAGACCTAGCAAGAAAATATATCGATGAAATCACCCAAAAGCTACCAGACTATTTTGGAATTTTACCAAAAGCTGAATTGCAAGTTAAACGCGTAGAATCCTTTCGCGAGCAGGATGGAGCACCCCAACATTATATGGCAGGGACTCCAGATGGATCTAGACCAGGCACTTATTATGTTCATCTTTCGGATATGACTTCGATGGATAAAACTACTTTAGAAGGAGTGGCTTACCATGAAGGAAATCCAGGCCACCACATGCAAATCTCTATTGCACAGGAGCTGAAAGATATTCCAAAATTTAGAACCCAGGGAGGTTATAATGCCTATGTGGAGGGCTGGGCCTTATATTCAGAAAAGCTAGCTAAAGAAATGGGACAGTATGAAAACCCATATTACGATTTTGGTAGATTGGTCAATGAAATCTGGAGAGCAATTCGTCTAGTAGTGGACACTGGACTTCATTCTAAAGGCTGGACTGAAGAAGATGCTATTGCATATTTTAAAGCCAATTCCTCTGTTTCTGACAATGCTATCAAAGCAGAGGTTAGGCGTTATATGGTTATACCAGGACAAGCTACAGGATACAAAATCGGAATGCTAAAAATTGGTGAGCTGAGAGATAGAGCAGAACGAGTTTTAGGTGAAAAGTTTGACATCAAAGCATTTCATGACCTGATTCTAGGAAATGGAGCTTTACCTTTAAATATGTTAGAAAATCAGGTGAATATGTGGATAGAATCTAATAAAATTAAAGCTTAATAGGAGTTTTAGGATAGATTTAAAAGAATTGGAATGGTAATATTTTATTTTGCTAAAAATATAAAATTATAATACAATGAAAATTCAATCATATTTATCCTTTAAAGGACAATGCCAGGAAGCTTTAGATTTTTACCAGTCCATTTTTGGTGGTCAGGTGATCAACAGACAAACCTATGAAGACAAAAAAATGGATATCCCAGAGCACTATAGAACTAAACTTCAGCACGCCGAATTGAAAGGTGATGGCTTTCACATCATGGGCTATGATGCTTCACCAGATACTCCTGTAACTGATGGAACTAATATTCAAATGAGTATTGATTTGGATACTGCTGACAAAGCCAAGGATCTATTTCATTCATTAAGCAAAGGTGGTAAAGTGCATACCGAATTTCAAAAAACAACCTGGGGTGCGCATTATGGGCGTATCACTGACCAATACGGCATCAATTGGATGATTAATGCTAAATAGCATTAATTCCCCAACAGTTACTAAGCGCAGTTTTTGACTGCGCTTTTTTTATACCTCTGAAGGTGATTTACGTTTTAATTTTAGAACTGTGACCTCAGGCCAAATGCCCACTCGACCTGGATAAGCCAAATACCCAAAGCCACGATTCACATTGATATAACGCTTTGCATTTTCATAAATTCCAGCCCACTGCTCGTAGCGGTACTGTACCGGGCTCCATTTAAACCAGCCGGGGATCTCAATGCCAAATTGCATTCCGTGCGTATGCCCACTCAATGTTAATTGTACATCTTTTTCGTGGTGCTTTATCTCTTCATCCCAGTGTGATGGATCGTGGCTCATCAAAATTTTAAAATCATTTGCGTCTATGCCTTCTGCAGCTTTTTTAAAATCTCCGGCCTTTTTAAAACCACCTTTACCCCAATTTTCCACTCCAATTAAGTGAAGCTTGCTCTCTCCTTTTGTAATTTCTCTACGCTCATTCCTCAGTAAATCCCAGCCCATATCTGAGTGCACTTTTACTAAACGCTCAAAGTTTTCCTGTTTATCCTTTTTCGTTTTGAAATCATAATAGTCGCCATAATCGTGATTCCCCAATATGGAATACACCCCGTCTTTGGCTTTGAACTCAGAAAATACTGGCGTCCACGGTTTCATCTCGTCCGCTAGGTTATTGACCAGGTCTCCTGTAAAAAGAATGACATCAGAATTTTGCTCATTAACAAGGTTGACAGCATATTCAATTTTTTCTTGATTATCAAAGCTTCCGCTATGGATATCACTAATTTGCGTGATCTGATACCCGTCAAAAGCTTCTGGTAGATTGTCAAATTCCAACTCATAGGCCAATACTTTAAAATTGTATTTTCCCTTAAACATTCCATAGAGAAGAGATAGAAATGGAATCGCTCCTAATCCAAGAGCAATCGTGCTAATGAATTTTCTACGTGAAGGCAAATTATCTACAGAAGAAGTGAATAATTTACGGTATAAGAAGATGAAAAACCTCACAATATCTTCCCCAAACATCATAACAATAATACTCAACTTTAAAGCCATGAGGCTTAAAAAGAAGCCAATCATATAAGCTCTGAATCCCGTGAGGGAACCATTGGGCGTCGGCTGATAAAATGAATAAATCATCAACCCTACTACAATCAAGGTGATACCTACGTAAGCAGATAAACTCCACCAAAATCTAAAAAGCGTCTTAAACGCCTGAAAGGCATAGACTTCCAAAGCTAGCAAAATGACTATAGTTAGGATCCACCGCATCTTTTTTGAGCAAATATAATTTCGATCAATTCTTAACTGCTTCATTTATAAAAAGTTTTATAAGAATTTATACTGAATTTGATTCTGCCAGATTTAACTCTTTATAAAAACACTTGACTTAAGTCTAAAATTGATGCAGATGTCTGGTGGGATGTTCCACTGAAGTATTTGATGATGGGTTTAAATTTGTTACTTCCTCTATAGCAAGCTGAAACAAATGGTAGTTTGATATTCACCGCTAGGACGCAGAGTTCGCTGGGAAAAACCTTCAATATATCTGAGTAAATTGAAATCAGAACTCAAACATCTTCATATAATTAAAGTATGTTTACTTTTTTGAAGGGGCAGCGCCCCAAAATCTTAGTAACTATGCTAAGTAATACAGTTAGAGGGGCAGCGCCCTGAAATATGAAGCTCTTTTTACCTCACCACAAAGGCACAGAGGACGCAGAGCTTGATCTCAGTGCTCTCCGTGGCTTCGTGGTTAAATGAATAGAAACCCATTATTAATTGTAAAAAATTATTTTATACAGCTTTCAACTTACCACGAATTCAAAGTTGTACATATGTTTAACCTTAAACTCCATGATTAGATTTTGAAATCAAGATTTGAGTCCAAACAAACACCTTTATCCATTTTGGCTAGCCCATATTTTCAGTTAAATTTACATTCAACAAAAATTCACTTATGGCTTCCAAAAAACGACTTTTCCTCGTCGATGCTTATGCAATGATCTTTCGCGGCTACTATGCCCTCATCAAAAATCCAAGAATAAATTCCAAAGGACAAGATACCTCGGCTATTATGGGGTTCATGAATTCACTTTTTGATGTGATCAAACGTGAAAATCCAGACCATCTGGCGGTGTGTTTCGATAAGGACGGCAGCAAGGAACGCCAGGAGATGTACGAAGACTACAAAGCCAATCGGGATGAAACTCCAAAAGTGATCAAAGAATCTATCCCTATTATACAAGATATTCTCCACGCCATGGAAATTCCCGTCATTGAAATTTCAGGAATGGAAGCCGATGATATCATAGGAACTCTGGCCAAGCAAGCCGAAAAACAAGATTATGAGGTCCATATGGTTACTCCAGATAAAGATTTCGCTCAGTTGGTAAGCGAAAACATCTTTATGCAACGCCCGGCACGAATGGGTAATGGCGTTGAGAAGTGGGGCATCCCTGAAGTTCAAAAGAAATTTGGGGTGGAACGCCCTGAGCAGGTCATCGACTTTCTAGGCATGATGGGCGACTCAGCCGATAATATTCCTGGATTACCAGGAGTTGGCGAGAAGACTGCCAAGAAATTCCTGGAACAGTTTGGCTCCATGGAAGCCCTTCTTGAAAACATTGATCAACTGAAAGGTAAGATGAAAGAGAAGGTGGAAGAAAATGCAGAACTTGGTCGCCTCTCCAAAAAACTAGCCACCATTTTCACCGATTGTGACGTCACTTTTGATGAAGAAAAGTATGAAGTCTCTCCTCCAAATGTGGAGAAAGTACTCGATATTTTCAAAGACTTAGAGTTTAGACGATTGACGGAGCAGTTCGTCAAAATGTACAACAAAGGCGAAGCTGCAACAGAAGAGTCTTCCTCCTCAAAAGGTTCTTCAAAAACCGCTGGAGCAGGTCAGTTTTCTTTATTTGGAAATGATACGGATGCTTCCAATGTGGATCCCTCGGATTTCGATGGCTATAAAACCCTAAAAAACACAGATCATCACTATCAGTACATCAAAGGAGATATGTCGGTCAAGCTGTTTATGGACAAATTGATGAAACAAACGTCTGTCTGTTTTGATACTGAAACCACCAGCCTTAAAACCCTGGATGCAGAATTAGTCGGTATAGCCTTTTCATGGGAAGCTCATAAGGGTTATTATGTGGTTTTTCCTGAAGCTAAAGAAGAGGCAAAAGAGTTAATTGAAGTCCTCAGGCCATTCTTCGAATCTGAAGATATCGAGAAAATTGGTCAAAATTTGAAATATGACATCAAGGTCCTAGCCAATTATAACCTTAAAGTCAAAGGGCCTTTATTCGATACCATGCTGGCGCATTACATTATTAATCCGGATATGCGACATAATATGAATGTCCTTTCAGAAACTTACCTCAACTACTCCCCGCAACCCATTGAAGAGTTGATTGGTAAAGGCAAGAAACAAAAGTCGATGCGCTCGGTAGACCTGGAAGACCAAACCCAATATGCAGTAGAAGATGCCGATATCACCTTTCAGCTTAAAACTTATTTCGATAAAGAATTAAAAGAAGCCTCTAACCAGCCTTTATTTAAAGACATGGAAATTCCTTTACTTCGGGTCTTGGCAGCCATGGAGCTTGAAGGTATCAATCTGGACAAGTCGGCTTTGGAAAACATTTCAAAAAAACTCAACGAGGACATTAATCAGCTGGAGAAGTCGGTGTATGAAGAAGCCGGAGAGGAATTTAATATTGGCTCACCAAAACAACTGGGGGAAATCTTATTTGGTAAATTGGAGATCGCCAAAAAACCTAAAAAAACCAAGTCTGGTCAGTACTCCACGGCAGAGGATGTTTTATCAGAATACACCAAAGATCATAAGATCGTGAGAGAAGTCCTCGAATGGAGGCAACTTTCTAAACTGAAGAGTACCTACGTGGATGCTTTGCCTAAGCAAATTCATTCAAGAACTAAGCGGGTGCATACTGAGTTTATGCAAACGGTAGCTGCTACTGGTCGTTTAAGCTCCAACAATCCCAACTTGCAAAACATCCCTATCCGAACTGAACGTGGACGTGAGGTACGAAAAGCCTTTGTCCCAAGAGATGAAAATTATGTTTTGCTGGCTGCCGATTACTCCCAGATCGAACTTAGAATTATCGCGTCCTTAAGCCAGGAGGAAACTATGATCGAGGCCTTTAAAAATGGAGAAGACATCCATGCTTCCACAGCTGCTAGAGTGTTTGATGTGGACATTGAAGACGTGACTCGAGAACAGCGAAGCAATGCCAAAACGGTCAACTTTGGGATCATCTATGGCGTGTCGGCCTTTGGCTTAAGCAATCAAACCGATCTTTCACGCTCTGAGTCAAAAGAACTCATTGAAACCTACTACAAGACCTATCCGAAACTGAGAGACTATATCGACGATCAGGTCGAGTTTGCCAAAGAACACGGCTACGTCAAAACCGTGATGGGCAGACGCCGCTACCTGAAAGACATCAATGCCAAAAATAATGTGGTCCGCAGTGCTGCCGAACGAAATGCCGTAAACGCACCTGTACAGGGAAGCGCTGCCGACATCATTAAAGTCGCTATGATCAATATTCACGAGGCTATGGAAGAAAAGAACTTCAAATCCAAAATGCTTTTACAAGTGCATGATGAATTGATTTTCGATGCGCATAAAGATGAATTGGATGAGCTCAAAGCTTTAGTCAAAGACAAAATGGAAAACGCCTTTAAGCTAGATGTTCCGTTGGATGTGGATATGGGAACGGGGCAAAACTGGCTGGAAGCGCATTAACAACATACCCCGAGGCAAAGCCATCGGGGTATCTCTATTTTTATAGGATAAGGTTGTCACCGCGGTCCTGCCTGCGTTTCGCTCCGGAAGGCAGGAGCAGCTTTGTCAACCTGAACTTGTTTCAGGTTCTAAATCAAGTGATTGAATAATTAGATTCTGATCCCGATAGCTATCGGGACAGAATGACAATACTATCCCACTATATTCACAATCTTACCCGGAACAATGATCACCTTTTTAGGGGTTCTGCCGTCTAGTTGCTTTTGGGTGCGCTCATCAGCCATCACCACCTCTTCGATCTCGTCTTTGCTCAATTCTAGGGAAAGATCCATGGTGAATCGCATTTTTCCGTTAAACGAAATCGGATAGGTTTTGGCGTCTTCCTTCAGGTATTGTTCGTCAAATATAGGATAAGCCACTTCAGAAATACTTCCAGAATACCCAAGACCTTCCCACAGTTCTTCCGCAATATGCGGCGCATAAGGTGAAATCAATATGGCCAAAGGCTCCAACACTTCTCTGGACTTGCATTTCTGTTGAATCAATTCATTCACGCAAATCATAAAGGTAGACACTGAAGTATTGAAACTAAAGTCTTCAATATCCTGAGTCACTTTTTTGATGGTTTTATGTAATGTTTTTAAAGACTCCTTAGAGGCTGAATCTTCGGTAACTTCAAACTGGTCTCCGTTGTGGTATAATTTCCAAAGCTTCTTTAAGAAATTATGCACCCCCGAAAGGCCGGCGGTATTCCAGGGCTTAGCCTGTTCTATAGGCCCCAAAAACATTTCGTAAAGACGTAAACTATCGGCACCATATTCCTCGCACACATCGTCTGGATTAACCACGTTGAATTTGGATTTGGACATTTTTTCGACTTCTCTGCTCACGATGAACTCTCCTTTTTCATTGAGGATAAAATCGGCGTCTTTAAATTCGGGTTTTAGCAACTTAAGTGCCTCAATGTCTAATTTATTGGACGTATCAACAACAGATACATCGACGTGAATCTTCTGATAATCATCATCAACTTTAACATCCTCTGAATAATAGGTGTTACCAATCCGTTTTACAAAAGCGCTTTCTCCCAAAATCATTCCTTGGTTAATCAGCTTTTTAAAAGGTTCGTCTTCCGGAAGCACTCCTCTATCGTTAAGAAATTTAGTCCAGAAACGAGAATATAGCAGGTGACCGGTCGCGTGCTCACTCCCTCCAATATACAAATCCACGTTGTTCCAGTAGTTCAAGGCTTCATCAGAAGCGATATGTTGGTCTCTGTTGTTTTGTTCTTCCATATAACGGAAGAGGTACCAGGAACTTCCTGCCCAGCCTGGCATGGTGTTTAATTCCAGAGGAAAAATGGTTTTATGATCGATCTTATCATTAGACACTACTTGACTGGCTTCTGTATCCCAGGCCCACTCATTGGCTCTTCCTAAAGGTGGCGCCCCATCTTCAGTTGGTAAATACTTCTCCACTTCTGGCAACTCTAAAGGCAAGTGCTGTTCTGCTATCATTTTCGGTAGTCCGTTGACATAGTAGACGGGAAAAGGCTCTCCCCAGTAGCGCTGTCTGGAAAACACTGCATCTCTCAATCGGTAATTTATTTTTTTCTCACCAACGCCTTTATCGGCTAGCGCCTCAATGGCTTTGGGGATGGCTTCTAAAACCCCTAATCCGTTTAAAAATTCAGAGTTAGCGATTTTGGTCGCATTGGACTTATCGGTGTGGGCTTCTTCAGAAATATCGATACCTTCAAACACATTTGGAATTGGGACTCCAAAATGCTTGGCAAAATCATGATCACGCTGGTCACCGCAAGGGACGGCCATAACCGCTCCAGTGCCATATCCTGCCAACACATAATCGCCAATCCAGATCGGTATAGGTTCCTGAGTGAGTGGATGCTCAGCATAAGCACCGGTAAACACTCCTGAAATGGTTTTGACATCGGCCATACGATCGCGTTCGCTGCGTTTGGCCGCGGCTTTAATGTAAGCTTCAACCTCTTTCCTTTGCTCTGGTGTTGTAATTTGGCTGACTAACTCATGCTCTGGAGCTAGGGTAACAAAGGAAACTCCGTAAATGGTATCTGGTCTTGTCGTAAAAGCCGAAATACCAAAGGTTGAATTTTGAATTTTGAATTTGACCAATGCTCCAACCGATTTTCCAATCCAGTTTCTTTGGGTTTCTTTAAGACTTTCGCTCCAGTCTAAATCTTCGAGTCCTGACAACAAACGTTCAGCAAAAGCGGAAATTCGCATGCTCCACTGCTTCATTTTCTTCCTCAGCACCGGATGACCACCGCGTTCTGAGACTCCGTTTACGATTTCATCATTAGCCAAAACAGTCCCTAGTGCCGGACACCAGTTCACCTCTGTTTCGGCTAAATAGGTAAGTCGATAATTTAACAGGAGACGTTCTTTATCATCGTTGGAAAAATCCTTCCAGTCTTCAGCTGAAAATGATGGGGTTGCCTCATCACAGATGGCTTTCACCTCAGAGTTTCCCTGTGTTTCAAAAGTGGAAATCAACTCTGAAATCGGCTTGGACTTTTGAGCGGCTTCATCGTACCAGCTCTCAAACAATTGAATAAAAATCCACTGCGTCCACTTATAATATTGGGGATCACTCGTCCGTACTTCCCTACTCCAATCGAAAGAAAAGCCAATTTTATCGAGTTGCTCTCTATAGCGCTTGATGTTGGTTTCTGTCGTTTTAGCGGGATGTTGCCCGGTTTGGATGGCGTATTGCTCGGCAGGGAGACCAAAGGAATCGTAGCCTTGCGGATGCAAAACGTTATAACCAGTGTGTCTTTTATAACGCGCATAGATATCACTGGCAATATAACCCAGAGGGTGTCCTACGTGAAGTCCTGCTCCCGAAGGGTATGGAAACATGTCCAACACATAAAAGGGTGGCTTAGGTTCACCAATAAAATCCTGAGGTTGCTTAGCTTTAAAGGTTTGGTTCTTCGCCCAATAGGTTTGCCATTTGTGCTCTATTGCCTTAAAATCGTACGCCATAGTAAGTCTGCTTATTTACAAGTGGCAAAACTAATATATATGAAGTTAACTCCTAGTGGAGAGAGGAATTAAAATAGGTTTTTAGACGGTAGATGGTAGATGGTAGATGGTAGATAAAATTAAAATCTATACCCGATATAAAAATCGCCAGCGGCCACAAACTCATTAGGGCTATTGCCCAGTAAATTTCGACCGATTCCCAATTTGATCTCAAAAAGAACACCAGAAGAATTGATCCATTTGGAGCCAAGTGAAAATCCTGGAGCTACGTCGAAAAATGAATCTCCACCTTCGATTCTTTCTATTCCGTTTTGAAAAAAATAGACTTCATCGTCTTCGCCAGAATAAAAAAAAGAAAAAGCTTCAACAAAAAAGCGATGTCCTTGAAACTCTGGGTTTTTTCCAAAATAGAATCTATAGTAAGGGCTTACGCCAAATTTTTCATTTTCGATAGCATCGTCAAGATTAATAAAGACCGATGCCCCGAATCCAGAACGTGGGGTATTGATGTATTCGTAACTGAGATCGAGATAGCCTCCGGCCAAAAGCTTAAAGGCTCCCAACCTTAGCTCATGAATTTTATGGTAGTTGGAATTGTTTAATGAGTCTGTTTCAATGGTGTCTTGGTCGGATTGAGCATAAGTGAATGTAAAGCTCAAAACTAATAAAAGGGTTAAAAAGGTTTTCATATCAATAAGAGGGATGATTAGTCTTAAGCTAAGATAGCCTAAAATCTGAAACTTAAATTTTAAATTGATAATTAAACTTCTATGCGCTCCCGATAGGAGTGGAAACCCTGTAAGCCTATTTTTTGAAAAATGTTGAACTGATAGGAGCTTGACCAAAGGAAAAGCCTCAAAGCAGTTACAACTTTAAAAAATAGGCTTGCGGAGTTGTAACATATAACGGGTTGAAGCGCCCATAAAATTAATCTTGGCCTATGTCGTTATAATGCTATAGTTTTATATTTTTACCAAAATTTATAAAGTGGCTTCATCTTTTGAGAAATACCAGAGACGGCGATTGATTACTTCCTATTTTTCGGTGGTAATTAGTATTGCTTTGGTTTTGTTTCTCGTAGGCCTGCTCGCCTTGCTGGTGCTCAACACCAAAAAAGTAGCAGATCACTTTAAGGAACAGATTGCTTTGTCTATCTACCTTAAAGACACCGCCAAGGAGGTGGAAATTGACCAGCTGCAAAAAACGTTGGCCTTATCAGACTACACTAAAGGCATTGAGTTTGTGTCTAAAGAAGAAGCGGCCAAAGCCTACAGCAAGGAAATCGGAGAAGATTTTATGGAATTTCTAGGTTATAACCCCTTACAAAATTCGATTGATGTATACTTTAACGCTGATTTTGTCTCTGAAACTAAAATCGCCGAGATTTCCAGAGATCTGGGAGAAAAAGAATTTGTAGATGAAATTATCTACGACAAGCCTTTGATCGCTTTGCTGAATGATAATATCAAACGCCTGAGTTTCTGGATTTTGATTGTGAGCGGATTGTTGACCTTTATTGCGGTTTTACTGATCAATAGCTCCATTCGTTTATCTGTATATTCCAAACGCTTTACCATCAAGACCATGCAAATGGTAGGAGCGACCAAGCGATTTATCCGCAGACCTTTTATACTGAAAAGTGTAAAACTGGGCATCATAGGCTCTTCGCTTTCTTTGATAGGTATGGCTGTGGTATTGTATTACCTGGATCAGGGCTTTCCAGAGCTTAATTTAATAAGTGATGAAATCCTTCTCGCTGCAATATTTACAGGAGTACTCCTCCTAGGAATCTTGATTTCCTGGCTAAGTACTTTCTTTGCTACACAGCGTTTTTTAAATTTGAAAACCGACGAATTATATTATTAATATGGGAGAAAGCAAACGTAAGAAAGAAGCTAAAGCCAACGAAAAGTTCATTTTTGAAAAAGAGAACTATAAATTTATGGTGATTGGCTTAGCAGTGATTGCTCTTGGATTTATCCTTATGGCAGGTGGCGGAAGCGATGACCCCAACGTCTTTAATCCAGAGATTTTTAGTTGGAGACGCATTCGACTTGCACCAACTGTGGTTCTGATTGGCTTTGCCATTGAAGTATATGCTATCCTACTCAAGCCAAAATCGGCCAAATAATGGATGTATGGGACGCAGGTATCCTTGGGATCATCCAAGGTTTAACGGAGTTTCTTCCAGTTTCTTCTAGTGGACATTTAGAGTTAGGAAAGGCCATTTTAGGAGACGATAGCTTGCCTAAGGAGTCTTTGTTGCTCACCGTCATTCTACATTTCGCAACCGCCTTAAGTACCATAGTCATCTTCAGAAAAGACATTGCTGACATTCTAAAAGGCCTAGTTTCTTTTCAGTGGAACGAACAAACTCAGTTTTCGCTAAAAATCATTATTTCCATGATTCCTGCGGCTTTGGTAGGCTACTTTTTTGAGTCTGAAATGGAATTGCTGTTTGGTGAAAACCTCATTTTGGTTGGGTTTATGCTCATTTTTACTGCGCTTCTGCTTTGGCTTACCGACAAAGCTAAAGCTACCCGAAAACCAGTATCTTATACTAATGCTTTTGTAATTGGTGTAGCTCAGGCCATTGCCATTTTACCTGGAATTTCCCGAAGTGGAGCAACCATTGCTACTTCTGTATTGCTTGGCAACGACAAGCCCAAGGCGGCTAGATTTTCTTTTTTGATGGTCATCCCTCTTATATTAGGAAAAATTGCTAAGGATATTGGAAGTGGAGAGATTTCAACTGAAAATGCCAATTTTATGATCTATGGTATTGGCTTTATCACTGCTTTTATTTCTGGCTTATTCGCTTGCACCTGGATGATTAGTATCGTAAAAAAAAGTAAGTTAAAGTACTTCTCTATCTACTGTTTTGTGGTAGGTGTGGGTGCTATTATTTTTACTCAAGTGAATGGATAAACTAACTTTAGAACAGATTAAAGAGGGACAGGTATTGTTATTCGACAAACCTTTAAACTGGACTTCCTTTCAGGTGGTCAATAAAGTCAGGTGGCTCATCAAACAAAAGTTTAAACTAAAAAAGATTAAAGTTGGCCACGCTGGAACCTTAGATCCTCTGGCAACTGGACTTGTTATACTGTGTACAGGAAAAGCCACCAAAACTATTGAATCTTTGATGGGACAAACTAAAGTGTACACTGGTGAATTTACGTTGGGGGCCACTACCCCTTCTTATGATATGGAGACTGAAATTGATGAGAGATTTGAAATTGATCACATTGATCACGATTTAATTGAAGAAACTATAAAGCAATTTCAAGGTGAAATCATGCAGCAGCCTCCCGTATTTTCTGCCTTAAAAAAGGAAGGAAAGCGGCTTTATGAATACGCCAGAAAGGGTGAAAAGGTAGATATTCCCATGCGTAAAGTAAAAATTGATCATTTCATGATCACTCGCTTCAACTTGCCTCAATTAGAATTTAAAGTGAAATGCAGTAAGGGGACTTACATCAGGAGTCTGGCTCATGATTTTGGAAAATCCTTAAGCTCTGGAGCCTACTTATCTGGACTTAGGCGTACTCAAATTGGAGATTATAATGTAGATGACGCCTTTTCTATTGAAGATTTTGAAAAGTTATTGAATGACTAGTTGGCTGCTTTGAGACAATTCACGAGATCTTCGGCAATGTTTTTTCCCTTATCCTGGTTGTACCATTTCTGTAGAGTCACTTTAAATTCATCTCTCAATTTTCCGTGTTCTGCTTTTTCTTTGGCCACCAACTCTGCCGCTTCTTTAGGCCGCGGGCCCCAGGTAAAGAACAATTGATCTTCTTCTAAATTAAAAGCGATTAACTTAGGAATAGATTTTCCTCCGTTGGTCAAAAATTCACTCATCAATTCGTCATTTTCGTCTCTTAAAATCAATTTGAAGTCAATTAATGGATTATGATCAGCTATTTTTTTCATGATGGGAATCACTGGAGCTGCGTCTCCACACCAGCCTTCGGTTATGACTAGCCAGGTTTGCTTTAGATCAACTTGTTGTATGCTTTGAATTTGTTCTGAGGTCAATTCTGAAGTTTTTTCCCAACGTTTCATACGGTTAAATCCAAGTTTAGAATAATTGAGATAGGCCTCATTTTGTGTATGACCGGTTGACTTCCCTTCTTTTAAAAGACGCTCAATAAGCTCCTTATATTCTGAATAGGAAAGCGTATGGTCTAAATGCTTTTTTATAATTTGGAGTTTATGCTGTTCTGACATAATCGTATGTTTACTTTATGAATCAAAATCAATTTTAATAAATCATGACAAAAGTAAGATGTGACTGGTGCAATAATTCTGAAATCTATGTGAAATATCACGATGAAGAATGGGGTGTTCCTGAATATGATGACCAAAAACTTTTTGAAATGTTGGTGCTCGAAAGTTTCCAGGCTGGACTTAATTGGCTTACCATTTTGAAGAAAAGGGAGAATTTCAAAAGCGCTTTTGATGATTTCAACTATGAAATGATATCAAAATACACGGAAATGAAAATTTCTAAGTTACTTAAGAATGAAGGTATCATAAGGCATCGCGGGAAGATTGAAGCTACTGTACAAAATGCAAGATCGTTTATGAAGGTTCAGGAGGAGTTTGGTTCCTTTTCCACTTTTATCTGGAGCTATGTGGATGATCGACCTAAGATAAATTCATTTAAAAATCTGGACCAGGTTCCTACTCAAACTGAGTTGAGTCAGCGTATTTCTGAAAATTTGAAAAAAAGAGGGTTTAAGTTTTTAGGGCCAACAACAGTTTACGCCTTTATGCAAGCCACTGGACTGGTCAACGATCATGTCATCTATTGTTTTAAACATAAAAAAAGCGCCTAATGGCTTAGGCGCTTTAAATTTTTATCATGATAAATTAGTTACTTACCAATTGGGTATCTAATTTATCCCAGGTGCTTACCTGAACGATTTTATTATTATCGTAATCGACTTCAGATAGCATCCCATCGTTCCAGAAGAACCATTTTCCTACTTTATTTCCTTGATCATAAGTCGCTTTCGCTATCTTATTTCCTTCTTTATCGTAAGATTTCCATTCTCCATGTAGCTTGTTTTTTAAGATGAAACCAACTTGATGAACTTCACCTGTTTCATAATACATAGTCACTTTTTCTAAATCACCTACTTTTTCTTTCTTCACCAAGTTATTTTCTGTCTGAGCAAAAAAAGTAAAACTCATTAAAAATACCATTACAAGTGTGCTAAATGCTTTCATATCTTTTTATTTATATCCAAAGATACATATTATTTACATTCAAAACACATTTAGTTAACATTAAATTTACATACCGAGGCTAAACCCCTATGATTCATACAGTTTTAAAAATAAGATTTGGTAACATTGATCGAAAGTTATTCGTAAAAATTTTCAAGGCTTAACTTTAATAAGACCGCTAACTTCTTATTTTTGCAAATCATTTCAGAAATCAAAACGCATGTATAGAGATCACAATAACAGCGAGTTAAACCTCAGTTCTGTAAACAAAAAGGTAACCTTATCGGGATGGGTTCAGAAAATAAGAGATAAGGGATTCATCATTTGGGTAGATCTTAGAGACCGGTATGGGATAACTCAGCTCGTGTTTGATTCTGAAAGAACCTCATCAGAAATGATGGAGCAGGCCAAAAAACTAGGTCGGGAATTCGTTATCCAGATTACAGGGACTGTTTTAGAAAGAGAATCTAAGAATGATGCTATAGCCACCGGTGATATTGAAGTGTTGGTGGACCAGCTTACCATATTGAACAGTTCTGAAACCCCTCCATTCACCATTGAAGATAATACTGACGGGGGAGAGGATTTAAGAATGAAGTACCGTTATTTAGACATCAGACGAAATCCTGTAAAAAACAAACTGATCTTTCGCAGCAAAGTATCCATGGCTGTAAGAAACTACTTGACCCTGCAGGAATTCGTAGAGGTGGAAACGCCCTACTTAATCAAGTCTACTCCAGAGGGTGCCAGAGATTTTGTAGTGCCTAGCCGAATGAATGCAGGACAGTTTTATGCCCTACCTCAATCGCCACAAACCTTTAAGCAGCTGCTTATGGTTGGAGGCTTAGATAAGTATTTTCAAATTGTCAAGTGCTTTAGAGACGAAGATTTGAGAGCTGATCGACAGCCGGAATTTACCCAGATTGACTGCGAGATGACCTTTGTGGAACAGGAAGATATCTTAAACACTTTTGAAGGCCTTACCAGACATTTATTAAAAGAAATTAATGGAGTTGACGTAGAAGAATTTCCTCGTATGACTTATGATGAGGCCATGAAAACTTACGGAAACGATAAGCCAGATATCCGGTTTGGGATGATGTTTGGTGAACTTAATGACGTAGCACAACATAAGGATTTTAAAGTATTTAATGAGGCAGAGCTAGTTGTAGGAATCGCTGTACCTGGAGCTGCATCTTATTCCAGAAAAGAAATCGATAAACTTATCGACTGGGTGAAGCGTCCACAGGTAGGAGCCAAAGGCATGGTCTACGTCAAATATAATGAAGATGGCAGCCTCAAATCTTCTGTTGATAAATTCTACGATGAAGACGATTTAAAAGCTTGGGCAGAAAAAACTGGCGCAAAGCCAGGAGATTTGATTTGTGTCTTATCTGGTGATGCCAATTCTACTCGAGCTCAGCTAAGCGCTCTCAGAATGGAAATGGGCAATCGCCTTGGCTTAAGAAGGCCTGATGAATTTGCTCCACTATGGGTGATCGATTTCCCACTTTTAGAATGGGATGAAGACACTCAACGTTACCATGCGATGCACCATCCGTTTACCTCTCCTAAAGTTGGCCAGTTACCGCTTCTAGAAACCAACCCTGGTGCTGTAAAAGCTAATGCTTATGATTTGGTATTAAATGGAAATGAAATCGGCGGAGGATCTATCAGAATCCACGATCAAAAAACACAATCCAAGATGTTTGATTATCTTGGGTTTACAGAGGAAGAAGCCGAAGCACAATTTGGCTTTTTGATGAAAGCCTTTACCTACGGTGCTCCTCCTCACGGTGGAATCGCCTTTGGATTGGATAGACTTGTAGCTATTTTAGGCGGACAGGAAAGTATCAGGGATTTTATTGCCTTCCCAAAAAACAATTCGGGTAGAGATATTATGATAGATGCTCCAGCACCTATTGACGAAGATCAATTGAAAGAGCTAGATTTGAAGTTACGAAGTAAGTAAGAATCTATTAAAGTATAGCCATGAAGTTCAGCCTGTCGGGAGTATTATCTAACATGACTGCCTGGCTAGAAAAGCACCTAACCAAGCAGCAATTATTGATTTTGATAAGTGCTGTGGTTGGTCTTTTGTCTGGACTCGTTGCCGTACTAATTAAGAACCTTACCTACCTCATTCAATCATTACTCGGTGGCAGTTATATCTCCAACTATCACAATGTTTATTACTTTGCATTTCCGGTTATCGGTTTATTATTGGTTTATCTTTTCTCCAAATTCATTTTAAAAAAAGAAATTGGCCAGGGTATTTCTACCACTTTGTATTCCATTTCCAGACGAAATGGATTTATGAGGAAGTTTCAAAACTATGCTTCTATTATTACAGCACCTATCACACTTGGGTTTGGAGGATCTGCTGGACTCGAAGCTCCTACAGTAGTGTCAAGCGCAGCCATAAGCACCAGCTTTTCTAAGTTTTTGAACTTAAGCCAAGCCTCTAGAACGCTAATGATTGGCTGTGCAGCTGCAGGGGCCATGTCTTCCATTTTTCAGGCTCCCGTGGCAGGGATTATATTTGCAATAGAAATTTTCAGTCTGGACTTAACCTTAGTTTCTATGATTCCCCTTCTAGTGGCTTCGGTTTCTTCTATACTTACCTCCTATTTCTTTTTTGGCTCCGATATCATTCTCCACACACAATTAGGAGAAGCTTTTGAGATCAGCGATGTTCCTTTTTACATAGCTTTAGGCATCTTTACAGCTATTGCCTCCATATCTTTTACAAAAATTTACATCTTCACCTTTAAAACCTTCAATGCTTTTAAAAATAAATTCAGTAAGATTTTAGTAGGTGGACTGATTTTAAGCGGGATTTTATTTTTGGTTCCTCAGATTTACGGTGAGGGCTATGCCTCTATTAATGAATTACTTTCTGGTAATAACGAGCTGGTCACTCAGAATAAACTCTTCCAAGGCTGGGATTTATCCTGGATGGTCATCGTTTTTTTAATCCTTTTAGTCGTTTTCAAAATGATTGCCACCTCCATAACCATTGCCGCAGGAGGTATTGGAGGTATTTTTGCTCCTGTTTTATTTATGGGAAGCATGATAGGGCATTGTTATGCGCTGGTTATAAATACTCTGGGATTTACTAAGACTCCAGTATCCTTGAGTCAGTACACTCTTGTTGGAATGGCTGGGCTTATTGCGGGAGTAATGCATGCGCCTCTCACAGCTATATTTCTAATTGCTGAAATCACTAGTGGCTACAGCTTGTTTATACCGCTGATGATAACAGCGGCTATTTCTTATGTCATTACCAGCCAGTTCCAACCCAATTCTTTGTACACCATGGAACTGGCAGCGCGGGGAGACCTTGTGACTCATAATAAAGACCAAACCGTTTTAACTTTAATGGATATACACCAAGTTATCGAGGACAATTTCAGAGTCCTTAATGATACTATGAATTTAGAACAAATTGTTAATGAAGGAGTTATAAAATCTAAACGTAATATTTTTCCAATTGTTGATGAAAACCATACCTTTAAAGGCATCATACTTCTCGATGATATTAGGACAATCATGTTTGATAAGACCTTGTACACAGAGATGAGCGTCACAGATCTGATGCAAAACGCACCAGACGTGATCGAACTCAATGACTGCAGAATGAACGATATAATGAAAAAATTTCAGGACACAGATGCCTGGAATTTACCAGTGGTAAGAGACGGAAAATACGTGGGTTTTATATCCAAATCTAAACTACTCACTGCTTACCGACAGAAATTAATTGAAGTAACTGTATAAAACCATGAGAGCACTTATTAAATTAGTCTTTATACTCATAGCAGCAGGTTTTGCTCTAGGCGTTTACTTTAAACTTTATGAAGAAGAAATCGTTGGGGAACGTATTATCGGCATAAGTGTACTAGCTAGTGCCTTTATTTTGATGCCTCTTTTTTTAGCTCACCGTTGGAAAGGTAAGAGGTTACAAGATTATACCTTAACAAAGGAAAATATCGAGAGGATGAATAATAAGAATAGTGAGGAATCTGATGGTGAAAGTAGACATGAAAAGAAAGATTAGATAAAATCTGTGTAGTACTCTGAAAATGATTGAATTAAAAAACAAGATTTTTTATCAAAATGTACACAGCACATTAATTTTATTTACATTTGTATAATATTATTAATTATTATTTATTATTATGCAAGGTAAAGTAAAATTTTTCAATGAGTCTAAAGGTTATGGATTCATTACAAACGACGAGACAGGAGAAGATATTTTTGTTCACGTCACAGGACTTAACGGAGAGACTCTAAACGAGGGTGACGAAGTTGAGTACACAGAAGAAGAAGGAAGAAAAGGAATGAACGCTACAGATGTACGTTTGATCTAATCATATAAACATTTTTTTTTCAAGACCTTAAAACGCCACTCTTTCGAGTGGCGTTTTTTTTGGTATGATTAGGATTGCTTTGGTGAGTGTTAAAAAATTATTTGAAAGTCATCCTAACAAAACAGGACCAGAAATAACAAAAAAACTCCTTTAAATGAATAAAGGAGTATATGATATACCGTAAAGAGTAGAGGTTTACTCTACTACTTCTGCGTCTTCTGTATTATCGATAAGAACCTGACCTCTGTAGTACAATTTACCTTCATGCCAGTGCGCTCTATGAAACAAATGCGCTTCTCCAGTGGTAGTGTCTGTAGCGATTTGTGGCATCTTCGCCTTGATATGAGTTCTTCTCTTATCTCTTCTTGTGGTCGATATTCTTCTCTTTGGATGTGCCATTGCTCAAATATGTATTATTCGTTTAGTAATTCTTTTAATTTATCCCAACGAGGATCTGTATCCTCTTCTTTTTCTTCTGAAGCTGATTTCGGTTTCAACTCTTCTAATTTTTCAAGAATGTCAGACTTTATGGAGCCATCTTCAACACCTGGATGAATTCTTTTGGCTGGTAGAGCTAAAACTATTCCTTCGTAGATGTATTGCTGAACTTCCACTTCATGTTCTCCATGAGGTAAAACCAAAAGCTCTTCATTATCATCATTATAATCTTCACCAAATTTTACAACCAGAGATAAATGATTATCGATGGGTTGATCGTAAGGCTCTAATGAAACATCGCAATTAATGTTTACTGTACCTGTGAAATCAAATTCCAGTTCTAGCATGTTAGACTTCTTAGTGAATTCTAAATCGACTTTTACATCGGAGGTATTGAATTCCTGAAAATCAAAAAGATCAAAGAACGCATTATCAATCTCATAATCAAATCTGTGCTGTCCTTCTTTCAACCCTACGAAAGGGATGGCATAAGCCTTAAACTTCCTCATAAAGCATCAGTTTTGAGCCTGCAAATATATTAAAAATTAATAATATTCAATACTTAATTATCGAATGATTTTACAGAGGATTTTTAGTCAGTTGAATATATTCCATCCTGTTCTTAAAAATAGAGATAGACATATAAATAGCTTGGGCAAATGAGCTCCCATTAGCGACACCTTTCCCTGCAATATCAAATGCAGTTCCATGATCTGGTGAAGTTCTTATTCTGTTGAGTCCGGCTGTGAAATTTACCCCATTACCAAAAGACAAGGTTTTGAAAGGGATCAAGCCCTGATCATGATAAGCAGCCACTATAGCGTCGAAATTGGCATTGTTTTTAGATCCAAAAAAACTATCTGCCGCATAGGGTCCAAAAACGAATTTACCATTATCTATAAACTTCTTTATAGCAGGCTTCATGGTTTCGTCATCCTCATTCCCAATCACTCCTCCGTCCCCAGAATGAGGATTAATGCCTAAAACGGCGATTTTAGGTTCTCTAATACCAAAATCTTTAACAAGGGATTCGTGAATGGCATTGACCTTTTTCTCTATCAATTCTCCTGTAATTTTTGAAGAAACGTTCTTTACAGGAACATGATCGGTAAGCAAGCCCACCTTAATATTGTCTGATACCATAAACATCAAACTATCCCCTTTAAGCTGTTGGGCAAGAAAATCCGTATGTCCTGGAAAATCGAATTCATCCGACTGTATGCTGTTTTTATTGATAGGAGCTGTTACCAAGGTATCAATATCTTTTCGAATTAAAGCTTTAGTAGCTGCTTTTAAAGATTTTATGGCATAGCCACCTATGACCTTATCTTCTTCTCCAAAGTTGACCTTAACGTTCTCCTTCCAGACATTAACGACATTTATTTTACCCTCTACAGCATCTTCAGGTTTTGATATCCCATGAAACTGAAGTTTAATCTTAAAAAAATTACCAAAAAAAGACATCATTTTTGAATTCGCGAAAATAACAGGGGTAAATAATTCTAAAACTCTGGAATCTTCCAATGATTTTAGAATGATTTCCGGGCCAATCCCATTCATGTCTCCAATGCTAATTCCTACTCTTATATTTGAATGCGTTTTCATAAAATTCGTCTATTTTTGCACTAAACAAAGGTAATTAAATAATCTACAATTATGTTTACAGGAATAATAGAAGAAGTAGGAAAAGTCAGTAAAATTGAGACTTATGGAGGTAACATAGATTATACCATACAAGCAGAAATAGCCAGAGAACTAAAGGTGGATCAAAGTGTGGCTCATAATGGGGTTTGTCTAACAGTAGTCGACATTGAAGATAAATCTTACAAAGTAACCGCAATCGATGAAACTCTAAATAAGACCAACCTAAAGCACCTTAAAGAAGGAGACCTTATCAATCTTGAACGTGGGATGAAGATGAATGCACATCTTGACGGGCATATCGTACAAGGACACGTAGACCAGGTGGCCACTTGCGAACGAGCAGAAACTAAAGATGGCAGTTGGGAGTTTACGTTTTCCTATGATCCTAAACTGATGAACGTCACTATAGAAAAAGGCTCTATCACTATCAATGGTGTTAGTTTAACCGTTGTCAACTCAAAATTGAATGAATTTAGTGTGGCTATCATCCCCTATACTTACGAGCACACGACTTTCAGAACACTAAAAAAGGGGGATGTAGTCAACTTAGAATTTGATGTTATTGGGAAATATGTCAAGCGATTAATGGAGATGCAGTCTCTCTAAGCTTACTCGTCTAAGGTTACGTCATTGATCAGTATGTTAAAGAGATCTGCTTTGGATTTAAGCAATTTCTCAAACACTTTAATTTCTTTTAGCCTAGAGTTAATTAGTTTTACTTCCCGGGAGTTGATTAAAAAAACCGAACTTTCACCGAAGCTAAATTTACGCTCTTCAGCTTTTAACAGCGTGGAGGTGTCTCTTACGATAGACTGAAATGTGTTTAACTGAGTGATATAGGAAAGTATTTCGCTTCGTGTTGCCTGTATCTTGTTTTGAAGTTGAAGCGATTCAAAATCAAGATCTAACTGAGCTTCGTTTACTTTAATTTTAGCCAGCTTCAGATCTCCCCTTTCTTTTCTTAGAAATAGTGGAAGCCTAAAAAATATTCCTGCCTTATAATCTTCAGTATTGAAGTTTTCAAATTCTCCAACACGTTCATTTATAAAATTATATTCCAGATCTAATTGTGGTTTCAACATCTCAGCTTTTAGACGCTGATTCACTTCCAGCTGGTCTATCTTAAAATCTAAAGCCTTGATCTTTGGATGATCCTCCAATACAAAATTTTCCAATTGAAGCAGATTAGTGCCCAGTACAGGATCCAAAGAATTTTCGTCCAAAGCTTGAGGCACTACAAATGGGCCAAGTTCCAGGGGAATAAAATCTTCAAACCATAAAAAGTTGGATAACGCCAGTCTACTTTTGATCAGCTTTAAGTTAGCCTGCTCCAAACTTAATTTTCTGTCTTGAACTGTAATACCAGCTTCGAGTGTATCTATAGTTGGAATATCTCCGGCCAAGGCACTTTCCTTAATACCCTCAAAACGTACTTCTGCCCGATCTACAAAATTATCAAATAGAGTAACTTCTCGGTTGGCCAGGTACCAGTCCAAGTAAGCCATGACAGCTTCAGAAAGCAGCTGGTTAAGACGTATATCGCGTTGTGCCTGGCTAAGATCCTGCATGATCTTGGCTTGCTTAAGATCTGCCATTCTTTCATTGATGAATAAGCCCTGTCCTACAGGCACAGAAATACCAGCACTGTAAAGACCATCGTCTGGAACCACGTTCTGAGGATTTAAAAAAGACCCCTGGTTTTGCTCAAAGCCTGCTTTCACTTCAATACCATACCAGGTTGGAATTTTAAAGGTGGAGTTGAGAATATCATAATATTCGGTTCCTTTAAATTCTTTATTCTTCCAATCTACAGTAACCTTAGGATCAAAAGCACCTCTGGATTTAAGCAACTTGGCCTGTGCTGCAGATATTTCAAAATTAGCCAGCTGTGCGATAGGGTGATATTCCTTCACATAAGCTAGAAATTCATTTAAGCTAAACACATTTTGATCTTCTGCTAGTGGTGCGTCCTGAGCGATTCCTGACAAAGACCAAAAAAAACTGATCACTAAGATAAAGTTGCGAATCATTTAGGTGAATTTTGATTCTTATCTGCGCTTTTATTAGAAGCTTTTGGTTTATAGTAATCTGGTGGAAACCCGTTGATCTGCCTCCATATTTCATACCATACAGGGACATCATTGAGCAAGGCCAAAGTCTTGGCCCCGGATCCTGCTCTTACCACATCTGGCCACTCTTTTTCCTTAGGATCTTCCTTGATTAAAACTCTGAATTTACCTTTCTCTGGATCTAAAGTTCTAGATACGGCTACAATTTCGCCACCGTAAGTTCCATAGGACAGGTTTGGCCAACCAGAAAAGAAGATTGCAGGCCAGCCATCAAAAATGATACGGATAGGCTCACCCGGATGTAATAGTGGAAGATCAATAGGGTCTACGAAGGTTTCTACCGCCAATTCAATATCCAGTGGCATTATGCTTACGATTTGAGTACCTTCTTTGAAGGTTTCTCCAATTCCGCTTTGCAGAACTTTATTGATAAAGCCTGACTGTGGAGCTTTAATGTAGCGCATATTGGATCTTACAGAAAAATTTGTAAAGTCTGTCTCCAGTTTTGTTCGCTGTGCTTCTGTATCATACTGACTGGATAGTGCAGAAAATTTATCACTTTCTGCTTTAGAAATTTTGTCCTGGTAACCTGCTTTGATACTTGAAATTTCAATTTTAGCGTTGATGACTTCATTTTTACTAGCTAACAATTTATTCTTTTGCGAAACTATTTTTGCCTGACTGTTCTGAAGTTTTAAGCGCTTAGCTTCAAGGTCTGTCACGGCCTTCAAACCTTCTTTTTGCAGACTTTCTGTACGCTCAAATTGACGCTCGGCAATGGTTAATTGGGTTTTTGCAGCTTCCACTTCTATGCTATCACTTTCTACTTTCAAGTTGGCCTGTATCAGCTTGTTTTGAGCCTGTTCCAATTTTAATTCTCTTTCCTGCTTTAAGGCCTCGATTTGGAAATTTAAAGCCTTTACCTTTTCTGTATAGGAATCTAAGGAGAAATTCTTAGCTGTAATTTGAGACTGAGCTCTTTGCAGTAGATCTGGATCAAAAAATTTATCCTTTATTTCAGAAATATGAAGTATTGTATCGCCTTTTTCAACGATTTGTCCTTCCCGAACGTACCATTTTTCAATCTGTCCTGCGATTGCAGATTCGATAGATTGAGGCCTTTGGTTGGGTTCTAAACTTGTCACAAATCCCCTTCCTTGAACAATTTGCGTCCAGGGAAGAAATAAGATGGCTAACAGCACTATTCCAAATATCGTCATGATCTTATTGAATGTTAGAAAACGGTCTTTGTGCGTCGTGAATTGCATTGATTTATAATTAGATAAATCAATCTTTTCATTAAGTCTGAGTTTTGATATATCTAGCATACTATTCTTTTGTATCTAATTTACCTTCATCCATAAAGAAGGTTCGGTTGCATTTTTCTTTCCAAATCTTATTATTGCTCACTACCACCAAAGCCCAAGGTCTTTCTGGATTGGTAAGGAAATCTATGATTTTCCTAGATTCACCTTCCTGTAGATCTTCAGTTGGATCTTTTAAAACCAGGAGCTTTGGCTGAGAAGCTACTGCTCTGGCAATCATAATTTTCTTATTGATAGTATATGGCAATTGTCTACCTTCAGTATAAATTGTTGTTTGAATACCTTTTTCTTGAGATTTAACAAATTTCCGAAGTTCCAATTTGTCGATCAAAAACTGGACGTACTCCATAGATATCTCAGGATTATTTAATGTTATATTTTCAAGAATCGTGCCCTCGAAAGTTTTATTACTTGGGAAATAATGTCCTGCAAAATCTCTGAAGTAAGTTAAGTTTATATTTTTTAGGTTATAATCGTTCACGATGATATTACCTTCAATTTCATTTATCAAACCTACCAACACTCTAAGTAAGGTTGACTTACCAGATCCTGGTGTTCCTTCGATTAAAATCAAATCTTTAGGATGGATTGTCGTATTGATATTTTTAAGAATCACTTCATTACCGATCCTTAAGCTTACATTTTTATATTCAAAGACAAAGCTTTCCTGCTTATTGAAGGGCTTATTGCCTGCCTGAGTCTCGATAGGAATATCGGTAACTCGACCAAGTTTTTCAATACCGGCTAAAAGTCCATAAAGATCTTCCAAGCCTTTGATCAGCTTTTCTACCGAGGTAATCATGAGCAAAATCACAATTTCAGCTGCTACAAACTGACCAATATTCATTTGCTGATTAATCACTAAAAGTCCACCTCCAACAAGTAAGGCTGCTGCCACGAGTACCTTAAAGGCTATCATCTTGAAGAATTGAAATCTGAGTACACGGAAATGCCGCTCTCTGGCATTAAGATAGTGCAAGCTGGTATCATCGTTTCTTTTAGAAGAATATGAAAAACTCTCCGACACTTTAAAGCCTTCGATACTTCTGGCCACCTCCTGGATCCAGTGGGCAGTTTTGTATTTATAACTGGACTCGATCAAGACTTCTTTTACTCCTTCATTAAGGGATAATTTAAAAATGACATAAAAGAATAAAATGATTAAGAATCCAAAAAACACGAAAAATGGGTGGTAAAAGGAAAGTAAAATCAATCCAAACCCTATTTGGATAAAGGCAGCTGAAAAATCAATGAGAAGCTTAGGTAATGATTTTTGTATAGTCATCACATCAAAAAAACGATTAGCCAGCTCTGGTGGGTACTCATTCTGTAGTGCAGAATATTTCATTTTTGGAAATCTGTAAACCAGCTCAAAAGAGGAACGTGCAAAGATACGTTGCTGCAAATCTTCACCAATTCTCAGCTGCATGTACCTTAAAATTCCGGCAAAAGCTACAGTGAAGAGCACAATGCCTATAAGCAGAATCACAGAAGCATTAAAACTTCCCCCCACGATGATATTTACAATTGCCTGAATACCTAATGGCAGACCTAGCTCAACTAAACCTGCAAAGATGGCGTAGAAAATGATTTTATAAACAGATTTTCTCTCTAGTGTGAGTAATCTCCACAACCTTACCCAGGGTGTTCTAGTATCTCCATTTTCGGCCATTGGTTATTGCTTTAAAGTTTTTGTCAATAAATCTTCGTAAAATAAGTATAAATTGTCTTCAGAATGACAATCTGTGAGGCTATGAAAATGTTCCGATAAAAAATATTGGTTCAAAGAGCCTTCAATTATCATCGAAGATAAGCTGTTACTATAAGAATAAGATGCATTTACATCATTAATTAGTTCAGAGATTCTCAAGACCAGACGTTTATAAATACTGAAATATCCTGCTTTGTTTTGCTCGTCCACATGTTTATTGTGATAGGCTTTTACAAATTCAGAATTAATAATATGACGTAATTTGGCACCATCCAATTTAAAAGATGAATAATTCAGTTTTGGAGTACTAAAGAGAACCTCAACTGCTTTCATTAATCTTTGCATACCAGCCTTCATGCTGTTAGTTTCCATAACAAGCTGAAATTCCATAATACCCCAATAAAGCGATGAGAGATATAGCAAAAGACGCTGTTTATTCTCAAAGTATCTATAAATCGAGCTTTCAGTAGACCCGATCTCTTTAGCTAATTTTTTGAAATTGAATTCCTCTATCCCATGTAAGTCTATTAAATCTATACTTGATTTAATTATATTTTGGCCTAATGAAGAACTCTCCGGGTCTTTCAAATAAAGACTCGGATTGACGTCCACTCTAAAATTGGATAGTAGATTGTGCATTATGTGTTATATTAAACGCAAATTTAATAGTAAAACTATCAATTTTAACCTAAAAAGGATGTGCGTCTTATTAATTAATTGTTAAAAAAAATAAGGAGAAATACTTAAGTCGTCTCAGAAAATATGTATTTTGCCTTTAATTTTTATTTCACATGAAACTGAAATTTAAATCCAGGCCTAAGCGCTTTATTCACAGAGGAAACCAGTGTTTAAACTACCATCATCCTTTGGATATTTCTGAACGCTTTTGCTCCAGTTATGGTCAAAAAAACTCCTCTAAACCTTTAAATCTTAAAGATCTTCTGACTGAATTTTTTGCTGGAATCATTGCATATGATTCAAGGTTTAGGAAAACTATATCTGCCTTGATCTTTAAACCTGGAAAAGTAAGTCGAGATTATGTAAATGGAAAACGTGTAAGCTATGTAAATCCTTTTCGATTTTTTATCAGTACTGCCATTATCTTTTTTTTGGCCATCAGCTGGGTTAATAAAGATCAACTCAATAGTCTTGAAAGCCTCTCAGGTGAGAATACATCAGAATCTGAAGAAATGACTAATTACGAATTTGATTTTGACAATAAAACCCCTGCCTCTATACTTCAGGACTATGTCAACGAAAACCCGAGCTCTAGCTATAATGAAGCCATCGAAAAGACAGGTTTGGAAAATAATTGGACCAATAAAATCAAATTTGATTTTCTTTTAGGTTATTACAGGCTCAAAGAAAATCCAAAGGCATTTGTAAATTTTCTACTTCCCAAACTTCCGTTTTTCTTATTCTTTTATATCCCCATACTCAGCCTTTTCAGTACATTAATATATGTAAGAAGGAAAATTCCCTATGCTCAGCATCTTATTTTTAATTACAATTAACAGGCTATCTTTTTGATTCTACTATTTCTTGCTGTGTTCATCGATTTTATTTGGACTTGGGTTTGGGTATTGCTTTTTTTATTCTACCTGTATAAATCCATGAGAAATTTTTATAAACAAGGCAGATTAAAGACCTTATTCAAGCAATTTATACTCATTAACAGTTACCTCATAACCATTTTTATAGTCATTACATTTATGGCTATGTCAAGCATTATCTTCTTTTAAAGATAAGACCGAAAACATATAGGCAATTTCTCTACCTATATCCATAGCTCTTTCAATATATTTATCATTTTGCAGTTTAGTCCCATCAAAAATTTTCGGGTCCTCATAAGGTGTTGAAAACCTATAATTGGCACCTGATATAAACGGGCAGTTTTCATCTGCATGAGAACAGGTCATGATGGCTAAAAAGCCAGATTCAGGGTTTTCGTTATCATCAAACAGCTTTGAAAAACACCTTGTTGACTGACTTTTACCGTATTTCACATCATAAATAGGATTACTCCCATGGGCCATGGTCTCCATTTTAAAGCCTAAAGTTTCTAATGCTGATATTGTGTTAGGGTGAAAAGCAGTAACTTCTGTTCCTCCAGAATAAGCAGATATTATTTTGGACAAACCGTAATATTGAGCTAATGCACTCGTCCAGATTTGACCCATATGACTCCGTCTAGAATTGTGAGTGCAAATAAAAACTAATTCAGCTTTGTTACTAAGATCAATATCATGCTTTATGGCTTGTGCAATGCTTTCTAAAATTAGTTTTCTTTCTTCTGATATAAGATCTGTCTGACTTTCAAATTGCTGACAGAGTTTTTCAATTGAATCATGCATTTATTTAAGTTTTATTGCCGCTCACTAATATTTAATAACGCCATTTATTAGCAATCGCTACCAAAGACAACATCACAGGTACTTCTATCAGAATTCCAACTACTGTAGCCAGTGAGGCACCAGAGTTAAGTCCAAATAACGAAATAGCCACAGCAACTGCCAACTCGAAAAAATTACTAGCCCCAATCATGGCAGAAGGGGCACATACACTATGCTTCAATTTGATGTGTCGACCTATAAACCAAGTGATGAAAAAAATGAAGTAGGTTTGGATCGTCAGCGGTACTGCTATCAATAAAATATCAAAAGGCTTGTTTATGATTTTATCGCCCTGAAAGGCAAACAGCAACACCAAAGTAGTAATCAATGCAATCATTGAAATGGGTTTGAACTTAGGTGAAAATACAGTATTGAACCAGGCCAATCCCCTTCTTTTAATTAAGTACCTGTTTGAAATGTACCCCGCAGATAGGGGAATCACCACAAATATAAGTAACGAATACAGCAGTGTATCGTAAGGTATCTCAACACTGGTGACGTCCAGAAGCAATTTTACCAGTGGTATAAATAACACCAGTAAAATCAAATCATTTAGAGAAACTTGTACAAGCGTATAGTTGGCATCGCCTTTAGTAAGGTAAGACCACACAAAAACCATTGCCGTACAAGGAGCCGCACCTAAAATGATCGCTCCTGCAATATACTGCTCGGCATCTTCTGGAGATAAGTAAGCTTGGAAAATCTGGTCTAAAAACAGCCAGGCAAAAAAGGCCATGGTGAAGGGTTTCACCAACCAGTTGATCACTAAAGTAAGTCCAATCCCTTTACTGTTTTTAGTTATATTTCTAAGCGATGAAAAATCGATCTGCACCATCATTGGGTAGATCATCATCCAGACCAAAATAGCAACTGGAATATTGACTTTTGAGACCTCCAATTCACTTAAAAATACAATAGAATCTCCGAATAATCGACCAATCGCGATGCCTACCAAAATCGCCAAAAGAACCCATAGACTCAGGTATTTTTCAAATTTTCCCATTGTTGTATTAAAATAAATTTTTGTGTGATGTTCAGTTCGAGTGAATTGATAGAATCTAATGAAGTAAAAACATATCGAGAGCTAGCACCACAGTCTTTTCTAAAACTAGCTCTCGATACAATGCTATATCATATTCCGCGCAACTCGAGCTAACAATTATCGGAAATATTGTAAAGTCCAGACTGCCTGTATCTCATTGAAAGCTCATTAACAACAGCCAGAACCAGGCGCACAGGTGGTTTCTTCTTGAACTTCAGGTTCAGAAATTCCACACTTATCCTTGGCTAAACAATCGGTTAATGTACTTACGAGATGAAAAGCGCCATCTTTAAAATCGAGATGATATTTACCAATGGTGTCTCCCTGATACTCTACTTCTACCTCAAGCCTGTCGTCTATAAAAAGCTTCTTTTCTGAAAGTTGAATGATATTTTTAAGTTTTTTGGGTTGCAGTCTATGATCTTTATCATCTGCACTCCAAAGTTGAAAGTTGACGACTTTTTCGTGTCTCAAGGTACCACCACAGTCGATAAAATCTTTGCTGACCTGCCCAACTTCAGTCACATGAAAATGAGAGGGTACAATGCTTCCATCTGGTAGTTGAAATTTTAAAGAATTTATAGTCTCTAAATGTGTCTTTACTTGTTTAAGTGTCATATATAAAATTTAAAGTAATTAATTAGCAACAATCTTTTGATCTAGGAAAACGATCGAACAGTTCATTAAATATTATCTTAAGCTCATACCATTTCTCTTCGTTGATACAATAGCAAATAGAAGTCCCTTCAATATTTCCCTGGATGATCTCAGCACTTTTCAATTCTTTGAGGTGCTGACTTATGGTAGACTGAGCAAGACCTAATTCTTCAACTAAGTCTCCACAAATACAGGAGTCTGATTTTAAAAGGAATTCAAGGATAGCTAATCTTGCCGGATGACCAAATACCTTGGCCACTTTGGCAAATTCATTTTGCTTCTCAGTAAATAAATCGGTTCGCGTAATTCCCATATCGTAATAATTATATATTGCAATATTACGATTAATGATAAGAAATTGAATTTTATTATAGAATAATTTCAACTTATTTTATTTCTAAAAGTCCTATCAACGTAAATTTGCCGAATTAAATTTTTAAACTAATGTTTAGACACTCTGTCTACCTCCTTATATTTTTAACTTCATTAACCGTTATTGCTCAAGACAAAAAGCAATACCAAATAACCAGACAAAATGAATCTGCAAAAATTGATGGTGAGTTAAATGATGACGTTTGGCAGAACTTAGAAGTAGCTACTAATTTTACTCAATTTACTCCCAACTTAAATCTTGCTGCAACCTCAGATCGGAAAACAGAAGTTAAATTATATTATAACGATAAAGCGGTATTTGTCTCTGCTAGGTTATACGATGATCCTAACAAAATCATGAGTCAAAACACGATTAGAGATGAGTTTGGCCAGACTGATTATTTTACCCTTGTCCTTAACCCTAATAACGATGCGCAAAATGATACACAATTTATAGTTTTTAGCTCAGGCACTCAAGCCGATGCGTTGTCATCTCCAAGTATTGGACAAGATTTTGGCTGGAATGCTGTTTGGGAAAGTGCAGTGCAAAAGACAAGTTTTGGCTGGCAATTAGAAATGAAAATACCCTACAGAACACTTAGATTTCCCAAAACAGATATTCAAACCTGGGGGGTGCAATTCAGAAGGTATTTTAGACGAGAACGCTCAGAATACGCCTGGAATCCTATCGACAGGACCAAAGGCTATGAAGGCCTTTATCATGGGAAATTGATTGGTATCCAAGATCTGAAGCCACCACTTCGCTTAAATTTATACCCTTTTACCACTGGAATTGTGAATACGATTGGTGATGAAACCACTACCGACTTTAAACTGGGAATGGATGTGAAATACGGCATTACTGATAACTTGACTTTAGACGCCACACTGATACCCGATTTTAGTCAGGCCAGATTCGACAATGTGGTTCTTAATTTAGGTCCTTTTGAGCAAACCTTCGCCGAGCAGCGTCAATTTTTTACTGAGGGTGTTGACCTTTTCACAAAGGGCAATTTATTTTTTTCACGAAGAGTAGGTAGTGCTCCTATAGGTAGCGTAGAACTGGAAGATGATGAGGAATTAATCGATCGACCGAGTGAGGTAGAGCTTATCAATGCGGTAAAAATGTCTGGTCGATTAAAGAGCGGTTTGGGTATTGGAATTTTTAATGCCGTCACCGAAAGTACTAATGCTACAGTTTTGGATACCATACAAAATGAAGCAAGATCCATAGAAGTTGAGCCCCTGTCTAACTATAATATTTTAGTGGTTGATCAACAGTTCAATAAAAACTCATCTGTGAGTTTAATTAATACCAATGTTACCCGTTCAGGCAGTGCAAGAGACGCCAATGTGACTGGTGCTTTATTTAACCTTATAAATGACTCTAACTCCTACAGGCTGGCAGGTGAATTGAAAATGAGTCATATCAGCGACATTGAAGATAACAGCACAGGCTTCAGTTCTGCTCTAGAGCTAGCTAAAATTAGTAATCAGTATCAATTTTCTATTGGGCATTCTTATGCTGATAGAAAGTATGACATCAATGATCTTGGTCTTCTGCTTAGAAATAACTTTAATAATTTCTCTGCCAATGTTTCTTATAGAATATTTGAACCCACAGATAGGTTTCAAAACTATAACATAAGCTTTTCTTCTCGATACAAACAGTTGGCCTCCCCGAATACCTATACTGGCTTAGAGTTGGATGCGAGCTATAGAATAAATTCCCTAAAATTGGACACCTACGGCTTTGACATAGGAATAGAACCGGGTAGACAGTTCGATTATTTTGAACCCAGAGTAGACGGTCAATTTTTTATTTACGAGAACTTTACAAATTTTGGTGGTTTTCTATCATCCAATTATAACAGAACTTTTGCCATAGATCTAAGAAGCAACGTAAATACTTTTTTTGAGGAAGGAAGAGACTCCTACGGTTATAATTTCAGGATTGAACCCAGAGTAAGATTCAATGATTTTTTCTTCATGGTCTACGAATTTTCTTTAGACAAAAGAATAAACGACAGGGGCTTTTCAAATTTTCTTGAAGGCGAACCTATTTTTGGAGAGCGTGATCGATCTATCATCGTAAATAGTGTTTCTGCTAATTATAATTTCAACCCGTTTCACGGCTTGAAATTACAGCTCCGTCATTATTGGGACACCGTTTTATACGATGAATTCATGTATAATCTCAATGATAACGGTAGACTTACAGAAAACACTAACTTACCAAAGTCTGCATTGCCCAATAATCCAGATATCAACTTTAGCACCTGGAATGTAGATTTAAATTATTCATGGCAATTTGCTCCTGGAAGCTTTCTTACTGCATTATACCGAAATCAATTGTTCAGCAATACCAGTGAAGCGCAAAAGAATTTTGAAACCACGTTTACTGATTTATTCCAGCAAGACATTCAACACACAGTGTCCATTCGGCTTCAATACTTTTTTGACGTGAATACTGTAAGGTCTGTATTTAAATCGGAGAAAGGTTAATCAACTAAATTCATCTTATTAACTGATTAAACTGAAGAGGCTACGTTAAAATATAATGTACTAAGCTTTAGCTATTTAACCTTTCATTAGCAGGTCTTAATCCTCTATTTATTTAATTTAACAAGAAAATTTAATCATGACATTTTCAAAATCAATTTCAACTTTAGGGTTAATATTTGTCTTCTTTCTCTTTTCATTTGTAATGACAGCCCAAGACCAAACTCCAAGAGCAACATCTGTGGAAGCCATGGCCAATCAACTTACACGATATGAAGTCGACCAACTTAAACTAGATGCCAGAGAGGCAAAGGATTTAAAAAAAATAAATATGATCTATGCTGAAAGTCTTTTAGATCTTAGGAAAAAAGCAGGCAAAGAGAATACTATAACTCAGGAAAGAGCGCTAAGGAGGTCCCATAATCTTAAAATTAGGTCCATATTGAGCTCTAAAAAGTATCAAGAATATCTGGCTTTAAAACAGCGAGATGCTGAGGATGAAAAGGAAAATTAATAGGTTAATAAATTTATCTTAACCAATCTATAGTTGAAGTTTAAAGGAGTTTAATATACTTCATTATTTACACGATAAGTTCTTAGTCCTTGTAGATATGAGTAAGTTTTACAGGCTGCTTTTTTAAAAGAATTGTAGTTTTTGCTTCAGTTTCAGATGAACTAAGACAAGAAGTAAATAAAATAATGAGTAGGCAAACGAAATTGAGATGTAGCATAAAAATCAATCACTAAGTTTAAACTGAATAAAGCTAAAGATCAAGTAATTCAGTGGTGAATTCCGAAGAAAACTTAATGACGTGACCGCTTTCGTGCAGGATTTTTAGAAACCATAAATACTCCTAAAAACACTAATATAGCTGAAATGACCTTCACAAAAGTGAGTTGATCTGCTCCAGATAAAATGGCAAAGGCTATAGCAATGACGGGTTGCAAATAGGTAAACACACCAATGGTAGAGGCTGAAAGATGCTTTAAGGCAAACATATTGAGTAAGTACGTGGTAAAGGTTGTACCTAGCACAACAAAACCTACACGCCAGAGCGCAGAAAAGGGCATATTGACCCAATCTACCTGCTGAAACTCCGACCAGCCAATTGGAAGATTGATGATTATAGCCGTTAAAAATAACCATCGCATCAAAGTGATAGGATGGTAAGTCTTGGTAAGTGGTTTAGCTACAATTAAGAACATCCCATAGGATAAAGCGTTAATCAGCAGCATAACATTACCCAAAGGGATATTGGGCGCCCCCGTTTGCTGTTGAACCCCAAACAGAATAAGACTAAGGCCACCAAATAGACCTAAAAGAGCTCCAGAGCCTTTGAGTATAGTAATCTTCTCTCTGATTAAGATAGCTGAAAGCATGAACACCAAAATGGGTGTAATCGTGACAATTACAGAGCTATTGATTGGTGTAGAAAGACTTAAGCCCTTAAAAAAGAAAAGCATGTTGAGCACCATTCCAAACACTGCACTTAACAGCAGACGCGGCCAGTGTTCTTTCTTTATGCGTTCATTTTTGATAAAGAGACTTACCAGCCAAAATAAAATTCCTGCCCCAAGCACCCGGATGGTTATAAACCCTAGAGGTTGTACGTAATCTGGCATGAGGCCTTTGGCCAAGGTGTGGTTTATTCCAAAAATTGTTGTTGCTACAAAAGCTGCAAGGAGAGCCAGGACACGATTACTCATTGAAAAAAGACTTCAAGGCCTCCACCGTCTGCTTACTGTTTCCAATAAATAGATTATCGTTTACAATAAATATGGGTCTTTTTAAAAAGGTGTAGTGAGAAAGAATGTATGATTTAATTTCATCTTCAGATAGATTTTCATCCTTAAGCCCTTCAGTCCTGTATTTTTGAGCTCTTTTGTTAAGTAACAGCTCATAGGATTTAGTTTGGCTATAGAGGTAATCTAGATCATCTTCGGAGATATGTTCTTTTTTGATATCCTGTAACTCAAGGTCTTCAGGTAAGTTTAATTTCTGAAGAATCTTTTTGCAAGTATCACAGCTAGATAGATAGAAGACTTTATTCATCGATATTATTTTGCTGGGTTTTTTTCTTCTGAAAAGATTTGTAAACAAAATATAAAACACCAAACACTAAAATGTAAGGAAAAGCCATAAGATAAATAATACCATCATTAATAGCTTCTGCTTGGCCCTGGTCTGCTTCGGTTTCCAGGACAGCTCTACACATCGAACATTGAGCTGTGGCATCCAATACCATTACTAACGATATTATAAGTGTAAGTCCAATAGTTTTCATCTTCATCATCTTATATATTTTAATAATAGGGCAACATAAATAAATATACTAAAACTCCAGTAATAGCCACATACATCCAAATAGGAAACGTCCATCTGGCTATTTTCTTATGCTTTTGATATTCACCTGTCAAACCTCTGTACATGGTGAATAGCACTAAAGGTATAATGATTGCTGAAAGTGCTATGTGCGAAATCAATATGAAAAAATAAACATAACGTAAAGCACCTTCACCACCATATGGTACAGGCTCATTACTTATTTTAGAAATGACGTAACTTACTAAGAATAAAGCAGATAAGCCAAATGCAGTAATCATTACATTTCTATGCGCTATTTTTTTCTTTTGTCTTATAAATCGGTATCCCAGAAAAAGCAGAATGGCGGTCATCCCATTAATGACTGCATGAAAAAATGGAAAAGAGCCTACTTCCAATCCTAGCAAGTCATAGCGTGTTGGGAGGTTCATCAAAATCACTACAACAATGGGTACCACTACAGATAGAGCTATAATGATAGGGACAATAGTTTTGTCTGATTTGCTTAGTGTCGCTTTCATTTTAAAAGTATTTCTATATCTTCTATAAGTATATCTATTTGCTGGGTTTCATGTGACTGACTGGAGGTTTCATTTCTAGGCACAGAACCTTGATAAAAAATAATTGGATTGCCTGCTTCATCAGTTCTGCTTCTAATAAAACCCTCCTGATCTATCAAAGCAAAGAAACCAGAATGCTCAAAGCCTCCTTCTGCATTTTTGTCTTCACGAGCGTAAATATTAAACCCCTCATTGGCAAGCTCATATATCTCTTCACGGTCGCCTGTTAAAAAATTCCAATGTGGATGCTTCACTCCTAGCTCCTGTGCGTGCTCCTTTAAAACCTCAGGCGTATCATGTTCAGGATTGATAGTAAAGGAAGCTATTCCAAAATTCATATTACCATAGAATTCATCCTGCACTTCAAGAAGGTTCTCGTTCATAATAGGACAAATCGTTGGACAAGTGGCAAAGAAAAATTCTACAACATACACCTTTCCAAGATAATCTTCATCGGTTATGGTTTCTCCATCCTGATTAGTAAACTTAAATTCTGGCACTTTTTTGCGCTGACCTTCAATTTCGAGGTAGGCTAGACTATCTTTAGAATTTCTGCTAAGCATTTCACTTACTACCCAGATTCCAAAAACTAAAATGACAAGCGATATGCCTACGTAAGAGTATTTCTTCATTTATTTTTGCCTTTGAGCGTTATTTTTTTTCAATGCGAATCTATATTCTGCCAGGATTATTTTGACATCATCATTCATCTTATCACTTACTTCCTTTAGATTACTCATATCATAAGCAAACTTTGTTCCTTCTTCTTCATCATCGCTTCGTCCTCTCAATTTCATCTTCTTATCGATTATAAAAGCATAAGGTGATGATAATTCATTGTCGAGTTGCAGATCGGAATTTAAACTATTGAATAATGATTTCGTGTCTTCATCTTCTAAAGGCATAAATAACCATTCTGAAGCATCAGAAGACTTATTGATTTCAGCTTTGAAAGTCTGTATGTCTTCTTCGGAATTGGGCGAAGTTACTGTAACAACCTGAAAGTTATCGAACTCATGATAGCGATCATAGATTTTCTCCTTCATATTGAAAGCATGAACTTTTCGAACGTCGAAATTATGACCAAAAAAAGTGAGTATCGTTATTTTATTGTCGAAGTTAATGCTATCGGTTTCGAAACTCTTTAAAACCGAAAGATTTTCGTTTAAAACAGGAAGTCTTCCAAAAGAATTAATTCCACTAGAAAAGAACAAATAGGCTACTAGTGGCAGTACAAATAAAACAATAAGAACGATGTACTTTTTCATCAGAATGTTTTTGCAAAATTAAAAAAGGCGGTTTTTGAAAACCGCCTTTTGAATTATATTTAACCTTTCATTTTTAAAAGTCCCAGGTGATATATTCAGTTTCATAGACCTCCTGAATATAAGATCCCTCGATTAATAAAATTGCAATAAGATAGCAAATCAAGAACACGCCGGTCCAGACTACTACTCGTCTTAAACTTGCGGCTTCATGCTCCATGTGCATAAAAGCCCAAACAATGTAGTATGCCTTAATGATTGTTAATATGATAAATATCCAGTTAAGGAGTGATATCGAAACTAAATCTGTATCAACTAAAAATTCTGGTTTAAATATCCCTAAAACCACCTCTACAATTGTAAGGATGGAAAGGATAATAAAAACTTGCCAGATTCTCTTTTTTGCTCCTGAATGTTCGCCGTGAGTTGTATCGTGTGCCATTAGATAAGTGTTCTAAAATTTTTAATTAAACCAAGTAGAAGAAAGTGAATACAAAAACCCAAACCAGGTCCACAAAGTGCCAGTATAGCCCTACTTTTTCAACCATTTCATAACTACCTCGTTTTTCATAGGTTCCTAACAAAACATTAAAAAATATAATGATAAGAATAAGAACTCCAGATAGGACGTGGAAACCATGAAATCCTGTAATGAAGAAGAAGAAACCACCAAACAATGGCGCCCCATACTCATTCCTGGATAAATTGGCCCCTTGAATAACGCCTATTCCAGACTCATTTAATTTTAATAATGATTCTTCTCTATTTAAAAGTTCTTTTTCTCCCTCTTCTGTAAGCTGCATAGTTCTCACACGCAGGTCTGGATTGGCCGCAAAGCCTCTTTTCACATCTTCAATCCCTAAAGGATTGTAAGAAGCCTCAGCCTCATACCAGACACCATTTTTATTTTCATGCTCTGCTCTTTCACCAGGAGTAGCAGTGGCAAATTCTTCTAAAGAAACTCTATTACCCTCTGCATCTGCAAACTGTAATATTTTACCACTTCTTGTTTCAACAGCACCATATTCTCCACTGATGAAGTTAGACCATTCCCAGGCTTGAGAACCAAGAAAAACAATTCCCCCTAAAATGGTTAAGGCCATATAGGTGACTACCTTATTCTTTTTCATCTGGTGTCCCGCATCCACAGCCAATACCATGGTTACTGATGAGAAAATAAGGATAAACGTCATTAAAGCTACATAATACATAGGTGCATCTACACCATGTAAAAAAGGAAAGTGATTAAAGACCTCATCTGCGATTGGCCATTCATTGATAAATTTAAATCTTGAAAAGCCATAAGCGGCAAGAAATCCAGAAAATGTTAATGCATCAGAAGTGATAAAAAACCACATCATTAATTTTCCGTAACTAGCCTTTAGAGGTTTCTCTTCGCCTCCGCCCCATGTTTTTCCTTCGGTACCTGTTTTCGCAACGGTAGTAGCTTCCATAAAAATCAAATATTAATGTTCTGCAAAAATAGACAATTTTATCATTATCTAAAGAAATATAAAAACAAAAAGAGGTACAACCAGAGCCCATCGACAAAGTGCCAAAAGGTGACTCCAAGGCGTAAACCTAACATATTTTCTTTTGAATATTTCTTTTTAAAATGATTATAAATTACAACTAAGAGTACGATAAGTCCTGCTGCGACATGAACCACATGAGCCAAGACCAACAGGTAGATAAAAGACATGGTGATACTACTAGCACTACCTGTAAAATAGTAACCTGCTTCTACGATGTCGTTAAACCCCATAAATTGCATCACGACAAAGAGAACTCCTAAAATGAAAGTCGTGATAATAGCTATATTAGCTTTACCAAAATCTCCTTCAGCCGTAAATTTTTTAGTGAGATGAAAGGTGATACTGCTTATAAAAATAACCACAGTACTCCATATGAAAACATCTGGAAGCTGATAATCAGTTAACCAGTCTGGTCTATTTTTACTAACGACATAAGCACTCGTCAAGCCGGCAAACATCATTCCCATACTGATGATTCCAAACCACATCATCATCATCCTTGCGCGTTTATGTTTTTCGTCTAAAGCCATAATCTGATATATTTATCTAAAACGTAAATAATTTGTATTAAAGTAATGTATGAGACACTGGCCAGCATAAGCTGCCTCGCATCTTTAGTCGCTCTGTTTTTGAAAAGCTGAATGGCATAATAGAGCATGACTAGCCCAAGTATAAAGACCAGCACGGCCGAAACAATGGATAATTTCAAATCTCCTGTCACGCCGAGCACAGGTACCACAGAAACGATTAATGTCCAAATGGTATATAATATGATTTGAATAGCGGTCCCTTTGTCTCTTTTGCCCGTAGGCAGCATAAAAAATCCACCCTCTTTATAATCGTCATAAAGCCACCAGCCTAGGGCCCAGAAATGTGGGAATTGCCAAAAAAATTGGATCATAAATAAAGTTCCTGCTTCTATACCAAAGGATCCAGTGGCAGCTACCCAGCCCAGCATAAATGGTATGGCACCCGGAAAAGCCCCTACAAATACAGAAAGCGGAGTCATTGTTTTCAAAGGAGTGTAAACACTCACATAAAGAAATATAGAAATCGCCCCAAACATTGAAGTTATTGGGTTGATGATAAAAAGCAAGATTAATCCAACCACGGTTAATAAAGATGCAATAGCAAAAGCCACATTAACGCTCATAGAACCCGATGGGATTGGACGATTTTTAGTCCGCTTCATCTTAGCATCAAGGTTTTTTTCTATGATCTGGTTAAAGGCATTGGAAGCTCCAACCATGGCATAACCACCTAAAGCCAATAAGATAAGATTTCCAAAATTGAGGTCATCTACACCTAGCAGGTATCCTGCAATAGAAGAAAACACCACACTTACAGCAAGCCTGAATTTGGTGAGTTCTTTAAAGTCTTTTATCCAAGAAAATAAATGTGTATAAACTAAGGAATCTGACAATGCAAGAAATTTTTGCAAAGATAAGGCTAAAAAGTTTTTTTGCGTACGCAGACGTTCGTTAATATTTACTAAGTATTCCCTTAATAATCATAGTACCAATTGAAAATATCTGTCCTAAATCCAAGGTTGAGCCAAGTGGTATTTCTTTCAGAATTTAAAACAGTATTTTGAGAAACATCAAGTCTTCTGTGAATTAGATTTAAATAGACTTTCAAGTTCGTCGTAGGGTTGACTATAAATCCAACTTCAAACTCTCCGTAGTAGGAGTTAGCACGATTTCCCTGACCAATGGTGATTCCCTGGTCTGCAATTCTCAGGCGCTCATCACCTAATAAGTTACTGCCATAAAAGGGGTCTGAATTTTCATTAGTTTCAAAACCACGTTCACCAAAAATAAGTTTGGCATGTCCATAAAACCGGTCTTTTCGATATCGCGTAATAAAAAGTAACTCTCTAAAATTCGCTCCCCAAAGGTGAGCCATTGACTGGTTATCGTTGGTATAATGAAGGTTTAACGTATTATGCGAATAGGTATAAGGCCTCACCTGATTGTACTCTAACTGAAAGAACAGGTTATCTACTTTAAAGGCGTTGGCGTATTTGGCACCTAACTGAAATCCAAATTTATTTTTCCAACTCTTATTTCCTGCAGTTACATCGTCTACAGAAAACTCATCTATGAGTAATTGTCCGTAGGTGTTGATTCTGTCTGTCCACTTATATTTATAGCTTAAGCCAATGAGAGATTTACCAGACCTTGAACCTGTGCTGTATTCTACCATATTGTAGAATATTACTGGATTAATGAAATTCCAATCGAAGCCACGATTAGGCTCACTTTCAAATAAAACAGACTCGAATAGGCCGATATTTAAACGTTTATTGACATTATAGCTAAGGTAATGAGTCGCCATATATTTGGTAAGAAAAGCGCCTCCATCAGTTAAAGTATTGGGATTTCTTAATGACGACCAGGTGTTGGTGTATTTGAATCTCCAAAAATTGGTGTTTACTTTTACATAAGCATTTGGGCTAGCATTATCACTCAAAAACAAAGAGCGGTAGCCATCCCCAATGAAGTTATTGCCCCGTCCAAATTGAACGTCTAACCAGTCTGCAGCTTTATAGCTTAGATAACCTTCCACAACAGGATAATCAAATCCATCTCGGTAAGGCTCGCCAATACCTCGACCAGGAATACTCACCTGACTCGAATTACTTCTACCAAGGTCGGTGGCCAGGTCGTTAAAATAGTCTGCAAACTTACCCTGACTTTCATAAATAACGGTGAAGAAATTAAGTCGTTTCCCCAATCCCCCTTGAAAAATTCCAGCTCTGGTATTATTGTAGGTGGTAAAGTCTTCTTCAAAATCTCTTCCCACCTGGAGATCTGCAGCAATATCTACAGTAAACCAGTAGTCTTCACCCTGAAGTTGAACCGTATTTTCATTAAAGAATTTTCTACCAAACCAGGATTTTTTATCGTAAAACAAAGCCTGATTTGCTTCTAAAATATCGTAATAGGGCTTAACTTCAGAATAGCTATAAGGTTTGGAAGCCGTGTGTGCATTGGTCCCGATTTTATTCATTTTCGGGGTAAAACGGTTATAAAACTCATGAGATAGTGGGATATTAAGACCACTTTCGTATTGAGGATAGTTAAATGGTTTTGTTTCAAGACTATCTAACTCATTCTGATAACTTTCCAGGGGGTTTTCTTTCTGAATAACTTCCTCTTGCAAAATGGTGGGAGAAAGCGGAATCTGCAGTGGCATCCTAAATTGAGCATAAGTTGGAGAGCCGTTGTATGTTGCTGGTTTCAATTGAGGCAAAGCCTCAAAAACGCGTTCCAACTCCTGATTGAGTTCCTCAAAATCTGAATTCACATAAAGCACCCGAAATATACCTTCACGATCTACTTCAAAAATAATGGTAGCTACACCCGTATAATCCCTATCTGCTACAACTTGTGGTTCGTTGTAATTATTAAAGACGAAAGTCTTTAACTGCTGCCTGAAACAAGTTCCCTGATCTGTTTGTGACACTGTTTCACATTTAGAAAAAACAGGATAGTTTTCTGCTTTTGAGATAAAGTTCTGACCAAAAATACTTACGCTAAAAAAAAGTAACATTAATGCAAGCCTGTTCATAGTAGATGGGTGTAAATATTTACAAAGATGATTTAAAAATAGCAATAAAAAAATCCCGAATGTAAGATTCGGGATTTGTAATTGTATATCATCAAATTCTAGTCTTGAACTTGGAATGTTATAGGTAAAGAATAAAGCACACCTACGTTTTGACCACGTTGTTGGCCAGGCTTCATTTTAGGCAGTTTTTTGATGACACGCTCACCTTCAGACTGTAGTCTTGGATGTGGTGCACGAGCGGCAACATTTACAATATTACCCTTTTTATCAATTTTAAATTGAACATAAACCCTGTTAACACCAGACAAACCTAAATCAGCAGCTAAGCCAGTATCAAAGTTTTTATTTACAAATTGACTAATTTTTTTACTCATACATTGCTTACGCTCTTCGTTATTACTCAAGCCTTCGCAACCTGGAAAGATGGGCACACTTTCAATAACAGCAAAAGGAACGTCACCAATTTCTTCTTCTACTTCTTCAACTTCCTCAACTTCAACTACTTCATTTTGGTCGGTTTCTGTAGATTCTATTACCACTTCTTCAACATCTTCATCATCTTCAACAACCTCAATTACTTCTGGGGCTGGTGGCGGTGGAGGTGGTGGTGGAGGTGGAGTTTTTTGTATTTCAGTAATTGGCACATCTTCTTCATCTAGCATGTCAAGATCTACAACTCCAGTATCAATTGCATCTCTGTCGTAAGTTTTCCACTCAATCATTCCATAAGTGATCAACAATACAACTACGAGACCAATTTGGAAAAACAAAAGACTTCTTCTGGAAAGATCTTTTTTTGGATTCTTTTTTGGTTCCATATTTTTATTTTAAATAGGTTACTAAAGTATAAAAAAATTGAAATTTAGTCTCAATTCGTGTTTATATTTTCTAAAATTCTTTTTTTCAACAACTGATAAGTAAGATAACTTACTATAACACCTGTACTATTAGCTATGATATCGTAAAAATCAAAAACTCTGTAATCGGTAATAAGTTCTTGAAATACTTCAATAACGATGCCAAATCCAATTATCCCTACTGAAAGTAAAGCGTCAAACCTCGCGAACCTGGACTTATAAGAGGATATGGCTAAAAGCCAGACTGAATTTAAAGCAAAATAAGCAACTAAGTGATACCATTTATCTTCGAACTGCACTTCCAATTTTGGGAGGCTACTGATGTCTGATAAAGAGAGGTAGCTTATAACCAAAGTTGAAACTATAGCGAGGAATAAAAGGTATTTGCTACTCAGTATGCGCTTTATAAGCTTCTGCATCCATCAAATCTTTGACTTCATCTTGGTTGGCAATTTTCATTTTTACCATCCAGCCTTTCTCGTAAGGCTCTTCATTGACCATCTCTGGCTCATCTTCTAGAGCTTCGTTGAACTCAGTAATCTCTCCACTAAGTGGTAAATATAGATCTGAAACTGTTTTCACAGCTTCTACAGTTCCAAAAACCTCGTCTTTGTCTAAGGTTTCTCCAACTGTTTCTACTTCTACGTAAACGATGTCTCCCAATTCACCCTGAGCGAAATCTGTGATGCCAATTGTAGCAGTGTCGCCATCAATTTTAATCCATTCGTGATCCTTAGTGTACTTTAAGTTTTCTGGTGTGTTCATCTATAATTATTTTAGTTACCAAAATTATACCTCAACGTTAAACCAGTCCTAATCGTAGTTTGTGGAAAAATCGTTGAAATTGCATTTTGCGAAAATACATGATCGTAGAAAAATAACGCCGTTAAATTCTTAGTAAATGCATAATCTGCAACAAAATTAATAGACCAGATGTCCTGACCCGATGTAACACGGTTACTCAGGACGTCAAGATTTCTGATAATCGTTTCATTTCTACGTAGGGAAAGATCGGCCCTTAAGTTTAAATCACTACTCAGCACCCTCCTGTTTCCTTCAAATTGAGTCACCACTTTTAGATCTTTTATTCGGTAACCCAAACCTACAACATATTCATCTCCCTGCATTTCGGTAAGCAGGTTATTGTTAAAACTTAAAGATAAGGCTCTGTCTTTTCTAACTTCAGCCACTACACTCACAGAATTTTTCATCTCAAAATCTAACTTGACTAGAGGACTAAACTGCTCGATAAGGTTAACATTTGATATAAATAGTTCCGATCTAAAATCTCCATTCTCATTGATATTGAATTGGCCGAAAGGATCTGTTCGATTGAATTCTAAATCCGATTGAAACTGGTTGACTGTATAAGTGGAAGAATAGCCATGCTGAATTGAAAATCGGTTGAAATTATCTCTAAACCAGTTTAACCTCATCAAGCCCGTATATTTTAGGTTCCAGCCGGGAATAGGGATATCCCTTAAAAGACCCAAATCTTCACTTTCTGGATCCGAGCCAGTGTAAGCTGAGATAAAGGCTGGTAAAAGTACAGACTGACTTGTTCTTCCGTAACCCACCGGGAAGCCGTTTTCATCTATGTTATTTGGGTCGTTGAGGTTAATTCCAGCTTGTTCAGCAAGTCTATTGGCTATGACAAGTCGATTTTCTCTAAATTGATCAAAATTTTCCGACACATCTTTGGTGCTGGTACTGAAAGACGTGCGAATCATGTTGGTGGAAATATTAAAATTTCCATAGGTGTTTGGAATGATAGAATTGTATTCCATGGTCTCAGGATCTACCCGATAGTTCTCCGTGTAGGTATCAGAATACAATCGATTGGCAATAAGATCTACTGTAAGCCCTGGTAGTAACTTTAAGCCAGCCTGTATATCGAGTTGCTGGTTATCTGTTCTTGTATATTGCTCGTTAAAGTCCTGATACATTGTAAGCCAACCTCTTCTTGCTGCTTCTCTCCTCACATCATTCTGACTACCAAAGGTAAAGCCTGCGGTAGGTTTCAATGTTCCTCCAAAGCCTATATTATTAGTATATCCTGGCAGAAAAATTCCTTTAGTATCAGAATAATTGACTTGAACTCTGTCTAATATGGTAGCAAGACCCACTAAGGTATTTAGAGCTTTATCTCCTCCTGTAAGCTCTGTATCGCCTTGATTTTGAGTATTGGATCGATTTTGGTTATCCTGACCCCTACCTTGAGCCCCTCTCCTTCTACTTACATTTCTTTGGATGGCGTTTGCTTTTTGTGCTCTTTTTTTGGTTAATCCCAAATAAGAATACAGGGTTGACATATTAAAGTTGCCATTGATTTGGTGCCTTGCCGAATTCTGTACCGAATTCCCTAAATCTGGTATGCCTTCCAAACCTCTTAATATTTCTGAACCCTTGGTCCATAAAAAATCTCCAGTATACGAATACTGAGTCTGAACAAACTTCAAAAAAGGAATTTTATTAAAGGGTAGTGTGTAATTGAGCTGCAATTGTTGGTAATGCCGGTTTGGAATGCCTACATCGAAAAAATCATCGAACACACCGATGGAATTATCTTGTACATTATTTTCATCGATATAATTTCTAACAATTCGATTAGTTGAAGCATTAAAGTTAAAATTTAAGGCCTTGGTCAAACTGTAATCTATAGCATATTCCCAATCGAAGAAGTAGTTTCTTTGAAAAAGTTTAGGAGTGCCAATACTCCCGGGAGGAAGGTTAAATTCTCTAAATCTTAACTCATTGTATTGGCGATTGACGTTGGCACCAGCAGTAATACTATTGGGCAATAAGTTCACGTTAAAGTCTTTAAATATGGCGAAGTAAGGACTTTTGAAGAGGTCAATGTTTTCAAACGGTTTAATTTCAAACGGCTTAAAATTAAATCCATAGGTCAAAGCTGCATCTATATTTTGATCTAAAGATTCTCTAATTTCAAAATCTCTGTAATCAGTCTGATTATAATTGGCAGAAAGTGTGAAATTTTCGATATCATAAGGCATTGGAGTCTTTTCGGAATTGGTTCGATCCTTCCGAAGACCAATTACACTTATGCCCTGCCGTCTTGTATAAGTCTCTGCCTGTTGTTCAAATTCTGCTCTATCCTCTGCACCTAGGGCATCATCTAAGTTTTGAAGCTCTAAATCTCCATAAAACGGATCGAACTGAGGCGTGATCAATTCTTCACCCCTGCTATAATTTAAAGGAATCTTTACGCCCCATTTCTTAGGTAAGATTTGCCCAAGGTTTAACCCTGTGACCACGTCGTATTGCTGTATGTCTTCTCGACTTCTTTGATTAGGACCTTGTTCTATGGCACCAAACCCAATGGTAGATCGCCTTCCGCTGGCAGAAATATTGGCGAAATCTGCAAAATTGGTGTCCATATTCAGCACAGCAGCCCAGCCTCCTTCATTTTTAAGGCCAGATAATCTTAATTCATTTAACCACACCTCACCAGACACATTTTGATTACTAGAATTTTTCAAACCAAGCATCATCACTCTGATGTTTCCAAAACTGGGGTTACCAATGATACCCACTTTAAAACCTTCAGCTGCATCTGGATCAGGGATATATTGTCCAGATTCATCAAAATAATTGAGTTCGAGGTTGCTAAGATCAAGGTCATCATCCCCTATTACTTTAGCCTTAATTTGCTGAAGTAAATCTAAAGATAAGTTGAGATCATTTTCTAGTGGCCAGACTCCTCTTGGAGAAAAGTCCTGAGGGTCTGAAACTTTTAAAGGAACTTCAATCTGATAATAATTATTGGTAAAGTCGATACCCATTCTAATAAAAGCTGTGAGTTGGTCGTCTTGCAATTCCGGATTGGGAGGCGCCAGAGATTGGGCGTGCAAGTACATTTCCAAACGTTCGTACTGCCTCATGTCGATCTGGTAATTTTTGAAGACCCCCCTTGAGTCCTCAGGTTCCAGGTTGCTTACTCGTAATGAAAGTGATTTTTCATCCTCTCGAATAGCCACATTATTATTGACCAGTTCTTCTCGTATGACTCCAGGTGGAGTCACATAATTAGAAGTGATCTCTTCACTAACAGCTTCAGAATTGAATTGCGTTGTTCCTGTGTTGGGATTCTGTCCATCTGGCAAAATTGGCAAATCGTAAGTAAAATAATCTCCTCTAACTAACTCTAAGGTTCCAAAACGTAAAATGGTTTCCTGGCTAAACTCAGTCATGTACATTCTCATAAACCGAATGGACCTCAAATCACTAATACCTCCAATCGCAAATTCTTCACTGGTTCTTAGCGGTACTCTAAATTGAACCCACCTAGCCTGAATTTGCTCTCCATTTTGGAGGGTAGATACCACTTCCTGTACATCCGTTATATAATCTGAATCTATACCAGCAACAGAACTGGTATTATTTTCTACACTCATGTTAGGAAATACAGGAACTTCATATTCATAATAACTATCGATGGTGTTCATTGTATTGTCCAGATTCACATCTTCTACATCAGGAAAAGCAGAATTACCCCGATTGGTTTCTGTGACTTCTACGGGGTTATTCCCCTCTGCCCCGTTAAAGTTCCTGTATTTATTGAGAATATCACCTTCTCTATCCAGGTAATATTGGTAATTATCATTGGAAGGATCTTCAAAGTTTGCAAAACTTGGGAATTTGCCAGCTTCATCCAAATCGTCTAATCCATCGAAGCCAACATCCTGATTTATCCGCGCCTGTCCCTCCGTATCAAAGGCATATACCAAGGATTGATTACTGGGTACTTTACCAAAGTTGGTAGAAAGGGTGTTAGAATTTCCACCGTCTTCTGGGAGACCATTTTCGAATTGTTTTCTGCCATCTTTTAGAACGTCCTCTGTAATACTTCCAAAATTGAAGACAACTTTACCACCATTGTTACCAGCATTTTCTGGATATATAAAAGGATCCATCACCCAAAACTCAACATATTCTACATTGGACTGCTCAAAATCTGTCGTTTGCAGACCCCTTGTAATACCCCCAAAATTTTGTTCTGGATTTGGAAGAGTATTATCTGTTGCAGAGGCTGGATTATAATTATACATACCTCGTTCTGTAGGTCTATAAACCAGATCTAAAGGAAACAAGGTTTGAATTTGTCCTGGAACTATATCTATGTTTGGAAATATTTCATTAATGAGTACACGTCTGGAATAGTATTGAGATAAATCTTCATCAGTAACATCTGCTGGACGCTGGGAACTATAAAAAATCGGGTCTATGGTGTACCAGTTCAGTTTTGCCCTAAAGTCATTCGTACTCAAATCATTATTGGAATTAAAGGTTCCATTCGCATCATTTGGCCCTCTAAATCCTACAGGTGCGCTAGCCAATTTCCAGGCTAATGGATCTATTACAGAAATACTGGTTTGAGAACCTTCAAAGTCATCGACATAACTCGTTGCTTCTCCTCCAAAATCGCTTGCCTGAGGAGTGCCAGGTCTTAGATAGGCAAATTCTCCTCTTAGTGAAAAATTAGATTCTACATCTGTATCTATATTCGGCAGCTTGTTCACCATTCTCGTAAAAAAAGGCACCGTTGTATTATAATTGAAGTTCACCCCATATATACTATTATTGACAGGATCTGTACCATAATCTGCTTTCTGAGTAACTGGTCTTTCATTGAGATTTAAAAAGGTTCCGCCGATCAACAACTCTTCGCTAAATCTATGTTGAACGTCAATTCCTGTAAAGCGTTTCGTTTGCCTTCCAAATAGGGCATTGTTCTCTGTAGAAACCTGTATTGGGGTATCAGAAGCCAACAGGGCATCGTCGAGGATATTAACCCTGCCTAACTCATAATCTACGGTATAATCGATCCCCTCTTGGAGAGTTCTTCCTCCAGCAGTAACCGTAACAGATCCTCGTGGCACATTAAAGGCACCAATTGGGATACCGCCTGTAGTTGTGGCTTTATAACGTCCTGAAAGCTGAAATTTATTTTGCTCGGCACCATCCTGCTGAGCTTGTATTTTCGTTGTTGTGTAAAGACTCCTAAATACAAATTTAGCCTGGTTATCGTTGTAGGTTTGGGGGTTATCGTAGTCTTCGGTTCCAGAGTTTGGAGTCAAGTCAAGCTTTTCGAATAGATACTCTCCAAAAGGCTCAACTTTGGTAAATTTCAAAATCCCATTCTCTGGATCTATGGTTATACCAGGAACAAAATCAAAGAATCCATCTCCTCCATTTACAGGGTCATTGTTGAGGTTTAATTGATCCAAATCCAAGACCTGCAATAAATTCGTTTCACTTACATCATCTGGGAGTGGAGTATTACTCCCAGGAGCTTGTGATATAAAATTTACAGGCTGTGGATCGGAATATAAAATATTGAACCTAAACCCATCCTGCTCTAGACCATTTGCTCCAAGGCTGTAAAAGTTTTTCATCATCAGGTCCCAAATTGGTTCCTGAACAAAGGTCACCGGACTCTTTAAAAGTTTCACAATAAGATTTTGGTTTTGCGCAATGGGCTCATCCTGAAGCTCTGGGTTTTCTATGGTTTCTGTTCCGGGAGGGCCACCATTTCCAAATTCACCCACTCTAAATACACGACCATCTGTGGTGGTGTATTCAAAAGCAACCCCGAGTACCTCATCGTTATTGAGTCGTTGGTTTAACGAAATATAGCCCAGCTGAGTATCTAAAGTATATTCATTAGGCTGCAATTCTCTGGCATTTTCTAAAATAGCATAATCCCTTCCCTCGGAAACAAAGGGCTCTGCAGAACCAAAACCCTGCTGTATAGTTGCAAAATCTCTTATCTGACTATTGAGAACCGTTTGGCCCTGACCACTTATCCCATTAGGATTGAAAAGGTTATTGGCATTGTCTGGCCTGGCATTTGGATTTTGAATAAAGTTAGGTAATGGTGGAGCAATTGGATTGCCTGCATTATCCAACAAAAGCCCTACATTTTGCGGTGCACTTTCTCCAAGGTCCTGAATCGCAACGATATTTCTGGCACTAGAGGTAGTTGCCGAATTATTGGTCCTGTTGGTTACCCACACCTGAATTCTTGTGATTTGAATCCTACTGTTGATAAAAGGATAATTATCCAGAGCTTCATTATATTGATTTCTAAAAAAATGGGCAAGAAAGAAGTGCCTGTTTTCATCATAATCTAAAGCGAATTTATCAAAATCTCTTACGGTTCCTCCTCCCTGTATGTTAACACTTTGGCGTTCTGAATTTAATTCTGAAAACACTCCTGTAATCGTCGTTTTACCAAACTGTAATTGAGTTTTCACCCCAAATAAGCTTTGGGATCCTTGAATTAAAGAGCTGTTGGTAGGCATCTGTACGTTACCAACTTCAATTTTCTGAATGATATCATCTTCAGTTGGTGTATATTCTAATCTAATTTGATTTTGAAAGTCAAAAGTAGATTCGGTATCATATTCAGCATTCACCTGAAGCCGAGTCCCAACAGAAGCCTGTAAACTCATGCTGATACGCTGATCGAAATCAAACGTCAAATTACTCTGGTTTCTAGGGGAAAGTGACGGGTTATCTTGTTTACTATACAAAATCCCCATATCCACAGCAACAGAACCTCTTGGTGTCACTTCAATTTGATTCCCTCCAAAAACAGATTGAAAGAAGGAGTTGTTGACGTAGAAAATAGGAATTAGGTTTTTTTGTTCTTCCTCATCACCCCTTCCAAGAGCTGCGTCTGACTTCTGCTTAAAGTACTGCTTCATTTGTTCCTCTAGAACAAGGGCTTCAAACTCTTTGGGTGTAAGTACTAATGGATATTTTGTATTTACAGATCCTATTTTCTCGGTGTAAATGTAGCGGTCCAGAACAGGATCGTATTCGTATTTTGAAACGATACTCGAGGGGTTCGGCATGTCTATTGAACCCAATGATGGTCCTTGAGGTATAGAGTCTTGCTCCTCTTGAGCGTAAGTTCCTGAAAGGGAGAACAAGAAGATTACTGAAGCGAATAAAGTCTTATGGAATGAATTAAAATTCTTTAAGTAAAGATTCAAGAGTTTTATAGATTTTTTAAGGCGAGTTTGATTATCTCTTCAACGCTTGCATTTGGATTATTATTACAAATTTTGGATATTATTTTTCCAGATTGTTTTCTCGTATATCCTAAAGTTTCTAGAGCAGACAAGGCTTCCTCCTTATGAGCGTTGCTTGATGAGGATACGATCTCAGTTAGAGCTTCCGTTTTTTGAATCTTATCTTTTAGATCTAAAATGACACGCTGGGCTGTTTTTTTACCAATCCCTTTCACGCTTTGAATAGTGTCGGTATCTTCTATAGAAATCGCTTCAATAACCTGTTCTGGGGTTAATGAAGAGAGCATTATTCTAGCGGTGCTTGCCCCAATTCCAGAAACTGAAAGTAGTTGGCGGAACACTAGCCGTTCTTCCTTATCCTTAAATCCATATAAGGTATGAGAATCCTCTTTTACCTGAAGATGAGTAAAAACAGTAACAAGCTCCTCATCTTTTAAACGAGAAAAGGTATGAAGTGAAATGTTTACTTCATACCCTATCCCATTACAATCTATGACAATATGAGTTGGATTTTTTTCTAAAAGTCTTCCTCGAAGCTGAGTAATCATCTTAACTTAAATTTAGCAACCAAATGTAATAAAATTAAGTTAAGAATCTATTTCAAACCTTCTATTTATAAGCGTTTGATAATGAAGCTGTTTCAGAGTTTACGTTTGCTTTTTTGCTGTGCATCTACTACAGCTACTGCAGACATATTTACCATTTCATCCACGCTTGCTCCTAGCTGAAACACATGTGCGGGCTTGTTGAGTCCCATCAATATAGGACCAATCGATCCCGCACTGTTCATCTCCTTCATGAGTTTATAGGTGCTGTTGGCAGAATCTAGATTTGGATAAATGAGCGTATTGACTTTCTTACCATTCAATTTTGAAAACGGAAATTTATCCATTCGCATTTGTTTGTTGAGTGCAAAATCGATTTGCAATTCACCATCCACAGCTATATCAGGAAAATTCTTGTGAAGATAATCCACCGCATCCTTTACTTTGGAAGCATTAGGGTTTTTTGAAGATCCAAAATTGGAATAAGAGGCCATGGCCATAACAGGCTCTATACCGAACATCTTAACCGTCTTAGCCGTCATCTGTGCGATTTTAGCCAATACATCTGCATCTGGATTGATGTTTATTGACGTATCGCTAATAAAAATTGGGCCTCGCTTGGAATTCATCAAATTGGTAGCAGCCACGTTAGTAACACCGCTCTCTTTGCCAATCAACTCCAATATAGGCTTAAGCACTGCAGGATAAGCGCGTGAATACCCAGACAACATCGCATCCGCATCCCCATTTTCTACCATCATCGCTGCAAAATAATTTCGCTCTCGAATCATTTTTTTAGCATCGTAAAAGGTCACTCCTTTTCGGCTCCTTTTTTTCCAAAGGGCTTCTGCGTATTTATGCCTTTGCTCTTTTTCTTCATCCGATTTGGGATCGATGATCGTAATGTCTTCTACGTCAAATTCAATCTCAGACATCAATTCCAATATGACATCGCGTCTTCCCAGTAAAATTGGAGTCGCTATTTTTTCATCGTATACGATTTGTGCCGCTTTTAGCACATCCAAGTGATCAGCTTCAGCATATACGATTCGTTTGGGATCCTGTTTAGCTCGGTTCATGAGCAAGCGAGTGATTTTATCTTCGCTACCCATGCGCTCCAGTAATTCCTCTCTGTAAGCCTCCCAATCAGTTATTGGATTTTGAGCGACTCCTGAGTCCATGGCAGCTTTAGCTACAGCTGGTGGTATTTCAGAAATAAGTCTGGGATCAAAAGGTTTAGGAATAATATAATCTCTACCGTAATTTAGACGTGTTTCTGCATAAGCAATATTGACCTGTTCTGGAACTGGCTCTTTGGCTAATCTGGCTAAAGCCTTTACAGCCGCCATTTTCATTTCTTCGTTAATTTGGGTGGCCCTCACATCTAAGGAACCCCTAAAAATATAAGGAAAGCCTAGCACGTTATTAACCTGGTTGGGATAATCTGTTCTCCCCGTAGCCATAATAACGTCTTCACGTGTCTTTTTAGCGACATCGTAGTCAATTTCAGGATCTGGATTAGCCATCGCAAAGACTATTGGGTTATCTGCCATTTTAGACAGCATTTCTGGTTTCAGGACTCCTCCAACAGAAAGCCCAAGAAAGACATCTGCATTTTCTATGCCTTCATTCATGTCTTTGATTTTTCGGGAGGTGGCGAATTCGATCTGTTTGGTAGATAAGTCCTTTCTATTCACATCTACAACTCCTTCACTATCAAACATCAAAATGTTTTCTTTTTTCACCCCTAGCAAGACATATAACTTTGTGCAGGCTATGGCTGCTGAACCTGCGCCGGAAACTACAATCTGTACATCCTCAATGTTTTTTTCTGCCAGCTCGAGTGCATTCAATAAAGCTGCTGCTGAAATAATAGCTGTCCCATGCTGGTCATCATGCATCACAGGGATCGGCAATTCTACTTTTAGTCGCTCTTCAATTTCGAAAGCTTCTGGCGCCTTGATATCTTCAAGATTTATACCTCCAAAAGTAGGGGCAATATTTTTAACGGTTTCAATAAATTTATCGACATCCTTAGTATCCACTTCAATATCAAAGACATCTATATCTGCAAAGATTTTAAACAACAAGGCTTTACCTTCCATCACTGGCTTGGAGGCTTCTGCTCCAATGTCACCTAAACCCAAAACGGCAGTTCCATTAGAAATGACTGCGACAAGATTACCTTTATTGGTATACCTGTAGGCGTTTTGAACATCTTTTTCGATTTCCTTACAAGGTTCGGCTACTCCTGGAGAATAAGCTAATCCAAGATCTCGTTGTGAAGCGTGTTTTTTGGTAGGAACGACTTCAATTTTTCCTGGCCTTGGTTTAGCGTGATATACCAAAGCTTCTCTTCGTTTTCTTGATGTACTCATAAAATAATTACTAATGATTACGGCCTTAAACGTAATTTTCTGAATTTACAAATGTAATCCTTATTAATAGTTTGAAGAATGTTAAGCCTTATTATTGAGATTGTAAATCTATATAGATATTCAAAATAAATGTAATTGTATAATCAATATACCGTCCTCTAGCTCTCTTGAATATATTTCATATTGCGCTTTAAGCCTTCAAACTTGGTCCGTTTTACGGCAGACTTTCTAAAAATATCATTAAATACATCTTTGGTAATCTCTTCCCAGTCTCGTTTATCATAGCTAAGCAAATCTGGATGTGGATTAAAAAGGGGTTCATTGTGAGGTTTACTGAAGCGGTTCCAGGGACAGACGTCCTGGCAAATATCACAGCCAAACATCCAGTCCTCAAACTGATTTTCATAGCCTTTGGGAATTTCATTTTTGAGCTCAATCGTAAAATAGGATATGCATTTGCTACCATCGACTTTATAGGGCTCATAAATCGCATCGGTTGGGCAAGCGTCAATACATTTAGTACAGGAGCCACAATGGTCTGTGACGGGTGTATCGTACTCCAAATCGATATCTAAAATCAATTCTGCAATAAAGTAAAAGGACCCTGTTTGTTTGGACAGCAAGTTAGAATGTTTTCCTACCCAGCCTAAACCGCTTTTAGCAGCCCAGGCTTTTTCTAAAACTGGTGCAGAATCTACAAATGCTCTCCCGTGTAGGTCTCCAATTTGATCCTGAAGCGTGTACATCAGCTCTTTCAGTTTTCCTTTGATCACATGATGATAATCTCTCCCGTAGGCATATTTACTTACCTTATAAGTATTTTCTTTTTGTGTTTCTTCAGGATAATAATTATACAGTAACGAAATGACGCTCTTAGAGCCCTCTACCAATTTGGTGGGATCTAAACGCTTGTCAAAATGATTTTCCATATAGCGCATTTCTCCATGCGCATTTTCTTTTAACCAATTTTCCAAACGAGGAGCTTCTTCTTCAAGAAATTCAGCTTTAGAAATCCCACAGGATAAAAAACCAAGTCGGCTGGCTTCGTTTTTTATAATCTCAGAGTAAGTTGCTTTAGAAGAAATATTACTGTCGTTTTGAAAATTTCACAAAGGCGTTTTTAGGTTTTAGACTGATCAATGGCTGTATTTCAATCTCAGGTTTAGCCTCTTCAATCTTAAACTTCTTCAGCAATTGCTGTATGGCTAAAGTAATTTCATACACCGCAAAATTATTGCCAATACATTTACGCGGTCCAGCTCCAAAGGGAAAGTAAAAATCACTTACGCTTCTATCTTCAGCGAACCGATGAGGATTAAAAAGCGCTGGATCTTTCCAGTTTTTTTTATTTCTATGAATTTGATGAATTGAAAATAATAAGGTTGTATTTTCTGGAATTTCAAAGCCTTTAAATTCATCAGCTTTGATGTTCTGTCGATCGATAAAATACACCGGTGGAAATAGACGCATCGACTCTTCGATAACATGCTGAGTAAACTCACTCTCTTTAAGGACCTCAAAATACGATTTACCTTTAAGTTTTTGAATTTCAGAATACAAGTCATCCTGAACGTTTTGGTTTTGCCCTATTAATTGAACAGTGAAGGAGAGAGCATTCGAAGTTGTTTCATGACCCGCAATAAACAATATCAATATCTCATCTATTAACTGCTCTTCATTCATCTTGGACCCTTCCTTATCTGTAAGAGCCATCAACATATCTAAAAGGTCGTTTCCTTTAGATGTTGATTGTTGTCTTCTTTTTATAATTCCAGATAGAAGCTCTCTGGCATCCTGACTTAGTTGTAGATTTCGTTTGAGTTCTCCACTTAATAAAAACCACCATTTTTTGTAAGGCTGGCGAAGTTCTTTCACCAACATTTTTTGAGTTTCTTCTGTAATATGTTGTAATCTGGAAATCTCTTTAGAATTTATAGCATCTCCAAAAAGACTTTTTACAACGACCTTAAACGCCAAATCGTTAAAAATTGGAAAGATATCTATGGTCTTATCCACCTCAATGCGCTGCAGCTCTTTATCAATAGCTTCAACCATCAGGTTTAAAAGGGTGTACAAGTTTTTTCTGTGAAAAGCAGGCTGAATCAGTTTACGTTGAGCTTTCCAGCTATCTCCCTCTGAAGTCAATAATCCGTGACCAACATATTTAGCGAGATCTTTGGTCTGTATTTCGGTTTTCCTGAAGTTCTTCTGATTATCTCTAAGGGCATAAATAGCAAAGTCAGGATCTCTGGAAAAAACCACAGAATTTCCGAAGCCCAAGTTTAGGCGAAAAGTATCCCCGAGCTTCTCAAAGTTTTTCCTATGAAAAGGTAGTGGATTTTTTAAAATCCCTCCCGCATGAATAAAGAAATCTATGGAAGGAACTTCTGGAAATTGTTTTAAGCTAGGCATAAAATGTTTTTAAAATAAACCCCCTTGTTTACTTTCTCTAAGCTTACCAAGGTGTTTGTAAGCAGACTCTGTGACTTCTCTACCTCGAGGGGTACGATTGATAAAACCCTTCTGTATTAGAAAAGGTTCGTAAACCTCTTCGATGGTTTCAGCATTTTCACTAACTGCTGTAGCCAGAGTTGTTAACCCCACAGGACCTCCTTTAAATTTATCAATGATGGTTAGCAGTATTTTATTATCCATATCGTCTAATCCAAAGGCATCCACATTTAAGGCTTTAAGACTATACTTAGAAATTTCAATGTCAATTTTACCATTACCTTTGATTTGGGCAAAGTCTCTAACTCGTCTTAGAAGCGCATTAGCTATACGGGGAGTTCCTCGACTTCTTCCTGCGATTTCAATAGCAGCTTCATTCGTGATAGGAACGTCTAAAATTGATGCACTTCTTAGAATAATATCGCTCAACAACTCAGTAGTATAGTATTCCAATCGGCTGGAAATACCGAAACGGGCACGCATGGGAGCGGTTAATAAACCTGATCGGGTTGTTGCTCCAACAAGAGTAAAAGGATTAAGATTGATTTCCACACTTCTGGCATTTGGACCAGTCTCGATCATGATATCGATCTTAAAATCTTCCATGGCAGAATACAAGTATTCTTCGACAACTGAACTCAACCTATGGATTTCATCGATAAAAAGCACGTCTCTTGGTTCGAGATTCGTTAATAAGCCTGCCAGATCACCTGGTTTGTCGATGACAGGTCCAGAGGTAATTTTAATTCCCGTTTCCAATTCATTAGCAAGAATATGAGCCAATGTGGTTTTACCTAAACCAGGTGGACCATGAAATAAAGTATGGTCCAGGGCTTCTCCCCTTAAATTTGCTGCTTTCACAAAGACCTGTAGGTTCTCTAAAACATGAGACTGACCCGCAAAATCATCAAAAGATAAAGGCCTAAGCGCCCTCTCTACTTCTTGATCTTGATGAGATAACTGATCTCTGGAAGCATCTAAGTTTTCATTCATGATAACAAATATAAATAAAAAAGCCCCCAAGAAATCAATACATGGAGGCTTCTGGTATTAGAGTGACGAATTATTCATTCATCTCTTCTTCATTCTCTTGAATAGGTACGTTTTGTGGAACGTAATCCTGACCTGGAATAATATAATCTGTATCTTCTTTATTCATTTTACTGTAGTCATAAGACCATCTGTAAACTTTCGGAATCTCACCTGGCCAGTTACCATGAATATGCTCCACAGGTGTTGTCCATTCTAATGTTGTAGATCTCCATGGGTTTCTTTCAGCTTTCTTTCCGTAGAAAATCGAGTGAATAAAGTTATAGACAAAGAACAATTGGGCTCCTGCTGTGATGAAAGCGAATACGGAAATCAAAATGTTTGTATCTGCTAAGTCATCAAAATATGGAAATTCTGTAAACTTATAGTAACGTCTTGGCAAGCCTGCCATACCGATAAAGTGCATTGGGAAGAATATACCATAAGCACCAATAGCAGTAATCCAAAAGTGAACGTAACCAAGGTTCTTATTCATCATTCGTCCAAACATCTTAGGGAACCAGTGGTAAATACCTGCAAATAATCCGTATAAGGCTGAAATACCCATCACCAAGTGGAAGTGAGCAATAACAAAATATGTGTCATGAACATTAATATCTAATGTACTATCTCCTAATATAATCCCCGTTAGTCCACCAGTAACAAAAGTAGAGACTAATCCTATAGAAAATAACATCCCAGGGTTAAGCTGAAGATTACCTTTCCAAAGTGTGGTAATATAGTTAAATGCTTTTACGCCAGATGGTATTGCAATCAATAATGTTGTAAATGTAAACACAGAACCCAAGAATGGATTCATACCAGAGACAAACATATGGTGACCCCAAACTACTGTAGATAAGAAAGCAATAGCTAAAATAGAAGCGATCATCGCTCTATAACCAAAAATTGGTTTTCTGGAGTTCGTGGCAATGATTTCTGAAGTGATTCCCAGAGCAGGTAGTAATACAATATATACCTCTGGGTGACCTAGGAACCAGAATAAGTGTTCATATAAAACAGGAGACCCACCTTGGTAAGAAAGTACCTCTCCCTGAATGTAAATATCACTTAAGAAGAAAGAAGTTCCAAAACTTCTGTCCATCAATAATAACAAACCAGCTGCAAGCAATACTGGAAATGAAACCACTCCAATAATAGCAGTCACAAAAAATGCCCAAATGGTAAGTGGTAATCTAGTCATGGTCATTCCCTGAGTTCTAAGGTTAAGAACAGTTACAATATAGTTTAGGGAACCAAGAAGTGATGATGCAACAAAGATAGTTATGGCTACTAACCATAATGTCATTCCTAATCCAGAACCACCAATTGCTTGTGGAAGAGCACTCAATGGTGGATAAACCGTCCATCCTGAGGATGCAGGTCCTGCTTCAACAAAAAAGGATGAAACAATAACGACACATGAGATGGCGAACAACCAATATGAAAGCATGTTCATAAATCCGGATGCCATATCTCGCGCTCCAATTTGAAGCGGAATAAGCAGGTTACTGAAAGTACCACTCAATCCAGCTGTCAATACATAAAAGATCATAATGGTACCATGAATGGTAGAAAGTGCTAAGTAAATGCTTGGATCCATAACACCATCTTCTCCAAACTTACCTAAAAGAACTTCGTAAATCCAAAAGGTTTCATTAGGCCAAGCTAATTGAAGTCTCATAAGCATCGACATGGCAATACCTATAAAGCCCATAATAAGGCCTGTTATGAGGTACTGTTTAGCGATCATTTTATGATCTGTACTGAATATGTACTTCTCTATGAAAGTTGGCTCGTGGTGACCTTCCTCGTGTGCATGATCGTTAGCAAGTGGTTGTGCAGCTACTGACATATATATTTCTATTTATTTAATATTAATTTTGTGATTGAGCAGTTAATTCTCCAAAGGTTTGCTGCTCATTAATCCATTTTTGATATTCTTCTTCAGTTTCAACTACTATTTTCATTTGCATATTGTAGTGCGAAACTCCACATATCTTGTTACAAAGTAAATAATACTCAAACTCATAACTTTTCTCGTCAGGACCTAAATTATCGTTGTTTTTACGAATTTCGTTGATATTACGAACTTTTTCAACCATGTATTCGCTATTTCGGATTTCTTTAGAAGTTGTTGTAGGTGTGAACCCGAACTGAGTGGTCATACCTGGTACAACATTCATCTGAGACCTGAAAAATGGAAAATAAGCTGAATGAAGTACATCCTGAGATCTAAACTTGAATAACACAGGTCTATCTACAGGAAGATGTAACTCTGAGGTAATAATATCATCCTGAGCGTAAGGATCTGACTCGTTAAGGCCCAGTTGATTAACCCCTTCTATGAATCTAACATTAGCTTCTCCTAAAGTCTTATCTGAACCAGAATATCGTGCTCTCCAGTCAAACTGGTAAGCGTAAATTTCTACTACCAAAGTATCCTCCGTTTCTTCTACATTCATAATTTCAGACCAGCTAAATAATCCGTAAATGATTAAGGCGGCAAGGGTAATAACAGGAATAATTGTCCAAATGAATTCTAACTTATCATTATCGGCATAGAAAAGCGCCTTTTGACCTTCTTTTCCTCTGTATTTGTAAGCAAACCAGTGAATCAGGAATTGGATAATTACCTGAACAAACATGATTAAACCGAGGGAAATAAAGAACAATTGATCGTAATCTTCAGAATGAGCTGATGCTCCTGGTGCATAGAATTTACTAAGTTCCCAAAAGGAATAAATCATCAATCCATATAAAAAGACAGTGAAAACGAGAAACATTTTTCCCTGCTTTTGGTTGTCTTTATTGTTCGCAATTTGAGAATCATCACTTTCAATAGGCTGTGATAATTTGAAGATTTTTGAGATCTGCCAAATCGTGATTCCAAGTAGAGCTGCGACTAATATTATAAGTAATGCGGTCATCTTCTATCTTTCTTTTAAATATTTAGTAGTGAAAATGTTTGCTTTCTTCTAAGAAAGCGTTGTTTTTTACTGTCAATGGAGCTTTCGCTAGAGCATTGAACACTGTATATATAAACAAACCAGCGATTAACATAAGTGAACTTATTTCTGGTATTCCAATGAACCAGGACTCGCCAACTGTACCAGGCATAATCATAACAAAGAAATTGAGGTAATGTCCTAGTAAGATTATAATTCCTGCAAATACAACAATCCAGTTGATTCTTTTAAAATCTGAATTTATTAAAATCAACATTGGTAAAACCCAGTTTAGGATCACTGTTCCAAAAAATAACAATGGGTAGTCCTCCAGTCTTGAAGCATAATATGTGACCTCCTCTGGTATATTTGAATACCAAATCAATAGGAACTGAGAGAACCATAGGTAAGCCCAAAATATTGAGAATCCCATCATGAATTTTGCTAGATCATGAATGTGACTGTTATTGACGATTTCAAGGTAGCCTTTACCTTTAAGGTAAATAGTAACTAAAGCTATAGTAGTAACCGCAGACACAAGGATACTTGCCAATACAAACCATCCAAATAATGTACTAAACCAGTGTGTATCTATACTCATGATCCAGTCCCAAGACATCATAGATTCTGTAACGATGAAAAAGACCAAAAACATTGCGGACAACTTGAAATTACGCTTATGTAACTTTAAGTCAAAACCATCATCCATTTTACGAGAGTTCTTGATAATGAACTTTGAAAATAAAATCCACCCAACGATATAAATGGCTGCTCTAATTAAGAAAAACGGTGTATTGAGATAGGCTGTTTTATTCTGTATAATTTCATCATGTGCTACAACTTCAGGATCCATCCAAACAAAGAGGTGATTAAGGTGAAGACTAGAGAGTATTAAAAGTAAATACACAATAATTCCTCCTGGAACAAGGTAGGAGGCTATGCCTTCCATGACTCTGAACAATACAGGGGACCATCCAGCCTGAGCAGCATTCTGCAAAGCATAGAATACAAAAACACCTAATGAAATTAGGAATATAAACAGAGCTGGCACATAGATGGCAGCCCAAGGTTTATTGTGTAATTGATGATAAAGATGCTCAGCGTGTTCATCGCCGTGTGCTTCCTCAGAAGCGTGGCCTGACTCCATAGCTACGCTTTCTCCGCCGTGAGAGGCATGGTCATTATGAAGCATTTCTTTAACTTCTTCAACTGAAGATGGCGCATCTATAAATCCGTAAACCAAACCAATAGCCCCTACAATAATAAGGATTAAAGAGAATAATTTTATTTTACTTGACATTGTGTACATAATATCTCAGCTATGTATTATACTTGTTCTTACTCTGATTCTGTTCCTTTTTCTGACTCAAATGCTCTAGGCTCTTTACCTTCAAGCTCATCTTTAAGTTGCATCACGTAATGGTCTACCAGCCATAATTCTTCACTATTCATTTGTGATGCGTAAGAGCCCATGGTATTAATACCATGCCACATGACATGATAAACACTACCTTCTGTAATGGCTCTTCCTTGGTCATCGTAACTAGGAACCCCCAAAATTTTTTCACGCTCTACCAAATAACCCTTTCCATTACCTTTATCGCCATGACAAGTTGCACAGTAGATGGTGTACAATTGTCTTCCTTCTGCAAGATTGGCTTCTGTGTATGGAAGAGGATTTTTTAATTCTTCTTTAGCTTTATCATATCCTTCGGCGCTATCTTCATAGTCATACGGCATAAAGCCTCTTGGAATAGTTCCTTCGTCCACCTGAAGCGCTTCTTGCTCTTCAGGAAAAATTTCATATTCTCCATAAGTATCGTATGGAACAGACTCATACATATTAGGAAAATACTGATAGTTTCTTTGCGTCTCATCGTTACAGGAGATGAGCGTTAAAGCTATAAGTAATATGGTCAACAAACTTTTCATAAACTTATTTATTATCTATTAATTTGATTTCAGCTGCACCGTTCTCATGAAGTACTTCTGCAATAGCTTGAACATTGGCTTCATTGACTGAAATCTCCATTAAAAATTTATCATCGGTGGTTCTAACATCTGGATTTTCTGCTTTTTTAAAAGGCCATAGTTTACTTCTCATGTAGAAAGTAATCACCATAAGGTGGGCAGCAAAAAACACTGTCATCTCGAACATGATCGGGACAAATGCTGGCATATTTTCCAGATAACTGAAACTTGGCTTACCACCAATATTTTGTGGCCAGTCCTCAATCATGATAAAATTCATCATCCAGGTAGCGACAGCTAAACCAACCAATCCATAAAGAAAAGATGTAATAGCTAAACGCGTATGTGGCATACCCATAGCCTTGTCAAGACCGTGTACTGGGAATGGACAAAACACTTCGTTTATTGTATATTTTTTTTCTCGCAATGCTTTGACAGCCTGCATCAATATATCATCATCTGTAAAAATCGCATGTAAAACTTTTGATGCCATTATGAGTTTGATTTAGAATTAAACTGTGCTGAAAAATCTGGTAAAGGCTCTTGTTCAGGTTCATCGTACAACTTTGCATCATCGCCTTTTTCAGCTCTTATGTTCTTATATTTTTCACCTGATGATTTCAAGATAGACTTAACTTCAGCTTGAGCAATTACAGGGAAGGTTCTTGAATATAAAAGGAACAATACAAAGAAAAATCCTATAGTTCCTACAAATATCCCAATATCTACAAAAGTTGGTGAGAACATTGTCCAGGCAGATGGCATATAATCCCTATGCAGTGAGGTTACGATAATGACAAAACGTTCAAACCACATCCCAATGTTTACAACAATCGAAATAAAGAAGGAGAACATAATGCTTCGTCTCAGCTTAGGAAACCACATAAACTGTGGAGAGAATACATTACAAGTCATCATTGCCCAATAAGCCCAGGCATAAGGTCCTGTAGCTCTATTTAAAAAGGCATATTGTTCGTATTCAACACCAGAATACCAAGCCATGAATAACTCAGTGATATAAGCTACACCTACAATAGAACCTGTGATCATAATAACGATGTTCATCAATTCTATATGCTGTATTGTAATATAGTTTTCTAAATTAGAAACCTTTCTCATTACAATAAGGAGTGTATTTACCATGGCGAAACCAGAAAATACAGCACCTGCAACAAAATATGGTGGGAAAATTGTGGTGTGCCATCCTGGAATCACAGAAGTCGCAAAGTCAAAAGATACAATCGTGTGTACAGAAAGTACCAAAGGCGTCGCAAGTCCAGCTAAAACCAGAGAAACTTCTTCAAAACGTTGCCAGTCTTTTGCTCTTCCACTCCATCCAAAAGAAAGGATCCCATAGATATGCTTTTGAAAAGGCTTTACTGCTCTGTCTCTTATCATGGCAAAGTCAGGGAGTAGACCTGTCCACCAAAACACTAGAGAAACAGACAAATAAGTAGATATCGCAAAAACATCCCAGAGTAAAGGAGAGTTAAAATTGACCCACAAAGATCCGAATTGGTTTGGAATAGGCAAAACCCAATACGCTAACCATGGACGACCCATGTGAATGATTGGAAATAAACCTGCCTGAACGACCGAGAAAATGGTCATTGCTTCTGCAGAACGGTTGATGGCCATTCTCCATTTTTGTCTAAACAATAAAAGTACGGCAGAAATCAAAGTACCGGCGTGACCAATACCTACCCACCATACAAAGTTAGTAATATCCCAGGCCCAACCAATAGTTTTGTTAAGACCCCAGGTACCTATACCTTCAGAGACAGTATAGACAATACAGCCTAAACCCCATAAAAAGGCGATGAGTGCTATCGAAAAAACAACCCACCATGATTTATTTGCCTTTCCCTCTACAGGTCTTACCACATCCACAGTAACATCGTGATATGATTTATCTCCTGTAACTAAGGGTTTTCTAATAGGCGATTCGTAATGAGACATAATTTAGTATAAATTTATTCCTAGTTAGTTGATTATGCTTCTGTTGTATTTCGGATTTTGGTGTGATACATCACATTTGGCTTAGTCCCTAAGTACTCAAGCAAGTGATACATTCTATCCTCTTGTGTTTTCTCATATACAACGCTTTCTTTATCGTTGATGTCACCAAATACCATGGCACCGTTGTCACAGGCATTAGAACAGGCCGTTTGAAACTCACCATCTTCTATAACTCTGCCTTCACGTTTGGCATCAAGAATTGTTTTTTGTGTCATTTGGATACACATAGAACATTTTTCCATTACACCTCGAGATCTCACAGTCACATCTGGATTTAAGACCATTCTGCCTAAATCATTATTCATGTGATAATCGAATTCATCGTTTTGGTTGTATAAGAACCAGTTGAATCGTCTTACTTTATAAGGACAGTTGTTGGCACAGTAACGCGTTCCTACACAACGGTTGTACGTCATGTGGTTTTGTCCTTGACGTCCGTGAGCAGATGCCGCAACTGGACAAACAGTTTCACAAGGAGCGTGATTACAATGCTGACACATCACAGGCTGGAAAATAACCTGTACATCTTCTGCTGAAGCTACCTCTAGTTCGCCGTAGGTTCCAATAGCACTACCTAATCCAGAAATATCATTTTTCTTTTCGTAATCTTCTTCTATCGTATCTTCTGAAGAGTAATAACGGTCAATTCTCAACCAGTGCATATCCCTACTCTTACGAATCTCATTTTTTCCTACTACAGGCACGTTGTTTTCACTATGACAAGCAATAACACAAGCTCCACAACCTGTACAGGCGTTTAAATCTATAGATAAATTGAAGTGATGACCGATAGATCTGTCAAACTCATCCCATAAATCTACATCTGGATTGGTCACTTCAACCTCTTGGTGGTTTAAAGAGACTTCTGGTGTAGGGTTCCAGTGATGTTTGTCTTTTGTATTAAAGATTTCGAGAGAGGTTTCTTTTACGATATCTTTTCTCCCCATCATTGTGTGATGTAGTTGAACACAAGCAAACTCATGAACTCCATCAACAGCTTCTACACTAACCACTTGGTTAACATCAAAATTTTGATATAAAGGATAAGCATTAACTCCAACTTGCATTTCTGCCTGGATAGACTCCTTTTTACCGTAACCAAGGGCTAAACCAATGGATCCAGGGGCCTGACCAGGCTGTATGATGACCGGTAACTTTTCAAGCTTCTTATCTCCAAGTGAAACCACAACGTAGTTACCATTAAGAGCACCGTTAGCGACATTCGTGTTTTCTAGTCCAAGTGCTTCTGCATCTCTTCTGGACATCGTAACATAATTATCCCAGGAGGTTCTGGTAACCGGGTCTGGCATTTCCTGCAACCAAGGGTTATTGGCATGCTCACCATCACCAAGAGAGGTCTTAGTATATAAGGTAAGTTCTAAACCTTCTGCGTCTTTTCCAGACACAAGCTTTCTAGCTCCAGCAGAAATATTGATCGGAGTGGTCTCCACAGGGGCCGGCAAACTTAAATCATATTCAAAACTACCGTCATGTAAAGAAGTATTCCAAGACATACCTTCAAAAGTTGACTTAAAATTATCCTTCACATACTCATAATATTTAGTTGAATTACCATTCAGCTTTAATAAACAATCTTCAAATTGCTTTGTATTAAAGAGAGGCTTTATTGTAGGCTGAATGAGGCTGAAATCTTTTTTAGTAAATCTCACATCTCCCCATGACTCTAGATAATGAGGAGTGGCGGCTATGTATTTACAAAGTTTAGCCGTTTCATCTTTCTTCATTGAAAAGCTAACAGTTGTATTTACCTTCTCCATGGCAGACACAAAAGCATCAGCACTCGGGAGTGAATATGCAGGATTAGCGCCTGCAATCATCAAAGCTCCAACATTGCCAGCATTCATTTCAGAAATCAAAGTGTTGATCTTAGAATTCTGACCCTGACGAATAAGCCTAGGATTATCAGTATCTAAAACAGCACTTGAAAGTTTTTCATTGATTTCCAATGCCATGGCCTGAGCCTCGACAGATTGTAATCCTGTGACAAATACTGATCCTGTTGAATTCGATTTTAATTGAGCTACTGCTTTATCTACCTGAGCCTGTACAGCATCACTTAAATTTGTAGAAGCTACTCTTCCTACAATTTGGTTATAAAATTCAACTACAATTTGATTTTGTACCGAAGGTTTTACAGGAATTCTTTTATCGGAATTTGCTCCACTCAGAGTCATATTGGCTTCAAACTGAACGTGGCGAGACATTTTTCCATTTTTAGGAACTCTGCTCTTACTGTAGCCAGAATCAAATGCACCACCTTGCCAGTCTCCAAGAAAATCTGCGCCAACAGATACAATCATTTTTGACTTAGAAAAATCGTAGTTAGGAAGCGCTCTGAATCCATACTTAGCTTCAAAAGCGTCTAAAGCAGGCTCTTCTGAAATTGAATCATAAACCACGTGAACCACGTTAGGGTATTTTTCCTGAAACTCCTTAATCAGCTTATCTGTAGATGGAGAAGCGAAAGTCTGAGTTAACAAATAAGTTCTTTTATCCGAATTAGCTTTTAAGTCTGATTCTAGAGAAGAGAAAAACTCTGTCCAGGTGACATCTCTATTTTCAATCTGAGGGTTTTGAAGACGCTTAATATCGTATAAATCCAATACAGAAGCGTGAACTCTAGCTTTACCAGCAGACAATCCTTTAGATTCCTTATTAGTTTCAATTTTTATTGGACGTCCTTCTCTGGTTTTTACCAGAATACTAGCAAAATCAAAACCATTAGCAATGGTAGTTGCATAATAATCTGAAACTCCAGGAATAATACGTTCCGGCTGGACGACATAAGGAATGGATTTCACAACCGGACCTTCACAGGCCGCTAAAGAGGCTGCAGCAGTACTAAACCCAACGTATTTTAAGAAATCCCTACGGGTTGTCTGAGAGCTCTCCAATTTATCCTTATCACCTAAAAACTCATCTGCAGGAATATGTTCTGCAAATTCATTTTGTTCAAGTGCTTCAACTAAAGGACTATCATCCTTAAGTTGCTCAGCACTTTTCCAATATTTCTTTTCTGATGACATATTGAACTTTAATTTTCTGTATTAATATTAATAATGACACTTTCCACATTCCAATCCACCCATCTCAGCTGCAGTTAGCTCCTCGACATTGTATTTTTTGGAAAGTTCTTCATGTATTTTTTCGTAGTAAGCATTACCCTCAACCTTAATGTTGGTTTCACGGTGACAATTGATACACCATCCCATGGTTAAAGGAGCATATTGCTTCTGTATTTCATAAGTTTCAACAGGGCCGTGACAAGTTTGACAATCGATCCCACCGACAGTAACGTGTTGTGAGTGATTGAAGTAAGCAAAATCAGGCAAGTTGTGAATACGTATCCATTTTACAGGCTTGGTTTCACCAGTATAAGACTGCGTAGAAGTATCCCACCCTGTTGCTTCGTAAAGCTTTTGGATTTCAGCATTGTAATCAACACCGTATTCTTCCTGACCTTCTTTCTGAGTTTCTTCAGCCACCTCAGCAATTTGTTTATGACAATTCATACATACGTTTAGTGAAGGAATACCAGAATGTTTTGAGACTCTCGCCGAGGAGTGACAATATTTACATTCGATTTGGTTTTCACCAGCATGAATTCTGTGTGAGTAATGAATAGGTTGTATTGGTGCGTAACCTTGGTCAACTCCAACCTGCATTAGGAAGCCATATCCGCCCCAAGCCACAGCGAGAAGTAAAAAGACTACAGAAACCAAAACTAAGAATTGGTTTTCTGCAAAGGCTACCCAGATCGGTTTTCCTTTAGGTTTATCTGCTTTTACAGGAATGCCATTGGCTTCAGCAAATCTGTTCAAAGTTTTATTGACTAGATAAAGAATTACCGACAATACGAGCAATACAATAGCAAGCAGGCCTAATACGATTTCAGTAGAGATTCCACCACCACCTTGCGCTTCTGCTGGAGCTGCGGCTGCAACGTCTACTTTAGGCTCAGGCTTTGGCTGTTCTACATAAGCCAGGATGTTGTTCATATCTTCCTCGCTTAACTGAGGAAAAGCATTCATCGCGACCTTATTCCACTCTTCATATAATTGAACAGCTTGAGTATCTCCAGATTTGATTAACTCCTGACTGTTTACAATCCATTTGTAAAGCCAATCCATATCTCTACGCTTAGTAACTTCATGTAAAGAAGGACCTGTAGCATTTTTGTAACGCTTATGACAAGCAGCACAAAGAGAGTTGAACATCTCCTTACCTTTAGCAGGATCTGCGTTTGCCACCACATCGGGCACATAAGAACCAAATCCAGACTCACTCTCTTCTTGAGAACTTTCTTCCTTAGGAGCCTCAGCCTCACTTTCTTGTGAAAAAGTGGTTAAGGTGAAAAGCAATAAAAACACTAGGAAGAAATGTTTCAGAATAAATGGGCGTTCCATCGTCTTTTTCATATAATATTTATTAGTCTTTTTCAATGCGACACCCATAAATACATAGGTTTTAGGCGTCAAAAAATTGACTACAAAAGTAACACTTAAAGAGCGTTTCTGGAATACCTACATATGTTAAATGACAATTTATAATCTTTCTAAATTAGAATATGAATCTCTGACTATCGGTTTATCAGTACCTTTGTTTAAAAATTGAAAATATGTCGAAAATTTTTAACATTTTAGCCCCAATTATATTCTTTTTTGCAGCAACATTCAATCAGTTTGCCCAATCCAAATTAACCTCAACTGAACTCACAAAGGTTGATGAATTGATAAACAAAAAGCATGAATTAGAGTCTAATTACGAACTCAAAACCACCTACAAAATCCAAATCTTTTCTGGCGCATTGGAGAAAGCGAAAGAAAGCCAGCAAGTATTAGAGGCTATGGAACTTGATCTAACTTCTAAAATCGTATACCAAACTCCAAATTACAAGGTATGGATAGGAAGTTTCAGAAACAGAATTCAAGCCGATAGAGTAAAAGAACAAATCAAATCGGAATACCCTAATGCTTTGATTATTAAACCTGGTAAATAAACTTTTTAAAAAAGTAAGCATATTAGAAAACTGAGTCGACATAAAACTCGTAAATAGATCTAAAGGGTTTTAATGAGAAAAACTACAGCACTTTTAATTTTTGCAAGAACAGCTTCAGAAGAGAGTAAGCATAAACGATTTTTGGCTTCAAAAGCTTTTTTTGAGTACCAAAACAACAAGGTGCTGAATATAGCAAAAACCTCTGGATTAGACTACTACTGGATTCATGACCGACTTCAGGTTGGAAATTCTTTTGAAGAGCGTTTCCTTAATGCAATTCAAAACCTGTTTGAGTTGGGATATAATGAAGTTATCACCATAGGAAATGATTCTCCTGAGCTTCAAAAGCAACATATTAATAAAGCACTTACAGTTTTAAAGACTAATGACATGTGTTTTGGGCCCTCACACGATGGAGGCTTTTATCTTTGGGGCCTAAAGAAAAATGATTTTTTGAAAGAAAATTTCTTGAATTTTTCCTGGAATACGTCTACCCTTCTTAGTGAAATCCTTGAAGAATTAAAGAATAAATCTATATCCTGTTTGGAGGCCTTAGCAGAAATGGATCGGCAGGAAAATGCCATTTATTTTGTTTCTAAGCCTGGCTTCTTCTCAAAGTTGAAAATGATTTTAGAAAGCATCGTCTCTAATCAAAAGACAAATGTTTTAGATTCCCCTCTACACTTTACTTCAAACTACTCCTCGGTTTATTACAACAAGGGTTCCCCTTTATAAGCCTAATTTTGGCTTTTAAAAATTTAAAAACTTGTAATAATTTCCGGGTCAAATCTTATTCGAAATCTTTAATAAAGCGAAACTCGCATACCAGGTATAATCTTAATGTAGATTTTTCTAATCCTAGCGAAACCTGATTACGGACATAATTTAAAAAAATGAAACTAATTCTTATTGTCTCTTGGCAATTGGTCGCCATGACTATGTTTTCTCAATCCAGAGTATATGAATCCAAAGTTGTTGACAGCAATGGCCAGCCCATACCTTACGCAGCTGTATACGAGCAGGGCACTCAAAATTACGCCACTACTAATATTGACGGCATGTTTAGTTTGGAAACTGACTCTCAAGATTTTACTCTAGAAATTTCTTCTATAGGTTTTAAAACCCAAAGCTTAGAGGTTAGAAATGGGCAACTCCAAAAAGAAATTACCCTAGAGGTTTCTGAAGAACAACTCAACGAAGTAGTAGTAACTGCACTTGGGATAAAAAAAGAAAGACGCTCATTATCCTCGGCGGTCTCTACCATCAACTCTAAACAAATGGTTGACGTCCCGCAAACCAATATGGTTAATGGACTGGCTGGGCAAGTCGCGGGAGTCCAGATCACAAACGGCTCCAGTGGTGTAGGTTCTTCCTCACGAATTATTATTCGTGGTGAGAATTCATTGAGTGGCAGCAATCAACCCTTGTTTGTTGTTGATGGTGTACCCATCAGCAATCAGCAAATCACTAGTGACTTAGTGAATAATGGTGCCTTGCAAGAAGTAGATTATGGAAATGGCGCTTCAGAATTCAGCCCCGATGATATCGAATCTATTTCGATTTTGAAAGGTGCGGGTTCTGCTGCACTCTACGGTACGCGAGCCGCCAATGGAGTGGTTCTCATCACCACAAAACGCGGCAAAAAATCGGAAGGCCTTGGGGTAAGCATCAACAGTAATTTTACGATTGAAACTTTATTAACTTTACCAGATTATCAAAATGAATATGGCGTCGGTTCCAATGGGCAATACGCTTTTCAAGATGGTGTAGGAGCCGGAGTGAATGATGGAGCAATCAGTAGCTATGGACCACGGTTGGATGCTGGGCTTTTAATTCCTCAGTTCGATAGTCCATCGGTAGACATCAATGGCAACCCTGTGCGAGGAGGAGATGTGATTGCGAGAAGATTTCCAGACGGTTCGTTTACAGAAATTACGCCAACACCCTGGATATCCAGACCCGATAATGTTCGTGATTTCTTTAATACAGGAATCACTTATCAAAACAATATTGCCATTAGCAAGCGAGGAGATATTGGAGGAATGAGATTATCCTATAGCAACCTCCGTAACGAAGGCATAGTTCCCAATACCGATCTTAAACGCGATGGTATTTCGATAAGTCTGGATCAACAGCTCAGTGATAAACTTGAAGTCAACACCTTTCTAAATTTTATCAACACACGAAGCGGCAACAGGCCAAATTTAGGCTACGGTTATGAAAATGTGCTCTATGGCTTTAACTGGACTGGACGACAGACCAATATTGGAGCCTTGAGAGATTACTGGCAGGCTGGACAAACCGGCAGACAGCATTTTGATATCAATTACCTATGGCTAACCAACCCCTACCTCACCTTATTTGAAAACACCAATAGTTTTGATAAAAACAGGGTGTTAGGAAATGCCTATGCAGTTTACAACTTCTCCGAAAAATTATCGCTTAAGGTAAGAACCAGTATAGATACTTACGACGATAAACGCACATTTAGAAGGGCCGTGAGCACCAACGCCAATCCGTTTGGCTCTTACCGAGAAGATAATGTTCGTTTTACAGAGATGAATTCTGACCTGTTACTTACTTACCAGGATAAAATCAACGAAGACTGGAATTATACATTAACCGCAGGAGCTAACAGACTGGATCAGGAAATTGAATATTCCTTTTCTGAAGCTTCACAGCTAGCACTTCCTGAGATTTATACCTTAGCCAATTCACGTTCCCCTCTGCTTAGCAATAGCGAACGTTTTAAAAAACGAATCAATAGTGTGTACAGCACAGCTAATTTTGCTTATAAAGATGAACTTTATGCTGATTTCACCTTTAGAAACGATTGGAGCAGTACGCTACCTTCAGAAAATAATTCGTTTAGTTATTACTCGGCTGGACTAAGTTATATTGCTTCAGAACGCTTAAAGTTGCCGGAAGCAATTTCTTTCTTGAAATTCAGACTAAGTGCAGCTTCGGTAGGAAATGATACAGATCCCTTTCAAAACACACAAACCTTTGATTTAAATGGAAATTACGGCTCCAATTTCAGAGTGACGAACGCCACAGTCTTACAAAACACTAATCTTAGACCAGAGCGCCTGGATGCGTATGAAGCTGGATTGGAAGCCTGGTTTTTAAAAGGACGGCTTCAATTAGACGCCTCGGTTTATCAAAACGTCAGTAAAGATCAGATCATTTCGAGACCTATTTCTACTGCCAGTGGCTTTTCTAGCTTTAATGAAAATGGGGGCCAGATTAGGACCAGAGGTATAGAGTTAATGCTTTCAGCCACACCAATCAAAACGAGTGATTTCCAATGGAACACTAATATCAATTTTAGCAGTTTTAGAAGTGTTGTCACCGAACTTCCACAAGGTGTAGATCAATTTGTGACAGCTACGGCTAATGTGTTTGGCGGCAGTGGAGGTTCTAACACCGTATTTTATATCGCCAGAGAAGGCGGTCGCGTGGGCGATATGTTCGGAACTGGATTTGTAGAAATCGATGGACAAACTCTTTTCGATGCCAATGGTTTACCGGTCCAGGATCCTACTCTCCGTAAACTTGGAAATTACAATCCAGATTTCTCTGTTGGCTTCAACAATAGTTTTTCCTTTAGCCATTTCGATGTTAATATTTTATTCGACTGGCGCCAGGGCGGTACTATCGTTTCAAGAATAAAAGCATTAGGGAGCACCTCTGGTGTTTTGCAAGAAACTTTACTGGGAAGAGAAGGAGGTTCACCAAACACTCAATTTGCGGATGGGAACGGAATTATTGGCCAAGGTGTCACCAATGTAGGCACTGCAGAAAATCCTAATTATGTACCAAATACCACAGCTGTCGCCGCCAGCACTTACAACAATGCCTTTTACGACCGAGGGAATGAAGCTAGTGCGCTTTACGACGCTTCCTATGTCAAGTTGAGACAACTCAGCATTTATTATACGTTTTCTGATAAAATTGCGAAATCTTTAGGTACAGAAGATCTAAAGATTGGACTTATAGGCAGCAACTTACTGTTGTTTACAGAAAACCCACATTTTGATCCAGAGCTGAATGCCCTTCAGGAAAGAAATATCGTTCAAGGCGTTGAAGATTTTTCTTACCCCTCAACCCGAAGTTTCGGGATCAGTTTAAAAACTAATTTTTAAGATCTCAGTTATGAAACCTATACAAGTCTATTTACTTTTAATTATGTCTCTGTTGGCTTTAAGCTGCACAGAAGACTTCGAAGATATCAATGATAATCCTAATGCCCCCCAGGAGGTAAGTCCTGAGTTTTTACTCACCAATGTCATTTTTGAGCAAATCAACGAACATACTTATAATCAAGGCTTAAGGCTTAATAACTATTTAGCACAATTCAATGCTGATGTTGAGTTTGAGAGAATAGATCGTTATGAATTAGGAAGCAACAGTGGTTATTGGGATATGATTTACGGACTTCTAACCGATTTGGAGTCTATGAAAGAATTGCCAGGATACAATGAAGCCTATGATGGGGTTGCAGAGATTTACAAAGTGTATCTGTTTTCTCAACTGACGGATATGTGGGGAGATGTGCCTTACACGGAAGCCATTCAGTTTGATGAACTCAACTTTACACCGGTTTATGACACACAGGAAGAGATCTATACTAATTCAGATGATGGTTTATTAGCCCGGCTGGAAGCGGCAGCTTTTCAGCTTGAAAATACCAGCGAAAGTATAAGTGGAGATATAATGTTTGATAATGACCTTAACCAATGGATCCGTTTTGCCAACTCTCTTCAGGTTCGGTTTAGATTACGCATCAGCAATAGACTTACCGACTTTACCAAGCTACAGGAACTTGCTGATGGAGGGCAGCTTATGCAATCCAATGCCGACAATGCTGTAGTACCTTATTTAAGTGCAGCTCCAAATCAATTTCCTTTGTTCAATGCCTCTGAAGGTATTTACCAGGGTCTAAAAATGAGTGAAACGGTAGAGAATCAACTCAAAGAATGGGATGACCCTAGACTAGGTGTGTTTTTTAAACCTACCCCAAAAAGTGTTCTGGTTGGAGCTCCAGAATTTAAAGGTCTACAAAATGGACTAAGTACACAAAGTATTAGTGAAAACGGCGTAGATTTAAACGATCTTTCTATTTTATCAGACCGATTCAGAGCCATGCCCAATGGAGTTGATGCACAAATTATGTTGTATTCTGAAGTGCAATTTGCTTTGGCTGAAGCTACAGAACGCGGCTTTATTTCTGGCAACGCCAACACCTATTATCAAAATGCCATTGAAGCGCATTTTGACTATTATGGTGCGACGGTGCCTGACGATTATTTTATGAGAGAGGCCGTTGCTTTAAATGGTTCAACTGAAGATAATTTGGAAAAAATACTGACTCAAAAATGGTTAAGTCTATTTATGATAGGTCATGAAGCCTGGTTCAATGTAAGAAGAACAGGGATTCCAGAACTCACACCAGGACCCGATAACTTCAATAATGACAGATACCCTGTACGCTATTTATATCCGGAATCGGAACAGGCGGTCAACAAAGAAAATTATGAAACCGCTGTAGAACGCATCGGTGGAGATAACATCAACTCCACAAACTGGTGGGAAAATTAATCGAATTCAAAACTGAAAACTCATGAATAATCTTATAAAAATTAGCCTTTTGACTTGCTTTGCCATTGGTATGCTAAGCTGTCAAAAAAGTAAAACCGATTCTACTGAAAAGAATGACCAAGAGGCAGCATCAAGTCAAATGCAACAGAATCAGACACCAGAATCTAAAAAAAAGGTTTGGATTGATGCGGATGTTGCCGTTGGTATGGAACGTTATGGTCGTGAGGGCTACAGCGATGTGGATGACGGTTACGCCATATTACAGCTGTTCAAAGCTGAAAACATATCTATCAAAGGCATGAGTGCAGTCTTTGGCAACACCAGAATTGATGATGCTTTTAGGCTGTCCCAAAAAATGTCAACAGAATTTGCACCTTATGATATTCCTGTTTACAAAGGAGCTGGTAAAGCTATGAACCTGGACAGTATTCAAACTAATGATGCGGTAGAAGCGCTCGCAAAGCAATTGAAAAAAGAGCCTTTGCATATTTTAGCTATTGGCCCTGCTACCAACATTGCTACCCTAGTTTTACTTTATCCTGAGTTAAAGTCTCAAATCAAAGAAGTGGTTTTGGTCGCGGGTCGACGGAGTCCGACAGCTTATTTTGAGATTGGAAAACCTACTGTAAGACACGCCCCGGATCTGAACTTTGACCTTGATAATAATGCTTTTCGTATTCTTCTTGAGAACGAAATCCCTGTAGTGCTTTGTCCCTTTGAAATCTCCAATAAAGTCTGGATCACTCAAGACGATCTTGAAGCTCTGAGTGGAGGCAGTCCAGGAGCACAATGGATGGCTGAAAAATCTCAACCCTGGATCAACCAGTGGAAAGCGATGGGGGAAGAAGGCTTCAATCCATTTGATGTTCTGGCCAGTCATTATCTTATGGCTCCAGAGGATATTGTAAAAGAAGAACTCAAGGCTCATCTTGAAATACATCCTAACGATATGAAGCTAAAGGCTTCAGGTCATCATTTTAAAAATTACCTCCTTTGCAATACATCTGAAGGGGCGCCAATCACTTATTGTTATGATGTAAGTGAAGATTATCATCAAAAGCTGATGCAAAGTCTTTTAAAATAAAATTCATATGAGTTTGAAACACGTACAAGAATTAACTGCCGATAAAGCCAGTCTAGAAAACTACCTTAAAGCCCAGACCTGGTTACAATTAAATGAACAGATTACCGCCGTAGAGGTCCCTGGTGATGGCAATATGAATTTTACCATTAGGGTCAAAACTAAAGAACGTAGTTTTATCATCAAGCAAAGCCGAAATTACGTTGAAAAATATCCTCAGGTACCCGCCCCAGAAGAGCGAGCACTTCGAGAAGCCGAGTTTTATCAGATGGTGGCAAAGCATGAGTCGCTAAGTCGACAGATGCCTCAGCTCAAAGGTGTAGATAAAGCAAATCATGTTCTCAATCTGGAAGATTTAGGTGACGGAGTGGATTACACTTTTCTATATCAGGAAGGCCAAATCATCGATGAAGCTGAGCTGGAACAAATTATGAGTTTTATCACGGACTTACACAATAGTATAAATACAAACACAACCAGAGCAAGTCTGCCAAATCTGGAAATGCGAAAGCTGAACCACGAACACATTTTTATCTATCCCTACCTAGAAAACAATGGCCTCAATCTAGACGACATTCTTCCAGGCTTAAAAGCTATTGGACAGCCTTTCAAAAAGGATGAGCATTTAAAACGTAAAGTGGAAGTGCTTGGTAAACGTTATTTACAAGATGGAACCACCTTACTTCATGGAGATTTTTTTCCGGGCAGCTGGTTAAAAACAGATGTTGGCATAAAATTCATCGATCCTGAATTTTGCTTTTTTGGAGAAGTCGAATTTGAGATTGGTGTGACTTTGGCCCATTTAAAAATGGCAAATCAAACTGAAGCAACCATAGAAAAAGCCCTAAAAACCTACAAGAACTTGAATCCTATTGACGAAAGCTTATGTCAACAATTTATGGCTGTAGAAATCTTAAGACGTATTTTAGGCTTAGCTCAGCTTCCACTTAGTCTGGATCTCGCCCAGCGTGAGTCTTTGTTGAAAGAGGCTAGAACACTATTGCTTAGCGATGATTAAAAAAGAAAGATAGTATCTTTACAAGATTAGAAACCCAGGATAAAACAAAATCAAATGAATATTCGGTTGTTATGGTTAGCCTTCATGCTACTGGGACTTTCTTTCACAAGCTGGTCTCAAAGTCAAATCGAAAAGGCTTTAGAGCGCTACAACAGCAATTCTGTAGAATACATCAGCGTTGAAGATTTGATTCAGCTAAGAAAATCAAATCCTAAAGTCAAACTTTTAGATGCGCGGGAGCCCTCAGAATATAGCATTAGCCACATCCAAGATGCTATTTATGCTGGCTATGATGATTTTACATTAGAAGCGATTCAGGATAAGATTTCAAAAAATGATACTATTGTGGTTTACTGTTCGATTGGGGTTCGATCTGAAAATATAGGTGAAGAACTACAAGACGCTGGTTACTCACATGTCTATAACCTCTACGGCGGTATCTTTGACTGGTTCAATAAAGGACACAAGGTGTTTGACCAAAGCGAAAAACCAACCGAGAGAATCCATAGTTATAACCGTTTTTGGGGAAAGTATTTAGAACGAGGACAAAAGGTATATTGATGCATAAATTAGTGATAGTGTTTGCCAAAAACCCTGAATTGGGAAAGTGTAAAACACGTTTAGCCAAAAGTATTGGAGACGAAAAAGCCTTAGAGGTTTATAAAACATTATTGAAGCACACTGCCGAAACCTTAGCACAGGTAGAAGCCGATCGGGTAGTGTTTTATTCTGAAACCATTCAACACCATGATCTTTGGGGCGAGGATGTTTTTCAAAAACAAGTCCAAATCCAAGGTCATTTAGGTGAAAAGATGCAAGCCGCTTTTGAATGGGGGTTTGCACAGGGGTATTCCGAAATTTGCATCGTTGGCAGTGACCTGATGGAACTAAAAGTGACAGACCTGGACCAGGCCTTTATGGAATTGGAAGCTCACGATCTCGTATTTGGACCCGCCCAGGATGGCGGATTTTACCTCATGGGCATGACCCAGCTTTATAAACGTGCATTTCTGGACAAAGCCTGGAGTACCGAGACCGTCCTCAAGGATACACTTAAGGATTTAAAAGGCTTGAAGTATGCCTTACTAGAGACCAAAACCGATATCGACTATGTAGAGAATGCGCTACAACATCAGGACCTAAAAGCGATTATTGAAGGAAAGATAGTAGAGTGAATTATACCTTTTCTCTCAACAAACCTTTGTAAATTTTTCTCAGCTTTTGTGGCTCAGTCCCTAGTTTGTAGAGCAAGAACACATAACCATTGATCAAATTGACTTTCAGCCAGGACCCCTTATCGTATTTTCTGGCGCTTACTGTTGCTCTGCTTTGAATGATCGTGTATGGTAGTTTGTGTTGACGCACGGTATCCGTCAACTTAAAATCTTCCATAATGCAATAGTTTTCATCAAAGCCTCCCAGCCTATCAAAAGCAGACTTAGTAATGAATTGGGCCTGGTCTCCTGCACCAGCAAACACCCCGTCATTTTTGGTAAAATAACTGTTGATATTCAGCATCAAAGAACGGCGATCGAACCTGTAGGCAAAAAATCCAAATTGGTTGCCTGCATCTATAGCGCCTGTGATCTGTTCGTAAAAATCATCGGGCAACTGAATATCCGCATGGAGAAATAATAGGATGTCACCTTTGGCTTTAGAAGCCCCAAAATTCATTTGTATGGCTCGGCCACTGCGTTCGCATTCCAAAAACTGAACCTTAGTATAGGACTTGCAAATCTCTGGGCTGGCGTCTGTGGTTTCCGGAGAATTGGAGACTATGATTTCTATGGGAAACTGCTCCGATTTAGCCTGTAAAAACGTTAATTGGTTGGGCAGGTTTTTCTCTTCGTTGTAATTTGGTATGATGATACTAAGCATACCTCAAAAATACGTTTTATGATGAAGATTTTAGTCCTTTTAACGGCATTTATGTGCCTTAATAGCAGCATGGCACAAGAGCAAACCGACTATATCGAATGTTCTCGAGAGTTGCTCTCCAACATCAAAAACGGCAAAGAGACCAAAGCTCAGATCGAGATTTTATCTACTACAAATTTGGAGGATTTGACTGGTCAATTAAAAACTGACAATCAAAAAAAAGCCTTTTGGATCAACGTTTATAACGCTTACATACAAAAAATCCTGTCAGAGCAACCTGAGTTGTTCAATGCGGATACGAGAGGTCAGTTTTTTAGTGAACCCCGCATCAAAATTGCAGGAGAGCTTTTATCCTTTGATGATATTGAACACGGGATCATCAGGAAATCCAGAATTAAATGGTCTTTGGGTTATCTCAAAAAATGGTTTAATCCTAAATGGGAGCGAAAACTAAGAGTAAATGAAGTAGACTGGCGTATACATTTTGCCCTCAACTGTGGGGCCATCAGTTGTCCGCCGATAGCCATTTACTCAGCAGAAAGACTTGATGAAGAGCTAGACCTCATGGCAACCGCTTACCTCACAGAGCATAGCACCTACGACGACGCTACACAAACCGTGAAGACAACGGCTTTAATGTCCTGGTTTAGAGGAGATTTTGGAGGTAAAAGCGGCGCCAAAGAGATTTTACATTCCTATGGCATAACACCAGAAGTCGCGGAAACCATCGAATTTAAATCCTATGACTGGACCCTAAGCTTAGGCAATTACAGAGCACTTTAAGACCTTTAATTAATAGAATTTTTAGCGAAATGAAAAACAGACTTGATAAAACCGTAGCCTTTCTAAAGGAGAAGGGCTTCGAGAAGCCTGAAATTGGTATTATTCTAGGGACTGGCCTAGGCCAGCTTATCGAACACATTGACATCGAAAAAGAAATCAGTTACAACCACATTCCGCATTTTCCCACCGCCACGGTAGAGTTTCATCAGGGTAAATTTATTTATGGTGAGCTTTCGGGCAAGAAAGTCGTAGTGATGCAGGGGCGTTTTCACTTTTACGAAGGCTATTCGCTTCAAGACATCACATACCCTGTTCGGATTATGAAGCAACTGGGCATCCAAAAACTTTTGGTGTCTAATGCCGCAGGCGCTATCAACAAAAACTTCAAAAAAGGAGACTTGATGCTAATTGACGATCACATCAATCTACAGGGAGGATCGCCACTGGCTTTTAAGGGCGTGTCTCAATTTGGCGAACGCTTTGTGGATATGCTGGCCCCTTACGATAAGGAGATGAATACAACTTTTAAACACATCGCTAAACAAGAGGATATCACTTTACATCAAGGCGTTTACGCCTCGGTGGTGGGCCCTCAGCTGGAAACCCGTGCCGAGTACCGTTACCTGGGCATCATTGGCGCCGATGCTGTAGGGATGAGTACCGTGCCTGAGGTGATTGTCGCTAATCATTTACAACTGCCAGTCGCCGCCATATCGGTGTTAACCGACGAATGTGATCCCGACAACTTACAACCGGTAAATGTAGAAGAAATTATTGCGGTAGCAAAGCAAGCAGAGCCAAAGCTGGTGACTTTGTTTAAAGGGCTTATAGAAAGTATTTAGGGTGTTGACGGTCCTGTCTGCCGACAAAGGCAGGCTTTCCGCTACAAGCCATATGAGCAAAAAGCAACCTCTACAAGTCTGGAAAGAGCTTCCGCCGGTCGCTTTGCCAGACTTTATCGTTTAAAAATGCTTTTTGCACCAATGGGCTTTTCACTTCAATCCTTAGCGCTTCACTCACCTGAACATAAAAGACCCGTGAGGTCTTGAAAACCTCACGTGGCTAAAACTTTTTAAAAATCTAATCATACATTAAATAAATTACTATTCCACAATGATCTGATGAGTTTCAATGGTATTATCATAATAAACTTTCAAAATATATACGCCCCTTTTCAATCCGTAAGTATCTATTATTGATTTATCATTATAAAATTTCACTGAGCGTACTTCTTTTCCATTTAAATTATAAAGGCCACCACTTACAGAGGTATAAATGCCATTACTTTTAGATGTATCTATAGCATTAATGTTTAGTAAATTTTTAGAAGGATTAGGGTAAGCAATAAATTTATATTCTTCATCATCACCAGGAGGGGCTACAGGAATTTCTCCACCTCCGCCACCGTGATTAACACTTAATATTCTAGCACCTCCAATCCCACAACTATTTCTACCCATCACTTGAATATTTCCACTAGTACCAGCATAACCCGTAAAGACTTGAATAGATGGAGAGGAGCTTGCTCCAGATAATTTTTGCCAGTTTTGCCCAAAATAGTCGAATGTAGTTACAGTTTCGTATGGAAATGGTAGCCACCATTCGTAAGAAGTGGCTCCAGAAGAGCCTCCACTTTGATAATTCACCAGAGCACCAGTATTGACAGAGCTTGGACCAACAATTGGATTTGGAGTAGAGGGTTTACCAGTCCAAATCACAAGTGGATTTGATAATACATTTCCACAATCCCCTGATATTAAATTGGCTGTTATTGTAACTTGTCCAGAATAACCTCCTGTTAAAGTTAGAGTAGCCTCGTTGGTACCTTGCCCGGAGCTTATGGCTACACCACTGTTTGAAGGCGATACAGACCATATCACCGAATCTGCGCCCGCTGTAACACTAAAGGTGCCTGAAGTACAAAGCAGTGATGGGGCTGTAATGTTGATATCGCTACAAACAAAACTACAGTCGAAAACTTCATTATTCTCATCAAGCTCCGCAGCCAGCCAATCACCATTTCTTCTATTAAACGAAATGTGTGTTTCATTAAGTCCCGAAGAGTCAAATGACGTGGTGAAATTGTCAAATGGAATTTCTTTATTTCCAATTGGTGGATTAGCTGCCGTATAGAATCTTGTATAATCATTGTTATTTAAAGTCGTAGAACCACCACCAACATCTAACGCTGAGATAGTAGGAATAAAATTAAAGCTGTTTGCGGTACGAGCCGTTACATTTAGATTAATAAGAAAATCTATATCACCACCAACGATTTCGTTAAGTTCAGTTAAATCAAAAGGTGTATTAAATGCTCCTCCAGGATAAGAATCTAAAGGGAGCTGAACTTCCGTTGGATTAGGCAAGTTACGATCTGTTATATTTATATTATAAGTCAATGTCGCTAAAATAAAATTTATCTTTTTAGTAATTCTAATACGACCTTTGTAAATAGTCCCAATTTGCCCAACTGCAGGTAGCGATTTTGCTTGGAACATGGCGTTTAGGTTTGTTCTGTCCGGCAACAAACCAGCTAAGTAAGCTGGATCTTCAAGAACAATAGCTAAACCGACATAGCCTAAACCTTCGACAAAAGATAATAAGGGAAAGTAATTAATAATAGTATCTAAAAGAATGGTAGGTTCTATATCTCCGCTCAAATACAACAATTCTTGTAATGCTTGAATTTCTTGGTCATTAGCACAATGGCTACCATTACTTATAGCTATGTTGCGTGTTTGCTGCGGATACCCTTTTGTTTGTAAATCGGATTGAAAACTATCAAAAGCATTATTGTCTAATTCAAAAATAGCATTAATATTATTTGCCAATAACTGCCGTGTACCAATACTATTAAACACATTATTTATATCACTGATGGTTACAGATCCACCACCTGCGGCTGGCAGATTAAAATCGCCTACTGGTGTGCTGACAAATTCATTGGCTAAATGCCTTGCCAAATACTAAATACTAATAGGAATATTTGCGCCTTGATGTGGTGCATCATGGCTAACATATAAACGAGTATCATGGTCTTGGTTTGGGTCTTGCTCCATATCTGCAAGGGCATAGCGCGCTATAAGCCCTCCCATGCTTTGACCTAACACTACATTCTGCTCGGTACTGCCTGCATCAACTTTTTCTTAGTTTACCCAATTAATAACCTCTTGTAATACATAGGCATTACGCCGTAAATCATCTCTTCCATTATCCCAGTTAACGTAAATAATGTCGTAATCTTGGTCACCTGTAGTATTTACTGTACCTCCTGTTAGAAAAAATTCAAGATTATTTGATTGACCTAGATTTACACCTCTTGAAAAGCTTCTGATATCATTTTCTCCAAAAGGATTCTCAGCTCCAAGTAAACCACTTTCAAAGCCTTCGGCAACAATAAGTGGTCTTGTAATCATACCATCATTTCCTGCATCATCTATTTGCAAAGTAGCAGAACCAAAAACACCATCAAAGGCCCTACTTGCGGTAATATCTTGCGTAAATATCTGAGCATTTATTTGAAATATACAAATGCAAAGTATCATTAGTGTTATATAGTTTTTCATGATTATTAGTTTGTAAATGTTAAATCGAATCTTCCATTAGTAATATTGACAACTTCTCCCGTTGTAATCTCTTCTGCTTGAAATTCGAATGTACCGGACATTATCTGATTTTCAGTGTCAAAACGAGTAAAAGTAATCGAGCCGAGATAAACTTGATTAGTTTCAAACTCACCTGAATCAGTATCATTTGAAAAAACATAGCCAGCAGAACCTCCTGTGAAATCATTTTGAATAGAATTCATATTTAGAATATATGTTTCACCTTCAAATACTTCTATCCTTCTAATGCTTATACTTGCATCTTCGAAATCATTTGAAAATCCTCTTTGCATATTAATTGCGAGAAAATATTCTCCATTTACAAACTGGTAGAAATTATTCATTAATCCGCTGTCTGTAAAAGGTTCGCCGTTAACTAAACAACCTATGGTGTTTTCGCCTGTGGTTGTCATTGGTGGTAATTGGTCTAAGGGATTACTTGTACTATTATCATCATCATTATCACAGCTTGTGAATAATAATGCAATGAATATGTATATTATATAGTTTTTCATCTCAGTTTAGTTTTTACGTTTATGACTACTCCAAGAGGCTGTAGTTGCTTGTGCACCTCCAATTGGCGCAATTTGGCTACCTACAATAAGTTTGCTATGACTGTATAGTATTTGCCCATTGGTTAGTGTTAGTTTATAATCCCAAGTATAAGTCCCTTCATTATTATAGCTAACATAGATAATTTGACCCATTGTAATAGCTTGATAGCCATTACCATCATTAAAATTTACGGCAATACTTTGTACTTGACTATCTTGATTGCTATACCATAGATTAGTTGGCAATACTACATTCATATTTTTATAGTTGTATTTTAATATGGGTGCAGTTATCATAAATACATTATCGGTCTCATAAGGATTTTGCCAAATGTCATTGGTATATTTATCATAGAGCTTGTTGTTACTTACTGTTATGGCATTAGGATGGGCATTTTCTCTAATGCGAGAGTACTTATAATACAAACCAGATAATGCAATGGTATAAGGTACTCTTGCTGTTTTCCAGTTGTTTTCAAATAGATTAGGGTTTACTAAATCTGGCACATTGGTTTTGGTACGTGCCATGAGTAATGTATTATATGCCGATGTATAGATGCCTTTATGCACATAATTATTCGCAGTATTAACGCCATTATAAGAGCGTATATCTACAAATTCCATAGCATAATCGGTTAATAAATGGTGTGGTACACGGTTTAAATCTACACCTGCAAAAACATCATTCATGGTGTTGGCAAAGTTGTTAGATACCGTTTGAGCATTTAGATATGAGCTAAAGCTAATTAAAGCCAATAGCAACATCTTAAAAAGAATTGTTGTGTTTTCATAATTTTTATGTTTTTGATTGATTATATTATTCAGTGTATTGCATATCAAAACGTCCCTCACGGATTTCTAAAACTTCTCCAGTGGTTGGATGTTCAACGTCGAACCAAAAGGTTCCTGAAACGATTTGATTATCAGTATCAAGTTTAGTTATTGTTAATTGACCTGTATTTGTTGCATTGGTTGTAGAAAATATTCCGAACTCTGTTCAATTTGTAGATTATTTGTGCTTAAACCAATTAATCGCCCATTGTTTTCACTATCTCTGTTATTACCTTGTAATGAAAAGTAGTACTCTCCATTAATCAGTTGATAAACACAATCTAATGGGTTTGTTCCGCCACTTGGTATAAAAGGTTCTCCATCTAATAAAGCTCCAAATGTGTTTTCGCCAGTTTGAGTTGCAGGAGGTAATTGGTTAATTGGGTTTTGAGAATTATTGTCATCATCGTTGTTGCAGGAAATACTCACTAATCCAGCTATGGTAAAGAATAGTATCAGAAGAATAAATTGTTTTCTTTTCATATCGATTTAATTTTTAAAAAACTGAAATTCAATTATTTAAAGATAACTTAAATATCTATTTCTGTACTACGGTTTGACCATAAACTTGATGCGGTTTTTGGGAGAAAAATGTTAAAAAGACCTGTGAGGTTTCAAAAACCTCACAGGTCATAACAAAAGGGACTTACAAAACTTAAATTCACTTCATTAAAAAGTTTTAAGTTTGCTACGACCAATTTAGCTTAAATGATTCCTAAAGCCATTCTCCGCTTAAGTCTATGTTTTTTTGCGACCACAGGCTTTGCACAAGAAAAGAGCAGCTCAGATATATTCCATGTCGATTACCTCTACGGTAAAATCATGCGGCATAGTCCGCAGATCTTACATCTCATTCAAGGACCTACCAATGGAATCCTTTTCTCCTGGGAGCGTGAAACCTTTGGAGACAAAGACTGGCAACAGCTTTACAACTACCCGAGTTACGGCGCCTCTCTTTTAGTTCAGAATATGGGCTCGCCAGAACTAGGTCGGGTCTATAGCCTCCATGGAGAGTACCGTTTTTATTTTCTGGACAGAAAACTCAGCCTCAAAGCTGGACTTGGCGCTGGATATATCCCCAACACTTATGATCCTGTTGACAATCCAAGAAACACGGCCTACGGTTCTAAGTTTACGGCCTCCATCTTGTTTGGCTTAGAATATCGTTTTCAGCAAATTTTTAATTTACCTATTGATTTTAAGGTCGGAAGCTTTCTGGTACACTATTCCAACGGTAAAACCAAATCGCCTAACACCAGTACCAATAATTATGGTCTCCAGGCTGGGTTAAGCTATAACCTATCTGATGCTGAAAAGAAATACGATACTTCAATTTTGGAGCCTGTCTCTAAAAATTGGTCCTTGGATATTTTAGCAGCAACGGGAGCTAACGATAGCGGCATCTGGGGAGAATCCAATGAAGCTTTTTTGACTTTAACCACATCCATCAACAAACGATTATCACACCGGAGTGGGTTACGCCTTGGTGTTGATGTTTTTTTCACACCCTCTGTCAAATCCTTTATTCAATATCGCGCGGCTGCTTTCCCTGAGGAAAACCAGTTTCAGGGCGATGAAGACTGGAGGCGAGTTGGTTTGTTTTTTGGGCATGAGTTATTTTTGGGACAGTGGAGTGTAATGAGTCAGGTAGGCTATTATGTGTATTACCCTATCGATTATCTGGATAGAGAGTATGTAAAAGTAGGACTAAGACGCTATTTTACCGAACATTTTTATGCTTCATTAATGCTTAAATCTCATTATTCTAAAGCAGAAGCTATAGAATATGGTGTAGGCCTGCGTTTTTAATTTGAATTGAATTCAATGAAAAAAATTATAGTTTTAATACTTTTTGTTCTCACGCAGTTAAGCTGCGATACTGAAGCTACCTTAGACTGTTTACAAAGTAGCGATCAAACAGAACTGAGAGACTTAAACATCTCCAACTTAGAACAGATTACAATTCGAGAAAATATTCGCCTTGAAATCACCTTCAGCGAAGTGGATGAGGTTAAAGTTGAAGGAGGTGATAAGCATTTGGATAAGCTTGAGGTTATTCAAAATGATAGTGCATACGAATTCAAAACAAACGGGCTTTGCAAAACTGGATTTTCTGAAGCTCCTATTGTTATTAGATTGAAAAGCTCTAAGTTGAATCGGGTGAGAAACTCCTCTCAATTTGAAGTCATAAGTACCAATGTTTTAGAATTCCCTGAACTCAGCCTGATCTCAGAAGATTCTAATCAATCTGAGGCCCTCAACCTTGGAAATTTTACTATTGAAGTTGATAATGAAAGGCTTAATGTTGTAGGGAACGGCATCTCAGACTTCAGAATAAGTGGTAAGACTCAGCTCTTTAATTTTGGCACTTTTTCTGGCTCTGGGACTGTCCTTGCGCGCGAGCTTGAAGTTGAAACCATTACCTTTTTCCATCGATCCTTCCGAGATGCTGTTGTGAACCCCAGTCAACGCCTTGAAGGAGAACTTCGATCTTCTGGGAATCTCATCAGCATAAAAAAACCTCCACAAGTGGAGGTTGAAGAATTTTATACGGGCAAACTTATTTTCGAATAAAGCTTTTAATCACGTGTCACTTCTAAAATTTCAAAAGTAATCTTTCCGTTAGGCACGTCTATTTCGGCTGTATCTCCTGCTTCTTTCCCTAAAAGTCCTTTACCTATGGGAGAGTCCACAGAAATTTTACCTGCTTTGAGATCAGCTTCACTTTGAGCGACCAATTTATAGGTCATTTCTTGCTTCATCTTGGTATTCTTTAACCTAACTTTACTATGGATTAACACCTTGGAGGTATCCAATTGGGACTCGTCTATCACTCGTGCATTAGCGACGACTTCTTCCAGTTTAGCTATGCGCATTTCCAACATACCTTGTGCCTCTTTGGCCGCATCATATTCAGCATTTTCACTTAAATCTCCCTTGTCTCTGGCGTCTGCAATATCTTGTGACGCCTTAGGACGTTCTACATCGCGCATGTGGTCTAATTCAGCCTTTAGCTTTTTTAGACCTTCCTCTGTGTAATAAGATACTTTACTCATAATCTCGACGTTTATATATAACAAAAAAGAATCCCGGTAGTTTTCGAGATTCTATACACAAATATAATAGTTTTGCATTACATAGGTCTTAAACACCTTAACTTTAATATGAGAGCTGTTTACCTCTTTATCGGAATATGTATTGTCTTAGGTTGTGAAAAAGATGACAACGTAAGAAGAAATCCCAATTTGCTCAATATTAATGTAGATTATGAAGTCAACTTAAATTTGCCACAATTTAATAATCTCAACTTTAGTGGAAATTCTGTTTATATTCCCGGACAGGGCAATTTAGGTCTCATAGTTGTTAACTCTGGAAGCAGTTATTTAGCCTGGGACGCTGCGGACCCTAACCTAACCCCGAGAGACTGCTCAAGATTGATCATAGACGGTCTTAATGCTGAATCTAATTGCGACGGAGAACCTAATAGTTATAGCTTAATCACTGGACAACCTTTGGAAGAGGATTTGCGCTTTCCATTGTTTGCATACCGCGTTACAGAAAGCGGCGGCGTCCTAAGAATTTTTAATTGAATCGCTGCTTTATTTTTTTAAAATTCGGCTCAAAATTGACTTGACTTCCTTCTTCAAAAGGAGATTGAGATTGTGCAAATATGGTTTGAGAGTTATAATCCAGTTCAAGCAAATAATGTGAGCCTTTGAAATAACAATGTTTTAGCCTACCCGTAAATTGAGCACTTTCTTCAACATCTACTTCATGGGGATATATCAATATTTGACTTTGATCTGATTCAAATTGGAATGCTTTGGAGTCTATCAAATTCACATCTCCAAATAAAGATGCAGAATACTTATCAACTGGGCTATTGTAAACGCTTTTTGTAGAACGAAGATCTATGACTTTCCCCTGTTTTAAAATCATTGTCCAGTCTGAGAAAGATAAGACATCGTCGGCATCATGGGTCGCAAAAATGCAGGTAATGTGTTCACTTTTTAGAAATTGAAATAAACGCCGCCTTAAGCGATGTTTTAAAAACTGATCAATATGACTAAACGGCTCATCTAGCAGAATCAGTTCTGGAGGATTGGCTAAGGCCTGAGCCAGTGCAACCCGCTGTTTTTGACCACCACTCAGAGTTTTCACTTTTTGATCCTTGACATCTTCAAGCTCAAAAAGAGAAATCAATTCATCGCTTCGCCTTTGATTGTCTTCTGGAGTTTCGCGGGATAAGAACTTTTGGATGTTTTCCTCTGCTGTTGTAAAAGGCATCAAATCAAATTCCTGGGACAAGTGCTTGAATTTACTATAACCTGGAACTAAATTATACGCTGGTCCAAGAACTTTATCGCCTTTCCAAAGTATGCTCCCTTGATCGAGGTCCATCAATCCGTAAAGACACTTAATGAGCGTGCTTTTGCCGCAGCCGCTTTCACCTATAAAGGCCAAATGATCTCCCTTTTCAAGTTTGAAAGAAATATGGGTTATTCCTTCGCCGTTTGGATAATGGTAAGAAAGGTCTTTTACATTAAGCATTCTATATTTTTTTCAAAGTTAATCAAAGCAAAAAGACCGAAGTCAAATGACTTCGGTCTTTCAAATTATTTTAGGATCCAACTTTATCTTACGATAAGTTTTTTCGTGTAGGTTTTGCTTCCAGACTCTACCAGAACAATATACATTCCAGAGTTGAGAGTTTGAATATTGACCTGTTGATTATTATCAGAGGTTTGAGAAAGAATCAATTTACCATTCATATCGTAAATATCAACTTTTGAATTGGCCAAATCACTGTTGGTTAAGCTTAACTTAAAGCTTTCTTTAGCAGGGTTTGGGTAAATACCAAAACTATCTAATCCAAATCCATCATTAGATAAAGAGCAATTTAAAACATCTGTAGGAGGAAGATCAAAAGCCTCTTCCTGGTCACTTCTGCTAAATGAGCTTCCTTGGTCTGCACTCCAGCCTAATCCTCTACTAGCAAAAACTTCCCAAATCAAACATTGATTAGCTCCATCATTTGCTAACCTATCGGCTTCTAAAATCGCATCTCTTCCATCAATAAAACCTGGAGAACAAGCTTGTAATTTCATACCATCGATGACCAGTTGCATATTGATATTATTACCACCAGTTCCAGTGTAAAGGTCAGAATCAAAGCCATAACGATCGATTAAGGCCCAGTTAAGATCCCACAAAACAGTAGCCCAAACAAATCCAATACCGTGAGGTTGACTTAATCCAGGATTGTTGGTAAGATCGTATGTTGCCGGGTTCAAGCTTGTGTCTGTAGTATATTGAAATGGTCGTATTCCATTACCATTTGTTGGTTGTGATACAGCAAAGGTACCAATACCTCTACCTTGAGTAGCAAGGTCTTCTTGCTTTATAGTCATCATAAGACCTACCCAATCACTCCATCCTTCTCCCATTTGTTCATCATTAGTCAAACAAGATGCTGCAGCTGCACCACCTGTTAAACGATTGGATATACCATGCCCGTACTCATGGGCGATAATACCGTTGTCAAAATCTCCATCAATTTGGAAAGGACCGTTATTGACTAAGGTTCCAGAAACAACTTCGTTATTTTGAAGCGCTGCAATAATAGCTTCTCCGTCGGCTTGACTCAACATAATAGATGGAATTGAAATTCCTGTATCATCACCACCCATAGTTATAGCTTCTCCAGGTACGTTATTAACCATAATCACTGCTATCGCTCCGGCAGCTTCTGCCTTCTCTATTTTACTAACAAATGAGCAAGATCCTCTTCTGATAATTGCTATTTTTTGGTCTAGCTCACCAGCATTCGCAAGATCTTCGCAAATATCGTTTTCATCTGGGTCAGGTTCCACATCGACTGCTAAAGCAAAGTCTGCGGTTATAGGATCTGTACCAAGAATTGGCCCAAAGGCGGCAGGGACACCAGCGTAAGAGCCGGCTAAAGTTTCTGGAGCAGCAATAGTTAAATTTTCTGCTGGTGGGCCTTCTGGATTCCATAAGAACATTGTCATTCTAGGGCGAACTCCATCTGGAGGAGTTCCAAATGTAGCATTGTTTATACCACCACCATCCTGAGCTTCAGCTCTTACATAGTCATTGCCGTTTCCCTCTCCTGTGTAATTAAATTGCTGGAAATTTCCTGCAGCCTCGTCAAATCCGTAGTGAGCCCACATGTCATGTATGATATTATTCCAATAAAACAAGTTCGTTATCGCTGCATCTTCATACAATGCTGGTGGCTGATTAAAATCCAAAGGATAATCAAAAACCAAAGATTCACCAGCATCTGGAGAATAGCCAGGAACATTGGCTGCAGATCTATCTTCATAAGCATTAACATTATTTCCTCTCGTAATAGTGAACTCTGGGCCTTCAACGCCATCGGTATCATGCCATCCAAAAGGTGAAAATTCTAAGTCAGCGGGATTGCTAATCAACTCTCTCGACCCATGGTTTGGAGATTCTACCGGATAAGGAAAAACATTGTATGAGGATCCATCTACAGCGGTAGAAGCAGTTACATAATTATTAGACTTTAAGTTTTTAGAAGGAGTCCTTAATTTTCGATCTGCCAAAGGCGAATGATCAAAATTACAGTTAACAATCCAATCCTGTTGATCTAAAATTCTTCCATTTAGCGCGTCTACTCGAACACTCCACCAATGAGACCCATCTACCATATGGATAGATAAATCCCAGGCTAAATTGAAAGTACCGTTATCAGATTTAAAATAAACCAACTTAACCGGGATATCGTCTATGGAAATGCCTGAATCTGATAATAAATAGTCCGTAGTTGATTTAGACTCTAACACTGAAGGACCATTTGGCTGTCCAGCTCCAAGGTGAGTAGCAGCAGAATTTAAAGCTTCTTCTGGAGTTAAGGAAGGGGTTTGATTTACAATTCTAGAGCTAAGGTTTTCCTCAAAATTATAAGTAGCATATTTAACTTGATTATTTTTAATAACAAAACTTCCTATAGAATTAAATACAGGCACTCCAGAATATGCCTGCTGTATGTAAATGAATTCTGCGTCGGTACTTTTTGAAAAGTGTTTTGAATTAAGTCTAAGGTCTGAGAAATCCTCATTAGATAGCGCATGCTCCGTTTTATTTTGATCCAGATAATCTTTCACCAGTTCAACTTGAGATTGAGCAAAAGCATTTGGTATTAGACCAAACACTAGTAGAAATAGAAGTAATTTTAATTTCATGTTATATAATTATTAATTTTTAAGCAACATAATCATAAAAAAACTTAATCTAGACTAACACTTGTTAATTTTTAAAAATTAAAAAAACCACTTTAAAAAAAGTGGTTTTGATATTGATATGGATAAGCTATATTATTTAGCTTCAGCCCACATAGAGGTTTCGTAATCTGCAACTTTACCCTGTAAAATAGCCATGTTCTGCTCTTTAGAAGCAGATGGATCCATTTGAATCGCTTTTCCTTCTGGTGTATATACCATATAGAAACCATCTTGCATAGAAGCTAATTTGGTCAATTCTCCATCTTCACCAATAGCATTCCAAGTTTTATTTTCTGGGGTATAAACCATTTCTAAAGTTTTACCTTCATTTTCTCCTGAAAGTACTTCTACTGTGAAATGATTTTTTGTTGCTGTCATTTTTACATCCTGACCTTCAATGTTAGCATATTGGATGTCTTCTTCACCTTCTGCCATAGCGATAGGATTATCACCCGTCCAAAATTCTAAAAAATTGAAGAATAGAACATCACCTGCGATGAATAATCCATAAACAGGCACGATATTCAAAGCCCAAAAAATTAGGTTATCTAAAAATTTATTGTCAGTTAATCCGTCATTCCAGTCTCTTAAAGAATTAAAAGCACTAAAAGAACCTAAGCAGCTTGTGCTTAAAAGGGTCATTGATAAGGCTCCGCAAATAAAAATTTTCTTTTTCATGATGTTAGGTTTTTATGTTGATTTATCAATATAAAAGGAAATCTCCGATCTCACTTTTGACTAAAGAGAAATTTAACATTAGACTGCCTCACTAAGATGCTTAGCGCATAGGTAAGCACTAGTCCAGGCTGCCTGAAAATTAAACCCACCAGTAACTGCGTCTATGTTAAGAACCTCTCCTACAAAAAACAAGTCATTATGCCTTTTGCTTTGAAAGGTCTTAAAGTCAATTTCTTTTAAATCCACTCCGCCAGCGGTAACAAACTCATCCTTAAATGTACTCTTACCATTGACATGAAAAACTCCAGAGCAAATTTCTTCAGAGAGTAACTGAATTTGGGATTTACTTATATTTGACCAATTCATTTCTCTATCGATTGAGAGATAATTCAACAAACTTTGCCATAGTCGTTTGGGAATACCTTCTGTCGGATTAGGATAAAGAAAAGTCTTAGGCTGGGAGTCTTTTAAATCTTCCAATAAAGATTTTACAGATTCAACATTATGCTGTGGCAACCAATTGATACGCATCTGAAACTGATGGTTGAGCCCATAGAAGGTTCTAGCCCCCCAGGCCGATAACTTAAGTATGCATGGCCCGCTCAACCCCCAATGCGTAATTAATAAAGGACCTGAAGATTGTAAACTTTTCATCTGTTGCTTTGAAACTCCTCTGTCTTTCGTCGTGAAGACCTCAACAGCTGCATTAAGGCTGATTCCTGCAAGGTCCTTTATCCGATCGTCTTTTATATTGAAAGTAAAAAGTGATGGAACAGGTTCTATAATTTTATGACCCAAAGTTTGAACAAGACGCCACATTTTAGGACTACTTCCAGAAGCAATAATTAAGGTCTTCGCTTTTACACGACTCCCTTTTCCTAGTAGCTCCCATGAAAACTCTGACTCGTTTAAGCGAATAATTTCATCAATACCCGTGTTGGTTATGACGTTTACATCTAACCTATCGGCTTCACTTTTAAAACAGTCTATAATAGTTTGAGAGGAATCTGACACTGGGAAGACTCGACCGTCTTCTTCAATCTTAAGCTCAACGCCTCTTTCTTCCAGCCAGGCGAACATATCCCCCGTCATGAATTGATGAAATGGACCCAGCATTTCTTTTTGACCTCGAGGATAATTAGTGGACAACGTTTTAGGATCGAATTCAGCATGGGTGACATTGCAACGTCCTCCACCCGAGATTTTAACTTTACTCAACACCTGCTTCCCTTTTTCAAGAATGGTTACTTTGATTGCTGAGTTAAAATTAGCCAGATTAATTCCCGCAAAAAAACCCGCAGCTCCACCACCGATGATGGCTACATCTGTTTCCGTCGTTTTCATAATGCAAAAGTAATGGAATAGATCCTTCTAATGCCAAAATACATCTTGAAGATGTTCCCGAAAGTTCTGTTCTTTAAGCGTGGATTCTAAATACTGAATAGCATCTGGAGTTAGTTTCGATTGTAGTTCTTCAAATAAAATTCGTTCTTCTAGTCTTACATGAGATACAATAACCTTTTCGAATTGTTTTAAAGAATTTTCAGAAGTAGTTAATGTCTTCAGGCTTCCCTTTACTTTTTGATGGTTGGCGGCCAAGCGTGCAATCAGATCTGAATTGCCGGAAACTACTTTTGAAAGAATTTGGACTTCCTTCTCAAAATGAACTTTTAAATAAGCTTTATAAAACCAGAGGCAGTAATTGACAATGCGTTCGGGTTCAATTTCTTTTTTTAGTCCCTGTCTTATTTTGAAGCCAAGCAGTAAAATTTGATGGTGCTCTCTACTAAATGGCTGAAGCGCAGGATGTCTTTTAAGGGGACGTGACAAATTTTTAATCTAGAGAAGAAGCGATCTGCTTAGCCAGGAATTTCTGACCAAAATCAGAGTTGAGGTACTTCATATCCTCAGAATTGGATAAAAAGCCAAGCTCAACCGTAACTGCTGGACATTTCAAATTCTTAAGTAGAAAAAAATTAGCTGACTTCAAAGCGGAGGTTTTAAAGTCTTTGCGTTTGAAGGATTCTAAAATTTTAGTTCCAAAATAAGAAGATTTCATCGTAAAATCGTTTTCGGCTACATAAACTTCTACACCATTTCGTTCTCTGTCATTAGAATAATTAGCATGTAAAGAAATAACAAGATCTGGTGAAAGGGCTTCAATTTTTTTAACGCGGTCTTGAAGAGATATAAATTGGTCTTCAGTTCTCAACAGAATAATCTCAATGTTTTTATCGGTACACAATTCCTTAAGATGAGACGACACATCGGCAACTATTTGCTTTTCTAGAACGGAATTGTTCTTTGCTCCGGTATCTATCCCCCCGTGTCCAGCATCGATCACCACTTTAATCTTACTAGGATTGGTAGGGTCTGCAGCGGTCAGGTTTAGGCTAAAACAAGCCATCAGTAAAAAACAAAATAATCTCATATTACTCTTAATTTGAATTTCTAATTTAAAAAAAATCTTCGAAAAATTAAGGTTTTGTTATGAAAAATAGATTTTTTAACACAGAGCTGAGATTGGATAAATTAATCATTCCTTTCTCTTTACTAATTGCTATCGAGATCTTGAGTGAAAGACGTGTTATTAAACTCCTTACTACATTTATAAAGTTCATCTATTAAATCAAGTTTATAAGACGGTTGCAGATAGACATACTCCAATTGTTGCAAAGCCAAAAACTCATAAAACAATTTGTACTTACCTTCTGGAATATTGAGTTCTCCCGTTAGAAACTCAGCATTGAAAAAATCATCACTGAGAAATAGGACTTCAAAATCTTTAAAACTTAAGAACTTAGGAGTGGCGATTTCAGGCTTGGAGTCTTTTTTAAACAAGTCAAAAATGGATTGAATGATATTACCGATGTTCCCTTTGGAGGGTCTGTATAAGTTTGGACGTCTTTTAATGTCTTTTTGGATTTGCTTTCTAGCTGATTGTCCAGGTCTTCAATAGCTGTATTTCTTGCTCTATAACCCGTAATTCGCACTTCATCTAAAGTGGATATACTTAATTCCACTACTATCTTTTTTTCAAGATGTTTTTTCTCGACAATTAAGTCATATAAATCGTAGGCAACAGATGTAAAATGAACAGTATCTCCCACAGCTGCTTCAACTCTGAAATAACCGTTGGGATTGGAAACCTCAACCCTGTCTTGAGTTAAATTACTTATACGTACCCCTGGAACCCTCCCTGAATCATCGTAGGTGTAACCTTCAATCTCCTGTCCGTAAGCATAGACACAACTGAAAATGAAAACATAAAATAAAGCTTTTTTCAAAATCTGGTCAATAGATTAAACCTACAATATAATAGATTCAAATCCTTTTAAGCAACAGGCACAAAAATTAAATAAATTTAATTTTTAATACGTAAAGTACTTAGCAGTTGAAATTTTACTTAGTGGAATTCAAAAAAGCTATTTCAAATTACGGGCATTTCAGCAATGAACAGGGTAAACTCCGAGATTAGACTAAAAATAAGAAACACAAAAAATTATAATAAAAAAAGCCTCTCATTAAATGAGAAGCTTTTTAAAGTACGGGCGGAGAGACTCGAACTCTCACACCTCGCGGCACTAGATCCTAAGTCTAGCGTGTCTACCAATTCCACCACGCCCGCATACTTATACTATTCTAAATAAACTCTTCGTGGCACTAGATCCTAAGTCTAGCTTTTTACCAACCTGCCTGCTTACAATAGGTAGGCAGGTTCCACCACGCCCGCGTTAATTTTGCGATTGCAAATATAGAGAATAAATGGAACTTTCAAATCCTATTTCAAGAAAATATTTTATATTGTAAAAACACAAATATAGACCATGAATACTAGACCTTACATCGATAAACACCAGCAACGCTTCATCGACGAACTCGTTGAATTACTCAAAATTCCATCTGTTAGTGCAGACCCCAACTTTAAGAAAGAAGTTCTAATGACAGCGGGGGCGGTAAAAATCAATCTGGAAGCCGCTGGTTGCGAGAACGTTGAGATTTGTGAAACGTCTGGTTTTCCAATTGTTTACGGTGAAAAAATTATAGACAAATCTCTTCCTACTGTGCTGGTCTACGGTCATTATGACGTGCAACCACCAGACCCTATGGAGTTGTGGAACAGTCCACCCTTTAAGCCTGTTATTAAAGAAACAGACATCCACCCCGAAGGAGCCATTTTCGCTAGAGGGGCTTGTGATGACAAAGGGCAAATGTATATGCACGTGAAAGCCATGGAAGTGATGATGCAAACCGATGAGCTGCCGTGTAATATCAAGTTTATGATAGAAGGTGAGGAAGAAGTAGGCAGCGTAAGTTTGGAAGCGTTTTTAGAACATAACCGAGAAAAATTATCCAACGATGTGATCCTGATCTCGGATACAGGCATGATTAGTAAAGAAGTCCCGTCGATCACCACAGGGCTAAGAGGGCTGAGTTATGTCGAAGTAGAAGTCGAAAGTCCTAATAGGGATTTACACTCTGGACTTTACGGTGGAGCGGTCGCCAACCCCATCAACATTTTATCTAAAATGATTGCTTCGCTACATGATGAAAACAATCACATTACCATTCCTGGATTCTATGACAAAGTAGAGGAGTTAAGCAGCGAAGAGCGAGCAAAAATGGCCGAAGCTCCTTTTAATTTAAAAGACTATAAAGATCACATTGGCATTAACGATGTACACGGCGAAAAAGGCTTTACCACTAACGAGCGCAACTCCATACGACCTACGCTAGACGTCAACGGCATTTGGGGAGGTTATACTGGCGAGGGAGCCAAAACCGTGATTCCTAGTAAGGCGTTTGCCAAAATTTCGATGCGATTAGTTCCCAACCAGGATTGGAGAGAAATCACCGAGCTGTTTAAAACCCACTTCGAGAGCATCGCACCCAAAAGTGTAAAAGTCAAGGTAAAACCACATCATGGCGGACAAGGTTACGTCACACCGATAGATGGTATAGAATATCAGGCGGCAGATCTGGCGTTTCAGGATGCCTTTGGCAAGCCAGCTGTTCCTCAGCGAAGTGGTGGCAGTATTCCTATCGTTTCGATGTTTGAGAAATACCTCGGCAGCAAAACAGTCTTAATGGGCTTTGGTTTAAATTCTGATGCTATCCACTCCCCCAACGAACATTTTGGAGTTTGGAATTACCTCAAAGGCATAGAAACTATCCCTTACTTTTATAAGCATTTTACTGAACTGTATCAAAAAGAAAATCAATAGCATTTGGGCGTTACTCCTCCCCTCCCCAAAGCATTGGGGATGGAGAGGGGTCGGGCTATCCGTTTCAAGCTATGTCAGTTCACTCCACAACCTAAAGCCTGGCAAGAGCTTCCTCTGGTCGCTTCACCAGGCCTAAGTTTGTAGAGGAGTTCACCTCATAGGCCTTCCACTGCTATCCCTAACGCAAAGCTTTTGGCTAACTTTAATTTTATAGATATCAAATAAACACAAAACTAATTTCAGCTCCACTATTAAAGCTGTTTAATCAATTCTTTTTGATGATTTTATATGATAGATTAAACGTGATTTTAAATACATTCGAGCTTAAAAAGTAATTTTTAAAACAAATAAACAGAATTGGATCTATCTATTTTAATATATTTGTTATAATAAGACATAATTAAACGATGGCTAACCTTATACCTACCGAAAAAATTATTGAGCGGCTTCGTTATGAAAATCCGTGGTGGATCACAAAAGCGATTCCAGAGACCTATAGCTCAATGTCAAAGAGGTTATACTTTGATTTATTTTATCCTTTTGTAATAGAAAGGAGTGTAAAAAGAGCATTGGTTCTAATGGGGCCGCGAAGAGTTGGAAAAACAGTTATGCTATTTCATTGCATAGGAAACTTAATAAAAGAAGGTACGAACCCTCATAAGTTATTTTTTATTGGAATTGATAACCCTATTTACGTCAATCTAAGCTTGGAAGATGTTTTAACTTTATGTAAAAAGTCTTTGAGTCTTGAAAATTTAAATGGATGTTATGTTTTTTTTGATGAAATACAATATTTGAAAGATTGGGAAAGACACTTAAAAGTATTAGTTGACAATTATCCTGAAACAAAATTTATTGTTTCAGGTTCAGCTGCAGCTGCTTTAAAATGGCATAGTACCGAAAGCGGAGCAGGTAGATTTACTGATTTCCTTCTACCTCCTTTAACTTTTCAAGAATATATTCATTTGAAAAAATTGGATCATTTGATATATGAAGATGTTATTCAATATGATGAAAAGAATGTAAAGTATTGCTTAACTCATGATATCAAAGTATTGAATAAAGAATTTATAAATTATTTAAATTTTGGAGGATACCCAGAAGTTGTTTTGAATGAAACAATGCAAAACGACATGGGTAGATACGTCAAAAATGATATTGTAGATAAAGTATTACTCAGGGACTTGCCAAGTCTCTACGGTATAAAAGACGTGCAGGAGTTAAATAGATTTTTTACATACATTGCATATAATACGGGAAATGAATTTTCTTATGAAACAATGTCTAGAGAAAGTGGTATCCAAAAAGATACTTTAAAAAAATATTTAGAATATTTAGAATCAGCTTTTCTTGTTAAAGTACTAAACAAGATTGGCATAAATGCAAAGCGATTAAAACGAGTTACAAGTTTCAAAGTTTACCTTACAAATCCATCACTTCGTACAGCTTTGTTTTCTCCAATAAGCGAGATAGATCAAGAAATGGGAAATATGGTGGAAACAGCTATTCTTTCTCAGTGGATGCACAGAGAGCAGCTTGATTTAACCTACGCTAGATGGAAATATGGAAGAAAAGAAGGTGAAGTAGATCTTGTTTTAGTAGATGACAAGAACTATAAGCCTGTCTGGGGAGTAGAAATAAAATGGAGTAATCGATATTTTGATAAGCCACAAGAATTAAAAAGTCTAATTCGTTTTTGTAATGAAAATGAATTAAAATCAGCCTTAGTCACTTCAGTCGATCAAATTGGAGCTAAAGGAATACAAGGATTAAAATTTACATTTGTTCCTGCTTCCATATATGCTTACAATATCGGAAACATCACTCTAAAAATGAAGGCTAACAGTTAATACACTAACTGATTTTAGTTAAACATCCTCACCCAAGACGCTACATCAAGATATACGTCGCATTAATCTGGATATCAAAATAGTTGTAAGTTAGAATAGGTAAAATCAAAAGAAACACCGTCGCAATACAAAAGGCCTTTGAGGTTTTTAAAACCTCAAAGGCCTTTTGTATTCAATTGAATTTAATTTTTAGTAAGCTGCTCTAATACTTCTAGCTAGGATTGTTCCAACCTCCTATAAATTGACCTATTGCATAACCTAAAAAATATAAGGTAGCTACAACTAAAATTACGATTCCTATTATTTTAAGCAGTTTTGTAGTTTTCATAGTATTTGGCGAACAAACCAGTGAAGTTTAGAAAACCTCACGGGTCTTATTAAAGCTTGAATCTAAAGCAATTTATTTATACTCCTTAACTGCCTCCACGAAAGCTTTTGCGTTTTCTACTGGAATATTGGGCAAGATGCCGTGGCCTAAGTTAACGATGTAGCGATCTTTACCAAATTCATCGATCATCTGGTGCACCATCTTTTTGATGTCTTTTGGAGGCGAAAAGAGTCGAGAAGGGTCAAAATTCCCTTGCAAGGTGATGTTTCCTCCAGATAGATATCTGGCGTTTCGAGCCGAACACGTCCAGTCTACCCCTAAAGCAGAAGCCCCGGATTTAGCCATCACATCCAACGCAAACCAGCATCCTTTTCCAAAGGCAATCACTGGAATATCTTCTTTTAAGGCATCGATGATCTGCTGAATGTAAGGCCAGGAAAATTCCTGATAGTCCACAGGAGAGAGCATGCCTCCCCAGGAATCGAAGACCTGAACAGCATCTACTCCTGCCTCCACCTTACCTTTAAGATAAGCGATGGTCGTATCAGTGATTTTTTGTAATAGCTCGTGAGCCATTTCAGGTTCTGTAAAGCAAAATTCTTTGGCTTTATCGAAGTTTTTGGAGCCTTGTCCTTGTACACAATAGCAAAAGATGGTCCATGGCGAACCTGCAAAACCAATGAGAGGCACCTCATTATTGAGTTCTTGTTTGGTCATTTTAATGGCATCGTAGACGTATCCCAACTCTTCGTATACGTTTGGTACAACGACTTGGTCCAGAGTTTTCCGATCGCGAATTGGTGTTGGTAACCAGGGTCCAACGCCAGGCTTCATCTCTACTTCTATGTTCATCGCCTGTGGAACCACCAAAATATCACTAAATAAAATGGCAGCATCTGTCCCAACTTGATGTATTGGCATGACAGTGATTTCAGTGGCGAGTTCTGGAGTTCGGCAACGGGTAAAGAAATCGTATTTAGCTTTTAATTTCATGAAGTCAGGCAGATATCTGCCGGCTTGTCTCATCATCCACACTGGTGGGCGTTCCACCGTTTCTCCACGTAAAGCCTTTAAAAATAAATCGTTTTTAATCATGTATTCTGAATTGAAAATTCAATTGTTTTTTAAAAGCGCAAAATTAGTGACTTACAATAATTTTGCAGCGTCTTTTGCAAAATAACTCGCAATCATGCTAGCTCCTGCTCTTTTGATAGCGGTTAACTGTTCCAACATCACGGCATCGTGATCTAACCAGCTTTTTTCTGAAGCTGCTTTGATCATGGCATACTCACCGCTCACCTGGTAAACTGCCACAGGAACCTCCACCTCATTCGACAGGTCTCTCACAATGTCCAGATAACATAAGCCTGGTTTTACCATCACGATATCAGCGCCTTCGTCAATATCTGCAAAGGTTTCTTTTAACGCCTCATTTCTATTTGCAGGATCCATTTGATAAGTTTTCTTATCTTTAGGAATATCTTTCACATCGACAGGTGCAGAGTCCAGAGCATCACGAAATGGTCCATAAAAGGCTGAGGCAAACTTAGCCGAGTAACTCATAATGCCAACATCGGTAAAGTGAGCATCTTCCAGCACACTGCGTATTTCCAAAATACGCCCATCCATCATATCGCTAGGGGCAACAAAATCTGCACCAGCCTGAGCATGGCTCAATGCCATCTGAGCCAAAAATGAGTTAGTTCTGTCGTTCACAATCTTTCCTTGATCCACGATACCGTCGTGTCCGTAAATTGAATAGGGATCCAAAGCCACATCGGTCATCACCAGCATTTCTGGCACTGCCTCTTTAACGGTTTTGATCGCTCTTTGCATCAATCCGTTGGGATTCACCGCTTCCTCCCCTCTGTTATCTTTCAGTTTTTCATCTACTTTGACGAACAGCAGGACTGACTTTAAACCCAGCTGCCAAAGCTCTTTTACTTCCTTTGCTAAAAGGTCCAGGCTAAATCTATAATAATTGGGCATAGAAGCGATTTCATCTTTAACGCCTTTGCCTTCTACGACAAAAAGCGGAACAATAAAATCATTAGGGCTTAAATGAGTTTCACGAATTAAAGCTCGTATAGATTCATTTTGCCTTAAACGGCGGTGTCTTTGTAAAGGAAACATATTACTTAAAATTTGCTTTTCGTTTGTTCAAAAAGGCCTGAGTGCCTTCTTTAAAATCATCGGTTCCAAAAGATTTTCCGAAATTCTCGATTTCCGTTTCAAATCCATTGACTCCGTCTTTATAATTATCGTTTACGGCTTCGATTGCTACTGAAATGGCTTGCATGGAGTTGTTTAATATTTTATTAGCTAATTTCTCTGCAAGCGGAATTAATTCTTCGAGGCTTGTGGTATGGTTTACAAGGCCGTAATCTTTTGCGGTTTCTGCATCTATCATTCCAGCGGTCATGATCATTTCCATTGCTCGTCCTTTTCCCACCAACTGTGGCAAGCGCTGTGTACCACCATAACCAGGGATAACCCCTAAAGAAGTTTCTGGAAGGCCTAGCCTAGCATTATCACTAGCTATTCTGAAATGTGCAGACATGGCCAGTTCTAATCCGCCACCAAGCGCAAATCCATTGACAGCTGCAATCACAGGTTTTGGAAAATTAGCGATGTAGTCGAAAACGGTTTCCTGACCTTGAGCAGCCAAATCCTTACCCTCTTCGACAGAGTAATCTGCAAATTCTGAAATATCTGCTCCGGCGACAAAGGCCTTTTCTCCGCTACCCGTTAAAATAATTACAGAAGCGTCTTCATTGTTCAGAAGCGTTTTGAATGCCTCGTGGAGTTCCTTAATCGTAGCTCTATTCAGAGCATTTAATTTTTTAGGCCTATCGATATAAACCGTAGCGATACGGTCTTGAATGTTGACTTTTAAGTTTTCAAATGTCATTAGAATTAGATTTTTGGGAGTTTTATGGTAAATATAGTGCCTTGATCAGGTTTTGAGGTGAGTTTTATATCTCCTTTATAAGTTTCAACAATATTTTTAACCATACCCAGACCCAACCCCATCCCACTGGTTTTGGTTGTAAATCTAGGTTCAAAAATTCGCTCCTGTGTTTCTTGTGGGATACCGCTTCCATTGTCTTCTACCGTAATAACAGCCAGGTCCTTTTCTGTGGAGATACTAACTGCTATGAAAGGTTGGTCTAAATGTTCAGTTGCCTGAATTGAATTTTTAACCAGATTGGTAATGATACGAATCAACTGACTTCTGTCGAATTTAATTAAAATAGTATCCTGCTCTGAATTGAATTGAATTTTATTATCGTTGAAGATGTCTGTCGCCAACCTGATGATTTCAACTGCATTTAAACTTTCATTTTGCTGGGCGGGCATTTTGGCAAAATCTGAAAATGCTCCTGCAATGGCACTGAGGTTATCGATCTGCTGAATGATCGTCTTAGAAAATTCTTTAACCCGTTCGTGAACTTCTGGATCGTTTGGATCGAATTTTCTTTCAAAACTCTGCATGCTCAGTCGCATAGGGGTGAGTGGGTTCTTAATCTCATGCGCAACTTGTCTAGCCATTTGCCTCCAGGCTTCTTCGCGTTCTGTTTTAGCTAGCTTTTGAGCGCTTTCTTCCAGCTCATCGATCATTTGGTTGTAAGCGACCACCAAAGGTTTGATCTCATAGCTTATTTCTTCATAGGAAATTTTTGGATTAGACTGGTCGAAGCGCGTCTTGGTGATCTTTTTGCTGATGGTTTGTAAGGATCTGGTGATATATTTGGAGAGGAAATAAGCTAAAACAATGGCTGAGATGAGCATGAATAGATACACCTGAGATAGGAGGATGAGGAAGTCATTTAATTCTCTATCTAAAAAGCCGTCATCCTCAATGTAGGGGAGATTTAAAATCCCGATGGGTTTGAAATAATTATCAAGTATATAAGTATAGGAGGATTGGTAATTTTGGCTTTCTAATTTAAAGTTCTCTATATATTTTTTTTGAGCAGAATTTTTTAATGCCTCTACTTTTTCCTCGTTCATTCGAGTCTGCACAGAATCCATATAAAACTTAGCTGAAGAAGATTTCAAAAGGTACCCATCTAAATCATAAATATTGATCTCTGTATTATGAATATCCTGGATTTCATAGATTTTCTCTTTAAAGATGAGAGGTAAATTCTCAGTATCTACTGGATAAGTAGTAGTTCTTAAGACGTAATTAATATTCGCTTTAATAGCGTTTTCCTTACGATTGAGTTTTTCACGATGTAGCTCTTTAGCTTCTTCCTTAAATTGATAGATGGTGACTCCAGCGATCAAAATAGAAGCTCCAACTACCAAAGCGATCATGGAGAAAAAAATACGAGTCCTTAAAGATCGTCTATAGCTAAACATCAGGCTGAAGGATTACGATTTCTAATTCTTTTATAAAGTTTGATACCAAGCATCAAAACCACACCAAGGCCAATTAGTCCCACTAACCCCCAAACCCAGCTGAGGGCACTTTTCACGATGACCAAAAACACAATCGCAAATAAGATAAGCGTCGCCCCTTCATTCCACAGACGCATTCCGTTGGAAGTCCAGCGGATATCATCGTTTTGAAATTGCTTAAAAATCAAATGATTTTTGATGTGATAAGCAAAAAGCAAAGCGACAAAAGTGAGCTTGACGTGCATCCAGCTTTGCTCCAGCCAGCCGGGAACTAAGATCAAAAGCCAGATGGCAAAACCAGTAGCAAGAACAGCAGAGGGCCAGGTGATGATGTACCATAGGCGCTTCGACATGAGTTTAAGTTGTTCACTCAAAATATCAGCATCGGGTTGTGGTTTTTCCCGGGCTTCGATATGGTAGATAAAAAGTCGAGGGATATAAAACAAACCCGCAAACCAGGTAATCACAAAAATGAGGTGAAGGGATTTGATATAATTGTATTCCACTCGTAGCAGTTATGTTTATAAATCAAAGATAATCATTACTGGAAGATTTATTAGTCCTATGCGACTTCTTAAAGAACATAGACTTTTTTTTTACTCATAAACTCAAAGACTAACCAACTCAAAGACTATTTGACTAAGTCGCTTCCACTTCAGCCTCATTCTTAATAATTAAATTCGATTTCACTTCGCGTCTAAGGAAATAACCAGTAATAATAGTAGACAAAAGATCGGCTAGAGGAAAGGATATCCACACTCCGAGCTCACCGTAATAATTCGGTAAAATTAAAATTAGAGGAATAAAGACAAAACCCTGTCTGGATAATGTGAGTAAAAGGGCTGGAATGGCTTTACCAATAGCTTGAAAGTAGGCACTCCCTATAAGCTGTAAAGCGATTATAGGAATGGCAGCAAACACCCAACGCATCGCTGAGGGCGTTTCTTGAATTACTTGCTCATTGTTGGTAAACACAGACACGATAGCTTCTGGAAAAATCATGATTAAAGCAAATACCAAAAAAGCCACAGCTGAAGCGTAGCCTATAGCTTTGTTGATGCTTTCTCTCACTCTTGAATACTGCTCTGCTCCATAATTGTATCCTGCGATGGGCAGAAATCCTTGAGTCACGCCTAGTACAGGAAATAAGGCAAACATAAGCATTCGGGCAATGATCGCATAAGAGGCTACTGAAGATTCACCTCCAAGTTCGAATAAAATGTTATTGAGCAGCAAATAGGTTACACTGACGACAGCTTGCCTGGATAGGGTTACAAATCCTAAAGCACCTATTTCTTTGAGAATACTGAAATCAAATCCAAAATCTGAAAATCGAATCTTAAGTTCTGAATGTTTAGAGAGGAAGAACCATAAAATATAACCCATACAAAGTATGTATGAGCCTGTAGTTGCCCAGGCAGCACCTAGCATGCCATAGTCCATCACATGGATAAACACGTAGTCCATAATTAGGTTTCCCACGGAAGGGATAATCATCGCTACCATTGCAAATTTAGGCTTGCCTTCGGCTCTGATGACGCTATTCCCCATCATCGCTAAAGCCAATATGGGCACACCATAAAGAACAACTCTGTAATATATTTTAGCAGGGTCAAAAATATCGCCTTTGCCCCCAAATGCGGGAATCAATTCATTGATGAAAGTTAAGCCAATAATGACCATGGTGACGGTCACCAGCAGGGTGATGGTAATTTGGTTACCAAAGGTTTTGAGTGCCTTTTTGTCATTATCTGCTCCTAAAGCTCTGGAGATAATAGAGGATCCTCCAATTCCTATCGCCATCCCTAAAGCTGCAATAAAGAAGGAAACAGGCAAAACTACATTGATCGCTGCGATCCCGATGGAGCCGATCCAGTTTCCTACAAAAATAGTGTCCACCAAAATATTGATGGACATCACTAAAATTCCTATAGACGCTGGTACCGCTTGTTTTATAAGCAGTGGCCCGATGGGTTTGTTTCCTAATTCTTCAGAGTTGACTTTAGCCATTTATGAGGTTTTTACCGCTTCTTCCTGATGCGCCCATTCATCTACCCAACGGCTTAGTGTTTTGATCCAGTCTTCCCTATCGTTAAGGCAGGGAATAAACATAAAATCATCTCCACCAGATTCTTCAAAAATTTCTCTGGCTTCCATATTGATTTCTTCCAGAGTTTCCAAACAGTCGGAAACAAAGGCTGGAGAGACTACTGCTAGTTTCTTGGTCCCTTCCAAACCTAATTTCTCAACGGTTCTATCGGTGTAGGGCTTCAACCATGGGTCAAATCCTAAGCGTGACTGAAACGAAGTACTGTAAGTACCTTCTTTCAACCCAAGTGTTTTGGCAACACCACGAGTCGTTTCAAAACACTGATGTCTATAGCAAAATTGATGCGCTTTGGAAGGCGTTTGACAACAGGAGCCGTCGACTTTACAATGGGAGTTGGTGATATCGCTTTTTCTGATGTGACGTTCTGGAACACCATGATAACTAAACAAAAGATGATCGTAATCGAATTCATCTAGCTTTTCTCCTATACTACGCGAAAGGACAGTCACGTAATCTGGGTGATTATAAAATGGCGGTACGGTAGTAAAAGACATGTTAGGAAAATGCTCTCTTCTCAATTCCTCTGCCAGCACCAGAATAGTTTCGGTAGTCGCCATGGCAAATTGAGGATATAAGGGCATCAACAACACTTCATCTACGCCTTGATCATGCAGCTCTTGTAGTCCAGATTTGATATCAGGCTGTCCGTAGCGCATGGCTAATGAAACTGGAACACTAGTTTTTTCGTCCACGCCAGTTCTAAGGCGTTTGGATAATACGATAAGCGGTGAGCCTTCATCCCACCAGATTTTAGAATAAGCCTCAGCTGATTTTTTAGGTCGTGTGTTTAAGACAATTCCTTTGACCAGTAAGGTTCTGAAAAATTTAGGAACGTCTATCACCCTTTCATCCATGAGGAATTCGCCCAAGTAGGTTTTTACATCTTTGGGATCGGTAGACTTTGGGGATCCCAAGTTGACCATTAATACTCCTTTCATAGTTTCGTTTTAATGCTTAGGTAAATAGATATTGGATCTGAACTTTTTAAAAAGATAGATTCAAATTAACTTCTTCAAAATTAAGCCGAATGATTTTAACAAAAGCTAATTTTGATAGAATCTTGTGATAGGTCTAAAGCTAAGGGTTATAAAAAAAGCAAGTAACGACAGAATCTTATTTTATGTCGTTTAAAAAGAGAAGAATTTCTGCCTCTCCTTCATAAGCCTTAATCAATTTACCATTACTATCATACAAAAAGGAAGTAGGAAAGGAAACGACGTTCATTAAGTCGGCAAATCTGAAACCCTCATCTCTAGTCACAAAAACATTTTCTAAATCAAAGATTTTAGAGGCATGCTTATCAAAGAAATTTAGGGTGAGCTCTTTCGTATTGGTAGAAACAGGATACACCTGAACATTAGCCTTTTCAACTTGAGTTGCTTTTAGATTTAGAAATTTAAAAGCATCTATGCAATGACCACAAGTTGGACTAAAGTAAATAAAATAAGAATAGTCATTCTCCTTAACTTCTTCTCGAGTGAATGCATCTTCCTCTAAGGTTATAAGATTGAAGTCTGGCAAGGTTTCAGGATACTCCTGAGCAAGATTGATCTGAAAACTCAAGAAAGTGATTAAGAGGAAGCAATATCTCATAAGTCTTTAAAATAATTTAGGTCACAAAGTTAATTCTAATTTTCAAGATCTCTTTAACTATCAATGAATATGATTCTGAATTTTGGTAAAGTTGAAGGAATAGTTGAAGTAGAAATATACTTATGTTTGTACATATGCCTAAGCCAGCTGATATATCCTTATTCACCAATTGGTTTGCCTCCAAGGGCTGGACTCCTTTTAAATTCCAGACTGAAACCTGGCAAGCTTTTGCAGAAGGTAAACACGGTTTGCTAAATGCTCCCACCGGCAGTGGTAAAACCTACGCGCTTTGGGTTCCTATTTTTTTGGAAATTTTAAAACTCAAATCAGGGCAAAAACGCAAGTCTTCAAGCTTAAAGGCAGTCTGGATCACGCCGCTAAGAGCGCTTTCTATTGAAATCCAACAGGCTGCAGAGCAATTGATTTTGGATCTGGACCTGGATATGAGCATCGGTATTCGAACGGGGGATACTCCACAAAAAGAAAGAGCCAAACAAAAGAGGAAAATGCCCGACCTCTTGGTGACTACTCCAGAGAGTCTTCAGCTTTTGTTAGCCTCTAAAGACTATCCTAAAACCTTTAGAGATTGCCAGGCGATTGTGGTAGATGAATGGCATGAACTCTTGGGCACCAAACGTGGTGTACAAATGGAATTGGCGCTCTCTCGCTTTAAAACCATTAATTCTAAACTTCGCATCTGGGGAATTTCGGCCACCATCGGAAATCTGGATCAGGCCCGTGAGGTACTCCTGGGTGTAAATCCTGAACTTCTCGAAAATTCCAAGCTCGTAAAAGCAGATCTCGAAAAGGCTATTCGTGTTCAAAGCATCATTCCAGACACCATGGATAAATTCCCCTGGCGTGGTCATTTGGGATTGCATTTATTAGAAGAGGTAATCCCTATCCTCAAAGCTTCCAAAACAACCCTTCTCTTTACCAATACCCGCTCTCAGTGTGAAATCTGGTTTCAAAAAATTCTGGAAAAGCATCCAGAATTTGCCGGGGAACTGGCAATGCACCACGGGAGTATTAATAAAGAAACTCGGCTTTGGGTAGAGAGCGCCATCCGAAACGAAAGTTTAAAAGCGGTGGTTTGCACTTCGAGTTTGGACCTGGGAGTTGATTTTGCGCCTGTAGAAACCATTATTCAAATTGGTGGACCCAAGGGCGTAGCGAGATTTTTACAGCGCGCTGGAAGAAGCGGTCACCAGCCAGGTAAAGCCAGCGTGATCTATTTTTTACCTACCCATGCTATTGAATTGATTGAAGCTTCGGCTCTACAAAAGGCGGTAGAAAGTAAAGCAGTAGAAGATCGTTTGCCGTATTTGAATAGTTTTGATGTGTTAGTTCAATACTTGACTACTCTTGCGGTTTCCGATGGCTTTTACCCTTCTGATATTTTACCAGAAATCCAATCCACCTTTTGCTTCCAGACCCTCACGGAGGAACAGTGGAACTGGGCTTTGAATTTTATTACCAAAGGCGGAGAAGCTTTGCAGACTTACGATGAATACAGAAAAGTAGACATTGAGGAAGACGGCTTGCTTAAAGTGAACCGAAAAGGAATTGCGATGCGTCATCGACTGCAAATCGGAACTATTGTAAGCGATGCTGTTTTGACCGTTAAATATATGACTGGAGGTTTTATCGGCTCCATCGAAGAATGGTTTATTTCCAAATTGAAGCCAGGGGATGTGTTTACGTTTGCAGGCAGAAACTTGGAATTGGTCCGGGTAAAGCAGATGCAGGTCCTGGTGAGAAAATCTAAATCTAAAACCTCTAAAGTACCGAGCTGGATGGGCGGAAGATTAACATTGACTTCTCAAATGAGTGAGCTTCTTCGGGAGGAATTATACAACCAGGATGCTGACAATAAAAGCCCTGAACTCGTGGCTCTGGAACCCATCTTCGAACGTCAAAAATTAGAGTCTATTGTTCCCAGACCTCATCAATTTTTGATTGAAACCTTTAAAACCCGTGATGGTTATCATCATATTTTCTATCCTTTTGAGGGTAGGTTTGTTCACGAAGCAATGGGGAGCTTGCTGGCTTATCGAATAAGTTTACTATCGCCTATTTCATTTTCTTTGGCCTTTAATGATTATGGCTTTGAACTACTATCGGACCAACCGGTAGACATGCAATCTGTACTGGATAACAACCTGTTTTCTGCGGAATATTTACTGGATGATTTATCTAAAAGTTTAAATGCCACCGAAATGGCAAGACGAAAATTTAGAGATATTGCAGTAATTGCTGGTTTGGTTTTTACAGGTTATCCTAATAAACTGATCAAAAACAAACACCTGCAATCGAGTTCTCAATTGATTTTTGATGTCTTTAAAGACTTTGATCCAGATAATCCATTGTATCAGCAAGCTTTTACCGAAACTTTTGAGCATTCTCTGGAACAAGGACGTTTGCAAAATGCTATGGAACGGATTGCTACTCAAGAGATCGTCTGGAAGTCATGCCATAAACCTACTCCCTTTTCCTTTCCCATCATTACAGACCGGTTACGTGAAAAATTATCTTCAGAAAAATTGAGTGATCGCATTCAGAAAATGATCAAGAAGCTGCAGAAGTAGTCGAGTCGTGAGTAAAAATTAAATTATCTAAAATTAACTCGTAAATTTGGAATGAGAAATTAGTTAATGAGTTGGTGAGTTGGTGAGTTGGTGAGTTGGTGAGTTGGTGAGTTGGTGAGTTGATAGTAAATTTGAAATATCAGATTAGAAATGTAAAATCTAAAATATTCCCCACGCCGACTTCAGTTAAAACTTTACACCCAAGGCGCCGGATAAGATGTACGAGAACACTTAAGTTGACTATCTCAAAATGCACAAAGCTAACAATAGCAAATTCAATAGAAATTATACAATGACTACGCCCTCGGCTTTTAACTCTTGTTTCTGTTGCTCAAATTTTTCCTGATCCAAAGCTTTGGTCGCTTGGTCAATAAGCCTCACCTTGAAGCCTTCGTTTAAGGCATCTTTGATGGTAAAATAGACACAAATATCTCCTGCTAAACCGCAAATGTCGATGCTTTTACATTCTTTATCCTTTAGGTAACCCGCTAAGCCAGTTGATTTCTTATGGTGGTTATCGTAGAAGGCACTGTAGCTATCGATTTTAGCATCTGTTCCCTTTCTAAAAATGGCTTCTATACAATTGGTGTTCATTTGGGGATGAAATTCTGCACCTTTGGTTCCCTGAACACAGTGATCTGGCCATAAGGTCTGCTCATAACCATCGATGGTTAGATTTTGAAATGCTTTTTGATCCTCATGATTGGATGCAAAACTCATGTGGTGTTGCGGATGCCAATCTTGAGTGGCCAGCACCAAATCGTACTGTGGCTGAATCAAATTGATATGAGACACAATGTCGTCTCCATGTTTTACCTCCAGGCTACCCCCTGGCATGAAATCGTTTTGAGCGTCTACAATGAGTAAGGTTTTCATGGCATTAATTTTTATAATGGTTCCTAAGCAATTCGCGTTCTTCCAGTAATCGGTCTGAAATCCCAATTTTATAAATGTGGGGATTTTCAAAACGAAGAAACTCTTCTGTCAATTCTGAAAGTCGCTTTTCAGAATAATTTCTAATCTCTATCAGTGATTTTGTTGGCTGAAGGCGTTTACCGTTTTCCATCACCTTAGACAACAAAGGTTCTGCTGAACAATTGACGAATTGCAATGATTTAGACCTATCGAAAGGATGATTCATCTGATCGATTTCGGTTTCTTCTCTTAAGGTGATCGCATCGGCACCTATTAATTCTCCCTTATCATTTCTAATTCTGTAAACTTGTTTTTTGTGTGGCAGAGTCAGCTTAGCTAGATTTTCTGAAAGTTTGATTCTGGGCTTGTCGTTGGCAAAGGCCAACTTATACACTCCATCCAAAGCTGCATCTGGCTTTCCAATCACTAAATTGGTTCCTACTCCAAAAACATCTATGGGTCCATTTTGGTCTTTTAAACTTCGGATGACGTACTCGTCCAACTGATTGGACACTGCAATCTTTACATGATTCAATCCAGCCTCATCCAGGGTTTTTCTGCATTTCTTGGCGAGATAAGATAGATCGCCACTATCCAGCCGTATACCTTTGAGAGCTTCGCCTCTAGCCTTCATTTCTTTACCTACCTTAATGGCGTTGGGTAAACCGCTTTTAAGCGTATCGTAAGTATCAATTAGGAGAATGGTATTCTTTGGATGACTTTTAGCAAAGTCTCTGAAAGCGGTGAGTTCATCATCATAGCTTTGGATAAAAGAATGGGCCATGGTTCCTGAAATTGGAATCTCAAAATCTTTACCGGCAACGACATTACTCGTCGCTTCAAAACCTCCAATAAAGGCTGCTCTGCTGGCATGATAAGCTCCAGAACCCTGAGCTCTTCGCATTCCAAAGTCGATAAGTTGTTGATCTCCAGAAGATTTTTTTATTCGACTCGCCTTTGTGGCGATTAGGGTTTGAAAGTTGAGTGTATTCAGTAAGATGGTCTCGACCAGCTGAGCCTCTATCATATTGGCCTCCAACTGAAGCACTGGTCTGGTTGGGAACACAAGATCCCCTTCCTGTGCGCTGTAGATTGTTCCTTGAAATTTGAACTCCTTGAGATAATTTATAAACTCAGGGTCTAAACCGTAGTCACTCAAAAAATCCAGATCATCTTGGGAAAATCTAAATTCTTCAAGAATTTCCAAAAGGGTTTCTAAGCCTGCGAATACAGCATAGCCACCTTGATAAGGAAGTTTTCTAAAAAAGTAATCGAATACCGCTTCATGCTTATGTTTCCCTTGCTGAAAATAAACTTGTGCCATGTTGATCTGATACAGATCGGTATAGGTGGCAGTAAAGTGATGCATCTTAGCTATTGTGTTTCTTCAAAATTAAGGATTACAAAACGAGTTGAACTGCTTTGGTTTATAAATTAATGCTAAAGCACTGGATATATTAATTGAAAAAACCAGTGTTTTGAAAATTTGAGCTTATAAATTGAATGATGATTACTTCCTATATTTCTTGTAACCCAAGTAAGTCCACCACAATAGATAATAAAAAGAGTGGGCAATGGAAAGCTTTTCTATAGTTCTGTAAAATTTCCACTGATACCTAATTAAGTCAATTTTATTTCTGGACAGTGAATCCTCTCGCATTCTATATATAGCATGAGGTTTTTGAATTCCGTTAGCGTAATCGAGATCTTTGAGGTAGTTGAGCCATAGACCCATATCCTGACGTTTTCGGATAAGCGGCATGTATTTTTTACCTAACTGAGAGATGTCTACTACAGCAGTAAGGCAACTGATAGAATTGGATTTAAGAATGTCTTGATAAGTAACTTTTTCTGGCACGATAAAATCTGAATGTACAAATTTAAGTTGAGCATTCGACCTTTTATAGGAAGCAAAGACAAATTGATGCTTGCCTTTTTCCATGAACAGAAGAGAATCTTTAAGGTGAAAATCAAACCAGATGTCATCTGCATCCAAAAATGCTAAATAACGGCCTTTAGCAAGTTCTATCGCTTTATTTCTTGCGATGGCTGGACCGCTATTTTCTTCAAGTTGGGTGAATTTTATTCTTTGGTCTTCTTTTGCTACTTCTTTAATAATAGCCGGTGAATTGTCTGAGGATTTATCATCAACCAAAATGTGTTCCCAGTTAGTATATAATTGATCTTGAACTGATTTTATAGTCTCTAAGATGTAAGCTTCGGAATTATAAACCGGGGTGATTATGGAAACTAGATCTGACATCAATAAGCTTTTTTCTCACCTTGAATAGCATTTCTGATGGTTAGAAAAACTATTTTGATATCCATAAGCAAGGACCAGTTTTCTAAATAGAAAATATCGTATTTCACCCTGTTGATGATATCCTGATCTGTCTCCACTTCACCTCTGTATCCACTTACCTGTGCTAATCCTGTGATCCCTGGTTTCACGAAATGACGTACCATAAATTTATCGACGTTTTCTGCATACATATGAGTATGGCTTACCATATGAGGTCTTGGACCGGCCACGCTCATATCACCAAGTAGTACATTATAGAATTGAGGTAATTCATCTATGCTTGTTTTTCTTAGAAACTTCCCAATTTTAGTTATTCTTTTGTCATTTTTACGGACTTGATGAAGATCTGCTTCAGGATTGGGTTTCATAGATCGAAATTTGTAACAATAAAACTCTTTATAATCTAATCCATTTCGTTTTTGTTTAAAAAAAACAGCACCTTTACTTTCAATTTTTATCAGTATTGCAATTAAAGGTGTTAACCAAGAAAGTATAAAGATTAATACAATTAGACTAATTATGATGTCGAATGTACGTTTCAAAAACTTATTTAAGGCATCATCAAGTGGAATTTTTCTTAAGGAAAGAATAGGAAGGAATCCATAATACTCATAATTCAATTGACGAGAATAGACGTCTTTATTATCTGGCAAAAATTTTAATACTTTTAAATTATTGTCTGCATAAGTTATGATGGAATTTAGTTTTTTATTGGACAACTCTTCCATAGAACAGTATATCTCATCTACTTGATTTTTGAGAATAAATTCAAATATTGTATCTAAATCATTTTCAGATTTATTGAGGTCAAAAACTTTTAGACATTTATACCCATATTCAGGATTATGTTTAAAAAACGTGTTGAGCTGGAGACTACGTTTTGTTTTTCCAAGAATAACAGTTACTCTATAGTTACCACCTAGATCTTTTCTATATTTCTTTAGAAAGTAATAGAAAGAGATTTTGATCAAAAAAATCAGGCCAAAAGCTTTTCCTAAATAAAGAAAAATCCTTGAAGAATCTCTTCCATACTCATAAAAATAACCGAAAAAAGCAAATACAATCAGGGTAAATATAACAAATTGCTGAATGGTAAGGGATACGATTCTGGTCACCTTTGTATACCTGTAGACTTCATAAAAATTTGATTTCAGAGAAAGTAAAATCCAAGTAATGACAACATACAGATAAAAGGCCAGATTCAATTGTAAATCAAATTTGAACTGCAAGGCTAATGAAAGTAAAATGCTAATATCTACAAAGTAGGATATGGGGCGGATTAAACCAGAATAACGACCTGTTTTTGGCATGTATTAACGCTTATTTCGGTCTGTAAAGTCTTTATGCTCACTTCTCCTAAGCTCTTCTTTACTAAGTGATTTAAAATACTGATAAGTCAATTTCATTCCTTCTTCTCTTTCTACTTTAGGCTCCCAGCTTAAAATAGATTTGGCCTTAGAAATATCGGGCTGGCGCTGCATAGGATCATCCTTAGGAAGAGGTTTAAAAATTAATTTTTGGTCTGTACCTGTGAGCTTTATAATCTCCTTGGCAAAGTCCAAGATCGAAATTTCATAAGGATTGCCAATATTAATTGGTTCTGCGTAATCACTCATCAGCAGTCTGTAAATTCCTTCGACTTGATCATCCACATAACAAAAAGAGCGAGTTTGAGAACCATCTCCAAAAACGGTAAGATCTTCTCCCCTCAACGCCTGTCCTATAAAGGCAGGAATAACACGACCATCATTTAATCGCATTCTTGGCCCATAGGTATTAAAAATCCTTACAATTCTAGTCTCTAAACCATGAAAGCGATGATAAGCCATAGTGATGGACTCCTGAAAGCGTTTAGCTTCGTCATAAACCCCTCTAGGGCCAATCGTATTGACATTGCCATAATAATCTTCGGTTTGAGGATGCACCAAAGGATCTCCGTAGACTTCACTAGTAGACGCTATCAATAACCTAGCTCCTTTGGCTTTAGCTAAGCCTAAAAGATTGTGTGTCCCTAGAGAACCTACTTTAAGGGTCTGGATAGGAATTTTAAGATAATCAATTGGGCTTGCTGGAGAAGCAAAATGTAAAATGTAGTCTAAATCATCTGGAACATGAACAAATTTACTCACATCATGGTGATAGAATTCAAAATTCTCTAATTTCATCAGGTGTTCAATATTTTTAAGATCACCCGTAATCAGGTTGTCCATCCCTATTACTTTGAACCCTTCCTCTATAAATTTATCGCACAAGTGAGATCCTAAAAATCCTGCAGCTCCTGTGATCAATACATTTTTCATGCCTTATACCTTCTGTCTTCCTATTGAAATATAATGAATACCTTCTTTAGCCAACTCAACCGTCGGATATAAATTTCTACCATCAAAAATAACAGGTTGTTTTAAATTTGATTTTAAGCGTTTATAGTCTGGAGTTCTGAAAATACTCCATTCGGTACAAATAAGAAGAGCATCAGCATCCTGAGTCACCTCATACATGTCTTCTCCAAAACTGATTTTACCTCCATATTTCTGCTCTACATTTTCCATTGCTTCGGGATCAAAGGCTTTTATCTTAGCTCCCACTTCCAACAATTTATCGATCATATATAAAGCTGGAGCTTCACGAATATCATCGGTTTCGGGCTTGAAGGCTAAGCCCCAAACTGCAATGGTTTTTCCTTTTAAATCAGCATCGAAATAGCTAGAAAGTTCTGGAAAAAGTATAGTTTTTTGTTTTTCATTCACATCCACCACTGCCTCTAGGATTTTGAAGCTGTAATCGATGTCTTGACCTGATTTATGAAGTGCTTTTACATCTTTAGGGAAACAAGAACCTCCGTACCCAATGCCTGGAAACAGAAAGCGTTTTCCGATTCTGGAGTCGGTTCCCATTCCAATTCTCACTTTATCGACATCTGCCCCTACTTTCTGACAGTAGTTAGCTATCTCGTTCATAAAGGTGATCTTGGTTGCCAGAAAGGAGTTGGATGCATATTTGGTCAGTTCAGCTGACTTTTCATCCATAGTGATTACTGGGTTACCTGACCTTACAAATGGCTGATACAAGCGCTGCATGACTTCAGTAGCTCTCTCGCTACTGGACCCAATAACAATTCGTTCAGGCTTCATAAAATCGTCTACAGCAAAGCCTTCTCTTAGAAATTCAGGGTTAGAAACCACATCAAAGTCTGTTTTGCAGGTTTTGGCTATTGTCGCATGAACAAGATCAGCCGTACCCACAGGGACTGTGCTTTTGTCTACGATAACCTTATACGAGGTAATATATTCTCCTATCTCTTTGGCCACGCCTAACACATATTTTAAATCGGCAGAGCCGTCTTCATCTTCAGGAGTTGGCAAGGCGAGGAAAATAACCTCACCAAAGTCCAATCCCTCCTTTAGGCTGGTTGTAAAATTTAAGCGACCGGCTTCTATGTTTCTTTCGAAGAGGACATCTAAATGAGGCTCGTATATTGGAACTACCCCCGCTTTCATTTGTTCGACTTTATTTTTATCGATGTCGACACAAAGGACTTCATTTCCGTTTTCTGCTAAACAGGTTCCTGTAACCAGGCCTACATAGCCAGTCCCGATGACAGCTATTTTCATAAGGTTGAATTAAAAATGTTTCCAAAAATATCAAAAGATACACAACTAGCGAGAAAAAATAATTTAAATATATAACTCATTAGAATTGGTTGTAACTTAATTATGTTCTTTGAACCGTACATTGTTTAAAAAAATCTAAATAAGATTGATTTATATAGTTCCAACTAAAATTATTAGTTATTTTATTTTTATTATTTTTAATTTTCTCTACATGATTCTTTTTATTTAAAGACTCAATACATAAAGCTACTTCATTTTTATTCTCAAAATAAAACCCATCAGATCCCAAAATAAACTTATTGAAACTATTATTGTGAGCTACAATAAGGCAATTTGAGGCCATGGCTTCTAGTAATGATGGATTTGTACCTCCTACAGTATGTCCATGGAAATAGAGGTTTGAAAACCACCTCATTACATTCAAGTGGTTTTGATTATATATACCCCCAAGAAAAATAATTTTTTTTGAATTTCGGAACTTGTTAAAGATATAATTGCCAAAACTATTTGTATCATACTTACCAATAACAACAAATGGCTTTATAGAATTGCTCTTTTCAACTCCATCTAGAATAACTTCAATATTATTCTCTGGTTCTAATCTAGCAATAAGCATGTTATATTCATATTTAATTAAACTATAGTTATTTAATATCGATTCATCAACATTGTTTATAGGATTAGATCCATATGCTATAAATTTAGAATCTACATCATACTTAGTTCTTATATATGCTTGTATCCCTGGTGAATCAGATATTAAATAATCACTGCTTTTTACCGCTAAGTATTCTGCATATTTTAAAAATGTTCTAACTGGCTTAGAATATTTAGACCTCTTCCATTCTAGGCCATCCATATTTGTAATAATTATGGTTTTTTTTGGAAGAAGTCTATACCAAATTGAACTACTTGTATACCCTAGTTGGAGTATGATGTCAAAATCTCGATTACGTGCATCTTTTATACAGTTTAAGTCATATATAAACTGTCCTGCCGTATTTAGTTTATCCTCATAATCTTTACAATGTATAATGCTTACACCCCTGTATTTATCACCTTTAAAAGGATGAAGGCTTGAGTTATATACATATGTCTGGTGGCCTTTTTCTACAAGATAAATAGAAAAATTCTCAGCAAACTGCTCAAATCCTCCATGGTAGTTAGGTATACCCCTTGTTCCTAAAATTGCTATTTTCATGTTGTTTATTGTCTAATAAGAAATAAGTATTAAAGAAAAAGAAAAAAATAATTCCCTTGGTTCTCAATAAGTATGTTTCGAATAGCATCGCTATACATATTAGTATTAAAAAACACAGACCCAAAAGATTATTATATTTGAAATTTTGAAAAAAACTATAAACTAAATATAAAACCAGGATCAATAATCCAATTATTCCCGAACTAACCAATGAATATGCATATTGATTATGTGGACTATACCCTTCATAGTGAAATGGAGCAAGGCCATAAACCATGTAGTAGTAATCTAAGTAATCTTGATAATCACTTACCCCATAACCAAAGAGTAGATTACCATCATTTACTAAATGATAAATACTAATTTTTAAAAAAATAGCTCTTAGTTCTAAATCAGATATATTATCGATTTCAGAATTACTAAATTCTTTAGCGTTTGCTAATTCATCACTGGTTTCAAAAATCAAATCGTATTTAACCCCTTCAACGAATCTTTCTTTAAGGTATGGATTTGAATAAATTATAAAAGTGAATATTGTACCTATTGATATAATAAATAATAAAGTCTTCTTTGACTTTTTCGAAAAAATTTCATGAATAAGTGAAACTATTATTGTTGCAGCAATAATAGCTTTAGACGCACAAAACAAAAGACCCAACGCAAAGGTTAATAAAAAAATAAGGTTGATTTTAATATCAATTCTTTTATAAACCTGATTTAAGCAAATCAAAATTCCTAAGGAGAGAAAAAGTGAAAAATAGACAGCGTTTATACCTACAAACTCGGTGAAATCATGAAAATAATACATTGAACTTGGACCTCCGCTTAATAAATTAATAATATTAATTAAAATAAGACTTAAAGTAATTAATACTAAAGCATAAGAGTAGGTCTTTTTAATTTTGTCAAAAAAGAAAGGTTTTAAAAGTGTCAAAAGGGAAAAAGGAATAATCAAAGCCAGAAAATTCTTATCAATCTGTCTTAAAAATTCATTTGAATTATATCCGTATAAACCATTTAGCAAAATATAAGTATAAAACACTGCAGGAAAAATGAAAGAAGCATCTAGTAAATCCTTTAAACCTTTTTTGTTTTTTTTAAAAACATATAATGAAATTGCGAATGAAACTATAATAAATATATTTCCTACCAATCTAGGCAGTGGTATACTTATTGAAATCCCAGTCAATAAAATCAAGTGAAGGTTCGGATGTAAGAGTACTTTATTCATGCTCAAGTAGCGATATAATTTTTTCAGACTTAGACTCCCAACTAAACTTATCGGAATCAAATTTTTTTTTGGAATCTAGATCTTTTTTAAGGAATTCAGAGAATTGAAACTTATCTTTAGCTAAGTATAGGTAGTCAGATAAATCTAATAATCCATTACCATGAGTGCCTATGACCTTTAATCCTGCTTGAAGGTATTCATATGCTTTAATAGAATCACCACCATGCTGTTTATCATTAATCTCATAGGGAATTATACCAACATCAAAATTATTTACATAGCAGGGGTAAATATCATATTTTTTATCACCCAAAAAGTATAGATTAGCTGAATTGTTAATTTCCTTAAACTTTTCCTTATCTAATATTTGACCTACAAAAACGAAGCTTATATCTGGATTATCTTTTACAATGTAATTTATAATATCCGTATCGATTAGGTATGACATTTTTCCTCCAAATCCAGCAATTGGGTGGGGTATACTCCTCATGTCTTGAGGCACTTCTAAACAATTCTTAGCAAATGATTGGCTAACTCCGTTTTTGATTAGACTAATTTTTTTTGCACCAAAATTATCCTTGAAAAAGTCTTGGTTTTCTTTAGAGTTAGTTATCCACGTTTTAATATGTTCACTTAATGAATTATAACCATTACTAATTTCCGAATTTAAATGTGAATAATTAGGGAACTTAGTGAAGTTATCCCATGCATCAAACAGTTTGAATTTAGATTTTAATTTGATTGCCAGTTTATTAGAGAAAACATTTTGGCATATAAGTGAAGTGTTTGATATATCAAGCATATCTAATACTTGATAAATAAATTGCAATAATTTTTTATCACCGTAACGTCTTATAAACCACTTATGCCTTAAAAGTATCTGATTTATAACATCTAAAGACAAATAATCTAAAACATAAATTTTGTCTGAAACCTTTGTTAATGCAAAACCTCTTCGCTTAAATATCAATTCACCCGGCAACCTTTGTTTATATTGATTTAATAGCAACTCTAATTTGGTGAACGGCCTGTTTATAATTAAGATTTTTTCAACCCTATCATTTTTTGCAAAAGCTTTTATGAAGTGAACATCTCTTGTTCTAAAACCTTCATTTTCACTTTTTCTCCAGTCGTGGAATGGTATTATTATTAAATTCATTGGGGTACTTAATGCTAAAAATTAAAAAAAGACTAATCAAAATCCCTATTTCGGAAAATGGAGTCGTATACATCATATAAATGATGGTTATTGGAAAAATGAATATGAATAAATATTGATTTTTCTTTAATGTTGATCTGATCAAATGATATATGTAAAACAACAAAGTTAATAATCCAAATAGGCCCAGATCAAAATAGCACCATATGAATTGAGAAAAATGTATTGTATTCTTAAATTTACCTGTTAGAATATCAAAGTAAGAATAAGGCCCACTTCCTATGTATTTTGTTTCCAATTCATTTATGGCAACTATTATTATTTGTAGCCTTTTGGCTTTAGCTTCATCGTAGAAATATTTTGCCTTTTCTACCGTATAATTATTCTCAATCGTACCTCCAAGCTTTGAGGTGATAAAGCCTATATTTCTAATGTTATAAACAAGGAAAACAAAAGCTAGAGACGTAACTATTATATAGAATTTCCGATTATAAATTGATTTCGGAATTCTAGAATAAACTAAATAGATAATATAAATAGCCCAAGTAGAGATTAATAATGCTTTAGATATATTTGATTCTGCTAACAATACTGTAATACTTAAGTACAAAGCATAAAAAAATCTATACTTTACATAATTTGATATATTATTAAAATCAAACAATAAACCAGCAATTATAAACAACAAAAAGCATCCTAAAGAATGATCCGACTTAACTAAAAATGTACCATATAAAAAATCAAATGATGCTATATTTTGCCCACTATTATTGAAGGTCATAAGCTGATCATAGAAGTTTCCTTGAATTAGTAATACTGGAAGCTGAATACAAGCAATAAACAATATAAATTGCAGATACGACCTAGGATTTAAATAACCTTCCTTTCTGTTTATATAAAAAAAATAAAATGTGCTTAAGGGTAAAATCGAAAAATTAAGATAAATAAGGGTTTTAGCAGTATTCGTACCATTAAATAACGCGCTTATTAATATACTGAGCATATAAAGTAAAAAACTTATAAACACCCAGTTCAGCATTATTTTCTTTTTTACTAGAGCATATACAATATAGTTAAGGAGCATAACGAATCCAAGTACAATGGTCAATCCTGTATTGGACAAACCAATGATAAACTGAAGCAAACCACCTATTAAAAAAGTGAAACTAAGTATCAGATAAAAAGATATAGTGTATATTGTCTTTAGCTTTAACATTTACTCGATTTTATTCCTTTTATATAGTACTTAAATTTCCATAAATGTTTTGGTCTTAATATGAAAACTAGTAAAGTCCCTAAAATATGACATAGTGCATTAGAATAATACACTAGTTTATTTGTAATAAATTTTAATTCAAAATTGATCCCATTTCTTACTGAATAAAATATTTTGATTTTAGAGTTAGTATTTATAAACCTATTGCTTATAATATTTACTTTTTTACCCTTCAAATGAAAAGATTTCTCTAAATCATTTACAACGCTTTTTAAAATTAAAAAAATCCCATCCCCTTTTTGAGTGATTCGGTATGAAAAATCATAATCGTCACCATATAAAAAAAAGTCTTCATCAGGTAGACCAATTGTTTCTATTAAAGAACTCCTAAAAAAAAGCCCTCCATAGGGAGCTACATCAACCTTTCCTACATCAGTTTTAGTTAATTTATTTTTTTTTGACTTGGTGACTAAACCTTTTAATTTATGAAAGAAATTTATTCCTAAAAAAGAATTGTTAGGACCCAACATCAAATTTGGCTTATTAAGTTCTATTGCCTTTTTGAAAATATTTCTATCAGGTCTGTAAGAAAGTAAAGCAATATCCTTTTTATATTGTTTAGAAAGTAATTGCCAATTTTGGTAAAGTACATCCAGCGCTTGATTCTCAGGCAGGTTATCATCATCTAGTAGCCAAATAAAGTCTGAATTAATATTTAAAGCTTTTAGGATTCCATCTTTATAGCCCTTAGCAGAGCCAGTGTTTTTTCCTTGATTAAGTATCTTTAGTTTTTCAATTTTGAGGGATTCTAGTGAAATCCTGCTTTCTTTAGAAATAGCGTTATTTACAAATATAATTTTATCTATTTTATCACTTTCATTTAAAGCCAATAGTACTTTTGTAAAATAATTTGATCTATCGCCGTAACTAACGATAACTGCCGTAGTTAAACCATTATTCATATGAGATTGTGATAATTCAGCCTTTTTACTAAGGGGTTGTCTTTTATATTTTTATAAAACTTTACTGCTTGTGGATCTTTTCTAAATGCAAAAGCCCTATTGTAATCTGCTTTGGAAATAATTGAATTCAAAATTGACTGATCAGGATTCAATTCGAGATATTCACTTAATTCAGTCAAAACTATTTTTGGTGATTTTAGAAAATCTTCATAATTGATATGTATTACATCTTTGAATTTACTATCAGCTTCTAAAGCTTTCGAAGTATACATTTTCCATAGGTTGAACGAGTATTCTAGATCTTTAACTAGTGGTGAGTGGCAAAATATTCTTTCTTTAATTAATAGATTGCTTTTGATTCTTTTCTTCATAGAAACCTTAAATTCTTCATCAAATTTATTCTCTCTTGACCTAAGACTTAAGGCTACATCAACTGGGTTTCTATAAATATGAACGATTTTAGCATTGGGATAAATCTCCTTATAAAAATCTAATAAAAGTGAATTTCTTGGATCCTTCCATCCCCATTTATAGTTTATTGATGAGTTCAATTTGTATCCAATATACTTTGATAAACCAAAATAAGGAAGTGCACTTAACGATTTAATTTTAGATTGTAGGAATTCTGAGATTTGAGGCATAGTTTTAATTTCAATTTCTCTTAAATCGAGCGGATTATCCCAAGTTGCTCCAAATTGGTATAAAAGCCAATCATTAATACGTTGAAAAAATACTGACTCGTCATTCATAGACTTATCTCTACCCATGAAAACTCCTAAATTAGAGATGAAACCGGTAAGCATTGAAGTACCTGACCTGTGCATACCTATAATAATAATTGGTTGTTGGCTTTCCTTCATTCTATCTAAATTCAATAAACATTTTTTTTTCTAATAGAGGTGTCGATTTAATAAAAGGGTCGTAGCTTCTGTTTATCAATTTTCTTTCAAAACGGTTTCGACCTTCTTTTTTTAAATAGATATTGGTTGAAAAATACCGATCAAATGTATCATCGTCAATGGTGATTTGTTTTGATCCGAAATCAATAGTAATCGTTTTGATATAAAGAGATGTAGTGTATTTTTCTTCTCCAAGATCTATTCTAAACCTTCTGGGTTTAATTTTTTTTGGGATTTCAAAAACAATTCTTTGATATTGCCTACTTCCTAAAACTTTCTTTTTTAATAAATTATTGTTGTTAAATTTAGGATGTTCATCATCTGTAAAGAAAAGCTGAATTGTCTCATCATACTCTGATCTGAATACCATAGTCACTTTCGTTTCATCTTTTTTTTCTTCAATACATGAAAAAAAAACAAAAAGAATAATAAATGTGATTTTTTTCATGATTATAATTTATGGAAGTAAGTTTTAATTCCAACTATCTTCTTTAAATAGATGGCACATCCAATGTTCCAGAATGCCATACTTGCAACAGTAGCACCTGCAGCTCCTAAACCACCATATAAAGGCGTCAAAAAAGAAGTAAGTATGATGTTTATTATCAGTGCAGCCAACACAAAATTCTGATGTACTTTTTGCTTACCGATCATTTGAAGTATAATTCCTACAGAACCAGAGAATGAATTTATGATTTGTCCTGCGCATAGTAGAATCAAAATTGAGCTTCCTTCAATAAACTCTTCTCCAAATAGACTTAAAATAAAATTATTAAAAATAATGATAACAGAAGCAATAGCAATCGTTATAAAAAAATTTATGTTAGTGGAAAAACGAACAATGTTTTTAAAACTATCATCACCTTCTGCATGACTTTTAGCAATTTTAGGTGCTAGTATTGAATTGATAGCAGATAGACTGAAGGATGTCAAAGCAGCAATTTTTACTGCCACGGAGTAAATTCCTATGTTGGATTTAGTCTCGAATACACCCATAATTTGTGTATCTACCATTGTAAGTAAAATTAAGATGGATGATGAAAGTAACATTGGAAAAGATTCCTTTATAAAATCCAAATATTTGTATGTAGAAATTGTAATATAATTCAATTTTCTAATCACAATAAAAAAGCTTGTAAATGCAGTAATAAAAACAGCCCAGAAGTGAGCCTTTAAGATTATAATGGGATCTTGATTACTACTCCAAAAGATAATTAATATAAGTAACGAAATTAAAAATCTACTTGGGTAATTGATAAAACTAAAAGCAAGACTTTGTTTTTTGGCTCTAAAATAACTACTACAAATTATAGCAATATTCCAGAATGGTATCGAAAGTAAAATCCAAGGTAAAAAATTAATCAACTCTGGTTTTGGCTGCTGGTAAAAACGAAAAATAATCGCTTCTTTAAAAAAAAATATTAAACTTGAAAAAAGGCAACTAGCTATGAACGTGACAATAACTGATTTATAGAAAACACCTGCTTCAGTGTTGTTTTTTGATTGTGAAAAAAACTTAACAATATTTGTATCCAATCCTAACCTTCCAAACACTCCAATAATTAAAAAAAAAGAAAAACAAAGGGCCACTAAACCATAAATATCTGCACCGTAATTATTTGAAACATATATTGTAAATACATAGCCTATAAAGGCGCCAAATAACCTAAGGATTAAAAAATAACTCCCTTTTTTAAGTATTTCTTTATAATCTGAATTTTCAAGGATTTTCTTTATGGGATTATTCATTAATCTCAAGAAACATTTTGTTTGATGATATACATTGCTTTTAAATTTTAAAATCCTCTGTGATGCTCAGTATTGTAATTTTCAAATTAGTTGCGAACAAAACGAAGAACTGCTTGGCTTAAGAATATGATAAAATAAATGAAAAGGTATAACCCCAATAATGCAACAGGAAATAGTATACTAGAGCTATTTCGATCTTCACTTAACATACCATATGACGAATCTATTACTTTTAAAACTTCATTTTCAGACGACAATTTGTTTCTTAGCGATAAGTCATCATATAAAAGATTCTTTTTTTGACTTAGCAACTCTCTAAAATTTTGACTTCCAGTGAAAGAAACAGCATTATCATTGAGATTAGGCATTATTCCAATTTCATTTCTACCTTTGATAATGCTATCAATTTGAGATCTAATTTCTTTGTTCTGAATCAGTTGTTCTTTATAATTTTCTAAAGTTGTTGTCTTTAGATCAGTATAATATGGATTAGATGACAACTTGCCGAACAAGTGATTAGATATCTCTTTACCAAATGCACTTCCTTTTATGAATATTCTTATTTGATGAGTAGGGTATTCATTAATGTTAATCTCCTCCTCTAAAAATGAAATATCGCCATATTCTTCAAGTAGAAGTTCAAATATTTCTCTATTTTCTTCAGACTTATTAACTAAATTATAAACATCGACCACTGGGTCGACTTCTACCTCTAGAACTTTCTCGTAATTTTCGCCAAAAATTTCTCTTAAATAAACTGTATCTTCAGATTTAAGTTTAGCATTTATAGAATTTATCTTGCTATATACATACTCAGTACTTTCGAAATTTGTCTTTATTAAGAATTCATTCACATAAACTTTCTTAGTAAGACTTATTAATAAAATCTGTAATCCAACTCCTATAACTAACACAATCAATAGCCTGAACTTATGCTTCCAAAGAAATCGAAATACTTGCACTATCCCAATTAAAATGGATTTGAAAATGAATTTGATTTTATCAAAAACAACACTTAAGTCGATTTCATCTGAGGAAGATTGAGTTTGATGATCTTGCATAATATAGATTAGAAATGGTAAATAATAATATTCGAAATTAAGTATTATTTGACAGTAAATAGATGTCAGCCCAATAAAAAAGGTTGCGTTTAAAACTACCTTATTTAATAAGCCCTATCGCTTTTCCCTTCGTAAAAGTTCATAAACGCTTTATTCACGACTTTATTACCTCCTTGGGTAGGATAATCTCCAGTGAAATACCAGTCACCTAAATTTTTTGGGCAAGCATCATGCAATTTGTCTACTGTTTGGTAAATGACCTTTACCTCAGATTGGATAGACTCGTCACTTAAAAGCTGAGCTATTCGATCTGAGATCTCCTCGTAAGTAAACGGAGCATACACCGCTTTCACATGGTTCTCTTCAGCCTGTGTTGCAAACTCAGACTGGTCTTTACATTTCTCGTAGACAGCGTCCATCGTTTCCTGATAAATCCCTCTTTCTTTAAGTAATGAAACCGCAGCCTGGAAAGCTACAAAGTCTTCTAGCTTGGCCATGTCTATCCCATAGCAGTCTGGATATCGAATCTGAGGTGCCGAGGAGACAATAATGATTTTCTTTGGGTTTAAACGGTCTAGCATCTTGAGGATACTCTTTTTTAAAGTGGTTCCTCTTACAATACTGTCGTCTATCACCACCAAATTATCTGTGGGTTTGACTACACCGTAGGTCACATCGTAAACATGAGCTACCAGGTCATCTCTGCTGCTGTCTTCGGTTATAAACGTTCTTAACTTAACATCCTTAACAGCAATTTTTTCAGTTCTCAATCTTAGGTTCAGAATTTCAGAAAGCCGTTCGTCAGTCAGGTTTTCTTTTTCTTTCAGAATGGCTTGATTTTTCTGATGATTCAATTCATCCTGTGCTGCTTCGACCATCCCATAAAACGAGGTTTCAGCAGTATTCGGAATGAAGGAAAACACAGAATTCATGGTATCATAATCAATAGCCTTCAGTACTTCTGGCATTAAAAGTCGACCTAAATTTTTTCGCTCTTTATAAATTTCAGCATCGCTTCCTCTGGAGAAGTAAATCCGCTCAAAAGAACATGCCTTACGCTCTCTTGGCTTGAGTATCGTTTTAAAATGAACCGAGCCGTCTTTCTTAGTGATAATCGCTTCCCCTGGCATCAGTTCTTGAACCTCTTCAAAAGGAACATTGAAGGCTGTTTGAATCACGGGACGCTCTGAAGCTACCACCACGACTTCATCGTCTTTGTAATAATACGCAGGACGAATGCCGTTAGGATCTCTCAACACAAAAGAATCTCCATGGCCTAACATCCCGGCAATCACATAACCCCCATCCCAGTCTTTGGAGGATTTTCTTAAAATCTTATGAACTTTAAGTTGCTCAACAATATGAGGAGAGGCCTCTTTTTTGTTGAAGCCTTCCTCTTTTAATTTTTTATAAAGTTTTCTGACTTCAGAGTCTAAAAAATGACCGATTTTCTCCATCACGGTCACTGTATCAGCTTTCTCTTTAGGATGCTGTCCCAGTTCAACCAAATTCTGAAACAATTCGTTCACATTGGTCATGTTGAAGTTTCCAGCAACGATCAGGTTACGATGCATCCAATTATTTTGCCTTAAAAAAGGATGTACGCTTTCAATACTATTTTTACCGTAAGTACCATAACGCACATGGCCCAGATACACTTCACCTAAGTAAGGAAGGTCTGTTTTTCTGGCATCTATATCTTCTAAAATCCCGGGATGGATTTCCAGCTCTTTATTGATTCGCTGGTTAACTTGAGCAAAAATATCCTGTATGGGCTGAGCTTCGTTAGATCTAATTCTGCTGATGTATCTATGTCCTGGCTTAACATCCAACTTCACACTAGCAAGGCCAGCACCGTCCTGACCTCGATTGTGCTGTTTTTCCATCATCAAATACATCTTATTGATGCCGTAAAACGCACTCCCGTATTTCTCTTTATAGTAAGAAATCGGCTTTAGAAGCCTTAGTGTAGCAATGCCACATTCATGTTTTATAAGTTCACTCATCCCTGTGTCTATAAAAAAGCCCCGAATCATCAGGGCAACATATTAAGCTAAATTGATTTCAAATTGAGTAAGCGCTTTAAAGCTTTCCAGACGCTTTTCTACTTCATCTTTATCTAGATTCAACATCTTATCTGTTCCAAATTTTTCAACACAAAAGGACGCTAAATTGGATCCATAAATCACTGCATTCTTCATGTTTTCAAAAGAGATATCTTTTGTACTGGCCAGATAACCTACAAATCCTCCTGCAAAGGTATCTCCCGCCCCTGTTGGATCAAATACTTCTTCCAGCGGTAAAGCCGGTGCAAAAAACATTTCTTCGTTATGGAATAACAAAGCGCCATGCTCTCCTTTCTTAATCACCACATAATCTGGCCCCATATCTCTAATGGTTCTGGCAGCTTTCACTAAAGAATATTCACCGGATAACTGTCTCGCTTCTTCATCGTTGATAGTGATCACATCTACTTTTGAAATCACTTGTTTAAGTAAATCCAGCTCAGAATCCATCCAAAAGTTCATTGTGTCTAGCACAATAAGCTTAGGATCATTAACCTGCTCGATCACACTTAACTGAACAGCTGGGTGCAAATTTCCTAGCATCACAATTTCTGACTGCTTGAAGTCTTCTGGAACTACTGGGCTAAAATCTGCTAGCACATTCAACTGAGTATCTAGAGTATCTCTGGTGTTCATATCATTATGATACCTACCGCTCCAAAAGAAGGTCTTTCCACCTTCTACAACATTTAAGCCTTCTAAATTCACCTTGCGATCGGTAAGTAAATCCAAATACGATTGTGGAAAGTCATCACCAACTACAGAAACCACCGAAGATTCTACATCAAACTGAGAGGCACTAAGGGCAATATAAGTCCCTGCACCACCAAGAATTTTATCGGTTTTACCAAAAGGCGTTTCAATGGCATCAAAAGCTACAGTTCCTACAATCAATAATTTGCTCATCTGTCTTTAAATTTTTTGCAAATATAGGGTTTCTGTAAGAATTTAATCGGTTGAATGTTTTATTTCAAGTAGTATGAATAGCCTAAAGAAAATACTAATCAAGGGATAAGGTTTTAATGGCTTCTTAAAGTTTGGTTTCTACAAATCTAATTCTCATTTTTAAAAACCTCACAGGTTTTTAAAACCTGTGAGGTCTAATTAAATTATTTTTTAGATTTATCACTTCTGGACTTTATTTCCTCCCAAAATCCGCAGGGATTTCCCCCCAGGATTTGGTCTCCCATTTTAATATGGGATTGTTGAAGCTGTTTTTTCTAACCACTACTTTGCTCTTAGAATAAAAAAACCTAAAAGTGTACAGGTTTTTAAGAAAATACAAATAACTAAATTCAAATTTTAAATCTAGCTGTTGGCAGTAGAGTGATTGCTTCAAAAACCCCAAATGTGTAGTATGCCTTAGCTTTTAAGCCCAATTCAAAATATGTATTGATATCGAAAAAGTACTCTGGAGAAATAAATATACCTGCATCGTTTATGGTGTCGCTGCTTAATCTAAAGCCTGTAAAATTTTCAAAAACAACAATTTGCAACCTGTTTTCTGTTTGATTCAAATAATACAAGCCAAACGTTAATTGGAAACCATTTTTAAAAACTTGTCTAAAATGCACATCAATATAATTGGTTTGAAGAATATTATCATAGTCTGAAAGCAACAACTCTACACTATCGTTAAAAACCAAACTCCTATCTATACTTTCTCTGTGCTGTTGTCTTGATAATCCCAAACCTATATATCTGTTTTTGGGTAATCTAAAGTCAAAATTCAATTCCTGAAACGAACCAAAAGGTGAAACTGACAAATTCAATGGATCTTCTGGATTTCCATCTGCGTATTCTAAATATGAAATACCATAGGAATAAGCAACCTCAAATTTGGATGAGTCAGAATTATTCATCTTATCCGATTGAGAATAGAGCACAGAGATAAATAAAAGACTAATTGGCAAAAATAAAATTTTCATAATTTAAAATTTAAATCCAAGTATTAGGTTAAAGTTATAATAGTCTGGTAATCTGTTTAGCGTATCAAAATCATCTTCTCCAGTAAAAGCCGATAAAAATGAAACCTCAAAACCTATTAAATAGTTTTTATAAAAATTATAATGGGTCTGTAGTCCATAAATTCCAAAAAAACTATTATAATTTTCGGTTTCCACCTCATTTTCGAATGAGATGATTTCAAGTGTCTCTTCATCAAAAGTTGTGTTCAATAACACATGCTGTTTAGAACTAGAAAAGTTATATCCAAAACCACCAAATACTGAAAAGCTCCAAGTATCGCTATTTACGAATAGGAAATGAATTTTAGAACCCAAAGAATGATTTCTAATACGCGACCAATCTGTCTCGAAAAATAAGTTTAAACCACCAGATAAGCCTAGGATTTCCTGTTCTAATTGTTCTGCATCATCAATATAGTCTGGTAAATTACTAACCTGAGCATACGTATAGAATACATCAAATGCAAAAGAATTTGAAAATCGATTTTGATAGTTTATTCCAGCTGAAAAATTTTTAGCATCTTGAGAAGATTCCGAAAAAATTGGCTTCCCAAGTGTTAGGCTAAAATTTTGATTTAAAGTGTTTTGAGAAACAACTACTGACACATTAATCAAAATCAAAATCAAAATCTTGAATAAATATTTCATACACATAAAAGTTTCCTGGCACAAACGCCAGGAAATAAACTTAGACATTAATCAGTCAGATCAGTATAATAATGGTTAAAATAATAATTAAACCTATCATTCCATTTATGATTATAATGCACCCCACCAGATTGAATTGTACTCCCTGAGGTTCCAGGACCTACATTTGTTGCCAATACATGTCTTCTGCTAATTTCAAAATTTACCCTTAAAATTGCTTTACCTGTATTTACATTGATTTTAACTTCACCACTAACTTCTGCTGAAGGTTTTATAGCTCCATTTTCTAGCTTAAAGCCAGATTTAGCTTTCAATTCAGCAGAGGCACTTGCTCTTAAATGATGAATCGAAAAAACGGCTATAGATTGTGAGTTTTCAGACATAGTCCAATCTGGATCAAATTCTGTATTAAAGCCAACCCATCTTTTCTTTCTACAGTCTTTCCTTCTAATTCTAATTTCCCTTACAACGTAATCGTTGCCCTTTGCAGTTATTGTACCGTCAGAATTTTGAGTTTTCGATCTTCGACTTATTCTCATATTTCAATTTATAAAGATGGTTTAATGCATCATTCATGTTGTCAAACTTTGGTAGTTCATCTCTTGAAAGTTTAGTTTTTTCAACATTTAGGAAAGACTCTTTCTCAACGATACTTAATTTATTAAATTCTTTTAAATCATATTTCTCAAGTTTATTATGGTCATATGTCGTGAATTCTTCATCATTCTCACAAGACATACAGATCAATATCAGTATAAAAATCAATTTTTTCATATCATTCAGTTTTAATTCTTTAAACATTTTAAGTCAATTAAAGATTTTGACTGTAGCTACTGCCTAAAATTAGTCGGATTTAGAGGTTAAAAAAATGTGAAAACAAGCATAAACTGTTAATTAACACTTGAGAATGTAAATTTTACGGTTTTCCCGTAACATGTTTAAGGTCAAACCGTAACAACTTTTCAATAAAGTAATATACTTTTATAGTATATAGTTAATCGCTCATAATGAAACTTTTAAAACTTATAAAACAACGAAAGAATAGAGGATTAAGTCAAGAGTGCATTGCAGAAAAAATGAACTTTACACAATCTCAATATTGTAGAAGAGAAAATGGTTTAATACAAATGACAATTTCAGAATGGGAGAAACTAAGCTTGATTTTAGATGTTAATTTGAATGAAATTTATGAAAGCAAATTTATTAAACAACAAAATGGCATACCTATTTTAATAATAAATTCTTCTTTATATAATGATGTTTTGATTTTAAATAGAGAATTAAAATTGCTTAAAAAAGAAAATCAAAAATTAAAAAAAATTCTAAGGAGTAAAAAATAATCTTCACTTCCTCCCAAAATCAGCCGGGATTTCGCCCCAGGATTTGGTCTCCCATTTCAGAATGGGGTTTTTAAAAGTGTGTTTAGAAAGCCAGATTTCAGCTCTTTTGATCAATTCGAAAAGCTTTTCGTTTTTAGCGTTTTTAGCGAGGTTAGTTTTACACTTCTTCTGTCGAATCCAGGACATAGCAATTCTGGAATCTGTGTAAATAGGTAGATCACTTTTTTTTTCTTTCAAAAAGGCTAGTCCATGAACCAGGGCTAAAAACTCACCAATATTATTGGTCCCATTAGGAAAAGGTCCCATATGAAAAAGCACTTGCTTGGTTTTAGTGACTACTCCCCTATATTCCATCTTTCCCGGATTTCCGCTAGAAGCAGCATCTACAGCGATAGACTTCCATTCAATCCCTTCTTTGGAATAGGATTTCGGAATCTGCTTTTTTTGCTTCTGAAAACTAAAAAATCCCATGGCGTAAGCTTCCTTTGCTTCCTCAAGACTTTCAAAGGATTTATACTTCGCATTTGGGTAGTTCTGGATCTTGAGCTTACACTCCTGCCAACTGGAATAAATTCCTGGCTCATAGCCCTCCCAAACCACATAAAATTTTTTCTTTTTACCCATTCAGCTCTTTTATTAGTCAAGAAATAACAGTTCATCCCTAAAATTCAACACTTCAGCAGATTCGATTTCAGAAAGGTGGTTAAAGTAGAGATATTTGAGTCAATAATAACAAAAATAATTAGCTATGAAAACTTCAAACATCGAAAACAAACAATCGGGATTAGCATATCAAGAAGCTAAGGAAAAGGTAAAAACCCTAAAATCCTTTTATTTCAGTGTCATGATTTACGGGTTGGTGAACGCAGGGCTCATCTATATCTGGTTTAAGTTTTCAGGTACAGACTTTCAATGGTTCTGGTTTCCTCTCATCGGCTGGGGATTAGGATTGCTCTTTAAAGGCTTAGCTGCATATGATATAAATTTCATTTTTGGCAAAAAGTGGGAAGAAAGAAAATTAAAAATGTTTATGAATAGAGAGGAACTTAGTTTAGAGAAAAAAACTGTTCAGCCTCAGGCCTACCAGGAAGCGAAAAAAAAGGTAGATAGCATCAAAGGTTTTTATAGTCACTTTTTAGTTTACCTCATCGTGAATTCATTTATAGTAACAACCATAGTGTGGAATACAAACATAGACTTATTGAGTTTTGCAGCTTTATCGACTCCCTTCTTTTGGGGAATAGGACTAGTCTCGCACGCTTTTGGAGTATTTGGAGACGCTCTTTTTTTTAATAAAGACTGGGAAAACCGAAAAATTAAGGAGTTGATGGATTCTAAATTCGTGAATTCAAATAAAGTTTAAATTTGAAGTGAAAGTTAATGTTCCACAAAACCTTAAGCTTATGAAATTCCTACTCATCTCAATTTCATTCCTTTTTTGGATACAACTTAAAGCTCAGGATACGTTCATCATAAAAGATGTAAAAATCTTTGATGGGGAGGAAGTTTTAAAAAATACTTCTGTAAAAATTGAAGGTGATAAAATAGTAGCTATCGACGAAGGTCTCCAAGTCGATGCGGGTACACAGGTCATTGATGGTCGTGGTAAAACCTTAATTCCAGCTCTATCTAATGCTCATGTCCACGTCTGGTCTCCATTATCTTTAAATCAGGCTGCTAAAGCTGGCGTCCTTAATGTCATGGACATGCATGGCATTGAAAATTTCCAACAGGGTATGAAAAAACTAAAGGATTCTACCAATTTTGCACGCTATTATGTCGCAGGTTATGCCGCCACTGCTCCGGAAGGTCACGGCACTCAGTTTGGCTTCCCAGTTCCTACATTGGATGGTCCCGAAGACGCAGCAGAATTTGTAGAAGGGCGAGTGAAATCTGAAGTAGATTACATCAAAATTATTGTAGAGCCTTACAAGAACACCTTATCTCATGAGACCGTGGCGGAAATCATTAAAGAAGCTCATAATAAAGGTCTAAAATCCGTCGTGCACGTCAGTCGGTTAGAGGATGGCCTCAACGTTTTAGAGAATAATGCAAATGGATTGGTGCATATTTGGTGGGACAAGACTGTGGATGAAGAAACCCTTAATCGTTTATCGAACACTAAACGCTTTTTTATCATCCCTACCCTGTTAACGACCCTCAAAGCTTTTGATAATATTGGAGAAGCCAGCAAAGAGTTTTTGACTAAAAAACAACTTTTATCAGAGGTGAGAAAATTACATCAGGCTGATATTCCAATTTTAGCAGGCACAGATCCGCCTAACCTAGGCATCAATTACGGCACAGACCTATATGAGGAGCTCTTTTTATTTAAAGAAGCTGGTTTATCTAACCTTGAGATTTTAAAAACAGCCACCTCCAACATAGCTGATGCTTTTGAACTTAAAAAAGCGGGTTACATAAGAAAAAATTACAAGGCAGACCTCCTTCTTATAAATGGAGATCCTACTGAGAATATTGAAGATATTTCTAATATTGAGATGATTTGGAAGGCTGGCGATCAAGTGGAGGTGGACTAGCCTTATTCTATGTCAATTGGTTCGAAAAGTAACTCCATAATGATCAATTGACCACGAGAGCTTATTTAGAACAATCTGTACAGAAAATGGATTACTTATCCAATTACACGTTCTATGACTTTTGGATAGTACTCATATTCTAGGGCATGAATCTTATCTTCCAATGAGCTCAAATTCTCATTATCTTCTAAATCTACTTTATACTGTGCTATGATCTCACCTTCGTCGTAGTTTTGATTAACATAGTGTATAGTAATGCCGCTTTCTTTTTCTCTGTGCTTTAGAATTTTCTTGAAAACTCGCTCTCCATACATGCCCTCCCCTCCATATTTAGGTAAAAGAGAAGGGTGAATATTTACAATTCTATTAGGGAATTCGGCTAAGAAGGAGCTAGGTATTTTTAGTAGAAAGCCTGCTAAAACAATAAGATTCGGCTGTATGTCTTGTATGACCTCAAGTAGGGCATTGGTCTCGTATAGATCTTCTTTATCAAAATGAATGCACTTAATTTTCAAATCATGAGCTCTTCTCAGCACCCTGGATTTTTTATTATTCGAAATAACATGAGAAACTTCAATTTCCTTATGATCTCTAAAGTAATGGTATATATTAATGGCGTTGGTGCCATTCCCGGAGGCAAATATGATGATTTTTTTCTTTGAGTTTGATTTGGAATCTTTCATTAAAGTCAATATTAAATATGAAATTTAAGCAATTTCAAAACTAATTTATAAAATATTATTGTGTAAATTTAAGCACATTTTCAGCTTTAAAACTTGTTTTAAACTAAAGTTTTATATTTTTGCGCACTGAATTTAAACATAAAAAAATACAATCATGTCAGACATTGCATCAAGAGTAAAAGCCATTATCGTTGATAAGTTGGGCGTTGACGAAAACGAAGTTGTTACAGAAGCTAGCTTTACAAACGATTTGGGAGCAGATTCTTTAGATACAGTAGAACTTATCATGGAATTTGAGAAAGAATTTGATATTCAAATACCAGATGATCAAGCAGAAAACATCTCTACAGTTGGTCAAGCTATTTCTTACATTGAGGAAGCAAAAAAATAAATAGTCTTATTTCATGGAATTAAAGCGAGTTGTTGTTACTGGTATGGGCGCTCTTACGCCCATTGGGAATAATATTTCAGAATACTGGGAAGGATTAAAGCACGGTAAAAGTGGTGCAGCGCCTATCACCTATTTTGACACAGAACTATTCAAAACTAAATTCGCTTGTGAAATAAAAAATTTCAATGCCAACGATTACTTCGACAGGAAAGAAGTGAGACGACTAGATCGATTTGCTCAGTACGCTTTGGTATCTTCAGATGAAGCTATTTTAGATTCTGGCATAGATCTTAATGTTGTTGATAAATATCGTGTTGGTGTGATTTGGGGTGCAGGAATTGGAGGTTTGGAAACTTTTCAAAACGAAGTTATCGATTTCGCTAAAGGGGATGGCACTCCTAGATTTAATCCATTTTTTATCCCCAAAATGATAGCTGATATTGCCCCCGGTAATATTTCTATCAAGCACGGGTTTATGGGTCCTAACTATGCCACAGTTTCTGCCTGTGCTTCATCTGCTAACGCCATGATAGATGCTCTTAACTATATCAGGTTAGGTTACAGTGATATCATAGTGACAGGCGGTAGTGAAGCAGCCGTAACCAAAGCTGGTATGGGAGGATTTAATTCCATGCATGCACTTTCTACAAAAAACGATGATCCACAAAAAGCATCTCGACCATTTGATGCTAATAGAGATGGTTTTGTTTTGGGAGAAGGTGGAGGTGCTCTTATTCTTGAGGAATACGAACATGCCAAGGCCAGAGGTGCCAAAATTTATGCTGAAGTTATTGGAGGTGGAATGTCCTCTGATGCTTACCATATGACGGCTCCACATCCAGAAGGAAAAGGTGTTGTGGCGGTGATGAAAAACTGCTTGCATAACTCAGGGTTAAATCCAGAAGACGTAGATACCATAAATACCCATGGCACATCTACGCCCTTAGGAGATGTGGCAGAATTAAAAGCTATCAAACAAGTGTTTGGAGAGCACGCAAAAACAATTAACATCAATTCTACCAAGTCCATGACGGGTCACCTTTTAGGCGCTGCAGGAGCTGTAGAAGCTATAGCTTCTATTTTAGCGATGCAACATAGCTTGGTACCGCCTACGATCAATCATGAGACCGCAGATGAGAATATAGATTCTGAACTCAACCTTACATTGAACAAGCCACAAGAACGGAAAATTAAAGTGGCTATGAGCAATACTTTTGGGTTTGGCGGGCATAATGCATGTGTTGCTTTTAAAAGCTTGGATGAGTAGCCTATTATTTTTGAATGAAATTTTTAAATTATATACTTAATGAATCCCGTTCTCATAGAGACGGGATTTTTTTTAAAAAAATCCAGAAGATTGTAAAGGTTAAGCCTGCTAACTTATCTCTTTATAAACAAGCCTTTACTCATTGTTCTCTAAAAATTAAAAATGAGGAAGGGAACATCATAAGTTACGAGCGGCTGGAGTTTCTTGGGGATTCCATCCTAGGAGCTATCATATCGACTTATCTGTTTGAAAATGCACCTCACGGAGACGAAGGTTACCTTACCAAAATGAGGTCCAAGATAGTTAGTAGAAAGAATCTTAATCTATTAGGAGAAAAATTTCAGCTTACAGATCTTATCCAATCTGATATTCCAGCAGAAAAGCTTGGCAAAAACATCAATGGAAATTTATTCGAAGCTTTAATTGGAGCCATATATGTAGATAAAGGCTTTAAAGCTTGCGAAGAATTTATTTATAAGAAAGTTATTCAGGAAGATGTAGATCTAGCCAAGCTTGAGAAACGTGTGGTTAGCTATAAAAGCCTAATGATCGAGTGGTGCCAAAAAAACAAATTCAGTTTTGAGTTCATTATTGAAGATGATATTGGAAAAGATGAAGAAAAACATTTTGCTGTAAAGTTGATCATCAATGACGAGATTTCTGGTAAAGCTCGAGAAACCTCCAAAAAAAGAGCAGAAGAAAAAGCCTCCCAACGAGCTTACTTTAGCTTCCAAAATCATATCCATCCTTAAAATTCTTTCCACGAAAACGATTTCTTAAGTTGTCAGCCTTGATAAACCTCTATCTTGTTTGATGCATCTTGTTTTGTTTCATATATTTACATGGATTCGTATTGAGAATTCGATATAAAACCGAAGGTTAATTTATCATGATGAAAAAAAGAAGATTTAGTTTGTCTGATTTTGAATTTTGTGATTTTAAATTAATCGGTCTACATTCTCAGCAGGAACCACATAAAATTGCTTACTTCATTAACCTAGCTCTTGAAACTAATTTTAAAAGAGTCAATACAGACCTAGAGCTTATCATTAATGGTAAAACGATTCATTTTCCAATTTTTGAATTTTTCAATAAAGATTGGGATACAAAATCGTATCTTATTAGTAATAAGGTAAATGTTGAAGAAAAAGTCATTGGAAATAGTCTCTTCGCAATAGAGGATTATCTTTCTCAAGAATTTTTGCTTAGTGACCATAAACGTGTAGATTACTTATTAAAAATTAACGACGATTTAAATATTTTCGATCCTAAACTCATAATAGATAGGCTCGTAAAAATGCGTCAAATCTCAATGGCCTATACCATAGAAACAGACGCTATTAAACATCCAGAACATTTAATATTAGACTAATGAAAGCGACTAAAAAAACAAAAATAGTTTCCACACTTGGCCCTGCCACCAGTAAAAAAGAAGTTCTAAGAGATATGCTTGAGGCTGGTGTCAATATTTTTAGAATCAACTTCTCTCATGCAGACCATGAGGGAGTGAAAGAGCGCGTGAAAATGATTCGCGATCTTAATGAAGAATACGGGTATAATGCTGGAATACTTGGAGATTTACAAGGACCTAAACTAAGAGTTGGGGTCATGAAAGACGAAGTGGTAGTAGAACCTGGAGAAGAAATCACCTTCGCTACAGGTAAGGAATTTGAAGGCACTAAGCAAAGGGTTTACATGAATTACGACACCTTCCCTCAAGATGTAAAGCCAGGAGAACGTATTTTACTAGACGATGGTAAACTGATTTTTGAGGTGATGACCACTGATAAAAAGTCTGAAGTAAAGACTAAAGTCATTCAGGGAGGTCCTTTAAAATCGAGAAAAGGGGTAAACTTACCAAACACAAATATCTCTCTTCCTGCTCTTACGGAAAAGGATGTAAAGGACGCCATCTTTGCCTGTGAACTTCAGGTGGACTGGATAGCTTTATCTTTTGTAAGGTTCGCCAGCGATCTTAAGCAATTGCAAAAGATCATTAAAAAACACAGTGATCATAAAATCCCTATCATTTCTAAGATCGAAAAGCCTGAGGGCGTCAGAAACATCGATAAGATCATTGCTTATTGCGATGGACTTATGGTAGCTCGAGGAGATTTAGGTGTTGAAATACCAGCCCATGAAGTACCATTAATTCAAAAGCAGCTAGTTCTTAAAGCTAAACAAGCGAGGATTCCAGTAATTATTGCAACACAAATGATGGAAACCATGATAGATAGCTTGACACCTACGAGAGCAGAGGTGAATGACGTAGCCAATTCGGTTATGGACGGAGCAGACGCCGTCATGCTTTCCGGAGAAACCTCCGTAGGAAAATACCCAGTACAGGTAATTCAAAAAATGGCTCAAATTTTAAAAAGTGTTGAAAATTCACCACTAATCAATGTCCCACAGGAAGCTCCTCAAATTCAAACCAAGCGTTATATAACGAAATCTATTTGTTATCACGCCGCCTTAATGGCCAACGAGATAGATGCTACCGCTATTTGCACATTAACAAATAGTGGGTACACGGCTTTCCAGATTTCGGCATGGAGACCGGATTCTCACATCCTCGCATTTACCTCAAATAAGAGAATTCTTACTCAGCTTAGTTTATTATGGGGCGTCAGAGCGTTTTATTACGATAAATTTAGCAGTACCGATGAAACTATAGAAGATATCAATTCTATTGCTAAAGAAATGAAATACGTTGAGAAAGGGGATTTCACTATTAATTTGGCAGCGATGCCAATTGAAGATAAAGGTATGGTGAATACCTTGAGAGTTTCTGAAATCAGTTAGAAAATAAAAATTGATTATTTAAAAAGCACTTCAATATTGAAGTGCTTTTTCATGTTTTTAGGCCAGATCCTGCCAGAACAACGACAAATTCCCCTTTGGGTTTTTTCTCCTCAAAAAGAGTGATAACCTCCGCCAAAGATCCGCGAATCGTCTCTTCATAGAGTTTTGAAATCTCTCTAGACACGCTTACCTGGCGATCTTCTCCAAAGTATTCTGACAAGTGCTGTAGCGTTTTTAAAAGCTTATAGGGAGACTCGTAAAACACCATGGTTCTATCTTCATCAGCTAAGGCTTTTAGTCTTTTTTGACGACCCTTCTTTGCCGGTAAGAAGCCTTCAAAAACAAATTTATCATTGGGTAAACCACTATTGACCAAAGCAGGTACAAAGGCCGTTGCCCCTGGCAAACATACTATTTCAACACCTTGGGACACGCAAGCTCTAGCAAGTAGAAACCCAGGATCAGAGATGCCAGGTGTTCCAGCATCGGTAATAATAGCTGTTGCTCTTCCGTTTTTGATTTGTCTAACTATAGCATCGGTCATGCTATGCTCGTTGTGTTGATGGTAACTCTGCATAGGAGTTTCAACTTCGTAATGCTTGAGTAATATTCCACTCACACGTGTGTCTTCAGCCAGAATTAGATCAACAGATTTCAAAACCTCAACCGCTCTGTAGGTCATATCTGAAAGATTACCAATAGGTGTAGGCACCATATACAATTTTGCCATTAAGCATCAAATTTTCGTTCAACGATTTGCATAAATCGCTCTTCAACCGCTTCCTTTCCTTCCCAGTGTCCATAATCTGGCTTGACCTGAAGCTGGATAAAGCGCAGAGCTTCTTCATAACTTGACATTGTATTTAGCTGAGAAAGAACTCGATTGTAATCATCTGTACTTCCTCCAAAAAGTTGATTGGTAAATGCAATCCTATCATTTAATCCAATTTTAATTCCCTTTTTGAGCTTGTCGTTTAAAGAGCGCTTCTCTTGATGCGCCGAGTTTAAATTGGATCTAGAGTCTTCACGTTTTGGGGGTTGAGCATCTTGCTCTTGAGGAGAAGAAGATACTCCCGAATTTGATTCTTGTGGCTCTTCAGGCTTTGACTCTTGCTTTTCTTCGGACCTAGGTTCAAAATTAGGAAGATCATCAAAATGCACGCCGTAACTGTTGAAATCGTCTTCAGCAGGTGAATTCTGTGTTCCAGGTTCTTCTTTGTTTAATTCTGAATCAGACGATGACTCCTCGTCTTTAGTGTCTGGATTGGTTCTGGAATGATGCGCTAGCTTTGCAAATTGCTCTAAAAGCAGGTCTACTTGCTCCGACTCTGGTGGCATTTGCGAAACAATATCCTTTATCTTTTCAGTATTAGGCTCAGAGATGGGATTAGGATTATAATCCATGCCATCTGGAGACTTATAATGCCCACTTTCTTCATCAATATCGCTGAATTGTTCAGAAAAAGCGTCCTTAAATTCAGTTTTGGATACTTCAGATTTTAAGCCGCCAAAGTGAGATTCTGCGAAAGCTAAAATGCTTAATTTTTCATATAAAATCGCAGTCTCCTTTTTCAATTGATGGATATCTGCTCTGTTTTTCAATTTCAAAATTCGTTCGGCAAGACTTATCAATTCGTCTTCCAGGACTCTCTTCATAACTTTTGTGATTTTCTTTTTAAAGACCCTATTATTTTGCTAATTTTAGCCCTACTCTCTTCGAGTAAGAATTTAATTACTAACGCCCTAAATTACAAAATGTTTCTCGAAAACACTGTTAATCACAAAGAGCAATTTGGATGGATCGAAGTGATCTGTGGAAGTATGTTTTCAGGAAAAACAGAAGAATTGATCCGGCGGTTGAAGCGAGCAAAGTTTGCTAAACAGAAAGTAGAGATCTTCAAACCTCAAATCGACCGTCGATACGATGACGAAGAAGTGGTCTCACACGATGAAAATTCAATTCGTTCTACACCCGTACCTGCAGCGGCAAATATTCGTCTTTTAGCAGATAGTTGTGATGTGGTGGGTATTGATGAAGCCCAGTTTTTTGATGATGAGATCATCTCCGTTTGCAATGATCTAGCCAACAGGGGCGTGAGAGTGATCGTTGCCGGACTCGACATGGATTTTAAGGGTAATCCTTTTGGACCTATGCCTCATTTGATGGCTACCGCAGAATATGTTACCAAAGTACACGCCGTGTGTACCCGTACGGGAAATTTGGCTCAGTATAGTTTCAGAAAATCACCCAAAGAAGATTTAGTGCTTTTGGGAGAAACTGAAGAATATGAGCCACTAAGCAGAGCAGCCTACTTTAAAGCCATGCTCAAAGAAAAAGTAAAGCATATTGACGTGAAAGATCCCGAGGAATTTTCTCAAGAGAAAAAAGCTAAGTAATGTCCAAAGTTCTTGAAACCCGTCTGGAAATTGACCTCGGTGCTTTAAAATCAAATTTTGATTTACTGAAAAGTTATTTAAGCCCAACAACTAAGATGATGGGTGTGGTGAAAGCCTTTGCCTACGGCACCGATTCTGTGCTTATCGGTAAACATCTGGTCGATATTGGCGCAGAACATCTGGCGGTGGCCTACATCGAAGAAGGAGTAAGATTGAGAAAGGCTGGTGTCAAAGTTCCCATACTTGTTTTCTATCCACAATTAGAAGAGCTAAAAGATCTCATAGATTATCATCTCACTCCTAGTGTATATACCCACCGCTTTCTGGAAGGCTTGTGTTCAGAATTAAAACAGCATAACGTTAACAAGTTTGATGTTCATCTTAAGATCAATACGGGTCTCAATCGACTAGGTTTTGAACTGTCAGAATTGGACTCGGTAGTAAAGCATTTGGAGGCCGAGCCTAAGATTAAGGTATCTGGAGTCTTTTCACATCTTGCGGCCTCAGGTAATAAAGATGAAGTGGAATTCACTAAAACTCAAATCTCTGAATTTAAAGAGGCCAGAAGCTTCTTCAAAACCCATCTTGATTATGATTTTGATAGTCACCTCTGCAACTCAAGTGGTATTCTGAATTTTACAGAAGCAGAATTTGACATGGTAAGGGCAGGAATTGCTTTATATGGTTATGGTAACAACCCCACCGAGCATAAAATGCTGAAGGCTGTGGCTAGCTTAAAAACAGTCATTGCTCAGTTGCGAAATATTCAAAAAGGAGACAGTGTGGGTTACGAACGCAAATTTAAAGCTGAAGGCCCCACCCAAATAGCCACGCTGCCCTTGGGCTACGCCGACGGGATTTCCAGAATGTTTGGCAACGGTAAAGCACAAGTCTTAATCAATGGAAGCAAAGCTCCAATTGTGGGCAACGTTTGTATGGACACCCTTATGGTGGATGTTACTGGTATTGATTGTAAGGAGGGTGACGAAGTAGAAGTTTTTGGTAAAAACCATACCGTCATCGACTTTGATAGAGAGCAACAAACCATACCTTACGAGGTCATCACCAGAATTTCTCAACGGGTGACACGGTTGGTGGTGTAGGGTTTAACGGTAATGATTTTAATTTTTAATGTGTACTCGAGAACTTCCCTATGCAGGTTTTGAATACATACTGCCTCACTATGAAATAAGTTAATGCCATATTTTAATTATACGCTATAGTCTTAATCCACTTGTTCTAAAATCCAGCTTGTCATTTTTTTCAAAACTTCAGGAGAAATGGTTTGTTCTAGCTGAGCATATTCGTTTAGAGAACCTGTTTCACTTTCTTGAAATAAGTGGTTGAGGTTATCAAATTCAAGTATTTCAAAATCCGTATTGCCGCTTTTTTTAAGACTAGTTTTAATAGCTTCCAAGTTTTCCTTTGGAGTGACTTGCAAATCTTTACTACCATTGATAGCTAAGACCGGACAATTGACTTTCTCAATAAACTCTGAAGGTTTGGAACGAATCAAACTTACAATTTCAGAACTTCCGAGCTGATTAACTATAGCTTCTCTTTGGTTTTCAGGTATCAAGGGACCATAATTTTTGATATAAAATGAATTTAAACTATCCTTTAGAGCCTGTTTTTCTAGGCTAGTTTCAGTAATTATGGCATAAGTACCTTTCATCATTTTTTGTCCGAATTCTATTTGAGCTTCATTAGCTCCTATCTGTCTCTCAAGCGCAGCTTTTTGTAGTAACATCATTTCGTCACCATCAAGACCAGGTGCCGCCATCAGCACCAGAAAACTGACATCGGTTCTTTCTGAAGCTACTTTTGACCCTACTATACCACCAAGGCTATGACCTATTAAGCCAATTTTCTTTTTGTTGATGTTTTTTCTAGTTTTCAGATATGAGATAGCAGAAGACACATCCTCAGAAAATTCAGAAATTTTTGCTGCTTCAAAATTACCTTCCGATTCTCCAATACCTCGTTCATCATATCTTAAAACACCAATCCCATTTTTGGTTAAATGATCTGCAATGACTAAGTATGGCTTGTGGCCGTACATGTTTCCAACCCGATCATGAGGGCCACTTCCGCTAATGATAATGACCACTGGAAACTTACCTTTCTTATTTGGTAGTGATAATGTCCCCTTGATTTGGAGACCCTCAGAACTCTTGAAAGCTACGTTTTCAGTATAATAATCAAAAGGAGGGAGAGGTTCTTGAGGCCTTTGCAATTTAACTTTTTCCCCAAGCTTAAGATCTAACACTATGGGATTGCCTCCTTTGAATAGATGACCATTTATTTCAGACTTATTTTTGACTTTTCCCTTATAAACCAAATTCAGTTTTGGAAAGGTCATAACTATTACAGAATCTTTTACTGTTGTTTCCTCTGCCTTCACATCAAAAAGCCCATTGAATGGGATATCTATTGATGATTCAAAGGTATTTTGTTTTTTAAAAATTGAAAAGTTAATTTCTATGGATCCCTTTGAACCCGTTAACATTCCTGTCCAGTTTCCCGTGATATCCTGAGCAAATAGGGAAATTGAAAATGTGGTCATTAAAAATAGGATGAAGTGATATTTCATTTTAGAATGGATTAATTAGAGATTTTAGATTTTATATCGATCTGAGTTTGACATGATCAATAAATAAGGAATACCAATTACAAGAGCTAGACCTAAAGCGTAAAACTCATAGTCGGAGTTTGCTGTCCAATAGGAGGTCAACAGCCCGATGATGACAACGAAAGCCATTCCAAACATGACATTCTTCATTAAAGTGGCAATGCCTTCGATGTCATACTTACCCTTTTCTTCTTGAGTCATGGTATTGTAGCCTGCAATTAAGAAATACATTTTTCCATACTTTACTAAAATACCTATGAGAACGAATATAATTGGAACTGTAATCATAACTAGTTATATAATAATTGATTTAATTTCAACTTTATATTATCTGGCCTCGTGATAAATTTAAATTTTTATGAATTGGATATAAATATAAAATCAGAGCTCCAATCATTGTTAATGCAAATGTAAAAATACCAAATGCCAAAAAAATGAGGACATGGAATGTTATCGCAGCAATAAAATTTAAATACTACTGCGGGTCTTTACAGGTCACACAATATGTAGCACGAGTACCATTAGAAATTAAAGCATCTTGGCCATTATTTAGGCAATCTTTTATTAATCTGCCGCAGGACATAGGACCACTACATTCGTCTCCTGATTTAGAGAATTCGGTTTTAGCAAATTGTCCCAACTGAGCCATTTTTAAAGATTCACCAGTTAGGCTAAACTTAACAGTTTCAAGTCCTTCTTCAGTTTTAGAGAAGGTCATCACGACATCTCCTTTAGGATAATAGCTAGATAACTCTTCATAAATACTAAAACTCTCTTCTGTAAAATTCGACTCTACATCTGTAATAATTTCATCCTCGTTAGACTTACTGCAAGAGATTACAAAAACGGAAAGAAATAATAGTAGATTTAAAAATTTATACGTTTTCATAATTTAAATTTTTAGATAATTAAACAGTTTTAAATCGTGATGGATTATCGTAAACTTCAAGATTTGAAGTTTAAGATCTTATGAAAAACATACATTTGTAAAACGCAGAAGGATGTATGCTTCATGCATTTTTCGGGACAAGCTTCTACATGTAGGAGCTTTCTCTTTTGTAAAGGGAATAACTATTTCAATAGCAATATCTTATGTTATTAGGTAAATTTAAATCAAATAATTATTATTCGGTTACGGTTTAACCGTAAACATTTTATGGGAAAACCGTAAAAAGGTAAAATTTAACATTTTATAGTATTACTTGATTTTTAAACTATTGAGCAGATATTTTCCTTTAATTACATACAACAAAAGATTATTCAAGCTTATCCATAGCAAAACTAACTGCACCGAATATTATCTAGCTTTGTTTCAATTGGAGGTTTTTTCGGGTTAACTTTGTATGAGAAGTAATTATGAAAACTACAGATCTCGACATACAAGTGAAAACCCTTCCAGAGCAACCTGGGGTGTATCAGTATTATGATAGGGACGATAGGATTTTGTATGTGGGGAAAGCTAAAAACTTAAAAAAACGGGTCTCCTCCTATTTCAATAAGCAACACGACAGCCACCGCATTGGGGTGATGGTCAAAAAGATCAGGAGTCAGACTTTTCGTACCTCTTTAGTGCAAGCTCGGTAGAATAAATACATATCATAGAACCAATTAGAAATTCTGCTAAAGAAAAAATTGGAATCACTGGAAAATCAAAATTACTTGTGTACATGGTTAATCCCATGATGACCTGCGAGAGGATAACGATGATTGGTACTTTAATCCAATGCTTTGAAAAATAGCTTTGTGCGAATTTCCAATTGTTGATATTCTTTGATGATCTTTTAGTCCTATACCCATAAATAGCATTAATCTCCTTTGGAGGATAGAAATAAAGAAGCAACGGTACTCCTATAATTATAAGGTTAAAGATTAGTAACTGATAAATTTCTGACACTGATTTCCATTTTATTAAATATAACACCTTTCGATAAACTAAGCTTAAACTTATAAGGACTTGTTTTTATTTTTATTTAGCAATTCCTTTCCTTAAAAAAGTCATTTTACTTCCAGCATATCTCTTAACTTTGTAGGATTCAAGATGAAAACTACAGACCTCGACATACAAGTGAAAACCCTTCCAGAGCAACCTGGAGTTTATCAGTATTACGATAAGGACGACAGGATTTTGTATGTGGGGAAGGCTAAAAATCTAAAAAAAAGGGTCTCCTCCTATTTCAATAAGCAACACGACAGCCACCGTATTGGGGTGATGGTCAAAAAGATCAGGAACATTAAGCATATCGTCGTTGACTCTGAAATGGATGCGCTGCTGCTAGAGAATAACCTTATAAAAAAACACCAGCCAAGGTTCAACATCATGTTGAGGGATGACAAAACTTACCCCTGGCTTTGTATCAAGAATGAACGTTTTCCCCGAGTGTTTCTCACACGACAGGTCATCAAAGATGGCAGTGAGTATTATGGCCCCTATCCTAGCATTAGAACAGTCAAAACACTTTTAGGACTAATCAAGGGACTGTATCAACTCAGAACCTGCAATTATGATCTGTCCAAAGCTAAAATTGATAATGGCAAATATAAAGTTTGCCTAGAATACCACTTGGGCAATTGTAAAGGTCCTTGTGAAGACCTTCAGGATGAAGAGGAGTATCTCAAGCAGATTGAAGCCATCCGAAACATCGTAAAGGGAAATTTGAAAGATTCTTTAAAAGATTTTAAAGATCAAATGAATCAATTGGCAGCAGAGATGAGGTTTGAGGAAGCTGAAAAAGTTAAGCGTAAGATTCATACCTTAGAAAAATACCAGTCTAAATCTACTGTCGTAAATCCCAAAATAAACAACGTAGATGTGTTTTCAATTGTAAGTGATGAAGGTTATGGATACGTCAATTTTATGCAGTTGTCTCATGGGGCAATTATCCGTTCGCATACTATTGAGATGAAGAAAAAGCTAGACGAAAGCGATGCTGAACTTTTGGAACTCGGGATTACCGAAATACGACAGCGCTTTGAGTCTAACTCTCCAGAAATTTACGTTCCTTTTGAAGTGGAAGCTGGAGAAAACGTAAAAGTTACAGTTCCTAAACTAGGAGATAAAAAAGCGATTGTAGACCTTTCGACGCGAAATGCTAAGTATTTCCGCATGGAGCGGTTTAAGCAAATGAAAATCGTAGACCCAGATCGGCACACCAACCGACTGATGGCTCAAATGAAAGAAGATTTGAGACTTAGTGAAGAGCCTCGCCATATAGAATGTTTTGACAACTCCAACATACAAGGCTCCAATCCTGTTGCTGCCTGCGTTGTTTTTAAAAACGGTAAACCTAGTAAGAAGGATTATCGTAAGTTTAATATTAAAACTGTAGAAGGACCCGATGATTTTGCCTCCATGGAAGAAGTAGTGTATCGCCGCTACAGGCGGTTGCTGGAAGAAGATGAGCCGTTGCCGCAGCTGGTCATTGTAGATGGCGGGAAGGGACAGCTATCTTCTGGAGTGAAAGCTTTGGAGCGTTTAGGCTTAAGAGGTAAGGTCCCCATAATTGGCATCGCTAAGCGACTGGAAGAATTATTTTATCCAGGTGATAAATATCCGCTGTATCTGGATAAGAAAACCGAAACTTTAAAAATTATTCAGCAGCTCAGAAATGAAGCCCACCGCTTTGGAATCACCTTTCATAGAAATAAGCGAAGTAAAAGTGCCATTGGTACAGAACTGGAAGAGATTACAGGAATTGGTGAGAAAACCTCAATAGAGTTACTACAGCATTTTAGATCCATTACTAAAGTGAAACAAGCCAAGCTCAAGGACTTAGAGGAGGTGATTGGAATTTCCAAGGCCAACCTGATATACTCTCATTACCACAAACAAGATGAAGCTTAACCTCATTTTTTTACTTATACCTGTTTTTGTATGGGGACAGCGTCTGGATCTTAATAAGCTGGATAGCTTACAAAGATCGGGACAGGACATTAAAGTAGGTCTAGTCTTAAGCGGCGGAGGCGCCAAAGGACTTGCTCATATTGGCGTCTTAAAAGTGATTGAGGAAGTTGGTCTCAGAATTGATTACATCGGTGGTACGAGTATGGGTGCTATCGTTGGTGGTTTATACGCCTCGGGATATACCACTCAGCAACTCGACTCTATTTTTAATACTACAGATTTTTCAAATTTAATTCAGGATAATCTCCCTAGAGGAGCAAAAAGCTTTAACGAAAGACGAGACTCCGATCGTTATGCTCTAAAACTTCCCTTTGATAATTTTCAAATTCGTTTTCCCTCTGGTATTTCTAAAGGGCAGAATATTTACAACTTATACGCACAGCTACTATCTCATATAAAAGAAGAAGACTTTTCCAAACTCCCCATTCCCTTCTTCTGCATGGCTACCAATGTGGAAACTGGCGAAGTCGTACAGCTTGAAAAAGGAGATCTGGCAACTTCATTGACTGCCAGCGGCGCTATCCCAACCTTATTCAGCCCGGTTTACATTAATGGTATGATGCTGACCGATGGCGGAGTGGTGAATAATTTCCCTGTAGAAGAAGTAAGAGCTAAAGGAATGGATATCGTTATTGGCGTGGATGTACAGGATGACTTGAGAGACAGAGAAGAACTGGTAAGTGGGTTTGACATCCTTACACAGGTCAATAATTTTAGAACCATAGCAGCAGCTGGAGAAAAAAAGCTTAAAACCGATATTTACATCAAGCCAGATATCGAAGACTTCAGCGTTTTATCTTTTGATGAGGGTGAGATAATTATCAAAAACGGCCTAAAGGCTGGTAAAGACAAGCTTAAGGTTTTAAAAAAGATGGCGTCCTATCAAAACCAAATAAGGTCCGCTTTTGCAGTCCAAGTTCAAGATAGTATCAACATTGGTAATATCAATATTCTTGGTAACACGAATTTCCCAAGAAATTTTGTTACAGGTAAACTCAAATTGAAAACCTTTGAAAAAACAAGTTTTAATCGCCTTAACGCAGGACTCAATAATTTATCAGCTACAGGAAATTTTGAAAAAATAAATTATGATCTCACAGAAAATGGAGATTTCCAGGATCTTACCTTGAGATTATATGAAAGTAATCAAAACACTCAATTAAAGTTTGGAGTACATTATGATCAACTCTATAAAACAAGTTTTCTTACCAATTTTACTCAGAAAAGCCTTTTCTTAAGAAATGATTTAGCCTCTTTAGACTTGATTATTGGGGATAACCTGAGGTACAATTTCAATTATTACATCGACAAGGGGAGATACTGGAGCATTGGAATCATGTCCAGGTACAATCAATTTGAAGATGATATTAATTTTGAATCTCTTCAACAAACCATAGGGTCGCAGGACACCCTGAACCTCAACCAGCTGAGATTGAAAAATGAAGATTTCACCAACCAAGTTTACGTAGAAACGTTTTTAACCCAGGATTTCAAATTTGGCTTAGGGGCAGAGTATAAACATCTCGAAGCTACAACTGAAACCTTTATCGAAGATCCTGAAGTGGATGAAGCAGAAACCATCATCCAGGAGAATGATCTTTTTAGCACTTATGGTTATTTAAGAATTGATACCATGAATGATAGATTTTACCCTACATCAGGTTATTTTTTTAGCGGACATATGAATATTTATTTTCCTGTTTTTGACGATTATACAGAGTTTGCCATCGCCAAAGGTGAAGTTGGCTATGCGCATCCTATAACCAAAAAACTATCTGGCTACATAGGCTCTGAGCTCGGCTTTACTACTGGAAATGAAAACATTCCTGGTCTCAATTTTTTCTTGGGTGGTTTTGGAAATCAAACCATCAACAACTTTAGACATTTTCTAGGCTATGATTTCTTCACGCTCTCAGCTGATTCTTATATTAAAGGGATTTTACAGTTAGACTATAATTTTTATAAAAAAAATCACCTGATCCTTACCGCAAATTATGCCAACGTTGAGGATGATTTGCTTTCTACTGGAAATTGGTTAAGCACTCCCGATTTTTCGGGTTACGGAATCGGTTTAGGCTCGCAGACCATTTTAGGTCCCGTTGACCTTAAATATTCCTATTCTCCAGAAACCAGTGAAAGTATATGGTATATCTCTATCGGGTACTGGTTTTAAAACGTGCTTCGTGATAAATGACTGATGGCTACCTCCAATCGGACCACACAGGCTTTAGTCTTACAAGGTTTATAAGATACCTGGATATAATTTTCCTTAACAAATGTTGAGATAGTTGCCCTCAATATTTCAAAATACATCTATTTTCACGATATTTGAATAAACCCTTAAAAATGCCTTTCTACCATAAACTTGGCAAGATTCCGCATAAAAGACATACCATCTTTAAAAAACCTGATGGTACGTTATATCGCGAACAATTATTTGGAACCATTGGATTTGACGGGATGTCAACCAACAGTTATCACGAGCACCACCCTACTCAGGTGAAAGAGATCTTAGGTCATAAAGATGTAACTCCTCAAATTGCGGTAAACACCAATTTGAAGTCTTATAAATTTCATGGGTTTAAAACTATTCCTCAACCCGATTACCTGGAGAGCAGAACTACGGTCTTACATAATGCTGATGTGAGTATTATTCTAGCTGCACCGACTGAATCCTCAAAGGAGTATTTCTACAAAAATGCGGATGCCGACGAATTATTATTCATTCACAAAGGGAAAGGCAAGTTGAGAACCCATCTCGGGAATTTGGATTTTGAATACGGAGATTACCTCTTGATCCCTAGAGGTGTGATTTATAAAATGGACTTCGACACCGAAGATAATCGTTTATTTATCGTGGAATCACGCCGACCGATTTACACCCCAAAGCGCTACAGAAATCATTTTGGACAATTGCTGGAACATGCCCCATTCTGTGAGCGAGACTTAAGGCAACCTTATGAATTAGAGACCAATGATGAAACAGGAGATTTCTTAATCAAGGTGAAGAAAGAGAATCAGTTGTTTGATATGGTCTATGCCACTCATCCTTTTGATGTTGTAGGTTATGATGGGTATAATTATCCTTATGCATTTTCCATACATGATTTTGAACCCATCACAGGTCGAGTACACCAGCCCCCACCAGTGCATCAAACCTTTGAAACCGATGCTTTTGTGGTGTGTTCCTTCTGCCCTCGGCTATTTGATTATCATCCTGAAAGTATTCCTGCTCCCTACAATCATAGCAATATTGATAGCGATGAGGTGTTGTATTATGTAGACGGCGATTTTATGAGTAGAAACGACATAGAAGCAGGGCATATATCTTTACATCCGGCTGGTATTCCTCACGGACCTCATCCTGGAGCCGTAGAGCGAAGTATAGGACAAACTAAAACTGAAGAACTGGCTGTAATGGTGGATACCTTTAAGCCTTTAAAAATAACCAAGAAAGGTATGGCTATTGCAGATGATAGCTACCATAAATCCTGGTTAGAAGATAAACATTAATAAATCCGACAGCGATAAGGATTGTCGTGGAAAGCTTACTTGGGCAAGCACTGCAAAGTCTTTCCAGACTTGGGCGACAGCATGAAGCCGAAGCATGGCGATAGACTTGCAAAGCTTGCCCAAGGAACTTGAAACAAAAAGCCTGACCCCGCAAAGCATTTGCGGGGAATCGCCACAAACTGTAAGTAGAATAAAAATATAGTATTATGAGCACAGATACCACAAGTCAAAAATTACCTAAGGTTAATCCTAAGGCAGAAGATTTTTTACCCATTTTGGGTACCGATTTCGTTGAGCTCTACGTCGGTAATGCCAAGCAGGCCGCCTATTATTACCAAACCGCCTGGGGATTCCAACCTGTGGCTTACGCCGGACTAGAAACTGGTAAAAAAGACACGACTTCTTATGTGTTGCAACAAGGTAAAATCCGTTTGGTTTTAACCAGCCCGATGAGTAAAGGTGGAGACCTCAACAGACACATTAGCGAACATGGAGACGGAGTTAAGTTTGTGTCCTTGTGGGTGGACGATGCTACTAAAAGCTTCGAAGAAACGGTAAAGCGAGGGGCGAGGCCCTACGCAGAGCCTTATACCATAAAAGATGATAATGGTAAGGCCGTCATTTCTGGGATCCATACCTATGGAGAAACCATTCATTTGTTCATTGAGCGGAAAGATTACGCAGGACCTTTTCTGCCAGGATATAAGGCCTGGACAAAACCCTACCAAACAGAAGATGTTGGTTTGAAATATATTGACCATATGGTAGGCAACGTTGGCTGGAATGAAATGAATAAATGGGTGAACTTTTATGCTGAGGTCATGGGGTTTGCCCAGCTGCTTTCTTTCGACGATAAGGATATCTCTACAGAATACACCGCCTTGATGAGTAAAGTGATGAGTAATGGCAATGGACGAATTAAATTTCCTATTAATGAGCCTGCAGAAGGGAAAAAGAAATCTCAGATTGAAGAATATATCGATTTTTATAATGGTGCAGGAGTACAGCATATTGCTGTTGCTACAGATAATATTATCGAAACGGTAAGTGAGCTTCAGCGGCGAGGAGTGGAATTCTTGAATATCCCTGAAACTTACTACGACACCGTTCTAGACAGGGTTGGAGAAATCGACGAAGATTTAGCTCCTTTGAAAGAATTAGGCATCTTGATCGATAGTGATGATGAGGGTTATTTACTTCAAATCTTTACTAAACCTGTTTTAGACAGGCCCACCATGTTCTTTGAAATCATCCAGCGTAAAGGAGCCCAGTCTTTTGGAAAAGGAAATTTTAAAGCTTTGTTTGAAGCCATAGAACGCGAGCAAACCCTGCGTGGCACCTTGTAAGACTAAATTAAAAACAAATAACTTCATGAGCTTTAGCCTCCAGGTTGAAGCTCTTTTAATGATTTGATATTTTATGATAAAGTCCTCATAAAATAAAGGCATGTTAATTGATAATATTGAAATTTGGACAAACGTTATATCTACATGAAACTCATCTTCAGCCTCTTGATTTTTAGCTTAAGCCTTGCAGCTTATAGTCAATCCTCATATCAGGAAGGAGAAAAACTTAGTTTTAGAATTAAATACGGTTGGTTCAATACCAGTAAAGCAAGTTTAGAAATTAAAAAGACATCCTATCAGGAAGAGCAAGTTTTTCATATCGTAGGCGTTGGAAAGAGTGTAGGCTTACTGGATTTTTTCTTCAAGGTGAGGGATCGTTACGAGAGTTATATTACCAAAGACGAAGGCTTGCCCGTTAAATTCATTAGAGACATCAATGAAGGAGGATATAAAAAACACAAAGAATTGTTTTTTAATCATAATACTCAGCAGGTAAGGGTTCTTGATTTTAAGCATGATACAGAAAATAGTTTTTACTTTAAGCCAAATACACAAGACATGTTATCGGCTCTTTATAAGCTGAGGAATACTATTGATGTCAATACTGTAAGGGCAGGGCAGGAATTTAATATCAACATGTTCTTTGATGATGAAAATTACGACTTCAAGACAAAGATTCTGGGTTTTGAAACCATTGAAACTAAGTTTGGGAAGGTCAGATGCATAAAAATAAGACCTTACGTCGTGGCCGATCGTGTTTTTGAAGAGAGTGAGAGCCTTACATTTTGGGTCAGTGCAGATCAAAATAAAATTCCGGTCAAGATTGAAGCTGAACTTGCCGTAGGTTCGCTTACCGCAGAGCTTGACCATTACGAAGGTCTCAAGCACAGCTTTAAGATTTTGATGGATTAACGACTAGAGCTTTCAATCACTATGAGCACTACCTCATCTAAAGATTGGTTTGTCTTATTCACCAAACCAAGATCAGAAAAAAAACTTGCAGAACTGCTTATCCGAGACGGAATTGAAGCCTATTGCCCGGTTCAAATTCAATACAAACAGTGGAGTGATAGGAAGAAAAAGGTAGAAACCCCTCTTCTCCCCTCCATGATTTTAGTTCGACTTGAAGAGACAGAAAGAGACCGTGTATTTAACAGAAAACAGGCCTTAAGGTATTTATACTGGTTAGGACGCCCTGCAACTGTAAGCACCAAAGAAGTAGAAGGACTTATCTCTATGGCAGAAGATACAACCTTCGAAAAACATGGGCTTGAAAAACTGAAACCTGGCGAGACTTTAGACATGACCAAGTTAGGGTTTGAACAGGTAGAAGGTACCGTGAAATTTGTAAATCAACGCGAATGCTGGATTATTTTAAAACACCTGGGCTACCTCGTAAAATTCAAAAGGACTAAAGCTTAACTCATTCTTTTTCCAGATAGGGACTTGCTAAAATTTCAGATTCATTCCAAACTGATAAGCTAAAGCTTCAGCATTATAGATGTTGCTAAAGTGATTAAGACGATTCACGTTAGCAAATAGGTTCACTGGCCCTGCATTAATCGCGAGACCACCTCCAAAATTAGGCTGATTAAATTGGTCTATACCAAAGCTCACCTTTGCGTAAACTGTTTTCCAGAAGCTTCGCTCGTACATGGTCTTCAAGCTATAAAATAAATTTCCTGCACTTACCATGGTAAACGCGTGAAAGCTTAGTGTTTGATTACCCTCACGTTTCCCTGCGGGTTTTAATCTGCAATCACATCGATTGGCCTCTCCCCCAAAATTATAGCTCAACCCCAAATTGAGTTTAGCAGGTTGAACATAGGTATAAGCCCCTGAAGTGGTTTCTGTAGGTAAGTTCTGCTCTATTTCATCCCCTAAGTTTTGGTAATAGGTAATCAGATCATCACCCTGAGAGAATTCTGGGAATTGGATGGGAAGTCCATCATATTCAAAGAATCCTCGTGATGCGTCTCTTCTGGTGTTTTTAGAAAAATAAATAAACCCAAGGTCTAATAGGCTGGCCGTCAACTCCCATCTCCTATTCAAATCATAAGACAAACCAAAGTCCAGACCTAAGCCATAATTGGATCCAATGAGGATGTTTCCAGGGGAAAGTTCGTCTCCATTTTCGAGGCCAGTACTGTCGAAACTGAGGTTAAGGTTACTAATGCTCTGTTCCAAAAGAATACCACTATCTCCAGGGCCAGTATTGAATTGACCTGAGTTTCTTACCGATCTAATATTCACGCTAGAAGTATAAAGCTTTCCTCTTACCCCCAACCTCAGCTTATCGTTCATTTTCTGGTTGACTCCCAAATGAAAAACCGTTTGTAGATTTGCTCTAAAATTAATTTCACCTATGTCGTAACTTCTATCCTGACCAGCATTGCCAAAATAAGCCAGCTCCATTAGATCTTTTGGGAAATTGAGCACACCGTCACTCTCCTGATACACGCCTGCGGTATAATACCTGTTTTTATGTTTGAAGCCAATATTAATGAGATCCAATTTCTGATTAAAAGCTACAACATCTTTAGAAGAAATTCGGTCTAAAGCTGAGGCCACATTAGTATTGAAATTGGTAGCGTTAAACAGATTATCTACATTCAAAACTGAATTACCTGCTGAAGCATAGATATTGGATAGCACAGGAATACTTACGTGAAAAGTGGTCTGCTCGTAGTCTGCTCCAGGATTGAGCATTAAAGACTGCGGGTTATGGAGTTGATTATACAATAGGTGCTTGTCCTGCGCAGAAACCAGGCTCAAACTAATCAAGCAAAATATCAATAGGTAATACCTCATTCTCCTGCAAATTCATAGCTCCCCTCCACAACACATTCCATGCGTAGTCGCCCAGAATTGGAGTTGGAAGCAGGTTGATTAACGAGAAACTCAGCTCTAATACTCGTTGTTATGGTTTCAAGTTCCTGAGGGGTTAAGGCTACAGAAAATGTTTTGATAGTCGGGTTATCTACCGATCCAGCAGGAATGGGTTCAGTTACCCTAAAGGTTTCTATATTATTGACATCAAAAAAGACAAAATCTATGGTTTGCCTTCTGTTGATACTATTCTCTGCCAAAAATTTGAACTCTAGTTCCACTAAATTATCAACATTGAATTCTTCGTTGAGAAAATCAACATCGATAAAATCTCTTATAGAATTTTGAACAGGGATAGAATCGTTGCCCGTATTGATTAAGCCAGCGCTGTATTCTGCTTCGAACACATTGAGTTCGAAGATTGGATTCAACTCAAAGTCATCAGTATCAAAATCCCTATCGTCTGTGCAACCTAGGTATGTGATTGAGATGACGCCCAAAAGAAGCATTACCAGTTTGTCTTTCAAATAAAAACTATATACATTCATCGTCTTAAAAAAGTGGCTAATAAACAAAAATTGTAGCAGTTAAAATGGAAATAGGATTAATTTTATAAGTCAATAGGGTTTTCTCTAAATTCTTTAAGGCTAAACCATTCGTGTGTCCTTTCGCCCTTTACGTAATACTCGGCTTTTACAGGTTTACCATTGACTTTATATAGGGCTAAGCCTTCTCTTTTACCATCTACCAGCTCCACAGACACTATGGTATCTTCTTTATAGTAGTTCCACCAGGAAGTAGCCATACCGTTTTTGTAGTGACCCTCTTTGGTTTTTAAGCCTGTTTCATTATAATAAAACCAATATCCTGCTTTTTTATTGTCCTGAAATTTCCCTTTGGATTTTACATGGCCCTGCGGATAGTAATAATACCAATAGTTCTGTTTGAGTTCATTTTTTATCCAACCTTCTGCCTTCAAATTCCCATTATCATAAAAGGATTTGACATAATCCAATCTTCCTCCGGAAAGACTAATGAGTAAACAAATGAGGGTGATATAGATTTTCATTTTTAAATACCTACGAAAAAAATTTATATGTGGTTGTTGAACCCAAAGCATAAAAACCTCGTAACTACAGTAAAATATATATCATGAAAACAAAAATCATTTTACTTGCGCTTGGAATGTTCTCATTACATGTCACTGCGCAAAGTCCAGTTTCTGGATTTATGCAAAACTCAGGAGAAGGTGCCGTATCCTTATCCTACAATTACGAAAGTTTCGACAAGGTACTGCTAGTCCCTTCAGAAATAGATGGAGTTCCTGTCTTTAATGAAAAGTCCCTTTCAAGTTTCAATTTGTATACGGAGGTTGGTTTATCAGACCGTTTTAATGTGACTCTTAGTATCCCTTATATAGATGCTGAAGGAGAAGCCTCTCAGGCGGTTTTGGATGAAACCGGTTTTGAAAATTCAAGAAACGGCCTACAAGATCTGGGTATTCACTTAAAATATTTGGTCACGAGCTTGGAGTTAGGAACAGGAAATTTAGACTTGATCGGTTCTGTAGGAATTGAAACTCCATTATCTGATTATGAAGTGGACGAGGGACTACAATCCATCCTGGCTATCGGGAATGGGTCGACAAGGTTCAATACGATTGGTATAGCCACTTACAAGTTACAGAATGGCCTTTTTGCAACTGGACAATTCGGTTATAGTATCCGTAATAACGACGTACCTAATGCTCTACTCTCTCAATTGAAAGTAGGCTACGCCGGAGAAAACATCTATGGAGATGTCTATTTAGGTTCTCAAAAATCAACTTCTGGTGTCGATATTCTAGGTGAAGGCTTTACAGGTTTTTTCCCAGCTGCAGAAGTCAGTTATACGATTCTTGGCGCCAATATTTACGTTCCTTTTGCCGATAAGCTTGGTGCTTCGGTAGGTGTAGGACAAATACTTGCTGGACGAAATATCGGTAAAGCTACCGGTTACTCAGCAGGACTTACTTATTCATTTTAAAACATATCAAATCATGAAAACACAACTATTAAAAATCACTTTCCTAATGGTTTTAGCCTTAGGAATATCAAGTTGCGAAAACGAATCCAACTACGAAGATGAAACCCCATCTATCGCCAATATTGCTGTATCAAATTCTGATTTTAGTACACTAGAAGCTGCAGCGGTTCAAGGTGGATTAGCAGTGACCTTGAGTAACTCCAATCCCAACGATCCTTCTGGAAGCTATACAGTGTTTGCTCCTACCAATAGTGCTTTTGACAGGTTAGGCCTCAATGAAGAAACTTTAGGAGTCTTACAGGATGATTTCTTAACCAGTACTCTATTGTATCACACCTCTAATGGGGATTTACTGTCTTCTAATATTGAAGCAGGAGGATCTGCTGCTTCCTTACTTGGAGTGAACAGACGATTTATTGAGCGGGATGGTGAATTATTCATCAATGGTTCAAAAATATTAGCTACAGATATCGATGCCAGCAACGGCACAGTACACGTTATTGACAAAGTGATGATCGCCACAGGTGGAGATATTGTTCAGTCAGCTTTAGCCCTTCAAAATTCCAACGTGTTTGTCAATCCTGAATTGACCTTTTTGGTAGAGGCAGTACTTTATGCAGAATTAGCCGAAGCGCTCACCGCTTCTGAAGGCAGTCCTTCTTTTACAGTGTTTGCTCCTACAGACCAGGCTTTCATTAACCTCGGTGCTGCCTTAGGGCTTACGTTTGAAGAGCCAGCAGACATCAGACAATTACCAAAGGAAACGGTTCAAGCTGTACTTCTTAATCATGTGGTAGCCAATGGTGGACAGTTCACCTCAGAATTATCTCAGGGGACGATCACCCCTTTAGGAGGCGATCCACTTACATTAGGAGCCTATACCAATGGTGTATTGACAGTTCAAGGGGTAGGAAATGAAAATCCTGCTAACATGGGCATTCCCGATGTACAGGCTGTAAATGGAGTGATTCACGTGATTGATCAGGTGTTGCTCCCTAACTTATAATTGGTTTTGTTTATTTTTTAGTTCAAACAAACTGCGATGTTACTCATCGCAGTTTTTTTTATGCTAAACGCTTAGCCCTTGATAGATGACTTATTGCTGAGTAGTTCTTTGAGGAACGTATCTGAACTTATCAAAATTTTTCGGCATCACATTGGTAACCTCTAGCGTATTTGAAGTCAAATTAGGCTTAATTTTTATAATTTTAGTCGACTCGGTGATCTCCACATTATGATTACTTCTCATATTCACTACATCTTTATGTAGGACTTCGAAATAATGTTTCCCCTCTTCCAGGTCAATGATAAGGTATTCACTGGGACCTAACTGTCCCAAAGGCTTATCATCAATCCAGACGTTTAAGCGCGCGGTATTGTCCATTTTATGCAGAAGATCAGCTCCATTATAAATAAGCACACTGCCTTCCCCTAAGTCATCCGGCTTTATGTTTTGCATACTTGTCTTGGTATAATTATACGCAGAGGGGATAGGTTTTAACCCACAGGAGGTGAGTAAAAGAAAGACGGATAAAACAAGGCTAATTTTGAGTGTTTTCATGTTCGATTTTTGAAGTGATTCTGTTTTATAAATATAAATCATATTCACTTTCATTAGCTTTTTTTTGAAATTAAATTGAGAATCTCTTAAACAAGAAAGTATAAAAAAACGGCCAGATTACTCCAGCCGTTTTTAGGTAAACAATGATATCAATTATTAGAACTGATGAGTGCAATTTATGAGACTGAAGTTTTCTTAGTAAGCAGTTTCATGGTTATACCTCCTTAGTAATAGAAGCTTTTAGGGAACAGTTTAAGCTTTCAATATACTCCTTTCTTTCCAGCAGCTGACTTACTTCCGCTTCAAAGGTTTTGGAATTGTTTAGCCTGGGAAAGGCGAGTTTGTTTTTAGCCATTGAATTAGAGAGCAAAAGATTGAAGTAATTATAAATAAGAAGCATGTACTGTAGACCATCTGCTTTAACCTGAGTAAAGCCTAATTTTTCTGCTGTTCGTTGGTTTAGGATGTAGCTAGTGCCTCGTACAATGAGGTCTTTATTCGTGGCCTGTTCTTCAATTAAAGACAAGAGGCCTTCGAGGTATTGCTGAATGATGATTGCTGTTCTTTGCCGGCCACTAGACTGCCTGTCGAGAACAAAATAATAGTCAAACAAAGTACCCCCATGAATAGTAATCACTCCATTTTTAGGGTTTTCGGCAATAAATAGGGCCGAATAATAAGTCATTTTCCCGCTCTTTTTGATAGAGGGCATATCAAAAAAAGGAGCAACGATAGATAGAGTAATGATGAAGCTAAAGATGGCAATGAGGTAAATCCCTGTGTAAAAAGCAAGGCCGACAGCTGCAGCTATGAGGGCTAAGGTGACCAGGCCAAGAAAAAGCTGAAAGCGGTTTTGTTCTTTTGGAGTCTTGCTGTAAAACCTATGTGTCATTGATGAGGGGCTGAATCAAAAGAAGCTTATAACTCATTTATTATGGCAAATATAAATTTTTGAGGTAACACTAAAAGTCTTAGACATTTTAAATCGATAGTGTATTGATTTATTTTATTCTAAGAAAAACATTCCTATGATTATAGGAGTACAAATGAGTACAGAAATGATTGCAGGCAGAACCCAGCTTGGTTTAAAATGTTTAAAGTCTTTACCTATATATTGATTCCAGAAGTATTCATTCAAAATTATGGCCCCAATAATATTCAGACCTATTACAAATCTGCTGAATATCTCCACGGTATTGACAAGGAATAGTGTAAGTCCAAAATATATTAATCCAAACACCAAAACCTGAAGCCTTGCTTTTTGCTCCTGCATTCGTTTAAGATTGGACATCAACAAGACTGCTCCAAAAATGGAAGAAAAAAGTACAGCAAAGCTGAGTATAACCCGTTTTGAATATAAGCTTGGAGCATCAGGGTCTATCGCCGTTTCTTCTTTATTCTCCAGGATGTCATCTGGAGCGGTTTGTTGAAAATAAAAGGAGCTGGTTTCGTTTTGCTTCGTCTGTTTAGATGATTCTTCTGTCATCACAACAGAATTCTGTTCTTTGTTTGGCAGGCTAGAAACACGTTTATCTAAAACCAATTTAGCGGTGCTAATCGCTTCTTTGGTATACTTGTGCTTATCGATGAGAATTTGATTGAGTTCTGCATCAGCTTTACGAGTAAAGTCTTTGTATAAATAAGATTGAGGCATCGTCTTACATACTAACTACAAGGTTGCTCAAAGCAGTTATTAAAGCCATCGGGACAAACGGTTTCTGTACACGGCCCATCGTCTTCGGTACAAGCTGTAAAAGTGAGGGTGGTGACAAATAGTAAAGCAGCGAGGAGGTGTTTAGGTGTCATAAGTTGATTGTTTGGTTAGAGTTTTTGATACGATTAGTTATGCTGACTAAAAAATAAAAAGTAATGACTATATATGGTATTTGATGATTAATTATTTTTTGCTTTTTTCATTGATAGTATCCAAAATCCAATTGATTTCTTTTAGAAAATACTCTTGATTTTCTTTTACTAACATTTTACTATCGGAATTCAAATTTTCAGGACTTAAAATCAATCGCTTCCAAAGTTCATATTCCGGGATTTTATTTTGTAGAAAATATCCTAAATCGGATTCCGACTCTGAATATCTATTTTCAGCCAAGACATATAGTTTATGATAGTCAAATGCATTTGATAATTCACTATTAAGAAACCCAATAGCAGTTGATTCTATTCGATTACTTGTCTCAATAATCTCATAAATGCCGTCATGGTCGAGGTCTCGAATGGAATACGTATTCAAAACAACTCCGTCGTGATTTGCAGATTTAGTCTTAAGTGTTGATATAGTACTTTCAATCAGTTCAAGATTGTTTTGTCCACTACAAGCATAGCTTAAAGCTAGTAAGAATACTAAAATGCTTGTTCTCATCGTGTTTTTAGAATTTTTGCAACACATCAGTGAAATTAATAATAAAAGAATTATGATTTTTTTTTCTAGTTTTTAAAGGTTGCACGGCGATTTGGCTTTTCGCACTCTCCAGTAGGGCATTACTTATAGGTATTAATAGAAATTAGAGTTATTCCAGTACTTCTTTTACTTTTTGAATTAAATTTTCGCCTCTCAGGTTCCGAGCGACTATAATTCCATTTTTGTCAATTAAAAAATTATCTGGGATTCCACTAATACCATAAATTAAATACGGATCCGCTTTTCTTCCTTCTTCTTCCCATAGGTTGACCCAATTCAACTCATTTTCCTCAATTGATTTTAGCCATCTTTTTTTGGTTTGGTCTTGGGAAATGCTAACAATTTCAAATCCATCTTCTTTAAATGAAGAATAGGCTTTTTTGAGAGCGGGATACTCCTCTATACATGGTCGACACCAAGACGCCCAAAAATCCAATAAGATAAGTTTCCCATCAAAATCAGACAATTTAACCAACTCGTCATTTTCATTGGTCATTGAAAAGTCAATATATGGATCTCCAATTTGTGGGTTTTTGTAGAGTTCTAAAAATCTCTTTATAGATTTCCCGTAAACTGAATTTTTAACATTTTCGTCAAAATTATTATATAACTCTGTAACTGTCTTGTTTGAAAACGAAGTTGAATATAAGTCAAGGGTGCTTGCGCTCACAAAAGATTGAGGGTTATTTCTAATAAACTCTCGTTCAATTTTTAATCTATTTTGCATAACCTTCTTCAATTCTGGTTTTGCAATAATTTTTAAACTATCCTTGATTTCATCGTTATAAACTATTTTAGAAAGACTATCTCTTTTTTTTCTATACTCCCAAATAGGTTTCCAAAGTTTCTCACTTTCTTTTTGAGAATCTGAACCTGAAATAGTTGCAGCATCAAATTCACCATCTTTTGCTTGAAACATTATTTCTCCTGATTCTAACCAAAGCCTTGAATAATTTTGACTATTCTTAACCATTAAATTATATTCCTTTGGGTGTTCTATATACCCCTTCATTGAAAATTCACCATTTTCTATTTTGGTAGAATCTTCAATTTTTTCATTTAACATCAAATAAATCCAACTCTCATTTTCGATTCCCTCCAATTCTCCTTTAAGTACAAATTCATTATCTCCGACTGCTTTTTTATTTTCATTGCAACCACATAGGGTCACAAAGCTTAAGATTCCGATTAGTGTTGTTCTTTTCATTAGTTAGTTTATTTATTGTATTTTGCGTTTATGTATATATATGGTAGATTGTTAAAGCAGAAATGTTAGCAAATAAAGTCCGCTTCCCAATACTTATCGGGACTTGTAAGGTAGGCTTTAACAAACAATTGATTTTATACGGTGGTAGCATATCTTATAGTATGATTCCCATACCTAAATTTAGTGTTGTAGGTTCTTTTTCATTATTAAGTTCAAAGAATTGGTTCAAATCAGAATCATTATTTTTTATAGAATTAAAATATTGATTAATTCTCAGAAGAATAAACCCTTGTTTATTGGACGAAAAGGATATAGTTTTCTTTAATTGAATGAACGCACCAAAACTTATTGAATTATAATCATCCTTAAGATCATTATTAAAACTCATATTAGGAATAACATCTGGTTCGCTTGGATAAAATATATCAATCTGAGATAAGTCTACTGTCGTGTCTCCCTTTTCTTTCGCAGATAGCAAAAAGCTAGCAAATCCTCCAATTCCAAATTGATAAGATTTATCTTGACTAAAATGAAAATTGAAATTTATTGGTGTCTGGATTTGACTAATACTCCGATTTCCTTTATTCGTAACTACACCAATTTTGTCTTCGATAGAAAATCTGTCCAGAAAAAATCCAATTCCAAAGTCAAGAGAAGATTTCTCACTCAACTTGTAGTTTAGACTCGGCAAAATAAATGCACCGATATTTATTGAGGATTTAATCTCAGGACTTCCGTCCACATTTGAATTAGATAGTTCACTTGTTTTTGGAACTGATAATGTTGGTCCAGCAGATAATTCAAAATTTATTTTTTGGTTTTGTGAATAAATTTTGGTTAAAACACCAATCATCAAAATCAGTAAAAATTTTTGTTTCATTTTATAGTTTGGGATTCGTGGTTAACGGTTCGGCTATGCGTAGTGCGGGATTTCAAGGCACTTCACTTTCCGTTTAGCAGTTAGTTTATCAAATGTAAATACTTTCATATCAGCACTTTCGCCCGCATTACGTATAGCCATTGTTGTGCGGTCGTACTTTTTTTTCGGTCGTCTGTCAGCGTTGGCAAAGACATACTCTTTTGCAATTTTTGGCTTGAGTGTCGGCTGGTGCGAATTGCAAATGTGTATGGCTTTTAGCGTCGGGATAATTCAACCTATTAATATTCTTCATCAATTTCCTTTAGCATAATCCCCAATTCGTCAAATTCCTTGTCAAATGCTATCATAAAAATTTCAGCATCCTTTTTGCCTAAAAGTTCATTGTTTTCATACCAATTTCCCATCTGTTCTAAAATGTAATAAATATTGCCTAATGTGTATTCCACACTTTCAGGTATTGAGCTTCTGAACCTTTTTTTTAGTTCTTCTTCAACTTCTTTCATTTTTGAAGTGACTATTTTAATATTTCCTTCTGCTTGAAATGCTCTTTGCGTATCTGAATAGCCCCTTTTAATCAACTGAATTGAATAGTTTAGAGTAGATACAATTGAGTGAAGACTTTCGCTTTTATGTTTTTCTTTATGTTGGTTTATCTTTTCGTTAATCATTTTAATTACTTTAATTAATACGTTATTTGCCAAGTTATTTTGTTCGTCAATAATTTTCTTTAAGTCTACTTTTTTAACTACGAAATCTGGCGAATAACCTGCATAACTGAATTTATATTTTGAATTTGGTCCCTTATCAATGAAATAAAATTCTGGTTTACCATTTACTTTTCTTGTAGATGGATGACCTACAATATCATTTCTTATTTCTCTGTTTTTATTATCAAAGTCAAATTGGGTAAAGAAGTCACTAATACTTTTGAATTTCTTTCTTGAAATATTTTGGTACAAGCCATATAGACCATCTTGTTGACAAAATGTAGCTTGCAGAACGCCATAAATATTTAAAACAGAACGGTTCGGTATTTTAGTCTCTGGAATTGCTTTGAATTCATCTATTGCATCTTGACAATCTTCTATTAAGTCTAAAGACGTAAAGCACTTTTCATAATCACCAAAAACTTCTTTAAAGTGATTAGGTTGAAACATTCTGTTGTGAATGTCATTATTTATTTTTCTACTTAACTCCTGAACGGTCATACTATCTCAATTTCATCAATCTCCTTCATCAATCGGTCTGTTTCGCATAGCGCCACAATGATTTTTTGATAGTGCAGAATATCGTCAAACTCTAATTTGCGGCCTTTACGGTCTTTGAGCCATTTTTGAGCGGGTTGATAACCGCCAATATAAAACTCCCAAGCTACTTGCGGAACATTGTCAAAATATTGCGTGTCGTTGATGTAAACTTTACCGTCTTGATATTTGAGTTTGCCAACCACATTATCGCCATCTATAGGATATTGCGTAATATATTGCTCAACGGTTGGACTTTCTAACAAATGAATTTGGCGAATTTCTCCGCCTAATTTTACCAATTGCCAAAACGTGTCTTGGTCTTTTGGATATGGCACTCTTGGAAAATCTATTTTTAAAAACTCTTTGTATTTCTCTCTATAACTTGGCGAATGCAAAACCGCATAGATGTAGTCTAAAATGTCAATTGGGGCAAAAGTGTTTTCGGTGGTTTCTTTCTCGTTGGTGAAAGTTAAAGCCAAATTATCTGCAATTTGCCTTACAATTTCAGCTTTTAGATTTGGTGTTCTTTCTGTTGATTGGTCAATGGTTTGTTGTCCGTTGGTTTCGGGATAGATATAAAGTGGGAAAATAGCCGATTGCGTAGTTCTCTCACCGCATTTGGTTTCCATTATATTTTTTGAAATATAAAAATGGTCACAACTTTCAGATTTATTGCTTCTTGCAGTAACTAAGCCAATATTTTCACCATTGATAAAGTGTTGCATGACCTTTCTTACTGTTCGCCAAACCAATTTATCTTCATAAAAAACAAAGCGGTTATCAAAAGGTCGATAAGAAATAGGTTCGATATACTTACTTAAATCAGTTTCATTTTTTATGTTGTCATATCCTTGTAATATATCCCAACCTGTCTTTTTTCTTACGTTGAATTCTTTATGCAAAAATTCGGCATCTCTTGGTGAAGATTGGAATCTTTTATAAAATTCTAATAATTCTGCTTTGTTTTCTTGTATAACAAAATCATCGTGTGCAGTGGTTAATCCAACTCCATTAATTATAAATAAATCATTAATTGAAAATCCCTTGTCATAAGCTGCTTTTGCTTCAAAATCCTTTTGCACCATAAAATACATTGGTGCTACATTTGGTAATTCATTAAATTCAATAGATTGGATGGAGTTTTCATTTAGAAAATCGTACTTAAAATCACGTTTTCCATAAAGGTCATAATGGAGCACTTTACCTAATTCGTTAGCTTTCTTTTTTCCTGTTTTTACAAAAACATTAATAGACACGCCTTGTTGAATATCAAAAACATTAATGTCTGCACTTCCGTCTGGTGCAGTTTCTTTTTTCTTGCTATTCCCGTGTAAATCTATTGTATAAATTTTGTCATAGGTTTTCAGTAAATTCCAACGCATTCCCCTAAAAGTTGGATTGTCTAAAAATCCGTGTGGATTGATAAAAGCCAAAACACCGCTTCCATTTTTTTCAATAAAATGCTGACCATATCTCAAAAACTTTACATAATCATCATTTATCCATTTTGGGTTTCGTTCTTTTAATTTTTCTTTTCCACCTGGTTCTTTTTTGTAATCATCCATTAGGCTCATAATCCATTCGCCTTTATTGGCACTTTCTCCGCTATATGGCGGATTTCCAATCACACACATTACAGGTGTATCTCGTTTGATGTGGTTGGCTTCATTGGCTTCTGTACTCAACCAATTTGCAAATAGAGTTCCTGTGTCTTGGTGGTGTTCTTCTAAACTATTTGTTAGGTAAACTCTAAATCTTTGGTTGGTGGTAGGTTTGTAACCTGTTTCGGTTAAAAGCAAATCCAATTTCAAATGTGCCATTGCATAACTAGCCATTAGCAACTCAAAACCGTTCAAGCGTGGCAATAAATGCGTTTCTACATAGTTGCTCCAAATGCCTTGTTGTCCTTGAAATTTTTTGTGAATGTGTTTTACTACTTCTGCCAAGAAAGTTCCCGTTCCTGTGGCAGGGTCAAGAATTTGTACTTTGTGTACTTCTTGTTCCATTTGTTTGTAACCTGTTGCTGAACGCTTGTCTGCGGTTTGGGTGTTTACTTTTATGCTTGTTTTGCTAGTGTCAGCAAGACCTTGCGGTAAATCAAATTCCGTTTTCAGAATGTCGTCAACTGCCCGAACAATGAAATTTACAACGGGTTGCGGTGTGTACCAAACGCCACGAGATTTACGCAATTTTGGGTCGTATTCGCTTAGAAATGTTTCATAAAAGTGAATAATCGGGTCTTCCATTTTGGTGGCTTTCCCGTAGTTCTTTAAAATGTCGCTGACGTTACAAGCCAAGAAGATTTCTGAAAGGTTTTCTACAACCCATTTAATTCGGTCGTCAATGTCTGGTCCGGCAATGTAACCAAAGAGTTTTCTTAAAAAAGGATTTGATTTTGGAATCAGTTCAGCCGCTTCTTGTCTGCTAAAATTATCCAAAGTTGGGTCGTGCAAACGAGCTGCAAACATTCCGTAAGCAATGGTTTGAGCGTAAACGTCTGCAAAACCTTGTGGTGTAATGTCGTGAATCAGAATTTGCTTGAAAGCCAACATTTGCTCTTTTAGCGTACTGTTCTCTTGATTTTCTTCATCACTGGTCAACGACTTTTCAATAATATCAGAAAGAAGGCGGGCTTTGCCCGCCATCATTTCTGCTAATTTTTTTGAACTTTTTATTGTTTGCCCAACGTGAACGCAAAAGTCTTTGATTAGATTTTCAAAGTTTACAAAGTTCTCTGGCAAAGGTTTTATGCCTTTGTCGGTTATTTCAGCAATGGCAATTTTTGTAATGAATTCGCCTTCTCGGTACAGATGAAAGTTGATGTAGTCCGTAAAAATCAAATTGTTTAGAGAAGCTTTGTATCGGTCAAACTGCTCTTTGTTTCCTGTTTTCTTTGTTCCGTCAAGGTCTTTGTCCCCAATGTCTTTAGCTTCTATAAATCCAACAGGAATATCTTTTTTAGTCAAAATGTAGTCAGGTGCACCGCAACTCTGTCTTTTCGGTTCGTTGGTTGCTCTGATAGTCGGCACCAAACTTTCCAAAAGTTGTTGTAAGTCGCCACGAAAAGTATGTTCGGTTGCGTTTCCGAGTCTGTACCTTTTGTCTAAGTTGTCAATATATTGTTCTAATGTCATTTATTCTTTCAATTTCTGTCAGAGCGTTGGCAAAAAACAGCTCTTTTGGTTTTTTTAGCGTTAGCTCTTGTGTCGGCAAAAACCAAATGTGCTGTTTGTGCGGTGGGCTTTTTGTATGTTGCCCAACTAGTAAATATCCTCAACCACTTGTACTTTTTTATAGGTTATCATAAAAGATTGCAGTAAAAAGGCCAGTTGAATTGGTTGGTCGGTATAAACATACACATTTAAATCCTAATATATACGGTTGAGGATAAACTTATATGGATGTGATTGGAGTCAACAAATGTCCACCACCTAAAGCTTTAATTTTTTTCTTTTTCAGTTTTAAGTAACGAGAGGTATGCTTTTACAAGAATAAACGTATTTAGCAGCCAAAATGCCGTGTAAAACCAAATACTTATAGAATAGCCGAAAAAAGTTTTAGGATCCGTTTCGCTAAGCATTCCAATAAAAAGTAGCGCCGATACAATTGCACAGATTAGGAATAAAGTCTTTCTTTTCATAGTTTTTTCTCGCTCTCGTTTAATTCTATTTCAACATTCAGATTATCTCTTGTTAAAATCACAGAGTTTGGTTTTCCATCTTTTATGTTGAATGTTAAGAAATTTGGATTAAAAAAGATGATGCGATTACTAAAAATTTGCCAGGACTATAATAATACCCTCTGAATCCTTTCCAATAATTTAGTATAAGTTTTTGTGGTCTTAATAAAGCAATTTTAATGTTCTTAAAAAACGATTTTTCTAATGAAAAAAGATTGCCAAACAAATCTTCTAAAATCGATTTGGTAGAAATCCTTTCACTTTTCAGATGCTGCCGACATTTGAAACAATATTTCTCATAAATTTCATTGGAGCATATCAAACATTTCATTTTCTTTTTTTTCGTCCGGAAATTATTTATAACAGCGTTATGTATGTTTAGTTGCGTGGTTAAGCACTTAATTAAGTAATTCCAAGTATTTACCTGTCAGCAAACAGGGATTCGAACGTTGTCGAATCTGCCGTGATTGCGGTTATAATTTGTTATAGGCAGGTTTTAGTTTATAGTTAAATTTAAAATATTTAGGTAATTCTAATTTAGAGTTGAATTTCTCTCTTAGATTTGATATAAATTAATTACCCTGTACATCAAATACAGGGTAATTTTAGGAATAAATATTAGTCAAGAAATTCAATCACTTGTGCCGAAACCGTCACAGTTTTCTTTCCCACAAAAGGGAAACTTGTCCCTTTAATTTCAACCGTTTCATTTATAATTGCTTTAGCACTTCCTTCTAAATTTGCTTTCTCAAGCATTTCTTTTCTTGCTTCCGCTATTAATGCTTTTTTAGATAAACCACCGATACCAAGAATATATGTAACGCTTGCGTCACCAGATACACTGCTAATAACTTTAAAGTTATTATCTGCTAAAACAACCTCAGTTGTATGATTGTTAATATTGGTTGTTAAACCATAATGCCCCGCGCAACTCGTGAGAAGAACTGTGCTTACTAAGCCAGCGATAATTGTAAATTTTTTAATCATTTTAATTTATTAAATTTTTACCTACTCCTATTTTTAGTCTTTTTTCGGTTTATTCAGACTTTAATTGTTATTATATTTCAACTTGCTTATAACTAATAATATCCTCAACCACTTGTTCTTTTTTATAGGTTATTATATAAAATTCCAGTAAAAAGACCCGTTATGTTGATTGGTGGGTATAAACATACACATTTAAATCCTAACAAATACGGTTGAGGATAAACTTATGTAAATTTAAAAATATTAATATTCATAAAAGCTACAAGCCATCTTCTCCACTTCAGTTGCCTCGCCGATCCCAACTGGATCTTAAAGCTTCCTCAATTGCTTTAAGCAATGTATCTCAGGGCGTCAAGTTTACGTAAGCAAATTCAGTATAAATTATTCACTAGCCAGTGCAGGTGGTTTTAAAAGGGGTCTGTATTTATTTTTTAAAATAATTAAAACTAATTTCTATTTTTATCCAAAATCAATAGAATGAAAATAGTTCTCAAGTTACTGAAATGGTTGGCGGGTATCCTCATCCTCATCGTTATTGGACTGTATGCCACAGGCTATGGCTATGTGCTTAAAGGCGTTCGCGTGGTTTATCTCACCGGTCATGATACTGCCTTTATTGACGATTATCCCTATTTTGATAACCGGACAGTGGCGAATGCCAATCCACAGCCCCTAGCCAAGCATGAAGATTACAAAAGCGTTGAAATGCCAGAAGAGCTGAAACAGACGCATGAGACCTATGGCAGCATCGCCTATTTGATCTTTAAGGACGGGCAGCTGTGGCATGAATATTATACTGAAGGCTATGGCCCCAACTCGCATACCAATTCCTTTTCTATGGCTAAAAGTATTACCACTTTGCTTTTAGGTAAAGCCATTGAAGAAGGCCACGTGGAAAGTTTGGACCAAAAGGTCACTGACTTTTTTCCCAACCTGAAAGGGGAATATGCCGAGCAGGTCACTGTAGGCGACCTGGCCTCGATGGCCTCTGGACTCAATTGGAATGAAAATTACTACTCTCCTTTTTCGGTTACTGCCCAGGCTTACTACAAAAGCAATGTAAGAGAGTTAATCCTGGACTTATCTGTAGACGAACAACCGGGAGAAGCATTTAAATACCTCAGTGGCAATACCCAGCTTTTGGGGATGGTGATAGAAAAGGCGACTGGTCAGCATTTATCCAACTACCTTAGCGACAACTTCTGGAAACCCATGGGAATGGAAGAGCCTGCCTACTGGCAGCTCGACAGTGAAGAAAGCGGTATGGAGAAATCCTACTGCTGCCTGGCCTCCAATGCTCGCGATTTTGCCAGAATGGGATTACTGGTCATGAATCAGGGCCAATGGAACGGAAAGCAGCTGCTTAACTCCAATTTTATAGAAAAAAGCATACAACCCCGCTTTAAAAATGATCCTGAATACGGGTATGGTTTTTGGCTGGAGGAAATTGGCGGTAGGCCTTTTTTCGTAATGCAAGGCGTTCTAGGACAGTACGTTATTGGCGATCCCAAAAATGATGTGTTAATCGTTCGCTTAGGCCATCATCGAGCGTCTAAAACCGATAAGGCTGTGTTTCCCGCCGATTTTTATAAGTACCTGGAAGGGGCTTATACAATGCTGGAAGACGCTGACTAGTTTTTCTGGTTCTGATTCACCAAATCCATTAGATCAACGTCATTACCTAACAAAACCTCCTGAGAATTGATTCGCCCAGCTGGGGTGTCGTTTTCTAATTTTAAAACGCCTCTTGGGCACACTGAAGCGCAAATGCCACAACCCACACAAGAGGATCTGACGATATTTTCTCCTTTTTGGGCGTAAGCTCGCACGTCGATACCCATTTCGCAGTAAGTCGAACAGTTGCCACAGGAAATGCACTGCCCGCCGTTGGTCGTGATTCTAAATTTTGAAAACAAGCGCTGCTGAAAGCCTAAAATCGCGGCCATGGGGCAACCAAATCGACACCAGACCCGATTTCCAAAAATAGGGTAAAAGCCAACGCCTACCACCCCAGAAAATATCGCGCCAATCGCAAACCCGTAACTAGACCTTAAAGTTTCTGCTTCAAACACAAAGATTTTATCGGTCATTCCCGAAAAGTGTAAACCGATTAAGGCTAGAATCAACACCAAGAATCCGATAGCAGCATATTTGGCATCCTTTTGTAATTCTTGGCGTTTGTAAATCATCACCCAACTGAAAACTATCGTCAATAAAGTAGCGACGCTAATTAAAAACGCCGTTCCTGATAACCAGTACTGATCGGTCTTAAGATAAGAGTATACCACAGCGGTTGTCGAAATCACCACAAATACCACCACGGTATGCACCAGCCAACGCTCGAGTTTCCAGGCGTTTTGTGACTTGTCACTCAAATGACGGAAGGGATCGCCAGCAGTTTCAGCCAGACCTCCACAGCCACAGACCCAGGAACAGTACCAGCGTTTACCGTATTTGTAAGTTAATATAGGGGTAATCACCAAAATCGAGAGCACTCCAAAAATCAGTAAGCCAATGCCTACAGAACCAGCGCTGATGAATTCATCGACCCGGTATTGCTCGAAGTTGTAATAGTTCAAAGGCCAGATGTTGACCAGGTTATAATAAGGCAAAGAAAAATCGTCTCCATTGAGTCTGGCCATAACTTCCGGAATGATAAAGGCAAATCCCAGCTGAAAAAACATCACCGAAAAGGTCCTTAGGCGCTGGTAGCGGTTATGTCTGTATTTCCAAAGAAACTTAATTCCAAAACCAAGGATAGCCAGCGTATACAGAGTCCCATACACAAACCACTGGCTGGCGGGATTACCGCTCAAGGCTTGACTTAACGGATCGAACAATGCCACGATTCCCGTATTCTCCCCTTCGCTATTAAGCCCCAATAAACTCGGGTAAAAGTATAGCACCACGTAAAATCCTGTGAGAAGTAAACCTAAAATATAGGCCCATAATCCCCGATTGGTCAGGGACTTAAAATACACCCCATCATTTTTAATGCCTTCAGGCAAATGCGCATAACTGGCTTTGCTGTACCAAACAATTCCCGCAGCTACCATCCCTAACGACAGACTTAACCAGAGCGTTTTGGGCTGGAAACCGATATCGGTTATAGACAGACTCATGATCAAAAGTCCTGCAAGACCAAGCGCACTAGATAGTTTTTGTTGAATAGACAAAGCCTCTGGAGCATTCCCGGTGACCGACATGTTTAAATTTGCACTCATAATTTTAGTTTTTAGACCTCACAGGTTTTGGATGCTTGTGAAGTTTTGTTTTTTTCGAGACCTCAAAGTCCCCAAAGCTTTGGGGACTTTGAGGTCTGGTTCATATATTATACTTCAGCTTTTTGTGTTCTAAAGACGTTGATAATCTCATTCTCATAATGTTTATAAAACTCGGGATCAAAATTAGCTAGCTTCAAGTTGTCAATCACCTCATCTACCGTCGCCTTTTGGGTTAGCCAGTGGTCAAACACCTCATGCCGAAGTCGTATTCCAAAGGTATTGATACCCTTAAACTGTCGTGATCCTTTTTCGTATTGGATATGGATGCATTTTTTGCCATCCTCGTGTTCCCAGTAGAAATCGGTATGTCCTTCGGGAGGTTTGGGAAATACCCAGCCGTAAGTCTGGTACTCGATATCAAAAAACTTAGCAGAGTTAAACCAATGTCCCGGTTTGTACTCCATAGGATTGCCACAAAGCGTCTGCGCCAAAGTTTCTCCCATCATCCTTCCGGTGTACCAAACAGCTTCCACCGCAGGTCTGTTGCCGATAGGTTCGCGTTGCTCGGCACAATCACCAATAGCGTACACATCAGTCACGCTTGTTTCCAAATGTCTATTGACTAACACCCCTCGATTCAATTCGATGGCACTGTTTTTCAAAAACTCAACATTGGGAGAAACTCCGGGGGTTAGGCCTACGACATCACAGTCCACAACTTCGTCGGTTTCTTTGATTTTCACCCCTTTCACTTTGCCCTGTTCGTCGGTTAAAATCTCATCGAGATTGGAACTTAAACGAAGATCGATGTGATGCTCTCGGATGTGCCTGTCGATGAGCTTAGCTTCTTCATCTGGCAGGACATTATTCCAAAAATGAGGCTCACGGACTAGAAATGTCACGGGTATATTTCTGGTGGCCAGCATTTCGGCTAACTCCACACCAATTAAACCACCACCCACAATCACAGCACGTTTGCAGACTTGGTTGTTGGGAGCCAATTCTTCTAGCTCTTCCAGATCCTGCTTGCTTACAAGCCCAAGGACTCCTTTAGCGTCCTGTCCCGGCCAGCCAAATTTATTGGATTTGGAACCACAGGCAATCACCAGTTTATCGTAGGCAAACAGCTCCCCGGACTCCAGCTTTAGTCGTTTTTGGTCGGTGTTGACCTCAGTGACATAAGCCTGTTTTAACTCTAATCTGTTTTTTTTCCAGAATTTATCTTCATAAGGCTTCAGGTGATCCCATTTCATATGTCCCATGTACACGTACATAAGCGCCGTACGTGAAAAGAAATGTTCACTTTCAGAAGAAATCAAGGTGATCCGTTTATCGGATAGCTTACGGATATGTCTGGCCAAAGTCACTCCAGCAATTCCATTTCCGATGATGACGATGTGTTCTTGTTTCAAACCTTTTAATTTTAGTTAGGGTAATCTGCAGATGAATGCTGAATTTACTAAAGTTTATCCAATCCGATCATGGTCAATGACTTTTTCATTAAAAGTCATTGAACTTAACCTCTGTTTTTATTAGATGTTTTTGATACTGAAGTCATTACTTTCAAAACTATATCAAAACCTTTGTATGGCAGACAAACGATGCTACTGCCCGTTTAGCTCCCAAGAATAGGTTAAGTAATCGATAGACGCGTCTTCATCGATGCTTGTGTCTGCATATTGATTGATGAATTGGATGACTGATGTTCCTTCAGATTCAAAATCGGAAGCATACCACTTAAAGATTTTTGATAATTTGACTTCTGAAGCAGATAATTGGTTTTTATCAGAATTGACGAAGTCATAAGCAGCCTGATCTAATTGCTGGTCTAATGTAGTCGCCAGAAAAGCTTCATCGGCCAGTTTTGGACAAGACTCTGAGGCGCAGTTGACAGCAAAATGCACTCTGGGATCCCCCATTTTCAAAAGCAATCCTTTTTCGATATCGTCTAATGAATATGCTTTATCCCCAATTTTAGCAAAAGCCGTTGTAAAGGGTTTACTAAAACGGCCATCGATCGCTCTTATGCTCTCCACCGGATAATGCTTCACGATCAGTTTTACGGTAAAAGCATTATAGGCATTGATCAAATAAGCTTTCTTTTGATTCGTGGTCCAGGACAATTTTGGAGGGTTTTGTTCCAATACCCTTAAGTAAGCATCTAAGGCCTTTTCATTGCTTTTAAAAGCCTTATAATCAACGTTACCTTCGTTATCGACGTGAGATTTCACCAGCTGATCCCATTGCAGATGTTGATGAATATCTTGAGCAAATCCTGTAGTTCCTAATGACGAAAGAAGGCATATAATGAATAAATGTTTTAATGTTTTCATGTTGTTTTTTATTACTTACGATAATTGAAAAGGCGAAGTTCATTCATCGTCGACAAACATCGTTCAACTTATATCAAAGTCAGGAGAAATTTAACAGAGAATTCATTGGATTCAAAAATGAATAGTCTACCAGATTGGTAGAAATTATATACTTTTGCCGAATATTTATATTAAAAACTACAACTACTTGACTTATAGGCTAAAAAGTCGATTTTAAACCATATAACCAACCCCATCATTGATGAACGAAAACCAAATAAAAGCCATTGAAGCTTCCATAAAAGGAGGGGAAGCCATCATGGAAATTTATAAAGAGGATTTTGATGTAGAATATAAAGACGATGCGTCTCCATTAACTCTGGCCGATAAAAAGGCAAACGCCATCATCATGTCGTTTTTGGAAACCACCTCTTTCCCCATAATAAGTGAAGAAAATAAAGAAATTGAATACAATGACCGTCAATCCTGGAGCCAGTGCTGGATTGTAGATCCGCTGGATGGCACCAAGGAATTTATCAAGAAAAACGGCGAATTTACAGTGAACATTGCTTTGATAGATCAGCAGCGACCTGTGTTTGGAGTCATCTATGTCCCAGCTCAACGCTTGCTTTATGTCGGAGATGTAGCCTCTAAAACCACGTATAAAGTAGAAGTTCCACATCAGGATTATACGGTTGAAGCGCTGCTAAAAAACGCTGAGCTTTTGAAACCAAGTCAGAATTCTAATCCTATTCGGGTGGTAGGTAGCCGATCTCACATGAATCAGGATACTCTGGATTATATTAAAGACCTCAAAACGAAATACAGCAAACCGGTGGATATTGTTTCTAAAGGAAGCTCCTTAAAATTTTGTTTGGTCGCCGAAGGAAATGCCGATGTCTATCCTCGCTACGCGCCTACGATGGAATGGGATACAGCCGCTGGACAAGCCATCTGTAAAGCGGTTGGATTGGACGTGATCAGCTTAGATACCAACGAAGAAATGCTTTACAACCGGGAAAATTTACTAAACGGATACTTTCACGTTAAAACTAAACTATGAGCGAAAATATAGTCATTCACGATTATGAGATTTCCAGAGCTAAGCGAAACAAAGTCAACGGACACGAGTCCTTTGTACTTTGGTTTACAGGACTTTCTGGGTCTGGTAAATCCACTATTGCTAACAAAGTGGAAGAAGAGTTGTTCTATAAAGGCATCAGCACCTATGCCCTGGACGGAGATAACATCCGCAGCGGAATCAATAAAGGACTTGGGTTTACCAAAGAGGACCGACTGGAAAACTTAAGACGTATTGCTGAGGTTGGGAAATTATTTATCGACGCTGGCATAGTGACCATCGCTGCATTCGTTTCGCCTTTGATTTCTGATCGAGAGCAGGTGAAACAAATCGTTGGCGAAAAGGATCTGATTGAAATTTTCGTGGAAACCTCCCTGGAAGAGTGCGAAAAACGAGACGTTAAAGGGCTCTATAAAAAGGCCAGAGCTGGAGAAATCAAAAATTTTACGGGAATTGATGCACCATACGAGGCTCCAGAATCTCCAGAACTTCATATCAAAACTGAAACCACCCAAGTGGACGAAGCCGTCCAGCATATCATTAGCTATTTAGAAGAAACCCATAGAATATAATTTCATGAGCACGTATTATTTAAATTATTTAGAAGAGCTTGAGTCTGAAGCCATTTTCATCTTAAGAGAAGTCTGGGCTCAGTTTCAAAACCCAGTCATTTTATTTTCTGGTGGAAAAGATTCTATCCTGGTCACGCATTTGGCCAAAAAAGCCTTTCATCCAGCCAAAATCCCATTTGCTTTGATGCATGTGGACACTGGCCATAACTTTCCGGAAGCCATTCAATTTAGAGATGATTTAGTGGAGAAACTAGGGGTGAATCTTATCGTAGGCTCAGTTCAAAAATCGATTGACACGGGACGGGTTGCCGAGGAAAAAGGAAAAAACGCCACCCGTAATGCACTGCAAATTACCACCCTACTAGACACCATCGAAGAGCATAAAATCGATTGTGCAATTGGCGGTGGACGAAGAGATGAAGAAAAAGCTAGAGCTAAAGAGCGCTTCTTTTCTCATAGAGATGAATTTGGACAGTGGGACCCAAAGAACCAACGCCCGGAACTGTGGAACTTATTAAATGGAAAGTACTTTGAAGGCGAGCATTTTAGAGCTTTCCCCATCAGTAACTGGACCGAAATGGACGTGTGGAATTACCTCACTAAGGAGGGTATTGAAATCCCTTCACTTTACCTGGCTCATGAACGTGAGGTCGTAAAAAGAAACGGCTCTTGGATTCCTAATTCTGAATTTCTTGTTCTGGAATCTAACGAAGAAATTGTCAAGAAAAAAATACGCTTTAGGACCCTTGGGGATATCACCATTACTGGAGGTATAGAATCTGAAGCGGATACTATGGAAAAGATTGTCGAAGAAGTGTCTACCATGAGAGAAACCGAACGCGGCAACCGAAGCGATGATAAACGTTCTGAAACCGCCATGGAAGACCGTAAAAAAGACGGTTACTTCTAGACTTTTTTCAATTCAATATTTTAAATTCTGATTACAAAACTGACTCATACGATGAAAATAGATACAAATCAATTGCTAAGATTCACTACTGCAGGTAGTGTAGATGATGGAAAAAGCACACTTATAGGACGATTACTTTACGATTCCAAGTCCATTTTTGAAGACCAACTGGCAGCGGTTGAAAATTCCAGCAAGCAAAAAGGAATTGAAGGCGTAGACCTGGCCATGTTTACTGATGGGCTTAAGGACGAAAGAGAACAAGGTATTACCATAGACGTAGCCTACCGTTATTTTACCACTCCCAAACGAAAGTTCATCATTGCCGATACGCCTGGTCATATTCAGTACACTAGAAATATGGTGACCGGCGCTTCTACAGCCAATGCGGCTGTAGTGCTCATCGATGCCAGACACGGCGTTATCGAGCAGACGAAGAGGCATACCTTTATCGCCTCCTTACTGAATATTCCTCACATTATTGTGTGCGTGAATAAAATGGATTTGGTAGATTATTCTGAAGAGGTTTTTAATTCTATTATTGAACAGTTTGAAGAGTTCTCCTCTAAGTTATTGATCAAAGACGTACGTTACATTCCTATCTCTGCCCTCAATGGTGACAATGTGGTGAATCGGTCTGAGAACATGTCCTGGTTTCAAGGATCTCCAATGCTTCACGAATTAGAAACCCTTCACATCAGCAGTGATATCAATAAAATCGATGCGAGATTCCCAGTGCAAACTGTGCTAAGACCTCAGCGTCCTGGCTTTGAAGATTACAGAGGTTATGCCGGCAGAATTGCCAGCGGCATTTATCGTGTTGGTGACGAAGTATCGGTCTTGCCTTCTGGATTCAATTCAAAAATCAAAAGCATAAATGCTGGCGAAGCAGAAGTTGAAGAAGCCTTTGCACCAATGTCTGTGGCTATGACGCTGGAAGATGATATCGACATTAGCCGTGGAGATATGATTGTGAAGAAGAATAACCAACCTGAGCTTTCTCAGGAATTTGATGTGATGCTATGCTGGTTGAATAATTCACCAGTAAAACCAAGAACCAAGTATAGCATCATGCACACCTCTAATGAGCAAAAAGCCGTGATCAAGGAAGTGGTGTACAAAATGGATGTCAACACCTTCAAAAGAAATGATGAAGACAAGGATCTAAAAATGAATGATATTGCTCGCATAAAACTAAAGACCTCACATCGTTTGATGCTGGACAGCTATAGAGACAACCGCAATACTGGTAGTATTATTCTTGTTGATGAGTCCACTAAAGAAACAGTTGCTGCAGGAATGATTGTGTAAATTCAAAGTATAGTCTTGTTATTTTGAAAAAGACCTCACAGTCCCGAAACTTTGGGACTGTGAGGTCTTTACTTTTTTTATAAATAATTGAGAAACAACAATTAGTTATTCCTTAACAAAGTCCTACTTTTGCAGCATCTAAAAACGTATCTCAAAAATGGCTCAAGACAAAGGAATTAAATCAGCTTTGATCTCTGTTTTTCACAAAGATGGCTTACAACCAATTGTTGAAAAGTTGGATCAGCTTGGTGTGCAAATTTACTCCACTGGTGGAACAGAAAAATTTATAAAGGATCTTGGAATTGACGTTATTCCTGTAGAAGATATTACCTCTTACCCATCCATTCTTGGAGGACGCGTCAAAACCTTACACCCTAAAGTTTTTGGTGGGATTTTAAATCGTGGCGATAACGCTCAGGATCAGGAAGAATTGAAGTCATTTGACATCCCTCAAATCGATCTCGTTATCGTAGACCTATACCCGTTTGAAGATACCGTAGCTTCAGGGGCAGATGAACAGGATATCATCGAAAAAATAGATATCGGTGGGATTTCTTTAATCAGAGCTGCGGCCAAAAATTTTAAAGATGTGCTTTGTGTCTCTTCCAGGGCAGATTACACTCCCTTTTTAAATATTTTGAATACCTCCAAAGGAACAACTACACTTGCCGAGCGAAAGAATTTTGCAGCCAAAGCTTTTCAAATTTCGTCGCATTACGATACTGCTATTTTTAATTACTTCAATACTTCGGAGCAGATTCCGATCCATAAGCAAAGCTTTGACAAAGGCGTTGAACTGCGTTATGGAGAAAACCCACACCAACAAGGCTTTTTCTTTGGAGATTTTGATAAGGTGTTCGACAAGCTTCATGGCAAAGAATTGTCTTACAACAACTTATTGGACGTGGATGCCGCCGTCAATTTAATGTCTGAGTTTACCGATGAAGCTCCCACGTTTGCCATTTTAAAACATAACAATGCCTGTGGCCTGGCGCAAAGAGAAACTATACATCGAGCTTACTTAGATGCCTTAGCCGGAGATCCCGTTTCAGCTTTTGGAGGAATTCTCATCGCTAATACTGAAATTGATAAAGCGACAGCCGAAGAGATTCACAACTTGTTTTGTGAAGTGGTCATCGCCCCTGGCTTTAGCGAGGACGCCAAAACTATTTTGACTCAAAAGAAAAATAGAATACTACTGGTTCAAAAGATCACTCAATTTGACGATAAAATCGTCAGAACCTGTCTTAACGGGGTCTTAGTTCAGGACCGCGACATTAAAACTGATGCGAAAGCTGATCTTAAAACAGCAACGACTTTAGCGCCAAGCGACGAACAAACGGAAGATCTGTTATTTGCTTCAAAAATCTGCAAACACACTAAGTCCAATACTATCGTCTTAGCGAAAGATAAGCAACTTCTGGCTAGTGGTACTGGTCAAACCTCCAGAGTAGATGCCTTAGAACATGCTATTGAAAAAGCGCTCAACTTTAAATTCGATCTTAAAAATGCGGTCATGGCCAGTGATGCTTTCTTTCCATTCCCAGATTGTGTAGAAATTGCAGGTAAAGCTGGAATCACTTCTGTCATCCAGCCCGGAGGCTCTATTAAAGACCAGTTAAGCATCGATTATTGTAACGAAAATAAAATTTCTATGGTAATGACAGGAACACGTCATTTTAAGCATTAAATAATTAACTTTATCCTTCATAAATAATACGCACATGGGATTTTTTGATTTTCTAACTGAAGACATCGCTATCGACCTTGGAACCGCTAACACTTTGATTATTCATAACGATAAGGTAGTCGTAGATAGCCCTTCCATTGTGGCCCGAAACCGCTTAACCGGTAAAATCATTGCTGTAGGAAAAGAGGCCTCTATGATGCAGGGTAAAACCCATGAAAATATAAAAACGATTCGTCCCTTAAAGGACGGAGTTATTGCAGATTTCGATGCGAGCGAGCAGATGATCAGTATGTTCATCAAGGAAATTCCAGCGCTTAAGAAGCGCTTATTTACACCCTCGCTTAGAATGGTGATTTGTATTCCGAGTGGAATTACCGAGGTAGAGATGAGAGCGGTAAAAGATTCTGCAGAACGTGTGAATGGAAAAGAAGTGTATTTGATTCACGAACCAATGGCGGCGGCCATAGGTATTGGAGTAGATATCATGCAGCCCAAAGGAAATATGATCGTTGACATCGGGGGAGGAACTACCGAAATTGCAGTCATTGCTTTAGGAGGAATTGTTTGCGACAAGTCAGTAAAAATTGCAGGAGATGTTTTTACCAATGATATCATTTATTTCATGCGTACACAGCATAACCTATTTATTGGAGAACGTACAGCAGAAAAGATAAAAATACAAATTGGTTCGGCTACAGAAGATTTGGAAACCGCTCCTGAGGACATGAGTGTTCAGGGAAGAGATTTGCTCACTGGAAAACCAAAACAGGTGGATATTTCTTTTAGAGAAATAGCAAAAGCACTGGATAAATCTATTCTTAGAATCGAAGATGCGGTCATGGAGACGCTCTCTCAGACCCCACCAGAATTAGCTGCAGATATTTACAACACAGGAATCTATCTCGCTGGCGGTGGATCCATGCTAAGAGGTCTAGATAAACGTTTATCTCAAAAAACAGATCTGCCTGTCTATATTGCTGAAGATCCTTTAAGAGCTATTGTAAGGGGAACTGGAATTACTCTAAAAGATTTGGTAAGATATAAAGCTGTCCTTCTAAAATAGAATTAAGCTATGCAGCAAATCTTATTATTTCTTATCAAAAATAAGACGGGTTTGGTGTTTATCGTATTGATGACTGTTGCCTTAGGCCTTACCTTCAATGCTCATACGTATCATAATAGTAAATTCATTTCTTCAGCAAATTTTATAACAGGTAATGTCCTGGGGACTTCTGAAAGTGTTTCTCAATATTTCGATTTAAAAACCCAAAATGAAATACTTTCTGAAGAAAATAAGACTCTAAGAAATATTCTTTACAATTCTAAATCGGTTCAGGATTCATTACCGAATGATTTAGAGTTTATTGAGGACAGCCTCTACAGAGTACAGAAATCGACGGTAATTTCTAATAACTACGATAAAATCGATAACTTTTTATTGATTGAAGGAGGACTCAAAGACAGTATTAAGCAAGACTTGGGTGTAATTTCCAGCAAGGGTGTGGTTGGGATTATACAGGATGTGAGCCAGAACTTTTCGAGAGTGATCTCCATCTTAAATACAAATACTTCAATCAATGCTAAATTGAAAAAGACATTCCATTTTGGAACCTTAACCTGGGACGGAAAAGATCCAAATGTAATGAAACTTGTGGATGTTCCTCGATCTGCGCCTGTTAAGAAAGGAGACACAATATCGACTGGTGGGCGCTCTCTGGTGTTTCCAGAAAATATACCTATTGGTATAATAGATGAATTTGAACTTGATGAAAACGTTGGCTACTATTCGATTTCAGTCAGGCTTTTTAATGACATGACCAATCTGAAGCATATCTACGTCATTGAAAATACCAAACAAGATGAAGCCTTTGAACTATTAAACCAAGAGCAGCCTTAGATGAAGACGTATTTGATTAATATCATTAGGTTTATTGTTCTGGTTTTGGTTCAGGTATTGATCTTAAGCCACTTTGAAATTTTTGGTTATATCAACCCTTATATTTATCCCCTGTTAATTATCCTATTGCCCTTCAATATTGGTTCCGTTCAAAAACTATTTCTCGCTTTTGCCTTAGGAATTTTTATTGATTTTTTTGAAGATAGCGGAGGCATCCATGCCGCTGCAACATTAACTATTGCTTACATAAGACCAATTTTACTTCGAAATGCCTTCGGTTTGAGTTACGACAATCAAACCTTAAAGTTTTACGATGCCCCTTTTAAGTCTCGATTAGTTTACGTTACCCTAATGATCTTTATACACCATAGCGTTCTTTTCTTACTAGAAATCTTTAGCTTTAATCATTTAATTTATTTGATAGAAAAAATTATTTATTCTTCAATTTTCAGTATTCTATTAAGTATAATCACCTTAAATTTGATTAGAAAGAACAGTAAATGAGAAAGTTGCTCCCTATCATACTTGTAAGCTTTACCGCCTTCCTCTTCTTAATTCGATTGTTTTATCTACAAATTCTTGACGAAAGTTATGATGAAGTCTCTACCAATATTTCGGTAAGAAAAGTTTATGACTACCCCCAACGAGGCTACATCTACGATCGTAATGGGGAACTGATGGTTGGAAACCAGCCGGCCTACGATGTGATGGCTGTTCCGCTTGAGGTTAAAGAATTTGACACTCTGGAACTAGCCAGCTTGTTAAAACTTTCTCCAGATCGCCTTAAGACTCAGCTCGAAAAAGCCTGGCGATACTCACCTAGATTAGCCTCGGTTATCACACCGCAGCTTACCAAAAAAGAATACGCCTTTTTACAGGAACGAATGCATAAGTATCCCGGCTTTTATATTCAGAAACGAGCCCTGAGAGATTATAATGTCGATCATAGTGCCAATATTTTAGGTTACATCGCTGAGGTTGGAGACAGGGAAATCGCTCAAAACCCTTATTATCAATCCGGAGACTTGAGAGGTAAACAAGGCGTCGAGGAACAATATGAAGAAGAGCTGCGAGGAGAGCGTGGTGTAAAACATTACTTAAGAGACATCCACAACAAAAACATCAAGCCTTTTAAAGAAGGGAAATTTGACACCCTATCTAAAAAAGGAAGCGACCTGCAATTGACAATCGATTCTAAGCTTCAGGCTTATGGTGAAAAATTGATGCAAGGAAAACGAGGGGGCATCGTAGCTATAGAACCAAGTACTGGAGAAATACTGACCCTGGTAACTGCTCCTTCTTACGATCCCGATTTATTGGTGGGTAGAAAGCGTTCGAGAAATTTTACTGAATTATATTACGATACGATTCAAAAACCACTTTACAACAGAGCCTTGCAGGCCATTTATGCCCCTGGCTCACCCTTTAAAGCCTTAACTGGGCTGGTGGCTCTACAGGAAGGAGTGGTTGGTTTAGAAGAAAAATTCAGGTGTAACGGGGGTTATACTTATGCCAGGGGAAGACGCATGGGCTGCCACCATCATCCAAGTCCAGTTCAGATGATCACAGGTATTGCCCACTCTTGTAATTCTTATTTTGCTCAGGTGTATAGAAGAACCATTGAAAAATACGATACTCCACAAAAAGGCATAGATGTATGGAATAAACACATGTCTAGCTTTGGCCTTGGGGACTATTTAGGTTATGATTTACCTGTAGGAAGGGCTGGACTCTTACCCGATGCTGAGTATTACAATAAGGCTTACGATTTTCCTACTTATAAATGGTACGCCAGTGCAACCCTTTCTAATGCCATAGGACAAGGAGAGGTGCTCACCACTCCCATACAATTGGCCAATGCTACCGCAGCCATTGCTAACAAAGGCTGGTTTTATCGCCCCCATATCATCAAATCTATAGATGACCAACCAGTTCAAGAGGAAAAATACACCACTAAGCAGGTGACGACTATCGACAAAAAACATTTTGAGCCCATCATACAGGGAATGCACGATGTATTTAATTATGGAACCGCATCCTTTTTAAGAGTACCAGGAATAGAGGTTTGTGGAAAAACGGGGACTGCAGAAAATTACGTTAAAATTGATGGAGAGCGTATGCAACTTACCGATCATTCCATCTTTGTGGCGTTTGCCCCCAAAGAGAATCCAAAAATTGCCTTAGCCGTTTTTGTAGAAAATGGTTACTGGGGCTCTAGATACGCCGGACGTATTTCTAGCTTAATGATTGAGAAATACCTCAAAGAAAACATTGAGCGTAAAGATTTAGAGCGCTGGATTCTGGACCATACGCTTGAAGATGAATACGCTAAGCCTTACTCTGGAGAACCTTTTAAAATCAACCAGTAAATATGCCTAAAACCTTAGTGCAAGTTGATTGGCTAACCCTTCTTATCGTAGCAGTTCTCATAGGGTTTGGCTGGGCTAATATTTACTCCACAACCTACATCAGTCCGGAAGAACCCGTCCTGGATTTTACTAAGATTTATGGAAGACAACTGCTTTTTATAGGCTTGGGAATCATCATCTCAGTGGTTGTTTTAGCCCTGGAGAGTAAGTTTTTTGAACGCTTTGCCAGTGTGTTTTATGTTATAGGAATAGTGTCTCTTTTAGGTCTTTTTGTATTTGGAAAAACCATTGCAGGTCAAACCGCCTGGTATTCTTTCGGAGCCTTTGGTTTACAGCCTGCAGAATTTGTTAAGACAGTCGTCGCTCTTGCCTTAGCCAAATACATCAGTGATTTTGGGAGTGATTTAAAGAAAATTACAAATCAACTCAAAGCCTTTGCTATTATTGGCCTTCCTCTATTACTCATCATGTTACAACCCGATGCGGGAAGTGCTCTCATCTATTTATCCTTTGTCATTCCGCTTTACAGAGAAGGTCTACCGCATGCCTATATCAGCACAGGATTTATGGCAGCAGCTGTGTTTATGCTAACACTAAAATTTGGGTTTATAATTTTTGCACCCATTTTTACAGTCTTATTGATTATCGTGTATCTGTTCAATAGGAGAAAAAAGCCAAAGTTGTGGAAGTATTTCTTGGCCTTTTTCTTTGGAGTGGGATTTTCTTATTCTGTCAATTTTATTCTGAATTCGGTATTGCTGCCGCATCAAAAAGAACGATTTGATGTCCTCATCGGGGAAACCAATGACATTAAAGGTTCTGCCTTTAACCTTTATCAAAGTGAAGTAGCCATCGGTAGTGGCGGCTGGACTGGCAAAGGCTGGTTAAAAGGATCCCAAACTCAGGGGCGTTTTGTTCCAGAACAACATACCGATTATATTTTTAGTACGGTTGGTGAGGAATGGGGATTTATAGGGACTAGTCTGGTAGTTATACTATTCACCTTATTAATCCTAAGGCTATTCCATCTGGCCGAGCGTCAAAAAAGTCAGTTTAGCAGGGTGTATGGCTACTGCGTCATGTCAGTGATTTTCGTTCACTTTTTTGTAAATGTTGCAATGGTGATAGGTTTATTCCCAACTGTAGGGATACCCTTACCTTTTTTTAGTTATGGTGGTTCTGGACTTTGGGGATTCCTAATCTTAGTTTTGGTGTTCTTGAAACTGGACGCAAAGCGGAATAGCTTGAACTGACAGTTGAGAGCAAATAAAGAAAAGCAGTAGAAAAAAAAGAGCTTAGAAAAAAGGACATAGAAACAAGAGTCAGGAATCAGGAATAAAGACAAGCTGAAATATTGGGACTTGAGAATCTATTTTCTCATTAGGATAATATGATTTAAATCAATTTTAAATTCAAAATTCCTAATTTTTAATTTATTCCTCCAGATACATATCGATAAGGCCTTCTGGCGTTTCAAAATAGATAATCTTCTCGTCCTTGTCTACTTTGGTAATGAATCGATCATTGACAGGGATAATGATTTCTTTGCCGTTGAAATCAATAAAGAAAAGTGCCTGCATAGTCTGATCGTTCACAAACTTAATCTCACCAATTTCACCTTTGGAAGCATCAATAGCTTTATAGCCGATGATTTCGTGATAGTAAAACTTGTTCTCACCAAGTGGCGGTAGTTCTGTAAGAGGTAAGTAAACATCCCTTTTGAGAAGATCATCCGCATCAGCTTCTTCATCGACTTCTTCAAGTTTGACGCGGAGTAGATTGCTTTTCTGCAGGTTAGATTTTTCCACAAAAAAAGGAATCAATTTATTGCGGTAATCCACAAAAATTGATTCCAGATGTTCATAGAGTTCAGGTTCGTCGGTATCGAGTTTGATTTGCAACTCCCCCTTGAAACTAAATTTACTCACGATGTGACCTAAATAAAAGCACTGGTCTTTCGTCATCGTAATCTAAACTTGATTAGTCCTCTTTTTTAGTGTCTTCTTTAGAAGCAGCTTCATCGGTAGCTTCTTCTTCAGTAGGAGCTTCGGCTTCCGCTTCTGCAGCAGCTTTCGTCTCTGCTTCTTCTTTTGCTTTTGCTTCTTCCTCTTCCTGTGCAGCTTTCGCTTCAGCTTCACGCTTCGCATTCACTTCGCGTTCTGCTTCTAAGGCTTTTTGTTTTTCTGCTTCTTTAGCTTTAGCAGCTTTATCAGCAGATGTTGATATTTTATCTTCCTTTTCAGATAACCAAGCTTGGAATTTCTTCTCTGCTTCTTCCTCCGTTAGCGCTCCTTTGTCCACACCTGCAAGCAAGTGCTTTTTCATCATAGCGCCTTTGTAAGATAAAATACGTCTTGCAGTATCTGTAGGTTGTGCCCCGTTTCTTAACCATTTTACAGACGAATCTACGTCTAGCTCAATGGTGGCAGGTTGAGTTACAGGATTGTAAATCCCTAATTTCTCCAGGTATTTACCATCTCTTTTTGCACGTACGTCTGCAGCAACAATCCAGAAGAAAGGTTTTCCTTTCTTACCGTGTCTTTGTAATCTTATTTTAACTGGCATAAAAAATTAAATTTTGGAGTTCCCGACTCCCGTTATTAATAATGAGGTGCAAAAGTAAGTTTATTTTTTGAAATACAGAGGTTTGGGTTGAGGATAATTGATCTAATCTTGAAATTGACTAGAACAATCGTTTAGAGTACAATTTAAATTCCAATTTCTTCAAATAATTCCTAACTTAGTTATCCTTAAATTACATCCTAAGTATGCTCCACCAACTCAACTTAGAACACATTCTTTTTCTGGACATAGAAACCGTCCCGGAAGAGGACGCCTTTGAAGACTTGTCTCCGGTCAAACAAAAACTTTACGCCGATAAAACGCAATATCAACGCAAAGAGGAATTTACTCCAGAAGAGTTTTATGATCGGGCGGGCATCTGGTCGGAGTTTGGGAAGATCGTGTGTATATCAGTGGGTTACTTTAATTTTAAAGGCAGCGAACGCAAATTCAGAACCACTAGCTTTTTTGGTGAAGAAGAAGATTTATTAAAACGCTTTAAATTCCTTGTAGAAGATTATTTCAGCTTACCTCAACACCTCATGTGCGGGCATAATGCCAAGGAATTTGACTTCCCCTATATCGCCAGGCGTATGCTTATTCATGGAATTTCGCTGCCAGAAAAACTTCAACTCTTTGGGAAAAAACCCTGGGAAATTCCTCATCTCGATACCTTGGAATTATGGAAATTCGGGGATTACAAACACTACACCTCCTTAAAGTTGCTCACCGAATTGTTTAATATTCCTTCCCCTAAAGACGATATAGACGGTAGCCAGGTCCGGGATGTGTATTATAAAGAAAAAGACATCGATAGAATTGTGACCTACTGCGAAAAGGACGTTATTGCGGTAGCGCAGGTGATTTTAAAACTGCGTCTGGAACCACTTCTGGAAGACCATGAACTTATCTCGGTGTAATGCTAAACATTAAAAACCTTCACATTCACTTCGGTGATGCCCATGTCATCAAAAACCTCAACTTTGAGTTGCAGCCCAACCAAATTCTGGGAATCGTAGGGGAGTCTGGCTCAGGAAAATCAGTATCTACCTTATCCATTTTGGACTTATTAGGTGAGAAAGCAAAAGTAGAGGGCAGCATTATGTTTCAAGACCAGGAGCTTATCACCTGTAGCGAAAAGCAATTTCAACAGATTCGAGGGAATGAAATTTCGATGATATTTCAGGAGCCTATGAGTTCGCTGAACCCCTCCATGCGTTGCGGCACTCAGGTCGAGGAGGTTTTGATTCAGCATAAAAAATTGTCCAAATCACAAGTCAGGCAGGAGGTGTTAGATCTCTTTAAAAAAGTTAAGCTTCCCAGACCAGAAGCGATATTCAAAAGTTATCCACACGAGATTAGTGGCGGCCAAAAGCAACGCGTGATGATCGCGATGGCCATTGCCTGCAAGCCCAAAATTCTTATTGCCGATGAGCCAACCACTGCGCTAGATGTAACTGTTCAAAAAGACATTTTGAAACTGCTCAAATCCCTTCAAGAGGAAACTGAAATGAGTATCATCTTTATCTCTCATGATTTGGCTTTGGTTTCAGAACTAGCAGATCGGGTGGCAGTGATGTATCAGGGAGAAATCGTGGAGCAAAACGATGTCGTTTCTATTTTCAAAAATGCCCAGCACCAATACACCAAGGCTCTTTTAGCCTCTAAGCCTTCTACTAGACATCGGCTTAAAGCTTTGCCTACGGTTAAAGATTATATGCAGGAACTTCCAAACTCTGAAGTGGAAACTTCAGAAGAAAGACAAAAAAGACACAAACTCATTTACTCCAAACCACCTTTGCTTGAAGTAAGAAACGTGAAGAAGACCTTTATTTCCAAAGCGGGTTGGTTTGCAAATACTGAAAAGGTGAATGCGGTAGATGATGTGAGTTTTAAACTCTATGAAGGTGAAACTTTAGGACTGGTTGGTGAATCTGGCTGTGGAAAATCCACGCTTGGGAACGCCATCTTAAGGCTGGATGACCCGACTGAGGGCGACATTTTATATCAGGATAAATCGATTACTCAATTGAAAGGTGAGGCATTACGTCAGTTGCGAAAAGACATTCAACTGATTTTTCAGGATCCGTTTTCCAGCTTGAATCCCAGGCTTTCGGTAGGCAAGGCCATCATGGAGCCCATGAAAGTTCATGGCTTGTACGGTAATGCTGAGTCCAGAAAACAAAAAACCATCGCGCTATTAGAGCGGGTAGGTTTATCAAGCGCGCATTTTGATCGCTATCCCCATGAATTTAGTGGAGGCCAGCGCCAACGCATCGGGATTGCGAGAACCATCGCCGTGGAACCTAAATTGATTATCTGCGATGAGTCGGTATCAGCGCTGGATATTTCGGTGCAGGCGCAGGTATTGAACTTACTCAACGAATTGAAAACTGATTTTGGATTTACCTATATTTTTATTTCTCACGATTTGGCGGTGGTCAAATACATGGCCGATCAATTACTGGTTATGCATCAGGGTAAAATCGTGGAACGTGGCGAAGCCGATGCGGTTTATGCCCGTCCTCAAAAAGACTATACACGACAATTGATCGAAGCCATCCCAAAAGGAATTTAAATTCAACGCAATTTCTTGGTTATTTTAGAGTAGCTGTAATAAAATAGAATCACAAAGTCACAGAGGGCACTAAGCAATTTTTGCAGTGCATTCCCTATTTTTGTACATGGATTTTCGAGATCATCTCCGCAAAATTATTCACGTCGATATGGATGCCTTCTATGCCTCTGTAGAGCAACTGGACGATCCCAGTTTGCAGGGAAAAGCCCTGGCGGTTGGCGGTAGTTCCAAACGCGGTGTGGTAGCGGCTGCCAGTTATGAGGCCAGAAAGTACGGCGTCAAAAGTGCCATGAGTGGTCGACAGGCTGCTCGTCTATGTCCGCACTTGATTTTTGTGAGGCCTCGTTTCGACCGTTACAAAGAAATTTCACAACGCATTCGTAAAATCTTCTTTGAATACACCGATTTGGTAGAACCGCTCTCCCTGGATGAAGCTTATTTGGATGTGACCGTCAATAAATTTGACTTCCCCAGTGCAACGGTCTTGGCCAGGGAAATTCGAGAGAAAATCAAAACTAAAACTGGACTCAATGCTTCGGCGGGCATCTCCATCAATAAGTTTATCGCAAAAATCGCTAGTGACATCAATAAACCTAATGGGCAAAAGACTATTCCGCCCGAAGAGGTAATCGAGTTTTTAGAAGAATTGGATATTCGTAAATTTTATGGCGTTGGGAAAGTGACGCAAGATAAAATGTACCGTTTGGGTATCTTTACGGGTGCTGACCTCAAGTTAAAATCGCTCGAGTATCTTCAGGAGTATTTTGGGAAGAGTGGTTCTCATTACTACAACGTGGTTCGCGGCATTCATTTAAGCGAAGTGAAGCCAACCCGCATAAGGAAATCTCTCGGCGCCGAGCGCACCTTTTCTGAAAATATCTCTTCGGAAATATATATGTTGGAAAAGCTGGAAGACATTGCCGAGGAAGTGGAACGCCGACTTCAAAACAGCAAAGTCGCGGGAAAAACCATCACTTTGAAACTGAAATACAGCGACTTCAGCGTACAAACCCGAAGCAAAACCTTAAAGCTGTTTATCGCCTCTAAGGCCTTGATCATGGAAGAAACCAAAGCTTTGCTTTATCAAGAACCTATCAAAGATTCCATAAGATTGTTGGGGATTTCATTATCTAATCTTAACACAGAAGATCAAAAAACAATTAATTCAACATCTATTCCTAAAGAGGAGCAACTGAAACTGCCGTTTTAAACTTAACATAAAGATTTTCTCTGTGTCCTCTGTGACTTTGTGGTGAGTTTTTCAACCACGGAGGCACAAAGAACACGAAGAATAAAGAAATTTAAACTAGTAACATCCAAATTGCCATCACCAGCATGATGGTGTTTTCTATAAACGTGGCTTCTGTCATCGGCAAATTTAGCGCCGTTCCCAAACAGGCACATTTGATCACTTTTTTGGAAAATAATGATCGAGTTACTCCAATGGTAGTGATTCCTAAAACGACAATGGTAGCCACCAAAGCAATATCAATTTCGAACCTTAAAAGGAACATCAAACCCAAGGCTGTTTCTATAAAAGGATAAATCCAACCGTAGGCTGGTAAGGCTTTGGCCAACGGATCGTACATTCTAAATGAATCGGGAAATCCAGTATAGTCCAAAAATTTAAAGAAGCTGAATACAATGTAGAACAGACCCATAAAATCGAACATAAAGCTACTGAGTTCCCAGTTACTATAGTTCAAGAGGACAGAAGCAATAGTGATATAGCCAAAAATTAAAAACAAAGGAAACAGCTGCTGAACTTTGGATTGTTCCTGAATGTTTTCTCCGGATTTGGTCTCAAAATCGGATTGCTTGGAAATGGTATATTTATCTTTAAGAGCCTCTTGAAGGGTCTCAACGTCGATATGTTGTTCCATATCAATTTTGGCCTCTTCCGCCTCTAAATCAACACTCACATAGGTGACATTTTCTAATTTTTTTATGCTGTCTTCCACACTGGCTCGGCAGTGCTGACAGGTCATTCCCGAAACTTTATACGTATGCGTCATCATCCTTCAATTTTGATATAGATTGCAAAGTTACTTATTGTATAGAATCTACAACACTTCCACATTTCAACATCGCATCACCATAGTAAGGGTTTTTAATCTGATTGGAAAAACTCAACCATCGGGCGCCTTCTCCTCTATCGGCCATAGGACATCGCTGTACATAAAGTTTGCTACCGGTTGGATTAGACGTCTGGGCAATGGCAATCATTTCTTCAGAAAGCAAAATGAATTCTTCTCGAAGTTCATCGATAGTTTTGATCTGTTCTGTAGCCTTAATGTCATCGATATTCAATTCTGCTAGCAATGAATTCACTTGTCTATAAGCTGAAAGCGAAGCCTGAAAATCACTTAAAACCAAAGCCTCTTTTAAATTCGTATAGCGATTGATGAGTTGTTTGACTACCTGTGTTTGTTCTGAAACACTTTCCTCTGAAATTTTAATTTTCTGAGGTTCAACTTTTGGATTCATCATGCTAGGCTTGCCTGCGAGTTGAGCTTCAGAATCTATACTGAAGGCGCCCTGAGATACGATCTCATCTCCTGATTTTAAACCTGATGTGATTTCAATATAATCTGATGAAGTTTTGCCGGTTTCAACTTCTATCATTTTAAAATAAACCCCGCTTTTATTGTCCAGTTGAAGATAGACAACTGAGCGTTTCCCGGTCCAAAGCAATGCCGATTTTGGAATCATCAGCGATTCCTCAGTTGCAGTTTTAGATGTTGAGTTGTACAAGTCTGCCGTTATGAATACACCCGGTTTTAAAGTGCGATTCGGGTTCTGAATCACTACTCTTGCTTTGGCTGATCTGGAATTCTCATCCAAAACTGGGGAAAAAAAAGTGACTTTTCCTGTGACATTCTCCTCGTTAGGAATAGTAATGTTGAGTTGATCTCCTACCTTAATGCTTTTTAGGCTGCTTTCATAAACATCAAGAACCGCCCAAAGTGATGACAGGTCGGCGATAGTCATGAGGTTTTGATCGGCACTGACATTATCCCCTTGTTTCACCTTCAAAGCAGTAACGTATCCACTAACGGGTGAGGTCAACTTCAACCTTCCATTCTTCATCGACTGAACATCATTAATAGATAATTCGTAGTTTGAAATTTTAGTAGCGATACTTTCAATAAGCGCTTCATTCTCTTGACTGTTCGCCAACTCCAATTCTTCCTTGAGGATTTGAATTTCAGGCGCATACAATTCGGCAATCACCTGGCCTTTTTGGACCTGCTCACCTTCATCATTGACGTAAAGCTTTTCAATTCTGGCTTTAAAATTTGCCGTCATTGTTGAAGTTTTATCTTGATTGATTTCCAAACGACCAGATAAGTTTAAGCTTGACCCGCTAGTTTGACTTCCCACCACTATGGTTTCCACCTGAGCCAGTTTCCTGGCTGTTTTACTCATTTTGATGGCATTTGGGTCTAGGGTTTCGTCCATTTGACTAGCGGGTATGAGGTCCATCCCACAAATAGGGCAATCGCCTGGTTCTTCATTTCTAATCTGAGGATGCATAGAACAAGTCCAAACCTGTCCTTCAGCCTGTAATTGTGAGTGATCGTGAAGTTTTTCTTTCGAATAATCGTTTGCAAATGATGCACCTATTAGTACACCTATGATAAATAGTAGTAAAAATCCTAAATAATATTTGTATTGTGTTTTCATAAGTCTGTATTTGAAGTGAGGTAACGTATAGTTTCGCTGGTCTTTAAAAGGTTTGCTAAAGTTTTGGTTCGTTGCTTCTCGTAAAGCAACCGCTCTTCCTGTAAGTCTAATAGTTCTTCTATTCCCACAGATGCATTAGATAAAGCTACTTCTGAAAGCCTTAAAATGTCCTCTAATTTCAGCAGTTGCTCATTATATAAATCCAGAAGGCTTAAAAGTTCATGTTGTTTATATTGAGCCACCTGAATTTCGGTTTCAAGTTTAGTTCTCTCGTGTTCCAACTGAAATTGCAGAGATTCGCCTTGAAGCGAAGCTGCTTTTTTTCTGGATGCATTCTTCTTTCCAAAAATAGGCAGACTTAAAGAAAGCATAGGCATGAGCGCATCTTGTCCAGCATCTGCATTCATCACATTGCGATCTTGAATGATGGCATAATCCAGGCCGAGACCAAATTGTGGCAGGGCTTGTTTCCGAGCAAGCAGACGTTCAGCTTTGTTAGATTTCTGAAGCTTCCGAATAGATTCCAGTCGCGGATGATTTTTAGATATCGTATCGATGGGCTGAAATTCCTTTTGTTCCAGAATATACTGTGGATCAGAAATTAGGATAGGCGTGTTTAGCGCTCGGTTCATCAACTGGTTAAGTTGAACTACCATAGCCTGGTCTTGGTCATCCAAAATCTGAATGACGCTCATTTGTTCGTCGATTTGGAGTTCAACTCTCAAGACGTCAACCAAATTCGCCTGATTGTTTTCATAATTCGCTTCTACAATCGATTTCAACTCATTCAGAATTTGAAGCTGTTTGGCTTCAAGTGCTTCGATGTGTCTTAAAGCCGAAAGATCGTAATACTGCTTGGCGACTTCTAAAAACAACTTCAATTTTTGATCCTGGAAGTTTTCAAATTCAGCTTCTGCTCTGTAAGCTGCGATGTCACCTTTAGCTTTGTAGGTGCCAAACCAGGGTAGCATTTGTGTGAGCGAAAATCTGGCGATTTGCGGACCTACTCGGGTTTCAATAGGGCTGATGAAGTAGCCAAAACTCAGATTGGGGTCTTGCCAGGATTTGGCCTGCGTCACCCCTTCCATTTCGGCTTCAAAAGCTTTGAATTGGGCTTTCAGTTGTAAATTATTTTCCGCAGCTATCGTTTTTAATTCTTCAAGGCTTTGTGCTTTCAGGTTGATTCCAAAGCATAGCATAACGCCAACCAACAAAAGTTGAGTTGAGCTTCCAATGGGTGTTATATGTTCTGTTTTAAACATAGATGTATCTTTTATGAAATTCAGTTGAGATCAATTTCAGACCTGTTTTTTAAGGCTCTGCTGTAAACGATGTAAAATAAAATCGGTAGTAAGAAGTAAGTCAAACTCGCCATCAACATGCCTCCAAAAGCTGGGATCGCCATAGGCACCATGATGTCTGAGCCTTTACCGGTGGACGATAATACGGGTAAAAGAGCAATCACGGTAGTGACTGAAGTCATGACGGCAGGTCGAATCCTTTTTAGCCCGCCTTCCATCACGGCTTCACGCAACTCTGCCTTGGTTTTGGTGGGGTTGGCTTTAAATGATTGCCTCAAGTAGGTTGCCATCAATACGGCATCATCGGTGGCAATTCCAAATAAAGCAATAAATCCCACCCAAACGGCCACACTTAAATTGATGGTTTTTATTTGAAAAATATCTCGAAGGTTTTCTCCAAACCAGCTTAGATTAAAAAACCAATCCTGACCGTAAAGCCACAACATGATAAATCCACCACTAAAGGCTAAGGCGATAGAAGAAAAGACCATCAAACTGATGCGCAACGACTTAAATTGAAAATACAGAACTAAAAAAATCACCACGAAAACCACTGGTATGATAAGTGACAAGCGTTTTTCAGAACGGACTTGATTTTCAAAACTTCCTGCAAATCTGTAGCTGACACCACTTGGCACTTTTAGGTTGCCGTTGTTGATTTCAGTAAGAATGGCGTCTCTCGCAGACTCCACGGCAGTGACTTCGGCAACGCCCTCGGCGCGATCGAAGAGCACATAGGAGTTCAAGAACGTATCTTCGCGTTTGATCATTTGAGGACCGGGTTCGTATTCAATATCGACAAGCTCTCCCAAAGGAACCTGAGTGCCAGAAGATGTGGAGATTAGCATGTTTTCAATAGCATCAGGGGTATTTCTTAACTCTCGAGGATAACGAACACGAACGGCATAGCGTTCTCGGCCTTCGACCGTTTGAGTAAGGGTTTGACCTCCAATAGCAATTGAAATATAATCCTGAACCTCATCGATGCTCAATCCATATCTCGCTAAAGCTTCCCTATTGAGATTGAGGTGTAAATAAGGTTTAGCTACGACTCTATCTGCAAAGACGGCTTGGGTTTTGATATCGGGAACTTGTTTCAAAATTTCTTCTAATTTTTTTCCAAAGGCTTCGATGGTTCGCAAATCGGGGCCAGACACTTTTATGCCCATGGGCGCACGCATCCCCGTTTGTAGCATAATTTGACGAGTTTCAATTGGTTGTAATTTGGGGGCAGAGGTGATTCCAGGAATTTGTGTGACCTCAGCAATTTCAGTCCAGATATCGTCTGGCGACTGGATGTGTCGTCGCCAATTTCTGAAATAATTTCCATCGTCATCTTCGATCATGAAATTTTTGAAATTGTGTTCAGTTTCATAAAACAATTCAGACTGAATTGAATCTGAAAATACTTCTCCTGAAGCATCCAGAAAAACATATTCAGACTTATCGAACCAAATTATATCGTTTGCATTTTTAGTGATTTCAATCTTATCGTTCTTAATTTTTAAGCCCTGAATCTTGAAGTGCCCCTCCTCATTCACTTCGAACGCCTGGCGTTCACCCTCTGCGTTTAAAATAAATTCTGTTTTATAGGTAATCAGGTTTTCAAACATGGAAATAGGCGCGGGATCGATCGCTGATTCTACTCGACCTAACTTTCCGACTACCGTTTCGACTTCAGGAATTTGCTTTACCAGCATATCCATCTGCTGAAGCTTTTCTTTATTGAATTCGATACCAGAATGCGTCATACTGGTCGGCATCAAGATAAAACTACCTTCGTCTAAACTGGGCATAAATTCTTTACCGATGCCAGGAAACGTTTGATCCATCGACTTCCAGAACCCTGTGTCTTCAATTGCGAGGCCAACAGTATTAGAGGCTTGTTTTGGCCAGTGAAATAGGTTTGAAAAACCAAGCCAAATCAACAACCCTGTAAAAATCGCCAGCACAGGTAGGACTAAAAACGCCTTAACGTGTTTTATAAAGAAGGTCAAAATTTGAGCGTAATAGGTTTGGAGCAAAAGATAAAATGCCAATAAAACACCCACTAAAATCCCAACAAAAATAACATTAGATACCATGGATTGTTGAGGTCCTAAAGGCAGCCAGAGATTGGAAAGCAAGACCAAAACGCCAGCCACCAACACATAAAAGTGCAGGTTTTTGAAGCGTAATCTTTTGTTGAAAGATTGGTAAGAACTAAAATAACTGATGGCATAAACGAGAATAAAGAAGCCTAACCAGAATTCATTGAATATCGTCCAGATTCCTAAAAAACCAAGGAAAGCATTAAGGTAGTAAGCCGTTTTTTCTTTTTTTATTTTTACGTTGAATACCACATACATCAAAGTGGGTAATACCAGAACAGTGACCAAAAAGGCTGCGATGAGCGCAAAAGTTTTGGTGTAGGCCAGAGGAATAAAGAGTTTCCCTTCGGCAGCTTCCAAAGCAAACACAGGCACAAAACTGATGACGGTGGTCAACACCGCCGTCAAAATCGCTGAACTGACTTCTGAAGACCCTTCATAAATAGTTTTGACCAATGATGTATTGGGAGAGTCTTCCAGTTTCTTAAGTACATTTTCAGAAAGAATAATGGCCAGATCGATCATGGTACCAATAGCAATCGCAATGCCCGATAAGGCCACAATATTCGCCTGGATATTAAAAAATTTCATCGCTATAAATACCAGTAGAACAGAAATGGGTAATACGGCAGAAATGACTATGGAAGCCCTTAAGTTGAACACAATAATAATTACCACTAAAAGAGCGATGATCAATTGAAGACTGATGGCGTCTTCCAGAGTATTGATAGTCTCATTAATCAATTTGGAACGGTCGTAAAATGGAACAATTTTCAACTGACTTTTGGTCCCGTCTGCTAGCGTCTTACTGGGTAAGCCTGGAGAAATTTCTTGAATTTTTTCTTTGATGTTGGTAATCGCTTCCATGGGATTAAAGCCATCTCGAGCCACTACCACTCCTCCAACAACATCTGCTCCGGCCTTGTCGAGTATTCCTCGTCGCTGAGCTGGTCCGGTTTTGATTTTGGCGACATCTTTGAGGTAGATAGGAACGTTTTGAGACTCCTCTACCACAATAGATTCAAAATCCTCGAGATTTTCTAGATACCCCAAACCTCTTACGATATATTCAACCTGGTTGATTTCTAAAGTTTTGGCACCAACATCACGATTGCTTTCGTTGACTGCTTTGGCCACTTGCATTAAGGAAATACCGTAAGATTTAAGCGCATCTGGATTCACATCAATCTGGTATTCCTTCACAAATCCGCCGATAGAAGCAACTTCAGAAATGCCCTGGGCACTGCTCAGACCATACTTGACATAAAAATCCTGCACGCTTCGGATTTCATCTAAACTCCAGCCACCAGTAGGTTCATTATCTTGATCTCTAGGTTCTAAGGTATACCAAAACACCTGACCTAAAGCGGTGGCATCTGGTCCCAAAGTAGGCTTAACTTCGGCAGGTAAAAGTCCTTGGGGAATGGAGCTGAGCTTCTCAAGAATACGTGAACGCGACCAGTAGAATTTCACATCTTCCTCGAAAATGATGTAGATGCTGGAAAATCCAAACATAGAATTACTTCGCACTGATTCTACTCCTGGTAAGCCTAATAGGTAAGTCGTGAGCGGATAAGTAATTTGATCGTCTATATCCTGAGGCGAACGGCCAGGCCATTCAGTAAATACGATTTGCTGATTGGCCCCCGTATTGGGAATAGCATCTACAGAAATTGGAGTTCTAGGTAACAGATTATCTGCCCACTGGAAAGGGGATACCATCAAGCCACCAATCACAATACCAGCTAAAAGGATAAACGAGAGCAGTCGCTGATTAAGAAAAAACTTAATAATAGTATTCAACATAACATTTGATATTAAAACATACACATTGGTTTTGATGTCAGCCTGAATGACATTCAGATTGAATCAATGGAGGTAAGTTTTAAAGTATCAAATGAGAAACACCTGGTGAAGCACCAGTAAATCCTGGAAATATTGGGGTGGAACGTATAATTCAGTAGAAGCGGCTTCTTTAGCAGAAACATTAGATGAACTAAAATGTATAAAGCTAAATACTGCTAACTCATAAGGCATATCGAAATCGAATTCAGCCTTAGACAAGTGTAGGATATCCTGACCTTTTATGATGTCTAGTTCGTCATCACAGCAATCTGACTTTTCATCTGATGGCATTTCCTGATGCATGGCACAGGTTTGCGCAGGAGATAAAATGGCTTTATCAACCATAATGTTACCACAGTAATGGGTTCCCACCGTGAAGGACATGGTTGAGAATAGCACAAGCAATGCTAGAGAAAGGGACGCTATTTTTGAGATAACTGAATTCACTTTACAAAAGTAAGCAATTATTTGATGTGCTGAATTTTCTTTTGGTAGTAAAAAGCTGGAAGTAAAATCAATACGAAAATGGGCTGTATTAAAAATCGCCTAATGTAAAATATAAAAAGATGAACTTCTGAGGTCATATCTGAAATAAAATACCAGAACAGTGAGATTAAAACGACGTAGGCAAAACCGAAGAAAGCAAGGCTAAATAACAGGTTTTTTTTGGCTGGAAAAGCTATCCAAATTATCAGTATTGAAATTGCAGAATTGAGGAAGTATCTCCATGAGGTAGTCCTTAAAACTTGTATAATGTTGAATTCTGGCGCATCAACCTGATTAAATTCTGTCTTGAAAAACGCCAGTAATGGATCCGAAAAAAGATCCTGCTCAAAGAAACGCACCATAGCTAAAGCTATAATGAGTAAGCCAATTAGACAAAATCTTAAATATCTATTCATTTACCCGTTTTGGCTGAATTTTATAGCTTCGAATCCAAAATATCCAAAGTAGAAATACAAATCCATAGATGAATAAAGGAAAGAGCGTACCGTGCATCAATTCCAAGTGCTGAGGTATTTCATAAATACCGATGGTAAGCAGCGCAATCCTCAACACATTAAACGCATAAATCAATACGCTTCCGGCAAAGATAAAGAGAAGAGTTGTTTTCCAATCTTTCTTAAACGCCAGAATGAATGACAAAAAAAGTATGATGACACTCATTGCGTTACAACCTTCTATGACTCTAACAAGGTAATTTCCATTAATACCGATACGCATAGAGGGGTCATACTGACTAGGAATCATTTTTGTGTCGTAACCAAAAAAGCTGATTAAGCTTTCTGTCTGTAAGGCTACGATATGGGTTATAGGCTCCGGATAATAAACCTGAGAGTCTGCTGTGTTTAAGTATACCTGATAAAGTAGAGTCAAGAGGATATAAGTCCCGAAAAAAATTCCGAGAAAACGAAGGACAGCTCTGTTTTTTTTTAATAATTCCAAATGATATCAGTAATGGGCCTGAGACACGGGCAGATGTAACTCTATTTTTAACAAATTTATAGAAATTGGATTATCTATAATGCTTTTATAATAAATACTTTTACCCCAAAATTAATACCATGAATTTAGAAGATTTAAAACCTCGTTTAAAAGAATTAATTACACAAGAAAATCTAGATATCAATCACAGATTGACAGAGGTGTGTGATCTTCTTCAAACCAAAGTTGATACTTACGACTGGGTTGGTTTTTACTTTAAAAATGGCGATAAACGAGAGTTAATTCTTAAAGCCTTTGCCGGTGAACCTACAGACCACACCACCATACCGTTTGGTAAAGGAATTTGTGGACAGGTGGCAGAATCCAACCAAAACTTTGTGGTAGATGATGTCACTGCTCAAGACAATTATATCGCTTGCAGCATTCATGTTAAATCTGAAATCGTGATTCCTCTATTTGTTAAGGGTGAAAACATTGGCCAAATCGATATTGACTCTCATACTAAAAATGCGTTTACCCAAGCAGATGAAGATTTTTTAACCTGGATTAATGCGCAGGTAAGCGGGCAGCTAGAAGCCTAATTTAAACTACGTTACGTTGCTCGCTGGTCTCAGTAAGTGGCTTAAATTCTGGCACAAGCTCTTTGAGTACTTCAATAGACTTGAGCTCGATGTTGTTTTTGATTTGATTTTGAAGATTTTTAAGTAGAATTAATTTTTCTGCGTCAAACTCATAGCTAGCTTTAGCAATTAATATTTTTTGATGGTGAGTGGGTAGGGTGTTTTCCTTGTCTGCTAAGAGTTCTTCGTAAAGCTTTTCTCCTGGCCTTAAGCCCGTGTAGATAATGTCGATATCTTTAAAAGGAATAAATCCAGACAGTCGAATCATTTGTTTGGCTAAATCCGTAATCTTTACTGGTTTTCCCATATCAAAGACATAGATTTCACCTCCGTTGCCCATAGCTCCAGCTTCTAACACTAGTTGACAGGCTTCGTCTATGGTCATGAAATACCTGGTAATGTCTGGATGAGTAACTGTAACAGGACCAAGATTTTCAATTTGTTTTTTAAAATGTGGGATCACAGAACCATTAGATCCCAAAACATTCCCAAACCTGGTGGTGATAAAACGCGTTGATATTGACTTATTTCTTGTGAGTGACTGAAGGTAAATCTCTGCACTTCGTTTGGAAGCCCCCATGATATTTGTAGGGTTTACCGCCTTATCTGTTGAAACAAACACAAATCTAGATATCTTAAATTTTAATGACAGATCGGTTAGATTTTTCGTCCCCATAAAATTGACGTCTAAGGCTTCAATAGGATTGGCTTCCATCATTGGCACATGCTTATAAGCAGCACCATGAAATACTATTTCAGGCAGGAAGTGTTCAAAAACAAATTCTAAACGTTTTGAATTTCTAACATTTGCAATAACGGCTTCAAAATTTAAATCCGGATGGTTTTTTGATAGTTCCAGACACAACTCGTGCAAGGGGGTTTCTGCCTGATCCAGCATCAAAATTTTCTTAGGCTCAAAACGAATCAATTGCCTTACAATATCGCTTCCAATAGATCCTGCGGCTCCTGTTACTAAGATGGTCTTTCCTTTGTAAATCGATCTCAGTTTTTCTCTTTGTAACTTGATGGGTGTACGTTGTAATAGGTCTTCTAAATTTACTTTTTTTATCTCAGACGCAATAGATTCACCACTCCAATCCTGGAGCTCGGGGAGTTTATAAATTTTAAAATTAAGCTCTAATAATTGATTTAAAATGTTAGAATCTGCAGTAGCAAGTTCTCTCAATTTCTGACTGGAAACAATCACAGATGGACTCTCTAGCAAGGCTTTATTCTTAATTTGTTCAATTGTAAAAATAGGAAGAGTCAGTATTCGTGTGCGCTTTAAATTGTCTGTTTCGCTGATGAAACCTATGATGTCGAAACTGGTTCTCGTATCAGAAATAATACTTTCTGCTAAGGCAACATCCGTCAAGCTTGTGCCTAGCAAAAAGGCCTTTGTGGATGAAGACTCCGCATTGATAAGTTGATAAGCTCTTTTGACTATTACTCTAAACAAAAATAAAAGGGAAAAAGCGATAAATCCGTAAATGATTGCTCCCCCATTCACCAGAATTTTAACCTGGTAAATGTTATAAATGAGTTCGTTGATTAGCAAGAGAGCTGCCACCGTAGAAATTGTGGTTTGTAATTGCTTTATAGAATCTTTAAATCCAGTATACCTTACCACTCCAGAGTAGGATTTGAAAATAATAAAGAACAGAATTTGAATGGTCACCAGGCTTACAAATTCCCAATTGAGATGAATGAATTTGAGTTTACCTTCACTTACAGAAGAAATTAAAAAGAAAGTAAATTGAGCGGCGAATATTGAAATCGCAACATCGATAATGAAAATGACACCCCTCGGCACATAGTTGCTGGCCATCTGTTTAATGAGCCTTAAAGCATAACGCTTAAGAGATAGGATAGTCATCATTTCAATTGGTTAAGATTCAAATGGATAAGCAAATCTAAGGATTTAATCAGTAATTAAATAAAATTGTCAACTATTTCAAGACTAAATACGTATTTACGGTGTTTAAGGAGTAAAAGTTTTTTGATTTGAAAAAAATTTATGCTTCTTTGTATTAAATTTGATTAACAAAATTTTAAATGAAAAAATTCGTCCTGCTGCTTTTTTCGTTCCTGCTCTTAAGCTGCGCTAGCAGGAAAGATATCGTCTATTATCAAGATATTGATCAAAGGGAATTTTTGTCGATTGAGGAGATTAATTCTCATCCAAAAATACAAATCAACGATATTCTTAGCATCTCAACGGCCGCTTTAAACCCAGAGAGCGTCATCCCCTTTAGTTTCAATACTGGGGAAAACAACAATCAAAACAGACAGGTAGAGTTATTGAAGCTTACAGGCTATCTAGTGAATAGTGAGGGTGAAATCAATTTCCCTCAACTTGGAAAAATTAACGTGAAAGGTAAAACCACTCAGGAAGTACAGACTATTCTTGAAGAAAAATTATCTATTTATATCAAGGACCCTACTGTGAATATCAGAATTATCAATTACAAGTTTACGATACAGGGTGAGGTAAAACAGCCGGGCACTTTCGAAATCATAGAGGAAAACATGACTCTCCCGCAGGCCCTCGGTCTTGCTGGGGATTTAACCATCAATGCTAGAAGAGATAATATCATCATTTACCGACAGGAGGGAGAAGAACGAGAGGTGAAACGTATCGACCTTACCCAAACCGACTGGATGAATACAGACTATTTTTTTGTCAAACCGAATGACATTATCTATGTTGAACCAAACAATCCTAAAGTGAAATCTGCAGGGTTTGTAGGAAATGTCGGCACATTATTATCTGTCGTTTCCATTTTGTTTTCTACAATTGTATTATTGGTTCGTTAATCAACACCTATGGAAAATCAGAATTCACACCTCAATGTTAATTCCACCTCAGAAGATAGTAGTGAAGATCTTAAGAAGATTGTACTGCAGTATCTCAAATACTGGCCCTGGTTTATTATTTGTGTGATCATATCGGTATCGATAGCTTTTATCTATTTACGCTATTCAACCAATATCTATCAAACCAATGCTCAGGTTAAAATATTAAAAGATCAAAGTGGGCTCGATCTTTCTGGATTAAGCGGTGGTTCTCCTCTCATAGATATGAGTAAAGTCAATCTTGAAAATGAGAGAAGTGTACTGAAGTCAAGGCGAATCGCTCAAAAAGTAGTTGAAACCCTGAATCTAACCAGCAGTTATTATAAATCTGGAAGCATAAAGTCCTTAGAAATTTGGGAAGCTGAACGCCCTTTTACTGTATCCTGGATTGAAAATGACAGTGTTTTTGATGTTCCAACCCCTTTATATTCTGTTGAGTTTAGATCCATCAACGAATTTGAAATTCAAAATCCAGAAACTAAATTTTCAAAAGTATTTACTGTTGGAGAGCCTATGCTAGTAGAAGGTTATCCTCTTATCTTAAGCTTTAATCCTGACTATAATGGGGACATCACCCAACTTCAAGGATCAACTTTTAATTTTAAATTTCGATCACTATCCCAAGCCGTGAGTTCACTTTCTGGGAGAATCAGTGTTGAGCCTTTAGGCGATCGAAGTGAAATTCTTGACATTTCCATCAAAGGGCAAAACAAGCAAAAAAATGAAGATATTTTAAACGCCCTAATCGAACAGTTCAACTCCGATGGGATTGACGACAATCGGTTAGTCGCTAAGCGAACTGAAGAGTTTGTGATTGAACGTTTAGAATTCCTGGTGAGTGAACTCGATACTGTGGAGGGTGGATTAGCTACTTTTAAAAGTGAAAATGATATTGTTGAAATCGAAAATAACGCAACTGCCCTATTTAGCAAAAGCACAGAAGCTGAGTTGAGGGTTTTTGAAATAAGTAATCAATTGTCTTTGACCAAAAACTTTAAAGACGAATTGCTTGAACAAGAAAAATACGAACTGCTTCCCGCCAGAATTGGGATCACCAATGATAACATCAATAGCTTTACTGATACCTATAACGAAAAGGTCTTAGAACGTGAACGGCTGTTGATTTCTTCGACCTTGGAAAATCCTAGCGTAAAAGAAATAGAAAAAATTATTGAGCAACTGAGAAGGAATATCCTAACCACCATTGATAATTACATCAAAAGCCTTGAAATCTCCCTCAGGGAAGTAAAGCGACGTGAAAACGAGTTCGACTCAAATATTGGTAAGCTTCCACAGCAGGAAAAAGAGATTAGGAATATTAAACGCCAACAGGCTGTAAAAGAAAAACTATACCTGTTTTTGCTTCAAAAAAGAGAAGAAGCTGCTCTGTCCTATGCGATTACAGCACCAATAATTAAGGTGGTGGACTATGCCTACACCCAACCTTCACCAGTGAGTCCAAAGTCACAAATTATACTGTTATCAAGTCTTGTGGCTGGTCTTGTTGTTCCTTTAGGTGTACTTTACATTCTATTTTTATTTGATACCAAAATCAAAACAAAAGATCAAATCAAAGCATATTTGCCTAATATGCCTATCGTGGCTGAAGTACCTCAGCATCAGGATAAGCAAAATAAAATTATTCTGCCCAATGACAGATCTTCACTGGCTGAGTCCTTTAGGATTATGAGAACTAATCTCAATTTTATGCGTCTAAAGGACCATGAACATTCCTCGGCAAGTTCTGAGGTTGTATTTATTACTTCAACCACAAAAGGAGAAGGAAAAACCTTTGTCGCCATCAATTTGGCCTCTACTTTGGTAACGGCTGGAAAAAAAGTCTTACTAATGGGCTGTGATCTTAGGAACCCACAGATTCATAATTATTTGAATTTAACAAAGGACAGAGCTGGTGTGTCTAATTACCTTTATAGTGATGAACTCAGTTTTGATGATCTTGTTATCAGAAATTCTATTGAAACCTTAGATCTAGATGTTGTCCTATCAGGAGATATTCCTCCAAATCCAGCTGAAATGCTCATGAGTTCAAAATTTGATCAGCTGCTTCAGGAAGCTAAAAATCAATATGATTATGTGATTATAGATACGGCACCTACCATATTGGTGACCGATACTATTTTGATATCTCACCATGCTGATATTACCCTCTATATTACCAGGTCTGGATATACAGATACTCGTTTATTACCTCACATCCGTGATATACAGGAACAGAAGAAATTATTAAATATGGGGGTTGTCATTAATGGGCTTGATGAAAGTGGCATCAATGCTTATAATTATGGTTATGGCTATGGCTACGGAGAAAAACATCAAAAGAAAAAATCCTGGAAGTTTTGGTAAATCAAATGCAAACTTACTCTGTTAGATTACTCAAGCTATCGACTATAGTACTTGTCTTGTTACTCGTTTCTTGTGGCAGTTCTAAAAGAGCTAAGGAAGCACAACTGAAAAGAGAAAATACTGTAACCAGTATTGTTAACTATTCTAAGACATATCTCGGTACCCCATATCGATATGGAGGTATGAGTCCATCTGGTATAGACTGCTCTGGATTATTACACCTTTCTTTTATACGCTATGGAGTTGAATTACCAAGAACGGCAAGAGCCATGTCTAAACAAGGGGATAAGGTGAACTTAAAGCAAGTGGATGTTGGAGATTTGGTCTTTTTTAGAACCTCCAAAAGCAGTAGAAGAATCAATCATGTAGGGCTTGTGGTTCACAAAACCAATAAAACCATAGATTTTATTCACGCCAGCACCTCACAAGGTGTCATGATTTCCTCCATCAACAACCCCTATTGGAAGAAAAACTACGTAAAAAGCAGGCGTGTGATTAACTAATCTTAGCAAACATATCATGAAGTATGTAAACCACCCTTTATTACAAATCTGTTTGGTGTTCATACTTGGAATATGGTTTGGTTTTACAGATTTCAACTTCGAGTTTAGGCTATATGTTTATGTTAGTGTAACTATATTCTTACTTTTCTCTATTTCCCTCTTACTTGCTCGTAGATTCTCCTCATTTAAGATTGTTTACACCGTCATAGCCATTTTACTTGTCTTTAGCCTGGGAGTGTTTAATACTAAAGTGCATGAACCCGAGAACCAACCTAATCATTTCACGCAACAACTAGAGGAAGAAGCTTTGGATGATAATAGCTTAGTAAGCTTTAAAGGTAATGTAGTACGCCGCTTAAAATCAAATGCCTTTAAAGATAAATATGAGCTCAGTTTAGTCACTTTAGAAGGAAGAAACATAAAGGGAAAGCTTCTGCTTCAGGTGGAGGCTTCCCAACAGGTGGATATCAGGTCTAATTCTGTAGTTTTTGGTTTGGGCACCATAAAAGCATTTCAAGACCCATCCAATCCTCAACAGTTCAACTATAAGGACTATATGGCTACTTTACAGATGAGTCATGTAATAGATACAGAGCGGGATTTTATTCAAGTAGAAGATCTGGTGAGTTTTAGTATGATTGGGTTTGGTGAAGCAGCAAGAGAAGAAATTATATCAGCTTTAGGTCGACACGAGTTTTCTCAAGAGCAATTAAGCCTAATACAAGCGCTATTGTTAGGTCAAAAACAAAATATAGATCCAGACACATACAATGAATTTTCAAAAGCGGGTGTCGTTCATATATTAGCAGTATCTGGGTTACATGTGGGTATAGTTTTAATCATTCTTCAATTCATCACAAAAGCTTTGCTTCGAGTTAGAAACGGTAAAATAATTAGGACTATACTGGTTGTCATAGGGATTTGGGGGTTTGCAGCTCTCGCCGGTTTCTCAACTTCTGTACTTAGGGCTGCGGTGATGTTTTCTTTATTAAGTATTGCTCTGAATAGCAGAAGGAAAACCAGCACTGTCAATACACTTGCAATTTCTGCGGTAATATTATTAATCTATAATCCCTACTTTATTTTTCAGGTGGGTTTTCAGTTGAGTTATCTTGCGGTGATTAGCATAGTTACGCTTCAGCCAAGACTTTTCAAATTATACAAACCAAGGTATATCATCGATAAAAGAATTTGGGAGATTGTAACAGTAACTGTAGCAGCACAGGCAGGGGTTTTACCTTTGAGCCTCTATTATTTCCATCAATTTCCTGGATTGTTTTTACTTAGTAATTTAGTAATTTTACCTGGTTTAGGACTTTTGCTTGGTGGAGGAATACTCATCATCTTCTTAAGCTTGGTTGGCCTTTTACCTGATCTACTAACAAAAGCCTATGGGTTTCTATTAGATCTTTTAATCGCCTTTGTCAATTGGATAGGTTCTAAAGACGACTTGATTTTTTCAGATATCTTTTTTACCAAACCCATGCTGATATCGAGTCTAATGCTGCTGCTTAGCTTGTTTGTTTTTAACTCGAAACGCAAGGGGGTGAGCTATGTCTTTCTGAATTTATCATTGCTGGCTTTAATGCTCTGTATGTTTATAGAAAAGCAAAATCAGCTTCAACAGGAAGAAGTAGTAATATTTCAGGCCTATCAACAGTCTCAATTAGGAATAGTAAAAGGAAAACAATTGCAATTATATACAGATCAGCCTTTACTTAAAGATTCAATCATGGAGCAATACCACATAGCTAACTATAAAACTCTAAGGGGTATTAAAACAATAAGTATTAGTGATTTTGAGCCTGTCTATGAGTTGAACCCTAAAGAATATTTACTGGTACTCGATAGTTTACCTGCATATCCAAAAAACTCATTTCAACCTGCCTACCTCTTGCTGAAAAACTCTCCTGATATCAATTTAGACCGTGTCATTTCTGACTTAAAGCCGAAACAAATCATTGCGGACGCCAGTAATTATAAATCGGATATAGACCGCTGGAAATGTTCAGCAAAAAAAGCAGGAATCTCCTTGCACTCCACCTGGGAAAAGGGTGCTTTTAAGCTCGTAAAGGATTAGTTGGTAAAGCTACCTTCAAAATTAGACTTATAGTCCTGCCAGGCTTCTTGTGTGGTCAATCGCTTGTACTCATCAGAAGCAATCATTTTAAGAAAGATTTCCAGCTGCTCTGCGGTTCTATAACCAACAACAGGAGAAATAACATCTGCATTCTCATCGAAAAAAACGACTGTTGGATAAGCCGAAACCTTTAATGCGTTAGCAAAAAAATGCTGTGCATTTCGTTTTCCTTTGCGCTCTGGTTTATAATTGGGGTTCGTATACTCAAAACCTTTATAATTAACGATTTCGGTACCTTCTGCATTGAATTTTACCGGATAATAATGTTTGTTGACGTATTTGACTAAGTCTGGATTGGTAAAGGTGTTTTTATCCATCATTTTACACGGTCCACACCAGTCTGTATAAATATCAGCAAATATTTTTTTTGGCTCCTTTTCTTGTGCTTCTAGAGCTTCATTCATGGTCATCCATTCAATTTGAGCTTGAATGGAATGCACCATAAAACAAAGCATTATGACATAGGTATACTTCATACTATTTTTTTACTTCATCATCTGCAAGCTCGAAGCCTTCTGCTTCCAAACCTTCAATTTCTTTTTCTTCGGCTCCATGCGTTAATCGTTTCAATGGTTTGAGAAGTAATATCACAAGAACACCGAAAGCTACAGTAAAGACAATAATCCCAGAAAAGGTCTTAAATTCTAAATCTGTCTGAAACTGATCTACATCTACTCTACCTACATAATTCCCTTCTTTATAATCGAATTTTAGAAAGGTGAGTAATTTGTCTTCTTCAGAGGGTGAATAAGTGTCAATTCTATCTCTAAGCTCTTGTTGAGCATTTTCTCCCTGATAGGTAAAAAGCGAATTTATTTTTTCACCTGTAGTTACTTCCTCAAAAATAAGTTCATCTGAAGCATTAATGTAAAGCTTGGTATCTAGCGTAAAAGCTTTATTACTGATGAAGGTACTATCAGCTTCATGATTCGGCACAAAACGCTTAAGTTCTTCTTGAGTGGAAGACAACTCGATGTTAATTCGTTCGGCTTGAGATGATTCTCCAATAATACCGGCCACTTTATTCCCTAAGCCGGTTGCAGCAAAATACAGTCCCATCATTAAAGCTCCATAACGCAGTGGCGCAAGTTTAGTGATAAATGAAAGGGCTACTGGTGAGGCTGATAGTTCCCCGATAGTATGTAACAGATAAGCAAAAATGAGCCAGTAAATTGCAGATTCACCGTTGGCTTCATAATCCATAGTCGCAAAGACCATAAACACAAAACCCAGTCCCATGATAATAACTCCCATCGCCATTTTAAAAATGGAAGAGGCTTCTTTACCGTTACGCTTCATCCAGGCCCAAAATCCAGCTACCGGAATACCAAAAATGATGATATAAGACGGATTGAGCGATTGGAAAAAGGCTGCTGGAACTGTATAATCAAAGGCTGGTAAAAAGCGATCTGTTTTTTGTTGAGCATAGATGTTTAGCAAACCTCCTGCCTGTTCAAAAGCTCCCCAGAATACAATCACAATTAAGAAAGAAAGCAACAGAACTATAAAACGATCTTTCTCTACTTTACCATTCAAATCTTCGAAAACCGTCATCATAAAGCCAACGACAACTGATAAGAAAATAAAGAATATAATATAGGCGGTCACCTCGGTTTCCATGAATTGAATAGGAATGACAAAAGAAAGTGCCACTAAGAGAATAACCACTGCTAGTGACTTTTTGGTAGACAGCATGCGTTGGAAAATTTCTTTAATAGAGACCGATTGTTCGTCTGCGTCGATCAGGCTACTAGGCTTATTGCCTACATGCGTTAAATACCGCTGACCAAAGATATAGACCAACTGGCCTAAGACCATACCAATGGCAGCCAGTCCAAATCCGTAATGCCAGCCATATTCTTTAGCTACAAGACCTACTAAAATAGCAGCTACTGCAGCACCAACATTTATACCGATATAAAAGATTGAGAAGCCTTTATCTCGTCGGGGATCTCCCTCTTTGTAAAGTCCTCCTACCATCGTAGAAATATTGGGTTTCAACATCCCAACCCCTAAAACGATGAGTAAAAGCCCGCTAAAAAAGGCCCAGTCTTGTTCGATCGAAAGCACACCGTGACCAGCCACAAGCAACCAACCACCAATCATCACTGATTTCTTTTGTCCTAGTATTTTGTCGGCTATAATCCCTCCGGGAATAGATACGACATAAACCAACATGGTATACCAGCCGTATGTGGCTAAAGCTTTACCCTCTTCCCAGCCAAGGCCAGGATTATCTGAGCTTACTTTGGCTAACATATATAAGGTAAGAATAGCACGCATTCCATAGTAGGAAAAACGCTCCCATAACTCTGTAAAAAATAAAATATAAAGACCTGCTGGATGGCCAAATAGCTCTTTTTGATATGCTGGTTTAACTGTGGCTTCCATAGAGTCTATAAGTTTTCTTTAATAAAATTAGTCATTAATGTATAGAGGTGAAGACGGGTATTACCGCCATAGATACCGTGATTTTTGTCTGGATAGATTCTCCAGTCAAATTGCTTGTTGGCCTGTACCAAAGCTTCAATAAGCTGCATGGTATTCTGAACGTGCACATTATCATCTGCACTACCATGAATCAATAAATAGTTGCCTTTATCGAATTTATCGACGTGTGTAATTGGTGAGTTATCGTCGTATCCAGAGGCATTTTCCTGAGGCGTGGTCATGTAACGTTCGGTATACACCGTATCATAAAATCTCCAGCTCGTGACAGGCGCCACAGCGATAGCTGTTTTGAAAACGTCATTGGCCTGAAACATGGCATTGGAAGCCATAAATCCGCCATAACTCCAACCCCAAATTCCTATTCTGCTAGCATCAATAAAGGGCTTATTTCCAAAATATTTCGCAGATGAAATTTGATCTTCAAGTTCATATTTACCAAGTTCTTTTTGCGTTACTTTTTTAAAGTCCCGGCCTTTATAACCTGTTCCTCTTCCGTCTACGCAGGCTACGATATATCCTTGCTGTGCAAGCATCTGGTACCAGTAATCATTGGTGCCAAAAAAGGTGTTAGAAACCGACTGAGAGCCTGGTCCAGAATACTGAAACATCAATAATGGATAGGTGTTCTCAGGATTAAAGTTGGGTGGCTTAATCATCCAGGTGTTTAACTCATTGCCATTAATTTGAATGGTAGATAACTCTTTTTTAGAAAGCTCATAATTGTCAAGCTTATCTAGCAAAGCTGAATTATCCTTGATCTCTCTTACCAGTTCTCCGTTGCTGGCTTTATGTAAAGTGTAGACCGCTGGGGTTGATGTATTGGTAAAGGTGTTGACGAAATAGGTGAAGTCTGCACTAAAATCTGCACGGTGGGTTCCTGTTTTACGGGTTAGTCTTAGTTTGTTTTTACCATTAGCCAAAACAGAGTAGACATCTCGGTTAACACTTCCGTTTTCTGTACTTTGGAAATAAATTCTTCCAGACGTATCGTCAAAACCATAGTAATTGGTAACCTCCCAGGCTCCATCCGTAACCTGATTGATCAATCTACCGTCTTGTGCATAATGGTAAATATGCTTCCAGCCATCCTTTTCACTGGTCCAGATAAAGCTATTATTGTTTAAAAAGGTTAAATCGTCTGTCACATCGACGTAGGCATTATCCTTTTCAGTTAAGACAAGCTCAGGTGTTTTGGTGTCTGCATTAACAAGAAATAATTTTAACTCGTTCTGGTATCTGTTTAAAGTTTGAACACTGAAAAGGTTTTCATCCTGAGTCCAGTTTAATCTTGGAAGATATTCGTACTCTCCTAAGTCAATCTTTGAATTTGTTTCGGAGTCAAAATCAAAAAGATGAAGACTTACTTTGGCGTTATCCTCCCCTGCTTTGGGGTACTTGAAAACCTCCTGAGTAGGATATAAATCTCGGCCATATGAACCATAGAGATCCATTGAGAACTCCTTTACTTCGCTTTCATCAAATTTTAAATAAGCAATTTTATCGCCGCCTGGACTCCATTCAAAAGCTCTTACAAAAGCAAATTCTTCTTCATACACCCAATCCGTTACTCCATTGATGATTTTATTCTTCACTCCATCGGTAGTGATTTGGACTGTAGATTTGGTGTCCAAACTCATTACAAATATATTATTATCCTTTACATAGGCTACTTTATTGCCTTTAGGTGAAAAACTCGGTGACTGAATTTTAACCTCATCAATTTTAACTAGAGACTTGTTATTCAAATCATACACATAATACACCCCTCTTCTGGACCTTCTAAAAATTGATTCTACTTCGGTGCCTAAGATGACCTTTTTCTCATCTTCACTTAGTTGAAAGGTCTGAAAAATCGAAAGACCAGGAATAGATTGACTGCTAAACATGGTCCCAGTTTTTTCGCCAGTTTCATAGCTGAAAATATCTACGCTCATGTTTTGAGATGCTCTGTCATAGTCCTGTACGATGTAGGATTTACCGTCTTTCAATGACTGTAAGTTTTGCATACGCTCCTGGCTAAACTCTCCACTCCAAATATCCTCAAGGGTAATCTGTTTGGTTTGAGCATAATTTGGTGATGCTAGACTTATGAATAAGATGACAATGAAACTAAATACAAGGTTCTGACTTTTCATGGTTTTCAATTTGAGGGTCAATTTTACTAAAAAAAGACCAAAAATCACTTACTTTTTTTATTAAAACTCCAATCTATATTTGATTTGAAAGGTCATAAGGTGCAAAAGCTGCCTAAGCGATATCAGAAAATTGAAATCTGAGATTCAAGTTTGTTATTAATTATGAAGTGTATCTTTGTTATTCATCTTTTAAAAGATTCTAATGTCACAAATTTCTGGCTTCTCAAAGTTGTCCAAACCTGAAAAAATAGACTGGCTCGAAGAACACTATCTATCGGATTATCCTTCTGCTAAAAGAATTATTAAGCAGTACTGGAATTCAGATGAAAAACTTCAGAAACTCCACGACGAGTTTACAGAAAACACCATATCCAATTACTACCTCCCATTAGGGATCGCACCTAATTTCAGCATCGATGGAGATCTTTATGCCATCCCTATGGCTATCGAAGAAAGTTCCGTTATCGCTGCAGCAAGTAAGGCTGCAAAGTTCTGGCTGGATAAAGGTGGTTTTAAAACCAAAGTTATAGGAACAACCAAAGTGGGTCATGTTCATTTCAATTTTAAAGGAGAGCCTAAAGATCTAGAAGCCTTCTTTGAAAGCAATAAATCTAAATTTTTAACAGAGACGGCTTCCATTACTAAAAATATGGAGAAGCGAGGTGGTGGTATTAAAGACATCGTGCTTATAGATAAAACCAATGAGCTGGATAATTATTACCAGCTGTATTGCACCTTTGAAACTGTAGACGCCATGGGAGCCAATTTCATCAATTCGTGTCTGGAACAATTTGGTCAAACTCTGGAAAAAGAGGCGACAACTTATGAAGCCTTTGCAACTCGTGCGATTTATCCAGAAGTGATTATGTGTATCTTATCTAATTACGTTCCAGAATGTCTGGTGAGAGCGGAAGTATCCTGTCCTGTAAGTCAGCTAGGTGAAACTGAAAAAGAAGCGCAAGAATTCGCGAAAAAATTTTCCCAAGCTATCAGAATTGCAGAAATAGAACCCTACAGAGCAGTCACTCATAATAAAGGCATCATGAACGGAATTGATGCAGTGGTTTTGGCCACGGGTAATGATTTTAGAGCTATAGAAGCAGGCGTTCATGCTTATGCAGCAAGAAACGGACAGTACAGTAGTTTAACTCATGTAACTGTTAAAGAGGATGTATTCAGGTTTTGGATCGAGCTTCCTTTAGCATTAGGAACCATCGGCGGCTTAACAAGCTTACACCCACTGGTGAAATTATCTCTAGGCGCTTTAGGACATCCATCGGCAGAAAAATTAATGAAAATCACTGCTGTTGCAGGATTGGCCCAAAATTTTGCAGCTGTCAACTCGTTGGTCACCACCGGGATCCAAAAAGGACATATGAAAATGCATCTGATGAATATCTTGAATCAGTTTGAAGCCAATGAAGAAGAACGTAACAAAGCTGTAGACTATTTTAAAACCCACACGGTTACTCATTCAGAAGTCATTCAATTACTTGAAAAATTACGCTCCTAGTGCACACAGAAACCTTTTACAGTCACGGAAAATTATTGCTAACCGGAGAGTATTTGGTATTAGACGGAGCCAAAGCCTTGGCCATACCTTGCAAGTTTGGGCAGACCTTACATGCGACTGCCACCCAAAACTTAAACTCCAGTTGGACCAGTTATGATGATAAAAATCAAATTTGGCTGAACTTAGAATTTAAGATGCATGAGGTCCTTTCTAAGATGAATATAGGGAAATCTGAACCCGAAGCTCGATTATTCGAAATCTTGTTGGCAATAGATCAATTAAATCCAGAGGCTTTAAAATCAAATTTTGACTTCGAAACCAGACTTGAGTTCCCAAAAGAATGGGGACTTGGTAGTTCCTCAACGCTTATTTCAAACCTTGCTCAATGGGCTAATGTGGATGCCTATCAGCTGTTGAAACTCACTTTTGGTGGAAGTGGCTATGATATTGCCTGTGCCATGTCAGCTTCTGCACTTTGCTTTCAACTGGTAAAGAATAAGCAACCTAAAATTGAATCTGCCTCTTTTCCAGATGCCATCAAGCCTTACACCTATTTTGTACACTTGGGACAAAAGCAAAATAGCAGATCTGCCATTATACATTACAGAGCTAATCCCCCTAAGGATCTAAACGCTATTATTTCTAAAGTAGATCAACTTACTCATCAGTTTCTACAGGTCTCATCTTTGGAGGAAGCCCAGTATATTTTGGAACAGCACGAAAACCTGCTTTCAAAAGTGTTACAAATGAATACTATCAAATCCTCTAAGTTTTCTGATTTTGACGGCGCTATCAAAAGCCTCGGGGCCTGGGGTGGAGATTTTATCATGGTCTTATCTCAACACAACCCAACATCTTATTTTGAAAAAAAGGGTCTTGAGACCATACTTTCTTACCAGCAAATGGCCTTGTAATCGTTGGTCTAATATGCCTTCAAAAGCTTATTCTAAAACTCATCATGCTTAAGGTAATGTTCTTCACTTAATTTTAAAAATGAGGTATAAAAAAACCGATGCTATACGAGGTACAGCTCCGGTTTTAAAAATCATATAGTTGGACCCTTAATAAATAAGGTGTCTGTTATCTTCTATCTCCTTGCTGTTTTTCAAAGCTTCAATGATAGGACTTGTTCTAGGATTCATCAGAGAACGTGTTCTCTTTTCGGTTTCTTCTTTTGCTACACCCCTGTAAGATGGAAGCGGCTGTGCTTCATTCTTTTCTAAAAGTTGAATGACATACACCCCTGTATTCCCCTGTAAAGGCTGAGAGGTATTTCCCTCTTGCATTGCAAAGGCAGCTCCAACTATTTTAGGCTCTCTACCAGCACCTGGAACAATAGGGTTGCTCATGTTAATTGAGCTAGCCTTTTGTTTAGTGACTCCAAAACTTGAAGCAATAGAAGTCAAGTCTGTACCTGTAATCTCAGATTTGATCTGTTCAGCTTGTTTCTGTTTTTTTAGAATTGGTGTGACTACAGCAGAAGCTTCTTCAGGACTCATTAATCCTTTCTTGCTTTTCTTAGTTACTCTGGCTACAATATAACCACTTCCAGTATCAAAGCTTTTGACGTCACCTACTTTAGTTTCTTCTTCGAAAGCCCACTTTACGATGGATCGTTGTCTGCCTGCACCTGGAATACTTTCGTCTAGCTTATTGATACCATTAACAGGTTTCACTGTTTTATTAAGAGAATCTGCTTCGGCGCGGAAATCTCCTTCCTTAGCAGCTAGCTCAAACTTACTAGCAGCACGATATAATTCGTTTAATGTTTTTTCTGAAGGCTCAACAGTTTTTGTCACTGTCGCCAACTTAATCACATCTTTAGGTGAAGTTCTATCTTCCACGTAAATTACGTGATATCCGAAATCTGTTTCAACGACCCCATAACTATCAACTCTAGCTTCGTCAAAAACATAATCATTAAATGCTGGCACTAAAGCTCCATAAGTAATCCAATCTAAATCTCCTCCATTGGCCGCACTTTGTCGATCTGAAGAAAATTCTGAAGCTAATTCTGAAAATTTACTAGGATCTCTTTTGATTACTGTGGTAAGGCTATCAGCAAGACTCTTAGCCTCTTCCTGTGTTCTGGTCACTGAACCATCTACCCGAGTCCCATCATAAGTTACTAGTATGTGACTAGTCTTTACAGAATCTGGTTTTTGGGATCTTTCCAGAAGTTTTGTCAACTTATAGTTTTCGTTTTCAAAATAAGGCCCATACACCTCATTAAGATCTAAATTGAGAAGTTCTTCAGCAAATTCTCCTTGCACGTTGTATTCAAAAATATAGTTATCGTTGAAGGGAGTTTCAGAATTAACTGCTAAAAACTCTTCAACGTTATCTGTTGTATTGAAATTTTGTTCTTCGCCAGATATCAATTTTTCAATTTCAGACTTTACAGCTGCATTATCATCTTCAGAAGGCTCTTCGTTAAAAGAAACGTATTCAATGTTTCTTTTAGCTTCTTGCTGAAAACGTTCTTTATGAGCATTGATGTAATCTTGAATATCTGCTTTAGAGATTTCAACATCATCAGCTTTGTTAAAAGGAATTTTTACGAATTCAAAGGTCAGGTTATCGTTTTCCTGATGGTACACCTGCTGTCCTTCTAAAAGGGTAGCCTGAACACCAGCTCTTACCATATTGAAGTAAAGCTGAGATTTGGCATTCACCTCCATAGATTGTTCGAAATTCATCCATTGTTGGTATTGCTCTGGTGAAGTCACCTTTAATTCTGCAATAAATTGCTTCAATTTTGCTTCATCAAAAAAGCCAGCTTCATTAGAAAATCTAGGATCTCCAGCAAGTTGTTCTGCCATGGCATCAGTTATTTGATCGGCACCAACTTCCAGACCTAACTTTTCAAACTCCTGCTTAAGCAGTTTTCTTCTTAAGTTATTTTCCCACGCTTGCTTAGCAGCTTGTAGTGAACTCACTCTTCCCTGGCTTTGTTGTACAATAGTTTCAACTTCGGCAGCAAATTCTTCTCTACCGATCTCTTCATCACCAACTACACCCACAGTATTTGACGCTTTATCTGAGGTAAAGCCACCGTTTCTAAACAAGTCTGTCAACACAAAAGCAAAAAGTGCTAAAGCGATGATAACTATAAGAAAAACTGTACGTTCTCTAATTTTACTAAGTATTGCCATTTTAGGATATTTTAAGAAATATAGGGGGCGAAAATAAGATAATTAGCCCATATATAAAACCTTGTTGTTCAAAATATTTATTTCAATTAACAAAGTAGAAAAACACATCTGGACAAGAGGAAAAGACTTCTATTTTGAACGCTATTCACCGGTGTCCACCTTCACAGATACGAGTTCAATTTTTTTATTAGAAGCCTCAATAATTTTTATGGTGAAATGATCTATGCGCACCTCTTCGCCTTCATCGGGAATTTCTTCTGTGGTGTTAACGATCATCCCTCCTAAAGTTTCGTAGTTTTCACTTTCAGGAAGGTTTAAATCATATTTTTCGTTGATGTAATCCACATCCAGTCTTGCAGAAAATTTAAACACATTATCTCTAATAATTTCTTCAACCAAAATAACGGAGTCGTGCTCATCTTCAATCTCCCCAAAAAGTTCTTCAACAATATCTTCTACGGTCATCATACCACTTGTTCCACCATATTCATCTACCACTACAGCAATACTTTTTCGCTTTTTGATTAACGAATTTAAAATCTCTTTCACCAACATGGTTTCTGGTACAAATACTACTGGCATTAATATACTCTGTATATCTTTAGGTTGTCGAAACATTTCGAAAGAATGGATGTAGCCAACGATATCATCGTTGCTTTCTTTGTAAACCAGAAGCTTAGATAGCCCGGTTTTTGTAAAGATTTCAGTTAGATTTTTGGTGTCTTCAGATATATCTACAGCAACAATCTCATTACGAGGAATCATCACTTCACGAGCTTTCACATCTGAAAACTGAAGAGCGTTTTGAAAGATTTGGATCTCAGAATCAACATCCTCTTTAGACTCTAAGGTTTCCATTTGTTCATTGATGTAATCCCCAAGTTCAACCTTACTGAAATTGAGCTGAACTTTATCGCCTTCAATCTTGAAAATATTTTTAAGAATTATATCAGATACCCAAATCACAAAGCTGGAGACAAAGCTAAAAAGGTAATAAAATACAAAGGCAGGAAGACTAAATACCTTTAGCAAGACGTTAGCGTAAATCTGGAAAAACACTTTAGGAAGAAACTCTGCAGTAAAGAGGATGACTAATGTAGAAATTAAAGTTTGTGTAAATAGGCTGGCATCCGTGATGAGATAACTTAGAAATTCATTTTGAACTGGCTGCATAGTTGTAAACCATTTCATAATGAGGTCTCCCATAAAAAACCCGTAAACAACTAAAGCTATATTGTTACCAACAAGCATCGTAGCGATAAACTTTGATGGCTTTTTGGTTAAGGTTTTGAGAACACTCGCAATGAGGTCTGTCTTGTTTTTCTGAAGCTCAATATGAACTTTATTGGAGGAGACAAAGGCTATTTCCATTCCAGAAAAAAAAGCCGAAAGGAGTAAACACAAGATAATAATGAGGACTTCAGAGCTCATTACTTGTTGTTTTTATTTTCAATTTTTTTTCGAAATCTTCTTTTGAAAAAAAACATAAACACAGCTATTACAGAGAAGAAAAGGTAAAGATAAGCTCTGCTTTCGCTTTCTGCCCATACGCGAATAGCTTCTATGATAAAAAATATAGCAAAGGCTATATAAGCAAACTCAAAATATTTGAAAAACTTCATTACTCTTCTATGTATTGGATTCCTGTATTGGATCTGGAATTAAAAGTACTAAATTTCTGATCGGAATCAAACCCTTCGCCCTGGTTTCTAGCTCCGTTAGGAAGTTGTAAATTATAAGAATAGTCGGTAAATAACCATTCCTGCTGTTGATCCCAATATAACTGAGGTCCTGTTAAGATTGTACTGTCTGAGGTGACGATTTTCACATTGGTTCTCAGGTCAATGAGGCCAGTTTCTAAATATTGAACGGCATAATCTGAATACACCGTATTTTTACTAGAGTCGGCTTCAAAAAAATCCAACTCGATGCCTTTTGGAAATTCTCGAAAGGGAAATGTTCTATTGGAATAATCCAGCATGACGGGACTTCTTAAGTTGGCTTTCACAGCTCCACTGTCTGTATAGAACAAATTAAGATCGTAAACTTTAGATTGGGGCTCAAGAAAGTCTTTCTCCATGTCTTTAACGTTCTGGAGATTTCCTTCACAAGCAAAAAGCATTGCTGTAAATAAAACTACAGCAATGCTTTTTAAATAAACTGAGTGATTCAATGTCATTTTAAAGGTTTGGAACCGTCACGCTCTCACCAATCCAACAGTTTGAAAATGATATTTTCTTACCTGCAGCATCTTCCTGGAAGATGTCAGATTTTTGTGGCGCTCTACCTTGATAACTTTCTACAGTTGCAGATACAGTTGAACTTAGAGAAGGATCTACACGACCAGCTCTTTTCGCATAATCTGCTGCCAACCAGTACACCGCTCTTTTCTCGAAGACAGATGTTCCACAATTGTTGGCACTTTTCGCATACATTTCTGCAATTTTTAAATAAGCTACACCCATAGATGGCTTGTTGTCCAATGCTCTTCTGTAGTAAGATCTCGCCTGAGAATAACTTCCCTGAGCCTTATAGTTATTGGCGATTCTATAGTAAATTCTAGATTTTCTAGATTTATCTTTAGCTAGCTCTGCTGCCTCGTTTAAGTATTTTAGGGCTTTAGCTCTATCACCCTCAGCTTCTGCTAACTGACCTAAAGAATAAGCAGAGTTTGCCGATGGCTCCATTTTGTGAAGGGCTTCAGATACTTTGAAGAACAAAGGATCTTCTGTACAGTCTTTTGCCGATAATCTGGCGTTAGCATTTCTTAACCACTTGACATCAGACTTCTTCTCGTCAAAATCTTTGTTATATAGAGGGATTAAGTTATCACAATCGGCTTTAGATCCTAATAAAGAATTCACACTGCCTTTAATCTTAGTGTAGTTTCTCAAGTAGATCTCAGAATTCTTAAGGATTCTAGATTCTCTTGAGGTCAACTCTTCCTGTGCTTCTTGCTTTTCGATAAGTGGTCTGGCTTCAGCAGCCTTTTCGTTCTCTTGAGTTTCGATCAAGTCGATTACCTCGTCATACTTATCAAATAAGAATTGAATATCTCTTTTACCTGCATCATTAAGCTCATTGGCGATTCTAAAATAAGCGTAAATGGCAACAGGAGATGCAAAATTCGCTTTGTCCGCCTCCGTAACATCTTCAAACGCTTTTAATCTGTCTTCCAGAGTTCCAACTTCATTTTTGTACTTGATCATGGCGATGTCAGAATAGACATCTCCTTTCTTTGTTTTTTGTGGAAACTTTTCCAGACGCATCATTTGGTTATCGATGTATTCCTGAACCAATTCCATTTTTCGTTCTTTAGTTTCAGCATCATCAATCATTCCTTCCAGCATCTTCTCTCCGCGTTGATAAATCAAAATGTTGGCATCTGAGCAGTTTTCTAACAACTGCTTATATTTAGGGTAAGCATCGCTAAAGTTATTGACTTTGGCACTTTCGTTAAACAAACTCAGTGTCACATTACAATCTTGAGCACTAGCCACGTTGAAAGCGAAGCATACTCCTAAAAGTGTAAAAGCAATTTTAGACTTCATAATTTTAAGTATTTAATTATATTTAGATTTAATGAACCATTTGTCGTTAAAAGAGAAACTCATGAAAACGCTAATAAAGTTTTCCTGAATTAACCCGTTATCTGTTGTCCCTCTTTCAAAATATTCAACTCCTATGTTGGCATTGGTAAATACCCGACCGGCAGGTAAACCTAAACCAAATGATATGCCAAACTCGTTTATATCCTGTCCCTGATACTCCAATCCTGTTTCTTCATACCTCATTCCTGCTCTGTAAACGATTCGTTTAAAGTAACTTACAGGGTCGTTATACCTTGGAATAAAATATCCTCCAAATTTAAACACATTGGATTCGTTTTGGACTACCTCGGGACCAAAATTGTAAGCTAAAGCTGAAAAATCACCTGCGGAATAGTTTTCATACTCCAGTCCTGCATACCATTTTCTATCCTGACCTATTCCAAGACCAAAGGCATACATCTCTGGCAATTCAATTTGAGAGTCTTCTATTTCTGCTTCAAATTGTTCAACTACAAGCTCTGCTTCATTTTGCCCAAATTGAATAGTCGCTAGTTCTCTCCTCCTGCTTACATCTAGAGATGAACCTGCTTCATACCTCCCCGAAGCTTTAAGCGTTAGTTTATCAGTGATGTCCAAATCGTAAAGCGCACCTGCATCAAAAGAAAGACCGCTGATATCGGTAAAATTTGTTTCCCTGGAAGAAAACTGAACGCCATCTCTAATCAGAAGGGCCTTATTTTCTATATCTCCAAAATTATAATTTGCTGTGGCACCCAGCCTTAAGTTTCTAAGAGGCTCAAAGCCTACAGAAAAATAAACCGTATTGACCCCACCCCTTCCATCAAATCTGGAAATTCGGGTAGTCGTTACCTCTTCTAATTCGTATCCTACTGCACTTTTTGGCTTCACACCAAAACCTACGCCTAATAAATTAAAAGGAAGGCCTATGGCTACATAATCTAGGGTTATATAATCTAAGTTGGAAGAAGCGGACTCTGTCTCCAAGTTTACATTATTGTAAGTACCTCCGGCAGTAAAAGTAGTCAGTTTCAAGTCTGAATAGGCCGCAGGATTTCTTAAATTAAGGTGAATAGAATCTCCCAGTGTAGAAAGGCCACCCATGGATCTGTTTTCTACAGTTCCTCTAAAGGCTTTGGTACCTATTCCTAAAAAAGAGTAGGGTGATGATGAGCCTTCCTGTGCTGATACAGAAGTGACACCAAATAAAATTATCGAGACAAATAGAGTAAACCTTGTGAACATTAATTTGAGTTGAGTTGTAGAATTTTATTTAATCCTTTCAATAAAAAATTAGGAGTCGCAAATATGCTATTTTTTATAGATGCTGACAACAAATAATAATCCCCACCTGTTAAAACCACTGTTAAATCTTCATAATCAGCAAGATAATCGTCAATATATCCATCTATTTCATAGCAAATGGATTTAAAAACTCCAATTTGCATCGCTTTTTTAGTCGATTTACCAATGTAATTAGAGTCTTGAACGCTTTCGGTGATCAAGGGTAATTTTCCTGTAAAGGTATGCATAGCCTTAAACCTCATTTGTAAACCAGGAGAGATCGCTCCACCATGGTATTTGGAATTTTGGTCTATAAAATCATAGGTAATACAGCTGCCTGCATCGATCACCAAAACATTGGACTTTGGAAACTCACCAGAGGCAGCAGCAACAAGTGCAATCCTATCCAGACCAAGTGTAGCAGGTGTGGTGTAAGTGTTGATGAAGTTGAGCTGACTTTCATGCGAAAATTTTATTACCTTTAAATGACTTGCGAGAAAGTCCTCAAGTTTAGGAAAAGGCTTAGCAGTAGAAGAAATAATAGCGTTTTGGAGATGAAAGTCAGGATTGTTGATTAGATCCTGAATCTGATCTTCCAGATCCTGATGATCTAAGGTAAGTTTAAGAATAAGTTCATCGGCATTGAACACAGCGAGCTTCGCCTGTGAATTGCCGATATCAACGATTAGATTCATACTTAAATTAAAGCTCAAAGATAAGGATAAGAATATTTCATCTTTTCTTTTGTTTAATTAAATAATGGTTTTATATTTGCCCCCGCAATAAAACTGGTGCCTTAGCTCAGTTGGTAGAGCAAAGGACTGAAAATCCTTGTGTCCCTGGTTCGATTCCTGGAGGCACCACCTTTTAAACCTCAACGTTCACTCGTTGAGGTTTTTTTTTGTTTTCAGCTTAAAATGTCTATAACTATATCTAGCAAGGTATTCTCAACAAAGATCGGTTCCTGATTCTCCTAAAGCTCTAAAAATTAGAGCAATTACATAAAAAGTCCCGTCTCAAAATCTTCATGATTTTCATATTTTGAGACAGCTTCATTTAGTTTTGAAAATCACCACTCCCATAAAACGTGTATAGATTTGTAATTAAAAATTATTTAGACAAAGCTTCCTAATCGATTCCAGGCTAAAGAATTCCAAAAAAATATCTAAAATAGATAAGTCTAAAACAATATGTTCTATCTGGCGTGATTCAAATGTGTAAGTTTATCGCTACGTAATGTAAGATTAGCTCTGCGTAGGACCTCAGCTGCATTTTAACTAAGAAACTTCTGGTGAAGCGTTTTAAAATCCCTCATATTTTTATTTTCCTTTTTTGGATTATTGTTAGTTGTTCTTTGCTAACCTATGTCATACCCAGCGGAAGTTTTGAGCGAGAACAAAAAGACTATGGTGAACTAACACAAACAGTTATTGTACCTGACAGCTACAAAGAGATTCCAAAAAATTACTCATTACAAGCTGCATTGGTGAACGAGACCGTAGAAGGTAAATCCTCACCTGTTTCTGTATTAGGCACTTTTAGCGCCATACCAAAAGGACTTGCAGACTCGGCCGTACTTGTCTTTTATCTTTTTATAATTGGCTCCGTGTTTACAGTTGTCCAATACACTGGAGCTATTAATGCGTTTTTATTTGCACTGATTGCAAAGTTCAAAAACAAGCCAAAACTACTATTGTTCCTGGTCTATATGACGGTCTTTTCTGCATCTTCTTTTATGGGGATATTAGGTGAATCTATCGCCCTGATTCCAATTTTTTTGTTTTTGTCTAAGAGTTTAGGATACGATCGCCTCTTTGGTTTCGCCCTCATCAGTATACCTCTTTTTTTAGGCTGGAGTTCTGGGGTGACCAACCCCTTTACGGTCCAAATCTCACAAATAATCGCAGAGCTCCCCATTGGTTCGGGTATGGGGTTTCGATTCTTCATTTACTTAGTGTATGCAGGCGTTGGTTTTTACTTCATCATTCGCTACGGTAATAGAATTAAGAAAAACCCCTCTATGAAATCGATGAATAATGATGACTTTAATTTAGCTGAATTTGGGTCGTTTGAAAAAGGGAAATTGGAACTAAAGCATATTTACATTCTACTTTTCTTTGTCTTGTCTTATGCCGCCATACTCCTTGCTGTTCAGTTGATAGGCTGGGGATTGATTGAGATGAGTGGGTGTTTTATAGGGATGCTCATCGTTATCGCCATGATAGCAGGAATGTCTGGCGATGAGTTGATGAAGGCCTTTACCAAGGGCCTTAAAATCATGATTGTGCCTGCACTAGTCGTAGGGATAGCTCGCGGTATTTCTGTCGTTCTTGAAGAAGGGATGATTATTGATACAATCTTGTATCATTCCAGTGAAGCACTGTTGACTATTCCGACAGTCTTTGCAGCGGAAGGCATGTTGTTTTTTCAAACCTTGTTGAATTTCTTTATCCCATCAGCATCTGGTCAGGCCTTAGTCTCAATGCCTTTGATGACACCACTGTCCGATATTTTAGGAATATCAAGGCAAACGGCCGTGTTGGCTTACCTGCTCGGCGACGGACTTTCCAATCTTATTATCCCTACCAACGGAATACTGATGGCTATGATAGGAATGGCTGGAGTTTCCTATCAAAAATGGCTTAAATTCATTTTTACCCTATTTATTGTCGTTATGATTTTAGCCCTGGTGTTCATAGTTATTGCAGTCCTTATGGGTTATTAAGGTTTAAAACTTACAGATGGAAGATTTAGAAAGCTCAATTACCATAAAAGACATTGAAACAAAAGCTTCATAACAAGTTGTTCATTGTGAGGTATATAAACTGTATTTCGAGTGATTCCTACGAATATCGGGATCGTATCGAGAACTTATTCATATCGAAAAATTCTTATTCTCGATACAAATCTCACTCATTTCACTTGTGAAATTCACTCGAATTGACAGAATTTTTAATAATCCGAAATAGCTATCATTCATTATAAATTTAGGATACAACTAAACTCTAAAAGGCAGCATTAAATTATAGGTATAAAAAAATCCCCTGTTGAGATCAACAGGAGATTTTTTATAGCTTAGAAATTGCTTATAATTCCTCGTAGCCCATATTATAAAAAGTAAAGGCAAAAATATCAGCGTATTCCTGAATGATTTTAGAAGTTGGTTTTCCGGCTCCATGACCTGCATCGGTTTCGATACGAATCAAAGTTGGGTCGCTACCAGCCTGCTTGCTTTGTAATTCTGCAGTAAATTTAAAACTATGTGCTGGTACTACTCTGTCATCGTGATCTCCGGTAGTCACTAGAGTTGCAGGATACTCAGTTCCTTCTTTGACGTTATGTAATGGTGAGTAACCTTTGAGATACTCAAACATCTCTGGATTATCTTCTGACGTTCCGTAATCGTAAGCCCATCCAGCACCTGAGGTAAAGGTGTGATAACGTAGCATATCTAAAACTCCTACTGCTGGTAAGGCGACCTGCATCAAGTCTGGGCGTTGCGTCATAGTTGCGCCTACCAAAAGTCCTCCGTTGGACCCTCCGCGGATGGCTAATTTTTCTGACGACGTATACTTTCCATCAATAAGGTATTCTGCCGCAGCAATAAAATCATCAAATACGTTTTGCTTCTTCATTTTAATGCCTGCATCATGCCACTCTTTGCCGTATTCACCACCACCACGTAGGTTGGCCACAGCATAAATTCCTCCGTTTTCTAACCAAACGGTGTTAGCAGTGCTAAACGAAGGCGTCAAAGAAATATTAAAGCCTCCATAACCATATAGCATGGTAGGGTTTGTACCATCAAGCTCAATTCCTTTTTTATGGGTGATGATCATCGGAATCTCAGTGCCGTCTTTAGACGTATAAAAAATTTGCTTGCTCTCGTAAGCTTCAGTATCAAAGTCGATGTTTGGCTTTTGATAGACCTCGGCAGAGCCATCTTCAGGATTGAATTTGTAGATGGTTCCCGGAGTGGTATAATTAGTAAATGAAAAGTAGAGAGCATCAGCTTCTTTTTTTCCTCCAAAACCACCAACAGAACCAACGCCTGGAAGCTCAACCTCTCTCACTAAATTTCCTTCATAATCGTATTGTTTGACTTGCGATACGGCATCTACCATATATTCAGCAAAGAAATACCCAGCTCCTGTAGACGGGGAAAGCACATGCTCGGTTTCCGGAATAAAACCCTCCCAGTTTTCAGGTTGAGGAGCGCTGGCATCTACGGTTACGATCTTACGGTTAGGCGCGTTCATGTCGGTCACGATAAAAAGCTTACTACCCTCGTTTTCTATGATAGAAACATCATTATCGTATGAATCGACAACATCGACAAATTCTGAATTGTCCTGAGTTAGATCTTTGATCATTAAACGGTTTCCAGAAGTAGATTTAGATGCAGAAACAATTAGATAGCGATTGTCTTCGGTTACACCACCAGACACATACCTGTGTTTTTCTTCCTCTGTTCCCCCGTAAATCAATAAATCATTATCTTGAGAAGTACCTAGTTTATGGTAGAATAATTTATGTTGATCTGTTTTCGCGGACAGCTCACTGCCATCTGGTTTATCGTAGCTAGAGTAATAAAAGCCTTCGTTTCCTTTCCATGAAATTCCACTGAATTTGACGTCTACAATCGTATCTCCCTTTTGTGCTTTAGTTTCAGCGTCAAGAATGATAATTTTTCTCCAATCGCTTCCTCCTTCAGAAATGGAATAGGCAAGCAACTCACCATCTTCTGTAAAGCTCATGCCTGCCATAGAGGTGGTTCCATCTTCGCTGAAGGTATTAGGGTCTAAAAAGACTTTTGCATCCTCTGGAGATTCATCATTTTTATAGCGGTAATACACATACTGATTCTGTAAACCATCATTTTTAGAAAAGTAAGTATACTCTCCTCTTTTAAATGGTGCCCCAATCTTCTCATAGTTCCAGACTTCAGATAAACGCTCTTTTAAAGAATCCCGGTAAGGAATGCTTTCCAAATAACCAAAGGTTAACTCGTTTTGAGCTTTCACCCACTCTCCAGTTTCGTCACTTCGGTCATTTTCTAACCAGCGATAAGGATCTTTTACTTCGGTGTCAAAATAGGCATCTACCGTATCGACTTGTTTGGTTTCGGGATAGGTCAATGTGGCTTGATTTTTTTCGCCTTCGCTACAGGAAGCCAAAAAACAGGCTGCTGCAACAGGCATGAGAATTTGTTTCATAGGATTATATTTTGAAGTAAATATAAATAAACCTCAAAAATATATCACTCTCTCGTTTTAATGTGTAATTCTGATACAATAAACGCCTTTCAAATAAACAGGAAAGGCGCTTACATTACTCCGTATATGTCGGTTATGCTTTAAAGCGAGTATCTACTAAGAATTCGGCGATTTGAACTGCATTAGTAGCTGCTCCTTTCCTTAAATTATCAGAAACAATCCACAGGTTAAGCGCATTGTCTCGGGTGAAGTCTCTACGAATTCTACCAATAAAGACATCGTTTTTACCTTCAGCATAAATCGGCATCGGATAGGTATTCACACTAGGATTATCCTGAAGCGTAATACCATCGGTTTCGCTTAGTAGTTTTTTCACATCAGAAACTTCAAAGGCGGTTTTGAATTCGATGTTCACCGATTCCGAATGTCCACCAACCACAGGAATTCTCACCGCAGTAGCTGCTACTTTCACACTATCGTCTGATAAGATTTTTTTGGTTTCATTAGTCAATTTCATCTCCTCTTTGGTGTAATCATTATCCATAAAGACGTCACAATGCGGAATAGCGTTTTTATGAATAGGGTAAGGATAGGCCATTTCACCGGTTTTACCAGCGTATTCGTTTTCTAGCTGCTCGACAGCCTTAACTCCGGTTCCTGTGATCGACTGATAGGTAGAAATCACTACTCTATCGATTTGAAAAGCTTTATGAAGAGGCTGTAAAGCCATGACCAATTGAATTGTAGAGCAATTAGGATTAGCAATAATCATATCCTCTTTAGTAAGTTCTGAAGCGTTGATTTCGGGGACAACCAGTTTTTTGGTAGGATCCATTCTCCAGGCCGAAGAATTATCGATCACGGTAGTACCAACCTCAGCAAACTTCGGTGCCCATTCTGTGGAGGTGTCGCCTCCAGCAGAAAATAAGGCGATTTCAGGTTTTCGTTTCACTGCGTCTGCAAGGCTTACAATCTTGTAAGTTTTTTCCTTATAAGTAATGGGTTTACCAACAGACCTTTCGGAGGCCACTGGAATTAACTCAGTTAAAGGAAAATTTCGCTCCGCTAAAATCTGGAGCATGACTTGGCCTACCATCCCGGTAGCACCGACTACAGCTACTTTCATTTGAATTTGCTTTAATTTAAGGTTATAAAGCCGCAAAAATAATCTTTATAAAAGAAGTAAATACTGGTTTTTGAAATAATATAGAGTCTATTAACAACCTCTGAATCGGAGAATTAGTTTGTTCAGCTCGACTTAAGTACTTTTGCAAAAAATTATACGCTTTGAATTATTTATCAGTAGAAGAAGTTTCTAAGTCTTATGGCATGCTTGAATTGTTTGACAACCTTTCATTCGGTATAAGCCAGGGACAGAAAATAGCCTTAATTGCCAAAAACGGAACAGGTAAAACCACCTTACTAGATATCATTTCGGGCAAAGAAGCGCCTGATAGCGGGCAGGTAGTTTACAGAAAAGGAGTGAAAGTAGGGTTTTTACCCCAGGAACCTGATTTGGAGCCCACATTAAGTATTGAGGAGACCATCCTTTCTTCTGATAATGAAATTCTTGGCATTATCAACGCCTACGAAAAGGCTCTTCAAAATCCAGATGATACTGAAGCTTATCAAAAAGCTTTCGACCAGATGGAGGCCAAACAGGCCTGGGATTTTGAAACTACTTACAAGCAAATCTTATCCAAACTAAAGTTAGACGACCTCAGCAAAAGAGTTGGCGACCTGTCTGGTGGACAAAAGAAACGCCTGGCTTTAGCCGACTTGTTACTTGGAAAACCTGACCTACTGATTTTAGATGAGCCCACCAATCACCTGGATCTGGAAATGATTGAGTGGCTGGAAGAGTTTTTGAGGAGTGAAAATCTAACCTTATTTATGGTGACTCACGACCGGTATTTCCTGGACAGAGTCTGTAACCATATCCTAGAACTCGAGGATAAAACGCTCTATAGCTATAAAGGCAACTACAGTTATTATGTTGAAAAAAGAGCCGAACGTATTGAAGTAGAGCAAACCACGACGGCCAAAGCCAAGCAACTCTATAAAAAAGAGCTAGACTGGATGAGACGACAGCCGAAGGCAAGAACGACCAAGTCCAAATCCAGAATAGAAAGCTTTGGAGAAATAAAAGAACGCGCCAGCAAACGCCGGAATGACCACAAAGTCGAGCTGGAAATCAATATGGAACGGCTCGGTTCCAAAGTGTTGGAGATGCACAATATTTCCAAAAGCTTTGAGGACAAAACCTTGTTTAAAAATTTTGAATACATCTTCAAAAAGAATGAGCGCATCGGAATTATTGGTAAAAACGGAACAGGAAAATCTACGTTTTTAAACGTGTTAACCGGTGGCATCGCCCCAGACCAGGGTAAAGTCGTTCATGGAGAAACTTTAAAAATCGGTTACTACACCCAGGGGGGTATTCAGGCTAAAGAGGGCCAGAAAGTAATTGATGTCATTAAGGACTATGGAGACTACATACCCTTAGCGAAAGGACGGCAAATCTCGGCTTCTCAACTGCTGGAGAAGTTTTTATTTGACCGTAAAAAGCAATACGATTTTGTCGAAAAACTGAGCGGTGGTGAGAAAAAGCGGCTTTACCTCTGTACGGTTTTGATTCAGAATCCTAACTTTTTGATTCTGGATGAACCGACCAACGATCTTGATATTGTAACGCTGAATGTGCTGGAGAATTTCCTCCTGGACTTCCCCGGCTGCTTGATTGTCGTGAGTCACGACAGGTATTTCATGGATAAAATCGTAGATCATCTCTTTGTATTTGGGGGAGGTAAAATCACTGATTTCCCTGGAAACTATTCAGATTACCGAGAGTTGAAAGCCCTGGAGCTGGAAGCAAAGTATGAAGAAAGCAGTCAGTCTTCTTCAGATGCTGGCACCACGAAATCCAAGCCAACTACAGATCCTAAAAACAAGCTCAGCTTTAACGAGCAAAAAGTGTATAAAAAACTGGAAAAAGAGATCAACACTCTGGAAAAGAAAAAAGAAAAGCTAGAAGCCGAATTTTTAAAAGATTTGACTCCCGAACAAATTAAGGAGAAAACCATTGAGCTTCAAAATCTCTCTAACGAGTTAGAAGATAAAACGGAGCAGTGGTTTGAATTATCGATGAAAATGGAAGCTTAAGCGTTTTCCTTTTTTTGCTTTTCTTCTCGTTCTTTCTTCGCGGCTTTAGAAATATAATAGATCACAAAACCTACCAAGCTAGCGATCACCAAGCCAAAAATAGCCGTCATGATAAAGGCACCATTGGACCAATTAACGAATATTGTTTGTAAAAGCATGTCTGTAAATTTTTTTACAATTTTACGCTGATGATGCTTCAAAAAGTATGATTTTTGTCAGTTAAAATCAACTTAAACAGAATGTGGTTTAAAGCAAAAGCCTATTTAAAATTTTTGTGGCATTCCAAAAATCAGCACGGCATCCACTCCCCTTTTGTCTATCATTTAATTACAAGATGTTTTTACAACAGAGATGATTTAAAAGTTTATAAGCTTTGGGACACCGTGCAAAAACAAGCTCTAAGTTCGGAAGAAATTCTTGAAGTTGAAGATGTTGGGGCTGGGTCAAAAGTTTTTAAAGGCAGCGTGAGGCCTGTGTCTAAGATAGCAAAGTACGTTTCGATATCCAGAAAACGAGCTCGGCTAATGATTCGCTTGGTCGATTATCTTTCTGTAAAAAATGCCTTGGAGCTAGGCACCTCCATTGGATTAGGAAGTGTAAGCATTGCTGGAAATGAAAAAGTAGATTTAAAAACTATCGAGGCGTGTTCGGCGACTTCAGTATTTGCTCAACGCCAATTTGACAAGTTGAAACTAACTAAAATAACCTCAGTTAATTCTTCTTTTGCTGAAAGTCTAGTGGAGCTAAAATCAGAAGAAAAATTCGACTTAGTCTTTATCGACGGGCACCATGATGGTGAAGCCACATTAAGCTACTTTGAAAGTCTCTTGAAGCACAAACATAATGATACCTTGTTTATTTTTGATGATATCCACTGGTCGCCATCAATGGAGAAGGCCTGGGAGATGATAAAAGCACATCAGGAGGTCCAAGTCACAATCGACACCTTCCAGTGGGGACTTGTTTTTTTTAGAAAAGAACAGGTAAAACAGCATTTTGTAATCCGGGTATAATTTTCACTTTTGTTGAAAACTGACTATGTTTACAGCATAATCTAAGTTTATGCTCGATCAATTTTCACCAGATATGCAATTCATCATCGTTATTGTGATGATTTCGATTCTATTTCTTTTGGTTTTGTTGAATAACAAACGCAATAGGACGAAGCGATACGATAGAAAAAACAGGAATTTTAGAAGGAATTTTTACGAGAAAAAACAAAACAAAAAGGAAGATTAAAAAGGCTTTACAGCGATAGATCTCTCCTGAAAATCTGAGTTTTTCTAGTATCTTTGCGCGCAATGACAAAAGCTGAACTCACAGAGAAGATCTCAAAACACCCCGCTCTACTAGAGCTAAGAGAAACACTGGTTTCTAGTGAACGTACTCAAATCCATCTCAAAGGCCTTATCGGTTCCGCCACTTCCTTCGTACAGGCCGATGCATTTCATGCCTCCGAAAGTCCTTTTCTTTTAATATTTGATGATAAAGAAGAAGCAGCCTATCACCTCAATGATCTCGAACAGCTGGTCGACGAAAAAAATGTGCTATTCTATCCAGGAAGTTACAGAAGGCCTTACCAAATTGAAGAAACCGACAATGCAAACGTCTTATTGAGATCGGAAGTACTCAACCGTATCAATTCCAGAAAAAAGCCGTCCATTATTGTTACCTATCCCGAAGCCCTTTTTGAAAAGGTAGTCACCAAAAAGGAGTTGGACCGTAGCATCCTTAAAATAAAACTGAACGACGAACTTTCACTGGATTTCGTCAATGAAGTCCTTTTTGAATATAAATTTAAACGTGTCGATTTTGTAACAGAACCTGGAGAATTTTCGGTGAGAGGAGGTATCATTGATGTGTTCTCATTTAGTAACGATGAGCCCTATAGGATTGAATTCTTTGGTGATGAGGTGGATAGTATTCGTGCTTTTGATGTAGAAACTCAATTGTCTACCACGCAAAAGAAACGGATCGACATCATGCCCAATGTGGAGAAAAAACAGCTGGATGAAGTCAGACAATCTTTTTTAGATTACATCAGAGATTCCACTACTGTATTTATCAAAAATGTGGATGTACTGACTCAAACTTTAGACACGCTTTTCTCTAAAGCTGAAAAAGCTTTTTCAGAACTTTCGGAAGACATAAAGCACAGTAAACCCGATGAATTGTTTTGCAAAGGATCTTTACTAAAAAAACAATTGCTTGATTTCACAGTGGTTGAATTTGGAACTCAGGCTTTACTTAGTCCTAAAGAAACCATCCTTTACCCTACAACTCCGCAGCCCTCGTTTAACAAAAAATTCGATTTGCTCATCGAGGATTTAAATTCAAAGCATGAAAAGGGCTACGAAAATATCATTCTCTGCACCAGCGACCAGCAGGCTAGGCGTTTCAAGGATATTTTTGAAGATCAAGAACAGGCTGTACATTATAAGACCTTAGTCCATTCCATGCACCAGGGCTTCATCGATGAAGTGAATATGCTGGTGTGTTATACCGATCATCAGATTTTTGACAGATATCATAAATTTCATTTGAAGAATGGTTACGCCAAGAAACAAGCGATCACACTAAAGGAATTAACCAGTCTCGAGATTGGAGATTATGTGACCCATATCGATCATGGGATTGGAAAGTTTGGCGGACTTCAAAAAATTGATGTAGAGGGCAAAATGCAGGAAGCTGTCAAATTGATTTATGGCGATAGAGACATCCTCTACCTCAGCATCCATTCCCTGCATAAGATTTCAAAATATAATGGAAAAGACGGTAAGCCCCCTCAGGTTTACAAACTTGGAAGCAAAGCCTGGAAAAGCTTAAAGAAAAAAACCAAAGCCAGGGTAAAAAAGGTGGCTTTTGATTTGATCAAGCTCTACGCCAAGCGACGCTTGGAGAAAGGGTTTCAATATGGTCCAGATTCTCATTTCCAACATGAGCTGGAAGCCTCTTTTTTATATGAAGATACACCAGACCAAAGTACTGCTACTCAGGATGTGAAATCCGATATGGAAAAGGAACAACCTATGGACAGACTGGTCTGTGGCGATGTAGGTTTTGGTAAAACTGAAGTAGCGATTCGTGCGGCCTTCAAAGCGGTAGATAATGGAAAGCAAGTCGCTGTTTTGGTACCTACTACCATCCTGGCATTTCAGCATCATAAAACCTTTTCGGAACGCTTATCCGAATTTCCTGTGACCGTGGATTACCTCAACCGATTCCGAACAGCTAAAGAACGCAAAGGCGTGTTGGAAGGCTTGGAAAACGGTAGTGTAGATATTGTAATTGGCACTCACCAGTTGGTGAATAAAGCGGTAAAGTTTAAAGACCTTGGACTTTTAATCATTGACGAAGAGCAAAAATTTGGCGTCTCTGTAAAAGACAAGCTAAAGACCATCAAGGCCAATGTAGACACCCTTACATTGACGGCCACGCCGATTCCAAGAACGCTTCAGTTTAGCTTAATGGCCGCGAGAGATCTATCTACTATCAAAACCCCACCTCCCAATCGTTACCCGATAGAAACTCATGTGATTCGGTTTTCTGAAGATCAGATTCGAGATGCGGTGTCATATGAAATTCAAAGAGGCGGCCAGGTCTTTTTTATCAATAACAGAATAGAAAATATCAAAGAAGTAGCGGGACTTATTCAGCGCTTGGTTCCCGATGCCAAAATAGGAATAGGTCATGGACAGATGGAAGGCAAGAAACTGGAAGACCTGATGCTTAGGTTTATGAACAATGAGTTCGATGTTTTAGTGTCCACCACGATTATTGAAAGTGGTTTGGATGTGACCAATGCCAACACTATTTTGATTAACGACGCCAATAATTTTGGCATGTCCGACTTACACCAGATGCGAGGTCGGGTTGGACGAAGCAATAAAAAAGCCTTTTGCTACCTCATCACTCCTCCTATGACGATGATGACCGATGACGCCAGAAAACGTCTAACGGCCCTGGAACAGTTTTCAGATTTAGGAAGCGGGATAAACATTGCCATGAAAGACCTTGAAATAAGGGGTGCAGGAGATTTGCTTGGTGGAGAACAAAGCGGTTTCATCAGCGATATTGGTTTTGATACCTACCAAAAGATTCTTAACGAAGCTATACAGGAGCTGAAAGACAATGAGTTTAAGGAGGTTTATCAGGATGAAGAAAATGAAGAGGATAAAGTCTACGTGATAGATGCTCAGATCGATACCGACTTTGAGATTCTGTTTCCAGACGATTACATCAACAGCATCAAGGAGCGATTGAGCCTCTACACCAAACTCAATGGCATTTCAGATGAAACCGAGCTTCAGAAATTTGAAGACGAACTAAAGGATCGCTTTGGAGAGCTCCCAAAAGAAGCGCAAGATTTGGTAAATAGTGTCCGTTTAAAGTGGATTGCTGCCAGTGCTGGCTTAGAAAAATTGGTCTTGAAAAAAGGAAAAATGATAGGCTATTTCTTATCTAATCAGGATTCCGGATTTTATAATTCAAAACGCTTCAGAGACATCCTCACCTACGTTCAGGCTCGTCCAAGACAGTGCCAAATGAAGGAAAAAGAAACCAGAAACGGACTGAGATTACTCCTTACTTTTGACAATGTAAACTCAGTTGATAAAGCTTTGCAACTATTGCAACCCCTGGAGCAAAAAGAGGAAATCTTACCCTAAATCTTCTAAGTAGATAAACTGTAAATAAAATTTTGTTCAATCGTTGTTTTTTAAAATTAAAGCGGATTGTACTGGTAGACTGGTAAACTGGTAAACTGGTCAACTGGTCAACCAGTCCACTCCTCTTCCTTCAATAGACCAACCAGACTTTCTCGCCAATGAGGGACTTTACATTTGAAAATCTCTTCAACTTTGGACTTATCTAGTACACTAAATTTAGGACGTTTCGCTTTGGTTGGATAAGAGTACGTCGCTTTTAAATTTACTTCTTTGTCCAATTGTTGTTCTTCCAGGATAAGTCTGGCAAAGTCATACCAAGTTGCTTCGCCCGTGTTGCTATAATGGTAAAATCCAAACGCATCAGACTGGGACTGAATTAAATTCAGAATAAATCTTGCCAGATCGTTGGCATTGGTAGGCGTACCGATTTGCTCGGTGGTGATATTCAATGCTGCTCCTTCATTAGCTTTCTTCAGGATGGTATTAAAAAAGTTGTGGCCAAATTCAGAATAGAGCCAACTCGTTCTTAGAATAAAATAATGTTCCAAGTGTTCAGAAATCATTGCTTCCCCCTGAAGCTTAGAGTCCCCGTATACATTAATAGGATTTACTGAATCTGTTTCTGAATACGGACTCAGTTTTAAACCGTCAAATACATAATCAGTAGAGATGTGAATAAGTTTGGTGTGAGAAGCTTTACATTGTTTCGAAAGTGATTCAACTGCTTCAGTATTAACCTGAAAAGCTAAGTCTTTTTCTTCTTCTGCCGCTTCCACATTGGTATAAGCCGCACAGTTAACACAATAATCAATTTTTTTTGAGCTGAAGTAAGTTCCCAATTGTTCGTGGGAAGTAATGTCTAAGGTTTGTGAAGACTCGAATAAAAACTCAAAGTCCTGAAACTTATCCGCGTGCTTTTGAAGGCATTTACCTAATTGGCCGTTGGCTCCTGTCACTAATATCCTCATGAGTTTAAGTAAGAGTCAAGGGTTGGAAGATTTTGATCTTTATCTGAAACGATCTGCTCTTTCTTCGGAATATGCCAATCGATAGCTAAGGCTTCATCCTTATATGAAATACCGCTTTCAGAAGCTTTATGATAATAATTATCGCATTTGTAAACGAAAATAGCTTCAGAAGACAAACAGGCAAAACCATGCGCAAAACCTCTTGGAACAAACAATTGGTGATTGTTCTCTCCTGTCAAAATATAACTGAATTGTTTGAGGTAAGTTTCTGAATTTGGCCTCATATCAACCACTACATCCAAAACTTTACCTTGAGCGACCCGTATCAGTTTAGCTTGAGAAAATTCGCCCGTTTGAAAATGCAGGCCACGAATAGTTCCATATTGTGAAATTGACTGATTGTCCTGTACAAAGTCAATGTCTAAACCTGTGTGTTTTTTAAACGTATTATAATTGAAGCTCTCAAAAAAGCTTCCACGTTCGTCTTTAAAAACTTTTGGTTCTATAATAAAACAATCCTTGAGCGGGGTTGGCTTAACGGTCATTTACTTTGGGTTTATATTTTTAGCATAGCCACTTTTCAAAAAGGGCTCTGTAATGTTATGCAATTGATCTTTAGAGATAAAGCCCATTTTGTAAGCCGTTTCTTCAATAGAACCAATTTTAAGGCCCTGGCGTTCTTCGATGACCTCTACAAATTGTGAAGCCTGCATTAGAGAATTGAATGTTCCAGTATCCAGCCAGGCCGTCCCTTTATCAAGAATACTCACGCTCAATTTACCGCGTTGAAGATAGGCATTGTTAACATCAGTAATTTCAAGCTCTCCTCTATCACTAGGCTTAATTGATTTTGCAATATTAACTACGTCATTATCGTAGAAATAAATCCCTGGAACTGCGTAATTGGACTTAGGTTGTTTTGGTTTTTCCTCGATTGAAATGACCTGACCTCGTTCGTTAAAATCGACCACACCATAACGTTCTGGATCGTGAACGTGGTAAGCATAAATGATACCTCCATCTGGATTGGTATTGTCTTGCAGTAGCTGCTCCAGGCCTGTTCCATAGAAAATATTATCTCCTAGGATTAAAGCCACTTTGTCATCTCCTATAAATTCTTCTCCAATCACAAAAGCTTCTGCCAGTCCATTAGGTTCAGCCTGAACTGCGTATTCAAATTTGCAACCAAGGTCAGTACCATCTCCTAGGAGCTTTTCAAAAAGTGGTAAATCGTTGGGGGTAGATATAATTAAAATCTCTCTTATTCCCGCCGACATCAACGTCGACAAGGGATAGTAAATCATCGGCTTGTCGTAGATCGGCATCAATTGTTTACTCACAGCCAGAGTTAGAGGGTGTAATCGAGTTCCAGAGCCTCCTGCTAATACGATTCCTTTCATAAGACAGGTTTATAGTTTATTATATTTGTTAAGATACCATTTTACGGTCTTTTGAATACCAGTTTCAAAAGTTTCATTGGCACTCCATCCTAAATTATTTTCAATTTTGGAAGCATCAATCGCATAGCGGAAATCATGTCCGGGTCTGTCTGTTACATATTCTATCAACTCTTTATGAGGCGCTTGCTCTGGTCTTAGGTCGTCTAAGATTTCGCAAATTTTGCTGGCGATGTAAATATTTTGTCTTTCGTTTTTACCACCAATATTATAAGTCTCACCCAGTCTGCCTTCATGTAAAGCCAAGTCAATTCCTTTACAATGGTCATCGACATAGAGCCAGTCTCTTACATTTTTACCATCACCATAAATGGGGATAGGCTGTTTTTGAATGGCTTTTCGTATGATGGTAGGTATTAATTTTTCATCATGCTGGTGAGGTCCGTAATTGTTGGAGCAATTAGTGGTGACTACAGGAAATCCATAAGTATGGAAATAACTCCTGGCTATCATGTCTGATGAGGCCTTGGAGGCACTATAAGGACTGTTTGGAGCATAGGGGGTTTCCTCTGTAAACAAGCTGTCGTCATCTTCAAGGGTGCCGTAAACCTCATCGGTAGACACATGAAGAAACCTAGCGTTTTCAAATTCTTTTTTAAGTTGAAACGGTGATTTCATCCATAGGCTATAGGCCTGATGAAGCAGATTAAAGGTCCCAGTAATGTTGGTTTTTATAAACGCATCGGGGTTGGTAATAGAGTTATCGACGTGAGACTCTGCCGCAAAATGAAATACATATTCGAATTTGTACTGAGAAAACAATTCGCTTAAGAGTCTTGTATCACAAATATCACCTTCAATAAATGTGTAGTTTTCATGATCTGAAACTTCAACATTATCTAGGTTTCCGGCGTAAGTCAGTTTATCAAGGTTAACAAAGTGGTATTCCTTTTTAGGAACATAAAGATTTAGGAAATTAGATCCTATAAAACCGGCCCCACCAGTGACTAATACAGTTTTCATATATTTTGATTTTTATTCTTGTGTAGCGTTATTAAATATTTGCTCAAGGATCTTCTCTGTGATTAAGTAAGTAGGTTTCACCCCTGCAGTTCCTAATCCGCCCGAGGCTAAAGTACTTCCAGTTTCCAACGGATTATCACTGGCGTAATACGCATACCTTAATTTAACTTGATCTGATATATTACCTCTTAATTTGGCAGCTGCCTGTATCGCCTTTTGATAATGGGCTCCTTCCATTTCAAGACCGATCACATTCCAGGTGGAGTCGTGGAAGAATTTCAATAAGTCTTTGTTTTGTAGCGAAGTTCCTAATACGGTAACCATAGATCCATCGTAGACTCCCAAGCCTTGACCCTCAAAGTCAGAGGTTTTTAATTCGTTAGGAAACGGATAATTATCTGCCGTACCTTCAAATAAATGGGCATCCGGTATCATTAAATCTCCTTTACCTCCTTGTAGAATACCAGCTTTACCCATAATGGAAATAGAATCCACATTCATATAGGTTTGCTTGTCTTCGACTTTATAAGGTTTCAAAAGCTCATCCATAGTTTCGTAAGCTTGTTCACCAAAAGCATAATCCATCACAATAATTACGGGAGCATCTTCTTTTCCATGAAGTTCAGCATTCCCTTTGTAGTGACTTAGTTTAGCAAGATCAAAAATCTGAACATCGATATTCGTTCCACTATTATCTTTTAGTTCGATCATGCCTTCTTCAAGCGCCTTATCGTTTACTGTTTTCCTTAGTTTCACATTTTTGGGGCTACTCAACTCTTCGTAGACTTGAAAATTTGATTTTTCTTTGAGTGTATCTTCAAGTGCAATTGGCGAAAAGAGGGTATTCATGACAGAGTGCATATTTGCACTGATAATATGAACTTTTCTTTTTAATAAATCATGTTGATGTAATGTCTTTTTAATGGTGTTAGCCCAGACTTCGCCGTGGATATGATGACCCAGACGCTCTCTTACGATAGGGCTAAAAGTGATGACACGCTTATCACCATGAACCGCTTCACGAATAGCCAGTTTTCCGAGACTATGAATCAGATGCAAGAATTTATTAGGATTGTCTTTGGTTGCAAAGCGATCGTATACCTGATTGATTTCTGCAAAAGTTCGTCCCAGTATGTTGGCGGTGTGGGTTATGGCAATTTCTCTTTCATTCTGGGTTAAATCTCCCTCTTTAGAAACTGCTGCTGTCAACTTAACCCAATCTCTTGAGGTTTGTCCTGCTTCGTTGATGACTACCGCCTGCATGATTTTATGAGACTCTATGAACATAAAAGTAAGGTGAGTCAGAATATCATAAATTTCTGAACGTCCTCGAGTAATTTCAATATTCATCTGCTCCTCATCTATCCTGTAGCAATTTCGGCGACGCTTAGGAGGTATAATAGGCTTAAAGTGAGAATTAGAATAGCCTTCATCACTGGTAAGATTGATAAAGCTACATTCCTCAATACCTTCAGGAAGCCTTTCAATAATATACTGAAGGCCACTCAGTTCTACTTTGGACTCGGCAATCGTCCCGTAAATTTCTGGTCTAAGTGTGAGTAAAGCCTCCCTCAGAGTTTCTCCGGAAACCCCCATAGGCTTATAAAAGCCCCTAATAAAAAGGTGACGCATGGTAATGTACATGCGCTCTATGGCGTTGGTGCTTTCCTGCGCTCTATTTCTTCCTATATTTAAAGGTTCTGTCATATCTTTATTATTGTCTTATTAATCTAAATCTGTTTTACTAACTCGTCTGCAATTTTTCTATCATTGGAAAGTCTGGGCACTTTATTTTGTCCGCCAAGTTTTCCTACTGATTTCATGTACTCTTGAAATCCATTTTTAGGAACTTTAGTTATCACTAGAGTCTTAAGCATTTTTCCGCTTATTAAGTCTTTATAATAGGCGTTCTGTTCCTGAACTAATTCATCAATTCTTATACTAAAAGCCTTCAGGTCATCCGGTTCTTTTTGAAACTCAATGAACCATTCGTGATAAGGTAATCCTTCTTCAGGATTGATTTGGGGCGCTACCGTAAATTCATTGATTTGTACATCAAATTCTTTTGAGGCTGAAATTATGGACTTTTCAACTTCCTGAGCAATAACATGCTCACCAAAAGCAGAGGTAAAATGTTTGATTCGACCAGAAACTTTTAAGCGATAAGGGCTTGTATTGGTAAACATTACCGTATCACCCACATTATACCGCCATAAGCCTGCATTGGTCGATATTATCATGACGTAATTTACCCCAACTTCAACATCTCCAATAGTCAGTATTTGTGGGTCATGCTCAAAAAATTCGTCTGCTTTGATAAATTCATAAAACATTCCAGAATCCAGTTGCAAAAGCATTCCTTCTTCATTTCTAGTGTCCTGAAAAGCAAAAAAGCCTTCAGAGGCTGGATAAAGCTCGATACTGTCTACAGAATCCCCGATCAAATCTTCAAACTTAGACCTATAAGGCTCGTAATTGACTCCGCCATAGATAAACAATTGAAAATTCGGAAATAGCTCACTTATAGTTTTATCTGTTTTTTGATTCAATTTTTCAAAATAGGTCTGCACCCAGGAAGGGATACCACTAATGATGGTCATGTCCTGATCATAAGTCTCTTCGACGATGGCATCGATTTTTTTATTCCAATCGGGTATAGAATTAGTTTCCCAGCTTGGAAGACGGTTTTTTTGTAAATAAGCAGGAATGAAATGAGCTACAATACCCGAGAGTCTTCCAAAGTAAATCCCGTTTTTCTTGTCAAGCTCCGGACTGCCCTGGAGAAAAATCATTTTACCATCTACAAATTTAGAATTCCCTGTTTCAGCAATGTAACACAAAATGGCATTTCTGGCTGCATTGGTATGGTTGGGTATAGACGCTTTCGTTAATGGAATATACTTCGCACCACTGGTAGTTCCCGACGTCTTTGCAAAATATAAAGGTTTACCAGGCCATAAGACATCTTCTTCTCCATCTACAGCTCTATCGACATAGGGTTTCAATTCCTCATAATCCTGGATAGGAACTTGATTAAAAAAATCATGAAAGTTTTCTATGGAATCAAATTTATGATCCTTACCAAACTTTGTTTTTCTACCCTCAGCCACGAGCTCCTTAAACACTTTTAACTGGGTTTCCAAAGGACGTGAAGACCAGCTTTTGATTTGTGATGCTATGTATTTAGCAAATAGCTTTGCTCCAAAGGATTTTAATGACATAGACTATTGTTATTCAAAATTAATGTAATCTGAAGGATTTACTGGATATCCATCTACCCATAATTCGAAATGCAAATGAGGACCGTAAGAAAATTCTCCTGTATCGCCCACTACTGCAATAGCTTCTCCTGCTGTCACAAGTTCACCCTGAGTTTTTAATAAAGAATCGTTGTGTTTATAAACAGATATCAACCCAAAATTATGCTCAATGATAATCACATAACCAGTCTCTACGGTCCATTCTGCAAAAATAACTGTCCCGTCTAGAGTAGCTTTTACGGGCTCGTTTTTCTCAGTTACGATATCCACAGCATAATGCTTTTGCTCTGCATTATACACTTCAGAAATTCGGCCAGTTACCGGTGGAAATAAAGTAAAATTTGTACTAAAAGTTGCTCTTTCCAGTAAACTGTATTTATCTTCTTGTTCCACTTTGGCTCTCAAAATAGAATCCTGTTCTGAAGCCGATAAATTAACAGATTCGGCTTCAACTTTTTTAAAATCTTTATCCAGATTCATAGTCTGAGTGTCTAATGAATCGATCTGACCTGAGAGGATATTTCTGATGGATTTAAAATAAGTCGAATTCTGGTTGACAACAGCCGTTAAGGAATCCACTTTGAGCGTTAGTCGAGTTGCTTTGTTTTTTAATGCTGTAGAAGAATATCCTGGAATGTATTCTCGTATAGGGGTAAAAGCAATTAAGAGAGCTGTCCCAGAAACCAAAATTAAGGCAGAAAAAGCAGATAGGATGATCACATTTAGTTTGGAAAGTTGAAAAGATAAGCGCTCTTCAAACGTATCCTCGTTTAAAATCACCAAACGGTATTTATGAAGCAGTCTTTGCTTTATTTTTGGCTTGTCTTTTTTTGATGATTCCATAAGTATTAAACTCGTGCAAAGATAGAATAAAGTTAATTTATGTAGGTTTTAGATGCATAAACCTTTGAATTAGATTTTTATCACTAATTTTGTATTAAATTTAAAGTTATGAATGCACTTAATGTAATAATGGGAATGGTAGGTCCATGGCAATGGGTTATCATTGGTATTGCGATTCTTCTTTTATTTGGTGGAAAGAAAATACCAGAATTGATGCGTGGCTTGGGAAGTGGTATTAAAGAATTTAAGGATGCTTCCAAAGAAGATGAAACCAATGAAAGTAATAACGAATCGAAGTCTATAAAATAGAATTAGATTCTGTAGCTTAAGATACACCCTGTTTACTTTGTATACAGGGTTTTTTGTTGGTCAAGTTTTTTTAAGCTAAATACTTTTCCATCGAAAACTCCGTAGGTATAGTGTACAATCCAGTCTCCAAGATTGAAATAAGTTGAGTTTTCCCCCACCTCTATTTCCATAGGCAAATGCCGGTGACCAAATACAAAATAATCGTAATGTTTGTTTTCCAATTTTCGTTTGGCATAAAGGGCTAACCATTCATTATCATCTCCTAAGAACTTTGAGTCCTCATCTCCAGAGATTAGCTTATTTTTTACAGAAAGGTGTCTTGCCAGTCGAACTCCCAAGTCTGGATGCAACCATTTGAACATCCATCTCGACAAAGGATGAACAAATACCTTTTTCATGCGTTTATAGCCTTTATCTCCGGGACCTAAACCATCTCCATGTCCTAGAAAAAAAGATTTATCATTAAAACTGAACTCTTGAGGTTTGTGAAAAACTGGAATATTAAGCTCTGTTTCAAAGTAGTCTTTCATCCACAGGTCATGATTTCCAACAAAATAATAAATCTCTATTCCAGAATCTTTTAATTCTGCAAGTTTACCAAGTGTTCTTACAAAACCTTTTGGGACGACTTCTCTATATTCGAACCAAAAATCAAATAAATCGCCAAGTAAAAATATAGTATGCGCGTCTGCTTTGATCTCATCGAGCCAGTTGATAAAAATCTTTTCTCGCTTTAGGCTATCAGCATGGGTTGGAGCCCCTAAATGATTATCGCTGGAAAAATAGATTTTTTTACCCTCAGGAAGTTTCATGCAGTCATATTATGCTTCAAATATACTGAAACCCAAATTATTCATTAGAACTTGTTCCAATGAATAATCGAATAAGAAAATTCTACCATTTCTATGTTTCTGCAAAACACCAAAATGGTGATTTTCTAACTCGGGGTTAACCCTGTCTAGATGCAAGTTGTTCTGATCATTCTTAGCTTTCTATTGCATAAGTCGGATTAAACCTTAAAAATACAGATGATGAAGTTTTAGCTAAAATTTAATGACCCTAGAATCTAGAATCTATTACATTTGAAATTCGACCAAATTACACATACCTATGAAAACTAAAATTAACTATGCAGTTTTTTTGTTTATTATCACCTTAACTACTGGTTTTGCGCAGGTAAAATCCATTACTCCTGGTCAAGACTTCACATCTATTAAAGTATCTACAGGTTTGTTTGTTGATATTATTACTGGGGCTGAAGAGAAGAAAATTGACATTAAAGGTTCGGCTAGAGATAAAGTTGATGTTGAAGTAGATGATGGTGAATTACAATTAAGTTTACCCGTAGGACAATTGTTTACTGAAGCTGAAATCTTAATTACGGTATATACAGATGTGGTTGAGGAGCTTAAAGTGAGAAGCGGCTCTGAAGTAGAATTCAATACCACAGTAGATCAGAAAGAATTAACGCTTATTGCTTCTGAGGGCAGTTATATTGGCGGCGAGTTAAAGCTCAAAACCTTATCAGTAAAATCTGTTACCGGAGCGAGTGTTAGTGTTGTTGGATCTGCAACCACAACAAGTGTTGAAGTGAAAACAGGAGGTTCTTACGATGGAGATGGTTTAACAACTGAAACGACTAGCGTAAGCGTAAGTTACGGAGGAGAAGCTACTGTTCATGCTACAGACACATGCTCTGCTAATGTAACGGCAGGAGGGTCTATAGAGATTTTTGGTAATCCGTCAACCTTAAGTCAAAAAACTAAGCTGGGTGGTAACATTAAAGTTATTGAATAAAAGGATGATAAGTTTATGAAACAGCCCTTATTGGCATTTAATCCTAACGGAATTTATTGTGCTGAAGCCGATGTCTACCTAGACCCTTGGAGAAAAGTTGATAAAGCAATAATATCTCATGGCCATGCCGACCACTCGCGCTGGGGCAACAAAAAATACATCACGCATCATAATAATATTCCTATCATCAAACACAGGCTTGGTGATATTGATGTAGAGGGTAAGGCTTACGGTGAAACCTTTGTCATTAATAACGTCAAGTTTAGCTTGCATCCTGCCGGACATGTGATTGGAAGTTCTCAAATACGTGTAGAACATAAGGGCGAGGTTTGGGTGTTTTCTGGAGATTATAAAGAGGAGGTAGACGGTGTATCTACACCTTTTGAACCTGTAAAATGCGATACCTTTATCACCGAATGTACCTTTGGCCTTCCTGCTTTCAAATGGAAGCCTCAAGCTGAAGTGATGCAGGACATCAATCAATGGTGGGCAGACAATAAAGCAGATGGACGAACTTCTGTCTTGTTTGGATACTCCCTAGGAAAAGCACAGCGACTTCTGAAGCACTTGAACCCGAAAATAGGAAAAATTTACACTCATGGAGCCATCGAGAATATGACTGAGGTCCTAAGACCGATGGTCGATTTCCCAGAAACGATTAGGGTCACCCGGGAGACTACAAAAAAGGAGTTGAATGGCAATTTAGTCATCGCTCCGCCAAGTGCGCACGGAGGTACCTGGATACGTAAGATGGTGCCTTATGTGACCGCTTCTGCCAGTGGATGGATGACCTTCCGTGGCGCAAGGCGTCGACGGGCCATAGATAAAGGCTTTGTCATGAGCGATCACTGTGACTGGGATGGTCTATTGAATAGCATTAAAGCTACCGGTTGCGAAAAAGTGATTTGTACTCATGGCTATACCGATATTTTCTCTAAATACCTTCGTGAACTCGGTTATGATGCCAGAACAGAGGCTACGCAATACGACGAAGAATCTGCCGACTCGGATTTGTAAATACTTTTTGATAACTCATTGTAGTTTAGACGAGACTATTCTATCAAAGAAAATATTGTACTCAATTTAAAGTTTGTTCTCAAGACCTCACAGGTTTTAAAAACCTGTGAGGTCTTGAGATAAATTTTTAAAATTGCTTATCAAAAAACGATTTCAATTTTTTTAAGAAACCTGTAACATTTCAGCAAAAATCTGACATATAGATAATGTATAACTAAAATCTATGTTCAGATGAATACACTTCGCCTACTTAATGTTTCCAAAACCTATAAAAACGGTGTTAAGGCCTTAGATAATGTCTCCATTGAAATCAACTCTGGGATGTTTGGGCTTCTAGGTCCTAATGGAGCTGGAAAATCTACGCTAATGCGAACCATCGCCACCTTACAACAACCCGATCGTGGAGAAATTCATCTGGATGACATCGATATTTTAAATCAGAAAATGGATTTGAGAAAAGTCTTAGGCTATCTGCCTCAGTCTTTTGGGGTGTATCCAAAACTCTCTGCCGAAAATTTACTGCATTATTTTGCTGAATTGAAAGGGGTTGCCAACAAAGCAGACCGGAAGAAAATTGTAGATTATGCTTTAGAAGTGACTAATCTATACAGCGTCAAAAACAAATATGTGGCCGGCTACTCTGGCGGGATGAAACAGCGTTTCGGTATTGCCCAGTTATTGCTGAATAGCCCTAAGCTTATAATTGTTGATGAGCCTACTGCCGGCCTAGACCCAGCAGAACGCCACCGTTTCCTCAACGTTTTGAGAGAGATAGGGACCAATCATATCGTGATCTTATCCACTCACATAGTAGATGATGTCAAAGAACTTTGTACCGATATGGCCATCCTGAACGGAGGTAAACTTTTATGCCATAAAAAACCAGCTGATGCAGTTCTGGACCTAAATGGCAAGATTTGGGGACAAACCATAGATCGAGAAGAGTTAGAAAACTTTGAGACAAGGTTTAACTTAATTTCTTCAAATTATAATCAAGATAATTCTTTGAATATTCGCGTTTACGGAGACGTAAAGCCCGGAGAAGAGTTTGTGCAAGTCCAGCCAGATCTAAGCGATGTGTATTTTGTTCACCTCAAAGCAGACGAAACCGAAGCTGTTAACTCTTAATCTTAATTCACATGTTTTCTACAATCTTTTCCTTTGAGATTAAGTCCTGGTTAAAAACACCTATTACTTATATCTATTCTATCATCATGTTCCTGTTTGCCTTTTTTACAATGGCTGCAGCTGGAGGGCTCTTTGATAATTTTACTGTAACGACGACCTCACCTACATATCAAAATACGGCCTTAGCTATTAATGATCTAATCAATAGCTTGTCGGTATTTTTATACTTTTTACTGCCGTCCATCATTGGAGCCTCGATTAGTAAAGATTTTAAATATGAGATGCATCAAGTCTTGTATTCTTATCCTATTTCGAAGGGCAGCTATTTGTTCGCCAAATTTTTGAGCGCCTTGAGTATCATTATTCTAATCATTTTTTTCATCTGTTTTGGGGTGCATCTGGGGACTGTTTTTCCAGGCACCAATCCAGAATTATTTACAGAGTTTGATGTTTGGAATTACATTCAACCGCTCTTGCTTTTTGTACTTCCAAACATGATATTTTTTGGGGCTGTGGTCTTTGCGGTTGTCACCTTTTCAAGAAATATATTTATAGGCTTCATCAGTGTTTTGATTTTAATTATCGTTCAAGGTTTGGCGCAAACGCTTACGGCAGATATCGATAATAAAGCCTTAGCTGCCCTTATCGATCCACTTGGAAGCTCGGCGCTTAGATTTGAGACTGAATACTGGACCGTTTTTGATAGAAACAACAACTATCTGCCCTTTCACGGTTACATCGTTTACAACAGAATACTTTGGTCTGCTGTGAGTCTCTTGATCTTTGCATTTGTCTTTTTCAAATTCAAATTCAATCAGCAGGCTATACAATTTAAGCTGTTCAAAAGCAAAGCTGAGCGTGTTATCAAACGAAATTTTGGAAGTTTAACCCAGATCAAGTTACCACAGGTTAGCAAAGCTTATCACTTTAAGCACTGGCTTAAAATGGCCTGGAAACATAGCCGCTTTGAAGCCGCTTATATCTTCAAAAACTGGGTGTTTATTTCCTTTGCCTCTGTCACTGTTCTTATCACTCTTATCACTCTGGCTGTAAGAACTCCTATTTACGGCACCTCAACGTATCCTGTGACAAGGGAGATGATGGACAATGCTTCAGGGGTGGTAAGTGGATTTATGATCATCATAACCTTTTTGATTGTAGGAATTCTAATTAATAGAGCGAAAAGCACCAACATGAATCAAATTATAGACGTGACGCCTTTCCCTAACTGGTCATTCTTGCTAGCCAAATTTATTGCTGTTTTCAAAATGCAGGCCTCTTTTTATTTCCTGGCTTTAGTCTTGGCTATTGGTGTTCAAATCTATAATGGCTACTATAAATTTGAAATAGACTTATACCTGTTTCGATTTTTTGCAATCGATTACCTGAGGGTTTTATCATGGACGATTATGGCATTCCTATTCCATACGCTTATCAGAAATCATATCGTCGGGTTTGTGTCCCTTCTTGCATTTCTGATTCTACTTTCATTTTTTCCACAGCTGGGGATTGAACAAAGTATTTTTAGATATGCGAGCGGTGGAGGAGCTACCTACTCCGACATGGCAGGCTACGGCCCGGGACTCACAGTATTCTACATCTACAGACTATACTGGCTGGCCTTAGGTGTCGTACTCTATGTCCTGGCGGTTTTATTTTACCGGAGAGGTGTTGCCTATTCTGCTAAACAGCGCTTAGAACGTTTTCAGAAGAATTTGAGCTCTTCTTACAAAGTAGTTATAGGTCTAGGACTTTTAATCTTTATAGGAATAGGCTCCTGGATTTATTATAATGATAATATTTTAAACGACAGGTATACAGGTAAAGAGCGAGAGCAGCTTCAGGTCGATTATGAAAATCAATATGCTCATTTAAAAGATCTCGATCAACCTAGAATTACAAGTGTTTCAGTAGATTTAGATTTATATCCTGAAAAGCGTGATCTGAAGGCGAAAGGAGTGTATTTATTAAAAAACAAAACCCAATTCCCTATCGATTCTGTAGTTATTTCATTGAACGACTATAAACAATCCTACAGCTTCGACAGAGAGGGCAAAGTCGTTCTAAAAGACAGTTTGTACGATATAGAAATTCTCAAATTTGATGAAGCTTTAGAGCCTGGCGAAGAAGTCGTATTTAGGTTTGAGATGGAGAACGAACCCAACACGATATTGAATTCGAATTCTCCGGTAAGAACCAACGGAATCTTTATCAACAATAGGATTTTTCCAAGTTTTGGATATAACGATAGCTATGAGATTCAGAACAATAAAACCCGAAAGAAATACGATTTAGAGCCCAAGGAAAGAATGATGTCTCCTTACGACTCTACTGCTTTAGGGAATACTTATATTTCTGATGACGCCGATTGGATAGATTTTGAAACGACGATATCGACTTCCAAAGATCAAATAGCTATTGCCCCAGGATATTTACAAAAAGAATGGGTAGAAGGTGATAGAAAATACTTCCATTATAAAATGGACAAAAAAATACTAAATTTTTACGCCTTCAATTCAGCTGAATATGAAGTCTACGAAGATCAATGGAAGGATGTTAAGCTTCAGATCTTCTATCATAAGCCACATGATTATAATGTAGAAAGAATGGTAAATTCTGCTAAGAAATCGCTGGCTTATTATTCTGAAAATTTTAGTCCTTATCAGTTCAAGCAACTTCGGATTTTAGAATTTCCTTTAACCTCGGGCAGTTTTGCACAATCTTTTGCAAATACGGTTCCCTATTCTGAAGCCATCGGTTTCATAGCCAAAGTGGATGAGGAAGATGATGAAAGTGTAGATTATCCCTTTAGTGTGACTTCTCACGAAGTGGCACACCAATGGTGGGCGCACCAGGTGATTGGAGCCAATGTAAGAGGAGCTACATTACTGTCTGAAAGCATGTCTGAATATAGCTCCTTGAAAGTATTGGAGAAGGAATACAGCGCAGAGCAGATGCGTACCTTTTTGAAAGACGCCTTAGATAAATATTTGAGGGGGCGCCGTTTCGAAAACCAGAAAGAACTACCCTTGATGTTTAACGAAAATCAGCAGTATATTCATTATAGAAAAGGCTCTTTAGTCTTGTATGCCATGAGTGACTATCTGGGTGAAGAAAAAATGAATTCCATTTTAGCCTCTTATATCGATAAGGTCGCTTTTCAGGAACCTCCTTATACGACTTCGGTTGAGTTTGTTGGTCTTTTGAAAGAAAACACACCAGACACACTGCAGTACCTCATCAAAGATATGTTTGAAACTATCACATTGTATGATAATGAAGTGACTGAGGCTGCTTACAGAGTGCTTGATGATGGTAGATACGAAGTCACTTTTAATGCCAACGTCTTAAAGTACCGATCTGACGAAAAAGGAGAGAAAGAGTATCTTAACAGTGAAGGTGAAGGCTTGAATCTAGAAACTGAGGAAGATGAAAAAGAATTGAAATCTTTTCCTCTTAAGGATTATATTGAAGTTGGAGTATTTGGTAAATCTAAAGAGTCCATTGACGGTTTAAAAAAAGAGAATGTCCTTTACCTGGAAAAAAAGTTAATTTCAGAAATTCAAAATGAGTTTACCATCATTGTTGAGGAACTACCTATAGAAGTCGGTATCGATCCTTACAACAAATTGATCGACACCAATTCTGGAGATAATCGAATGGAGTTAAAGGTTGAGAAATAGAGATGAATGCTGAGAACTTTGTGAGTTAGGGGGCTGTCCTGCTTGGATGATTTGGTATGCAGGAGCACTAAACTAATATACTATAAAAGAATTCATTAAAAAGAGGTATCAACTGGTCATTCTGCCAGACTAACGTCAGTCAGGCGGACTGGTCTAAAATTAAATTTTCTAAGGTGAAATGTCAAGTTTTGAAATTCAATTGTTTACGTTTCACCTGTTTTCATTTGAATGGTTTAAGTGAAGAGTAAGGAGGTGTTCGTTTACAGATCTAAAATGTATGTGGGGAGCTAAAAATTAGAGGAAATAAATCTGGAATAATTACAATTTGGATCTCGGTATTTATCAAACGTAGCATTAACTTAGAATCGAAAACAATATGCAGAAAAGACTATTCCTCGTATTTCTCTTTCAGTTTGCGGGAAAGTAGGAGAATAAATAATAGGACGATAATACAGAGGCATACCAAAATACCTAAAATGCCTGTAAAGCTTTTTTTATCTCCAACAAGATCGTCGGGGTTGACGAGAGTCCCGCTAAAAATGAGCAGGCCTATTGCCGAAACGATTAGAAAATAAATAAAATACTTCATATGGCGTTTAATTAAACAAGCCTTGGATATTGGCAACAAATAGCTTCACTGCTATGGCTAGCAAAATTACACCAAATATCTTCCTTACCACAGAAATTCCCTGTTTTCCCAGTATTTTTTCAATTTTTTTGGAGGATTTTAAGACTGCATAAACAACAATTACGTTTAAAACAATGGCTACGATGATATTGGGCGTATCAAATTCAGATTTAAGAGACAGGATAGAAGTCATAGTTCCTGCGCCGGCGATTAAGGGGAAAGCAAGAGGAACAATTGCAGCTGTTTCTGGGGCATCATCTTTGTAAAGCTGAACACCGAGAATCATCTCTATAGCAAGAAAGAAGATGATAAACGCTCCGGCCACCGCAAACGAATTCACATCTATCCCAATAAGATTAAGAATGGTTTCCCCTACAAATAGGAACACAATCATCAAAATACAGGCGACTATTGAAGCCTTTTCACTTTGAATGTGACCTACTTTTTTCCTTAGGTCTACTATGATAGGAATGCTTCCTACAATATCAATCACAGCAAAGAGAATCATGCCTGCGGTAAAAATTTGTTTAAAATCGAACATAAGGTTTATTCTGAAATTTTTTGCAAAAGTAATTCGGTGTTATGGATTGACAATCGCCTAAATATCAATTAAAAACAAATTTGTGTTAAATAATTGTTGCTGAATTTCATTTTAGAAAAGACCTTTAAATAAAGGAATTGAATCTTATAATTCCACTAACTTTGCAAAATGATTAAAATTGACAAAACTCTCATTTCAGAATCTATTATTGATACAGAATTTGCCTGTAACTTATCGGCCTGCAAAGGGGAATGTTGTGTTGCTGGAGACGCCGGCGCTCCTTTAGACCAGGAAGAATTAGCGATTTTGAAAGACATCTACCCAAAAGTAAAACCTTTTCTTAGAGCTGAAGGCATCCAGGCTATCGAAGAACAGGGGACTCATATTATGTCAGATTTTGACGAACCAGAAACGCCTCTGGTGAAGGGTAAAGAATGTGCTTACGTCAATTTTACTGAAAACGGTACAGCCCTCTGTGGCATCGAATCTGCCTACCGTGCTGGCGATATCGATTTTAAAAAACCAGTTTCCTGTGAGCTCTACCCTATTCGAGTTCAAAAACTCTCCGAGTTACAAGCCGTAAATTACGACAGATGGGATATTTGCAGTGATGCCTGTACCCTTGGTAAAAGTTTAGAAATGCCTGTCTATAAATTCACTAAAAACGCATTGATTAGAAAGTTTGGCCAAGACTGGTATTCAGAATTGGAACAACGAGCAACCGAAATCAATTCATAGCACTTCTAATGTGCTACCGTTTGAGCTTTAAATTCAACAAATCATAAAATTGAATTTTGTAACTATTGAGAGCTTACTATTGATAAGCCTCAACAGCAATTGTGGAAAACTTTGTGGATAACTTTTAGGGGAATCCAAGTCTTTTTTAGTGTTTTATTTTCATATTTGTTTAGAACTAATTTAAATACCAAACCTCTCAAAATCATAATACTATGGCGCAGATCGAACCTATCTTAGAAGAAAATGAAAATAGATTTGTACTCTTCCCAATCAAACATCACGACATCTGGGAGTGGTATAAAAAATGTGAAGCAAGCTTCTGGACTGCGGAAGAAATAGATCTCCATCAGGACCTTTCCGATTGGAAAAATAAGCTCAATGATGATGAGAAGTATTTCATAAAACACATCCTTGCGTTCTTTGCAGCTTCCGATGGGATCGTGAATGAAAACTTGGCTGAAAACTTCGTGAATGAAGTTCAATATACAGAAGCTAAATTCTTCTATGGCTTCCAAATCATGATGGAAAATATCCATTCCGAAACTTATTCTTTATTAATAGACACGTATGTGGATGATGATAAAGAAAAAGACAAGCTTTTCAAGGCTATCGAAAATTTCCCTGCCATTAAGAAAAAAGCTGACTGGGCTTTAAAATGGATTGAATCCGATTCGTTTGCGGAACGTTTGATCGCTTTTGCTGCGGTAGAAGGGATTTTCTTTTCTGGAGCCTTTTGTTCTATTTTCTGGTTAAAAAAGAGAGGTCTCATGCCGGGACTTACCTTCTCTAACGAATTAATTTCAAGAGATGAAGGTGTGCACTGTGACTTTGCAGTTCATCTTCATAACGAACATTTGGTAAATAAGGTACCTAAGGAGCGTATCCGTGAGATTATTGTGGATGCACTAAACATAGAAAGAGAGTTTGTTACAGAATCTCTACCAGTAAGTTTAATCGGTATGAATTCTAACTTAATGACGCAATACCTGGAGTTTGTTACTGATAGATTGCTCGTAGAGTTAGGTTGCGACAAAGAATATGGAACTTCCAATCCATTTGACTTTATGGACATGATTTCTCTGCAAGGAAAAACCAACTTCTTCGAAAAACGTGTTGGAGAATACCAGAAAGCAGGCGTCATGAACAAAAATAAAGAGGAAGACAGTAAAATTAGTTTCGACGCAGATTTTTAAATGAATCATCTATTGTTTCTATGGTTGCTATTGCCTCTATAGCAGCCATAGAAACCATAGCAGCTATAACGACTAACAAAATGCTGAGTCTGTGAGCTATCGTAAACTCGAAATATGGCAATTAGCTCGAGATTTAACGATTGAGGTTCATAAAATGACCTTGAAGTTACCTAAAATATGAAATGTATGAGGAGGCTAGTCAAATAAGAAGATCCATGAAATCGGTAAGATCTAATATAGTTGAAGGGTATGGAAGAAGACGTTATAAAAATGATCACATAAGATTTATAGTTTATGCTCTTTCCTCTAATGACGAAACTGTAGATCACTTAGAAATGTTATACGAGACGGGGTCTTAAAAAGACAAAGAATTATTTTACAACCTGCGAGAGCGTATTCAAAAGTTAGGAATAAAGATCAATAATTTTTTACAAGCAATAGAAAAAGTTAACTAGTATATATAAAGTCACGAAAACTTTAGATACCATAGGAACAAAAGAAACAATAGCAGCTATAGTAACCATAGAGAAAAGAGACTATAGATACTATTAAAATAAATGAATTCACAATAAAACTACTTCATTATGCACGTCATCAAAAGAAATGGACAAAAAGAGCCTGTAATGTTCGACAAAATTACAGCAAGAATCAAGAAACTTTGTTATGGACTTAATCCTCTTGTAGAACCTACAAAAGTTGCTATGCGTGTAATAGAAGGTTTGTATGATGGGGTAACCACAAGCGAACTGGATAATCTTGCCGCAGAGGTGGCGGCAACCATGACCGTAAGTCATCCAGACTATGCGCATCTAGCTGCTAGAATTTCGGTGTCGAACCTTCACAAGAACACCAAGAAAACCTTTAGTGAAGTAATGACAGACCTTTATGAGTATGTCAACCCTCGTAACAATAAAAAGTCTCCTCTTATCGATGATGAAGTTTACAACATCATTCAGGATAATAAGGACCTCATCGACTCTAGAATCATCTACAGTAGAGATTTCAACTACGATTATTTTGGATTTAAGACTTTAGAACGTTCCTATTTACTTAAACTGAACGGAAAAATTGCTGAACGTCCACAGCATATGTTGATGCGTGTCTCCATAGGTATACATGGTGAGGATTTAGAATCTGCATTGCAGACTTACGAATTGATGTCCAAAAAGTACTTTACACACGCGACACCAACCCTGTTTAACGCTGGGACACCAAAACCGCAGATGTCTTCATGCTTCCTCTTAACCATGAAAGATGATAGTATAGACGGGATCTATGATACTTTAAAGCAAACAGCTAAAATTTCTCAATCTGCAGGTGGTATTGGTTTATCTATTCATAACATTAGAGCGACTGGTTCTTACATTGCCGGAACCAACGGGACTTCCAATGGTATTGTGCCTATGCTGAGAGTCTTTAATGATACGGCAAGATATGTCGATCAGGGAGGTGGTAAGCGAAAAGGCTCTTTTGCGATGTACGTGGAGCCATGGCATGCCGATATTTTTAGCTTTTTAGATCTTAAGAAAAATCACGGAGCTGAAGAAATGCGAGCACGTGATTTATTCTACGCCATGTGGATTCCGGATTTATTCATGAAGCGAGTGGAAGAAAACTCTACCTGGACGTTAATGTGTCCAAACGAATGCCCAGACCTTTACAATGTACATGGTGAAGAGTTTGAAAAACTATATACCAAATACGAAGAAGAAGATAAAGGTCGTAAAACCATCAAAGCAAGAGAGCTGTGGGAGAAAATTCTAGAATCTCAAATTGAAACTGGAACCCCTTACATGTTATACAAAGACTCTGCTAACCGCAAGTCGAATCAGAAGAATTTAGGAACCATCAGGTCTTCGAATCTATGTACTGAAATTCTGGAGTACACCAGTCCTGATGAGGTTGCAGTATGTAACCTGGCTTCCATCGCCCTTCCTATGTTTGTGAAGAACGATAGTTTTGACCACAAGGAGTTGTATAAAACGACTAAGCAGGTGATCAAAAACCTTAACAAGGTCATTGATAGAAACTATTATCCTGTGAAGGAAGCTGAAAATTCTAACATGCGTCACAGACCCGTTGGTTTAGGAATCCAGGGACTTGCCGATGCCTTTATCATGCTAAGAATGCCGTTTACTTCGGATGAAGCTAAGAAGCTGAATCAGGAGATTTTTGAGACCTTATACTTTGCTGCCGTAGAATCCTCTATGGAGCTGGCCAAAGTAGAAGGACCTTATTCGTCTTATGAAGGCTCACCAATTAGCAAAGGAGAATTTCAATATAACTTATGGGGTTTAAAAGACAAAGACTTAAGTGGTCGTTGGGACTGGAGTAAATTGAGAGATAAGGTCATGAAACATGGCGTACGAAACTCTTTATTAATGGCCCCAATGCCTACCGCTTCTACGTCACAGATTTTGGGCAACAACGAAGCCTTTGAGCCTTACACGTCTAATATTTACACCAGACGCGTACTTTCTGGAGAGTTTATTGTCGTGAACAAACACTTATTGAAAGACCTGGTAAGCTTAGGCCTATGGAATGATGATGTGAAAGATGCGATTATGAGAGCCAATGGTTCTGTTCAAAACATCGACATTATTCCAGATGATATCAAAGAACTGTACAAAACGGTTTGGGAGCTTTCTATGAAAGATATCATTGATATGTCCAGACAACGAGGATATTTCATCGATCAGTCTCAGTCGCTTAACTTATTTATGGAAGGAGCCACCTTTGCGAAGCTGACGTCAATGCATTTCTACGCCTGGAAGAGCGGTTTAAAAACAGGTATGTATTACCTCAGAACCAAATCTGCTGTCGATGCGATTAAGTTTACGTTGAAAAACGACAAGAAAGAGAAAGAAGTCCCTAGCCAGGTAGCTGAAAAAGCGGCGAAAACCTATCAGGAAGCCCAGACGCAACAAGTCAGTGTCTCTGATGATTCGTCCTTGAGCCCAGAAGAGCTCAAAGCCCTAATCAAACAATCCAAAGAGTCTGAAGGCGACGACTGCTTGATGTGCGGATCTTAATCAAGAAGAAGTTTATTAAATAATAAAACCCCCAGTTCATGAGTGATGACTGGGGGTTTTTAATTTTAATATTAAGAGATCACATAAAAAGCCTGGCCAAAGAGGAAGGTTTTGTCTTTAGAAACTGGAGCTATTGTGACCTGATGACCAAAATAAAATACAAAGCTGAAAAGGCAGGTATTGAATTAATCATAGATTGATGATCTAAAAAAAGAGGGGGCTTGTACACTCGCAGGGTGAGGTTGAAAACTAACACTCACTAAATGCAAATAGCATATACAACGCGTGGGTTTTTCTTATTTTAAAAAAACTTACTTCATTAGCAATAATAATGAAGTAAAGACAGCATAAATAAAAGTTAAAACTTAAATATTTAACACTTTACACCTAGAAGTTACTTTATTTCTTTTTAAATTAATCTCGTTAATTTATCAACTTCCAATTTTGATGAGTAAATAACAAGGTGTTGCAACACCAGCTGTACAGTTTGTATGGATTATAAAGTAAATTGGATTTATAACTCCATCTTCTTAAAACAAATGTTTAACTGAACTCAAATTCTGAGTTCATAAATTTTAAATTATGAAATTATTAAAAAATCCTTTTTTGGAACAGTATTTTTATTGGCTTTAGGATCAACCTCTTTCGCTAGTTCTAATTCATCTGAAAATATAGATGAAGCTTTCGAATACGACTGTGTGGCTGTCACTCTATCGTGTGGCGTTTCAGGTGATGCTTGTGGCGTATCAACCGAACAGATTTTAACTCAAGTAACTTACGCTGAAGAATATTGGTGTGGTGATTAAACTTTCAATTATTAATTTAGGGTAAGTATATAATAACTCACCCTTTTTTATAAATGAGATCTAAATTTAAATTATGAGAAAAGTATTTGTAAGTTGTTTATTGTTAGTTGTTAATCTTGTTTATAGTCAAGCAAAGGAAAATTCTAATGAAAATGTTTCAGATTATAAGATAGAATATCAATTAAATTATCAACCTAATAAGGAAGATAAAGATATTAGAGAATCTGAAATCATGTATCTATATATTTCAAATGGTAAGTCCAAATTTGGGAGTGAAGGGAAAATAAAAGGAGACTCTATAATGTCAAGTCAAAAAGGTACTAACAAAAGTAGGTCAAATTTTATGCAATTAATGTCTAAAATCCCTGAAACCAAATTTGATTATATTGTATATAAAAATGTACCTAAAGGAAGTATTACTTTTATTCAAAATATTTTTAAAGATTGGTACAAGTACGAAATAGACAAGAAAATATTTGAGTGGGAAATCTTACCTGAAACTCAAAATTATAAAGGATTTAAAGTTCAGAAAGCAAAGACTAATTTTGCAGGAAGAAAATACGAAGCTTGGTTTACAACTGAAATTCCAATTTCAGAAGGACCTTATAAATTTAATGGACTCCCAGGTTTAATTTTAAAATTAAATGACCAAAAAGCACATTATGTTTTTGAGATGATTGGTGTTAAAAAATTAAATAGAAAATTGAATTTAGAAATTCCAAACAAGAATTTCATAAGTGCTTCAAAAACAGAACTTAAAGAATTAGTAGAGGATGATAAAAACAATCCTATGAAAGCCATTGAAAGTTCAGGAATAAGTATAGGGTTCAGTGAAAAGCAAAAGAAGGAATTAAAAAAATCAAGAATGTTTAGAAATAATCCCATTGAATTGGAGTAGTTTGATATGAGAAAGTTATACTTATCATTTTTATTCACACTCATATTTGCTTTTAGCAATGCTCAGAAACTAGTTTGTCAATTTGAATATAATACCCCCGCCAAATTCGAACCATTATTTAAGTTCTAAACAATTAACTTTAAACAATGGAAAACACGAAAAAGCACAACGTAAATTCACCTCAAATTTTATGAAAAAGTATGTATTCATATTTTTTATATGCTTGATTGTTTTTAAGGTAAAAGGTCAGGATTTAGAAAAATTCAACGCTAATTATAAAGTTACATATAGACTTAAATATAGTCCAGATTCTACGAATATCGATTACAAATCAACTGAAGATTTTTATTTATTCATTGGTGATAACAAATCTAAGTTTTTGAGCATCAATAAAAAAAGAAAAGATTCGATTAGGGGTGAAATGATAAAAAACTTTAATGGTTCTATAGATTTAACTCAGATTAAAATACCAAAGACTAAATTCAATGAAATTATTTTCAAAGATTATATAAGTGATCAAATTAAGGTGACAGATAGAATTGGAGGTGACGTATTTTTATATACTGAAAATATTGCACCATATACTTGGGAAATTGGCCAAGATGTAAAAATTATCAATGATTTTAAAGTTCAAAAAGCTATAACTGAATTTGCAGGACGTAAATATGTGGCCTGGTTTACAAAAGAAATATCTATACCAGAAGGACCTTACAAATTTGATGGTTTGCCTGGTCTAATTGTACAAATAAATGATAATGAAAACCATTATAGCTATCAACTAATTTCTTTTGAGAAATTGAAAGAAAAAAAGGGAATTGAAGATTTTGATAGTACTAAAAGTTATATAAAAACAACTAAGAAAGGTTTAAGTCAAACTAAGCAGGATTTTTATGATAACCCAATACAGAGAATAAAAGAAAGTGGTTTATCTTTTAATTTGACTCCTCAGGATAAGCGAAGAATAAAAGAAAAATATAGGAAGCTAAACAACCCCATAGAACTGCAATAATTTGAGGAAAGCTTTTCTTTATGTGTTGACATTAGCAGTCTTTTCAAGTTATGCCCAATCCCATCTTACAGGAAAAGTGCTTAATGAAAATGATCAAGGATTAAGCGGAGCTACGGTGATGGTCAGTAAAGATTCTACAGGAACTATTCTAGCTTATGGCATTAGTAGTGGGGAAGGGAATTTTAAAGTGAAGCTGAATTCAGAATTAGATAGCCTTTATCTAAAAATATCTTACATAGGCTATAAATCTAAGTCACAGGTAATCCAGAATACAGACCAAAAACTAGAGGTGCAGCTATTTCCATCTTCAGAAGAGCTTAAGGAAGTCTTAGTCAAGTCAAAAGAAATAGAACAAAGAGGAGATACCCTCAATTATTCAGTTTCAGCTTTCACTGACCAAAAAGATCGCGTCATTGCCGATGTACTCAAAAAAATGCCAGGCATAGAAGTTATGCCCGGAGGACAAATCAAATACCAAGGAGAGCCTATTGAAAAATACTATATAGAGGGTTTGGATTTATTGGAAGGACGTTATAGCCTTGCCAATAATAATATTGCTGCTAAGGATGTGTCTCAAGTCCAAATTCTGGAAAATCACCAACCCATCAAAATGCTGGATAGTCTTGAATTTTCGGAACGTGCATCACTTAATATCAAACTTAAAAAAGAAGTGACTGTAAGCGGAAATGCAGAGCTTGGATCAGGATTTTCACCTTTGTTATGGAAAGCCAGAGTTACGCCCATGCTGTTTACCAAAAAGAATCAGGCTATTGTGACTTACCAGGCCAACAATACAGGAAATGATGTCTCTGCAGAAATAAGAGATTTTACAATAGAAGACTTTGGACGGGAAGAGTTTGATATTACTAAGAAAGATTTACTTTCTATCAGGCAACTTGCAGAACCTCCTTTCTCTCAAGAACGCTGGCTGGATAACAATGTACATCTAGGGTCTGTCAATTATTTAATCCGGCTAAAAAAAGATATTGACTTAAAGGCAAACGTCTCTTATCTTAATGACGCCCAAAAACAAATCGGAAATACTCAAACTCGCTTTTTCACGCCAACAGATACCATTGATTTATTAGAAAACACTAGCAACGATTTGTTTATAAATTCCTTGCAGTCAAAGTTTACATTGGAACGAAATACAAATGATAATTATCTAAAGAACAAACTTGAAATCAATGGATTTTGGAATACTCAGCGAGGATTTATAATCAATAATAGCACTGAAGTCCAACAGCAATTGACCAATCCCTATTCTGCTATCAGAAATAAATTACAATTTCTAAAGCCACTGGGTAAACAACTGGTGACATTTAGATCCAATACAGGCTATACTGAAGCTAACCAAAGCCTACAAATATCTCCTGGACAATTTGAGACTTTATTGAATGATGGCGAAGCCTATCAGAAACTACAGCAAACCGTCGAAACCAATACTTTTTTTACAGATAATACAGCTGGATTCACCAAAAAAATTAAAGGTGTAGCGGTTTCTCCTGAAGTTGGTATCTCAGTCAAAAATGAATTCTTGGGAAGTCAGTTAAGGGTTTTAGATACCAATAGGCAAGAAACATTAGGAGGTGATTTTGAAAACAAACTTGATGTTTTAAGTTCACGCTTTTATCTTACAAGTAAATTCATTTACAAAAGAAATAATTGGAATATAAGGTTGACCACTCCAGTCAGTTTTAGAAGTTTTGATATTGAGGATAGGTCTTTAAATGAAAACCAAGATCTAAGTCGCCTTACTTTCGAGCCAAACTTATATATTAGAAAAAAAATTTCACCCTTTTGGAGAACTAGTATTTCTGCTAATCTCAGCAATGATTTTGGTGACATCCAGCGCTTATATTATGGATTTATTCTTAACAACTACAGAAATTTACAGCGCTACAATTCTCCGATACCAGAAAATTTTAGCCAGAATTACTCTTGGCGGTTGAGGTTTAGAAACCCCTTAAAATCGCTATTTGCTAATCTTTCTTACTCTTTTAATCGGACAAAACGAAATTTGCTTTATAGTAACGAAATTGGACTTAATGCTGCTACAATTTTCGAAGCCATAGAGCAGGATAACTTTTCTAATTCTCATAGGATCAACACCAAGGCAAGTAAATATTTCAGAACTATAAGTACCACTTTAAGTATTGGAGCCAATTACATTTTTTTCAATCGTGAACAAATTTTAAACTCTAATTTAGCTGATGTAAAAAATCAGAATATAGGTTTCAATTTCGATCTAGAATCTGAAATTACGGACTGGTTAAGTTCTAGCTATACAGGGAATATTAATTATCTACAAACTCGATTTGAAACCAGTACATTTGATGAAATACAAACCCAACAACATGAAATAGATCTCTTTTTTTATTTGACAGATAATCAATATTTCAGTTTAAATTCAGAATACTATTACAACAACATTTCAGAAGACAACCAAGAGAATTACTTTTTGAATTTCAACTACCAATATACCTTTGAAGAACTAGGCTTAGACCTCAATGCAAGTTGGAATAATGTTTTGAATACTGATGAATTTGTAAGAGTTTCCAACACCGAATTTTCCTATGTGCAAAGTACTTATCTTTTGAGACCTTCTCAATTTTTAGTATCAGTTAAGTTTTTATTTTAGTGCTTCAATTGAGACTGAATAACGAGTTCATTTTAATGTCCAACCTTGAAACTAATAAAAGCAATTCTATCTATTTTGATCAAAAAAAATTCTTTGGTTACATGAAAAAGGTTAATATTTGACATTGATAGTGTAATTTTTTTTTTACATTCCAGTGAAGGTAAAAGCGATAACATTTGACTGAATACATAACCTGCTAATAGATATATACGCTTGAATCTATGGTAGGTTTCCGCTTCTAAAAATAGCTTATAAATGACCCAAAAGAGCTTTAGAATAAGAGAAGCCTTAGCCAAGTAAATAAATAAATCCATTAGCTTTTGTTTTTGATGAGTTCTAAGATATCTTCTAGATCTTTCTCTGAAATCTTATCCTGCTGGGCAAAAAATGACACCATGTTTTTATAAGATCCGTCAAAAAAGCGAGAAGAGGTGTGTTCCATAATTTTCTCGCTGTAAGTTTTTCTATCGATGACAGGAAAGTATTGATGGCTTTTCCCAAAGGCTTGATGGGCCACATAGCCCTTATCCTCTAGCAGCCTCACCATGGTCGACACGGTGTTGTAATGCTGCTTGCCTTCAAGCTCACTAATGATTTCTTTGACAAAAGCTTTTTTAAGTTTCCACAAAACTGCCATGACCTCCTCCTCTTTGGCCGTTAATTTCTCTGATGCTTTCATAGATAATCTAATTATAAAAACAAATATAAACTAAAAAAACAGTTATGTAACTAAAAAAGCAGTTTTTAACATTTTGATATTCAGGTATCTTCTGTTTTTAAAAGATCTTGAGTCCTTTTAATGCAATTGGCTTTACTTAAGGTTACTACTGTAGAACAAGAATTCCTTACATTTGAACCAAAACCAAAGACATGCCTACCTGGGAAACTCTTTTATCTTTAAAGCGCCAAGGCGATACCAATAAACGTATTCGTAAAGAACAGGACGATACTCGCCTGGGATTTGAAGTGGATTACGACAGGATTATATTTTCTTCAGAATTTAGGAGTTTACAAGATAAAACCCAGGTCATACCTTTATCGAAAACCGACTTTGTGCATACCCGACTCACTCACAGTCTGGAAGTTTCGGTGGTGGGCCGATCCTTAGGGAGACTGGTGGGTAAAAAGGTCTTGGAAAAGCATCCTCAGTTGAAAGCGACCCACGGTCATCACTTTAATGATTTTGGCGCTATTGTAGCCGCAGCCGCTTTGGCTCACGATATTGGTAATCCTCCTTTTGGCCATAGTGGAGAGCGAGCAATAGGTGATTATTTTAAGTTTGGGAATGGCAAACGTTTTCAATCACAGCTCTCAGACCTGGTGTATCAGGACCTCACAAAGTTTGAAGGCAATGCCAATGGTTTTAAATTACTCACCGATGATAATTACGGGTCTCCTGGAGGCTTAAGGTTATCTTATGCCACCTTAGGCGCCTTTACCAAATACCCTAAGGCTTCTTTACCCCATAAACCTACTAAGCAGGTAGCGGATAAGAAGTTTGGTTTCTTTATTCAGCAACAAGAAAAATTTAAGGATATCGCCGAGGAACTCGGACTTGAAACCAATTCTGATCACGGCGAAGTCCGATACAAGCGACACCCTTTGGCCTTTTTAGTAGAAGCGGCGGATGATATTTGTTATACCATCATCGATTTTGAAGACGGGATCAATCTGGGATTGATTCAGGAAGACTATGCTCTGGAGTACCTTTCTAAAATCGTCCATAAAAACATCAACACCGATAAATATTCAAAACTGTCCACCACCAAAAACCGAATCAGTTACTTACGATCTTTGGCTATTGGAGCACTTATTGAAGATGCCGTGCACATCTTTATGGAGAATGAGGAGGCTATACTGAATGGAGACTACCATTTTGCACTGATGGATCAATCAGCTTATAAAGTACAGATTGAAGATGTGATCAACATCAGTGTCAAGAATATCTATCAGAGTCAGGAAGTACTAGATAAAGAGATCGCTGGCTACAAAATTCTGACTCAGATTTTAGATGATTTCACCACTGCTGTGGAACACGAGCATGCCGGTAAAGCTTCCAATTTCGATAAGCTCATTCTCAAGAATTTTTTGAAGGACTTCAACTTCTCTACTAGCGCTTTGGAAGACTGGCTAATCAATGTCTGTTCTTTCGTGGCATCTCTCACCGATAGCAATGCCTTGCGAACCTATCGGAAGTTGACGGGGAGTGATCTTTAGAAAGATCGAATGACGAATACAAAATAAAGAATATTGAATAAAGAGCAACGAATTTTGAATTAAACTCTCCTACTATCTCCTACTTCCTAAAACCTATTCCCTACAACCTCATTAACTCATCGACTTAAAAACTCCTGAACAGTCTTCAGTAACATATCAGGAAACTCCATATGACTCATATGTCCTCCGGGTAGAATTTTCAAGGGAACACCTTCTTTTTCTGCTATAGCTTTAGTTTTTTCAAAATTCACGACCTTATCTTCTTCGCCTAAAACAATGAGGCTTCTCTCTAACATTTGCCGAAGCACTTCTGTCCTATCTTTCCGATCCCGCATACCCTTTAACGTATTGATGATACCCTGTTGAGAGCATTGTTCTGCTTCACTTATAGCCAAATTAATTTCAGCTGATAAACGTTTTTGATCTTCAGGTAAAAACAAATGTTTCACCGCCATTCTCACAAAGGCTTCTGGATGCTTTTGGATCATGGTGATCGCTCGGTTACGTTCTTTCTTTTTGGATTCTGAATCTGCCAGCGGACTTGAATTTAAAAGGATGAGCTTTTTAATTCGTTCTGAACCTGACCCTCCAAGGCAAGCATGCGGGTTGGGTTCAGCTAAAGCTAAAGCCACGTAACCTCCCATAGAATGTCCTATCACACTAAAATTATCCATTTTTTGATGGTCTGCAAAGGCCAAAACCAGAGCGGCATACTCTTCCATCGTATGGATATAGCCAATAGCTTCAGTATTGCCATGACCTGGTAAATCTAAAGCAAAAACGCTATGGGTTTCTGATAACTGCTGCTGTAAATCTTTCCACATGCTCGAATTTTCTAAAAATCCATGAAGTAAAATTATGGGCTCACCTTCTCCCGAAGAGGTGAAGTGAACCTTAGTTTGTTTGTATGTAAAGGTCATGTTCTTAAATAAAACTAGTCAACTGATAAGAACCAGTTGACTAGATAAAAGTTCATTTTTTAAATTTAGACTTCTAGTTATTCATCAAGTCTTCAATTTCTTCAATTTCAATTGGGATATCGGCCATCAAATTTTTTGGCGATCCTTGTTCCTGAATGACAACATCATCTTCAAGTCGGATACCCATGTTCTCATCTGGCAAGTAGATCCCTGGTTCTACGGTGTAGACCTGATTGGCTTTCATCGGTTCGTGTAACAAACCATAGTCGTGAGTATCTAAACCAATGTTATGAGAGGTACCGTGCATAAAGTATTTTTTATAAGCAGGCCAGTCTGGATTTTCGTTTTGAACATCGGCTTTGTCCAGGAGTTTAAGATCCAACAGTTCTGAAGTCATCAATTTTCCGACTTCCACGTGATAATCTTTCCAGATTGTCCCTGGCACCAACATATCGGTGGCCAAATTTTTGACCTTGTTCACCGCGTTGTAGATCTGCTTTTGACGATCGGTATATTTTCCAGAAACCGGAATAGTACGTGACATATCGCTAGCATAGTTGGCATATTCTGCGCCTACATCTAGTAAGATTAAATCGCCGTCTTTTAGCTGATGTTTATTTTCGATATAATGCAATACGGTGGCATTTTTTCCTCCTGCAATAATCGGAGTATAAGCAAATCCCCTCGATCTGTTTCGCAAAAACTCGTGCATGAATTCTGCTTCGAGTTCATATTCCCACTTCCCTGCTTCAGTGAAATTCAAAACTCTTCGGAATCCTTTTTCAGTAATATGACAAGCTTGTTGCATCACCTCCAGTTCTAAAGGGTGCTTCACTGAACGCAGTCTTTGTAAAATAGGATTGCTTTTGGCCACTTGATGAGCCGGATAATTTTCTTTGAGCCAAATATTGAATCGATCTTCACGGGTTTGGGTCGCATGAGCAGCTCTGTAATGCTCGTTAGTGTTCATATAGACGATTCCCGTCAACGCCATCAATTCATTAAAAACTTTAGTAAAGTCTTTAAGCCAATAGACGGTCTCTATTCCAGAAGTTTCAAGTGCTCGTTCTTTATTGAGTTTTTCACCTTCCCATACAGCGATATGCGGATTGGTTTCAGTGAGGAATAGAATTTCGCGGTGTTTTGGATCGGGAGCATCTGGAAAAAGCACCAGAATGCTTTCTTCCTGATCGACACCTGAGAGGTAATAGATATTTCGGTCCTGCTGAAAAGGAATAGTGCTATCTGCTCCAATAGGATAAGTGTCGTTAGAATTGAACACAGCCAGGCTTCCAGGCAGCATCTGACTCATAAAGTTTTTTCTATTTTGAATAAACAGATCTTTAGAAATAGGGTCGTAACGCATAACTTTTTTAATTTCTTCAAAGGTATGAAATGGGAAATGAAAATAAAGTTTAGGCTAATATTGCAACATTATTTTAGGTTATTAACTATAAGCTTTGAGTAAAATCATTGATTACGCTTTAAAATTGTTCTAAATTATATGTAAAACCTTGAGTTCATTTGTTTCAGAGTAAGCTGTGGCGTATTTTTGCACAAAATCAAACTCAGAATAATGGCTGGAATAAGCAAAACATCAATAGCAAGGAAAGTTGCTATGGCTCTTTCAGGACTTTTTTTAGTCCTTTTTTTAGCTCAACATTTTACAATTAACTTCACATCCGTGGTGAGTCCCTCAACCTTTAATGAGATTTCTCATTTCATGGGAACCAATTTTGTAGTGCAGGCGATTTTACAGCCTATACTTATCGCAGGAGTGGTTTTTCACTTTGTGATGGGATTTATACTGGACATTCGTAACAGAAAAGCTAGATCGGTTAGCTATGCTAAATTCAACGGTGGAGCTAATGCACCCTGGGTGTCTAGAAATATGATTATTTCTGGAATCGTAGTACTAGCCTTTTTAGGACTTCACTTTTACGATTTTTGGATTCCAGAACTCATTCACAAATACGTAGAAACACATCCCGACGACCCCTTTAGATATTACGATGAGACGGTGGCTAAATTTGCTGGAGATCCAATCCGAACGGGGCTTTATGCCTTTGCCTTTGTGTTTTTAATGTTACACTTGTTACATGGGTTCGGTTCTTCATTCCAGACCATGGGGGTGAACAATAAATATTCAGGGGCTATCAATATTTTTACGAAAGCTTTTGCGATTGTTATTCCAATGGGTTTTGTTTTTATTGCGATATTTCACTACTTTAATAACTTATAAGCGAAAGGATTATGTCAGTTTTAGAATCAAAAATACCAGAAGGTCCAATAGAGAAAAAATGGACTAAACATAAAAACGAAATTAATCTTGTTAATCCTGCTAACAAACGTAACATCGACATCATCGTTGTAGGTACGGGATTGGCAGGTGGAAGTGCGGCTGCTACCTTAGCAGAACTTGGCTATAACGTAAAGACATTTTGCTACCAGGATTCTCCAAGACGTGCGCACTCCATTGCAGCACAAGGAGGAATCAATGCTTCCAAAAATTATCAAGGTGATGGTGACTCCGATTACAGATTGTTCTACGATACTGTAAAAGGTGGGGATTACCGATCCAGGGAAGCTAACGTATATAGACTTGCAGAGGTCTCCAGTAACATCATCGACCAGTGTGTGGCTCAGGGAGTTCCTTTTGCCAGAGAATATGGTGGTCTCTTAGACAACCGTTCGTTTGGTGGTGTTTTGGTTTCCAGAACATTTTATGCTAAAGGACAAACCGGACAGCAATTGTTACTCGGTGCTTATTCAGCAATGAACCGACAAATTAATCGAGGCAAAATCCAATCCTTCAACAGACACGAAATGATGGATTTGGTATTGGTTGATGGAAAAGCCAGAGGAATTATCGCTCGTGATTTGGTGACAGGAGAAATTGAAAGACATTCTGCGCATGCCGTGGTTTTAGCTTCCGGTGGATACGGTAATGTATTTTATCTATCGACTAATGCTATGGGAAGTAATGTCATGGCGGCGTGGAGAGCTCACAAAAAAGGAGCCTTTTTCGCTAATCCATGCTTTACTCAAATTCACCCCACCTGTATACCTGTTTCAGGAGAGTTACAGTCTAAACTGACCTTGATGTCTGAATCCTTAAGAAATGACGGTCGTATCTGGGTGCCAAAGCATAAAAAAGATGCAGAGGCGATTCGCGAAGGTAAGTTAAAACCTACTGAAATTGCTGAGGAAGATAGAGATTACTATCTAGAACGCAGATATCCTGCTTTTGGTAACCTGGTTCCACGTGATGTGGCTTCCAGAGCAGCCAAAGAACGTTGTGATGCGGGTTATGGCGTCAATAAAACCGGACAAGCTGTATATCTGGACTTTAAAGCAGCTATTGAGCGTTACGGAAAAGAAAAGGCCTTTACTTCAGGTCATAAAAACCCAATTAAAGAAGAAATTATAAAATTAGGTGAAGAGGCTGTAGAAGCTAAGTATGGTAACCTTTTTGAAATGTATGAGAAAATTACAGATCAAAATCCATACAAAACACCGATGATGATTTTCCCTGCGGTTCACTACACGATGGGAGGACTTTGGGTAGATTATAATCTAATGACGACTATCCCTGGATGTTATGCAGCTGGAGAGGCAAACTTCTCAGATCACGGTGCCAACAGGCTTGGAGCATCTGCATTAATGCAAGGTCTGGCTGATGGATATTTTGTACTTCCTTACACCATCGGTGATTATTTAGCAGCCGATATTAGAACTGGAGCCATTTCAACAGAATCGGAAGAGTTTGAAACTGCTGAAAAAGAAGTGAAAGACCGTATCCAAAGACTGTATAATACCAATGGTAAGAATCCAGTGGATTATTACCATAAAAAATTGGGTAAAATCATGTGGGACAAATGTGGTATGTCTCGTAATGAGAAGGAACTAAAAGAGGCGATGGAAGAAATAAAAGCCTTGAGAGAAGATTTCTGGGAAAACGTAAGAGTCACAGGAAAAGCTGAAACCAAGAATGCGGAACTTGAAAAAGCAGGAAGAGTTGCTGACTTCTTAGAATTAGGTGAACTTTTTGCTAAAGATGCTTTAGAACGAAATGAATCTTGTGGAGGTCACTTCAGAGAAGAATACCAAACTGAAGATGGTGAAGCCTTGAGAGATGATGAGAACTTCAGATTTGTTTCTGCTTGGGAATATGTAGGTAACCCTAGAGATGCAAAACTCCATAAGGAGCAGTTGGAGTTTGAAAATATTGAATTAAAAACTAGAAGCTATAAATAATCGAATTATGAAGCTTAAATTAAAAGTATGGCGTCAAGAAGATGCCCAAGATAAAGGAGGATTTCAAAATTACGATGTGGACGGCATTGATGGAGATATGTCATTTCTTGAAATGATGGACGTTCTCAACAATAACTTGGTGAACGAAGGCATTGATCCGGTAGAATTCGACCACGATTGCAGAGAAGGTATTTGTGGGTCTTGTTCACTACAGATCAATGGTGAGCCTCACGGACCAGACAGACGTATTACGACCTGTCAATTACACATGAGAAAATTTAAAGATGGAGATGAGATCGTCATTGAGCCTTTCAGAGCGACTGCGTTTCCGGTTATAAAGGATTTAGTGATCGACAGATCAGCTTTTGACAGAATTCAGCATGCTGGAGGATATATCTCGGTTAACACCTCCGGTAATACTCAGGATGCCAACTCTATCCCGATCGAAAAGCAAGATGCAGACGATTCATTTTATGCAGCCACCTGTATTGGTTGTGGAGCATGTGTTGCGGCCTGTAAGAATGCCAGTGCAATGCTCTTTACCTCTGCTAAAGTATCTCAGTTTGCATTATTACCACAAGGAGAAGTTGAAGCTCATGAGCGAGTGATCAATATGGTGAATCAAATGGATGCTGAAGGTTTTGGTAACTGTACCAACACTGGTGCCTGCTACGTTGAATGTCCAAAAGGCATTTCTTTAGAAAATATTGCCAGATTAAACAGAGAATATTTAAGCGCCAGCGTATTTAGCTAAAAGGTAGATCATAAATATAAAAAAAGCGTTTCAATTGATTTTGAAACGCTTTTTTTATACAATTGCTTATATTCGAAGCCGGTTTATTTAAAAAAAATATGTAAATTCAATATATACAAAAATATTTTTATGAAACTGATCTTACTAACCTTCTTATGCTTTTTCATTCTGTCGGTAAATGCACAAGAGTCATATATAGAAAAACATCATCAGTATTTCAAATTACCACGTGAATCTATATTTGTTCATACTAATAAGTCAATATTTATGGCAGGAGAATATTTATGGTATAAAGGCTATGCAATTGATAGATCTACGGGAAAATTAAGTAAGGATGTAAGAAATATTCAGGTCTTTGTTTATGATAGTATAGGGGGCTTAATTGAAGAATCTATGGTATTAGCTAACGAGGGTATTTTTTTTAATCAAATCAAAATAGATAGTACTTATACCCCAGGCCGCTATTATTTTAAGGCTATGACCAACTACATGAATAATTTTAAAGAGCCTGATGCTTATTTACAAAAGTTTGAAGTTATAGATGAGATAAAAAAAACTACAAAAAAAGCTAAAGACCTTAAAATTACTGTTCAGCCTGAAGGACAAGAAATAATTTATGGTTTAAATACTAATTTAGGTATAAAAATAACCAACGATTTAGGATACCCTGAACAATCAAACCTAAAATTGCTAGAAGATAACATACCTAAATGGGAAGTTGAAAGTAGTAAGTCTGGCTTGGCAAAAATCAATTTTAGACCCATTAAAGGTAAAGCTTATAAAATAAAAGTAATCACACAAGGAGGCTTTGAAAAGGAAATACCAATTCAGGATATAAAGTTTGAAGGTACATCTCTTCAACTTAACGATTTAAAAAAATGCATTAATTTAAATATTGAGAGTACAGATTTGAATAAAAATGAAATCTGGCAATTGGTCATTTTTCAAGAGAAAAACATTAGTACTGTTAATATCAAAATGAATTCTTCTAAAAAATCGATTATATTAGAAAAAGACAAACTCTTTGATGGAGTAAATACAATTCAACTCTTGAAAAATGGTAACCCTATATTAGAACGCTTGTTTTATAATGAAGCTAAAGATGAGACGAGGTTTCAAGGAGACTACAGAATGAAAGAGATTGCTAAAGAAGATTCGATAGTTTTAAATTTAAACTTCAAAAATAAAAGTAAATTAATACTTAGTGCCTCTGTATTGCCAAAAGAAAATATTACATATCAATCACAAAAATCTATCATCAAAACATTAAGATTAAGACCTTATATTGAATCCGATGATTATGATTTCTTTTTTAAGTCTGCTGATTTACCAAGTTTAAATGAATTAGATGTAGTTTTATTAATGTCTAAAAGTCGCTATCGAAAAAGCTTAAATTCATCAAAACCTCCAGAAAAAAAATATAAACGTGAAAATGGTTTTGAACAAACTTTATACTTAATTGATAAGATAGAAAAAGAGGACCTACTTCTGGTGGGTATGAAATCTAAATTCAATAAGGATATTGATTTTAAACTGGATAACTCAAGAGCATTTTTCTTAAAAAACAGATATCCAGTAATTGGTGAAAAGCTTGACTATTATATTACAACCGAAGATGGTAACTTCAAAGCACCAAAATTGACTTTAGAAACAAAAGTGAATTTTAATGATCAACATCCAATATCATTTCAAAAACTAGATTCTTCTCCATTTAGAAAAGATATTACATTATCTACTTTTAAGTTAACCTCTAATTTTTCAAATATAAATCAGCTAGATGAAGTCACTGTGAAAGCAGTAAAAGGAGAAGAAAAGAAAGGGGTATTCTATTTAGAAAGAGGAGAAAAAGAGATTATTACTCCCAAAATTGAACGTGACTATATGACGCTTTCCTCTTATTTAACTAGCAAAGGGTTTAGGGTAACAGAAACCTCCAGAACTTTCGTTGTTCAACGATACAATACCTTGAATAAAAAAGCTTCTATTTTTTTAGATGGCGTCAGGATGAATCCTTTTAATACATCTCTTGCCTCTATTCTTTCGTTTACTCGATTAAATCAATATGAATCGGTAACAATTAATAGAAATGCCTATGGTGCAGGACCGGATAATGATGGTGGCCTTATAATAATTAAAAGCCGAAGAAACAATTTAAATCTTAAAGATGATACGGAAATGTATACCTCTATTGAAGTAGTTAAAGGTTATAAAAAAATAAAAAAATACATTAATCCATACTATGGCTTTTACGAAAGCGAAATGTTTAAAAGCCTCGGTTCTATAGCTTGGTTTCCGAACATAGTAGTTAAAGATGAAGCACAGGAAAACAATAGCGTAGAATTGAAAATAATAGATACTGGCCTTGAGCAGGCTATGATCTATATCGAGGGAATTTCAGAAGATGGTCAATTGCACAGTTATAACTTTCCAATTGAATTAAAAAAAGATTAAACGAGGTGTATACATAAAAAAAGCGTTTCAATTGGATTGAAACGCTTTTTTTTGTGTAGGCTAAAAAAGTTTAATTCAATTTACTTCTTCCAGCGATTTAACCCCTTCGAGCATTTCTTTCACAATCATTTCAAGGTTAAAATCATGTGTCCACCCCCAATCAGTTCTAGCTTCTGTATCATCGATACTATCAGGCCAGGAATCGGCAATCGCTTGCCTGAAGTCGGGGTTATAGTTCATTTGAAACTCTGGGATTTGATTTTTAACCTGCTGAGCCAGTTCTTCTGGAGTGAAACTAACACCAGACAAATTATAAGACGATCTGATTTTGATTTTATCTGAAGGAGCCTCCATGATGGAAATTGTAGCATGAATCGCATCGTCCATATACATCATAGGTAATGCAGTATCTTCAGAAAGGAAGGATGTATAAGCCTTAGATTTAAGGGCTTCATGAAAAATCTCAATCGCATAATCGGTCGTGCCGCCTCCTGGTGGTGTTTTATAACTGATTAAGCCAGGATAGCGTATACTTCTTACATCCACACCATAACGTTTATTATAATAGGCGCACCAGCGTTCTCCAGCTTGCTTACTAATGCCATAGACAGTCGTAGGTTCCATAATGGTCTGCTGTGGCGTATCTACTTTCGGTGTTGTGGGGCCAAAAACCGCAATGCTGGAAGGCCAGAAGATTTTGGAGATCAGCTCCTCTTTCCCAAGATTCAAAACGTTAAACAGAGAGGTCATGTTTAAGTCCCATCCCTTTTCCGGATATTTCTCTGCCGTACCACTCAGCATAGCAGCCATCATGTAGACTGTATCGATTTGATGTTTGGAAACAAGCGTTTTAAAGTCGTCGTAATTTGTCGCATCCAGAACTTCAAATGGACCTTTTGAGAGTAAAGCAGAGCTAGGAGATTTAATATCACTTGCTACAACGGCATCATTTCCATGAATGTCTCTAAGTGCGAGTGTAAGTTCAGAACCGATCTGACCACAGGCTCCAACAATTAATATCTTTGAGGGCATATTTTTCAATTTTATGCAAATTTAAGCTTTGATTTAGATATCATAATAAAAATACTGTAATTATGAAAAACTTAAATAATATCCTCTACTTTTGATTTGTAAAACAAATGTGATGAAATTAAAATCTTTACTTGGAGTCCTTTTACTCTTGATCACGACTGTTGGAATCCTGTCTTGTTCTAATGGAGATAAAAAAAATCAAGAATTAAATTCGAGGCCGAGTGTCCCCTCAGAATTACAGGATAAAATTAAGCTAGACAGCATCAGGCTTGTGGGACTATCTCAAGAGGCTAAGGCTGGAACTGACGAGTGGATGATGTACATCGCCCTTAATTCTGAAGTGAAAAGACTTGAAGAGTATACCATTGCGGACCTAGTCAACAATGCAGAAACCATTAATAATGTTATTGATTCATTAGCTCAAACTGTTCCAAAGCCATTTGAAACCAATGCCGTTGAGGCACGTATCAGAACCTTAAAAACACATTCAGAATTACTTTTGGATAACTCAAAGAGAATGGAACCAGAAGCTTCAATAATCGAAGAATTAAGTATAAAGCTAAAGCTAGATTTCAACAACCTCAACATACAGTTGAATGAGGTCTATATTATGGATAATAGTAATGAAGTCACTAATTGATATTCGTATATGAAACCAATAACCTCTTTCTTCTTATGTTTGATCGCATTAGGGAGCTTTTCTCAGACAAAAAGTATTCAACACACCTTAGACACGTGGCATAAGGCCGCTGCCACGGCAGATTATGACACTTACTTTAGCCTCATGACCGAGGATGCCGTTTTTGTAGGTTCTGATGCCTCAGAAGTCTGGACCGGTGAAGCATTTAAAACCTTTGCTAAACCGTATTTTGATGCTGAAAAAGCCTGGACCTTTTTTCCTGTCAACAGAAATGTGTATACCGAAGGTAACTTTGCCTGGTTTGATGAAGTATTAAATTCAAACCACATGGGATTGTGCAGGGGATCGGGTGTACTCATTCGGAATGAAGATGGACACTGGAAGATTAAGCATTACGTTTTATCTTTAGCCATACCAAATCCTTTAGTTAATAAGATTGTTAAGGAAAAAAAGGACTTGGATGTAACTTTTCTTAAAACACAAAACTAATTTATAGTTCTGAATAAAATCCGTATTTTTAAACCCAATTAAATTCAAAAACTTATGAACAAAGTGAAATTGATGTTTGTCGCTATTGGAGCGTCAACATTATTTTTTTCGTGTCAGGATTCTAAAAAGGAATCGAACGACGAGAGCAGAGGTATAGCCCTGCAATACATGGACACCACAGTTGCACCAAAAGACGACTTCTATAGTTACGTCAATGGAGGATGGATGAAAACCGCAGAAATTCCAGATGACAGGACCTCATGGGGTGGATTTCAAATTTTAAGAAAATCAACCGACAATGATGTGTTGGAGATTTTAAAAACTGCAGAAGAATCTGGAAAGTACAGTTCAGACTCAGACCAGGGAAAAGCCATTGCGGTTTTTAATTCGATAATGGATACAGTGTCGAGAAATGTTGCAGGCGTAGATCCTATTATGGACAAACTGGACCGTATTGAAGAGATCCAAGCCAAAGAAGAGATACAAAAACTGATGGCTGAAATGCCAACATCTATTTCTACTCCATTTTTTGGAGTGTCTGCCTACTCAGACCCAGACGATAGTAATACCAATGTTGCTTACGTAGGTACTGGAGGCTTAGGCTTACCAGACAGAGATTATTACTTAGATCAGGATGATAAATCCAAAGAAATAAGAGAACAGTATAAAGAGCATATCGTAAAGATGATGGCTTACTTTGGAGGCTCTAAAGAGGATGCCAAATTTAAGGCTGAAACCATCCTTGCCTTGGAAACTCAGCTCGCTGAACCTAGATTGGATAAAGTGGCTCGAAGAGATTTTAGAAACTACAATAACCGTTATGCGGTAAGCGACTTAGATCAGGTGACACAAAATATAGATTTAAAAGCTTACATGACTGATTTAGGGGTTGAGAGCCTGCCAGATACGGTTTTGGTAATGGAACCTAAATACATGGAAGCTTTAGATCAAATGATGGCAGAGACTTCATTAAACGATCTTAAAACCTTAATGACCTGGTCTACCATCAACGATGCTGCTAACCAGTTATCTACTGATATTGCTACCACCAACTGGGAGTTTTATAGCAAAACTTTGAGCGGTGCTAAAGCACAACGTCCTCTGGACGAAAGAGCGTTATCTGTAGTAAATGGTAGTATCGGCGAAGCTGTTGGTAAATTGTACGTGGACCAAAAATTCCCGCCAGAAGCTAAAGAAAAGGCTGAAAAAATGGTTGGAAATGTCATTACAGCCTTCAAAAACAGAATCAACGACTTGGAGTGGATGCAGGACTCCACCAAAACCAAAGCTGTTGAAAAACTAAATAAATTCACAGTAAAAATTGGTTACCCAGACGAATTTGAAGATTACAGCGACTTAGAAGTGACTTCAGATAAGACGTTTTATGAAAACATGCAGGCAGTAGCCATGTGGAACTATAAGGATAACCTTAGCAAAATCGGTGAGCCTGTAGACAAAACGGAATGGGGAATGTCTCCGCAAACCGTTAATGCTTACTTCAACCCATTATACAATGAAATCGTTTTCCCAGCTGCCATTTTACAGCCACCTTTTTACGATTACAAGGCAGATGATGCCGTGAATTATGGAGGTATTGGAGCTGTGATTGGCCATGAAATCTCTCATGCTTTTGATGATAGCGGTTCTAGATTTGATGCCAACGGTAACCTAAAAAACTGGTGGACCGATCAGGATCTCGAGAAGTTTACAGAGCGTGGAAACAATTTAGCTGAATTATACAGCAGTATTGAAGTTTTAGATAGTGTTTACATCAACGGTAAATTTACCCTAGGTGAAAACATTGGAGACCTTGGTGGAGTGCTTGGGGCTTATGACGGGTTAATGCTTCACTATGAGAACACTGAGAAGCCTGGTAAGATCGATGGTTTTACCCCAGAACAGCGTTTCTTTATGTCTTGGGCTACGGTTTGGAGAACTAAAATAAGAGATGAGGCCTTAAGAACTCAAGTCAAAACAGACCCACATTCTCCTGGACAGTACAGAGCTTACGTCCCACTTCAAAATATAGATGCCTTCTACGAAGCTTTCGATATCAAAGAAGGAGATGACATGTATATTGCTCCAGAGGACAGAGTAAGAATCTGGTAAAATACATTATAGATGTAACTATAATATTTTCTAATGAAAACCACCTCACCCTGAGGTGGTTTTTTGTTTTTCTAAAGTTAGAGCTAAGCCGAACTTTAAATCAATTATTTTCAATTCACCCTCCTCAGTCCCTGCCTTTGCCAAGAAACGCAAGGCAGGCTCCCTCTAGGTAGGAAATATAAATCTCGTTATCTAAATGTTTAAGTTTTCCCTTCTTGCATCCGACGAGTGGAACGAGAGGAATGCATTATGCCGATAGGCAAAATATGTTTATGTTCGCCAAGCCCAATTTTAAATCTAAAAAAATTGCTTGGCACTAACTTAAATTATATAATTATGAAAAATTTAGAATTAACTCAGATGGAAGATTTGAGTGGGGGGTGCTCAGCAGCACAAGAAGAAGCCTTGCTTTGGATTGGTGGAGTAGCATCAGCGGGATCTTTAATACCAGGTGCCAATTTAATATTTGCGCCCACAGCTATTGGAGCATGGATTGGTTCAGCTTATTGCCACTACAATTAAAATAGCTTAATTATGAAAACCGATATTAACATTACTTTAAAAAGATATATATTACCATATGGTACTATAAATGTTTTTATTAATGGAGATAATTATTCACTAAAGCCAGGTCAAAAATTAAAGTTAAACCTGCCTAAAAAAGGAGAATATAATATAGCGATTAGCTCATTTATACACCAAAAAGAAAAGAAAGTTTTTCTTACTGATGGTTCAACTCTTAATATAAAGCACCTATTACCAATGTCATATTATCTTTTTGGTGTTTTTATTGGTCTGATTCTTTTTGTATTAGGTACTGTAGATATTGTACCTGTTTTTTATGTAACTACTTTTGTGTTAATATTTTACTTACCGATTATATATTATAATTTTATAAACAGAAAGAAATTTTTTGAGATTCAGATATTTTAGAAGAATTTAATAAATTTTTAAAACCACCTCCCACTTGAGGTGGTTTTTGGTTTTCTAAAGTTAACACCAAATTGAATTTCAAGTTTCTTACTTTCAACACCCTCCTCAGTCCTCCCTCAAGGGAGGAAGCTCAGGTTGGGTTTTTCCCTTTAGGGAAATGCCTCAGGCAAAGGGTGTTTCTATACACCAAGCCCAATTTTAAATCTTATAAACTTGCTTGGCACTAACTTAATATTTATGTTTATGAAAAATTTAGAATTAACACAGATGGAAAACTTGCAAGGAGGTTTGGATGGTGGTGACATTATGTGTGGCTTCGCAATTGCTAGTTTTGGCGTGTCGGCAGCCGACCTATTCAGTACTGGAGTTCGAGCACCTGTTGCTTATGCTGCCATAAGTTATGCCCTTGCAACTCCTGCTTTGATTGGCTGCTTTCTATAATTAAAATTTTAAATATGCGAAAAGTGCTTTTATTTTTGTCATTAACTATTTTAGAATCTGTAATTGGAGTTTATTTATTTTTGGAGTTGAGTAAAAAAGAAACAACTATGGCAATCTTAATAAGTATTTAAATGATAATGTCTTCAATTGGTTTAATAATTGATTTAAATAAAAGATCTGATAAAGCCAAATTTTAAAACTTATACTTTAAACCGCCTCCCACCAAGGCGGTTTTCTTTTATAAAGTCCACGCCAATAAAAATTCTAACTTTATTCTAACTTTCTTACTACATTACACCCATCTCAATCTTCCCTCAAGAGAAGAAGATGGATTTATTTTCCCTATTGTAACTGATTAGCAAAGCGAAAGGAATGCGTGAGGCCATTGGCATTGTGCATTCAAAATTTGAAATTCCTGTGATTTATAAGTTTTGTTTCGTGGTTCCAAAAATCATGATTCCCTGTTTCTTATGTCTTAAGTCTTGCATCTAATATCTTATCTCTACTTCCCAATCGTCTCTTCAAACAGCTTCAAAATTCGTCGGTACTCATCGGTCCAGCTACTAGGCTGCGTAAAGCCGTGTCCTTCGATAGGATACAAGGCCATTTCCCAATTCTCTTTTTCGAGCTCAATCAAACGTTGAGAAAGCCTTACGACATCCTGAAAATGCACATTGGTATCAATCACCCCGTGAGCTATCAGCAAGTTACCTTCCAGCCCTTCAGCAAAGTAAATTGGAGAAGAACGTCTGTAAGCTACGGGGTCGAGATGAGGTTCATTTAAAATATTGGAGGTATACCCATGGTTATAATGCGCCCAATCGGTCACCGATCTTAAGGCAGCTCCTGCTGCAAAGGTATCGGCTTCATTGAACATGGCCATTAAAGTGATAAAGCCTCCGTAGCTTCCGCCGTAGATGCCTATCTTCTCTGGATTCACACCGTGATTTTCGATTAGGTATTTTGCACCATCCACTTGGTCCGATAAGTCTTTACCACCCATGTGTCTGTAAATACCAGTTCTCCAGTCTCTACCGTAGCCGGCACTTCCTCTATAGTCGATATCTAAAACCGTGTATCCTAAATCAGTTAGCAGATTATGAAACATATATTCTCTAAAATAGCTCGACCACCATTTGTGTGCATTCTGCAAATACCCGGCACCGTGAACAAAAATCACCGCAGCCTTGTTATTAACACTTTCCTCTGGCTTATATAATCTCGCATAAGGTTGAGCTCCATCTTCAGCTTCAAATTGAATCAATTCTGGGAATCTCCAGTTGTATGCACTAAAGTCATCCGATTGCCCACTCGTTAACTGTTGGGGTATAGCCTTAGCTTTGGCTTTCTTTAGGTATAATTCCTCAGGCGTATTGGAGCTTGAAAATAGAATCGCCATCTGCTTCTCGTCTGGAGAAAGAAATACAGTGTTCTTACCTGCCATGGAGGTGAGTTGTATTGCCTTTCCGCCCATGACAGGCATTTTGTAAAAATGACGCTCTCCAGGATGGACTTCAGAAGACGTAAAATACCAAGACTTTTGATCGTTGGACAACTGTGGATTAAAGACTTCGTAAGCCCCTTCGGTGAGTTGCTTTTGAGTATTGCTTTCTACATCGTGCAGGTATAAATGCGAATAGCCGGTGGCTTCAGACTGATAAAAAACATGCTTATCATCTGGTAACCATCCTAAAGTGCCACCACCATAATAACTGCCTATACCAGGTCCGGCAATCCAGGCATCGTCGTGTTGCCGGTCCAAAGTGCTGAGGCTTCCTGTGTTTAAATCGATAAGCGCTATCCAACGATCCTTATTGTCCTGAGCTCGAATTGAAACCACTGCCTTCTGATCCTGCGAAGAAAACTGTACGTCGGAGAAACTTACGGCCCTTTTTTGCTCTTCCCACTCACGATCAGGATAATGTTCTGTATAGGATGGTAAGTCTGTAATGCCAGGCAAAGTAGACACATCTACTTTGAAAACTGTGTCCTTCATGATATGGTAGAGGTAAAGATCTCGCTGTGCAGTTTGGTCGCCCACTTTACTTCTGGTATTCAAAGGTTCAGTGTAACCAGAGGCATCTACATAATTTGGCACCATGGTGTTATCTGGGGATTCTGGAGTATAGGTCTGGAAGGTTAGAAAGTTTCCTGTGTTACTAATATTGAAATTAAACGCTCTTTCCTTACCCAAATAATGTGTATAGGAATTATCACTTAACAGATCCTGATTTTGTTCTCTCAATTCTGAATTTTCTTTTTGGACTCTCACCTCTTGAAGTAAATCCAGATTTTCATCTTCTAGCCATTGATTTTTTTCAGATTTCTGTGAACTCCTGTCGTTTGCACTTCCTGTTTGTATATTGGTTTTCTTCTGAATTTGCCCTTTCTTTTTATTATAGACAAAAAAGTTATTATTACTGATAAACCCATATTCATCATCAGTTATAAACCGAGGGGATTGAATGCGATCACTTAAGTCTAAGACCAGCTGGGTGGTATTAGTCTTGATATTATGAAGGTAAAGATCCCCAGATTGAGTAAACAGTTTATGTGTTCGTTTCTCATTATAGTCCCCATAACGCGAAACCTTGGTCTTTCTTTCCTCCAGACTTACTTTTGAAATTTCAGATGTATTGGATAACCGGATTTTATATAAAGAATCTGATACATTTTGTTCTGGATTATAATCAAAATAAATCGTACTAGACTGTTCGTCCCATTCTACACCAGACGGAAAAGTCCCCATCCAATTGGGATCTTGCATAATCTTTTGAACTGATAAATCAGATTGGGCGTAGCTTAAAGTGCTTACGACTAGAGCGAAAAATAAAAATCTAAATGATAAGGTCATGAAATAAGAAATTTAGAATAGTCATCAAATATAAAAGGTTCTCACCTAAAGCTTAGTGTTGAATTCTTACTAACTTTAAGTTTTTAAATCGAAAGTATGACACGCTTATCACATATTGGTTTAATTGTAATATGCTTTTTGGGAGTTTTGAGAAGTCAGGCACAGCATAAACAAACTTATGCGCTCTTCGATGAACAAGGAAATACCATCACATATTCTGCGCTTATAGACAGTATTTCCAAAACAGATATCGTCTTATTTGGTGAGTTTCATAACAACCCTATTTCTCATTGGCTTCAGTATGAAATGATCGCTGACTTAAAAAAAGACAGCATCAATTTGAGTATTGGAGCCGAAATGTTTGAATCCGATACGCAAAGCGCTATTGATCTTTATTTTAGAGATAGTTTAGCAGAAGATAAGTTCAGAACAAAAGCCAGAGTGTGGAGCAATTATACTACCGACTATAGACCTATTCTAGAATTTGCTAAATTGACTTCAACGCCCTTTATAGCCACCAATATCCCCAGACCTTACGCTACTAAAGTATATAAAAATGGAGGCTTTTCTGCTCTGGATTCATTAGCCGATGACGCCTATAAATTGATAGCTCCACTGCCAATCCCCTTTGATATTGAGCTATCTTCTTATCAAAATATGCTGGATATGATGGGTGGCCACGGTGGAGAAGATTTGGTTAAAGCTCAGGCCATCAAAGATGCGACTATGGCTCATTTTATATTGAAAAACCTGTTGCCCAATCAGGTGTTTTTTCACCTCAACGGCAGTTACCATTCCAACGATTTTGAAGGGATTTACTGGTATCTAAAGCAGTACAATCCCCAAGTCAACGTACTGACGATATCCACTATAGAACAACAAAATGTAAAGACTTTGGAAGAGCAACACCAAAATAAAGCTAATTTCATTATCGCTGTGGATCAAAACATGACCAAAACCTATTGAAACTATGAGCAATTCTCTAAACATTACTTATATTCAAACCCAACTGTCCTGGGAAGATCCGAATGCCAACAGGCAGCATTTTGAAAAAAAATTGGCTGAGTGTCCTTCAAAAACAGATGTAATCATTTTACCGGAAATGTTTACCACTGGATTTTCTATGAATGCTGAAGCCAATGCCGAAGAAGCTGAAGTGGTTTTAAGCTGGATGCAGGAGCAAGCTGATGCTTTTGATGTAGCACTCACAGGAAGTGCTATGGTTAAAGACCAGGGCAAGTTTTATAACCGGATGTTTTTTGTACAGCCAAATGGGACGTTCTTCACCTACAATAAAAAACATTTGTTTACTCTGGCTGGCGAGCATAAGATTTATGAACAGGGATCAGAAAGGTGCATTGTCGAGTATAAGGAATGGAAACTCTGTTTGCAGGTGTGTTATGACCTTAGATTTCCGGTGTGGGCAAGAAATCAAGACGATTACCATGCCCTGATTTATGTGGCTAACTGGCCTAAAAAACGAGTGGCAGCCTGGGACATTTTGCTTCAAGCCAGAGCAGTAGAAAACATGAGCTACTGCATCGGTCTTAATATTATTGGGATAGATGGAAACGATTTTCCATACGTTGGGCACTCTTCCGCCTATGATGCACTAGGCAAGCGCCTGAGCCAGCATCACCCAGAAGAAGAAGCTATAGAGACCGTCGTTTTGGATAAAGCTTCCCTCTACGAACTAAGAAATCAATTAGGCTTTTTGAGGGATAGAGATGAATTTAATATAAAGTGATCGTCAGCACTTCATCTCTAAAAGGCCTAAATTCTACTGGCCTGGAATCATAAAGTACTGGTTCTGGTTTTAAGCCCTTCAAAAAATCTCCAGTGTCCCATCTACCATTGGCGTTAAGGTCATATATTAATCTAATGAAGTAGACTCCTGGCCGAATTAGTTTGAAATTAACTGTGTTGCTTTCGGTTTCATAGACCGAGGATTCTACTTTACCATCTTCGTCGACAAGTTCTACGATAATTGGAAATGTATCCACGTTGGTGATTGTTAATTGCAGATTGGCAAAGTCCTCTATGGATTTTGTGTTGTACTTAAAATTTAAACTATCATTCGTAGCGTCAAAAAAATCAGTTATTGCCCCAGGCAAAAGGTCGATTTTATAAGATTCTAAGGGTTGTTTTTCAAATTTAAAAACCAAATGATTGTAAAGGCTATCCAGTTCAAGATAAAAATCCACCGGAACAGAATCCTTATTCATCATTCGAATAGAATCTTTTTCAATTCTCGAAATAGGCGTGTTAGCTCTGAGTTTAAAATCTGCTAATAATTTGTTCTTTTCGGTTTTAACTTCTGAAATTTTCAAAGAATCTTGCTCTATCTCTTTAGGGCGTATTTCCACCGTATCTATTCTCTCCTGGTTTTTGAAGGCAAAGAGTAAGCTATCATTTTGTAGATAGGGTTTGTACCAATAGTGTAAGGTATCGGTCTCTTCATCTTTGAAATACCTGGCTTCAAAGGGCTCTTCTGTATCTGAAATAAGGTCGATCCTGAAATCTTTCAATCTCCCTTTAAACCCAAATTCGAAATGGTTTCTAGAAACTTGTTTAGGACGCGAAGCCTTGAAATCCAACTCTTCCTTAAAAACCAAGATATCGTAAAGTTGATCTGTAGGTATTGAAATGGCTTCCTCTACAAATCCGATTTTATCTTGTGCGGGGTCGAATTTATAATTGTTGTTTTTATCAGAGATTGCAACCATTTTATAGTCTCCTGGCTTCAAATTGTCTAAACTAAAAAGAGACGTGGAATCTCTCACAAAGGAAACATAACGTGGCGTATCTCTATAAACAACAGAATCGGAATAAGTCGAATCTAAAGGGTAAAGCATCACTGACACATTTTCATCTGATATTCGCTCATAAGCATCAAATACGTTTCCTTCTACCTGAAGAGAGTCAACATAGTCGCCTGTTGAGAATACATACTTAAAATAGGGAAGCGCATTGCCCTCATTATTGTCTTCTATGCTTTTACCAAAATTAACCGTGTAAGTTGTATTGGGATCTAAAGAATCTCTGTCTATAGAAAGTCTAACGTATCGACTGGCTATACCGGAAGGGTAAATATTTGGCCTTGGTTCTATGGGAGGAGAAAAGAAGATTTGTTGCCTTGGGTCATCTAATTTGACGTACTCATCAAAATTGATAGTTATTTCTTCGCGCTTGTAATTGGTCGAATAATTTTCTGGAGTAGAACTCACGAACTCGGGCGGCTCCACATCTTTAGGCCCTCCATCCGGCCTTCCTCTCTGAGCACAGGAAGACATTAAGAAGGTAAACATGAGTGCGAAAAGAAGACTTGAAAAATGTATGTTCATGTGTAGCGCTTAGTTTATGCAAATAAACAACAAAATAAAGATTTTATTATTTGGTGATGGCTATTGTTGCAATGCTTATATGTTCTATATCTGCTGTTTTTAAGGCTAAGTAACAAGCTTCTAAGGTTGCTCCTGTGGTCACTAAATCATCTACTAAAAGAACATGTTCTCCAGAAAGACTGTTATTTCCAACGACATAAAAATGATTTTTAACCACTTCGGTTCTGGCTAGTCTATTTTTGAAAACCTGGGTGGCAGAAGTGGATCTTCGCTTGAGACAGACATCATTGTAGGGCACAGATAATTCTTTAGCGATGGCTTTCCCAAAACCTTCTACCTGATTATAACCGCGTTCTCGAAGTCTTTTCTTATGCAGAGGAACTGGAATAACCAGGTCTATAGAGTTATGCCAGCCTGCCTCCAAAAGCAATTCACCCAGCCACTCGCCAAGGTGAAAACTTAATTCTTCATTGCCTTTATATTTCAAATCATGGATAAGGTTTTGTATGATGCTCTTCTTTTCAAAATAAAATAAGCAAGCCGCATGTTGGAGTGGAACTCTACCATAGAGGATTTTATGCAAATCATGATCACCGTCGAAAAAGTTAGGGTAAAGCGGTAATTCGTTTCTGCAGAAGGTACACAGCAGTGGTTCATATTTCAATAACACTGCATCACAACACGCGCAGAGTTTTGGGAACAAGAAATTTTTAAAATCCTGAAACATCTGAAAATAAATTGGTTACCTAAAGATAATCAAAAAACAAAGGGTAGAAAATTTTCCTTTATATCGTGAGATTTATTTAATTATTTACCGGCGAATCCTCTAATTAAAGCCTTGTTTTTTTACTTTTGCGGCATGGCAAAAGAACAAGACAAATTCAAACAGGTAATATCCCACGCTAAGGAGTATGGGTATATTTTCTCTTCCAGCGAAATTTATGATGGATTAAGCGCTGTATACGATTATGGGCAAAATGGCGTAGAGCTGAAAAATAACATTAAAGCCTACTGGTGGAAAAGTATGGTCCAGCTACACGAAGAAATAGTAGGGCTAGATGCTGCAATCTTAATGCATCCCAATACCTGGAAAGCTTCTGGACACGTAGACGCCTTCAACGATCCTATGATCGACAATAAAGATTCTAAAAAGCGATACAGAGCAGATGTTTTAGTAGAAGACTATGTAGAAAAACTAGAGCAGAAAGCACAGAAAGAAATCGCTAAAGCCAAAAAACGCTTCGGAGAAGATTTTGACGAAGAACAATTTGTAAACACCCACCCCAGAGTGGTGAAATACAGAACACAGTCCAAAGAGATTTTATCTCGATTAGCAACATCGCTCACCGAAGAAAATCTGGAGGATGTCAAAGCACTTATAGAAGAATTGGGCATTGCCTGCCCGGTAAGTGGCTCAAAAAACTGGACCAACGTTAAACAATTCAACTTAATGTTTGGAACAAAGATGGGAGCTTCCGCAGAATCAGCTTCCGACTTATACCTAAGACCAGAAACAGCTCAGGGCATTTTTGTGAATTTCTCCAACGTTCAAAAAACCGGCCGGATGAAAATTCCTTTTGGAATTGCTCAAATCGGAAAAGCCTTTAGGAATGAAATTGTAGCCAGACAATTCATCTTTAGGCAACGAGAGTTTGAACAGATGGAAATGCAGTATTTTGTTCGCCCTGGGGATGAGCTGAAATGGTTTGAACACTGGAAAGAAATTAGAAGTAACTGGCATCGTTCACTTGGTCTTGGAGAAGAAAACTATAGATTTCATGATCATGAGAAAATGGCGCATTACGCCAATGCTGCGACCGATATTGAATTTAATTTCCCTTTTGGATTCAAAGAACTGGAAGGGATTCACTCCAGGACAGATTTCGATCTAAAAGCTCATGAAGATTTATCGGGGAAGAAGCTTCAGTTTTACGATCCAGAGTTAGAAAAAAGCTACGTACCCTATGTGATTGAGACTTCCATTGGATTGGATAGAATGTTCTTAGCTGTGTTTTCCAGCTCCCTAAAAGAAGAAACTCTGGAAGACGGAAGTAGCAGAACTGTCCTTAAAATACCTTCAGTATTGGCCCCGGTTAAAGCTGCGGTTTTCCCATTACTCAAAAAAGACGGTTTACCAGAAATAGCTCAGGATATATTGAAAGATCTCCAATGGGATTTCAATGTGATATATGATGAAAAAGATGCAGTAGGCAGACGTTACAGAAGACAAGATGCAGCGGGAACGCCATTCTGTATCACTGTAGATCATGATACTAAAGAAGACCATTGCGTCACTATACGTCACAGAGATACTATGGAACAAAAACGGGTACCAATTTCAGAAGTTAAATCTATCATTCAAAAAGACATCGATTTTAAAGCCTGGCTTAAGTCTTAAAATATTGAATAGATTTTACCTTTTTTTGTTATTGCGACTGTGTAATTCATTTATTAACCGGTTTTTAACAGCGAAATCGTCTAAATAACTCTAATTTAGCCTTAAACCAATAAACAATTATTAAAATGGCAAATCACACTGGAAATACAATTTTAGCATTATTAACTGGTACAGCTGTAGGTGTTGGATTAGGATTACTTTATGCTCCACAAAGCGGTGAAAAAACACGTAAGCAATTGAGAGATGAAGCAGATCACTTACAGGATAGTTTAAACAAAAAATACAACGAAACTTCTTCTCAATTATCTAGTTTCGCGTCTGAAGCTAAAAAGAATATAGAAGAAAAATTAGAAAAAACCTTTTCAAATGTCAATAACAAGGCAGATGATATGCTGAATAAGCTTGAAGGAGAACTTGGTGAACTTAGAAAAAAGAATGCTGAGCTTCAAAAAGAGCTTAAAAAGAAATAGTAGAATTTTTCCTTTATGGGCAAAAAATTAAGTGATCACTTAGATAACTTATCTAAAGACTCCAAAGATGTCTTATTAAATTCTATTGAATATTATAAACTTGACCTCTTTAAGAAACTAGCTTTAAGTTTAGTTTCAGGAGGTCATTTTGTTTTAAAAGTAGGAATATTAGTACTTATACTCTTTTTTGTCTCACTAGGCTTTTCATTCCTGATAGGGAATCAACTGGGATCTATTTCTTACGGATTTTTTATTGTAGGGGGATTTTATATCTTTCTTTTTCTGGTCATCAGCCTCTTTGGAAAACGTATGCTCGAGAGACCAGTATTGTCCTTTCTACATAAGATATTAAATTCTGAGAAAGATTTGGAAAAAGAACTGAAAGAAGAGATAGAGCAAAGTGAAAATTCAGACTTATGAAAAAGTATTCTACTTTCAAAGAAATCGACAAGGACCTTAAAATATTAAAGTTACAGGCCGATATTAGTAAGCAGAAAGCGTCCATAGATGTGGCTTACATCAAGAGAGCTTTCTCCTTTACCAATGTGGTAGCAGAATTGATTTCTTACCTTGGACAAAAAGCAATTTATGCGAGGATTGGGAGTCAAATCCTGAGAAAGTTTGGTTTATAAAACTGATTGTTATATATACAAAACCCCAGCAATATTGTACTGCTGGGGTTTTTTATTTCCTAATCAACTCCATCTTAGTTTTCGTCTTCTTCTGAATTCGCTTTACGTTCATTTTGTTTTTTCATCTCTTCCCCAATCTGACTGGACGCTGTAAATGACGCGATCATATCATTCAACATATTACTTCCGGCTTCTGGAGAATTAGGTAACAGAATCAAGTTAGAATTGGTTTGACTTCCTACCGACTGTAAAGTATCGTAGTGTTGGGTGACCACAATCAAAGCAGAAGCTTCCTGAGAGTTGATTCCTACATTATTTAACACCTCTACACTTTCTTCTAAACCTCGAGCAATCTCTCTACGTTGGTCCGCAATACCCTGCCCTTGTAAACGCTTGCTTTCTGCTTCTGCTCTAGCAACAGCAACGATTTTGATACGCTCGGCTTCGCCTTCAAACTCAGCAGCTACTTTTTCACGCTCTGAGGCGTTAATTCTGTTCATAGAGTCCTTTACCTTATCGTCCGGATCAATATCGGTGACAAGCGTTCTTATGATGTCGTAACCGTAATCCAACATAGCATCATTAAGTTCAAGCTTTACCGCATTAGCGATATCATCTTTACGTTCGAACACGTCATCCAGTTTCATTTTTGGCACTTCAGCACGAACCACATCAAACACATAGGAGGTAATCTGAGCGCTTGGGCTTTCCAACTTATAAAAAGCATCGTAAATTTTTGCTCGAGTCACCTGGTACTGGACCGAAACTTTGAGTTGAACGAACACATCATCCTTGGTTTTGGTTTCGATGATCACATCCAATTGTTGAATTTTCAAATTGATTCTTCCTGATATTTTATCAACGATCGGTATTTTGAAGTGGAGTCCAGAATTTCTGATGCTCAGAAATCTTCCGAAACGTTCTACAATAGCAGCAGTTTGCTGTTTAACGGTAAAAATACCGCTGATGATGATGAAAAAGACAATCACCACCAAAAAAATACTTAAATATGATCCCATAATTATTGGTTTAAATTCCTATAAAAATAGTCTAATTATGGGATTTATTTAGTGTTCCGTAATCGAAAATTTAAGATAATTTCTCCATCGCAAAGTGTAACCTGGAAAGTGTTTCCGCTTTGCCAATAGAAGCGGCGATGTGAAATACATCTGGACCCCGCATAGCACCAACTAAAGACAGTCGAAGGGGCTGCATGATTTTACCAAAGCCTAAGCCCTGGGTATTGATCCAGTCTTTCACCTCGGCCTGCACCTTATCTTTAGAAAAGTCTTCGAGGCTTTCCAGCTTTCCAATCAAAGCACGCATCCATTCTTCAGAATCGTTTTTCCAGGCTTTTTTAGCCGATTTGGCATCAAACTCTGTGGGGGCTACAAAATAGAAGAACGATAATTCCCAGAAATCTGATACAAAGGTCGCTCGTTCTTTGATGGTAGCCACAACCTCTTTGACGTAAGTTTTTTCGGGATAAACATCATTAGATGCCAGGATAGGAAGAAACTGATCTACCAAATCTTCGACGGGCTGCTCTTGCAGGTAATGGTGCTGAAACCATTCTGTTTTTTCAGGATCAAACTTTGCTCCTGACTTATGAACTCTGGACAACTCAAATTTTTCTACCATTTCTTCCAGAGAGAAAAACTCCTGATCGGTGCCATCGTTCCAGCCTAAAAGCGCCAGCATGTTGGTTAAGGTTTCTGGTAAGTAACCTTCCTCGCGGTAACCTGCAGAAACAGCGCCTGAAGCGGGGTCTATCCATTCTATAGGAAACACGGGGAAACCAAGTTGATCTCCATCACGCTTGCTCAGTTTACCTTTACCACTTGGTTTTAAAATCAAGGGTAAGTGCGCAAATTTTGGCGCCTCCCAGCCAAATGCCTGGTATAAGGACACATGTAGCGGGAGTGATGGTAACCATTCTTCACCTCGAATCACATGGGTAATTTTCATCAGATGGTCATCCACGATATTGGCCAGATGGTAAGTGGGCATGCCATCGCTTTTAAATAGAATTTTATCGTCCAGTACCTCGGTATCCACTTCGATATAGCCGCGAATTTCATCATGAAGTTCCAGGGTTTTATGCGCTTCGGTTTTGAAACGAATCACGTAGGCCTCTTCATTTTCTAGCCTGACTTTTAATTCTTCGGCAGAGAGGTGTAAAGAGTTGTTGAGATCGTCTCTGTTTTTAGGCCCGTAACTAAATTTGGTGCCCTGCTGTTCCGCTTCTTTTCGTTTGGCATCGAGTTCTTCAGCTGTATCAAAGGCGTAATAAGCACGGCCATTACCTATTAGCTGGTCGACATACTCAGCGTATAAATCTTTACGCTCGCTCTGGCGGTAAGGACCACAATCACCGGGTTGCTCTGGTCCTTCGTCATAAGAGATCCCACACCAGTCCAGGCTTTCTTTGATGTAAGTCTCGGCGCCTTCTACAAAACGGGTTTGGTCGGTATCTTCGATTCTTAATAAAAAATCACCGCCGTGTTTTTTGGCGAACAGGTAATTATATAAAGCCGTTCTAACCCCACCAATATGAAGTGGTCCTGTAGGACTTGGGGCAAATCTTACTCTTATGTGCTGATTCATGGTCTCTTTTTTGACAAAGATAAAATTTATTGAGGTTCACCACGAATGAAATCCAGGGGAAGGTCGTTGCAAGTTTGAGGATTTATCCTATCAATTAATTGTCTATATTTATCAGATTGAAATTATGATACTCTGATCCTTAATATCTTACACTATGAAGTCCCTTAAATCAATTTCCTTCAGCTTCTTATGCTTGATGATGAGTCTTTTATCCAATTCTGAAGCCTCAGCACAGGTCGAATTTGAGCTTTAGCCCTCGCAAAGCATGGCCATCACCGGTAAAGGACCAGGTCAGGATGCCGCTATTAACCCTTATGAAGGCCAGGATTGTCTGGTCCTGATCGAAAACATTGGTGCTGTAAGCTTTAGCGCCAGAATTCAGCAAAAAGGCCAAAAAGACCTCAGCTCCAAAAACATAGCCCCAGGTACTTCCCAAACCTTGAGCTTGCCAAAAGACTACGAACTGTACCTGGACACCACCGATGAGGGAACCGGAAAGGCAAGACTGCTTTTTAAACCAAAAGAAGAATAAGTCCAGCAGGAGTTGATCAATTAACTGATTTTATTCTAAAAAGTTATATATCTTTGAGGATATATGCTAGTTGGTAGCCATTTGAAAAATGAACTGGAAAAAATACGAAAAGGAAATATTTGAAATTTTCAGAAATGAATATCCAGACGCCGAAATAACTCTCGATGCGAAAATTGTTGGCAGATATTCCAAAAGAAGCAGACAAATTGATATTCTAATTGAACAATATGTTGCGGGAAATAGATTGAGAATTGCAATAGACGCAAAGTTTTTTAATAAAAAAATAGATGTAAAAACCGTTGAAAACTACATCTCTATGTTAAATGACATAGAAGCACATAAAGGACTTTTGATTACGAATGTTGGATATTCACAGACTGCTTTAAATCGAGCTTATTATGACCCGACTGACATAGAACTTGATATTTTGAATTTTGACCAGTTAAAGGAATTTCAAACAGAATATGCTCTGCCATTTGCTGGAAATAATGCTGTTGACCTATTCGCACCATTCGGTTGGATTATAGATGCTAGAAGTTGTCCGAATTGGTTAGCTACACTTTATCAAAGAGGTGCTGAGTTTGATGTTGAAATGGAAGAATGGATGTATGTAAACTTTTGGAACAGAAAAAAAAATAATGTCACCGTTGATGACTTATTAAAAATTCAAAAAGACGGATTTGAACAAGGTAATTATGAGGTTGAAATTGAGTATTTAAATACAATAAAAAGAAAAGACTCTAAAGTTGTTTTGAGAAAGGTTAAATACAAGAAACACCCAATTCCTGAATATACTGGATTCGTGGAATTTGAGGATTTCATATTTTATATTGTTATGTTTTCACCTGTCGAACTATCTAACAAAAATATAAGGAAAATGGAAAATATTCTGACTACTATAACACCTAGGAGAATTGAAATAAAAACTGGTGGCAACAATGTATAACCGCAATTACGGCGGATTCGACTACGTCCGAATCCACTCGGAATTGCGAGCGTCAGTGCTAAACCGAAAATTATCGCTAATTTAGCCGTAACTGACGGTTATACGGGACCGTTGTAGGTAAATTTGACCCGTCCAGAATTAGGCTACGCTGTGGCTGATAATTTACTGCTCGGTTTAGGAGCTTCGTATAATTACAATAAATCTGAGTTTGACTCTTCATTTGATTATCGAACAACTGAAACAAATTCATTTGGTTTTACACCTTATATTGAAAAATTCTTCCCACTCAATTCTGATTTTGCTCTAAGTGTAAGAGGAGAAGTAAGGTATTTATTTGGAAATTCAACTTTTGGAAACAATTCCAATGCAAGTGAATCTGATACGAATTCTTTTTTTATAGGATTCCGACCTGGTATCAATTACTTCGTTTCAGAACGTGTGTTTTTGCAAGCTAATTTTGGTGCTTTAGAATATGATAGCATCAAAAATGAAGATGATTTTGTTAATGTTAATAAATCGAATGGGTTTGGACTCAACCTTAATACATCTAGTTTATTTTTTGGGATTAATATTCTGCTTTGAGCATTTCTCTATAAATGATATTGTCAGATAGCCTTTCAAACTCTGGAAGGCTATTTTAATATATATATATAATAATACTTCCTTATATCCTTATATTTACTTAGTAGTTTTTAAACATGTCAAGCAACATTATCTGTGAAAAAAATACGTCTAATGTTATGGATTGTTATCCTCTGTTCCTCCATATTGGTTTCTTCTCAAACCACCAATTATGAGGAGGGTTTTGTAGTGACCAAAAAAGGAGATACCCTTTTCGGTCAAATTAGAGACAGAAGCGATGAACCTTTTGGGAAACTTTTCAAAAAAATTAAATTCAAAACTAAAGGAAGTTGGTTGACAAAGCGATTTTCGCCATCCGACCTTCAGTTCTATAAAAAAGGAAATCGTTGCTTTGAAAGCAAATGGCTAAAAGAGGGCTTTGAGTTCTTCAACATCAATTATATGTCCAGAAAAGGACAGGGAGATGAGGTGTTTTTAAAAGTTGTTCTTCAAGGAAAACTAACTTACTATGAGTTGGAGTGGAGAGATCCAGATTCTGGTTATTATCGGGAAATTCCTTTATTTCAAAAAAGAGGCAGCTCAGAATTGGTTCGAGTGACTCAAGGGCTTTTTGGCCTAAGGAGAAAAGCTGTAGCCAGTTACCTGCAGGATGATTCAGCATTAGCTCAGCGTATTTTATCTGGAGAACAACTTTCTGTACTGCAGATCGCAAAACTTTACAACAAAAATTAGTTCTGAATTTAGGATGGAGTATTGTTTTTCTTTTCGTCCTGTTTTTCTTTATACTCAATTATAGCAAGTAGGATGTTGATTAGAATGAGGTAGCTTAATCCCAGTGTTTGGTCTATAAAAAACAATCCTACACTTGGAAGAATAAAAAGCAATCTTCTTTTAAATTTAAAACTCATCAGACTAGTTGATATGCAAGGTATATGATTATAATATAATGAATTGAATCAACCTACGCAAAACATCTTGTTTTTTTAGCTTACAGGAATCCTTTCATAGCGTTAAAAATACTCAAGTCTTTAGGACTAAGCCAGTTAATTGGTAACTTAGCAGGTTATATCAGGTATTGAAAAGAAATTTATGCAGCATTATAAAATCATAGAACAAAAGCTGGAGCGTTTTATCAAAAAATTCTATGTCAATCTCTTGATTAAAGGTGCTTTACTTTTTTTGGGCTTAAGCTTATTACTGTTTATTTTTGGGGCGGCCTTAGAATATTTTTTATGGTTTGATGCCAGCTTTAGAACGGTACTGTTCTGGTCCATCATTGCTCTGGAATTAGTCTTTTTTTCAAAATGGATTCTGCTTCCTTTAAGTCAGTTATTTAAACTTTCAAAAGGTATAAATTATGATGAGGCTTCCTCTCAAATTGGCGCTCATTTTCCTGAGGTAAGCGATAAGCTTAAAAATATTTTACAATTGAAAGCTCAGGGCGCCGAAGATGAGCTTATTCTGGCCAGTATTGAACAAAAATCAAAAGACTTAAAGCCTATCCCTTTCCAAATGGCGATTGACTTTAAGCAGAACCTTAAGTATTCTCGATTTCTAGCAGTTCCTGTTTTGGTGCTGGCAGCCATTTGGATATCCGGATTTGGTGAATCCTTTTCTTACAGTTATAAACGAATAGTGAATTATTCGACAGAATATGAAGCGCCTGCTCCTTTCCAATTTTCCATATTGAATCCAGAACTTCAGGCTAAAAAAGGCCAAAGCTTTCAGCTGAAGGTCACGACAACCGGAGAAGTAAAGCCAGAAGATGTGTTTTTGGAACTCGATGGAGAGTCGGTAAGGCTTTCTGAAAATAATGGAGTTTTCACTTACAATTTTAAGTCTATCAACAACGCTATTGATTTTCAACTAAGTGCAAATCAGGTGTATTCTAAAAATTTCACGATCAATGTTCTTGAAATCCCTGTGATTAAGGACATGCTGATGAATCTCACTTATCCAGTTTATACTCAAAAAAAAAATACGAGTTTATCGGGAACAGGGAATGTCTCTGTACCAGAAGGAACCTCTATAGAGTGGGTGATCAAGACAGAGTCAACAGATCAGGTTGACTTTTACAATGATACGGATACTGTAAATTTTGAAGTGGATGAGGATAGGTTTATTTTGAATCAGGTTCAGAATAAGAGTAAGAACTACAGCATAGCTACCTCCAATTCTAATTTTAGAAATTTTGAGGTCTTATCGTATTCAATTAATGTGATTAAAGATGAGTTTCCCAAAATTAAGCTGGAACAAAAACAGGATAGTTTGCTTCAGGACCAATCCTATTTTTTTGGTAAACTAACCGACGATTATGGACTGACACAACTCAATTTGGTGTATTATACAACTAATAATCAGGGTGATAAAACCACAAAGAAGATTTATATACCTCAGGGAAATTATGCTGAATTTTCATATGCATTTCCCAACGCCGAATTAGAATTACAAGGAGGGAAGGAGTACACCTACTATTTTGAAGTTTTCGATAACGATGGGGTCAACGGCCAGAAGTCATCTCGCTCTAGCGTATTTACCTACCGTAAAAAAACTCAGCTTGAAGAAACTTCTGAAAATCTAAAACGCCAAAACACATCGGTAGAAAAACTATCTGAAGAATTACAGGATCGACGGAAAAATAAAAAAGATTTTAAAGAATTATTGAATAAGCAAAAAAAAGAAAACACACTCAATTATTCTGAAAAACAAAAACTAGATAATTTCATCCAGCGGCAAAAGCAGCAGATGCAAATGATGAAAAATTATAGTGAACGCCTTAAGGAAGACTTCAATAATTTGAACCCTGAAGCTCAGGATAAAGCTAAAGAAAATCTGGAAGAACGATTAGAAAAAAACCAAAAGCAAATAGAAAAAAATCAAAAGTTGCTTGAAGAATTGGAGCGTCTCAAAGAGCAAATCAACCAGGAAGAGCTCAATGAAAAGCTTGAAAATTACGATCGTGAATCGAGTAAACAAGAGAAGAATTTAGAACAACTCCTGGAATTGACAAAGCGCTTTTACGTAGAAAAGAAAGCAGAAAAACTAGCGGAAGAATTACAGAATTTAGCTAAAGAACAGGAGGAATTATCAGATTCTGAAAATAATTCATCTCAGGAACAAGAGCAACTTAATAAAGAGTTTGACGAATTAAAAAAAGAGCTAGAGGAATTAGATAAAAAGAATAAAGAGTTGAAGGCGCCGATGCAACTTGGAAATGATGAAGCTATCAGTGAGGAAATTGATCAGCAACAGGAAGAGGCCAAAGAAGATTTGAAATCTTCAGAAGCGAAAGATAAGGGTGAAGAGCAGCAGAAATCCAGTAAAACCTCTGGGCAGCAGAAGCAAAAAAAGGCCGCAGAACAAATGGAAGCCCTGTCCCAAAAAATGAAAAATTCGATGGCATCTTCTTCGATGGAACAGGCTTCTGAGGACGCAGTGATGTTGAGGCAGATCTTAAGTAATCTCATTATTTTTTCTCAAGAACAGGAATCTTTAATGGACGATTTCAAAGGCATGTCCAATGCGAATCCTGTTTATGCTTCCAAGTTGAGAAGGCAAGCAGAACTCAGAGAGAATTTTACACATGTGGATGATAGTTTATATGCTTTGGCTATGCGTACACCAATGATTAAGGAGACTGTCAATAATAAACTTTCGGATATTAATTTCAATATCAAAAAATCATTAGAACGGCTCGCAGAAAATGATGTGCACATGGGAACCACCAGCCAGCAATACACCATGATGTACGCCAACGAACTTTCTAATTTACTGGATGAGGCGCTGGACCAGATGCAAAATCAAATGAAAGGGGCAGGGCAGCCTAAACCTGGAAGCGGAAAACCAGGCGAACAATTGTCGGATATTATAAAATCCCATGAGGAGTTAAAACAGCAAATGCAAAAAGGTCAGCAAAAAGGACAAGGCAAAGAGGGCCAATCTTCAGAATCGGGTGAAGAGTCAAAAGCTGGTGAGCGAAAAGAACAGGGCGAAGCTAAATCTCAGGGAGAGCAGGGGAATAAACCAGGCGGAAATCAAAAGGGAAAACAACAGCAGGGGGAACAGATGAGTGGTGAGATCTATCAAATATATAAGCAGCAGCAACAACTTAGGGATGAATTAGAGCAAAGAATTGAGCAGCTTGGACTCAAAGGCAATACTGATAATTTAAACAAGAGCCTGGACAAGCTGGAACAAGAATTGTTGATGAAAGGCTTTAGCAGTGATTTATTAAAACAAATGGAAGAGGTGAATCACCAGCTGCTTAAATTAGAAAAAGCTGCAAATCAACAAGGTCAGGATGAAGACAGAGAAGCAGAAACTCGGAAAAACAATTCGAAATCTAACAGTAAAAACTGGGAGGAAAAGGCTAAAGAATATTTTAACACAATTGAGATTTTAAATAGACAACAATTACCTTTGCAGCCTGAATATAAAAAGCTGATTAATATCTACTTTGATGGAAAGTCAAATTAATTTTTACTCCAAAGGCGATTTCGTTTTGAAACAAGATTTGCTGCACAAAGAGTGGTTAAAATCGGTGTTGCTTTCAGAAGAAAAAAAGAGAGGAGACCTCAGCTTTATTTTTTGTAGTGATCAGGATTTGTTAGAAATTAATCAGAAGTATTTAAACCACGATACCTATACAGATATAATCACTTTTGATTATTCTGAAGGTGATTTTATTTCAGCTGAAATATACATCAGTACGGATCGGGTTAAAGATAATGCAGAGAATTTTGAGGTTCCCTTTGAAGATGAATTGAAGAGAGTTATGGTTCACGGTGTATTACATTGCTGTGGTTATGACGACTCTACTGAAGAATTGAAAGCCCAAATGAGGGCTTTAGAAACTAAAAAAATGAAATTGTTCCACGTGGAACAAAAATAGAAGCTATGTTTAAGGATAAGTATGATGTGATTGTAGTAGGAGCTGGTCACGCTGGAAGCGAGGCTGCAGCAGCTGCAGCGAACATGGGAAGCAGCACCTTGCTGGTGACCATGAATTTGCAGAACATTGCACAAATGTCTTGTAATCCTGCTATGGGAGGAATTGCCAAGGGGCAAATACTGAGAGAAATCGATGCTCTTGGAGGCTACAGTGGTTTAGTGTCGGATACCAGTGCCATTCAATTTAAAATGCTAAACAAATCGAAAGGGCCTGCCATGTGGAGTCCTCGTGTGCAAAGTGATCGAATGTTGTTTTCACAGCACTGGAGAGAACGTCTGGAGAAAACAGAGAATCTTGATTTTTATCAGGAAATGGTTTCTGGCTTAATCGTAAAAAACAATAAACTTGTGGGAGTAAAAACCTCTCTCGGTTTAGAAATTAAAGCAAAAACAGTTATCCTAACTAATGGAACCTTTTTAAATGGTTTAATTCATATTGGAGATAAAAACTTTGGTGGAGGAAGAGCAGGAGAGCGGGCTTCTTTTGGAATTACTAAAGAACTAGAGGATCTTGGATTTGAAGCAGGACGGATGAAAACCGGAACACCTCCACGAGTGGATGGGAGATCCTTAGATTTTTCTAAAATGATCGAACAACCAGGCGATGAAGAACCTTGGAAATTTTCATACTTAAACGAAACGCAACCGCTACAAAAACAAAGAAGTTGCTGGATGAGTTATACTTCTAATGAAGTTCATGAACTTTTAAAAGAGGGCTTTGACAGGTCACCGATGTTTAATGGTGCTATTAAAAGTACCGGACCTAGATATTGCCCAAGTATAGAAGATAAAATTCACCGATTCGCCGATAAAGACAGACACCAAATGTTCGTAGAACCTGAAGGATGGAATACGGTTGAATATTACGTTAATGGATTTTCTACTTCATTACCAGAAGACATTCAATACAAAGCATTGAAACGCTGCGCTGGATTTGAAAATGTAAAATTCTTTAGACCAGGTTATGCGATAGAATACGATTATTTTCCACCCACTCAATTAAGACATACGCTTGAAACTAAATTAGTGGATGGGCTATACTTCGCAGGACAAATCAACGGCACCACTGGATATGAAGAAGCCGCTTCTCAAGGAATGATAGCTGGAATTAATGCAGCCTTAAAAGTTCAGAAAAAAGAAGAGTTTACTTTATCCAGAAGCGAAGCTTACATTGGAGTGCTTATAGATGATTTGATCACGAAAGGCACAGAAGAGCCTTATCGAATGTTTACGTCAAGGGCAGAGTATAGAACCTTACTGAGACAGGATAATGCAGATTTTAGATTAACTGCAAAATCATATGAACTTGGATTAGCAGGCGAAGAACGCATGAGGTTAATGGAAGAAAAACAAAACAAGTCTGAGGCTTTTGTCAAGTTTTTCGAAAACCAGAGCGTCACTACTTCTGAAATTAATCCTATACTGGAAGCCAAAAATTCTTCAAAAGTTGATCAGCAAGGAAAACTCTTTAAAATATTTGCACGTCCAAACATCACGATGCAAGATATGCGACAACTAGAAAGCGTTGAACAATTCATTCAAGAAAATGACATCGATAACGAGGTGCTAGAACAAGTAGAAGTTCAGGTGAAATATGCAGGCTACATTGAAAAAGAAAAACAAAATGCTGACAAACTCAATCGTCTAGAAAATGTAAAAATTCCAGAACACTTTGATTATTCGCTTCTAAAATCAATGTCATATGAAGCCAGAGAAAAATTAAGTAAAATCAAACCAAGGACAGTATCTCAAGCTTCAAGAGTAAGCGGCGTCAATCCAAGTGATGTATCGGTCCTTTTAGTTCATATGGGAAGATAATGTTCCACGTGGAACAATGCGAATGGATATTACAAAATTGAAAATTAAGGACGAAGCCTACACAGGGGATGAATTTGAACTAAGAAAAGATTCAAATCAGGTCTTATACACATATCCTAAACCGTTAACATTATCTGAATACTATAATTTTGGAGATTATATTTCTCATCAGTCTGAAAAAAAATCAATAATTAATAAAGTTTATAATCTGGTGAAAAAAAGAATGTTCCAGACTAAACTCAAAAGGATTAAAGATTATACAACTAAACTCAATACTGTTTTAGATTACGGATGTGGTACTGGTGATTTTGTTGAATTTCTAAACCACAAGCAAATCAGTGCCGAAGGATTTGAACCTACACCCCTAGCTTACCAAAAAGCATTATCTAGAAATATACCTGTGTATAATAAGAAAGAGCAGTTGGGCTCAGGTTATGATGTCATCACATTGTTTCACGTTTTAGAGCATGTTGAAGATTATCAAGCCACCATAGCACAATTAAAAGAAATACTGAAACCTGAGGGGAATTTGGTGATTGCCGTACCAAACTATAATTCTTACGATGCAAAATATTACAGAGAGAAATGGGCGGCCTGGGACGTGCCAAGACATCTTTGGCACTTTAGCAAACAAAACATCAAACATATTGCACAGCAAAATGAATTAGAAGTAGTGGATATCTTACCCATGCCTTTTGATGCCTATTATATTTCTATGATTTCAGAATCTTATAAAGGAAATCCAAAAGTCTTGGGCTTATGGAGAGGTTGGCTTTCTAACCTGAAAGCAAAATCGACTAAAGAGTATTCTTCTAACATGTTTATTCTCAGACGATAGTATCAATAAATGCTGTTTATTGGCAAAAAAATGGGTCTTGCTAAATGGCATTATAGTAATTAGTCTTATTTAAATAAAACAGTGCTACTCAGCATTTTTAGTGATGTATTTGACTATTTAATTTTTTTATTAGGATTAAATTGTTTAAAATTGATCTCTTAATTAAATATACTTTTATGAAAAAAATTACATTGACCGTTGCGTTATTCGCAATCAGTTTCGGGTACGCCCAAGAATTTAAAAAATCAATTAATGATGCACCGAGTGAAAACAGAGATTTCAATAATTCTCAATACGCTCAACAAACATTATCACACTCGGAAAGTGATATAGTGCTTAGTGGTGGAGTAGCATGTTTATCGGATCCAACAGATGGTCAACCTGGCAGTGGTGATGAGTTTATATCTGATAATATTTTCTACAGAGCTTATACTCCTTCAGAGTTTGGTTATTCAGGTGATTTTCAAGCACAAGGGATAAGTTTTTATGCAAGATTTGTTGATATTGGGGGAACAAATCCAACTATCATAAACACTGTAAGGTTGTATACTTCAAGTGATGTCTTTCCAGCGGGTACGCTAACAGAGATTGCTTCTAAAGACTTTGAAGTTTCGGCTGCTGATAATAATCAACTACTTGAAATTATATTTGATGAAGCTGTTATCGTGGATGCATCGACTGAGCTAATTGTTGCTGTTGATATATCAGAAGGGAGACCAGCTCCAAATAATTATGACTTTAGAATTGGTGTGAATGATTTAGGAGAAAGTGCTCCAAGTTATTTATCATCTACTGCATGTGGATTAACAACACCAAGTACTTTTGCTAGTATTGGTTTTCCAGATAACCATATTATATTAAATCTATTAGGAGATACCTTTTTGAATTCAAGTGAATTTTTAGCGAATAGTGTTTCTATATTTCCTAATCCAGCTAAGGATATTATTAATCTTGAAATTCCATCAAGCATTGAATTCACGTCAGGGACACTATATGATTTAACTGGAAAAGATACTGGATTAAGAATTCAGAGTAAATCGATAAATGTATCTAGCCTCTCGTCTGGAGTATATTTATTAAAAATTCAAACTACAGAAGGATCTGTTTCCAAAAAAGTCATTATCCAATAAATCAAATAAATCAAGAAAACAGCCCGCTTAGTATGAGTACTAATGCGGGTTTTTTTATCTATACGTATGAAGAAAATTATAATAAGCCTGATATTTTTATTGTTGGATAGGCCATGCGCAACAGTTAAACTCAGAAACATATAAGAATCAATATGAAATCTCTAAAAAAGAGAAATCAACTTACATACAGCAAACCTTATCGCATTCATTAAGTCAGGAGTATGATAATGGAAGTCTTGGTTGTTACGATGACTAGGAAGGAACAAATTTGAAGAATGAAGATAATATTTATTACAGAGCCTAAATACCGTCGGATTTTGGGTTTAATGGTGCTTTTAATGCAATAGGCATAGGATTTATAGCTACATTTTTGGATATCAATAATCCAAATACTTCTGTTGTAAATACAGTTCGTTTATATACTTCATCTGAAAAATTTCCTAATGGGCAATTAACTGAACTAGCTTCTAAAGAATTTGAAGTAATTAGAAATAGTGGTCCTTCACTTTATGAAGTTGTTTTTGATGAATCTGTAATTGTAGATGCCTCTACTGAATTGATTGTAGCTTTAGATATAAAAGCGAGTCCTGAACCGCCAAACAATTATGTATTTGAGATAGGACGAAACTCTCATGGACAAACAGATTTTGGCTATATCTCATCAGATTTTTGTGAAATTTTTTCTCCTTCTAGTTTTGAAAGTTTTGGCTTTGATGATAATCATATCATTTTAAACTTGATTGGCGATTCATTTTTGGATACTGAAGAGTCAGATTTATCGGATATAGTGATATTTCCAAATCCTGCTAGTGAAATAATTTATTTAAGATTACCTTTCAATACGGACTTTAAAAAGATAGCCTTATTTAATGCAGATGGTAAAGAAGTTAAAATAAAGGTTATTAATAACTCAATAGACATATCAAAATTATCTGCTGGACTTTATTTCTTAAATCTTTCAACTTCTAATAATAGTGTTACAAGAAAAATAATTATCGAGTGATTTAATTTGAGTAATACTGAAACTTATAAGTATTGATAAAACATGTTTATTCTTCGAAATAAGCGTATATAAGCGTTTTTTTGACTGAAGTGATGGATTAGTATGAATTAATTAAAATAATGGCTTAAATTAAAAATATTGGGGTCCTATTCAATAATATTAAGTTATTACTATTATTAATTCTATTAGATTTTATAATAGAGTAAAATCCCTTTTATCTTTAGCATCTTTTTATACATTTGTCAAAATTCAAAATTACCATGAAGAAAATTATTTTAAGCTTAGCGACCATTGCCACTTTGATGTCTTGTACTCAAGATAAAACTGCTTATGTGGATAATACTGTTCTTATTCAGGATTATTATAAAATGAAGTCAACAGAGGCGAGATTTGAAAAAAAGAGTAAAGCCTTATCCGAAGAATTAGATTCCGTAGCCGCCAGATTTCAAGAAGAAGTACAGGAGTTTCAGGAAGGCATGAACAGAATGTCTACTCAAGATAGAGAACGAAGACAAGGTGAGCTTATGCAAAAGCAGCAAATGCTTCAGCAAAGACAACAGCAAAAAAGCCAAATGCTTAGACAGGAAAGTGACCAAGCAATAGATTCACTAATTACGGAAGTGAAAGACTTTGTTGCTGACTACGGTGAAGAAAGAGGTTATGCTTACATTTTTGGTTCTAACGAGTCTGCTAATATCATGTATGCCAAAGAAGGTTTAGACATTACTCAAGATGTGCTGGATGAGTTAAATGCAGCTGATGAATCTGCGTCAGAAGACTCTATGGATGATGAGAAAAGCGAAGATTAATGCTCATTCTTTATAAAACTAATAAAGCCATTCTGAAATTAGAATGGCTTTATTTTTTATGTAGTAATCTTGTCAATTGAAAAGATAAATCAGAAAAAATCATTTTGGCGTTTCCATTTCGCTCAATATGGTAGGAAGCCTCCTCTAAAACTTTAAATATGGATTCGATGTTATGTCCAGAGATAAACTGGGAAAACTTATCGAATTTGAAATTTGAATCGTAAGGCTCGATAAAAACTAAAGGCTTTACGTGATAGTGATTGAGAAGGGCCTGTCTAAAAAATTGAATGCAATAGTTCAAAAAACGCTTTTGCGTTTCCCGTGTTTCAGAAGCCAGTGCCTCAGACCAGTTTAGTAAATCGGATACCACGTGTTTATTTCCTTTGGCTTTAAAGGCACTACGCACCCAGGTGATGAACCATTGTTCAAATTTCTCGTCATCAGAATTATGTTCAGCAAGATGTAAGGCTTTAGAAAAACTCCCATCGGCTTGCTGAGCGATTTTTATGGCCTCATTTTTTGTCATATCGAACTTAGCCAATAAACCCTTAACCAAATCGGCCTCTCCAAGGGGCGGAAAATCTAAACGCTGACATCGAGAACGTATGGTTTGCAAAATATCCTCTGGTGAATCGGTAATGAGTATAAAATAGGTGTTCTGCGGAGGCTCCTCTATGAGTTTAAGAAGCTTATTAGAGGCTGATGTATTGAGTTTATCGGCGCACCACATAATCATGATCTTTGGACCGCCTTCGTAAGATTTTAAAGAAAGTGATTTGACCACATCAGCAGCTTCATCTACATTGATAGAGCCTTGTTTCTTTTCGATACCAATGTGCATATACCAATCGTAAAGGGTCTGGTAAGGGTTAGACAATACGAATCGCCTCCAGTCCTTAATGAAGTCTTTAGACACAGGTTTTTTGGGGGAAGAGGCTGTTTTATTAATCGGATAGACAAAATGTAAATCGGGATGTGTCAATTGATCCATAAAACTAACAAGACTACTGTGTCGTTCTGATTGCGAGCGCTCAAGCATTAATAATCTGGCAAAAGCAATAGCCATAGGTAAAGTGCCAGAGCCAGTTGAACCTACAAATATTTGCGCATGTGGCACACGTTGATTCTCAATACTGGTTATCAAATGCTTTTTAAGATGGTCTAAGCCTAGGATATCATCAAATGTCATGCGGCTAAAATAACAAAGCTATACCCCTCTAGAAAAAATATTTCAGTAAATTTGAAATTCATTCACAAAATGAAAATTGCATGAAAACCATTAACGATTACAACTTCAAAGATAAAAGAGCGCTGATAAGGGTAGATTTTAATGTCCCCCTTACTAAGGACTTTGAGGTTGCTGATAGAAGCAGAATAGAAGGTGCAAAGCCAAGCATTATTAAAGTGCTGGAAGATGGTGGAAGTGCAGTATTAATGTCACACCTCGGTAGACCAGAAGGAAAAGAAGAAAAATACTCTTTAAATCACATCGTCAATGCGGTGTCTGATGTGTTGGGAGTCAAGGTGAAATTTGTTGAAGATTGTGTGGGTAAAGATGCCGAGGCAGCGGCTTCTGAAATACATCCCGGAGAGATTCTTCTTTTAGAAAACCTACGCTATTATTCTGAAGAGAAAAAAGGGGACGATGCTTTTGCTGAAAAACTTTCTAAACTAGGAGACATCTACGTGAATGATGCGTTTGGTACAGCCCATAGAGCACATGCCTCAACTACTGTAGTTGCTAAATATTTTGAGGATAAAGCCATGGGACTCTTACTTCAAAAAGAAATAGAAAGTCTGGATAAAGTTCTTAATTCTACCGAAAAGCCTGTGACAGCAGTTTTGGGGGGTGCCAAAGTATCCTCAAAAATTACCGTGATAGAAAACATTCTACCCAAAGTAGATCATCTGATCATTGGTGGGGGAATGGCCTTTACGTTTATTAAAGCTCAGGGGGGTAAAATTGGAGAATCTTTAGTGGAAGATGATCTACAAAATCTCGCACTGGATATTTTGAAAAAGGCTGAAGCTCAGAATGTGAAAGTACATCTACCAGTAGATAGTGTAGTGACTCAACAATTTGATAATGAGGCTGAGACTAAAATTGAACCGATCAACGCTATCTCCGACGGTTGGATGGGCTTAGATGCTGGTCCACAATCCAGAGAGAATTTCGCCAAAGTCATCGGCGGCTCAAAAATTATCCTGTGGAACGGACCGCTTGGGGTATTCGAAATGGATACCTTTTCTAAAGGGACGGTCGCCCTGGGTGAAGAGATCACTAAGGCCACAGAACAGGGAGCTTTTTCATTAGTGGGTGGAGGTGATAGTGTCTCTGCCGCTAAACAATTTGGATTCGATAGCAAAGTGAGCTACGTGTCTACCGGTGGCGGTGCCATGCTGGAAATGTTAGAAGGCAAAAGTCTACCTGGTATTGATGCTTTAAAGTAGTAACACCTCCTATATATGATAAAGCAATACCTTCATTACAGGTATTGCTTTTTAGTTAACAAGCATGAAATTGAAGTCATTTACGTATCCGGAACGAGAGAAACTCAAATCTAAAAAACAGATTAAACGAGTTTTTGAAGAAGGGTCCTCAATAAAATCTTATCCACTGCTTATCCGTTACGTCAGGATTGAGGAAGAGGATAATAAAGTAGGCGTAAGTGTTTCTAAGCGAAATTTCAGAAAGGCTGTAGATCGCATTCGGATTAAAAGGCAGTTGAGAGAAGCTTATCGCTTACACAAGCATGAAATAGACGATTCATCGACTACTTTTGCGGTTATGCTTATATTTATAGGGAAAACTCAGGAGACTTCTGCGAGGATTCATGAAAAGGTAAAATCACTTTTAAAACAGATGAAATGAAAAGATTGAAGGTATTGCTGCTAACTGTTGTTGTCGCGTTTGTGACTTTTGGATTTACGTCCTACAAAAATGATTTTTTTGAAATTGCCAAGCAGATTGAAATTTTTACTAACCTTTATAAAGAGGTGAATATGAATTATGTAGATGAAGTGAATCCCTCTGCATTGATGAACACCGCCATAGAAGCCATGCTAGAGGATTTAGATCCTTATACGGTCTATTGGGATGAACAACAGATACAAAATGCAAGAATCCGTAATTCTGGATCTTATACGGGAATTGGAGCAAATATCATCACCACACCAGAATCTATCATCATTAAGAACCTGGTGAAAGGCTCACCAGCAGATAAAGCGGGACTCCAAATTGGTGATGAGATCATCAAAATTGGAGATATTCAAGTTAAAGATTATAATAAAGATGCTGGAGAATTACTGAAAGGAGCGCCAAATACAGAAATAGACTTAACTCTTAAGCGAAACTCTGGCTTGGAAACTTTAAAGCTAAAAAGAGGAGTGGTAAAAGAAAAAGCAGTGCCTTTTCAAAGGCTTTTAGACGACAATACAGGTTATATTGTACTATCTCAATTTTCCAGAACAGCATCTTCAGAAGTTATTGAAGCGGTACAGGAGCTTAAAAATAAAGGAGCTACTCAATTGATTTTAGATCTTAGAAATAATCCAGGAGGATTGCTCTCAGAAGCGGTGAATGTAAGTAATGTATTTATCGAAAAAGGAACGACCATTACCTTTACTAAATCGGCCATCGATAAATATAACCAGACCTACGCCACTCAAAATAAAGCCATCGATACCGAAATCCCGGTAGCAGTATTGATCAATGAAAATTCAGCCTCTGCTAGTGAAATTGTGTCAGGAAGTTTACAGGATTTAGATCGTGGAGTCGTGATTGGAAGCAGAAGCTTTGGCAAAGGCTTAGTTCAACGACCAAAGAAGTTGAATTATGGTACTCAGGCTAAAATCACCATATCCAGGTATTACACCCCAAGTGGAAGATGTATCCAAGCCCTGGATTATAAGGATGGTAAAAGCATCAGAAAAGACAAGACAGAATACAGTGAATTTAAGACCAAAAACGGCAGAAGTGTATATGATGGAGGAGGCGTAAGACCAGACATTGAACTAGCCATCGAAAAGGAAAATCAGTATGTGAAGGCATTAAAAGCGGAAAATCTCATCTTCGATTTCAGTGTGAATTACGTCAATCAACACCCTGAACTGAATTTATCTAATTTCAATTTTAAGAAAGATATCCTGGAAGAGTTTAGAGCTTACATCAATAAAAGTGGATTTAAATATGAAACTGCTACAGATCAGCAGCTTGCAGAGCTGAGAAAAGTAGCCGATACTGAAGATTATTTAGAATCCATAAAGTCTACACTTCAGGAGCTGCAAGAACAGCTTCAGCAGGAAAAAATTAAAGCTTTTAATAAGGAAAAAGAGACTATCCAAAAGCTCATAACCGAATCTATCATCAGAAAACTGGGCTATGATGAAGCGGTTTACACTTACTATACGATGGAAGATGAAGTAATTGAAAAAGCAATAGAAGTACTATCCAATACCAAAGAATACACTGGAATTTTAGGCTATAACTAAGCTAAAGTATGAAGTTTCATCCCGATGTGAGGAATCCCATCTTCGAGGTAGCCTTCACCGAAGATGATAAAACCTAAGCTTTCGTAAAAGTTGATTAAATACTGCTGGGCTGATATCTTGATGACTGAATTGGGGTGCAATTCTAAAGCGTAATCGATGGTGGATTTCATCAATTGTAGTCCTAATTGTTTTCGACGGTGACTTTGTTTCACGATAACTCTCCCAATGCTCAGCTCATCAAAATAAGCCCCGGGTGGTAAAATACGTGTGTAGGCAATCAAGAGATCTTCTTCGTAAAACATCACATGATAGGCTTTATCATCATGACCATCGATATCCTGATACACACAATCCTGTTCCACCACAAAGACTTCAGATCTGAGTTGGAGCATATCGTAAATTTGATGTGGTGTAAGCTCTGAAAAAGAAAGGAAATGTGTAGTCATTAGTCCTGAACAATTATGTTTTTATTATCTGATTTTTTAAATTCTGGCTGAATGGTAATGTGGTTGATTCCAAATTCGTTGAGAAGTAACTCTTCAATCTCTTCCAGAACAGCTTCAAAGGTAGATAAAGAAATATCTTCCTTAAAATCAATTTCTGCTTCCAGGTGCAATTCATTTTCGTTCAATTGCCAGATGTGGAGGTGATGAATATTTTTGACGAGATCGATTTGATTAACTCTTGAAATAACGTCATCTACATTAATATGCTTAGGAGTAAACTGCATCAGTATGGTGAATGAACCTTTAAATAGCTGGATACCGACATAAATCAAATACAGAGCAATAGCAAAAGTCAATACACTATCCAGCCAATAGATGCCATAGTACTTCATGAGAATACCACCCACAAGGACGGCGACAGATGCCAGCATATCGGTGAGCAGGTGGAAATAAGCGGAAGCAATATTGAGATTCTGTTTTCTATCCTTCAGCAGTAGGAGGACACTGGCCCCGTTAAAAACAATAGCTAAAGCAGAAAGCCAAATCACTAAGGTAGAATTGATAGCCTGTGGATCCAGAAAGCGCTCCACAGCTTCAACGATGAGAATCACTGCAATGATGATTAGACTGGCAGAATTGACAAAAGCAGCAATGATTTCTGCCCGTTTGTAGCCAAACGTCTTGTTGTAGGTTGCACTTTTATGGGCAAATTTAGAAGCCACATAACTGATCACCAAAGACACCACATCGGTAAAGTTATGAAGCGCATCGGAAAGTAAAGCTAAACTCCCACTCAGCAAACCACCAATAATTTGAGCAAGGGTAATGCCTACATTAAGAATAATGGATAGAAAAAGATTCTTTTCAGACCTTTGGTGTGAGTGCATAAAACTTAAAGCAAATTATTGGCAGGCGATTTTAGCCACGCGATTTTGATGACGTCCGCCTTCAAAATCAGTGTCTAGAAAGACCTTTACAAAATCTAAAGCTTCCTCCTGAGAGACAAATCGAGCGGGAATACTCAATACGTTAGCATCATTATGCTGTCTGGCTAAAGCCACGAGTTCTGTGTTCCAGCATAGGGCCGATCTCACGCCCTGATGCTTATTAGCAGTCATATTAGCTCCGTTTCCACTACCACATATAATGATACCAAAGTCTGAAGTCCCTTTTTCAACATCCTCTGCCACTGGATGTACAAAATCTGGATAATCTACAGAATCTTCAGAGTCGGTGCCGTGGTTAATCACTTTTAAAGATTGTGAGGTCAGGTATTCGGTGATAGCGTTTTTGTAAGCCGGGCCTGCGTGATCGTTTCCTAAAGATATAGTCATGGGTATTGGATTTATATAGGTTTAAATTAGACTTGCAAGTTGAACATTAGTGACTGAATTTCTGTTTCTAAAGTTAAGTCTATAACAAAAAGACTGAGACAAAGTTAGTATTAAAATTAGGAACCTAGTACTGCTAAACTGATGGTATGTAAATCCTTGATTTTCATTATAGTATCATGTATACCTAAGCGCTGTCCACAATTGTGGAAAACTCAAAAGTAAATCAGCTTTTAGGGACTTCAACTTTTTAAAACATGTGGAAAACTCGTATAGAAAAAAGGAACTAAAAATTTGGATTATCAAATTTAAAAACTAGATAAGTAAAGATTTTATTTAACAAAATTTTTAGGAAGCAAATTTCAAAAAAGTTTTGCAAGTCCTTTTAAAAGTTTTCCACAGCAAATTCAAAAATACTTATTCAACAAAACATGTGAAAAGCAGATGTCCAATTGTGGATAACTTTTAGAAATACATTTGAAAATAAGAACGTTGGGGAAATTTTAAAAGCTTAAAAAATGTGGATAAAGTCAAAATTTGAAAAATCAAAATAGATGAGGTAAAAGTTTTCCAGTTATTAACGCACAATAATCATCATCATTATTAATTTTAAATTTTAAAAAAAAAGAAGAATAGTATTATAGATTGTGGATAAGTGGAAAACGAAACTAATTTCAGATCTAAAATATCTATCAAAAAGAATTGAAAATTCCCATGTGCATTTTGAATTGAAATAGATATCATAATGTCAGTTCGAGACTGCCCAACGAAGTCATTCAGGCGGGTGATTTTTTGATACAAAATTGTACCAGCCATCCGACAGGTCGAGAACCCATTCACATCTAAAAATTCTTATTCTCGATACAAATTTCCCTCATTTCAATTGTGAAATTCACTCGAATTGACAGAATTTTTCAAAAAGCGCAATGGGTAGAAAAAATAAAAGAACTGTCTTTAAACGATCCTCAGGTGATTTTCAAAATTATAATCTTCCAGGATGCTTTTAGCCGCTTCGAAATCCTCAGGATGTACTTTTAAGAAAATTCCACCCAAAGCATTAGAATAAAAGGGAATCACCCCAATGACGGTTTCATTTTGAAAGAAAAAACGAATATCTTCTTTTTCCAAAAGCAATTTAAGCACGGTGTATTCGTGAGGATAGGTAAATACAGCAAGCTTAATAAAATCGTTCATTTTTATTTTAAAATTAAGTAATTAATTTTAAACACCTTAAGCTGAGGAAATAGTTTATGTTTTAATTAAAGGAAACCGAGCAAAGCCCCTACAGGCTCTTTCAACTCCTGGCTGGTAGTAGTGAGTTGTTGATTCAAAAATAATTTAATGTAGAGATAAATCCCTGCAAATCCAACCAAAAAAATGAGAAGGAAGATGATGTATATTTTGGTTGTTTTTGACATTAAGATTAGTTAGGAATCAAATTTAGGTATTATTTAACAATATGTAAATATTTAAAGCAAAGAAATTGAAACTTTAACATCATTAAATGGTTAACTGTCACAGTTCTAGACTTAACAAAGATTTAGTTTAAGAATCTTTTTATCCGTCTTTATTGTACTACATTAGCAAATGTTATTTACATATGTATGAGTAAGAAAAAGAAAAAAGGTAAAAAGCCTTTCCACTCTTCGCCTGGTCAGGATGGAGGATTATCAAAAAAAATATTAAACATTTTTAAAAGTCAGCCAGAAAAGAGCTTCGACTTTAAAGTTATTTTAGATAAGCTGAAGATTGAAGACACCAAAACCAGAAATAAGGTAATTCGTCTTTTGGGTCAGCTCACAGCCAAAGGCCAATTAAAACAAGTGGACGATAAGAAATTTCAATTTGACGCTTTAGAGGATTTCCATACCGGGATCATCGACATGACCTCCAGAGGTGATGCCTATGTGATCGTGGAAGATCTGGAGAATGACATTTATATTTCCAATAAAAACCTCAACCACGCTTTAGATGGCGACGAAGTGAAAATTTACGTTTTCAAAAAGCGCGAGAAAGCAAAATCTGAAGGTGAAGTCGTATCGATTTTAACCCGAAATAAAACCGACTTTGTTGGGGTTTTACACAAGCAGGAAAAGTTTGGCTTTGTGGTAGTTGCCAATTCCAAGATGTACACCGATATTTTTGTGCCAAACGACAAAATGCACGATGCCGAAGATGGCTTGTTGGTAAAAGTTCGAATTTTACAGTGGAAAGACAAGGACGATTCGCCTAAAGGAGAAATTACTGAGGTGCTTGGCGTTCCTGGCGAACACAATACCGAGATGCATGCGATTCTGGCTGGCTACGGTCTGCCAGAGCAGTTCCCACCCGAGGTGGAAGAATTTGCCAATAATATAGATACTAAAATTCATCCCTCTGAAATCAAGAAACGACGTGATCTAAGAGATACGCTAACTTTTACCATAGATCCTGCCGACGCCAAAGATTTTGACGATGCCTTGAGCTTCAAAACAATGGACAATGGCAATTACGAAATAGGTATTCACATTGCCGATGTGTCTCACTATCTGCAACCAGGTACTGTTCTGGATGACGAGGCCTACAACCGAGCCACTTCCATCTACCTGGTAGACCGTGTGGTACCGATGTTGCCAGAAATTTTATCCAACGGCGCCTGTTCCCTGCGTCCGAATGAAGAAAAATATACCTTTTCGGCCTTGTTCGAAATTACTAAAGACGGTAAGGTCAAAAGTGAATGGTTTGGACGTACCGTGACCTATTCTGATGCAAGATTTGCTTACGAAGAAGCACAGTACCTCATCGATTCTGAAGATAAACACATTCCTGCAGAGCTCTCTTTGACCAAAAAAGCTTACGACGTCCAGCCAGAGATTCTGGAAGCGGTGACCACTTTGAATACCCTGGCCAAAACCATGCGTAAAAAGCGGATGCAAAAAGGGGCTATTTCTTTTGATAAGGTGGAAGTAAAATTCCACTTGGATGAAGATAACAATCCGCAGGGCGTTTACGTGAAGTCCAGCAAGGATGCCAATAAACTCATCGAAGAATTTATGCTGCTGGCCAATAGAAAAGTCTCTGAGTTTATCGGTAAACGCAAGCCACCCAAAACCTTTGTGTACCGTTGTCACGACGAACCTAAAGACGACCGACTGGAAGCTTTGAATACTGTTATTTCTAAATTTGGCTATAACATCAACATCCAAAACCGAAAAAACCTGGCCAACGCCCTTAACAATTTGTTGGAAGATGTGTCGGGCAAAAAGGAACAAAACCTGGTCGATACCCTCACCATACGTACCATGAGTAAGGCCTACTATTCTACCGAAAACATTGGGCACTATGGACTGGCGTTCGATTATTATTCCCACTTTACCTCGCCGATACGACGTTATCCCGATGTGATGGCTCACCGCCTATTACAGCGCTATCTGGATAACAAACCCAGTGCTAGCGAAACCGAATACGAAGACAAATGCAAGCATTCTAGCGAGATGGAAAAACTGGCCACCAATGCCGAGCGGGATTCCATCAAGTACATGCAAGTGAAGTACATCCAAGAGCATTCCGAAACCGAATTTAAAGGCGTTATTTCCGGGGTGACCGACTTTGGTATTTTTATCGAGATCATCGAGAACAAGTGCGAAGGTATGACCCGCCTCAAAGACATCCCAGACGACCACTACGACTTTAACGAGGAGCATTATGCCGTCATCGGTCGTCGCACCAAGAAAATGTATCAGCTCGGCGACGAGGTGTACGTTCGGGTGAAGAAAGCCGACTTAGTGAAACGTACCATCGATTTTGAATTGCTGGGCGCCGTAGATGAGGTGGAGATCGATAAGGAGTAAATCAAATTAGTTCATAACCTTCAGCTTTGTCATTTCGAGCCAGCCTGATGACAAACACAGGCGCAGTCGAGAAATCTAGGCTATTGACTTATAAGTGATTTTGAATGGACTTCATATGCTATTCCTTCTAAGGTCGAGTTTCTAAACTATATCTAAATATGAACTACAAAGCCATGTATTGAAGCCACCACTTTTATAGATGGCTTTTTTTAGTTTGAATCTGCCTTAGTTAGCTTTTATCATGAGCGATACATTGCTTAAGGCCTTCGTTATCTTTAAGATCCATCTGAGTGAAGATGAGGTCTGAAGGGGATGAAATAACTTTAAGTATATCGTATTCACGGGATAAACTTTATAAAAACATGCGTTTATCCCGTAACTGTTTCCAATAAAGGTGTATTTTTATAAACATATAACTAGTTGTGTGTAATTTTATAAAAAACATTGGCATCTTGAATAATTGACAAAAAATTGAAAGATTATATAATGGTTTTTATGAACCTAAAAAAAATAAAAAAAGTTGGTGCTTTTATAGATGTAATTAATGGTAGCTTTATAATCACACTGTCAATTTTACTATTTGGAATTTTAGCTTACGGTATTGGCGTGAAAATTAAGCCCTTAATTAACTACTTAATAATAAGTTTAATTTATGTTTTAGGAATCTATACGTCGAGAAATTCTTTAATGTCTGCGAAAAAAATGTCTTTCAAAAATAGATTTTTAACAAACATTCTTCTTGTTCTATTAACCACTTTATTTCAATTTTTAGTTCTAAACTATACAGGATATTGGTTTTTAGCGGACTTTACTCATTTGATTTTAATTAATATCATATTCGTATTTGTCCTTGGTACAATTTTTCATTATTCATTAAGATTACTATCAAAATCAAAGTCCGTATGATCAAACCAAAAGTTGTTTTATCTTCAATACTTTTGACAGTATTAGTAGTAATAACAATAATAACCAAGAATGAATCTGAACACGCTGAGCGATATATCGTATTAAATGATGTTGGATCTCTTACTTTCAAAGATTTTTTTGGAGTACCTGATCTTTTAAGTGATTATAATGCATCAATAGCAACAACAATTAAAATCAAGAAAATAAAAGACTCAATCTACGCAGAAACCATTTTTGATAGATATCAATCATGGGTTGATTTTGGAATCCTTGAATCTGATGATTTGTTAGTTCATGAACATTATCACGCTCATATTACAGATTATGGAACGAATGCTTTGAATAATTTAATACTTAAAAAAGGTCTTTCATTTTCAGAAGCTAAATATGCAAGAGACTCTTTACTATCTGTTGTAAATCTACTTCAATCAAATTACGATAAAGAAACTAAACATAACTTAGATAGAGAAAGTCAAATTTATTGGGAATATAAAATTGATTCTTTAAATCAAGTTGCAAAAAGAAATCAAAATGAAGAATTGAGTTTTGATGGTGCTGAAGTATTTTTTTCATCGTTGCCAACTCATGAATTTCATTTATATCCAGACATGATCAATTCCTCTTTGTATACTTCTCAAAATAACATTCGACTTGAAATCATTACAATTTATGACTATGTGTACAGTACAAATGCTAATGACTATGAAAACCCTAATAATGAATCAAATATTAATGTAATTAAAATTGATTCATTATTGATTGATGGTCTTAAAGCTTTAAAAATTACTTCAATAGACAGTACAGAATCAAAAGAAAGTGTTGATGTATTTATTCCTAACAATGATCGTACATATCAAATTATAACATCATATCCTAAAAATGATGTTTACAGAAAGATTTCTGAAAACTTCATTAAATCATTCAAAATTGATTCAGACTTAAAATTCTGGATAAATTATTATGAAAGTGAAATTAATAAAGATCCTTGGATAGCGAATCCAGATAATAGCAATAATAAAAATGAAATATTGCATTTTACTAAGAATACAGAGTCAGATTACGCTGTAATCTATTCAAAGGCATTTGAATATGATAAAAAATTATTAATTCCCTTTAAGCCTTTGAGACACGAAAAAGAAGACATAATGCAAATCTTAGCCATTGTAAATGGGGAAATTAAAATTAGTAATGAAATTGATTCACTCTATCAAATGATTCCAATAGAGCTTTCTAAATTAAAAAAGGGTTCAAATCATATTCAAATAGGTTATATTCCAAAGGAAAAAGACTCAATACGAGACTTTAACCATTTTTATAGCACTCATATCTATTATGATAAATAAAAACTCCACACAACATCTATTATAGCCAATAGCTTTTATGTGCTAAACCCAAAGTTTTGGTAAATTTAGAAAGTTAAAAGATAAACTGAAAATTAAGCTAGTATTTGCTCGCTACTGGCCATACTAGAGAACCGTTAGCGGTTATTAAAAATGAGACCAATGAAAAATGTATATCACATTCTAAATGGAGATTCCCTGAAAGAGAGTTTTCCTAATGAAATTGACGGAGAGATAATTGTTGCCCGTGAATGCTTGGTTGATGGAGATGTAAGTAGTGATACTTTAGAAGATTTATTTAAGAAACGTGCAACGTTTATTTCCAAAGTTTATGGAGACTATTCAATAGAGGATTATTATGCGGATTCTGTTTCTGAATTTGAGAAGATTCAAAATTTACCTAATAAAGCGGAAATTAACCTGTGGTTCGAAGATGACCTATTTTGCCAAGTGAATTTTTGGTTTACCGTTAAGCTGATAGTTAATTATTTAAAACCTAATAAAGTTTTCCTAATAAGACCAGTAATCCATACGCAATATGGGTTTGGTGGACTAAACGAATTGGAGTTAATCAACGCTTATAAGCAAAAGGCTCAAATTAATGAATTGGATGGAATAGCAAGTCTGTGGAATTTATATCAGAATAATGATATTGAGGAAATGGTCGAGGTAGCTAAAAAGTTAGGGCTAAAATATCCTTTCATTCAGAACGCTGTTGAGGCTCACATTGATAGAATTCCCAATGAAAATAGTCCAGGACGACCTACAGCAACTTTATTAGACATAATGAATGTTTTAGGAACAGATTCGTTTGGAGCTGTATTTAAAGAATTCAACAAACGTGAAAGTATTTATGGTTTTGGTGATTTACAGGTAAAAAGACTCTTTGATGAAATAAAAAACAACAGCTAACAAAGAACTGAGGTAAAAAACAACTCTTTTCTTCATTAATTTTAGACATTATTATTCTAGGCTCACAGATTTCTCTAATGGATGCTTTGAACTTTTTTTAAAAAGAGGAAATGCAAAAGAAAAAACTGACCCATTGTGAAAACCAGAGACTCAATAACCACTACTTTGATGAATCCCCAGCATTAGAAAGTCAGAGATTGCTTTTAAGACAGTTAAAGTTATCAGACGCCCAAGACGTCCAGAGCATTCGTTCTGACGAACGGGTGATGCTGTATATGGACCAGGAACGGCACCAAAGGGTTCAACAGTCGGAAGCATTTATTTCAGAAAAATTAAAAAAGTATCAGGAGAAGACGGGTATCCTCTGGGCTCTTATAGAGAAATCCACCGGGACCTTTATCGGTGATTTTGCATTTTTCAACCTCGACCACAAAAACGACAGAGCAGAGATTGGCTATACCTTGAAGCCAGAGTTTTGGAAACAGGGCTTGATGAAAGAAGCGATGCGGTCTGTGTTCAATTTTGGGTTTAAAGATCTTTATCTGCATAGTTTAGAGGCCAACATCAACCCTGCCAATGAGAATTCCCGCGGACTCTTGTTGAGGATGGGATTTCAAAAAGAAGCTTATTTTCGAGAGAATTATTTTTATAATGGCGAGTATCTGGATAGTGAAATTTATTCCTTACTGAAATCTGATTTTGAAAAGGATGGCAAAACTTAAGCATAAACCCTGAAACTCATCTACTCAACAGATAAAACCGTGTTGTTGATCAACAAACCGCAGATCATCACCAATGCTCACCTTTAATGTTTTAATTTTCCTTTCTTGTGTGGTCACGGGACTATTGGGTTTAATCGCTGGATATTATTTAAAAAAATACCCGCCTAAACACATCAATTGTTTTTATGGCTACAGGACCCGGCGCTCTATGAAAAATCAGAAACACTGGGATCTAGCTCAGCAACTTGTGGCTATGAATATGATTACCTATTCCAGCATCCCATTACTAAGCGCTTTATTAGGGTTCATCATCGAAGAAAAGCAGATCCTGTTAAGTTTAGGCATTGTTTTAGGAAGTACGCTGTCCTGGGCCTTTTTTAGTATCTACAAGACAGAGCGGCAACTGAAATCCAGGCTAGATGATGAGTAAAGCCCTCTTAAAACTTATAATAAAGCTTTAGCATTTAGCTTACAAAGCTGAAAATATATAACTGAAAAAATTCAATTTGTCTTAGACACTTAACTGTGAAAATGTATTTTTACCGCCCAAATAGTTTTTGATAAGTGTTCTTAAGTTTTAGTTCCTTATTTGCAATAAGGGGCCATGAGCATGATCAAGTTAAATCCAAACCCTACTCAATAAGACTTAAAAATGAGATTAGCTAACAAAACCCTTTCACTTCAAACATTGAAACCTTTACTTTTCTTATTAGCTGTTATACTTTTATGCAGCCATGATCTGTATTTAAAAATGGATACTTATATCTTGCAGCCTAATCAGAAAGCGACCCTAAGCCTTTACAACGGTACGTTTGAAAAAAGCGAAAATACAATCTCAAGAGATCGTATTTTGGATGCTTCAGTTGTTGCTCTAGGCCAAAGAGCGGCTATTCAACCCGATCAATGGAAAGACCAGGATAGTACCATCACCCATTTTAACTTCACTGCAGAAGATCCAGGAACGTATTTGGCGGGGGTTTCTACCAAAGCCAGAAACATAAAACTCACCAGTGATAAATTCAATAGCTACCTCAAACACGACGGAGTTTTGGATATGCTTGAGCAACGGACTCAAAATGGGGAATTAAATCAGGACGCCGTCGAGAGTTATCAAAAACATGTCAAAGCTATTTACCAGGTAGGTGGTGTTAAAACAGAGGATTGGAAAACTGTACTTGGTTATCCTATTGAATTTGTTCCACTAGCCAACCCCTATCAAAAATATAGCGGAGACACCTTAGCGGTAAAACTATTGCTAGATGGAAAACCGCTCCCCAATCAACTGGTTTATGCTAATTCTATTCAAAGTGCTCATTCTCATGGTACTAAAGAACACAGTCATGATCAGGGGGCGAAAGAGCACTCACATCCGCATGAATCAGACTCAGATGAAGAGCATACCCATACCAGCGGACAAGAATTAAGAACCGACGAGGAGGGAATTGTTTTTGTCGACCTCCCCGAAGATGGAATTTACTACTTAAGAACCATTCACATGGTAAAAGTAATGGATGACAGCGACTTAACCCATCAATCCAAATGGGCTACACTTACTTTTGAAGTGAGCCACAAACACGATGAAAGCACACATACCCACGATGATACAGATCATGAAGGAAGTCTTCCTTCCTGGGTATTTATAATAGGAAGCTTATTTTTTATAGGGTTGCTGTACCTGATCTTCAGAAAAAAGAAGTAATGAAATTCATAAATCTAAAACAAGCAGGCTTCCTGTTCTTGTTTTTTATGCCACTTCTAGGATTTGCTCATGAAGTGACCAATGCGGACCAGGAACTTTTACGTACTGGTAGTTTGTGGACTTACATTCAGGTAGGAGCAACACATATGCTGACAGGCTACGATCATTTACTTTTTTTAGCTGGTGTAATTTTCTATTTAAGGAGCTTTAAAGACATCTTAAAGTTTATTACTGTGTTTACCATAGGTCATTGTATAACTTTAATAGGAGCGACTTATACTGGGATCACCGCCAATGAACATTTGGTTGATGCAGTGATAGCACTTAGCGTTTTATACAAAGGCTTTGAGAATTTAAATGGGTTTGAAAAGCTGAAGGTAAAATCACCAGATTTGCTGTGGATGGTCGGTCTTTTTGGGTTGATTCATGGCTTTGGATTGTCTACCCGATTACAGTCTTTCGACATGGGAGACCAACAGCTTCTCGCAAAAATATTAAGCTTTAATCTGGGAGTGGAATTAGGACAGGTGTTGGCACTCATTCCTATTGTTTTCATCATCAAGTTTTCGCGGAAACACAAGCAATTTACAGCGTTTTATAAAGCAGTCAACTGGTATTTGGTCCTAGCAGGACTGTATTTGTTCATATATCAACTATACGGCTATTTCAATGGACATTGATCCGTCGGAAATCTTAGCATTCAGCTTCCAAAACATTTCTATTTGAAAACATCTCAAAATAGCGTAATATTATAGGATAATTTAAAACCGTAATCCGATGAAAAAATCAATCTTAATCATAGCCTTACTTATAGGCTCAACGTTTACTCTTCAGGCTCAGAACAACGAGGCCTTTAAACAAGATGCGATCCAGCTGGCCAAGATGGGCTCCAAAGCAGCTGAAGCTTCTTTAGATCAGGTTTACAAAATGATTCCCGAAGATAAAGTAGGGGCTTTTAAAAAAGAACTTGAACCGATCATGCAGAACTTTTATAGAAAATTAGGTGAAAAAAGCATGGAATTTTATACTCATGAGCAAGTAAAAGAAATTTTAAAGTTTTACAACAGCGATATCGGTCAAAAGCATTTGGAAGCGCAGGAGAAATTAACCAAGATCAGCGTGGGAACGATGGCGCAGGAACTTCAAATGGAATTGATGCCGGTAATGCAAAAGTACATGACAGGGAATTAATCTATTTCGCTAATAACAGATTTTAGAAAATTCTCTCTTCTAGGAATTACATTCATGGGTATAGTCAGTTCAACGGCTATACCCTAAATTTTATAGGTATGAAACTAAGTTTAAGTCTTTTTCTCTTTATGGCGTTGAGCTGGGTATATGGCCAGTCGACTCCTGCCAAAGATTCGGTGAATTCAAATCCCAATTACAACCCGACCCTTGCTCAAGAACTGGGTGCCGATGCCTACGGTATGAAAAGCTATTTTCTTGTCATTTTGAAAACGGGACCTAATACCACTCAGGACCAGGAGCTCATCAGCAAAAGTTTTAAAGGGCATATGGAGAATATGAATCAGCTGATGGAAAATAAAAAACTCATCGTTGCTGGTCCAATTGGCAAAAACGACAACAACTACCGGGGTATTTTTATCTTGCAGGGCTTAGAAAATAAGGCTGAAGCCGAAGACTTATTACAAACCGATTTAGCGATTAAGAATGACCTGCTGGACTACGACCTTTACGACTGGTATGGTTCAGCGGCGCTGCCAGTCTATTTGAAAACTGCCGATCAGATCTGGACCAAGAAGCCTTAATTAAGGAGGCTTTTCTCTTGTTTCGTTTGCTTTGGGCTAGCCTGCCTGCGATCCTTGGAAGGCAGGCAAAGTAAATAAGGAGGAGAATAAAATAACCTTCCAGAAATGAAAAATTTATAATGCTAAGCTAGGATTAACTATTGTCAATTGGAATAAGAAAATTAAGGAGAGATTGCAATTCTATATCGATAGCTTCATTAACCTTAAATTTATATAATGATGCGAATAGCTTTACTTATTTTAATAGTAATTCACGGAATAATTCATCTGTTTGGATTTTTTAAAGCCTTTGGTATAAGTGAATTTAATGCGATTACACACTCGATTTCAAAATCCTACGGCGTAGTTTGGTTGCTGGTATTTTTTCTTTTTGGACTCACTGTTATTTTAAACCTGATTCAATCCGACTATTGGTGGTTAAGTGGTTTTTTAGCGGTGATTTTATCTCAACTCTTAATAATTAATTACTGGTCTAATGCCAAATTTGGTACTTTGGTCAACCTTATAATTCTGATGGCAGTGCTCATTGGATATTCGAGCTTTAGCTTTAGGCAAAAAATTCAAGAAGAGCGAATCCATATGTTTGCCAATACACTAACTCAAAACCGAGAGGTGGTTACTGAGCAAGCGCTGAGAGACTTACCGGCAATTGTTCAAAAATGGATGAGGGCTAATGGAATATTAGGAAAAGAAGTAATAACGAATGTGCATCTAACTCAGGAAGTACAGCTTAAAATGAAACCTGAACAGTCGACCTGGAATCCGGGTACAGCAAAACAGTATTTTACAATCCATCCACCGGCATTTCATTGGGCTATCAATACCGAAATGAATTCAATCCTGAGTGTGGTGGGGAGAGACCAATTTAAAGAAGGTAAAGGTGAGATGCTGATTAAATTATGGTCCCTTATTCCTGTTGCTGATGCAAAACATGAGGAGAAAGTCAATCAAGCTACCTTACAGCGCTTTTTAGCTGAAATAGTTTGGTTCCCGACGGCGGCTTTAAGTCCTTATCTAACATGGGAGCGCATCGATGACCATTCTGCCAGAGCAGTCATGGATTATAAAGGGACTAAAGGATCTGGCGTATTTCACTTTAATAAAGACGGAGGTTTTGAAAAGTTTGTCGCTATGCGTTTTCAAAATTCCAGTGATAGCAAACCCACCCAATGGACGGTTAAGGCTACCAAAACTGAAATCAGAAATGGAATACTAATTCCTGTTGAATGTGAAGCCAGCTGGAAGTTGGAAAACGGCGAATGGACCTGGCTAAAGTTGAAAATAAGAGACATTCAATACGATGTCAAAGACATGCCAGAGGCTGTTAAAGAGCAGTAGATCTCATTCTATTGAAATAATTCAAGGAATCATCTCTTTTTGGATGACTCTTTACTGCTTAACGCCATTACCAAATCATGATGGATTCATAGACAAATGTTGAAACCTGAGTAAAGAAGGAGCATGACTCAAATCGTTTGAATGATTTTCAATAAAAGTAAGTTCCTTAAATGTATATTTATTCTTTAATTATAAAAATGCACCTTAACTTATCTCCCATTCCAACGACCGAATGAGACAAATTACAATTCGTTAAAGGGAATTACCCGAACCCACTCAAAATTCACTTCAACTATTAAATAGAATATAAAATCAGTGTTTTTTCTATTAAAAACCTCTTATCAACCCTTTAACATTATATCATATTTTATAAAAATATAATTAGATTATGATTAAACGATAAATAGAAAAACCATGAAAAATCAATTAACTAAAAACATAATGCTGTGTGCAGTGAGCTTATTCGCTCTTGTTTTGATCGGTTGTAACAATAGCGCGGTTGAAACTGATGAGTATAAAGCCATGCTAGCTGAACATAAGGAAATCGTGGACAACCATGAGTTCATGCAGGAAACCTATGAAAAAATGGATGAAATGCGTGAAGAACTCAAACAGGAATCAAGTCAGTTTTCAGAAACATCAGAGATGGACAGCTTACATTCAGAATTTAGAGAAAAACATAAAAACATTCAAGAAGAGCATTATAAAACCATTCAGATGCACGAGAATTTATTGCAGAAGCATCAAAACATGATCGATAAACATGCTGAAGAGAATGTAGATCCTAAAACTCTGGAATATGAATTGAACACTATGAAAGAGGAACATGAAACTATGAAAAAAGAGCATCAACAATTGATCGACGACCATAAAATGCTAAGGAGTGAGCATGAACAGATGATGAAAGCACATGCTTCCGCCCAGAATGAAATGTAAGTAGTGGATCCTTTTAACATTATTAAATTAAGGCATGTGCAAGCATGCCTTTTTCATTTACGTTAAGGTTATATTTGTTTACAAATTTGTCTTTATATGAAATTTTGACTTTAATTTTAAAGACTTAAAAGGCTTACCTATAGAAATGCAACTTAACTTCTCTCCAATTCCTCCTACAGATTTAGATCAGGTCATCAACATGTTTCAGGCCGCGGCCAAAAAAATCAATCGTCTGCAAGTCGACCACTGGCAGTACTGGAACGATCCGCCTGAAGATAAAATCCAATGGGTCAAAGAAGGTCTCGCTAATGCTGAGTATAATTACGTCAAAAATAAAGAAGGCGTTACCATCGGCATGCTACGTATCTTAGACCAGGACTTGATGTATTGGGGTGAACAGGATGAAAAGGCCAAATACGTGCATTCACTGGTGGTGAAAGAAGCTTATAACGGCCAGGGTTTGGGTCAACAGATTTTAGAGCAGGTCGCCGAGCTGGCCAGACAAGACCAGTGTCGCTATTTGCGGCTGGACGCCGACTCCAAAAACCCAAAGCTATGCCAGTACTACGAAAATATGGGCTTTAAACAGGTGGGCAGCACTAAACAGCGGATTTCAACCTATAACCTCTATCAAAAAGAGGTGTAACAAGTTGACTATTGCCTACGGGATCGCTGAAAATTATTCCAGACGAGTTTTCCGTCATTAATTTTTTTTAACTTGATGTGGTAAAACCAATCAATACTCTAACTATTTATGCCTTCCAGCGTTTTCAATTGGTCGTCAACAGCCATTAACTTCAATAAATATCACTTCATGCTGTTAATAGCATGGTTTATTGTCATTCCCAAAGGATTTTCACAGGCCAACGACAGCCTGGCCGAGCCGCTTATTAAGATTAATAAAGGCAAATTTTTTAAAGATCTAAACATAGGTTTTGACATGCGAACCGAGTTTCAGGCCTATCGCTTTAGCGGCGGAGATGAATTTCCCAGAGGCATGCTGTTCGAAAATGGTTTTACGGCCCTGAGAATATCTGGCCGACTGCACGAGCGAGTCGATTTTACCTTTAGAAACCGCTTTAACCGTACTACAGCCGTTCAGTCTTTGGACAACCTCAGCAGCGATATCGAGTTTGCCTATCTTAAGATTAAGGCCTCAGAACGACTGGACCTGTATATCGGAAAAATGTTTGCCTTTTACGGTGGCTATGAGTATGAATACAGTCCCTTATACATTTTGGAGTTCAACGATATCTATTCCAATGCTCTTGCATTTGTCACTGGGGCAGGCTTGTCTTATCAGGCCTTTGATCAGCATCAGTTTAGATTTCAGGTGCTTAACTCCAGAACTTTGCGCTACGAAGACCTCTACGGGGATGTGGTTTCGGAAAACATTCAGGAGCCTATCTGGCCAGTCAACTTTGTAGGAAATTGGCGTGGCCAGTTTTTCGATGGTCAATTTGAGACCAATTACAGTGCCAGCTATAGTAACGAGGTTAGAGATCGAGGCACTTATTTTATTACCTTAGGCCATAAGTACAAGTCCAAGGATTTAAGTATTATGTATGATTTTCAGTATAGCAAAGAAGATATCGATACCAAAGGCATCGTGAGTACACTTTTAGACGATGAATTGGCAGAAGATGTTCTCTATGTAGAAAACTGGTTGAGGGCAGAATATCGGTTTAGCCGTAAATTTCAAGGCTTGATCACCTTGATGACCAGTACGGCTTACGATAATTTCTCAACCTCCAGAGAGCTAATTCGAACGAGTTATGGAGCCATCCCTACTTTGTATTATAATCCCTTTAAAAAGATTGACATACGCTTCTTTATGGCCTACATCGGTCGTTATTACGACTACTCCAACTATGCCAAGCAGAATCTTGGCGTGGAAAGCTTCAATAAAAATGAATTAAGAATCGGTATTCTAGCGCCACTTAATTTGCTCTGATGGTCTGGAAGATTTATATTCTAAAAAAATCAGAAAATCAGAGGTTTAGAGAATAGCTTCAATGACAAACGATTCTCCGTTAAAGGTTACTTCATCTTTTTCAATTTTTCCCATCAGAAGCTGACCTATAGGTGTTTCAGGGGAAATTGCATAGTAGGTTTTACCATCAAGCTCTAAAGGCCCCAGGCTGGCGGCGATATAATAATTGGCCCTGGAAGTAAACACCAGGCTTCCTAAGCCAACGTGAGTGTGGGCCGTTTTTGGATCGATTTTGGATAACACAAGCCTAACCTTATTGATTTCTGCCAGCTGATGTCCGGCTTTTTCGCGTTCCAACTGCACCATGGCTCTGCCGGTTTCATGCTTATCGCCCGCACTGCTTTTGGTCTCGGAGCTGAGACTCTGCTGTAAATCAGCAATCTGCTTTTGAATCACCTGATACCGGCTATCGACCAGCTGTTGACACTGGCTGTATAAATTCTGTTTGAGAGACATTGAGTACAGGTGTTTTTGAAAGATTCTGCTGTAAAGATAAGTTTCTCTCCTAAAGATAAGGAGCGGAGACTTTCAACTTCACGATAATTTATAACTCTCTTCTTTTTTTGTGCTGAAACTAAAGGGCTTTAATTGCATTTAAATATCTTCACCCCGTGAAGATCTCCAATTCTATTTTACCACTAATTGTAATAGCACAGTTTTGCTGCACTTCGTTGTGGTTTGCCGGTAATGCGGTGATGCCGCAACTGGTCCACCAATTTGATCTGTTGCCGGGAGCTTTAGGGCATTTAACCTCAGCAGTGCAATTAGGCTTTATTCTAGGCACTTTAATCTTTGCCATTCTGAGTTTTGCCGACCGGTATTCACCTTCCAAAGTGTTTTTTATTTCGGCTCTGCTGGGAGGTGCTTTTAATCTAGCTATAATCTGGGGGGAACATACGCTCTTAAGCTTAGTTGGATGCCGCGTACTCACCGGCGTTTTTCTAGCTGGAATTTATCCGGTAGGCTTGAAAATCGCTGCCGATTATTACCAGAAAGGACTGGGAAAATCCCTTGGGTTTTTAGTAGGCGCCCTGGTGCTTGGCACCGCCTTCCCACATTTACTCAGCGATCTGACTACCAGCCTGGCCTGGGAAACGGTATTGATGCTGACCTCTGCCCTGGCGGTCATCGGCGGGATACTCATTTTGAGCTTTGTGCCCGATGGTCCCTACCGTAAAGCCAGCTTTCAATTGGATCTATCGGGGTTTTGGACGGTGTTCAAAGTCAAATCCTTCCGTAAAGCTGCTTTTGGATATTTCGGTCATATGTGGGAATTGTACGTCTTTTGGGCTTTTGTTCCGGTGATTTTTACGACCTATCAGCAGTTCCATCCCGATACTGACTTTAATGTGGCTTTGCTGTCGTTTTTGATTATCGCCGTGGGAAGTTTATCCTGCGTGGCTGCCGGCTACCTTTCTCAGCGTTTTGGCGCACCACGCATTGCTGCTTTAGCTCTGGCGATCTCCGGAAGCTGTTGCCTGATCTCTCCCTGGATGTTTGGTCTACAAAATGAATACCTATTTATTGGCTTTCTACTGGTCTGGGGACTGGCGGTGATTGCCGATTCACCCTTGCTGTCTTCCCTGGTGGCTCAACACGCCCCTGCTTCTCAAAAAGGGACGGCTCTTACCATTGTCAACTGTGTTGGTTTTGCGATCACCATTTTGAGTATTCAACTTATAAGCTGGTTAAGTGTTGAAATAGACCTCAGAAATTTATTTATAATTTTAGCGACAGGTCCACTATTAGGCCTCTTGGCGTTATGCTTAAAAACAAAATCATAATGTAGATGGCGAAATCTGCTTCTCGATAAACTAAAACCAATACATAGATTTGAAAAAAATTGAATTATAATTGGTACTCTTTCTTCTTTTAATATGATAAGACGTCGTTATATCAAAAAACCAAGTCGTAAAGCAATTGAATTTTTATCAAAGGCGTTAGTATTTAATTGATTTTTAATCAGATAGACTTAAGTAGCAAAAAAAATTGATTTTAATCAATTTAAAATATATAAGTTAATTGTTTTTTAGATTACTTTTGACTCAATCTTGTCTAAGAAAGACAGAAACTAATCAAAATAATTAATCCTTAAAAACACTTCTTATAAAAAACAATTACTTATTCTATTGGTATGCTTCGCAACGTTTAATCTTTTTGCACAAGACAATTTAGTTCCTAATGGAGACATGGAAAATTGGAATGAAGCTAATACTACACCTAATGATTGGTCTGGTTTTATTATTCCATCATGGCAAAAAAACTCGGATGCACAAAATGGTTTCTCAAGTCTTCAGCTAGGCTTGCTCTCAAATGGTGGAGCCAGCAATTTTATTAGCTCACCGAATTTTCAATTCATAGAAGGAACTACTTACATTTGCACTTTTTATTTTAAGATATTGTCAGGAGTTTTTTCGAAAATAGAATTTAATATTAGAGATGCTTCAACTGATTTTCCTGAGGATATATCAGTTAATGAATTTACTGAATTATCTAATGAAACATGGATAAAAGGTGAATTTGAATTTACCGCAAATACAACACAAACCATTCAAGCTTGGATTTGGATTTACGGTGAGCCAGGTTCTCAAATGTTGATAGATAATGTTTCCATTTTTGATGAATCTACACTTTCAACTCAAAATTTCTCTAGAAAAGAAAACAGGCTTAGTGTTTACCCCAATCCTTCCAATGCCAATATCCAGGTGGTTGGTTTAGAAACGACTCAGCTGTACAGCATCTACGATATGAACGGAAGGGAAGTTAGTCAGGGGAAAGCCACTCCAAATACCGATATTGATGTAAGTACTCTAAATTCAGATGTATATGTTATTAAAACTGAACAAGGAGCCGTTTCAAAATTTGTAAAAAACTAAATTTCACTCTCTTCTTAAACTTCTATTATGAAAAAAATCCTTAAACCATTTTCATTGGTAATACTCGTAATTTTTTGTGGGTCTTGTGCATCAGACGATACTGAGGATATCACTGGTCAAAATCCACCAATCACTCCAGAAGCCGCCACAATTGACTCCTACTTCAAAAATTTCGGCTACAGTGGAGACACTATCGTCATTTCTAGGACTAATTTCACAACCGATGTTAACGACGTTGAAGTTTCATTCGACAATGTGATAGCTGAAATCAATTCTGTAAATGAGCAGGAGATCAGTTTGATATTACCAGAAACAGAGTCAAACATTCCAGAACTAAAGGTTGCTGTTGCAAACAGGATAATTACAAACACTGTAGAAAATGACTATAGAGGTAATATAGGAGTTTTAGCCAGCGCTTTAAACCAATGGCATAGTATGGATTATAATGGGATTATAAATTCTAATCGACCTTTTAGTTATGTTCATAAATCCCAATCTATAGGAAAAGATAAGTTCTACTTTTCACACGATGATTCTTTTGGTAATGGCGTATACAGAACAATAGACGGTGGTATCAAATGGAAAAATTAGGGGAGAAGTGGATTCGATGGTTCTTTTTACGTCACTGTTAATGATGAAGGCTGGACTCAAACTTCATTTGCGGTTAACAAAGTTCCAATTGGCGGAAGTATTGGCTTAAATGATGACGTCCACCCAGATTCTAATTTAATAGGCTTATACGTGAGTGATGATTTAAATAATGGGTTTTTGATAAGTCAATGGAAATATGTGTATCAAACCACAGATGGAATCACTTTCAATGAGGTTTACAACAATAATCTTCCAAGAAGTGAGGACAATTACGGAACCTATAGTGCTGTGGATGCATTTTCAGAATTTGATGAAAATCACATTTGGGCAGGAGGCTACATTGATATTGATCCAAACCTGGGTCACACTATTACCAATTATTCTTTTGCACCACTTATACTATTCGTAGATAACGGTAATTGGGTAGAAGTCACAATTGAAGGAATTGAAACATCCTTCAAGTAAAACAGCTACAATTCATAACCGAACATACGGGATACGCATTAATTAATAGAAAAAATAGCGCTACACTCATAAATCAAGTCTATAAATCGACGGACGGTGGTTACAACTGGGAACTTATTTTTGATGCGGGAGACGAAGCCATCACTTCCTTTGCTTTTATGGATGAAACGACAGGGTGGTACTGTAGTGGCAATACTATTTATAAAACTACAGATGGAGGAATTTCTTGGTCGGTAGATTATACTTCTGATAGTGATATAAGTAACATTTCTTATGGAGAAGGAGTGGTTTGGGCTATTACTAAAGATGAAGTACTAAAATATTTCACAAAATAATCCTGTCTACTGTATTTTAGAGTCACCATGTAAAAAATAGCCTACATCAGTAATGTCTAATTTACTGATGTAGGTTTTTTTATGGATTGATTCTCCTTTTTACCCCACCATAATTTTACTACAATTGCTCTGGATAGCATCTATGGTTAATAAGTTTAAGCTTAGAATATATCTTAATCTATAGAATAAGGCTAAACTTTTATTTATTGTCCCAAAAGCAGTAGTCCACACAATAAGCCATCAAAGACTATAAACTCACCTTTTTAAGCTCTATTATCTTGGCTCCTGTATCTAAAAGTCTTGTCTGGTGTGGTATTGAAAAATAGTCAACTCATCTTATATACGCTTAACCACTCACAAAAGGCATCTGGTAGCTATAAGTTTCGTCTTTGATTTGATTCAAAATAAAGTCTGCTAAATCTGCTCTGGAGATCTTTGTGCTGGCGTTCTCCCCAACCCATCCTACACGATAAAAGCCCTGCCTCTTGGCGTTGGTAAGCCGGGGAGCTCTTACGATGGTCCAAATGGTATTGCTCTCGGCCAGGACTTCATGATGGTGTTTTGCATCTTCCAATATGTGAGGCACCAAAAGCTTCATGATACTGCGAATCAACTTATCTGCCAGTTTAGGCTGGTCCTTTTCAGGATAAGGAAGACCTCCGCCCGATAAAGAGATAATTCTTTTCACCTTGCAGGTTTTCATCGCCTCTACGATATGGCGTGTTCCGTCGGTTTGAAGCCATTTGGGAGAGCCTTTTACGTGACCAAATAAACTCACAACAAGATCTGTTCCAGAAACGGTCTCCTCCACATCACGTCGGTTTAAGACATCGCCTTTCAAAACTGAAAGTTGAGAGTGAGATACGTTCAATTTAGCTGGATTTCTAACTAGGGCTTTCACACTGAAGCCTGCTTCTAAAGCAATATTCAAAAAATGTTGGCCTGTTCGCCCTGTTGCGCCAAACAAAGCTATAGTTTTAACCATATCCATTCTTTTTAAGAGTTAATAAATTGTTTCTGAGATCTTTATATGAAAGATAACCTCTACATACTTCTGAATAATCTTCATCTTGCTTTACAAACACCGTTGGAAACCCCTTAACCCCTAGATCTACAGATCTTTTGAAATCTTCCTTAGCCATTTGATTGTAAACAGGATCTTGCATTTTTTCAATAAAGAATTGAGCATCTATACCATAATCTGAAGCTAAGGCAGCGTAAGCTTCTAGGTCATCTGGCGAAATTCCTGTATGGTAAATTGCCTTCTGAAGTGCTGTCGCGAAGGATAGGCTATGGTCTGGCTTAAGATGCTTTATAATCGATAGGGCGATGGCAGGAGGTACCGATGTAAATACGGCTTTCCCATCAGCTAGAGTATGATTCAAAAAACCCTCACCAAACTTCACATCACATCTGGCTTCCACGGTTTTATAAGCCGATTTGATATAAGAGGTGACTTCGCCTATAGGCCCTATTCTGGAACCAGTAATCATCCCACCAGAAATCACCTCAATGGTTAGAGCTGGTTTGTATTCTTCCTGAAGTTTCATGATGACAGGTGAAAACCCGTAACACCAACCACATAAGGCATCATAGACGTAAACTATAGTCATCACTTTCAATTAAAATCAATATTTTTAAACGGTATCGAATCAAATATATTTACTTTTATAGTACCTAAATTGAAATATAGTACTAACCTTTTTGTAAGTATGGAAAACAAAGAACTTAAAGTCACCGCTAGGTGTCCTATTCGGACCACCTCAGATCTACTAAGTGGAAAATGGAAGCTTCTGATTCTGTATCAACTCGCTCCTAAAGCTCTAAGGCCTTCACAATTAAAACGATTGATACCCGACATCAGCGAAAAAATGTTGAACCAGGAACTCAAAACGCTTTGCGACTCAGGTTTGGTTGTTCGTTATAATTATGGTGAAGTTCCGCCTAAAGTTCACTACGAGTTATCTGCCATTGGGTATAAAACCATGCCAATCATTGCTGAAATGCAGTCGTTTGCGATGGCTTATGAAGAGGAAATCAAAACCAATTGATTCTTCAGTAATGACAAAAGCTTTAATTACAGGGCCTGCAGGCACTGTCGGAAAATCTGTTCTTGAAAACTTATCAGAGAGAGAACACGAGCTGGAGATTTTTGCAGGAGTAAGGAATAAGAAGAAGTCTTCAGAATTATTGAAGACCTTTAGAGCTAAGCCTGTCCAATTTGATTTTACCGATAGCAAGACATTTATGCCTGCTCTAGAAAAGATGGACTATTTATTCTTACTTCGTCCACCTCAAATTTCTGATGTTGAGCAGTATTTTGCACCATTGCTTCAAGCTGTTAAACAAGCAAAAATCAGTCATATCGTTTTTCTATCAGTACAAGGAGTTGAAAAAAGTAAATGGATTCCGCATCATCAAATCGAAACATTGATTAAGAACAGTGGTGTGGATTATACCTTTCTTCGTCCAGCCTATTTTATGCAGAATTTTTTAACTACACTACATTCAGATTTAGTTCAGCATCAGCGCATTTATTTACCGGCAGGAAAGGCTAAATTTACCTTGATAGACGTTAAAGACCTGGGAGCTGTAGCCGCTCATATTCTTGCAGCACCACAACAGCATATCGGTAAGGCTTACGACATAACCAACAATGAGCTTTTGACCTTTGGTGACATGGCCGAACAATTAAGTAAAGGTTTAGGTAAAAATATTTGTTTCAAGTCCCCTACCCTCCTCTCCTTTTTCATCACTAAAAAGAAAGAAGGTCTATCTGTAGGCTATATTCTTGTTTTAATCATGTTACATTATTTACCTAGATTTCAAAAGACCCCTCCAACTACCAATTGGGTGAAGGAAATCACAGGTAAAACTCCAAATACGTTCAATGATTTTATAGCAAGACATAAAAACTCCTTAGCCTAACTAAAACACAGAAATTGATGAAAACTAGCAGGAGATTTGGATATGTCGGTTAAGGATAAACGTGTATATTTATCACTCCAATTTCATTTTATGAATTCCCAAACTTTATTAATACTCTTCTATTCATTTGTTTTAAGTACGAGTTGTTATGCTTTCCAGACCATTGGAGAAAACGAAGAAAAGAAAAATCTTAAAGAGTTTGATCAGTTTATATCAGCTATAGAAGAGGACTATATCTATCTGGAAGATAAACGTGACATTTTTGACTGCATAAAGACCAGTTACAGAGAACAGGCGAAAAGTATTTCTACTATTGGAGATCACGTTAAGTTTTATGAATATCTATTGAATGAATTTTACGATAGTCATGTTCATTTGAACACTAATACTCAGGAATCTTATCGGCTTAGTGCTCCTATTTATGTCAAAACAGACAAGGACAAAACAATAATATCCAATGTTTGGCAAACCCAGCTAGAAGACACTTTGAACATTAATATTATAGGAGCGGATATCCTCAGGTTTAACGGAGAGGACTTTAAATCTAAAATTGACAATTTTCCCACCCGTTGTCATAACAAAAACGATCCAGAGATAAGGAAATGGATTTCAAATAAGATTATAGCTGGTAAACGAAATGAACCACGAGTTTTAAGCTTACATCTTAAATCGGAAGATACCGTTGATTTTGATCTGGATAAATTAAAATTAAGAACAGATAAATTTATTCTGATTCCAAAAATAATTCAGGACAATATTGGCTACATACGAATAAACAATACCCTGGGGCAGTGCATGCTTGTGGATGAAATCGACCGAGTGATGAAAGATCTTTTCGACACAAAAGCTATGATTTTAGATCTGCGTAATACGGTAGACGGAGGAGCATCACACATCGCAAATCCTATGGGGAGATTTATAACTGAAAAACGACCCTATCAACAGTATGAAGATCAGGAAGAGAGTTATTTTGGATACGTAGAACCTAAAAAGCCAATTTATACAAAACCTCTTTATGTATTAGTCAACAGATGGACTGGCAGCATGGGTGAGGGTATGGCTATTGGGTTGGATGGTATGCAAAGAGCGACAATAGTTGGAACTGAGAAGGAGAGGCTTGCAGGAGGCATGAAAACCATAGATTTCAAGTATTATGATTATGGATTCGACATCTCTTTTGAAAAAACGTTACGCATTGATGGAAGTCCACGTGATGAGTTTGTTCCTGAAGAATATGTCAAACAAACTGAAGTCCGAGAGGATGAAGTTTTAAATCATGCACTCCAACTAATTAATAAACTTAACTAAATGAATACGCTACAAAATGTAATTTTAGGAGTTTGTATCACAGCATTAGGACTACTCATAAGAACTTATGAAATCGTAGAATCTAATTTTCTCAGTGGTGCTATTATTGGTTTTGGTATATCTGTTATTTTTTTATCGAAATTCCTCTTTAAGAACAAACAGCCATGAGTTTTGGAGCAGGGCACATGCAAGACATGAACAATCGGTTGAAACAAAACCGGGCGCAGCGCCCTTCTCAGCGAAAAAAATTCAAAGAAAACAATCGGGAAGGCATTCATTCTAAAGAAAAGGCTTCAAAGGCAACATCCCTAAAAACCTTTACAGCTCAAGAAATTGAAATGTCAAAACTGCAAGTTAGAAAAAAGGCATTAGCCCAGCGCAAGAAGCTACAGGTCTTTTATGCAGTCAGCTTAGTCTTTACCGTCCTTGTGTTTATAGCCCTCTACCTGCTTCTTAATTAAGACGTCTTCCTCCAGACACTTACCTCAGACGTTTTCACCTCAAAGCGTCTGCTCGACTGTCGGATCGGATAGGTCAGTTGTACAGGTTCGGCTTCTAAGCTAAAGTGTTCCTCAAGAATAGCAGAGATACCGTCAATCGACTTTACCGGCTCTCCATCCTTCTTAAAGCCTCCAGGCCAGTGTTCCACCTCGCTAGTGCTGGATTCCCAATCGTAGGTTGATCCTAAAATCAACATTCCGCCAGCGTTTAAGCGTTCGTGGATCCTGCTCAACACTGCTTTGGGCTGTCGAATCTCTTCCAGCAGATTCATCGCGACGATAACATCATAACCGCTGTAGCGCTCCTTGAGTTTCATCACATCATCCTGCATAAATTGAAGATGATCCAGAGTCTTGTCTAGTTTCAAATCTTTGAGCACAACATCTTTAAACACAGATAATTCGCCTTCATCCTTAATCACATACCTCAGCAGACCATTCTTTTGCAATTCGATGGCCGGACGAATAAAACGGGCCGAAGCATCTATGGCCGTCACTTCTTTAAAATGACGCGTAGCTTCAAACGCCAGACGACCAGTGTCGCAGTTAAGGTCCAGAAGGCTTTTATCTTCTGGCTTCTCTACCTGTTGTTTCAGCACTTCCAAAACCTGAAGTGGTAATTTGGTCATGCCCAAATAATCATCTCCATAATTCTGTTCGCAGGAGATCGCAACTTCTTCATCGGTTTCGTAACTATCCACTCGAATGTCTGGCTCAAACTCAGATTCGACGTATCGAAAGCCAGCATGCTGGTAGAAATGTCGTCTAAAGGCATAACGAGCGTTTAGCGTTGCTTCATTTCCGGTAGAAATCCAAGAACCTCCCTTGATGATGTTGTGCTTTCCATCAAAAGTCGGCGTCGAAAAATCGTCGTATAAGGGGTGTACTTTAAATCCTGGATAACCTGTAATTGGGGTTTCGGTCCACTGCCAGACGTTCCCCATAAGATCGTAGAAATCTCCAAAGGTAAAACGATCGACCGGACAGGAAGAACTGTAATGTTCCAAATTGATGTTACCCGGTGCAACCTCCCACTCGATAGCGTCTTTTACCTGGCTCACCTCGATTAACTTATACCATTCGGCTTCTGTAGGCAGACGGAGTTTTTTGCCGGTCTTATTGGATTTCCAGTTGCAAAAGGCCTTGGCTTCCAGATAATTGATTTCTGCGGGGAAGCTCCATTTCATGGGAACCACCTGGGTCATTAATCTCAATTTGTAGTTATCGTTTTCCTTGATCCAAAATTGAGGATGTTCGGCTTTTTTATAAGTACACCAGGACCAGCCTTCTTCGGTCCACCACTGTTTGTCCTGATAGCCTCCAGCTTCGATAAATTCTAAAAATTCAGCATTAGAAACCAGGTATTTTGAGGCCTTAAAGTCTTGTATGCGCTCTTCAAAATTACCGTATTCCAAATCCCAACCGTAAAGCGGATGGTTTTGTTTTTTTCCTAATTCAATTGTAGACCCATCAACTGAAATCAATTCATTGGCAACCACTCCATGGTCGTCTTCGCAGATGTTGGTAAAGATTCCGGTTTGTAACTTCTCAACTGGGAGTTGACGGATGAGTACCGATGAGGTTTCGATATGAATGTTTTGGTGTTCAATTCCCATGATGATTGGCCAGAAAGCGTTTTCCCAGGTGATAGGCAACTCCAGTGGCAATGTTTGGATGAGTTTGGTAATCTCAGCTTTAACGGTTTTTCGATACTCCCGAACTTCGGCTACTGAAGGCCAGTCGTAATTTTCTTCGTTGAGGTCGTCCCAGGACATTTCATCCACACCAATAGCAAAAATGGATTCAAAATGCGGATTGATATGCTCAGGCAATAGTCCGGCCAGGACCAGCTTGTTCACAAAAAATACACTGGTATGCCCATAGTAAAAGATGATAGGATGCCTCAGTGGGTCTGCCCGCATATAAAAGGCGTCTTCATCTTTTAAGGTGTTGTAAAGTTGGGTATCCAGCTCGAAGGTCCTGTTGAAATAGTCAAGAATTTCCTGACGTTTTTCTTCTGGCGTTCCTTGAGCGAGATGAGGGGTTTTTATATTGAATTCTTTCATAGTCTGTATTAATAATCCTTCACCATATAGCGTTTTTCCATTTCGAATGGCGCTTTGGTCACCGGTTTAAATTTTTGTTGGATGATACTTCCACAGTCTTCAAAGCCTGAAGACTTATACAAATTGTAGGCGATTTCATTTTTGCTCCACACCCTCAGCAAAACGTGAGTGATGTCTGCGTTAAGTGTAGCTTCAAATTTTTCAAACAAACCTTTTCCAAGTCCCATTCCCCGAAAGTTTTCATCGACCAGCACTTCAGCGATGTACAAACTTTCAGCATCTGGGTATTTCTCTTTGATATCAGAAGGGCGTTCCTCGTCTAAACTAGGGGGCGTCACAATTAATGCGGCCACCAGCTGTTCGTTTGAAAAGCCCAGGATGCCATATCCCTTTTCAAAAAGCGTTTTGAGATACGCTTCAGCGTTTTCAACTTCAATATGCTGAGCTGAGAGGCCTTTGGTAAAAGCATCCAGATATAGTTCTCTAAGCTGTAGACTTTGATCTTTATACGTGGATTTAGTAACTTTCTTATAAGTAATCATGTATTGCAAAACTATGTTTAAAGAAGTTTAAACAAGTTTTCATTTTTATTAAAAATTCATTAATTAAATTTATATCTCAATTTCATTAGTGAAAGTGAAAATGACTCGAGTCAAGGCCTTTAGAACCCAGAAAATACTGTCCAAAATCATGATTGGTTTTGGAGTATTGTTGCTAGCGATCGGCATCTTTGCTGTTGGAAAAATAATATTTGTAGATTCAGATTTCGATTGGACACCCTTATTTCAGGGATTTCAGGGTATTATTTTTATTAGCTTAGGGATCTACAACTTAAGAAACGAAAAGTATTATATCGAGTGGGATGAGCAGCAGGTAAGATTCTTTCTTCCTCAAACCAAACAACTTGAAGTTATCAACATCGAGGATATACAAACCATCGAGGTCAGGTTATTCGAAATTGAGCTTCAGCTCGAAGACCGCAATTTTACATTGGACCTCAATACGATGCAAGACGAAGCTCTAAAACAGGTGAAAGCTAAATTCAAGGACCTCCAACAGGCCAAAACACATACCAATCTATAATCCATTTATTATGAACATCAATAAAAAAGCATGGTATGCTTTAAATCTTATGTTACTTCTATCTTTAGTTATAGGTCACTATGAACTCGTAGAGATAAAAACCCTGGTGGCAGTTTTTATCACTCCTGCATTTATCGTTTCGGCGTCGTTAAGCTATAAAGCTAAGAAAGAAAAACTAAATAACTAATTTTAAAACACAATCCATGGGGCTATTTTCATCACTACTCGGCAACGCCGGAGCGGTAAGTCAGCAAGATTTAGAAAAGGACTACAGTCAGTTACTCACCGATAATGAAAGCATCGAAATTGGCTTTAAGCTGGTCAGAGATACCTTTATTTTCACCAACAAACGCTTGATTTTAGTCGATAAACAAGGCCTTACCGGTCGAAAAGTCGAGTATTTTTCGGTGGGCTATAAAAGCATCAGCCGCTTCAGTGTGGAAACCGCAGGATCGTTTGATCTGGAGGCGGAATTGAAGATCTGGATTTCTAGTGAACAAAATCCTAGTATTCAGAAAAAATTCAATAAAAGTGTGAACGTTTATGATGTGCAAAAAGTATTAGCTCAGCATGTTTTAGGCTAAGTTTGAAGCTTTCAATCAAGAGAAATACATTAAAATCAACGGTTCATCTATGCCATTTGACCGTTCATAAAGTTTAAGAGGTTTCAATAGAAGTGTTTTTCAACTTTTGTGTTATCAAAAGAAAAAAACACGCCAGATGAAAGCTCCTTTGTTTCTGATTTTACTATTTCTAAGCGTTCAGGTCTTAGCGCAACAATCTATTTCTGGTCAAGTCACCGACCGTCAGGGTCTTCCTATTATTGGAGCCAATGTGTACCTGGTTGGTACTTATGATGGAGCCACAACAGATGCAAAGGGGAAGTTTTCATTTAGCACTTCAGAAACCGGAGAACAAACCCTATATGTTTCATTTTTATCTTTTGAAGATTACTCATTAACCACTGATGTTACTAAGCTTAAAGAGATTGACATCCGCTTAAGGGAAGATGTCAATACCCTAGATGCTGTGATGCTCACTGCCGGTACTTTTGAGGCAGGAGAGGCTTCCAGAGTGACTGCCCTAAAACCTTTGGATGTGGTCACCACGGCCAACGCCTTAGGGGATTTTTTAGGGGCCTTACAAACCTTACCCGGGACTTCAACAGTAGCTGAGGATGGAAGACTTTTTGTAAGAGGTGGTAGAGCCGAGGAAACCCAAATCTTTATCGACGGTATGCGAGTGTTCGCGCCTTATACGCCTACGACCAACAATATTCCTACCCGCGGACGCTTTTCGCCCTTCCTGTTTAAAGGCATTTCGTTTTCTACAGGCGGTTATTCCGCAGAATACGGACAAGCCTTATCGGCAGTGCTAAAGCTTAATTCTATCGATGAGCCCGACCAGGAAAAAACAGAAGTCTCGTTAATGACGGTAGGCGTTGGAGTGGGAAACACTCAAAAATGGGAGAAAAGTTCATTGAGTATCAATACCTCATATATCAATTTAACGCCTTATCTAGAAGCTCTACCCGATCGGAATCAGTGGCTGAGCCCAATCCAGTCTGCCAATGGCGAACTGGTTTATCGCTACAAGACTAACGACACCGATTTGCTAAAACTTTACGGAGCCTTTAGCTATACGGATTTGGATGTGATTCAGGAGAATATCAATTTTGAAGAGGGATTTAGGTTTGCTAATGAAAATCGTAACCTTTACGTTAATGGATCATACAAAAGTCTGCTGGGCCAGAAATGGACACTGAATACAGGTTTATCTTTATCTCATGATAATAACCAGTTTCAAGTTGGTGAGGATTTGATTTCTAATTCTGATCACTCCGCCCACCTTAAAATTAAACTTAACAAGCGTCTTAATAATCGCTTGAAGTTCAATGTAGGAGGAGAATATTTTATCACCGATTTTGATGAGCGTTTTCAAGCTCTGGAAACTCCAGCTTTCGACTATGGATTTCAGAATAATATTTCTGCTGGTTTTGCTGAAGTTGATGTGTTCTTTTCTAAGCAGTTAGCTCTTAACGTTGGAGCTAGAGTAGGTCATTATGAACTTCTGAATCAAACAGAGTTTTCTCCTCGTGCCTCAATGGCCTATAAATCTGGAAAACACTCTCAGTTCTCACTGGCTTACGGAAGGTTTTTTCAGCATCCTAATGCGGAGGTGTTGAAATTTAATTCTGCCTTACAACCAGAACATGCAACCCACTTCATAGCTAACTTTCAGTATGTACGCAAGAATCAAATTTTTAGAGTTGAAGCTTACCACAAGTCTTACGATAATTTAGTAAAATTTGATACTGAGCTTCCAATCTTCGGCAGTAACTTCAGCAATCTTGGTTTTGGAGAGGCCAGTGGAGTGGATGTCTTTTGGAGAGACAACAGAAGCTTTAAAAACTTGGAGTACTGGGCGTCTTACTCATTCCTGGATACCGAACGGGACTATAGAAATTTTCCAGAAGCGGCCCAACCTGGTTTTGCCTCCACTCATAACGCTTCTTTAGTGACCAAGTATTGGATAGAAGACTGGAATAGTCAAGTCGGCCTTAGTTACGTCTTCGCCTCGGGAAGGAATTACACCAATCCTAATCAGCCTGGATTTTTAAACCAAAAGACTAAAACCTTCCATAACCTGAGCTTCAATTGGGCGTATTTGATTGATCAACAGAAAATCCTTTATTTTTCAGTGAGCAACGTCCTCAACACCAGAAATGTTTTTGGCTACAACTACGCTAACCAGGCTGATGCCAATGGAGTTTTCCAAAGACAGGCGATTGTACCGAACGACGATCAGTTCTTATTTGTAGGCTTTTTCTGGACTATCAGCGACGATAAAACCTCCAATCAATTGGATAACTTGTAATTCACTAGCAGAGTTTTAGACGTTTTAAATTTATTTTTCAAATAGTAAAATTCTTGTAAGCTAAAAGTACATTAAATGAATAGGGATTAAAATTCAGAATTATTAAAACGGCCTACCGAAACCTTATCGTAAAATTTGAAGTAAAGATGCCGTCAAATTTTAGGCTGTTCGAGCATAGAGAATCTTCAATTTTAGATAAGTATTTATCGCGAGTTCCTAAAATTTAGGCATTGAGCGATTTATTTAGATAAGTTTTCGTAAGCCTAGACTTTTCCTGCCTACCTGCGGTATAGCAGGCAGGTTGATTTCTTTTTTGGGCAATGTAAATCGAGGAACGAGATTCATGAACACTTAATTAATAACAGCGGGAGTGAATTAAAAAAGAAAAGAGTGTGATTATTGCTTGAAGTCTAATAGCTCAAAAAAAGGCTAAGAACAATAAAGCTATTTTTTAAAGCGATTCATCATTAAAATATAACCGCTCGTCATTAACCTTTATCCCAAAGAACATTCTCCCCTTACTTTTATATCATAAAACAGTTATACTATGAAAACAATCTACTATGTATTACTTTTTAGCCTCATGGGCTTTACCGCTCAGGCTCAAAGTGATTCAACGGTGACTTTAACTGTTGAATTTGATGTTAAAGAAGTTGAAGAGGGATCTACCAGACTTGCCTTGTATGATTCTGCTGAAAATTACCTGAAGACGCCTTTCAAATCCACTTTCTCTTCTATTGAAAACAAGACAGCAAAGTTGGTTATTGACAATATACCCAAGGGCGAATACTGCTTTGCCTATTACCATGATCTCGATAACAATAATAAGTTAGACAGAAATATGATGGAAATCCCTGAAGAACCTTATGGATTTTCAAACGACGAAAAGGGCTTCTATGGTCCTCCTGCATACCAGAATTGCAAAATTGAAATCGAAACCGATACACTTATACAAATCAACATAAACTAAAAACTTATGAAAACTCTAGCTATTTTAATCGTCACCCTATTTTTAAGCTTTTCTGCTTCGGCCCAACTTTCTTATGAAAAGGGCATGAAAAAAGCTTTTGATCTTTGGGATCAAAATCAGATCGTAGAAGCCTCCAATCTCTTTGAACGCATTGCTAGGGCAGAAAGCGATAATTGGCTGCCACCCTATTATGCTGGTTATACCTTAGTGCTTTCAGCTTTCGAAGTAAAGGATGAAGCTACCTTAAAACTGAAACTGGATAAAGCTGAAGAGCTTTTAAATCAGGCTTCTAGTTTATCTCCCAACAATCCCGAAATTATGCTTGCTAAAGCGCTTGGAAATACGGCTTACATAAGTTTTGATGGGCAAAAATACGGTATGAATTTATCCGGTAAAAACCAGATGATCTATCAAAAGGCCATGCAGCTTGCTCCGGATAATCCAAGAGTCATTCTCGCCAAGGCCGAATGGGATATGGGTTCAGCTAAATTCTTTGGTCAGTCTATTCAGCCTTATTGTGAAGATGTTCAAAAGGCCCTTAGTCTTTTTGAAACCGAAGAGAAATCTGATATTAGATTTTATCCGAGCTGGGGAAAGAAACGAGCACAACAGATTTTAGAAGAAGATTGCGAAAATTAATGGAATCTAAAACCTCCATCTGTTTAAAACATGGTATAAAGAGAGGTGAGGATCTTACTTTTAGCATCACTGGAAAAAAGTGATAGCAGTGGAGTAGATGATTTAACCTTCATATCGAAAGGCGGTGCGAGAAGATCGACACCGCTTTGTTTTTTTAAGCGGGTGCCCTGACCTGAAATAATATCAATATTAGGGACGAAAGTCCCAAGTGGAAGATGCTCGGTTAAGATGACATAGGTATAGCTGGTCAGTTTTTTGCTGACTTTTTTAATTTCTTTGTTTGACAAATGCTGAAGAACTTGCCTTAGCAAGGCGATATCACCTTCAGGAAGAGTGTCTTTCGCCAGATCGAGTTGATGGAACTCCAGCTTTTCCTCTTTAAAGTGCTGTTGGTTGTGCCTTATCAAGTCGTCAACAATATCTACAGCGATGTATTTTTGAGTGAATTCTACCAACTGAGAGCCCACATTAAAGTCGCCGCAACCCAAATCACAAATTACTGGAGTGGTTTCAAAATTACTTAGGAAAGTAGAAACGACTTTTACGTAAGGCTCTACTAGTTCCGGACGATGAGAGCCTTCCCCAGAATAAAAATCAGTGTGCTTGCCACCCCATAAATGCTGCTCATAAATCTGGCTCATCGCCGCTTTGGTAGGCCAGGCTTTTTTCAAGGGCTTCTTCATAATATGATTATTCATCACTATATAAAGATTCAAATTTAAACATTTATTCAGGTATTCAATACGGAGATATATGGAGTATCCTAAAGGAGATCAAGCTATTAAAAAATAATTATTACATTTACTTTTCACTTAATAATCAACCTATGAAAACTTTACAATTTAACCACAAAATGCTGCTTAGCTGTTGTCTAGTTGCTTTTATCCTGATAGGATGCAATTCCAATCCAGCTGAGAGTGAAGAACACAAAGCCATGGTAGAAACCAATGATCAAATGGAAGAAGTTCATGACAATATGGAAAAAGAGCACGCCGACATGGAAGCTACTCATGATGAAATGATGAAAGCTCACGCTCAATTAGAAGAAATTCCAGAAATGGATAGTATTCATTCGGCTATACGAGACAAGCATGATAAGATGCTGAAAGCTCATAATGAAATGCTAAGTCAACATAAAGAATTACTTGAAACTCATGATGAGTTAGTAGCAAAACATGCCAGCGGCGAAGTAGATATGGAAACTATGAAAGAAGAACATGAAAGTATGAAAAGCGAGCATGAAACAATGAAAGAAGAGCATGACCAAATGATGAAGGATTATGAAACCATGAAAGAGGAGCATGATCAAATGATGGAGGACCATGCTTCAACTGAAGCAACTAACGAAGAAATGTAAGCGAAGACGCTTCCAAAATATTTCAATCAAAAGGCATGCAAACGCATGCCTTTTTTTAGTTTATACACTTTTAGTTAAAAAATAGTGTTTTGAAACTCCAGTAATACAAGTAAGCATCCCTTCCTTAGGACTAAACAAAACATCTTGTTAACTTAACTGGTCTGGCCCTTTGAAATCTTTAGTTTTGTGTTCAAAATTTCTAAGCTATGCAAGATCATAACGTTCAGTCATTTATAAAATCTATTTTAGACCATGTCCCAACCGACTGGCTAAAACTCACAACGCACAGATTAGATATCTATAACGAAAGTAAAGCCAAAACTGAGTTTTTGGATCAGCTGGAAGTATTATATCAAAACCATGCTGTGGATACATCTAAGCTTGCCAAGCTTCCAACAGCCTACGATTATATTCGATTAGGGCATCCTTTATCTTCAGTTTTAGAATGGGGAATTGCTCATAAATATGAAATGGACTCTGAACGAGTCATCAGTTTTTCTTCCCAGACCATGTCCACCTTTGCGGTATTACGAACGAACAAGCTTCACGGCAAACACACTCAAATCTGTTATGCCCAAGATTTACCAGACTTCTTTGATGCAGACACTTTAAAGCGTGTTTATGGTTATAGTTTTGATTTGAAAAAAGTGAACAGCATTAAGGATATTCCTGCATCTGAAGGAAGTACTATTTTTATTTCTCAGGACCACGAAGTGGGACAGGTAGAATTGAATCCAGCCATCGATTTTTATATCAATCTCTATCCTAAATTAGGAAGTATCTTGATCGTAAATGGAGACAAGAATCAAAGCTATGTTTCCGATATACAGCACGTCAGACGAAGAGAAACGGTGGCGATGACACCAGACGATTCCTTTGAAGCTTTGCAGCGTTTTGTGGGCATCACTCCCACAATAGTTAGAAACCAGGACCGAGCGACTAATCTGGCTCAGGTTATTAATTCAGTACAAGGCATCACCTTAGCGACTTCTGATGTATTATTAGGCTCCTGCGGTCTGTCGGTACAATATGCCATTATGATGGGTCTTATCGATGATGCAAAAACCAAACACCCTGGAAAACGCATCAAAATTATTGTCCCTCCCAACTGCTATGGAGGAACCAACGATCAGGCCAGACGCGTGGTGGATGCGATAGACGGCGTTGATATTATGGACTTGCCTGTAGATCAGGATAATGATATGGTTCAAAGTTCAAATCAGGTTTTGGATCAAACCGCCAAGGATGATGCTGTGCCTTACATCATTGCAGAAATTCCAACCAATCCAAGAGTGGAAGTTCCTGATATTGAAGCCTTAACCAATGTCTTAAAAAAAGAACGTCAAACTCCATCGGGAGAACAAGCCATAGCGCCTGTATTTATTTTAGACCAGACCTTCTGTCCAAATGCACACTTTTTGAGTAAAGATGGATTGTTTTCAGACATTATGACCATCTCTTACGTGAGTGGTTCCAAATTCCCAAGCGGAGGAAGGTGTACGGCCGGCTATTGTGTAGCCAATGAAAAGGCAGATCATCTGATGACAAGTATTCAGAAGCATTTTCAGCTGTGCGATAATGAAGCCACAGATTTGCAGGTTGAAATATTAGCCGAGCAATTACCATCGATGAATAAAAGGATAAAAGACGCTTATAAGAATACTCGTGAGTTTGTTGATTTTATCAAAGCTGAACTACCTGAAGCCAAAATCAATTTTGTCCCCGATGAGGTGGTTGAGCAGGGCTTCACGCCTTCAGTATTTTCGCTGGACCTGCCAACCAAAGGAGGTACTCCAGAAGAACGGGAAACTTATAAACGGGAACTTAACCATAAGTTGATTACGATGATGATTACTCAGATTCCAGAAAGCAAGCACTGCGTGAGTTACGGTCAATTAAAAGGCTGTTACTGGACCATTCCTGCCACTTCCACCCAGGGTACCACCAAAGAAGAAGACAAAGACTACATCGCTCGGGTATCGGTTTCACCAGATTTGGATCTGGATAAACACATGCAGGTGTTTAAAGAGTTTGTGAACCAGCTCTAGAGTAATTTAACTAAAATAATAACCCTGTCTCCTTGCTTTTGTAGGGGACAGGTTTTTTATGCTGAATTTGCCAGCGTTGATCTAAAAGTCAAAAAATACATCTCTTAATGCTTTGTTGTGGTTTTATTTATCCAAGAAGACAGAAGCAGGAGGTTTAAAATTTTAATTTGAGTCTCTGCATTCTCTGCGCCTTTGCGGTATTTTGAATTAGTAGACCTGAAGGTCACTACTTAAGGTTAATTTTACCAAACATTTAAAATCCTTTAGAGCAAAGCCCATTGTTAATTGTATTTATTTTGTGGTTCTTTATTAGGTATATATGCTCAAAGTCGCTTTTCACCCCATTTATAAACACCCTCTACCAGAAGGCCATCGTTTTCCGATGGAGAAATACGACTTGCTGCCCAAGCAGTTGTTGCATGAAGGCACTTGTGAGCAGGAGAATTTTTTTCAGCCCGAGGTGAGAGAAGAGAACGAAAAGTACATCCGGTCTGTACATACACCTGAGTATCTTAAGGAATTGTACAGCCTCACTATAGAACCCAGAAAAGCCAGAAAAATTGGTTTTCCACTTTCAGCTGAATTGGTCGAACGCGAGCGCATCATCACCGACGGCACTATAAAAGCTTGCCATTATGCTCTGGAACATGGTGTAGCTATGAACATTGCCGGAGGAACTCACCATGCTTATTCCGATCACGGTGAAGCCTTTTGTATGCTCAACGATCAAGCCGTTGGGGCGCAGTATTTACTTCAAAATAAACTGGCCAAACAAATCCTAGTTGTAGACCTGGATGTGCATCAGGGCAATGGCACAGCAGAAATTTTTCAACAGGACGATAGAGTGTTTACCTTCTCTATGCATGGTAAGAGCAATTACCCCTTTAAGAAAGAAATCTCCGATCTCGATTTACCGATGGAAAATGACTGCGATGATGAACACTACCTCACGGCTCTAAGAAACACTTTGCCTGGATTAATAGAAAAGGTAAAACCGGACTTTATCTTCTTCCTCTCTGGAGTGGATATTCTAAGCACCGATAAACTCGGTAAACTCGGTTGCACGGTTGCCGGATGTAAACAACGAGACGAATTTGTGTTTGAACAATGCCTGAAGTATGACATCCCTGTAGAAGTGAGTATGGGAGGAGGATACTCCAAAGACATCAAAACCATTATCAACGCTCATGCTAATACGTACCGCACAGCTCAGCTGATGTTCTTTTGACAGTGGTTCTTTAGTTTTTGAGTCAACGAGGTCGTGAGTTTTTTAGTCGATGAGTTTTAAAAATTTGAATACCAATTTTGAATTTTGAAATAGGAAATAGTGGGTAGGTTTTAAGGATTAGGAAAAGATCTGAAAAAATCCCATTTAGATGATTAGATAAGACTTTAATATTCGGTGTTGGAGTATTCGTTATTTTTAGTTTTGAGTCCGTGAGTTTTGAGTCTTTAATTTTTTAAAAAATTTGAAATACCAATTTTGAATTTTGAAATAGTGGGTAGGTTTTAGGGATTAGGAAAAAATTTGAAAAAATACCACTTAGATGATTAGAGAAGGCTTCGATATTCGGTATTGAGTGTTCTTTATTTTTAGTTTTTGAGTCAGTGAGTTTTTGAGGAAATAAAATTCACAATTCGATAGTTTTTAACCTGATAGTTAATAAATTCACTATTCACTATTCACTATTCACTATTCACTATTCACTATTCACTATTCACTATTCACTATTCACTATTCACTATTCACTATTCACTATTCACTATTCACTACTTATGCTTCCAGCTAAAACCTTTGAGCATAAGAGCAGTTCTCAAGACATCTTTTTGACTCACAATACCTATGATTTTATCATCTTCCACCACGGGAAAGCGTCGGCGCTTAGATTTTAAAAATAAATTCGCCACATCAAAGAGATTTACATCTGGAGAAATGGTCTCCACTTCACGGGACATATAGCGCTCTACGCTGGTGTCTTCCATGGGCATGTTATAGTATCGGCTTTCAGAAATTTGTTTGACACAGTCGCCCTCAGAAATGATACCAATGACACGTTTATGCTCATCCACCACAGGACCTCCAGACACTCTGAATTTAATCAGCATATCAACAACCTCTATAATACTTTGGTCTTTATTAAAAAGAATCATGCTTTGAGACATGCAATCCCTTACCGTGATTTTTTCTGCCTGTACGTTGGCATCACCAACTTGCTTTCCTTGAAAACTTTTAATACCCATAACTTATAATTTGACATTAAATTAAGTATTAAAATAATAAATACACAATTTTAATAGTTAAAAATTGACTTTATATCAATTATTAGAGCAAGGAGGTGTGAATTTTACTTCAAAGCAAGTAACCGAAAAGGTCTTATCTAGAAAACATACTTTATTGCTTTCCTGGCGGTTTTATTTCATAGCCCGACTTAGCCTTATCTTCTTTCACCATTTGTTTTACGTCCTTCAAAAGCTGTTGAGCATCATAAATAATTCCATCCTTGATGGTGTATTTCACTCCGCCAACTCGAGTCACCTCGTTATCTTCTGTTAATTTGATAGCTCCGGTTCCATAAAGCACCTTCAAGTTTTCTAATGGATTTTCTTCTACAATCACAAAATCAGCAAGTTTACCGATTTCTACGCTCCCAATTTGATCTTCCATCCCCAGAGCTTCTGCTCCTTTGAGAGTTGCAGACATCATAATTTCCAAGGGGTGAAATCCAGCTTCACGAAGGAGCTCCAATTCGCGTACATAAGCAAATCCATACAATTGAAAGATAAATCCAGAGTCTGATCCTGTGGTCACTCGTCCGCCTCGGTTTTTATACTCGTTCACAAACGTCATCCACAACTCATAGTTTTTTCTCCAGCTGGTCTCCTCTTCGGTTCCCCAGTAATGCCAGTGCGAGCCATGAGATATTTTACTGGGCTGGTAAAACTCCCAAAGCGAAGGCAGAGTATACTCTTCGTGCCATTCGGCTCGGCTGGTTCTCATCAAATCGCGATTAGCTTCATAAATGTTGAAGGTGGGATCGATGGTAAAATCGAGTTCCAGTAGTTCATTCATCACCTCATTCCACTTTTCAGAGTAAGGCTGGGCTGCCTGTTTCCACAATTCACCAGCTCCGGCAAAGCGATCTTGTTCATTATTATAGTTATAGTCTAGCTTATAATGTTGCACAGTTCGGTCGGTAAACATAGCTTCCGGCAAGCCATACCAATGCTCCATGCTGGTCAGTCCGGCTCTTGCTGAGTTTAAAACGTTCCATCCGGCCACATCCATCTGAGCATGGTGCATAGCAGAACGTAAGCCCAGTCGTTTATTTTCTTCCAGTGCAGCTTTCATGATCTCAGGGCGGGCTCCAAAAAACTTGATACCATCCGCTCCATTTTTAGCATTGGTCTTAACCCAATCCCTGGCCATTTCTGGCGAACTTATTTTCTGTTCACTCCCTTGCCCAAATGCGGTATAGGCCAAAATTCTTGGAGCTGTTATTTCGTTGTTGGCCGACTTTTTCTTGTGTTCTAGTACCCAGTCCAGCCCGTTACCCGCTGAGGGGTCTCGAATGGTAGTCACACCGTGTCCCATCCACAACTTAAACACATATTCTGCAGGAGTGCCCTGGGCTTCGCCGCCAATATGACCGTGCATATCCACAAATCCAGGCATTAAGTACATCCCCGAGGCGTCTAGTTCTTTGCCTCCGGATTTGAGCTGAGGTCTTTTTGTATCGTCGATCTCTACCCCTGGATAGCCCACAGTTTGGATGTCGGTAATCATATTGTTTTCCACTACTATGTCCACAGGTCCTGTAGGTGGAGCTCCATTCCCGTTAATAAGCGTAGCTCCTCTAATGATAAGTTGTGGCCAGGGGCCTTCCCCTTCAGCGCGATCTGGTGCACTTTGAATTTGTGCCCAGGAGGATAATTGAACAAACAAAATAAGTAAGGGTAATAGTAGCGTTCTCATGATATATGTTTCTAAAAAAATAAAGGTATGAAAGTTTATCTACTACAACCATTTTTAGCAAAGAGCTTGCTCAGATTATACTGCCGAATTTGATACTGCTAAACCTCTGGCCTCTAGATATTTTTTAAGACATTTAAGTTTAGTTTTAGGGTTTCGTTCTTGCTTAAGGTTAACTTTGCAGGGTCAAGTAAGAATTCAACGACCAGAATGGCTAAACGAAAAAAAGAATCTGATCTTCCTAAAGTAAAACTGAATAAGCAGAATCTAAAAAAATCTTTACGCTTATTTAAATACATCGGTCCACATAAGTGGAAGCTAATCCTAGGGATGATTTTTTTAGGGTTTACAGGTCTTACTGCTTTACTCTTTCCTAAGTTGATGGGTGATCTGATTGAGACGGCTGATTTTTCTTCAGATGATATCAATAGAATGGGGTTGATTCTTCTTGCCTTATTTACTGCCCAGGCGGTGTTTTCCTTTTTTAGAGTGGTTCTGTTTGTCAACGTAACCGAGAATATGTTGTCTTCTATAAGGCAGGATACCTACAATACTTTGGTAAAGATGCCTATGCAGTTCTTTTCTTCTCGACGAGTTAGCGAACTCAACAGTCGAGTAGCGGCTGATATTTCTCAGATTCAGGATACGTTTACCACTGGGATTGCTGAATTTTTAAGGCAGATGATCATTGTTATCGGAGGTATTACAGCTCTGTTTTTTACTTCGGTCAAGCTTTCACTATTGATGCTGGCCACCATTCCTGTATTTGCAATCGTCGCTGTATTTTTTGGACGATTCATCAAAAAATTATCAAAACAAGCTCAGGACAAAGTAGCAGATTCAAATACCATTGTTGGCGAAAGCCTTCAGGGAATTGCCAACGTGAAAGCATTTACCAACGAAGCCTTTGAAATGCTGAGGTATAAGTTAGCAGTCGATGACATCAAGAAGATTGCCATCAAAGGAGGCTTGGCTAGAGGTGCTTTTTCATCCTTTATCATCTTCTGCATTTTTGGCGCTATCGTGCTGTTAGTTTGGTATGCGGTTAAGCTTCAAAATGTAGGTGAGTTGAGTCAGTCGCAACTCATCACTTTTATTTTATATACCATTTTTGTAGGCGCTTCTATTGGAGGATTGCCTATTCAATACGCTCAAATTCAAAAGGCGATTGGTGCTACAGAGCGGGTGTTCGATCTGATTGATGAAGAGCCGGAAGTGATCGAAGAAAAATCTACTCCACAACCTATTCATGGTAAGCTAAGCTTTAAAGACTTAAAATTTGCATATCCTACCCGACCGGAACTTACGGTGTTAGAAAATATTAATTTTGAAGCTGAAGCCGGAGAATCGATTGCCATTGTGGGCCCCAGTGGGGCTGGTAAATCTACTATTGCTTCTTTAATTTTAAGATTTTACGAACCACAAGACGGGGAGATGTTACTCGATGACAATCCTGCTTCAGAATTTACCTTACACGATTTAAGAAGTCAGATGGCCATTGTGCCTCAGGATATTTTACTTTTTGGGGGAACCATCAAAGAAAATATAGCTTACGGTAAACCAGAAGCCACGGACCAAGAAATTGTGGAAGCGGCCAAAAAAGCGAACGCTCACGACTTTATCATGTCCTTCCCAGACCAATACGAGACTGTTGTGGGGGAACGAGGTGTGCAATTGTCTGGAGGGCAACGTCAGCGTGTAGCTATAGCGCGTGCAGTGCTAAAAAATCCAGTAATTTTAATTCTGGACGAAGCGACCAGTTCTTTGGATTCAGAATCTGAACATTTAGTCCAAGAAGCTTTAGAAAAGTTGATGATAGGCAGGACATCTTTTGTGATTGCCCACCGCCTGTCGACCATTAAAAATGCCGATCAGATTTTGGTTTTAGAAGATGGAGAAATTGTTGAGAAAGGCACTCACTCGGATCTAATTGAACGTGAAAACGGTCTTTACCATAAGCTAATTCAATTGCAGATGGAGCTAAATTAGAATAATCAACTTGCTAAAAATAAAGAGAGGATTACTGTATCGATTGCGTAATATAGTATTGAGTTTTTGTGGATAAAAACATTTCAATTATTCAAATTGCTTTCATCTAATTTAATACTTTAGAGGCTTCTAATGGCTTATACTAAGAATTATGGCTCCTCTTAAAACCTCTTTCCCTAAAGATAAAATAAAAATTGTACTGCTCGAAAGCATTAGCGTTTCGGCAGTAGATACCTTCAAAAAAATGGGTTATACCCACATCGAGCAACATGCTGGAGCACTGTCTGGAGAGGAATTGGATGAGGTGTTGAAAGATGCTAAAGTGGTTTGTATACGGTCTAAAACCCAAATGACCGAAGCGGTGATTAAAAAGGCTAAGAAGCTAGTAGCTATTGGTTGCTTTTGTATTGGCACCAATCAGGTGGATTTGGATGCGGCAAACAAAGCAGGCGTTTGTGTCTTTAATGCTCCTTTCAGCAATACGCGTTCTGTAGCGGAGCTGGTTATTGCTACTGCTATCATGTTGATACGAAGAATTCCAGATAAAGATAAAGCAGCTCATGCGGGAGAATGGGATAAAAGTTCTGTAAATTCTCATGAGATCAGAGGGAAACGACTTGGGGTGATTGGCTACGGCCACATAGGATCTCAGGTTTCGATCTTGGCTGAGGCCATGGGACTTAAAGTATCTTATTACGATGTAGATAATAAATTACCTTTAGGCAACGCAGAGAAAGTAGATAGTCTGAAGACTTTAATTGAAGAAAGCGACATCCTAACACTACATGTTCCTGGGAATTCAGGAACTCAAAACTTATTGGATAAAAAGGTGTTATCATGGTTCACCAAAGGGCAGTTGTTAATTAACATGAGCCGTGGAGATGTCGTTGATATAGATGCTTTAAAAATTGCTTTGGAGGAAAAGAGAATTAGCGGTGCTGCTGTTGATGTTTTTCCAGAAGAACCAAAAAATAAGGAGGAGAAATTCAGCTCTTCACTACAGAATGTTTCTAATGTGATATTGACTCCTCATATCGGAGGCTCAACCGAAGAAGCCCAGTGGAATATTGGTCTGGATGTGTCTTCAAAATTGATAAAGTATATCGAAAGTGGTACCAGCATTGGCAGCCATTCTATACCTGAGTTATCGCTTCCAAAAATGGAAGACACACATCGAATTTTACATATTCACAAAAATGTATCTGGAGTGCTTTCTGAAATCAATTCCAAAATCTCAAAACTAAATGTGAATATACTTGGCCAGTATTTAAGTACTAATTTTGATGTGGGTTATGTTGTATTAGATATTGCAAAAAACGACTCTCTGTACACTTTGAAAGAGCTAAAACGTATTGATCACACCATTAAAGTAAGGATACTTTATTAATGATTTTGATCGGTCTCTACGTTTTCTGTTGCCTGTTCTTTGGGCGGCCAAAAAAAGACAATAGGTCTGTTAGTTAAATAATTCAGAACTGAAAGAACAATAGCTTTAAATTCTGATAAAGGAATTCTTCTGGACCGAAAGGCCACCAGCATAGAAAGCCCAAAACTGACCCAGAAGTTCATCATCCCTATAAAGAAAATACCTGCCAGTGACCAGATAATCATTTCAGAAGTGAGCGTAAACTCAGAGCCATACATTCCCAGAGCGAAATTTCCAGCTGAAAAGGCAATGTGACGAATGTCTAAATTCAACCCTAAAAAAACACCCACGGAAGCGGTACTGCCCATAAACACTCCAAACCAAAAATTGGACATAAGTCCTGCCCATTTATTCTCGATGAATTTAGCGAGTTTAACCGCAAATTTTTTACCAAAATTTCGCTTGAGATAGGGATGCTGGCCGATACGGCTATACACATCATTGAATTTGTTTCGGTTGGCTATGCCCCCGGCAATAATTCCGGCAAGAAACAGATAGATACCTGCTATACCTGCATGAAGAATTGCTAATGAACCAATGGGATTCAGTTTTTTGATCAATTTCTCCCATTTTGCTTCAGCGATATTATAATCTATGTTGAGATCTACCAAGTAAACCACAAGCATGGCCACCGGAAAGGCCATAATAATGTTTCCTATGAAAGCTACAAATTGAGAGCGGAAAACTTCAGAGAAGAGTTTTGCAAAGGCTTTATGTTTAATTCGCCTGGAGCCTTTGGTTTTCATCCCGGTTTCAACAGCAGAAATCAGGGTAGAAGCTGTCATAGCCGGTTGTTTGGTGGCTAAGGTAAACCCTAAAAGATAAAGTATCATAAACCCGATAGAATAATTCATACTATATAAAAACGCTTCGCCAAAACTGCTGAGTTCAAGCTTATAGAGTAAAATTTTAGAGACACACATCAAGCCTACAATTAATCCTCCACCAATAGAGGTTAAAAGCATTCTGAAATAGCCTTTTCTGGTTTTGGTGATGTAATGCTCACCGGTTTTGGCCGTTTGCTCTGTGATTTCGTAGGATAAAACGCGTGTGCCTTCGTCGAAAAATTTACTCAAATTGTTTTTATAACAATGATGTTTGATAAGCCTCTTTCCTAAGTTGATGGTGTTCTCTCTTAAATCGTCATCATCTTCTGCTGAAAGGAACGGCAGCGTCACTTCCATCCGTAAAAGTTGTCTTTTAATGCGTAATAGATCTTGATTTACTCTTAAAGAAATACCGTACTTTTTACTGTTTTTATAAGCCTGATTTACATAGTCTTTACACTGTTGAAGCAAGACAAAAAGCTGTTTGAAATCTTCATCATCTGGTGAAATACAATGGGATTCATCATTTAAAATTCGTTTTTCTATCAGACTCAGGTCATTTTGAAAGGCGACAAATGGACTATCCAGGTTGTTGTATTCCGGAACCATTTTCATCACTTTAGTCTCCAAAGCATTGCCACATATTCTTAGGGTCATGATTTCGAAAGCAAACAGAACTTCAGACAAGGGTGATTCTACTTCAACAGAGGTATTTATGGGCTTGAACTCAAGCAAGGTGAATAAAATCCTAAATTCACCCGGATCAATTTTTTCTATCCACTCCGTATCGTCGGTCTTATAAAATACCTGATTGAGTATAAATTCCAGATCGCACTCCTCTGGTTGTTTAGGAAGAAATTTAGCAAATAATTTCTCTTTTATCTCGAAGAAAAAATCCGACTCTTCTGGGATGCCTGCATCAGAAATTAATGAATGGAAAACCTTTCCTTTAAGCAAGGTGTTGAGGTAATCTGCTAATTGAGATCGATACTCGTTATTGTCCTTTAAAAGATAAATGAGAGGATTTAGAGTAACAGGTTTTTTCTCCTCTATAGATTCTGGTCTGAGTAGGTCTACCAGTTTGATCAGCAGGTCTACCTGTGCCGAAACATTCTTCCAGGACTTATCCTTAAAATAGGTTTTGAAAAATGCGTATAAATCCTGTTGTTGCTTAGCCATATGCTCATAAAATCTCAAAATTAGAGTCTTTTTACTTTATTGAACTCAATTTATCTTGTTTTTAACCAACCTGTAATACTTAGTCGTTCATCATTGATTACTTTTTTCACCTCGTGTTCCAGAATCTGACTTTCAAAAATGACTACTCTACCTGGTAAAGGATGAATGTGAATTTGTTCCAGGCCTTCAGGGTAAAGTACCAAATCACCACCATTGCTTGGACTCCAGGATTCATCATTGAGATAGCAAACCATAGACAGTTTACGCCTGTCGTCATTCTGGAACGTATCGATATGTCGCTTGTAGAACGTCCCTTTTGGGTATACTGCATAATGAAACTCTTTGTGAAGCAGCCCCATAAAACAGGTTTTATTCAGATAGTTTTTTAAAGCATTTATCCGCTCAAAAAAAGCTTTTTCTACCGAGTCGGCGCCTTGTTCATCTATCCATTGAATGTAGTCTCCTCGAATGCTTTTTTCAATAGACTCATTCACTTTATTCCCGATAGCTGCTTTTTTGAGATCGCTTTGATGATACATTAATATCAGCTTCTCTCTGAGCTGATGGACTAATTGATCTTCAAAAAAAGTATCGCAAATCGAATACTTCTGCTTCAAAAGGTCTGAAATAATCGATTCGAATTGAAGATTTTCCTCAAAGGGAATCGCTTCTGTTAGCAATGATGTATCCATATTTTAGAAAGATTTAGCCTTCAAATTTAGGTGATATTTCAATAGGTTGGGCCTGGTTATAAAGACAATTATGTTTGATTTTTAGACCAGTCATATTCAAAAAAATGATAAATAAATCATGTCCGATATAAAAGAGCAGTCTTGCTGCTCGCTTTAATTTTTCAAATCCAGTATCTTTGCCCCAAGATTTGAAGCCATGGCAAAAATTAGAATTACCAAACAATTTACTTTTGAAACTGCCCATGCTCTCTATGGATACGATGGGAAATGCAAGAATATTCACGGGCATAGTTACAAGTTGGATGTGACAGTCATCGGGGAGCCGATTACTGATATGAACAACGTCAAATGTGGAATGGTCATCGACTTTGGTGATCTTAAGAAAATTGTAAAATCTGAAGTGGTGGATACCATGGACCACGCTATTTTGCTCAATAAAGAAACCCCTCACTTAAGTTTAGCAAAAGACCTTATGGCTTCTGGTCATGATGTAGTGTTGGTCGATTACCAGCCAACAAGTGAGAATATGGTAGCTGATTTTGCTCAGCGAATTTCAAAACGCCTGGATTCCAGCCTTAAATTACACTCTCTTAAACTTAGAGAAACCGAAACGGCTTTTGCTGAATGGTTTGCTAGCGATAATTCTTAAAAATCGATTTCAAACTCAGGGACAGCTTCTTCTTCAGTTTCTTCTTCATCATTTTCATCACAATCGATTTGAATACTTAGATTATCTGGTTTTTCAAATTCATCTTTCGAAATATCCAGGCTTTCGTCTGCATAAACGTCTTTCATATACATCCCCCAGATCGGTAAGGCTAAGGTTGCTCCTTGTCCGTAAGTGATCGTTGGGAATCTAACACTTCGGTCTTCACCACCAACCCAAACTCCAGTAGCCAGGTTAGGTACCATCCCGATGAACCAGCCATCACTTTGATTTTGAGTCGTTCCCGTCTTTCCAGCAATAGCATTATCAAACGCATAAGGATAACCCGTTACCGCTTTTTTGTAATCCTCTCTATTTTTTATGTAATCGCTATTAGTTCTTAAACGTACACCAGAACCAAACTTGGTTACCCCTTCCAGTAAATTGATGGTAACATAGGCGGATTCTTCACTTAAGACATCCCGGCTTTCTGGGGTGTGCTGATAAAGAATAGTGCCGTTTTTATCTTCAATACGTTGAATGGTATATGGTTTTACGTAAACGCCTTTGTTGGCAAACGTACTGTAAGCCGAAACCATTTCGTAAACGCTTATGTCTGGAGTTCCCAAAGCGATAGCCGCTACAGGAAGAATATTGGACGTGTCTACCCCAAGTTTATCGGCCAGGCTAATCACGCTTTCTGGACCTGTTTTGTCGATCACTCTCGCGGTAATGGTATTTATGGATTTTGCCAGAGCCTTTTTCAAGGACACTAATCCTCCGTATTCATCACCACTGTTGGCAGGAGTCCAATCTTCGGTGACGCCGTGCTTTCCTTTTGGTATGGTGAAGGGATTATTTGGTAATTCATAACATGGTGAGTAATGCAACTGATCGATTGCTGTCGCATAGACAAAAGGTTTAAACGTAGACCCTACCTGCCTTCTGGCTTGTTTCACGTGTTCATATTTAAAAAACTTGTAATTCACACCACCTACCCAGGCTTTCACTTCTCCGGTTTGAGGCGTCATGGACATCATCCCGGTATTTAAAAAGGATTTGTAATAACGAATTGAGTCTCGAGGCGTCATCAAGGTGTCAATTGGCCCATCCCAGGAGAATAAACGCATTTCGCGTTTTCTGTTGAAGCTAGCCATGATGGAATCTTCATCTATGCCCTGGCGAGTCATTTTTCTGTAACGGTCTGAGTTTTTGATGCCTCTTTGAATGATCTTTTCTATTTCTGAAGCCGTAATTCCTCTAAAAGGAGCCGTTTTATTTCCGATGTTCTGAGCATCAAATTCTTTTTGAAGATTTCTTAGGTGCTTTTCTACTGCAGTCTCCGCATAGGTTTGCATTTTGGAGTCTACCGTCGTATAGATTTTAAGACCATCGCTGTACATGCTGTAAGAGCTCCCATCAGGTTTTGGGTTGTCTTCAATCCAGTCTTTCATAAATTCCTGGACATAAGCCCTAAAATAGGTGGCTATGCCGTCATCATGTTCTTCTGGAGAAAAGTAAGTGGTTAGGGGTAAATTCTGAAGTGAATCTTTAACTTTAGTGGTCAAAAATCCATTTTTCTCCATTTGTTTCAACACCTGATTTCTTCTTTGTAGAGAATTGGCTTTAAATTGTTCTTTTTCTGGATTATAAAGAATAGGGTTTTTTAACATGGCTACAAGCGTAGCAGATTCTTCAATCGTCAGTTCATTAGGTTCCTTAGAAAAATAGATTCTGGCAGCTGAACGAATTCCTACAGCCTGATAAAGAAAATCGAACTTGTTGAGGTACATGGTGATAATTTCATTTTTGGCGTACTGTTCCTCAAGCCTTACAGCGATCACCCATTCTTTTACCTTCTGTATGATACGATTGAACGTCCCTCTCTTGTTAGGATCAGTAAACAATAATTTTGATAGCTGCTGTGTAATGGTACTGGCACCACCGCGTTGCCCAAGAAATACAGCAGCCCTTAAGGTTCCTCTAGCGTCTATACCCGAGTGGCTGTAAAAACGTTCGTCTTCCGTGGAGACTAAAGCGTTGATCAAATGATCGGGAAGATCTTCATAATTGACTGGCGTTCTGTTTTCTTTAAAGTATTTACCAAGGGTTTTTCCGTCTGCAGAAATGACTTCGGTGGCGAGGTTGGTCTCAGGGTTTTCTAGTTCCTCAAACGTTGGCATTGTTCCTAAAGCTCCCCAGCTGGCGAGAAGGAAAGTGAATACTACAGCTATAATTCCAGCTAAAAATAAGATCCAAAAGCCAAGAATGTATTTCTTGTAGCTTTTTTTTGATGATTCTGTTTTACTCATAATTTTTTAAAAAAGTCTATGGTTTAGACGACTCTACCGTCTCCAATTGTATGCCAAAATCCATTAAGCCACCTAAAGTGTCTAAAGCTTTAATCTCACCAAATTTTCGCATGGCCTGTTTCACTTCAATTTTATATTCTCCCTGTTCCTTAAAAACCACATTAGATTTATACCAGAGTTTGCTTTCTTTTACACTACCAAATCCACTTCCCATCAATTCTCCATCAGGAAAGGCCATTTCATATTCAAGCGTATCTCCAATCTGCTTTCCATTAGGAAAATGAATAGTTGAAATGAGATAGAGGTTATTGAACTCGTAGTCTTGATTTAATCGCGTATTAAAAAACAAATTAAAAGGCCTTATCGTATCCGGAGCTTCAAAATTAAACACTAATGTATCTGTTTTACTCCAGCCTTGAGGTAACGCCTCAAATTCAGTAAACACCACGTTGTCCTGGCAACCTAAAACACAGAAAGATGAGATTAAGAATATAGCTATCTTAAGATTTTGCATTGTTCTTTTTGGACCTCTTGTTCTTATTAAACTTCCTTTTGTTTTTATGCTTCTTACGTTTTGGCTTATCAAAACGGGTTAAACTATCCTGACCAAAATCGTTAGAAAATTCAGTTTTCTCAGGTACCGTCTCCGAGGTGAATTCTTCTAGACTGGCCACTGGGTTCTTCTCTCTTTGAGCCTTTAAAATTACTTTTACAGCATCGGTATCCAGTTCAATCCAATTATTGTATTCTTTTTCATAAGCATACCATAACTTACCTTTAAAAATATCTATTTTCTGGCAAACAGCTTCTCCTTTCTGAGTTATCAGCTTTTTGTCTTGTCTTGGGAAGTCTTTTAAGGCCTCCAGATAAGTGTCCAGCTCGTAATTGAGGCAGCATTTCAATTTTCCACATTGCCCAGCTAACTTCAAGGGGTTCAACGATAATTGTTGATATCTTGCTGCAGAGGTTTTTACGGTTCTAAAGTCAGTGAGCCAGGTAGAACAACATAGCTCACGACCACAGGAACCAATACCTCCGAGTCTGGCGGCTTCCTGTCTAAAGCCAATCTGACGCATTTCGATCCTGGTTTTGAATTCATAAGCGAATTCTTTTATTAGTTGTCTAAAGTCAACACGTTCTTCTGCCGTATAATAAAAGACAGCCTTAGATCCATCGCCCTGAAACTCGATATCGCTAATTTTCATTTTAAGATTTAAGCGGATAGCGATTTGCCGTGCTTTTACTTTCATATTGTCTTCACGCTCTCTGGCAGTCTGCCAAACATCGATGTCTTTTTGTGAGGCTTTTCGATATATCTTAGGAATATCTTTGGAGTGTGGATCGGTCTTCTTTTTCTTCATCTGTACTCTTACCAATTCACCGGTTAAGGTGACGATACCAATATCATGACCTGGAGAAGACTCCGTTGCTACAATATCTCCAATGGAGAGGGTTAAATTCTCTGTATTTCTGAAAAATTCTTTACGACTATTCTTAAAACGCACTTCTACGCAGTCAAAAGCACTTTGTCCTCCTGGAAGTTCTACATCCGATAACCAATCAAATACGGTGAGTTTATTACACCCATCTGTTCCACACGTGCCGTTATTTTTACAGCCTTTAGGCTGCCCGTCTTTGCCGGTTGAGCAACTGCTACATCCCATAAATTCTATATATTGAAGCGTTAATCAATAAAACGCTGAAGATTAGTATTTCTTATTTCAAAAACCAAAGATACCAAATTATTACTAGAGAAATTTGTTTGTGTTTTCGGACTTCTTCTGATTTTGATGTCGATTTAATCGTATGATGAAGTGTTCGATAAGGCTCACTGTTTTGCATAGGTTTTATACTTTTTATTTTAGAGATCTTTAGGTCGAAACTTATTTTCTTTTCTGGATATCATTTTAAAATTAAGAGGGGATGATAGCGAGTCGCTTTAGATTTTTCGATCTTTGCAGCTCAAAATAGAGATCGTTTGAAACACCCTATATACATAAATAGCTTTGGTTCCATGTCGGCTTTAGGGCATGAAGAGGATAGTATACTTAAGCAATATCAGTCTGATTCAACTCATTTTTCAAAACTGAAACTCAATGAGTCTTCGGTTTTTGGGGCTAGCCTTTCTGCTTCGTCTTCAAAAGTCATTCAGGATATTGCTGAAGAAAATCAGCGTTACAAAGCTTTGGATAAGTCAGTATTAATGGCAATGTACGCTGCGAGAAAAGCAGTGTCTAATTTGAAATTTAATCCAGAGGCTACAGGTATCAATTTAGGATCCTCCAGAGGGGCTACTGCTTTGTTTGAAAAGCACCATAAAGATTTTATTGAAAATAAAACTCTATCCCCTTTAACTTCACCAACGACTACTTTAGGGAATCTTTCTTCCTGGGTGGCTCAGGATATCGGAGTAGAAGGTCCTAATATAGAACACTCTATTACCTGTTCTACCGCACTACATGCGATGCTCAACGCCAAGGCCTGGCTTCAGGCTGGAATGTGCGATATGTTCCTGGTTGGTGGCTCTGAAGCTCCTCTTACAGAATTTACGCTGGCACAGATGCAGTCTTTAAAACTTTATTCTACTTTAGACACCGATTACCCCTGTGAAAGCCTTAAACTTGACAAGAATAAAAATTCATTGGTTTTAGGGGAAGGAGCAGCAATAGCAGCTATGTCCAGGTCATCTAAAAATGCGCTCGCTCAAATCACAGGTTTCGGCTATGCCACAGAGCAAATCACTCATAATATATCCATTTCTTCAGATGCCAAATGTTTTCAGAAATCGATGAAAATGGCACTAGACGAAGCAGGAAAAGCGGAGGTTGATGCCATCGTACTCCATGCCCCTGGCACCAAAAAAGGAGATCTTGCAGAAATGAAAGCCATTGAAAAAACATTTAAAAATCTACCGAGGCTCACAACGAATAAATGGAAGCTTGGTCATACGTTTGGTGCTTCGGGAATGCTGAGTATAGAAATGGCTTTGCTGATGCTGAAGACAGGTGAGTTCTTCGAAAATCCATTTTATCCCTACGCTAAGCAGACGTCGGAGATTACTTCAGTAATGATAAACGCAGTAGGATTTGGAGGCAATGCGGTAAGTATTCTTCTGGAAAAGCCAGAGCCTTAAAATTAATTTGACTCAAATATTTCTCAGAATAGCTAATACACCTACTTTTTTCTATTTTTGAATTATTAAATAAAATACCATGACAAGATTCGACTGGACCAAAGAAGAAATTTTAGAGATATACAATAAACCTATAATGGAGTTGCTTTATGAAGCCGCTACCGTTCACAGAAAACATCACGACCCTAACAAGGTGCAGGTGTCTACTTTATTGTCTATCAAAACTGGAGGGTGTCCAGAAGATTGTGGTTACTGTCCGCAGGCGGCTAGATACCATACCGATATCGAAGGAAACGATTTGATGAGCGTCTCTCAGGTAAAAGCTCAGGCACTTCGTGCAAAGTCTGCAGGAAGCTCAAGAGTGTGTATGGGAGCAGCCTGGAGAAATGTAAAAGATGGTGAAGAATTCGATAATGTTCTGGAAATGGTAAGAACCATCAACAAGCTGGACATGGAAGTTTGCTGTACGTTAGGTATGGTGACGGAAAACCAAGCTAAGCGTTTGGCGGAAGCTGGACTTTATGCCTACAACCATAACCTGGATTCTTCAGAAGAATATTATAAGGAAGTGATTTCAACACGAGGGTATCAAGACCGATTAGATACGATCGACAATGTAAGAAAGAGTAATGTCACGGTATGTAGTGGAGGAATCATTGGTATGGGAGAATCTCAGGAAGATAGAGCAGGGATGCTGGTCGCCTTAGCTACTCTGAATCCACAACCTGAATCTACGCCTATTAATGCTTTGGTGCCCGTTGAAGGAACTCCACTGGAAGAACAACAAAAGGTTTCTATCTGGGAAATGGTACGTATGGTAGCTACGACTAGAATTGTGATGCCAGAAACGCAGGTTAGACTTTCTGCCGGGAGAACCGATATGAGTAGAGAAGGACAAGCGATGTGCTTTTTTGCTGGTGCTAACTCCATTTTTGCTGGAGACAAGTTATTAACCACACCAAATCCAGATGTGAATGAGGATATGGAAATGTTCAAACTATTGGGCTTAGAACCTCAAAAACCATTTGAAAAGAAAGCTCAACCAGAAACGGTTTCAAAAGAAGATTCTCAATATCAACCGCTAGGTGAGAAACCAAAATGGTCTAGACCTGGACATAAAATTGAACGAAACGAAGAGGCTAAACAAAAACCCAAAGTAAAGGCTTAATTCTAAGTACTCAGTCATTTACGTAAGCTTCATTTTGTAACTTTCAAAATGAAGCTTACTTTTGTATGTTATGGATACTAACCAAAAACTCAATCTGCAACAGGTGGAAAGGGTTAAGACTATATCTCCTGAATCATTTGTAGAGAATTACGTCAAGCCACAGAAACCAGTTGTTATAGAACAGCTTACCAAAGATTGGCCAGCTTATGAGAAGTGGTCCCTTGCATATCTGAAAGATCTTGCTGGAGAAGTCGAAGTCCCCTTATACGATAACCGGCCTGTGTCGGCAAAGGATAAATTCAATGAGCCCCACGCTAAGATGAAACTTAAAGATTACGTACACTTGCTTAAGCAAGGGCCAACCGAGTATAGGATCTTCCTGTTTAATTTGATGAAAGAAGTTCCTGAGTTGCAGTCGCATTTCAACATGCCAGACCTTGGAATCAAATTTTTAAAAAAATTGCCTTTTCTATTCTTTGGTGCAGAAAATTCTTCAGTGTTTATGCATTATGATATTGATTTTGCCAATATACTTCATATTCATTTCGAGGGGAAAAAGCGCTGTATTATCTATCCACCGACAGAAACCAAATACCTCTACAAAGTCCCCAATGCTTTGATAAGCCTCAATGCGATTGACTTTAACCAACCAGATTTAGAAAAGTATCCCGCCTTGACTTTAGCTAAAGGCTACGAAGCCTATTTGGAACACGGTGAAGCCCTGTATATGCCAGAAGGGTACTGGCATAATATGACCTATTTGACTCCTGGATTTTCAATGAGTCTTAGAGCCTTGCCAAGAAGCCTTAAAAACATCTCTAAGGCAGCCTATAATTTAACCATCATGAGAGGAGTTGAAAATATGATGAGAAAACTAAGAGGAGATGAGTGGATACAGTATAAAAACCGAGTTGCTTACAAGCGACAGCAGAATCGCCTTAAAAAAGAGGATTTGGAATTATAAAATTGAAAGTAAAAATGGTTAATGACCTTTCTATTTCATTTTTTCATAGGTAAGTCCAGGACCATCGCAGGCAAGCCAAGTGCTAATAAAAACCGATTCTGATCGAAATGATATCGTCTCTGATGCGTTTTGAGTACAAGACCCAATAATTTCACTTTCGTTATCATACTCCAATATCAGGAATCGCTCTTCATCCGTATCACTCCAGCGGTATGTCCCGGAAGCTTCAATCGTTTCTCCTTCTCTGAATCTTGATTTTTGAAAGTTTCCGTCAGATTCAAATCGATAGGTTTCCTGCCATTCCATTTCTGCGCCTGAAGTTTCAGAATTTGGGACACTCCCAGACATTTGTATAAGTTTCCAGCTTCCAACAAGATCAGGTTCGAAATCACTTTTGCTATCATCGCTGGAACAAGATCCAAGAAAACCAATAATCATTAAACATAATATCTGTATTTTCATAAAGCTTCAATTTATTGAATAGATGGTCTACACCAAATGGGTTGCGTCAATATTCAAGTATTTCGTTAATGACATCGTATATTAACTCAGTTTCATACCCCTTATAGGCCAAGTGCTGATACAATTTTTGTTTCTTTTTAAATGAATCTGTTTCATTTAGACTTTTAAGTTTTAGTTCCGCTAAACCACTAAGCGTCTGCAGATAGTCATCTTCATTAATTTCAGATAAGGCAGCTTGCCGATTATAGGCTGATATATTCTTTTTCTTAAGTTCTCTTAGTATTCTTAAGCGCCCGTATTTTTTAATTCTGAATTTACCCCGGGCATAACTACGTGCAAAACGTTCTTCATTCAGAAAATCTTCTTCGATGAGTTTAGAAATGATATACGCTTTGGCATCTTCATACATATCTAAGTCATTCAATTTTTTTTCAACCTCCTGATGGCAACGATCCTGATACACGCAATAGTTCATTACCTTAAGCAGTGCTTCATCTACAGTGAGAGATTTTTTGGACTTGAAATTTTGACTTTGCATGTTAATTCAATAAGATATTTACAAAGGTACAAAAACAAAAAACCCCTGCATTCACAGTGGAATGCAGGGGTTATAAAATAACAATCCTCTTGTTATACTTTGATGATCGACCCATTTTGATCATAAAAATGATATTCAAGGTAATTGTAAGCATCACGTGGCTGAATTTTCACCCACTTTTTGAAATCAAAAAACCACTTACTTCTTGGGGAAGGAAACCCTTTCATAAGATAGGCGGCTATAAAAGGATGCGCGGTAAGCGTTATCTTTTTATCCCCTTTTTTAAGGATTTTTTGAAGATCGGCGTTGATTTTATTTACAATTACGATTGGAGCTTCAATTTCTCCATCTCCATTGGGATCCTTTTCACGGGTTTTGATGTTCATCTCTGGACGAACTCGTTGTCTTGTGATCTGGATCAAACCAAATTTACTTGGAGGAAGAATTTTATGTTTAGCTCTATCATCATTCATTTCATCACGAAGATGATCGTAAAGTTTTTTTCTGTTGTCTGGGTTATTCATGTCTATAAAATCGACGACAATGATACCTCCCATGTCTCTTAATCTCAACTGTCGTGCAATTTCTGTTGCACTGATCATGTTGACTTCGAGTGCTGTATCTTCTTGATTTTTTGCCTTATTACTTCTGTTTCCACTATTCACATCGATTACATGCATCGCTTCTGTATGCTCAATAACCAGATAAGCTCCTTTCTTCATGGTTACAGTTTTTCCAAAAGACGTTTTGATTTGTCTTTCAATACCGTACTTCTCGAATATGGGAACCTTTGAGTTATAGTGTGAAACAATAGATTCTTTGTCTGGAGATATCTTCCCGACATAGTTACTGATTTGGTTGTAGGTCACTTCATCGTCCACACAAATGGAGGTGAAGGAGTCATTAAACATATCTCTCAATATTGATGAAGCTTTATTAAGCTCACCCAAAACTTTTGAGGGTTGATGTGCTTTGTGGAGTTTCTTACACATATTTTCCCATCGTTTCATCAAATTTTGAAGGTCTTTGTCTATATCTGCCACTTTTTTGCCTTCGGCAACAGTTCTGATAATGACACTAAATCCTTTGGGTTTAATACTTTTTACTAATCGCTTGAGTCTGCTTTTTTCTTCCTTGCTTTCAATTTTCTGAGAAACTGAAACGCGATCCGAAAAAGGAACCAAAACAATATAGCGACCGGCAAGAGAAAGCTCACTGCTTAATCTGGGGCCCTTGGTTGAGATAGGTTCTTTTACTACTTGTACTAAAACAGATTGATTGGAATGTAGCGTATCAGCTATGGATCCATTTTTATCGATTTCCTGTTCAAAAGGAAAATCTCTTAGAGAGAAATTCTTAAGTTGATTGGAGGTTGCTTTTTTAACGAACTTCAACATGGTTTTCACATTCGGTCCCAGGTCGTGGTAATGTAAAAAACCATCTTTCTCATAGCCTACATTGACAAATGCAGCGTTGAGACCTGGCAAAGCTTTTCTGATTTTAGCTAAAAATATATCACCTACAGAAAAATCGAAACCTTCTGTTTCTTTATGGAGCTCTATGAGTCTTCCATCTTTTAATAAGGCAAAATCTACAGCGTCGGAACTAGATCGTACTATTAATTCCTTGTTCACGCTTTTTAGATTTAGATAGTCTGTTATAAAAAAACAGACTTAAATTATACATAAGTAATTCTATTACAGTGAATAAAATTACAATTAATTAATGAAGAAATTTTAAAATTAAAATTTCAATGTCAATGAACGTATGTAATGAGAAAAAGTAGTGATACACTACTTTTTCTTGTGACGGTTAGCTCTACTTCTCTTTTTTCTCTTGTGAGTAGCTACCTTATGTCTCTTTCTTTTTTTACCGCTTGGCATAGGCTTGTATTTTATAGATTATTAAAATTTATTTTACTTCAACGTTTTGCTTGACTCCTTCTACAAATACTTTAGCAGGTTTGAATGCTGGTATGTTGTGTGCTGGAATTTTGATGGTGGTGTTCTTAGAGATATTTCTACCTGTTTTTTCTGCTCTGGTCTTAACAATAAAGCTTCCAAAACCTCTTAAATACACATTATCTCCACCTTCTAAAGAATTCTTTACTTCATCCATAAAGGTTTCTACAGTAGCTTGAACTTCATTTTTCTCGAGACCGAGTTTGTCTGAAATGTTGGCTACGATATCTGCTTTCGTCATAATTCAAAAATATTTATTCAGGATTAATCTAGATTTTTTTTTGAGCTTGCAAATATAAGTAATTAATCCGCAATAATTAAACACAATGCGCTAAATAGTAGGCGGATATGAATTATACTTGCAAAAAGTCAATTATGAATTTCTCAAAATCGCTCTTGGATTGGTACAGAACAGAACACAGAGATCTGCCTTGGAGAAAAACCAAAGATCCTTATGAGATTTGGTTGAGTGAAATTATACTTCAGCAAACCCAGGTAAAACAAGGCCTACCTTACTTTGAGAAATTTGTTTCAAGATTCCCTACGGTCCATGACCTTGCTAAAGCCAGTGAAGATGAAGTTTTAAAACTTTGGCAGGGTTTAGGCTATTATTCCAGAGCAAGAAATCTTCATTATACCGCTCAGTATGTTAGCAAAACCTTAAAAGGTGTTTTTCCAGATAATTATAAAGACTTGAAAACCTTAAAAGGCGTGGGCGACTATACCGCGGCAGCTATTGCTTCATTCGCCTATGATGAGCCTGTGGCCGTAGTCGATGGAAATGTACAGCGCGTGCTGTCTCGTTTTCTAGGGATACACACGCCAATCAACTCAACAGAGGGGCAAAAGGAATTTAAATTAAAAGCTCAGGAATTGCTGGATACATCACAGCCTGCATTGTATAACCAGGCGATTATGGAATTTGGAGCCTTACATTGCAGGCCCAAATCACCAAAGTGCATGTTTTGCGTTTTTCAGAATGACTGTGCTGCCTTTCAACAGGGAGAACAGGAAGAGTTACCAGTTAAACTTAAAAAAACTAAAGTAAAGCAACGCTATTTTGATTATTTAGTCCTCACAGATTCAGCAGAAGAGACTTTGGTGTATAAACGAAGAGGGAAAGGCATCTGGAGAGGTCTCTATGAGTTTCCATTATTCGAACATGAGCAGCAGCAGACTGCCCCTTTAGCAGAGCACATAGAAACAAAGCTTAAGGTTGATAAGAAACTTATTGAAACGATTAATCTTTACAACCAAGAGCCTGTTGTTCATATATTGTCTCACAGAAAAATCATGGCTAAGTTTTATAAAGTTGTCATCGATGGAAAGTTCTCCACTATGCAACTTCCAGAGGCTTTCGAGAGGATAGCTTTTAAAGACCTGTCTCAACTGGCGGTTCCCGTTTTGATTCAGAATTTTATAGAATCTGAACTTTCCACGGCATAATTCTTTTTCTTACATTTACATAAATTTTCAATTATGGCAGGAACACTCAACAAAGTTATGCTTATTGGTCATACTGGCGATGAAGTAAAGATGCATTATTTTGAAGGCGGAAATTGCATTGGGCGCTTTCCATTAGCCACTAATGAAGAGTACATCAATAAAGCCACTAACGAAAAGGTGAGCAATACCGAGTGGCATAATATTGTTGTTCGAAATAAGGCCGCAGAAATTTGCGAGAAATACCTTAAGAAAGGTGATAAAGTTTATATAGAAGGACGTATCAAGACCAGAAAATGGCAGGATGATAAAGGCATGGATCGCTATTCTACAGAAATTCAGTGTCTTGAATTTACCTTCTTAACTCCAAAAGAAGCGAGTGGATCTTCAGATATGGGCCAAGCCTCACCTTCTGCGCAAGCTAAGCCATCCCCAAAACCTTCTCAAGCTCCACAACCTATGGAAGAGGAGGAAGATGATTTACCATTTTAAATTAAAAGTTATTAAATTTTGGAACCCGGCCCCTCGAGTTACATCTTATTTTCAGTAATTGAATTTACTGAGGTATTTAAGATTCTATTTTTCTTTATTTTACTCATTTCTTCTGCTCTCATTTCAGGTTCTGAAGTGGCTTTATTCTCCTTAAAACCTTCAGATTTTGATGTGAAAGAAGGTCATGTGACCAGTAAGCAAGAACAGATCATCATCAATTTGCTGGACAAGCCCAAAAAGCTGCTGGCAACCATATTAATTGCCAATAACTTTATCAACATTGCTATAGTACTCCTATATGCTTCCATAAGTGAAGTGTTTTATGGGGAGAGCAGTACTTTGTTTTTTGGAATCAGCCTCAGGTTCATTATTGATGTAGGTTTGGTTACTTTTTTGATTTTAATGTTTGGAGAGATTTTACCCAAGGTCTATGCTAACCGAAATAACGTGGAGTTTGCTCATTTTATGGCTGTTCCCCTCAACGTGCTGGACAGGCTTTTAACTCCGTTGAGTTTGCCTATGCGATCAATCACCAATTTGATTCAAACCCGGTTTGGTAAGCAAAAGACCAACTTGAGTGTAGATCAATTGTCTCAGGCACTAGAGCTTACCAGCGAAGAAGATACCTCCAAAGACGAAAAGAAGATCTTGCAGGGTATTGTCTCTTTTGGGAACACCGATACCAAGCAAGTGATGCGTCCCAGGCTTGATATTTTTGCGCTTAATGTGCAGCAAAGTTTTAGGGAGGTAATTGACGGTATTCAAGAAAACGGTTATTCCAGAATCCCTGTGTTTGAAGATAATGTAGATAATATTACGGGTATCCTTTACATCAAAGACCTCTTGCCTCATCTCCATGAGAAAAATTTCGACTGGCAATCTCTAGTGAGAGAACCCTACTTTGTTCCAGAGAACAAAAAACTTGATGATCTTTTGGCTGATTTTCAGGAGCAGAAAAACCATTTGGCTATCGTCGTCGATGAGTATGGAGGTACCAGTGGACTGATTTCACTGGAAGACATTATTGAAGAAATTGTAGGAGACATTAGCGATGAATTTGATGATGAAGATGTGATTTATTCCAAAATTAATGAGTCAACCTATGTGTTTGAAGGAAAAACCCCACTGAAAGATTTTTATAAGATCCTAAAGTTAGGGGATGATAAAGTGGATGAACTTGAGAATAACAAAGGAGAAGCTGAAACCTTAGCGGGATTCGTCTTAGAATCTGCCAAAGGCTTTCCGAAAAAAGGACAGCTCATTGCCTTTAGTAATTTCATTTTCACGGTGGAAGCTTTGGACAGTAAACGAATTGTTCAATTGAAGGTAAAAATTAATCCTGAAGCAAAATCAGATGACCATGGGTAGATTGTTAGGTGTATTTATTTTGATGCTGTGTCTATCCTGCCAGGATCCTATTCAGCCAAAACCATCCGGGTTTTTAGCTTTGAAATACGAAAAGCCTCAGTATAATTTAACCGACCTGGATTGTCCTTATCAATTTGAAAAAAACAAAACAGCAGAAATAGAAGTTACTAACGTTAATCGTCCTTGCTGGATCACCCTGGATTATTCCAGGTTGAATGCTAAAATTTACCTGACTTACACTCCCGTTCATAACAACCTAAGAGCTTTGCTCATAGATGCCCAAAAACTGCCAGAAAAGCATACCATCAAGGCCGATATGATTGAGTATAGCATTTATCAAAACGATGATAAGCGCACGTTTGGGAATTTTTATGAGGTGGAAGGCGATGCCGCTTCTCAGGCTCAGTTTTACCTAACTGATAGTACTTCACATTTCCTCACCGGCTCTATTTATTTTGAAGCTAAACCCAATTACGATTCCATTCTCCCTGCAGCCGCTTACATGAAATCTGAAATGCAACACCTGATGGAAACGCTAGAGTGGAAGTAAAACGGCTGAGCTGAAGTCATGTCTATTGGCTTTACCCTTTTTTAAAAAAAATATGGGTTTTGGGACTCCTCTCTGAAATGGAAGAGCTTATCAACTTATCATTATCTTGAAGATTTCAAAACTTCTTTATCCTAGTTTCATTTTTTGTTTAATATTTAACACTAAAGATTAAACACAAGAACTACTTTTATAAAAATTAATTGAACTGGGGATTTTTATCTCACTGGAATTAAAATTATGAAAGAAAACAATACAGCTCTTGAAGAGCTTTTAAACGAAAACAATGCCTTAACTAATTTAACGGAAGAAGAAATTGGGGATGATCACCTTTATACGGGCATAGACACCCCAATGAAACCTGATGCTTTTGCACTATCCAACGAGGATAAGAAAGAGAAAATTTCTTTTTACTTTTCCAAAATCATGGATGTTTTAGGTTTAGATTTAACCGATGACTCTTTAAGAGGGACTCCAAATCGGGTGGCAAAGATGTATGTGGAAGAAATTTTTTCTGGCCTAGACCCAAAAAATAAACCCAAAATTGCACTTTTCAATAACAAGTACAAATACAATCAGATGTTGGTGGAGAAAAATATTACTTTTTATTCCAATTGCGAGCATCACTTTGTGCCTATTATGGGTAAGGCTCACGTTGCTTATATTTCATCTGGTAAAGTGATTGGGTTATCAAAACTCAATCGTATTGTTCAGCATTATGCCAAACGTCCTCAAGTGCAGGAGCGGCTTACTAACCAAATTGGCACCGACTTACAAGCGATATTGGACACAGAAGACGTAGCTGTGATCATCGATGCAAAACACTTGTGTGTTTCTTCTCGAGGCGTAAAAGATGACACTTCATCTACAGTAACGGTTTTTTACGGAGGTCAATTCAACACCGATGAGAAAATCTTACAACTCAATAATTTGATTCACAACGGGTAAAAAGTTATATTTTTTAAATATGCTTTTATCTTCAAAGCTATGATTTCTAACTGAATCCAAATGAATAAGATTTATTTTTAAAGGTCTAAAACTATAATCTGATTTTACTCTAAAAATCAAGGTTTCAACATTTCCACCCTGATGGAATCCAGTAAGGGATAGGTTGCTCTTTGTACTTATCGTATCGTTTTCGTTCATTTGTGCAGATACGAACAAAGGTCAAGGAAGAAGGTAAAATAAAAGATTTAGCCATTCTAATTCATTTAATAATTAACTGATTAAAGTATCAATATCGCTTATTTACAAGACATTAAGTTAAAGCTAAAGATAAAATACATCAGCTCTCTTTTTTGAACTAAGACTAAATTTCAACCTATAGATGAAGTTTTGAATACAGATGAAGAGCATAAAGCAGAAGTCATTTTGTAAATTAAATAGTAATTGTATACCTCAAAATGATTTTATTAAATCCTTTATAATGAAAATCGACTTAGCTTAAGATTGTTATATCTTTCAACCAAAATCTTATACCATGAAAGTATCACTATTAAGTCTAATTTTTATATCAATCCTGGCCATAGGCTGTAAAGATGCCAAAACTAACCAGGATGATGCTAACCAAGAAGTGTTGGCTGAGGCTACAAAAGACGTTGAGGTTGAATTCAACATCACCCCTATTTCACATGCTACAGCAGTTTTCAATATTGATGGTTCTGTATTTTACATCGATCCTGTTGGTGGGGCTGAAGCCTTTGAAGGTCAGCCTAGCCCAGACGTGATTTTAGTCACCGATATTCACGGGGATCACTTCAATCTGGAAACGCTGGAAGCGGTATCAGCTTCAGAAACCAAAATCATTGTGCCTCAGGCGGTAGCTGACAAAATTGAAGGAGATCTCAAAAAGCAACTGGTCATTCTCAATAATGAGGAAACCCAAAGCTTTGGTGAATTCAATATAGAAGGGGTGGCGATGTATAATCAAGGCGATGAAGATAAAGTCTATCATACCAAAGGTAGGGGTAATGGCTATGTGATTGAAAAAGCAGATTTTAGAGTCTACTTCTCTGGCGATACTGAAGCGGTGCCAGAAATGAGAGCTTTAGAAAATATTGACTTGGCTTTTGTATGTATGAATTTACCTTATACCATGGATGTAGAGGAAGCTGCAGATGGCGTACTGGCGTTTCAGCCCAAAACGGTATTTCCATACCATTACCGGGGGCAAAGTGGCCTCTCTGACGTGGAGAAGTTCAAATCTCTAGTGAATGCTGGAAATTCTGAAATTGAGGTGAAGCAGTTAAATTGGTATCCTCAAATGAATTAAAAGGCTTATAGAGATAGCATCCAGCTGTTCTGTTTATTCGTGCCTTCCAAAGTTTAACCCCATTTTATTAATTGATATCGTGGAATAAATTCACTTTTGTCAAAAATTAATCGATTTTGAATTCAAATCAGCTCAAGTGGGTTTTTCTTATTGCCTTAGCCTTGTTATGGGGAAGTTCTTTTATCCTGATCAAAAAAGGCTTAGAGGGGTTTTCTCCTCTTCAATTAACCGCCTTAAGAGTTCTCATTTGCGGAATCTTTCTGGCCCTCATCGGCTCTAAGAAAATCAAACAAATCCAAAAACACCAGTGGAAATGGATCGTGATTTCAGGCTTTATCGGCACCATGCTTCCTACCTTGTTGTTTTCTATGGCGGAGACCGAGATCGATAGTGCTATTGCTTCTATTTTAAATTCAACGGTGCCGCTACTAGCTTTAATTACAGGGGTTTTGTTTTTTAGCCGACAGTTCTTCAAAAAACAATTTATCGGGGTAGTGATTGGTCTGGTAGGCTCTGTACTTTTGATTCTTGCAGGAGCGTCGCTCAATCCCAATCAGAATTATTGGTTTGCGACGCTACCGGTAATCGCTTCGTTGATGTACGCCTTCAATGCCAATATCTTAAAGACGTATTTAGAAGACATTTCAGCTTTAGGCATTGCGACCGGTTCGTTTATGGTGTTGATTCCTTTTGCTCTTGGAATTTTGGGAGTGACCGGCTTTTTTGAAGCCGAATTTTTAGCACAGGAGACTGTCCAAACCTCCTTGCTTTATGTGGCTATTTTAGCCTTGTTGGGAACGGCTTTGGCCAAAATTATATTTAACCGTCTGATCCAGTTGTCTAATCCCGTATTTTCCACCTCAGTTACGTATTTAATTCCCGTGGTCGCTTTGTTCTGGGGCTATTTAGATGGCGAAGAATTTAACCTGTTCCAGTTAGCTGCCGGCAGTGTGATTTTATTGGGAGTGTATATTTCCAATCGGAAGAAGAAAGAGAAAAAGACTCAGCCTTTAGAAAAGGCTTAAGGTATACCAATTTTGGTTGAAATGGGTAAATGGTCAGATCCTATTGAAGATTCAGTTGAACGTTCTATTACTTTTAAAGAATCTGAAACAAGCATATGGTCCAGAGTCGTCTGTAGAATAGGAGAGTCTTCAGGCCAGGTAGGTAATAATCCAAACCCTATTCTGCTGTCTTTGAGGTCTCCTGAAGTCAATTTCCTAAAATGATTAGAGAAAGAAGAGGTATTAAAATCACCAGCAATGACCAAGTGTTTCGAGAACCTGTCTCTATTTTTGATTATGCTTAAAAGCTGCTGATTTCTACTTTCAAAAGCAGCCTGACCGAGGGGAGGTACTGGATGTGACGCCACCAAAGTCAATTTTTCATTTTCAATTTTAAGATCTGCAACAATAGAAGGCTTAGTAGATTCTGCAAAATATTCAACTGAACTTTTCATCGGGAATTTACTCAGCACAGCGATACCAAAATTATCAGTTCGAGCCACTAATTCCTTATACTCATAAGCAATTATCATGGTGTTGAGTTGTGCTTCCCAGCCCGGAGTAAGTTCCATCAGGATTAAAACATCAGGATCTTCTTCTAGGATGTACTTCTTAACTAAGTCAGTTTCATTATTACCAGACCATAAATTTACACTTGAAAGCTTAAGCTCTTTTTTGATGTCGACTTTAGTAGTATTTGTCAGGTAATAGGGCAGGATATAATAGGCGTTCCAGAGCAGACTCATGCTTAAAATGATTAGGGCTAAGCTTTTCTTTTGAAACACCAACAAGGAGCAAATTAATAGTACAATGGAGATAACAGCGTACTGCAATTTAAAATTAGAGAACACCTCCAAAAGCCAATACCCAGAAAAGAGGTTGGGAAGTATGGAAAAGCAAACGACTCCAATGATGAACACCCAAAGTAACTTCTTGATTGATGCCATTTTTTGTTTCACTATCATTTCCTCATAATCAAACACATAAATCCGTTTTGTGTCTTTAAGGTTTTTTCAAAGACTCTAGATTAAGACCTACTCTCATACACTATATATAGAAGTTAAACTCATTTATTCAGCTCATGATCTAAATCTGCCATTAAAGCTTTTATATGATCTTGTACATCGATATAGGTATTCAAAACAAACCTTCTGTTGGTTTGGATTTTCCACAAATAACTTAGCAGGACCTTTTTTTCTACGTCACTTATATTTAGAGGTAAATCCATACTTAAAATATCTCCATCTTGATTAAAGCTGAGGTGTGGAGCAATGACGTTATTTATCTTCTCAAAATAATTTTGATGAAACTGTACTTCATTGTATTCTTCTTCAAGCTTGCGTAAAGTCTGGTAGTCGAATTCGTAAATAGAAATAATCTTAGATCTCAGGATATCGTTTTCTACCAATTCGAAGCCTCTAGATTTGAGAGTTTCATACCCAGAAGTATTTTGGATAGAGATAAAATCTCTGGTTAAGATGAAATAGTGCTGTTGTACGGAGTCCAGGTTTACGGTCTCATTCCGCAAGACTTTTCTCCAAAATACACAGGATTTAATGCCCTGCTCGTGTCCATCAATGTTTTGACCTACGTCAATAAGGTCTTTTTCCAGGCCATTATAAATCTCCAATAAAATCTTGGATTCGGCATTTTTTTCTTTGCGGTTGTCATTCCAATTATTGAGGGCGAATGCAGAAATCACCACCACAAAAATGGAGATTAACTCAAAGGCATATTTATTCCAATTTCTTTTTTTCAAGTCATCATGTTTTAGCCTAGCTTAAAAAGCATGTATAGATGCTACTAAAGTTAATCTAAATTTTGAGTTTTTTTGATTCAGCTATTAAAATTCCATAGACTAAGTTGAACTAGCTTTTAGCAATCACTCCCTTTTTAAAATTATAGGTAAAGACATAATAGAAAAGCATTATAACCAGGATGTCGTAGCCAGAACTTATATCTAAATCTCCATTATTAAAAGCTAATTCTGAGATGGATTCCAGAAGAATAAACACTCCACCCACTACAACAGAATCTTTCAGTATTTCGAATCTCATTGTATTCATTATTTCAGATTCTTCTTTCTCTTGTGCAAAGGCTATGAGGAGCAGGGCGATAAGAAGGAGGTTTTTAAAAATCCATTAGAGAAGTTGAGGATCGATTGAGATCACATCGCTGTAGAATAGATTTAAAATTAAACCTATGACCGATAAAATGACTAAGCTTAGTCCGATCTTTTTGTAAAAGTTAGGTAATAACTTTTGTTTCATGGTTGTGGTTTGTTTTAGTGGACTTGGCTATGGGCATTGTCCTGCAGGGCATTGCGTATAGGTATTGTTGTAATTAGTTATTTCTCAATAATTTCATTTTTAAAGCTCCAGATTGGAGAATTTCTCAAATAAATATGTCTTTGAGAGCTATCTTGTTGCCAAAATTGCCTGAAATCAAATCCTTGTTTTAATCTTTTCCCTGTGGCATAAAAGGACATATCAACTAAATAAGAAACAAAGGTTTCTTTCTTGACTTTTTCCGAAGTAGTATTTTCATTGATAATATGTAAATACCTGAGATTTACCAGGTTTTTTAAAAGTGCATTATGCTCCTTGGCCAATTGAGAAGGATAAAGAATGACGTTAGTCTTAAGATCTCGTATTATCTCTCTATCAATTATTTCTAATGCTTCTCTAAGTTTTTCAGGAGAAATGTCTGACTCAATTTCTATATTTTGCTCTTTATCCTGTTTTAAATCGCTGATGGCAGAGTATAAATGTTGCTTTTTTATACTTCTTGAGGTATCCAATCGGGCAATTTTTATTAATTCAGAAAGAATGACTAAAAAATCTCGAGGAACCCCACCTGTAGCAACTGTTGTATAATTCAGGACATCTTCATTACTAAAGAGACCTAAAATATCATTTCCATTTAATTCGAGCTTAGGATTTAGATTAGCCGTGATTTTTATCAAATAATCCTTGAGATTAACGAAATCTTATAGTTCTTTGTCAAGTCGTATAGGTGAAAAATCGTCTTTCAGTGAGAAATCCGCTTTACCATCTTTATTTATTCGTGTTCTATTTGGAATAGAGCACATTTTAAAACAAAACGAACTGTGGCTTGCATTTTTATAAATATCATGCAAGTATTGGATTATTCTCGGTTGCTTATTTAAATCAATTAAGTAAAAATCATCAAGAAATAAGACTGTTTTACAATCATTCAATTCTAAAACAAACTAAAGCTGTCAGATATAGATAAAATTAAATCATCTAATTTTTCTGATTTCTTTATCATCTTATTAAATGACAAATCTTGAGTGTTTTCTTTTTCATTATGTTTTTTATTTTGTGTGTCTTTATTGTATCCCGCTAACAATTCAATGTCGCCTTCTAATTGAACAAAGTGACTTGGCACCTTTCCACTTGCCTTGAATTTCGATATTGCTTTTAGCTCCATGACGGAATTTATATTGAGGCTGGAATATTCTTTTTTCGTTTGTTTGATATTTATTTGAACAGGATCATCAGGAAGTTCCTTTAACTTATTTATATAGAAGTGTAGATTTTTTAAACTAGATAAAAGCCAAAGAAATTTATCGTATGTATATGGCTCTTCTCGTTCGTTAAATCTTCTTTTCATACTCTGTTTTGGCACTTTTATATGATTCTGACTATAAGGCATTTATTTTCAGTTTATCAATAAAAATTGAGAGAATTTCAATAATCGTTTTTTCCGAACTCCATTCTCTATATACTTGACAGTCTAAGGGAAGAATAAAATCTGAATTATTATCTTTCATTGTTGTTAATAGCAAGGTAGTTTTACCACAACCACGCCTTCCTAGCACTAAATGATTGTTAGAGACTTTTATTTTGCTTAGATTATCAAATGGATCTAAGTACTGAATATCATCAGGATTTTTAAAATCAACCACTTTTCTCCGTCTAACTTTTTCTATTTCTTGAATAAGTTGACTTAGCTTTTCATCTGATAACTCTAATGCCATGTTTCTCTAATTATTTACAACTCGTTTTATGTCTATAAAAGTAACCTTTTATTAGAAACAGTTACGGGAGAAGCTTATGTTTTTATAGTTTTAGTCGAGACTAAACCCATAGATCCTGGGTCGTTAGTCCTTCAGTTATCATCCTGCCCCAGCTGGATGTTAAAGTGAACTCTTAAGTCTTAAGCAATGTATCGCCACTCTTCAAGTTAGCCCAAAACAAAATCCCCCTAAACCTTTTTAAAAGTATTTAAGGGGACAGTTTGATTAAAAATAAGCTTGTAATTACTTAAACTTTAAGACTGGTGAGCGGCCTTTTTTAAATTTCCGGTTGCCAGCGGGTCTGCCAGATCTTAATCTCTTTTGCTCCTCGTAAGGCAGGTGCACGATATCCTGGCAGTGTTCTGAACAGCAGCCGTCCATTTTCTTCGCGCATTCCTCGCATTGAATAAACAGTAAATGGCAGCCGTCGTTGGCGCAGTTCACGTGGGTGTCGCAGGCTTTTCCACACTGGTGGCATTTGGCAATGACATCGTCGGAGATTTTTTCGCTTCGGCGATCGTCAAACACAAAGTTTTTTCCGTAGAATTTGTTTTCCAGGTTCTTGTCCTTCACCTGTCGGGCGTATTCGATAATGCCACCTTCCAACTGATAGACTTTTTTGAAGCCCTTGTGCTTGTAGTAAGCACTGGCTTTTTCGCAGCGAATGCCCCCGGTACAATACATCACCAGGTTTTTGTCTTCTTTGTGGTCTTTTAGGTCGGCTTCGATGATGTCCAGCGACTGGCGAAAGGTATCCACATCGGGTGTCACAGCATTTTTGAAATGCCCGATTTCGCTTTCGTAATGATTGCGCATATCCACCAAAACAGTGTTCGGATCTTCTATGAGTTCGTTGAACTTCACAGCATCTACGTGCACACCCTTATTGGTCACATCGAAGGTGGCATCGTTTAGCCCGTCGTGTACGATTTTGGGTCTGACTTTGATCTTTAATTTTAAAAAGGCCTTATCGTAATGCTCTATGGCGATGTTGAGCCTCACGTCCTTTAAAAAATCTATGCTGTCCAGAAAGGTTTTGAACGCTTCAAATTTTCTGGCGGGCACCGATAATTGGGCGTTGATGCCCTCATGAGCCACGTTGATACGACCGAGAACGTCGAGTTTATTCCAGTTCAGGAACAGAAAGTCTCTAAAGGCTTTGGGATTTTCGAGTTGATGGTACTTATAAAAAGAAAGGGTCAGACGTTCTTCTCCAGCATCTTCAATGAGCTGTTCCCTTTCCTTTGAACTTAGTTTATTGTACAGTTGCATGCTATACTAATTTTGATATCAATTTTTCCTTATAATCAACTGATAAAAACACCCTTTTCTCCTTTCTTCTGCAACATAAAATGAAAACGTAGCTAAGGCTATGCTTTAATTTTATGTTTTTAAATAAAGAAAAAAATCATCATTTTTATTTCAGCTTATTACCAGGAACAATTGATATTGAGTTAAAAGAAATGTATTAAAATGCAAAGGTATGATTTTTAGGATATCTGATTTTAGAATAATGATCAATGATTTTCGATTTGAGGTTTTAAATTTTTATTAAATAGATTTTGCAGCTGTTTAATACCCTTTGCCTTCGGCATTTCCCTCAAGGGAAAACCGTGATTGTGATTTCGAAAAAAACTTTCTTCTCTTGAGGGAAGCTTGAGAGGTGTGTCACGAAATTCTAATTAAGAATTATTAATTTTTAATTCATATTTTAGATCTCTCGTCGCCCGTTCCTTGCTCTATCGAAATGACAAAATCTCAAATCCCAAATCCCAAATCTCAAATCCCCAATCTCCAATCTTCAATCTGGAAACACTGCAATAAAGACCTTAGAGTTTGAATGCATTAGTTGCTGTTTTAGATTCTTAATCGAAATGTTTCCAATTTTATACTGAAGTTGCTTTTGAGTGCCACAAACAAGGTCAGTTTTGAACTTAAACGGCTGCAAGTCTGCTCTGTCGTAAGCTGAAATGTAAACTTTGATAAGCTTTTCGTCATCAAAGCGGATGTCATGGTTGGCACTTGTTGGTTCAATTGTGTTTTGACGGGCTTTGGAATAGGGGTAAGCATAATCTTTAAGCAAGGAGGTCACATCTGAAAGCACAGCACTAGCCGTTGGTACACTGCCAGCTCCTTTTCCCTGGAGCAACTGTTGATGGGCAAAGTCAGCATTGATTTCTACGGCGTTGTTTTCAAACGCAATGGAAGTGATGGGTTCAGAAGTTGGGATAAACTGGGGAGCGACATAAGCTTCCAGTTTCCCATCTACAACTTTAGAATGGCCAATTAATTTGATACTTAAATCCTTTTCCTTGGCAAATTCGATATCCTCTGGTTTCACGTGGCGTACCCCTACATTCAAAATATCTTCCGTGCGGTTCAACACTCCAAAGGCATGATAGTTTGAAATGATAAGTTTGTATTTAGAGTCCCAGCCATCGATGTCCAGGGTAGGGTCCGACTCTGCAAACCCATGCTTCTGGGCGTCAGTGATGATGTCTTCAAAGGGCTGTGGCTGCTGAAATAACCGGGTGAGTATATAATTGCAAGTGCCATTACTAATGGCTTTTAGAGAGTTTACAGTATCATAATCGAACGACTCTTCCAGCGTCCTGATGACAGGTATGCTTCCGCAAACTGAAGCTTCATAAAGCAGGCTGACTCCTTGTTTCTGAGCCAAGGTGACCAGTTCCTCAAAATGATGGGCCAGCATTTTTTTATTAGCTGTGACAACGTGCTTATGATTTTTTAAAGCTTGCTTTACGATAAAATAAGCAGCATCCGCATCGTCTATTAACTCCAAAACCACATTGATTTTCCTGTCGTCTAAGATATCTTCCGGTCGGTAACTGAAATGCTTGGCGCTGATAGACCTGGGTTTTTCTGGGTTCTTTACCACGATCGTTTTAAGATTGAGGTTAGGAATATTCTTCTTCTTTAAGACATGATAGATTCCAGAGCCAACGCTTCCAAATCCAAAAAGTCCAATTGTAAGTTCTTGAGGCATGATTTATAGTTTAAAATGTTTTTTTAATAAGGTTTTGATGATATCTACTTCAATTAAAAAGCCATCGTGTCCATAAGGGGAATCGATGATCTCCAGTTCTGAATTAGATATGTGTTCATCTAGAAAATCTTGTTCCTGAACAGGGAATAGCAAATCGCTTTGAATGCCGATGACCAGCGTTTTAGCTTTGATTTTTGAAAGGGCCTGCCCCAAACCTCCTCGGTTTCTGCCCACATCATGACTGTCCATGGCTTTGGACAAATACCAGTAGGATTTCGCATCAAAGCGATCGGAGAGTTTCTTCCCTTGGTAATTTTGATAAGAGGAGGCTCTAAATTGATCTAAAGTGTCTGGTTCATCGATCTGTGTTGAGCGGTAAGTATTATAATTTCGATAACTCAACAGGGCTATCGCTCTGGCAGCTTCCAGTCCTTTTCTGCCAGCTTTTTCCTCATTTTTATAAAATGTAGGATCCGACTCAATCGCCATGCGCTGAGTTTCATTTAAGGCAATTCCCCAGGACGAATGCTTGGCATTGGTGGCCAGTAAAATCAAGTTCTTGATGTCATCAGGTTGCTGAATAGCCCATTCCATGGCCTGCATTCCACCCATTGAACCCCCCATCATAAACTGGATTTCTGAAATTCCCAGAGCCTCTTTTAAAAGAATCAGGCTTTTTGTAATATCACGAATAGTTAATTTTGGAAAATCCAACCCATAAATAGTATGAGTCTTAGGGTTTATGCTTTGAGGGCCGCTACTCCCGTAACAAGAACCAATAGTGTTAGCACACACGATGAAATAATTATCCAAATCGATTCCTGTTTTTTTTTCAAATAGTCCTGGCCACCAGTCTTCAGGATTGGCATTAGCGGTTAAAGCATGGCAGATCCAGATCACATTGGAGCCTTCAGGATTAAGTTTACCTAAAGTAGTATAAGCGATTTCTAGTTCTGGTAAACACTGACCGTTTTCTAGCTGAAATGAATCTTGATATTTAAATGTTTTAGGCATCGACTTCTTGCTTGTAGGAGGACTTACGGATATGATAATGAATAGGAGTGGTGTGGCTTAAATTGTCATTGATAGGACAACGCTGCTTGACGTTCTTAAGCAAAAAATCTATGCTTTCCTGTGTGGCATTGGTCACAAAATCGATGTCCACATCCAGAGATTGGAAACCAGCTCTTCCTTCTGTGTCAATTCCTAAAAATGTCGAGGTCTCTATATTTCCATTGATGTTGATGGTCATATCATAAATCCTAATGCCGAGTTCTTTGGCCACCAGATTGATCACCACGTTAAGACAACCAGCATAACCGGCTAGCAAATACTCTACAGGATTGGCCGCCAGATCCTGGCCACCAAGTTCTTCAGGTTCATCAACTAAAAAATTAAAATGTCTGGAACTTCCTTTATATAAGGTCGAATTGAGGCTCGACCCGTTGATTGAAAAATTTGAAATACTCATATTTACTGTGTTTTTAGTTGTGAAAGTGCCTGATCAAGGTCAGCGATAATATCATCTATATGCTCAATGCCAACTGAAATTCTTAGCAATCCTGGAAACACCCCAGCTGCCTTTTGCTCTGCGTCATTAAGCTGCTGATGTGTGGTAGAAGCGGGATGAATGATTAAGGTTTTGGCATCACCTACATTAGCGGTATGGATAATTAACTTTAAGGCATCTACAAGCTGGTCGGCTTCTTCCAAACTTGCTTTCAGTTTGAAGGACAGCACTGCTCCAAAGCCTCTCTGCAGGTATTTTTTAGCGTTTTCGTGATACGCAGAACTCTCCAGCCCCGGATAATTCACATATTCCACTTTAGAATGATTTTCCAGGTATTTAGCAACTTTTAAAGCATTTTCAGAATGCCGTTCAGTTCTTAGAGATAAGGTCTCCAGACCCTGGAGGAGTAGAAACGAATTAAATGGACTTATAGATTGACCAAAATCTCTCAAACCTTCTACTCTGGCCTTGATCGCGAATGCTACGTTAGGGAGTCCCAGAGCATTGTCTTCACCAAATACCTCCCAGAATTTAAGTCCGTGATACCCTTCAGAAGGCTCTGTAAATCCAGGAAATTTACCGTTGGCCCAGTTGAAATTTCCAGCATCAACGACCACACCGCCTATGCTATTGCCGTGTCCACCAATCCATTTGGTGGCAGAACTGGTGACAATATTGGCACCATGTTTTATAGGTTGAGCAATGGCGCCACCAGCTCCAAAGGTATTATCGACAATTAGCGGAAGATGATGCTTTTGAGCAATTTTAGCAATGGCTTCAAAGTCTGGAATATTGAATTCAGGATTACCGATAGTTTCCAAGTAAATGGCTTTGGTGTGATCGTCGATTAAGGCTTCAAAAGAGCTGGGTTCATCACCATTAGCAAAGCGAGCTTCGATGCCCAGTTTTTTAAAGGTGACCTTAAATTGATTATAAGTCCCGCCATAAACATAAGACGTAGAGACAAAGTTATCTCCAGCTTCCAGAATATTGGTCAGGGCAAGAAATTGAGCCGCTAGTCCAGACGAGGTGGCAACTGCTGCCACACCCCCTTCTAAAGCGGCAATACGTTTTTCAAACACATCGTTAGTCGGATTCATGATTCGGGTATAGATATTTCCGAACTCTTCCAAGCCAAAGAGCTTAGCTGCATGCTTGGAATTATGGAATTGATACGAAGACGTTTGATGAATCGGAACGGCAATGGAACCTGTGGTTGGATCTGCAGTTTGTCCTGCATGCAGTTGTAAACTTTCAAATTTTAATGGAGTAGACATAATTATGAATGAATTAAGATTTATAAAATGGTGTGACTCGTAAAACCTTCAGAATAGAAGGTGAGAGCTAAATGAAATAGTTAAGAAATAGGCCTATGCGTACATTCGAAAACAATACGACATAGGCATACGCATTCGAGATGAGAATGTAAGAGATGTACTAAAGATTGTGCTCAACGCAATGTTGAAAAGAATAGATGCCGAGGTGTTTAAAAAATACAAGTTCATTTTTCCTATAATTTATATGTCCCTTTTTGGGCAGGAATTAGCACCTTTCAACACTATGTTGAGGTTGCCGAGGGTCACGGAGCCTGTCTCTCGCCTCTTCTTTATAAATCACACACCAATATGTGGCAGATGATAGTGCAAATATATAGCAAGCTTTTTAGATAAGTCGTCTAAAAAAGGGGCTAAATGTTAAAAAGAGTTAAAAATATTTTGAGGGTAAAGTATTAATGAAAAAAGCCTCTAATGAAGAGGCTTTTTCAAAATGTTGTAAAAAACAACAAGGTTTGGCTAATTCGTTGTTATACATTTTTAATAGTTAATCAAAAATAAAACAACGTCAGCCCCCGTCGATTTTACAGCTGCATACGGTTATAAACGAAACCGAAATGCCGTGCGTGTTAGTTATAGATGTCTTTCTAAGAAATTTCAAATACTATTGTTTATTTGGAAGATACACTTTTATTGAATGGTTGCGTAACTCCGGTTCAATATTAAAAAGAAATACTATTTTTACAAAAACGAATTCAATAAAATATGGCAAAAGAAAATAGCGAGAAAGATGCAAAATTAAAAGCATTACAACTTACTTTAGATAAATTAGACAAGACTTATGGTAAGGGAACGGTCATGAAAATGAGCGATCAGGCGGTGCAAGATGTAGATGCTATTTCATCGGGTTCATTAGGTTTGGACCTTGCTTTAGGGGTAGGTGGCTATCCAAGAGGACGAGTCATTGAAATTTACGGACCAGAATCTTCAGGTAAAACCACACTGACCTTACATGCGATTGCAGAAGCACAAAAAGCTGGAGGTATTGCTGCATTCATAGATGCTGAGCATGCCTTTGACAGGACTTATGCAAAAAACCTCAATATCGATATCGACAATCTGATTATTTCACAGCCCGATCATGGAGAGCAGGCTTTGGAAATCGCCGAAAACTTGATTCGATCTGGGGCTATCGATATTATCGTGATTGACTCGGTTGCAGCCTTAACGCCAAAAAGTGAGATTGAAGGGGAAATGGGAGATTCCAAAATGGGTCTTCATGCCAGACTAATGTCTCAGGCGTTGAGAAAGATGACGTCTACCATTAGCAAAACCAATTGTACAGTCATCTTCATCAACCAGTTGAGAGAAAAAATTGGAGTAATGTTTGGAAATCCAGAAACCACAACGGGTGGTAATGCTCTGAAATTTTACGCTTCGGTAAGATTAGACATCAGAAGATCAACTCAAATTAAAAACTCAAACAGTGATGTGATGGGTAATAAAACCCGTGTGAAGGTGGTGAAGAACAAAGTGGCGCCACCCTTCAAAATGACAGAGTTTGATATCATGTACGGAACAGGAATTTCTAAAATAGGTGAAATTATCGATATTGGTGTAGATTATGAGATCATCAAAAAAGCAGGATCCTGGTTTAGTTATGAAGACACCAAACTCGGTCAGGGACGTGATGCAGTAAAAACGCTTTTGCTGGATAACCCGGAACTCATGGAAGAGTTGGAAACTAAGATTGTAGAAGCAATTAAAATAGCAAAGTCTGAAGAGTAAGCTAAAGGATTTATATTTATTTAAAAACCGATGTTGATAACATCGGTTTTTTTATGAGAATTAAATTTTTATTTAACGCAACCTTCGTAGTATCACTACGTCTAAAGATAAACACTTCAATAATGAAATTTTTAAGTAGGCTTTTTATCCTAGGCTTTTTATCTTCCATTGTATTGGTAAGCTGCGAGGTAAATGATGACGGCTTTTTTCAAACCTCTCAGGTTTCTGCAATCTTAGCTGCCAATGTACCAGACACTATGGTTTTAGGAGAGACTTATAATCTGGAAATCACATTCCAAAGAGACTCCAATTGTCATACGTTTTCAAGCTTCGATTCTGCAAAACAGGGAGATAGCTTGCTTTTTGTGAGAGCAATCACTATTTTCACACAAGCTACTAATTGTAATGAAGAATCAGAAGGTATTTTGAGAGAGGTGGATTTCACCAATGATTTCGATTCAGATTTTACATTTAAGTTTTTAAGCGGAGAAACTAGTGAAGGCGAACCTGTTTATATAGATAAAGACGTGGTTGTGGAAGAATAACTTAGTATGGAACTTAAAAATCTTATAAAGCGATGTAAGCAAAACGACAAAAGGTCGCAGAAGCTGCTTTATGAGATGTTTTCTGAGGTCCTGTTTAGTATTTCTTTAAAATATTCCCGAAATTATTCTGAAGCTGAAGATAATTTACAGGATGCTTTCATTAAAATTTTCGACAAAATACATCAATTTGAACATAAGGGATCTTTTGAAGGTTGGTTAAAACGAATTACCATCAATATTTGTTTACAGCGTTACAGGGGTCAGAAAGTTTTTGAGCTTGTTAATGAAGACGCTCTAAAAGCTGAAGATTTACAAGTAGATGACCGGGAGTATTCACTTCAGTTTCTGCTTGAATGCATCCAGGGCTTGCCTGATCGTTACAGGATGGTGTTCAATCTTTACACTTTAGATGGATTTTCTCATAAGGAAATTGCTAAAAAGCTCAGTATTTCAGAAGGGACCTCGAAATCAAATTTATCACGCGCTAAAGACCTATTAAGACGAAAAATAAATAAGGCTAACGCAATGAATGAATCTTTAAAAAAAGTTGAATTTAATTAAATGAAACCTTCTAAACCCATAGAGCGCTTATTTCAAGAAGGTCTGAAAGATTTTCAGGAATCTCCATCGTCAAAAGTATGGGAAGGCATTGAAAAGCGTTTGGACCAAAAGAAAAAGAAGCGTTTATTACCTGTCTGGTGGTTGAAGGCTGCTTCCGTAGCGGCTATTTTGGCTATTTTCATTTCTATCGGTACTTTCTACTATAATTCATCTAAAAGCAGCATGACTGTAGCTTCCTCTTTAAATGATAATAATTCTAATAGCTCTAATTTTAATTCCAAATCTCTTAATATTAGACCTGCCAAGTTTAGCTTCTCCTCTGTTGACAGAAACTTGTCTACTTTTAACAATGCTATCGATAAAAAATTTGCATTCCAAGTGTCGATTGAAAGTCCTTCTCAAAAGAATGTAAATCCTTCTGCGGTCACTACCTCTTTTAGCAATACAAGGGCTGAAGAGATTAATCGATTACAAAATTCTTCGATCAGCCTACAAAATAAATCCTTTATTTCTTCAACACTGCTTGGAGAAAACAAAAGCACTGCAAAACAAAGCTTGAATAAAAAGTCCATATTTGATGTGATAGCAGAGGAGGAACTTGTTGCTGAAGTTTCAGATACCACTGTAGATCGGCCCTGGGAAATAAAACCCAACGTGGCTCCTGTTTTTATGAATTCTTTTAATGGAGGAAACCCCTTAGAATCCAGTCTTCAGGGGAAAACCTCAAGTAATCCTAACGTTTCTTATGGAGTTAATGTGGCCTATGCCATTAATAAAAAGATAAAAATTAGAACTGGAGTCAATCAGGTTGCTATGGGTTATAATACCCAGGATGTTCTCCTGTCTACCTCATCTTTCAGGCCTAATTCTTCTAGTAATCGCAATATTAAAACAGACCTGATTGGAGAAGTCACTCTTATGTCTGCTTCAAATAATCCAGCTCAAGTGACTAACTCTGCTTTTGGTGAGGCTACATCCTTAAATTCAATAGGAGCTTTGAGTCATGAATTAGGATTTTTGGAAGTTCCTCTGGAAATACAATATGCGGTTGTAGACCGTAAGATTGGTATCCATTTATTAGGTGGCGCTAGTACCTATCTTTTAAATAACAATGAAGTCTTTTTTGAAGAAGCCGGAAGATCTTCTAGTATAGGTGAAGCACAAAACATAAATGCATTAAGCTTTAGTGCCAATTTTGGTGTAGGTATGGATTATAATTTTTCTAAGAAGTTGTCTTTTAATCTTGAGCCTAAATTTTTATATCAAATCAATACATTTCAAAGTAGTGCTTCCGACTTTCAACCCTATTTCTTCGGTATTTACTCTGGGTTAAAATTAAAGTTTTAGAAAATATTTTCTCTTATTTGAATTAGTCTGTTGCTTATGTAAGTAAAAAATTTAACTTTGTTTATATGAGAGTAGAAGAGTATATCAAGCAATTACTTTATAGGTATGAATGTGTTATTGTTCCTGGGTTTGGAGCATTTATAACTCAGTTTACTTCCTCTCAATATCTTGAAAAGTCTCATCAGTTTATTCCGCCAACAAGATCACTTACCTTCAATAAATCCATCCAAAGCCATGATGGCCTTTTAGCAGAAACCATTGCTAAAGGGGAGTCTATGGATTTTGAAAGTGCAAAACACAAGATTGCCTTATTTGTGAAAGACTTTAATTCTGCTTTAGAGGTCGAAAGGCAATTAGAAATATCTCAATTGGGATGCTTTTACTTAGATAAAGAAGATAAACTTTCTTTTGAACCAGAAACCAGTATTAACTATTTTGTGGATGCCTTTGGTTTGGATCAAATTATGTTGAATCAAGTTGCTACTGGTAACTCCGATCTTGTTATAGAAAATTCCAAAGACAAGGAAGAAATCGAGAACAAGAAAGTAATCCATTTGCCTCATTCTAATGCAGAAGAAAGTGCCGGTAAAAAATCTTATTTTAAATATGCAGCTGTCGGTATCTTAGCATTAAGTATAGCTAGCTTTGCTGGAATTTATCAGTATAATAATTATCTAATTTCTTATAATGATTCTGAGGCTCAAAAAGCAGAGTCTTTGATTCAAGAGCGAATTCAGAATGCTGAATTTAATTACACGCTTTCAGAAATACCTCTCACCTCAACAAATATTGAGGCCATTCGCCCAAAATATCATATCGTAGCTGGAGCTTTTAGAGTGAAGGCTAACGCAGAGAAGAAGATCAATTTACTAAAAGCTAAAGGCTATAATGCAAGAATGATAGACCAGAATGCTTATGGTTTATATCAAGTTGCTTTTTCGAGTTTTCAGAATAGGACTGAGGCTCTATTGCAATTAAGGAAAATTAAAACTCTAGAAAATCCTGAAGCCTGGTTATATGTGAAGCAACTTTAAGCTAGGCTTAACACAACAAAACCTATCTTTGCAAAAAATTGAAATGGAAGTAAAACATCCTGAGGATTCTAAAACGACACTCACCGATTTAGTATTGCCTAGTGAAACCAATCCGCTCAATAATCTATTTGGTGGAGAATTGTTAGCAAGAATGGATCGTGCAGCAAGTATTGCTGCCAGAAGACACTCGAGAAGAATTGTAGTGACTGCCTCTGTCAATCATGTGGCTTTTAATAAAGCAGTCCCTCTGGGGAGTGTGGTCACTGTAGAAGCAAAAGTGTCCAGAAACTTTAAAACGTCTATGGAAATTTTTCTTGATGTTTGGATTGAAGATCGAGAAAGTGGAAGACGCTCCAAAGCCAATGAAGCGATTTATACCTTTGTTGCTGTAGATGATACAGGAAACCCGGTGCCGGTGCCTAAAATCGAACCTCAAACAAAGCTTGAAAAAGAAAGGTTTGATGCTGCGCTCAGACGTAAACAGTTGAGTTTAGTCCTTGCAGGGAAGATGAAGCCTAAGGATGCCACCGAGTTGAAAGCTCTATTTGAAAATAATAAATAATAAATTATGTACGAAGTTATTCAGATTGTTCACTCCTATTGGGCTTATTTAGTCCTTCTGGTGCTTGTTTTAGCTACTTTTAATGCCATCATTAAGACGCTTGGAAAGAAATCTTTTGGGCCTCAGGATTTTAGAATTTCGCTATTCACTCTGATCGTTTCCCACTTGCAGTTGTTAATTGGTTTAGTGCTATATTTTGTAAGTCCTTATTTCCAGGCGTTTTCTGAGGTTGGAATGAAAGGTGTCATGGGGGATAGTACTTTAAGGTTATACCTGGTTGAGCACCCGCTAACGATGATTGTCACAATCGTATTGATTACAGTTGGTTATAGTAAGCACAAGAAAAAGCTAGCCTCAAATAAGAAATTTAGAACAATCGCTATTTTTTATGCGCTAGCTCTACTTTTGATGTTATCAAGAATTCCTTGGAATGCCTGGTTTTAAGAGCAAGGACAAAAATATGTAATAATTTAAAAAGCCCTTTGATTTTTTATCAAAGGGCTTTTTATGAATTAAACGATGCTTACTAAGCTTCGTAAGGCTTTACGTGAACAAAAGATTTGTCATCTTTAGTTTTCTTAAAATGAACGATTCCGTCAATTTTTGCATGTAAAGTATGGTCTTTTCCTGCGTAAACGTTGTCTCCTGGTTTGTGAGCAGTTCCTCTTTGTCTTACAATAATGTTACCAGCGACTGCAGCCTGTCCTCCAAAAATCTTAACGCCCAAACGTTTCGATTCTGATTCTCTTCCGTTTTTAGAACTTCCAACACCTTTCTTATGTGCCATGATGTTTAGTTTTTGATATTATGTTACTTACTTAATAATTCTATCAATTCTGCTTTTTTCAAGGCAGAGTATCCTTCTAGGCCTTTTTCTTTAGCCATTTCTTTAAGTTCTGCTACTGTGTGCTTACTCAAATCATTTGAAGCTTTGGCTTCAGCTTTCTTTGGTTCAGCTTTAGTTTCAGATTTTTTCTCTTCTTTTTTCTTAGAAGAACTGGTTTTTGATGATCCTTCAGAAACTGAAATATCTTCAATCTGAATTTCAGTAAGGTACTGGCGATGACCATTTTTCTTACGGTAACCTTTTCTTCTTTTCTTTTTAAAGACAATTACTTTGTCTCCCTTCAGGTGCTTAACGACTTTTGCGCTAACAGAAGCACCGTTTATAGCCGGGGCGCCAAGTGTTACGTTGTCTCCATCTGCATGTAAAAGAACTTTATCAAAAGATACATTGGTACCTTCGTCTTCTTTTAGACGGTGAACAAACACTTTCTGGTCTTTCGCAACTTTAAATTGCTGCCCTGCTATCTCTACAATTGCATACATAGTGTTTAGTTATTGAGTTTTACTAAAATAGTTTGCAAATATAGGATTTAAAAATTAAACCGTCAAGTCTAATTTTACTGAAAATTACTCTTTGATTTTATGCTTGAAAAGCTGCATAAAAGAAAGGGTTAAGACAATAGAGGTTGCCAATCCAGATAGAAATACAGTGAAGCAAAACACACCTACGCCAATATCATAAGATTTTGAAAAGGTTCCTGCTATTTTTTTAATAAATTCAGGATCTACTTCAGTGGCATATACGGCCATGAAGATGGTAAATAAGATAGAAGCTAAAAACCCTGTAACTATTCCTGCCTGAAATCCTGATGTATAGGTATAATCCTCTCTTTTTTCAATACGCTTATACTTGATGGCTTCATAAATAGCAAATCCAGTAATTACTCCGTTAAATAAACTGAAGAGTGGATTAGTATGAAAACCAAATAAAGATAAAACTAAAAAATATGCAATCAGCGAGGAAGTAAGTGCTATACCAAATCTAACAGAAAGTACAAATCGATTCATAGGTTTAATTTATGGTGCTAATATATTAAAATTACAAATGGCTAAGAATTAATTTCATGAATTAATAAACTCTTAAGTATTTACTAGAATCAAAATTTTTTTACAGGCCTTGTAACATTTTCCGTATTTTTAGACCTATAAATTAAATCAAAACCAAACAAAAATGACTAAAACTTTTATGTTATCAGTTTTTGTATTTTTCATCACGCTGGCTCACGCCCAGAAGGTGGAGTTTACAGAGTACGACTTAGACAATGGTCTGCACGTGATCTTACATCAAGATAACTCAGCTCCCGTTGTTACAGTTGGAGTAATGTACCATGTGGGTGCAAAAGATGAAGCCCCTGGAAGAACAGGGTTTGCTCACTTCTTCGAGCACCTTTTATTTGAAGGTACCGAAAATATTGAAAGAGGAAAATGGTTCGATATTGTATCTGCTAATGGAGGTAGCAATAATGCCAACACAACTCAGGACCGTACTTATTATTATGAAACTTTTCCTTCTAATGCCTTAGAGCTTGGCTTATGGATGGAGTCTGAGCGTATGCTTCATCCCGTGATCAATCAAATTGGAGTGGATACTCAAAATGAAGTTGTAAAAGAAGAGAAGCGATCTAGGATTGACAATGCGCCCTACGGTAAAGTTGCTTATTCAACAGGTATTAATCCTTATATGTTTGAAAAGCATCCTTACAAAAATTCAGTCATAGGGACTATGGAAGATTTGGATGCAGCGAAGCTTGATGAATTTAAAGCATTTTTTGATAAATATTATGTACCTAACAATGCTACATTAGTTGTTGCTGGTGATATTGATGTATCTGAGACCAAAAAAATGATTAAAGACTACTTTGGACCTATCAAATCAGGTCCAGAAGTAGAACGAGTTGATATCCAAGAAGACCCTATTGAAGAGAAAATTGTTGCTACAGATTATGACAGTAACATTCAACTTCCTTTAACAGCTCTAGTCTACAGAACACCTTCTATGAAAGACAGAGACGCTTATGTATTGGATATGATTTCTTCAGTTTTAACCGATGGGAAGAGTTCTAGAATGTACAATAGAATGGTAGATGACGAAAAGATTGCGTTACAAGTGCTTGCGTTTGCCAGAAGTCAGGAGGACTACGGAACTTATCTTATTGGAGCATTACCACTAGGAGATACAAAACTTTCAACTTTAAGGGATGTTATGGATGAAGAAATTGAAAAGCTTCAGACCGAGTTGATTTCTGAAAGAGAATATCAAAAACTTCAAAATAAATTTGAAAACAGATTTGTGAACTCGAACTCAAGCATTCAAGGAATAGCTGCTTCATTAGCAACCTACCAAATGCTTTATGGTAATACAGATTTGATTAACGAAGAAATCGAAATCTATAGAAGTATTACAAGAGAAGAAATAAAAGAGGTTGCCAACAAATACCTACAGGAAAACCAAAGACTCGAGTTAGACTATTTACCTGAACCAAACGAATAAAACAACCAAAATGAAAAAAATAATAGCAATACTAATAGTGTGCCTGATTGGTATGAGTGCTTCTGCTCAGATCGATAGATCTCAAATGCCAAAACCAGGACCTGCTCCAAAAGTTAATATTGGAGAGCCAGATGAGTTTACCTTAAGCAATGGCCTTAAAGTGCTCGTGGTCGAAAATAATAAGTTACCTAGAGTTTCTGCCAGACTAATAATAGACAATAAGCCTTATACCCAGAAAAAACCAGGAACACAGGCAATGGTGGCCAGTCTTTTGGGAACCGGAACTAAAAAAACGGGTAAAGACGAATTCAATGAGGAAATCGACTTTTTAGGAGCTACAATCAATTTTGGTTCCGAGAGCGCCTATGCGAGCTCATTGTCTAAATTCTTCCCTCGGGTGATGGAGCTTATGGCTGAAGGGGCTTTACAACCCGAATTCACTCAAGAAGAATTCGAAAGCGAAAAGGCAAAATTGATAGAAGGTTTGAAGTCCAATCAAAACGATGTTGGGACCATTGCTTCTAGGTTGAGTAGTAGCCAGGCTTATGGGTCAAATCATCCTTATGGACAATATGTCTCTGTAGAAAGTGTGGAAGACATCACTCTAGAGGATGTAAAAAACGCATACAGAAACTATTTTGTACCAGAAAATGCCTTTTTGGTATTGGTCGGTGATATCTCAAAAAAGGACGCTAAAAAAATCGTGAAGAGTACATTTGGAGACTGGAAAAAAGCCACTCCTCCAAATACTACAATTCCTTCTGTTAAACCAGCTCAGTATACTCAAATCAATTTGGTAGATATGCCAAATGCAGTACAAAGTGAGATCATCGTTCAAAATACGGTAGATCTTAAAAAGGCAGATCCTGATTACTTTCCTGTGATTGTGATGAATCAAATTTTAGGAGGAAGTTTTGGAAGTTACCTCAACATGAATTTGAGAGAAGACAAAGGTTACACTTACGGAGCTAGATCAAGCGTAGGTGATGATCGATATGCTTCCAGATTTAGAGCTTCTGCGGGAGTAAGAAACGCGGTGACTGATAGTGCTGTGGTTCAATTCATGAAGGAAATTGATAGGATAAGAAATGAAAAGGTAGATGCAGATAAACTTGAAGACACTAAGAAGAAATTTGCAGGAACATTTGTGATGCGATTAGAACAGCCCTCTACTGTAGCGAATTATGCGCTAGACATTGAGACTGAAAATTTACCAGACGATTTTTACGAAACTTACCTTGAAAAGATCAATGCGGTGACTCAGGAAGATATTCAAAGAGTAGCACAAAAGTATTTGAAAACTGACCAGATGCAAATCGTTGTTGCAGGTAAAGGTTCTGAGATCGCAGAAAACCTTGAGAAGATCGAGTACAACGGCAAGAATGTTCCGGTCTTGTATTTCAATAAAGAGACTGAAAAAATCGATAAGCCAGAATTTAAAAAAGACCTTCCTGAAGGCGTAACGGTTGAAACGGTTTACAACGATTACATCGAAGCTATTGGCGGTGAAGAAACTTTAGCTAAGGTCAGTTCCATGATGATGAAAGGAAGTGCTAGTGTTCAAGGCATGTCTTTATCCTTTACCAGCAAAGCTGCAGAAGGTGGGAAATCTCTTACTTTGGTCGAAATGAATGGTATGACGCTAAGCAAACAAGTCTTTGATGGTGAGAAAGGATATGCTGCTGCTCAAGGCCAAAAAATGGACATGACCGAGCAGCAAATCAAAGACACCAAAGTGACTTCAGGATTATTTCCAGAGTTGACTGTTAATGAAGGAGCAGAACTTGTTGGAATTGAAAATGTTAATGGTGAAGATGCTTATGTTGTGAAACTTACAGACAATGTAAGAGAATTTTACAGTATAGAATCTGGTTTAAAAGTGGGAACAGAAACCACAGTTGAACAAATGGGACAAAAAGCAACCTCTATGATTTCTTATTTAGATTATCAAGAAAAGAATGGTGTGATGTTGCCGATGACTCTAAGTCAGAATATTGGACCACAAACTATCGACATTAAATTAGAGGAAGTGAAATTCAATGAAGGCGTTAGCGATTCAGATTTTGAATAATCACTAAAATTTATGACTACTTAAAATCCCGCTATACAGCGGGATTTTTTGGTTTTAAGAGGTTTACTGCTTTTACAATGACACTTTCTACTGAAGTTGTATTGGACATAAAAGCATTCTTTGAATAATCTTTTGCAGATGCCAGTGTGGTTGGGCCTATGCAAATCAGTTTTGATTTTGAAGAGGGGTTTGCTTCAAAATAACTTTCAACACCAGAGGGACTAAATAAAAGGACCGCATCAAAAGATCTGTGGAATGATTTTGGAACTTTATGAGTATCATACATAAATACTTCATCTAGTCTTATGTTTGATTGTTTAAGTGTCTTAGAAAGCTCTGGTCGGCGTTTCAAACTACCAAAGTAAGTGAATGTGAGTTCAGAATAGTTTTCTAAAATTGATGAAGCCAGTGCTTTTGCATTATCTGCTACTTGTTCTACATCAAAACCTAATGATTGGAGTTTTTTTGCTGTTTTTTGACCTACACAAAAACACCGCCCTAGTTTATAACTTTGAATAAAATCAACTGTAGTTTGACTCGTAATAATTGCATTAGGATATTCTTTTTCTGAAACAGAATCAGGTATTTCTAAAGCTTCTGTTTTGATAGCATTGTACTCAGTTAGGCTAAGATTGGCGTTGAGAAGCAAATTTTTTTGAGCAGGAGATAACAATTTTGTAGAGAGCACAGCAGGCATATCACAAGACTTTACGAAGCTCTTCCATCAGCAATTTGCCTCCTTGATTCAAAACTGATTGAGCGCATTTTTTCCCAAAGCCTTCTACCTGTTCTAATGCCGTAGATTCCTGGATTAAAAACTTTTGTTTTCCATCTAAGCTAAATAATCCAGCTTCAAGTTCTAGCATATTCCCATTTACTTTAGCCAACGCGCCTATAGGAGCTGTACAGCCGCCCTCTAGCGTTTTTAGAAATTCTCTTTCCACTTTGACTTCCAGTGCAGTTTCAAGATGATTTAAAGCTTCTAGAGCATTTCTGCAAGTAGTATTGTGTTCCATCGTCACCACTAGCATCGCTCCCTGTGCTGGAGCCGGAATCATCCAATCCAACTCAAGGTGACTTTCTGGTTTAAGGTTGATGCGTTCTAAGCCAGCAGCCGCAAAGATGGCTCCAGACCAGTTATTATCTTTCAGCTTTTGCAGCCTGGTATTTACATTTCCTCTTAAGTTCACAACTTTATGAGTAGGGTATTTATTCAGCCATTGTGCTTTTCGTCTAAGACTGCCTGTAGCAATTGTTTCGTGTGAGGTAAATTCACTTTGGCTTTTGTGTATTAAGATGTCACTGGTGTTAGCTCTGGGTAAAACAGCAGCCTCCACTACTCCTTTTGGCAGAGCTGTTGGAACATCTTTCATAGAGTGTACGGCAATGTCGATTTCGCCTTTGATGAGGGCGACATCCAGAGTTTTAGTAAAAATCCCAGTTATACCCATTTCATATAGTGGCTGTTCCAAATTTAGATCACCTGTAGATTTCACAGGTTTAAGTATAGGGTGATAGCCTTCCTGCTCGAGTAGATGTTTTACTTTATTAGCCTGCCATAAGGCAAGTTCACTATCGCGAGTACCTATTCGAATAGTAGTTGACATATATTATTGGTGTTAAATGGGAGGTTAAGGCGATTTAATCTGAAGAAGTTTCCAGTTCAAAGACTTTTTTGAGTAAAGCAATGCTATCTTCAGTGGAGCCGTTAGCGCTTCTTAAGTGACTGGCAAAACTGCGAGTGATTTTATGAATTACCCGGTCTGAAATAATTTCTGCCTGTTCCTTGTCAAACTGGCTGTTTTTTTTGCTCTGGTAGTCCAACTCTTCGTCTTGAAAAATCTTGAATTTTTCTTTTAAAGCTTTAATGGTAGGAGCGAATTTTCGAGTATCCAGCCATTCATTGAATTCAGCTTTTACTTCTTCTATAATCGCTTCGGCATCAGGAATAAATGCTTTTCTTTTTGATAAAGTATCATCTGTAAGTTGAGATAAATAATCTAAGTGAAGCAATTTTACGTTTGGCATACCCTCAACATTTTCAGCAACGTTTTTAGGAATAGAAAGGTCTAAAACCAAGAGGTCTTTTTTAGGGTAAATCAATTCCTTAGTAATGGTTGGAGATTGAGCCCCAGTAGCCACTATAAGAATATCTGTAGTCCTTATTTCAGTCTGTAATTCTGAAAAATCTTTGACGATCAAATTGAATTTCCCTGCGATTTCTTCAGCCTTATCTTTTGTTCTGTTGATTAAGGTAATGTTCTTGTTACTGGTATGTTTGACCAGATTTTCACAGGTATTTCTTCCTATTTTACCAGTGCCAAAAAGAAGAATTTTTTTGTTAGAAACGTCATTGATGTGATCTAAGATATATTGTACCGAAGCAAATGATACTGAGGTTGCTCCAGAGGAAATTCGTGTTTCGTTTTTAATTCTACGACTCGCCTGAATGACAGAATTAACCAGTCTTTCCATGAAATGATTAATCATGCCTTTCTTTTTGGAAAGAGTGAAAGCAGTCTTAATCTGACTAATAATTTCGAAATCACCAAGAATCTGACTGTCTAAACCTCCTCCAACTCTATACATATGATTAATGGCCTTTTCATTTTCTAAAATGTATCCATTCTCATAAAATGTAGACTGGTCACCGATGCTAAACTCACATAGCAAATTAATAAGTACCTCTGCTTCATCGGAAAATGCATAAATTTCTGTTCTATTACAGGTGGATGATGATACCACAGAGGTGAGACCAATAGACTTAGCTTTGTCTAATAAGGCCTTTCTCTGGTCGATATTGAGATTAAATTTTCCTCTAGTCTCTGCATCTGCTTTTTGATAGCTGATGCCGATGACGTAAAAATTTTTATGTTTAGATACGTTGTATTTCTGCATTCCTTGATTCCAAAAATATGGAGTACAAAATTAGAGCATAAGGATAGTTAAAAATAACGCTATAAGTTCCTTTTTTGTCGTTTGGCGTATTTTTATACAAAATCTGACATATATCAGTCTATTTAAGTAATTTTGTAACTATAGTCACACTTTAGAGGGGTTTTAATTAGAACCATTCTAAATAAAAAAGTTAAGTCAATAGTCGTTATGAACGAAAAAAATGTCGCTAGAGGTTCTGAACAATATATTGAAATTGAAGAAGGAATTTCCATATTGTCGATCAAAAATGAGACAGAGTACGAGCAATGCATTACGCATAACATCAGTGCCGATTTCATTCAATTTCACTTTTGCGTAAAAGGAGAGATTAAATTCAATTTTAATGAAGGGAGTTATGCTTTAAATATAAAAGAAGACAACTCACTTTTACTCTATAATCCAGAAAGGGATCTACCGATTAATCTGGAGGCTTTTAAAGATTCCTGGTCGGTTTCTATTTTGATCTCAATAAAAAAGCTACACACCTTGTTTTCAGCAGAGGCCAATTATATCGATTTTCTTACGGAAGACAATCGCGATAAAAAGTACTATAAAGAAGTACCGCTTACTCCGGCAATGGCTGTGATATTAAGTCAGATCTTAAATTTCAACCTTCATCCCTCTGTAAGAAAAATTTACCTTAAGGGAAAGGCTTATGAATTGATAGGACTTTACTTTAATCGTCCTGCAGAAGCTGATATAGAACAGTGTCCGTTTTTGGATGATGAGGATAATGTAAAGAAAATAAAGTTGGCTAAAAGTATAATTCTTTCACGTATGACCGAGCCGCCAACACTTCAAGAATTGGCTGATGAGGTGGGTTTAAGCCTTAAGAAACTGAAGGAAGGATTCAAAGAAATTTACGGAGATACTGTTTTTGCGTTCCTCTTTGATTATAAAATGGACTACGCCAGAAAGCTATTGGAAAAAGGACAGCATAATGTTAATGAAGTTGGGTTAAGCATCGGATACAGTACAGCTAGTCATTTTATATCCGCCTTTAAAAAGAAATTTGGGACAACGCCCAAAAAATATATCCAGGGCTAATTATTTAATGGTGATGCGCTTATTCGTGATTTGATGTCCTAAAAGGATATCTCTGCAAAATATATAGCCCTCTAGATCCAGAAAATAAGTTTCCACTACAGTTCCACTTAAATTGTTTAAGCTTCCTAAAAGTAAAAAATAAACGGTGGGAGTGGTGTAAAGTGGTAATTCGGTTTCCACATGGGTGTTGATAAGAATATTATAGGACTCAAATCTATGGACTAAGGTATCTTTAGGAACTATTTTGATGTGCTTGAGAGTTTTATCATTCAGTATAGAGTCTTTAACTTGATCCACTTTAAAACCAGAACTAGCTTCTTGAATAGACCTAGAAACAGAAGGTAGGCTTTGCTTAAAACCCATCAAAACAGTGTTAGCTGAAATAAAATCTTTTTTTACAAATTGATTGAAGGCTGCATATTTTCCGTAGTTGATGAGTTCTACTAAAGCGAATTTACTTTCAGTATTATAAAAATCCATATAAACACTGTTATTGGTATTATTCGCAAAAAATATTTTGTCCTTCACAACAGTACCGATAGGATGTTGACAATCCTGATGTTCGAAGTAATGAATACGATTAAAGAATAATTTATCTTGGCTATGAAGAGTTAATGAACACAGAATGAACAAAAGAATAAAACCTTGTTTATAACTCATAAGTATTATTTAACAGAGATATATTTTGAATTTTTGTCGTAAAACCTCCAGAGGAGTTCGGCATCTTCTTCAGCATAATCTATACCGACTCTGGTGGTTTCCACTATTGAATCAATAACCAAACCACGATCTTCTATCCATATCTCATCTCCAGCGATGCTTTGCTCATTATGTTTTTTGGTGATTCCCATGGCCTGAGTCATATTACCTGGACCAGCGGTTAAGGTTTTATCCTGCTTTTTTTTCTGCCTGCGTTTCATCATATCTTGTATGCCATTTGTGGGCTCTATGGCTCTAATTAAAATGGCATCGGCATGACCTTCAGTATTAGTAACAATATTGAAAAGATGATGAATTCCATAGCAAAGATAGACGTAGGCTACACCTCCTGGTTCATACATCACCTTGGTACGTTTCGTAAACTTTCCTAAATGTGCATGGCAGGCTTTATCTCCTTGGCCAGCATAGGCTTCAGTCTCTGTGATTATACCCGAGGTAAAAACACCGTCAATTTGGGTATTCAGTTGTTTACCTATCAACTGCTTAGCAAGTGAAACTACGTCTTCATGTTCAAAAAAAGCTTTGGGAAGGATTTGTGACATACACTGAATTTCATTTCAAAATAATTAAATTTATATTTAATGTTGAAGTAACTATGAAAATTTTAATCTTCTTTTTGATTATGATCTCAGGAACAGCTCAGGAAGTCAGCCTTTACAACTTTAAGTCTGATCAAAATTTAAACGATTGGATTATCGTTAATGATGGAGTTATGGGTGGTCTTTCACAAAGTGAAATTCACCTCAACAAAGATGGACATGCGGTCTTTTACGGGAGCATCTCTTTAGAAAATAACGGTGGCTTTGCATCGGTAAGGCATCGTTTAGAGCAAGATAATGTTCAAAATTATATATATGTCAATCTAATTGTTAAAGGTAAACCCTCTACTTATCAATTCAGATTCAAGAAAAATAGGGATGATGCTTATTCTTACATACAGGAATTTGAAGTAACATCTGAATGGCAAAAGGTTCGCTTAAAACTTTCTGACTTTTATCCGAGATTTAGAGGAAGAAGTTTAAATTTACCCAATTTTGAAGCCGACACCATCGAAGAAATAGCGGTTTTGATAGGAAATAAAAGAAAAGAAAAATTCGAAATTGAAATCGATAAGATTTATTTATCCAACTAGCTTTATGAAAGAATCCGATAGAAAATTTGTAGAAAACTGGGAACGCGTAAGAAGCCAGGGAAAAATTATATACATGGTAAAACATGGAGTGGGTTTTGGGATCATCATCTTTGCCGTCAACTTACTTTTAAATTACTGGGATAAGTGGGGACAACTAAGCAACACTGACTTCTTTGTGCAACTAGCCATTTCTATTGTAGTAGGCGGTGGAATTTATGGTGCGTTTTCCTGGTTTCTGAATGATTTTATTTATCGAAAAAAGCTTAAGGATAATTAGAATCGTACTCGTGGACTGTTTGACTGGCTGACCAGTAAACCGGTTGACTAGACCACAGGTCAACTGGTTTACTCAGGAATCAAGGCTTTCAAGTCCTCCAAAGTATTAGCATCTTCTATCTTTTTATCCTGTCTCCAGCGTAAGATTCTTGGAAAGCGGGTTGCTACTCCGCTTTTATGTCGTTTGGATTCAGCAATGCCTTCAAAAGCGATTTCAAAAACGTGCTCATGCTCAACGCTTCTTACGGGTCCAAAGCGTTCTATAGTGTTTTTCTTGATCCAGGCATCCACCTTCTTAAACTCTTTATCGGTCAATCCAGAATAGGCTTTTGCAAAAGTGACCAGTTCACTTTTATCCTCATTCCATAAAGCAAAAGTGTAATCTGTAAATAAGTTACTACGTCGACCGTGACCTCTCATGGCGTAAGTGAGCACCGCATCAATGCTGAAGGGATCTGACTTCCATTTCCACCAGTCGCCTTTTTTACGTCCAACACCATAGCTAGAATCCGCTTTTTTGATCATCAGTCCCTCAGATTTAATGTCTCTGGCTTTTTCCCGTTCTTTGGCCATCTCTTCCCAGGATGAAAACCGCATGGTTTCAGAAAGGTGAAAGGGTTTAATTTTCGAAGCATATTGCTCGAATAAGTCATCCAGTAGTTCTCGGCGTTCTTCAAAAGGAGTTGAGCGGATGTCTTCTCCTTTATGCTCTAAAATATCGTAAGCTTTCAGGATAACAGGTAATTTATTTAAGAGGGCTTTGGTAACATTTTTACGACCAATTCTTGTTTGCAGATCTTTAAAATCCCCGATACTCTCTCCTGGATATGGTAAAATTTCTCCATCCAAAACGGTTCCATCTGGGAGGACATCAGTAAACGCTTCAAATTCTGGATACTTATCAGTAACCAGCTCCTCGCCCCGGCTCCAGACAAAAAGCTGGCCCTTCCTTACAATCAATTGAGAACGAATCCCGTCCCACTTGTGTTCTGCAATCCAGTCGTCTGGATTGCCAAGTTCTGAAGCCTCGTCTTCGATAGCATAGGCTAAATAAAAAGGATAGGGCTTAGACAAATAATCGGCTTCGTTTTCTTCTAAAATTAACTCGGTATATGAAATTTTACTAGGATCCCAGTTTCCCATGAGCTTAAAAGCGAGGATGTCTTCATCGATATTGGTGGCTTTAGACAAGGCTCGAGTCATTAATTTTTGACTGACACCAATCCTGAATCCGCCTGTAATCAACTTAGTGAAAACAAAGCGTTCATAATAGTTCAACTGACCCCAGTTCTCAATGAGGTAGTCTTTTTTCTCTTCTTCTGATTTTGGTTTGAGTTTTAGAATTTCCTGTAGATATTGAGTTAAGCTCTTTTCTGTAGATTTTACTTTTTCAGGAACTACTAAAGCAATGGTTTCTGCAAGATCCCCGACGATGTGATAAGACTCCTCAAAAAGCCAGAGTGGTATGTCTGCCAGTTCTGAAGCATAATGCCTTATTAGGGTACTATTGACCGGCCGTGGAGGACGTCTGTGAGATAGTATAGCGATGGTCCATACTTTGTCAGAATCTGTGGCTTTTAAAAAATAGTCACTCAAAGCCTCTACCTTACGGTTGGTTTTATTGGTACTGTCTATAGTCTTCACCAACTGAGCAAAATCTTTCATGCCTAATTACTTAATTTTCAAGTTTTCATTTTTAAGATTAAGGGCTGTTATTTTGAGAGGGTTTGAGTTGAGGAGTTTGCGGATATAAGTATCTTGTTCATTAGCAATTTTTTCGGCTAGGTCTGTACCAAACAACTGCTTAGCCATGGTGGCTTTGAGATACTTCTCTAAAATATGACTTGTGCTTCCAAAATTATAATTCATATTGAAGTCGCTTAGATATCGCGTATACTTATCTAAAGTTTGTTCTGTAATCAACGTTCTTTCCAAAAAATCTGTTTGAGAAAGTGAATTATAAAAATCACGATCTTCATCTAGTAAGTCGAAGATGAATCTATCCATAATCCCACCATTGTACATAAATTTGATGTCTTGTATAGCCTGAGAAGATTCTCTGGGAACAAAAATATCTGGTATAATACCTCCACCACCATAAACGACCTTTCCTTCTGGTGTTTCGTACTTTAGTGAATCATCTACTATAATACTGTCTCTGCTTTGTAGTTCACCATTAGTATACCTCTCCATATATCTTGAATAGTAAGCATCGTTATTCCCATTTTCGTAGGGACGTTGTATGGAACGACCCGTAGGAGTATAATATCGAGCTACCGTTAGTCTTACTGCACTTCCGTCGCCAAGATTCATTTCTCGTTGTACTAGTCCTTTACCGAATGAGCGACGACCAATAATGGTTCCTCTATCATTATCTTGTATAGCTCCAGCTACAATTTCGCTGGCAGAAGCAGATTTTTCATCAATAAAGACAAAGAGGTTTTGATCTTCGTACTGACCACGACCGGTTGCAAAGGTTTCTTTGATATCACCATTCTTATTTTTGGTGAACAAAAGCAATTTACCATCGGCGATAAATTCATCCAAAATAAGTGTGGCTTGCTTGAGAAAACCTCCGCCATTTGATCTGAGATCCAGGATAACACTTTTCATTTCTGGTGTAGCAAACTGCTGCAACTTGGTTTTGAATTCTGAGTAAGTTGATTCTGCGAATCTGTTAATTTTAATGTAGCCTAAAGTATCATTTACCATGTAGCCTGAGTCTACACTAGCCAGGGGAACAACACCTCTGCTGATTTCAAAATCCAGTAATTCTTCTTTTCCATAGCGCTTAACCTTTAAGTTGACTTTGGAATTTACAGGCCCTTTTAAGATGCTTGTGATGGAGTCGTTGTTCATGCCAGTTCCAAATAGAGGAATAGCATCTGCATATAAAATGCGATCCCCTGCTTCCAGCCCGGCCTCTTCTCCTGGTCCTTTTTCTAAAGTTCTAATGACGGCAATTGTATCTTTAATAGTATAAAAACTTATACCAATACCAACAAAGTCGCCGCGCATATTATCTTGTACATAATCATATTCCTGACTGGAAATATAGGCTGAATGAGGATCCAGGTTTTCCAAAATTGAAGAAACAGTAATATCAACAATACTATCTGTATTCACCTCGTCGACATATTCCTTATCAATGAAATTGATAAGCCTGTTAAGTTTCTGCCGCTTCGATGAAGTTGAACCTACCAGAGAGTCTTGTTGGAAATTGAGAAGATCCCCAAGCATAATCCCAACTGCAAAAACCACAGCGAGTAGGAGAGGTAAAAGTATTTTAGTTCTTCTATTCATTCTTCTAAATCCTCAATATGTTTTAAATCAACGCCGGCTTTTTTTAAAAAATCTAAACCTGAATTGTCTTTGTATAGGAACTGGTAAACTACTCTTGTAATACCAGCCTGATGAATCAATTTACTACATTCTTTACAAGGCGATAAAGTGATGTACAAAGTTGAATTTTTGGAAGATTGGGTGGAGGCGGCTACCTTCAAGATAGCATTGGCTTCTGCGTGTAAAACGTACCATTTGGTCAAGCCTTCATTATCTTCACAAGAATTATCAAATCCACTAGGCGTCCCATTAAAACCATCAGAAATAATCATTCTGTCCTTAACAATAATGGCGCCTACCTGCTTACGTTGACAATGTGATAATTTACCCCATTCTCTAGCCATACGCAAATAAGCTTTATCAAACTTAAGTTGCTTCTCTTTTGTCATTTTTAAAATATATTCGAATATAAAACTAATGCGCTTTGACAAGCGTTAACACACCCCTTAAATTTACTTAAACTCTAAGATTTAGAGAATTAAGTTCTAAAAGATCCAATTTTCTGAAAGGATCGGGATGGTCATTCCTAAAACAATTGAAGAGATGACTAAGACCCAGTCCCGTTTTGAAAACCTAAAAAGATTTTGAACTAAAAAACTTAAGAGCAGGACTGCAAAAACTACGAGAATTTGAGCAAGCTCAATCCCTAAAGCAAATTCAGCTAACATCAAAAAAATATTATCTGCACTTTTGGCTAGCATATTAAAGTAAGTTGAAAAACCAAAGCCGTGGACTAGTCCAAAAAAGAAAGTGACAAAATATAAGAGGTTGATTTTACCGCTGCCTTTCGATTTTCCTGCCGTAAAGACGTTGTACAACGCAGTAAAAATGATACTTACCGGTATCAAAAATTCGATGATGGAGGTGTCAATTCTCAAAATATCATAGGCAGACAGGGCTAAGGATAACACATGTCCAACCGTAAAAAGAGTGACGAGCCATATTACATTTTTGCTTTGTTTAAAGGTGTAGGAAGCCACCAAAGCGGTCAGAAAAAGGACATGGTCATAGGCATTCCAGTCTAAAACATGATCGAAACCCAATTTGAGATATAGCCAAAAGTCTTCCATAATGTGTCTTTAAAAATTTTAGTTTCTATTTCTTTTTATAGTTTTCCTTTTTAGATCAGGATGTAAACGTAAAAATAATAGTCCTATGATATCTACAGGTCTAAATTTTGTTTATTTTTGTCAAACAAGGGGGATTAGCTCAGTTGGCTAGAGCGCCACGCTGGCAGCGTGGAGGCCATCGGTTCGAATCCGATATTCTCCACTTAGTAAAACCACTTCGAAAGAAGTGGTTTTTTAATTTTAAGATGTAAATTTAATCGATGTACATCCCGTTTAAATAGTCTTTTTCTACAGGGAGTCTCTCAATTTCCATTTGGATAGTAATGCTATCGTTTAGGGTTCCAGTGATGAACCTGTAGTCTTTGATTTGAGCATCAATAAATTCGATGGGATGATTGGTTGTCGACCAAAAACTCATAAGAAGGTGTTCTCCTTTAATCTTATAGGTCCCGTGATGTAAGCTATCGTTAACTGATAACTTAACTCTATCATTTCTTTCAAAAAAAAGCATTGGAGTTGAGCCTAGTGTTCCTTTACTAAATGAAATACTTTTATTTTCAATCTTTGTATTTTTAACCTCGTAGCTTCTAATGAGGTTATAGTCATACATAGATATGACCACGTATGAAAATATGAAGTAAGCTATCGGAAAAAGAATCACGTAAACGATACGAAGTTTTTTCCAAATGCCACTTTTCGCTTTGATAACTTCACCATTAACTTTACCTCCCATTTCTATGAAGAATTTGTATACATCAGTGCGATATTCAAAAAGTAATATTATAGTGAGAAATAAGGTGATGGTTATGTGTTTTTTTAACTCATCGGCAAATCAAATTCAAAGTTGATAATAAAAATATTTAAGCACACTCCTAAAGATATTAGTAAGGCAATTAATCTCGTTCTTTTAAATACTACCAAAACACCTACTGCCAGTTCTGTAAGCCCTATAAAAATATTGTAGGCATAGGACCTTCCAAAAAAAGACATCATAAGCTCGGGTTAAGGCAATTCTGCTAAGGGAACAAAGTCAAGGTAATGGTTTAATCTGAATTGCATTTGCAACAGTTTTGGAATAGCAAGTGCTATCATATCTAGGAACATTAAAAAATTGCTAGATATTTAGCTAACCTGATAATCTTTTTGAGGATGGGGTTTTTCATTTGAGAGCGGTTATTGACCATTATTCTTATCTTTTTTATACCGATCAGAATTTCCTTGAACAAGCAGGTAAGGAATGCCTACCAATAATGCCAAACCTAAAGCGTAAAATTCATAATCAGAATTTTCCGTCCAATTGGACAGTAGAAGACCAGCTATAACCACAAGCGCCATCCCAAACATGACGTTCTTCATCAACTTTGCAAGAGCTTCTACATCAAACTGCTTTTGTTCTTCCTTACTCATGGTGTTGTAGCCTGCCATAAGCGTATACATTTCGCCGTATTTAATGAATACGCCAATCAAAATGAACATTATCGGGACTAAAATCATAAGCTAAATATTGATCATTAAATTCTAAATAAGTGACTATAACAATGAATAGGTTGTTTGAATATTTAGTAAACCCTCAAGCATAGTTCGTATGCCTCTTACATTAAATAAATATCTGAAAAAATTCTTAAAAATAACGTTGAAGCCTAAAAAGTCACCTTTTACAGTCAAAAGAAATAACTGTTGATCACTGCCAAGACCTAATTGTAGAAAAAGAATAAATTTGAAGCATCATTTAAAAGTATGAAAAGCGTCTTTAGCAGGTACAAGAAAAGTCCAATAGTCAAATTTTTACTTTCCAATCAGCAGCATGCCCCAATTTTTGTTTTTATGGGTGGTTTTATTTTTGATTCACTCACTCTGGGCCGTATCGATCGCACCTACGATACCGTGGTGCTTTGTTTGCACATGAGTTTTTTAAGCCTTTGGATTTACCTTTATAACAGCAAGGAAGATCTAAGGTGGTTACGCCAATATTTAGGACGTTTTACCAAATACCTTCCACTAGCCATACAATTTTCTTTTGGAGGATTATCCAGTGCTTTTGTGATCTACTTCTTCAGGAGTGTTTCTCTTTCAAAAACAATGGCATTTTTTGTCCTTCTGCTTCTTTTACTTTTAGCTAATGAACTCCTTAAGAAAAGAATTTCAAATAAATACCTCCAGTTTGGTATTTACTTTTTTATAAGTTTTACCTTTTTTGCGTTTATGATTCCTATGCTGATAAAGCAAATGAATACCTTTATTTTCATTCTTTCAGGTCTCATTAGCCTTTTAAGCGTGTTATCTCTGATATTAGTAACTTTCAAATCCAGTACAAAAGCGCGCTCAGAGGTAAATCTCACAAAACTGTTTAGCATTCTCTTTAGTATCTACATTGCCATTAACCTGTTTTATTATTTTAGCCTAATACCTCCAGTGCCTCTCGCCATGCAGACCGGGTTAGTTGCTCATCATGTAGAAAAACAAGGGGAGGATTACTTGGTTTCTTATGAGAAAGATGATTGGTATGTATTCTGGCGGACCTATCGCAGCGACTTTCATCGTCGAAGTGGTGAAGCTGTTTATGCGTTTACTTCAATCTTTGCACCAACAGAGCTCTCAAAATCGGTGTATCATCGCTGGCAGTGGCTGGATCCAAAAACCAATACTTGGAAGGTGACAGAAGATTTAGGCTTCAAGGTAACAGGCGGTCGGGATTTAGGATTTCGAGGTTACACCTACAAAGAAAATATCTGGCCAGGGCAATGGAAGGTAGAAGTCATCACAGAAGAAGAACTCGTTATAGGAGTTTTGCACTTCGATATAAAAACTGCTGCTACTGCCGAAGATAGACAATTAATACAAAAAGCTTTTTAAGTCTTATAAACTAAAAAGCATCCCAACTGAAAGTACAAAGCGGTCTAGTTCAGAAATGATGTACTTACCCTCTGTAAAGAGTCTAAAATTCTCTTTTGTAAACAGTTGTGCACCAAGTCCTAAATTTACTCCCAGGTTGACGTCTGCATTTCTGTTAAACCCTAGAAAGCCACTTCTATTGGTAATATTTCTGAATGTTCCAAAATGTAAGCCTCCTAATCCATAAAATTTAAGGTTATTACCTTTTGCTAAATCCAGATGTAAGTCTGTGTTCACTGTTACAAAATCACTTCTTCTGAAAAAGTAGTTGATATCTGGAGAAAAAGAAAGTGAATTAGTCAAGGCAAAAACACCTTTGAAGCCAATACCAGCATTATCTCGGTCTGAATCGAAAGAAACCTGTGCTCCTGCGAGATTTTGAGCTTGCGTGGATAAAGCAAAAGCAAGGGATAGAGATAAAATAAGATACTTCATAATATTAAATTGTTGAAGCTTCCAAGGCGTAAAATAGCATTTGTTGAGCTTGAGTTTGGGAGCCAAAGATACTTCTAAATTGTTGCAATTTCAGATCAAGAACGATCCAATGTGGTGTGCCTTCACATTCAAAATACTTGTAGGCTTCCGCATTGGGGTCGATATAAATCTCAAAAGGAGAACTTTTAGACCTGAAAATATCGAGGATTTCCGATTTAGAAAACGACTGATTTCCAAAATTGGTATGAATCACGATGAGATTGAGTTTAGGAAAATCCTTGGTCAATTCAAAAGCAAAAGGAATCGCTCTACCAGTACAACCAAGACAAAAAGTATTATAAAAAAGGATAAGGTTAGGCTGTTCGGTTGATAGCAAACTGCTTAAACTAATCGTTTCCTTGTTTAGGGTCAAAAGTTCTATATCCATTCATCAAATTAAATCAAAACACAAACTTCTAAAAAAATACCAATTCCAAAGGGATGATTAAATTATTTAATAACTTTAGAGTTTTCCGTTTCAAACCACAAAAATAAACCTAATCAGAATGAACATCAAAAAAGTCTTAGTCGCCAATAGAGGAGAAATAGCCATTCGAATCTTTCGAGCCTGTACCGAAATTGGCATAAGGACCGTGGGGATTTATACCTACGAAGACAGGTACTCGTTGCACCGCTATAAAGCCGATGAATCCTACCAGGTGGGTGACGATAAGGAGCCGCTAAAACCTTATTTAGACATTGATGAAATCATAAGAGTCGCCAAAGAAAACGGTGTGGATGCCATTCACCCAGGCTACGGATTTTTGTCTGAAAATGCAAAATTTGCCCAGGCTTGTAAAGAGAATAATATTGTCTTTGTAGGTCCTGATGTAAGTGTTTTAAAATCACTGGGCGATAAGGTTACTGCCAAAAAAGTAGCGATAGATAATGAAGTTCCAATTATAGAAAGCAATAAAAAAGAGCTGACTTCATTAGAAATAGCCACTGAAGAAGCTGAGCGTATTGGTTTTCCTTTGATGTTGAAAGCAGCCTCTGGAGGAGGAGGACGAGGCATGCGTGTCCTGAGAAGTATGGACGAATTGGAAAATGCCTACGGGGAATCCAGAAGAGAAGCTAAAAATGCCTTTGGAGATGAAACGGTGTTTCTTGAAAAATTTATTGAGAATCCTAAGCATATCGAAATTCAAATTGTCGCCGATAATCATGGCAATACGCTTCATCTGTTTGAAAGGGACTGTTCGGTGCAACGTCGTTACCAAAAAGTAATAGAATTTGCACCATCAAAAGATTTAAATGAAGCAGTAAAAAATAGGCTTTATGATTATGCAGTTAAAATCTGTAAAGCGGTTAACTATAACAATATTGGTACCGTCGAGTTTTTGGTCGATGAGGATGGCAGCATCTATTTTATCGAGGTGAATCCTAGAGTTCAGGTAGAGCATACTGTTACGGAAGTAGTTACGGGTGTAGACCTGATTAAGACTCAATTATACATTGCCGATAATTATAAACTTTCCGACGAGGAGATCAATTTACCAGATCAGGCCTCCGCAAGCATCAACGGATTTGCAGTGCAATGCCGGATTACAACCGAAGACCCTAAAAATGATTTTAAGCCCGATTACGGAACCATCACCACCTACAGAAGTGCATCTGGTTTTGGGATCCGTTTAGACGCGGGTAGTGTTTACCAGGGGGTAAAAATTTCACCCTTTTTCGACTCTATGCTGGTTAAAGTCTCTGCCAGTAGCAGAACTTTAGACGATGCCTGCAAAAAAATGCGACGGGCTTTAGCCGAATTCAGAGTGAGAGGTGTCAAAACAAACATGGCATTCTTAGATAACATTTTGAGAGACTCTACCTTTAGAGAAGGTAAAGTCACGGTGAATTATATCAAAAACACCCCCGAACTTTTCGATATTAAGGAACCTAGAAATAGGGCGACCAAAATGGTCAATTTCTTAGGGGATATTACAGTTAATGGAAATCCAGATGTAAAACATACCGTTGACAACCCAACATTTTTGAAACCTGAAATTCCTAAAGTATCAGCTCAAACCCCTTATGAAAAAGGAACTAAGGACTTGTTAACAGAGCTTGGTCCTGAAGACTTTTCAAAATGGTTATCTAAAGAGAAGAAAATCCATTTTACAGACACCACCATGAGAGATGGTCATCAAAGTTTGCTGGCTACCAGAATGCGAACTTATGATATGGAGAAAGTCGCAGCTAATTACGCTAAAGATCATCCTGAAATTTTTAGTATGGAAGTGTGGGGTGGAGCCACTTTTGATGTGTGCATGAGGTTCCTGAAAGAAAACCCTTGGGAGCGACTTAGAATGTTCAGAAAAGCCATGCCCAACATTTTATTACAAATGCTCTTGAGAGGTTCTAATGGAGTAGGTTATACCGCATACCCAGACAATTTAATCGAGCGATTCGTTACGGAGTCCTGGGAAAACGGAGTTGATATTTTCAGGATTTTTGATTCTCAAAACTGGATGAAATCCATTGAGCCTTGTATCAAATACGTCAGGGAAAATACCGGAGGTCTGGCAGAAGCTTCTATGTGTTATACAGGTGATATTCTTGATCCTAAACGAACTAAATACACTTTAAAGTATTACTTACAGTTAGCTAAAGACCTAGAGAATGCCGGGGCGCATATCATCGCTATAAAGGATATGGCTGGTTTACTAAAACCCAATGCGGCAAAAGAACTGGTCACTGCCCTGAAGTCTGAGGTGAAACTTCCTATTCACCTTCACACTCACGATACGTCTTCGATGCAGGCTTCCACTTACCTCAATGCCATAGAAGCTGGAGTAGACGTAGTAGATGTGGCGCTTGGAGGTCTGTCTGGCTTAACCTCTCAGCCTAATTTTAACTCGTTGGTGGAAATCCTAAAATACCATCCCCGAGAAAATAAATTGAATACCAAAAAGCTTAATGAATATTCGATCTATTGGGAGCAGGTCAGAACCTATTATTATCCATTTGAGTCTGGACTCAAAGCTGGGAATGGCGAAGTTTATACGCACGAAATTCCTGGAGGCCAGTATTCCAATCTAAAACCACAGGCCGAATCTTTAGGCTTGGCTGATCGATTCCATGAAATTACAGATATGTATGCTAAAGTGAATGAGCTTTTTGGAGACATCATTAAAGTGACCCCAAGTTCTAAGGTTGTTGGTGATATGGCTCAATACTTAGTGAGTAATAATTTGACGATCGAAGATGTTTTAGAAAACGGTGAGAATTTATCCTTCCCCCAATCGGTAGTGAGTTTCTTCAAAGGAGATTTAGGTCAGCCGGTTGGTGGTTTTCCAGAGAGAATCCAAAAGATTATTTTGAAAGGTGAAACGCCTTACACCGACAGACCTAATGCGCATTTAGCGCCAGTTGACTTTGAAAAGGAGTTCAAAGAGTTTCAGGGTTTATTTTCTGAAGGCATGGATAGAACTTTAGACTTTGAAGACTTCCTGTCTTACAAACTCTACCCAAAAGTCTTTACAGACGCCTTTAATCATCACACCCAATACGGTAGTGTGTTTAATCTTCCTACCAAAAACTTTTTCTATGGCATGGAGCCAGGAGAGGAAATCGTGGTTGAATTAGACAAAGGTAAAACCTTACTTATCACACTTGTATCTGTAGGCAGAACTGATGATGCCGGAATGACGACTGTATTCTTTAAAGTGAATGGCCAAACTCGTAACATTCAGGTAAGAAATGAAAGCGTTAAGGTAGATAAGGTGTCTCACACCAAAGCAGACAAGTCTGACGACAAGCAGGTGGGTGCGCCACTGCAAGGGTCACTGACTCAAATTTTGGTCAAAAAGGGAGACAAGGTGAAGAAGAATCAACCTTTATTTATCATTGAGGCTATGAAAATGGAAACTACAGTAACCGCTAATGCTGAAGGTGAAGTAAGTGAGGTAGCTTTAAAAACTGGAATTATGGTTTATGCAGACGATTTGGTGGTTAAACTGAAGTAAGGTATAAAGAAATAGACCTAAAAAGCCCTTTTACTTGAAAGGGCTTTTTTACTTTTAAAAAAGATTTACAGCAACTTGCAAAGCGCCGTATTCCTGAAGGCTATTCCACATAGCTGTGGCAGAAACGGGCAGTGTGTACTGGTCAAATACATTTAAAGTTTTAGAATAAGTGGCGCCGTAATTATTAAAGCCTGGACTATCTCCATAAAAATGGGTCTCACTTTCGAATGAAAATGCTGCACCCACATATAAACTCAGGTTCCAGTCGCTACCACTAGCTACTACATAAGAAGCTTCAACGTAATTGGTAAATGCATTTCTCAACTTACCACTTGGAGTCACATAGGTATCCCTTCCCTGGACGATGGTACTCCATGAAGTTTGTAAAGGGAATTTTTCAAAAGCATAAGTAACAGACACATCAATAAAATGTGAAGTCTCCCCTCTATCATAATTGAATATTTCAGCGTTAGGAAAGTCAGTATAATTATTGATATCCCATATGGCAAACGTCAAATTCTTATGGCTGTAGGACATATAATAATCAAATTCGGTATAGTTTCCTGCAAATCCAACACCTCCCCAAAGTCCAGCTTCAAACTTCCCGTTTTTGGATTGGTAATATACGTTTGCAGCGGTCATAGCTTCGTCGGTGACTCGGTAACCCCTCCATAGATGCATATTTTTTAGGGTTAGATTGAAATCGAATGGGCGATATTTTTCTTTAGTATCTAAGCTATCTTGTGGAAGTAAATCCGGAATGGGTTGATAATCTCTTTGTGCGTTGGTAGACACATAAACCAAGGCACATAAAACCAAAGCAAGTAATTTTAAATTTGAATTCATAAAATAGGTTTTAGCAAAGCATTAAATGAAGCGCTGTGGCAAGAGTAGCTCCTATAAACGGACCAACTACAGGAATCCAGCTATAGGACCAGTTGCTATCTGTTTTTCCTTTGATGGGAAGTAAAAAGTGCATAAGTCTTGGACCTAAATCTCGAGCAGGATTTATGGCATAACCTGTTAATCCACCTAGAGAAATACCAATGCTCCAGACGACAAAGGCAATAGGGATTGCTCCCACAGCACCAAGTCCAACCGGAACTCCTTCTTCACTTTGAAGTTCAGCACCAGTGATGTAGAAGACTGCGATAATGAGTACAAATGTGCCAACGATCTCACTCATGAGGTTTCTCATCGTGTTTGGTATAGCTGGATCTGTGCAAAATATGGCACGTTTTCCAGCTGGATTATCTGTTTCGTTAAAATGATCTTTGAAAAGCATATAAACTGTTCCGGACCCTATCATTGCTCCAATTAATTGAGCAAGAATATAACTGGGTACATCTACCCAGGGAAAGCTTCCTTCCAAAGCGAGAGCGACAGTTACGGCTGGATTGATGTGTGCCCCGCTGTAAGGTGCTGATACAAAAACACCTATAAAAACAGCCATGGCCCACCCTGTGGTAATGACCATCCAGCCAGAGCCACTACTTTTGGTGTCCTTTAGTACACTGCTGGCGACAACACCTCCTCCTAAAAGAATAAGAAGAGCTGTTCCTAATAGTTCTGCTACAAATGGAGTCATCATAATGATTTGGATTTACTCCAGTATTGTAAAGCATCAACAGCTCTATACCAGCCTTTGATTCCTTTTTGGATTTCCTCTTGATCTTCTGTTGGTTGGAATCTCATATCCTCTTTCCATATGGATTGGATTTCTTCCATATCTTTCCAAAAGCCTACGGCAAGACCCGCTAAATAGGCTGCTCCTAATGCTGTCGTTTCTGTGACTTTTGGACGTATGGTTGTGGTGTTCAGGACATCAGACTGAATCTGCATCAACATATTGTTGACAGTAGCCCCACCATCTACTCTCAATTCTTCTACATCGATTTCGGAATCGGCTTCCATTGCTTTTAAAATGTCCATGGTTTGATACGCAATAGCTTCCAGTGAAGCTCTGGCAATGTGAGCATCGGTTGTTCCGCGTGTAATGCCAAACATAGTTCCTTTAGCATCTTGATCCCAATAAGGAGCACCGATCCCTGCAAAAGCTGGTAAAAAGTAAACACCATCGGATGACTCTACAGAAGTAGCTAAATTTTCAACATCTTTGGATCTTTTGATGATTCCTAAGCTATCTCTCAGCCACTGTACAACGGCCCCGCCTATAAAAATACTTCCTTCTAAAGCATATTCTGTTTTACCCTTTATTCTCCAAGCCACTGTAGTTAATAATTTATTCTTTGATATGATCGGCTTATCGCCAATATTCATCAGCATAAAGCAACCTGTCCCATATGTGCTTTTCACCATTCCTTTTTCGGTGCACATCTGTCCAAACAGCGCAGCCATTTGGTCGCCTGCAATTCCTGCAATAGGGATTTTAGTAGCAAATACAGTAGTTTTAGTATGGCCGTACACCTCGCTTGAATCTTTGACTTCTGGAAGCATACTTTTTGGAATATCAAACAACTCGAGTAGTTCATCATCCCATTCCATTGTGTTAATATTGAAAAGCATAGTTCTGGATGCGTTGGTCACGTCTGTCACATGGAGTTCACCTTTAGTAAAATTCCAGATAATCCAAGAATCTATCGTTCCTAGGATGAGGTCTCCATTTTCAGCCTTTTCTCTCGCCCCATCCACATGATCCAAAATCCATTTCACTTTGGTACCAGAAAAATAGGCGTCGATGATTAAGCCTGTCTTTTCCTGTATCATTTTTTCTTTTCCGTCAGCCTTAAGTTGGTCACAGTACTCTGAAGTTCGCTTATCTTGCCATACAATAGCATTATAGACAGGCTCTCCTGTTTTTTTATCCCACACAACTATAGTTTCCCTTTGATTGGTAATTCCGATCGCAGCAACATCTTTTCCGTTTAAGCCTTTTTTGGTTGTGGCTTCGGCAGATACACCCGCTTGTTTGGACCATATTTCAGAAGGATCGTGTTCTACCCAGCCTGGTTTGGGAAAGTACTGAGTAAACTCTTTTTGAGCAACCGAATGAATTTCTCCTTTCTTATTGAAGACAATCGCTCGGCAACTCGTAGTTCCTTGATCTAAAGCTAAAATGTATTTCTCCATGTTGTACGGATTTTAAATTAATACTCAAATTGGTGTGCTATGCTATAGAAATAGATGCTATATAATATAGCCTTGTGCTAAGGCTTTGTAGTCCTTGACTTGTTGGTTGATCCACGATTCATCTTTATTAAGCTCTTTGGCCATAATTTCAGCAACCTTAGTTGCCACTTCGATAGATTTTTTAGCATCCAAAAACAGAACTCTTACTCTTCTCGCCAATACATCTTCTACGGTTCTAGCCATTTCATGCCTTGCTGCCCAAAGTACTTCCACATTGAGGTAGTCTAAGTCTGGATGAATTTTTTCACCTAAATAAGCATCCTCTTGGATCAGTTTCTGAAGATGGGGTTGATCACTGCCATACACATACAAATGATTTTCTCTATCATCTGTTTGGATAGCGCCATGAATAGCTAAGTGCTCTGTAACACATTCTTTCTTTGAAATTTTACCCAAGCTGATGACTTTATTCAACGTATCATCGGCCATTTTTCTATAGGTCGTCCACTTCCCTCCAGTAATGGAAACTAAGCCTGTATCCGACACTAAAATTTTATGGCCTCTAGAGATCTCTTTGGTTTTTCCAGATGCCTCATCTGGTGCAGCAAGTGGTCTTAAACCTGCATAAATACTTTTGATATCTTCTCGAGTTGCTTTCTTTTCTATAAATCTATTGAAGGTTTCTAAAATAAATTCAACTTCTTTTTCGGTTGCATTGGGTTCTGCTGTATGTTTGTCTACCATTTCATCAGTTGTCCCAACAATGACCTTATCGTGCCATGGTACTGCAAATAAGACTCTCCCGTCATCTGTTTTTGGAATCATAATGGCATCTTCACTAGGTAAAAAGCTTTTGTCAAAAACAAGGTGAACCCCTTGACTTGGCTGAATTCGTTTGTTGGCACCAGGTTTATCCATTTGTAGGATATCATCTGCAAATACACCTGTTGCATTTATAACCGCTTTCCCTTTGAAAGTATGTTCTTTGTGAGTTTCTCTATCAATTGCAATCACACCAGAAACGTTATCATCTGCATCTTTAGTTAGGTTTTTTACTTTAAAATAGTTGAGTAATGATGCACCGTTTTCAATAGCTGTTTGCGCGATATTGACAGCTAACCTGGAATCATCAAACTGTCCATCCTGATAACTTACACTACCTTTCAAGCTCTCTTTTTTGATCGTTGGTAGCTTTCGAATGGTTTCGTCTTTACTTACGTGTTTGGAAGCGCCAAGGCTTAGTTTTCCGGCAAGGAAATCATAGGCTTTAAGACCAAGAGTATAATAAGCGCCTTCCCACCATTTGTAATTAGGAATGAGAAAGGTTTGATTTTTAACAAGATGGGGGGCGTTTTTTTCTAGCAGCCCTCTTTCTTTTAACGCTTCAGTCACCAAAGAAAAATTTGCTTGTGCCAAGTACCTTACACCACCATGAACCAATTTTGTACTCCTGCTAGATGTGCCTTTAGCGTAATCCAATTGCTCAAGAAGAAGTGTTTTATAGCCTCTGGTGACGCTGTCTAAAGCAATACCAAGTCCCGTAGAACCTCCGCCAATCACAATCACATCCCATTTATCTACCTTACTAGCTTTTGCTATTAGATTTGATCTATCAAATATGTTTTCGGATTTCATTTTGTTTTATTTCGAATATATATTCAAAAGTAAGTAAAAAGAATTAAAACGAAAGTAAAAAATAAAAAAAATAACAAAACGAAATTAATATTTACTTATTTCTAAGATAGAACTGCATTCAGAGCCGAAGATCTTAACCAATTATCCTTTATATTTGTAGAAACTAAATGAAATAAAAGTGAAGCGGCATCAAGCTATTTTAGAATTATTAGATAAAGAAGGCTATGTGAGCGTTGCTCATTTATGCGATCTTTTTAAGGTTTCTGCAGTTACAATACGAAAGGATTTGAAACTTCTGGAAGATAAAGGCTTGCTCTTTAGAACCCATGGAGGGGCTACTACTCAAAATCCTTACATCAACGATAGACACGTAAGTGAAAAGGAAAAACTAAAGGTTACCGAAAAGGGAGCCATCGCTAAGGCTGCTGTGAAGTTGATACAACCCAACGATTCTATAATGATTGCCTCTGGTACAACTATGCACGCATTAGCGAAAGCTCTGAACTTGGAAGAGCCGCTTAATATCACTACGTCTTCTCTGATGGTATCTTTGGAATTGACCAAGTCTCAAAACTATCATATTTTACAGCTGGGCGGAAGTGTAAGACATAGCTCATCCTCGGTAACAGGACATTACTCTCAATCTTTACTTCAAAATATATCGTGTAATCTTCTTTTTCTTGGTGTCGATGGCATAGATGTAAACCATGGCTGCACAACGACCAGCCTGGAAGAAGCGATCCTGAATAAAGAGATGATTAATTCTGCACAAAAAGTTATTGTTCTTGCAGATTCATCAAAATTCAATAGAAAGGGGTTTGGAAAGATCTGCGAATTTTCTGACATCCACCATATTATTACAGATTCTGGTATTAGCAATACTTTAGCTGAGGAAATAAGAGCAACTGGAATTCAATTGACTTTAGCTTAAAAGATAATAATTTTATTGTTAAAGCTTCATCTTCTGCATTTCGATGTGATAAGACTTTAGATCAGAAGTTTTCTTTTCCTATTCTGGAAAGTATCAAATGAGTGGTAGGCTCGCCAAAATTTACCAGCTTATCTATAAATTGCTGAATGTGAAGTTGATCTTTTAAAGCAATCCGGATATAAAGGTTATGCTGTCCAGTGATCCTAAAGGCTTCTTTCACTTCAGGGTAGGGTTCAATTTCTTGCAAAGCAGGTTTCAGTTTACCGCTAAAAATCTTCAACATAATAAACGCTTCGAGGGTGTTGCCTAACTTACTCTGGTCAAGCCTTAATGAATAGCCCTTAATAACACCAGAATCTTCCATTTTCTTTACTCGTTCTCTAACCGAAGAAGGGGAAAGGTGAATTTCCTTTCCAATTTCTGCATAGGATTGCCTTGCATTGACTTCAAGGATATCGATTATCTTCAAATCTATGGCATCTACCATTGAAATTTTTGTTTAGATGTTAAAAATACTTTTTTTAAATGGTTTTTTGTTCATTTAACCAATGTTTCATTTTCGTAAGCATTGAGATGAGATTTATTTTTGCATCAAAATTTTGGTCTTGGATCTACACATTCTCCTTATTCTTGCTATTGCTATATTTTGTGGATTTTTTATCCAGTCTCTAGTCGGTTTTGCTGGCTCTTTGGTCGCTATTCCTATTCTTTTGTTTGCTGTAAAGCTTCCGGATGCTATCGCTTATGTATCCATATTTTATTTGTTTTCCAGCTCTTATCTGCTGTATAAAGAATGGAAGCATATAGATAAGTCAACTATAATCAGACTTATTTTAGCTTCTGTAATCGGTGTGGTGCTGGGTGTAATTGTGCTTTCCTTTTCAAAACCCAGTATTTTACAAACTGCCCTTGGTGTTTTTATACTGATGTATGTGGTTTACGCCTGGTTAGGAAAAAAGGAGCTAGCCCTTGGGAAAAAATCAAACTGGGCCTTTGGTGTGCTGGGTGGATTTTTTTCAGGTGTATTTTCTACGGGAGGTCCGCTTTATGTGATTAGTGTCAAAAACACAGTGTCGGAAGCAAAAACCTTTAGAGCGACGATGATAGGGATATTAGCACTGATCACGCTCATTAGGGTTCCTGCTTTAAGCATCAGCGGAGTGCTGGACTTGCAACATCTCCAAATGAGCTTGCTGGTCTTACCTGTATTTTTTCTAGCTCAGTTTCTGGGCATCAAGTGTTTTCCTAAAATCAATGAAGTTCAGTTTAAAAAAATATTACTGGTCATTTTATCGCTTTCAGGCCTGGCTTTGATTTTTTAAGTTTAATAGACCTCACAGTCCCCAATGCTTTGGGGACTGTGAGGTCTATTGAATCAGGATATTTCAGTGTTTTTTATAAAAAAATCAATTTTGTCATAAAACCTTCAGTGGAATCGACTTCTCCAGCAAAAGGTTGAGGTGGTTTCGCTTGTTGAAGTTAGAGGGTTCTAAAGCTTCAGGCTAACGAAACCCAAAATCAAAAGAAATCTTACGTAGCCTATCTATGAAGCCAAGTGAATTTGAGTAAATTTGCAGCTTAACTTTTGAATTATGTCTGAAGAGAAAAAATCGCTAAATTTTATCGAGCAAATTATAGAAGAAGATCTGAAAGAAAACTATAAAGTCAGTGATCTAAAATTTCGTTTTCCGCCAGAACCAAATGGGTTTTTGCACATTGGTCACGCTTCCTCTATATGTCTGAATTTTGGCTTGGGGCTTAAGTATAACGCTCCCGTGAACTTAAGATTTGATGATACGAATCCGCTGAAAGAGGAAACGGTTTATGTAGACTCCATCAAAAGCGATGTAAAGTGGCTGGGGTTTGAATGGGCTCAGGAATGTTATGCTTCAGACTACTTTCAGCAGCTTTACGACTGGGCAGTAGAACTGATCAAATCTGGAGACGCCTATGTGGATAGCCAGTCTTCTGAGGAGATTGCTGCTCAAAAAGGCACGCCCACCCAACCGGGTACAGCAAGCCCGTATAGGAATCGTTCTGTGGAAGAAAACCTAGAGCTTTTTGAAGCCATGAAGAACGGTGAGACTGGTGAAAAGGCGCATGTGTTACGAGCTAAAATCGATATGGCTTCGCCTAATATGATTATGAGAGATCCTATCATGTATAGATGTTTGCATAAAGCACACCACCGTACTGGAAACGACTGGATGATTTATCCATTGTACGACTGGGCTCATGGTGAATCTGATTTTATTGAGTCGATTTCGCACTCCTTTTGTACTCTGGAGTTTTTACCTCACCGCGAACTTTACAACTGGTTTGTGGAACGGGTAAGTCAGCCTGGAGAATTGGTACCTAAGCAACGTGAATTCGCCAGACGTAATTTGAGCCATACGGTGGTAAGTAAGCGAAAATTAGCTCATCTTGTTGAGCAAAACATCGTCAAGTCCTGGGATGATCCCAGAATGCCTACGATTTCGGGATTGAGGCGACGAGGCTTCACTCCGGAATCGATTAGAACCTTTGCCGACAGCATTGGGATTGGTAAGCGAGAAAATATGATAGACGTTGCTCACCTGGAATTTTGTGTAAGAGATGATCTCAACAAAAAAGCACCTCGAGTGATGGGCGTGATGGATCCGCTGAAGGTGGTTATTACCAATTACTCAGAAGGAAAAGAAGAGTGGCTCACCGCCGAAAATAACCCTGAAGATGAAACGGCAGGCGAACGCCAGGTCCCATTTTCCAGAGAACTGTATATCGAAAAAGAAGACTTTAGAGAGGAAGCCAACCGAAAGTTTTTCCGTTTGAAATTGGGCAAGGAAGTTAGGCTAAAGAATGCTTATATCATCAAAGCCGAAGACGTGGTTAAAGATGAAGATGGTAATATACTGGAAGTGCATTGTACTTACGATCCTGAGAGTAAAAGTGGAAGTGGAACGGAAGCTTCACAACGTAAGGTGAAAGGAACCTTGCACTGGGTGTCGATTCCTCATGCTATGGAAGCTGAGGTAAGACTTTACGATAGACTCTTTACGGTAGAAGACCCAACTGCAGATAAGGACAAAGACTTCTTGGAGTTTGTGAATCCCGAATCCCTGAAAGTAAGTACGGCATACGTAGAACCAAGTTTAAAATCTGCTATGGCTGAAGATAAATTTCAGTTTCAGCGCATCGGCTATTTCTGTGTAGATAAAGATTCTACATCAGACCACTTGGTGTTTAATAGGACGGTTACCTTGAGGGATAACTGGAAGAAGAAGTAATCAAGAAGCTGACTTAAAATATTATAAACCGAAGAATGTCATATTGAGCCCGCCTGAATGACTTAGTCGGGCAGGCCTGCCTGACGGCAAAAGCAGGCGTAGTCGAAATATCTTTAATTTCAATAATTTAGGTTTATCGACTCCGCTTGAAATGACAAATATTAAGATTTTGAGTGGGTTTTTACTGCCCTACATTAATCTGAAACTCATACACCTTGGTTTCAAAAATTGGATTGCCATTTCGATCGGTTGGTGCTAAAATCTCTACATAATCCTCACCTACATAACCATTTTCCGGTTGATACAGATAAGTAATTTCTCCAGTGTCTTGATTGCGTTCAATTCTACTGATTTGGTAATGCTGTGCTTGTAACTTAAAGCTTGCACTTTGGTTTATGTTAAAAGTGCCCAAGCTTGACTCCACAATATTATTCCCACCCAGTGGATTATTGCCCACATTGATTTCAAAAGAAGTGATAGGCTCATCGCTTTCAGGATAATTGATGTCATCGTCCAGGAAGAGTTCTGCACAAGAGGAGAGACTAAAACCAATAAATAAAACTAGGATGAATTTTTTCATAATCAGTTTCTCAAACTAAAAGTCATACTATTTCTCTACCAGCTTTCCGTCTGCAAACAAAGCAAACCGTCCTTGATCACCGTGGGTAAACTCCGCTTTAGGCCAGGGCCAGCCACCAAACTGTGTACGCTGATACTCGCTGATGATTTCACTCATCTCTTCACGTGAATTGGCGACAAAAGGGCCTTGCTGCACTACAGGTTCATTGATGGGTTTGCCCTGTAATAAAAGTAATTCAGCCTTTTTATTGCCATTAGTGATCTTCAATTCTTGTGAGGCATCTAAATCCAAGGAGTGTCCTGAAGGAATCTCGAAACCCTCTGTTTTCAATTCGTCACCTTCATAGAAAAACAAGACGCGGTTACTTTCTGTATGGCCTGCAGGTAAAGTGAATCCTGCACCTGCTTCCAAGGTAATGCGCCAGACTTGAATGTCGTTTTCATCTTCGGCAGCCAGTGAGTCCGGGGTAGGATCCAAAGCGCTTTGAGATTTATACTGTCCTGCAATCACTTTGATTTTAGCTAGGTTTCCATGTTCATCCTTCTCTTCAACAATCGGAATCTCCTCATGCCATAGCATCTTATAATGCGGCTCTACTTTTTTGGAGCGCTTGGGTAAGTTCAACCAGATCTGAAACAGCAGCAAGGGATTTTCTTTGTCTTGATTGACTAGCGGAAACATTTCGGAGTGTAGCACACCCTTTCCTGCGGTCATCCATTGGGCATCTCCCTGACCAAATCGGCCTTTGGCGCCCATGGAATCCGAATGATCGGCATAGCCTTGTTCTACCAGAGTAATGGTTTCAAAGCCTGCGTGGGGATGGTAGGGGAACCCAGGCACTTCCTGCCCGTGATACATTCGCCAGCCGTCTTTTTTCTGGAAGTCATTACCGAGAAATCTACCCTTTAGAGCTTCTTTGGAGGGTCCTAAATGGGCTTCACCCTTTGGGTACTGATCCTGATGAAAGGCACAAAACATAAACGGATCTTTGGTTTCCCAGTGAAATCCGAGTTCTTTGATTTTTATAATCGGCTTGCTCATAATCCTAAAGTTTATTCAAAGTAATAAAAAGCATCTTCAAGATGTTCTATACGTTTTCCTAATTTATTTTTAATAATGGCGACAATATCAAATCGCACTTCCAGATCGATATCCTTTTCATTGATGTAATAATCTATAGCTTTGACTAGACGTTTAATCTGGGCGGGTTTCACAAACTCCTGAGGATCGCCAAAGTCTGGCGTGCTACGAGTTTTGACTTCTACCACCACCAACCTGTCAGCCGTTTTGGCGATAATATCGACTTCTGCTTTATCGTAAACAAAATTGGTTTCCAGAATCTCATAGCCCTTATTTCTAAGGAAATTGACCGCCTCTTTTTCGCCGCTTTTGCCTAATTCGTTATGCTGAGCCATAGTTAGTAAGACAGGTTTACTAGTTCTGAAGTTACACTAAGATGAGCCGTTTTCCCAAATATCAAAGGTAAATTTGTCTCGACATGACCCGCTGGAAAATTGAAAGCCACAGGAATGTTGAGATCTTTCACCACTTCAAATATGATCTCTTCAGCAGTTTTGCCAAAGGGAGTTTCATTATCATTCATAGCGGTCATTCCTCCCACAATCAAGCCTGAGATTTGGCCTATCAGGCCACTGCGTTTAAGGTTCTGCATCATTCTGTCGATGTGATAGAGGTACTCGTCTAAATCTTCGAGGAATAGAATTTTATTCTTAAAACTTGGCATGCTGTGGCTTCCTATTGCTGAATACAATACCGATAAGTTTCCACCGATGACCACTCCTTTCACTTCGCCGTTCACCTGATTCGGGTGCCTGGAGGCATATTGAATTTGATGCTTTTCTCCAAACAATACGGCTTTTAGTTCCTCTGAAGTCGAAGCCGATCGGGTTTCGATTGCTGAAGCCATCTGAGCATGGAGACTGGCTATGCCTAAATTTTGCAGGTGCAGGTGAATCGCCGTTACATCCGAATAGCCAATTAGCCATTTAGGTTGTGATTTAAACATCGAAAAATCAACCAGATCTAATATCCGTATAGAACCATAGCCACCTTTAGCGCACCAAATGGCCTTGATGCTAGCATCATTGATTTGCTCTTGAAGATCTACTGCGCGCTCCTCATCACTTCCAGCGAATTGATTTGCTTGTAAACCTATGCTCGACCCCAAAATCGGTTGCAAATCCCAAGACTTTAAAAGGGAAATGGCGGGCTGCAGATCTTCTTTTGAAATCGATCTGGCGGAAGCAATAAGGGCTACTTTATCACCTTTATGTAATGGGGGAGGAATTATCATTGTTGAATTTGTTTGACTAAAATACTTAATTCTTGTAAATCCATGCTAATTCTTGAACCAAGATTAAGATGAGGATATCTGGCAATAAACAAGACCTCACAGTCCCCAAAGCTTTGGAGACTGTGAGGTCTGTAAATACAATTTCTATTAGTATTTAATATCCCGAAATTTCGGGAGTGTGAGGATTAAATAATTCTCTAAACTTCTACAAATCCAATCCAATCCTTAAGTGAATGTCTGCTGAAAAATTTTCTTTAGATCCTGAGGCAAAAACACCTTCACCTATGATTAATTTTTAGAGTGTTCTGTGATAATTCATTTATTAGTTGATCATTATAACTACTTCAAGATAGGCTAAGCTTCCATAAGAATGGGAAGAGCAGTGTTATGTATGTAAGCTTCATTATAAACAGCTTTTCAAAATTTTGAAAAAAATTGAACAAGTAAAATAGAGCTGATAAAATAAAAAAGGCGGCTAAATACTTTTGCCGCCTTAGATCTTCTTATCAAAATTCAGAGTGATAAGCCCATGTTTTTATCTTAGTCACTAAAATCTACATTATTTAAAGATCCTTTGTAATACATGCTAATAGATCTGTTTTCCTCATCTGTACCTGTGAACTCAAACTCATAGGTAGTTCCAGTGCTCATTACTTCTAAAGTTCCATTTTGAATTTCTACAAAACTTTCTTGTTGATTTCCTCCTTCAAAGGCTATATTAATTCCTGTTTCTGAAAAAGTGTATGAAAAGTTACCTCTATCACTGAAATCATTATAGTTATAACTACCTACATTGAGATCATCTGGATTATCTGTGAATAACTCTAAATAAAGGTAAGTTACAGTTTCTGAATTATCAACAGGAACTACTTCACCATTTTCAATCCTTGTATCTAAAGAGAATAAAAAAATGTCAAAGTTGTACAAATCTTGAAAAGCTCCGTAGTCTTGTATGACTCCAGATTTCAATTCAAATTCCTGATCTCCAACTCTTAAAAAGTTATTAGATTCAATTGATGTAGGCTGATCATCATCACTGCTGCAAGAGATTAAAACGCTTGATAATAACACAATCAATAAAGTGTTTTGGATAAATTTCATAATAAAAAGGGTTATAATTATTTTGGTTAAAAATACTTTAATAAAATTAAAAATGCAACTTTAACTAATAGGTTGAACTAAGGTTTCTATAACGCAGCGTTTATTACATTTGTGTTCTAGAAATTTTGAAGTTATGAAAACCCCTAAACGCTATACGATTACGGCAGCACTGCCTTACACCAACGGACCTATACATATTGGTCATTTGGCTGGAGTGTATGTTCCTGCAGATATTTATACACGCTATTTAAAACTAAAAGGCGAAGATGTCGTCTTTGTGTGTGGCAGCGACGAACATGGAGTGCCCATCACCATAAAGGCTAAAAAAGAAGGGGTGAGTCCGCAGGATGTAGTCGATAAGTACAACGCGATCATCAAGCAATCCTTCCAGGATTTCGGCATTCAGTTCGATAATTATTCCAGGACTTCTGCTCAAGTGCATCATGAGACCGCGACAGAGTTTTTTCAAAATATGTACGACAATGACAAATTCATTGAAGAAACCACCGAACAACTCTACGATGCGAAAGCTAATCAGTTTCTAGCCGATCGTTTTGTGACAGGGACCTGTCCGAAGTGCCGCAATGAGGAAGCTTACGGCGACCAGTGTGAAAAATGCGGTTCATCTTTAAATGCGACCGATTTAATCAATCCAAAATCGGCCATCACTGGCGATGTCCCTACTTTAAAATCCACCAAACACTGGTTTTTACCTTTAGATCAATACGACGGATTTTTAAAAGACTGGATTCTAAAAGATCATAAAAAGGATTGGAAGTCTAATGTATACGGACAGTGTAAATCTTGGATCGATGAAGGTTTAAGAGCCAGAGCGGTTACTCGTGATCTGGATTGGGGTATTCCCGTGCCTGTAGAAGGTGGTGAAGGTAAAGTACTTTACGTTTGGTTTGACGCTCCTATAGGTTATATCTCTTCAACCAAAGAATGGGCCGAGCGAGAAGGGAAGGACTGGGAGCCGTACTGGAAAGATGAAGACACCAAACTGGTTCATTTCATTGGAAAAGATAATATTGTGTTTCACTGTATCATCTTTCCGGTAATGCTGAAAGCAGAAGGCAGTTACATCCTGCCAGATAATGTCCCGGCCAATGAATTTTTAAATTTGGAAGGTAGGAAACTCTCTACCTCCAAAAACTGGGCGGTATGGTTACACGAGTATTTAGAAGATTTTGAAGGTAAAGAAGATGTCTTGAGGTACGTCCTTACTGCCAATGCCCCAGAAACTAAGGACAATGATTTTACCTGGAAAGATTTCCAGACCAGAAACAATAGTGAACTCGTAGCGATTTACGGTAACTTCATCAATAGAGTTGTGGTGCTCAGCAATAAATATTACAAAGGGGTGGTGCCAAAAGCCTCAGACTTGACCGACACTGATTTAAAGGTTTTGGCGGATATCAAAACCTTCCCGCAAAGCATATCAGATTCGATAGAAAAATACCGCTTCCGTGAAGCTCAGGGCGTGATGATGAACTTAGCAAGACTCGGTAATAAATACTTAGCGGATGCTGAGCCGTGGAAACTTCAAAAAACTGACCCGCAGCGCACAGCTACGATTATGTACGTCGCACTTCAAGTGGCTGGAGCTTTAGCCGTCATCAGTGAGCCATTTCTGCCGTTTACGGCTCAAAAGCTTAAAACCATGCTGAATTTTGAAGGATTCACTCACCACGTATTATGGGGAGACATTTCTAAATTGGTTGAATTAGTTCCTTCAGGTCATCAGATACATAAAGCTGAATTTTTATTTAGCAAGATTGAAGATAATGAGATCGAAAAACAAGTCGAAAAGCTTGAAGCTTCCAAAGCACTAAATTCAGAAGAAGAAAGCCAATTGGAGCCTCAAAAGGAAGAGGCGACCTTTGAAGACTTTTCCAAACTTGATTTAAGAGTTGGGACCATTATCGCCGCTGAGAAAAAAGCCAAAACTAAAAAGTTGATGGTATTTACGGTTGATACTGGGCTTGATCAAAGAACAATCGTTTCTGGTATAGCAGAGCATTACAAGGCTGAAGAACTGATCGGTAAACGTGTAAGTGTGGTGGTGAACTTGAAACCGATAAAGCTTAAAGGAACCCTAAGTGAAGGCATGATTTTGATGACTGAAGATGCTTCAGGTAAGTTGACTTTTGTAAACCCTGAAACCGATAACTCCGTACATAATGGTACAGCAATAAATTAATATTATATATTTGTGTATTAACAAATTAACTTTATAATCATGGAAGACATTACAGTGGACAGTATTGGCGCTTACGCCGATTATTTTTTAGATAAGTTATTGTCTTATCTGCCTAGCATCATAGCGGCGTTGGTCATTCTTATTCTTGGCCTCTGGGTCATCAAATTGATCATTGGTCGACTAAGAAAAGTGATGGAAAAACGAGAGGTTGATTCTGGCGTAAGAGGATTTGCCCTGAGCATACTTAGTGTTGTGCTTAAGATCATTTTATTTATTGTGATTATTACCAAGCTAGGAGTGGAAACAACCTCCTTTGCGGCAATTTTAGCAGCAGCTGGTTTAGCGATAGGTTTAGCATTACAGGGTTCCTTGTCCAATTTTGCGGGAGGAGTTCTCATCATTATCCTCAAACCCTTTAAAGTGGGAGATTTTATTGATGCTCAGGGAGAGTCTGGAACTGTAACTGAAATCAGTATTTTTTATACCTATCTCACCACCTTTAACAATCAACGCGTGGTGATCCCCAATGGTCAATTGTCAAATAATAAGGTGACCAATTATTCTTACGAGCCTTTACGTAAAAATGCCATGACGGTAGGTATTTCATACGATAGTGATATCAAGAAAGCAAGAGAAGTACTGCTCAATATCGTCAATTCCGATTCACGTGCATTGCAAGATCCAGAACCCGTAGTTTTTGTGTCTGAGTTAGCAGACAATTCTGTAAATCTCTCATTAAGATTTTGGGCTAAGCAAGAAGACTATTGGGGCTTACACTTCGATACCATCGAAAAGCTAAAAGTTGAGCTAGAAGATGCTGGAGTATCCTTCCCATTCCCACAACGCGATGTGCATTTATTTGACATGAGCAAAGAAAAATAAAGTCTTAGTGACTCACAAAATCTTTAAGGTAAAAGGGCTCAAAATAAGCCACATCCTCAAAATCATTATTTTCAAACTTCCGTTTCGCTATAAAGAATTGTTCTTTAGCAGACGGAAGTTTTTCTTTATGAAAAACTGCATTAGGATGATTGCAAATGGCTTCAAATTTCTCTATACCAGTTCCAATAAAATGGAGCTGAGTTTGTTTTAATTCTTCTTTAAAGGAATCTTCGTTGAGTATTTCAGCTCGTATTTCTCTTTTTGAATGTTGGTTCGCCTTAAATACTTCAGAATACACTTCCATACGCCTGGCATCTAACATGGGGACAATATAGCCTCCATTTATATGAACTTGCCTTGCCAGGCATTCCAATGTCGAAACAGAAATTAGTGGAAGATCTAAAGCATAAGCCAACCCTTTTGCCGCAGAAACTCCTATCCTTAGTCCTGTGTAAGATCCAGGACCCTTACTCACCGAAATCGCATCCAGATCCTGCATTGATAGGCTAAGTTGTTCTAATAGTTCTTTTATAAAAGTATGAAGCTGCTCGGAATGTGAAAAGCTTTTACTGTTTTCCTCTTTTAGGCCTAGGACCTGATTGTCTTTACCAATGCTTATAGAGCAATTGGTGGTTGAGGTTTCTATGCAAAGAATGATACTCAAGATGATTGACTTTTTTAATGATTTCTAGCTTATAAAATGAAAATGTTTGGCTCAAATTTAAGCCAAACATTTTAATACGAAAGATATTATTTGATGTCTAAATAAACGTTTCGAGTTGTATTTTATATTCTTTAAACACTAGTATTCTACCACCCTGATTCCAAAGAATAATTCTAAGACTTTAAGGTTGAATATATAGTCGTATTTGGCATTGATCAACCTGTTTTCAGCATTGGTTAATCTAAATTTTGATTGACTCAGTTCAAAAGCATTAGAAACCCCTACATTAAAGCGTTCCTGAGCATATTCAAAGGCAAGTTGTTGAGATTCTACCGCCTTTTGAGCTGCTTCATATGATTTAGCTGCTCCCTGCGCATCAACATAAGCCTGATATACATTTGCTTCTAAGTCTAATTCGGCTTGTTCCAATTGATACTCTGCTCTTTTAACGTTAACTTCTGCTCGTTTTATAGAGTTCCTCGTCGCAAAGCCGTTAAAAATCGGAATATTCAATTGTACCCCGTAACTTAATCCGTCGTTTCTGGCCAATTGACTGAAAAAACTACTTGGGCCTGCTGTTTCAGTAATAAAATTACCAGTGACTACAGACTCTCCAGTTGCTTCTACAACCCCAATTTGTCGTGTTGGTTCATCAGGGTCTATGCTTGCGCCAACTGTTCGTCCTCTGTCGTTTTCACGAGTGTTATAATTAATAAATCCATTTAGTGACGGGTATAAACCACTTCTGGCAATTTCGATGTCTTTTTCAGCCAGTTCTACTTGTTGCTCAGCAGTTTTCACTTCATAGCGTTCCTGTCTTGCCTTTTCAAGGATCTCCTCTGGAGTTTTGGACATAATATCGGTAAGTGGAACATCATATTCATCATCAGCAATATCAAAATTTTGATAGTCCTCAATAAGCAAGGTTTGAGCAAGGTTAATTTTTGATATTCTCAGATTGTTTTCTGCGATAATAATTTGTTGCTCTTCATCTGCATTGGTGGCCTGTATTTCTAATAAATCTCCTTCAGGAGCAGTACCGACCTCAACCGTTTTCCTAGTCAGCTCAATCTGTTCTTTGGTGACTCGATTTTGTTCTATCAACAAGGCTAGCTGTTGTTTATTTACTAATATCTCTAAGTAAGCATTAGCAACAAAAAGTGCAATATCATCTTTAATAAGCTGAAGTGAGTACTGGCTTGCGAGCTGTTCTAACTTAGCTCTTTGGAAAGTTCTAAGATTTCTAAGTCCGTCAAAAAGAGTTATGCCTGCAGTAGCATTAACAGTAAGGTTACGTACCACCTGATTTTCCAAAACTCCCGTTGTAATATTCTGAGTTAAACCAGAGTTCCAGCTATTGCTTCCGCTACCATTCAAACTAGGTAAATAATTTCCAATTGCCTCACTCTTACTAATATCTGCATTTTCCTGATCAAGCATAGACTGCCTGATAGAAATATTATTATCCATGGCATAGCTTACGCATGCCTCTAAGGTCCATTCAGCTGGTTGTTCTTGTGCTGAAAGTAAAGTCGTAAAAAGTAATAGACTTGATATATATAAAGTAAATTTCATAGTTATGATCTTAGATTATCTTCCTCGGCGATTTCCTGCGATAGGTGCTTCTACACGATTCCACACTTTGATTTTATCATCTTTATCTACTCCAGATACAACCTCGACATTAATACCGTCGCTAAGACCTAGTTCTACCATTCTTTTTTCGAATTCTTGTTCACCCACTTCCACTTCGACGAATGGCTCATTCGTTTCTTTTTCGAATTGGACTAAGGATTCACTTATCGCCAGTACATCAGAAGAACGCTCTAAGATGATTGAAGCATTAGCACTCAAGCCAGCTCTAATAAAAATAGAGTCGTTTAGTTTTAAGCTTCCCTCTATATCAAATTGAACAGCACCGTTTTCTTCTGTGCCTTTTGGTGAAATGTAATCCAATGTGGCGTTGAAGGTTTTGTCTTCAATAGCTCCTACTGTAATCTCGAGTGGCAGACCTTCTTCGATTTTTCCAACTTCAGACTCATCCACCTTGCCTTTGAAGATCATATCATCTGTTTTCGCAATAATTGCTATAGTGGTCCCTTCATTAAAGTTATTAGCTTCAATAACCTGATTACCGATTTCTATAGGAACGTCCAGTATCATTCCAGAAATTCTTGCTTTTATCTCTGTAGTAGCTGCATTTCCTGCGTCCTGAGTGGTTCCTGTTTCGATAATTTCAAGGTTCTCTTCTGCTGCTCTCACCGTTTGTAAAGCATTATCATATGCATTTTTTGCCAGGTCGAAATCATTTTCTGAAATCACTCCGCGTTCATATAACTCCTTCTGTCTTTCAAAAATCTTTTTCTCATTAGCTAAATTGATCTTGGATTGCCTCACCTGGTTTTTTGCCGAGTTCAAGTTTGTGATATTAGGGACTACTTTCAATTGAGCAATCATATCCCCGATCTCTACATTATCTCCAGGCTTAACAAACAGCTTGTCTACTACACCAGAGATGTTAGGTTTTACTTCTACTTCTTCTCTAGGAATTAAAGTTCCTGTTGCCATAGTCTTTTTTACAATAGTTTCGGTGGTAGGCTCTTCGGTTTTAAACACCTCGGGACTTTCTTGATTCTTCTGATACAGATAGAATAAAGATCCTCCAAATAAGGCTACAATGAGGAGCAATACGATAATGGTAATAACTTTTTTCATGGGTTTATTTCTATTAGTAAGGTTGTTTTATTCAGTTCTTAAGGCATCTACTGGTTTTACTTTTATAGCGTTTTGAGCTGGAATAAAGCCAGCTAAGAGACCAGAGACTATAAGTATCATTAAGGCGATTAATACAGTTATGAGATCTACACTAGGATTCACAAAAGGCATGTCTGAATCTTTTGGAAGTAATGCATTAATAATGGCGAGAATACCAGTTGCAAAGGCAATACCTGTCATGCCTGCTATAATGGTAAGGAATACAGATTCAAAAAGCACCTGACCTCTTATTTGCCAAGGGGTTGCCCCTAAAGCACGTCGCACGCCAATTTCGTTGGTCCTTTCCTTGACGACAATCAACATTATATTACTGATACCAATAACTCCTGAAAACAAAATCAGAATACCTACAAAATAGGCTACTGCGTTAAGTGCAATAAACAGTCCGGAGATTTTAGAAAACTGCTCATAGAGGTCAAAATTTCCAATCGCTCGATCATCATCTGGAGCGATGCTGTGATTTTCTTTGATAATGTCAAATATTTCTGTCTTCAATTCTGTGATGGAATTATCATCATCTGCAGTGATAGCCATCCAACCCACAGTTTGTCCCATATTGAAGGCTTGAGAATAAGCTGTAAAGGGAACATAAATTTGTTTTTGTTCTTCTTCAGCATTTCCACCACCAAAACCTCTTTTTTTGTACACCCCAATCACCATAAAGTTTACACCTTGGATTTTGATGTAAGTGCCTAAAGGATCTTCATCAAAATCATAAAGACCTTTTATAACGCCTTCACCAATCACCGCAACTTTTCGCTTATTTTCAATATCATTTTGATTTAAGAAGCGACCTCTAAGAACCTTCATTGGCTCTTGAAACTGAATATCAGGATAGTCACCATACACGTTAAAAGCACCGCTTTTGAGTCCTCGGACCACGTTGTTATCTCCACCGAAGCCACCCAATTGATTTCTCGGTGAAACGTATTTGAGACCGTTAACCTCATTTTTTATTTCGGCAACATCTTGAAGTTCAAAATTATATCGGCGTCCCTTAGGAAGGCCATCGTAAGATTTAGATATCGTTTGTGACCACATAAACATTGAGTTGGAGGATATGCCGTCAAAAAGTTGTTTGACCCCATTTTCAAAACCATTACCAGCAGCCAGAAGGATGACTAAAATAAAAATCCCCCAAAATACTCCGAAAGCTGTCAAAATTGTTCTAAACAAATTTGAAGTCAGCGACTCTAAAACCTCATTCCATTTATCTCTACTAAACATATTATTCGTCTCTTAGTGCATCTATAGGCTTTATTTTAGCTCCTCTCCAAGCTGGAAAGAAGCCCGCAATTGCGCCTGCTGCGATTAATAATATCAAAGTGGAAACTGCAATACTGAAGTTGACACTTGGATTTCTGATAAAGTCCAACTCGATATAAGGTCCAACTACTTCCAAAAGGACTAGCCCGAAAATTAAACCCAATAGGCCTGATATCGCCGTTACAAAAATGGATTCATGTAAGATCATTCCAACGATAGAAAGCGGTTCTGCGCCCAGAGCTTTTCTAATACCTATTTCTTTAGTACGCTCTTTAACAATGATGAGCATGATGTTACTCACTCCAATAATTCCTGCTAAAAGAGTAGCAATACCAACCCCCCAGAAAAAAACTCTCATGGCTCCAATGAGGATATAGACCTCTTTAGTATTTTCAATATTATTGTTGATGTAAATAGCACTCTCATCCTTAGGAGCAATTTGTAGTTTTTTCTTCAGCAGTTGCTCAATTTTTGCAGCAAAAGCTGAAGAGTTTTTTAATGCTAAATCGTAATTGTCTTCTTTAGGAAGTGTTAGGCCAATAGATCTGATATCAGTTCCAGCACCGAATACAATTTGAGCGGTAGTAAGTGGGACATAAACCCGACCTTCCTCACGATCTCCACCAGGGTCTGTATATACGCCAATCACTTTAAAATTAAGACCAGAAATTTTTACCTGCTTTCCAATGGGTGATCCTTCCTTGAATAGATCTTTTTTGACACGATTTCCAATAACGACATACTTTTCATTTCCATCAAGATCGTTTGTATTGATAAATCGGCCTTCAATAATTTCTGCTTTTTCCAAAAACTGATAGTCTGGCATAACGCCTTCTACCCGATAACTGCCAGATTCGCTTTTGTAAGTAATCAAACCTGCAAAAATCTGATACATGGAAGAACTATATTCAATTTCGTTAGAACTACTTTTTGTCACTAAAGCATAATCTTCATTTTTTAACTGAATTCTTCTGCCTTCGTTGAATCCTTCATATTCTATACTTGTTTCGCCGGGGTAAATGTTAATGATATTTTCAGCATCATTTTGAAACTGATTTTCAATTCCATTTTGAAACCCTACACTTACGCCTAATAGAATGACAAGGATAAAGATGCCAGATCCTACAGAAAAGCCAGTAAGGAAAGTCCTTAACTTATTTTTTGAGATCGTCTCAAAAATCTCCTGCCAGCGTTCTAGACTAAACATTTTGTATAGCTCTTACTTGGTTAACGTATTTATCATCTATGATAACCCCATCTTTCAAATTGACTATTCGCTTGGTCATTTGGGCAATATCTTCCTCGTGAGTCACCACCAAAATGGTTCTTCCTTCATCATTGATTTGCTGAATCAAATCCATAATTTCGTAAGAAGTCTTTGAATCTAAGGCCCCTGTAAGCTCATCGGCAAGAAGGACCTTAGGATCACTAGCCAAAGCTCTGGCAATAGCTACTCTTTGTTTTTGTCCTCCAGAAAGTTCATTGGGTTTATGTGAAGCCCACTTGGCTAAGCCTACTTTTTCCAGATAGGCCATTGAACGTTCCATACGCTCAGCTCGGTTGACACCTTGGTAATATAAAGGCAAAGCCACATTATCTAATGCTGACTTATAATTTATTAAATTAAAAGATTGAAAAATAAATCCCAAAAACTTATTCCTGTATTGAGCAGCAAGTTTTTCATTTAGATTTTTAATTGGAACGCCATCTAGAGTATAAGAACCAGAGTCTGCTTCGTCTAGCATCCCAAGAATATTCAGAAGTGTTGATTTACCAGACCCTGATGATCCCATAATAGAGACTAACTCTCCTTCTTTTACGCTAAAATTAATTCCTTTCAACACGTGAAGAGAATTTTTTCCCATCTTGTAGGACTTGTGTAAATCTTTAATTTCAATCATAATAGTTGTATTCCTAAAAGTAAGACTCCATTTTTTTACAGATGTTACAATTTAGCCTGTTACAGAAGTGTTAAAATTTAAATTAACTTTAGTATTCGTAATAAAAATCAATTCATATATTAAGCGATTCCTCTTTATCTTTGTTTAAAAAAAGTATTGGATACAATTGCATTAAATAATATAAGAGTTTATGCCTATCACGGTTGCTTGCCTGAAGAAACCAAGATAGGAAGTGATTATAGAGTGGACTTAAGTGTTGAAGCAGATTTAAATCTATCCGCAGAAACAGATCAATTGACAGATACAGTTGATTACGTTCATCTTAATAAGATCGTGAAGGAGGAAATGAAACAGCCCTCTAAACTTCTGGAACACGTTGCAAAGAGGATCCTGGATCGAATTTTTTCTGAATTGACCCCGGTAAAATCCTCACGGGTCAAGGTGGCTAAACTCAATCCGCCATTAGGAGGTGATGTAGAAGACGTGAATATTACCTTATCTAGAACTCGAGATTAAATCTTATCTTCATAATGACATGGAGGATTGAATAAATTTCTTAAATTTGCACTTCCTAAAAAGGTGTCGTGGCCGAGTGGCTAGGCAGTGGTCTGCAAAACCATCTACAGCGGTTCGAATCCGCTCGACACCTCAAAACACTTTCACTAAAAAGCCTGATCTCCTATCAGGCTTTTTTTATAGCTAAAAGTTTTTTATCACTTAAACCCTTAGGGTTCTCAATTAACTTTATGAAGATCTATATTTAATGCTTCAACGTGAATACGAAATCTATCCAGTTTAAATAAACTCTTAGATTTAAAGGTTTTAATTTTTATAAATCAACAGAATTCAGATCTAAAGAGGTGGTCTCAAATTGGTCTTCAATCTGTTCTATTTTTTCGGGTATAATCCCTCTCAATATTAGGATAACTCCAAAAATGATTAATAAAAAACTGATCCCTTTCTTAAAAAGAGTAATACGTTTTGGAGTGAGTTTCTTATTGAATTTTTTTGCCAGTAGAATTTTTAAAATATCAATAAACAAGTAAGTGACAATAATCGTTGTAAAAAATACAATAAGTCTTGAACCATCCATGTCCATTGAAGGTCCAAAAATAATGAGTAGCCCTAGCCAAAAGCCCAACACTCCAATGTTGATAAAATTTAGTAAAAAGCCTTTGACAATGATGCCAAATACATCTTTTCGTTTTAGTTTTTGCACCTCAAAGTCTGCTCTGGTGTATGTAGCTTTTCTTGTCTTGATGTAGGCAATCAAACCATAAATGGCAAGGACACTTCCACCAAAAATAAATAAGGCTGGGTCATCTTTTATACTTCTAAGTAGTTGATTGGTGCTAAAATAAGCAATGAAAATAAAGACAATATCTGCCAAGATAACTCCCATATCAAAAGAAAAGGCAGCTTTAAAACCCCTCATCGCAGCGGTTTCTAATAAAATAAAAAAAGCCGGACCCACCATAAAGGCTAAGAAAAAGCCTAAAGGAATAGCAGAAATTATGTCCTGTAACATAGAATCGAAATCGATTTGTTAATCAAAGTTAAGGAATTGTAATTAATTAGACTTTTTGAGGTCCTTCAAGTTGAGTTGTACAGTCGTATTCCCGTTCCATTCGTTTTCTTCAATGGTATAAATAATATCGAATTTGTTTCCAGATTCCATGAGATTTTTTTTTGGTCCCAGGTTAAATCCAATCGATGTGAAAACAATACCATCATTTACTAAGTTTGATTTTAGATGGAGCCCTTCTTCACCTAAGCATTTCACGAATCCAGTTGTATTTACATTCCTGGTTACAAAAGTTGGTTTCATATTACCAGGGCCAAAGGGTGCTAACTGCTTTAAAATCCTGATAAATTTAGGAGTAATTGCTCTAAAACTTATTTCAGAATCGAAAATCAATTCAGGAACAAGTAACTTTGGATCGATAGTTTTTTTTACTACTTCTTCAAATTTCTCTTTGAATTTTTCAAAATTTTGTTCGTCTAGGGTTAGGCCTGCAGCATATTTATGACCTCCGAACTGATCGATAAATTCAGACGAGTCTTGCAAGGCATCATACACGTCGAAACCTTTGACCGATCGGGCAGAAGCTGCTAGCTTATCACCGCTTTTTGTAAACACCAGAGTTGGTCTGTAATAAGTTTCTGTAAGTCTGGAGGCTACAATTCCAATTACACCTTTATGCCAGTGCGGTTGGTATACAACCGTTGTAAATCTGTTTTCCTCTTTATTTTCTTTGATGAGTTCAAGGGCTTCACTTGTAATGCTCTTGTCGGTGTCTTTTCTATCCGTGTTAAAAAGCTCAATATCCTTTGCTAATTGATCGACCTTATCCTTACTTTTTTCGCAGAGCAATTGAGTGGCTAGAAGGCCATGTTTCATTCTTCCTGCAGCATTTATTCTTGGGCCTATCATAAAAACCACATCAGTAATAGTAAGTTCTCGCTTTTTAGTTTGTTCCAGAATAGCTTTAAAGGCGGGTCTTTTTCTCGAGTTGATTAATTTTAGCCCAAAATAAGCGAGTATCCTGTTTTCTCCCGTAATTGGTACAATATCAGATCCTACGGCTGTAGCTACCAAATCTAAATATTTATACACTTCTCTTTCTGGTAAGCCTAACTTACTCTGTAAAGCTGTAATAAGTTTAAAACCTACTCCACAACCGCATAACTCATCGTATGGATAATGACAGTCTTCTTGCTTCGGATCCAAAACTGCCAAAGCATCCGGAATCTGATCACCTGGTCGGTGGTGATCGCATATAATGAATTCAATACCTAAATCTTTTGCATACTTTACCTTATCGATGGCTTTTATACCACAGTCTAAGGCAATGATAAGTTCAATGTTATTCTCTCTTGCGTAATCTATTCCTTTATAGGAGATGCCGTAACCCTCTTCATACCGATCTGGTATGTAGCTTAAAACTTCTGCATCAAGCTGTTTTAAATAGGAACTCATAAGGGCCACACTTGTCGTACCATCCACATCATAATCTCCAAAAACCATGATTGGTTTATTTTGCTTAATATGACAGATGATATGCTCGCAGGCCTCCTGCATTCCTTTCATCAAAAAAGGGTCATGAAGCTCATCAAGGTTTGGCCTGAAAAACAATTTGGCTTCATCAAAGGTGGTTATGTTTCTCTTAGCAAGAAGCTCAGCAATTGGCCGATCAACTCCAATAGCTTTTTGGAGCTGATCTATCTTTTGGGATTCAGGAGTGTTAATACATTTCCAACGCATAACGTATCACTTTATACAGATTTTTCAGTAAATGGGACTTCTGGGTTTAGTATTTCTAAAATCAAGTTACTTAATTCCCCTTTAAACTCATTCACGAACTCTAATAAATTATTATTTGACTTCGCACGCTTACACTTCATGTAGCCAGCGTTCAAGTTTTTGAACGACACAATACCCGCTGTTGCGTCCTGACTTAGGCTTTCTTCTTTAAGGAGGGCATAAAAAAGAATTTGAAAGGCTTTGGAGTATTTATAATCACTAGAAAACTCCTCCCAATCTTTAGGGATAGATAATTGAATTGCTTCAACCTTACCAGTCTTATAGTCGATAATTCTCAATTGATCATTAAACAAATCAACCCTGTCTACTGTCCCCCTCAATTTAACTTCAAAGTCAATACCTTCAATCTTTAAAGGCTTTTCATGTTTCCCTTCTACCTCAAGGATTTTTAAGGTATTCCCCTTCAAATGTTCTTTTTCTTTTAATAAAAAACGCTTGACCTGATGCTTAGCAATATGGGCATCTATTAGATTTCTTCCTCTTGATAAGGAGTCTTTTTGATATATTTTTTCTAATAATTGATCGATAATATTAGGGTACTTCTGAAGCATTAGATTCACATCATCTTCTAATATATTCTTTCCCTGATAGCTTCTGTAAAGCAAATCCAAACACTCATGTATAACTGTTCCTAAGGCTTTATATGATATATCCTCCTCCAAGTCCTCTAGATCTTTTAGTCCTAACACATAGCGGTTGTAAAAATCGATGGGATTCCTAATGTAGCTAGCTAAAGCTGATGGTGAGATGCCGTAACTCAAAAGAGCTTTCAGTTTTTTAATCATTTTTGGTGTTTTGTGAATTACTTCCAATGAAGTCTCACTGTGATCCCGTTTAGCACTTACAGTGTAGTTGTTTATCCTATGTTGGGGCGATTTAAAGATTTCTAATTGCTTAATAAACCTGCTTTTTTCTGCTCTTTCCACGCCAGTAGTGGCATTATTGTAAATAAAATGACAGGTGGTTGCTCTTTGAATCAATCTAAAAAAATGATAAGCATAGATTGCATCTTTTTCCTTAAAAGTGGGCAGCTTATATGCTTTTTTCAAATCAAAAGGAATAAAGCTATTTTGCGATTTCCCAGAAGGTAAGATGCCTTCATTTACTGAGGTGATAATTACATTCTTAAAATCCAGAACCCTACTTTCCAACATGCCCATAATTTGAAGACCTTCAAACGGAGAACCCTCAAAATCTAAAGTCTCTTTCGATAGTATATCAAGGTAGATATGATTAAAAACTTTGAAATCATTAATAAGTTCAGACTTATCCATTAAATTTTCAAGCTTTAAAAACAGTTTTTTAAATCCAAATAGATATTCTAAAGACAATGAATTATGACTCAGGTTTGGTTTTAAAAGTTCGATAAGCTTAAGACAATTATCTAGAAATTCCAACACGCTGCAATTTGATGTATTGGTAGTCAAATTCATCAATTGTAAGAATTCTGAACTTAGATGATCTATCTTTTTGAAAAGCTCCAGCTTGTCTTGAAAAACAATATTATTTGCTTTTAGATGTTCCTTTAGCCAGAGCACTTCTTCCTGAAATGAGTTTTTGATGTTAGGATGATCAAGAATTTCAAAGAGTTGCTCGTAATAAATATAATCTTCATTTAGAGACCTCAATTGGAATATAATATTAAACAAGGGAGCAAGACTAGTATTAGCTAAGGGAGATCCCATTGTCACATTTAGATTTTCAATATTTTTCGGGAGGGAGGCGAGAATAGGCTGTAAGAGGGTTTCATCTCCCAAAATTAAAGCCGTATGGTTTAACTCATCTGTTGTAAGTTTGGAAAGCACATCACCTACGAGTTTTGCCTGTCCAATTTTTTTTGAAACTCCATAGAGGTTTATTTCTTTAAAATCATTGTAAGAATTGCAGGTGGGTATAAGCTCTTTTTCTTTATAAACTGACCAGTTTTTTGCGTAAGACCTCATGAACATTCCAGCACTATTTTCTTTTAAAAGGCTTTTATCGATATCCCAGAATACTTGACCTCTTCCTTTTTTAACGACTAATTCGATCATCTTTTCTTCACAGGTGTTTAAAGCATTAAAGCCTATGAAATTATATCTCTTTTTATTTAAGGCTAGATAATCTTCTATCTGATGTAAAGCTTCAAGATAGGCCATGCCCTGGTAAGCTTTATGCTTCGATCTGAGGTCTTCCTTAAGAGCCTTGTAATATCTTGGTAGACTATTCCAGAATTCGATATAATTTTTTACAAGCTCAGTTTTTACCTCAGAATTTGACCAATGCTCTAGGTCTTTTATCGCTTTTAGGTTACCGAAAAATTGGTCGGCATCAATATCATAACGGTCGATTTCATTGAAGTCTTGTATTATGGATTGCCCCCAATTATAAACCTGTTCTATGGGCTCTTGTTTGCTTGGATTAGTCTCTTCTTTGTAGACTTTATAAAATTCAAACAAGGTTTCCAGCGATGTAATGATGGTAATGCCCGATATACTTTCAATAAACTCTTCTATACTTTGAACTTTAGGAACCAGAAAACTACTATTCTTTTTATGAAATAGGGCCTTAGAAAATGCCTGAGCGGCTCTTCTGCTCGGCAGAATAAAGTGATTCTCGCTAAAATCCTCCTCCTTAAATTTTGAAGCTATGTCATCTATGAAAGTTTGCATAGGTTAAAAATAAAAAAACACCCCAATTGGGGTGTTTAATAGTTATAATTTTTAGAAATAATTTATTTCATCAAATTGATTTCAACTCTTCTATTTTCAGCTCTACCTGCTCTTGTGCTGTTATCAGCAACAGGTCTTTCTTCGCCATATCCAGCAGACGATAATCTAAATTCATCGACACCATTATCAACTAGGAAAGATTTAACTGAAAGTGCTCTAGCCTCAGACAATCTTTTGTTATTTTGAGCACTACCTACACTATCTGTATGACCTTCTACAGTAAACTTAGCGTTAGGGTATTCATCTAAAATTGCAATAATTGCCTCTAAAGCTTCTTCAGAATCTTTTGTAATCGTTGTTTTTCCAGTGGCGAAATTAATGGTTTTAGCATACTCATTAAGTTCTTTTTGAACTTCTTCAGTAACTTCTGGACAACCATTGTTAGCTGTAGTACCAGCAACATCTGGACACATATCATCTTTGTCTAAAACGCCGTCACCATCAGAATCAGGATAAGGACAACCATCATTAGCTTCTGGACCAGCTTCATTAGGACACTCGTCATTTTTATCAGCTACACCATCATTGTCAGAATCAGGACATCCGTTTAAAGCTTCAGTACCAGCTTCGTTTGGACATTCATCATTAGGGTCTGCGATACCATCTTCATCAGAATCTGGGCAACCATTAAATTCAGCTAAACCTGCTGTATCTGGACATTCGTCTTCTTTATCAACGATACCATCACCATCAGAATCTGGACATCCGTTGAATTCTGCTAAACCAGGAGTATCAGGACACTCATCATCTTTATCGTATACTCCATCACCATCAGTATCAGTACCTCCAAAAGAGATAGTTAAACCAGCAGAATGTTGGAAATAATCAAAATTATCATCTTCAAATGCAGTATTATAAGAAGATTTTACTGTGAATGCTATGTTATCTGTAAACCAAAAGTTTAAGCCTAACCCTGCATCAAATGTAGAGGCTCCATTATCATCTAACCAATAATAGCCTGCACCTACACCTAAAAATGGATCTAACACTGAGGTATTTAATAAATTTTTGAAGTTATATTCAACTCCAGCACCAATGTTATAAAAACTAATATCTTGCGATGAAACTCTTCCAACATTCTCAATCTGGTTGAAAGAACCGCTTAATCTAGCGCTAAAACCGTCACCCACGTATCTTTTCACTTCTAAATAAGAAACAGAAGGAACGATATTCCAATGGTCGTTGGCATTAAAATATTCGCTAAATAAACTTCCTCCCTCTGAACCATCAGGTAAAAAATCGTTACCAGCTGCATAGAAATCAACAGCATTAGTTCCGATAACAACAGCCCATGGGTTGTTTTCGTCTTGTGCTTGCATACTAGCTACACTAAAAGTGAGAACCAGAAGCAATAAAATTTTGTTCAATTTTTTCATGTTTTTTTGTTTTAGTTTAAAGGTAATTGTATTATATACTAAACAAATGTAAAATTAAAATTGCTAATTTCGTTAACTTTTGACAATTTTTAAGTGTTTACCTACTTTTACAAAGGCTTCTATAGCTTTATCTAAGTGAGCTTTATCATGTGCTGCTGATAATTGCACACGAATTCTCGCCTTCTCTTTAGGCACTACTGGATAGAAAAAGCCAATCACGTAAATACCCTCATCTAGCAGCATTGAAGCCATTTCTTGAGATAACTTAGCATCGTATAGCATAACCGGAACAATGGCTGATTCTCCATCTATAATGTCAAAACCAGCTTCTTTCATGTGTTTTTTGAAATATACCGTGTTTTCTGTTAATTTATCTCTCAAACTGGTGTCATTTTTCAAAATTTCGAAAACTTTTAGAGATGCACCAACAATCGACGGAGCGAGGGAATTTGAAAATAAGTAAGGCCTGGACCTTTGTCTCAATAGATCGATTATCTCTTTTTTACCTGTCGTGTAACCGCCCATCGCACCTCCGAGTGCTTTTCCTAGAGTTCCAGTTATAATATCGATGCGATCTAAGACACCTTTTTCTTCTAGCGTACCTATACCTTTCTCACCAATAAAACCTGTAGCATGGCACTCATCAATCATAACTAGAGATTCATATTTATCTGCTAAATCACAAATATCATCAAGTGGCGCAACAAGACCGTCCATGGAGAACACTCCGTCTGTAACAATCAAAATGTGTCTGGCGCCATCTTCTCTAGCTTGTTTGAGTTGGGTCTCCAAATCTTCCATATTGCCATTCTGATAGCGATATCTCGCAGCTTTACATAATCTTACACCATCTATTACTGAGGCATGATTAAGGGAGTCTGAAACAATGGCGTCTTCTTTAGTCAGTAAAGGTTCAAAAACTCCACCATTGGCATCAAAGCAGGCGGCGTATAATATGGTATCCTCTGTTCCATAGAAACTCGCAATTTCAGACTCGAGTTGTTTGTGTATATCTTGTGTTCCGCAGATGAACCTTACACTAGACATTCCAAAACCGTGAGAGTCTAAAGTATCTTTAGCTGCCTGAACTACTTCCGGATGAGAAGATAAACCCAGGTAATTGTTTGAACAAAAATTGAGAACTTTTTTTCCAGAATCGAGAGTTATTTCTGCTCCCTGAGGAGATGTAATGACGCGTTCTTTTTTATAAAGCCCATCATCTTTTATGCTTTGAATTTCTTCAATGAGTTGTTGTTGTAATTTATTTGAATACATAAATCTCTGTTTTGTGCAAATTTAAACAATCTTTACCTCAATTGAATCTGATATATAAACAAGCAGCTTCTTCTTAACAATATATTTTAAACTTCTTAAAGCTTCTGCATAAGCTTCAACCTGACTTGAATGCATAGGTGAAGGGTGTCCTGTTTTATAATCGATGATGTAAGCGTCATTTTCAAGCAGGCAAACTCTATCTGGCCGTAGTAATTTATTATGATGGTAAATATCACGTTCGTTCCAAACGCTGTATCCATCTTGATAAAACGCTTTAAGCTCAGGGTGTGTTAGAATAGATTGAAGTATGTCCTGATAGATATTTATCTCCTTATGATTAATGTAGCCATTATTGATATGCCAATTCAATGAGGCTTTCAAATCGTCCTTCAATTTTATTTTCGAGAGCAAGGAATGTATAAGATTTCCTTCCTGCTTTGCTTCCTCGAGTTCGTCGTTCCATAGCTTGCCTGCAGTTGTCACCAAGTTGAGGTTTAGATCTTGAGAAGGAGAGTGAAATGTTAATGTTTTAGTTTCGATATCAGTGCTTAAACTTAAATTTTCATGATTTGTAAGCCTTTTACCCCACGAATAATTCATGTTGGCTTCAACTTTAGTTTGTTTGGAAATTTCTAAATATCCCATTAATAATCCTGAAAATGTATTCGCTTTTAGCGATCCTTTTTTATCTCTATCGTCTTCAGAAAGTATGTAAAGTTCTTTCGCAGCCCGAGTTAAAGCAACATATAATATGTTGATATTTTCCATTTCTAATTCAGAAACAAGCTTTGAATATTTTTCCTTGTAAAGTGGATGGTCTAGTTGACCTGGCTTAGTAATAAGTGCAAATGGCAGTTTGAATTTTTCATCTAAATTAACCCAAAGGTGATTCCTCAGCGTGTTATCAATTTGTTGATTGGCATAAGGAAAAATCACTACAGGAAACTGTAACCCCTTGCTCTTATGAATCGTCATAATTTGAACAGCTGCGCTCTGGTCTGAACTGATGATACTTTTGACTTCTTCCTGAGTACCCCAGTATTTAAGAAATGCATTTAAGCCAGCCTGATTGCGGATCGTAAAATCAAAAACTTCGTCTAAGAAAAACTGTAGATAAGCATTCGCAGATTCGTTTAGCTCAAATTTATTAATGGTGTATTCTACAGCATCATAAAATGGAAGTGCCATAAATTCATTGGGATCAAAATCAAATCCAAACTTAGGGATCATCGTCCAAAACTCTTCTTTATTTTCAATGAGAGTATTACTCAGCAATTCAAATCGTTCTGCTTCAGTTTTTGAGCTTCTTAAACTTAAAACATCCAAGACTTTAGCTTTCGAATTTTCATCAGCTTCATTGTTGAGTACATTGAACAAGTTTAATACAAATTGAACCTGTGCATCTGACCTGATTAATAGTGTTTCTGAAGAAACTATTGGGATTTGATGTTGATTGAGGTATTCTGCAATCGCAATGCCTTCTTGTTTATTTCGAACCAGGATACAAATTTCACCAAGCTCGAATCCATTGTTTTGTTTGTCTATTATGATATTTAAAATTTCTTTTGGGTAAACTTGATGACGCTGATCATTATTTTCTGCTTCAAGAAATTTCAATTGAACATAGCCTTCTTCCGTTTTGGTAGCTTGCTGAATCAATCTGTTTTCTGAAAATAATTGCTTTAACTCTGGTGAGCTTAATTGGTTTCCTACATATTCAAAAAACCTATTGTTAAAATCCACAATCGCTTTAGCACTTCTAAAATTGGCATCAAGGGTTTTAAGCTTTGGCAAGGAGGGAAAGGGAGAGTCTCCGTTAGATAAACTCATAAACTGATAGGCATCTCCACCTCGCCAGGCGTAAATGGATTGCTTAGCATCTCCAACTAGAGTAAGGCTTCCGGGCTCATCTCCCTCAAATAAAGTAGCCAGAGCGTTACCCGTAAGTGGTATTAGATTGTTCCACTGTAGCCTAGAGGTGTCTTGAAACTCGTCTATAAAATAATGCTGAAACTTTTCCCCTAAGCGTTCAAAAATAAAAGGAGCGGGTTGCTTTTTGATTTCTTCACTTATCTTCTTGTTGAAGTCTGAAATCAACATGATATTTTGCTCCTTTTTGATGAGTTCCATTTCTTCCTTAACTGCGTTAAGAAGCGAAAGTTGAGTAATGTTTTTTTGAATTTTTTGATAAAACCTCAGCTTGGAAATAAGATCTTTACTAGAGATGAATTTCTCAACAATCAATTTTTTCATGGAAAAAATTATTTGCTTCTTCTCAGCTTTCTGATTTTTTTTCACGTAAGATTCTTCATTTTCAATCTGGGTTTGCCATGCTGAGTCGAATTTTGAGGGATAATGACCTTCTCTCAATTTTTTGAAGTAATTAGGTATGGAGCCCCTCATAAAATCAGTGGTTTCTAAACCATTTTGATTGAAAACTTCAAGAAAGTCTTCGCCATTGATTTTCAATTGATTATTAAGGGATTCGATGTCGTTTTCGAGGTTAGATTTCAGGGTTTTAAAATCTTCTAACTTAAAATCACTTAATGCGTTGATATAGGCCTCATCTTTTTCATTAAGCAATAAAGTGGCCGCTTCAAAGATGTCCCTGCTTACATCTCCACTTTTATCATCATTAACTTTGTCGAGTGCAAAATCGATTAAAACTTCGGTGAGTTTCTTATCATTCCCAGCCTTTTCAACTAGCCGGTCTACAGCTAATTGAAGAATCTGTTTAGCATCCATTTCTATATCGAAATTCATAGAAAGACCCAAATCCTTAGCAAAGGTTCTTATGATTCTATGTGTAAAAGCATCTATGGTAGATATTTCAAAAGCAGCATAATTACCCAGTATTTCCTTGAGAATGAAATAGGATTTCTTTTGAATTTGTTTTTTAGAAAGGCCTGTAGTGTTTTGAATTAACTTAAACATCGGATCATCTTCCAGGCTTTCCTGTTCTCTTGAAAATAAAGTAAGATAATCCAAAATTCGTGTTTTCATTTCACCCACTGCTTTATTGGTGAAGGTGATAGCTAAAATATTTTGAAAGCTGTTGAACTTAGAAGAAGATAGCAATAAGGTTAAATAGCGCTCCGTGAGCTTAAAAGTTTTACCAGAACCCGCTGAAGCATTATAAATGGTAAAATTAGATGGGTTTTGCATGCTTGAAGTTTATAATAATCCAGTAAAATTAAACATTTCGGAATTGAATTGTAGATCGCTTTAAACTTGATTTTTACCTTGTTTTTAAGTAAATAATAACATCAAATTATTCATAAACAAAGTCTTAATAGTTACTTTTGAAATTATCAAATTAACAAAAATACTATACTTATGGCTTTTGAATTACCAAAATTAGATTACGCTCACGATGCTCTTGAGCCACATATCGATCAAAAAACTATGGAAATTCATCATGGTAAGCACCATGCTGGATATACTTCAAAATTAAATAATGCAATAGAAGGCACAGACCTTGAAGGTAAAACGATTGATAACTTATTGATCAATCTTGATTTGTCCAATACTGCAGTAAGGAATAATGGTGGAGGCTTTTACAATCACAGCCTATTTTGGAAAGTGATGTCTCCAGATGGTGGAGGAAAACCTTCAGGAGAGTTAGCTTCTGCAATTGATAAAGCTTTTGGTTCTTTTGAAGCTTTTAAAGATGAATTCTCAAAAGCAGCAGCCGGACAGTTTGGTTCTGGATGGGCTTGGCTTTGTGTTCATAACGGTGGTCAATTGGAAGTATGCTCTACCGCAAATCAAGACAATCCGTTGATGCCAAATGTAGGTTGTGGAGGAACTCCAATTTTAGGTATTGATGTTTGGGAGCATGCCTACTACTTGAATTATCAAAACAAAAGACCAGAATATATAAATGCTTTTTTCAATGTGATTAATTGGGAAGAAGTATCCAAGCGTTTTTCTGAAAATAAATAAGATTGACGAACTGAATTGAAAAAAAACTGCCTTCTAAGGCAGTTTTTTTTGTTTCAATTCGTGACTTGCTTCACGGCCTCTATTACATCTTCAGGCTTGATGTCTTCCATAACTTTTTTGTAAGCTTTCACTTTTTTATTACCATAAATAGAAGTGGGAAGTAATGGATATTTTTTTAAATCTGGGAGCAATTGTAATTCTTCTCGTTGACCATAGGGGGCGAAGCCTGCATAGGGATGAGTTGCCCCCCATAGCGTTATGACATCCACACCAAACATAGCCGCTAAATGACCATTGCCACTATCCATAGACAGCATGACTTTCAAATTAGAAATCAATTTCAGCTCCTCGGGAAAACTAAATTCTCCTGCAACGCAATAACAGGAATTCACATCAGAGGCCAAGGAATTAAGCTTTTTAATTTCTTTTTTGCCACCACCAAATAATAAAACCTGAATGTCTCCTTGCCTTGCAAGTTCAGATATGACTTTTTTCATTAATTTGATAGGATACTGCTTTGGAGAATGAGCTGCAAAAGGAGCTATTCCAATCCATTTTTTTGATGTGTCTAGGTCAGGTCGGGACTTGATTCTTTCAGAAAGATCTAATGGACGCTTTTCTATGGTAAAGCCTGAATCTAAGGGCAAATTTAATTTTTTAAAGACATCGGCGTATCGTCTGTGTGTAGGTTTTAAAGGTTTTAAAACTTTATTTTGAGATCTCGTTAATGCCCTTTTATCCCTTCGGCCCTTATCTATCCTGTAGTAGTCGTGTCCAAGAATTTTCATAAAGCCACACAGAATTCTCGACCTAAGAACATTGTGCAAGTCTGCTACAGAATCAATATCGAGCCGATGTAATTGTTTAGCTAGCACCCATAAGCCGGAAATTCCCTTATGTTTCAGCTTGACTTCGGCTTTTACAATATTAACTCTGTCTAGATGTGAAAATAGATGAGCAAAAAAGGGCTTAGTTAAGACGGTTACTTTGAGGTCTGGATAAGTCTTTAGTAAATGTGTAATAACAGGAACCGTAATAGCAACATCTCCCATGGCAGATAGTCTTATCACAAGAATGTGGCTAGGACGTTTCATTTATTGTTTGCTTCTCAATACTGGATTCATCTCGTCGTCATTATACATCTTCATCTGCTTGTAGACTTTCATATATTTATCACCTACTTTAATGTCCTCAAGAAGCTGATCGATAGCTAGAGATAAATCTTTTTGTTGCTCCAGCAGCACGTTAAGCTTAGCTTTACAAGCCATTTGATGTTTTTCTGAGGCATCTTTCCTATTAGCCTCTTCATTCATATGATAAATTTTGAGTGCGAGAATAGATAGTCTATCTATGCCCCAGGCAGGACTTTCGGTATTGATCTTAGCATTCTCTTTAGGCTCTATAGATTTAAAAAGATCGAGGAAATAACTGTCTATATATTCTACAGTGTCTGTTCTGTCCTGGTTGGAAGCGTCAATTTTTCTTTTCAAAACCAATGCCTCTTCTGGAGAGATTTGTGGATCACGAATGAGATCTTCATAGTGCCACTGTACAGTATCTATCCAACATTTTCTATAGAGAAGATGTTCAATAAGAGTTTCATTCTTATCAAATGGATTTTTAAACTCCTGGTTTACATTATCTTTAATGTGGTAAGTTTCGATCACGTCTTGAAATACTCTATTCGCTTTTTCAGAAAACATAAATTTAGTTTTGATTGGTTACAAATATACCAAGTGTTTTTAAAACAGACTTTTCATTAGATCTAGTCTTTAAGAATAAATGGCAGAAAAAATAATACCAGAGATAAACAAAATATATATGCTTTCTTTAATCCATTTTTTGGTGGAATTCAATTGGAAATAATTGCCTATCAAAATACTTAGTGGAAAAATTAAATAAACAGCGTCCTTAGAAATAAGAGTATTGTTCACCAATACAACGAGAATAGAAATAAATAAAAAGAAAAGGATAAGGCTAAGGCTTTCCCTTTCGTGGAGTTTGGCTCTGCTATAGATGGAAGGCAATTGAAATAAAACCCAAACCAAGACAAACAAAATTAAAGACAATAAAATATTATACTTAAAATCAGAAAAAAGACCTTGGACGCCGTTAAAGTTTGGAAAATAAAAAGACAGTGAGGTCCATTCATTTTTGAGTAATAGAAAAAAACAGAGATGAATAACAATCCCAACAGATAAGCCAACAAATGGAATTATAAAGTGCCTGTAGTTTTGAGAAACGTAGAGTATAATCCCAAAATAGATGACTACTGCAAATAACCAATGCATTGGCACAAACCAAATAGAAATAGAAAGAAAAAGACTAGCATCAAAAATTTTTTGCTTGATATTGGTATTGTTTTTAAGGCTTAAAATCCTTCGGAAGGAGAGCAATAAGAAAAGATAGCCTACAATAAATTCTACCGACCTTAAGATATCCGGAAAAGCAATGATTAACAAGACAAAACTAGATATAGCATAGGTGTGCTGTTGGTGAATTTTATTCCGCTTTACCATAAAGTTAAGTAGAAACAAAATCAGTAAGAATACAATTAGAACACCAATCTTACTTAAGACAAATGTAGTATCCACCTCCACTTTTGATGAGATGAAATTCTCCGTAAAAAATGCCATGATAAAAAGTATGCTAAGAATAGCATAAGCAATAGGTTTTGAATGACTAAAAAGTCTTGTTAACATGGTCTATTTTATTACTTTTGCAAAGTAAATATAATATAACACAGTCATGAAGGATTTTTTTGAAGGTATTGCAAGTTTATTTGAAGATGTTTTGTTTTTGCCTTTAGATGCACTAAGAGAATTGCAAGACGATTCTTGGTGGGCTGCCAATGGATTAAACTTCGTATTTGTCCTTATCGTTTTTGTAGCTTTTCTATATTGGATGAAACAGCTCAAAAGTTTTGACGAAAATGATCAGGAAGATAAGAGCGTAAAAGCTCACTCCTTTTTAGGTAAAGATGCCGAATTAGATTAGGTCTTTTCCAAGATCTTTTCTGAAGTATTTTTTTTCAAAATTTATTTTATCTGCCTTTTGGTAAGCTATTTCTAAAGCTTCTTGAAACGTATTACCGAAGGCAGTCACAGCAATTACACGACCACCGTTTGTAAAAACCTGGTCGTTTTCTGTTTTGGTTCCTGCATGGCAGACAAACACACCTTGAGTTTCATCTAAGCCAGTAATGGTCTTACCTTTTTCATAAGCTTCTGGATAGCCTCCAGAGACCAACATGACTGTAGCAGCAGATCTTGAGTCGATGATGAGTTCTGCCTCATTTATTTTGCCTTGTGATGTTTTATCAAGCACGTCCAGGAAATCACTTTTGATTCTAGGAATCACCACTTCAGTTTCAGGATCTCCCATTCTTACGTTATACTCAACTACATAAGGATCATTATCAACTTTCATCAAACCGATAAACAAGAACCCAGTAAAATCAATTTGCTCTTTTTGAAGTCCTTCTATACTCGGTTTTACGATTCTTTCCTCTACTTTACGCATGAACTCATCATCTGCAAATGGCACAGGAGAAATGGCGCCCATACCACCAGTGTTGAGCCCAGTATCACCTTCGCCTATACGCTTATAATCCTTTGCATTAGGGAGTGTGAGGTAATTTTTACCATCGGTCAGAACAAATACGCTAAGTTCAATACCGTCCAAAAACTCTTCGATCACCACTTTTTCCGAAGCTTTTCCAAACTTATTTTTGGTTAGCATATGTTCCAACTCCTGCTGAGCTTCTTCAATATCACTTAAGATCAATACTCCTTTTCCTCCTGCAAGACCATCTGCCTTAAGAACATAGGGAGGAGTCATCGTTTTTAAAAAGGTTTTACCTTCTTCTAAGCTTGCTTGATCAAAACTTTGATAAGCAGCTGTAGGCACCTTGTGAGCTTTCATAAACTCTTTTGCGCGTTCTTTGCTCCCTTCAAGTTCAGCGCCTCTTTTAGATGGGCCAATTATCTTAAGGTCTGAGAATTCTGTAAGACTGTCGAAATAATCTTTTATGCCCTCCACAAGAGGAGCCTCAGGTCCCACAACCATCATGTCGATGTCATGTGTTTTGATGCAGTCTGCAACCTCTTGAAAGTTGAGAATGTCCAGCTGTAAGTTTTTAGCACAATGCAGTGTCCCCGCATTTCCTGGAGCCACGTATAAATTGTTACACTTTGTACTTTCTGAAATCTTTTGGGCTAAAGTATGTTCGCGTCCACCGCTACCTAGTATCAAAACGTTCATGAGATTGTAAGCTTAGATTAGGTGTCAAAAGTAAATGTTTGTAAATTGCTTCGCCAATGAAAGCACTGAAATTTCTGTGAATCGATTCAAAAAAATTTTAAGCCTCAAAGGATTTCCTATTCGTAAAGCTGAAAGAGAATTCAAATCTCTTTTAGCTATTCCAGATGAAGACATGGAGATGCATTTGAGATCGAGACGAAATGAAATTGTCAATTATCATTTAACTCATAATCCGAGTTACGCTGCTTTTGCCCAGTTAGAGTCCTTTGAGGACTGGAACCAATTGCCAATCATGACCAAAGCCGATCTGCAGAAACCCCTTAAAGACCGCCTAAGTAAGGACTTTAAAACGTCTAAGGTTTTTATTAATAAAACTTCAGGATCCAGTGGGAATCCCTTCATTTTTGCAAAAGACAAGTATGCACATGCTTTAACCTGGGCTCATATTATGTGGTTATACCAGCAACATGGAATAGATATGAATGCATCGCTTGAAGCTAGATTTTACGGGATTCCCAAAGGTTTTGTGGGTCACCAAAAAGAACGACTCAAGGATCTGCTTGCTAACAGGCATCGTCTAGATATTTTTGATTTATCTGTTGAAAACCTCCATAATTTTTTACAACTATTTAAAACAAAGCCCTTTGATTATATCAACGGCTATACCAGCTCTATTGTTTTGTTTGCTAAGTTCTTACGCGACCAAAATATCATTTTAAAAGACGTATGTCCCAGTCTAAAACTTTGTATAACTACCAGTGAAATGCTGTTTGATGATGATCGAGCGCTATTAGAACAACAACTTGGAGTGATGATTGTCAACGAATACGGTGCCAGTGAACTAGATGTGATTGCTTTCGAAAATACCACAGGAGAGTGGCTCCTCAATACTAAGACTCTTTACGTTGAAGTAGTAGACAACAGTGGTAAGGCTTTGCCCTATGGAGAAGAAGGTAATATTGTCATCACCTCACTTTACAACAAGGCTCACCCCTTTATTCGCTATAACATCGGTGATAGGGGAGTAATAGATGAAAAGTCTGCTCCTGGAAAATTGATTTTAAAATCGCTAACGGGTAGAACCAATGAGTTTGCTGTCTTACCAAGTGGAAAAAAAGTACCTGCATTAAGTTTTTACTATGTTACGAAATCGGTTATTGAAGATTCAGGAATAGTCAAAGAAATTAAAATAATTCAAACAGACTTGTCTAAATTTGTAATTCAATATAAGGCTGAAGTTGAATTAAGTTCACATCAAAAAGAAAATATTACTAAGGCCATAGAAACTTATCTAGAAAAAGGACTTGGTGTGTTTTTCGAAAAAAAGGACGAGCTGGAACGCTCAGAAAGTGGAAAGCTAAAGCAATTTACTTCCCGAGTGAATAGTTAATTCAAAAGTTATATTTCAAGTTTAATCCATTTAATACACTAATTTGAAACTCAACTACGGAGATCAAGAATTTATAATGCATTCAAGCGGTTGCTTATACTGGCCATCTCGAGAAGCCCTATTAATCGCTGATGTTCATTTTGGTAAAGTGGATCACTTTAGGAAAAACGGAAGTGCTTTACCAAGTCGGGTAGGGCTAGAAAATTTCAAAAAATTAAATATAGTTCTTAAAGAATTTGATCCCAAAGCCTTAATTTTTTTGGGAGATTTATTTCATTCTACCCAAAACAAAGACTGGGAACGCTTTAAAAATTGGGTTGAACATCAAACTGTAGATATGACTTTAATTGTTGGCAATCATGATATTATACCTCACTACCAGTTTGAAGATATCGGTTTTAAAGTTGTAAAAGAATTGTTTGTTGATGCCATATTCTTAACCCATCATCCTGAAGAAAAGCCAAATTTTTATAACATTTGCGGGCATTTACACCCTGGCTACAGGCTGGTAGGCATGGGCCGACAGCACCTTAAATTATCCTGCTTTTACAAGCGTAAATACCAATTGATTTTACCAGCCTTTGGGGCCTTCACCGGTCTTTTTCTCATCGAACCTGAGGAAGAGGAGAAGGTCTATGTTTTGTCTGAAGATGTTGTTCATTCTGTTAATTAAGTTACAAATGACCATCCCATTCTGCATAAAACTGCTCTAGATAATCCTCCATAAAGGCATGTCGTTTTTCAGCAATTTTCAGCGCAGATTTGGTGTTTATTTTATCTTTTAGGAGAAGGAGTTTCTCGTAAAAATGATTGATAGTTGGAGAATTTGATTTTTTGTACTCTTTTTTAGATTGATTTGACTTAGGCGGTACATCAGGGTCGTAAATAGGGTTGTTTTTAAAACCACCAAAATTGAAAGTTCTTGCAATTCCTATGGCTCCAATAGCATCCAGACGATCTGCATCCTGGACGATATCCAATTCTACAGAATGAAAACTAGAGGTATTATGGCCTCCTTTGTAAGAAACATTTTTAATGATGTTGATAACATGGTCGATAATATTAGGCTTTACCGACTGGCTTTCTAAAAAGTTTTGGGCGACACGTGGTCCAATACTCTCATCGCCATCGTGAAACTTAGAGTCTGCGATATCGTGAAGCAGACTGCTTAGCTGAACAATTAGAGCGTCTGCCTCTTCAGATTTTAAAATATGTAAAGCATTGTTGTAAACCCTCAAAATATGAAACCAATCGTGACCGCCTTCTGCATTTTTCAGTTTATCCTGTACAAATGATTTAGTATTCAATATGATCTGGTCTGTATCCATATATTAGTCGATTTTAACCTTAGAAACGATGCTTTTTTCAATTTTTGGGATAAGTTCCTCTACTTTGTAATGTTTTACCTCCAAGGGCTGTAAAACTTCGAGGTTTAAGAAAGCACCCATTCCCAGAGGGAACATACCAAAACGCTGGAGTTTCCAGGAACTATTCACACACACCGGTACAACAACAGCCTCTGGACAAGCCTCAAATAAAGTTTTTAGTCCGTTAAAAGCAAAACTTTTAGGAACTCCTGTTCTGCTTCTCGTGCCCTCAGGAAAGATGACAGCAGCGCGTTTGGTTTCTGAAATATACTGTCCCAATTTTTGAATTTGCCCAATAGCCTGTTCTGGATTCTTCCTGTCGATTAAGACTGATCCTCCGTGCCTCAGATTATAAGAAATGCCCGGGATCCCTTTTGCTAGCTCTTTCTTACTTATAAACTTGGGGTGCAATGCTCTCATGTACCAAATTATAGGGGGAATGTCGAACATGCTCTGGTGATTAGACACTATAATATGTGGCCTATTAAGGTCAAACTGATAGGTATTCTGATACTTGAATCTAGTTCCTACCAGATTAAGACATCTAAGGAGAAAGAAATTGAAAATATCGACGCTTTTCTTATGAGCTTGATATCCAAATAAGTTGAACGACAACCATTGTAAGATATGAAACACAACAAGAGTTAATCCAAAAAACAAGTAGAAAATTACCGAGAAAGGATATGACAGAATCTTTTTCATTTGTTTCAATTCAAAATTATTTGGAGGAGCAATTTACTTATTATTTTAATCCTTTTTTCAGTAGACTTAGGCAAAAAAAAACCGCTTTAGTTTAAAGCGGTTTTTTTTAAGTTTTCGTTCTGTTAGCAATGCTCATTATAAGCATCCATCAAGTTGTCTGCAATCATTTCAGCAGGTCTTCCTTCAATGTGGTGTCTTTCTAACATGTGGACCAATTCTCCGTCTTTAAAAAGTGCCATAGATGGCGAACTTGGAGGGAAAGGTACCATTCTGGCTCTAGCTTCATCGGTAGCTTCCTTATCTACGCCTGCAAACACAGTTACCATATGGTCTGGTTTCTTTGCATTTTCAAGAGATTTTATAGCTCCAGGTCTAGCATTAGCTGCAGCACATCCACAAACTGAATTTACTACGACCAATGTCGTTCCTTCCTTAGCTAAAGCAACATCAACATCAGCTTTGCTTTTTAATTCATCAAAACCAACAGCGGTTAATTCCTGCTGCATAGGTTTTACTAATTCTGGTGGGTACATATATTATAATTTTATTATTTAAACTGAATTTAAATACAAATGTATAAAAATGTCTTTTATCTGCTTTGCTCTTAACATAATGATTTCAATTCTGTTGGCTATCGTTTAATCTATCTTAAAAAGACATCGTTTTGTAAATTTTAAATAATGATGCCTTTATATTTGCAATTAAAATTATTGAATTTGAAGTGGATTGGTGCCATTATTGGCTTTTTTTATATGCGTTTTGGTGGAGCTATTTTAGGCTTTCTTTTAGGGTCCATTTTAGATCGAATTTTCAGGGGATCTACCTCAAGTTCAGGAGGTGGTTTTGGGCAAATTTTTCAGGAGCAAAAAAGTGAAGTTTCGCCTGGCGACTTTGAGCTCAACCTATTATCTCTGTCCTCCCTTGTCATCAAAGCCGATGGAAAGGTGACTCAACAAGAAATGGATTATGTGAGGATGTATTTCGTACAGGCCTATGGTAAGGAAAGAGCCAACGCAACATTTAGAACTTTTAATGATGTCATCAAAAATCGAGAGATATCTGTTGTTCGTATTTGCGCCTACCTAAGGCCAAGAGTTCGTTATGAAGTCAGGTTACAAATTTTACATTTTCTATTTAATATTTCTAACGCAGATGGTCATGTTTCCGAAGCAGAACTTCGGGTTTTACACACTATTTCTCAAAACCTTAGAGTTGGACATTCTGATTTTGAAAGCATAAAAGCCATGTTCTTAAAATCTGCAGATAATGCCTATAAAATTCTTGAAATTGACAAGTCCGCTTCAGATGCTGAAGTTAAAAAAGCTTATAGAACTATGGCTAAAAAATTTCATCCCGATAAGCTGCAACATATGGATGAAGTTTATCGAAAAGGGGCTCAGGAAAAATTCAATAAAGTGCAGGAGGCCTATGAACGCATTCAGAAAGAAAGAGGTCTCTAGGTACTCAAAAAATTTGTTGTAGGATTTCCAATGATTTTGGCTTTTTAAAGCCCTGCATATGCAATTCATAGTACAACATCATAAAGTCAAGAAAATTCTTTCTCCTCTCTTGATTGAGTTTTATTTGGTTGACTTCTTCAAAACCTGAGACGTTTAAAAGCTTTTTTAATAGACCTGAATTTGAATCGTTGAAGGAATAAGAATTGTATTCTTTGAGCTGGAAAACTCCATTCAGCATATCAAAAACAGGAAAATCTATACTTTGTTGATCAGGATAGAATCCTAAAAACTCAGTGAGTCTTACAATAAATAAGAGATGAAAATTTTTAAAAGTCTCCGACTGATCCAGATATAAAAAACTATCTTTTAAAAAATGAAATAAGGCTTGATTTTTTTCTTCCTCTTGTATACTTCCTTTTAAAACTTCAGCAAGAAACATAACCATTGTTGATTTGTAAACATTGGATTGAAGAGTTTGATAAGGATGAAAACTTCTTACTTCCTTCATATATTGAAGTTTCTTATTTTCTTTGTGAAACGCTTCAATTTCTAAAAGGGATAACTGTTGGAACATGGATACCCTCAACTTTCCACGCTTGGATTTTCTAATACCTTTTAGCATATAAGAAACGAGTCCTTTATCTAGAGTAAAACATTTCGCGATGAGGTCTGCTTCACCATATTTTAGGGTGGATATGACAATGGCTTTTGTTTTAAGTTGCATCAGCGAATAATCATTATTTTACCCACCTTTGTTTCGATTTGGTCTTCACCAGTAACTACTATAAAATACACACCAGAGGCTACTTTATGTTTTCCAAAAGCTCTGGTATCCCAAAGCAGCGTTCCGCCGCTTGCAAATTCTTCAAAAACAAGATTACCAGTCACATCGGTTATTTTAACATTGGCACCATCAATCAATCCATCAATAGTAACTAGCCCATTATAATTGGGTCTAACTGGATTTGGGAATGCCCTTAAGTTTTCCAAGGTGTCGTTTCCAGAAGTAATTCTGCTGGAATAGGATAATAAGCCAGCTGTAGTTCCTAAAAACACTTCTCCAGTGGTTGGGTTTATAGCAATAGTTCGCACACTGTTTGTGGGAAGCGGTGAGTTATTGACATTAAAAATATTTAGAATTTCTCTGCCATTTGGTGACACCTGAAAGACTCCAGAATCAGCAGTAGCAATCCATTTATTATTGGCACCATCAGTAGCGATATCAGTAATAAATTGTTCAAAAAGCAGTTCCTGAGGCAAACCGTCTACATCTTCGATAATAATAGGAAACACGTTGACATTTGCATTTTCATCAAATATAGCCGCAGGATTAGACATGACTCTTAGACCAGCCTGGGTACCAATCCATAAACGGGAATTCAAGTCGATTTCTAAGGCCGTTATATTTGGGTTTTCATTGAAAGTATCCGGGAAATCGACACCTTGAACATTACTAGAAATTAGGGCTGACTCACCGGTATTTGGATTGTAAGCCGGGATGCCTTCTCTTGTTGTAGCCACATAAATATTGTCATTATTGTCTGCTATAATTTTTGCTGAAGATGTTTCTGTAGGGTTTAAAAATCCATCAGAAGCCTCTACATTTTCAAAACTACCATTTGCATTAAGTCGCTTTAGCTGATTTTCAGAAAGTGAGTTGGTGAAATATAAATTTCCTTGAGAATCAAATACACTGGCACCAATTCTGTTGTCATTGACATTGCTTGGAACACCCTCAATTAAGCTATTTGAGGAATCATACTGCTGAATCAGCTCATTGTTTTCTATCTCTAATAACCCATCGAAAAAGCTACTGACAAAAACCCGCTCTGGATTATTAGGATCTATTGAAACATCCGATAATTCGGCTGCATTGTTCAGTTCATCTACATTAATATTGATCCAGTTTTCAAGTGTTAATCTGCTTAAGCCCCTTCTATCCAAAGGAAAGGGATTTAAAAACTGGTCGTATTCTCCAAAGGTGACCCAAAGGTCTGTTGAGGTGGCTTCCAGGCTAAATATTCTATTTAAAAGAGGTCCAGCTGGACTTAATTCAGAAAAATTCAGGTTACTATCAGATTCAAAGCCCAATAAACCCAAACTGGCGTGGCCCAGAAAGTATCCATCATTACTGGCTACAGAAGTGTTAATATTAAAATCTTCGTCCTGAATCTAGTTAAAAAATGCTTCTAAATTCAAATCCGTATTGTAAGCTAAAACTTGATTTGCTGCAGTGACTACTAATTGATTTCCACTTACATTGAAACCTGTAACATTGGAGCCTATTGATTCGAATAGACTTGCTACTCCATTTTCGAGCCTGTTGATGGTATTATTATTCCTAAGGCCAAATACTAAATTTGAAAAAGAAAGCACTCCATTCCAGTTACCAGGATATTCGGTTTGCCAATTCTGAAAATCAATCAGGTTGGGGTTATTAAAATCTGCTGTTTTGATGCCTTCTACACTAGTGGCCGCATAAATTTTACCTTCAGCTATTGTGATTTGGTTAATTTGGATTTGACTTCCATTATTACCGATAAAAAATGATTCTTCAAATTCTAAATTCTCAAGATTATACTGAGCTATCCCAAAATCTGTTGAGATATAAAGTATCCCTTCAAACTCAAAAAAATCATTGATGCGTTTATTCTCTGGTGAAATCGATACCTTATCTCTTATGTCTACAATCGTAAATACATTTTGATTGTTATCCATGACTATTTGAAGTAGTCCGTTTTCATAGCCTACACAAGTTAGTCCAAAGGCCTCTGAGTGGTAAATTTTAGAAATGGGGTCTCCAGAAAGTCCTTGAATTGAAGTGATGGTTTCTGTGGTCTGTGTCGCTATATCGTGGATAAAATAGGCGTTCTCTGATGCAGCATACACTTTGTTTTCGCTTTCATCTAAATCGGTAATATTATTGTAGGAGAAGTAGCCTTGCCAACGTTGAGAAAAGTCTTGTCCAATGAGCAAACTTGGATACAAAAGAATGAGGAAAACAAGAAATCTCATAGGTAGTTTTTATAAACTTAAAACTATTTTGACGTGAATTTATTATAAAATAAGTTCCTACAATCAAAAAAGTCAGTTGAAATATTTTCAACTGACTTTAATAAATTATGGTTATCGTTATTTATACAGCACCCTGAGCAATCATAGCATCTGCTACTTTTACAAATCCTGCGATATTAGCACCTTTAACGTAATCGACATAGCCTGTTTCATCTTTACCATAGGTAACGCAGGCTTCATGAATATCGGTCATGATTTGTTTAAGTTTATTGTCAACTTCTTCTGCAGTCCAGCTGTATCTCAATGAGTTTTGAGACATTTCTAATCCAGAAGTCGCAACACCACCAGCATTAGATGCTTTTCCAGGTGAAAACAATATTTTGTTGTTATGGAATACTTCGATGGCTTCTGGAGAACATGGCATATTAGCTCCTTCACCTACCAAAATACAGCCATTGTCCACTAGTTTTTTAGCATCATCTTCCAGCAATTCGTTTTGAGTAGCACAAGGCATAGCAATATGTCCTTTTTCACTCCATGGTGTTTTACCATCTACATATTTTGCGTCCGGGTATTGGTCCAGATATTCTTTTATTCTCCCTCTTTTCTCATTCTTCAACTCCATGATAAAGCTTAACTTATCGCTATCAATTCCGTCTTCATCGTAAATATACCCACTAGAATCTGACATAGTTAAAATTTTAGCCCCTAATTCAATAGCTTTTTCTGCAGCATACTGAGCGACATTCCCCGAGCCAGATATCAATATAGTTTTACCTTCTAAGCTTTCGCCTTGAGTTTCCAGCATGCTTTTGGTAAAGTATACATTTCCATATCCCGTTGCTTCTGGTCTTATAAGAGAGCCTCCGTAAGATTGTCCTTTACCAGTTAAAATACCGGTAAATTCATTTTGAATACGTTTATACTGTCCAAACATATATCCTACTTCTCTACCACCTACACCTATATCCCCAGCAGGAACATCAGTGTCATTTCCAATATGTCTGTAAAGCTCTGTCATAAAACTCTGGCAAAAGCGCATGACCTCATTATCTGATTTACCTTTAGGATCGAAATCAGACCCTCCTTTGCCACCACCCATTGGAAGTGTTGTTAGGCTGTTTTTGAAAACCTGCTCAAAGGCTAAAAATTTCAGGATACTTAAGTTTACTGAAGGATGAAATCTAAGCCCACCTTTATATGGCCCAATAGCAGAGTTCATTTGTACTCTATACCCTCGATTAACTTGGATCTCTCCATTGTCATCTAGCCAGGTAACTCTGAACATGACAACTCGCTCTGGCTCAACCATGCGCTCTAATAACTTGTAGTTTTTATATTTAGAATTTTCCTCCATAAATGGAATGATAGCTTCTGCTACTTCCTCCACAGCTTGTAAAAATTCTGGTTGATTTGGGTTTCTATCTGAAACGTAATCTAAAAATTCTTTTACCTCTTTATTCATTTGGTTATTCTTATTTATTAGACGTTTTTTTAAAACTTTCGCAAAGATATAATTTCAATTTTACAGATAACTTAAAAATTGATTAATATTTGTTTGAGTGCTAATCCCTTAGAAATCAAATTTTATTTTTTATAGTCGATTTATTTTTTTGTTTTTCTATATTTGTTCTGTTAACTTCTGTTTATGAAATTCAAGCACCTTCCTATTATAGCAACTTTGTTGTTTTCTTTAGGATTTCAAACTAGCGTCTCTGCTCAGATTTACCATGAGGTCAGTGTAATGGGTGGTTATATTTCATTTAGAGGTGACTATGGCCTTAGAGGCGACAGTGAAACTATAAGAAACAATTCAGGTATTGGTTTTGGGGTTAATCATTACCTTAACTTTGCTTATACTGATTTCATCTCTCGATATACAAGTCAACATTTCAAAGTCCGTTCAAGTTTAGTATATCATTCTACTGAACTTGGTCACTTCGGGGCTTTAGCTGATAAAGATAATCAAGCTGGATTACAACTTAGGTCCATGACCGGAGAAGCAAATGTTTTAGAGATTGGTTCGGGTATAGAATATTACTTGATGCGTATTAGAGATTACGAGAGGAATCCTGGCAGTTTTACGCCTTACGCAGGACTAGGACTTAACTTTGTATATTATTCTCCAGTTGCTCAAACGTCATTAGAAGGTGGACTAGGTTTACCTGAAACTACCTTTCCTACTTTTTTAGCTGACCCTGGAGAAGAACCAGCGTTTACTAATGAATCAAATATCACTCTATCAGCAAATTTTCAAGGAGGACTGAAGTATAAAATATCTCGAAAAACAGATGTCTTTGCTGAGATCCGCTGGCATTACTACCTTTCCGATTTTGTAGATGGGCTAGAACCTATCGGACCTCAAAATAAAAATAATGATTGGATGTTTTGGCTGGCCTTCGGATTTAATTATATCATAGATTAGGACTTTCAATTCCATCCCTTTATTTCCTGAAAGCGTTCTGTAAATCCTCGATTAAATCTTCAATATCTTCAATACCAACACTCAATCTTATTAGCGAATCTACTACCCCAGATTTTTCTCTTTCCTCTTTAGGAATACTACCATGAGTCATGCTTGCAGGATGACCTGCCAAGGACTCAACTCCTCCTAGTGATTCAGCAAGTGTAAATATGCATAATTTTTTTAGAAAGCTCATGGCTTCCTCGTATGAGTTTCCTTTCATAGAAAACGACACCATACCTCCAAAACCCTTCATCTGTTTTTTAGCGATCTCATGGTTTGGATGATCTTCAAAACCAGGCCAGTACACCTGTTGAACTTTTGGGTGCTTTCTTAAATATTGAGCTATAGCTTTGCCATTCTCACAATGGCGCTGCATCCTGAGGTGAAGTGTTTTAATTCCCCTTGAAACCAAAAAACAGTCCATTGGGCCAGGTACTGCACCACACGCCTTTTGTATAAAATACAATCGTTCAGCTAAAGAGTCGTCATTCACAACTACAGAACCCATAATCACATCACTATGCCCTCCTAAGTATTTTGTTGCGCTGTGCATGACAAGGTCTGCACCTAGTTCTAATGGTTGCTGCAAATAGGGAGTTGCAAATGTATTATCTACAGCCAGCAATATTTTGTGTTGTTTTGAAAGCATACTAATACTTTCAATATCGATAATACTCATCATTGGATTGGTTGGCGTTTCGACCCAGATCAATTTGGTTTTATCATTGATATACTTTTCAATAGACTTAGTAGTTTGCATATTAACAAAATGAAATCGTATTCCCATATCTTTAAAAACTCCATCGAAAAGCCTAAAGCTTCCTCCGTAAAGATCGCTTGTGGATATAACTTCATCTCCTGGTTTGAGCAATCTAAATATGGCATCTATTGCTGCCAAACCAGATCCAAAAGCTAACCCATATTTACCATTTTCTAAGGAGGCAATCGATTTTTCTAATGCTGTTCTTGTCGGATTTCCACTTCTGGCATAAGCATATCCTTTGTCTTTTCCCGGGCTAATCTGTTTAAAGGTCGAGGATTGATAGATTGGAGGCATTACAGCGCCATAAGCTGGATCTATATCCTCTTGTCCTCCGTGTATGGTTTTTGTATCAAATTTCATCTATTTATTTTTTAAACGAATTTATATCAAGATAGGCTTATGCTATCATCAGTCTTTTCAGTTTATCCTATTCTTAACAGGGATAAACTTTTTGGATTTCAAAAAGCTTTATTTTTGTATCTAAATAATTCACAATGAAAGATAAGTTTTATAACTATATCCAAAAACTTCAAGATCAGATTACTTCTAAATTAGAGTCTATTGATGGTTCGGCATCATTTTCTGAAGATATCTGGGAAAGAAAAGAGGGTGGTGGTGGAAGAACACGAGTCATAGAAAACGGGAATGTTTTTGAAAAAGGGGGAGTTAATATTTCAGCAGTTCATGGAGACCTGCCCGAGGCCATGCAAAATTACTTTAATGTACAAGACTGCGATTTCTTTGCTTGTGGTATCAGCTTAGTCCTTCATCCAAGCAATCCAATGGTGCCTACTGTGCATGCTAATTTCAGGTATTTTGAAATGTATAACAGACAAGGAAAAATTATAGACCAATGGTTTGGTGGAGGTCAAGACCTAACTCCTTATTACTTATTTGAGGAGGACGTTACTCATTTTCACCAGGTATCGAAAGAGGCATGCGATCCTTTTGGAGAGCAGTTGTACAATGATTATAAAGCCAACTGCGACCGTTACTTTTGGAATTCACATAGAGATGAAGCCAGAGGGGTAGGTGGATTGTTTTTTGATTACTTGAAACCAACTTCAGAAAGAAATCTAGAGGACATTTACAATTTTGTGACTCATGTTGGGGATAGTTTTCTAAAGGCTTATGTACCTATTGTTGAAAAACGAAAATCTATGGATTACACTTCAAAACATAGAGATTGGCAGGAAATAAGGAGGGGAAGGTATGTAGAATTTAACCTCGTTCATGACAAAGGAACTTTATTTGGTTTAAAAACAAACGGTAGGATTGAAAGTATATTGATGAGTCTACCGCCACATGTACAGTGGCAATACAATTATCATCCCAAAGACGGGTCTCAAGAGGAAAAGCTTATAAATGCTTTGAAAAGTCCTAAAGAGTGGGTATAAACAAAAATGGCTGCTTTAAGGCAGCCATTTTTGTTTTATAAAAAAGCATTTGTTTTAATCTTCGTCTTCTTCATCAATGATATCTTCTAATACAAAATCCTCCATGAACTTTGTAGTGTAATTTCCTTCCATATAATCTGGATGCTCCATGAGTTGCGCATGGAAAGGAATAGTAGTTTTGATGCCTTCAATCACAAATTCACTTAAAGCTCTCCTCATTTTATTGATAGCTTCTTCTCTCGTTTGAGCAGTAGCGATTAATTTAGCAATCATAGAATCATAATTAGGAGGAATGATATATCCACTATAGACATGGGTGTCTACGCGAATACCATGCCCGCCCGGTAAGTGTAAGGTTTCAATTCTGCCAGGTGAAGGCCTGAAATTATTAAAAGGATCTTCCGCATTGATTCTACACTCAATAGAATGTAATTTTGGATAGTAGTTCTTTCCGGAAATAGGGACACCTGCGGCTACTAAAATCTGTTCTCTAATCAAGTCATGATCTACCACTTCATCTGTAATAGGGTGCTCGACCTGAATTCGAGTATTCATTTCCATAAAATAGAAGTTTCTGTGCTTATCGACTAAGAATTCAATAGTACCAGCACCTTCATATTTGATATATTCAGCTGCTTTTACTGCGGCATTACCCATCTTTTCACGAAGCTCATCTGTCATAAACGGAGAAGGAACCTCCTCGGTAAGTTTCTGATGTCTTCTCTGGATTGAGCAGTCTCTTTCAGAAAGGTGACATGCTTTTCCAGTTTGGTCACCAACGATTTGTATCTCAATATGGCGGGGCTCTTCTATGAGCTTTTCCATGTACATGTCGTCATTTCCAAACCCTGCTTTTGCTTCTTGCCTGGCAGACTCCCAAGCGCCTTCCAGCTTGTCTTCACTATTTACAGCACGCATACCTTTACCGCCTCCACCAGCTGTAGCTTTAAGCATGACCGGATATCCGATTTTTTTGGCTGTCTTTTTGCATTCTTCAAAATCCTTCAAAATACCTTCAGATCCTGGAACACAAGGAACTCCAGCTGCTTTCATAGTAGCTTTAGCACTTGCCTTATCTCCCATTCTGTCGATCATTTCTGGCCTGGCTCCAATAAATTTAATGTCATGCTCTTCGCAAATTTTAGAAAAGGCAGCATTTTCAGAGAGGAATCCATATCCTGGATGGATAGCGTCTGCATTTGTTATTTCTGCTGCAGAAATTATGTTCGGAATTTTAAGATAGGATTCGCTACTCTGTGCGGGACCAATACAAACAGCTTCATCTGCAAATCTTACATGAAGGCTTTCCTTATCTGCCGTAGAATAAACCGCAACAGTTTTTATTCCCATTTCTTTACATGTACGAATAATTCGTAATGCAATTTCTCCGCGGTTGGCGATTAGAATTTTTTTAAACATGGTTGTTTATTTAAGTTAAAGAAACATCTAAAGTAAATAGATGTTTAAGAAGGATCCACTAAGAAAAGAGGCTGGTCGAACTCCACTGGTGAGGAGTCATCTACCAATACTTTTACAATTTTCCCAGAGACTTCACTCTCTATTTCATTGAATAGTTTCATTGCTTCAATCGTACATAGAACATCACCTTCTTTCACCTCACTACCAACTTCCACAAAAGCTTTTTTGTCTGGGGAAGGTTTTCTATAAAAGGTTCCAATAATAGGTGACTTGATGGTCACATATTTGCTATCCTCATTAGTTTTTGGAGCAGAATTTTCTTCTTGTGTAGCAGGCTGTTGAGCGGGCTGGCTTTGAACTGGAGCTTGCTGCATTTGTTGTTGAGGCATGTTCATAGGTACTTGTTGAACATAAGTTTTTCCATCATCTTCACTACCGGTTTTGATGGTGATTTTGACATCGTCCATTTCAAGTTTTACTTCACTTGCCCCAGATTTAGCAACAAACTTAATTAAGTTTTGAATTTCCTTTAAATCCATAATGTTTTGTTTTTAAGGAGGTTAAGAATTATAAGCCCATTTCAGATAAATAGATCCCCAAGAGAATCCACCACCAAAAGCAGCAAAAATAAGATTATCTCCTTTTTTTAGTTGTTTTTCGTAATCGCTTAATAATAAAGGTAATGTTGCGGAAGTGGTATTTCCGTAACGGTGAATATTCATCAGTACTTTTTCTGAATCCAAATTCATACGCTTATAGGTCGCATCGATAATTCGCTTGTTAGCCTGATGCGCTACAAGCCAATCAACATCTTTTCCTGTAAGATTATTCTTTTGCATTATTTCTTCACTTACTCCTGCCATATTGGATACTGCAAACTTAAACACAGTCTTACCATCTTGAAACACAAAATGTTGTTTATTTTTTACAGTTTCTTCAGATGCTGGTAATTGAGAACCTCCTGCATCAATTTTTAGAAATTGTCTACCAGTTCCATCAGTTTTTAAAATTTCATCCTGCAAACCGAGTCCTTCTTGATTTGGTGAAAATAAAACAGCACCGCCTCCATCACCAAAAATAATACAGGTACTTCGGTCTGTATAATCTATAATAGAAGACATTTTGTCTGCACCAACCAATAAAACATTTTCGTACTTACCAGATTCTATATAAGAAGAAGCCATTGACATCCCGTAGAGGAAACTTGAACAGGCCGATTGTAGATCAAATGAAAAAGCATTTACTGCTCCAATCTCAGTAGCAAGATAGGCCGCAGATGAGGCTACGGGCATATCTGGGGTTGCAGTTGCAAAAACCACTAAGTCTATTTGTTCTGGTTTTACTGATGTTTTATTGAATAAATCTTCGCAGGCTTTAATACCTAAATAAGAAGATCCAAGGCCTGGTTCTTTCAAAAGACGTCTCTCTTTGATTCCTGTCCTGGCTGTGATCCACTCATCATTGGTGTCTACCATAGTTTCAAGAACTTGATTGCTTAAAACATAGTCAGGCACATAACCGCCAACTGCAGTAATCGCCGCCTTTATATCACTCATATAATCGATATTATAGTCCTATTTTGAAAGTTTGACTTTCAAAATAGGTGTACATATAATTGCAAATTAAGTTGTTTTTTTGATGCTACCAAAAGCCAAACAAGTTTTAAAACACAAAATTCTTCCTTTACAAACAATGTATAGAGTTTTGTTTAAGCCTTATGGTTTTAGTATTAAACAAACTCACAAAAGGTAGTTAGGCTCCTCTTGTGAGTTTGCTTGTGGACTTTATAAATCGAATTTTATACCCTGAGCTAAAGGAAGGTCTTTGGTATAATTGATTGTATTTGTTTGTCTTCTCATATACACTTTCCAGGCATCTGAACCAGATTCTCTTCCTCCTCCTGTTTCTTTTTCACCTCCAAAGGCTCCTCCAATTTCTGCACCGGATGTACCAATATTAACATTGGCAATTCCACAGTCTGAACCCTCAGCAGAGAGGAATCGTTCTGCCTCTCTTAAATTATTGGTCATAATCGCGGAAGACAGTCCCTGTACCACACCGTTTTGAAGTTCTAAGGCGTTATCTACTTCCCCAGAATATTTCATGATGTAAAGAACTGGCGCAAAGGTTTCATGCTGGACGATATCAAAATGGTTTTCTGCTTCTGCAATAGCAGGTTTTACATAGCATCCGCTTTCATAGCCTTCACCTTCCAAAACACCACCTTCTACCAAAATTGTTCCGCCTTCTTTCTTCACTTCTTCTAAGGCATGTAAATAATTCTTTACTGCATCCTGGTCGATGAGTGGCCCTACGTGATTATTTTCATCCAAAGGATTTCCAATACGAATTTGCTGGTAAGCATCTACAATGGCATCTTTTACTTTATCATATATAGACTCGTGTATGATTATTCTACGAGTAGAGGTGCAGCGTTGTCCGCATGTTCCCACAGCTCCAAACACAGCTCCGATGACCGTGTTTTTGATATCAGCATCTGGTGTCACAATTATCGCATTATTTCCCCCTAATTCTAGCAAAGATTTACCGAGTCTTTTGGCGACTTCTTGCGCAACAATTTTACCCATTCTAATGGATCCAGTGGCAGAGATTAACGGAACACGTTTGTCTTGTGTCATGTATTCACCAACTTTGTAGTCTCCTGTAATCAACGACGAAATTCCTTCTGGTACTTTATTTTCAGCAAAAACTCTGGCAGCTATTTTTTGACAAGCCACAGAAGTAAGTGGAGTTTTTTCTGATCCTTTCCAGATACAGGCATCTCCACAGACCCAAGCTAATGCTGTATTCCAGGACCACACGGCTACAGGGAAATTAAAGGCAGAGATAATACCAACAACTCCAAGGGGATGCCACTGCTCATACATGCGATGTCCGGGACGTTCAGAATGCATAGTTAAACCGTGAAGTTGTCTAGATAAACCAACCGCAAAATCACATATGTCTATCATTTCTTGGACCTCACCTAGACCTTCCTGATAGGATTTTCCCATCTCATAAGAAACAAGTTTACCAAGCGGAGCTTTAAGTCTTCTCAATTCATCATTGAACTGTCGTACCACTTCGCCTCTAGCTGGTGCTGGCCATGTACGCCATTCTTTAAACCCCTCGTGAGCAGTACTGGCTACTTTATCATAATTTTTTTGAGTTGTCGCTTTTACTTTTCCAATTAAAGCCCCATCTACAGGAGAATAAGATTCAATCCAATCCCCGTCTGCAAAAAAATGTTCACCAACAGAAGTACCTTTGTTTTCAAATTCAATGTCTAGCTCTTTTAAAGCTTTATCTATTCCGAATTCTTTAGAAATATCACTCATAAATTTTATTTTTCTTGATTTTGAACGAATTTAGTAAAATTAAGTCAGTCCAATAATTAAGCTGTGAAACGTTCATCAACAGGCATAATTTCACCACAGTTTTTGCAAGTTCTCAGTTCTTTGCTGTTGTAAAAAGTTTTAAAATGCTTTAAAAAATCTTTTTCTATATCGTTTAGTGGAAAGTAGACTTCATGTAATTTATGATTACAGTGATCACAATACCATAATAAGCCATCTTTTCCTTCTAAGTTCTGCCGTTTCCTTTCAACAACAAGACCTATAGATCCATTTTTCCTAACTGGAGAGTGTGGAACTTTTGCAGGGTGTAAATACATATCACCTGGACCTAGAGCCATTGTTTTTTTCTCGCCCTCTTCTTGAATGTGAACTTCAATTTCTCCTTCCAGTTGAAAGAACAACTCTTCAGTCTCATTATAATGATAGTCTTTTCGTGCGTTGGGACCTCCAACAATCATCACTATATAATCTCCAGAATGCTTATATAAATTCTTGTTGCCCACAGGAGGTTTTAATAAGTCCCTGTTTTGTTCTATCCATTGGTTAAGGTTAAACGGTTTTGAAATGCTCATATAAATGTTTTGATCTAAAGTTAATACATAGAAAAGTAACGGCTATATCCTTAAGTTTAGATTAGCATTTTACTTCCATGTAGCTTTACCACCTTTAGCAGAATCTACTTCAATTTTATAATTTCTTCCACCAGATACAATCCATCTTACCTTAACTGTTTCCATTCCAGGAATATTAGACACACGAAGAGTTTCTGGGTTTTCCACCTGCTCATTAACCTTATTGAAATCTTCGTCCTCAACAACCATTCCTGCTACAACATTGGCGTTTGAAATACTGATTAAGTCGGGTCTTTCAATGTTGAATTTAAGATCCTGACTACTATGAGTAGGCATCAGGCGCTCGTTATAAATGGTAGCTGTAATTTCCTTAAGACCATTCCCTAAGCTTTTTTCTGACACATCTAGGATATTCAATTTTGGAGTCTGATACGCGTGATAAATAGTAAAAGCCATATTTCTATGAGCATCCTGTTCCAGTAAAAACCCGGGATGTGCACGGCTGAAGTTTTTCTTAAATCCTCCAATTTCAATTTTTCCATACTGAGGATGATCATATTCTTTCCAATCCACAAAAGCATCTCCAAAAGTGAGGTATTTATCTACTTTTAATTCTTCTTCTTGGTTTGCTCTGCCTTCATTTTTATGAAAATACAAATAAGACACCATCAACTCATTGGTGTAAGTGTAAATCCCTCTACCCCCATAAAACCAATCTAATTCACCTCCAAAAACAGAATATAAATCTTTGTAGACCGTGAGATATCTATAGCCAGGTATCATTTCTTCTCCTTTCTTTGCAATAGCATCATAAATGCGAACATCTTCCCTGTTGTAGGTGTCTTTATCTTCTTCTGCTCCTGGCCCCCTTAAAATCATACCTCCATAATTATGATAGCTTTGAGCTCCTGCAATATTTGGGTGCTTCAATACGAAATCTGCTACAGCCCTGGTTTCTGGTAAGCTGAAAGGATACTTATAAGCTCCTCTTTGGACGTAATCTGGTTGCCACTTCCAGCCCCAATCTCGATTGGGGTCATAATAACCTATACCGTCTTCGTTTACATTTCCGTCTCCATCTCTATCTATCCCCTCAAAACCCAGCATTTCATATTCGCCTTGTTCTTCTTCAGCTACTTGTATAAGTCTTCTATTATCTTGAGGGTCTTTTATGTATTGACCCGTTGGAGATTTTCTTATCATATAAGTGATATGATTATCCTCATTGAGATCATCATACCCGTCTTCTCCTGCTTTTCCGTCTCCATCGTTATCTAAGACCAGCATTCCAGATCTAGGAGAATGAGGGGTGTTGGGCTCTTTCATGTAATTGTCTCTAGCATCCGGATTGATTGTTGGAACGATATAGAACGTTTTATCCTTTAGCAGCTGATTGATAAAATCTAGCTCATTAAACATCTCTGTGAGGTACCAGGCCGTGTATAGAGAAAACTCAGCGCCTTGTATTTCGTTGGAATGAATATTCCCGTCGATGTACATCGCTGGTTTTTCATCTGGGTTTCCTGTATTAAAATCTGAAACGGTCAACATATAAATGTCACGATTTTCTACAGATTTCCCTATACTCTCCAGACGGGTTAACTTAGGATAAGCATCTGCAATTTGTTGCATTAGGTCTACGATACCATCATAAGTGTTATATCGATTCCAGCTAGCTTCAACTTTAGGCTGATGAGGCGTTCCAATAGCTCTGAAGAATTTTTCCTGTGCCTGAGTTACACTACTTAGAAGTAATAGAACAGCTGCACAAATAAAGGAGGTATATCTAAAATGTTTCATGACTTATAAGTTTATAATTATTTCTGCAAAACCCGAATGAGGAGCTCCAGCTTTCAAGGTGAGTTTACCATTTTCTTTAACTATCCAGGAAAACGATTTCGTTTCATAGGCATCCATTTTAGAAACCAGCTCGATTTTGTTGCCGGCTAAAATATTTTCCTTCGAAGTATTCAACTCTATTCTGATTTTCTGTAGCCAGCGTGATCGTTCTCCAAGCTGAGAGTGAGTAGGTAGGTTGGCGTTATTCAGCAGATCAACCGTAACTCTCTTTAAATTACCTTTCAGTTGTTCAACTTTAAGGTTATGGAATTCAAGTTTGGGTTGATTCTTAGCCAATTTCAAAATGAAATCAGTGTGCTCAATGGCGATACTATCCACTTTAGAAAATGGTGGATTTTCCATTACAAATGGTTTAACTCCACCTACTTCTACTGTTTTATTTTCAAAGTCTGGATGATTCACTTGCTGCCATTCTAAAAATACATCGTTTAAATTTTCTTGTTTCGCCCATTTTAAGAAATTTGATGCTTTGGTCTCCTCTAATGGAGATGTTGAGGTAGAATCTTTTTTAGCCTCTGGCACCCACCATCCAGGCGTACTAAAGCTTAATCTGCCAAAATGAAAATAAGCCCATTGAAAGAAGTCTCCGTCGCTACCTTGATTATCCTGCATAAAAGCCTTCTGTGAAATGCTTTCATTATAAAGGTCTGAAACCATTTTATTGATAGCAACATCTTGTTCTAGCGGGGATGCTACAATTCTTTTTTTAGCTTGTTGTGCATTGTATTTAAGTGGAGAAGATAAATTATTGGCAGGTCCAAAGCTAACAAATGCATAAATATTCCATTGCTGAAATAAATAATCTAATAAAGCTCTGCTTTCCTTTTGAGAAACTGCATAATCTCCAGCCAGAGGTTCAAACGCTGGAAATTGGTAGGTGAGACTTTTATTAAAAGCAACTCCTTCCAATAAGTCTTCGTTATACTTCCCATCCTTATCGTTATCTATACCTTCTGAATAGAGCATATACCGCTTTGCATTGGCCGAGGAAGTATCAGCTTCTATCATAAGCCTAGCATCGTCTGGATGAGCCATGTATGTTCCCAAAGGACTTTCGATACGGATTTGAGTGATAAACCCGTCTTTGTTTAAATCCTCATAAGGATCTTCATTAAGTTTTCCATCACGATCATGATCAATATCAGCAGAGTTTCCTCTTCGATTATACTTCAGCTTACTGTGGTATTGAACATAGGCGTCTGGAGCCATATTTGGAAACACGTAGAAGGTGGTCGTTTCCAGAATTTCAGAATGATTTTTTATTATCCGCTCAGAGATCTGTAAAGCGAGTTCTACGCCAAGGACATGATAACCTTCAACGCCCCCTACTATGGCTATGGCAGGTTTTTGGTCAAGGTCTCCAGTTCCCAGTTTTAAAGCATAAACCTCTTCACCACCTACAGTGGTGGTAAGAGTGGTTAAGCTAGCTTTTGAGTCTTTGTCTAATGCCTGTAGACGCTTTGATATTTCATTCAATTTTGGATAGTCTGCTTGAGCTAAAGCTGTGTATTGAGCCAAAATCAACAGCAAAAAAGGTATAAGTTGCTTCATTTTTAAAAAATTTTCATAAAAATAACTTTATTTATCTCTTAAAAAAATGAAAATTTGAATTGTTATTTATCTCAGTGTAACAGAAAGCAGAAAAACTTGACTAATCCATAAACCTCCTTATTATGACAACATCTCAGTTTTTGAGTTTAGAGTGGAAGCAATTCCGCAGGTCTTCTTTTTTTGAAAAAGGTCTGGCTATCAAAATATTGATGATTCTGGCAGCCTTATATTTCGCAGCTATAGCTATTTTCGCTGGAATTGGAGTGTTTTTCATTTTCAAAAAAGCACTTCCAGATCAAGATCCTTTCTCGATGATCAATAATTACATGATTTACTGGGTGCTTGGTGATTTGGGCCTTCGGTATTTTATGCAACAGTTGCCGGTCATGAATATAAAACCTATGCTTTTGCTACCGGTTCGCAGAAAATCTGTGATCCAATTTTTGCTATTAAAAACCTCCTTTTCTTTTTTTAACATACTTCCACTTTTATTTTTCATACCGCTTTCTATTGTATTGATAGTTCAAGGTTACAATCCTGTCATGATTGTAGGGTGGTTTGTAGGTGTACTTTCCATAAGTTTCTCAATTAATTTTTTAAACTTTATTTTAAATAAAAACAGTAAAGCCTTTTATGTTGTTATATCCATATTAGCTTTGTCTGTTGGACTACAATACTATGGCATCTTTGACATTACACCTTTTACAGGAGTGTTTTTCAATTCGCTTTATGAGCTTGGTTACACTATACTCATACCTCTATTTACGGTTGTTTTTTTATTTAAAATGAACTATAGATTACTAAGAAATAATTTTTACATCGATGGGGCTGTTAAGGCGAAAAAGGAAAAATTCAGAAACTATAATTTGGAGTTCTTAAATCGTTTTGGAACTCTGGCTACCTTTTTAAAAAATGATGTTAAAATGATTACTCGGAATGCAAGGCCAAAACAAGTATTGATGATGTCCTTTTTGTTTTTATTTTACGGATTGATTTTTTACACCCAAGATACTTATAAGAATATGCCTGTGTTTTTAGCCTTTGCGTCAATTTTTGTCACAGGTGGATTTCTTATCACATTTGGTCAATTGGTACCATCTTGGGATAGTGAGTATTACAAGCTCATGATGAGTCAAAACGTATCTTATAAAAAATATCTGGAATCCAAATGGTTGTTGATGGCACTGGCTTGCGTGGTTTCATTTATATTGAGTACTCCTTACATCTATTTTGGTTGGGATATCTATGCGATGATAGCTGCTGGAGCTTCATTTAATATTGGGTTAAATTCTTTCATCACTTTGTACGGTGGTGCTCTTAATCGCGTTCCGGTAGAATTAAATCAAAAAGCTAAAGCGTTTAGTAACACACAGGGTTTTAACCCTACCCAACTGCTTATAAGTTTACCCAAGATTTTAGGTCCAATGCTTATTTTCTATGTGCCCTACAAGTTAATTAGCTTCAATGCCGGGATCATCGCCTTGACTTTAAGCGGAATATTAGGTCTGACCTTTAAGTCGTATTTTTTAAGTTTTATAGAAAAAACCTACCAAAAAACAAAGTATAAAACAATCGCTGCTTTTTCAGAAAAAAAATAATCACATCGTATGGAATCAATCATAGACGTTCAAAACCTGTCCAAAAGTTATAATGGAGATAAAGTGCTAAATATAGAACACTTAACCATACCTAAAGGTCAGAGTTTTGGCCTTGTTGGAAATAATGGAGCAGGAAAAACTACCTTCTTTAGTTTACTGCTGGACCTGATACTCCCTACGAAAGGGCATATTGAAAACAAGGGCATTGTTGTAAGTCAAAGTGAAGATTGGAAACCCTACACCTCTTCATTTATTGACGAAAGCTTTTTGATTGGGTATCTCACTGCCGAAGAGTATTTTTATTTTATAGGCGACTTGAGAAATACTTCCAAAGCAGAGGTTGATGAACTTTTAGCAGAGTTTCAAGACTTTTTTTATGGCGAAATTTTGAATCAAAAAAAGTATTTAAGGGATCTCTCTAAAGGAAATCAGAAAAAGGCAGGTATAGTTGCAGCACTTATCGGAAACCCCGAGGTTGTTATTTTAGATGAGCCCTTTGCGAATCTTGATCCCACTACTCAGATTCGTTTAAAAAAAATCATTAAAGAACTATCTGTTAAAAAAAATGTAACCATTCTCGTCTCCAGTCATGATTTGATGCATGTTACAGAGGTTTGTGAGCGTGTAGTGGTCTTAGACAAGGGAGAGCTTGTAAAGGATATTCATACCAGTGAAGCTACTTTGAAAGAGCTTGAGTTGTATTTCGAAAGATGATTTAGCTTTAAGGCACCAAGTCAACTTTTTTTTGTTTAAAAACAACTATTTTTACAATGAAATACTTTTCTATACTTTTTTAAGTTATACATTTTAGATTCTACTTCATGCGTATAAATTATATTCTCTTAACTCTATTAAGCCTTGTCCTATTTTCGTCATGTTCCCGAAAAAAGGATAAGTTTCTGAATAAGAATTTCCACGCGATGACTGCCTACTATAACATTATTTATAATGGAAATCTAGAGTTGGAAAAAGGTAAAAGAGAAGTGGAAGCTGCTTATACAGAAGATTACTGGGCCATATTACCTATTGAAAGAATGGCTGTTGAAGAGAAAGAGAATCCCTTAAGTATTAGAAGGGATAGAAAAAATAAACCTTCCAATTCTTCAGAAAACAGCATATCCAGCTTTGAAGCAGCTGAAGAAAAAGCTACTAAGGCTATACAGAAACACTCCATGTTTATGGGAGGGAGAGAATATAATCCGCAAATAGATGAAGCCTTTTTATTATTAGGAAAGGCTAGATATTTAGATCAACGTTTTATTCCTGCCAAAGATGCCTTTAGCTTTATTTTAAATCATTACCCTGAAAGTTCTACCATCAATGAAGCTAAAATTTGGTTACAGAAGACCAATTTGAGATTAGAATATTACGACATGGTTATAAAAAATCTGCTTGAGTTGATTAACACTTCAGAGTTATCGACAGCAGAGCAGTACGAAGCCAGTTCAACATTAGCTCAGGCTTATATATATGAAGATCTAAAAAGGCAGGCAATCTCAACCCTTCAAACAGCAATTGCTTTTGCTCCAGATGAAGAGAAGAAAGGACGCTTACTCTACATAAAGGGCCAATTGCACTCTTTATTGAACGAAAAAGACTCAGCGCGAGTCAGTTTTAATAGAGTAATTGCCCTGAACCGAAAAACACCCCGACGGTATTTGATTCATTCAGAATTGGAAAAACTTCGTCTTAAGGGATATGAGGAATTGCAATGGTTTACCACAGAATTAGCCTTCAAGGAGATGGCTGAAAACCGAGAAAATCGACCGTTTCTTGACTTTATATATTACGATAATGCTGTCTTTAGGCGTGCTCAAGATTCTATTACTCTAGCTATTCAGTCCTTTAATAAATCGCTTAGAGAAAATCCCCGAGATCGATATTTGAAAAGTCAGAATTACCTCAATTTAGGTGAAATTTATTTTGATAAAGCTTCTTATGAAACAGCTGGAAAATATTACGATAGTACGTTAACCAATTTGGCTAAGCAAACCAGAGAGTTTAGACAAATTAAAAGAAAAAGAGATAATCTGGAGGATGTTATTAAGTTTGAAAGAATTGCCAAGACAAACGACAGTATTATTAATCTGGTAAATGCTTCAGAAGAAGAGCGTCTCAGGATTTTTAAGGATTATACAGAAAAACTAAAAGAAGAACAGAAAAGTGTGTTTGCCAAATCTCCCGCTTCTACATTAGGTAACTCAAGATTTGGAGCTCAGCGGAGTCAGATTGGAGGAAGGCAAAACAGCAGCTCTAAGTTTTATTTTTATGATCTTACCCAAAAGCAAAGAGGCGAAGAATCCTTTAGAAAGTTATGGGGCGATCTCGAGTTAACAGATGATTGGAGAGCAAATCCACAATTTGCTTCAGGTATCGATGAAGATGCTTCTGTAGCAAACGAAGATCAACCACTCAAGCCTGAGTACGATCCTGAGACTTACATCGCTCAAATTCCTACCGATGAAAAATTGATAGATAGTATCTATGATGAAAGAAATTTCGCTTACTATCAGTTAGGCATTATTTATAAAGAGAAATTCAGAGAAATGCAGCTTGCTATAGATAAACTCACTTCTCTTTTAAAAAGCAATCCTGAAAAGAGGCTCATTTTACCGTCTAAATACTACTTGTATAAAATATATCTGGAACTTGAAGATCAACAAAAAGCGAATTATTGGAAGAATGAGATTCTGAATCAACATTCTGACTCTAGGTACGCAAGTATTTTGAGAAATCCAGAGGCTTATAAATCGAATGCTAATAATCCACAAAATGTCTATAAAAGGCTTTACAATGAATACAAATCTGGTCAATACCAGGCTGTTTTAAGTGAAATTGAGCTTCATACTCAGGTCTTTATCGGCAACTCTATTGTTCCTAAATTGGAACTTCTTAAAGCCAGAGTACTTGCAAAACTTGAGGGGGCGGATGCTTATAAAGAAGCTTTAAATTATGTAGCCTTGACCTATCCACAATCAGAGGAAGGCAAATATGCTCAAAACCGCTACAGAGAGCTTGAAAGAAATCCGCTTTCCTCCCAATTCGATATGAAGCCAGACCAACAAGCCGATTACTTGTTGGTATTCGATTTTCATCAAGATAGCATAGCAGCAAATAAAATTCAAGAGGTCAAAGAAAACTTATCACAAGCTCTGCAAGAAGAAGAGGGGCTGGAGCTCAATTTAAATGAAGATATTTACGACCAAAATCAAACCTTATTAACTATTAATGGTCTTAAAAGTAAATTAGGAGCAGAAGGCCTAGCAGAAAAGTTTATCAAAAATGCTATTATTGATAAAAATTTGACTTATTTTGTGATATCACAGAAGAATTATAGGATTGCTCAAATCAATAAAAACCTTGATGACTACTTAGACAAAATCAAATAACATGTTTACAGAAAAAAATAAACCAGTGAATTCAGATTTAACAAAAGAGCAAAACAAAATAGCTCAAGGCACCGTTTTTAAAGGAGAGATTCAATCGCAAGGCAGCTTTAGAATTGAAGGGAAAGTGATTGGGGATATCAAAACTCCAGGAAAAATTGTCGTAGGAAAAACAGGCTACATCGAGGGCCTTATTGAATGTGAAAATGCTGATTTTGAGGGAGAATTTAAAGGAGAATTAAAAGTGTCTAAACTTTTAACTTTAAGAGCAACCTCCAAAATTGAAGGAGACGTTTTTACAGATAAACTTTCTATAGAACCTGGCGCTATTTTTAATGCGACATGTAGTATGAAAGGAGCTGTGAAATCTTTACCTGCAGATGCCAAAAAAGAAAAAACAGCCTAAACCCTGGTTATATTTTTCTGGTATCGCTCTTCAAATGGCCATTATAATTGCCGCTTCTGTTTTTTTAGGTAGGTGGCTAGATGCCAATTATACCGACTCTTCCAAAGTCTTTACTATAGTGTTATCTTTAGGGGGTATTTTTGTGGCCTTAGCTCACGTGATTCTTTCGTTAAAAAATTTTCAGGATTAAATTCAATATGAATTCTAAACTATTAAAGTCATATATCTCAATTTTATTATTTTCTGCAGTAGTTCTTTTGATTCATTGGCTACTGGACTATTTCTATGAGATCATCACTTACTATAGTTTGGGTTCTATCTACGCATTCCATATTCTATCTGCGCTAGTCGTTGCAGGAATTGTGTTTTGGGTGCAGTCTAATTCCAAAGACCACACTGGATTTGCTTTTATGGGGACCAGTTTATTAAAAATGCTTGCTGCTATTCTTTTTCTGCTGCCAGGTATGCTTTCAGAAGATAAACCTAACTTTAGTAATATTCTCAATTTTTTTATCCCTTATTTTCTCTATTTGATTTTTGAAGCTGTTCAGGTCATTAAATTAATCAACGCTCAAGAGCCTACTAAGACAGAATAGAGTTACAAAAATTCAGAGCTCCATCATATTAAATTATGGATTAAATATTTTTTCAAAGCTTTCATTTAAAATTAGAAAGGAAAAACTTACATTTGCACGAAATTTCTGAATTGATATTAAGTCAACTTTCTATGTCTACACAAAAATCTTTTAAGATTACAGTGGCTTTAATGCTTGTCCTTTTTTTGAATTCCTTTAATTCTGTTGCCAAAACTGATACTGATGAGGAATTAACAGAAGAATTTAATCCTACCGAAATGATCATGCACCACATTAGTGATTCTCATGGGTGGCATTTTTTTGGAGAAGGAGAAGATGCTTTTACGCTACCGCTTCCTGTTATTTTGTGGACAGATGAAGGTTTAACCACTTTTATGTCGAGTGCATTTCATCATGATGTCGAGGGAGAGCATGTCGTAGAGTCTAATGGACAAAAATTCGTGAATTATCATGAAAAAATTTATGTATTAGATGAGGGAGAAGAAGCTTTGAAGTTTGATGAAAAAACTCATGCAGCCCTAAATGCTAACAGGCCTTTTGATTTATCGATTACCAAGAACGTCGCTTCTATGTTGCTGTCTGCTTTGCTGTTGATTTTGTTATTCGTAGGATTGGCTAAGCATTATAAGAAGTCTAAAAACGCTCCGAAAGGATTTAAAAATATATTGGAAACTTTGGTTGTTTTCGTTAGAGATGAAATCGCAAAACCACAGATTGGTGAAAAGAAATATTTGAAGTATATGCCTTTTTTACTCACCGTGTTTTTCTTTATTTGGATTTCCAACTTAATGGGTCTATTGCCTGGGGCGGCCAACGTTACTGGTAATATTTCTATTACTATTGCTCTTGGTCTATTTACTTTGGTTTTGATTTTGGTCAACGCCAATAAAGACTACTGGCAACACGTTGTTTGGATGCCTGGTATCCCAACTTTTGTAAAACCAATTTTGGCTATTGTTGAAATATTAGGGGTCTTCATTAAACCTATCGCCCTTATGATTCGTTTGTTTGCCAATATCACTGCGGGTCACATTATAATTTTGAGTTTAATCGGGTTGATATTTATTTTAGAAACTGCAGGAGTAGCTGCTATATCTGTTCCTTTTGCTTTATTCATTACAGTTTTAGAATTATTAGTTGCATTTTTGCAAGCCTTTATATTTACAATGTTGTCCGCCTTATTTATTGGCATGGCAGTACAAGAACATGAACATCATTAATCTTTAATTTTTAATATTTATTTACTATGGAATTATTACACGTAGGTATCGCAGCATTAGGAGCTGGTTTGGCAGTTTTAGGAGCTGGAATTGGTGTCGGTAAAATCGGTGGCTCTGCCATGGAAGCTATCGCTCGTCAACCAGAAGCTTCTGGAAAAATCCAAACGGCAATGATTATTGCTGCTGCACTTGTAGAGGGTGTTGCTCTTTTCGGAGTTGTTGCTGCTCTATTAGGTGTATTGACCGCTTAAAATGATGAAAACCCTCACAGCCAACGGTTGGTTGGGTGAGGGTTTTATTTTTTGAATTAAAAACACAATTATAAATGGATTTAATTACTCCAGAATACGGTTTATTTGTTTGGCAAGTCGTTGTCCTTATCATTTTGATTTTTTTGCTAACTAAGTTCGCCTGGAAACCGGTGATGAAAGCAGTTGGTGAAAGAGAAGCTTCGATTAATGATGCTTTAGCTTCTGCAGAAAAAGCCAAAGAAGAAATGGCAAACTTGAAAGCAGATAATGAAAAAATGCTTCAACAAGCCAGAGCCGAACGTGACGAAATGTTGAAAGAGGCACAGGAAATGAAGAAATCTATCATTTCTGAAGCTACTGAAGATGCTAATGACAAAGCCGAAAGAATTTTAGAAAAAGCTCAAATCACTATAGAAAGTGAAAAAAAACAAGCTTTATCTGAAATTAAATCTCAAGTTGCAGAATTGTCTGTTCAAATTGCTGAATCTGTTGTTAAGAAACAACTTGATGATAAAAAAGAGCAAATGAACTTGGTCAATAAAATGCTTGATGACGTTAAACTTAATTAAGATTACCTCTTATGGGAAGTAGAGCAGGAAGACGATATGCAAAGGCGGTTATTGAGCTAGCTCAAGCTGAAAAGCTTGACGAGAAAGTGCTTAATGATTTTACTACGATTCGTTCTACAATTTCAGAACACAAGGATTTGAAATTGATGATGACAAGTCCTTTAGTGGAAGTAAGTAAAAAAGAAGCGGTGCTTTTAGAGGTTTTTAATGGGGCTCACGATCTGGTCAAAAAACTGATCAAAACGCTAGCTGCCAATAATAGAGTCGAAATACTAGACGAAGTTTCTGAAGCTTATATTTCACTTTACAATTCTCAGCATCATATTCAATCTGCAACTGTCATTACAGCTGTAGAGATGACTAAAGACATAGAAGAAAAAGTTCAAACTAAAATTAAAGAAATTACTGGCTTCACAGCAAATCTTACCAACCAAGTTGATGAATCTATTCTTGGGGGATTTATACTCAGATTGAAAGATCTTCAATTTGACGCTAGTGTGTCAGGAAGTCTTAACCGATTCAAAAGACAATTATCATAATACTAAACGGTATGTATATACCATTTAATGCACAATAAATTATGGCTGAAGTAAACTCTGCTGAAGTTTCAGCAATCTTAAAAAAGCAAATTTCTGGTTTCGAATCTGAAACCTCACTAGATGAAGTAGGAACAGTTCTTCGCGTCGGAGATGGTATTGCCAATGTTTATGGTCTTACCAACGCTCAGTTAGGAGAGCTTGTAGAATTTGAAGGAGGACTCAATGGTATGGTTCTTAACCTGGAAGAAGATACAGTAGGTGTTGTACTTCTTGGTAAATCTACCGATATCAATGAAGGGGATTCTGTAAAACGAACCAAAAAAATATCTTCAATTCAAGTTGGAGAAGGGATTGTAGGACGTGTTGTTAATACCCTTGGTGAAACTATCGATGGAAAAGGCGATATCGAAGGGGAAACCTTCTTGATGCCTATCGAAAGAAAAGCACCAGGTGTTATTTATAGAGAGCCTGTTACCGAGCCAATGCAAACCGGTATCAAGTCGATTGATGCGATGGTTCCGGTAGGAAGAGGACAAAGAGAGTTAGTGATTGGTGATAGACAGACTGGTAAAACTTCAGTTTGTATTGATACCATCCTGAACCAGAAAGAATTTTACGATAAAGGTGAACCAGTATACTGTATTTATGTTGCCGTAGGTCAAAAGGCCTCTACTGTTGCAGGTATTGCTAATCTTTTAGAAGAAAGAGGAGCACTTGCTTACACTACAATTGTTGCAGCTAATGCTTCAGACCCCGCAGCAATGCAGGTTTATGCTCCATTAGCTGGGGCGGCTATCGGTGAATATTTTAGAGATACGGGAAGACCGGCTCTTATTATCTATGATGATTTATCTAAACAAGCGGTAGCTTACCGTGAGGTGTCGTTATTGTTAAGAAGACCTCCAGGCCGTGAAGCTTATCCTGGTGATGTATTTTACCTTCACTCAAGATTATTAGAACGTTCTGCCAAAATCATTAATGACGATGGTATTGCCAGTCAGATGAACGATTTACCAGAAGCTCTAAAAGATAAAGTAAAAGGGGGCGGCTCTTTAACAGCGCTTCCAATTATTGAAACTCAGGCTGGTGATGTTTCTGCCTATATTCCTACAAACGTCATCTCCATTACAGATGGACAGATATTTCTTACTTCAGACTTATTTAACTCTGGTGTAAGACCTGCAATTGACGTTGGTATCTCTGTTTCTCGTGTGGGAGGTTCTGCTCAGATTAAATCCATGAAGAAAGTGGCTGGTACTCTTAAATTAGACCAGGCACAATATAGAGAACTTGAAGCCTTCGCCAAGTTTGGATCAGATTTGGATGCTTCTACTCAAAATACCATTGAGAAAGGTAAGCGTAACGTTGAGATTCTAAAACAGGCAGAGGCAAGTCCTTATGCAGTTGAAGATCAAATCGCGATTGTTTACGCAGGAACTAAAAACTTGATGAGGGAAGTTCCTGTTGAAAAGATTAAAGAATTTGAAAAAGATTATCTAAACTTTTTAAATGCTAAGCATAGAGAAACTTTAGATCAATTAAAAGCAGGTAAGCTTACAGATGAAATTACAGATGCGCTTACAAGTGCAGCCAAAGAAATATCTGCGAAATACAAAGCATAACCATTAACTTATGGCTAATTTAAAGGAATTAAGAAGTAGAATCACATCGGTATCATCTACCATGCAGATTACCAGTGCCATGAAAATGGTCTCTGCTGCAAAGTTGAACCGAGCTCAAAATGCAATCGAGGACATGCGTCCTTATGCAGAAAAGCTTACTGAGCTTTTGCAGAGTTTAAGTGCTTCTCTAGAAAATGATACGAATAGCCCTTATTCAGATCAAAGAGATGTGAATTCAGTTTTGATTGTTGCTATATCTTCCAATCGAGGACTTGCTGGTGCTTTCAATACCAACATAGTTAAGCGAGTAAGAAGCCTTGCGACAGAAACATACGCTGGTAAAGAGGTGAAAATTCTCAATATTGGTAAAAAAGCTGGTGATGTATTGAACAAATCACACGATGCTGTTGGAAACCATAATGAGATTTATGATGACCTCACCTATGAAGTTGTAGCTGAAATAGCTGAAGAGCTTATGACTCAATTTAAATCACATACTTTCGACAAAATAGAATTGGTTTATAATAGCTTTAAAAATGCAGCTACCCAAATTGTAACTACAGAGCAATTTTTACCGATCAAGCCAGCTAGCCAAAAAGAGGAAGGAAATTTATCTTCAGACTATATTTTTGAACCTAACAAGGAAGAGATTGTTGAAGAGTTGATTCCGAAGTCTTTAAAAATTCAATTGTTCAAAGCCATAAGAGACTCTGTTGCTTCAGAACATGGAGCACGTATGACGGCCATGCACAAAGCCACAGATAACGCCACAGAGTTGAGAGATGATTTAAAATTATCTTATAACAAAGCCAGACAAGCTTCGATTACTAATGAAATTTTAGAAATTGTTGCCGGAGCTGAAGCTTTAGCGGATAGTTAGATACTACCAAACCTATCAAAAAAACCTCTTTTTAGAGGTTTTTTTGATTACAAGCTTTCGCCAATTAAATTTGTTTTATTTTTTATACTAATATAATTTTTTGACGTTTTCAATTAAAACCTCCATGCAAAGACCCTTCAAGTTTCATTTCCTCTTAATAATACTAAGCTTTTTTATTTACTCTTGTCAGGATGATGTGAAACAAACTGTTCCGGAAAACGAACAAGTAAAGACCATTAAGCTTGAAACTAAGCCTAAAGTGTTTGGTTTCGACTTAAGTAATTTTGAGGTGGTTTTCGACACGGTAAGACGAGGAGAAACTTTTGGGACTATTATGGATAGTCACGGAGTGAGTCCAGCCAAAGTATATCAAATTACAGAAGGCATTCCAGATTCTATAATGAATTTTAGAAGAATTAACTCAGGTAAGCCTTATGTGCTTTTTAAAAGTAAAGATTCTACTCAGCGAGTTCAGCATTTTGTATACCAAAAGTCTTTAATTGACTATGCAGTTATTAGTTTGGATAGTTTGAAGGGTCAGGCTAAGTCTAAACCAGTAACGATTAAGCAAAAATCTACATCGGGTGTAATTTCTTCATCGCTTTCAGCAGCTATAGATGAAGCAGGCTTAGATTACTTGTTGACCAACAGATTTGCAGATATCTATCAATGGAGTGTGGACTTTTTTAGACTTCAGAAAGGGGATCAGTTCAAGCTGATCTACAAAGAAAAGTATATTGACGATACTATTTACGCTGGCTTAGAATCTATAGATGCAGCTGTACTGAAACACAGAGGGCGTGAATTTTATGCTTTTGAATTTGAGGTAGATTCCACAACCGGTCGTACTGATTATTTTGATGAAAACGCCAAAACCTTGAGAAAATTCTTTCTAAAAGCCCCATTAAAATTTAATAGAATCTCATCTAGATATACCAGACGACGTTTCCATCCCGTACAAAAACGATGGAAAGCTCATAAAGGGACTGACTATGCTGCAGGAACAGGAACACCTATCTGGTCTACTGCAGACGGAGTTGTCACTAAGTCTAGTTATACCAGAGGAAATGGTAAGTATGTAAAAATTAGACATACCAACAAATACTCTACGCAATACCTTCACATGTCCAGACGAGCGGTGAAGGTTGGTCAATATGTCAAACAAGGTGAAATCATAGGTTATGTAGGTCAGACTGGTTTAGCTACCGGTCCTCACGTTTGTTACCGATTCTGGGTTAATGGCAGGCAAGTTGATCCCTATAAGCAAGAACTTCCTGATGCAGAACCCATGAAGGAAGAATTAAAGCCTGTTTATTTCGACTTTATTGAACCCTTAAAGGTTAAAATAGACCAGGTGGACTACAAGTCTATTTTATAATAATAGCTGTTAATTTTTATCCGTTGCTTTAAGGTGTCAAGCCAAACCACAACTGGCTTGGCTTAAAAGTTTTTACTCTTTTTCTGACTCACCAAACTCCTTATGTAGATTAGTTTCATATTACTTTTTTAACAAGGTTTCTTAACCTTAGCTTAATATTAGAACTTTCAATCTGAGTTTACTTTGCAGCAAATTATAAACAAAAACATTTTCAAATGAAAAAATTGCTACTTGGCTTATTCTTAATGATGGGAGTAGGTTTATTTGCACAAGGGGTAACAACTTCCTCTATTAACGGTCAGATCACAGACAACAACGACCAGCCTCTTCCGGGAGCTAATGTTATTGCTGTGCATACACCAACTGGAACTCAGTACGGTGTTGTAACCGATTTTGATGGATTCTACAGAATACCCAACATGCGTGTTGGCGGACCTTACACTGTAAAAATTACTTATGTAGGTTTTGAAGATATTCTGTTAGAAGGAGTTTTTTTAAGACTTGGTGATGCTGAAAAAATTAGCAGACAAATGGCGGAGTCGAACAATGCATTAGATGAAGTCATCATTTCAGCGTCTAAGAATGGCATTTTTGATTCTGGCCAAACTGGATCCAATACTAATATTTCAAATAGAGAAATCTTAAATTTACCATCTGCTACAAGATCATTAGGAGACTTCATTAGAAAAACTCCGGAAGCTCAAGTTGGAGAGAGCGGAAGTATTTCACTAGGAGGGCAAAACAACCGTTACAATGCGATCTATATTGATGGTGCTGTAAACAATGATGCTTTTGGACTCTCTCCAACAGGAACTAATGGAGGGCAAACCGGTGTAAGCCCAATTTCTATTGATGCGATTGAGTCATTCCAGGTAAACCTTTCTCCATTTGATGTGAGACAATCCGGTTTTGCTGGAGGTTCTATAAACGCAATTACACGTTCGGGAACAAATAATACAGAAGGTTCGGCTTACTATTATTTAAGAAATCAAGATTTAGCAGGGAAAACTCCTACAGCCATAAGTGAAGAGAATAGAGAAAGGCTTGATGATTTTACTGCTGAGCTTTTTGGAGCAAGAGTTGGTGGAGCAATTGTAAAAGATAAATTATTTTACTTCATCAACTATGAAAGACAAGATGAGCAAACCCCTCAGCCTTTTAATGTTGCTCTTTATCAAGGAGCTTCTACACCATCAGACCTCGCAGCCCTTAGGCAAGGGTTAATTAACACATACGGTTATGATCCTGGTAGTTTTGATAGTAATACTAGTAGTCTGGTTAGTGATAAGATTACTACACGTCTTGACTGGAACATAAACAACAATAATAGCTTGACATTTAGAAATAACTATGTTGAAGCTGAACAAAGAGATCCTAGGTCTAGTACAATTTCGAATATCAATTATAATAATAGAGGGGTACTTTTCCCTTCACGATCAAATTCTTCAACTTTAGAGTGGAAATACACAAATGGTTCTGATATTTCAAATAACTTGATTGTGGCCTATACTGATGTTGTAGATGATAGAAGCCCAATAGGAAATCCATTCCCAGCAGTTAGAATTCAGGATAATAGACAAATTGGTGATGAATTCTTCTCTGGTAATATATTTTTCGGTTCTGAACCGTTTTCTACGGCTAACTTATTAGAACAAAAAGTGTTGAACATCACTAATAACTTTGAAGTGTATAGTGGTCGTCACAAGTTAACTTTTGGTGCAAACTTCGAATACTTTGATTCTAAGAATGTTTTCTTTAGACAGAATTTTGGAGATTACACGTTTAGATCATTAGCTGATTTCAACACTTATTTAGACGGTGTTGATGGAAATGAAGCACCAGCAAGATTTTTTAGAAGAGGTTATTCTTTATTAGGTGGTGTTGGTGACAATTCACAAGGAGCTGCAGAGTTTTCTTATTCTCAATTAGGATTCTATGTTCAGGACGACGTAGATGTTAGTGATGATTTTCGAGTTAGTTTAGGACTTCGTATTGATGTACCATTTTTTGAAGATGGAATTGATAATCCAGACTTTAATACAAGAACAGTTGCTCTTTTAGAAGCAAACGGAAAGGACCTTCAAGGAGCGAGAGTAGGAAAACCGATTGATGCTCAGATTCACTTTTCTCCAAGACTTGGTTTTTCCTGGGATGTAGGTGGAAACAAAACTACACAAGTAAGAGGTGGTGTAGGTGTATTTACCTCGAGAATTCCCTTAGTATGGCCTGGAGGCGCCTACAACAATACAGGTACTGTAGTTGGTGAAGTTAGAGATTTCCAATTACCTGGAGATGTTTTCTTTAGTGGCGATATAAATAATCAACCCGTACAGCCAGGCGCTGAACCTGGAACTGGAGGAGTAGGTGGTCAAATCGATTTATTTGCACCTGACATAAAATTACCTCAAGTGGCGAAATATAATATTGCTGTAGATCAAAAATTACCAGTATGGGGTTTAATTGCTTCTGGAGAGTTCCTTTACAATGATGTTCTGAATGCGGTATTTTATGAAAACCTTAATGTTAAAGGACCAATTGGACGCTTAAATGGAGCAGATGGTAGACCTTTTTATGATAGAACAGATGTAATAGATGATACTTATTCTGGTATTTATTTAGGAACCAATACAAATGAAGGCTACTCTTATAACGCGACGTTCAAATTAACAAAACCATTTGAAAACGGGTTTGCTGGTCAAGTAGCTTATACTTATGGAGATGCTTACAGTATTTTTGATGGAACATCCTCCCAAAATTCTTCTCAGTGGAACACACTTACAACTGTAAATGGAAAGAATGCAAATCCTGGTATACAGCGTTCAGGCTTCGCTTCAGGGTCCAGAATTGCAGCTAATGTTTCTTATGAGTACGAGTGGAATGATAACGTGAAAAGTACATTATCTTTATTTTATACTGGTCAGCAGGGTACTCCATACAGTTTTATTTATAATAATGAAGAGAATTTACTTAATGACGATGATAGAGATAATGCTTTAATTTATATTCCTAGAAACGCGAATGAAATAACTTTCATTGGTACTCCAGAGCAGCAACAAACACAATGGGAAAACTTTAATAGTTTTATTGAAAATAATGAATATTTAAGAGAAAGAAGAGGGCAATATGCTGAACGAAATGGTGATTTCGGTCCATGGAGTCATATATTGGATTTAAAATTTCTACAGGATTTTTCAATTCAAGCTTTTAATAAGAAGCACACTTTACAAGCATCTTTTGACATTTTTAATTTTACTAATCTAATCAATAAAGATTGGGGACGTAGGCCATTTATTTCTGGAGATGTGGAAGTATTAACTACTGAAGTAGCTGGTCCAAACCCAGAATTTTCTTTCAACAATCGTCTTAACGAAGAAGGTATACAAAACTTCGATGACTCAGGTATTTTATCTTCTAGATGGCAAATGCAAGTTGGTTTAAGATATATCTTTAACTAACAGTAGATAAGTTATAAATGCTCTAGACCTCACAGTCCCAAATTTTCGGGACTGTGAGGTCTTTTTTTTGTACTCATTTCAAACTGTGATCAAGACCAATTAAGATTTTTCTTGTAATTTTAGACAAGTCTATGATTAACAAGCGTCTACTTATTAAAAATCTGCTAGCTCACAATGGAGAAAATAGCTTCTATGATAAGAAGCTGCGAGTCGATATAGGTACCAAGGAAGGGAAAGCCAAATTTCTAAAGCATGTGTGTTCGCTTTCTAATACCAATCCAGATAACAACTCTTATATTGTCATCGGCATTCAAGATGAAAATAATGAAATTGTTGGGGTAGACTTTTTTGATGATAGTAAAATCCAGAATTTAATCAACGCCTATTTGGATCATCCTCCCGTGGTCTCCTATGAAAATGTTCAGTTTCCTCATTTACCAGAGGATAAAGTAGTAGGCCTGGTGAGTATTCGGCCTAAACGAGATAACAGCATCTGCTCATTGCGGAAAAATATCTGGAAGTACTGGGGAGGGACTGTATTTATGCGGGAAGGTAGCATCAGCAAGCCAAAGGTATTTGATATTGAAATCAAGGATATCAATTCAGAAATAGTTTCTGCGATAGAACAGAACTCCCAAAATAATATTGAACTCACCCTAGATGGCTTTCACGACTTTATATTAAAGAGTAAAGATTTTAACCCTCAATATAAAGTTTTTAAAGAGTATTTTGTCCTCTGTTGGGCGGCTAAACCCAAAACAGTTGGAGATAAAACCTTTTATTCCCGAGTCAACATTCAACTAATCAATGAACAGGTCAAATTGTTTTATTCTGATTTAGATGAAGTTGAAATTCAATTTGATGAGGACAAGTTTGAAATTTTGGAATATGTTCAGCTCGGTCTTCAGAATAAATTTAAATACTATCCCTTGGAAAAGGTGAGTATCAATTTTAGAGACAATATGAATTATGATATAGAATCCAAATTGGTATTTGAAGCCCCTCAGTTTGACCAAAAGACCTTAAGACATTATCTAAATCATAACGATAGTTTATTGCATAAGCTCAAAAAGAAATTGAATCTTAGCAATGCTGAACAAAGCGAAATGGTGAATCTCTCAACAATTTATCTTATTGCTTACCTCAATGGTTTCGAAAATTCATTAGGCAAGCTGGAAGAGGCAAAGCCTTTACTAAATCAAAGTCATCAAAAAGCTTATCAGAGGTTAAAAGACAATATGAGAATTTTACGAAAAATTAAATACAATTAAGATGAGCAGAACGCTGGTGATTGGTGATATACATGGAGGGTATAATGCTTTGGAGCAGGTGATGAAACGAGCAAAAGTAGAGAAAGAAGATCAATTAATCTTTTTAGGTGATTATGTCGACGGATGGAGTGGTACACCGGAATTACTATCTTATTTAATACAGCTGAAAGAGGAGCAGGATTGTATTTTTATAAGAGGGAATCATGATGCATTGGTGCTTAACTGGTTTAGAACGGCAGAATCTATCCCTAAATGGTTACAACACGGAGGAGATAGCACGATGAAAGCTTATCAGGATGTGAGTTCTACCATCAAAGACCTGCACCGTTTATTCCTTGAAAATCTAACTGATTACTATATAGATGAACAGAATAGGCTATTTCTTCATGCGGGTTTTGCCAACATGCATGGACCGACTTCAGAATTCTACTCGAATACGGTGTATTGGGATAGAACCCTTTGGGAAATGGTTTTGGCTATGGATAAATCTTTACAACCAGAGGATGATTTTTATCCTAGCAGACTAAAACTGTTTAAAGAGATTTATATCGGTCATACGCCTACCACTCGCATAGGAAAAACAGAGCCAGTTAATCTAGCCAATGTTTGGAATATAGATACGGGGGCAGCGTTTAAAGGGCCCATCAGTATTCTAGATATCGATACTAAAGAGTTTTGGCAAAGCGATCCAGTGTATGAATTGTATCCTAATGAAACGGGTAGAAATTAAGATCAACTTAGGATCGAAAGGATCTTCTCTTTGATTTGTCCTAAAGATATCCCAGCGATTTCATAGAGTTCATCAGTATCTCCGTGTTCTATAAATTGATCGGGTATTCCCAGTTTATGAATATCACCTTTATAGAGTTCAGCTTGAGCCAATTCCAGAACCGCATCTCCAAAACCACCTTTCACAGTGCCATCCTCGATTGTGAGTATATGGTCAAATTTTTCAAAAACAGAGTTTAGCAGGTCTTCATCCAAAGGCTTTAAAAACCGTAAATCGTAATGGGCTATGCTGAACCTGCCAGCGATAGCTTCAATACTTTTAGAGACATGGCTTGATATGCTTCCTAAGCTTAATACAGCCAGTTCTGAGCCTTCTCGTAAACATCTGCCCTTTCCTATGTCTAAAGCTTTAAAATTGGCTTTCCAGTCCAAAATTTCACCTCGTCCTCTCGGGTAGCGAATCGCCATGGGCTGTTGTAAATCTTGAGTAGCGGTATATAGAAGTAGTCTCAGCTCAATTGCATCGGCTGGCGCAGCGATGATCAGATTGGGGATACAGCGTAAATAGGCCAAATCGAAAACTCCATGATGAGTCGCGCCGTCGTTGCCCACCAATCCAGCTCTGTCTATACAAAAGATCACTGGAAGGCTCTGCAGAGCCACATCGTGAATCACCTGATCGTAAGCCCTTTGTAAAAAGGTGGAGTAGATCGCACAAAATACTTTATGGCCCTGAGTAGCCATCCCCGCGGCTAGCGTCACTGCATGTTGTTCGGCAATGCCCACATCAAACGCGCGATCTGGAAATGCTTCCATCATGTATTTTAAGGAGCTTCCTGTGGGCATCGCTGGGGTAATACCAACGATAGACTCATCCTGTTCTGCTAACTCCAAAAGCGTTAAGCCAAACACATCCTGGAATTTTGGGGGCAGGCCTTCATTGTTTTTAGGCAATACTTCACCAGTGGTTTTATCAAATTTTCCTGGGGCATGGTATTTTACCTGGTCTTCTTCCGCCTGCTTTAATCCTTTACCCTTTTTGGTGATCACGTGCAGAAGTTTAGGGCCTTTGATGCTTCTCAGCTTTTCAAAAGCTTTTAAAAGTTCTGGCAAGTCATGGCCGTCCACAGGACCTTCGTAATGAAAATTAAGGGCTTCAATAATATTATCATTCGGAGGTTTTTGACCGATTTTAGCTTTGGTTAAATAACTTTTGAGAGCCCCCACACTAGGATCGATGCCAATGGCATTGTCGTTGAGAACGATCAACAAATTAGCTTTGGTGACTCCGGCATGATTGAGGCCTTCAAACGCCATTCCTGAGGCAATGGAGGCATCACCGATGACCGCAACGTGTTGCTTATCATAATCCCCTTTCAGCTGTGAGGAAATAGCCATTCCTAAGGCAGCAGAAATCGAGGTGGAGCTATGTCCAACCCCAAAGGTATCGTAAGGACTTTCTTCCCGTTTAGGGAAGCCCGAAATACCGTTGAGTTTTCGGTTGGTTTCAAATATGTCTCGACGCCCAGTCAGTATTTTATGTCCGTAAGCCTGATGCCCCACGTCCCAAACCAAAAGATCGTCAGGCGTGTTAAAACAATAATGCAAAGCAATGGTTAATTCTACGACGCCCAGACTCGCTCCTAAATGCCCTTCTTTGGTCGCGATCACGTCAATGATAAAGGCTCTCAGCTCTTGAGCGACCTGGGTTAATTGATTCTCATTCAACTGTCTGAGATCTGCAGGGGAGTTAATCGTTGAAAGTAAAGTATTACTCATGACACAAAGTTAGCAATAGTCTTTGAGTTTGTTAGTTCTTTAGTTTTTTAGTTTTAGGAGTGAATAGTTGATGAGCCGCTTGGAAATAGGAGTTAGGTAGTAGGATTTTCTTTGTGTACTCTGTGACTTTGTGGTAATTGGGACACAGCTGAAGTTTTTATAATAGAGTTGACATATCAATAATTGATTACTTCCCATAGAGACTCAATATTAGCAGAGCTTTTCTCTGTGTTCTCTGTGGCTTTGTTGTTATTTTTTGTAAACTGAATATTTCTAACTTAGAAATTTTATTTTTGAGAATGCTGAACCCTTTCGACGATACTTACTTTATGAAAAAAGCCCTGGAAGAAGCCCATTTGGCTTTTGATAAGGGAGAAGTGCCAGTGGGAGCAATCATCACCCATAAGAATCAAATTATAGCCAGAAGTCATAACCTGACTGAAATCCTGGTCGATGTCACTGCTCACGCCGAAATGCAGGCGATTACAGCGGCAGCCAACTTTATCGGGGGAAAATACTTAAGAGATTGCACCATGTACGTGACTTTGGAACCCTGCCAGATGTGTGCCGGGGCTTTGTACTGGAGTCAGTTGTCGCGGCTGGTCTTCGCTGCCGAAGATGACGTGCGTGGTTACAGAGCTATGAATACGAAGCTGCATCCCAAAACCAAAGTAAAATCTGGAATTCTTAAAGAAGAAGCCTCCAAATTATTGAAGGCGTTTTTTATCCAAAAGCGGAATTTGAATTGATAATTCATAAAAAAATTCATCTTTATTACAGATCATTATGCTTTAACCGTAAATTTAGTTATATCATTTAAAATTTAACAGTTAGGTATGTAATAATTGATTTTTTTTTTCTAATTTAAAGCAAAATTAAAAACTATGAAAACACTTATAAAATTAAATAATGTCGTTGTTTTACTTCTAATTCTTTTCACATCCTGTGTAAAAGAAAAGAATGAAATTAAGAAAGATGAAGTTGGTAATGAAATCCTAGCTCTTGAAGAGGCAAGTTTTTATTCACTTTCTAATGATGATAAAGTGAATATGAAACTAAATGATATAAAAGAAAAGTGGGAAAGACGCTTTTTAGAAGAAGAAAATAAAAAAGTTGATTTGGCAGAATTTGAATTGATTAAATCTTACGATACTTTGAAAGATACTTATTACTATTTTCTTAAAGCAAAGGATAAAAAAGGGTTAGTCTCAACAGGTGAATTTCTTGAAAAAGATGATGAAGACCTAACTTTCAAAATAAATAGCAAATAATATTTTTTCATAGATCAACGCTAATCTATAATCTCAGGCTCTTGCTTGAGATTATTCTTTAAGTAGCTCCGCTAGGAATCCCCGCCCGCTTTCACGATCGGGCAGGGAACTTAGATCTAAAGTTTAGGAAACTTTTGTCTATCCATTGAACTAGGGAGCCTGAGTCTAATCGTCGTTGGGTTCTGGTCGATCTTCGTACCAATCTTTAAAGGTCTTTTCAGTCTGGTAATCATCAGTCAGAACTTTATAAACAGCGAATACAAGAGTAGCTTGCCCTGATACCGTCAGGTAAAACACCCAGGAAAAGGCAAGTCCTAAAGAGGCAAATATGGTAACTAGAATTAAAATTAAAGTGGTTAAAATCAGTAGAGGTATTCCTGGATTTTTCATTTTTTGATTAAAACTAACTAGATCCACTGGGAATGCCTGTCAAATAAATATTAAAATTAACTGAAGGTCAGCTCAATAGCTGCTTATTTCTTTTTAATCAGGTACAAATACACTGGAAAGTGATCGCTATATCCTCCTGTAAATCCACCATCTGCAAAGGCTCTGTAAGGATAGCCTTTATAACGTCCTTTTGGATTTTGTAGATAGTAAGGATTAAAAATGTTGGCTTGATATAGTTTATAGGAAGAATAATCATCTTTATCTGTAAGAGACTTAGTGACCAGTATCATATCAAAGACATCCCAGGTGTCTCTCCAGGCAATCGTTCCCACTCCTTTTTTATGGAGTTTTTCAAAAGGGTTGTAAAGGTCGGTAAGTCTCAAGTCTTCTGAAGATTCCTTGGCTTCTAGAACTCCTTTAATACTTTCGTTATAAGGCCCATCATTAAAATCCCCCATGACCATAATTTTAGCATAGGGTTCATGGGTTAAAATAGAATCTTTTATTTTTTTGGTCAGTTTAGCAGCATTCACACGATTAGGTCTGCTACGCTTTTCCCCGCCACTCCTAGAGGGCCAGTGGTTCACTATAAAATGTATATCTTCTCCATCCAATTTACCCTTAACGTGCAATTGATCTCTAGTGTATTTTCGCTTGCTTCTATCGGTATCGTCGTAAAGAACGAGTTCATGCGCTTTGGAATGGATAGGCTGAAACACTCGTTTTTGATAAAGCAGAGCCACATCTATACTTCGTGCATCTGGTGAATTGTAATGAATAATTCCATAATTGTAGGCAGATAAACGCTTATCATTCACCACGTCTTGTAAGACTTTAAAATTCTCAACTTCACAGACTCCAATCACAGCTGGTGGCAATCCAGTAGTTTCAGACCCAATGTCTGCAATAACTTTAGCCATATTGGCGACTTTCTTTTTGTAGATAGATTCCCGTTCTCCTTCTGCAATTTCCATAATAGGCGAAGCTTCATCAAACTTATCTGGATCATTTTTAGTATCAAAAAGATTCTCTAGGTTGTAAAATGCAACGGTATTAATCAAAAATTCATCCGAGCCTGAGGTATTATTCGTTGCTTTTTCTGTCGAGCTACAGCCTAAAACTAAAAAATAGATAATGATCCAATAGCAGGTAAATTTTTTTGATGAAAGTGTGGCCATATTAATTTATTGTAAACTCTTATCTCCGATTAGAATACAAAAATATAATTTAAATACATTTGCAATTCATTAACTTAATTATGTTAACATTAAGATAATATAAACGATATGCATAGGATTTATTATCTCCTTTTTTCACTTGTGTTTTCGGTTTTTAGCATGAGTAGTAATGCCCAAGACGCAAATGTAGTAGGTGTAATTCTGGATTTTAATACCGAAGAACCGCTACCAGGTACTGTCATAAGTATTGAGGGTTCAGGTTTAGAAGTGAGAACAGACGAAAACGGTAGATTCACCTTTTCTGGTTTAGATTTACCATTAGGCGAACAAGTGCTCGGTGTTACCAGATCCAACTATGAAGATAAACGTTTTCCTATTATCATAGAGGAAGGCCAAGAGCTTAATCTTGGAGACCTGTTTCTGGAGGTAGATATCAGCGAAGAAAATCGTCAAATTGGAACGATTTCATTATCAGAAGATGAGCTAGATGGCGATGATGCATCTTCCTTTAATATCTCAGGGTTGTTAGCTTCATCTCAAGATACTTATTTACGTGCTGCAGCCTTTGATTTTAGTGCAGCTTTTTTTAATCCCAGAGGTTTAGACAATGCCAATGGGAAGGTCCTTATTAACGGATTGGAATTGAACAAGCAATTCTCTGGAAGACCGAATTGGGCCAACTGGGGCGGTATGAATGACGTTCAGCGCAACCGTATTTTTTCAAAAAGTACGGAAGCCAATGACTATACTATTGGTGATGTTGCAGGAGTTTCTAACATCATCATGAGGGCTTCCAAAATGCGAAAAGGTGGTCGAGTGTCTTACGCCAGTTCTAATAGAAGCTATCAGGGAAGGGTCATGGGAAGCTATAATTCTGGACTTTTGAATGGTGGTTGGTCGTATTCTGTTTTAATTTCCAGACGATTTGGAGAAGAAGGATTTAGAGAAGGTACCCTCTACGATGCGAATTCCTTTTCATTATCTGTAGAGAACCAGATCAATGAGAAGCATAGCCTCAATTTTACAGGATTTTATGCACCCAACCGAAGAGGAATGGGAACTGCGGTAACTCAGGAAGCTGTAGACCTCAAAGGCATTGAGTACAATCCAAATTGGGGTCTACTCAATGGGGAACAGCGTAATTCCAGGATTAGGAAGACAGAAGAACCGGTTTTTATACTGAATCATTATTGGAAACTGTCCGATAAACTTTCAATTAATACCAATTTGGGTTATCAGTTTGGGTTTTTCTCCACTACCAGAGTTGATAATGGTGGAACACGTTTATTCATAGATCCCAATACAGGCGATCAGGCTTACCTTGGTGGCGCTAGAAACCCTTCCCCAATTTATTATCAAAATCTTCCAAGCTATTCTTTAAGAGATCCTAACCCAGGTCCCCTGGATTTTCAAAATGCCTTTTTAGCGCAGAGAGAATTTCAAAGAGACGGCCAATTTCCATGGGAAGAAGTCTATTTTGCTAATTTCTTAAATCAAAATCGAGGCGGGAATTCTACCTACGCTCTACAGTCTGATCGTGTCGAAGACAAGCAACTTATGATTAACTCAATATTAGATTATAAGCTAGCAGATAATATCACCATTAACGGAAGACTGAATTACAGGAAGCTGGAAAGTGAAAATTTTGCACAAATGGAAGACTTATTAGGTGGAGAGCGCTATCTGGATGTTGATTTTTTTGCAGAAGAAAGTACATTGATTTCTGGCTTAGGTTCAGAACTTGCCCAATCCGATCGTCGAAATCCAAATCGCACGGTTCAGGAAGGAGAACGTTATAAATACAATTACAAAGTAGACGCAGAAGTCTATGATGCCTTTGTACAATCTCAATTTCAATATAAAAGCATTGATCTCTATACGGGATTGAGCTTTGGAAAGACGTCATATCAGAGAACTGGTCTTTATGAAAACGGGTTTTTTCCTGGAGAACGCTCCTTTGGCCCGGGAGAAGAATTAGATTTTACAACATACGCCCTAAAAACGGGAGCGACCTACAGATTATCTGGACGTCATGTGTTTACCTTAAATGCAGCCTATTTTCAAAACGCGCCGACTATTCAAAACTCCTATAGCAATGCTAGACAAAATGGTGATATTGTTGAAGGTATTACAGAAGTTCAAATACAATCCGCAGACTTAAGCTACATCTATAAATCTCCTATAATTAGTGGGCGAGTTACAGGATTTTATACTGGTTTTCAAGACGAAACCAATGTTGGGTTTTATTACACAGAAGAGCTTACTGGCTTGCCTTCTGCCAATAATCAAAACAATGCCTTCGTACAGGAAGTGATGACTGGTATAGATCGACTGCATTATGGTGTTGAATTTGGAGTAGAAGCTCAGGTCCTTCCTACATTAAAATTGAAAGCTGCTGGATCTTTTGGACACTATATCTACAATAGTAATCCAGATATTTATCTTACCAGTCAAAACTTTCCAGAACTACAACTAAGGTTTGGCGATGGGAAAACAGAGCTAAAAAACCTGAGAGTTCCAGGAGGACCCGAACGTGTTTTTCAATTAGGTTTTGAATACAGAGATCCTAAATATTGGAATGTAGGAGTGACTGCCAATCACTTTTCACATGCGTTCATCAGTCCGAGTGGTCTGTTAAGGTCAGATAATTTTGCACTGGATACCGATGGTATAGTATACAATGATTACGACGAAAGCATAGCCAGAGATATCCTGCAACAAGAGCAATTCGATGATTATATGCTGGTCAATGTCATCGGCGGTAAATCCTGGAAAATCGATGATTATTTTGTCGGCTTTTTTGCCGTGATTAATAATGTGCTGGATCAAGAATTTAAAAGTGGTGGCTTTGAACAATCGCGTACCAGTAATTATAGAACCCGAGGTGAGGATCTGAACAGGGAATACGGGCCCTTGTTCGGAAACCGCTATTTCTTCGGATTTGGAACAACCTATTATTTAAGTGCCTATATAAGATTTTAAAACATGAATACGATGAAACCTTTAACTCAAAATTTATTATTCCTATTTCTTTTGGGAGTGTTTTTAACATCTGTATCCTGCGTGGAAGATGATGATTTTGATACTCCAGATTTTACTCAAACTCCCCCTGAGATTGAAGGGACGATTGTGAGTTTAGATATTTTGGAAGGCATTATAGACCAAAATGAAGGCGGTCCTTTCACTTTTGAAGGGACAGACAATGTAGTGGAAGCATACGTCGTTTCCAACGATGAATCTGGTAATTTTTTTAGAGAACTAATTATTCAGGATAGGCCTGAAAACCCAACTTATGGAATTGCAGTTCAAGTCGATGTCAATCCACTCTTTACAAAATTTGATTTTGGAAGAAAAGTTTACATCAGATTAGATGGCTTAGCCGTTGGTCAAAGAGAGGGGAATGAACCTAGACTAGGCATAGCAAGTGGGGAGGATATTGAAAGAATACCTGAGGCATTTGTAGATGAAACTATTCTTAGAGATACCTTAGTTGCTGATATTATACCTGTTCAAAAATCGCTTTCAGATTTACAGTTTTCAGATGTAAATACTTACGTAGAACTGACTGATGTTCAGTTTGCGAACATTTATTTTAATGAAGATTCAGCTGTAACCTATGCTTCAGAAGTAGGCGATCAGTTTGATGGAGAACGCCTCCTACAAAGTTGTTTAAGTGAAAGAGAACTGATATTTAGTACGAGTACATTTGCAGATTTCAAAGGTATAAGCCTGCCAGCAGGAAGTGGATCTTTGAAGGGAATTGTAAGTAGAGACTTCTTTGGAGAGTTCTTCACGTTTTACATCAATTCACCAGAAGATGTGGATATGACAGGAGAGCGTTGCGACCCCGTAGTGTTTTCATGTGGTTTAGCCTCAACTTCGGCTACAAATGAGTTTATCAATGTTGATTTTGAGGATCAAAATATCAACTCTCCTTTAGCTTTAACAGGTTGGACCAATTATATTGAAGCGGGTTCTGAAGCCTGGGAGGCATTTGTCGACAATGGGACTAATCAATCACTTGGTGTTTCGGCTAGAGTTGGGTCTTTTAATTCTGGTGATGACAGTACAGTTTCCTGGTTAATTTCTCCTGAAATACCAGTGGAGGGCAATTCAAAAATTACCTTAGAGTTCAAAACCTCCAATAGCTTTTCCGATGATAGTACCTTACAGGTTCTTTATTCTACCAACTGGGATGGTACCGAAGAAGGCATCACTACTGCGGACTGGGGTGAGATTGAAGATGCTACAATTGTTTCAGACGGTGTATTTTTTGCAGATTGGATCAGTTCTGGATTGGTGGACATGTCTTGTTTTGAGGCCAACGGTCATATTGCTTTTAAATATACAGGAAGTGGAGATCCAAATGAAGACGGTACCTATGAACTAGATGATATTTTTATCAACGTTGAATAAAAACATTTTGAATTAGCATAAACCTCCATTCTCAAAACTTATAAATTAAAAAGCTTAGGCCAAAACCTAAGCTTTTTGTTTATCAACGCTCGATGAACCAAATAAAACAAGAATACTAAGGATATTTATTCTAAAACCAAGCCTACTCCAATCTTCTCCAGTAAGTATGGATTATGCTCGATCACTAAAATATCATTATCAATACTAAGCTTTTTTAAAATTGAATAAAGCAAGTCAATATCAGCATAATGCAAACCAGTACTAGGTTCATCTAATACAAAAAGCTCATGTTTTGGTGCATTTTCAAGCCAGTTTAAGAGGAGTAGTCTTTGTTTTTCTCCTGAAGATAAGGATTGCACGGTTTGGTCTAATCTTAAATGTTCTAGCCCAATATCTTCCAAGTTTTCCATCAGTCTTAAAGCTTTATCAGGTATCTTAAATCCAGCTAACCAGTCTTTCAATTCCGTTAGGCTCATGGCTAGTACTTCAGCGATGTGCTTAGACTTTACGCTATGATTCAAAATATGTTCCTGATAACGCTGGCCCTGGCATACTTCACAGGTTTCAATGGAGTTAGCTGTAATATCCAGACTCATTTCCACAAACCCCTTTCCTTTACAATTTGGACACTGACTCTTTTTGGTTTTGTACGAAAAGTCCTTTGCTTTTAAAGGGGTTTCACTGGCAAAAACTTTCGTGATGAGGTTGAGAATATTCAGGTAATCTACTACCAAAGTACTAGCGTAGGTTCTTAGTCGTTTGGGTTCAAAATAATGTGCTCCATCATAGGTTTTAGGAAAATCTATAGCCGAGCAATTCACCGGTTGATTGGCCTTTATACTAGGAATCAGAATGTCTTTGACTAAAGTTGTTTTTCCCACGCCAGACTTCCCGGTTAAGGCCGTAATTCCACCAATAGGTAAGCTAAGGTTATCCTTAACCAAACTATGCCGGCAAAGGTTTTTTATGTCGACATGAGCTTTGCCAGGCTTAAGCCGTATGGTCTTTTTGGGGGCCTTCAGGAAAGGGTGAATCTGTTTATGTTGGAGTAGGCCTTCAAGGTCTCCCTGGTATGTTATATAACCGCCGAATTGTCCTGCTTTAGGGCCAATTTGTAAAATATGATTTGCTGCCTGAATGATGGATTTGTCATGTTCAATGACGATTACCGTATTTCCTTTATCAATCAGCTCTCTTAATATCTGAATGAGGTCGGGGATATTTCCTTGAGATAAGCCTGCTGAGGGTTCGTCCAAAATATAGGTGATCCCTTTTAAAGGGCTATTTAATTGCTTAATGAGCGCGATGCGCTGATTTTCACCACCCGAAAGCGTAGAAGATTTTCGGTTGAGCTGTAAGTGATTGATATGAAGTTCCTTTGCCCTGGTAATGGTGTTGATAAGGTGTGTTTCCATTTTGCCAAGTAATTTCCCATCGATTGTTTTTTCAGTAGTATGCTGGGATAACCATGTTTCTAGGGTACTGAAATTCATTGACTTTATGGTGTCTATCGATTTCCCTGCAATCTTAATGTTTAAGCGTTCAGGCTTCAATCCACTGGCATGACAATGAGTGCATTCACGATAAGAAAACAAAGCCGTCAACTGACTGATATTTTTGTTTTTCCTTGTTTTCAGATATTCCTCTTGCAAATAGCTGAAGAGACCATCCCAGGTCATGGATAGTGCCTGAGTTCCCTGACGTGTTTTAGTTTGATACACCCAGTCCGCTTCCCAGACCTTTTCTCCTGTACCATACAGCAAGACTTGCTTTTGTTGAGCTGTAAGCGCTTTAAAAGGAGTCTTCAGATCAAATCCATACTCAGTACCGACACGTTTTAAAATTGCCATATGCTGTCCTGCAGGATCTCCATAATAACCTATGGCTTTATTATGGGCAAACAATCCTGTGGCTATACTTTTATTTTCATCTAGAACAAGTTTGTTAAGGTCTGGAAGTAATTCCTGTCCAAGCCCTTCGCAAACTTCACATTTTCCTAATTCATGAGCATTTGAAAAGTGACTGGCAGATAATTCTTCACCTTTATACTGGGCTTTTCTGGAAAAAGCAAAACGCAAGAGTTTATCTATGCCTGTTTGTTTAGCTATATCTGAGCGCTGAGCCTGACTTTTTTGTTTACGGGTTATACAAATACTTGGTGTAAGTCCTTCAATATGATCTACTTCAAACTGAAAATTGACCCCAACCCTGGACTGCTGGTAAGCTGAGAATTGTTTAGTCATTTCCTGGAGGCCATAACCATGAAGGGTGTCTATAGCCAGAGAAGATTTTCCTGAACCAGAAACTCCCTTAATTACTGAAAGCTGATGCTTAGGGAAACTGACATCTATACCTTTTAAAGAATGAGTTCGCGCTCCTTTAATACTAATAAACTCTCGTTGCTGAGGTTGTTCTGATTTTAGTTGGATAGGTTTTACATCTAAAGCATTGTCTACCCAGACATCGCAGTCTTTTTGAAAAAGATGATGGTTTTCAAAACAAAGAATACCAGCAGTTTGCAGTTTCAGCTGATGTAAAGCCTTCAGCAATTGAGTCACATTTTGATAATGAAGCCCAATGCTGGGTTCTTCCAACACCAGCAACGTTTGTGTTGATTTTTTTGCAAAGTGTTTGGTGAGTTTTATACGCTGCGCTTCCCCTCCAGATAATGTATTGGAAGGCTGACCTAGTTTGATGTAGCCTAAACCCAATTGTAGCATCAAAGACAGAATGTCTGTGATCTTTTTTTCTCCCTTAAAAAAGCTGTAGGCCTCTTCGATACTGAGATTATAAATATCAGCAATATTTTTTTTATTGTAATGAACGGCAAGCACCTCAGGTTTAAATCGCTTTCCGTTGCAGACGGGACACACCTGATTGATGGTTCCCATCGCACTCATTGACAGAGTAATCACTCCTGCACCTTCACAAGTGGGACAACGTCCTTTTTTATTATTGAATGAGAAAGCACTTTTGGTAAGCTTCAGGGATTTAGCTTCTGCGGTTTTTGCCAAAAGGTCCCTTATTTTATCTGCTAAGCCAGTATAGGTCGCTGGATTACTCCGAGGAGTTTTACCAATGGGCTGATCTGTTACTTTTAGGAGATTTAAAGCCTTATCTTCACAGAATTCAGTGATACGTTTTACAAGCTCTGGTGTTTTTCGGCTAATGACTGATAGTGAATTTGGCTGAGGCTGAAATTTTCCAGAATCTATTTTTTTAGCCTTTCTTTTCGGCCCATTGCTGAAAGACTCCAAAGCAGATAAGGTCGGGCTGTTGAGGTCTTTTTCCTTAAGAAATTGTTCCTTGGTTCCATTAAAGATGACTTCTCCACCATGTACTCCTGCTTCAGGACCAAGCTCTACAATCCAATCGGCTGCTTGAATAAAATCCAAGTCATGTTCGACGACCATCACAGTATTTCCTCTGTGTATAAGTCGTTTAAGAATGTGGATCAGATAGTTTTGATAATCTGCTGAAAGACCGATAGAGGGTTCATCAAATACATATAAAATCCCTTGTAATCTGGAATTCACCTGGTTGATGAGTTTGATGCGCTGTCCATCTCCTGAGGAGATGTCTAGACTAGGTGTGCTCAGCTGATAGTCGCCCATTCCCAGGTGAATCAGGTCCAGTAGTTGAATCTGAATTTTATCAACTAAATGAGATTCTCCTTTGGAGAGTTTCAAAGCCTTCAATCGATCATATAATTCGTTCAAGGATAGATCCATCCAGGCCTTGAAGTTGAAGCCTTTCCACTTATATTTTAGATGCTCTGCTTTGATCCGTCCACCTTTACAGCTTGGACATACTCTAGAGCTTGCGAATTTTAAAATGTTTGGATTTCTATCTACTCTTAGTATATTCTGCATGATGGGGAGCATGCCTTTATAATAACCTTCTTCTCTAGGTTTAGCTTTAATACCAGACCATCTTAACCGGGATTCCAGACCGTGCTTTCCATAGAATACTTTAATGCGATTGCTGCCGTTTAAGACAACCTCTTTTTGTTCGTCCGAAAGGTCTTTCCAAGGGATATCTACATCAAATCCGTGAGCTTTGCAGACTTTATTCAACTCTTCTACGGTGATTTGAGAATACACGATATAGCCATTGAGCAGAGTGGTGGTGATAGCTCCCTCCCTCAACGTTTTAGATTCATCGCCTATAACTTTGTCCAAGTCGATGTATTCGGCTTCTCCAATACCACGGCAAACCTTACAGGCACCTTTGGGATGATTGAAAGAAAAAAGCGACTTACTCATAGGAGTTTCTCCGGCATAGCGAGCAAACAGAATCCTGAAGACGGAGGTTAATTCAGAAAGCGTTCCAAAAGTGGTATTAATGGATTGAAAGCGTTTGGATTGCTCCACTTTGATCACTGGCGGAAGATCCTGAATCTCATCGACCTCTGCCGTGGGAATGGCTTGCCCGTTTTGCTGATTGTAAGCTGGTAAACTTTCCAGGAAATACCGGTAGCCTTCATTGGCAATCACATTCATAGCCAGAGACGATTTCCCAGATCCAGATAAGCCAGTCAACACAATGAGCTGATGTTCTGGGATTTCTAAATCAATGTTCTTAAGGTTATTTTGATGGGCGTTTTTGATCTTCATTAAATATGATACTTTCTGTTTTGAATGCTAATAAAAAAATAACTGTCAAATGAAATTGACTTACAAGACCTCACAGGTATCAAAGACCTGTGAGGTCTGAACACTTTATAAAATGGTTGATCAGTGTTTAATTTCTAAGTCTTTTATTCTTTTATACCACAGTTTTAGAATTTGAAACCGTAAGATAAGAAGATTAATAAAGCTCAATTAAATAAAGATATGCGTTGGTTTAAACTTAACTTTTAGAACCAAAGTCAAATCTATTTTAGGAGCAGGGATTCATATTTTTTAAACAGGTTAGTGTAGCGTTTTTTGTTAGAAATGAAGAGAAGAACCCGTTCCCTTTTTTGATTTCATATTTTACTACATTTGAAAAATCAATTTCAATCTGTGAGTATCTACAAAAAACTTTTTCAAAACACGTTTATTTACGGTGTAGCTACAGTCATTCCCAGGATGCTTTCGGTGATTTTGGTGCCGCTGTACACTGGTGTTTTAGAAAACACATCCTTTGGAGATTACTCGATCATTTTTTCGTATTTCGTCATTTTTAATGTGATCCTGGCTTATGGGATGGAGACTGCTTTTTTTAGATTTTACAACAAAGAAAAAGACAAATCACAGGTGGTCTCTACCTCCACCTGGTCTATACTCGCGACCACTGCGGGATTTGTCCTATTGGCGTACTTAGCCTTTACAGAACTTCAGAGCTTTACCAGAATCGACTCACAAAACCTAAAGTTAATTATTTGGATTCTTGCTTTAGATGCTTTGGCTATTATTCCGTTTGCCTGGCTCAGAGCCAATTCAAAACCTATAAGATTTGCTGTGATTAAGACCATCAACGTAGCTGTTAATTTAGGTCTTAATGTATTTTTCTTGTTGTATTTGAAGGACCTTGCTGAGAGCAGTGCTTTAATGAATTCTATCTACATTCCCAATTTTGAAGTGAGCTACATTTTCATTTCACTCATTGTTGCTAGCGGGCTAACCCTTTTATTGCTTCTCCCATTTTATTCTCGAATTCAATTTCAATTTGATTGGAATCTTTGGAAATCCATGATGAAATACGCCCTTCCTGTTCTTGTGGCAGGGGTTGCTTTTTCCATCAATGAGGTGGTGGACCGTTTGTTTCTAGAGCGAATGTTACCCGAAGCCATCGCTAAAGAGAAAATTGGGATTTATTCAGCCTGTTATAAGTTAGGAATGTTTATGACTTTGTTTGCAACAGCCTTCAGGCTGGGAATAGAACCTTTCTTTTTTAGCCATGCCTCAAGTAAAAATCCTAAATCGGCCTACGCGATGATCACCAAATACTTCGTCATTGTGGGAACTGTGATTTTGCTTTTCGTCATTGTATTTGCGGATCTGTTCAAAATGCTTTTGATTACTAATGAAAGTTACTGGGAGGCGATGAAAATTGTTCCCATCATTCTACTGGCCAATTTATTTCTAGGCATTTATCATAACCTGTCCGTATGGTACAAAGTCACAGATAAGACTCACTATGGAGCCTATATTTCATCTATTGGAGCCGTTTTCACCATTGTAATTAATATCTGGTTGATTCCGATAATCGGTTATGTAGGTTCGGCAATAGCTACACTTACCGCCTACGGAAGCATGATGCTCCTCTCGTATTTTATAGGCCAAAAGCATTATGCGATTCCCTATAAATATGGTAAAATCCTAATTTACCTCTCAGTTTCCATTCTATTTTCTCTAATTTCGTTCTACTATTTTAGAGAAAACTACGTTATAGGTATAGCGCTCCTGCTCGTTTATTGTGGTGGTGTTTTTATGAATGAAAAAAAAGAATTGTACAGACTTATCAAAAGTGATTAAATTATGAAAGTGAATATCATTAACCGCTCCTCATTCGACTTACCGAAGTACGAAACTTCATCATCTGCAGGCGTCGATTTAAAAGCACATATAGATGTTGCAGTTCATCTTGAGAGCATGGAGCGTTGCCTGGTCAAAACCGGGTTATTTCTGGAACTTCCTAAAGGCGTTGAAGCGCAGGTGAGACCTAGAAGTGGTTTGGCCCTCAAAAAGGGGATTACTGTGCTGAATTCACCTGGCACCATTGATGCTGATTACAGAGGCGAGGTGGGTGTGATTTTAATCAATTTATCTAAAGAAAAATTTACAATACAACCTGGCGACCGCATCGCTCAACTCGTGTTTGCAAAGCACGAGCAAGCTGATTTTCAACTTGTAGAATCTCTTTCTGAAACCGACAGAGGAGAAGGTGGATTCGGAAGTACAGGACACTAATAAAAAACAACTTATGAAGATTATAGTACCCATGGCCGGAAGAGGCTCAAGATTAAGACCACATACACTTACCATCCCCAAACCTCTAATTCCTATTGCAGGAAAACCAATCGTTCAACGTCTGGTAGAAGGCATCGCTGATGTGTTGGAGGAAAAAATTGATGAAATTGCCTTTATCATTTCTGAGGATTTTGGCGCTGAGATTGAAGCTAAGCTAAACGAGGTAGCTGCTGGTCTGGATGCCAAGTCTACAATTTATTATCAGGATAAACCACTAGGAACCGGGCATGCCATCATGTGTGCTAAAGAGTCTTTACAAGGACCTGCGGTGATTGCTTATGCGGATACCTTGTTTAAAGCTGATTTCAAGCTGGACAAAGAAGCCGATGCAGTGATGTGGGTGAAAAAGGTGGATAACCCTGAAGCTTTTGGTGTGGTAAATCTTAACGAAGAGGGTCACATTACCGAACTGGTTGAGAAATCTAAGGATTTCGTATCTGATTTGGCAGTGATCGGTATTTACTATTTTAAAGAGGTAGCACAACTAAAAACTCAGCTGGAAAAAGTCATTGAAGAAAACATCATGCATGGTGGAGAGTACCAAATCAATGACGGGATTAAGAAGATGCGAGAGAATGGAGCGGTTTTTAAGCCTGGACAGGTCGACGAGTGGATGGATTGTGGCAACAAACACGTTACGGTAGACACCAATTCTAGGATGCTTAACTTCATTCATAAGGAGGGCAAGGAGAAACTCACCTCAGATTCTGTAAAAATTACAGATTCTGAGATTATTGAGCCTTGTTTTATAGGTGATAATGTGTTTCTGAAAAATGCAAAAGTCGGCCCTAATGTCTCTATAGGAGATGGCACGGTTATCGATAATAGTACTATTAAAAACTCTCTGATACAAGAACACGCTGAAGTCAAAAATGCCAAGCTGGATAAAGCCATGATTGGCAATTTTGCTAGGTTCGATGGAAATTTCACTTCTATAAGTATTGGAGATTACTCCGTTTTAGAATAAATAACATGTGTCATCGCTTACGTCTTTTTATTGTTTATTTCCTTTTGATCAGCCTTACCAGTTTGGCTCAGGACAAAAACAACCTTTCCGAAGATGTCAATGTAGATAATCTTGGAAACAATACAGATGAGTTTCAGGAGGTATTCTTTAAAGCGATTGCACAGCGAGCCGTAGAAAATCCAGACCAGGCTATTGAAGAACTCGAACGTTGTCTTGAGTTGAAACCCAACAACACAGCAGTGTTTTATGAATTGGCTAAAAACCACATTGATTTAAAGAATTATTCAAAAGCTGAAGAATTTCTTTTAAAGACTCTGGAGAATCCTAGGTATAAGAATAATATCAATATTCATAAGCAGGTGTTTTATGTGTATAACATGCAAAAACGCTATGAGGACGCTATTGAAAAAGCAGAGTTTATAGCTGAGGAGAATCCTGTTTATTTCCAGGAGCTTGCCAATTTACATTTGCTTAAAGATAACTATAAGGAAGCTTTAGTAGCCCTGGACCGCTATGATGCAGTAGAAGGCATTGATGAATTTAGAGATGATTTCAGAATGATCATTTATAAAGAAGGTTCCATGTTGAAAACTGGAATTAAATTTTTTAAAAACCGATTTCAGAATTCAATAGAAGATACAAGAGCAGCAACTTCATTGATGGAACTTTATCGATTAGATAACTCTCCTAAAAAGGCAATTGAAATAGGGGAAATTTTAGAAGAAAATCAAGTGAATGATCCTGAGCTTTATGTGGAAATGGCCATGGCCTATCTTGTTTCTCAAAATAGCGATAAAGCAAAAATTTATAGTAAGAAAGTTGTACAAAGCCTCACCCTTGAAGAGAAGGATAAACTCAAGGTCATCAATACTTACAAAGCTTTTGCGATGAATCATCCAGAAGTTCAGGATGATTTTGTAAGTGTTCTGGACTCGGCGCTGTCTTCAGAAAAGAGCTCGTCGAGTAAAGCAGAGCTAGGAGAGTTTTACAAGTCCAGAGACAAAGAAAAAGCTCTAAAAAATTTTAAATCTGCTTTACGTAACAAACCCAACGACTTTAAGTTAATTCAAAATATACTTCAGCTGGAGATGGAACTTGGGAATTATGAAGATGCCGTGGTAACTAGTTCCAAGGCCTTGCAGAGTTTCCCTGCACAAGGCTACTTTTATGTGATTAAAGGTCTAGCATTGATAGAACTTAAACAGCATAAAGAAGCAGTATCTGTGCTTGAAGAAGCTTTGGATTATATATTTGATGAGGATTTAGAACGAAATGTATTTTTGGCCTTGGCAAAAACTCACCAGGTTTTAGGAAATGTCGAAAAAGCTGCTGCTTACGACCAAAAACTTAAACAAAAATCGAATTGATGAAGATAAGATTGAAGACTTTAGGAGTGATTTTAGGAGTGTTAATGATCCTGTCTGGCTGCAAGTCAACCAAAACTGGAGCTAATGCAGATACCAAAGCGAAATCAGCTCGCATTGTGTTGAAAAATCTAGAAAACAGCCTTGCAGATTTTAATACGGTTAGTGGAAAAATGAAAGCTGGCTACAAATCAGAAGATGACTCGCAGTCCATTAATATCACCTATAGAATAGAAAAAGATAAAGCGATTTGGATGAGTGCCAAAGTCATGGGGCTTCTGCCCGTAGCTAAAGTATATATCACTCCAGATCGGTTTCAGTATTATGAAAAAATCAACAGAACTTATTTTGATGGAGACTATGCCATGGCAGAAGAATTTCTAGGTGTAAAGGTTGATTTCGAAAACCTTCAAAATCTTCTTATTGGTCAACCTATGTATGCCTTAAAGAAGAACGGAATGTTGTATGATAACAACACCTATGTGTTTCTTCAAAATATAAAATCTATCTTAGCTTATTCAGCAATTATAGACGAAAAGCAATTTCAGGTGAAATCTCAATCTTTAAGAAATCAAAATAATGAAAGCTTAACCATTGAATATGACAGATACCAGTCTGTGGATCGTCAAAAATTCCCATCCTCTATTAAGCTTACTGCCAAAAAAGATAATGAAGTGGTTCTGATTGATATCGAGTACCGATCTGTGGTTTTCAATGAAGAACTGGACTTCCCGTTCTCTATTCCAGATAATTATGAACTTTTAGGATTTTAATGAAGCGTCTTCAGTACATAACTTTTATCGTTTTACTAAGTTTTAATGTCGTTGCTGTGGCTCAAACTAGAAAAGAACTGGAAGCTAAACGCCAGGAAATTCAGCAGGAAATAGACGAGATCAACAGCATCATTAAAAACACGGAGTCCAAAGGGCAATCGGCTTTAGGTGAATATGAAGACCTTCAAAAACGAATACAAGCTACCGAGCGATTGATCCAGGTGAATAATCAGGAAGCCAATCTTCTCACCAGAGAGATCAATTCCAATGCTAATAAAATAGATCGCCTAAGGACTGAGCTGGAAAAATTAAAAGCAGATTATGAGAAGATGATTCAAAAATCCTATAGAAGCAAGTCCAGTAAAAGCAGAATTATGTTTCTATTTTCTTCAGAATCTTTCCTACAGGCTTATAAGCGCATTCAGTACATGAAACAATTTGCTCAATATCGAAAACAGCAGGGTGAAGAAGTGATGTTGCAAACCAAAACCCTACAGGAACTCAATTCGACTTTGTTTGAGCAGAGGAGAGATCAGGAGAAGATTTTGGCTCAAAATCGCAAAACTAAGGCCAATCTCGTCGGGGATAGGAATAACCTGGAGCAACTGCTTGCAAGTATCAATAAAGAAAAGCAAAAGTATGCTAAAGAGCTGAAACAAAAACAGAAGGAAGCCAGTAGAATCGATCGTGAAATTGATCGCTTAATTCGAGAAGCTATAGCGAGAGAAAATAAGAAGGCTGGTTCTAATGAAAAGACTACCTTTAAACTGACACCAGAAGCAGAGGCCTTGGCAGCAGATTTTGCTCAAAATAAAGGAAAACTTCCCTGGCCCGTGAGGTCTGGCGTGGTCTCGATGCGTTTTGGAGAGCGGCCTCACCCAATTGTAAAAACCATAAAGGTGATGAGTAATGGGGTGCGTATAGACACCGAAAAAAATGGAAAGGCAAGAGCTATTTTTGAAGGAGAAGTTAGCCAAGTCAGTAAAATCCCAGGAGCTAATATTGTAGTTATGATTAGACACGGAAACTATTTGTCGATTTATAATAATTTACAAAAGGTTTTTGTGAAAGCTGGTGATAAAGTATCTAGAGGCGAGGAAATTGGAGAGGTAGGAATCAATTCCTCTTCTGGAAAAACCACATTGATTTTTCAACTATTTAAAAACACGACTAAACTTAATCCGGAGCGGTGGATTTATAAAATGTAGATTGATTTTAGAAATTGGTTAAAAAATTAGACAGAAGTCATAAGCTTGTCGTAATTCCCTGATTTTTAACCAAGCCTTAACAACAGAAAATAGATTTAATTTTCATTTTGCATTCTATTATAAGAATAGGTTATAACGCTATAAGAATATTTCCATGGAACAAGATCAAGCCAATGTGGACATTGCCTCCATCAATGAGAAAATAGAAAAAGAAAGTGCCTTTGTAGACCTACTCATGAATGAGATGAATAAAGTCATCGTAGGGCAAAAGCACATGGTAGAACGTTTATTGATTGGTTTACTTGGTCAGGGTCATATTTTACTAGAAGGAGTTCCAGGTTTGGCTAAAACCTTAGCCATTAATACCCTTTCCAAAGCTGTACATGGCAGTTTTAGTAGAATCCAATTTACACCAGATTTATTGCCAGCAGACGTTGTGGGAACAATGATCTACAATATGAAAGAGAATTCTTTCAATATTAAAAAAGGCCCAATATTCGCCAATTTTGTGTTGACCGATGAGATCAACAGGGCTCCAGCCAAAGTTCAGTCTGCCTTACTGGAAGCCATGCAGGAGAAGCAAGTTACCATTGGTGATGAAACCTTTATGCTCGACAAACCTTTTCTGGTGATGGCAACACAAAACCCGGTGGAGCAGGAGGGAACTTATCCACTACCAGAAGCACAGGTCGATAGATTTATGTTGAAAACCGTTATCGACTATCCTAACCTCGAGGATGAACAGTTAGTGATGAGATCCAACCTTAATAGCAGTTTTGGAAAAGTTAATCCAGTAGTAACTACAGATCAAATACTGAGGGCTCAAAGTGCTGTAAGAGAAGTCTACATGGATGAGAAAATAGAAAAATATATTTTGGATATCATCTTTGCGACGCGTTATCCAGAGAAATATAAGCTTGCTGATATCAAGCCGCTCATTAGTTTTGGAGCTTCACCTAGAGGTAGTATCAATTTAGCTATTGCAGCTAAGTGCTATGCGTTCATCAAAAGGAGAGGCTATGTGATCCCAGAAGATGTGAGAGCTGTAGTCTATGATGTATTGAGGCACAGAATTGGAATTACTTACGAGGCTGAAGCAGAAAATATTAAATCTGAAGATCTCATTAGCAAAATCATCAATGAAGTAGAAGTGCCTTAGGATTTGAATCAATTATTCACTGAAATTATTTTATCATTTAAGACACGTTGCTTTACGATTTAGTTTCAAATCGAATAAGAAGTTTTTGCACACTATGGATACCAAATCACTTTTAAAGAAAGTAAGAAAAATCGAAATCAAAACGAGACGTTTGAGCGATCACGTTTTTGGTGGAGAATACCATTCTACTTTTAAAGGTCGAGGGATGACTTTTAGTGAAGTAAGAGCCTATCAATTCGGGGATGATGTAAGGTCGATAGATTGGAACGTAACTGCCCGTTATAATGAACCTTTTGTAAAAGTGTTTGAAGAAGAGCGGGAGCTCACTATGATGCTTCTTGTGGATATATCAGAATCTACTGCTTTCGGAACCAGAGAAACCTTCAAAAAGGATATCATCACCGAAATTGCAGCAACGCTGGCTTTCTCAGCAACCAAGAATAATGACAAAATTGGTTTGATGCTGTTTTCAGATCAAATAGAACTATACATTCCTCCTAAAAAAGGTAGGATGCATGTACTAAGAATTATTAGAGAGCTTATTGAGTTTCAGCCTTCCAATAAAACCACCAATTTGTCTAAAGCGTTTAGATACCTCATCGATATGATGAAGAAAAAAGCAATTGTTTTTGTGATGTCTGATTTTTTAACCGACGATTACGAACATACTTTGAAGATTTTAGGGCAAAAGCATGATGTGACGGGGATTAGGATTTATGATGAACGTGAAGAAAAGTTACCCAATCTAGGTATGGTGCAGATGAAAGACGCAGAAACCGGAAAATCGATGTGGGTGAATACTTCCAGCCGATCTACAAGGAATAACTATACAAAGTATTACAGAGAAAGAGTAGACTATTTTCAAAGAGCTTTCAAATTGAGTGGTTCTGGGATGTTAAGCACTCGAGTTGATGAAAATTACGTGGTTAAATTACTAGGGTATTTTAAATCTAGATAACTGATTAGAATGATAAGAAAACTACTTAGCTGTATACCTAAACTATCATCAAAAACCTATGTGTTCCTGATGATGTTCGTAGGCATTGGCTGTGGATATGCCCAACAAGTAAGTTTTGAAGTAGACAGGGACACGATTAAAATAGGCGAGCAGATTGATTATGTCATCAAAGTGGAAGAAGTCTCAGATACTGATCTTGTGACGTTCCCAAAAGATCAGACTTTTATTCCCTTAGAAATGGTAGAGGAGTATAAAATTGATACACTCAACCCACAGACCAAATCTTTTACTCTCACCAAGCTCTATAAACTTACACAATTTGATTCTGGAGCTTACACTGTTACGCCGCAGTTGGTAAAAATTAATGACAAAGCTTTTTATACAGATACGCTTAGGGTTAGGGTGAACGATGTTATTTTAGACACAGTCAACCAAAAGCTATATCCTATCAAACCTTCTATAGGGGTAGATAAGCCTTTTTCCCTTGGATCCTGGTTCTGGTGGTCTCTGTTGGCATTGGTTCTAATAGCTGCAGCTTCTTTATTATTCTTCAAATTGAAGAAAAAAAGCGACGAAGCCAAAAAAAGAATTCCACCTTATGAACAGGCTATAATCTCTTTGAAGGAACTTGATAAGTCAGAGGCTTTAGATAACCGAGATTTTAAGGAGTATATTTCTCAGCTAACTTATATTACCAGAAAGTATTTAGAGGAAAAAATAGACGTAAGAGCTCTAGAATATACCTCTAATGAATTGATAGCTGAGCTTAAATTTAAAAAAGAACACAAAAGCCTCTCGCTTAAAGAGGAAGTCATTCAAGAATACGACAAGGTTTTGAAACGTGCAGATTTAGCCAAATTCGCAAATAGAAAACCAGATCTAATCACTCTAAAATCTGACAGAAAGCAGGTAGAGAACTTCCTGAAACACGTTCAAAGTGCTATTCCTCAAATTACAGAGGAAGAAAAAAGAAAAGACAAAGCCTTTCAAGAAGCCCTCACTAAAAAGAGGAAGAAACAAAAATGGGCTGTCGGGATTATACTCGGCGTAATATTAGTAGCAGTGATTGGTACAGCTGTAGTGGCTACTAAAGGCTTTCAGTATGTGAAGGATAATATCGTTGGCAATCCTTCCAAAGAGTTATTAGAAGGAGACTGGATTACCAGTGAATACGGCTTCCCACCAGTAGGGATGACTACCCCAGAGGTTCTTGTTCGAGGAGAATTTAAGCTTGAAGAAAGTATTTCAGAAAATGTAGCTGATAAAGAAACCTACAGTTTTGGAACCTTATACCAAAGTATGTATGTGACCTTGAATCTAGTTCGGTTTAAAGAAGAACAAGAGGTTAATTTAGACGCTGTTGTAGAGGGAATTTACAGCAACCTCGAAAGTAAAGGAGCTTACAATATTATAACCAAAACAGAAGAGGTTGAAACTATTGGAGGAGTAAAAGGCACTAAAGTTTTTGGAAGCTTTTCTATTGAAAATCCTTTAACCAAGGAGGATATCAAAAAGGAATACCAGATTTTAAATTTTGGTAGAGGTGGATTTCAGCAAATTGTTATTTTCCATGATCGTGACGATGAGTACGGTGAGAAAATCACCAACCGAATCATAAACGCTGTTGAATTTAAAAAGGCGGGGCAATGATGTTTGAAAACTTTACTTTCGAAAATCCAAGTTGGTTTTGGCTGTTGCTCGCCATTCCATTAGCTATTTTTTGGTATTGGAATAAAAGAGGAAAGCAAACGGCAACTTTAAAAATATCGAGTACAAAAGGCTTCACCAAAAGCCCTTTAGCACAACTTAGACCTTTATTATTCATCTTAAAAATGTTGGCCTTAGTGTTCTTAATTATTGCTATGGCAAGACCCAGAACCGTAGATGTCACCACAAAAGTGAAAAAAACCGAAGGGATAGATATAATTATGGCGGTTGATATTTCTGCAAGTATGCTCGCCAGAGACTTACAACCTAACCGACTAGAAGCTTTGAAGGAGGTCGCTAATGATTTTGTGGTGGGAAGACCAAACGATAGAATTGGGTTGGTGATTTATGCCGGAGAAAGTTATACAAAAACACCTCTTACCAGCGATAAATCCATAATCATCAATGCAATTAATGATCTTCAGTACACTCAGGATATACAGGGAGGAACAGCTATTGGCATGGGACTGGCCACTTCTGTGAATAAGCTGAAAAACAGCAAAGCAGAAAGCAAAGTCATCATTCTATTAACAGATGGAGAAAACAATGCTGGATTTATAGACCCGGCAACGGCAACACAGTTAGCAACAGAATACGATATTAAAACCTATACGATTGGTGTAGGAAGTAATGGCATGGCGTTATCGCCTGTGGGGATAAAGCCCAATGGACAGTTTCAGTACAGAAACACCGAAGTTAAAATAGATGAAGATTTGCTCAAGACTATCGCTCAAAGTAATGGAGGAAAATATTTTAGAGCAACCGATAACGAGAAATTTCAATCGATTTATGAAGAAATTGATGCTTTGGAAAAAACAGAAATTGAGGAGTTCAAATTCTATAACTATGGAGAAAAGTATCGACTTTTTCTCTTGATAGCTGCAGGATTATTATTCGTAGAATTTTTACTTAAATACACACTTTTTAGAAGCTTTGTATAGATGTTTATAATAGAAGAACAGGTTTATTTTTGGGGATTTCTGGTACTGCCAGTATTGCTGGTCTTGTTCTTGATTTATGTGTTTTGGAAGAGAAAAACCCAACAGAAATTTGCGGAACGTCGTCTTTTCAAAAAGTTAGCCCCAGATCAATCTACCTTCAAATCTAATTTGAAGTTCATAATTTTGGCTCTTGCGTTTGCTTGTTTCGTAATGGCTCTGGTCAATCCTAAATTGGGAACCAAGATGGAAACGGTAAAGCGTGAAGGTGTAGACATCGTCTTTGCGTTGGATGTTTCTAAAAGTATGTTGGCAGAGGATATTGCCCCCAATCGTTTAGAGAAATCAAAACGAATCATAACTGAAATCATCAATAATCTCACCTCAGATCGAATTGGATTAGTAGGTTATGCTGGTAGTGCATTTCCTCAAGTGCCAATTACTACAGATTACTCTACCACAAAAACTTTTTTGCAGAGTATGAACACCGATATGGTCTCCAGCCAAGGAACGGCGATCTCTCAGGCTATTGATTTGGCTAAATCTTACTATAACGATAGTGACCAAACCAATAAAGTGTTGATTATTCTATCTGAAGGTGAGGACCACGATGGAAATGCTGAAGCCATGGCTGAGCAGGCAGCTGATGAAGGGATTAGAATATTTACCATTGGGGTAGGAACAGAACGAGGAGATCCTATACCTATAAAAACCAACGGCAGAATACAGTCTTATTTGAAAAATGATGCCGGAGAAACTGTTATCACCAAAAAAGACGCTAAAACCCTGACTGAGATTTCTGAAATTGGAAATGGTGCTTATATTGACGGTAGTAACACTTCTGATGCTGTGGAACAAGTGCTAAACGAGCTACAAAAAATTGAAAAAACAGAATTTGAGGCTAAACAATTTGCAGATTTTAAGAGTAAATATCAGTGGTTTTTAGGTTTTGGTATATTTTTGGTATTGGTAGATGTGTTGTTACTAGAAAGAAAAACGGCTTGGGTAAGACGATTGAATTTATTTAATGAGCGAAAGAAAGATGAAGATTAGAAAAAACTACGTTTTGATTGTTGTTTTGATGTTCGTAGCGGTTCAAGTTGCCGCACAAAACATCACTGATGCCCCTAAAAAGGCAAAGGCTCTCCTAGCTGAAGCTGAGTCTCCAGAACTCGATTTTGCTTCTTCCGAAGCTAAGATCAGAGAAGCTAAAGCTATAGATCAGAATAATTCTGACATCAGCTATAATTTTGGAAACTTGTACATCAAAAACAATGAGTTAGAATCGGCGAGATTGCGTCTTGTAGAATCTATAGAGAGTACAGAGGATAAATCCTTAAAGCACAAAAGTTACCATAACCTCGGTAATATTTTAATGGAAGAAGAACAGTATCAAATGGCAGTGAATGCCTATAAAGATGCCTTAAGAAATAATCCAACAGATGAGGAAACCCGTTATAACCTTGCTTATGCTAAGTCTAAGTTAGAAAAGGAAAAGAACGACGATAGTAAAGATGGGGATGATAATAAGGACAAAAACAAGGACGAGAAAGAAGATGAAAGTAAAAATAACAAAGAGGAGGGAGAGAATGAGGATAAGGAGAAAGACGATAAAAATAAGGACCAGGAAGATGATAATGGAGATCAAAATGAAAATGAAGACGATCAAAAAGATGAGCAGGGAAATAAAGATCAGCAGGAGAAAGAACAGGAAGGTGATGGAGGCGATCAAGAAAAACAACAACCTCAGCAACCTAAAAATAAAAAAGGACAGATCTCTCCAGAGCAGATTAAGCGTTTGCTAGAAGCGATTGAGAATCAGGAAAAAGATGTTCAGGAAAAACTAAATGCTCAAAAAGCAAAAGGTCAAAAATCTAAAACAGGAAAAGACTGGTAAAATGAGAAAGCTTATTTTTTTATTGGTTTTTCTTTGCGGCTTATCCTCATTGGCTCAAGTGTCGTTTACCGCAGAAGCCAGCCGATCTAAACTAGGAATCAATGAACGGCTAAAAGTACAATTTAAAGTGGATGCCAATGGTGATAACTTTAGACCACCTTCTTTCAATGGTCTGAGTTTGATAGGTGGGCCAAGTCAATCTTTCTCAGAACAATATATAAATGGTAAAAGCTCCTTTCAAAAATCTTACACTTATTTTTTTCAACCTGAAAAACGAGGTAAAATCACTATTGGTCAGGCCGAGATTACAGTAGAAGGGCAGGTGTATAAAACATCACCTATAGAAATTGAAGTCACTGCTGCTGTAGATCAGCCCAACCAGTCTAGAGCAGTAGCAGAAGCAGGTAGTGGTATTCATTTGGTAGCCGAAGTGAGCAAATCCAATCCTTACGTAAACGAAGGGATTTATGTGGTGTATAAGTTGTTTTTGAGCCCAACAGTTAATATTAGAAACTGGAGGCCATTAGACGATCCCAAATTTGAGGGCTTCTGGAGTCAAAATATTGATATTGAAAGACTGGAACTTAAAGAAGGAGAGTTTGGAGGTCAACCTTACCGTTATGTAGAGTTACGCAAAACCGTGCTTTACCCTCAAAAAACAGGCGAACTAAAGATTGAACCTTTATCTATATCTGTTTCAGTAGAAGTCCCTACGGATAAACGTGATTTCTTTGGTAGACGTTTGTATGACATCGTAGAAAAAAATTATTCTGCCAAAACGAGAACTATAGACGTTAAACCTCTACCTATAGCTGGAAAGCCAGATGATTTTTCTGGGGCTGTAGGGGAATTTGAATTTAAAGTTAAGACTAATAAAAATGAACTGGACGCTCAAACCTCTTTAGAATTAACAACTGAAGTAAAGGGTCGTGGAAATCTAAAACTTTTCAATCTTCCTAAGATCCAGACGCCTTCATCTTTCGAAGTCTACGAGCCAGAGCGCAAAGAAAACGTGAGGACATCCAGCTTAGGAATGCGAGGTAGCTTGTCTGAGACTTATACGGTCATTCCAGAATTTAAAGGTGACTATGTAGTTCAGCCCAATACCTTTACTTACTTCAACCCTAGAACGGAAACTTACGAAACCCTTAAATCTGAACCTATAGCCATTAAAGTGAATTCGGATCCAGAACGGCCAGCAGAAAGCCAGGTAGCGTCATCAGATAGGGATGATGCAAATCGCAATGTTATTTCTTCAAAAAATAACTTCAATTATATCAAATTGAATACCGATTTAAAACCAAAAGATCAGTCTCGGTTTTTTCAATCCCCTGTGTACTGGACTTTATTTTTTCTACCATTCTTGAGCATTCCTTTCATGTTGATTTTTGGAAAGGTGAAAAGCAGAGAGACAGATCAGACACAAATTCAACTTAAGAGAGCAAATAAACTGGCCAAACGTTACCTGTCTGAAGCCAAGAAAAACATTGGAGATTCCAAAATGTTTTATGAATCCCTAGAACGTGCTCTACACAACTATATGAAGGCAAGGCTTAAAATTCAAACCCTGGACATGCAGAAGGATAAGATAAGAGAATTACTAATGTCTAAAGGAGTTTCTAGTGAAACCATTTCGGAGTTCCTGGAGATTCTAAAAAGTTGTGAATTTGCAAGGTACACGCCGACAGTTACAGCAGATATGCAAAAAGATTATCAAAGGGCAGCTAAAGTGATTTCTGAAATTGATAAAGAGGTAAAATGATGAAATTATTAATTTATACTTTTGTTCTGTTACTCAGTTTCATGGGAACTTCTCAGGAAGGAGATGTATTTGAGCAAGCCAATTCGGCCTACGCAGATGATGATTTTGAGCAGTCTATAAAACTCTATAATTCTATTTTAGAGAAAGGCTTGGTATCTTCAGAATTGTATTTCAATCTTGGCAACGCTTACATGAAAGTCAATGATTTGGCAAATGCCATTTACCATTATGAAAAAGCACTGCAATACAATCCCTCAGATCCAGATATAAAAGAAAATCTTGCTATAGCGAACACCCAAACTATCGATAAGGTTAAAGATGCCCCAGAATCTAATCTGAAAAGCCTAGTACATACAATTACTCATGTTATGCAACTAAAGTCCTGGGCCTGGTTAAGTATCTTTTTCTCAGTGCTATTTGGAATTTTCATAGTCATGTATTTCAGATCCAGCACTGTAAGGGGGAAGCGCCGACAGTTTTCGTTTTCTATCGTATTTCTTGTATTAAGTCTTGCTAGTTTTATGTTTGCAAAGTTTCAGAATCAGTTGCAACAAGATCAAAACTACGCGATTATCTTCGAAAATCAACTTCCAGTTCTTGTGGAACCTAATCCAAGAAGTGATGTCAATTTCGAACTCAATAAAGGAACAAAAGTCAGTTTAGGATCTACGTTTAGAGATTACACAGAAATAGAGCTTTCAGATGGATCTGAAGGCTGGGTAAAAACATCTGCTTTTAAAAAATTATAGGATCCTGATTATTCTTATGAAGTAAGGCTTACCAATTCACTATCTTCCAATAGCTCTTGAAAGGAAGGTAATAAGGTTGCAGTTAACTCTCTTAGAATAGACACAATAACGGAATCTTCCAGCTTCGTTTCTGCAATAAATCTTCCATTGGTATTGACATACTCAAAGAGGAGCAGTAAAATGATTAAAAACAGAGCTGTTTTTATAACACCAAAAATAGCTCCAAAAATTTTGTTGATCAATCCCAAAGCTATACTGTTAATGATGGTAGTGAGAAGTTTAGCTAGGATAGAAACCAGAATCAATACTAACACAAACATGGCAAAAAAACCAAGAATTTCTACGGTAGAGGCAGACCAGTCTGTCCATCCTTCGATGTAGTGCTCGGCTAAATAGCCATAAGATAAACCGGCATAGATACCTAGTAAGAGGGCTAAGATTCCAGAAAGCTCAATTATAAATCCCTTTTGAAAGCCTCTTAAAAATCCAATAAGGAGAAAAACACCGAGGACAATATCTAATACATTCATGGTATCAAATATAAACATTTCGGCTAAAGCAATTACCTTTGCCACATGAGAGATGAGTTACTAAAAACACGCTGGGAAACCCTCCAAATTAAACTGTCTGATAGATTTGCAGACGGTGAATTAATGGATCTGGATGCCATCATATATCTAGTTGGAGTACAGGAACTTGGTCAGCCTCAAGCCAAATTCAAGAAAGACGATAAAGTGAACTTGATGCACATTGCTATTTGTACACTGTTGGAGCCTTACGGATTTTATGAGTTTGACTATATAGACAATGATGGGTGGCCGCATTTTAAGAATGTATCCAAATTACCAGCCCTAAAAGCGGGTGAACAAACGGTATTGATGAAAGAAGCTTTGGTAAATTACTTCCTAAAACGCGAGTATATAGAATAGAGGGTAATTCTTACTTATTATAAGTAGGAAACGACCTATTTTTTCTAAATTTGCCAATTCATTTTACTAAAGCCATGATAGATAAGATAAAGGGATATATCGATGAGGTTGAACGTTTTACAACAGATAAAGTTGAAGATGTTGAACAATTCAGAATTCAGTTTTTAGGAAAAAAAGGAATTTTGAACCAGTTTTTTGCTGAATTCAAGAATGTTCCTAACGAGCAGAAGAAGGAATTTGGTCAAACTATCAATCAGCTTAAAGAATCTGCTCAAAACAAGGTAGATCAACTGAAATCAGAAATCGCTTCCCAAGTAGAGGATAGGGGTATTTATGGAGACCTTACCAGACCAGGAGAACCTTTAGAAATTGGTTCAAGACATCCTATATCTTTGGTCAAAAACAGGATTACAGAAATATTTTCTAACATTGGCTTCAATGTGTCTGAAGGTCCAGAAATAGAAGACGACTGGCATAATTTTACGGCGCTTAATTTACCAGAATACCATCCTGCCAGAGATATGCAGGATACATTTTTTATACAGACCAATCCCGAAGATATTTTATTGAGAACGCATACTTCAAGTGTTCAGGTGCGTTATATGGAGAATAATAAGCCGCCTATAAGAACCATTTCTCCAGGGCGAGTGTTTAGAAATGAAGATATTTCTGCAAGATCTCACTGTATTTTCCATCAGGTGGAAGGTTTGTATATCGATAAAAATGTGTCTTTTAAAGACTTAAAGCAGACTTTGATTTATTTTACCAAAGAACTTTTTGGTAAGTCTAAAATCAGATTGAGACCCTCTTATTTTCCATTTACAGAACCTAGTGCAGAAGTAGATATCTATTGGGGGCTAGAAACAGAAACGGACTACAGAATCACCAAAGGAACGGGCTGGCTTGAGATTATGGGTTGTGGTATGGTAGATCCCAACGTACTTACCAATTGCAATATTGACCCGAAAGTATATAGTGGTTTCGCTTTTGGTATGGGTATTGAACGCATCGCGATGCTGTTATACCAAATAGGAGATATCCGTATGTTTTATGAAAACGATGTACGTTTCTTAGAGCAATTTAAATCTGCCTTTTAAGCTAATGCCATTAAGATTTCATTTCATGGAATTCGATGTTTATAATGTTTTAGCATCGAGCCTCTAGATTCTTCGAGATCTAAATGGTTCTCGGCTTAAGTTTATCCAGAGCAAGGTCGAAGGACTCGAACTTGAAACAAGATTTTGATAATAAATTATTTAAATAAAGACTTTATTGGTGGCGCAGCCGAGACAATTTCGTTCAATCAACACCTATAGATTTAATCAAACAATGGGACATGAAGAAAGACATCGATAAACAAATTCCTGAAGTTGAAAACGTTCATGTAGTAGCTGCTTTTGAGCATAATACTACATTTAAAGTGGATGAGTGGACAATCTATATCATTAATGAAAATCCAGAGGCCCTAGAGACTGTTCTTATAGTTTCTAAAGGTGAGAGTAAAACGAAAACCACTTCAGTCTTAAGAAAGAAATTAGATGTACTTCCGTCCATGGCTTTTGCAAAATTGGAGTTCCTCCACGATGATGTTCTTCAAGTCGATAATATTTTTCAAGTGACTTATTTCCTCGACGGAAAATTGATGCACAAAGACTTTAAGTTTCCAAAAGGAAGTTTAAAATCTAAAAACTTGAAAAGTCTACCCTTGCTGAGCTTAAAAGGAGTCGTTGCCAAGTAACTTTATTCTGGCTCCAGGGGCTCTTTCTTGACCTTTTTAATATTCATGAGCACAATAGAGGATAAGATCAAAAGTATGCCAATCCATTTATAGATGTTTTGATCTTCACCCAACACAAAATAGCCCATGAGTACTGCTACGGGAAGTTCTATAGAAGAAATGATAGCTCCTATACCTACGTTTATTTTGGGCATACCCGCCGTAAAAAACAGAGGAGGAAGAATAGTACCAAATAAAGCTAGAACAGGTCCCCAGAATGTAAATATTCCAAAATCCATGTAGTCGATCAATTCGGGCAGCGTAATTGCAGAAACGACCATAAGGCCCCCAAACATCATCCATTTGCTTCGAGTAATAGGGTGATATTGTATCCCTACACTATTGGATGTCATGATGGTGACGGTATAAGACAGGGCAGCAAGAATCCCATAGCCAATACCAATTAATTCTACGTGTTGCTCTTCAAGTAAAAGGTCGGCGGCCAATACGGTTCCAATCAAAATGAGAATGACTGATACAATTTTTAGTTTAGTAGGCCTTACCTTATTGATGATACTGTCCAGAACAACTCCAATCCATACGCTTTGCATTAAGAGTACGATTCCAACAGATACTGTGATATATTGCACGGCCAGATAATAGAATATACTAGTAAACCCCAAAGATGTGCCAGCCAGAACAAGGTAGAAAATAGTCTTTCTTCTCTTTTTAGGATTTGTAATTGGTGGAGTTTTCTTTTTTAGAAACAGATTTAAAATCACCAGAGCTAAATACCCAATTAAGATTTGTGCAAAAGTAACTTCATAGGCAGTATAGTGTTCTTCGTAAGCCAGCTTAACAAAGGTGGTGAGTAAACCATAACAAGAGGCTCCAAGGGCAACAAATAAGCCGCCTTTTAAGATTGAATTCATAGGTATTAATTGAGCTTATCTGCTAATTTGGCGAAGATTTTCTTAGGGTTTTTATTTTCGTATAAAACCTTATATACTGCATTGATGATGGGCGTTTTAGGTTTTTTATCACCAAAGGAATTACTGATTTCGTAAGCAGAATTGGTCGCATAATAACCTTCTGCAACCATACTCATTTCCATTTGAGCACTTTTAACGGTGTAGCCTTTACCAATCATATTTCCAAAATAGCGATTACGACTAAACACAGAGTAACCTGTCACCAATAAATCTCCAAGGTAGGCGGAATCGTTGATATTGCGTTTCATCTTAAAGCGCTTTTTAATGAAGCGTTTCATTTCTCTTATGGCGTTACTCATAAGCACACTTTGGAAGTTGTCTCCATAACCCAATCCATGAGCAATACCTGCTGCAATGGCATATATATTTTTTAAAACGGCTGCATACTCTGTCCCAATAATATCTTCAGAAACATTGCATTTGATGTATTCACTGCTTAAATGCTGGGCTAGGGTATTGGCATGGCCTTCATTGGCACAGGCTATAGTTAAGTAAGATAAACGCTCAAGGGCTACTTCTTCGGCGTGGCAAGGTCCTGTAATGACTCCAATTCGTTCAAAAGGTATATTGTATTTATGATGAAAATGCTCTCCGACCAGCAGTTGTGATTCTGGTACAATGCCTTTTATAGCACTAAAGATGATTTTATCTGAAATATCTACAGTCATCTTTTCGAGCTCGTTCATTAAAAAGGCAGAAGGCACCACAAAGATTAAAAAATCTGATTCCTGAATCACCTGGTTTATATTGTCTGATAGCCTGAGCTGCTTAGGATCAAACTCAACTGCACTGAGATAATTAGGATTGTGATACTCCTTTTCTATATGATCTATGACTTCCTTGTTTCTCATGTACCAATTGACTTGAGGAACGTTTTCACAAAGCATTTTTACAATTGCAGTAGCCCAACTGCCACCACCAATAACACCAAAGCTTGGATTAGGATTTGTCATTCTCTTTTTCTTTTAATTCAATTTAAGCAAATAATGTATAGTTTTTCAAAGCTTTATAGAATCATATCTTTTCGCATCCCGATTAACAAAGCTTTAAATAAGAGTAATAAACTTCTGAAAGGTTTAATTCACTTATTTGTAAAAATTCATCTCATCGATATATTCCCAGACTTTATGCTGAAGAAGTGGCCTTATGTTCTTGCCAGTTTTAATCATCTTTCTAATTAAAGTTGAAGAAATCTCCATCACTGGGGTGTCTGTCAGATGAATCTTTGTGTTATTTTTAAATTGCTGAGGGATCTCAACTTTAGTGATCCTGGGGCAGATATAGAGATCATGATGGTCTAAAATAGTTTCATAATTCTTCCATTTATGAAAACTCACCAGATTATCTTCCCCCATAATTAAGGCAAAGGCTTTTTCAGGATAGGTATCTCTAAGCTCAGCCAGGGTTTTAGAGGTATAGTTGGGCTGAGGTAATTTAAATTCTACATCGCATGGTTTTAATTTGCTGTAGTCTTCTGTGCCTCTGTAAACCAGCTCCAGTCTGTGATGATTTTCCAGCAGATTGTTTTTCTTTTTGAAAGGACTTTGTGGAGTAATGACCAGCCAGATTTCATCAAGTTCTGTGTGCTCTGCCAGATGATTGGCAATTACCAGGTGCCCGATGTGAAAAGGATTAAACGTCCCAAAGTATAGCCCTACCTTACGCATATCTAGTTAATAAATTGTTTGACCAACTGATGAGCTTCCTCTAGTGCTTTATCCAGGTTTTCGTTGACGATGATATGGTCAAACTGTGGTGCTGTAGCCATCTCGATAGAGGCTTTGGCAACCCGCATAGCGATGCGGTCTTCGGATTCTGTTTTTCGCTTTTTGAGCCTGATTTTCAGCTCTTCGATACTTGGCGGTTCTACAAATACAGCTAATGTACGGTCGGGATATATTCTCTTGATATCGAGACCACCAACCACGTCGATGTCAAAAACGACATGCTTACCCATAGCCCAAATCCGTTCGACTTCAGCATTGAGAGTACCATAAAAATTATCTTTGTACACTTCTTCCCATTCCAGGAAATCGTCATTTTTGATATGGTTTTTGAACTCCTTAAGGTCCATAAAGTAATAGTCCTTACCATCCACTTCGTTCTCTCTTGGAGCTCTGGAGGTTGCTGAAATAGAAAATTCCAGATTAAGATCTTCCTGCTTTAATAAATGCCTTACAATAGTTGTTTTTCCTGAACCTGAGGGTGCTGAAAATACGATTAACTTACCTTGATTTGAATCACTCATCTTTACAATACGTTGAGAAGTTGTTCCTTAATTTTTTCCAGTTCATCTTTCATTTGTACCACAGCTTTTTGCATTGGTGCAAAATTGGACTTGCTTCCAATAGTATTGATTTCCCTTCCGATTTCCTGACAGATAAAATTCAATTTTTTTCCATTAGAATCTGGAGAGTTTAAGGCTTTCAGAAAATAGTTTAAATGGTTATCTAGTCTGGTCTTTTCTTCGGTGATATCGTATTTTTCTATGTAATAAACCAGTTCTTGTTCAAAGCGATTTTCGTCTACCTTTTCTTTTAGCTCTTCAACTCCTTTCCTCAATCTTTCCCGAACCTGCTTGATACGCTCTGGATCAATCGCCTTGACTTCAGAAAGCAAGTCTGTTAAGTTAGCGATGCGTAATTCAAAATCGGTTTTCAAGACCTCACCCTCATCAGTTCTAAAGCTGTTGATCTGTTCTAAAGCTAGGTCTAGTACCTTATAAACAGCTTCAGCATCTTCTTGTTCTAGCTCATTTTTTTCAGAACTTAACGCGTTTGGTAACGTCATGGCTATCTGCAGTAAACGGTTATCATCACCCTTGTTGGCAGAGGGGAACTTCTGTAGCTGTTTGAGATAACTTTCTACAACAGCAGTATTTATTGTTGCAGTGCTTTCTTCATCATGTTTCTCTATTTGAATCGATAAGTCAATTTTTCCACGACCAAGTTGCTGCGACAGTTTGTTACGAATTGGTAATTCTAACTCTCTTAGCTCTGAAGGCATTCTCACATTGGCATCTACATTTTTACTGTTGAGAGATTTGATTTCAGCTGTAAATGTTTTTCCGGCAATTTCGACTTTGCTTTTGCCGTAACCGGTCATGGATTGAATCATATCTGTGTTGTCTTAAAAGATTCTGCAAATGTAGCAAATCCAAGAGGAACATGACTATCAACTTAGCGGTTAGCTTAAGGTCTACTGCTTTATTTGTTGTAATTTCGCTGTTAGAAAAGCTAAATTGATCTGATGAAATATTACATCATTGCTGGCGAGGCTTCCGGAGACCTCCATGCTTCCAATTTGATGCAGGCCTTACTTGAAAAAGATCCTGAGGCAGACTTTAGATTTTGGGGTGGAGACCTCATGGCTGCTGTTGGAGGTATTCTAGTAAAACATTATAAGGACCTTGCCTTTATGGGGTTCTGGGAAGTCATTACTAACCTCAAAACCATTTTTAAAAACATTACTTTTTGTAAAGAAGACATCGCAGCTTATAATCCTGACGCTATCATTTTTATAGATTATCCAGGCTTCAATATGCGTATTGCGAAGTGGGCTAAAGCAAATAGCTATGCTACTCACTATTATATATCACCTCAGATTTGGGCCTGGAAAGAGAACAGGATTCATGCAATCAAAAGAGATGTAGACCATATGTATGTGATTCTTCCTTTTGAAAAGGATTTCTACGAGGATAAGCATAATTTTAAAGTGCATTTTGTTGGCCATCCGCTATTAGATCAAATTGAAAAGCGAACTGAAATTAGTTTTAAAGATTTCAAAACCAAACATCAACTCGAGGATAAACCTATCATTGCCTTGTTGCCAGGAAGCCGGCAGCAAGAAATTTCAAAGATGCTTGCGGTTATGTTATCGGTAGTTAGTGATTATCCTGATTATCAATTTGTCATAGCGGGTGCTCCAAGCCAGGAAGAAGCCTTTTATGAATCGATTATTTCCAGTTTACCAGCTAAGGTGAAACTCATTCAAAACGATACTTATGATTTATTGAGCAAATCTCACGCAGCTTTGGTGACTTCCGGAACGGCTACTTTGGAAACAGCCTTATTCAACGTACCCGAAGTGGTGTGCTATAAAGGGAATTTAATATCCTACTGGATCGCAAAACAAATAGTGAAACTGGACTTCATTTCGCTCGTTAACCTCATTATGGATAGAGAAGTCGTTAAAGAGTTGATTCAGAATGAATTTAACACGAAGCAACTTGAGATAGAGCTGGATAAAATTCTTCAGCCAGACGGTCGAGAGAAAATGCTTGAGGACTACAAAGCTTTAAAAACTAAGCTCGGTGGTGTTGGAGCTAGCCAAAAAACTGCCGAATTGATCCTGAAAAGTGTTCAAAGCCATCTTAAATAATCTTCATCTGGCTAATTTACTTTCCATTTGCACAGATAAAACACTAAAATAAATCCTCTTTAATTATCCGTTGTAGGCAACCACATTATTGATTTTGCCCTGTAGCATTTCTTTAAGCATGGTCTCGATGCCATTTTTTAAAGTAATCGTAGAAGAAGGACATCCACTGCAGGCGCCTTGTAAAATAACTTCTACATCTTTAGAGTCCTTGTTGTAAGATTTAAAAACGATATTACCACCATCACTGGCTACTGCTGGCTTTACATACTCTTCAAGGATTTGTACGATTTCCTTGGAAACCTCATCTAAATTAGAAGTATCAATTTTTGGAGCAGAAGATTCTTCGGTTTGCTTAGTGGAAACAGAACCTGTTTTCAAAATAGGTCCACCTTCTTCGACATAGGCTTTGATGAAACTTCTCAGCTCGTTGGTGATCATATCCCACTCTGCCATATCGTATTTATTTATGGAGATGTAGTTTTCGTCCATGAATATTTCTTTGACGAATGGAAAGTGAAATAGCTTTTCGGCAAGAGGCGAGCGTTCGGTTTCATCAATGCTTTTGAACTCAGCAGACTCCAATACAAGCTTTTTATTGGCTACAAACTTCATCACTGAGGGATTGGGGGTACTTTCAGCATAAACGGTAACAGGAACCTTTTTGGTAGATTTTGCCTCCTCTTCATTTACAACTTTACCACCTTCGTTAAGGTGCTTAAGCATTTGTTCAGCCACTTCATCCTGTACATCTTCCCATTCCACAATATTAAAACGCTCAATAGCAATAAAGTTTTGTGAAATATACACTGTCTTCACGAAAGGCAAATAAAACAATTGAGAAGCAATAGGAGAGTTGGCAGCTTCTTCAATATTATGGTATTCATGACCTTTTTGTTTAGTTAGAAATTCATTGAATTCAAACTTTAGTATAGAAGGTTTATTGGTTGGCTTTATTTCTACAGTGTAATTGGACATAATGCAATTATTTTTTGCAAAATTACAAAACAATTGTCAAGCAGTATTGGTTTTGAGGTTCTCTTAGGATATTTATCTTTACTTCAATTCATCTTAAAATCAGGAAGTATTAGACTAATCTTATGAAGAAAAGGCTTTTAAATCTTATATTTGATATTCATTAGTTAAGATTTTGTTTTTTGAATTTTATCAAGTTTTCTTTCTCATACAATAGGCTATTTAAAATCCTGAGTTTTGTAATAATGATGATTGTGACAAAGCTCTCGTTTTCTCAGGGCTTGAGTTTACCTATCTATTCTGATTACTTGACCGATAATTACTACCTGGTTCATCCGTCCATGGCTGGAGCTTCCAATTTTAACAAAGCAAGACTTACAGCAAGACAGCAATGGTTTGATGTGGAGGATGCTCCTAGTCTACAAACTTTAAGTTTAAACGGGAGAATAAACGATAAAGTAGGTTTAGGAGGTATATTTTATAACGATTCCAATGGTCGATTTTCGCAACAAGCTGCTTATGCCACATTTGCTTACCATCTCATGTTTTCCAGGTCTACAGCAGATATCAACCAGCTTTCCTTTGGATTAAGTGCAGGTGTGCTACAAGATCGGCTAGATCAATCTGACTTAAATACCGTTGGGAATCCAGATCCAGCTATTGACGGTTCGCAACAATCTGAAACTTTATTCAATGTAGACCTGGGAGTTTCTTATTTCTTTTTAAACTTCTTTGCTCATGTTACATTCAAGAATATTTTGCCTCAGCAACGAAGAGTTTTTTCTGAAGTTTTTGAAACTAATAACCAACGCCAGTATCTGGCGTCTATTGGCTATACGATTAGTCCACTGGAATCACGCTGGTTATTTGAACCCTCAGTATTCTTTCAGCATAGGGAAGCTTTAAGTCAAACTAATATCGATTTAAATGCTAAGGCGTATTACCAGGTTGGAGTAGGGCAGGTCTGGGGTGGGATTTCCTATCGAAGAGCTCTGGACGGCATAGATTTTACTGCCCCTGGAGGTGAGGCTGAATCTCAAAACCTTCAGTACATTTCACCCTTTTTAGGATTTAACTATAATCGGTTTATGGTTGCTTACACCTATTCCCACCAGGCCTTTTCAGAAGTAATTTCTACCAGTGGCTTTCATCAAATTACTTTAGGTTATGATTTTGGAGAAAATAGGAAACGATATAAATGCAACTGCCCTGCCGTCAATTACTAAAACTCTTTTTTTGTAACTGAGATGTTTTCAAGATCGGGCACTAAGTTTCTAATGTGAGCTGTATTTTCAATATTGGTGAAGATTCTTATGAGGCCCTTTTTTCTGGAAGTATTTAAAATCTTGTTTTTCTTTAATACAGATTTAGTCTGTTTCGCCACTGCAAATCCAGAGTCAATAATTGTTATATGTTCTGGTAGTAGAATTTTCAGTTGCGGAATGATATAAGGGTAATGTGTGCAGCCCAACACAAGGTAATCTATTTCACTATCTTTAAAAGGCTTGAGTTGCTCACTGAGTTCAGATATAAATTTTTCATCGGTCGTCCATCCCCCTTCAACCGCTTCTACTATGCCTCGCCCAACCACTTCTTTAACATTGATATCCTTGGCATAGGTTTGTGAGGTTTTCTTAAACAATTCACTACTCAAAGTACCTTCAGTGGCTAACACACCAATTCTTTTAACTTCAGAACTCGATGCTGCTGGTTTAATGGCGGGTTCTATCCCTATAAACGGCAACTGATAATGTGATCTCAAATATGAAATGGCATTGGTTGTTGCGGTATTACAGGCTACTACAATCAACTTGGCATTATAGCTTAAAGCCAGATCGGTGTTTTTGACACTGAGTTGAATAATTTCTTCTGGTGACTTCTCCCCGTAAGGTGCATTTTTACTATCTGCTAAGTAAATAAAGTCTTCATAGGGTAATAAGTCAACAAGTTCCTTCAATATGGAAGTGCCGCCTACGCCAGAATCAAATAAAACTATAGGTTGTTGGGACATAATAAAAAAAAGACCATCACAAAGATGGTCTTTTTGTATGAATTATAATGAATGTTATTCTCCTATCGCAGCTTTTGCATCTGCCATTAGATTGTATCCATCTGCCATTAATACGCCTGCTCCAAGTGAAGAATCCAGTACATAATCATAACCTTTAGCTCTTGCTACTTCTTGGATAACTGTTCTAGCTCTTTCCAAGACCGGTCTCATTAATTCTTCCTGTTTCTTTTGAAGATCTTCAGAAGCAGTTTGTCTGTACTCTTGGATAGACTGTTGCATTTCCTGAAGTTCCATTGCTCTTTTTTGGTTTTCTTCTTCCGTTTTAGTGCTTGCTTCACGCTGATAACGCTCGTTAGTTTTTTGAGCCTCTTTCAAAAGATCATCAATTTCTTTACGATATGTCTTTTCACGTTGCTCTAGCTCCGTCATAGCAGATTTATAACTCGGTAAATTTTGTACAAACTCTTGTGAGTTAATATGTGCCACTTTAGATTGTGCATTTGTGCTTGCCATCAATCCAAAAGTCAATACCAAGGCTACTACAATTGTTTTTAGAGTTTTCATTTCTTAATTTTAGTTTAGTGATTATAATTAATTATTTTCTCTCGCGTTTTTTATAGAGTCTCGTTCTCTTTGTCGTTCTTCTCTTTGTTTTAATATTCGAGCTCTTCGCTCTTCAAATTGTCTTTGTCTGGCATCACGAAGCGAATCCCTCTTACGTTGTCTTTCTTCGATAAGTGCTTCTCTTTCATTTTTCTGTTCTTCTTCTTTGAGTGCCTTTTCTTCTTTTTTCAGTTCTTCATCTTTTGCTTTCTCAACCGATTTATAGTCCTCTACTTCCTCAAGTACATCTGCAGTATCTTTTTTTGCTCCTCTCGAATTCCTATTGATTAATTTTAAAATGACTTCACTAATATCATGCCTTCTTGCTGAAAACAAAAGTAAAGCATCTGCAGAATTTTCAAAAATAAAATCATAATCTCTATCCTGTCCTAATTCCTGGATAGCATTAAAAATCTGATCTTGAATAGGCTGTATCAATTGTCTTTTTTGAACTATAAAATCTCCAGAAACACCAAAACGCTGATTTCTAAACTCAAGTAATTGATTCTCCAGAAAGCTGATTTCATCTTCCATATCCTGAACTAAATCAGAAGTAAGCAACGGTCTTTCATTTTCTAATTCCGCTTTAAGCCTATCAATTTCATTTTGTTTACTTTCTATTTCTGTACGCCATTGCTGAGCTTTAGCATTGAGTTGACTTGAAGCTTGTCTATATTCAGGTAGATTATCCAAAATATAATCCATATCTACATAGGCAATTTTTAAACCAGCCTGACCGAAGCCAGAGAATGTAATTAAGCTAAGAAATAAAACGTACTGAAATAGTTTCATGATAAATTATGATTAAAAACCATGCCAAATTTAGAATTGTTGTCCAATTATAAAGTGAGTTTCCCAGCCATTGGCTCCAGTGTTACTTCCTGGGATAGGATCAAAACCATACCCAAAGTCGATTCCTAAAAGTCCGAAGGCAGGCATAAATATACGCAAACCAGCACCAGCAGAGCGACTCATCTCAAAAGGGGTAAAGTCCTTAAACTCGTCAAATGTAGCTCCACCTTCCATAAAGGCTAGACCATAAATAGACGCCGATGGTTTAAGCGTGATCGGGTATCTTAATTCCATGGTGTATTTATTATAAATCGAAGCTCCATCATTAAAACTCTCTTCGCCTCCTACGGTTCTGGATCTAGGCAATATCGATTGGTTTGGATAACCTCTTAAGGCAATAATTTCTCTACCGTCTAAAGCAAATCCTGCAAGTCCATCACCTCCTAAAAAGAAACGCTCAAAAGGAGGAATACCTCTGTCATTATTATAAGCCCCTAGGAATCCGTATTCAAATCGTGTTCTAAGAACTAATTTATCAAACAAATTATTGTACCAGTCACCGCTGAATTTCACCTTATAAAATTCCAGCCAATTGAATCGCTGTTGATCAATTCTTGCCAAAGCTTCGTTATCATTATTTTCAATAGCGACCCTTCGTTCGTCCCTTAATTCAGCATAATCAACATCGTTGAAGGCAGAATAAGGCAAAGTAAACTTTACAGAAAAATCAAATTCTGAACCTCCCATTGGAAAAATTGGGTTTTTGAACGTATTGTTTCTGTTTAATCCAACTGTAAATGACAAGTTGTTGGAGGTACCGTTAGGGAATCTAAATAAACCGATATTGTAATTGCTTAATTGAAAGTTTTGGTATCCAATCGCCGTAGACAAAGTAAAGTTTTGATCAGGTTCTCTCAATCGTTTTGCAAAACCTATGTTTATCCCGGAAATAGTAAAACTTCTGTCATTATCTGCTCTTCTTGTCAAGGGGTTGAACAGGAATTGAATGGTCTGCGATAAAGAAACCGAAAGCTGCACAGGCTTCTTTCCACCAAGCCAGGGCTCCACAAAAGATAAACTGTAATTCTGGAAAGCAATACTAGCTTGTGCTCTAAGAGATAAAGACTGGCCATCTCCCATTGGTACAGGTTTATAAGCTTCTTTATTGAATATATTTTTAATAGAGAAATTATTAAACCTTAAACCTAAAGTCCCAATAAATCCGCCGCCGCCATATCCACCTTGCAATTCAATCTGGCTACTACCTTGTTCTTCGACTACATACTGTAAATCCAAGGTTCCAGATTGAGGGTCGACATTTTCAAATTTCGGCTCAAGATTTTCTGCATTGAAAAAACCAAGTTGCCCCAATTCTCGAATGGTGCTCATCACATCCTGCTTGCTATATTGTTGTCCAGGACGGGTTCTTAAGTTTCTAAAGATGACATTGTCATTAGTCTTATCGTTTCCGTTGACAAATATTTCATTAAAATAAGCAATTTTACCTTCATTAATTCTAATCTCAAAATCGATAGTGTCGTTATAAATCCTGGTTTCTACTGGAGTGATATTAGAAAATAAATAGCCATTGTTTTGGTATAAGTTGGTAATGTCATTGGCGTCGGGTTTTTCAGTATTGGCAATTTTATTCTGAATTACCGTACCGTTATAAGGGTCGCCTTTTCTGATTCCCATCAATTGATTCAGTTGTGCGTCGGTGTAAGCAGAATTCCCTAAAAACTCAATATCTCCAAAATAATAACGATCTCCTTCATTCACTTCAATGTTGAGCGCTATCTCAGTATCCGATTTTACAATCATAGAATCGCTCACAATTCTCGCGTCACGATACCCTTTTTCTTTAAATTTTTTGACAATTCTTTCCTTGTCGGCTTCGTACTCATCTTCAATAAATTTTGAACGTTTCCAAAACCTCAGGAAAAATTTCTCCTTGGTTTTTTTCATCATTCGTTTCACCTTCCAGTCAGAAAAAACTTCATTCCCCTCTATATTTATTGAGCTTATTTTTACCTTATCTCCTCGCTCGATATTTACTGTCATATCTACAAGATTATCTGTGGAAGTAGTATCTACAGCAGGTCGAGTAGTGATGTTAGCTTTGGCATTGAGATAGCCTTTTTCTTTGTATTTATCTTCGAGATTATTACGTAGATTGATAATGAAATTCTCGGTTACTTTTGTGTTTTTTTGGAGTTGGTTATCCTTAACAATTTCAGAGCGTTTACGCTTCTTGACCCCTCTAATTTTTACTTCATTAAGCTTGGGGACTTCAACAATTTCAAGCTGCAAGTCTGCTGTGTCTCCGTCGACATTTTTGAGGTAAAAATTGATGTCACTGAACAACTTAAGGTCCCAAAGCTTTTTCAAAACTTTGCTAATCCGATCTCCTGGAATATAAATCTCTTCTCCTTTTTTAAGCCCTGTGAAGGCAATAACAGTTTGTTCATTATAACTGGAAGAGCCTATGACTTCTATTTCACCTAGTGTATATTTTTTACCTGCGGCTTGTTGAGGTGTATTTTGAGCCGTTGTGACTGCGCTAATCAATAAAAAGGCTAGAATAGATATATATCTTATTATTCTAGCAAACAATAAGGAGTACTTAAAGTTGTTCACTTGTTTTTCCAAATCTTCTTTCTCTTTTTTGGTATTCGTAAATTGCTTCAAAAAGGTTTTCTTTTCTGAAATCCGGCCACAACACATCAGTGAAATATAGCTCAGCGTATGCCATTTGCCACAATAAGAAATTGCTTATGCGCTGCTCACCACTGGTGCGAATCATCATGTCTACATCTGGCAAATTTTGGGTGTAAAGATGCTTATTTATTGTAGATTCATCAATACTTTCTGAATCTATTATATTATTTTTTACCTTATCACTTATTTTTTTTACGACCTGAATTATTTCCTCTCTCGATCCGTAGCTTAGGGCTAAAGTGAGTGTCATGTGTGTGTTTCGAGCTGTTTTGCTCATGACTTCACTCAATTCTTTCCTAGCCTTGGAGGGTAAATTCTCGATGCAGCCAATGGCCTGGAGCTTAATTTTGTTTTCCTGTAATGTTTTAATCTCTTTTTTTAGAGAAGACACCAGAAGCTTCATTAAGGTTTGAACTTCCAGTTTAGGTCGATTCCAATTTTCTGTAGAAAATGCATACAGCGTTAGGTTTTTAACGCCAAGTTCTGCGCAGCCTTCTACTGTATCTCTTACTGCTTTAGTCCCTCTTTCATGTCCTTTTACACGAAGTAAACCCTGGTTTTTTGCCCATCGACCGTTACCATCCATGATGATGGCAATATGTTTGGGTAGCTTTTCGACAATGATGTTTGACTTAAAATCCATTCACTAAAAATTGCAGTAACAAGGCTTACGACCAAATGTATAGGTTAGCGTTATTCCTGAAAAAATGTACCAATCGTTCATATTAGAATTGCCAAAGGTAGGATAATTTGTTTGACTGTTTATTTCTTCCGGGTTACTTCCGTCCAAATTGTCTGAAAAGGTGTAACGAGCCCCAAATTCTGCAGCTAAAATCCAATGTCTGCTAAGCGTTCCTTTAACCCCAAAAACCAGTGGTAACGCAAAACTTGAAGTCGATTCTCCTTCTACAAGCTCATTGTTTTCTAGAATAAATTCATTTGTGAAAAAGTAAGTAGGTCCAGTGTAGATGTAAGGAGTAAACAAAGGCCGTTTTAAGGCGTGAAGATCCCATTCCAAAAAATTAAATTCTAAGCCAAGAGATATTTCGTTAATCGAGGACTTAAAAGCATAACCCCTATTGAATCGTCTTGGCTCGTCAGATCTAAGATCATTTCCAAAGGTGTTAATTCTCATTGCGCTCAATCGAAACGCATGTCTTGGGCTTCGATTCCACTTAGCAATAGCTCCATAAGATATTTTATCTGTGCTTAGGTAATCCTTTGGGCTCATAAAAGATGCAGATCCAACATCGCCTACAAAATTGGTCCCGCCGAGCATTAAGCCTATCTCGTAGGTTTGAGCTTGAGAACGTTGAATCCCACATACTAGTAAGATGCCAATAAGAATATATCTCATAGATTTTCAAAAGTTTGCAAATATATAAATATTGAATTCAACACTCTGCGTTTTATACAGTTGTCTTCTAAGAACACTTTAAAGCTGTAATTATTGTTTTAATTTCGCTTATCTTGACCCCAAAGTAATTTCTTCCTTAAGGTGGTTATGAAGCTATCATTATGCAACCAAACCAGTTTTACATTAAAGTCTGCTTTTTTGATATGAACTGTGGTGTCTTTATCCAGGCTAGAAAGCCGAGAGTCCAAGGATATAAGGTACTGCTTATCTCTGCCGGATATCTTCAATTTGATGTTGAGATGATCTGGAATAACCAAGGGTCTGGCATTCAGATTGTGTGGGGCAATAGGGGTTAAGATAAAACTTTTGGTTTGAGGGGTAACTATAGGACCACCACAACTTAAAGAGTAGCCTGTGGATCCTGTAGGAGTTGAAATTATAATACCATCAGACCAATAAGAATTTAAAAACTCATCATCCAGCCAAGTCTCTATAGTAATCATGGAAGTGGTCTCTTTTCGGCTTATTGCTACATCGTTGAGGGCGTAAGAAAAATCTCCAAGAGTGGAGGTTTTAGAATCCAATTTTACTTCTAGTAGCGAGCGCTCAGATACTTTATAATGGCCCTCCAAAATGTCTTCAATACTTTTTTTAATCTCATCTTTATGAACTGTCGCCAGAAATCCTAGTCTTCCAGTATTGATTCCAATAATCGGTATGTTGAGATGCTTTACAAATTTTACAGCAGATAATATGGTACCATCGCCACCAATGGTAAAAAATAAATCTACTTTTTCATCTAAACTTTCAAAGGTATGGATGCCATCAAATCCAACCACCGAGTTTTGTTTTTCCAAAAGTTTGAAATATTCCTTTTCAATAACAACATCGATACGCTGGGTGCTTAAAACTTTCAAAAGCTGTATCAGGTACTTCTCAGTTTCAGGATAAAATGCCTGTCCAAAAATGGCGACGCGACTTACCATAGGTTTATATGTCAAGATATTTATTGAGGTAATCTGAATGTTCTTTTAAATCTTCAGCGAATAGATCTTCGGGATGCTCACTAAGGATTTGATATTCATAACGTCTAAACGTTTGTAAAATCTCATTGATGCCTTGACGCTCAATTTTTATGGTGATTTCTACAAAATCTTGTGTGAGTTGACTTACATACATTCCAGATACTCTAGCGTTTAGGGTTTCGACTAACTGGGCCACCTCACTAAAGGAAAAACTAGCTCTATCTTTTTTCAAAATAATAACTTCACCTTCGTTGGCAACAAAAGGGGTTTCTCCAAAAAGATCCAGAACATCTTCCAGCCTCATAGCACCAATGTAGTTTTTATTTTCATCGAGTATAGGCAGGAGGTTAGTTTGGTGATTGGCAAATTCGTGAATGAGGTCCAAATTCGATTTATGGGTTTCTACATAAAACAATTCTATGAGATACTTATGATCAGATAGTGTAGAACTTGGATCTAAATCAATAAGGTCATCTCTATTAATGCTGCCTTTAAAAATTCCTTTTTTGAAGACAGGTAAATGATTTAAGTGAGTGGATCCAAAAGCTTTTTTAAGGTCAGAAATCCTATCTGAAACTTCAATAGACTTTATACTGTGATTTATAAATTGTTGCCAAATCATATAATGATCTTTTCATGCAAAATACATAAAATAGGAGCAAAGTCTCTCTTTTGATTGTATTTTTGTTTAAAAACTAACAATGATTAGACTTAGTGTTAATATAAACAAAATCGCAACGCTTAGGAACGCAAGAGGAGGTAATATACCTAATGTAGTGGACGCTGCCAAACGATTAGAATCATTTGGAGCACAGGGAATCACCGTGCATCCAAGGCCAGACGAACGCCATATTCGTTATGCAGATGTGAGAGAGTTAACCAAAGTGGTGACGACTGAATTCAATATTGAGGGGAACCCCAATCCAAAGTTTATCGAACTGGTGCTAGAATCCAAGCCTGCACAAGTGACCTTGGTCCCCGATGCAGAGGATGTGTTAACCTCTAATGCTGGTTGGGACACTGTAGAACACAAAGATTTTTTAAAAGAAGTCATTGCTAAATTTAAAGCCAATGGTATCCGTACTTCCATTTTCGTAGATCCCCAGATTGAAATGGTAAGAGGGGCCGCTGAAGTGGGTACAGACCGAATTGAGCTTTACACTGAAGCTTTTGCAGAGGGTTACCCTGTAGATAAGATAAAGGCTATACAGCCCTACATTATTTGTGCTGAAGAAGCAAAAAAGTTAGGCTTAGGAATTAATGCTGGTCACGATTTATCTCTAGATAATATTGCTTTTTTTGCAGAAAAACTTCCCTTCATAGACGAGGTGTCTATTGGTCATGCACTTATTTCTGAAGCTTTATACGACGGACTCGAGTCTGTTGTAAAGTCTTATTTGAAAAAATTGAGCTGAATGAAACTACACTCTAAAATAAAAGGAAATGGAAATCCTTTAATCATTCTTCACGGATTTTTAGGCATGGGAGACAACTGGAAAACACTGGCCAATTCCTATGCTAAAGAAGGTTTTGAAGTGCATTTAGTAGATCAAAGAAATCATGGTAGAAGTCCTCATGATGAAGCTTTTAACTACGAGCTCTTGGCTGAAGATTTGAAAGCATACCTAAAAGAGAAAGACATCAAAAGCGCTTCAATTATAGGGCATTCTATGGGCGGGAAAACTGCAATGCGTTTTGCAACGCTTTATCCCAAGATGATAGATAAGTTGATCATTGTGGATATAGCGCCAAAATATTATCCACCTCATCATCAACAGATCTTAGAAGGACTTCAAGCCATAGCTGATTCAAAGCTTTCTTCCAGAACCGATGCCGATGAGCTATTAGCTAATTATATTACAGAATTACCGGTAAGACAGTTTTTACTCAAAAATCTATATTGGAAAACTCAAAATGAAATGGCTTTAAGAATGAATCTTAAAGCGCTTCAATCTAACATAGCAGAAATAGGTAAAGCCTTACCTTTGGGATCCACTTATTCAAAAGAAACCCTTTTTATTAGGGGTGGTAATTCCGACTACATAAAAGATAGTGATAAATCGCAAATTGCTAGTCACTTCCAAAATTTTACGATTGAAACAATTCCTAATGCAGGGCACTGGATTCACGCAGAAAAAAGAGAAGATTTTTTAAAATTAAGTCTTGAATTTCTTACCAGAGAATAGACAGATTTCAATTTTTTAACACAGTAAACGCGCTTAAGTTTCAAGGCAACTGAAAAAGGATGTCGTGTCCTTAACATTTATTAACTTCTAAAACAAAATTGAAGCCTCACAATTAGGTTTTGAAATGGACATTCGTAATTATTTGTTTAATTAATTGACGATTTATTAAAGTAATGCAGTCTAAAGTCATATTTATTTAAATCTGCATTGTTAATTAAATATTAATTATTTAGTTTAGCTTTAACTAAACAACAAATAACTATGAGATCAATATTAAATCTTCTTTTTTTTATCTTTTGCTTGTCCTCCTTTTCTCAAACTGTAGTCAAGGGAACCGTAAAAGATAATTCTGGTATACCCTTGCCGGGTGCTAACGTGTTAATAGCAAATTCCGACGTAGGAACTACCTCAGATTTTGAGGGTAGGTTTGAGTTAACTACCGATCAAGCGCCTCCTTTTGATATTGTTATATCATTTACTGGCTTTGAAAACTCAATCGTTAGAGTAGAAAACGCATCTCAGACCATTGATGTTGCTTTAAAATTAAGCAGTCAGTTAGATGAGGTAGTTATATCAGCTTCCAGAACGCCAGAACGGATTTTTGAATCTCCAGTTACGGTGGAACGTTTTGGTATCAAAGAAGTGCGTCAAACCGCCTCAGCAGACTTTTATGGAGGATTGGAAAATCTTAAAGGGGTAGACATCAATAAAAACAGTCTTACCTTCAAATCTATTAACACGAGAGGTTTTGCAGGATTTGCGAATGCCCGTTTTATGCAGCTTGTAGATGGTATGGACAATTCTGCTCCAGCTCTTAACTTTCCATTGGGTAATTTAATTGGTATGGTGGAGACAGATGTACAAAGTGTTGAAATTCTACCAGGAGCTTCATCTGGGCTCTATGGTGCTAATGCTTTTAACGGTATTTTATTTATGAGAAGTAAGAACCCATTCGACTTCTCTGGAATCAGTGGTTATGTTAAGCAGGGGATAACCTCTCAGGATGCCGCAGGAGACAATTCTTTTACAGATGTAGGAATACGAATCGCTCACAAGTTTAGCGATAAATTTGCCGCCAAAGTGAATCTAGGATATTTAAAAGGAACCGATTGGTGGGCGACCAACCAAGATGATAAACTGAATAGGGGTTTGACAAGAGCTGATACAGATTATGATGGAATCAATATTTATGGAGACGAGGTGTCTACCAATATAAGAACGGCCTCGGGTGGTCTTGGTATAATTCCAGATGTAGAAGTGAGTAGAACCGGATACGATGAAGTCGATCTTACTAATTATAATGCGGAAAGCTTAAAGGCAGACTGGGGCCTATATTATAGACCCTGGGGAGACGATTTTGAAATTCAATATGTGGGTAAGATAGGAAGTGGTAATACGATTTATCAGGGCGCTAACCGATACAATATCAAAAACTTTATTCTTCAGCAACATAAAATTGAAGTCAAAAACAACAATTTCTTTGTAAGAGCTTATGTTAACGAAGATGATGCTGGAGATTCTTACGATATGGTATTCACAGGGATTAACATCAACAGAGCCTGGAAAAGTGATGCCGATTGGTTTGGAGATTACATAAACACCTATGCAGGAATTGAGCTCTCTGGAAACCCTCAAGGACTCACCACACAGCAAAAACATAACGCTGCAAGGGCTGCTGCAGATACAGGAAGACTCATACCAGGTACTCCAGAATTTCAAAATGCCTTTAATGAGGTGACATCAAATCCGGATTTGAGTGAAGGATCACAATTTCAAGACAACTCCAGATTTTACCATTCGGATGCCAATTATAATTTCGGACATTTATGGGACTTTGCAGAAGTCCAGGTCGGTGGATCTTTAAGGGTTTACGAACTCAATTCCGGAGGAACTATTTATACCGATACCGATGGAAGCATAGGATATTCAGAATTTGGACTTTACACTCAAATTCAGAAAGATGTTGACATCTCCGATATGGTAAAGATGAAACTTACAGGGTCTTTAAGGTATGATAAATCAGAATTGTTCGATGGTTTCTTTTCTCCAAGACTTTCTGCAGGGTTTACTATTGCGAAAGATCACAACATTCGGGCTTCTTTTCAAACTGGCTTTAGAAATCCAACAACCCAAGATCTTTACATTGGTCTAGATGTTGGAAGAGCGGTGTTGATTGGTGGTGCATTTGATAACCCAGAAAGATATTCGAAGCAATTTAGTGTTGCCGATGGAAATTTAAGTCCATTTGGTGCTTCTATCTTAGGGTCACCTACTTTAGATTTAGACGGGACAGGAGCTTACGAAAATTCATTCACTGCAAACTCTGTGAACCAGGATTTCTCTCAGTCTGGAAATCCAGCTGATCTTGAAATTGGTAACTCAAGTCTTGCCACTCCAGAACAGGTTTCTTCATTCGAGTTAGGATACCGAGGCAAAGAAGGTGGAGTAGTATTAGATGCCTCTGTTTATTATAATATTTATCAGGATTTCTTATCCAATGAAAATGTCATCGCTCCATTTTACGGTGATGTTGAATTGACAGAAACTGTTCCCGGCACTAACACACCACTTGCGGTTGCAGCGATAGCAAATGGAGATTTTCAGGTGTTTCAAACCTATACCAACACAGAGCAAGAAGTAAGATCTTACGGAGGAGCGATTGGCCTTTCTACAAAGGTCTTTAATGGATTTGACTTAAGCACTAACTATACGTATGCTTTATTAGATTTTGATGTGGCTGCAAATCCTAATGTAAGATTAGGTTTTAATACTCCAGAACATCAGGTTAAAACCTCATTTGGGCACACAGACCTTTTTGAAAATTTTGGTTTCAATGTATCCTGGAGATGGAGAGATACTTACTTCTGGGAAGCGAGTTTTGGAGACGGTGTAGTACCATCATTTAATGTTTTTGATGCACAAGTTAATTACAGAATTCCAAAATATAAATCTACACTTAAGCTTGGCGCAGCCAACTTATTACAGGATGAATACTTTACTGCATTTGGTACAGGTTTTATAGGATCTCAATACTATATTTCACTAACCATTAATAACTTTTAAAAACTATTATTGATGAAAAATTCTAAATACTTTCTCTTTGCTCTTTTAATTATAGGCCTTTCAGCATGTGAAAACGATGCCTTTGAAGATTTAAAAGAAAGAGCTTCCCAGGATATTGAAGAAACTGAAAACTTTACAATTGGCGATGCAGACTTTACAACTTATGTATCGCTGGGAAATTCATTGACAGCAGGATTTTCCGATGGTGCTCTATATCGTGTTTCCCAGGAAAATTCAATGCCTTCTATATTATCAAGTCAATTTGCTTTTGTTGCAAACACAGAGCCATTTACTCAGCCTTTAATGAACGATAATATTGGAGGGCTTTTAGCCGGAGGTAATCCACTTCCAGGATTTGAACCAAGATTAGTTTTTGATGGTTCGGGACCTGTTCCGTTATCTCAACTGGTTGAAGGCATACAACCTACAACAGATATTTTAAGCAATAACCCTAGCGGCCCTTTTAATAATCTCGGAGTGCCAGGAGCAAAGAGTTTTCATTTATTAGCTCCTGGGTACGGAGATTTTTCGGGAGTGATTTCAAATCCGCCCACAGCAAATCCATATTTTGTAAGAATGGCAAGTTCACCACAAACTACCATTTTAGCGGATGCTATAGCACAGCAGCCCACATTTGTCTCTTTATGGATTGGTAACAATGATGTGTTAGGGTATGCACTTTCTGGGGGAGATGGTTCGGACCCTATAACACCTTTGGAAGGACCTCCAGGAGTTGGTTTTCAGCAAACTTATCAAGCTATTGTGGGTTCTTTGGTTGGTAATCTCCCTAATGTTCAAGCTGTATTAGGAAATATTCCCAATGTCACTGCAATTCCTCATTTTACAACCGTACCTCATAATCCCTTAGATCCTTCGAATCCTGATTTTGGTGACCAGATTCCCACTTTAAACTCAATTTATGGTGCTGTTAACCAGGTATTTCAGGCTTTAGGAGAGACAGAAAGAGTTATAGAATTTTCTGCTGAAGGTGCGAATGCAGTCGTTATCGAAGACGAAAACCTTACAGATTTATCAGCTCAAATTTCAGGAGCTTTGGCTCCAAACCCAGAATTTATAGCATTTGTGGTGAGTCTCGGGTTGCCGGAACAGGCTGCCCCACAGGTCGCCGGACTTTTGGGTGAAGCTTATGGACAGGCCAGGCAAGCTACCCCAAATGATCTTTTGGTTTTGCCTAGTAGTTCAGTAATTGGTACTGTAAATAGTTCAAGCGTTGCTTTCTTGGTCTCTCAAGGAATACCTCAAACCTTAGCGGGTCAATTTTCAGTAGAAGGGATTTCACTTCCTTTAGAAGATAAATGGGTTTTACTTCCAGAGGAGCAAGATGAAATCTTTAACGCCACAGTAGAATTTAATCAGGTGATTAGTGCTGCTGCCACAGCTAATGGCTTTGCTTTACTTGATGCTAATGCCTTACTGGATCAGATAGCTTCTGTAGGCGTAAGTCAAAATAACCTTATACTAACATCAGAGTTAGTAACTGGCGGTGCTTTTTCTTTAGATGGAGTTCATCCTACCTCTCGTGGATATGCTTTAATAGCCAACGAGATTCTAAAAGCTATAGATTCTGCATATGGAACAAACTTTGAAGCTTCTGGGAATTTAGTCGACATATCTGAATTTAATACAACCTATGCTCCCTCTTTGTTGAATTAACTTTGGCGTATTAGAATAACCAACTCATAGTCCAAAAAGCCAAAAAAACTTTTGTAAAAGTTTTTTTTGGCTTTTCAATTTTTAGAAATGAATAATATTATCATTTATCTAAGGCTCAACTAATTACTATAATCTTTTTTCCAAACCTTTTAAAGAATACAACTTCAATGTTGTGAGATTCCTAATTAATGATAAATTTGGCTTAGATTTTTTGAATTTCATAAACAAATATTGATAATATGAAGAACTTTTTAATTTCAGGATTGCTTCTTATGTTAGCTTCAGCATCAGCTTATGCGGGAGGTTACAGAGTAGCTGCGCAAGGACAAAGAGCTCTTGCTATGGGACATGCAGGCGTAGGTGTCGTGAATAGTGCCGAAACCGCTTTTTTTAATCCATCAGGCTTAGTGTATTTAGAAGATAAGTTTACAGTATCCGCTGGGATAACTGGGGTATTTTCTAATGTGAAATGGCAAAATACCTCGACTGGACAATTTGCAGAAACTCAGCAAGATCCAGGAACTCCTTTTTATTTTCATGCGGCTTATAAAGTAACGGAATGGATGAGCTTAGGCCTTTCTGTATCAACGCCTTTTGGAAGTTCTGTTGAGTGGGAGCAAGACTGGGCTGGGTCACACTTGGTGAATGATATTGAACTTTCAGCCATATTTATTCAGCCTCTTGTTTCGTTGAAATTATCAGAGCATTTTAGTATTGGTGGTGGGCCAATTTTTGTAACGGGTAATGTGAACTTTAATAGGAATGCTAACAGAACACTTACTGATGAACAGGGAAACAGATCCAATATCACCATAGACGATTCAGGGGTTACCAATACAGGCTGGAGTGCGAGTTTCATGTTTACTCCTGTAGAAGAATTGAGAATAGGTTTTAATTACCGTTCAGAAATTCTGCTCAACGCAGAAGGAGGAGAAGCCACTTTTGCGAATTTCCCAAATTCTACATTAACACCTCAAAACGGCACCACTGCTTTTGATGCAACACTTCCACTACCAGCAGAATTAACCATGGGCTTTGCTTATCAGCCCAATGAAAAATGGCTATTCGCTTTTGATTACCAACGTGCGTTTTGGGATGTTTACAATTCGCTAGATATCGATTTTGCAGATCCTAATGTACCAACTTCCATTAATCCAAGAAATTATAAAAACGCTTCTACTTATAGATTTGGTGCTCAATATAAAGCTACTGATGATTTAATGCTTAGAGTAGGCTATTACTTTGATGAGTCTCCAGTACAGGAAGGATTTTTTGCACCTGAAACACCAAGAAATGATGGTAACGGCTATACCGCAGGTTTATCTTTCCAGGTTTCAGAAAAATTAGCTATAGATGCTTCATTCTTGTACTTAAGGTTTAAAGAGGTAGATGCTTCTTATGATTCTTACGTTGAGAATGGTCAAAATGTTCCTTTTAGAGGAACTTATAAATCCAATGCACTATTGCCAGGAATTGGTGTAACTTATAAATTATAATTAAGACGATGAAAAACTATATAAAATACTTACCATTTTTAGCCTTGGGTCTCATGGCATGTGAGCCAGAGTTTGATAATGGAATCGAAGAAAATGAAGTGTATACCAATGGTGAAGCAGATTTCTCTAACTATGTTGCTTTAGGAAACTCACTAACTGCTGGATTTGCCGATAATGCACTTTACGTAGAAGGTCAACAGAACTCATTTCCTAACATTTTAGCAGGTCAATTTGAACTCGTTGGTGGAGGAGAATTTACTCAGCCCCTAATGGCAGATAATCTAGGGGGATTAAAATTAAATGGCAATCAGATCACTCAAAACAGATTAGTCTTATCATCGAATGCAGGACAACCTGTAGGTCCTCAGCCCTTAGCTGGAGATCCACAAACAGAAATCACTAACATACTTGAGGGACCCTTTAATAATATGGGAGTCCCGGGAGCAAAAAGTTATCATTTATTGGCTGAAGGCTATGGGAATGTCGCTGGAGTTTTAGCTGGACAGGCTAATCCTTATTTTGCAAGATTTGCTTCTTCACCACAAACCACCATCCTTGCCGATGCCCTTGCTCAAAATCCAACATTCTTTTCCTTATGGATTGGAAATAACGATATTTTAGGATTTGCAACAAGTGGTGGAACAGGAGTTGATCAAACAGGTAACTTAGATCCATCGACTTATGCGGGTAACGATATCTCAGACCCTAACGTTTTCGCTGGAGCCTACAGTGGTTTAATTGAAGGCTTAACAGCTTCAGCTTCAGGTGGCGTGGTCTATAACATTCCGGATGTGACAGACATTCCATTTTTTACAACAGTTCCATCGACTCCATTAGACCCTACTGATCCTGCATTTGCAGCTCAAATTCCAACTTTGAATATGGTATATGGCGCCATAAATCAGGTATTCGTTGCATTACAACAGCCTAGTCGCGTGATACAATTTTCAACCGACGCCGCTAGTGCGGTGGTAATTGAAGACGAATCTCTCACAGATCTTTCTGCGCAAATTGAAGGAGCCTTAGCTCCAAACCCAGAATTTATCCAATTGGTGCAAAGTTTTGGTCTTCCTGCAGCAGCAGCTCCACAAGTTGCAGCAGTTTTGGGAGATACTTACGGACAAGCTAGACAAGCTCAGCCTGAAGACTTGCTTTTATTGACCAGTAGTTCAGTGATAGGAAATGTAGATGCCGATCGTGTTGCTGCGCTTGTAGCACAAGGATTTCCTCAAGAAGTCGCAGGACAATTTTCTGCACAAGGTATTACTCTTCCCTTATCAGATCAATTTGTGTTAACAACAGATGAAATCAGTTTAATAGATAATGCAAGAACGTCTTATAACGCAACTATACAAGGTCTAGCGCAGGCTAATGGCTTAGCCTTCGTCGATGTTGACGGCCTATTACAAACCGTAAGTGAGGGCATCAGCTTCCCTGGAGGAGTTATTACTTCCACATTTGTGAGTGGTGGTGGATTTTCTCTGGATGGAGTGCATCTAACCCCTAGAGGCTATGCATTGGTTGCTAATGAAACCTTAAGAGCCATTAACATGACTTATGGTTCCGATCTTCCTGAAGTTAACTTAGGAGATTATGGAACCATCACATTAAGTGATAACGTCAACTAAAATTAACAAAAGATCACAAAAAAAACTGCTACAGCTGAAAGGTTGTAGCAGTTTTTTTATTTTTGATATCAACCTAAACCTATACTGATGAAAACCCTACTACAAATTATTTTGACAGGTATTATCGTTTTGATTTTATCTAATATCTTAGGAGGCGTTTATGTAGAAGATTTTTTTACATCTGTAGTTGTTGCTGCAATTTTAGCTTTACTTAATATTTTTGTAAAACCCATACTTCTCATTTTCACACTCCCCGTAACTGTTCTAACCTTTGGTTTGTTTCTACTAGTTATTAATGGACTCATCATTTTAATGGCCGATGGACTCATCAGTGGTTTCGAAGTCGATGGATTTTGGTGGGCAGTTTTGTTCAGTATTCTCTTATCCCTTCTGCAGTCTATATTCTTCTCTGTTGCAGAACGTTCGGGAAGACGATAATATATGATTTATCACGACACTAAGCCCATTTTAAATGGTTTTCTATCTATTTTCAAATTTTATTTAAAATGAAGCTGACTAAAACGGCCATGTTTTCTTTATCTGTGTTCACTCTGTTTGGGTTTAGTGGTTTCGCCTATCTGATCCTTGCATTTGTAGACGATGTAGATTACTTCGACATGTTTCAATATGATGAGTTGTTGCTCTCTGTTGCATCAGGTCTTGGGTTTGGTGGTTTAGCAGCTTTGCTGGGTTTTTTATTATTGAAACTGTCTTTTCTAAAGGAGACCAGTACTTTCTACGCTAGTCTGTTTAAAGATATAGAATTGCATTGGACAGATATTTTCTTTTATTCATTCTGTGCAGGAGTAGGCGAGGAAATCTTATTTAGAGGTGCGCTTCAACCACTTATGGGATTGTGGGTAGCAGCAATTCTCTTTGTATTACTACACGGGTATATTTCTTTAAAAGACTGGAAGAAATCTATTTATGGTTTTTTTCTAATATTGGTTTCAGCAGGATTTGGATATCTCACCTTGTATTTTGATCTCTACGCCGCAATGGCCGCTCATTTTATTTTTGATGTGATTATGTTTTTTAAATTAAAGAAAGATGCACACTTAAGTCCTTCAGAGAACGACTCCTGATTTTAGAATTATTTAAGGATTCTAAACCTTTGCCTGTTTATAAAAACTTGGTAAGCAGTGAAATAAATTGTAATTTTGCACTTTTAAAAAAATAATCCTTTAGAATGAATATAACGAGAGAAGACAAAGATCAACTGAATTCTGTAGTCAAAATTAATATTGAAAAAGAGGACTATAGTCCAAAAGTAGAAAAAGTACTGAAAGACTATCGCAAAACCGCCAATATTCCTGGATTTAGAAAAGGAATGGTACCTATGGGAATGATCAAAAAGCAATATGGTCAAGCTGTGCTGGTAGATGAGGTCAATAAGCTACTACAAGATTCACTTAATTCTTATATCACAGAAGAAAAGTTGGATATTCTAGGAAACCCCCTCCCAAAACCACAGGATGATCTTAACTGGGATGCAGATGATTATACGTTTGAATTTGAATTAGGATTAGCTCCAGAATTTGATGTCACTCTGGAAGGTGAAGGTCCGGTGACTTATTATAATATTTCTGCTGATGAAGAAATGATCGATAATCAGATCAAGACCATCCAGCGACAGTACGGTAAATTAGTTACTCAGGAAGAAGTTAAAGAAGAGTATACCGTAGTGGGAACATTCCATAATGTGGAAGAAGGCATTGAAAACGAAGCGACTTTTAAAGTTGAAGATATCGATGGTAAAACGAATAAAAAGGAACTCCTTGGTGCTAAAGTAGGAGATCAAGTCACCTTAAAGTCCAATAAGCTTTTTAAAGATGATGAGACTTTAGCCAGACATTTAGGAGTCGAAAAAGTTAAAGCTGAAGGGCTTAAAGTCGATTTGACATTCACTATCAAAGAAATTAATGAACAAATTTTAGCTGAACTTAATCAGGAGTTGTTTGATAAAGCTTTTGGCGAAGGTGAGGTAACTTCAGAAAAAGAAGCCAGAGAAAAAATTGCAGAGCAATCTAAACAAACTTTCCAACAGCAAGGCGATCAGCAGTTTTTCAATGACGTGACAGAGCATCTGATTGAAAAAGCTAATATCGACTTACCTTCAGAATTTCTTCAGAAGTGGTTGCAGACTCAAGGTGAAAAGCAACTGAATGAGGAAGAAGCTAAAGAAGAATATGAGAAGAGCGAAAAAGGCATCAAGTATCAATTGATTGAGGCTAAGATCGCAAAAGACAACGATCTTAAGGTTGAAGTTGAAGACGTTAAGAAAGTCGCTAAAGAAAAGATCAAGATGCAGATGATGCAGTTTGGTCAAATGGATTTCCCAGAAGATCAAATGGATGGAATTGTTCAAAACTTAATGTCCAATCAGGAGCAAGTGAGACAATTTTCAGAAGAGGTGATGGTACAAAAACTTTTAGAGCTCTATAAAGACAAGATGGAGGTAAAAGAAAAAGAAGTAACTTACAAAGAGTTTGTAGATACGATATACAAGTAGATCGATCTTACATAAGATAGAGCATATAGCTTGAAGTTAACATTTAGTAAAAGACGTATGCTAGAGTTTAGCTTCAAGCTATATTCGTTATAAAAACAGAGGATACTATGAATATGGATAAAGAGTTCAAAAAGTTTGCCACCAAAGATCAGGGTGTCAATACTAATTATTACGATAAAGTCATCACTAGTATGATCCCTACAGCGATGACACCAAATATTATTGAAGAGCGCCAGATGAATGCTGTAGCCATGGATGTTTTTTCCAGGTTGATGATGGATAGAATCATCTTCTTAGGCACCCCTATCAACGATCAGGTCGCGAATATCATTCAGGCGCAACTATTATTTTTAGAAAGTACAGATTCGTCTAAGGATATACAGATTTATATCAATTCTCCAGGTGGAAGCGTGTATGCGGGTTTAGGTATTTATGATACCATGCAGTTCATCAAACCTGATGTAGCAACCATCAATACAGGAATTGCTGCTTCTATGGGTGCCGTGCTTTTATGTGCTGGAACTGCAGGAAAACGAAGTGGTTTACCGCATTCCAGAGTGATGATTCACCAGCCTATGGGAGGCGCACAAGGGCAGGCAGATGATATTGAAATTACAGCCAATCAAATCCTCCTTCTGAAAGAAGAATTATATAAAATCATTTCAAAACATTCAGGGAAATCTTACGATGAGGTTTACAATGACGGAGATAGAGATTTTTGGATGAAATCTGAAGCTGCCAAAGATTATGGAATGATCGATGAAATATTGACAAGAGACTAAATTATGGCAAAGGAAGAGTTAGAATGTTCATTTTGTGGACGTAAAAAAGCAGAAACCAACTTGCTTATTGCAGGCTTGGATGCTCATATTTGCGACCGCTGTATTGAGCAGGCTCATGGTATTGTATTAGAAGAGTCAAAACAAGATAGTACAGAAGAGCTTACTACAGAATTGAAGTTAAGAAAACCAAAAGCTATCAAAGAATTTTTAGATAGCTATGTGATTGGTCAGGACCAGACCAAAAAGGTGATGTCTGTAGCTGTATACAATCATTACAAACGTTTGCTTCAGCCAAAATCCAATGATGATATTGAAATTCAAAAAAGCAATATCATTATGGCGGGTCAAACAGGTACTGGTAAGACACTAGTGGCCAAAACTATTGCTAGAATGCTCAACGTGCCTTTAGCCATTGTAGATGCAACAGTGTTGACCGAAGCAGGTTATGTAGGTGAAGATGTTGAAACTATTTTGACTAAACTTCTAGCTGCTGCAGACTATAACGTTGAGAAAGCAGAGCATGGTATCGTGTTTATTGATGAAATTGATAAGATTGCCCGCAAAAGTGATAACCCATCAATCACTAGAGATGTAAGTGGAGAGGGTGTTCAGCAAGCCTTACTAAAACTTTTGGAAGGGACTTCAGTGAATGTGCCTCCAAAGGGTGGAAGAAAGCACCCAGATCAAAAATTTATTGAAGTCAATACCGAAAATATTTTATTTATAGCTGGTGGGGCTTTTGATGGCATCGAAAAAAACATATCCAAGAGACTGAATATGCAGGCGGTTGGCTATGGAGCTTCCAAATTAGGGGAGAGTGTAGATAAAGAAAATATTCTGCAGTATATCATCCCTAAAGACCTTAAAGATTATGGCTTGATTCCCGAAATCATCGGACGTCTTCCCGTATTAACTTATATGGATCCGTTGGATAAAGAAACTTTAAGACTGATTTTGACAGAGCCTAAAAATGCTATCATTAAGCAGTACCAAAAGTTATTTGAAATGGATAATATCGATTTCCAAATTACGGATGGAGCTCTCGATTTTATTGTAGAAAAGGCATTAGAATATAAACTCGGGGCAAGAGGTTTGCGTTCGTTGTGTGAAGCCATATTCACTGATGCGATGTTTGATTTGCCAGAAAGTGATGAAACAGAATTTAAAGTCACCAAATCCTATGCTGAGAAAGCTCTGGAGCGGACAAGCTTAAGAAAATTAAAAGCAGTCAGTTAGATTGAGTATAAAACTTAAATCAAGCCTTAGCAAATTTATTGTTAAGGCTTTTTTTATGCTTATTATTCCTATTTTAGTGTTCAATAATTATTTAAGCATGAAATTAACAACTTTATTACTGGCTTTTCTTTGCACTTTATCTGTCTATTCTCAGGACTTTGCAATATTATCTCAGCAAGAACAATCTAAAGTGATTGATCGGTGGCTTGGCGAACGTTTGGACTCAATTTTACCTGAGGTGATGGATCGTGCAGATATAGATATGTGGCTGGTCATTTCCAGAGAGTACAACGAAGATCCTATTATTAAAACACTATTACCCAGCACTTGGCTTGCAGCTAGAAGGAGAACCATGTTGCTGATGTATAAACCAAATGGTAGTGATAAAGTTGAAACCCTTGCGGTAGCAAGGTATAATGTAGGAGATCGTTTTCAGAAAGCCTGGGATCCAGAAGAAGTGCCTAACCAATGGAAGCGATTAGTTGAGCTGATCAAAGAACGAAATCCAAAACGTATTGGAATCAATATTTCAGATGATTTTGGCCATGCTGATGGGTTAAATTACACTGAGCATCAGCTCTTACTTGAGCATCTGCCAAAAAAATATCAAAACCGACTGGTCTCTGCAGAAGAGCTCGCTGTAGGTTGGCTGGAGACAAGAACTGCTTCAGAAATGGCGACCTATAAACATGTGCAGAGCATAGCCCATAATATTATTCAGGAAGGTTTGTCTGAACAAGTCATTACTCCTGGCGTCACCGGTACCAGGGATGTAGTTTGGTGGTATAGAGATAAAATAAGGGCTTTAGGTCTTCAAGCCTGGTTTCATCCTACCGTCGATATTCAAAGGGCAAGCGCAGAAAGTAAAGAGCACTTAAGAACGTTTGATAAGAACCCAGATCCTGATGTCATTATGCCTGGGGATGTACTCCACATGGATTTTGGGATTACATATTTAAGACTTAACACAGACACCCAGCAATTGGCCTATGTTTTAAAGGCTGATGAAAAAGAAGTGCCCAACTATCTCGTTGAGGCTTTAGCTGTAGGAAATAGGCTTCAAGATATTCTAACGACCAATTTTAAAACGGGTCGAACAGGGAATGAAATTTTAAAAGCGGCCAGAACTCAAATGAAAGCTGAAGATATCAACGGTACCATCTATACTCATCCCATGGGTTATCATGGCCATGCTGCAGGACCTACTATAGGCATGTGGGATAACCAGGGTGAAGTTCCTGGGTCTGGCAATTATCAACTTTACCCCAACACGGTTTATGCAATAGAGCTGAATGCTGAAGTCTATCTTGAAGAATGGCAAAAACCATTTCGAGTGATGCTGGAAGAAGGGGCCTATTTTGACGGGGAAGAGGTGATTTATCTCAATGGTCGTCAGAAAGAATTTTTAACCATTCCAAGACAGGAATCTTACTTAAAAGATTAAATTATTGAATTTTATTCAGTTTTGAACTTGTTTATTCAAAATAAATTTTAATTTAGTCCATTATAATAGAACATATGTCAGCTCGTTTTTACTTTTATTACAACTTTTATTTTGCTATTCCAGCGAAACGAGGTTGATATGAAATAAATTCAGTGTCAAAATATACAAAGCCTCGTTTTATACGAGGCTTTTTTAGTTTATGAGAAATAAAGTCGCCATACAAGGAATTAAAGGATCTAACCATTACAAAGCTCTTACCGAGCTTTTTGAAATCGAGGATGTAGAGGTCTTGGAGTGTACTACATTTCAACGATTGACCCAGGCCGTAGTTTCAGGAGAAGCTCATAAGGCCGTGATGGCTATAGAAAATTCGATTGCAGGAAGCATACTGCCCAATTACAGACTTATTTTGGATCATCAGCTCCAAATTACTGCAGAGCATTATATAAATATCAGTCATAACTTAGTGGCACTTCCCGGTCAGAAATTATCAGATTTGCTTGAGGTAAGGTCCCACCAAATGGCGCTTCATCAATGCAGTAATTTTTTTTCAGAGCAGGTTCATCTCAATCTGATTGAAGATGTGGATACAGCGCTTCCAGCTCAAATTATTGCCCAGCAACAAATCTTTGGCGTGGGCGCTTTGGTTCCAAAAGGAACAGCAGAACTTTTTGATTTAAGTGTTATTGTGGAAGATATTCAGAACAATAGCCTGAATGAAACCCGGTTTGTCGTCATTGAAAATCAGGTAGAGATTCAAGCAGAAGTTAACAAAGCAACCATTCAGTTTGAAATTGATCACGAATCGGGGAGTCTTGCTAAGGTATTGAATACGATGGCCGAGCATCACTTAAATCTATCAAAAATTCAAAGTATTCCTATCCCTAACGATATATGGAGGTATTCCTTCATTGTGGATGTGAGTTTTTCTAATCCGATTCATTTTCAGAAGGCATTTTCAGAATTATCAAAAATAAGTATCAATCCGACCTGTGTAGGTCAATATAAAAGTGGAAAGTCATGATTTCAGTATCCAACCGACTTCAGGAAACCAAAGAATACTACTTCAGTAAAAAGCTGAGGGAAGTGGCACAGCTTAAGAAACAAGGCAAGCCAATCATCAACTTAGGTATAGGAAGCCCGGATTTGGCTCCGCCAGATGAGGTCGTCGAAGAGTTGATGAAAGCCACTCAGGCTCCGGGGGCTTATCAGTACCAAGCTTACAAAGGACTTGATGAACTTCGTGAGGCGATGTGCAATTTTTACTCAACCCATTATGGTGTTACTGTGGATCAAGATCAGGAAGTCTTGCCTTTGATGGGTTCCAAAGAGGGTATTGCTTTGATTTCTATGGCTTTTTTAAACGAAGGCGATCAGGTGCTGGTTCCCAATCCTGGGTATCCAACTTATCAGGCCGCTACTAAATTGTTGAATGCAGAACTGCTTTACTATGATTTGGTAGAAGCAAAATCTTGGCATCCAGATGTTGAAGCCCTGCAAAAGCTTGACTTATCAAACGTCAAAGTCATGTGGATCAATTATCCTAATATGCCTACTGGTGAACCTGTGAATTCGAAAAAGCTTCAGGAATTGATTCAATTTGCGAAGTCTAATGATATTCTTTTAGTCAACGACAATCCTTATAGCATGGTTCTGACTGAAGACAAATTCTCAATCTTTCAATTAGAGGGAGCAGAAGAGGTTTGTCTCGAGTTGAATTCCCTAAGTAAATCCTTTAACCTTGCCGGCTTCCGTGTGGGCTTTCTAGTCGGTAATTCTGAATTTGTCTCAGCAGTACTCAAAGTGAAAAGCAACATGGACAGCGGGATGTTTTTTCCCATTCAGAAGGCAGCTACTAAAGCCTTAAAATTGAATTTAGATTGGTTTGAAGCTCAAAACGACGTCTATAAGAAACGTCGAGCCATCGTGTGGGACATCTGCGAGTCGTTAGATTTAAGTGTCAATACGGATGCCGTAAGTTTATTCGTCTGGGCTAAAATTAATTCTGAGCATACTGCGGAAGAACTCGCGGATGAATTGCTCTACGATCGTGACATATTTGTGACTCCGGGAACGGTTTTCGGCTCTAATGGCGCAAAGTATCTTCGATTTTCACTTTGCGTTTCCGAAGAGGAGCTCAACGTGTGCAAACAAAGAATTTTAAAACCAAAAGCCGTATGAATGTAGCTATTGTTGGTTTAGGACTTATTGGAGGGTCTTTTGCTTTATCTCAAAAATTGAACTTTCCTTCTTTTAAGCGTTTTGGGGTTGATAATAATCCTGAACATGAAAAGAAAGCCCTGCGATTGGGAATTATCGAAAATGTATTAAAGGATGGTCAGATTTCAGAAATGGATGTTGTAGTGGTCTCTATACCCGTAGATAAGTCAGCTCAAGTGATTCAGGATATATTAAACCAAGTCCACTCCAAAGCTTTGGTGATCGATATGGGATCCACCAAAGGTCTGCTTTGTGAAGCCATAGCAAAGCACCCCAAACGCGATCAGTTCTTAGCAGCTCATCCCATCGCCGGAACAGAGTTTTCTGGCCCGGAAGCTGCATTTGCTTCCTTATTTGAAGATAAGACCATGATTTTTTGTGATGTTGAGGCTACAAGGCCAGAGCTTCATAAACGCGCCAAAGCATTGGTAGAGCCTTTACATATGAAATTGAAGTATATGACAGCGAGAGGTCACGATAAGCATTTGGCTTATGTGTCTCACTTGTCTCACATTAGTTCTTTTATGCTGGGGAGAACGGTGCTTCAAATGGAGCAGAACGATAAAACTATTTTTGATTTGGCTGGTAGTGGTTTTGCTTCCACGGTAAGGCTGGCTAAATCTAACCCTGTCACCTGGACCGCTATTTTTAAAGAAAATCGTGAAGAAGTAGCTCAGGCTTTAGAAGGTTATATTGAGAATTTGAAGGTTTTTAAAAGACAACTTGAAATCGAAAATTATTCAGATATACATCAGCAGCTGGCTGAAGTCAATTCATTAAAACCAATTTTAAACGGAATTTTAAACAAGTAAGATTATGGAAATTAACAACACACAGCGCCAATGGTTAGAAGCTTTAAATTTGGAGCACCCTTTGGTGATTGCTGGCCCATGTAGTGCAGAAACCGAGGAGCAGGTCGTTAAGATAGCGCAGCAGTTAAAAGATACCGATACCAGCGTAATGCGCGCAGGTATCTGGAAGCCAAGAACCAGACCAGGAAATTTTGAAGGTGTAGGCGCTATAGGCTTAGAATGGCTAAAAACTGCTAAAGCCGAAACTGGCATGAAGCTAGCAACAGAGGTTGCCAATAAAACCCACGTAGAATTGGCGTTGAAGGCAGACATCGATGTATTGTGGATTGGAGCAAGAAGCACAGTAAGTCCATTTATAGTTCAGGAGATCGCCGATGCGCTGAATGGAACCGATAAAACCGTGTTGGTCAAAAATCCTGTTAATCCAGACCTTTCCCTTTGGCTAGGAGCTGTAGAACGACTTTATGATGCGAACATCAAAAACTTAGGAGTCATCCACAGGGGCTTTTCTACTTATGAAAAAACCAAATACAGAAACAATCCAGAATGGCAAATTGCTATTGATTTACAGACCGAATACCCTGATTTGCCTATCATCTTAGATCCTTCTCATATTGCTGGACGTCGTGATATTATTTTTGACATCTGCCAGACTGGGCTAGATCTTAATTTTGATGGCATCATGGTCGAAACCCACTTCGATCCAGATAATGCCTGGAGTGATGCTAAGCAGCAAATTACTCCAAAAGCTTTAGACCAGATGACAATTGATCTTAAGATGAGGAAAGAGTTTACCGAAGCGACTGCCTTTCAGAATAAGCTCCAGACCTTAAGAACCAAAATAGATGTTGTAGATCATCAGTTGATTGATCTGATGGGAAAACGTATGGGTATTGCCGATGAAATTGGAGCTCTGAAAAAGAAAAACAATGTGGCTATTCTTCAGACCAAACGCTGGAATTTTATTTTAGACCGGATGATCGCCGCTGGAGAAGAGCATAATTTGAGTGAAGAATTCATCACCAAAATCCTAAAGGCGATTCATGAAGAATCCATCAGTCATCAGCATAAAATCATCAGTGAGTAGCTTCTAAAAATAATAATATAAATCTGCTTTTTAAGCACAGATTTAGTCGACTGATAATGTTTGATTTTTTCGAAATCGTAAATCAGATATCAGGACTAGGTCCCTACGAATTTTGTTATAGGTTAATATTTTATAAGGATTTCAGGACTACGCCCCTATGTGGAGATATTAGACTTTTGGCACGTCTTTTTAGGATCCAGATTTGGAACAATCAAATCTTCATAAATAGCGTAGGTCAGTTATTCTTGTAGCAATTTAAATTAAGATAAAGGAATGCCACTAAGGATGTAGTCTCCGAAAACACGATGTTTTGATATTTAATTGCCCCAATTTAAGGGTAAAGCTTTGTTATTTATTTTGTAATATTTCAGGTTCCCAGTCAAATGGCGTAGCCCCCTCTCTCTTCATCTAACTATTTATTTTTACAATCATTTTAGTATGAATGAAGGGGCGTAGCTCTGCAATCGTTGTAGATGATATGAATATATTGTAGGAAGAGGCATCGCCTTGACATCTCTATATCATTTTTTGATATATATTAGAGGTATATAGCTGTCATACTTAAAATAATGGCAAATACCTACACGCAATTATACATTCAATTTGTCTTTTCCGTAAAAGGAAGGCAAAACTTCGTTAAAGAATCTTTTAGGGAAGAATTAGAAAAGGTGATGTGTGGGATTGTAACTCATCATAATTGTAAAACTTATGCTATCTATTGTAATCCAGACCATACACATATCTTTATCGGAATGCATCCTAATATATCGCCATCTAAGTTGATGGAACAGGTGAAATCAGGTTCTTCGAAGTGGATAAATGAAAAGGAATTTATCAAAGGAAAATTCTGCTGGCAGAAAGGTTTTGGAGCATTCTCTTATTCCAAATCTCATATAGATCGAGTAGTCAAGTATGTGTTGAATCAGCCAGAACATCATAAAAAGCAATCTTTTAGAGAAGAGCATTTATTGTTTTTAAAAAAGTTTGAAGTGGATTATGATACAAAGTATGTGTTTGAGTGGTATGATGAATAAGGCTGTAAGTAAGATATCAGGGCTACGCCCCTTAAGAAAATAGTTTAGCATTGGACTTACTAAGATTTCAGGACGCTGTCCCTCAATTTCTGAAACATCTTTTTTTCTAAGATAACTTAAGGGCTACACCACTCTTAAAGATAATTTAGTTTTGGACTCACGATGATTTGAGGGCTCTGTCCCTAATCTTTTCGACCACAACTAATTTTCACGAAGACTTCAGAGCTCAGCTCTTTAATTCTAGCTTAAAACTTGAATTTGGATAGAGGCGCTTTAGCTCTTTAATTTTTCATTGATTTTGAATTTATGATTAATTGAGACTTTATGTCAGGCCTCTGTCCCTTAATCTCATTTATATCTGTCTTTACGATTTCAGGGCTTTGCCCCTGAATTTTGATATAAAATTGGAATGTAGAAAATGAGCTTTTCCGTTGATATCTTCGTAGTAATAATTTTGATGTAAACTAAAAAGTGGGACGTAAACCTAGTAATCTTTGCGCTTCGAGATATTTGATAATATGAGTTCTAGTTTGAATTAAAGTGACTCTTGCCTCTAGATTTTTATTTTAATAATTGTGAAATAAGTTTTAATTAGGGGCGAAAGCCCTGAAATCTTCGAAGAAAATAATTGTCACTCAAATTTCAATATAGGGGCGTTAGTCCTGACATCTTCATTGCAATGATTGACACGTAAATTCCAATGGAGGGGCGTTAGCCCTGAGATCTTGATAGATGGGTTGATGATGTTATGAAAAGGGGCAGAGCCCTGACATCTTTTACCCGAGTAAACAAAATAACTATTCTATTTCAGGATTTCAAGATCATTAGGGTATATAATTTAGCGTTTTTCTAAGCCTAAGACGCTAAATTGAAGTCAAATAAGGAATGAAAGCTTAGTGTCTAAAAGCATAAAATCTTTCAGACACAAATTCAGAATAAATCCTAATTTAACTTCTGTTTTTTGCTAATTTTATACCTCAAAACTTCGCTGCATGTATATCATTTTTGATACCGAAACCACAGGCTTACCCAAACGCTGGAATGCCCCTGTAACCGATACCGATAACTGGCCTAGAGCGATACAAATTGCCTGGCAGGTGCACGATGAATGGGGGAATTTGGTGGAAGCAAAGGATTATTTAATTAGGCCGGAGGGATTCGATATCCCTTACGATGCAGAACGAATTCATGGGATATCCACAGCCCTGGCACAAGAAGAAGGGGAGTCCTTAACTTACGTACTGGAGGAGTTTAATGAAGCCCTTCTGAAATCCAAATTTGTTGTAGGACAAAATGTGGGGTTTGATGTGAATGTGATGGGTGCTGAGTTCCATAGAACTCAGCTGGAATCGCCTATGGCCTCCATGCCTGTTTTGGATACCTGTACCGAGAAAACCGCACAGCTTTGTCAGATCCCTGGAGGTCGCGGAGGTAAGTTTAAATTGCCAACCCTCACCGAACTTCATCAATATTTGTTTGGGGAACCGTTTAGCGAAGCCCATAACGCTACAGCCGATGTGGAGGCAACAACACGTTGCTTTTTGGAGTTGATTCGTATTGGAAATTATAATGAAAAAGAGTTGCAGGCTCAGCCTGGTTATCTCCAAGAGTTTAAGGCTAAGTACCCTCAGCCTATTGAAAAAGTTGGTCTTAACCATGTCAATTTAAAAAAAGCGTCACAAAAGCTTAAGCAAAAGCAGGAGGCAAAATCAGAAGAAAAAACACCCTCTAAGGCGGAGCTTGATGAGAATCTGGTCCAGTTAAAAGAGTCGAGTTTTGTGCACTTGCATAACCACACACAGTTTTCGGTTTTGCAATCTACGACAGCCGTACCCGACCTTGTTTCAGCAGCAGCAAAGCACCAAATGCCGGCCGTAGCCATTACCGATCATGCCAATATGATGGGGGCTTTTCATTTTGTAAATGCTGTTAAAAAACACAATGCCAGCATTAAAGCTGATGAGGACAATGCCTCCCAGCCCATTAAACCCATCATTGGCTGTGAATTTTTCGTGTGTGAAGATCACCTGGATAAATCTCATAAAGACAACGGCTATCAGGTGGTCATTTTGGCTAAAAATAAAAACGGGTATCACAATCTAGCTAAAATGTCTTCGATAGGCTTTACCAAAGGTTTTTACTACGTTCCACGAATCGATAAAAAGGTCATCGAAACCTATAAAGAGGATTTGATTGTCCTTTCGGGAAGTATGTACGGAGAGATTGCCAGCAAGTTATTAAATATTGGAGAAAAGCAGGCTGAAGAGGCTTTGATGTGGTGGAAAGAAATCTTTGGAGATGATTTCTATGTAGAAATCATGCGACACGAGCAGGAAGACGAAGAAAGAGCTAATGAAGCTTTGATTCGTTTAGCCCAAAAGCATGATATTAATTTAGTAGCGACCAATAATACCTATTATGCCGAGCAGAAGGATGCCAATGCCCACGATATTTTGCTCTGTGTAAAAGATGGTGAGAAGCAGGCGACGCCCATAGGGCGAGGTCGAGGTTACCGTTATGGTTTACCAAACGACCATTATTATTTCAAATCTGCTGAAGAGATGAAATCCTTGTTTAAGGATTTGCCTGAGGCCATATCGAATACCGAAAAAATTGCAGAAAAGGTCGAAGCTTACGACTTAGCCAGAGATGTCTTACTTCCAGCCTTTTCAATTCCAGAGCGTTTTCTGGATGCTCAGGATAATGAGGATGGAGGCAAACGCGGTGAAAATGCGTATTTAAAACACCTCACTTTTGAAGGAGCCAAAGAACGCTACGGTGAGTTAAGTGAAGACATCAAAGAACGTCTGGAATTTGAATTATCGGTTATTGCCAATACCGGTTATCCTGGTTACTTTTTGATAGTTGAAGATTTTATACGGGAAGCCAGAAAAATGGGAGTCTCAGTTGGCCCTGGTCGGGGTTCAGCCGCGGGAAGTGCAGTGGCCTACTGCCTGAAAATTACCAATATTGACCCCATAAAATACGATTTGCTTTTTGAGCGGTTTTTGAATCCTGAGCGGGTGAGTATGCCCGATATCGATATCGATTTTGACGATGAAGGCCGGAGTAAAGTCATGGATTATGTCATCGATAAATACGGAGAGAATCAGGTGGCACAGATTATCACTTACGGTACGATGGCGGCCAAGTCTGCAATACGGGATACGGCCAGAGTTCTGGATTTACCTCTCTACGAGGCCGATCGTATCGCGAAGCTAATCCCGGACATGTCTAAGCTAGGGAAAATTTTTAGCTTGGATGAAAAGGGTCTTCGGTCGAAGTTTAGAACTGAAGACGTCGATAAGGTAATTGAACTGGTCGGACTTTCTGAGCAGGATTCTCCTGAAGCAGAAACAGTTAATCAGGCCAGGATTTTGGAAGGTTCTGTTCGAAACACAGGGATTCATGCCTGTGGAGTGATTATTACGCCAGATGATATCACCAAGTTTGTACCGGTTTCTGTAGCTAAAGATTCTAACCTATATGTCACACAATTCGATAACTCGGTAGTGGAAGACGCGGGTCTGCTGAAAATGGACTTTTTAGGTTTAAAGACGCTAACCCTTATTAAAGATACCGTCGAAATTGTAAGAGCTCGTCATGGCCTTGATTTAGATCCTGAAGCCTTTCCGCTGGATGATGAGAAAACCTACGAACTTTTCCAGCGTGGGGAGACTGTAGGGATTTTTCAATACGAGTCGCCGGGCATGCAAAAGCACATGAAAGATCTTAAACCGACAGTGTTTGAAGATTTGATTGCAATGAATGCCCTGTACCGACCTGGACCGATGGAATATATTCCTAGTTTCATTAAGCGTAAGCATGGAGAAGAAGAGATCACTTACGATTTACCTGTGATGCAAGAGTACCTGGAGGAAACCTACGGGATTACAGTATATCAAGAGCAAGTGATGCTATTGTCTCAAAAGCTGGCAAGTTTTACCAAAGGTGAGGCGGATGTCCTGCGTAAGGCCATGGGTAAAAAACTAAAGGATGTTTTGGCTAAACTGAAGCCTAAGTTCATCAATCAGGCGAAAGATAACGGTCATGATGAAGAAAAACTTGAGAAAATCTGGAAAGACTGGGAGGCTTTCGCCAGTTATGCGTTCAATAAGTCTCATTCCACCTGTTACGCCTTTGTCGCTTATCAAACCGCTTACCTCAAAGCCCATTATCCTGCTGAATATATGGCCGCCGTACTTTCTAATAATATGAATGACATCAAGAAAGTGACCTTCTTCATGGAAGAATGCAAGCGCATGGGCTTAGAGGTGTTGGGGCCAGACGTAAACGAATCCTATTATAAATTCTCTGTTAATAAAGATAACGCGGTGCGCTTTGGTATGGGAGCTATCAAAGGTGTTGGAGGCGGAGCCGTAAACACCATCGTAGAGCACCGAAAGAAGGATGGAGACTACCTGTCTATCTTCGATTTAGCAAAACGTATAGATCTGCGGGCAGCCAATAAAAAAGCTTTTGAAAGTCTAGCTTATGCTGGGGCTTTTGATAGTTTAGGAGAGGTACATCGTGCCCAATACTTCCAGGTGACTGATGGCGAACTCACGTTTTTAGAAAAGGTCATCAAATACGCCTCAAGATATCAGGACAATAAAAACTCGGCACAAGTGAGTTTATTTGGCGAATCCAGTGAGGTGCAAATTCCAGAACCGGAGGTGCCGCCTTGTGAGCCCTGGCATACTATGCGTACTTTAAAGGCTGAAAAAGAAGTAGTTGGGCTGTTTTTATCGGGTCACCCTCTGGACGATTTCAAGTTGGAGATCAAGTCCTTTTGTAATTCAGATTTAAGACAGATGTCTAGAATCGAAGAGCACATCAATAAGGAAATTAAACTCGCTGGAGTTGTAACGGATGTGAATCACAGAGTCAGTAAAACCGGAAAAGGCTTTGCGACCTTTGTCTTGGAAGACTACAACGAAAGTCATGAATTCTGGATTTTTGGGGAAGAGTACTTGAAATACAGACATTTCTTGATTCAGGATAATTTTGTGCACGTCAAACTCAAAGCGACTCAGTTTACGAATCGGGAGACCGGTGAACCAGGCCGAGTGCGCATTGGTTTTCTAGGCTTCAAACAACTCCAGGATGTGCTGAAGGAAAACGCTAAAAAACTGACCATTCAGATGGATGTCGCCGACTTAAATGAGGCTCAGGTGCTGGCTTTACAGGATTTATTTGCAAATCACACTGGAGACCATGTGCTGAATTTTGTCGTCTATGAAATGAAGGATAAAATTAAAATCCACATGCCCAGCAAAACTAAGAAAGTGAATATTTGCCCAGAATTGATTTCAGAATTGGAAGAAAATAAAATCAGTTACAAGCTTAATTGAAACCCTCGTTTTGTTGTTTACTTTAGTAAATGTCCTCCGGACAACCGGTATTCTAATTTGAACGTATATAGTTAAAATCAGGATTAACATATTTACTAATTATTGCTCTAGTTAACTTTTATTGCTTTATAAAGCTGATTTTGAATTAGATAGAGGCTTAAATTTGACCTTGTCGAGTTTAACTCAAACCGATTTTTCATATATTTGACCAAATTATCTTTAGTTATGACCAAACTACTACATCCTAGGCTTTTAGGCTTTTTCTTATTTTTCTTATTGGCTATTCAGTTTAATTACGCGCAGCAGGAAACTATACATTGTTGGGATTTTAATGGGACTTTTCCATTTACAACACCCGTAGGTACGGATAATAGGGTAACCGGTGATGGTTCAATCACTTATACTTTTAATCCTTTGAATATTGACGATTTTGGAGGGTCAACTACCAATGCTTGCTCCGGAAGTATTGCAGGAGAAGCTTTCGTTGTTAAAGATGATGAAGATAACGGCTCAACGGTGAGCTTTAATTTTTCCTCTGAAGGTTTTGAAGATTTAACTTTTTCATTTTGGACACAAAGAACAGGCACAGGCTTTAATAGCAATACGATTGAGTATTCTACAGGCGGTGCGTTTACAGAACTTCCAAGTGGCTCCCCTTATACACCTGTAACTTCCCCAGGTTCAATTTTATCTTTAGACTTATCTTCTATATCCAGTATTAATAATCAAAGTGATTTAGTTATAAGAATTACCTTTAATGGAGCTACTAGCGCTGGTGGAAATAATAGAATCGACAATGTTAAACTAGAAGGGTTTCCTATCAATGACGATGACTCTGTAGTGTTGGCTCCAACCACTCAGGAGCCCTCTAAGACTATTGTAGCAGCAGATGTTACATCTACAGTTTTGTCTGAGACCGTCTTAAATTTTGATATCCAAGACCTTGGAACGAGTGATGCTTTGTCGACAGATGTTGATCAAATGCGATTTGTTCCTGGACCTGATAACACGGCTAGTTGGTCAACGACTCTGCAAGATGTGATTGTGAGAGATGATTCAGGAGCAGAAATCCCTGGTTCTTCTACAATCACAGATATCGAAGTGATATTTACGCCAGACACCCCTGTAGAAGTTTCCAACGGAACCACTTCAAGCTTTTCGGCTGATATTGTTCTATCAACAGCAGGTGATATTGTAGATCAGAGCGTTATAGAGTTTCAAATAGAAGGTGAAAATTCTGGATTCACGTCCGATCCAGCAGGATCGCTGTTTAGTTCGTCTTTTACAGATATTACAGGTAATGAAGTAACCCTAGATGTGGTTTCTTCAGATCTTGCTTTCGCTCAGCAGCCTTCGGAAGTAGCGCTATTTGCTACCATGCAGCCAGATGTTGAGGTAGAATTTGTAGATGTGAATGGCAATCGAGATACAGACGCCACCGGAGCAGTAGAAATCACTTCCTCAGGTGATTTAAATGGAGTTACAGTGACTGAGTCTGCAGTGTCTGGAGTAGCGACCTTTTCAAGTTTGGTCCATAATACGTCTGGTACTGATTTAACTTTAACAGCAACTTCTACAGATCCATTTTCAGTTTTAAGTAATTTCTTTGATGTAATTTCCAACGATGAGACTTCTGAAGTTGTTTTTACAGGCACCCAAGTAGGAAGTGCAACTCTCATAGCAGCCAATTCTACAGTGAATTCTACACCTGTGTTTAATTTCCAGATTTCAGATTTTGGCAGCGGTGATGGCGTACCAACAGAAGTCAGCCAGATGCGTTTTGTGCCAGGCCCAGACAACACGGCCGACTGGTCCTCTACTCTTCAACAAGCAATTGTAAACGATAATACGGGTGCAGAAATACCAGGAACTTACAATATTACTGATTCAGAACTTATATTCACACCCGATGCATTTGTGACAGTTGGTGACGGAGCGACGGCTAATTTCTCTTTAGATATTATACTTGCTACGACTAACATTATTGATCAAAGTGTTTTGGAATTTCAAGTCAGCGCTGATAATACATCCGGTTTTATTGCGGATTTTACAGGTTCTCAATTCAATTCTAATTTTACAGGAGGTGATGTGATTGGAAATGAATTCACAATTGATGTTATAGCTACAGATTTTGCCATCTTACAGCAACCAACAGATGTAGAGGTGGATGCTTTTATCAATCCAGCGGTTCAGTTTGGTTATGTCGACGCCAACGGAAATATAGATACTTCAATTACCACAGATGTAAGTTTAACTTCTAGTGGAGGAACCTTAGTCGATCCACTGTCGCCAGTTCCAGCTGTGGCGGGTGTAGCGACCTTTCCGAATATTGCATATTCTGCAGTCGCTACCAACCTTTTCTTAACAGCAACGACTACTGAAGCTTCGGTGAGTCCATCCTCTTTAGATACTGATTTATTTGATGTGGGCACTCCAGTAATCGCTGTTCAGGATTTTGATGGCACTTCCCCTCAATGGAACTATTCTACCAGTATTCCAACCTTTGATAACGGATGGGGAAATGGATTTTTTGGAGTGATAAACTCTGGGGATGCTTCTCCTCTTGCAAGCGGTAGTTTTGTCGATAATATATTCGGAGAAAACGACCTAAATGATAACAATGGCGATGGCACTTCTGGTATAGCGACATTAAACTTTGAAACGGTTAATATTTTTGGGTTTACAGACGTTAATTTAAGTTTTGACTGGGAAGTAAATGGTTATAATGCCTCAAGTGACAGTTTAGCCTACGAGGTGTTTTTTGATGGTGTTTCTCAAGGTGAAGTTTTATTATATGAAGGAGGGGTAACGTCCCCAGATTCTGGCACAGTATCTATACCTGTAGACCCAGGAACAGAGGAAGTTTCGTTTATCTATTATATCCAAAATGACGGACTAACTGGATATTCTGGATTAGATAATGTAAAACTGACTGGAAACTCCAATGCCAGAGATTCTGACATAACGGCGCCTGGCACTCAAATACCTTCGGGAACACTCATAGCAGATCTAAATTATGAATTGGCTGAAGCTGAAGAGGTCTTTAGCTTTGACATTGTCGATTCAGGGAATTTTGATGCCTTACCAACTACGGTCACTAGACTTAAATTTGTAGCTGGAAGTCTTAATTCTGCTGACTGGTCTGATGTTATTCAGGGAATTTCAATTACAGACGGAAGCGTGAACAGCCTGGATTTAATTGAAAGTGATCCAAACTTAACTATTACTCCAACTGAACTCATAGTAGATATTGTAGTAGATCCTAATGATATATTTTTGGTGGCTGATGGCACCTCTAAATCCTATACTCTGAGTCTGTATTTAAACCAAAGTGGTATTACTGATGAAGAAGCGATTCAGCTGGCAATTGCTGAAGGAAATGAGGACCAGCTAGCCAGTAGCGATGGTTCAATCTTCTCTAACTCTATTTCTGCTTTTGAAGGCAATGACTTCTTAATTGATGTGGTTGGAGACGGGCTCGAATTTATTGTACAGCCTACAAATACAGTCTTAAATGAGAATATGGTTCCAGCGGTTAGAGTGGCCGATACTGACGCCAACGGTAACCTGGATCTTGATAGCGTAGGGGAAACTGTTTCCATTAGTTCCACAGGAAGTCTGATTGGTGACCCCGTGACCAATACAATTGATGCCGCAGGCTTTGCTAACTTCAATACCTTACAGCATGATGCGCTAGGATTTAATTTGACTCTTACAGCAAGTGTTACAGGATTCACCGATGTGGATAGTAACGAGTTCAATATTAGTTTTGAAACTGATCTGTTGATCTCTGAGGTGGCAGCACCTTTTGATAGCGGTTTTACAGATAGTAACTTAAGATTCGTGGAACTATTTAATATGAGTGTTGATACATTGGATTTTTCAGACAAGTCTTATTATTTGCACAACGCCATAAGTGGAAATAGTGTTCAATTAACAGGTATTTTACCTCCGAAATCTTATTATATCGTAAGCTTTGCAGATGCAACGACATTTTCTGGTGTTTATTCAGGCATAACACCAGATCTACAAAGCTCGAGTGTGATCACTTCAGATGGAGTTGATGCATATTACTTATCTGTTTTAAACACTGAGGCTTCCTTAGTGGATATTCACGGAACAATAGATAATAATGGAGGAAAGCCTACCTGGGATTACAGTGATGGAAGATACTACAGGGATATTCCCAACATCAGAAATTCCAATCCAATATATGATGAGGCTGGCGAATGGATAAAACAGGACCTTATAACTGAGGCAGATCCAACTCCTGGAGTAGGGGATAATGATTTTGTATATAGCAACGATACCGATACCTGGACCGCTGTTGGGGTTGGAGACTCTCCGGATAATGTAGACCTTGGTATCAATAATGCTAAAAGTATCTTTGTAGAAAATGGCACGGCTACTTTAACTGCCTTAAGCGAAATTTCCGATGTAGTGGTAAGAGAGGGGGCGACCTTAATTATTGAGGATGCGATAACACTCAACGGAGATTTTGCAAATTTTGGTAAGGTGATTTTTAGAAGCACAGAGAGAGAAACGGCTGCTTTAGGAGAATTTGACGCAGTCAATAGGAGTTTGGTAGGAACGAATTTTGAAATTGAACGCTTTATTCCAAGTAATAATAGAGCTTTCAGGTATTTATCTTCTTCTGTCATTTCTAATGAATCTATTAACGCTAACTGGCAGGAAGGAGTGAACAATACTCAGTCTGGCGACGTTAACAATATTGATCCAAATCCAGGTTTTGGAACCCATATTACAGGATCTACAGATGGTTCTAACGGGTTTGATGCGACATCAACTGGTAATGCCTCCATGTATGAATGGAATGCCACAGGACAACTTTGGAATCCTATTGCGAATACAGATGCTACAAATTTTACTCCAGGTAAGGCTTATGCTTTATTGATAAGAGGGGATAGGTCTACAACCTTAAATTCTAATACAGCTGTAGGTCCATCCACGACTTTAAGAACAACCGGCAGGCTTGTAGTAGGATCTAGAGGCGTAAACGATGTGTCTTCGGTTGTTGATGAGTTTAATTTTATAGGAAATCCTTATCAAGCTAAAGTTGATATGACTTCGCTTCTTGGAAGTGGAAACTCGTCTGGAGTCAATTCTCAGTTTGTTTATATTTATGATCCAACCTTAGGAGATATAGGGGGCTATGCTACTGTAGATTTGAGTAACGGTACACCAATTCCTTCAGGTTCTGATGCGGATCAATTTTTAGACCCTAACCAGGCCTTTTTTGTAGAAACAATAAGTTCTGGAGCTACCCCGGCTGTAGTCTTTAGGGAGTCTTATAAAACTACAGCAACAGGAAATAATGCAACATTTAGTCTTCCAGAAGATACCTCAGACCTGTCGATTAATCTGTTTTTTGATGATTCGGAAACTAAAGCTGTTGACGGAGTCAAGGTGAAATTTAGACCTGGAGCAAATAATGCTAAAGATACGTTGGATGCCACTAAAATTTGGAACTACAGGGAGTCAGTAGCGATTAACAGGAATCCAAAGTATATGGCTATTGAAACGAGAGGCATGCCAAGCGAACAAGACAGTATACCATTATATTTTGGGGGTGCTACAAAATCGGCTTACCGATGGGAAATTAATCCTAAGCACCTTACAACTGCTGAGGCCATCTTATGGGATAAATACTTAGAGACCGCTATAGAGCTAACAACTGATGAAACAACAATCTATTCATTCACTCTAGATAATTCCATTCCAGAGTCCACTGCGACCGATAGGTTTGTGATCAGGTTTGAAAATGTGACACTTGGAGATGATAATTTTGATTTTGAATCTTCGGTTGTAGTGTATCCGAACCCGATTAATAACAATCGATTTAGCATTTCTCAGAATATTTTTGAATCTAAAGCCGTCAATATTCAACTTTATGACCTTCAAGGCAGAGAGGTAATGAATCAAAGTTTAAACAATACTTCTACTATTGAAGTCAAATTAAACGAGGATATTTCATCTGGAGTTTATATCCTGAGATTAACAGATGGAATGTCCAGTCAATCTGTAAAATTAATTGTAGAATAATTTTGAAAAGGATGAAACTAAATAGGGCGTAAAGATTATCAATCTTTACGCCCTATTTAGTTTACTTACATCTCGAATTGTAATGCCGAATCATATCGGTAGTCGTGAGAATACCTACAAGTTTATCTTGATCCACGACGGGCAGGGCGTGAAATTTTTCTGAGATAAATAGATCAGCTGCTAATTCTATAGGGTCGTTTGCATTGACGTAAGCCACTTGTTTAGACATCACCTGTTCCAGAGTAAACATATTGTAAACGGTGGTTTCTATGACATCCCCAACGTCATCTGTAGCATCTGCATAAGAAATTCTCAAAAGGTCATTATAACTCAACATTCCTACAATATGATCACCATTAACCACCGGGAGATGACGAATATTATGTTTTTTGAATAAGGATTCTGCCTTAGTCAGTTCATCACTAATGTTGAGTTTGACGAGATTTTTAGTCATTAATTTTTTAATAGCTGTCGTTTTCATAATGATAAGTATTTGAAATCTTCTTAAAGATCTCAAACCCATTAATAATTAGCTATGACATTTATCAGTATTATGAGAATTTATGGGTTCCGGTTTAAGCGTATCTTCCTAATATTTAAAATGATACAAACAAAAAAAGCAAGACCACAAAGTCTTGCTTTTTCATTGGAACGGTCTCAAAATCAGATGAAATTTTGATACACTAGTTCATGGTTTAGTTATACAAATATCATTTTTTAATCTGACTTTGTATTACGGTTTAACCGTACAATTGGTACGGTTTTAGCTCTATTTTTGCGCTCAAATGTTAAAATTTAAAAGTCAAATTTTTCAATGATTTGTATTTCAAACTTATTTAAAGTGTTGTTTTATAGTTTTTTATACGTATAATTCTTATTGTTAATCGCGTCTTCAATCATTTTTGCCATATACTTATAATGTGCATTTAAGGCTTTATTTCCAGTATCGGTTTTGGAATTAAAATCAGATAACAGTTCTTGTTGTAGAGCCAAAGCATGACCTCTAAGCTCCAAGGCTAAGTCTTCATCCATTTCTAAAGTGATAAGCTGATGTACCATATGCTTTTGTAACTCGCGTTCAACAGCATCTGGTTCTGTTCTCGAAGTGATGATATCTTTAGTTAAGATGTCAAGCAGTTCTTTTGGCGATAAACCATTGCCAGGAAGCGATGAGTTCGCGTCCCACATGCTGTTCAGTTGATCGGCATCAGTCATTCGATTCAACACACCTTTAGTGAGCTGTATAAGCGTTTCTAATTTACCTGTTCTTGCAAACTTAGAAACTAGCTCTTCGTCATTTAGCCAATACTGTGGAGTCCACACATTTTCATTGATGAACTCTAAAGCCTCTAGCTGATCTTCTTTGGATACCACTTGATAAGGAATGCCTTCTTGTCCTTTGTGTAATAAGGTTTGATGTACTCCACCAACAGAAGCCACTACATGATAGATGTATCTTCTGTAAACCCCTAGTAATTCACCGTGAAGTTCCTCCAGGTCATCGTAGTTTTGCCCCGTAGGGGTCGTCCACTCTTCCAGGTTTTCAGCAACAATTTTCAAATTGCTTAAGCCGTAAGTACTTGCCTTTACAGAGTTGTCCCCAATGTCTTCCGTTTTGGCATCCGGATCGTTTCCACGACCACCAAACATATATAATGGGTCAGTACTGCGTTCATCTACGAATTTTTTTAAAATTTTCTGATCTTCTTCTGGTGAGCTATCAGGGAAATAACGATAGCCCCATTCAATGGCGTAATCATCGTAAGGTCCTAGCTGTCTGACGAAGCGAATGTTTTCATCACCTGGCTGGGCTACATAATTGTACCGGGCATAATCCATAATCGTGGCTGCAATCCCCATTTTCTGCGTGAATTCTCCAGACCTAAGGGACTCCACGTCATAAGCAGAACTGGCTTTCATATTATGAGGTAGTCCTAAGGCATGACCTACTTCATGAGAAATGACGCGACGCATCATTTCCCCGATTTCCTCTTCAGGTGTGTCTAAGGTTCTCGCTTTAGGATTAGCTGCACCAGTCTCCAATAGGTAACGATTTCGGTAAGATCTTAAATGATTGTGATACCAGATGATATCCGATTCGATGATTTCACCCGTTCGAGGATCAGAAACACTAGGTCCTGTGGCATTTCTAGTGGTAGAAGCAACATACCTAACGGTAGAGAATCTGACATCTTCCGGGCTAAAGTCAGGATCTTCTTCTGGAGTTGGAGCGACTTTCGCTTGGATAGCATTTTTAAAACCTGCTTTTTCAAAGGCAGTATTCCAGTCTTCAATACCCTGAATAAAATACTTTCTCCATTTTTTTGGGGTTGCTGGATCCAGATAGTAAACGATAGGTTGTTTGGGTTCGGTCAATTTACCTCTGGCATAAGCCTTTTCGTTTTTAGGTTTTAATCTCCAGCGTCTAACTAATCTGACTTCATCAGATTTTAGGGCGTCTGAGCTGTAATTGTATTTTCTTAAGCCAAACCAGCCCACTCTGGAGTCTTCGTAACGGACTTTCATAGGGTTTTCAGGTAAGGCAATGATCGAATGGTTCACCTGAAAGGTAAAGGTATTGGTAGAATTTCCTCGAGGTGGTTTACTTGTAGGAAACGTAAGGGTGTGCGTGATCTCTGTGTTACGTGGAAAACTTTTTACCGAATTGATACGGCTTCTTTTATCGTCTACCCTTCCAATTTTATATTCTGTTTTTAATCGGTCTGGAATAATATTGAAAGAAGGGGAGTCTGCATTAAAAAAAGAAGAGACTTCTATAACGATGTCCTTTCCTTCTTCAGATTTGATAGGGAAGGAGGCTAAAATAGGGTTGAGGTTATTTTGAGCCACACTTAAGCTAATCGGGTCTTCCTCGTCAGCCACATTGGTGGTTAAGACCTGCACCAAATCGATAGACTTGCCAACTTTAACAAAGTGAATCATCTGCTCCGAGGTCTTGGAGCCTGCGTTTCTGTAAGCTGAATAGTTAGCGGGCAGCTGCTTAAGGCGGGTCACCATAAGTAGGTCTTTTTCCAACACTTCTTCTGGGAATTTGAAATAGAGTTTATCATCTTCAAAATAAGAGGTGATAAGGCCTTCGCTTTTAGGCATGGTCTCTAAAATGGAATCTAATTTTTTAGCGTCTTTATCCTGTGCCACACCTACTTGAAGGCTCATGGCAAAGACAAATAGTAATATATATCTCATAAATCAATTTTTTTATAGGACTAAAGATAAGGCTTAAGGTTTAATTTTTGTCGGTTGTCTGTTTTTCAATTGACTGTCAACAGTTTACAGTTGACGGTTTGTAGAGTGTAGAGTCCTAAATAGAGTTGACTAGTAAACCGGTTGACTATTTCACAATTCAAAATTTACGACTACTCGATTACACGGATAGGTGAAAAGAGTTCGTGAGTTTATGAGTTCTTGAGTTTTTAAGAGGCTTAGAAGATAAGAATATCAATTAATAGTTCTTAATTCATAATTTAAAATTGATTAGTCTGTCATCCTGAAGGAAAAGCAACACAGTGAAGGAGCTATTTTATCGCAATTAGATTCTTGGCAATCAGTTTTTGAGGTGTTGAGTCCGCGAGTGGAGAGCAATAAAATATGAAATTCTAAATCTCAAATCTGATTTTTGAAATCCAAACTTGCCTACTTTTTTATGGAATTACCAACACTGATTAATGATTCACCATAAAAAAACTTTGTCTATCGACATTTCCCTCAGGGAAAACGGTAAACTAATATGAGGATAATCAATTCTTTGCCTCAACCCTAAAGGGTGACTTATAAAAGGTTTTAGGTGATAGGAAATAGGAATTAGTAAAAGTAGTTTTTGAGTCCGTGAGAGGTGAGACAGAAAATTTGAAATTCTAAATGTCAAATCTGATTTTTGAAATCCAAACGGGCCTATTTTTTATGGAATCACAACACTAATTAAAGATTCATCATAAAAACACCCTTAGTCTATCGACATTTCCCTCAAGGGAAAACGGTAAATTAATATTAGGATAATCAATTCTTTACCCAACCCTAAAAGGTATAATTATCTCTATGGATTTTTATTTATATCCAACACAAAAAGAATGACAGCAATAATCACATTGAAAGCTTTTAAGTGATAAATAAATCAAAAATAACTAAGGCGTTGAATTGAAAAAATAAAAGTATTAAGGTCATTTCGATACATCACGCAATAAGCGTGACACTCAATGACCAAAAACCATAAGTTTTAATTAATAATTTAGAATTAAGTTCAGACTCCCCACTTTACCACTTTACTATTCCACTACTATACAATTCATCGAAAAACGCTAAACTGTTGACAGAAAACCAAAAACTGATTTAACCAGTACACAAGTCTATTAGTCTACCAGTCCACCAGTCCACTAGTTACTATTTCACCCTCGACTCCTCGACCATTTGACTTAATCTCCCCAACTACACCATTACACTACTATACGACTACACGAACAAACGAGCAGATAAACTTCCCTGACTAGAGTTGACCAATATACCAGTCTGCCGATCTACCGATACACCAGCTCACTCCTTGACTCCAGACCCTTTGACTAAATCTCCCCAACGATACCATTACACGACTATTCGACTAATCGAACAAAAATACTTCGAAATTCCTTTGGTTTTTTTTAAGAAACTCACCTACTTTGCAATAGCCTATTTAATGATGTATTGAGTGCTAAAACCTAAGTGTTTCCCTAAAATATTGATTTAAAAAAGCTGTTCGTTGAATCGCTTTGAGACGGTTTTACGTAAATAAATTTAAAGTGCCACAGTGACCTTAAAATGGGACTCACTGCGGCGGAGCCGTACCATGAAGTGAGTAGCAATGAGTGAAAAGTTGGCCGTTGCCAGTTAACCGAAACGAAAAAAAAATGACCAGTCACAAATCACTATTCACTGTCAATTGAAGAGTGTAAACTATAAACCAAATTAAAAATGAAAACCATCCTTGTTACTGGAGCCGCTGGCTTCATCGGTTTCCATTTATGCAAAAAGCTTCTCGATTTAGGGCATAAGGTCATAGGTCTTGATAACATCAATGGATACTATTCCGTGCAACTTAAACTCGATAGACTGAAGGAACTTGGAGTAGAAGAGGTGTTTGAAGGGCATTTAGTTTCAAGTCATACTTATGAAGATAAGTTTCAGTTTATAAAATTAAATCTAGAAAATAGGAACGAATTACCAAGACTTTTTGAAAAATTTGATTTCAATGTGGTATGTAATCTAGCTGCCCAAGCAGGAGTTCGTTACAGTATCGAAAACCCTGAAGTCTATGTAGATTCAAATATTGTGGGGTTTCTTAATTTACTAGAATGCATGAGGCAGCATAAAGTTAAAAAATTAGTTTATGCTTCTAGTTCTAGTGTGTATGGGAATAATAGTAAAGTACCATTCGAAACTTCAGATTCGGTTGATCAGCCGATCAGCCTGTATGCAGCTACTAAAAAGTCCAATGAATTGATGGCTTATACTTACAGTCATTTATACGATTTACAGATTATAGGCTTACGCTTTTTCACGGTTTATGGACCGTGGGGAAGACCAGACATGGCTATGTTTTTATTTACAGACGCCATTTTAAAAAACAAACCCATTAAAGTATTTAATAACGGAAACTTATCTCGTGACTTTACTTATGTCGATGATATTGTAGAAGGTGTTCAAAAGACAATTTTACAAAATCAACCTAGTCAAAATAATTATAGCCTATACAACATTGGCAACGGCAGCCCGGTAAAATTATTGGATTTTATCAAAGCTATTGAAACCATAACTGGCAAAACGGCAAAAAAACAAATGTTCCCCATGCAACCTGGAGATGTTGCTCAAACTTGGGCAGATACAAGTGACTTTAAGAAAGATTTTAATTACGAGCCGAATACAGATATAAAAAAAGGAGTAGTTAGTTTCGTAGAGTGGTATAGAAAATATTATTTGTGAATTGAATACCTACAAAAAAGCAGCTCTTCTTTCTTATATAAAATTGAGTATAACGAATATTGGAGGAATAATTATAACCCCATATATTATCAAAATGCTTGGTAATGAAGAGTATGGGCTTTACACTTTAATTGGGGCATTTGTAGGATATCTATCAATTTTAGATTTAGGTTTAAATAATGCAATAGTTAGATATGTTGCTAAATATAAAGCACAAAAAGACAAGAAGGGAGAAGCAAATTTTTTAGCTATAAGTTTATTGATATACGCTGGTATAGGTGTATTATTAGTGCTTTTTGGTATCATTTTCTACTTCAATGTGGATAATTTATTTAGAGACACATTAAACTTTGAACAGTTACAGAAAGCTAAATGGATGCTTATTATTTTGATCATCAATCTTGGTTTTACACTACCTGGAGGAGCATTCACTGGAATTTGTACAGGTTATGAAGCTTTTGTATTTCCAAGAATACTTTCAATAGCAAAGTATGTACTTAGGGTGATAATGGTTGTTGCTATACTCAATCTTGGAGCTGATGCTTTAGGGATAGTAATCTTAGATAGCATCCTCAACCTAGGATTTATTCTTGTGACTCTATGGTATGTGCTTAAAAAGCTGGATGTAAAATTTAAATTGAAAAAATTTGAATGGGTTTATGTCAAAGATATTTTTAGTTACTCGATATGGATATTCATTTTTGGTTTGGTTTACCAGTTTCAGTGGAGGTCAGGACAGGTTATTTTAGGAACTCATCTGGACACAGTAACTGTGGCCATATTTGGCATCGGAGTGATGCTAGGAATTTATTTCACAACATTTGGGAATATAATAAACCGATTAATTTTACCAAAAGCAGTAAAAAGTGTTTTTAATAACTCCACTCCAAAGGTTCTTACTGAGCAAATGACAAAAGTAGCTAGAGTTTCACTCTTTTTATTATTGTTCGTATTTGGAGGCTTCGTGGTCATAGGAAAAGACTTTATTGAACTTTGGGTCGGCCAGACTTACCAAAATTCCTATTATATAGCATTGTTAATTATGGTAGTCTATATCATGCCTATAGCTCAAGGTTATGCACACAGTATTCTAGAAGCTAAAAAACTTTTGAAATTTAAAACATTGAGTTTTTTAATTGCTAGTGTTCTAGGTTTGATAATTGGAGGCTATTTATCCTATTCTTATGCCGAAATAGGCATGATTATTGGCTTAGTGATTCCACTATTTTTGTTACAGTGGGTAATAATGAACTTATATTATTTAAATAAAATTAATTTAAATATTCACAGCTTCTTCAAAGGAATATTTTCAATTTTACTCGCATTCACTTCGCTTATTTTAATCCTTAATTACATATATAGTATGTATGAAGTAAGCTGGTTAAATTTTATTCTTAAAGCTATTATATACTCTCTTTTTGTTATGATTATATCTTATCTATTAATGAATACATATGAAAAAAAAATAATTTCCAATAGATTGTCATAAATGAAAATACTTCATTCCATAGATGAATTAAAAATGGGCGGTGCACAAACTCACCTCTTAACTATTATAAAAGATTTAAAAAAACAATATCCAGAGGATAGTCATTATATATACGTGTTATTCGGAAAAAACGAATTTGAAGTTGAGACTGAAAAATTGAAAGTAGATGTAGTTGAATTAAATTTAGAAACCTTATTTCAAAAAAGACAATTTTTAAAAGCTTACAATAAAGTAAAGAGTCAATTAAAGATCTTAGAACCTGATGTAGTTGAAACGCATTTAACCTGGTCAAGATTATTAGTTAATACAGCAGCTTTTAGATTAGGTATAAAAAAACGAATTGGCTTTGAACAGGGTGATATCTATATGAATTCTCTAAAGATGAGATTTTTGAATTATTTCTCTCAATTCATTTTCAAAAAAATCATTGTATGTAGCGATGAATTGAAGCAATGGGTAATTAATGCACATAAAGTTAGTGCTTCAAAATTGAAAGTGATGTACAACTGTGTTGATTTATTCAAATTTAAGCCGGAATCAGATAAAGACCTAAAAAAATATCTAAATCTACAAAAAAAATTGCCTAATTACATGTTCATTACGGTGGGTTCAATGGGAGAAGGAGTCAATAAACGTATTGATGTAAGTATAAAAGCCATAGCTGAATTGAGAGAAAAGAATATTGACGCGGGATTAGTGATTTGTGGCGACGGTAAAAACAGGCAAAAACTAGAAAAACTTACAACAGAGCTTTGGATTGAAAACTCAATTTTATTTTTAGGAAATAGAAATGATGTGCATCATATAATGCCACATTGTTATGCATATGTGCATAGCGCACCTTATGAACCTTTTGGCATTGTATGTATTGAAGCCATGGCTAGTGGACTACCTGTTATTCTACCAAATTCTGGTGGCATACAAAGAATTATTACCAATTCAATTGAAGGTTATATTTACGAAGCTTTAAACCATAGTAAGTTAGCCAAGAAAGCAGAACTTTTAATTAATTCTGATGATTATAATTTGTTTTCAAAAAATGCTTTAGACAAGGTCAGCGAATACAGTGTGGAGAATTATACTAATAAATTATATAGGCTGTATGAATAAAAAGATCCTCATTATAACACCCTTTTGTGCTCCAGAATCTCATGCAGCTGTCTTTAGAGCACACAAACTTGCAAAATATCTTAAAAAAGAAGGCTGGAAACCACAAATATTAACAGTCGATACCAATTATAATTACAATGAAGATCCTGCACTCTTAAATGAACTTGAAGGAATATCGATTCATCGTACTAAATATATAGAACCAAGTCTTAGAGGATTGTATATGTGGTTCACTGGCAAAGACAGAACTTATAAAACTTTAAAATCAAAAGCGCATTATCAGAATAAACAAGATTTGAAATCTGATGAATGTCATGTTAAAAAAACATTCTTCAGAAAGACTTATAACTATTTATTAGAAAACTACCTAAAGAAACCTGATCGATTTTGGACTTGGAAAAAATCTGCAATCAAAAAAGCTAAAGAATTAATAGAAAAAGAAGGTATACAATTTATATATACAACCTGTTTACCTTTTACAACCAATCAAATTGGTATAGAATTAAAAAAAACAACAGATATAAAATGGGTTTCAGATTTTAGAGATCCTATTACTTATGCTAAAAGAATGCACTCTGATGTCTTTCATGTATATAAATTACAGAAGCAAATTCAAGACGATACGTTTAAATATGCTGATCATATTACGGTGTTGTCGTCGTCTTATGAATTAATTTTTAACGATCAATATGAAGGAGAATATAACTACAAAATATCATTTATACCTACAGGAATAGATGACTCCTATATACCTTCTTTAAACAATAAAAAGAAAAATGAAATTATTTTTGTTGGTGAATATTTAAAAGAATATGAAGACCATTTTTTTAGAATCTATAAAAAAGCAATTCAGGGTAACCAAGATGTCCCAAAGATTAGAATGATTGGAAATATCGAAATTAACAAAAAACAAGTATCATCATACATTAAAAAGCTCAACATTGAAGATAACATCATCTTTGAAGACCATATGCCACAAAATAAACTATACGAATTTATCAACAACTCCAGATACGCATTAATTCTAGTTGGTAATAAGACTCATTGGTGGAACAATTTTGCGAAGCTGGTAGATTATATTGCTCTTCAAAAACATGTTATTGCTTTAGTACCTAATATAAGTGAGGCAAAAAGTGAACTTGAAAAAACAAAATCAGGAATTTTTTTAACTGATAATGACACTAAAAATATAGGAATACTAAAACGAGTTTTTGATAAAGAAAATAGCGAAGAAGAAATTGATACAGATTATTGCAAACGCTATCTAGCCTCATCACAAACAAAATCGTTTGTTCAAATTTTTAATAGTTTATAATGCAAGGTTTTTCAATCATAATACCCACACTTAATCGTACGAAATACCTTCTTAATACATTAAAAGATTTAGTTGTTCAAGATTATAAAGATGAATTTGAAATTATAATTGTTGATCAATCTAAACAAAAAGATGAAGAAGTTATAGATTTTTCAATAAAACATGAATCTGTTAAGTATCACTTTGTTCAGCATTTTAAGGGTTTGCCTGAAGCTAGAAATTATGGAGCTAAACTGGCAAATTATGAATATCTTTTATTTTTAGATGATGACATATCCTGTGGTAAAAATCTTTTGAGTGAGCATTTAGAATCATTCATTAATAATAATGTAGGAATTGGAGCTGGTGGTATAACAGAAAAAAATAAACAAAATATAAATTGTAAAATCGGTAATTTTTCCTTTGTTACAGCAACACCAACAAGGGGTTTTCATTCTAAAAACTCTAAAGAAGTTTTTCATGCAGGAGGAGGTAATTTTTCTGTTAAAAAATCGATTTATTTTGAAGTAGGAGGTATAGATGAACAACTAACTAAAGGTGCAGCACTTTATGAAGAAACAGATTTTTGCTTAAGAGTAAGAAAAGCAGGCTATAAAATTTGGTTTAACTATGATGCACACGTTTTTCATCTAGCAGCAAAAACTGGAGGTTGTCGTGTTCCTGAAATTGATAAGTATATTTTTTCTCTGTCAAGGAATCGAAGTTTAATAATCAAAAGACATCTGCCCTGGTACAATCAAATGACCGCCAAGTTATTCTTACTCAAATTAGTATTAGCCTATATTAAAGCTTATAAATCAAAATCAATTTGGCAATCCTATTTATCGGGGAAAAAAGAAGGTCAAAAACTAAATCCAAAGGATATTAAAAATGAGCAGTTTGCCTAAAAAGTTGCTCATAATATCTTACGATTTCCCGCCATCCACAGGAGGAATCGCCAGACTATGTCATGAAATAGCGACACATATTCAAAGCAATTATGAGTCTGTTGAAGTCTTAACTTTAGAAAAAAATAAGGTATCAGTTCCTTATAATGATAATCCTGAAATTAAAATTAATTATCTGCCTAGCAAAAGGATTTTATCAGAAGTAAAAGCACTCCAATTTTTAAAAAAATGGAAACATAAACCAGAAACAGATGTTATTTGTGGAACCTGGCATCCGGATGCGGCGCTTTCGATTTTTTCAGGATTTAAAAATGTGTTTGCATTAGCTCATGGTACAGAATTACTTTATGGTCAAAGTAAGTTTAGAAAATACCTTTGGCTACCATTTTACGCTAAATGGATTTCAGGTAAATCAAAGAAAGTTATAGCAAATAGTCAGTATACCAAAAATCTAGTACTCAACATAAATCCCAAAGCCGAAGTGATAGCTTTACCTCTGGGTGTAAATCCTGAGTTTTTTTGCCCAAAGCCAAAATCCGATTTAGTTAATCACAAACTAAAAATCTGTACGGTGTCCAGAATACTTCAATTTAAAGGTCATGACTTTATTTTAAAGGCTTTGAGTGAACTTCCTGAGAGCTACAGAGACCAAGTAGAATGGCATATTGCGGGGAGTGGACCTTTTTTAGAGGAGCTTATAGAACTTGTAAATGAAAGCTCTATCAAAAACCAGATTCAGTTTCATGGTTTTGTCAAGGATGAAGACTTGCCTGCATTTTACAGTAATTCAGACTTGTTTATTTTAGCAACAAGAGAAACAAAAGAATCCACTCAGGTGGAAGGTTTTGGTTTAGTCTTTCTTGAAGCGCAAGCCTGTGGTACACCTGTTATTGGAACCAATACTGGAGGGATTCCCGATGCTATTGAATATAAAAATGGAGGTTGGTTAATAGAACAGGATAATCAATATGAATTATCTCAGTTAATCAAGCAACTTATTGACAACTCCGGCATACTAAAAGTGCAATCTAGATTAGCCAGAGAGCGAATCTTGCAAAAATGCAGCTGGCAAGTGTATGTTGATAATTTAAAGCAAATCATCCAGTGATTCCTGTTGAATATTATACAACTGCATATTATGTAACATTAAGCCTTGTGCTGTTGGTGTTTTTTTTACCTCGTCTAATTTTTAAACCAATCGATTTCAAAAGTGATACCTCGTTAAAAATTTTCACATTTATAATATTAGCAATATCTATTCTATTTATAGGACTTAGAGACCCTGTTGGTAATTGGCGTTATTTAGGTGATACTAGCACTTACACCAGAATGTTTGAGCAAATCAAAAATGGTAACCGAACAGAATTTGCAAAAGATATTGGATTTTACCTGTACATGAAACTGATTGCATCTTTTGCAAACATTAAAGTATTTTATTTGATTACTGGTTTTATTTACGTCTATTTGCCATATTTAACTTTTAAAAAGTGGTTTAAAGACAAAGCCATTTATGTATTAATTGCTTTTGTGGTCTCCATGTCCTTTTGGGCCTTTGGTATTAATGGGGTAAGAAATGGTTTAGCAACTTCTATCTTTTTGTTTTCATTGAAATATTATGACAAAAAATGGCTAATGTTTGCTCTTATGATTTTATCAGTCTTTTTTCATAAAGCTATGCTATTATCTTTTTTTGCTTATTTAGTTTCGGTCTTTATAATAAAGATTGAAAAAAAAGCATTAGTATTTTGGATAATATCCATACCCTTGAGTCTTTTATTTAGAAATCAACTTGAAAATTTAACCGAGTTTGTGTTTAGTACAGATTCTATAATTCAGGATGAAAGGGCTTCTACTTTTTTTTCAGATGAAGGTCAAAACCAACTTGTTTCTGGACAATTTAGAATAGATTTTATCATATATAGTGCTATCGCTATTTTTATTGGCTACTGGGCAATTGTCAAAAAAGAGTTTAGTAATACACTTTATAGGCTATTATTTAGAACTTATGTTATTGCCAACGGTATTTGGATTTTATTGATTTACGCTCCTTATACCAATAGAATTGCCTATTTATCCTGGTTTTTGATGCCAATAATTTTGACTGTTCCTTTTATAAGTGACTTAAGTATTGATATATTAAGGAATAAAGAAAAATTAATTTATGTTATTTATGGCAGTTTAGCTTTTACAATTTTTATGCAGTTTGTAATATGATTACAGTATTTACACCAACTTATAATAGAGCAAAACTTTTACCTAAATTATACAAAAGTCTTTTAAATCAAATCAATCAAAATTTTGAATGGTTGATAGTTGACGACGGTAGTTATGATGGAACAGAAGGTTTGATTAAGAGTTTTGTTAAGGAAGATAAAATTGAAATAAGATATTTCAAGCAGAAAAACTCTGGTAAGCATATCGCTATAAATAAAGGTTTAGATTATGCAAATGGAGAGTATTTTTTTATAGTAGATAGTGATGACTACTTAATTGATGAATCAATTGATAAGATATTTAAATGGTTCGAGAACGCCGAGAATAAAATAGCAGGCGTAGTGGGTAGAAAATGTTTTCAAAACTCTGAAAAAATCGGCTCAAAATTTCCTAACCGTAGTTTTTATTCTAACCACGTTCAAAAAACTTATAAAGACAATATTAAAGGGGATTTGGCAGAAGTTTATAAAACTGAAATAATGAGACAATATAAGTTTCCTTGTTTTAGAAATGAAAGGTATGTAGCTGAGGGGTTGATGTGGAATCGTATAGCAAAAAAATATAATTCTTTCTTTATTGACGAATGCATATATTTAGCAGAATATCAACTCGATGGATTATCATCAAATTCTGTAATGTTAAGACACAATAGTCCTCAATATTCGAACCTTTTCTATACAGAGCTTTTGGAATATAAAAGTTTACCATTTAAAATTAGAGTTAGGACGTATATTAATCTTTGGCGTTTTTCATTCAACAAAGTCTCTTTATTAAAGAAAAATATTAAGAGTATAACTTTAGTTTCTTTAGTTACTTTACCAATTGGTTTATTAATTTTTTTAAAAGAAAAAATCAATAATTATAAATGAAAATCGCTCAAGTCGTAAATTCGTTAGATACTGGTGGTGCGGAAAAGTTAACAATTGATTTTAGCAGACAACTTTTAGAAAAGGCTAAACATGTAGATTTAATTGTACTCAAAAAGACTAAAAGTATTTTTGATTTAAGAGGTTTAAACATTAAATTCCTGAGCAATCATTCACTTTACAACCCAATTTATATTTTTAAGTTAGTTAAACATTTAAAGAGTTACGACTTGATTCACGCACATTTGTTTCCAACATTATATTGGGTCGTATTAGCAAAATTATTCTCTTTCTCAACAGCAAAGCTAGTTTATACAGAACATAGTACAAGTAATAAAAGAAGGCATAAATTCATATTTAAAATCTTAGATCGTATTATATATTCCTTTATTGATGAAATTATTTGTATTACTGAAGCTTCCAGAATTGAACTCAATAAACATTTGAGCAGAACAAATAATATAGCAGTGGTTAAGAATGCCATTATTCTTGAAAACTATAGTAAACAAAGCAGTTATTTTGACTTTTTTAAAGATAGTTTTAGACTAATACAGGTTTCTAGCTTTAGAGAACAGAAAGACCAAATGACTGTTTTACGCGCTATGATGCTTCTGCCTAATTCAATAAAGTTAATTCTGGTTGGTGATGGACCTTTAAAATATTCACATCAGAAATTTGTTAAAGAAAATAATCTATCGGATAGAGTTGTTTTTTTAGGTAACAGAAAGGACGTCTCAGAACTGTTAGGTTATAGTGATATTGTTATTCAATCATCTCATTATGAAGGCTTTGGTTTAACTGCGCTTGAAGGGATGGCTGCAGGAAAACCTGTTGTAGCTTCAAATGTAGAGGGATTAAATGAAGTTATTGGTAATTATGGGATACTATTTGAAAAGGGAAATCATAGAGAGTTATCTAAGTTAGTTATGAATCTATATTCTGATAATGAGTACTATAGAAAAATCAAAACTAATTGTTTATTAAGGAGTAAACATTTTTCTATTGAAAAAATGACGGAAGAATACATCAAAATTTATAATAAAGCTTTTTCGGCTTGAAACTCATCCGCCTCACCACCGTTCCGCTCTCCCTTCAGTTTTTAATTAAAGGTCAGCCTAGGTTTATGAGTAAATGTTTTGAGGTTTTGTGTGTGTCTTCCGGTCCCAAAGCAGAGCTCGACCAAGTTGCAGTTAATGAGGGAGTCAAGGTCAAAGATATTGACATGACGCGCCAGATTACGCCGTTGAGTGATCTACTGTCTTTGGTTAAGCTCATATGCTTGTTCAGGAAGCAAAAACCAACCATCGTGCATACCCATACGCCTAAAGCAGGGATTTTAGGTATGCTGGCAGCTAACCTGGCTGGAGTGCCTATCCGTTTACATACGGTAGCTGGATTGCCACTCATGGAAACTAAAGGGGTAAAACGGAAAATTCTGGACGCCGTCGAGAAATTAACTTATACCTGTGCTACTAAAGTGTACTCCAACTCTAAGGGCCTGGAAAAATTTATTTTAAAAAATAATTACGCCAAAGCAGATAAAGTAAAAGTGATTGCTAACGGCAGCTCCAATGGCATCGATACCTCACATTTCGATCCAGAAAACTACAACCAGCAGCAAAACCATGCTTTACGTCAGCAATTAGGCATGCAACAAAAAGACTTTGTGTTCACTTTTGTAGGTCGCCTGGTTGGGGACAAAGGCATCAACGAGTTGGTTAAAGCTTTTTCAGTTATTAGTAAGCAGTCACTAGTGACTAGTCACGAATCACTTGCCACTAAAAACCAGTCACCAGTCACTAATCACAAGTTACTTCTTGTGGGCCCTTACGAATCTGAACTTGATCCCTTATTGCCCGAAACCTTAGTGGAAATCAATTCCAATCCCAACATCATCTCTGTAGGTTTTCAGGAAGATGTGCGGCCGTATTTCTCCATTTCAGATGCGCTTGCTTTCCCTAGCTACCGCGAAGGCTTTCCCAATGTGGTGATGCAGGCTGGTGCTATGGGCTTGCCTAGCATAGTGAGTGATATCAATGGCTGTAATGAAATTATAGAGAACGGAAAGAACGGTATTATAGTTCCCGCGAAGGTGGGAACCTCACCATCCAAGGCCTTGCAAAATGATTTACAACAAGCCATGCTAAAATTAATGCAAGATCAAGACCTATATCAGGAATTAAAAAGCAACGCCAGAGACATGATTACCTCAAGGTATGAGCAGCAATTGGTTTGGGAGGCCTTGTTGGAGGAGTATGAACGTTTATTAGTAAATAGTGACTAGTAAGTAGTAAACAGTCGCTTATCACCAATTACTTGTCACTCATTACCAGTCACTAATCACTTTAACATATGAAAACACACAAAAACTTAAAGGTTTGGGAAGAATCAATTCATTTAGTCACTGAAATTTATAAACAAACTGAAAACTTCCCTAAATCAGAAGGTCTTCAGTTTCAATTCCCTCAAATATTGCAGAAGGTGCCGCCAGACATTCACAAAAAGAATTCATTCAATTCTTATACATTGGACTAGGAAGTGCATCAGAGTTAGAGACTCAATTGATAATCGCTGAAAATTTAGGATTTATTGAAAGTAGCTCTAATGAGCAGCTAAAATCGAAATTAGATTCCATTTCAAAAATGTTATTCGGTCTCATAAAAAGCATAAAATTAAAGCAGTAAATAGTAACTAGTAAACAGTTATCATTAGCAAGTAACTTATTACCCAATTATTATTTACTCGTTACTAATCACCAGTTACTAGTCACTCCTCACCAGTCATTAAAAATGTACAAACCACTCATAAAACCCTTCCTCGACTTTCTCACTGCCCTCATCGGCTTGCTTGTGCTGAGTCCAATCTTTATTCTAGTAACGATAGGTTTAGCCATTGCCAATAAGGGCAAAGCGTTTTTCTTTCAAAAACGACCGGGGAAGAATGAGCGTATTTTCAGTATCATTAAATTCAAAACCATGAATGATAAGAAAGATGAAAACGGTAATTTACTGTCAGATGCTGAACGTTTAACCGCAGTAGGTAAATTCGTTCGAAAAACTTCTTTAGACGAGATTCCACAATTGATCAATGTAGTGAAAGGCGATATGAGTTTTGTGGGGCCACGGCCTTTGTTGCCAGAATACTTGCCACTATACAATGCTGAACAACAAAAGCGTCATCAGGTTAAACCTGGTATTACGGGCTGGGCCCAGGTAAATGGGAGAAATGCCTTATCTTGGCAAGGTAAATTTGAAAAGGACGTAGAATACGTCCAGAGACAAAGTTTTGCCTTTGACTTGAAAATTCTAATTTTAACCTTGAAGAAAGTCATCAAATCAGAAGGCATCAATCAAGGCGGACAAGCCACTGCAGAGAAGTTTGAAGGGAATTTCTAAGCAGGATATTCTACAGCCTAGACTTTTTTGATTCTTTTTTGGGCAATGCAAAAAAGAATAAGGACAATTAGTTCAATTACAAATTCGATATTAAAATGTTTAATCACAGCAGATGAACAATAAAGAATCAAGAAAAATCAATCTATACGGTGCCAGCGGCCACGCTAAAGTCATTTTAGACATTATTGCAAGCACAGGCGATGTGGAAGTCGCCTACTTTTTTGATGATGATGAATCGATCACCTCGCTTTTGGGTCATGAGGTGCTGTCACCTTCAGATCATCAGGACCAATTAAATCAGTATCCCCTCATCATTAGTGTTGGTAGCAATTCTGTGCGAAAACAACTAGTGAATCGACTAGAGTCAAACCTGTTTTCTAAAGCGCTTATTCACTCCTCTGCACAAGTTTCCGAAGCAATAGCTATAAAAGAAGGAAGTGTGGTGATGCCATTGGCAGTCATTAATACCTCTTCAATAGTTGGCAAACATTGCATTATTAATTCAGGAGCTGTAGTAGAACATGATTGTGAACTTGGCGATTTTGTCCATATCTCCCCAAATGCTACGATTTGCGGAGGAGTGCAAATTGGAAAGGGTACCCATATAGGAGCAGGAGCCATTTTGATTCCCAACATTTCAATTGGAGAAAATTGTGTGGTGGGTGCTGGCACAGTGGTTATAAATGATTTGCCAAACCACACTAAGGCGGTAGGAAATCCTGCAAGGCCAATTCAATAAATTATATTTTTTTATTTATTCTAAAATGAGGCTTAAAACTTTGTAGAATAATAGCTTAAGATAGTTATTCAGCAATTTTGAATCATACTTGGCAACTTCAAATAATATTTTTAACATTTCTTAAATTTTCAAATTAATTCTACAGAATTTTTAAAACGAAGACTATATATTTGCCTAGATAAAATCATGATTATGAAAAAAATTACATTACTTACATTAGCCTTTGCTGCTTTTTCTCTAAGCAGTACAGCTCAGGAAAGTCTTTTGAACGACTATAATAAGTGGTCTATTGATGTAGGCGTAGGGGTAGCCAAAGCTTCTTCTCCCATCACCCCAGCTACCGAGGGTGTTTTTTTTGATACTAAACTACAAGATGTTGCTTTTGAATTAGGAGCGCGTTATATGGTTAACGATAAATTTGGATTCAAGGCCAGTGGATTGTATTTCCAGAGTACAAACACAGGTGACCCAGCTTTTGATCTCGACACAGAGGTCTTCAGGGCTAACTTAGAAGGTGTTATCAATCTTGGTAATATTTTAGGATTTAGAGAATTTACTCAACGCGTCAATTTATTATTCCATGGTGGAATAGGGGCTACTAATGTATCCTTACCTGCTGATGCTGTTCTAGCTAATGAAAGCGAAACTCTATTGAACTTTATGGGGGGCTTAACGCCGCAAATAAGATTGACGGACAATATTGCCTTGAATCTTGATATTTCTGTGATAGGTAATCTCCAACAAGATTTAACTTATGACGGTCGTGCCAATGTCCCACAAACAAGAAACTTTGATGGGATGATTGTTACCGCCACAGGTGGACTATCTATCTATCTTGGTAAGCATGACAAACATGCCGACTGGGTAGACAATTCGCCTAAAAAATTATTTGGAGACCGAGTTCAGGAACTGGAGGAGCAGTTGGCTAAAGTTCAGCGTGATTTACAGGATACCGATAAAGACGGTGTTGCCGATTACCTGGATAGAGAGCCTAATACCACTTCAGGAGTTGCCGTCAATACCAAAGGAGAATCTATAGACATGAATAAGAATGGTATTCCAGACGAACTGGAGTCTTCTTTAGAAAAAATGTATGTCACCAAAGAGTATGCTAGCGAGACTTATTTCGCTGGTGGAGTTGAAGGCGTGAAGCCCGATGCAAATGATAACTTAATCAATGTGTATTTCAGGTTTGACAGCACACAACCAGAATATTATTCTTTGGATGCCATCAATCAAATCGTAAAATACATGAGGGCACACCCTGAGGCGGAAGCTGTGTTGACTGGTTATGCAGATCAGATTGGCAATACAGAGTACAACAATACCCTATCTGAAAATCGTGCTAAGAAAGTCTATGACATTGTGATTGCTTCTGGTATTGAAGAATCTCGCTTAAGTTATAGAGGTGGTGGTGTAGACAGCTCTGTAGACAAAAACTCTGAAGAAGCTAGACAAATCGTGAGACGAGTTTCTTTCGAATTGAAATAAACTTCTGGATAAAAACTTATATCAACTCCGAAAGAGTAATCTTTCGGAGTTTTTTATTGGCTCAGCTTTAGGTTCCTTAAGCCCGAGTAACGGCAGACTTGTGTATTTCTATAAATGCAATTGGTCTTTGTGTTTTCGACAGGAGAGATTCTTCATTCCGCTGCGCTTTTTCTAGAATGGCAGTAGGTACTTGTCATTCCAACAGAGAAGTTTTTAGCTTCAACGAGCCTGACTGCGCCTTCTTGTCGTGCCTTTGGCAGGCAGGTTTCTCTGATAAAGGCAAGGAGTCTCTATACTTTTCGACAGGAGGGATTCTTCAGTCGCCGAAAAGGCTCCTTCAGAATGACATTAAATTTTTGACCCCTGCCCTGTCTTTGGTCAATTTTACTTTGCCTTAGTCTTGTCATTTCAAATTTTTATTTTCAACTCACGACTCACGACTCACGACTCACAACAAACCACCTCTCGATACTTTTTCATTCTGTTTTACTACATAAAAGCACTCAAGAAGACATAAGAAAGCCTTAAGACTCCTCGACTATCCGAATAAACGACTACTCGAAAAACTGTTAACAGATGACCGACAATAAGTGACTGATAACAGACAACTAACTTAATCATTTGATAACAATAGACCTTTCATCATAAGCTAAGAATGTGTGATTTTTGCGCTTGATTTTTTCTGGATGGAAACGCTTTATATTTTCCTTATTGTAATTTTATTTCTTCTCGCTATTGCTGATTTGGTAGTGGGAGTGAGTAATGATGCAGTGAATTTTTTGAATTCAGCAATAGGCTCTAAAGCAGTTCCAATGCGTACTATATTGGTGGTCGCTGGACTTGGTATCTTAGCTGGTGCTGTGTTTTCTTCCGGTTTGATGGAAGTGGCCAGAAAAGGAATCTTCAATCCAGGCCTTTTCTTTTTTGATGAAATCATCATCATATTTTTGGCTGTACTCATTACCGATATCCTTCTCTTGGACTTTTTTAATTCTCTGGGTATCCCTACCTCTACAACGGTGTCTGTGGTTTTTGAATTGCTTGGAGCAGCAGTGGTGATATCGCTTTTAAAGTTAAATGAAACCGGCGCTGGCTTTGCTAATTTAGAACAATACATCAACGTTCAGAAAGCCTCAGAAATCAGTCTCGGCATCTTAGTTTCAGTTTTTATAGCCTTTGCCGTTGGGGCGATTGTACAATTTATCTCCAGGCTTATTTTTTCTTTTGATTATAAGAAAAAACTCAATTACATCGGAAGCTTATATGGAGGAGTATCACTTACTGCCATCACCTATTTCATTTTACTGAAAGGAACCAATTCCATTACTTTTCTTAATGAAAATTTTATTGAGCAAGTTTTAGAAAACAAACTTTGGATCATTGGCTTGAGCTTTTTGTTCTGGACCCTGATTTCTCAATTACTCATCCAGGTCTTTCGTTGCCATATCTTAAAAGTCATCGTGGTTATTGGAACTTTTGCCCTCGCCTTGGCTTTTGCGGGAAATGATTTGGTCAATTTTATAGGCGTAAGTATTGCCGCCTGGCAATCCTTTCTTCTTTGGCAAGAAGCCTTTTTAGCCTCTGGAGTTCTGCCTAATGATTTTTTAATGGATGGACTTTCAGGGGAGGTAAAAACCCCGGTTTATTTGCTCGTCACTGCTGGGGCAATCATGGTCATAACCCTTTGGTTCTCCAGTAAGGCCAGGTACGTTGTTCAAACTGGTGTCAATTTGGGTCGCCAGGGTGAAGGTCAGGAACGCTTTAAGCCTAATGCTCTATCCAGAACTGTGGTACGGTATTCTGTTTTTGTTGGTCAGACTTTTTCTCAAGTCCTTTCAGAACCTATTCAAAATAAAATCAATAGTCGATTTAGCTCTCCTGAGAAAGCCTTTGAATATAAAAAAGGGGTAGCGAAACCTGCCTTTGATTTGCTTAGAGCATCGGTCAACTTAGTTTTAGCCAGTATTTTGATTTCATTAGCTACCAGCTATACCTTACCCTTGTCTACCACTTATGTCACCTTTATGGTGGCAATGGGGACTTCCTTTGGCGATAGAGCCTGGGGAAGAGAAAGTGCAGTGTATCGAGTGTCTGGTGTTTTTAATGTCCTAGGAAGTTGGATAGCCACAGCAGCTATCGCTTTTACCGCAGCTGGGTTATTGTCACTTATCATTTGGTTTGGATCTTTTTATGCTATTGGCGGATTACTTATCCTTACTTTGTTTTCTATCATACGCAGTGGATTCCGACATTCCAAACGCGTAAAACTTGAACGCCAACATAAAAAATTCAACAAAACCGATATTATTACCATCAATGAAATTACTAAAGAATCTTCTGATAATATTGTGAAAATTATATCTGGTGTGAATCATCTTTTTCTTGATGTCATCAATAATTTGGGCTATCACGATTTAAGTAGACTCAAACGTAGTTTGAAAAGTCAGGAAGAGCTGGAAACCACTATCAATGAATTGAAAGATAATATCTTTTACTACATCAAATCTTTGGAAGACACCAACGTAGAGGCTTCTAAATTCTATGTATTGACGCTCGATTATCTTCAGGATATGGTTCAATCTCTTGCTTATATTACCAGAAGTAGCCATACGCACGTAAGTAATAATCACAAGAACCTGAAATTTAATCAAATTCGGGACTTGAAGAGTGTGCAGCAGGATCTGGATGAAGTTTATAGTGAATTAGTGAAGGCGTTTCAATCTTCTGAGTTTGATAGTATTGAAACCCTGATCAAGAATGAGCGAAAAGTATTAAGTAAGATCTCTGAATTGTTGCAAAAGCAAATTGAAAGAATACGAGAGACCGAAAACAGTCCTAAAAACTCTAAACTTTACTTTGGAATTTTACTGGAAACCAAAACACTAACCAAGACTTCAATTTCTCTTCTCGAGTTATTCAAAGCTTATTACGAAGAAGCCAGGCAGGAGTTTTGACTGACTTGACGGCTCATAGTTTTTAGCCTATAATTTGTTTCTTAATATCTAGAATTTTAAATTTTGACCAGTTGACCAGTTGACCAGTTGACCAGTTGACCAGTTGACCAGTTGACCAGTTGACCAGTTGACCAGTTGACCAGTTGACCAGTTGACCAGTTTCTATACCTTCTCTTCAAAATAACGAATAAGATTTATAAGACGTTTGCCTAATAATTGATTTTGTTTTTCTAAATATTGAAATTGTTCATTATATAAATATTCTAAGTTGTTAGCAATGATAAGTTGAGTCTCCACCTCACTATTGCTCCCTAAAGCGATATACATAAATCTAATTTTTTCTTTAAGGCCTTTTCTGGCAAAGCCTTCAGCAATATTTGAAGGAACCGACACCGCAGCTCTTCTTATCTGACTCGTTAGCCCATATTGTTCTGTTTTCGGAAATTTATTAGTCTTCTTATATAGTTCTGTAACAAAATCAATTGACTCTTTCCAAACTTTTAAATCTTTGTGTGTTTTCATAGCTCTATGTTTTTTTGAAATTCAAAATGCTTTAAACTTGTGTACTTATTCTGGAAAATTTAATTTTTTGACCAGTAGACCAGTAGACCAGTAGACCAGTAGACCAGTAGACCAGTAGACCAGTAGACCAGTAGACCATACACAATTTACTCAAAAACTCCCATCATTTAGAATCATTCACTTCATTGCGATATGATTATATTTGGCAAAAAGTATAAAAATGAAAATATACACCAAAACCGGCGATAAAGGCACAACTTCACTCTTTGGAGGAAAGCGCGTTGCAAAGCATAATATTAGAATTGACAGTTATGGAACCGTAGATGAGCTCAATGCTAATTTGGGTTTGGTTAGGGATCAGGATCTTGATGAGAAATCAAAAGCTGGCTTAGTTGTAATCCAGGAGAAATTATTTACCGTTGGAGCTATTTTAGCTTCAGATCCAGCCAAAGCTTCTAACGATGCTAAGGTTCCAAAACTAAAAGATGAGGATATCCAATTCCTAGAGGATGAAATAGATAGGATGAACGAAGAATTACCTCCTATGACACACTTTGTGCTTCCTGGTGGACATGTAGCAGTATCGCACTGCCATGTTTCCAGAACGGTTTGCCGAAGAGCTGAGCGTATCTGTGCAGCGCTTTTTAATCTGGAACCTTTCGATGATAGGGTTTTGAAGTATTTAAACAGGCTGTCGGATTATTTGTTTGTTTTAGCAAGGAGTGTTGCCAAGCAGAAAAATGCAGATGAAGTGAAGTGGATTCCAGATACCAGCAAGTAGTTGGAGAGTTTTAGAGTTACGAAGAAGTGAGTTCCAGAAATTAAAAATAACAAATTCGATTTTGATATTAAAAGTGCCTTTAACTTGCCGATTAATCTCAAGACATTTAATTTTTGACTCACGACTCACGACTCACGACTCACGACTCACGACTCACGACTCACGACTCGAGGGTAAACTGTTAATATCCTTTAACCAGTAAATTTGAAATCAGTGCCTTAGCAAAATTTTACAGTCAAATAATGCATAAAAATGTTGACTGTTATGTGAAAAAAATTACATTTGCAAAAATTAAAATTTCCTTACAATGTATTGGACTTTAGAACTTGCCTCTTACTTGAGTGATGCGCCTTGGCCTGCCACCAAAGATGAATTGATAGATTATGCAATACGGACTGGTGCGCCATTAGAGGTTGTGGAAAACTTACAATCCATAGAAGATGAAGGAGATACTTATGATTCTATAGAGGAAATCTGGCCAGATTATCCAACAGATGACGATTATTTATGGAACGAAGATGAATACTAACGTACTGCCTTCCCTAAAATCACACTGAAAGTCTCGTAAAGAGACTTTTTTTTTTCGTTACCTTTGATTCACTAAATTAATAAAGCCACTTATGGGTGTTTTAGATTCCGTTTTAAAAGTATTTGTAGGCGATAAGACCAAGAAAGATCTTAAAGCCATCATGCCGATTGTAGACCAAATAAAAAGCTTCGAAAGTCAATTTGAAGCTCAAAGTATAGATGAACTTCGCCAGAACACTACTCGTTTTAAAAACCAGATCAAAGAAGCTACAGCAGAACTTCAGTCTCAGATAGATGAGCTTAAAGAAAAAGCTGAGGCCGAGGTAGATATCGATGTTAAAGAGAATTTCTACGCTGAAATAGACGAACTAAACGATAAAATTTACGAAACCACTGAAGGAGTCTTAAACGAAATTCTTCCTGAAGCTTTCGCTACCGTTAAAGAAACTGCCAAGCGCTTTTTCCACAATACTACCCTTGAGGTAGAAGCCACAGAGTTTGACAGAACACTTTCTGCTGCTAAAGATTATGTGAACCTCGAAGGTGAAAAAGCCATTTGGAACAATTCCTGGGATGCCGCTGGAAAACCAGTGACCTGGGACATGATTCATTATGACGTCCAGTTGATTGGTGGTATTGCCATGCACCAGGGTAAAATTGCAGAGATGCAAACCGGTGAAGGAAAAACTCTGGTAGCCACCCTTCCGGTTTATTTGAATGCTTTAAGCGGTCAGGGCGTACACCTGGTAACGGTCAATGATTACCTGGCCAAACGAGATAGTGCCTGGATGGCCCCTATTTTTGAATTTCACGGTCTAAGTGTAGACTGTGTTGACTATTACAAACCCAATTCTGCAGAGCGAAGAAAGGCTTATAACGCAGATATCACCTATGGGACTAATAATGAGTTTGGATTCGATTATCTAAGAGATAATATGAGCCACTCCCCTGGAGATTTAGTTCAACGTCCTCATCATTATGCGATTGTGGATGAGGTAGATTCTGTATTGATTGATGATGCCAGAACACCACTTATTATTTCTGGTCCCGTTCCTAAAGGGGATGTTCACGAATTTGAAAACCTTAAACCTCAGGTCGCCAAAATTGTTGAGGTACAACGTAAGCATTTGACAGGCGTCTTAGCAGAAGCTAAAAAACTCATCAAAGAAGGTGATACCAAAGAAGGTGGATTCCAGTTGCTGAGAGTCTATAGAGGCTTACCTAAGAACAAGGCTTTAATTAAGTTTTTGAGTGAAGAAGGGGTGAAGCAACTCCTTCAAAAAACTGAAAACTATTATATGCAGGATAACAATAGAGAAATGCACAAGGTGGATGCCGAATTGTATTTCACTATTGAAGAAAAAAGCAACCAAATCGATTTGACTGATAAAGGAATCGACTACCTCTCTGGTGAAGACAATAAAGATTTCTTTGTGATGCCAGAAATAGGGATGGAAATCGCTCAAATTGAAAAAGAGGGGTTATCTAAAGAAGAGGAAGCGGAGAAGAAAGAAGAATTATACAGAGATTTTAGTGTTAAAAGTGAGCGCATTCACACGTTGAGACAACTCTTGAAAGCCTATACGCTTTTTGAAAAAGATACGGAGTATGTGGTCATGGACAACAAAGTTAAAATCGTCGATGAACAAACAGGTCGTATTATGGATGGTCGTCGTTACTCTGACGGACTCCACCAGGCGATAGAAGCTAAAGAGAGTGTAAAAATTGAAGACGCTACTCAAACTTTTGCTACGGTAACTCTTCAAAATTACTTCAGAATGTACAATAAGCTGGCCGGTATGACGGGTACAGCGATGACAGAAGCTGGAGAATTTTGGGAAATCTATAAGTTGGATGTGATGGAAATCCCTACCAATAAGCCAATTGCCAGAGACGATAAGCAGGACAAAGTTTATAAAACCAAAAGAGAAAAATATAACGCCATAATCGAAGAGGTGGCTCAACTTTCAGCCCAAGGCAGACCAATATTGATCGGTACAACCTCTGTTGAGATATCTGAATTATTGAGTAGAATGCTGAAATTGCGTTCTGTTCCTCATAATGTCCTGAATGCTAAGTTACACAAGCGCGAGGCCGATATTGTTGCTGAAGCAGGTAAGGGTGGTATAGTGACTATTGCTACCAACATGGCAGGTCGTGGTACAGATATCAAGCTTTCTAAAGAAGTAAAGGATGCAGGTGGTTTAGCCATTATTGGTACGGAGCGACACGATTCCAGACGAGTAGACAGGCAGTTGAGAGGTCGTGCTGGTCGACAGGGAGATCCAGGAAGCTCTCAATTCTATGTGTCTTTAGAGGATAATTTAATGCGTCTGTTTGGGAGTGAAAAAATCGCCAAACTGATGGATAGAATGGGACTAGAGGAAGGTGAAGTGATTCAGCACTCTATGATCTCTAAATCCATAGAGCGTGCGCAGAAAAAAGTGGAGGAGAACAACTTTGGTATCAGAAAACGACTATTGGAGTATGATGATGTGATGAACGCTCAGCGTGAAGTGATTTATAAACGAAGATATAATGCACTATACGGTGAGCGCTTAAGAATTGATATTGCCAATATGATATTTGATACAGCAGAGGTGATCACTTCGTCCAATGCTGCCGCTAATGATTTTGAGAATTTTGAATTTGAATTGATTCGATTCTTCTCTATGAATTCTCCTGTCACGAAAGCTGAATTTGATAAGCAGCCGGTTCAAAAAATTGCTGGTATCGTTTATAAAGAAGCTTACGAGAACTACAAAAATAAGATGATCAGTAATGCTGAAGAAGCTTATCCGGTTATTAAGCAGGTGTTCGAAAAGCAGGGAGATAAGTTTGAACGTATTGCTGTGCCTTTTACAGATGGCCAAAAAACTCTTCAGGTAGCCACCAATTTAAAAAAGGCTTACGAAACTGAAGGTAAAGAATTAATTACTGATTTTGAGAAGAATATTTCACTAGCTATAATAGATGAAGCCTGGAAGAACCATTTGCGTAAAATGGATGAGCTTAAGCAAAGTGTACAATTGGCGGTCCATGAGCAAAAGGACCCGTTGTTGATATACAAATTTGAAGCTTTTGAATTATTTAAGCTTATGATAGAAGAGGTGAATAAGGATGTGATTTCCTTCCTCTTTAAAGGTGAATTACCTAAACGAGAGCCAGACCAGATTACAGAAGCGAAGCAGCGTCGACCAAAAGAAGATCTCAAAACACAAAAAGATGAGATCCAGAATCTGGATGAACGTGCAGCTCAATCCAGAAGGGCAGGAGCACAGGCTAGTCAACAGCAGCAAGTTGTAGAGACTGTTGTGAGGGAACAGCCTAAGATAGGTAGAAATGATAAAGTCACGATCAAACATGTAGGAACAGGTGAGGAAAAAACACTGAAATACAAACAAGCTATTCCTATGATTGATAAGGGAGAGTGGGTGCTATTAAACCAGTAAAATTTTATCCCCATCATGAAGAAGTTTGAAATTGAACTGAAATGGGCGACTGCTTTTACAGCAATTAGTATAGCTTGGGTATATCTGGAAAAATTCCTTGGCTATCACGATGAGCATGTAAGTAGTCAAGCCGTTTTTTCCTTTTGGTTATTAGTTCCCCAAGCTTTGATTTATATCGTTGCTATTCGTCAGAAACGAGAAAAGTACTATGGTGGTGAAATTACCTGGCAAAAGGCTTTTATTTCTGGTGTGGTTTTATCTGCAGTAATCGCAGGATTATCACCTGCTGCGATTTATCTTATGACTGAATTTATTTCTCCACAATTTTTATCCAATATTGTGGAAGTGAGAGCTGAGCAGGGTATTCCCCGTGAAGGACTGGTTCAGATTTACAATTTGAACAGCATGGTTAGTCAGGCTATATTTAATAATTTAGCTACAGGAGTCTTCTTTTCAGCTGTAATTGCTCTTTTTTTGAAAAACAAAAAAGCCTAATTAAAAAGGAAAGATAACCTGCAATCTCCAACGGTTACCAGTTTCTTCAAAACTATTATTAACCCTGGCATAATCTGACTCCCAGTCATTACTTGTGAGATTTAATTCATAAGAGAGTTGAAATCTTAAATACTCTTCATTATCGTCTGAAGAATGAATGGAATAACCAAGACTTGGGCTAATGTAGAATTGTGAGTTATCCAACTTTGCCACATCTCCAAAGCTGCCAGGATCATTTAAATCAACACTGTCATTTTCATCAAAAAACTCCAGATCTTTGGTGCCTAACATCAGCCCTGAACCTACAAATAACTGATTATTATTTTCAAATTTCACGACTCGTCTAAGGTATCTTAAAGTCAGCTGTGTTGAATTCATTTTATGACCAAAACCATTGTCATCGCGTTCCTGATTGTAAAACCCAAATTCAAAATCAATCGTATTCTTGCCAAAACTTCCAGTCATTCCTACGGATAACTCAACAGGAAATCGTCTCACTGTAGGCACATTACTTTCGCTTAAAAACGGATTGATGTCTAGTGCATCTGTGTAGAGTAGTCCAACACCAAAGTAGTAATCCAGACTAAAACTTCTGTCGTCGCTATTCTCTATTAGCGTTTCTGGCTGAGACTGTTCCTGAGCCTGGCTAATATTAATAGAGATCACACATAGAGTAAAAAGAGAAAGGAAGGTTCTCATTGTCATTGTTTTTTATATGTTAAATATAATTTATTCCTGGTCAACGGCTGCTATGAGTTCATCGTTAATTTCCAGAGTATGATACACATTTTGGACATCATCGTCTTCTTCAAATCTATCGATTAAATTTAAAATTTGCTCTCCTTGATCTACTGGAAGCTCAGTAGTATTTAGTGGTATTCTTTGAATTTCTGCATTTTTAGGCTCGATGTTAAGCTCTTCCAGTTTAGCAGACATCTTGCCAAAATCCGTAAATTCAGTAAAGACGGTGATGAGCTCCTCATCTTTTTCAAAATCTTCTGCTCCGCCATCGATTAATTCCAATTCAAGATCTTCTAAACTTAACTCAAGTTCTGTAGTGTCCAGAACAAACACTCCTTTCCTGTCAAAAAGAAATTCTAAGGAGCCATTGGTGCCAAGACTTCCGCCATTTTTACTAAAAATGGAACGGACTGAAGCTACAGTTCGGTTGGTGTTGTCTGTAGTGCACTCTACAAAAATGGCGATGCCATGTGGTCCGTAACCCTCGAAGCTCACCTGTTCGTATTGATCTGCATCTGCTCCCGAAGCTTTTTTAATGGCCCGCTCTATTGTGTCTTTCGGCATATTAACTCCCTTAGCATTAGATATTGCATTCCTGAGAGTTGGATTGGTTTCTGGGTCTGCACTATTCCCCTCTTTAATAGAAACCGTTATTTCTTTGATTGCTCTTGTAAATTGCTTTGCTCTCTTTTTATCCTGGGCACCTTTTCTATGCTTAATATTAGCCCATTTGCTGTGTCCTGCCATTTGCTATGAATTAAAATTTAATTCAATATAATTAATCAAAATAATAGTGTCAAATTTTCTACACTATAACAACCGAATACCGAATACCGAATACTGAATATCGAATACCGATTATCGAATACTGAATATTAAATAATGTAATTATCATTTTAGACTTTCCTACAATTCTAACTCCTACAACCAAAATCCTGTTTATTTACTAACATACTCAAGAACTCCAAAACTCCCTTGTAAAAGGTTCTACCAATAAAGCTCAGATTCTATGGCCTGTGCTGTTTTTTGTTTGAGAAGTTTACGGTTGATGAGATTCAATTCAAGCCCTCTGGTCTCAATCAAAGGATGTACGATTGCTCTCAAAGTACCAGGGCTTCCTGAATCAAACCCATAGCGGAATCGCTTTTTACTATCTGGAAAGGAAATGGGAACGATAGGAATCTGATGTTCTATAGATAATCTGAAGGCACCGTCTTTGAATTCATCTAGTTTTTTATAAATATCATCTGGGACGCCGCCTTCCGGGAAGATACAAATACTAACACCATTTTTAAGACGGCGTTGAGCCTGCAAAAAGGCTTCTTTTCTGCTCTTTGCATTTCCGCGGTCAACTAAAATACAGGAACGCCTGTAAATCAAGCCAAACACTGGAAGCTTGGCCAGCTCTTTTTTACCTATAAAGACAAAAGGAGTTTTAGACACATAGATCATCATCATGATATCGATCATACTGGTATGATTGGCTGTGAGCATATAGCTTTTTTTACGGTCGAGTCTGGTATTATAGGTCACTTTTGGAATAAATCCCATACCGTATAACACGATGCTGGCCCATAGTTTACCAATAGCAAATGTGGCTGGGTACCACTTTTCTTTTGAGGTGGTCAAGAGAAGAAAAGGTAAAAGCAAAATGAGTGGAGTGATGACGATGAGATAAAACCAGAGTCGCCAAACAACTATAAAAAACTTCTTAATCCAATACATAGGCGGCAAATTTAATAAATTGAATGGGTCCACATAAACAAAACATTTATCTTTGATGCCATTTGTAATTTAACTCAACTTATGTCTAGAATTTTAACTGGAGTGCAAAGCACAGGTGTTCCTCATTTAGGAAATTTATTGGGAGCCATTATTCCTGCTATCGAAATGGCAAATTCACCGAAGAACGAGTCTTTTTTATTTATAGCTAACTTGCATTCGCTAACGCAAATCAAAGAGGCTGAAATGTTGAAAGAAAACACCTATGCTACTGCCGCCACCTGGCTGGCTTTTGGTTTGGATGTTGAGAAAACCACCTTTTATAGACAAAGTGATGTTCCTCAAGTTACAGAATTGACCTGGTATCTTAATTGTATGTTTCCTTACCAACGCCTGACCTTAGCTCATTCATTTAAAGATAAAGCCGACCGGTTGAGTGATGTGAATGCAGGTTTGTTTACCTATCCCATGTTGATGGCCGCCGATATTTTACTGTATGATGCGGAATTTATTCCAGTGGGCAAAGATCAATTGCAGCATATCGAAATGACCAGAGATGTTGCTGAACGCTTTCACGCTCAGTACGGAGATACATTTGTGTTGCCTGAAGCTAAGCTTTCTGATTCTTCAAAATATGTTCCTGGAACCGACGGAGCCAAAATGAGTAAATCTAAAGGCAATACAATTAATCTATTTCAGTCTGATAAGAAGCTGAGAAAGCAGATCATGCAGATTGAAACCGATAGTACCCCACTGGAATCACCCAAAAATCCTGATACTTGCAATGTGTTTGCTATCTATAAACTCATCGGGTCTGAGGCTGAAGTTGCCGATTTAAAATCTAAATACCTGGCTGGAGGTTTTGGTTACGGTCACGCTAAACAAGCCTTGTTTGAATTGATAAGAGACACTTACCAGGAAGAACGCGAAAAGTTTGAGTACTTCATGAACAATAAGCCAGAAATCGATAGATTATTGGGAATTGGTGCTGCTAAAGCAAAAGAAGTGGCTGATAAGGTTATGGGGAGGGTAAGAGTGAAGTTAGGGTATTGATTTTTAAGTCTTATAACCTAATCTTTTATTAACTTAAAAAATATAAGAGCAAGAGCTAAAACAAATTTAACGCTTCTTATATTCGAATTTTTATTAATTTTTTATGGTTGTATTATATTTTTGCTCTTGCTCTTATTAAAATATTTAGCTTTAGTCTATTAAGCTTTTCTTATGAGTTTAAAGACTCCGAAATAAATAGACAAAACTCCTAATAAAGCGATAGGAATATTGAGAATATAACTAAATTCATAAATTTTCAGAAAAGCAAACAATATCATTAGTAAGCAACCTATAGTAATGAATTTATGTTTGATAATTCTAACTTTCATAATTCTTTAATTTATAATTGCTGAATACCACAAGCTATACCTCCACCAATTACACACAATGGGCCAGTTAACCAACAAGAAAGCGTACCAGCTGGGTCATCTTCCCAATCATCATAAAGTCTATCTATGGCATCGTTCATGCAGGACCCCCAACTTTTATTCGTAGAACCAATAGAAATAACATTAGTGATACCAGAATCCAAATATTTTATCGTTACAATATTTTTTGAGATAACTTCACTAAAGTCTGCAACTAAATTTTGTGTTGAAACATCATTTATATTAAAGACAGATGCATAAACTTTTTTCCCATCATAACTTAGTGTAGCATATTCATCATTAGTAAAATAATAAATTGCATTTTCATATTCTGCATTTTTTGATTCATTGAATCTTAGGTTTTCAGAAATTAAACTAGAATTACCTAGTCTTGGGTGCTTTGATGTTACTTTTTCAATTTTAGTAACATTTTCTGGAAGCTCATTGAAATAGGTTTCTAAAACTTCAGCTTCCTCAATAATTGATCTGAATTGGTTTCATAAGCAAGTTCATCTTCATCTGAACAGGAAATTGATAATACTGATAATAAAAAAAGATAAATTGATAAAAATTTTGTTGTTTTCATAATTTAAAATTTAAGTTAGCAATACCCTACTCTTTCGCTTTTCGGTTTTATCTGCGTCTACTCTATTATTTTTAGTGGATTTTCGATTTCACATCCTCCACTGTATGGGTTGTCAGCACTTCAATTGACACCAATTTTTTAAAATTTTTCATGACAATTTAAGAGCCATTTTAGAAAATATGTCAAAATGTCATTTTCTGAACGTTTCGTTAGTGTTCTGCAATAACTTTTAAATCAAGTTGCTGTTTTGAAAATGAAAATGAGGGATCTAATAAACTAACAGATAATTTAGAGTTTTTCTCTTAATGTAGTCGCTCTATAACTTGGGTTAATCACATGAGAATAGGTGCGGGGTGGAATAATGAAATCTCTAGATCTGTTGTTATGCAATAACTACTAAGGTTACCAGGACTTAAACCTGTAAATGAACGCAACTCTACGCCGACTTCAGTCTTTCTATCATTTGTATTTTGGACTAAAACCTTCAGTAGTTCTAAATCCAAACACCAGAATTAAGTGATTTCATCGCCTCAAAGCAGAGCAACTTTCACAATCAATATGTATCTTAGAGCAAAATCAGAAGAAAAAGAAACATGAAAAACGTATTAGGTACAGAGCTACAAGCTTGTTCTTACGATCCTATGACGGGTATATTTCGAGATGGGTTTTGTAAATATGCGGAGCAAGATAACGGCCTGCACATAGTAGCGGCAAAGGTGACTGAAGGATTTTTGAAATGGAACAAAGCCAGAGGTAATGATTTGGTGACGCCGAAACCGCAGTGGAGCTTCCCTGGACTGAAGCCTGGAGACTGGTGGTGTGTCTGTATGGGAGTTTGGCTAAGGAGTAAGGAAGCTGGATACCCACTATACTTGAAATTGGAATCCTGCCACGAAAAAATGCTGGATTATGTCTCCATGGAGACTTTGAAAGAATGGGAATGTAAAGAAGGCTAAAAAAACTCCCTTCTAAATTTGATTTCGGAAGGGAGTTAAGAACTTTTTGTAGTCAATTTTATGTATCTCAATTTTTTAAAGATTGCATGTCAATCACAAATCTGTATTTCACATCTGAGTTGACCACACGATCGTAAGCGGTATTGATGTTCTGGATGTTGATCATTTCCACATCGGAGACGATATTGTGTTTCCCACAAAAATCTAGCATTTCCTGAGTTTCTTCAATTCCACCAATTAATGACCCCGCGAGTCGTTTTCTTTTCACGATTAAGGCTCCACCATTAACGCCTTTAAGAGGTTCTATAGCTCCTACTAAGCACATGGTTTTATCTCTTTTCAATAAATTGAGATAAGGATTAACATCATGACCAACTGGGACTGTATTCAGAATAAAATCAAACGAGTTGGCATGTTTTTTCATTTGCTCCTCGTCTTTGGAGATTAAAACTTCATCTGCACCCAGACGTTCTGCATCTTCGCTTTTTCCTGGAGAGGTCGTAATCATCACGACATGTGCTCCAAGGGCGTGAGCAAATTTAATCCCCATGTGACCAAGTCCGCCAAGACCAACCACACCGACTTTATCTCCTTTTTGCACGTTCCATTGTCTTAATGGTGACCAGGTGGTGATTCCTGCACAAAGCAATGGCGGTACTCCCTTTATGTCTAAGTTTTCTGGAACATTTAAAACAAATTTCTCATCAACAACTACGTATTCTGAATAACCTCCGTAGGTGTGTCCTCCAAGATGTTCATCTTTACCATTATAGGTGGCCGTCATGCCGTTTTCACAGAACTGCTCCAAACCTTCTTCACAGGCATCGCACTTTTGGCAGGAATCCACCATGCAACCAACGCCTACTTTTTGTCCCTTTTTGAAGTTGGTCACTTCACTACCAACTTCTACTACATGACCTATAATTTCATGTCCAGGAACCACAGGGTATTTTGAATTGCCCCAGTCATTTCTGACTTGGTGTATATCACTGTGGCAAACACCACAATAATCTATTTCTATATGCACGTCGGTTGGTTGAAGCTCCCTTCTTTCAATCTTTAACTGTTCTAAATCGGCGTCGCTTGCTTTGGCGCCGTATGCTTTTACTTCACTCATAATTTCAATTTTTTTAAAAGTAATTTATTAGGAACGAAATAAAGACTTTTTTGACATCACTTTAACCCTAAAGCTTGTCTATTTGCTTTTGTAATGAACGCTCAGCATTTTAGAAAAAAAACTTTGTTGAAGTTTTAATTTGTAAAGGGTTATTCTTTTTTTGTAGTGGTAAATCAAACAGTACTTTACTTAAAAGCAGAAGCTTATTGATTATGAAGTCAGAACTTGTATTGTAGTATTATCTGACTCTACAATATTCCAAAAACTTTAGCAGAAGTAAGGCGAATATTAGAAAATCTTTTCTATTTTGCTAGACAAAGAAAAATTAATGAAGTCAAAAACTTTTCTGCTTCTTATCACTTCTGTATCTGCTCTTGGTGGTCTACTATTTGGTTATGATACAGGGGTTATTAATGGTGCTCAGTATTTTTTGAGTCAGTATTTTAATTTAGAACCTGCTATGAAAGGCTGGGTTGTAGGATCCGCGCTTATAGGATGTTTGGTTGGGGCAATAAGTGCTGGCTATTTAAGCATGAAGCTGGGGCGGAAGAATTCATTGATTATTTCTGCTGTTTTGTTTACGATTTCAGCCTGGGGTTCTGGACTCCCTTCATTTTTACCAGAATCTGTTAGTCTTTTGGTCATGTTTAGAATTCTTGGAGGCCTAGGTATTGGTATAGCCTCTATGAGTGCACCCATGTATATTGCTGAGATTGCTCCTTCTCATAAACGTGGTAGTCTGGTTACTTTTTATCAATTAGCAATTGTAATTGGTTTTTTTGTAGTGTTTTTGGCAACTTATTTTATTGGTCAAAACTTAAGTGTAGAGCAAAATATAGCCTTTGGATGGCGACGTATGTTTTGGTCCGAATTGATTCCGAGTGGACTATTTTTAATTCTTTTATTTTTTGTTCCTAAAAGTCCGCGTTGGCTCTATCTAATGGAACGACCTCAAGAAGGTTATGGTACTTTAGTTAAGATTCATGGTGCAGAACTTGCGAAGAAAGAAGCTAGTCAAATACAAGATTCTCTCAATCAAACCTCAGATAAGCCTAAGGTGAATTTCTTTTCTAAAACCATTTTAGGTATTATTATTATAGGAACCCTCTTTTCAATGCTTCAGCAGTTTACTGGAATTAATGCTGTACTTTATTACGGCGCGGATATTTTTGAAAAAGCTTTAGGTTTTGGTAAAGATGATGTCTTACTCCAACAGATTCTTTTAGCATTCATCAATCTAATTTTTACATTCATAGCAATGTTTTCAGTCGATAAATTTGGAAGAAAACCCCTAATCTACATTGGATGTGTGGGGATGATTTTAGGGTTTGCTTTGTTAGGAATCACCCTTCAACAGCAATCGGTTGGTGTAATCTCCCTAATAGGGGTTTTGCTTTTTATCGCTTCGTTTGCCATGTCCATGGGTCCTGTCGTTTGGGTGTTATTGTCTGAGATGTTTCCCAATCGGATCAGGAGTACAGCAATGTCCATCGCTGTTGCTGCGCAGTGGGCGTCAAACTATTTAGTTTCTCAGTTTTTCCCAGTGGTGTCTGAAAGTGAAACCAATATGAATAGCTTTTGGAATGGTTCTTTACCCTATTTTATCTTTATAGGTTTCATCATCGTAATTATTTTATTCACTTATAAGTTTATACCCGAAACCAAAAATAAAACCCTTGAAGAACTTGAAGATATATGGGATCAAATGTAAAGCAAATTGCTTTTCATTTTTAATGCTATGGAGTATTCTTACTTCTATAGTTGCTCATTCACAAGAGCTTCCCCCTGTATCTAACTTTTCTCCAAAAGATTATAAAGCGGATAATCAAAACTGGTCGATCACCCAGGCAGAAGATGATAAAATTTTTATTGCGAATAATAAAGGTCTTCTCCAATATGATGGAGAAGCCTGGACCCTCTATCCTTCCCCAAACCAAAGTATTCTTCGTTCTGTATTCTTTCATGAAGGTAAACTTTATTCTGGTAGCTACAGAGAGTTTGGGTATTGGGAAAAAAGTCTCACAGGACAACTTAAGTATTTTTCATTATCTGAAGATATTATCAATTCTATTGGGACCGATGAACAATTTTGGACCATAGATCGACTTGAACATTGGATCATTTTTCAATCTTTAGATAATATTTATTCCTACGATACCAAAAACCATAGCCTGAGAAAAATCGAGATTGATGGTTCAATAACCAAAATGTACAAACTCGATAGTGATTTGTACTTTCAGATCATCAATAAAGGTTTATTTAAAATAAGAGACGGGAAAGCAACTTTAGTTTCAGATCATCAGCTTTTTAGGGATCATTACATTATAAATTTATATACCAATGACTCTGATATACTCGTCCAGATGGATACTCAGGGAATAGTGACACTAGCTACGCAGCCCAGGCCATGGCCTGATTCAACTAGCTCTTTAAGTGATTTCACAGTATACACCAGTTTGCAGAAGAAAAATGGACAGATAGTTTTAGGGACAATTTCACAAGGAGTTGTTTTTCTATCGGCCAATGGAACGATAGAAAGTAACATTACGCAGCAAGAAACACTGGAGAACAATACTGTGCTTTCCATTTATGAAGATAACGACGAAAATATCTGGCTGGGCTTAGATAATGGTATTAACTGCATACATTCCAAAGCCCCGCTTCGTGTGTTTAAAGATGATAAGGGCGTTTTAGGTACCGTTTATACTTCAGTAGTTTATCAGGATAAACTTTATTTAGGCACTAATCAGGGGCTTTTTTATAGACCACTACCCCAAACAGCAGAAGAGTTTAAGCTCGTGGAGGGGTCAAATGGACAAGTATGGAATTTAAAACTAATCGGTGATGATTTGCTGTGTGGCCATAATAATGGAACCTTTATCCTAAAGGACAACAGACTTGAACAAATTTCTAGACTCCAAGGGACTTGGTGTTTTAAAGAAATCCCAAATAAACCTAACTTGCTTTTACAAGGAAATTATAAAGGCTTGAGCGTTTTAGAACGAAAACAAGACAACTGGCAACTCAGAAATAGATTAGAGAATTTTGAACTTTCTTCGAAATTTGTGGAATTCTCCTCTTCCAACCAAGTCTTAATCGACCACGAATACAAAGGAGTTTATAAAGTGAAACTAGATTCTAATTACACTAGAGTAGAATCAGTACAACAATTTGAGGAACTTAATAAGAGTTTGTATTCCAGTATTCTAAAGTTTAACGATGAAATTTACTACGCTCAGCAAAATGGTATTTCCAAATACAACCCTAAGCTTAATCAATTTAAAACAGACACTTTATTAAGTAAAATGTATGATAAAAACTCATATTCTTCTGGTAAACTAGTCATGACTGATGGCGAGGTCAGTTTATGGAGTTTTAATGAGAACAGCATCAACATCACCTTACAAGGAAAAATTGACAACCGATTTAGATTAACCTCTATACCCATCTCATCGGGTTCTAGAAATACAATGTCTGGCTATGAAAATGTTCAGATGTTAGACAATAATCAATACCTCATTGGATCAACACAGGGGTATATGATATTAGATTTTGATCAATTCCTAAAGACCCGAATTGAAAAAACTTTAGCTATTAATTCAGTTTCATATTGGGAAAATGGAGAGCCTCATCACCAATTAAATCTGGAAAACCCCTCAGAATTAAAAAATAAGACCAATAACATCAGTTTTAGGTACTCCATTCCTTATTACAATAATTATTTTGCTCCAGAATACCAGTATCGTTTAAAGGGGTTCTTGGAAGAATGGTCTGAATGGTCGAAAACCCACGAATCCTCTTTTAATAATCTTCCTTTTGGGGATTATGAGTTTCAGGTAAGAGCGAGAGTGGGTGAGCTCTACGAATCTGACCTTAAAACATTTGAGTTTAAAGTCAAAAGGCCATTCATAGTATCAAACTCTATGATTATCGTTTATGTTTTTATTTTTATCATTCTGTCCTTTTTGGTTCACAGTGCTTATAAACAGTACTACAAAAGACAAAAGGAAAAGCTAAAGCACCAGGCTAACCGAGAGCTAGAATTAAAAGATTTGGAAAACCAAAAGGAATTGATGCAGGTCAAAAATGAAAAGTTAAAGCAGGACATCGAAAATAAGAGTCGTGAGTTGGCAGTCTCCACCATGAGTTTAATTAAAAAGAATGAATTTCTTGGATCTATAAAGGATGAGTTGCAAAAAGCTAAGCCTGTTCCCGCTAATGCAAAAAAGGTCATTAAAATCATTGATAAAAACATCAATAATACAGACGATTGGAAAATGTTTGAAGAGGCCTTCAACAATGCTGATAAAGACTTTTTGAAAACCATGAAAACCAAGCACCCATCCTTAACTCCAAACGACTTAAGACTTAGTGCTTATTTGAGACTTAATTTATCTTCTAAAGAAATAGCTCCGTTGTTTAATATATCAACTAAGAGCGTTGAGGTGAAGCGCTATCGTTTGCGTAAAAAAATGGACTTATCTCGTGATGTTAGCCTAACAGATTATATTTTGAATATTTAAGAATTAGGTTATTCTAATTATGTAATTTTCTTAGTTGAAGAAGGTGCTTTTAAATTTTACATTGATGGAGATTTTAATGCTGAACTTTTTCATCTTTTCAAATTTTAGCTTGCCCTAATTTCTAAACCATTTACTGAAACCTTTTTACTATAAATCACTATATCGATTGCGTAATAGTCTTATGAACTTTAAAAAAGGATACTACACTTTAACCCAGTACCTCTACAAATAATTTTTAAAACTATACATTAACAATACACTTCCTAGTAATTCTATGGTTTACTCAAATCTAAATCCCTATAATTCTAGGGTTTAAGCTTATTTTTATAGAATCCTCAGAAAATTATCACCTTTTATGTCATGTATATTTTTTGTAGTGTATTTTATTAAGGATTTGTTAATTAAATCCGCTAAGTTTGATAGTACAGTTTTCAAAACTATGACTTATGAAAAAAACTCTATTACTAGGTATTTTATCTCTAGTCACCTTCTTTGGGTATTCTCAAGCTCAAGAGGTAGAAGTTGTAACTACGGCTTCAGGGACTAAACTACAAGTGGACGGCAAAGATTTCATTGTTAATGGTATGAATTGGAGTTATGTTCCTATTGGTCAAAATTTCAATTATAGTCTCTGGGAGCAACCAGATGATATTATCAAAGCTGCTCTTGATGATGAGATGGGATTGCTTAAAAATATGGGTGTAAATACCATAAGGGTATATACTGGAATACAGCCTAAATGGATTCAATACATTTATGAAAACTACGGAATCTATACGATGTTGAACCATTCCTTTGGTCGGTATGGCTTAACAATCAATGGGACCTGGACTCCGGTGACCAAGTATGATGATAAGGCCACAAAAGACTTATTGATTTCTGAAATCACTGCTTTAGCCAATGACTATAAAGGAACTCCCGGACTTCTGCTTTATCTTTTGGGGAATGAAAACAATTATGGTTTATTCTGGGCTGGTGCTGAAACTGAAGACTTTCCAGATGAAGAAGACCAGATCAATGCTATTGGTGAAAATAGAGGAAGGCCGATGTATAAATTGATGAACGAAGCCTCCAAAGAGATGAAAGCCATTGATGGATCTATACCTGTAGCTATTTGTAATGGAGATGTGTTATTTCTGGAAATCATCGCAGAAGAATGTCCTGATGTAGATATTTATGGAACCAATATGTATAGAGGAGCATCGTTTGGAGATGCCTTTCAACGGGTCAAAGATGTCTATGGTAAACCTATACTATTTACAGAGTTTGGTGCAGATGCCTTCAATGTGTTAGATAACAAGGAAGATCAAAAATCACAGGCTTACTACATGGTAGAAAACTGGAAAGAGATTTACCAGAATGCTGCCGGCCTGGGTAAAGCAGAGAACTCTTTAGGTGGATTTACCTTTCAATTTAGTGACGGCTGGTGGAAATTTGGACAAACGACCAATTTAGATGTTCACGATAGTAACGCTTCATGGTCTAATGGTGGCTACGAAAAGGATCATGAAGAAGGTAAAAACAATATGAATGAAGAGTGGTTTGGAGTCTGTGCTAAAGGCCCAACCAATGAAAGAGGTTTATATGATTTGTATCCAAGAGCAGCTTATTACGCTCTTCAAGAGGCACACAAGCTCAACCCGTTTGAAGATGGAGTGGATTTAGCTTTTGTGAATAATTATTTTGATAATATAGCGCTGATGGATGCCGTTCTTAGAGCTAGAGGTGACAAGGCAGCGATGGGAGGTGGAGAATCCCAAAAAATAGGAATTAGTAGATTGTCTGCTCACTTGTCGACATTTTACACTGGAGGAAGCTTAATTACGACTCCGGATAATCCGGATCCTAATGAAAATAACTTTCCAAATCAATTAGGCTTCGATCAAATGCAGTCTTATTTCATAGGAATAGGTGGTAATCCTTCACCCAATGTAAGCTTTAATGTAGACTTCAATATTGTGGGAGATGTTGCGCAAAACCCAATCAACGAAATCTTTTACGAAAATCGAAATCGAGTGGTGACCATTGAAACCGATCAAGGGGAAGTCACTCTTGAGGATATCAACAGATTAAACCTCTATCAAGCTGAGTTTGAATGGAATCATGATAATTTTGATTTGAGAGGATTTTACAGAACAGGTCATTATCACTGGGGGTATGAAGGAGATATTTTTGGACTTTATCCAGAAGCCAATTATGGACCTAACTTAGATATCTATGGTGGTATAATTTCTGGTGTAGAAATAGATGCAAAAGGAGAACTTGAAGGCTTAAAAGCCGCTTTAGGACCACAATTGTGGTGGGGAGCTAACCCAACCATGCTGTTTAAATACACGAAGAACATTGCCAACTGGAATGTTACTGGTATTTATAACCGAGATATTGAAACCGACTTAGAATTTGATGAAAATGGGAGACGTGTCTTAGATCAAAATCAAGTTCGAAGTGGTGTTATTCCACCCTGGCCTATGGAAAGAGCTACTTTAGCATTTGAAAGGGATTTTGGAAGCTTTGGGTTAACCTTTGGTGGGATTTGGGCAGGACGACCACTTAATGGGAGTACTTATCAGGATATTAACGATGCAGGCGAAGTTGTTGTAGATCGAGTTACTTCTGATGATAACTGGGGAGGTAAAGCTAAAATCACCTACGCTGGAGGTAAATTTAACTGGTATGCTCAGGGTGCTGTTATGGGAATTGTAGCGAATGGTAGCGCAGATCCTACCTTAACGTTTACCGGCTGGAAACTAAAAGATACTGGTAGTGGTAATCAATCTAATTTTTTATCTGGATTTACTTACAATGTAGGAAAGTGGCAAATTGCTCCTAACTTTTTATGGCAAAAGCCACTGGTTGACCCTATGCCAAATAATGGAGACGCACCGGGGAGACTTAGAAATTTCATCGATGATCCATTTGCAGTGCGATGGAATAGAGAAACCACAGCTGGAGAAATCTTATTTACTTACGACCCTACGCCTGGGACTTATATGTACAACTGGGATAATAACAAAGCAGAAGATGCAGAATTTGCGATGAGTGCCGGGTTTGTTTATAGACACCTTCCAACAACAATGGATGCTCACATTGGTTTTCTGGACACTCGTGAATTTTTTGCCTTTGCGAGCTCTGCTCCTGCAGAAGATCTTTGGGAAGCTCATGCCAGAATAGTCTCAAAATTAAGTCCAGACCTTGGCATTGTTGGTACTTTTTACTACGGTAATGGTCAAGGTCAGGGAGACTCAGAACGATTGGTCACCGATCGTTTCGGAGCTAATTTGGATGTGAGATATAAGAAATTCTGGATTCAATCAGATGTGAAAGTAAATGATTGGGGGCCTTACGATTATCACAGGGATTTCAACTTAACCTTCCCTTTGCAAACCATGATCGATTTATCCACAACACTTGGAAAACCAGAATGGTATATTCTTCCAACGACCCAAATTGGAATTAGAGGAATTTGGAGGTCTTTAAATGAATTTTCTCCTCGATACGCTCCTAATGCAACCCCAATAGGGTCCTTCGATACCGAACCACGAATAAGTCCAGTTGGGTTTCCAAATGGGTCGGAATGGGAAATCATGACATACATTAGGTTTAACATAGGTAAATAATATTTGAAATGATACATAAACTAACAAATTCGATTCGGTGGATAGGTCTTGCAGGATTATTTGCAATGGTCGCTATAAGTTGCGAAAGAGAAGTGTCTGATGATGCTGTTTTAGCCACTTTTCCTAATACAGCAGAAGTGTATACAGATAACCCGGTTGGGCTTACTGATCAATTTTTTGAATCCTTCAATCCTGCTGAAGGGTATAATCCCGAAGCTTTTGATACAGACGATACTGAAGCTTATTTAGGATCATCTTCAATTCGTTTAGATATACCAGCTCCAAATGACCCAGACGGTGGTTTTGTTGGAGGTGTTTTTTCAGATCGAGGCGAAGGAAGAGACCTTTCTGGATATGATGCGTTAACCTTTTGGATTAAAGCTTCTCGAACTGCAGTATTTGATGAAGTAGGATTTGGAACTACTTTTACAGGAGAGAGATTTGCAACTAAACGATTTGGAGTGCCATTGTCTACTCAATGGAGAAAAATTATAATTCCTATACCAGATCCTTCCAAACTCACCCAGGAAAGCGGATTATTTTCATTTATTACTGGTTCAGAAAGTACTGGTGGTGTTGGCTTTACGATTTGGATTGATGAAATTAAATTTGAAAGCTTGGGAACGCTTGGTCAATATAGACCAGCAATTCTTGACGGGGATGATATAACACAAGAGGGTTTTTTGGAGGTTCCTTTTCAACTGTCGGGATTAACTCAAACAGTCAATTCAGAGTCTGGCGAAGATATTACTGTGTTAGCTTCCCCTTCTTATTTTAATTTTGAAACTTCAAACTCAGAAGTTGCCACTATAAATGAAACTGGCCTTGTGTCTGTAGTTGGTATTGGTGAAGTAGAAATAACTGCAAGTATTGGAAACGATGTGGCAGCGGGATCTTTGACACTAAACGTTGATGGGGGCTTTAACTTTGCCCCAGGTCCTACAAGACCTGCAGAAGATGTAGTTTCTCTATTTAGTGATGCTTATGATGATATACCTGTTTCAAGATATAATTCTTTCTTTGAACCATTTCAAACCACTTTAGGAGGTGTGGTACAAGTTGGTCCCGAATCAATTATTCGGTATACAGATTTAAACTTTGTTGGTATTGTGTTTAATGATGTGACATTTCCTGCAGAAGCTGTACAACCTGTAAATGCAACTGGATTAACCCACTTGCATCTTGATATTAATGTTCAAGAGGAGTTACAGCCTGGTGATCAAATAAAACTAGAATTGACCAACTATGGAGCAACTGAAACTGTTGGCTCATTCACTATAACAACAGATGATTTAGTGTCTGATGATTGGGCTAGTTTTGATATTCCTCTTTCAGATTTTTCCGGCTTAACAGATAGAAATCGCATAGGACTATTGCTTTTTAATTCTGAGGTCGGAGCCAATAATCCAACAATCTCGACTATTTTTTTAGATAATATTTATTTCTATACAGAGTAATTCTAAAACATAAATCATGAAAAAAGTAAAATATAAGCTGATATTAGGTTTACTTACCTTAAGTTTTTTCAGTTGTGATCTCGACGAAACTCAAGAAGTAGTTACCAAAAATAACCTGGTCTGGTCTGATGAATTTGATCAAGATGGTGCCCCAAATCCAGAAAACTGGAAATTTGATATAGGAGACGGTACAGAGCAAGGCATACCTGGGTGGGGTAATAACGAACTTCAGTTTTATACCGATAGACCAGAAAATGCCAAAGTGGAAAACGGGGTTTTAGTCATCACAGCAAGACAGGAAACTTTTCAGGGAAATAACTATACCTCTGCAAGGTTAACCACTCAAGGCTTGTTTGAAAAGGAGTACGGACGCTTCGAAGCTCGCATTAAGTTGCCTTTTGGCAAAGGTTACTGGCCGGCATTTTGGCTACTAGGTGTACCTAAAACTATCAATGTAGATGGCGAACAAGTACTGGAAGAGTGGCCTGCTGTTGGTGAAATCGATATCATGGAATACCTGGGTGATGAGCCAACAACTGTATTTGGAACCCTTCATGGTCCAAATTTTTCCGGAGCAGAATCTATTTCCAAAGATTTTAGTTTAGAAAATGACAGGTTTGACGAAGATTTTCATGTCTTCGGAATCGAATGGTCGCCAAACCGTGTCAATTATTATGTGGATGACGTATTATACCACTCTCTAACTCCTGAAGATGTCGACGAAGAAACCGATGGTGAAGGTGAATGGGTGTTTAACGACAGACCTTTTTACATCATCCTAAACGTGGCTATAGGAGGGAATCTACCGGGGAATCCTACCCCAGAAACTGAATTTCCACAGAGGATGATTGTAGATTATGTAAGAGTTTACGAATAACTAAAACGCATTAAAATGAAACTACTTAAATCAGTTTTTTTTATCATAGTAGCTATAGTCTTTTCTTTTATCCAACTGTCCTGTGAAGACAACGATAGCGGAATTGACTTTGTGGGTTTCGAAGCCAGGTTTATTTCTGATATCGATAATAGAACAGTCACCTTTACCAACTTGTCTACTGAAGCCTCTTCTTTTCAATGGGACTTTGGTGACATGGGCGTATCGTTATCATCAGATCAAAATCCGACTTATACCTATGAAGAAGACGGAACTTATACCGTGACTCTTACCGCAACTAATGCTAATGGACAAACCGATACATTTCAGGCCGATGTGGAAGTGGAACTTATCTTGATCACCAATGGTGATTTTGAAAATGGTTCAGAAGGATGGATTGTAGGGGTGAATGATAATGCCCCAGCACCAGTGGTGACCGAAAATGGAAATTCATTTTATCAGGTCAACATTACCAATCCAGATCCTAACCAACCTTTTTTGGTGAATCTAAGTCAGAAATTACCGATTACTCAGGGAGAAACTTATATCCTTACTTTTGAAGCTTGGTCCGATACCAATAGAACATTGATTGCTGGGATCGGTCTTAGCGGAGGGGATTTTTCCAATGATGTACGAACCGTCAATTTAACCGATACTCCTCAGGTATTTGAATTGACTTTAAGTTCGCAGGAATTTGGTGCCCCAGATGCCAGAGTTCTATTTGACTCTAATGGAGATGCCGGTCTGGTAAGAATCGATAATGTGTCTCTAGAATTACTATAACCTTTATATTTTTTTAAAAACTCATCTCAATTAATAAGTTACAACGAATAGAAACGAACTAAATATTTATATGATTAATACGACTAAAAGTTCAGCAGAGGAACAATTAGAAATAATGAAAATCAATGGTGAAAAATTTTTAAAAATCACCAATAATGATGCGATGAGGCCTTTTTTTATGAGCATCGTCAGTGATTCTAATCACTGGATGTTTATTTCTAGCAACGGCGGCTTAACAGCAGGTAGAAGAAATGCTGAATTTACTTTATTTCCTTATTATACAGATGATAAGATAACTGAGTCTGCACACTATACAGGAAGTAAGACTATATTTAAAGTGCATTCTACAGACAATATTCATTACTGGGAACCTTTCTCTAATCGGTTTGTAGAACAGTATCAAATTACAAGAAACCTTTACAAAAATATCTATGGAGATAAACTGATTTTTGAAGAAGTTAATCATTCTCTGAACCTTAAATTCACTTACCGCTGGTCTACCAGCGATCAGTTTGGTTTTGTCAAAGAAGCTCAACTCCATAACCTAAACGATACTAAGCTGAATGTTGAAATGCTGGATGGGCTTCAAAACGTACTTCCTGCAGGAGTCGTTAGTGATTTGCAAACACAAAGTAGCAACTTGGTAGATGCATATAAAAGAAGCGAGCTCGATAAACCACATGGCCTTGGTATTTTTGCGCTTAGTGCTGTTCCTGTAGATAAGGCAGAGCCAAGCGAGGCACTCAAAGCCAACGTGGTTTGGTCTTTGGGATTCGAAAACCCTACCTATTTGCTATCTTCTTTACAATTAGAAAACTTTAGAAGCGGTAAACCCATCAGTCAGGAGGAAGATATCAAAGCCGAAAAAGGAGCCTATTTTATCAATACTCAGCTTCAACTGGATGCTGAAGAGACTAAAACATGGCATATTATAGCTGATGTCAATTATAACCAATCAGCCGTTGTGAAACTTCAACATCAGATCAAAGACAAGAAGGTTCTTAATTTGATCCAGGAAGATATCAAGCAGGGAACCGAAAAACTAAAACGTTTTGTAGGTGCAGCAGATGGTCTTCAACGTACAAATGATAATTTAAGGGATATCCGGCATTACTCCAATGCGATGTTTAATATCATGCGGGGAGGTATTTTCGATGATAACTATCAAATTGAATGCTGGGATTTCAAAAAATACATCAAGAAAGCAAATACTTCACTTTTTAAAAAGGTCTCTTCAAAAATTGATGCCTTACCAGAAGTTTTTACACTTTTTAAGCTTCAAGAACTCTGTTTGACCATCAACAATGATGATTTTACAAGATTGTCTCTAGAATATTTACCTCTGAAATTTAGCCGTAGACACGGGGACCCTAGCCGACCTTGGAATCAATTTTCTATCAATACCAAAGACGATGATGGGTCTAAGATTTTAGATTATGAAGGTAATTGGCGTGATATTTTTCAAAACTGGGAAAGTTTAGCTCACTCTTACCCGGAGTTTATAGAGAGTATGATCTATAAATTTTTAAATGCTACCACTTTTGATGGTTATAATCCTTATCGTGTCACTAAAGACGGGTTCGATTGGGAAACCATAGAACCAGACGATCCCTGGTCTTATATCGGTTACTGGGGTGATCACCAAATTATCTACTTGCTAAAGTTTTTAGAATTTTGTGAGGATTACAAACCCAATAGTTTATCAAAACTATTTCATAAGTCAGAATTTGTTTACGCTAATGTTCCTTACAAAATCAAGCCTTATCAAGACATCCTAGATGATCCTAAGGACACCATCGACTTTGATCATGAGGCTGATGCTGAAATTCGAAAGAAAAGAAAAGAAATTGGAGCCGACGGTGCACTGCTTTTCTCAAAATCTGGTGAAATTCTTCACGTCAACTTTATCGAAAAGATTTTAGCAACAACCTTGGCAAAGCTTTCTAATTTTATCCCTGAGGCTGGTATCTGGATGAATACGCAACGTCCAGAATGGAATGATGCCAACAATGCTTTGGTAGGGAATGGCGTGTCCATGGTAACCTTATCTTACTTAAGACGATTCCTGTCTTTTTTTAAGTCTATTTTCAAGGATATAGATGCATCAGAAACTTATGAAATTTCAGAAGAACTTGTTGAGCTGTTTCATAAGATCAATAAAACTTTCGAAGCTCATCAACACTTAGTTAAGTCGAGTTTTAGTGATCATCAACGTAAAGAGATTTTAGATCAATTAGGTGAAGCAGCTAGTACTTTTAGAACTCAAGTATATACTGGTGGATTTTCTGGAATAAAGTCTACAGTTTCTGCTCAGGATATCAACCAGTTTATCGATTGCAGCTTGCCTTATTTAGAACAAGCCATCGACGCCAATAAGCGTACGGACAATTTATACCATGCTTACAATTTGATGACTTTAGATGATGATAAAGTATCTATAGATTACCTTTCTGAAATGCTCGAAGGGCAGGTGGCTGTTTTAAGCTCAGGATATTTAAATTCAGAGCAAGCGTTAAGCACGCTTGATGCTTTAAAAAACAGTGAATTGTTTAGGTCCGATCAATATAGTTATTTGCTGTATCCTAATAAAGAATTGAAAGGATTCCTGGAGAGAAATCATGTCCCTGAGGCTTCGGTAAAAAGTTCAAAGTTACTCACAGAATTGGTCAAAGCTGGACGAACGGGTATCATCGAAAAAGATGTGGAAGGCCAGTATCATTTTAATGCAAAATTCAACAACGCGAAAAAACTTAGTGAGGCTTTAGAGGCTTTAGAAGATGAACCCTATTCTATTTTAGCAAAAAAAGAAAAGAGTCTTGTGCTTAAAGTCTACGAAGAGGTCTTCAATCATAAATCGTTTACTGGACGTTCTGGCACCTTTTACGGTTATGAAGGTTTAGGATCGATCTATTGGCATATGGTATCCAAGCTACAATTAGCTGTCTTAGAAACTTGTTTAAAAGCTATTGAAGAAGATGTATCTGATGAAACTTTAGGCCGCTTGCTCGAGCATTATTATGAAATCAATGAAGGTATTGGTGTTCATAAATCCCCAAAACTTTATGGAGCATTTCCAACCGACCCCTATTCGCATACGCCATTAGGTAAGGGTGCTCAGCAACCAGGGATGACTGGACAAGTTAAAGAAGACATCCTGAGTCGATTTGGTGAATTAGGAGTTTTTATCAAAGAAGGAAAATTAGAGTTTCAACCACATCTGTTAAGGCGTTTGGAATTTTTAGATAAAACTCAGGTGTTTAGATTCGTAGATTTAGATAATCAAAAACAACAGCTAGAGTTGGAAAAAGACAGCCTAGGTTTTACCTTCTGTCAGGTTCCTATTATCTATAACAAATCAGATCACAGCCAGATTGAAGTTATTTTTAAGGATACTGATCAACAACTGTTTGAAGGCCTTCAATTGCCTGACTCAATAAGCAAGGAGGTGTTTAAAAGATCTGGGAAAATTAAACGTATCCAAGTTTCCATAGAAAATTCCATTTTAAAATAAAATCATATGAAGCTGATAATCCAAAGTATTCTACTTCTAAGCCTTGCCTTATTGGCTTCATGTGAACCATCTCAAAAAGAGAAAAAATCTATGCAAAATAAACGCAATTTAACTGCAGAGGAAATCCTTAAGAAGCCAGATTACCTCGCCATATCTTACGGTGGATATAGAGAAAATACTCGAAATGTGCAACCCACGGTAAGCCAATTGAAACAAGATTTAAAAATATTGCAGGCTATAAATATTAAGATCTTAAGAACCTATAATGTTCGTCTACCACATGCCGCAAACGTTTTGGAATCGATAAAACAGCTTAAAGAAGAAGATCCAGAATTTGAAATGTATGTGATGCTTGGAGTGTGGATCGATTGTAAAAATGCGTGGACCGAACTTCCTTTAAACCACAATGAAGAAAGTGAATACAACGCTTCAGAAATTAGCCGTGCTGTAGAGCTGGCGAACAAATATCCTGATATCGTGAAAATCATCGCGGTTGGTAATGAAGCTATGGTGAAATGGGCTACGGCATATTACGTTCAGCCTCATATTATTTTAAAGTGGGTGAAGCACCTTCAGGAGCTTAAAAAAGAAGGTAAATTGAATAAAGATTTATGGATCACCAGTTCCGATAATTTTGCATCATGGGGAGGAGGAGAGCATGAATATCATACACCAGAACTAGAAGAATTGGTGAAAAGTGTAGACTACCTGTCTATTCATACTTATCCTATGCACGATACGCATTACAATCCGATTTTCTGGGGAGTGCTCCATAAAGAGCAAGAGTTAAGCAATACTGTAAAAATTGATAAAGCTATGAATCGTGCCTTAGGATACGCTATTTCGCAATATGATAGTGTGGCGAGTTACGTGAAGTCTTTAGATGTAGAAAAACCTATTCATATTGGTGAAACCGGATGGGCTAGTTTTTCAGACCGTCATTATGGTCCTAAGGGCTCTAAAGCTACAGACGAATATAAGCAGGCACTTTATTATCATAAAATGAGAGAATGGGCTACAGAAAATAAGATCAAATGCTTCTATTTTGAAGCTTTTGATGAGCCTTGGAAAGATGCTCAATACCCAAACGGCTCCGAGAATTTTTTCGGCCTTTTCACTGTAGATGGTCAAGCCAAATACGCACTTTGGGATGAGGTAAACGAAGGAACCTTCAAAGGATTAAAACGTGGAAAGAAAAGCATTAAAAAAACCTATGACGGAAAACTTAATGACCTTCTATTAGATGTGGATATGCCACCCGTTAAAAAAGAGATTACGCTTAATCATTAGACTAATCATGAAAAGCAAACCTTATGAAACAGCCTATGAAACTGATAATCGCAAATTTGATACTACTTATGATCATTAGCTCTTGCGCTCAAAAGCAGACCACTGCTGAAACTCAAATCGATGTTTTTGAAACGTCCAGAAGTGGAAATCAATTGACTAAGGTAGATAGTTTTAGTCAAAAGGAATCTACATCTAAAATCATACTTAACCCAAAGAAAACTTTTCAAACGTTTACGGGTTTTGGCGGATCTTTTACAGAGGCTTCAGCTTATTTACTGAATCAGTTAAGCCCAGAGAAACGAAAAGAGGTTATCGAGGCTTATTTTTCTGATGCTGGAGCACGATATTCTTTAACCAGGACACATATGAATTCAAGTGATTTCTCACTTGGTCAATATTCCTATGCCCCGGTGGAAGGAGATACGCTTTTGAAAAATTTTAGTATAGAGGAAGATAAAGATGATATTATTCCTATGATCAAAGACGCAATGCAGGCTTCTTCAGAAGGTTTCAATATTATTGCTTCACCATGGACAGCCCCACCCTGGATGAAAACCAACAATGATTGGGTAGGCGGTGAACTGAAGCCAGAGTATTATGATACATGGGCTTTTTTCTTTTCTAAGTATGCAGAAGCTTACTCAAAAGAAGGAATTGATATTTGGGGCTTTACCGTTGAAAATGAACCTCATGGTAATGGCAATAACTGGGAAAGTATGCACTATACTCCAGAGCAAATGACCGATTTTGTAAGAGAGCATCTCGGCCCACAATTAGAAAAGGATGGAAAAGGAGACTTAAAAATTTTAGGATACGACCAAAATCGAGGAGGCATCAAGGAATGGGTGGACGAAATGTATAAGAATGAGGCCAATGCCAAGTATTATGATGGTACCGCCATCCACTGGTACGAAAGCACCTTTAAAGTTTACGAAGAAGCTCTTCAATACGCTCATGAAAAAGCACCCGATAAATACTTAATCCAAACAGAAGCCTGTGTTGATGCTGAGGTGCCAAAATGGAAAGATGACGACTGGTATTGGCAAAAAGAAGCTACAGACTGGGGCTGGGACTGGGCTCCAGAAGACCAGAAACACCTGCATCCAAAATACCGTCCTGTATACCGATATGCCAGAGATATAATCGGCTGTATGAATAACTGGGTCGATGGTTGGGTCGACTGGAATATGGTATTAAACAGGCAAGGAGGGCCCAACTGGTTCGAAAACTGGTGTGTAGCCCCTGTCATTGTAGATCCAGAAGCAGATGAGGTTTATTATACGCCTATTTATTATACTATGGCTCACTTTAGTAAGTTTATCAGACCTGGAGCGAAACGTATAGATTTCAACTCTACTGATGAGGAGTTACAGGTGAGTGCCGCTACCAATCCAGACGGAAGTCATGTGTTGATTGTTTTTAACCCATCGGAAACTGAAAAGGTTTTTGAGTTGGATATCGAAGAAACATCTCAGCAGATATCTATAAATCCACAGGCTATTCAAACCATCACTATAGCTAAATAACTGAATATGTATGGCTGATATTAAAACTCCAGAAAAAGATAAAGTACCAGTAGGTCAAAAAGCGGCCTTTGGTGCAGGACATTTTATTTTAAATGTATTGCCAGGTACACTTGGCGTTTTTATTCAGTTTTTTTTACTTACGGCCTGGGGAGTTGATCCTTTATGGGCTGGTTTATTAGGCGGATTACCGAGAATATTTGACGCCTTTACGGATCCCATCATGGGATTTATTACCGATAATACAAAATCCAAATATGGGAGACGACGGCCTTATATTTTCTTTGGCTCTATTCTAAGTGGTATACTATTCTTCTTGATGTGGCAACTCGATGATAATGCTTCTCAGACTTATATCATCTGGCATGTCATGGTCCTTCAACTTTTATTTTTGATCGGTAATACCATGTTTGCAACTCCTTTAGTTGGTTTGGGTTATGAAATGACCCCAGACTATCACGAGCGTACCCGATTGATGGCTTTTTCCAATACAATGGGTCAAATCGCATGGATGATCGTACCCTGGTTGTATGTGATTATTCCAGACGCTGAAACGTTTAACACTAAACAAGAAGGTGTCCGGACGATGGCGCTTATAGTAGGAGCAATGACCATTCTTTTTGGAGTATTACCAGCCTTGTTCTGCAAAGGAATGGATGCTGGGAATATGGAGAACAGGGAACGTATCAGTTTCAAAGCCTTAGCAAAAAATCTAAAAAAATTATACCAAGGTATTGTTCAGGTCTCCAAAAACAAGCCTTTCATGAAACTTTGCGGGGCTACATTTTTAGTATTTAATGGATTTCAATTGGTGGCGGCCTTTGGTGTCTTCATCATTGTCTTTTACATGTACAATGGTAGTTATGATACCGCAGGAACTTGGCCTGCCTGGTTCAATACTATAAACGCTATTATTACAGCCTTCATTGTCATACCGATAATCTCAAAAATTGCTACTAAAATCGGTAAGCGTAAGGCCTTTTTGTTATCCACTTTTTTATCGATTGTTGGTTATGTATTGAAGTGGTGGGGGTTTGATTTAGAATTAAATGCAAAATTTAACGAGACAGCCCTTGGTGAATCCTTAACTGCTGGTCTTGGGAAGGTGTTTAATTTTCTAAATCCATATTTGGATAGCATAGGAGCCTCCTGGTTTACCATTAATATAGAGGATGGAGTACCCTGGCTCATCTTCGTTCCTATTCCATTGTTTGCCTTTGGTATGGGTGGTTTATTCACATTGATGATGTCTATGACTGCAGATGTTTGTGATTTGGATGAACTTGAAAATGGATTGCCTAGGAAAGAAGGGACTTTTGGAGCTATTTACTGGTTGATGGTAAAAATCGGTCAATCTATCGCTTTGGTTTTGGGAGGTGTGATTTTAAGCATTGTTGGCTTTAATCCAGATGCCCCAATACAGACGTTAGAGACTATGAATAATCTGAGAATCGCCGATATTATTGTTCCTGCTGGAACAGCCGCTTTAGCTTTTATGGTGATGTGGGGATATAAATTAGACGAGGATCGAGTCCGTGAGATTGGCAAAGAACTAGAACGAAGAAAAGTAAAACCAAAAGTTTTATCTTCAAGTGGATATTTGGGCCAGGCGTCCTTCCCAATGGCATCTTTAGGTCTTAAACCTGACTTGAAATACGATTTAGATTTTTCAACTAAATCTAATCATGATATTTCGAAATTGTTTAAATCCTATTTAAACAAAGGCTTGCATGGCATTTGTTTTAGCCCTTATGAAGAGGGACAAGATCTCAATGATGTCCTTTCTGAAAAACAGATAAGCAGAAGGATGAAAATCATAGAACCCTATACCAAATGGGTGAGATCATTTTCCTGTACTAATGGAAATGAATACATTCCAAAAATTGCAAAGCAGTATGGCCTAAAGACTGTAGTTGGAGCTTGGATTAGCAATGATAAGTCTAAAAACAACGCAGAGGTCAACAACTTAGTTAAACTAGCTAATGAAGGTATGGTGGATATTGCTGTTGTTGGAAATGAAGTTCTTTTGAGAAATGAATTATCAGAAGCTGAAGTTCTAGCCTTCATTCAAACCGTCAAAGAAAAACTTCCTTCTCATATACCGGTTACCTACATCGATTCCTACTATATTTTTGATCAGTATCCGGAACTTATCAAAGCCTGCGATTTGCTCTTGATTAATTGTTATCCGTTCTGGGAAGGGGCAGATATTGAAGTAGCTACAGCTTATCTGCGTTATATGTATAATCTTGTACTTCAGCAAGCTGATGGAAAACCAGTGATCATTTCTGAAACAGGATGGCCAAATGATGGCGAATCTACAGAGGATGCCAAACCCTCAAAAACAAATGCCATGAAGTACTTCATCAATGTGAATCATTGGGCTGATAAGGAAAATATAAATGTATTCTACTTTTCATCTTTCGACGAGTCCTGGAAAATTCATCATGAAGGTGATGTAGGGCAGCGTTGGGGGTTATGGGATAAAAATGAAAAATTAAAATATTAACTAATTACTATGTCTTATAGAAAAGAACAACTTTTAACTGAACGTCAACAAGATTTCTTGGCCTCCCTGGAACATCATGATTTTATCCCAGGACAAGCTAGTAAAGAAGATTTGGCAGCCATGCTTAATGCCATTCTTAAAGAGAGCATTCATGGTATTTGCTTTAGTATGTATGAAGATGGACAAGAACCTGGAGATCATATCACAGAAGAGCAAGTAAGAAGACGGTTGAACATCTTAAAACCTCATATCAAATGGGTGCGTTCTTTTTCTTGTATTGAAGGAAATGAATTTGTACCAAAAGTGGCTAAAGAACTAGGCATTAAAACACTTGTTGGAGCCTGGATAGGAGATGACCCTGAAAAGAACAGAGAGGAACTCAACGCTCTTATTGAATTAGCCAACAAAGGACTGGTAGATATTGCAGCAGTAGGAAATGAAGTACTGTATAGAGATGACATTCCTTTAGAAGACTTGAAAGACCATTTAAGAGAGGTAAGAACTGAAGTTCCAAACCATATTCCAGTTGGGTATGTTGACGCCTATTACGAATTTACCGTTCATCCCGACCTTACAGAATTATGCGACGTTATACTTTCTAATTGTTATCCCTTTTGGGAAAGTTGTCATATTGATTACTCCCTAGCTCATATGCAGCAGATGTATGGACAAGCTCTCAGTGCAGCTAATGGTAAAAAAGTAATTATTACAGAAACTGGCTGGCCGAGTAAGGGTGAAAATTTAGGAGCTGCCCAGCCTTCAGATGAGAATTTCTTAAAGTTTTTTATTAATACACAAAACTGGTGTAAAAAGGCAGGCATTGAAAGTTTCTATTTTTCATCGTTTGATGAATCCTGGAAGGTTGGAGATGAAGGTATTGTTGGCGCTTATTGGGGAATTTGGGATAAAAACGAAAAATTGAAATACTAGACACTGGTAATATGTTATTTCAACAAACAATACATCACCCATACACTATTTTTTGCACAGGCCTTATTTTATTGATACTCTCCGTCTTAAAGCGAAATTAATAGTTAAGATCTGCTTTTACATTTTTGTATGTTTTTTGTATTGGTATTATTTGTCAAATTAATAGAAATTTATATTTATTTTTATCAGTAATTAAAATTTGTAACCTTAAAATTAATATTATGACAAAAATTACTACTTTATTTATGATGTTGCTAATGGTGACATTTGGATTTGCTCAACAAGAGATTATTCAAGATTTTGAAGAAGATGGGTTAGGTGGTCCTTTTGGTGGTGCTTCTGCAGCACTTGTTCCCGATCCTGAGACAGGAGGAACTAGAGGACAAGTAGCAGAATTGACTTCAGATCCTGGAGGCCAAGTTTTTCAAGGTATCAACATTTTCTTTTTCTCTGGTATTCAGGTGGAATTGACCACTGATAAAAGTATGGAAATGGATGTATATTCTTTGGAACCAATAACAATAGCACCGAAAGTGGTTGCTGGTGTTGATGGTGCTCCAGATTCAACTACTTCCGCAAGTCATTCTGGTAGTGGTTGGGAAACTTTATCATTCACATTTGATGATGGTTTTGATAATACTACAACTGCAGACGGTGAATATGGTGCTTTTGTAATCTATTACAATTGGGATTCCAATACAAATGGATTCGGAACACCAGATGACAGGGTGTTTTATGTGGATAATATATCAGGAATCTCTGTAGAAGCTCCAGTAACTCCTGTACCAGATGGACCTGCCCCTGTACCAACAGCTCCTGATGCAGAAACTTATAGTATTTACAACGATACAAACGGCTACAGCACGGTTTTTCCTATCGCTTATGACTTTGGAGGAGGTCTAGTAAATCAGCCAGATTTAGATGAGTCTGCAGCAGAAAATATTGCATATCAATTCAATTTTGGAGCTGGTGGATATGGTCAGGGTGAAGGAGGTCCAGATGATGTTTCAGCTTATGATTTTGTATCATTTGATTATTGGGCTGAAGATAATGCTACATTAACTGGATTTAGATTTGTTTTAATTGACAATCAATCTGGTGCTATTGAAGAATTTAATTATGAAATTGGAACTAATGAAGCTTTAGTATCAGGAGAATGGACTAAAGTTGAAATTCCAATGTCTTATTTTACTAATCTAGGTTTTGACGATACAGTTCTATTCCAATGGAAAGTTGATCCATTTCAACAAAGTGTCGATAATGCTGGAACAGTATACATAGACAATATTCTTTTAACTCAGAATTCTACTTTAAGCAACGATTCATTTAGTCAAGCAGAATTTAAAGCTTACCCTAACCCAACTCAAGATGTTTGGAACATCAGAACCTCTGAGAACATTCAGAAGGTTGAAGTTTATAACATTACCGGACGTTTGGTAAAAGAAGTCAATGTTAACGCTTCTGAAGCATCAATCAACGCTAATGATTTATCAAGTGGTGTTTATTTAGCCAAAATTTCTAATGAATTTGATCAAACCAGAACGATCAAATTAATCAAGGAATAAATTTTAATCTTTATACAAATAGCGTATGTTTGAGTTATTCAAGCATACGCTTTTTTAATTACTATGATTACATTAAAAGAACTTGCTAAGCAACTCAATGTTTCGGTCTCTACGGTTTCCAAAGCTCTTCATGATGCTAAAGATATTGGAGAAGATACCAAAAAGCGTATCAAAGAAGCTGCAGAGCTATACAATTACAGGCCTAATAAAACGGCTCTGGCTTTAAAAGTAAATAAGACTAATACGATAGGTGTTGTGGTCCCCGATATTTTGAATTCTTTTTTTGCTAAAGTATTGCATGGGATTGAAGAGTATGCCACAACTAAAGGTTACGATACCATTATTTGCGTAAGTCATGAACAGCTTAAAAAAGAAGCTAAAAGTGTTGAATTGATGCTTCAGGGTCGTGTTGACGGATTTATCATTTCTTTATCATCAGAAACGCTCTCTACACAGGAATATTCACATTTAGATCAAATCAATCTTAATAAAAAAGGACTGGTATTATTTGATAGAACGACTTCAGAAATCGATTGTGATAAAGTCGTAATTAATGATCAAAAATCCATTTACGATGCCACTCGCATTTTGATATCCAAACAAAAAACTAATATTGCCTTTGTAAGTAATATTGAAGACCTTTCCATCGGTCAACTTCGTAAAGAAGGTTACCAACAAGCGCTTATTGAACACGGGCTGGAACCAGACCCGGAACTTGTTTTGAACTTAACGGGTTCTCAACATCCTCATGATTTGATCAAGACCTTTATATCTTTACACGAATTTGATGCCGTCATCTCTGCAGATAATACCTCATCATTGATGTTTCAAAGCATAGTCAAGTCAGAAAGCCCACAACTGATGAAAGATATCATGCTCATTGGGTTTTCAGATGAAAAAAATGCCTTACTGAGCTATCCTAGAATCAATTACATCGATCAAAAAGCCATGAAAATTGGTGAGAAGGCAGCAGAATTACTTATTCAACGTTTAGAGAATAAAGATTCGAACAATAAGCCTCAAACGTTCGAAATGCCTTTTGAAATTCATATTGCCTAGAACATGGATAAACTAATCCAAATACGATGAAAATAATCAAAGAATTCAAAGAGTTTGCCGTTAAAGGCAATATGTTCGATATGGCCATTGGAATCATTATTGGAACAGCTTTCAGTACCATTGTTGATTCATTGGTAGGCGATCTCTTAATGCCACTTTTTAGCTATGTCACAGGCTCTATCAACTTTGAAGATTTAGTGGTTGTAATGAGACCAGAAACAGCAAATCAAACTTCAGTTGTATTAGGTTTTGGATCCTTCCTGAAACATACTATCGATTTTATAGTGATTGCGCTTACTATTTTCTTAGTAATTAAGGCCATCAATAAACTTCGAAGTAAGGCTGAAGACGAAACCAATCCCACAGAAGTGACGCCTAAAGACATACAGTTGCTTGCTGAAATTAGAGATCTTTTGAAGCAAAATCAATCTTAGGTTTAAAAATATCTCTTGCAGACTTACTTCTACAATTTGAAACAAAATCCTAAACTTTAGTATATTTACTCCTTAAAATACTAGTATGGGGTTTATCACGGCTGCTGAAATTGCCAACGGTCTCAATTTATCAAAATTTGGTATTCTGGGTAATGTTATGGGAAGTTTCATCATGCAAACTACCAGAATTTCTGAGCTTAATGACATCTATGATCAATATGCTCATCTGGACGGTTTAGAGTTTATCAATGCTGTATTACTGCATCTTGATGTTCATTTTGAAATTCCTGAAAAAGACTTCAAACGTATTCCAAAGTCTGGCCCCTTTGTGACTGTTTCTAACCACCCACTGGGAGCTGTTGACGGCCTAATACTTTTGAAACTTCTTATAGAGCAGCGCCCAGATTATAAAGTGGTGGCTAATTTTCTGTTGCATCGGCTCGAGCCCTTGAAGCCTTATGTTATGCCAGTAAACCCTTTTGAAACCAGAAAGGATGCAAAGTCAAGTGTTGGTGGGATTAAACAGGCTTTGTCTCATATTAAATCAGGCTCTCCTTTTGGAGTATTTCCTGCAGGAGAGGTATCTACCCATGTGGAGAACAGAAAGGTAGTAGATCGCCCCTGGTCTTTAGAAGCAATTCGCCTAATCAAAAAAGTAAAGGTGCCTGTAATTCCCGTCTATTTTCATGCTAAAAACTCAGCTTCATTTTATAGATTGGCTAAACTAAATGAGACCTTGAGGACGGCAAAGCTTCCCGGGGAGATGTTAAAACAAGGGCATAGAACAATTGGGGTCAGAATTGGAAATTCAATCCCCTTAAAAGATCAAGATGCGTATGATAATTTGGAAGAGTATTCCAATTTTTTAAGGCAAAAGACCTATTTCCTGGCCAATTCTTATGAGACAAAGAAGCTTTTAGAACATTTCCCTAAGCAGATTAAGTTTCCGATTAAAAGGCAACCCAAATCCATAGCAGACGAAATCTCAACAGAGGCACTCCAAAAGGAAGTACAAGGATGTCGGGATGAAAGTAGACGGCTTCTGGTAAGTAATAACTATGAAGTATTCATTGCTGAGCGAAAACATATCCCTAATATCGTTCTTGAGCTTGGCAGGCTCCGAGAAATAACCTTTAGATCCGTGGGCGAAGGCACTAACAAATCACTGGACTTAGATACCTATGATGATTACTATCAACATATGTTTCTTTGGGATAATCAGGCTAATAAAATTGCTGGTGCTTACCGAATGGGTCTAGGCCAAAATATTTTTAAGGCGCACGGTATTGAAGGGTTTTATTTAAACGAATTGTTTCGTTTTGAACCAGAACTCAATAAAATGCTAAGTGAATCTATTGAAATGGGACGTGCGTTTATCACCACAGACTATCAACAAAAACCAATGCCATTGTTTTTACTCTGGAAAGGCATTGTACATTGTACGCTAAGGTATCCTGAGCACAAGTATCTTATTGGGGGAGTAAGTATTAGTAATAAGTTTTCAAATTTTTCTAAATCGATGATGATTGAATTTATGAAATCCAATTACTATGATCCTTATGTCGCACAGTTTGTAAGACCGAAAAAGGAATTTAAAATAAAACTCAAAGATTCGGATAAAGACTTTGTTTTTGATGCCACTAAAGCAGACCTCACTAAATTTGATAAGATCATCGATGAAATTGAGCCCGATAATCTAAGGTTACCAGTGCTGATCAAAAAATATATCAAGCAAAATGCCAAAGTGGTGGCCTTTAATGTAGATCCGCTTTTCAATAATTCTGTAGATGGATTGATGTACATTCGAATTGAAGATATTCCAGAAAGTACAGTAAGACCAGTGATGGAAGAATTCCAGACTGAACTCGAACAACAAAATAAATTCTAAACTATGGCTACCCTTTTTACTAAAATTATTTCAGGAGAAATTCCTTCTTATAAAGTCGCTGAAACCGATAATTTTCTAGCGTTTCTAGACATAAATCCTAATGCTAAAGGTCACACCTTATGCATCCCTAAGAAAGAAGAAAATAAACTATTCGATTTAGATGAGGAAACCTATCTGGAATTGATGAGTTTCTCCAAAAAGGTAGCTCATGGCCTTGAGTCTTCTATAGATTGTAAACGAATTGGAATGGCAGTAGTTGGTTTGGAAGTGCCTCACGTGCATGTACACCTCATTCCTTTACAAAGTATGGACGATATGCGTTTTGAAAAAAAAGAATCTTTTACTGAAGAAGAGTTTAAAGCTCTCGCCAAAACTATAAGTAATAAGGTGTCTTTGTAATGCTTGAAATTGAACGGAAATTTTTGGTTAATTCGAAGGACTTCAAAAAGCAAGCATTTAAGCAATCAAAAATATCTCAGGGTTTTTTGAATTCGGATAAAATGAGAACGGTGAGAGTTCGTCTTACTGATGAACAGGGTTTTTTAACTATTAAAGGTAAAAGTTCAGCTTCTGGGACTTCCAGATTCGAATGGGAAAAAGAAATTTCAACGCAAGAAGCTCTAGACTTATTAAGGCTATGTGAGCCTGGGAAAATCCTAAAGACAAGATATTATGTATCTGTAGATAAACATACTTATGAAGTCGATGAGTTCTATGGAGAAAATGAAGGCTTAATCATCGCTGAAATCGAACTCAATTCTGAAGACGAACACTTCACTAAACCCGATTGGCTGGGAGAGGAAGTTACCGGACAGGTAAAGTATTATAATGCGATGCTCTCCAGAAATTCTTTTACCAAGTGGTAAAAACTATTTATGAAGCAATTGGAGTAGCTATAATGGTCATTACGCCAAGAGACAATTTTTTTTCTAAGATTCGTTTAGGCAAAAAGCTTATCATTCCGGTGATGAATGGTACAATTTCTTTTTCCATGTTTTTATCCCATTCTATTCCTCTTTTTTCCATTTTACTCATCCAGTAGATAAGGTATGGGTCCATAGTTCCGTAATTGAGATTCTGTTCTACTTTCCAATTACTTTTTTTGAGTAGTAATTCAAGGTTGTAGTGAGAGAATAATGAAGGATGTCTCGGAGTATGCCATCCTGCCCAATGCTGGCCAAATTTCTTTCTACTGGAGGAATCAAAATTAGGAACCTCAATGATAAGCTTGGTGGTAGATTTAGATATAGACCTTAAATATTTCAAGTTTTCAAGAGGAGTGTAATCGTGTTCTAAATAATGCCACATGGTAATGACATCTGGCTTTAGATTTTGGGACAGATCTGAAATTTCGCCTACTTGAAGACTTAATGATTCGTATTTTCCATTATGCTTTCTCCAGCCATTATCAGAAAAATCAAGACCTAAGGTCCTGCAACCTTCTTTCTCTTGGCACAGCTTCAAAAAACTGGGTTGACCACAGCCAATATCTAAGACCAAAGAATCTTGGGTTAGAGGTTGAGAATGTTTTACTGTGTTCAGTTTTCTAGAATCTAATTTCTTAAAGCTTCCATCGACAAGCTTTTTAAATTTCCCCCAGGCTTCTGGACCACGGTAAGGAAGATAATATTCTGTGTAGTAGGCTTCTAATTGATTAGGATCGACTTTTGGATTTAGAAAAACATACTTACAATTTTCACATTGGTCAAACTTAAAAGCCTCCTTATCAGGATGCATCTGAGCTGAGGTGGTTATAAAGTGTTTAATCTTACTTGAGTCGCAAATCGGACAGCTTTCAATTTTTTTCATCTTGGCAAACATAACCTATTACAAGACCATCACTATTTAAACAGTTTGTAAAATCTGCTTTAAACCCAACATAAAAGGCATAGTCACAAAAAGCTTCTGTAAATGATTTAGAAGTTTTAGAGCTATTGATTAATCAAAAAACTCCCTCAAAAGGGAGTTTAAATTTTATTTCTGTTTGTTTTTAGCTTCAATACTCAGAGTAGCATGAGGAACAAGGATCAACCTTTCTTTACGAATAAGTTTGCCTGTATCACGACATATTCCATAGGTTTTATTCTCGATTCTTATTAAAGCATTTTTAAGATCACGTATAAATTTACCTTGTCTAATGGCTAATTGTGAATTAGCTTCCTTACTTAAGGTGTTGCTACCATCATCAAAAGACTTAAACGTAGGAGCTGTATCTTCTGTGTCGTTACTGCTTCCATTCCTGTAAGCATCCTCATAAAGTTCTAATTGTTTTTGAGCCTTTTCAATTTTATCAAGAATCAATTTTTTGAACTCAGCTAAATCTTCATCAGAGTAACGTTCTTTACTAGTTGTTGTTTTGTCTGTCATTTTAGTTTTGTTTTTCAATTGCTAAGACGGTATTAACATCATCAAATTCTATCTGTATTCCGTCTTTAACGTTCGAAGTTAAATTAATAGTATTAGTTAGTGTTTCTGTTTTAATATAGTCAAGATTCTGAAGAACAGCCTTAGATAGCACATCACTTTCTTGCAGTTCCACATTAATTCTATCGGTGACCTCCAAATCAGAATCTTTTCTTAGATTCTGTATTCTGTTCACAAGCTCTCTGGCGATTCCTTCGTTAACTAGCTCCTCGTTGAGCGTCACATCTAAAGCTACAGTTAAACCATTTCCAGTAGCCACGAGCCAGCCTTCAATGTCTTGAGATAAAATTTCTACTTCTTTTAGACTGATTTGGATAGATTCCCCATCAACTTCTAAGGATATAGAATTGTTTTTTTCAAGTTCTGCAATATCTTTTGGTTCCATCTTTTGAATGGCTTGAGCAACATACTTCATATTTTTCCCAAACCTCGGTCCTAAAACTTTAAAATTAGGTTTGATGTCCTTCACAAGAATTCCAGAGGTGTCATCAATAAATTCGATTCCTTTAACGTTGATCTCAGATTTTATCAATTCTGCCACCTCTGCAATTTGTTCCTTTATAGAGTTATCCAAAACTGGAATCATTATGCGCTCCAGCGGCTGTCTAACTTTTATCATTTCTTTTTTCCTTAATGATAAAGCTAGCGATGAGATAGTTTGTGCCATCTGCATCTTATGCTCCAGCTCTTTATCGATTAAAGCTGCATTTTGCTCTGGGAAATCGGCCAAATGTACGCTCTCTTTTTGATCCCCCACACTGGTTGATGTTAAATCTCTAAAAAGACGGTCCGAGAAAAAAGGCGCTACAGGAGCAGAAAGTTGCGCTATGGTCTTAAGGCAGGTGAATAAGGTCTGGTATGCCGATATTTTATCGGTTTTGTAATCGCCTTTCCAAAATCGTCTTCTGCTTAATCTCACGTACCAATTACTCATATTTTCCTGAACAAAATCGGAGATTGCTCTAGTTGCCTTTGTTGGCTCATAACTAGCGTAAAACTCATCTACTGATTTAATTAAAGTGTTTAGCTCTGAAAGAATCCATCTATCGATTTCAGGTCGCTTTTCTTTTTCAATATCAGCTTCTCTGTACTGAAACTGATCCAGATTGGCATACATCGAAAAGAATGAATAGGTATTGTAAAGAGTCCCAAAAAATTTTCGTTGAACCTCGCCAATACCTTCCAGATCAAACTTTAAATTATCCCACGGGTTAGCATTCGAGATCATATACCATCGAGTAGCATCAGGTCCATAGGTTTTTAAAGTTTCAAATGGATCGGCTGCATTGCCCAAACGTTTAGACATCTTTTGACCGTTTTTATCTAAAACCAGTCCATTGGAGACCACGTTTTTATAGGCGACATCGTCAAAAGTCATAGTCGCTATGGCATGAAGCGTGTAAAACCATCCTCTGGTCTGGTCGACACCCTCTGCAATAAAGTCGGCAGACCTCCAGGTAGTTTCGACTTTTTCCTTATTCTCAAAAGGATAGTGCCATTGGGCATAGGGCATAGAGCCAGAATCAAACCAAACATCAATCAGGTCTGCTTCACGTTTCATGGGTTGACCTGTAGCTGAGACTAAGGTGATCTGATCAACAGTGTTCTTATGAAGATCGACCTTATCATAATTCTCTTCACTGTAGTTATCCACTTCAAAACTTTCAAAGGGGTCTTGAGTCATGACTCCAGCTTCTACAGCTTTATGTATTTCATGTTTCAGCTCTTTAATTGAGCCTATAATAATTTCTTCTTTACCATCTTCAGTTCGCCAAATTGGTAAGGGGATACCCCAATAGCGGGATCTGGACAGGTTCCAGTCATTGGCATTGGCCAGCCAGTTGCCAAAGCGTCCTTCACCGGTTGCCGCAGGCTTCCAGTTGATGGTTTTGTTAAGTTCATGCATTCTGTCCTTAAACTCAGTGACTTTGATAAACCATGAGTCTAATGGATAATATAAAATCGGTTTGTCTGTTCTCCAGCAGTTAGGGTAGGAATGAACGTATTTTTCTACCAAAAAGGCTCTGTTTTCTTCTTTAAGCTGAATCGCCAGTTCTACATCTACAGATTTTTCTGGAGCTTCGCCCTCTTCGTAGTACTCGTTCTTGACGTATTTGCCAGCATAAGGGCCTACTTCCTTTCTAAATCTACCTTTTAGATCAACAAGAGGCACAAGGTTATCATTGTCATCTTTTACAAGCAGACCGGGAACTTCAGGTTGAGCCTGTTTACAGACCATAGCATCGTCTGCTCCAAAAGTGGGAGCCGTGTGTACAATTCCTGTTCCATCTTCTGTCGTGACAAAATCTCCAGCAATCACTCTAAAGGCATTTTCTGGAGTATGATAGGGTTGAGCAAACTGAAAGAGTTGTTCATATCTGGACTCGATAAGGCTCTCTCCCATAAATTCATCTTTTATGAAGTATGGGATCTTTTTATCACCTTCTTGATAAGCCTTAAGCTCTTCTTCAGACTCTGTTTTCACAAACTTCTTTTTGAACAAAGAAGGAATTAAAACTTTAGCAGCAATGACATTGATAGGTTCGAAAGTGTACTGGTTGTAAGTTTTAACTACGACATAATCTATCTTTTTACCAACGGTTAAAGCGGTGTTACTAGGCAAGGTCCACGGCGTAGTGGTCCAGGCTAAAAAGAACACCTCACCATCGATGGACTGAAGCTGTTCTGGAAGCGTCTCTTTGATGGCTTTAAACTGAGCAGTCACCGTTGTGTCTGAAACATCCTGGTAGGTTCCAGGCTGATTTAACTCATGAGAGCTCAATCCCGTGCCGGCCTTTGGAGAGTAAGGTTGTATAGTGTAGCCTTTATAAACTAAATCTTTTTTATAGATTTCAGACAATAGCCACCAAACGGTTTCCATGTATTTGGACTTGTAGGTGATATAAGGATTTTCCATATCCACCCAATAGCCTATTTTTTTGGTCAGATCGTTCCATACATCGGTGTAACGCATGACGGCCTCTTTACAGGCTTTATTATAATCTTCTATGGAGATTTTGGTCCCGATGTCTTCTTTGGTAATGCCGAGTTCTTTTTCAACTTTTAGCTCTACCGGTAGGCCGTGAGTATCCCAGCCTGCTTTACGCTTCACTTGAAATCCCTTTTGAGTTTTATAGCGACAAAAAATATCCTTGATGCTTCGAGCCATGACATGGTGAATCCCTGGCATTCCATTAGCAGATGGCGGGCCTTCGAAGAAAATGAAAGGCTCTGCCCCTTCGCGCTCATCCATACTTTTATCGAAAATGGCATTTTCATCCCAAAAACTCATGATGTCTTCTGCTACCTTTGGGAGGTCAAGTCCCTTATATTCAGGAAATTTCTTGCTCATTTTTGCTATTTTTCAAATGATTTGCGAAAATAAGTAATTTATCTAAATTGACCTCTAGTCTCATGAAAATCTGGAATGAACTTAGCGTTAAATTCTTAAAGAAAAGTTGTTTTTTGCCTTTGGTTTAAATTAAATTTTAGATCTTAAAATTCCCAAAGCTTTGGGGACTGTGAGGTCTTCAGTACAATTTAAAAAATGGCTTATCTATTGGTAGTGAACAATTTTACGTTGAATATGTGTTCGCTAAACTTAATGCCTCAAGATACATTTCTTAAAGCTTTTTGGCACTCTTAAGCATCCACTTTGGTTTTGAACACCAACTGAAGTCGATGATGTAGATTGGGACTGGTAGGTTGTTTTTAACTATAAGTCAATAGATTTTGCAGGAAAGAGATTCTTCACTCCTCTGCGCTACGAGTAGAATGACAATGTTATGCTGGTGATCTCTAAGGAAATACAGAGACAAGAGATCTATATTTCATCTTAATTTAAAATCTTCTCCAAAACCTTCAGTATTTCCAACGAAAACCCGTCCCTGCTCATTAAACTAACTTATACCGTTAAGCAATGTATCGTTAAACTTAAAAGGAAACGGGAGCAAATTCAACAAAAACCTAAAAGAGAGCATCCACGACATCTTCAATTTTGGCAACGCGAATCACATTGATCTTATAGTTCTCTTTGGGTAATTTGCTTTGCTTGGAAATGAGTATGCTGGCAAAGCCCAGTTTTTCGGCTTCCATTACCCGTTGTTCTACCCGTGTTACAGGTCGTATTTCGCCTGCTAAACCTACTTCTGCTGCAAAACAAATGTCCTTGGGAATAGATGCATCTTCGCTAGAGGAAAGGATGGCAGCCACCACAGCTAAATCGATGGCAGGATCGTCTATACTAATGCCTCCCGTGATGTTGAGGAATACATCTTTGGCACCCAAGCGAAAACCTGCGCGTTTCTCCAGTACCGCCAGAATCATGTTAAGCCGCTTGAGGTTATAGCCTGTGGCAGAGCGCTGAGGGGTACCATACACCGCTGAGCTTACTAAAGCTTGAATCTCTATCATCATGGGGCGCATCCCTTCCAAAGTGGCCGCAATGGCAGTTCCACTTAAGTGAGTGTCGGTTTTGGAAATCAATAAATCTGACGGGTTGGAAACTTCTACCAGACCTCCTTCCTGCATTTCATAAATGCCGAGTTCGTGGGTGGACCCAAATCTATTTTTATGCGCTCTTAAAATTCTATAGGCGTAGTTTTTGTCACCCTCAAACTGAAGAACCGTATCCACCATATGTTCCAAAACTTTGGGGCCAGCAATACTTCCTTCTTTATTGATGTGACCTATAAGTATAATCGGTACATTGGTTTCTTTGGCATATTTGATGAGCTCTGAGGTACATTCCCGAATTTGGGAGACGCTACCAGGAGAACTTTCCACATAATCGGTATGTAGGGTTTGAATAGAGTCTACAATTAATATCTCAGGCTCCAGCGATTCGATTTGCGAAAAAATAAGCTGAGTTTTAGTTTCTGATAGAATATAGCAATTGGATTCTTCCTTTTGGATGCGTTCTGCCCGCATCTTGATTTGTTGCTGACTTTCTTCACCAGAAACATACAACACTTTGTGCTTAAAACTGAGCGACAACTGAAGTAGAAGGGTACTTTTTCCTACCCCTGGTTCGCCACCTAAAAGAGTTATACTTCCTGGTACAATACCACCACCAAGCACACGATTGAATTCCTGATTGGAGGTAGGAATTCTAATTTCCTTTCCGATTTTGATCTCATTAATGCGTTGAGGTTTGGATATGCGTTTTGGTGAATTAGAGCTAGCAGGTTTCCATGTTTTTTCCGGCTTTGTGTCTATCACTTCTTCTACCAGAGTGTTCCATTCTTTGCAGGCATTGCATTGGCCTTGCCACTTAGCATATTGAGCGCCACAATTTTGACAGAAAAATGTAGTTTTAGTTTTAGCCATAAATTTTAGTATCCGAATGTTGCATTGAGTTCATCTGCTTTTCCTAGCAATACATCACTATTTAAATAACCTGCACTCTCGAGGCCGTAAGCAGATTGGTATTCTTTGATAGCGCGTTTAGGTTGACCTAGCTTTTCATAATACATACCAAGGAAATAGTGGTGTAAAACCGTGTTTGGGGATTCTTTTCTTGCCAGCTTACTCAGGTTTTTATAGTCTTCCCACAGCTCTTTTTCTTCGATAGCATCTGCTGTTTTTAAAAAGTCGATGTTTCGAATAGGAATTTTGATGGCGTAAAGTTCCTGTATGGTAAGGTATTTATCCTCAAGTGTGTTTGATGGTGAGGTTGATGAAAGAAATTTATTCTCATATTCAGAATCCGAAATAGGGCCGTAGGTTTCAAAAATAGAAAGCAGTCCGTTGGGGATAGCACTGGAAACAAAACTAAAATGATCTTTGTTTTCAAAAGTCTCAAAACGATAACTCACATTAGGATTATTGCAAATCGAAAGATAAGAATCTAAAGTCTTAATTTTGTTTTTCAATTCAGGGATATCACGTTCTGCGGTAGCTAGATAGTACCAAATTTTTTGATTGACTTTATCCAATTTTCGTTTAACCCGCTCTGGGAGCTTAGGTGTCACATCTGGACTTAAATTGATATATCCACTAAAAAGCGGGTTTTCTTTAAGTAAAAAGAAGTTAGAAAAATTAGCCATATAATCGAGACCTGAGATAATAGCGAAAGGGGTCGTTCTGTAATTATTTTCGATATAGCTTAGGACCTCATAGCCGATAAATTCAAAAAAATCCGCTCCGCTGGCATCAGGCAGCTCGCTATCAGGGTCTATTTTTCCATCTTTCTCTCTGTATCCAGCTTGATTTATCCCGACAACAATAGACTCTGGAATGATTTCCCAATAGCTTAAATAGTCAGTATTCCCAGCAAAAGGTTCAAATAAATAATCTCCATCTAAGACAATAATTACTGGATATTCTTTTTCGCTAGAGTCGTAATTTCTGGGCAGCTGAACCTTAATCTGCCTCGTTTGTTTTAGAATTTTTGAGTTGACTTCAATGTATTGGGTCTGGGAAAAACCTTCAAGTTGGCTTAAGTAAAGGCATAAAAAGCTAAGTAAAAATAACCTCATAGTTTTTGATTTTCTTGCTAATGTACTAAAATTATTATCTTTTGTTAAGCAAGGGTAATACAAGGAAAGACAGGCCTCCTAGTATGATCACTAATCCGGTTTGTGTACCCCACATGACCCAGCCAAAGGCTTCGCCTGTTGAGGAAGAAACACCAAAAGCATTAAAGGCAAGACCGATGGCTACAGGATATAGTCCAATTCCACCGTTGGTTACCGACATGGCGAAAGCTCCAAAGATGAAGGCTACTATCATGGCTTCAAAGCCTAAGGTATGAGTGTCTGGAAATGCAAATTTGAGAATGTAAAACATTCCGATGTAAAGCCCCCAAATCAATAATGAGTGCAATAGAAAATAAATTTTTTTTTTCATTGTGAAAACACTCTTCATGCCTTTAAAAAGCTCTTCCATGAAGTTTTTAATTTTCATAAAAAAAGGAAGTTGACTTCTTCTTACTATTCTAAAGCCGATGATAAGCAGTAGAATCAGACAAAGTATAATTAAGCCTCCAAAAAAGGGGTTGATATCCTGGTCCTTTAAAAAATCAAAAATCTTATCGCTTTGTGAGATTGACGCAAGCCCAAGCACTATCAGCAGCATACTTAAGTCAACCAGGCGTTCTGTTATAATTGTACCAAAGGTGTTTTCAAACTTGACGTCCTCATAAGATGCTAGAGTAGCTCCTCTTAAAACCTCCCCAGAGCGTGGAATACCTAAATTGGCTAAATAGCCCAGCATCAAAGAAAAAAAGCCATTATAAAACTTTGGAAAAATCCCTACAGGCTCCAGTAAAAACCTCCATCGATAAGCTCTGGATAAGTGAGAAGCAATGCCCATGGCAAAGGATATGATGACCCAAACGAGATCTACATTCTTGATATTGAACCATAATTGTTGGAGCTCTTCAGAAGAAAATTTAGAGAGTGAAAACCAGATAAAAAAGATACCTAACCCCATTGGCCCTAAAAGACGTATCCATTTTTTCAGGCTTTTATTCATAAGAAGATTTTACTTAAGTAAGTTTTTCTCGTTAGGAAATACGAGTTTCGGCTTGAAGGTTTTTGCTTCTTCGGGTGTCATGACCGCATAGGCCATTAAAATTAATATATCGCCTGGAGATACCTTTCTCGCGGCCGCACCATTAAGCGTGATTTCACCACTCCCTCTTTCGCCAGGAATAGCATAAGTTTCCAAGCGCTCACCGTTAGAGTTATTTACTACTTGGATTTTTTCACCTTCAATAAGGTTTGCAGCATCCATCAGATCTTGATCTATGGTAATGCTACCGATATAATTAAGATCTGCACCTGTTACGGTAACCCGGTGAATTTTTGATTTTACGAGATGTATTTGCATGTTGAATTAATTGATAGCTATGTTGTCTATTAACCTTACCTCACCAAGGTAGGCTGCTATAAATGCTCTATATTTTTGCCCGCTTTCCTTGGTTTTTGTAGGAATGAGATCGCTTACTTTAGCAATACTAAAGTATTCTAAATCAAAGGAAGCATGCTCTTGAAACATCGTTTTGACTTGGTTTTCGATGTTTTCTATCGAGTTGGAGGCAAACATGTTTTTTGCTTTTGAAAGCGCTTCGTGAATTAGTTCAGCTTCCTTAAGTTCTTGTTTGGTCAGCCTGAAATTTCTAGAGCTTTGAGCTAAGCCAAATTCATTTCTGCTTGTTGGACAACCTATGATTTCTACATCTTGTCCTGTGATATTGACCAGGGATTTAACAACCTGGAGCTGCTGGAAATCCTTTTCTCCAAAAAATGCCTTGTCTGGCTTTGTGATAGTAAATAGTCTCTTCAGTACGCTACCCACTCCGTCAAAATGTCCTGTTCTAAACTCTCCTTCCATATATTGAATAATAGATCCAAATTCAAAAGATTCAGATTCTACTTTATCATTATATATTTCAGAAACTTCTGGAGTAAAAATGATAGTTTCCGGCTGATGGTTAGTTAAAAACTTAGCATCCCCTTCTATATCCCTTGGATATTTTTCAAGGTCTGAGGCATTATTGAATTGAGTAGGATTTACAAAAATGCTAACTACAACCTTATCACAATAGGAATAAGCGAAATCTATTAAGGAAAGATGACCATCATGAAGAGCTCCCATCGTGGGTACCAATCCTATTGTTTTTCCCTCTTTCCTAAATTCATCTAATCTTTGCTGGAGAGATAATTTTGAATCTATAACCACGTGTTGCGTATCTAATTTGAAATTGCAATATTAATATTTTCACGGGAATCCGCATAAATTTTTATAAATTTGCGAACTTTTTGCCATTAATACTTAATGTAAAAATTTATGAAAGATAAGCGCATACTATACGTTTCATCTGAGGTAGTTCCTTATTTACCAGAAAACGACATTTCTTCAGCGGCCTTTGAGGCTCCAAAATTGATTAATACAGCGGGTGGACAAACCCGTATTTTTATGCCTCGTTTTGGTAATATAAACGAGCGCAGACATCAACTTCATGAAGTTATAAGACTGTCTGGAATGAATCTCGTTATAAACGATTTAGATATGCCACTTATCATAAAAGTAGCTTCCATTCCAAAAGAGCGAATGCAGGTTTATTTTATAGATAATGAAGATTATTTTAAGAGAAAGGCCACTTTTTCTGATGAAGATGGAGAGTTGTTTGATGATAATGATGAAAGAGCTATTTTCTTTGCTAAGGGAGTTATAGAGACCGTTAAGAAATTAAACTGGTCGCCAGACATCATTCATGTTCATGGTTGGATGTCTTCTCTGTTACCTATGTATTTAAGGCATTATTATGGTAACGAACCATTATTTTCTGAAGCTAAAATTGTGACGTCATTATACAATCAAAGTTTTGAAGGAACGTTAGATGAGGAAATGAAAAAGAAAGTTTTGTTTGATGGGATTGAAGATGATGCTGTAGCTCATCTAGATCATCCTACTCACGACAACATCTTGAAAGTTGCTATAGACAACTCTGATGGATTAGTGATAGGAAGTGAAGAAATTTCTGAGGATTTAAAAGTCTACATGGAAAATTCTAAACTACCCACACTTCCTCATGTTAAGCGTGAAGAAATGGCCAATGCGTACCAAACATTCTATCTAAGAGATATTTTAAACGAAGAAGAAGAATAATTTTATGTCAAAATTCGCACTAAGAAGCCTGGCTTCTTTGATCCTCCTTGTCTTACTGTTTTCTTGTGAAAATGATTTTTCTGAAGTTGGTACAGACTTTATCAACAGTATAGAATCACAACCTACTTATGAAAGTGAAAATATTATAGCTTATAGTGAAAAACATAACTCCATAAGAACTAATGGTGGAACTAATTACTTTTTAGGTCGTTACGCTGATCCTGTTTTTGGTTTATCTGAAACCAAGATTCTGACTCAAGTCAATTTATCACAAACCAATCCCAGCTTTGGTGAGGACCCCATTTTAGATTCTGTGGTGATGACACTTCCTTTTTACAGTAGCCCTGTTAATGAAGATGAATTTGCTCTAGACTCTGTTTATGGAGAAGGAAGTTTTAAAGTTAAGCTTTATGAATCCAATCAACTTTTAAGGGATATTGATCCTGGTGAAAATGGAGATTTTGATAGTGCTCAACTTTACTATAGTAATCAATTAGACGAATTCAGGCCTAATATCTCTTCAGTTCCTTTTTATACTTCAGATGTAATAAAGCCTACAGAGCTTACAGAGCCTGTAACAGTTTATGACAGAAACTCACAGGGTGAGGTAGACACTTTAAGCCTTTCACCAAGGTTAAGATTGAAATTGCCTAATGACTATTTTCAAGAAAAAATTATTGACCTAGAAGGATCTGAAGTTCTAGCAAGTAATTCTGCTTTCAATAACTTTTTGCGAGGCTTTCTAATTGAAGCGGAACAACAGCAGCCTGTATCTAGCATGAGCTTATTCAATATGCAAAATGAGGATGCAAACATTACAATGTATTACAGGAATATAGAGGTGGATTCAATTGGAAACCCATCGGACACGCTTTACAATCAATATAATCTGAACTTCAACGGCATTAAGCTTAATTTGTATGAAAATAATTTTAATGTAGACCTTACCAATCAGGATACTATTGCTGGAGAAGAAAATATTTACTTAAAAGGAGGAGAGGGTTCTTCGGGAGTTATCGAGCTTTTTGCTGGACCAGATTCAGATGGAGATGGTGTCTCCGATGAACTTGAAGAATTAAGAGAAAATAATTGGCTCATCAATGAAGCTAGTTTAGACCTTTACATCAATGAGCAGATAGCGCCATCTTCCAAAAACAGAATTAACAGGATATTTTTATTTGATCTCGAGAATGAGCAGGTGTTAGAAGATTTCGTTAGAGATCCATCTGCGGTTCAAGGAAACCCATCGGTTTCGAGGGTAATTCATTTAGGTCCCTTGAGTGAGGACGAAAACGGAGATCCGTTTTATAGAATTCGATTAACCTCTCATATCAATTCGATACTCAATAATGAGAATTCAACGGATAGTACCAATGTGAAGTTAGGAGTTTATGTTACTACTAATGTTGACGCATCAACATTAGTAAAAACAAGAGATCCTGAACTTGGTCTTTCTGAAAATGTTCCTCAAAGTATGCTGGAAACGCCACGTGGAATTGTAATCCACGGGAATCGTTCGGCAACAGAAACGAAAAAGATGAAGTTAAAAATTATTTATACTGAAACTAACTAATACTTTATTATGTGTGGAATTGTTGGATATATTGGTAAGCAAGAGGCTTATCCAATAGTGCTAAAAGGGTTAAAGCGTCTGGAGTACAGAGGCTATGATAGTGCAGGTATAGCCATATATAATGGTAGTGAGCTCAATATTTGTAAAACAAAAGGTAAGGTTGATGATTTGCAAAAAAAGTGCGAATCTGAAATTGCGCTTCAAGGAACAGTAGGTATAGGTCATACAAGATGGGCAACACATGGCGAGCCCAATGATATTAATTCTCATCCACATTATTCCAATTCTGGAAATTTAGCAATTATCCATAATGGGATTATAGAAAATTACGAGTCTCTAAAGCAGGAGCTTCAAAATAGGGGTTATTCCTTCACTTCAGATACAGATACGGAAGTCTTAGTCAACCTTATAGAAGATATTAAGACCAATGAAGAAGTAAAGTTAGGTAAAGCTGTTCAAATTGCTTTAAACCAAACAGTTGGTGCTTATGCTATTGCTGTTTTTGACAAAACAAAGCCCAATGAAATTGTTGTCGCTAGACTAGGGAGCCCATTAGCTATTGGTGTAGGTGATAATGAATATTATATTGCTTCAGATGCATCCCCATTTATTGAATATACTAAAAAAGCTATTTATCTAGAAGATGGTGAAATGGCCGTAGTTAGACTTGGTAAAGATGTAAAAGTAAGGAAGATTAAGGACGATTCACTAGTCGATCCCTACGTCCAGAAATTACAACTGAACTTAGATCAGATTGAAAAAGCGGGTTATGAGCATTTCATGCTTAAAGAAATTTACGAACAACCCAGTGCCATCAAAGACACTTACAGAGGAAGAATGTTGGCCGATCAAGGCATTATTAGAATGTCTGGGGTCGATGATAACTTGCAAAAGTTCCTGAATGCTAAGCGAATAATTGTAGTGGCTTGTGGAACTTCCTGGCATGCAGGCCTCGTTTCTGAATATATTTTTGAAGATCTTGCCAGAATTCCAGTGGAGGTAGAATATGCTTCAGAATTCAGATACAGGAATCCAGTTATTAATAAAGATGACGTAGTTATCGCCATTTCTCAGAGTGGAGAAACGGCAGATACGATGGCGGCAATAAAGCTTGCTAAAGAAAATGGCGCATTTGTCTTTGGAGTTTGTAATGTAGTTGGCTCATCTATTTCCAGAGAAACTCATGCAGGAGCCTATACACACGCTGGGCCAGAAATAGGTGTTGCTTCGACGAAAGCCTTTACGACTCAGATTACTATTCTAAGCTTAATCGCTTTGAAACTTGGTAAAGCTAAAGGATCCATTTCAAATTCTGATTACCATTTATATTTGAATGAAATGGAATTGATTCCTTCTAAAATTGAAAAAGCCCTGGAGTCTAATAAGCACATTATCCAGGTTGCAGAAGTCTATAAAAATGCAAAAAATTGTCTTTATTTAGGTAGAGGATATAATTTTCCAGTCGCTCTGGAAGGAGCCTTAAAGTTGAAAGAAATTTCCTACATCCATGCCGAAGGTTATCCCGCTGCAGAAATGAAGCACGGTCCTATTGCACTCATTGATGAACAGATGCCTGTTGTCGTGATTGCCACCAAGAAAGGCCACTACGAAAAGGTAGTGAGTAACATCCAGGAGATCAAATCAAGAAAAGGTAAAATCATTGCGGTAGTAACACAAGGTGATACATCCGTTAAAGGTATGGCAGACCATGTGTTTGAAATTCCTGAAACTTTTGAGGCCCTAACGCCACTCCTTACGACTATTCCATTACAATTATTTTCTTATCATATCGCAGTGATGTTAGGAAAAAATGTAGATCAACCAAGAAACCTTGCCAAGTCGGTAACGGTTGAATAGTTAAAATCAATTATCTATAAAAAAGCATATTGCAATAAAAGATTTATTTAAATAATGTATATTTGCAAAAATTTTGAAATAGAATTTTTTTTAGAAAATCCAATTAAAAAAGCCCTTACATAATGTCTCAAGTTAAAGGTAAAATTACTCAAATCGTCGGTCCAGTTATCGATGTTGAATTTGACAGCGCTAAAGACTTACCAAAGATCTACGATTCTTTGGCAGTAAAACGTGAAAACAAATCAGATCTTATTTTAGAAGTCCAGTCTCATATTGGTGAAAACTCGGTAAGAACCATTGCGATGGACTCTGCTGATGGTTTAAGCCGTGGTGTAGAAGTTTTGAGCACTGGTAGCCCAATTCAAATGCCTGTAGGTAAGGATATTTACGGTCGTTTGTTTAACGTTACTGGAGACGCTATCGATGGACTTGGTGAACTACCAAAGTCTGGTAAAGATGGCATGTCTATTCACAGAGATGCCCCAAAATTTGAAGACTTAGCAGTTTCGACTGAAGTGCTTTTTACTGGAATTAAGGTGATCGACTTAATTGAGCCGTACTCTAAAGGAGGTAAGATTGGTCTTTTTGGTGGTGCTGGTGTTGGTAAAACGGTATTAATCCAGGAGCTGATTAATAATATAGCGAAAGGTCACGGTGGTCTTTCTGTATTCGCTGGTGTTGGAGAACGAACTAGAGAAGGAAATGACTTACTCCGTGAGATGCTCGAGTCTGGTATTATTAAATATGGAGATGATTTCATGCATTCGATGGAAGAAGGTGGATGGGACTTGAAAAAAGTCGATAAAGCCGGGATGAAAGATTCTAAAGCAACTTTCGTGTTTGGGCAAATGAACGAACCGCCAGGGGCACGTGCTCGAGTGGCACTTTCTGGATTAACTATTGCTGAATATTTTAGAGATGGTGCTGGTGAGGCTCAAGGTAAAGACGTTCTTTTCTTTGTCGATAATATATTTAGGTTTACGCAAGCCGGTTCTGAGGTATCAGCTCTTTTAGGTCGTATGCCATCAGCAGTAGGATATCAGCCCACACTAGCTACAGAAATGGGGGCTATGCAGGAGCGCATTACGTCAACTAAAAAAGGCTCTATTACTTCTGTACAAGCTGTTTATGTTCCTGCAGATGACTTGACGGATCCTGCACCAGCTACAACTTTCTCTCACTTGGATGCTACAACAGTACTTTCTAGAAAAATTGCAGAGTTAGGTATCTATCCAGCAGTGGATCCTTTGGATTCCACATCTAGGATTTTAACCAGAGATATATTAGGTGACGATCATTATGAGTGTGCACAGCGAGTAAAAGAGCTATTGCAGAAATATAAAGAACTACAAGATATTATTGCTATTTTGGGTATGGAAGAACTATCAGAAGAAGATAAGCTCTCTGTATCTCGTGCAAGAAGAGTACAACGTTTCTTGTCTCAACCCTTCCATGTTGCAGAACAATTTACAGGACTTAAAGGTGTTCTTGTAGATATTAAAGACACCATTAAAGGTTTTAATATGATTATGGATGGCGAATTAGATCACATTCCAGAAGCTGCTTTTAACCTTAAGGGGTCTATAGAAGATGCAATTGAGGCAGGTGAAAAAATGTTGAACGAAGCTTAGTCAATAAATAAAAGTTTATGCATTTAGAAATAGTAAGTCCAGAACAAATTATTCTTAGTGACGAAGTTAGCTCCGTGAGTGTTCCAGGCATTAATGGTGAATTTCAAATGTTGGATCATCACGCACCAGTAGTCTCAGTCCTTAAGAATGGTGCAATAAAGCTTGATAAAACAGTTGACTTACCAAAAACATCAAAGGACTTGTTTTATGAAAAAGAAGCTAAGCTTAATTTTGATATTACAGGAGGTGTTATTGAACTGAAAGATAATAAAGTGGTAATTTTAATCGATTAATTAGCATTTTCATATAAATAAAAAGGGCAAATCTACTGATTTGCCCTTTTTGTTTTATATAGATAGGTATTGATTAAATCTTCATTTCGGGGATATCACCTTCAATAATGAGATCACCTTCTGTAGCTTTTTGTATCTCTTCAACACTTACTCCAGGAGCTCTTTCTAGAAGCCTAAACTTTTTATTCACAATATCGAGTACAGCCATATTGGTAACAATTTTGGTTACACATTCCACACCTGTAAGTGGTAGCGAACAAGATTTTAGAAGTTTGGAGTCTCCAACTTTATTAGTATGCATCATTGCTACAATAATATTTTTAGCAGATCCAACCAAATCCATTGCTCCACCCATTCCTTTTACCATTTTACCTGGTATCTTCCAGTTAGCTATGTTTCCATTCTGAGCTACTTCCATAGCTCCTAAGATGGTTAAATCTACATGTTGTCCACGTATCATTCCGAAACTCATGGAGGAATCAAAAAAACTGGCGCCTGGCAAGGCAGTTATAGTTTGTTTTCCTGCATTAATCAAGTCGGCATCTACTTCCTCTTCAGAAGGGAAGGGTCCCATACCTAATATACCGTTTTCACTTTGAAATTCTAATTCTATATCGTCACGAACATAATTGGCTACAAGTGTTGGGATGCCAATACCAAGATTCACATAAAATCCATCTTCTACTTCTTGCGCAATGCGTTTTGCTATTCCGTTTTTATCTAACATAATTTTTTTATTTCGAAAGTCAACACCTATGACTTTACAGTTCGTTGTTCAATTCGTTTTTCAAATTTTTCCCCTTTAAATATGCGTTGCACAAATATGCCTGGAATATGGATAAAATTTGGATCAAGCTCTCCTGGTTTTACCAATTCTTCTACTTCAACAACTGTAACTCTTGCAGCTCCACACATCAGAGGATTGAAATTCCTGGCAGTTCCTTTAAAAATGAGATTTCCCGCTTCATCACCTTTCCAGGCTTTTACAAAAGCAAAATCAGCTTCAAAGGCCTTTTCCATTATATGTGGCTTTCCATCAAAGTCTCTTACTTCCTTACCTTCGGCTATTTCTGTTCCATAGCCAGCTGGGGTAAAAAAAGCTGGAATCCCGTTTTGAGCAGCTCTGCAACGTTCTGCTAAGGTCCCTTGTGGAATAAGGTCAACTTCGAGTTCACCGCTGAGCATTTGTCGTTCAAATTCAGCATTTTCTCCAACATAGGAAGAGATCATTTTTTTGATTTGCTTTTTCTTAAGTAAAAGACCCAAACCAAAATCATCAACTCCAGCATTATTAGAAATACAAGTAACGTCTTTGACATTACGTCTGACCAGCTCTTGTATAGAATTCTCTGGGATTCCGCTGAGGCCAAAGCCACCAAGCATAAAGGTCATCCCATCTTCAACGCCATCTAAGGCTTCTGACACATTATTTACAGTCTTATTAATCATTATCTTTTAATTTAGGTTGAAAATACTGAATTTTGAAACGCTTTCCAATTTTATCAATAAGGTAAAACACATATTAGATTGCCATCATCATTCATTTTTTTACTTTTAAGAGGGAATTTATACGACATAGATTACTAAAGACCTATTTTCGAGAAAATGATTAGTTATGGAAGAGAATAAGAACCAACTTCAACATGCAACCAGCCCTTACTTGCTTCAGCATGCAGATAATCCTGTGCATTGGATGGAGTGGAGTCCAGAGATTCTAGATAAAGCAAAGCTTGAACAAAAACCAATATTGATAAGTATTGGATATGCAGCCTGCCATTGGTGCCATGTAATGGCCCACGAATCCTTTGAAGATGAAGAGGTTGCGGAAATTATGAATAAAAGTTTTATTTGTATTAAAATCGATCGGGAAGAACGACCAGACATTGATCATATTTATATGGAGGCCGCTCAAATGTTGACCGGTAGGGGAGGCTGGCCACTTAATGCTTTCGCCCTGCCCGATGGCAGGCCATTTTATGCAGCTACTTATTTTCCAAAAGATAACTGGAAGAAAGTGTTAACCAATGTTTCCAAAGCTTTCTCCAATAGTTATGATCAGCTTGAAGAAACTGCAGAAAAACTAACCGCAGGAATACAAAATGCTCAGGAATTTTCTTCTTTAGAATTAGACACGGACTTTAAAACTTCAAATTACCAAGATTTTATTGTATCCTGGCAGAAGTACATCGATTTAAAATCTGGCGGATTGAAAGGAGCTCCAAAATTTCCAATGTCTAATTCTTGGCAATTCCTCCTCCAATTTTATGACTTGACGTCAAATCCTTTTGCAGCAGAAGCAGTAACTATTACTTTAAAGGAAATGGCATTAGGTGGAATTTACGACCAGATAGGAGGTGGATTTTCAAGGTACGCTGTAGACGATCAGTGGTTTGCACCTCATTTTGAGAAAATGCTCTACGATAATGCTTTGTTGGTGAAATTATATGCTAGGGCTTATAAATCATTTCGTTATTCTCTTTATAAAAAAGTAATTCATGAGACTATAGAGTTTGTAAATAGAGAGCTTTCAGACCCTCAAGGAGGGTTTTATGCAGCATTAGATGCCGATAGTGAAGGTGAAGAAGGCAAATATTACGTTTGGACGTACGAAGAGTTATCTCAATTGCTTTCTAAAAAAGAATTACTGATAGTGAAGGAATATTACCACTGCACAGAAAAAGGAAACTGGGAGCCATCTAAAAATATTCTATACGCTAAAAAAACACCAGTTGAGCACGCAGAAGATAATGATCTAGAGGTGAGTGTATTTGAGTCAAAGCTAGATAACTTAAAGTCGAAACTATTTAGGTACAGAGAAGAGCGAATCAGACCAGCTTTAGACGATAAAATAATAACAGCATGGAACGCTATGATGATTTCCGGTTTAGTGAATGCCTATATAGCATTGCAACGTCAAGACTATTTAGTCCAAGCAGAGGAAGCTATAGAATTTCTCCTGAGGACCCGTCTAACCCGAGATAAAAAACTTTATAGAACGATTAAAAATGGAAAATCAATCGATGGGTTTTTAGATGATTATGCCTTTATGATTGAAGCTCTCATTGATTTATACCAAGCTACTTTTAAGCTGGATTATCTTAATAATGCCAAACTATTGATAGAAATTTGTTTTGATGATTTTAAAGATGAAGATATGGTAATGTTCCAGTATTCTTCAAAACAGGGGGAAACTCTAATTTCTAAAACTTTTGAAACTAACGATAATGTAATTCCAGCCTCCAACTCTTCTCTGGCAAAATCTTTATTTCAATTAGGTAAATTATTTGATGAAGAGCGCTACCTCAATGCCTCTAAAATGATGCTACTCCAGGTCGAGACCAAACTCTACAAGTCAGGACCTTATTTTGCGAATTGGCAAATCTTATATGGTTGGTTGACCTATCCTTTTTTCGAGGTTGCCATTATGGGTGCAGAAGCTCAAACCAAAGGGCTTCAGCTGCAATCTAAATCTAAAAACAACTGTATATTCCTGGGAGGAAAAGAAGAAAATCTAGAATTATTAAAGCAGAAATCACCGAAGAAGAGTTCAGAAACCTGGATTTACGTTTGTGAGAATAAAACTTGCCAACGTCCAACTCAGAATGTTGAACAGGCAAGAAATCTAATGAAAGTTAGTCATACTTAATTAATACATCTTTAGAAAATAATTAGACCTCTAAAATTCACATAAAGAACTTTAGAGGTCTGTTTTATCTTACAACATATATAGTAAACAGAGTCTACTAGTATTATATCAGTCTTTATACATTTTAATTTCAGTTTCGCCTTTTACATTTTTAGTAGCCCTAAACATCCCAGGGGTATTAAATTCCATAATCACTTTTCCGTTCTTATCTATACCTACAATACCACCGGTACCGCCTAAATCGGTTAGCTTTTTTTGGATCACCCTCTTAGCCGCCTGTTCTAAGCTTATGCCCTGGTATTCCATCATTGCAGAAATATCGTGAGCAACTACGTTTCTTATAAAATATTCGCCGTGACCTGTAGCTGAAATCGCACAAGTTTTATTATTGGCGTAAGTCCCAGCGCCTATGATTGGAGAGTCGCCAATTCTACCGTACTTTTTATTGGTCATTCCCCCTGTTGAGGTGCCTGCAGCTAAATTTCCATCCTGATCTAAAGCAGCACAGCCCACGGTTCCATACTTTTCATTACTTAGAAAGAACTCACTGGAAGAGATACCTTTTTCTCTGGCTTTAGAAGCCTCCAAGGCTCTTTTTCTCCTTTTAGTCATAAAGTAGGAATTCTCTACAAATTCTAAATCGTGAAGCATGGCAAATTCTTCAGCACCTTTGGCACTTAACATCACATGTTCCGATTCTTTCATGACTTTATAAGCCAAATTAATTGGATTCTTGATGTGTTGAACTCCGGAAATGGCTCCAGCATTCTTTGTTTTTCCATCCATAATCGAAGCATCTAGCTCTGCAATACCTTCAGCATTCAATACAGCTCCTTTTCCGGAATTGAATAATGGCGAATTTTCCATGACGTTGATGGTTTTTTGAACAGCTTCCAAGGCTGTTCCTCCTTCAGATAATATTTTGTGACCAACATCAATTGCTTCTTGTAGTTTCTCTTCATAGGCCTTTTGAAGAGAATCGGTCATGTTCTCTTTTTTGATGACTCCTGCGCCACCATGAATTACAATTCCAAATTTTGGAGTTTTAGGTAAGTTTTTTTCCTTGCTTAGTTTTGGAGAATCATGACAAGCAACGAACAGTAAACTGATTAAAAATAAGGTAATAGGTTTCATAGTTATAGGTTTAAAAGATAGTCTAGAGAGGATTTATCTAAAGTTATTAATTCTGAGTCAGGGAGTCGTTTTAAAAGCCTTTGCCAGCGTTGATCATTCCTGAACAAGCGCTCAAAAATAGGAACTGATAATTTTACCTGATCAGAATTCACTAAAGCTACAGCTTTCCAAAATTTTATTTCATTGTTATCTGGTAAAAGTTGTTCTGCAGCATTATAAGCTTCTAAGGCTGCTTCTGCATTTTTGTTTTCCATAGCGATGTCTCCTTTTTCCATCAACTTATAAGCTCTATGGCTATTGAGGAGCCTGGATAATTCTTCTACGGGAGTGTTATGGTCTTCAATTCTTAAATCAATTTTTTTATCTTCCCAAGGGTGCTCTGGAGTTTCATCACCTACAACAATAAGTGCAGCAGATTGTTTTCCTCTTATATCGCCACCACTTTCCTGTGCGGCTTTCATAGCTGCTACCACACGTTCTGCTAAGTCGAGGTGTTCATTTTCTTCGTAAGCTTTTCTCATCGCATATACTACATTTTTATTTTCCATCATATTGGCTTGAATACTGTAGTCCCTTTCAATAAGATGTAAAGCTGCTTCTACACATTTATCACCTGTGAAGGCAGCAATTGATCCATCATGAGACAACATAGCGACTTGTCTGTAAGCAGCACCAGAATCTTGGCTTTTGAGTTGTTTTAAAGTTTCTTCTGCAGATAAGCCTTTTTTCATGAGTTTAAGGCCTTCATACCCATATGCTTGGTTCACAAAGGATTGCGTAGCCACGACACCAACTCCAGATTCTCCCCAGGGCACAGACGTGCCAACCGAAAACCAATGGCTTTGTACGCCAACTGCCATGTCTCCTGTCTTTGGATCTTTAGCGATAATGGAAAAGGTATGAGCAAAGTCTTTAGCATTACCAGGTTTTTGAGCAAAATTTGTGGCACTAAAGAATAATGAGAGCAGTAATAGGTAAGAGTATTTCATATTTATTCTTTATATTAGAGGGTAAAGATTTGAAAACTTTTTGGTTTTTAACTTTAAATTTAAGTTCTTTCCTGCTAAGGTAAAACTAATCTAAAAACTCAACACATGTCACAAGGAATTTCAAAGTTACTTCAAGTACTGGATTGCTATGAAATGCCTACTTTTTTAGTGTCATATTTCAACAGTGAGTTATTGGTACAAGGGTGTAATTTAAAGTTTAAGGATTACATTTCGACGGATATTGAGGCTGAAATGCCGATAAAGTTAAACGAGTTTTTTGCAACGTTTTCGTCAAAAAGTGATGTCTTAAGTAAAAAAGTAAAAAAGCATTTAAACATAACTCAGAAAGATCAGTCCTCGACCTTTAGCTTCGATTTTAATGGTTCTGATCAAAGTCCAAGAGCTCATTTTAAAATAATGAATCTTACTTCAGGGGGTGTCAATTTATATCTTTTTCATCTCCGTACTCTTCAAAAGGAAGACAAAGACTTTCAAAGCGACTCCAGTCAAATTAGTTTTTACAAAAAGCTTTTTGAATCCTTACCCATAGGTTTAGGCGTTACCAGAATTGATGACGATTCTATAGTTTTTGCAAATCGAAGACTTGAAGAAATATACGGATGGCCTATTGAAGATATGAAAAATGTTTCTTCGTTTTTTAAAAGGGTTTATCCAGATAAAGACTATCGGGAAAAAATATCCAAAATGATTCTTGAGGATATTGCCTCAGGAGAACCTGAACGAATGAATTGGAAAAATATTACTATCACCACAAAAGGGGGTAAGCAAAAAGTTGTGAACGCCAAAAATATTCCGCTTTATGATGAGAATTTAATGATTTCTACAGTCTTAGATATGACCGATTCTTTTATAGCTCAGAAAGATTTACAGATTGCAAATGAAAGATTGGATAAAGCCTTCAAGGCTACTTCGGATGCACTTTGGGAATGGGAACTTAGTGAAGATGAGTTATATTGGGGGGACGGTTATGATCGTTTGTTTGGATATGATGTTAAGGGTAATAAAGTCTCAAAGGCATTCTGGGAATCTAAAATTCATCCTGGTGACTTCGATCCTTTTTTCAATAGTTTAAATGCTGCCTTAGAAGATAAGAATACTAGCAAATGGTCTTTTGTCTATAGGTTTTTAGATTCTGAGAATGAATATGCTAATGTTCGAGAAAATGTGATCATCATAAGAGATGATAATGGTGAGCCTATTCGTCTTATCGGAGCATTACAGGACATAACCAAAGCAATAAAGCGAGAGAATCATCTTAACCTTTTAGAAAAATTAGTTGCAAATGCCAGAGATGCTATTTTGGTCACAAAAGTAGAAAGTAATAGTTTTTTAGAGTCCGAAATTATATATGCCAACCCGAGTACAAAATCTCTTTTTGGTTTTGATGTGTCAGAACTTGTTGGAAGAACAGCGAAGTCTTTTTTGGTAACCCCCAAAAATGAGCCTGAGTTTGTGGAAATGGAGCAGCATTTAAGTCTGTGGGAATCTGTAGATAAAGATGTGTTAAGTCTTACAAGAAATAATACGGAATTTTGGAATAATGTATTCATTTCACCAATTATGGACGATGAAGGATGGTACACCCATTGGATGGTTGTGAACCGTAATGTGAACATAGAGCGTACCAATGTAGAAAAGCAAGAGCTGATTACCTTCACCCATAAAGCTTTTCAAGATGAAGGTCCTTTAGAAAATTCTTTCTGCAAACTGGCATTAAAGATGGAAAACCTTTTTAGAAATAATTTGACTGAATTCTGGTTAAAGGATACAAATTCAGAAAAATTAGAAAAATGCTTTAGATTCAAAAATGGTAAGCGGCTCGATGTAGATATCCAAAAGGAAAACACAGCGCATAAACATTTCTTGTCCTCTATATTAAAAAGTGAAAACCCTCTCGTGTCCTTACATGAACTTGAAAATGAAGCAAGTGTAAAATTGAGCTACGGCTTTAAAGTTCAAGATCAGTCTAAGGCTATTGGCATAGCTATTTTATGTTTTCCAGACACTTACTCTGAAAAGTCAACTTTGGATAAAATCTTTAATGAATTTTCCATCCAGCTTGGCACGGAATTATCGAGAAAACTTACGGAATTCAGGATAAGTTCTTTCTTTACCCATACGCCAGATATCTTGTTTATCATCAAAAAAGATAATCACATCAGAAGGATCAATCAACGTGCAAGCGATATACTAGGCTATAAAAAAGAAGAATTTTTCGAACTTGACTTCACGAATTTTGTGATTGAGAAGCATAAAGAGAAGTCCATAGAAATTATTGATAAAGCAAGAGAAAGTGAGGAGTATTTTTCAGAAGAAATAATCATGAAAGCTAAAAGTGGGAATAGAATTGATATGGACTGGACAGCTTTTAGTCTAAAAGGTAGCAACGAGATCTTTTGCGTCGCGCGCAATATTAGTGAGTACAAAGCAAATCTTAGAAGTTTGAAAACTCAAAACCAAAAATTTCAAATCATCAATAAGACTGTGAAGGATGCGATTTGGGATTTTGATTTGATAAAAAATGAGATAGAATGGGGAGATGGGCTTCAAAAGTCCTTTGGTTATGATCCCGATAATTTTGGAGTGGCAGGTGAGGTTTGGGCTGGAAAGGTGCATGAGAAGGATAGAGCAAAAGTCTTGAAATCGTTCAAATCCTTAATTTTGAATAAAAAAGAGAATAACTGGAGAGAAGAATACAGCTTCCAAAAAAACGATGGGACCTATGTCAATGTCCTCGACAGAGGGACCATCATAAGAGATGAAAACGGAAAAGCTATTAGAATGGTAGGGAGTATGCAAGATATTTCTGAATTGAAAAATTATAAAAAATAGAAGGTTACATGTGAATATTATATTTCAGAATTTTAGGTTTGCCAATATCCTAAAGAGTTTAAAAACGCGATCTATTTGCTAATTAAATGAAGCTATTATAAATTAAAAACAATTGAAAGGCGCATTTCTGATGCGAAAACAGATTTGAAGACAAATGCAAAGTAAACTTGCTTATGAAAAAACCACCTATTCCTCCAAATGAGCTGGAAAGGCTAAAAGAGCTAAATAGTTTTAAGCTTTTTGATAATCTTCCAGACGAAGATTTAGATTTGATTACTAAGCTTGCCTCAGACATTTGTGGTACCAAGGTATCATTGGTGACCCTCATTGATGCAAAACATCAATTATTTAAATCTAAATATGGAATAGAGTTAGACCACACCAGTAGAGACGTTGCTTTTTGTGCTCATGCTATAAATGATCCTGATAAAATGCTAATTGTGAATGATGCAAGAGAGGATGAACGATTCAAAAATAATCCACTAGTCACTGGACAACCCAATATTGCTTTTTATGCAGGTATGCCAATTTCCTCCAAAGGTGGATATGCACTTGGAACTTTATGTGTGATTGATTCTAAGCCTAAAGTTTTATCTACCTCACAAATAAATGCCTTGAAGAGCTTGTCAAAATTGGTTCAAAAGCTCTTTGAGTCGAGAAAACAAGCCTTAGAGCTTGAGCAAACTAAAGAGCAGCTAGACCTGCATAAAAGCCAGGCCGATGAAATAGCTTATTCTATCGCACATGACCTTAAAAATCCTTTAGATAGTATTCAAGGGTTTTTGGAGCTTCTTCAGCATGAAAGTGCTACTAAACTAGGAAAGGAAGCTATGGAGTATATCAATTACGCTAAACAGAGTACTCAGAAAATGACTGGCTTGATTTATGAAATCTTAGCCTTTGCAAAATTATCTAATACGACCATCGAAAAGGAAATGGTTGAAGTGGAGCCTATTATTCAAAATATTATTGATTTGAACCTCCCTATTATAAAGTCTGAAAATATTAGCTTGAAGTATAAAGATTTACCAAACGTAAGGACCTCAAAACTTTTGTTCTCCGTCATTTTGCGAAATCTTGTTGGTAATGCAATAAAATTTAGATCACCAGAGCGAAACCTTGTCATTACGATAGATGTGAAAGAAAGCAACAATGATTGGACGGTTAGCGTAAGTGATAATGGTATAGGCATACAGGAGCAAAGTCTTACAAAGATATTTAGACCGTTTTACAAAGAAGATAAGAGTAAAACTGATGGCGTAGGTATGGGATTAGCCACTTGCAAAAAGGCCGTCCTCAATTTGGAGGGAAACTTTGATGTTAAGTCTGAGTATGGAAAAGGAAGTTGTTTTAGTTTTACTATACCAAAATAACTTTAAAGAATAGAATAATGAAACTTTTGAGCCCTATGGCGTTAAACTATTTCGTCTAGCAATCATAAGCACAGAAGACCGACCGTAAGCAATAAATTTTTAAATGCGACCAGATATGAACGTAGAAGTTTTAAATGTAGATGATGATAAAATGGTACTTTTTATTCATCAAAAAATGATGGTCAACGCTCAATTTTGTGATTCACCAAAATCTTTTGAAGATGGGTATGAAAGTTTAGCCTATATTGAGAAAGAAAAAAATAATAACAAACATTTCATCATATTTTTAGACGTGAATATGCCAAAACTTGATGGTTGGGCGTTTTTGGAATTATTAGGAAATAAAGGGCTATCAAGTTATTGCTATGTATTCGTCATTACATCCTCAATAGATCACACCGATCAGGATAAAGCTGAAACTTATCCTGCTGTAATAGGTTTTGTGGAAAAGCCATTGAGCATAGAAAAACTTAAGAATTTAAAAACAATTGAAAAGCTAAAGCCTTTTTTTAATTGAATTTCTCATCGTTTTCTACCTCACCTGTATAGGCATCATATTCTGGATATAAAAAGTTGTTGTAAGGAAATCGAGTGATGTGTATATCTCTCACTGTGTCATAAACTTTTTTTCTGAATTCTTCAATGTTCTCTTTCTCTGTAGCAGAAATGAATAAAACATTATCGCCTTCTCTCTGCATCCAGGTTTTTTTCCATTCTTCTAAACTGTAGTGCTCATAAGATCGTTCTGTCATCAAATCTTCCTTGTCGTAGTGTTCTGGTTCATAGCTATCAATTTTATTGAAAACCATTATACAAGGCTTATCTCTAGCATCTATGTCATCTAATATTGAATTAACAGACTCTATGTGATCCTCAAAATTTTCGTGAGAAATATCCACGACATGCAAAAGTAAATCTGCCTCACGCACTTCATCTAAGGTCGATTTGAAGGATTCTACCAATTGAGTAGGAAGTTTTCTAATAAAACCTACAGTATCTGTGAGTAAAAATGGAAGATTTCTAATTACAACTTTCCTTACCGTAGTGTCTAGAGTCGCAAAAAGCTTATTTTCAGCAAAAACTTCACTTTTACTGATGACGTTCATTAGCGTCGATTTTCCAACATTGGTGTATCCTACCAAGGCAACCCTGACCAAGCTGCCTCTATTTCCACGTTGGACGGCCATTTGCTTATCAATAGTTTTAAGCTTTTTTTTGAGCAGGGTAATTTTATCTCTTACAATACGTCTATCGGTCTCAATTTCGGTTTCACCTGGTCCACGCATTCCTATACCTCCACGTTGTCTTTCTAGGTGAGTCCAGAGCCCAGCCAGTCTTGGGAGTAAGTACTCATATTGTGCGAGTTCCACCTGTGTACTAGCGTAACTCGTCTTGGCCCGTTGTGCAAAGATATCTAAGATGAGGTAGGTCCTGTCTACTACTTTACACCTCAAGATCTTTTCTATGTTTTTTTGCTGCGCAGGAGATAATTCATCATCAAATATAGCGGTGCCAATTTCATGTTCTTCTACATAATCTCGAACCTGCTCCAATTTCCCTTTTCCAATAAAAGTCTTTGGATGGGGAACATCAAGCTTTTGCTGAAATCTTTTTTTGACTTCACCGCCTGCTGTGTAGGTAAGAAATTCTAACTCATCTAAGTATTCCTTGGACTTTTCTTCATCTTGATATTGATTGATGATTCCAATTAGAACTGCAGATTCGTAGGTAGTAGTTTTAGCGTCTAGCATATAATAGTTTAAAGTTCAAAATTATGAAAAATACTTCAGTTCTATTCTTACTTTAAGATTTCAAATACTACATCTCACAGAGTATTAACGAAGACCTCCATAAGAAAAGCATTAGTAAAGCAAGGTTTTTTATTTTAACTTTTATACCTATGTTTGAATAGTTAATACTAAATAATTCTTTAAGTCGTTTATTCTATTAAATTAAGTTTTTATGAAACTCAAACCATACTTTATGGCCTTTAGTTGTCTGTTACTTTGCCTATCCTGCAGTTCAGATGACTTAAATAGGGATGAGATTTTGCAAAATGATTGCAGAATCACCCAAGGTATTTCTCCAAATCAGGATGGACTAAATGATAATTTTGATTTGTCTTGTCTTGCCGATCGCTCCGGAATATCCATACTGGAAATTTTTGATAGGAACGGTATTAAAATTTATGAGCAAAATGACTATAGAGATGAATTCATTGGCCAGACTGATGATGGAGAAGATTTGGTAACGGGCACCTATTTCTATGCTATTACTTTTGAAGCCGAAGATCCCGAGTACGGTACGTCAACAGAAGGCTCGCTTTACATAAACGTCGAACAATAATTGAAATAGTGAACAAAGAAATTTTTCTATGAAAACGAGATACTTATTTTTATTTGCTGCTCTATTGATGCTTGCGAGTTTTGATTTATCGGCACAGCAAGACCCTCAATACACCCAGTATATGTATAATATGAATGTGGTCAATCCAGCTTATGCAGGTTCTAAAGAAAATTTATCTGTAGGGGCCTTATACCGTAATCAATGGTCTGGCCTTAATGGTTCACCACAAACCCTAACTTTTAATGCCCATACTCCGTTGGATGAGAATTTTGGAGTTGGTCTTTCAGGTATCAATGATCAAATTGGACCCGTAGATCAAACAAACGTGTTTGCGGATTTGTCCTACACTATTGAGGTTGGTAAAGAAAGTAAACTTGCTTTTGGGATTAAGGCTGGGGCTACATTTCAAAGTATAGGATTTTCAGATCGTTTTTTTCAAGACGATATGGATCCTGCTTTTCAAGATGATGTGGACGAAACCTACGCTAGTGTTGGCGCTGGTTTGTTGTATTATACTGATAAATTTTACGTGGGCTTATCGGTCCCCAATTTTTTAAAATCTACCCACCTAGAGGTTAATAATACAGAATTTGGCTCTCAGGAAAGACATTTCTTTTTTACAGCAGGCTACGTATTCAATGTGAACGACAATATCAAATTGAAACCTTCAACGTTTGTAAAATCAGAATTTGGTTCAGCGATTTCATTTGATTTGAATGCAAACGTCTTATTTTACGATAGGTACGAGGTTGGTGCTTCTTATAGATATGAAGATGCCATAAGTGGTTTAGCAAGTGTGAGAGCGACTGATTGGATGCAGGTTGGTTTTGCCTACGACGCAACACAATCCAACCTTAATGAGCCTTCTTATGAAGCATTCATTATTCTGGATATATTCTTTAAGAAAAAGACTTATGTATCACCTCGTTATTTCTAATTTGAAATCATCTTAAAATGAAAAAAATATATATTCTTACTATCCTTTCTTTGGTGTTATCGATGAGCGCCTTGTCTCAGAATAGCGATACCAAGAAGGCAGATCAGCTTTTTAATCGTTTTGACTATGTAGATGCTATTGAAGCCTACGAAAAATTAATTCAAAAAGGGAAAGGGAATAGCTACGTCTATAAACAACTTGCTCTAGCAAATTACAAAACATCAAATTTCGAAAAAGCAGAGCAATTCTACAGACGCTATCTCAGAAGCAACAGAAATCCAGAAGCTTTAGATTATTATAATTATGCTCAAACACTTTTAATTAACGAAGATATTGATGATTATAAACAGGCAATGCTCGATTTTGTAGAAAAGGCCCCACAAAATCCAAGAGCTAAAGCTTTCATGGAAAATCCAGATTACCTAGAAGACTTACAAGCAGTCCCTCCAAGATTTCAATTGAATAAAATGAGCTTAAATTCAGATTATTCAGATTTTGGAGCTTATGAAAATGATGGGAGGCTATACTTTGTTTCCGCTAGAAACGAGTCTGGAAAAACTTATGGCTGGGACAACGAGCCGTCACTTGATATTTTTGTAGCAGAGAATGTTGGTGGAACATTCAAAGATGAAAAAGAAATCACAGGAGATATCAATACTCAGTTTCATGAAGGTACTATAGCAATTACCAAGGATAAGTCTACCATTTACTTTACAAGGAACGATTTTCTCAATGGCAACTATCGAAAAGATGATGAAGGGGTTAATCATTTAAAAATTTACAAAGCGACCTTGGTAAATGGGATGTTTCAAGATGTGCAGGACCTCTCTATAAACGACGTGTCGTTTTCTAATGCTAACCCAGCCTTAAGTCCTGATGAAAGCCAGTTATACTTCTCTAGTGACAGACCCGGAGGCTATGGCTCTTCAGATTTATATGTAGTAGACCTTAACGATGATGGGACTTTAGGCAATCCAAAAAATCTAGGAGGCATCGTTAATACAGAAGAAAGAGAAAATTTTCCTTTTATAGATGATGAAGGAACTCTCTATTTTTCCAGTGATGGCCACCTTGGTTTCGGTGGTTTAGATGTTTATTATTCTAAAAGAAGTGATGGAGATTTCTTACCACCACAAAACTTAGGAACTCCGCTAAATAGTAATGCAGACGATTTTGCGTTCACCTACAATGGGAACGTAGAAAAGGGATATGTATCTTCCAACAGAACTAAAAAGAAGGGAGAACGAACAGATAACATTTATAGAGCGAGTCTAATCTATCCATTGGAACAAACTTCGATTGTGGTGGAAGTAGTCGACGCTAAAACCGATAGACCACTGGGAAATGCTCAGGTTTTATTTTATGGAAATGATCAAAAGGAGGCTTCTCGAACTAGAACTGACTCAAATGGATTGAGTAGTCAATTCTTACCCACTGGGCAGGCCTTTGATTTACAGGTAAACATGACCGATTATGAGAGCTATTCTAGTTCATTGGTAATTCCTGACACTCAAATGTATATGAAAGTAGCTTTGGAGCCAGAAATGACAGCGGCAGAAGCCGAAATGCTAATTCTGCAGGAACGCATTTTCTTCGATTATGATAAGTCATCAATAACACCAGAAGCCGCACTAGAACTCGACAAATTAATAAGTATTCTAAATGAAAATCCAGAGTTGAACATAGCTATTGTGAGTCACACCGATGAAAGGGGTTCTAAAGCTTACAATATGAAATTATCTGAAGATAGAGCAGAAAGTACATTGAATTATCTTGTTGAAAATGGAGTAGAGTCTTCCAGATTATCAGCAGAAGGCAGAGGTAAAACTGAACCTATAAACGATTGTGAATTTGGATGTACAGATGAAAAACACGAGGAGAACAGGAGATCTGAATTTAAGGTGGTAGACTAGAATTCTAAATTGACTAAAAAAATCCCTTCAACTTTTGTTAAGGGATTTTTTTATATTTACTAGACCGTAAATAACCAATTATGGAAAAAACAAAATGCCTTTCTTGCGGAGAACCGGTATCCGGACGAATTGATAAGAAGTTTTGTTCAGACTATTGCAGGAGCACCTACAACAATAGGTTGAATAGTCAGTCCAATAAAATCGTTAGGAACATCAACAACAAATTGAAAAAAAACTATAGAATTTTAAAAAGCATCAATACCGATCAAAAAACAAAAACGACCAGAGAAAAATTAATTGAAAAAGGCTTTGATTTTAAATATATAACCAACCTTTACACCACCAAAAATGGTCGTGTATATTACTTCGTCTACGATCAAGGCTACTTACCACTCGAAGATGATTTTTATGCCTTAGTAAAACGAGATAAATGAGAAAAAGCGCTTATAAAGCCATTGTTAGCTCACTAGTTATAGCAGTTGCCGTATGGTATATATTTTACGATTTATACCCCTCAGAAATTACAGATAAATCCACTCAATCTACAGAGTTTTCTACTTTAAGAGCATTTGACCATGTTAAGAATATAGCCGACGAGCCACATTATATAGGTTCTGAAGCTCATAACAGAAAACGAAATTATATTGTTGAGGCCTTGGAAGCTTTGGATCTGGAAGTGCAAACCCAACAAGGATTTGTTTTCAATCAGGACGGAGCTCTCACTATACCAGAAAACATCATTACCAGAATACCAGCTTCAGACCCAGCCCCAAATTCTAAGGTCTTATTGCTGCTGGCCCATTATGATTCAGCGGTTCATTCCAGCTTTGGAGCAGCAGATGCAGCATCTGGAGTGGCTACGATTCTGGAAGCTGTAAGAGCGTTTAAAGCCGCTGGTTCTTCATTTCAAAATGACATTATTATTCTGTTTTCAGATGGTGAAGAAGTAGGGCTTACTGGTGCAGAACTTTTTGCGAGGGAACACCCCTGGATAGATGAGGTTGGGTTGGTACTTAATTTTGAATCAAGAGGGAGTGGAGGACCCAGCAATATGATTGTTGAAACCAATTATGGCAATTCCAGTCTCATCGAGCTCTTTGGCAACGCGCAAGGTGAGCATCCTCTTGCCAATTCATTAATGTACAGCGTTTATAAACTTTTGCCTAACGATACAGATTCTACGGTCTTCAGAGAAATTGCAGATGTACCAAGCTTTTTCTTTGCTTTTATAGATGATCACTTCGATTATCATACCGCTAAGGATATTCCAGAGCGACTGGACAAACGATCTTTGGCCCATCAAGGGGATTACTTGACTTCTGCATTAGCGAAGTTTTCTAATGCCGACTTAACAGACTTGACATCCAAACAGGACCAAGTATACTTTACAGTTACAGGTTTAGGCTTGTTTTACTACCCTTTTTCTTGGATTTGGATACTTTATGGTTTGGCTTTTCTAGTTTTTTTAGGCATTACAACTTATGGTTTCAAAATCGATTCGCTTTCAAGAAAAGAGGTTTTTCTTGGTTTTGTGCCCTGGTTCTTAAGCTTGATTATATCTGGGCTATTTACTTATTTTGGATGGCAGCTTATTTTAAGATTATATCCTGAATATACTTCTATTTTACAAGGATTTACCTATAATGGTCATGACTACATTGTTGTTTTTGTCGCTCTCACTCTGTTTTTTTCATTTGGTATTTATCAATTTTTCGAGGAAAAGCTCAATCCTAAAAATGCGATGATCGCACCATTAATAACATGGTTCATCATCTTGTTTATACTCAATATTTATCTCACAGGAGCTGCGTTCTTTCTTGTGCCATTGGTTTTTGTTTTATTAGCCTTTTTCTTTATGATAAGATTTCAAATTCCATCTTATCTCTTTTTGCTGATTTTGATCCTACCTTCCTTAAGTATGATTGCCCCTTTTATTAAATTTTTTCCCGTTGGGCTTGGGCTAAAAATGAGTTATGTAAGCGCTATTTTTACAGTTTTACTTTTTGGAAACCTACTTCCAGTATTTGGTTACTTCTCAGTTAAAAAAGGGGTATCTGCATTGGCTCTTGTAATTGCTATTGCATTTTTTATCAAAGCCCATTTCAATGCTGAATTTGATTCAGAAAGCCCTCGGCCTAATAGTTTAGTGTATACTTTAGATGCAGCCTCCAATACAGCTCGATGGAACACATACGACCAGACGTTGGACCCTTGGAGCTCTCCTTATTTTGCGACCTATGATGATTTAAGCGATGCTTCAGATTACCAAAGTAAATATAGTACTGCCTATTCCAAATCCTCAGAGGCTCCAGTAACAGAAATACCTGCTTCACGAATTAGTGTAGATACACTAAATGCTTCAGCTCAGGGATTGAAGAAGTTTCGGGTAAAACTAAATTACAGAAGAAATTTAAATCGTATCGTCGTCTCAGAAACCTCCAGGATTAATTTCAAATCATTTACTGTAAATACTAAACAGGCCGACGCCTTATCTGATGCCGAAAATGCTTACCATGTTCATACAAACCGATATAAAAATAATTTGATAGATTATTATGTCGTTAACCAGGAACCTCTGTTCTTTGAATTTGAGGTTGACAAAAATCAATCGGTTGAATTTATTATTAATGAGATCAGTTTTGACCTTTTATCTCATCCTAAATTTTCAGTAAAACAGAGACCTAAGGAGATGATCCCCAAACCTTTTGTAGTCAATGATGCTATCATCGTAAAGCAAAAACTAAGCTTATAATGGGAAAGCAAGTTTCTATCTTAGGCTGCGGATGGTTAGGGTTTCCTTTAGCAACGAATTTGATAAATGAGGGCTGGACTGTAAAAGGTTCTACGACTTCGACATCCAAATTAAAAAAGCTTAATGCTGCTGGGATTATTGCGTATAAGATTGAGCTTGAAGAAAATCAAATAATTGGGGATATCCAAGAGTTTTTGAATGGATCTGAATTGTTGATAATTAATATCCCTCCAGGTTTAAGAAAGGATCCAGAGAGTGATTACGTGGCTAAACTTGAATTTTTGATAGAGGCTATTAAGAATACTTCAGTTTTAAGGGTGATATATGTTAGCTCAACAGGAGTTTTTAAGGATCATGAATCGATACCCACTTATACAGAGCATTACAGGTTTACTTCTCAGGAGCAAGAACAAAGTCAGCTTATTCAGTCAGAGGATTTAATTTCAAAAGAAAAAAGTTTTACAACTACTATCATAAGATTTGGTGGCTTAATAGGCAAAGACAGGTATCCTGTAAAATACCTCGCAGGGAAGACAAACCTTAAAAACAATGAAGCTCCCGTCAATCTGATTCATTTGAATAATTGCATTCTAATGATTTCTGAAATTATCTCTCAGCAGAAATTTGGAATGGTATTTCATGGAGTTGAAGATGTTCAACTTTCAAAAGAAGAGTATTATTCCCTAAGAGCTAAAGAAATGAATTTATCTTCACCAGAATTTGATAATTCAGAATCTACAGTAGGTAAGTGTATCCACATGGGATGGACGGAAAAAGAGTTGGGTTTGAGTCTCAAGAAAATGGTCTGAGAGCAAAGCCTACAACAAATGCATTAGACTATAGTTAAGACCAGCATTTGCTTAGAAAGTGCTAGAGCCATTCTTACCTTTCAAACCTTCCTTTAAAGGTATTACAGGCAGTTTCACAAATCAAAAATCAATACTATCGGGCGTAGGTTCAATCCAATCATTATGAAAGAAATAATCCCATTCAATGGTGGTAAGATCGAGTTGAGGGTCAACAAGATAGCTTGGCTTTCTGCCATTTAAACTTACTCTCACACGAGCATAAATTTCAACAGGGATCTCCTTCTCTTTATATTCTTTTTTCAGATGCTGTGTAAATTGGTAGATACCGTCAGGTTTCAAAAGGGTTCTTTTTTGTTTTTCGGTAAGGTATTCGTTTAGTTTAACGTAATCAGTTTTACCAGTGATGAGGTTTTTGACTTTAAAACTCACAGAGCCTCCCTTGGATCTTAGCATCATTCTCCAACTTAGTCTATGTCCTTCTTCAGTCCAAAATACATTCCGTTCGATGAAGTGATGCCTTACTGGTAATAACAATTGTATTATGAACCATAAACCAAGGCCTATTTTAAAAAGTTTAGTCTGCTTAGGAGCATTAATTTCGTTGCCCTTGTAAAAAGGTTTAAACTTCAAAAACTTTCTGTTGATGTACTCTTTAGGAAAGAAAAAAACGGTAAAGGCTAAAGACATGTAGGGAAAAATACCAATGTGGAGAATAAAGCTGTTGAACAGATGGAAAAAAATACTGAAGATAAACATCGCCTTTCTGGTTCGTTTCCAAAGTAGAAATGGTATGACGAGCAGGTCAAACAAAATCCCTACGTAGCTAATACTCATATGGACCCAGTAATCTTGCAAAAGATCGCCGACTAACCAAAAATGCTGTCGGCTACTCATCAATATTCTTGGAAAGGTACCGTCTAACCAATCAGGATAAAGCTTTGCCAGACTTGCGTAATTATAGACGATCCAAAGCTGAACAATAATAAATACCACTACCCAATTTGGCATTTTAATCGATTTTAGCTTTGGATTAAGCTTAGTATCTAGTGAAAAATTTCGATGAGCAGGGACTATACTCATAAATAAGAGCAGAAGGACAAGCAGGTAATAATGATTATTGTAGGATGTCTTTTGCATAAGATAGACGCTAGTCCAAAGCAAAGTGTAAGCAATAATACTCAATCTGTATTTGAAACCTAGCATTACAAAAACACCAAACAACCCCATGATGGCAAAATAAAAATACATCCCATTTCCAGGTAGAGGCTGTAAAAATTCGAAGCCAATAAAATTGAAGGTAAATTGAGGTTCTATAAGGGTACGTTTCACCCAGCCTGTTGCAATGGCACCCCAGGCTTCTAAAGCAATAAGCAAACCGAATAAGACCCTAAATACAATCAGAGGAGAATTATCCACTTGCTTAAAAAGAAGCTTATTCATTTTGTAAAATCTTAATGTAATTTCTGGCAAATATTTCATCAGCTTTCATGGCTTTGATCAATGCTTCTAGACCATCAAACTTAACTTCACTTCTGATTCGCTTCAACAGTTGAATCTGAAGCTGCATCCCATAAAGATTTTTGTCCAGATCAAAGAAATAGGTTTCTATGCTTTGTTTTTGCCCTCCCACAGTAGGATTGGTGCCAATGTTCATCATTCCAAAACGTTTTTCTCCATCAATCACAGAAGCGGCAACATAAACCCCTTCTCGGGGAATTAATTTATAAGATTCCTCAACCTTGAGGTTTGCAGTAGGATACCCCATGTTTTTACCTAAACCTTTTCCTTTAACGACCTCACCAGACAAGAAAAAGGGTTGAGTCAGGTATTCATTGGCCTTTTCCAGGACACCTTCTTCCAAAGCACTTCTAATTTTGGTTGAGCTCACAGCCACATCTTCAATATCCTGTTTTGAAATCTCATCCACTTCAAATCCAAACTCTTCACCATAGGCTTTTAAATCGTTGATATCTGCGGTTCTGTTTCTGCCGAAATGATGATCGTAACCAATCACAATTTTTTTGGCATTAAGACCTTTTACCAAAATATCTTCTACGTATTCTCTGGCGGTTAATCTTGAGAATTCTAGCGTAAAAGGATGCACAATTAGATGTTCAAGCCCAGTTTCTTTAAGAATCATCTTGCGTTCAGCTATGGTATTGATCAGTTTTAAATCTGAGCTTTGTTGTAGAACCATTCTGGGATGAGGATAAAAAGTGAGTAAAGCAGTTTCCAGCTTGTCTTTTTTTGCAGAATCGATTAATCGCTTGATGATCTTCCTATGCCCAAGGTGAATACCGTCAAAAGTACCAATAGTAACTACCGTAGGCGTGGCAGTGTCAAATTCCGAAACATTATTGTAAATCTTCACGCGTTTCTATTTTCCGTTAAAGCTGTTCATCGTATTATGAATTCCAGCTGTTCCAAATGAAAGAATCAATTCTGACGAGGTGTCCAAGCGCTCTTCAAGTTGTTCCTGCTCCTTAGAAGTCCATTCGCTCAATACATAATCGACCTGTTGTCCCTTAGAAAACTCATCGCTTATTCCAAAACGAAATCTCGGATAGGCGGTGGTTTGTAAAATATCTTGGATATGCTTTAAACCATTATGACCTCCATGGCTTCCTTTAGCTTTAAGCCTCAAGGTTCCAAATGAAAGATTCAGGTCGTCTGTGATGACCATGAGGTTCTGAATAGAAATTTTCTCTTTCTCCAACCAATAGCGAACAGCTTTACCGCTAAGGTTCATAAACGTGCTAGGTTTTATAAGAATAAACTTTTTCCCTTTAAAATTGAATTCTGCCTTATCTGCATAACGATCTGCTTCAAAAGTAAGTTCTCTTTTTTCTGCCAGAGTATCCAGAATTTTGAAACCGATATTGTGTCTGGTATTCTCATACTTCGGTCCTGGATTTCCAAGGCCAACAATCAAAAACTTCTTCATAGGATCTATCTCTTCTGGTTTTGATTTGGATAAAAGTTTAGCAAAAAAAGCTCTCATCTAGAATTTTTTATAAAAATAAAAAAGCATCCTGAAAAACAGGATGCTTTAAGTAAATTATAAATCTGAGATTTACTCTTCGCTTTCTTCAGCAGCATCATCGCCACCCTCAGCTGGAGTTTCTTCTCCTTCTTCACCTTCAGTTGCTTCATCGTCTTCATCTTCGTCTTCATCAACGCCGATAAGCGATACATTTCTAGAAGTTCTTACCTGACAAATTACAGTATTGTCTGGGTGCATGATTTTGTAATCTTCACTTGCAACTGCAGTAACGTAAAGCTTTTGTCCAATTTTAAGTGGAGTTACGTTAGCAACAATATAATCTGGGAGGTTTTTGGCAAGACCTCTTACAGTCATACGTCTTAAGTTGAATCTCAAGACACCACCATTTTTAACACCTTTAGGAATACCTTCAGAGTGAACAGGAATTTCCATAGTAATTTCTTGTCCTTCGTGGAATTCATAGAAATCAATGTGCAGAATTTCATCTGTCACAGGGTGGAATTGGATGTCTTGAAGCACAGCATTGGTCTTGTTGCCATCAAGGTCAACAATTACAGTGTGTACATCGGGAGTGTAAATCAACTTGTTGAAAGACACTTCTGGCGCAGCAAAATGCACGATATTATCCCCCCCGTAAATAACGCAAGGGACCTCTCCAGCATTACGTAAGGCTTTCGTAGCTTTCTTGCCTACGCTTTCTCTTTTAGATCCTTTGATCGTAATCGATTTCATAAAAAAATTAAATTAAATTAAACTACATTAAAAACTTACCGCTGATAGACTTGTTATAATGGACGGCTTTCATCACATCTGCAAACAAATCTGCACAGCTTAATACTTTTATTTTAGGACTGCTTTGTTTTAACGGAATACTATCCGTCACAATCAATTCTTCTAATTTAGAGTCTTCGAGCTTTTGATAAGCACCACCAGATAATACCGGGTGAGAACAAATCGCTCTTACGCTTTTCGCGCCACGCTCCATCATGAGGTTAGCGGCGTGGGTTAGTGTCCCTGCAGTATCTACCATGTCGTCGGCTAAAACAACATTCTTACCAGTCACATCACCAATCAATTCCATATGTGATATTTTATTGGCCTTGGCTCGTTGCTTGTAGCAAATAACCACATCACTTTCTAAAAACTTAGAGTAGGCGTAGGCTCTTTTGGAACCCCCCATGTCTGGTGAAGCTATGGTTAAATCATCGAGATTCAAACTTCTCAAATAAGGTAAAAAGACCGTAGAGGCAAATAAATGATCGACTGGTTTTTCGAAAAAGCCTTGTATTTGGTCGGCATGCAGATCCATAGTAATAATCCGTGTCGCCCCTGCTGTTTCCAGCATTTTAGCCACCATCTTGGCAGCAATAGGAACTCTGGGTTTATCTTTTCTATCCTGTCTGGCCCAGCCAAAATACGGCATCACTGCTGTAATATGTCTCGCTGAGGACCGCTTAGCTGCATCCAGCATAAGCAGCATTTCCATCAAATTGTCTGAGTTTGGAAACGTAGAGCCAATGATGAAAACACGAGAACCTCTTACACTTTCTTCAAAAGAAGGTTGAAACTCACCATCGCTAAAATGCAGTGTATTGACATTTCCAAGAGGGATGCCGTAAGACTTAGCAATTGCTTTAGCTAATTCTGTGCTTTGCGAACAAGCAAAAATTTTCGCGACCTTTTCTACGTCTGCCATAACTTATTGACCTTTTGAGGGATATTCATTTTTATGGAGTGCAAATTTAGATAAATAAATCAAGTTGAATATAATTTACTTCAATATTTTACTTTACAGAAGAAATAATTTTATATTTTTGCAACTCCAAAATGCCTAGGTGGCGGAATTGGTAGACGCGCTGGATTCAAAACCCAGTATCTTACGATGTGCGGGTTCGATTCCCGCCCTAGGTACTAAGCCTCCGAAACACTCGGGGGCTTTTTTTATGCGAATGAAAACCATATACTTATTATTATGAGTTATTACGTATATGCTATATCAAGTTTGGAGCGAAATTATATTTATGTGGGCCTTACTTCTAACTTTCTACAAAGATTCTGGAGTCACCAAAGTGGATTAAATAAAACCACTAAGCCTCCGATTCTCTCGGAGGTTTTTATGGAAATAAAGATGTTATAGGTTATAAATAAGTCATGAGGTTCATCCTAAATACACCTCTTATGCCAAACTTCAATAGAGATAGCAAGTACAATCAGAAACCTTAAAATAATGCTATCTTTCATTCTACCAAATTAAATATAATTACTTTTCAGCTTTGCTTGATTATCTTAAGGATCATATTGCTGATATTCAGTATTTAAGAACTAATAATGAAATCAATAACTATTTTTTTATTTTACTTATTCATTGGCTTAGCTACCTTACTTAAGACTCCTGCGTTTGCCCAGGATACTCTTCAGAAGAAAGGAATAACCAAGGAGAGTACCATAAAAGATTCAACAGATTTTTCCAATAGAAATATCGAATCTTATAATGAAGCTTATTTTGTCCTAGAACGTCAAAATGAAATTTTTAATCCAAGAGAAATCACTGTTAATCGGTCTACTCCCCAGGCTACATTAGAAAACTTCATTTTAAGTGCCAGGAATGATGATTATCTTCAGGCAGCTAAATCGTTCAATTTTAACTTATTACCATCGTCAACTACCAAAGAACAGGTGGCTATTCTAGCACAAAAACTCTACACGGTCATCAATCAAAATCTTAATATTGACTGGGATAAAATACCAGACCGGCCAGACGGACAGCTGGACATTGCTTTCCAAACCAACAATGCCTTGGTTGGTGAGCCCAGGCGAAGTATTGCTTTTGGTCGTCTTAAAATTAATGATAGAACAATCGATTTGCGATTGCAACGCGTCAAATACAGAAATGAATCGCCCTTTTGGTTGATTTCTTCCAATACAGTAGATAATATTGATGCCTTGTACAGTAAATATGGAACAAGACAAATTTCAAAAAATTTGCCAGATTGGGCTGTAGATGAAACGTTCCTGAATATAGCCATATGGAAATATTTAGCTACAATTATCGCACTGATCTTTAGCATTATTTTAGGCTGGTTAACCATGTTCATCTTGAAACGTGTCTTTGGTCAATCATCTATAGTTTGGATATCTTCTACATCTTTTAGGCTGGCACTTCCAGCGTCACTCTTTGTGGGAACTCTTTTATTTTATGTGCTGCTGAATAATTTTATTTCCTTCAATGGAGACTTTGCAAACAGCTTTTATAAACTGCTTTTAATATTAGCTGTGATCTTCGGGACCTGGTTTTTTATGCGTTTTGCAGATGCCTTTTTGTCCTTTATTGCCAAAAACAGCACTGAAGATATTTATACAGAGAAAAGCCTAAAAGAAAGACGAATTCTTACGCATCTTTCAGTAGGTCGACGTATAGTGACCTCAATAGTTGTGCTTATAGGAGCTAGTATTATTTTATCACAGTTTGAAGCTTTTAAGAATCTGGGCATCTCTCTATTTGCCTCAGCTGGAGTAGCTACTATAATCGTAGGTATTGCTGCCCAAAGTACCTTAGGAAATATAATTGCCGGAATCCAGATTGCTGTCACCAAACCAGCTCAGGTGGGGGATATTGTAATTTTCTCAGGTCAGTGGGGGCAGGTTGAAGATATTGGATTTGTCTTCATGGTGGTAAAAACCTGGGACAAAAGAAGAATTGTAATCCCATTAAAATCTGTGATTTCTGAATCCTTTGAGAACTGGTCGATGAGAGGAGCAGGTCAGATCCGGTCGATTGACATTTATACAGACTACCGCATTGATGTAGAGAAAGTTAGGAAAAAATACAAAATCCTTGCCGAAGCTTCAGATAAATGGGATAAAGCAAAACAACCTACTGTTCAGGTCGTGGAATCTACCGAAAAAGCAATTAAACTAAGGGCACTTTGCAGTGCCAAAGATCCCTTCACTGCCTGGGATTTACAATGTGAACTACGTGAACAACTTATCGCTTATATCTGCGAACTAGAAAATGGTGTAGGCTTATCCAGATTAAGAATACAAACGGATAAACAGTGAGAGTCAACTGGTAAATCACCTTAAGTTTTAGCCTAATTTTAATACCAATCCAGAAATTGTTCCTGTAATTTGAATCAGAAAAAAAATAAATCATGAAATCGACTAATACCATTAACCTAAAAAACAGACCACAAGGAAGACCTAAGTTATCTGATTTTGAATTTACAACGACCGAACTTCCACAATTAAATGAAGGGGAAGTTTTACTTAAAATAACCTATGTTTCTGTGGATCCTTATTTAAGAGGGAGAATGATGGATGCTAAATCTTATATTGATCCCTTCGAACTTGACCAGCCTATTGTATCAGGATGTGTGGCCGAAGTCCTAGAATCTAAGTCCTCCAATTTGAAAGCTGGCGACTTTGTGACGGGAATGATGGAGTGGAAGGAATACCAGGTGTTGAATACAGATAACCTTAAGAAAGTTGATTCTGATAAAGCGCCTTTATCTGCTTATCTCGGAATTTTAGGGATGACTGGATTAACAGCCTATTTTGGTCTAACTGATATCGGAAAACCTAAAAAAGGGGAGACGCTTTTAGTCTCTGGTGCTGCTGGTGCAGTTGGAACCGTGGTGGGTCAAATAGGAAAAATCTTAGGCATGCGCGTGGTTGGAATAGCGGGAACAGATGAAAAAATAGAACTGATTAAATCTGAGTATGGCTATGATGAAGGTATCAACTATAAAACCACAGACAATATGGTTCAGGCTATCGCAAAAGCATGTCCTAATGGAGTAGATGTCTACTATGATAATGTGGGAGGAGAAATTTCTGAAGCGGTGTTGTACAACATCAATAAATTCTCAAGAACTATTGTTTGTGGGGCTATTTCTGTTTATAATAAAACTGAATTGCCAAAAAGTACAAGCGTTCAACCCTTTTTGATTAAAACTAGTTCTTCCATGCAAGGCTTTATCATTTTCGATTATAAAGAAAGGCATCCCGAGGGTATTCAACAATTAGCGCAATGGCTTCAAGAAGGCAAACTTCAATACGAAGAAACTATTCAAGTAGGATTTGAGACCATTCCTCAAGCCTTTATCGATCTTTTCGACGGTAAAAACAAGGGAAAAATGTTGGTTAAGGTTTGACTTTGAATCCTAAGAATTAACATGCCTACGTACTTATAAATGTTTTATGGGAAGCATTAAAAAAGTAAATGTTTTGCATTTCTTTTTTTGTTAAATATTTGCAGCAAAATATTAACATTAGGATTTATGGATTTGAACCTGCTGCTGGATAATTTAACCAACCCTGCATTATTGTTCTTTTGCTTGGGAATATTTGCTGCTTTTATAAAAAGTGATTTAGAAATCCCTGCAAATTCTTCAAAATTCATCTCCTTGTATTTAATGTTTTCCATCGGTTTTAAAGGTGGACAAGAGTTAGTTCACAGTGAGTTTGGAGGTGAAATTATCTGGGCGTTTGCTATTGGATTGCTCAGTGCAATTCTTATCCCGCTTTATACATTTTGGATCGCAAAAAGAAAATTTGGAATCTATAATGCCGCGGCGGTAGCTGCAGCCTATGGTTCCATCAGTGCGGTCACGTTTCTAACTACTATTTCTTTTTTAGACTTGCAGGGAATAGAATACGATGGTTTTATGGTAGCGGTAATGGCTTCCATGGAAGCTCCTGCTATTGTGATGGGTGTCCTCTTACTAGCCGTCTTTGCGAAATCTTCTAAAGGAGCACCAAAAATTAATTTCAGTTCAATTATAAAACACTCCTTGAGCAACGGCAGTGTAGTTTTATTAGTAGGTAGCTTGTTCATAGGATTTATGGCTAGTGATGAACAGGCAAGAGGTATCGAGCCTTTTACGACAGATATTTTTAAAGGGTTTCTGGCTGTGTTTTTACTAGATATGGGACTTTCCAGTGGTAAACATCTCAAAGTTTTTAAAAGTAATGGGCTTTCTGCTTTTTTGTTTGCGGTTCTGATTCCTCTAGTTAACGGATGCTTAACTGCTCTAATTTCTGGACTTTTCCTGGAAAGCGAAGGGAATAGCTTGCTTTTGGCTATACTGGTAGCTAGTGCTTCTTATATCGCGGTGCCTGCTGCAATGAAATTAGCAGTCCCGAAAGCCAACCCAGGGCTTTACTTGCCTATGGCATTAGCAATTACCTTCCCCTTTAATATCACTTTTGGGATACCAGTATACCTTGGAATCATTAATTACTTTTAAAAGTTGAGTTGCAATGGTCGAAAAACATAAATATTAATTCAGTTGAGATGATGCAAAACACGTTGATTAAAAACATTCAAATCGTCAATGAAAATGAAGTCAAAGTTGCTGATATCCTAATCAGTGAGGGATTGATTGCTAAGATTGGCCAGATTGAAGAAGATAATGATATTAAGGTGATCGATGGTTCTGGGCTTTATGTGCTCCCCGGAGTTTTAGATGGTCAGGTTCATTTTAGAGATCCTGGTTTTACCTATAAAGCAGATCTGTATACTGAAAGCAAAGCTGCTATTGCCGGAGGAGTTACTTCGTTTATCGATATGCCAAACACTTCTCCCAATGTCATGGACTTAGGCAAGCTTAATGAAAAGTATGAATTGGCATCTCAAAAATCACTGGCTAATTTTGGTTTTTTTCTAGGAGTCAATGCCGATAATCTCGAAGAGATAATCAAGCTTGATACGTCAGGACTACTTGCAGTCTCAGATGACGGACTTTATTTTACGAAAAAAGGTAACTTAATCGCAGACCGGCCGGAAATGATGGAAAAGCTTTTCGCTCATTGCAAATCTATCATCGCCATTCATTCTGAAAAAGAAGAGATGGTTGTAGAAAATGAAAAGCTTTTTAGGAGTCGTTATGGCGACGATCTTTCAGTTAAACATCACCCTTATATAAGAAGTGAAAAGGCATGTTTTGAAGCAACAGAACGTGCCATCAAATTGGCTAAAAAGCATGATGCCAGATTACATATTCTTCACCTCACCACCGAAGCAGAAACACATTTGTTTGATAACTCCAAACCACTAACCGAGAAAAAGATTACTACCGAGGTTTGTGTACAGAATCTTTGGTTTTCTGAAAAAGATTATGAACGGCTTGGGACCTTAATCAAATGGAATCCGGCTATTAAAACTGAAAAAGATCGGCAGGGACTTTTCAAAGCTTTGCTCGAGGATAAAATCGACCTCATTACGACCGACCACGCTCCGCACCAACTGGAAGAAAAAGAAAAACCCTATTTTGAATCGATGTCTGGAGCTCCTATGGTGCAACACGGATTCACAGTTATGCTTGAATTTTATAAAAAGGGACTTATCTCTTTGGAAAAGATTGCAGAAAAAATGTGTCATAATCCAGCAATACTCTATAATATAGTAAAAAGAGGCTTTATAAGAGAAGGCTATTTTGCAGATCTTACCATCGTCGATATGGATAAGCCATGGACCGTTAGTAAAGATAATATCCTCTACAAATGCGGCTGGTCACCCTTAGAGGGGGAAACGTTCTCAACTAAGATCACTCATACTTTCGTCAACGGAAATCTGGTTTACGCCGATGGGATTTTTGATGAAAAATACAGGGGTCTAGCTTTAAAGGTGAAACAATAAAATTCAATTTTTTGATGATCACAAAAGATATAGAGCCAGCAGTACAGGTTTTAAATAAGAATGATTTGGTAGCTATTCCCACAGAAACGGTATACGGTCTTGCTGGAAACGCTCTAAGTGAAATTGCAGTTTCAAAAATCTTTGAACTCAAAAAGAGGCCTCTTTACAACCCCTTAATAGTCCATATAAAATCTTTGGAGTATCTACCTCAAATTACAAGGAACATACCTTCCAAAGCTTATAAGTTAGCAGAAGATTTTTGGCCTGGTCCCCTTACTTTAGTGTTAGAAAAAAGTCCTGAAATTTCAGATTTGGTCACCTCTGGAAAGTCTACATTGGCAGTAAGAGTACCTAATCATCCGTTAAGTTTGGCTCTTCTTAAACAATTGGACTATCCTCTGGCAGCCCCGAGTGCTAATCCTTTTGGCTCCATCAGTCCAACCTCAGCAGCGCACGTCGACCACTATTTTCATGATAATCTTCAAATTATTTTGGATGGTGGTGATTGTCAGCGTGGAATAGAGTCTACTATTATCGGTTTTAAACAGGATACTCCAGTAGTTTATAGATTGGGCTCTTTACCTTTAGATGATATTCAAAAGTCAGTTGGAGAAGTAATAAGCTTAGATACAAATGCCATAATAAACCCTCAAGCACCAGGCATGCTTTCCAGACACTATGCTCCAAAAACAGACACTTTTCTTACAGAAGATGTCCGAGAGTTAGCTAGCTCTTTTCCTGGAGAGAAAATTGGAGTTCTTCTTTTTCAGCATAAGATTACAGATTTTCCAGTCTACAGCCAGGAAATCCTTTCACCAAGCGGAGATTTAAATGAAGCGGCGAAAAACCTTTATGCTGCAATGCATCGCTTAGATCAGTTAAATTTAGATAGAATTATAGCCGAGAAACTCCCAGAATTTGGACTTGGTCTTACGCTGAATGATAAATTGACCAGAGCAACTAAAAAAGTATAATTATCAGGTCAAATTGAAAATTAATTAACTTAGGTAATCTTGAATTTATAAGGTGATGTTTCAAAATAGAAGGTTAATCATTGCTACAAAGCATAAAAAGGAAAAGGTAATTGCACCTCTTTTAGAAAGTGCTTTCGGAGTAAAATGTTTTACAGACCAGTCTTTTGATACGGATTCGTTTGGATCGTTTTCTGGTGAAATTGAAAGAACTCATGGTCCTTTAGAAACGGCTAGGCAAAAATGTTTGGCTGCGATGAAAAAAAATAATTGCGACTTGGGGATTGCCAGTGAGGGCTCTTTTGGTCCTCATCCTTCTGTTTTTTTGATTAATGCTGATGATGAGTTTATGATTTTCATCGATAAGAAAAATAATATCGAAGTCATAGCTAGAGAGTTGAGCCCTTCTACAAATTTTAATGGAAAAACTGTGTCATCTAAAAAAGACCTAATAGAATTTGCAGACAAGGTTGACTTTCCAACACATGGTCTCATTTTACGTCCTTCAAAAGATGACAATTCAGAAGTGTATAAAGGTATTATAGATGAAGAGTTCCTCAAAAATCAGTTTGAAAGTTTGAAGTCAAAGTATGGTAAAGCTTACGTAGAAACCGATATGAGAGCCATGTATAATCCAACCCGGATGCAGGTGATTGAACAGCTGACCAAAAAATTGGTCGACCAGATCAACTCTAAATGTCCTGAGTGTGAAATGCCGGGTTTTACTGTTTCTGAAGTAATTAAAGGACTCAAATGTAGTCTGTGCGGTCAGCCTACAAATTCCACTTTGAGTTTTATTTATTTGTGTAAGCATTGTGAATTTAAAAAGGAACAACTTTATCCTCACCAAAAAACCACTGAAGATCCTATGTACTGTGACTTCTGCAATCCTTGATTGAGAATTGAGCAAATGGTGATTTAAACTAAGATCAATAGGCTTTAGGCCCTTTTTAGGATTTCAGGTTAACAGAAAAGTTGTAGTATTGACTTCTGTAGCTGATTAATTTTCAAAAGTGAAATCTGACTTTACTCTTTGTTTTAGGACGACTGTTCTTCGACTTACACTTGGTTTCTGGTTAATATTCAAGGCCATGTCAGTGAAGCTTTGGTGGTCATGGAATAGAACTTTCCCAGAATTACCAATTCATGATGCTTTGCTTAACACGCCTTCTCAAGTTTCAAATAGCATTTCATTTTTGAGTGTGGTATTTATGATTCTAGCTTTGATCAAGCCAAAACAAATTCTTTTAGTTTCTATTCTAGTCTTAGAACTTTTTTTGATGGGATTAGATCAGGTGAGATGGCAACCTTCCATATTTCAATTTATGGTTACGCTTAGTTTAGGGCTTCTTAGCCCTAGATTATTTAAAAGCTATTTTTTTTTCTTACTCTCAGTTACTTATATATTTAGCGGGTTACAGAAACTGAACTTGGGTTTTATTAATTTTATCTGGGGTAAATTTTTTCTCATTGATTTTTTGAACATCGCCCCTGAAATTGCTTTTCACCGAGCGGTTAAGGCAATAGGCTTTGCTCTGCCGCTCACTGAAATATCTTTAGGACTTATCCTCTGGACCAAATTCAGAAATTGGGCATGGTCGTTTATCATTGTCATGCATTTTCTCTTGCTTTTCGCTTTAGGTCCATTCGGAACAAATTTTAATTCTATCATATGGCCATGGAATGTACTGATGATTGTTTTTGCAGCTCTATTTCTCGAAGATCGCTGTAGTGATTATAAGTTGAATCATTTTAGAAATGTCTCCTTCATAATTTTGGGCATAGTAATAGTGATTTTACCCGTCTTTAGCTTTTTTGGAAAGCATTCACCACTGATGTCATTTAGCCTTTACAGTGGAGGTACCGATTTCTTGTACGCTTATTCACCTACTACTCAACCAGACTTTAAAACCTTAACTTATAAAGGTAAAGAGTACATCAGCGTGTTTGACTGGTCTATGAAAGAATTGAACGTACCAATGGTGCCCTACCTTCCCGTATTCGAGGAGTTTAAAACTCGGTTTAGAGACGAATTCTCTAGTGAATCTCAATTCTTGATCAGGAGTTATCCTTATAAACGAGATAACACCCTTCCCTTCGATAAATAGATTAATAAACCTGAAACTCCTGTTAACGAAATAGTTTGGTCTCAATTTTTCTACAAAATGGATTGGTGGTTTTGGCATATTCAAAACCCATTTTCCACCAGGCCTTCATCTTTTCTGAATCAAAGATCAAAGAATTTTTAGTAAGCATTTCTGGAGGATGATAAAAATTGAGATTTACCTGTTCGTATTGGCTTCTCAGTTTCCCAATCGTGAGATCATTGGTGATGATTTGATCGAGTAGAAAATCAAACACACGTGTAGTGAGATCCAAAACATTCTGAACTGGTTGTTTTTGAAGTTGCTTATCGGTCTTTAAAACGATGACATCTACCTCGCTGGCTCCTCGGTTAATAGCTTCTGCTATGGGAACAATATTGCTTAACCCACCGTCACCATAATCGAAACCATTTTTTGTCATCAAACTCATAAAAGGAATAACGTTGGAGGATGCCCAAATCCAGTCACAAAACTCCTCTCTTGAGTAGTCTTTTATAGACTTATATTCTACTCCGCTTAGACTTATGTTAGAAACTGTAATCACAACATCGTTGTCCTGCTGCTGCATGCGGTCAAAAATTTCGGTGGTAATGCTATCCGAAATCAATTTTCTTAAATTTTTACTTTCACCAAAAGTCTTAGAACCTTTGAGAAACCCTATCAGAACATTTAAATGATTGATTTTTATTTGAAACTCTTCATTTTTCTTTTTGATGATCAATGGGCTCCGGCTAAAAATTGAGTTTTGATTTACAGATGTAAATATACTTTTAAGCATAGAAACTTCGCCAATAGACAACAAAGGGACCAATAGGCTACCGGTAGATGTCCCTAAAAACAAATCATATTTATTTTGGCACTCTTCTATGAGGTATTCTGCAATACCACCAGCAAAAGCACCCTTACTTCCTCCACCAGATATGACTAAGGCTCTCATCAATTTTTAATTTGAAATAATTTACAACAAATATGAATATGAAAAAAGCTTGTAATCAATCGACTACAAGCTTTTCACCTTATAACAAAAAACTAAAAATTTTACATTTGGTCACTAAAAAAGACTGAATTCAAAAATAATTTGAATGTCCCTAACCAAAAGGCTCTAAAGTTAGTATTGTCTGTAAAGATCATAACATTACCTCTTCCGTAGCCGTTGTGTTTAAAAGGAACTGTTCCTTTGATCAGCTTCAGGTTATCCTCATTGATATATCCACTTAATAATGGAGATTGGGTGTATTGGATTGGATTGTTGAAGCTTAACTCATCCGCTTTCATCATCATATTAGAGTTTCTAAAAACAGCTAATTCAGTATCATTATAACCGTATAATAGGGGGTGAGAAAGATCTACTTTTGTATTGAAAATGGTTCCTCCAATTCGCTTGGCTCCATAAAAAGCACTTCGCTCACCAAAACTTACATCCTCTGCGACAACAGTATCCTTAACGGTTTCAAAATCGATCATTTTCTCTGCTTTTAGCCAGTTAGCAGTGCCTTTATAAGCAATAATATTACCACCTTTTCTAACCCAGTCTTTCAACTTACTTTTTCCAGATGAATTTATCGCATTACTGCTCGAACTTGGAATGACAAGATGCGTATATTTCTCTAAGCTCACTCGATTGAAATCCTTGGTATCCAGCTTGGTTACAGGAATTTCAAATCTGTAATCCAGCATATGCCAGATCTCTCCAGCATCATAAGACCGAACGCCTTCACCAACGAGCATCGCTATTTTTGGCAGTTCCAAATGGCTCATGTTCGGGCTTCCCAAATTGATGCCTTGAGTCAATCCTGTTGCTAACGAAGAAATCTTCACGTGATTGTCTTTCTGTAATGTATTGAGTAATTCATAGATCTCATCACCAGATTTGTTTTGATTCTGAACAGGAATCATAATTGTTCCATAATCAAATTCTTCAGTAGCAGACTGGAAAGGTTTTTCAGCGACCTTTACTCTTATACCTGCCTCCATGATTTCATGTAATACCTTAGGAGAATAAAAATCACTCCATCTTAGCGCATAAGCATAGTTAGACTTTTCAAGATTTTCTTCAGAAGAAAGTTCAGGCTGATTAACCTTATCTCCTCTTTTTATAGATTTAACTTCTGCAAAGTCAACGTCAAATGCATGTTTAAAACTCCAGGCAGACACATCGTAGAAGATACTGTCCTTGAATGTAGTTCTCTCTTCAAACATGGCTTCAACGAGCCTGTGCTGTAATTGATTTTTAGGTATGATGTAAGAAGAGTTTTTGTCAAACTCCTTACCATCAACGCGTTCATCCTGATTTAGTCTGTAAAGTTCAACCTGATGCTGCTTTAAAACTTTTGCAAGTTCATTAGCAAGTACAGGATCTCCCTTTCTTCCAAACACATAAGCTCCTTTATCTGCATTTTTTTCTGCATTTCTATAGAATTGATATTGAAGATTTAGAATTTCTTCTTTCATCTCCAAAGAGGCTTTCAAGGTAGACAGAGCTGTGGTAAATTGATTTTTGATCGTAAATGCAAAGGTTAACAGCCCATTGTCTGTCATCTGTCCAGAACCTCTTGAGCTTGCTTGCTCAAATAGAATTCCGATAGATCCATTGATGTCTGGGAAAGTTGAACCTTTTCCGTAATAAAAATCATCAAAGCTTTCCTGAGAATAATAAAGTGAACCAATGCTATCTAGAGCTTCTGCATGATAAGTTCCAATTTTTTCGGTTAGATCTTGGTTGAGTTGTGGCGTCAACGGGTTTGTACGTTCGGGTATACCTGGCTGGAAAAAGAATGAGGAATTTGAGCCCATTTCATGATGGTCTGTAAGAACATTAGGTCTCCAATCATAAAACGTCTCGATGCGAGCCTGGCTTTCTAAGAGTTGAACAGGTAGCCAGTCTCTATTAAGGTCAAACCAATAATGGTTAGTTCTGCCTCCGGGCCAGATTTCAGAAAATTCTCTATCCTGAGGATCAGGGTTGAGATTCGTGCTTCTGTTTGTATTGGTCCAATACGCAAAACGCTGTAGGCCATCAGGATTAAAACTTGGATCCAGGAGTATAATAGTATTTTTAAGTAAGTTATCGATCGCAGGACCTTCTGCAGCAGCTAGATAATAGGCTAAAACCAATGCAGCATTTGCTCCACTAGGCTCGTTACCATGAACTGAAAAGCCTTGATTTACCACAACAGGCATAGTGCTAAGCTCTGATTTGTTTACTTTTCCGCTTACGATGTTTAGATGATTTTCCTTAATATTTGCAAGGTTTTCATGATTTTCTGGGGAGGTCACTGTGAGAAGAATTAAAGGCCTTTTTTCATAAGTAAAGCCTCTATTTTCCATCTTGATTCTATCTGAAGCCAGATCGAGAGCCGTCATGTATTGGACTAATTTATCATGACTAACATGCCATTCGCCTGGAACATAACCTAAGACTTCGCTGGGTTTAGGTATGTTTTGATTGTAAGTTACATCGGTTGGTAAATAATCTTCTAAACTAAGATTTTGAGCATTTGAAAAACTAAATAAGCTTAGAATAAAAACTACAATTACTTGTCTCATATAATTTGATTTTAAAGGGTCAGATTTTTGAAATTAGACTCTTTTTTTTAAAAAAAGTTAAATATAAAGAGAATAAATTAGGTAGGTGATTATTCTTAAAACTCGAGTCTGAAAAGAAAATTTGGGGTAAAATTTAATCCTTCTTGTGTTATAGTCTGGATGTCTTGATTTTGATCTAGCTGATAGAACTGATTGAAAACATTTGAATTCCCGAGAAGATTCCAGAAGGATAGACCTGCCAGGGCTTTTAATTTTTTTCCTATAGGAAAAGTATAGGTAGACGAAAAATCTAGTCTAAAATAGTCTGGGAGTCTGGCTGCATTTGGTTCTTGATAATTGATTTGCTGAGAAACTAGAGGTTGTTCTTCTGCTAAAAGGGTTGTAGGCGCTCCAGAATGCCAATTGAAGCCAGTGGATAATTTGAATCCTTTTTTCTCAAAACTTAAGCCTGTCGAAATTACATGTCTTATATCTTGATTGTTATGGAACTGAGAGGGTTGTAATTCGTCAAACTGATAATTATTTTCTGAAAGACTGTAGCTTATCCAACCAGAAAAAGACTTAAAACTTTTATTGATCAAAAAATCTATGCCTTTTATATCATAACTTCCATGCGTCCTTACAAACCTAAACTGATTTTGAAATCCCTGCCCTTGAGATGTAATGCCCTCTACTTTTTTATTGTATAAATCGAGATTGATAAACCAGTTGGGTTTGATGTAATTGAGACCAGAAGACCATTGCCAACTTTCTATAATTGGACTATTGTCTGGATTGGATACTATCCATCTCCGATTTTCAACTCCCAAAAAATCCGTTTGTAAATCTATGACTTGAGAAGTCACCTGGCTTTTTCGCTCCGCCAGGACTTCCAAGAATAAATCATCAATCAATTGATAACTTAAATTAAGTCTAGGCTCTACTAAAACTTTATTGAATTTGGAATAATGGTTTAACCTTCCGCCAAGACTGAGATTAAGACGACTACTCTTAGATTGATAATTAAATTGTGAATAAATACTGTTGGTTAAGATTGAATTTCGAAGTTCCCTAAAGAATCCAGGATTATCAATTTCTTCAGAATTTAAAACACCGGTTTCATTGAATTGATAACCACTTTCTAAAACTAAATTAGAAAAAAGTTGAGTTTGTACATTTATTTTAAACCCTGTTTCTCTTACTTCATTGATCTGTTCCAGGCTTTGTGCATCCAAAAAATTAGTATTGACCGAGGACTGGTTGTATTTTGAAGTATAAAATTGAACTTGAGTTTGGGTTTGGGACGACCAGTTTCGTTCATAATATAATCCCCCTGCTAGGTTGGACTGTTCCAAATCACTAGATCTTGTATTGATTTGATTACCTTCAATTTCAAATCTATTCAATGAAAAGCGGTCTTTAGCGTAAAATAAGTTGGCTTTTAGGTAATCTTTTCCAGAGAGTTTATGCTTATAATTAAGGGTAGCATCATAAAATGAAAAATCATCATTTTGTTGAGATGTTGAGGATTCAAAATCAGTCACTGCTGTGTTTTGAAAAACTTTGTCAAAATAGCGGTCGTAAGTTGGGCTTTCCCAAATTGAGTTTATTGACCTCCGAAAAGAAACTTCCATGGAGGAATCACTGTTTAGCGGTGTCCTTAAAATAGCATCGGCATTTATAAGATTGAGCCCTGCTTCTGCTTCAACGTGACTAGCAATAGAGTCGCTTGTTTTCATGTTGATTAAACTAGAGACTCCATCTCCAAATTTGGAGGAGGTTCCGTTTTTTATTAAGGTGACCTTTTGGGTCATGTAGGGGTTGAAGGCGGAGATCATACCAAAATAATGTGAAGTATGATACATTTTAATTCCATCCCAAAGAAATAAATTTTGATCGTGGGTACCGCCTCTTACATTTAAATAGGAAACACTTTCTTTTCTGCTTGTAATGCCAGGTAAAGCCTGAAGACTCTGTAAAACGTCTGGCTCTACCAATCCGGGTAAAAGTCCAAAGTCTTTGTAATTAATTTCTAACCCTCCCGAGGCGAACTTTTGTATTCCGCTGGTTAATAGATTGGTTAAAAAAACCTCATCCAACATTTCAAAAAAGGGGGTGAGTTTGAAACTATAGCAATCTATATCATTATCAGCACGAATTTTTAGAGCTTTTTCTGCAAAACCTTTTGCACTGATAACCACGTGAAGCTCTTGCTTAACCACTGGAATTCTATACTCTCCATTTAAATCGGATTTGAAAATAATGGCATCCAGCCTTAAAAATGAATTGTTTATTCTTTCACCAGTAAGTTCGTTTGTAACAGATATACATATGGTCTTTTTTGAAGGTAAGGGAACAATTAAAATTCTCGTTTGGTTTTGTCTTATGTACCTAAAGGGCGTCTTGTTTTTTAAAAAATGAAGATGCTGCTTTAGATCTATCAAATCCTTAGATCTACTTATTTTTAAATTTTCAATTTCTTCATCTGCGTATGAAAAAGTGATATCGAATTCTTCCTCTAAAAATTCTAAATAGCTAGCTAAATCTTCAGAATGAGGATTAATTTGAGCATTTAGCGGGGTTGAGCAGCTAAATCCTAATACTACAACTAAATATAATTTTAAAATCTTCACTTATTGCTTAAAATGACCGTTTTATCATTCATCTGATAGGTCAACTCTAGTGGCAAAGTAATGGATTTTAAAGCAATTTCTAAATTGTTATGAGGGAAACTTCCTGTGTAAAGTCTCGAAGTATTAATGCCTTTTACATCAAAATCGACATCGTAATAGTAGCTGAATTCTTCAAGCACCTGCTCCAGTGTTCTGCTTTTTAAAGTAGTGTACTTGTTTTTCCAATCTGGAGATTTTTTTTCAATTTTCTTTTTTTGGATGGAAGAGGAATCGTAAAGCAATTGATCGTTTTGCTTTAAGACAAATTCCTTATCGTTAAGAGCAACAGCAACAGAACCTTCATAACAAGTCACTTCGAATCCATATGTTCTGGACTTTACATTAAATTTTGTACCAAGCACCTCAACAGTCCCATAAGTTGTATTGACAGTAAATTTACTGCCAGATGTCACTTCGAAGTAGGCTTCGCCGTCAAGCTCAAGTGTTCTTTTGGTGTCCCATTGATTGCTTACATAATTGAGTGTTGAACTAGCGTTTAAATCTACTTCAGACTGATCTGGTAAAATGATATGTTCTGTATCTGCTATCTTGGTTTCAAAAGAAGTCAAACCTGAGACAGATTCAATAGTGTTAAAAATAAAGAAACCTAAAACAAGAATGGCAGCAATACCAGCATAATAATAGTACATTTTCTTTCTTTTGGAAGCCCCTTGTTGTTTAAATTCGATTTGAGATTTCAAACTTTTTATGGAAGACTGCTCATCAAATTGTGGAGCCTTAAAGTGTCTGGCTTGCTCTGAAAGTTTAATGTAAGTAGGGTAGGCGTCTAATTCTTTGAACGCCTCAAGCTCCTCTTTAGATAGCTCGTTTTTGAGCCATTTTTTGATAACTTTTTCCTCTTTCATACCTATTCTTCAGTTATAAGACAATTTAGCCCTTTAAATTCCTACTTTAAAATTATCATATCTCTTGAATTTCTTTTCTTAATTGCTCCAAGGCCGTGTATATCCGTTTTTCTACAGCTTTCCTGGAGATTCCTAGCAATTCTGCGATTTCTTTGTGAGTTTTGCCTTCAGCACGGTTCATTAAAAAGGTTACTCTTTTTTCTTCCGTTAGTTTTGATAGGGCCTTTTGGTATTTGTTTAGGTACTCTTTTTCTTCTAAGATAAATTGGGGGTCTTGATGATCTGATGAGCTAGGTCTAGAGTTTGTCTCATATTTCAACACCACTTTATTGTGTTTGATTACATTGAGGGTTGTATTGTTGGCCACAGAAAACAAATAGCTTTTTGCTTTATCGGGAGCTATTTTTTCACAATTTTCCCATAGCTTCATAAAGGCCTCCTGAACTTTATCCTTTGGATTATAAGCGCTGCCAAATTTGTAATAAATAAAATCATGTAAATCTTTAGCATATTTTTGATGTAGATTTGAAAATACAGCTTGTTCACAACAATTTTTAAATAAGGTTTTAGGTGTTTTCATTAATTTTGCAACTCTAATAAATAGATTGGTAGGAAATTTCTAATTTAAGTTGTTTTATATTAAAAAGAAGGTTTATGATGAAAAATTACAATATTATCTTTCTTTCCTGCCATTTTCTTTTTTCGAGTTGCTACAGTGATGATGAACAAATAATTGAATCTATAGATACAACCCATAGATCATCAGAGCTTACTTCCATGATTAAATCCATGACTCTCCATAATGCATCTTTCGATGATCATGTTGATAGCACGTCATGCTTTAGTCTTGTTTTTCCTTATGATCTCAGCGTAAATTCTGAGCAAATACGTGTAAATTCCATCCAGAATTTGCAGATGATTGATGAAGCAGACAATATTGAAATCCTTTTTCCAGTCAATATAGTTTTTTTCAATTATAACGAACATGAGGTTCGTAACACTTCAGAATTGACCTTATTGACCAATTCCTGCGAGAATGATTTTGGTCTTGAGCCTAACTCCTGTTTAAATTTTGAATACCCTATTTCTATCAAACAATATAATCAATCCAATACCAACTTCGAGACTTTGGTTTTAGATAGTAATATAGAAGTGTTTCGTTATTTAGACACCTTACACGAAGATGATGTTTACGAAATTGAATATCCGGTAGCACTTATAGGGCCCGACTCAGAGACTAATAAAATCAATTCAAATTCTGAATTCATGAGTATTTATGAGTCTTCTATAAACTCATGCCCATAAATTGAAGTTGTCTATTTAGGTTTAAGTGATGAGTTAAAAAAGGATTAAAAATCACTGGTAAATTTGATGCAGTCTTAGTTTAAACGTTTCTTCACAAAAAATTAATTTATGAAATCCCTATCAAAATTTTTTCTTTCCTTTTTTATACTTTGTGGAATCGTGTCCTGTTCTGAGGATGACGATATCGTCCTAGAAAATCCAGACACCGAAAACACCATTGCACAAATAGTTACTGATGATCCAGAGTTGTCTAATTTATTAGCAGCCTTAGAAACTGTAAATCTAGTATCAGACTTTACAACAGATGAAGATCTTACATTGTTCGCTCCAACTAACGCAGCTTTCACACAATTTCTGGAACTTAATGGTTACGCGAGCTTAGGGGCTGTTCCCGAAGATGAATTGAGAGAATTGCTTTTAAACCATGTCATTGAAGGAGAAAATCTTGCTGCAGACCTTTCTACAGGATACAGCACAACCTTTACTAGCAGTTCGGTGGCTCAAGCTCGGCTCAGTCTTTTTATTAATGCGCAAGATGGAGTAGTACTAAACGGTATAGCGGAGGTAGATAATGCAGATAACATTGCCTCCAATGGAGTTGTCCATATTGTAAATAATGTAATATCGAAACCAACAATAGTCACTCAAGCTGATGCTAACCCTGAACTGTCTTCTTTAGTTGAAGCCCTTCAATTAGCAGAATCTGAAGATTTGAATTTTATACAACTGCTCTCCAATGTAGGTAATAATGCTCCATTTACCGTTTTTGCGCCAACAAATGCAGCTTTTGATGATCTAATAGAAACCTTAGGGGTTGAGAGTTTACAGGAAGTAGATCCTGAAATCCTGGCAACTGTATTAAAATATCATGTTATTACCGACAATAATGTAAGATTAGGTGATTTATCCACAGGTCTGACTGCCGAAACATTCCAAGGCGAGTCTCTCGAGTTCGATCTCAGCGAATCGCCTCAAGTTGAAGATGCATCTGGAACAAATGCTTCATTAATCGAGACTGATATACAAGCCGATAATGGGGTAATGCATACAATTGATAAAGTACTATTACCTGAAGAAGTTTTAAGTATTATAGACCCTACAATAACGGGCGTAGCATCAACTAACAATGATTTGTCTAGCCTTGTATCCGCTTTAGAATACACAGGCTTAGATGAAGTCTTAGCCGATAGATCTGCTAATTTTACAGTTTTTGCTCCAAATAATGAAGCCTTTGATTCTTATTTAAACGGAAGTGAAATTACTGATTTTTCAGTGGAAGTCATCACGCAATTATTATTGAATCATGTTTTGAATGAGGTGTCTTTCTCAGGTGATTTTGAAACCTCATATGCCAGTACATTAGCTACTTATGGAGCTACTGAAAATAAGTTAAGCCTTTTTGTCAACACAAGCAACGGAATTTTACTCAATGGTGTTTCTTCTGTAACTACACCAGATAATGAAGCTGATAACGGGGTTATTCATATTGTAAATGAAGTTATAGACTTACCTACTATAGTCACATTTATAAGTGCAGATCCTAATTTTTCGAGTTTACTGTCTGCTTTGACTAATCAAGATCAAGCCTCTCAAAACTATGTGGATGTGTTATCTACTCCCTTTGGTGCAACGCCTTCACCATTTACCGTATTTGCACCATCCAATCAGGCCTTTGATAATTTGCTCGATGAGCTTCAGGTGAACAGTATAGAAGATATCGATCCTGCTACGCTAACAGCGTCCTTGAATACACACGTGATCACAGGATTTAATTTGAGGTCAACAGGTCTAGAAGATGGTATTATAACTACATTAGGTTCAGACCTCACAGTGAACACCACAGAAGGAACGTTGACAGACCCACGAGGAAGAATGAGCACTATAGCATCTTTCGACATTCAGGCGTCTAATGGGGTTATTCACTCCATTGATACGGTTTTACTTCCAGAGGTAGATTAATATAAAATTTAAATCAATTGTTTATAAAGAGCTCAGTAAAGTACTGAGCTCTTTTTTAATTCTTATAGCTTCTTTAATAAATTTCATGCTTTTTTAAGAAATAGTCCTTTAAATCCATCATTCTTGTTAATTATATGCTAAACGTGAATTTTGAAGTAGTAATTTCTGGTTTCACTTTGTTTTATTTACGTAATCTAAAAACAAAAAATACTATGAAATTACTTTCAAAATTTTTGCTATTAGCTGTATTATTAACAGCTGGAGTGTCATGTTCAGATGACGATGATACCACACCTACACAAACTCCACCAAATTTAGTTGAAGCTGCTGAAGCTGCTGGTTTAACCACTTTGTTGGATGCTGTAGGTGCTGTAGACGGTTTGGATCAAACATTATTGAATGCTGATGCCATCACAGTGTTTGCTCCAACCAATGAAGCATTTGGGGATGCACTTGAAGCTTTTAATGTAAACGATTTAAATGGTTTGGTAGAAGCTATAGGCGGAGTGGATAATCTTGAACTTGTTCTTGGCTTTCATGTTGTTCCAGCAGTTGCTTTCTCAACTGATTTAGCTGAAGGAGAACAAACCTTCAACACGTTAGCTGGACAAGAAATTACAGTGACTAGAACAGGTAGTGAGGTGACCGTTACAGATGCTAATGGAACCGTAAGAAATGTGATCACTGCAGACGTAGAAATTGAAAATGGTGTAGTACATGTTATTGATGGAGTATTACTTCCAACCTTACCTGAGCCTGAGTTGCCAAATTTAGTTGAAGCAGCTACAGATGCTGGGTTAACAACTTTACTGGATGCTGTAGGTGCAGTAGATGGATTGGATCAGACTTTATTAAATGCTGATGCAATTACTGTATTTGCTCCAACAAACGATGCCTTTGCTGACGCTTTAGATGCTTTTAATGCAGCAGACTTAAATGAATTAGTGGAAGCAATAGGTGGTGTCGACAACCTAGAACTTGTTTTAGGTTTCCACGTCGTTCCTGCTGTAGCTTTCGCAGAGGATTTGAATGAAGGTGCTCAGACTTTCAATACACTAGCAGATCAAGAATTAACAGTTACCAGATCAGGATCTGATGTTACAGTTACAGACGCTGCTGGTACTACCTATAATGTTACCACAGCAGATGTAGCGATTGAAAACGGAGTAGTTCATGTTATCGATGGTGTTTTATTACCAGAATTACCAGAGGCTGTTAGTGTTGTTGAAATGACAGTTGATAATGATGGAGCTAGTGCTTATTTTGTTAGTGCTATCACTGCAGGTGCTAATGTGACTAACTTAAATGAAAATAATAGTACATGGACCTTAACCGTTGGTACCCGTTATGAGTTATCAGTAACAGGCTTTGGTCCACATCCATTTGAAATTAGAGATGCATCAGGAAATGCTCTTTTGAGTATGAGTGCTGAAGGATCCTTTGAAGGAGATGCTGGAGTTAATTTTCAAACTTCTGATGACCAATTCGACTTTACTCTTACCCAAGAATTAGCAGATGAAATTGCAGATTATATCTGTACTGTACATGGATCTATGAATGGTCAAATTATTGTACAATAATCGCCCATAATTATATTTTATTGTCTAGTCCTAAATAATTGATACAGATTATTAAAGGATTAAATTACTAATTAAAAGCTAAGCAATGAGCTCATTGCTTAGCTTTTTTGTCTTATATGTTTTTCTTTTGATTTTATTTTGTTGGTGCATTTCTACTGGTGTTAGCATGTGGTTTGACAGATGTGGTCTCAATATATTATAAATATCTATTGTTTCTTTGATCAGTTTTTTCTTTAAACTCATCTCTTTTATATTTTTGGCTATATTAAATTCTTGTTTCAATATTCCATTAATCCGCTCTGCTATGGCGTTCTCATAAGGATCATATTTCTCTGTCATACTTGCACTTATGTGGTTTTCCGATAGTAATTTTTGGTAGTCATTAGAACAATATTGAAGTCCTCGATCTGAATGATGTATTAAAGGCTTGCCCTTATAACATCTATTTTTTAAAGCCATTTCTAAAGCTAGCAACGAACCTTCTACTGCTAGACTATCACTCACATTATAACCCATAATTTTCTTAGAATAAGCATTTGTTATTAAGGCTAAATATGAAGGATTTGCTCTAGTACCTACATAGGTGATATCACTTACCCATATTTGCTCTGGTCTATTAATTTCGATATTACAAACGATGTTTTTATGTTTTCTAAATCGATGATGTGAATCGGTAGTTACATGATAGCTCCGTTCTGGTTTTATAAGCATATGATTGGCCTTTAGTATCCTAAAGAGTTTATCTCTTCCTACATTTAAAGCAGAGAGTTTATCCTTCAACATATGATACAATTTTCTTGTGCCTACTTTAGGCATTTTACTTCGTATAACTCTAACTAAATCTATGACTTGTTGTGAGATATGTTGTTTTTGAGTTCTGGATTTAATGGCTCGATAATATACCTGTCTATCTAGCCCAAGTAAGTTACAGGCAGAAACTATTGTTTCTTTTTTTTCTTCTTTGAAGCGTTCAATAACTCGGGCGTGTAATTTTTTCTGATAGCGATATCGTATTCTTTCTCTGCCATATCAACTAGCATATCAAAAATGATTACTTTCTTATCAGCTCTCTCTGCTAAGTGTTCAGCACGAGCTTTTTGTTTTTCCAAGAGTTTAATTTTGGCCTCAAGCTCAATGATTCTTTGTTCTGGTTTTTTTGCCATGGATACTGTAGATAGGTTCTCCCAGTCAAAGGTACCATATTTTCTGAGCCAGGAAGTGATAGTAGATCTGGCTTGAATACCGTATTTCAAATGTGCAGAAAGCCTGTCCAGCTGCCCTGTCTCAATTTGCTCTACTACTTGAAGCTTAAAAGAAAGCGAGTAGTCTTTTTGGGTTCTTTTTACATAAACCGTCTTTGTTGACTTCTTCATTACACTAAAGTTTAGTGTATCGCTATTTCAGGACGGGACATATGTTTATAATAAAAACCATCTCTTTTAAGAGATGGTTTTTTAAATTTGATCAACTTAGATGAAAATAATTAGTAAGTATGTTTATAATTACAAGATAGCCAAACGATAGTGGGGCACTAATTTCAATCTATTATATCAAACAAAAAGGGTTCAATACTAAAATTGAACCCTTTTTTAATTTGCGTTTTAACGTAATGACTTATAGGTGCTTAGGCTTAACCCCATGCTTTCTCGTATCTTCTTTAGTCAATATTTTGTAATCTTCAGTTTTGGTAAGAAATTCTAGAGGTTTTAAAAGATGTTCCGGAAGCGCCACCAATTCGCGTGAATGTAAGTCTAGCCATGAGCCCATCATCTCACATCTGGCACAATTTTTTCCTTTATGATTGTAAAGGTTATGTTCAAATTGGAAGAACATTCCGTCTTCACTCAGACCTTTTAATTCAAGACTAACTTTGACTTCATCTTCGGGTTTTAATTCTTTGAAGTAATAGATATGCTCGTAGAATACAATAGGTCCCAAGTTGTGTTTTACTAGTTCTTTCTGTGAAAATCCGTTTTCTACCAGAAAAGCCATTCGCGTGTGACTCATGAAATTTTGATAGGATGAGTTAGCTAAGTGTCTATTTGCATCCAGATCGCTCCAGCGTATCTCAAAAGTTTTAGTATACATAGTGTTTAAAAAAATTTGGTAATTAAAATAACAAGAGCACTCAAAAGGGTAGCCATGAGTACGCCCCTCGCTCTGTAATCTTGTTTCTTTTTGATGAAAACGAAAAATGGCAGAAAGTTTAAAATAGCTCCCAAGGCAATGATGCTTCCTAATACACCTTCTTCGGAAGCCTGGCTCAAGACGGTTTCAAATTCTTTTTGCATAATCAAGCTGATGTATAAAAACATTCCAGCCAGATTTGCCGCAATCCCGATTAAAAATCCTAATGCAATCTCTTTTTTAATCATTAATTGTCCAAGAATTTAGATCTTTAATGAAATCATGAGCTGTGAGGTCAAACTTGACAGGAACAATAGAGACATAGTTATTTTCCAGAGCTTCCACATCGGTTTCTTTTCCCTCATCCTGATTGATAAATTCTCCAGAAAGCCAGTAGTAATCTCTCCCCTGAGGACTTTGACGCTTATCAAATTGTTCTTGCCAGCGAGCATTGGCCTGTCTGCAAATTTTCACCCCCTTTAATTTTTCATCACTCACTTTTGGAATATTGACGTTTAAAACAACGCCCTTTGGTAGACCGTTTTGAATGACTTGCTCTGTAATGCGTTTTACATACTTGGTAGTATGATCAAAATTGGCTTCCATAGAGTAATCCAAAAGAGAAAAACCAATGGCAGGGATACCTTCTACGCCAGCTTCTACAGCAGCACTCATGGTCCCTGAGTAGATCACATTGATGGAAGAGTTTGATCCGTGATTGATTCCGCTCACACATAAGTCTGGTTTTCGATCCAAAATTTCCTGAGTCCCTATTTTTACACAATCTGCAGGAGTGCCAGAACAGGAAAATTCTTTGACCTGAGAATACTTATCAATTGTGACTGGGTCGCAATATAAATTGTCGCTTATAGTTATGGCATGTCCCATAGCGCTTTGTGGCCTGTCCGGTGCCACAACCACAACTTCTCCAATGGTTTTCATGATCTTTATAAGATGCCTTATTCCCGGAGCTGTAATTCCATCATCATTGGTGACCAGAATAAGCGGTTTATTTTCGTTTTGCATATTCTTATTTTTAAGTTGCTAAAATAAGCATTTCACCAAGTATTAGGGATCAAAAATACGTTTAACAAATTATTAGCTAGGATTTAAAAATGCGGTATGGTTTTTACTGTAAATTGAAAAATATTACTTTAGTTGAGATTTAATGAATTTTGAGAACATGAAAAGATATAATTTTAAAAACAATCTTGTCATTTTATTTTTAGTGACACTGCTGTCTGTAACAGCCTGTAGTTTTACAACAAAAGATTTTGATGAAGATTCCGACAGAGATCAAGTCCTTATAGAGTTAATTACTTACGTGATTGAACAGGGCCATTTTGATATGAGAGAAATTGATGACGACTTTTCCCAAGCGGTTTTTAAAGACTATGTGAAAGGCCTGGACCCCATCAAAAGACACTTTCTAAAAAGTGACTTTGAAGAGTTTGAAGCCTTTGAAACCCAGCTTGATGATCAGATCAATAACAAAAACCTGATTTTCTTCGACTTGACTGTTAATAGGTATAAAAAAAGAATGGCCGAGGCTAAGGCCTTTTATGGTGAGTTACTAGAAAAACCTTTTGATTTTACTGAGACTGAACAGATCAATACCAATTACGATGATGTTGATTATGCTGAAAATACTAAAGAACTCAAAGAACGTTGGAGACAACAATTTAAATTTTCAACGCTTTCCACTTTTCATGATTTGAAGGAAGAGCAAGAACAACAAATCGAAGATGGAGAAGATGTAGAGGTGAAAACTGATGCAGAGCTTGAAGAAGAAGCAAGAGAAATCACTAGAGAGTCGACAGAGAATTACTTTGATACTATGTCCGACCTGGAACGTAAAGATTGGTTCAGTTTATACATTAACTCCATTGTAAGTCAGTTTGACCCTCATACTAATTATTTTGCTCCGCAGGATAAAGATAGATTTGACATCTCCATGTCCGGGAAACTTGAAGGGATTGGTGCAAGACTCCAAAAACAACGAGACAATGTTAAGATTGTTGAAGTGATTTCTGGAGGACCGGCCTGGACCAACGGAGAATTGGAAGTTGGAGATTTAATTCAAAAGGTCAAGCAAGAGGACGAGGAAGAGCCTGTAGATATTAGAGGTATGCGACTAGATGATGCCGTAGACTTAATCAAAGGACCAAAAGGTACTCAAGTATCTCTCACCGTAAAAAAAGTTGATGGCAGTACCAAGGTGATTAATATCATTAGAGATGTTGTAGAGATAGAAGAGACTTATGCTAAATCTTCAACAGTAGAAAAAGACGGTGATGTTTTTGGAATAATCAATCTGCCTAAGTTTTATTTTGATATGCAAAATTATAACAATAGAAATGCTGCTTCTGATATCAAAAAAGAGTTGGAAAGGCTCAACGAAGTTGGCGCTGAAGGTTTAATCATAGATTTAAGAAACAATGGTGGAGGCTCATTATCTACCGTCGTTGATATTGCAGGATTCTTTATAGAAAAAGGACCTATTGTACAGGTAAGGGATGCCAAAAACAATACAGAAGTTTTAAGAGATAAAGATGCAGATGTTATTTGGGATAAACCCTTGGTAATTCTTGTTAATGAATTGTCTGCTTCAGCTTCAGAAATTTTAGCTGCAGCTATGCAAGATTATAAAAGAGCGGTCGTATTGGGAAGTGAGCAAACCTATGGAAAAGGGACTGTTCAGAACGTGGTGGATTTAAACCGCTGGATGAGAAACAGTTCTTTTGGAGACATGGGAGCTTTAAAAATTACGACTCAGAAATTTTATCGAATTAACGGTGGTTCTACCCAGCTGAAAGGTGTAGAAAGTGACGTTGCGGTTCCAGATCGTTATTCTTTTATAGATATAGGCGAAAGAGATTATGAAAATCCAATGCCATGGGATAAGATAGCTCCTGCAGACTATAAGGTTTGGGAGGGATATGAGAATCTAGATAAGGTGATTGCTGCCAGCAAAGAGAGGTTATCTAGTAACAAACAAATCCAGCTTATAGAAGAAAATGCAAAATGGATAAAAAGACAGAGAGACCAAGATAAGTTTAGCCTTAATTATGAGAGTTACAATGAGGAAATGGAAATGGTTGAAAATATGGCTCAAAGGTTTGAAGGGATCAACAAGTTTAAGACTAATCTAACCTACAATTCTCTGCCTTATGAACAAACTATCATGCAAAAGGATTCATCGCTCACCCAAAAGAGAAATAGATGGCATGAAAGTTTAGCTAAAGATGTATATGTAGAAGAGGCCTTAAATGTGCTGAAAGATTTAAATATTGCTAAAAATTCCAGTAAACTTGCAGCTAGGAAAGAATAGGTAAATTTCATCACATTTGAAACAAAACAGCTCTTTACAAGACTTAGCGCTCCAAAAGTTTTCGAAGAACCTTTGGGGCGTTTTGAGTTTTTGGTACATTGTTATATGTTTCCTTATTGGTGTTTTCGCTTATTTTTTAGCGCCAGACGACTCACAAAATGCCAATAACATGGCGCTGAGTATACATTCTAAACCTCCTGGTTTTTCTGTTAAAGTACTAGAGCTGCCTAACCTTACTACCGGTGAACAATCCTGGTTGGATGGAGCCTTTTTTGGAGATCAAAATCCAAACGAAATTGTTCCGATTAGCAGCTATAGATTAGAAGGGAATTCCTTGTATTTCCTAAACTATGGAGTTGAAGAAGAATCTCTAAAGAATGAAGTTAACTTAAGATTATCTCCAGATCAACCAATCTCAGATTACATATATGAAAAAACTTTTTGGCTAGGCACAGATAAATATGGAAGAGATCTGCTTAGCAGGATGTTGGTGGGCTTACGCATTTCATTTTCAGTTGGATTCATTTCTGTGTTTATCTCTTTGGTTCTTGGTATTTTTCTTGGATCTATATCAGGCTATTACGGTGGAAAGGTGGATGCAGCGGTGATGTGGCTTATTAATGTTACCTGGTCAATTCCTACTTTGTTACTCGTCATTGCTATCACATTAGCATTAGGCAAAGGATTTTGGCAGGTATTTATAGCCGTAGGGCTAACGATGTGGGTTGAAGTGGCTAGAGTAGTGAGAGGTCAGGTGATGAGTGTGAAATCCTCTCAATTTATTACTGCCGCCAGAGCCTTGGGATTTAGGAACCAGCGAATTATTGTAAAACATATTTTACCAAACGTATTAGCTCCGGTTATTGTTATATCTGCCGCAAATTTTGCAGCCGCTATTTTGATAGAAAGTGGATTAAGCTTCCTTGGCATTGGAGCTCAGCCGCCAACCCCTAGCTGGGGAGCGATGATCAAAGATCACTACAGTTACATTATCTTAGGAAAAGCCTATTTAGCCATCATTCCAGGTCTAGGTATTATGAGTTTGGTGATGGCCTTTATGCTCATGGGAAATGCCTTAAGAGATGCTTTGGATGTGAAGGCTTAAATCGTATTTTGAAAACAATAAGTTAGTTTTTCTAAAACTATTTTTAGATTCTCCAGACCTCACAGGTTTCAAAAACCTGTGAGGTCTAAAAGTATAATTTACTTCCTTAGCTTCAGTAGGAATTCTAAACCAAGTTGGATAGTTAAGGTTAGGCAATAATTTAAAGAAATGTATCTTAAAGCATAAAACTATCTAATAACAAATTCAACTTAAAACTTTCTGTTTTAGATATAAAAAGAAAATTTGTTTAATCGTTTAGCTTCAGAACTGCCATGAAAGCTTCCTGAGGAATTTCAACATTTCCAACCTGGCGCATACGTTTTTTACCCTTCTTTTGTTTTTCAAGAAGTTTACGCTTTCTGGAGATATCACCACCATAACATTTGGCAGTTACGTCCTTTCTCAGGGCTTTTACCGTTTCCCTGGCAATTATTTTAGCGCCGATAGCAGCTTGTATAGGAATATCGAATTGCTGCCGCGGAATCAATTCTTTTAATTTCTCGCAGATCTTTTTACCGATATCGTATGCATTATCGATATGGAGTAAAGCTGAAAGTGCATCTACCGTATTGCCATTGAGTAAGACATCTACTTTTACCAATTTTGATTTCTTCATTCCGATTGGGGAATAATCAAATGAAGCATAACCTTTTGAAACTGTTTTTAACCGATCGTAAAAGTCAAATACAATTTCAGCCAGTGGCATATCGAAACTTAATTCAACTCTATCTTGTGTTAAATAAGTCTGATTAGTTATCTGTCCTCTTTTTTCAATACAAAGTGACATAACCGGGCCTACAAAATCTGATTTTGTTATAATGCTTGCCTTGATGTAAGGTTCTTCAACTCGATCCAGATAAGAAGGTTCTGGTAAATCTGAAGGGTTACTGACAATAATAGCTTTATCTTTTTCTTTTAAAGTGTAGGCATTATAAGAAACGTTAGGTACCGTAGTAATCACAGTCATATCAAACTCTCGTTCAAGTCGTTCCTGTATGATTTCCAAATGTAGCATACCTAAAAACCCACATCTAAAACCAAAGCCTAATGCGGCAGAACTTTCTGGAACAAAGACCAGAGAAGCGTCGTTTAGCTGCAATTTCTCCATCGCCGTTCGTAATTCTTCGTATTCATCGGTCTCTACTGGATAAATACCAGCAAATACCATGGGCTTTACATCTTCGAACCCAGCCACAGCATGAAGCGTAGGGTTTTCGGCATCGGTAATGGTATCACCTACTTTTACTTCTTTGGCGTTTTTGATTCCTGTGATTAAATAACCTACATCACCAGCCTGTATTTCTTTTTTTGGAAACTGAACTAATTTTAGGGTGCCTACTTCATCGGCCGAGTAATTTTTATCGGTGGCCACAAATTTTATATTTTGACCTTTTTTGATGCTACCATCAAAAACTCTAAAGTAAGTTTCTATACCACGGAAGGGATTGTAGACCGAATCGAATACCAAAGCCCTTAAAGGAGCTTCAGGATCTCCCTTGGGAGCGGGTACTCGTTCTACAATAGCATTGAGAATTTCTTCAATACCAATACCATTCTTGGCACTGGCTCTTATCACATCGGATGGGTCACAACCTAGCAGATCTACAATATCATCTGTTACTTCATCTGGATTAGCACTCTGTAAATCTACTTTGTTGAGAACTGGAATTATTTCAAGATCGTTCTCTAAAGCTAAGTATAGATTCGAAATAGTTTGTGCCTGAATGCTTTGTGCCGCATCAACTATAAGTAAGGCACCTTCACAGGCAGCTATGGATCTGGAAACTTCGTAAGAAAAATCAACATGACCAGGTGTGTCAATTAAATTAAAAACATAATCCTCACCCTTATAATCGTACACCATCTGGATGGCGTGGCTTTTGATCGTGATACCACGCTCTCGCTCCAAATCCATATTATCTAAAAGCTGCTCTTTACGTTCCCGTTCAGTAACAGATTTTGTAAAATCCAATAAACGGTCGGCCAGGGTGCTTTTACCATGATCAATATGAGCGATGATGCAAAAATTTCTAATGTTCTTCATAGTCCAGTTTTCCTAATCTTCAGCTTTTATAGCTTAAGAATTTGAATCGCAAATATACAGGAATTGTTTGGCTTTTATAGAACTTAAGTTTACCTGTTAAAAGCTTTATGTGATTTGTTTAGAATTCCCTAATTTTGCAATAAAAACGTGTGGCTAAGATAGATAACATAGATTTAGGAGAGTTTCCACTTTTGCTTGCACCTATGGAAGATGTTAGTGATCCTCCATTTCGTGCCCTATGTAAAGAATATGGAGCAGATATGGTTTACACTGAATTTATATCTTCAGAAGGTCTGATTAGGGATGCTGCAAAAAGCACTCAAAAGCTTGACATTTATGAAAAAGAGCGCCCGGTAGGAATTCAAATCTTTGGAGCTAATCTGGACTCTATGCTGAAATCTGTTGAGATTGTGGAACGCACAAAACCCGATGTCATCGATATTAACTTTGGCTGCCCGGTTAAAAAAGTAGTTTCTAAAGGAGCTGGTGCAGGAATTCTTAAGGATGTGGATCTTATGGTGAAGTTGACCGAAGCTATGGTCAAGCACACTGATTTGCCTATCACGGTTAAAACACGACTGGGCTGGGATCACGATTCTATTAAGATTTACGAAGTAGCTGAGCGCCTTCAGGATGTAGGTTGTAAAGCCATCTCCATTCATGGGCGAACTCGTGCACAGATGTATAAAGGTGAAGCTGACTGGAAACCTATTGCTAAAGTTAAGAATAATCCCAGAATGCATATCCCTGTATTTGGAAACGGCGATGTGGATACTCCAGAAAAAGCTGTGTTAATGCGTGATGAATACGGTTTAGATGGGGCGATGATAGGGCGTGCCAGCATTGGCTCACCTTGGTTTTTTAAAGCAGTGAAGCATTATTTTGAAACGGGAACTCACTGTGAGCCTCCAACCTTAGTTGAGCGAGTGAACATTGCCAGGCGTCATCTTGAAATGGCCATTGACTGGAAAGGAGAGAAGCTGGGAGTATTTGAGACCAGAAGACATTATACCAATTACTTTAAAGGTATTCCTCATTTTAAAGAGTACCGCATGAAGATGGTTACCTCAGACCATGCTGAAGATGTGTTTGCAGCTTTTGATGAGGTTGAAGATAAATTTGCTGATTATCAATTCGTTTAATGAATTGTGGTTACTTTTATATGATGTTATAATTCAAATTGACCTCTTTATAAAATGAAGCTTTACACTTTAATACTTATACTATTACAGTTTGGTAATGTAGTAGTGGCTCAGAATTTTGAAGATAAAATCAATCAAACCATAAAAAACTATGTTTCTGAATTTCCAGAACAAACTCAATTTTCTGTGGCTGTGGTATCTGGGAATCAGATCGATTATTTTGGTCAAATCAAGTTAACGGATACCATAAATGAAATCGATAACAGCGCTTCGGTCTTTCAGATAGGTTCTGTAACTAAAGTCTTCACCTCCTCGCTTCTAGCCCAATTGGTGGTAGATAAAAAATTAAAATTAACAGATAGCCTTCAGAAGTTTTTCGGGCCAAAGCTTAACGATCAAACCATTACTCTGGAAAAGCTTTCCAATCATACTTCTGGGCTACCTCGCCTTCCTTCCAATTTAAATCTTTTGGCTGCGGATTTTAAAAATCCTTACAAAATGTATGCAGAAGAGGATCTTCTTTATTATTTAACTACCGAAATGAAGATTTCAGAAGGGGCTCAGTCCAGGTATCAGTACTCCAACCTTGGAGCTGCTATCCTCACTAAGGCTCTCGAAAATGCTACAGAAAAGTCGTTTTCAGAATTACTTTCTGAGTATATTTTTGACCCGCTCAAAATGGAACAATCTTCGCTTTTGAAAGAATCGTCCAACTTTCAGTTGGTACAGGGTCTGGATGCCGGTGGTTCATCAACACCCCCTTGGGATATGAACCAATTTGAAGGTGCAGGTGAGATTTTATCGACGACATCAGATTTATCCAGATTTGTTATCGCTCATTTCAATGAAGGTAAAGCGGCCTTTGCCTTAACGACCATGCCAACCTTCATGGTCAATTCCAATTTGAGAATCGGACTTGGCTGGCATATTCTAAAAGCAGAAGATGGCAATGATTTATACTGGCATAATGGTGGAACAGCGGGCTATTCTTCATCCGTTTTTATGATTCCCGATACTCAAAAAGCTGTTATTTTGTTAACTAATGTTTCTGCTTACCACCCCAAAGCATCCTCTGTAGACGAGTTAGGCTTTAAGTTGCTGGGTCTATTTTAAATCATTTTTAAATTTAATTATTAGACTTTACTATTCTAATAAATAAATAAATCAGTTATATTGCAAATTAATTATACCATTTTATTTTGATTCGGAACACCTTCATCCTAGAACAAGGTCTCAAAATCAAAAACTAATGATTCGTAATTTTTACAATGAACAATGGAAGGAAATTGTATTTGACGATCGAATTGCTGAATTCGAAAAATACAAAGTTTCTAATTATGGCAGAATCTTAAACTGCAAAGGCGAGAAAGAGGTTCTGGTGAAGGAATCTTTCATCAATGGTTATCAAACTTTACCATTGAAGCAAGAAGTTAACAAAAAATCTACAAGCCGATACGTACACAAACTAGTTGCTCAGCACTTTCTAGAACAAGGAGATGGAGTGTATGTGATTCACTTGGACTATGACAAACGTAACAATAAGGTAGAGAACCTTAAATGGGCTACAAAAAAAGAAAAAGAGAAGCATCAATTTACCAATCCCGAGTATATCAATAGACCAAGAAAACGAACCTATTCAAAATTAACAGAGGCTCAGGTTAAGATTATTAAGCGTAAAATTCATGATCCTAACCGAAAGACCCGTATGAAGATGATTGCCAAGCAATTTGGTATTTCTGAAATGCAACTTTATAGGATCAAGAGCGGTGAAAACTGGGGATCTGTTACAGATTATTAGGTCTTAGTAAAAGTCGAATTCAACCCAAACAGGGATGTGATCTGAGATCGTTCTAGCGGATTTTAAATCTGGGAAGGATTTATAAAAGGGATTCACCCCGCTGCTGATGGTTTCAAATTCGCTCGTGTCTAAAAAGAGGTTATCATATTCTGAAGCAAGGCACATATTGTTTTTGCATCTCATCTTGAGACTCGTCTTTTGATTAACTAAGGCGGGCATAAACCCCATCGATTTAAGAGGATTGAATACGGTGTGGGTTTGTGCTAAATTAAAATCTCCCAGAAATATAAAATGACGTTCTGGATATAGCTCGGGATATAGCTTTAGATGCTTTAATTCGGTTTCGGGCTGTTTAGATTTAGGTACGGCGTGAATATTAACCAGTGTAAACAACTGGGTTTTGTACTCAAAGGTGATGAAATAAGGTTCGCGTTCAAAATCCTCAACGCAATCGGTATCCAGCCAGGGTTTTTGATGTAGTTTTAGCTTACTGTCCTTCCACAAATAGGCGTAACGTTCAGAGCTGTATATTCCTCCTTGAGTTGGATCGCTTACAGCGTATTGCCATTTATTACCTGTCCTGTTGAGTTCATCAGCTAACCTAGCTACAGCTTGTGCGCCTCCATTTCCCGCCACTACCTCTTGTATGGCTACAATGTCGTAATTTTTTAAGGTCTTAGCCATAAAGCGTATTTCAGAATTTGATTTTGAATTACCTAGGTGTCTTATATTCCAGGAGCTTAATTTGACCTGGCACAAACTTATTTCACCTAATAGAAGGAAGAAGCCAAGAATAAATCTGAACTTGAATGTTTTGTGTAATGATTTAACAGGGGTCATTTAGATAAGTTCATAATGTTTCAACTTATATTCAAAAGATATCTAGGTATAATTTTACTAAAATTTTACAATTTAAGTCATTATATGCTTAAACTCATTGTAAAATCTATGGAACTGCTACGAGTGGTCTTTTAGTTTTTAGTTTTAATTTAATTTAAAAATTTAATTTTATTATGAGTTATTTTAAAATAATAGTATCGACTCTTGCCTTTTTATTGTTCACGGGTTGTGGATCAAGTATTAAGACAGTGAGGCCAAATCAAGCTGATTTGAAGACCTATAAAACGTTTTCATATTTGCCTAATGCTGCTATAGATCTATCTAATATACAAGAGGAATCAGATGAACTCAATGCGTTTTTAATCGAGACGATAAATGAACGGATGAAGCAAGCAGGTTATGTTTTGGATAGAGACAATCCAGATTTGCTTGTATTGGTTAGTACAGCTACGGATATAGAAACCGAGCGTGATACAGAACCTGTTTATGCTACTTATCCTTATGGAAACACTATTGCAACTACACCTGTAAATAGCTATTATCAACCCTTTTATTACAGAGGATGGTATAATTGGTACAATTCAGGTGGTATTGTTGGTTATACTTCAGATACATATTCCTATGAAGAAGGTGTTGTTGTTATTGATTTGGTAGACAGAGAAACTAAGCGATCCGTCTGGAAAGGCAGAACATCAGAACCTATGAGGGAGCAAACCGAAACTCAAGCAGTGATGGATGCTATCAACCAAATATTTACAGAATATCCACTTATTGAAAATAATAACTAAGCAGCTTTAGTCAATAAACTACTAAATAAAATCTACTAATGAAAAAAGCCTTTTTGCATCAAGCAGAAAGGCTTTTTAATTGTGGTCCCACTTGGACTCGAACCAAGGGCCACCTGATTATGAGTCAGGTGCTCTAACCAGCTGAGCTATGGGACCGGCACTGATTATTGAGGTTGGCAAAAATAAGTATAAGTTTGTTATCAGCCAAAGTATTTTAAAATTAAAATTGAGATCGATCCTCGCATAGTTCTATTAAAACACCGTGATTACTTTTAGGGTGGAGAAAAACAATGTTTTTTTGATCTGCACCAGGTTTTGGAGTATCGCTTAGCAGCTGAAAGCCTTCATTCTGTAAGCGTTTGATTTCAGAAGTGAGGTCATCTACATAGAAAGCAATATGATGAATGCCTTCCTTTTGTTTGCTTAGATATTTGCCTATTGGACTGTCTTCCTTGGTAGCCCCTAAGAGTTCAATCTTACTTTCTCCACACTCAAAGAATACGGTTTCCACGCCCTCGCGCTCTACGGTTTCAGTCTTATAGGGGGCTTTATTCAGTAAAGCCTGGTAGGTGTTTGTAGCTTCATTCAGGTCTTTAACGGCTATTCCTAGGTGCTCAATTTTTTTTATCATCTGGTATTTCTTTAGAAAGTTGTGATACAAAACTAGCATTTATATAATTGTTTTACCTTTGCAAAATGGAATCTAATAGACAAAAAAAAATAGCAGGAATACTTCAAAAAGACCTTGCTGAGGTAATACAACTTGAGCTCAAAGCAGCTGGAACACAGAATTTAATTATTTCCGTGACAAAGGTGAGAGTGACTCCAGATTTACTTCAGGCTAAAGCACACCTAAGTATTTTTCCTTCAGAAAAATCTGAAGCCATCGTCGAAGAGGTAAAGGCTATGAAGTCTAAGATAAAGCATGAAGTTGCCCAGCGTACTAAAAACCAGTTACGAAGAATGCCAGAGCTCTCTTTTTTTAACGATGATTCAATTGAATACATCAATAATCTAGAGCAGGCGTTCAAAGGAAAAAGCGATCCTATAAAAAATCCAGATCTCTTAGATAAGCGCAAGAAGAATTGAACGTTTCCTTTTACATCGCTAAGCGTTATCTTTTCTCAAAAAGCTCTAATACAGCTATCAATATAATTACTTGGATTGCCTCTATCGGAGTGATTGCTGGCTCCTTATCTCTGTTTGTAGTCTTGTCTGCCTTTTCTGGACTCAAGGAATTTAGTCTTTCTTTTACCAATAAGTTTGATCCCGATTTAAAGGTACTTCCTGCTTCGGGTAAATTTTTTAAAGTGGACTCTACGCAAAGGGCTCAGCTCAAAAACGAAACGGATATTATACTGTATTCAGAAGTCATCGAAGAGCGAGTATTATTGAGTTTTAAATCCAAAAATACCCCTGCTTTTATTAAGGGAGTGGATACTTCATATCAACAGGTTTCTGATATTAAAAGCGCAATATTTTTAGGTCAGTGGATAGAAAATAATGCCTATCAAGTTGTTCTAGGTAATGATTTGTCAAGAGAATTGTCTGCAGGAATAAGAGACTATTCGGGACTTTTAGGGCTTTATGTTCCTAAGCCTGGTAAGGGCCAAATTTTAGATGTTAAGGAGGCGTTTAGAGCTGCAAATGCAACAGTTGTTGGTATATATTCCATCAATGAAGAGTTGGATACAAAATTCGCATACACAGATATCGGTTTCGCCAGAAGCCTCTTAAAGCTCAATTGTGATGAAGTTTCAGCCTTGGAAGTAAAAGTTAGTGAGGAGGCGAACCTCAACTTAGTGAAGGAAAAGCTCCTTAAGATTTTCAACGGGGAAGTTTTAGTTAAAGATAGAGTTCAGTTAAATGACAGTCTTTACAAAATGCTTAATACAGAAAATCTTGCGGTCTATCTGATTTTTACTCTTGTTATTGTCATCGCTTTATTCAATGTGATTGGTTCCATCATCATAGCGATTCTAGAAAAACGCCAAAACTCAAAAACTTTATTGAACCTAGGGCTGACCAAAAAAGAAATTCAGCGTATATTTTTTTATCAAGGTGGATTGATGAGTGTGGCTGGAGGTATCATTGGTTTATTGCTGGCCGTTATTCTGATCCTCTTTCAATTGTATTTTGAGTGGATCATGATTACCCCAAGTTTAGCTTATCCGGTAAGGCTTGAATTTATTAATATCCTTATCGTTTTTGTAACCATTTCTAGTTTAGGATTTTTAGCTTCCTATATTTCTTCTCAAACCGTCAAGCGTTCCATTTAAACTAGAATGCTAATTCTTTCTGTATTTTGCTTATATAGTTGGGTTAGTCGTGTTTTTTCGAACTAATTCTACAGAGTTTACGTAGATATAGTAATAATTTTGCATAAAATTTATTACTATGAATAAAATTACATCTCTTTTCATTTTAATATTATCCTATGTATCGTCCTTTGCACAAACTGCGACCCTGATACAGTCAACAGAAGGAGTGAATTCATCCGGATCTCAAGTTTCAGTTTCATTTACAGCTACACCAACAGAAGGTAATTTATTAGTAGCTATCCCTGTCACTGAAGATGGTAATGCAGGAAATCAGTCAAACATGTTAAGTTCTGGCTGGACGAAAGTAACGGATGACTATTTTAACACTGCAGGCACTAACAGAAGAGGTTTTGGTTATTATTATAAGATAGCTGGCGCCTCAGAAGCAACATTAGTTTCAGCGGAATGGACTTCCGGTGGTGATGCAGCACTAGCTCTTCAGGAATTTTCTGTTTCTGGAAATATAATTGGAGCTTTAGACCAATTCAGTGTAAATAATTCTGGAGCTACACAAGTCAATACTATCAATTCTGGTAATACTCCTGGATTATCAAGCCCAAATAGTCTTGTTCTTGGCTTATTTTTGGCTAAAAACGATACACCAATTGGGCAGGCGGTTACATTTACAAATTTCAGCAACACAGTGAATCAAAATACCAATCCAGATGGTGATGCTATTTCATTGGAAACTGGTTTCAAGACGGTGAATTCAACAACAGCTCAAAATGCTAATATTAATTATGCCACTACAGCGTTTTTGAATGCAGGTGTGTTCGCTTTTTCATTGGTGACTGACACCGATGAAGACGGAGTTCCGGATTCTGTCGATTTAGATAGCGACAATGATGGTCTTACCAATTTCTTAGAACAAGGCGGCGGTTCTTTAAACTATGAATTTTATAATTCAGCTCCAGCAGGAAATACTGTAGATAATATTCCCACAAGTGGAGCTATAGCAACAGGTACAGTTTCAGACTTTGATGTAGATGCTTTATGGCAGGCTATCACACCTGGCGATAACAATACATTTTCAATTCGTTATACTGGAACAATCAATATTACAAGCTCTGGTACCTATACGTTTTATACCAGTTCTGATGATGGTTCTAAGCTATTCATCGAAGGTACTGAAGTCGTAAATAATGATGGGTTACATAGTAATAGAGAAAGACAAGGAAATATAACGTTAACAGCTGGAGACTATGATATTGAAGTTTTGTTTTTTGAAAATTCCGGAGGAGAAAATTTGTCTGTATCTTATGCAGGACCGTCTATCTCTAAACAACCGCTTCCATTTTTAATAGTTAGTGCAGGTGGTACAAGTTTCGACACTGATGGAGATGGAACACCAGATTATTTGGATTTAGATTCGGATAACGATGGATGTTCTGATGCTAATGAGTATTATGGATTATCTGATGCAGATGGTGGTGACGATGGTGTGTTTGGTGCAGGAGCACCAGCTGTTGATGCTGATGGTTTAGTAATCGCAGCGGGATATGATGGTATTTATTTTGAAGATGTTACTGATAATTCCATTAATCGTGCCTGCGATGATTTTGACGCAGACTCAGTACCAAATTTCGTTGATTTAGACGATGACAACGATGGAGTTTTAGATAGTAATGAGTCAGATCTCAATTTCGGAGAACTAAATTATGAGTATTACGATTTAGTTCCTAGTGGGTTCACTGTAGATAATATACCTAACACAGGAGCGACACAAACTGGAGTGGCTTCAGATTTTGATGTTGAAGCGCTCAGTATAGCTATTACTGGTAACGCGGCCACTTACTCTGTAAGATTCACAGGATTTGTAGATATTTCCACAGACGATACCTACACGTTTTTCACTAATTCTGACGATGGATCAAAACTTTTTATCGACGGAGTTGAAGTGGTAGATAATGACGGATTGCATTCAGCAACAGAAGTTTCTGGTTCGATTGCTTTAACCGAAGGATTACATTTCATAGAAATCCTTTATTTTGAAAATACAGGAGATGATCTACTTGAGGTTTCTTATGAGAGTTCTACTATAACCAAAACACAAATACCATTTTCAGTATTAGCTTCACCATCTGGTGATTTAGACACTGATGGTGATGGTTTAGTGAATCGATTTGATCTAGACTCAGATGATGATGGATGCTCAGATGCTAATGAATATTATGCTTTAGCGAATGCAGATGGGGGTGATGATGGTGTATTTGGTGCTGGCGTTCCAGTAGTAGATGCTCAAGGTAGAGTCATTTCTGCAGGTTATAATGGATTTAATTACACTGATGCTATCGATGATTCTATCAATGAAGGTTGTAGCTTCATATTTGAGACTACTGGAAACTGGAACGAAACTTCGAATTGGAACACTAATACGATACCTAATAGTTCCAATGACGTTATTGTAAGAGCTAACGCTACGGTTCCATTTCAATACGATACGAGAGCTTTAACTCTGGATTCTGGCTTTGAGATATCTATAAATTCTGGAGCAAGTCTTAATGCTAATGGTAACATCATTAACAATGGCTTAATAAACGGCGATGGCGAAGTCATTTTAGATGGCACTTCCGCCCAGATGATTTCAGGGGATGGATCTTTTGAGAACTTAAGGTTAGATAATCCTACATCTGTGTCAATAGATAATCCATTGGATACTCCAATGGATTTGAACGGCGTGTTATATGTAGACCAAGGAACATTTAATACAGATAACAATTTATATCTACGCTGCTCATTCACACCTGTTAAAACTGCACAAGTCGCTCCGGTGAATGGTGCCATAGTAGGAAATGTGACTGTAGAGCAGTGCTTTCCAGCTAGAAGGGCCTTCAGGTTTATTTCCTCATCTGTGACTGGTGGGACAATACAAAGTAACTGGCAGGAAGGAGTTAATAACACAGGACTTAATTTCCCAACAGATAATCAAAATCCTAACCCAGGTTTTGGTACGCATATTACTGGTTCAATTACAGGGGCCAATGGCTTTGATGCTACTGGTAGCGGTAATCCATCCATGTTTACCTTCAGTAATAATGTGCCGAGACAATGGGATGCCATAGCTTCGACCAATCAGGCTTTAGAAGCTGGAACTCCATATAGATTATTTATTAGAGGCGATAGAGGTATAAATGTAACAAGCAACTCAGCAATTCCAACTAATACAAGACTTAGAGCTACAGGAGCCTTATTGATTGGTAATACAACACAGAGTGTTTTATCAAATGTAGGAGGAGAGGTTAGTTTTGTAGCCAACCCCTATCAGGCTCAGGTCGATATGAATACAGTACTGTCCGCTTCAACAAACATTTCAACTGCTGAATACTACGTTTGGGATCCAACTTTAGGAGGCGCTCCAACAGTGGGGCAACAAGGAGGGCGAGGAGCTTACGTGACAGTTGATTTACCTGCAGGTACTAATTCAATCACCTCATCAGCTAATCAATATTTGCAACCTATGCAAGCGGCTTTCGTTTTAACCTCTGTAAATGGTCCAGCATCTGTAACATTTGAAGAATCAATGAAGGCCGTTGAGCAAACTCAAACAGAGGTAAAATCTTTATCAAAAGCAGAATATATCAACATTCAGTTATTTGATGCAGAATCTTATGCAGAAGGCAACACTCCATCAGATGGTTTGCGTATTAAGTTTGATAAATCTTACAATAAGACTACTGAAGATGATTCCCCTAAACTATCAAATCTAGATGAGAACTTAGCCAGGGTTGAAGATAACGTGTATTCGGCTATTGAAAGACGACCATTCCCGGAGGTTGAAGAAGAGTTGGCATTGTTCATCAATCAGTACAGAAGAGAGGCTTATGTGATGAAATTTGATTTAACAGACAACCTCAATACTCAAGTCTTCCTCAAAGATGCTTATTTAAATGAGTTGACTGAGATGACAAGTTCAGAAAACACCTATGCCTTTAGCATAGACAATTCTATTCCAGAATCTGTAGCTACAGATCGCTTTAGTCTGGTTTTTGAACCTGAAAGTTTATCCACAGTAGAAGAGAGTCTGTCTACTATGAGTCTTTATCCTAATCCTACACAGGGTAGCTTTAGCATAACAGGCAGAGACTTAGAGCAAGGTGCAGAGCTGGAGATTTATAACATGCTGGGTCAGCAGGTGTATAAACAAAGCTTAAGCGGACAATCCACGATAGAGGTAACCGACTTTAAGGCGAATACAGGCATTTATTTAGTCAAATTGAAAACCAATCAAGGTGAAAGAACCTTCAAACTTATAAAACAATAGGTATGAAACTTCAAAAGTCACACTATATACTATTAGGATTATTACTCATCCTACTATTAGTATCTACTGAAGCATCGGCACAGTTGCCTGTCTTTGATGATGATGTGGGAGATGAGCCGGTAGCCCCAATCAACGGTCTTATCGCTATGGGCTTGGCAGTTGGAGGCTATTTTGGTTATACCAAACTGAGGAACGGTAGCTAATACTCGGTCTGTAAAAATTCTTATTTAGTTGGATTAATCCAAAATAAACCTCGAATTTGATTTGCAGATTTAGAGACAAGTTTTTAGTACTTGAATTTCGAACTAATTCTACAAACAGGATCATGAGCTAAGTCTATTTTTGTTGACAAATATCTTATTATGAACAAGATTACTTATCTATTAACGATACTTTTTGTGTTTGCATTGAGTTTCACTCAAGCACAGACAGTAGATCAAATCATAACAGATTATGAAGGATACTGGGTGTCTGGCCAAGGTTCAATAAATTCAATTGAACCAGAAAACTCTCATAACTTATTAGGATTTAGATTCGGAGGAACTACCTTTTCAACAGGAGTTGACGATGCAAAGTTGACCCAGGAGGGTGTAACATTTACGCCTGCTAATTTTAGAGCCTTACCTTTTAATTCCTTACCTACATCTGGTGGTGGGGCTTATTACATTGGATTAGGTCAACTGTTTGACGGCATTGACAATGGAGTAAATTCTTCATCAACCGAACCTTTTGAAGCAAACTTAAGCGGTCAGGAATTGACACAATTTCTAACCAACGGTGAGAAAGGACTTAATTTGGGTTCTGGATTCGCTAACATACCTTCTAGTAATAGTTTCGAATTTAGACTAAGTGCCAATGGAATAGAGCCTTCGGCTATCGGAGATAATATTCCAGATATTCTCATATCTCAAATAGCTCAACCTTCAGGCTCATTTGATCTTGCCAGGTTAGTAGATGCTTCTGGGAATATGGTAGGTACCGAGGTCTCATTTAGATTGGATAATAACTCTTCAGCTCCAAGGTTAGCAAGTTGGATCATTGATTTTTATAGATTAAATAGTACAGCAGGGATTACAAATACTCGAAGAGACATACGTTTTATTGCTCTTGATGTTTCAAGCTTTGGAATTACGGCTGCAAATGTTGGTTCAGTTGTTGCTTTGGAATATACATTTAGTGGAAGTTCGGATCCAGCTTTTATTGCTTATAATGAAGAATCCTTATCTGTAGCTAGAGAAATCGAAGTTGTAAGCCAGCCAACAGTGTCCGATTGTAATGGGGAGATGGCTCAGGATTTTGTGGTGCAAGTTCAGGATTTCAATGGTGCTCCTGTTGAGCAGGCAGGTTTTGCTATAACTGCTTTTATTGAAACGGGTCCAGGAGAATTATTAGGTACTTTGACTCAAACAACTAATGCGCTAGGGCAGGCTACTTTCGATGACTTGGTATTTGAAATTGGTGATTTCCATTCTATCCGATTTGAAAATACAAGTATGGAACCCGGTATAAGTGCTGTCGTAAATCTTGTTGGGACCTGTGTTGATTCTGAATGGACAGGGGCAGTATCAAATGAATGGAATAATACTTCTAACTGGTTAAATGGTGAAATACCCAATGCCAATTTTAACGTCCTGATTCCTTCAGGTGCTCCTAGATATCCTGTTTTATTGAGCAATGCTGGCGCTAAGGATTTGACTATGGAAGATGACACCTCAATAGTCATCAATGGCAATGTATTTGCAATTTCCGGAGATGTCACAAGAGGCAATAATTCTTTAATCAATGGAAGCACACCTGGGTCTAACCTTTACTTTTCTGGAACGAGCGCTCAAACTATACCAGACAACTTTATCTCAGGAAATTTAGATATTCTTACCATAGAAAATGCTAGTGGTGTAACTAGTAATACAGACATTACTTTAACCTCATTATTGGACGTCATTAACGGAGATTTTGATACCAATGATAGATTAACTTTAGCTTGTCAATTCACGCCTGTTAGAAAAACAGCTCAAGTGGGCGAAGTAACTGGTTCCATAAGTGGTGGTGTAACTGTAGAGCAATGTTTTCCTGCCAACAGAGCCTTTAGGTTTGTAACGTCTTCTGTTAATACATCAACTTCTATTAGAGCCAACTGGCAGGACAATCCGAGTAATTACTTAGATGTACCACGTTTAAACTATGGAACCCACATTACAGGAGTAGAGCCAGGGTCTTCAAATGCAACTGTTGGTCAGGATGGTCAGAATGGATTTGATTACAATCCCTCTGGAAATCCTTCCATGTTTACTTTTGATAACCTAAATGCAAGCTGGAGCATGGCTATGAATACTACCGATAATTTGTCGGTAGGTCGGCCTTATCGCTTGATGATTCGTGGAGACCGGACAATTGATATAACGTCAAATTCCGCACCTCCTACAGATACAAAGCTGTCTGCTTTTGGGACGCTTACTACTGGTAGCTTAACCACCTCAACCCCCCTGAATTCTAATAGTGGTTCTTTTAATTTAGTAGGAAACCCCTACCATGCTCAAGTCGATATGGATCAAGTTTTGACAGCCTCTGCAAATTTGAGACCACGAGTCTTTTATGTTTGGGATCCGACCATAAGCACAAGAGGGGCGTATGTAACAGTTTCGAAAGTAGCGGGTAACTGGTCAAATAACAACAGCTCTTCGTCTGCTAATCAATACCTGCAGCCGATGCAGTCTGTATTTGTAGAAACTAGTACACTTTCGTCTACACCAGCATTAAACTTTACAGAGTCTCAGAAAGTGGTTTCCAACCCTCAGACTACAACTTTTTCAGTAGATGAAACAGAATATCTTCAGTTAAATCTTTATGCAGAAGACGAAGTGTCTTCAGATTTATTTTCTGTAGATGGGTTAAAGCTCTTCTTTGGTGATGACTTTGAAAATGAAATTAATGATGATTTTCACAAAATGGGTAACGATGATGAAAATCTTGCACGAGTAGAAAGTAATTCTTTTTTGTCGGTTGAATTAAGACAGTATCCTAAAGAAGAAGAAATTTTAGATTTGTTTATTAACAACTATAAGCATTTCAATTACACCCTAGAATTCGTCGACATAGAGAATTTAAGTAATTATAAAGTCTACCTCAAAGATGCTTATTTAAATGAGTTGACTGAGATGACAAGTTCAGAAAACACCTATGCTTTTAGCATAGACAATTCTATTCCAGAATCTGTAGCTACAGATCGCTTTAGTCTGGTATTTGAACCTGAGAGCTTATCCACAGTAGAAGAGAGTCTGTCTACTTTGAGTCTTTACCCTAATCCTACACAGGGTAGCTTTAGCATAACAGGCAGAGACTTAGAGCAAGGTGCAGAGCTGGAGATTTATAACATGCTGGGTCAGCAGGTGTATAAACAAAGCTTAAGCGGACAATCTACGATAGAGGTAACCGACTTTAAGGCGAATACAGGCATTTATTTAGTCAAATTGAAAACCAATCAAGGTGAAAGAACCTTCAAACTTATAAAACAATAGGTATGAAACTTCAAAAGTCACACTATATACTATTAGGATTATTACTCATCATGTTATTACTATCTACTGAAGCATCGGCACAGTTACCTGGTTTTGATGATGATGTGGGAGATGAGCCGGTAGCCCCTATCAACGGTCTAATCGCCATAGGCTTGGCAGTTGGAGGCTACCTTGGGATTAGGAAAGTGAAAAATAAATAAAAACTACCTAATAAAACCACTTGATAACAAGTGGTTTTGTTTTTTGTAGACTTAATTCTACAAGCGCCTCACAATAACTTTATTATTGTTAAATGAGAATAGAATTTTACATATCTGCCTGATTTCGAATTTATTCTACAAATCAAGCTTCATCTAATCGCTACTTTTGATAAACGAAAATGCGGTTTGAATAAATATTTTTTTATCTTTCTAATTCTTGCTTTATTTTTTTCTCTAAATACTAAAGCAGAATCAACTCTTCTCGACACCTCTAGATTTATTACTGAGGGTCACTGGAGCAACCCTAATAATTGGGAAAGTGGTCAGCTGCCATCTATTAATTCCAAAGTCGTTGTAGAAGCTAACGCAATCATTGATATTCAGGTAGAGATAAAAGAGCTGGAAGTTGATGATGAAGTTAGCATCAATATTCAAAAATTTTATTCACTCAAAATAAACAGACATCTTGAAAATGAAGGGTCGATAAAAGGGGAAGGGGAATTAATTTTCAATGGAAATTCTGCACAGTTTATAAGGGGTGAAGGAATATTTCACCATATAAGAGTTAATAATCCATCAACTGTTCATGTCAAAGATGAAATTCAAGTTTATGGTAATCTATATATCGAAGATGGAAATTTATTGACCTTTAATCATTTAAACTTAAAATGTGATTTTACAACCAATTCTACAGCTCAAGTCGTAAGAGTTCAAGGTAACATTACAGGTAAGGTTACTACAGAACAATGCTTTCCAGCACGGAGAGCTTATCGAATGGTTAGTCCATCGGTCAATACAAGCTCTTCAATAAGAGAAAACTGGCAGGAAGATGCAGAAGGCTTTAGTGATGACAGTGTTCCAGAAGGTTTAGGGACTCACATCACAGGTTTAAATCCAGGTCCCGGTCCTGCCCACCTAGGCCAAGATGGCGATAATGGGTTTGATTATAACCCTTCAGGAGATGCCTCAATGTTTGAATATTCTCATAGTTTAAACGAGTTTGTTCCAATCGGAAATACTGATGAAACTACACTTACTGCAGGATCTCCTTATATGGTGCTTATAAGAGGAGATAGACATATTAACATTTATTCAAACACTACTACACCTACGTCTACAAGATTGAGATCTAACGGAGAATTGATAACAGATAATTTTTCATCAAGTCAGATTTCAAATCAAAAAAATGGATTTAGCTTGATTGGTAACCCTTACCATGCGCAGATCGATATGAGTTCTGTTCTAAAAAACTCTATCAATATTAGAAATGATGTATATTATGTGTGGGATCCAACCATGGGTGGTGTTCAAGATTTAGAAGAGTCGGAGCTAGGGGGTAGAGGAGCTTTTGTCATCATAGACCTATCTACTGTGACTAATTCCTCAAATTCTGAAGCTAACCAATACTTGCAACCCATGCAGGCGGCCTTCGTCCAAACTAAAGATAACGGCTTTGCTCAAATCAATTTTTCAGAACAGGATAAGGCTCTAAGTCCTTCCCAAACCGAGATCTTATCGCAAAATGATCTAGCTTACATCGATGTTCAATTATATAATCAACTATCTTATGAACAGGGAAGTACTCCCTCAGATAGCTTCAGAGTTAAATTTGGAGACTCTTACTCAGACTCCAATGAAGATGATATATTGAAACTTCCTAATGTAGATGAAAACTTAACAAGGGTATTAGATCAAGACCTTATAGCTTTAGAAAGAAGGTCTATGCCCAATGAAGAGATATTCCTTCCGTTATACGTTGATCAATATCGACGAGAGAATTATGTTCTAAAATTTGAAACTACAGACGAGTTTCCAGCACAAATCTATTTGATAGACCATTATCTAAACACAGAAACACCTATAGGAGGTAGTGATCCTTCCTATGAATTTAATGTGGATTCATCAGTTGCGGGATCTACCTCACAGGATCGCTTTTCAATTAAGATTTCACCTGAAACTTTATCGGTTCAGGCTAATCTATTAGCCTCGGTTCGGCTACATCCGAATCCTACCAGAGACTCCTTTCAGCTCTCTGGTTTAGAGAACTTAACTGACGTTCAGGTCAACATATTTAACTTGATAGGTCAGCAGCTGTATACTCATCAAGCTGGGGTTGCAAACACTCTTATTATTGACGATTTCAGACCTGGTGAAGGAGTGTATTTGGTTAATCTTAAATCTGATAATATGACTAAAACGTTCAAACTCCTCATCAAAAACTAATAAAAAAGCCATTCAATAATTGAATGGCTTTTTAGCTTATCAAAGTTTTGGAAATTATTCGTTCATAACTTTGACATTGTTTTCTCTGTTGACATCCGCCATAAGACCAGAAGGGTCAATTTCTATCTTCTCAATGCTAAATCTTTTAGTAGGAATATTAAGTTCATAAGTAGGATAAGCCCAGGCCCAATCTTCTACGACTTTTCCAGCTTCAGGTTTCTCCCATCTCATTATTCTTAAGGGAATGTAATAGGTTTCAGAAGTTCCCCCTTCATAACTCACTTTTACCTCAAGTGGCATAGGAGTTAACCCTATTCGCTCCAGCGTAATTATGGTGTTTTGACTTTCAGTTGAAACATCTTTTACGCTATAATCTATTGTGTTGGTCGTTCTTGTCCAATCATTAAGATACCAGCTTAACTCAGCTCCACTTACTTTTTCAGCGACTCGTATGAAATCATTTGGCGTAGGGTGTTTAAACTTCCAATCGTCAAAATATCTATTTAGAGTTTTACTCAAGTTTTCTTCTCCAATTAAATATCCTAACTGAGCAAGAAATACAGCGCCCTTAGAATAGGCTGAAATTCCATAAGCCTGGTTGTATTGATAACGATCAGCATGTGTGGTCTGAGGTTGCTCATAGCCAGAATTGGCTAAGCTTACGTAGCCTCTGTAGCTTCCTGCAGTTGGATTTTCTTCATTTTGATCCATTATTTCATTCATAGCCTGACCAGATATGTATGAAGTAAAACCTTCATCCATCCACTCGTGTTGAGCTTCGTCTGTTGCAAGAATATGCTGAAACCAGGCATGAGCCATTTCATGAGCAGTAACTCCTACAAGGCTTCCAAATTTTCGCTCTCCAGTGATGAGCGTACACATAGCATATTCCATACCTCCGTCTCCGCCTTGGATAACAGAATACTGATCATAAGGATAATCGCCAATATGCTCATTGAAGTAGTCAAGAAGATCTGATGTCTTTGATTGTAATTTTTTCCAATTCTCTTTGATGTCCTCATTGTCTTTATAAAGAAAATGTAGGGTCGTGCCATCAGTCCCCGTGATCTGATCATGGATATACTCTTTATCTGCAGCCCAGGTAAAATCATGAACATTAGGGGCTACAAAATGCCAGGTTAATTTCTTTCCTCTCCTTTTAACCTTGACGCCTTCATCTTCATAGCCGTAACCCACCTCATTAGGATTTTGGATATAACCTGTACCGCCTAATATGAAGTCTTTATCGATTGTAATTTTGACATCAAAATCTCCCCAAACACCATGAAATTCTCTTCCGATGTAGGGGTCGGCGTGCCAGCCTTCAAAATCATATTCGGCCATCTTAGGATACCACTGCGTCATCGATAATTCTACTCCTTCTGCATTATTTCTTCCTGATCTTCGAATTTGAACGGGAACCTGCCCTTTAAATTCCATCATAAATGTGGTAGATTCTCCAGGGAGAATGGGTTGGTCAAGTTCTACTTCTAGTACGGTTCCTACCAGCTCATAATTTAAAGGCTTGCCATCTTGCTTCAAGGATTTCGGTCTCATAAAACCGATTTCATCTTCACTTAATTTAGAAATTCGATCTTTTACCCGTCCATCAGGATCTTTGATGGTTCTGGATCTGATGTCCATTTCACTGTTGGGCTGAAAGGCATTGAAGTACATATGATAAAATACCCGAGATAGAGTATCTGGAGAATTGTTACTGTACACCAGCTTTTGTTCCCCATCATACTGATAAGATCCTGCATCAAAATCGATTTCCATTTCGTAATCTACATGTTGTTGCCAGTAGCCAGTATTATTTTGAGCCATTGTGGCTGTAAAAACAAGTACTAATGAGATTGTTATTATTTTTCTTAGCATAATTATTTGGTTTTTGAGGCTAAAATGATTGCGTTATACATATTTACTATTTTTCCAGAAACTGACAATTCACTGAACGTTTTTGTGTTTTCAGGGTCTCCGCCTAGGATGACTTCCTCTTCTGTGGTAAGACCAGATTGCATTAATATCTGTTTCATCTGAGCGGCGCTAAGCTTGGGATATAAAGATCTTATCATAGCGGCTACTCCAGCTACATTAGGAGAAGCCATTGAAGTTCCTTGTAAAAATTCGTAGGTGTCTAAAGGCGTAGTAGAATAAATAGACGATCCTGGTGCAAATAGGTCTACACTCTGCTTTCCGTAATTAGAAAAGCCAGAAACCAGGTTTCCCCCATATTCAGAAGTAATAGATCCTACATTGATAAAATTGTCGACAAAATTCTCTGGATTCTCTGGAGTTTCATCATTAGGATATACCCTTGTATCATCAAGGTTCAGGCCTTCATTACCTGCAGCATTTACGATTAAAACATCGTTTTCCTCTGCATATTTAATAGCTTCCATCACCCATTCTGGATGGGTAGAGAAGTATTTACCAAAGGAAGTGTTGATGATACTAGCACCATTATCTACAGCGTAACGAATTCCGAGAGCTATATCTTTATCATACTCATCTCCATCAGGTACTGCTCGTATAGGCATGATCAAAACATTGTTGGCCACACCATTCATTCCTTTATCATTGTCTCTGCTAGCAGCTATGATTCCAGCTACGTGAGTTCCGTGCTTTGCATCTTCTTTTTCCTCTGTAGGACCACTTACTTGATTATTACCATAAATTTTGGTTGAAAAATCATCTTCATCATTTCCTAAGTGCTTCTCTCTAGCTTTTAGATTCAGGTTGAAGTGGTATTGTTTTCTGTTCTCAAAATATTCTATTGCTTCCGCAAGCTGATCTTGAATAACTGTCAAATCTTCATCAAAATTATTCATCAGATTAAGCAACATCATTTTTTGATTGACTGCAGTATCATCTTCTGGTTGAAAGGCTGTTACATTATCAATCGTCAGCTTATCTACCTCAAGTTCGTTCTTCAAACTTTCTTCAGCTTGCTGAATTTGATTGTTCATCATCACATATCTATTGATATTGGATTCTGTAGCTTTTAGCTCTTCATCATATTTAGCTTTTGCAGCCTTGTACAGTTTAAAGTTATCCTCTCGATCCTGATCTATATCGCTAATGGATTTACCTTCAAATTGATCTTTGTAGTCTCGAACAATTCTAGTGTATTCCAGGTTTTCCTCTACCACATCGCCTAAAAAGTTCCAGCCATGAATATCATCTACAAATCCATTGCCATCATCATCAATTCCATTATCAGGAACTTCATCTATATTTGTCCAAATCACTCCTTCCAGATCTTCGTGTTCTATATCGATACCGCTGTCGAGTACAGCTACAACTACGGTTTTGCCCTGATAATCTTTGACGAGCTCTGTGTAAGCTCTTTCTATACTCATCCCAGGTATGGTGTCCTTGCTAAGATCTTTACTTCCCCAATTTTCTAATTCCTCATCCGTGAGATCTACGACCTTTTCGTTAGTGTTTTGTAGATTGGGAATGGGTTTTGAAGTGATTTTTGGACCGCTTGCACATCCTACAAGAAGGCTTGATGCAAGAAACCCTAAGCTTCCAGCTTTAATTAAGTTATTTTTCATCTGTTATTATTGAAATTAATTTGTAAAAAGTTCTTTAAATGTGAATTTGGAGTCGAGTCGGGGCCCTTTTTCAGTAGTCTTTAAATTGATGATCTCATTATGAGCATCATGTTCTAAAAAAATATAATAGTCCTTTTCTACAGCCTCGTTCAAAAATAGTTTTTTCTCCTTCAGGGTTTCTAGTGGTCTCGTATCGTAACCCATTACAAAGGGTAAAGGAATATGCCCAGCCGTAGGGAGTAAATCTGCTGCGAACACCAGCTTTTTCCCCTTATAATCTATTATAGGTATCATTTGCTTATCCGTATGGCCATCTACAAATAATACTTCAAACCCAAATTCTTTGTAAAAATGACGATTCTCAGAGCGTTCTAGAAAATTTAGCTGACCAGATTCCTGCATTGGTAACAGGTTTTCCTTGAGGAAAGATGCCTTTTCTCTATCGTTTGGGTGAATAGCCCAATCCCAATGTTCATGATTGGTCCAGAATTTAGCATTTTTAAATGCAGGTTCGTATCCTGTTCTGTCTTTATTCCACTGTATGCTGCCTCCGCAATGATCGAAGTGCAGGTGAGTCATAAACACATCAGTAATATCGTTTCTATGAAATCCGTGTTTTTTTAAAGACTTGTCAATGCTATGATCTCCCCATCGGTGGTAATGACTAAAGAATTTTTCGCTTTGTTTATTACCAAGACCCGTATCGATAAGGGTGAGCTGCTTTCCATCTTCAATGAGTAAGCTGGTCGCTGCAATGTCTATCATATTGTTGTTGTCTGCAGGATTGGTGCGTTGCCAGAGTGATTTTGGAACCACTCCAAACATTGCTCCGCCATCAAGTTTAAAGTGACCAGTTTCTATTGGGTATAAAGTCATAGAGATTATTTTAAGGCAAAATACTAAAAGAGTCTTAACTTTGAAATTCGAGTCTTTTGGATTATGCTATTTTTAACGACTCAAATTTAACTTTTTATGATCGAATTAGCAGGAATAATTATACTTGGGATTTTGGCACAGTGGTTTGCATGGCGTTTCAAAATTCCTGCGATCTTACCTCTTATACTCATAGGACTTCTGGTAGGCCCCATAGCTTCGCTTTATACTGCCGATGGTTCCAAGCTTATAGAGCCTATTTGGAATGGAGAGTCAGGACTGTTTCCAGGGGAGAGTCTTTTTTACTTTGTTTCATTAGCCATAGGAATTATCTTATTTGAAGGAGGCCTTACGCTTAGACGCGGTGAAATATTAAATGTAGGGCCTGTCATTGTCAAACTAATCACGGTTGCTGTTATCATAACCTTTGTGGGCGCCGGGATGGCAGCTCACTGGATTCTTGGTTTAAGCTGGCAAATTTCTCTGTTGTTTTCAGGACTTATCATTGTTACTGGTCCAACCGTAATCACTCCTATTTTGAGAAATATTCCACTGAAAAAAGATGTGTCTACCATTTTGAAATGGGAAGGCATCTTAATAGATCCTATCGGTGCCTTGGTTGCGGTTTTGGTGTTTGAATTTATCTCCGCGGGTGGAGGAGAGGCTTTTACGACCACTGCTTTAATCGAATTTGGGAAGATTGTTCTATTCGGTTTCACCTTTGGATTTACCTTTGCAAAAGCATTGGCCTTTTCTATTAAATCCAAAATCATTCCTCACTATTTGCTGAATGTTTTTACACTGGCAACTGTACTCGGTGTTTTTGTACTGGCAGATCATTTTGCACATGAAAGCGGATTATTAGCTGTCGTAGTTATGGGAATAATTATGGGGAATACCAATTTACCTAACCTTAAAGAACTATTATATTTCAAAGAATCTTTAAGTGTTCTGCTCATTTCCATCCTGTTTATTTTACTAGCAGCCAACATCAATTTTGAGAACCTGCTCATGGTGATCAATTGGGAAACCCTAATTCTTTTTGCTGTGGTGGTCTTCGTGGTGCGGCCATTGGGTGTGTTTTTGAGCAGTTATAAATCTACTCTGGAAACCAGAGAAAAACTTTTCATTAGCTGGGTAGGACCGCGAGGTATTGTAGCTGCTGGGGTGGCGTCACTTTTTGGATTAAAATTAGTCGATCAAAATGTGACCAATGCAGAATTAATAACGCCCTTGGTCTTTGTAATCGTTTTAGGGACAGTCCTTCTTAATGCAACCACTGCAAGATCCTTCGCCAAATTGGTGGGTGTATTCTTAAGAGATTCTCAAGGTATACTAATTGTAGGATCGTCTTCCTTTTCGAGGATTATAGCCAAATACTTAAGAGACAATGAAAGGCATGTTGTGATTGTTGATAATAACAAAAGTAACATCGATAAGGCTAAAGAAATGGGCATCGACGCCATCAATGCTAATATTTATTCTGATGACTTAATCGATAATGTAGAACTTAGCGATGTGGGTTATCTTATGGCGTTAACCGGAAACACAGCCGTCAATAAAAAAGCGATTGAAAATTTTTCAAAGCAATTTGGTGAGCAGGGAACCTTTCGAGTGATATCTTCAGAAGAGATGGAAGATCCAGAAAACAATCCTAAAGATGGGTTGTTTTCTCAAACCGATGATTACATAAAGCTGGTTAATCTAACGCGGAAATACCCTGAAATTCATGAAATTAATTTAAACTCTAATGAACACTTCCAGGGACTCATCGAAATAAGTAAGGTAGAGTCTGAAATTATTCCTTTGTTTATAAAATCACCAGATGGTAAATTAGATATTCTGCCAAATGACACCAAATCGGTTGAAGTCGAGTCAGAATCAAAGTTGGTTTACCTTGGTAAGTCCTTCAAAAAAGAACCTTCCAAGAAGGTGGTGGAGGAGCAATCTCTCAAAAAGCAAAAAGCAAAGGAAAGAGAGAATATGGAAAACGAGTCTTAAATTTCTCATGATACAAAATCAAGAACTCCTTAACTTGTTGGTGTTGCAAAACCTTTCTGGTATTGGACAAATCAATGCCAAAAAGTTACTGGAGCATTTTGGAAGCGCAACACGCCTCTTTCAAGCTAAAGATGAAGAACTTGCTTTTGTAGAGGGTATTGGTAAAAAGCGTTTGCAGAGCTTGAAAGATACCGCTAACTTAAAAGAGGCAGAGCAAGAACTCCAATTCATAGAAGATCATCAAATCAAGGTTCATTATTATAAAGATGAAGATTATCCTTCTCGTCTAAAACAATGTATTGATGGACCAATATTACTGTTTTCCAGAGGCAATATCAATTTAAAAAATAAGCCTATTTTAAGTGTTGTAGGGACTCGCCAAATCAGTAGTCAAGGCATTGCTTTCTGTGAAAAGCTAATCAATGATCTAGCACCTATCAATCCAGTTATAGTCTCAGGATTGGCTTACGGTACCGATATTGTTGCTCACAAGGCAGCGATAGATAATAATCTTCAGACTGTTGCTTGTTTAGCCCATGGATTGGATCAAATTTATCCTAAAGTGCATCAAAAGTATGTGGAAGCTATTGAACATAATGGTGGTTTCTATACAGATTTCTGTAGTCATAATACATTTGATAGAAAAAACTTCCTAAGCAGAAATCGGATAGTGGCTGGTCTAAGTGAAGCAACCCTAGTTATTGAAAGCGCAGAGAAAGGGGGTTCCTTGGTCACTGCAGACATTGCGAATTCCTACAATCGGGAAGTTTTTGCCGTACCTGGTCGTCCTCATGATAAATTTAGCAGGGGATGCAACATGCTAATCAAACAACAAAAAGCTCAAATGATTACGAGTGCAGCAGATTTGATTTACTTTCTAAACTGGGATGTGAGTTCTGAAAAAGACAACAAACAAACTCAATTGTTTGTCGATTTATCTTCAGAAGAGCAGTTGGTTGTCGAAACCTTAAGAGAAATTGGTAAAGCAGAACTTGATACCTTATCTTTGAAGTGTAGTTTGCCTACGCATAAGTTAGCCTCCATCCTGATTAGTCTTGAGTTGTCGGGATGTGTGCGTCCTTTGCCGGGTAAGCAATTTGAAATCATTTAAAATATTATAGAATGAAGACTACAATAAAATTATTAAGCTTAGTATTTGTTATTTTTTCAATTTCATGCCAACAAGGGAAAACGGAAGAAGCTAAAGCCTTTGATAAACAAATGGAAGAAACCATCAAAATTCATGACGATGTGATGCCGAGAATGAGTAAAATCAACACTTTGATAACCGAATTAGAGACTCAAAAAGAAGAGCTTCAAAAGGCTGAAGAGGTTGATGTTGAAAAGTTAGAGCTTCACAACAATGCCATCGCTAATCTTAAGCAAGCACATGACCTTATGATGTCCTGGATGAAAAATTTTAGTGATTCGTTTTCCAGAACCGAAATCAATAGAGGGCTCGAAACTCAGGATAAAGATAGTATTATGGCTAAAATGCGACTTCTAGATGCCCAGTATAAATCTGCTGAGGAAATGCAAAAATCTATTGCAGAAGCCATAGAAAATGCTCAAATCATTTTGTCTAAATAATTGCAGAACTTTTTCAACTAATTTGAGTTGAATGGGTTTGAGAACGTGGGCTTTAGACCTCCTCTTAGATAAGGAAATCTTATAGCATACATTCTAAATAATTATGTTAAGTGATATGGTGAATAGAGGCTTAAATCCTATCTTTGTACTCAATTTAGAATTAATCTATTAATTATGATTAAAGTTAGTGAAACAGCCAAGCAAAAAATTGCTAATTTAATGGCAGAAGACGGCTTTAACGTTAAAGATCACTACGTAAGAGTCGGTGTGAAAAGCGGTGGCTGTTCGGGTTTATCATATGAGTTAAATTTTGATCAAACCAAATTAGAAGAAGATAAGGTTTTTGAAGATAATGATGTCAAAATCATTGTGAATAAAAGTAGTTTCTTATATCTTGTAGGAACGACTCTAGAATATTCTGGAGGATTGAATGGAAAAGGATTTGTATTTAATAATCCAAATGCACAAAGAACATGTGGTTGCGGTGAAAGTTTTTCACTTTAATTTAAAACAAAAATTATGGCTTATACAGAACAAGAACTTGAGAAAGAGCTTCAGAATAAAGAATACGAATATGGATTTTACACGGAGATGGATGCAGATACATTTCCTCCTGGGCTCAATGAAGATGTAGTTATAGGTATCTCTAAGAAAAAAGGAGAGCCAGAATGGATGACACAGTGGAGGCTGGATGCTTATAGACACTGGTTAACCATGGAAGAGCCTAACTGGGCTAATATTGGTTATGAAAAACCAAACTATCAGGCTATCTCTTACTATTCTGCACCAAATACAAAACCTAAATACGATAGTTTAGATGAAGTAGATCCAGAAATGCTGGAGACCTTCAAAAAACTTGGTATTTCTATAGATGAGCAGAAAAAATTAGCAGGAGTTGCCATGGATGTGGTTATGGACTCTGTTTCGGTTACTACAACATTCAAAAAAACACTAGCAGAAAAAGGGATTATCTTTTGCTCCATTTCAGAAGCGATTAAGGAGCACCCAGAATTGGTGAAAAAATATATAGGATCAGTTGTGCCGCACAAAGATAACTTTTTTGCCGCTTTAAATTCTGCTGTATTTAGTGATGGGTCATTTTGTTACATTCCAAAAGGGGTAAAATGCCCTATGGAATTGTCCACTTATTTTAGAATTAACCAAGCAGGAACCGGTCAGTTTGAAAGAACTCTGGTGATTGCAGAAGATTCTAGTTATGTAAGTTACCTAGAGGGTTGTACTGCTCCATCAAGGGATGAAAATCAACTTCATGCTGCAGTAGTTGAACTAGTAGCACTAGATAACGCAGAGATAAAATACTCTACCGTTCAAAACTGGTATCCTGGTGATAAAGAAGGTAAAGGTGGAGTATTTAACTTCGTAACTAAACGTGGACTTTGCGAAAAAAATGCAAAAATAAGCTGGACTCAGGTAGAAACGGGCTCTGCAGTAACCTGGAAGTATCCAAGTTGTATTTTGAAAGGGGATAACTCCACTGGAGAATTTTATTCTATCGCGGTCACTAATAATTTTCAGCAGGCAGATACTGGAACAAAAATGGTGCACCTAGGTAAAAATACCAAAAGTACTATTATATCTAAAGGAATCTCAGCTGGTAAATCTCAAAACAGCTATAGAGGTTTGGTTCAAATCAATAAACGTGCAGAAAATGCAAGAAACTTTTCTCAGTGCGATTCCCTCTTAATGGGTAATAAATGTGGAGCACATACCTTCCCGTATATTGAAGCTAAAAATAAATCTGCTCAGGTCGAGCATGAGGCGACAACTAGTAAAATTGGGGAAGATCAAATCTTTTATTGTAATCAACGTGGTATCGATACAGAAAAGGCTATTGCTTTAATCGTGAATGGATTCAGTAAAGAGGTGTTAAATAAACTTCCTATGGAATTTGCAGTGGAAGCACAGAAATTACTTGAAATTTCATTAGAGGGTTCTGTTGGATAATTTTACTATGAAAAAGTATCTTGTTTTTATGATTTTGTTTGTATCGGTTTTAGCCGGTTGTCAGTCAGACTCTAAGTCGGCGTCTTCAAATGAAACATCCTTACAAACATTGTCTGGCGAATTTATTTACACTGATTCTGTTGCGGTTTTTAAAAAAAAAGACGGTATCTATGGAGTGATTATGGATGCTAAAGCTAAGACGCTTATCGCCCAGGCCAAAGAGTTAAATTCAGATCCTTTTGCATCCTTCGATGTGACCTTGCAGGCTAGTGTACAGGACAATCCTGAAAAAGATGCTTGGCCAGAACTTATAAAGATTAAAAATATAATTAAAGTACAGCCATCATCGAGTGATGATAGTTTGAGATTAAATAAATAAGACACGTTATGTTAAAGATAAAAAATCTACACGCCAGCGTTGAAGGCGAAGAAATATTAAAAGGAATTAACCTGGAGATTAATCCAGGAGAGGTTCATGCTATTATGGGACCCAATGGTTCAGGAAAGAGTACTTTGGCTTCAGTTATAGCAGGAAATGAAGATTTTGAAGTGACTGAAGGTGATATTTTGTTTGAAAAAGCAAATATATCTGAACTGTCTCCAGATGAGAGAGCTCACAAAGGGATTTTTCTTTCGTTTCAATACCCAGTTGAAATCCCTGGAGTATCTGTAACGAACTTTATCAAGACCTCCATCAACCAGGTAAGAAAATCCAGAGGGCAAAAGGATATGCCTGCTAATGAGATGTTGAAGAAGATTCGTGAAAAATCTGCACTACTTGAAATGGATAGGAAATTCCTTTCCAGATCACTCAATGAAGGTTTTTCTGGTGGAGAAAAGAAACGTAATGAAATCTTTCAGATGGCAATGCTTGAGCCTAAGTTGGCTATTTTGGATGAAACCGATTCTGGTCTTGATATCGATGCGTTGAGAATCGTTTCTGATGGCGTCAACAGATTAAAGACTAAGGATAATGCTACTTTAGTAATTACACACTATCAGCGTCTTTTAGATTACGTCGTGCCAGATGTAGTTCACGTACTGATGGATGGTAAAATCGTGAAAACCGGAGGCAAAGAGCTAGCCAAAGAACTCGAAGAAAGAGGTTATGATTGGCTCAAAGAGGAACGTGCAGAAATGTCCTCATAACCCCTTCAGTTTAAACAAAAAAGATTCAAATTATGGAACTTAAAGATAAATTAATGTCTTCCTATCTGGCTTTTGAAGAACATGTAGATCTGGATAATGATATACATGAAGTCAGAAATAAAGCGATTAAATTTTTTGAAAATACAGGGTTTCCTACAAAGAAGATGGAAGCATGGAAATACACTTCATTAAATTCGATCCTGAAAGAAGATTATAGTATTTTTCCGAAGAAAGAAGATGCTATTGACTACAAAGACGTAAAGAAATATTTCATTCACGATATAGATACCTACACGATTGTATTTGTGGATGGTATTTTTTCTTCGCATTTATCGAGTACTACCCATGATAAGATTGATGCTTGTTTGATGTCTTCTGCACTGGATAAGGAAAAGTATAAACCAATTATCAATAAGTACTTCAACAAAATAGTGCCAGAGGAAAGCATGACCTCTTTGAATACTGCTTTTGCCAGTGAAGGCGCTTACATTAGAATTCCAAAAAATGTAGCGGCAGAAAAACCTATCCAGGTGCTCAATTTCTTTACTAGCAATGAAGCTGCCTTAATGGTTCAGCCAAGAAACTTAATTATTGCTGAAGATGGAGCTCAAGTGCAAATTATAGAAAGACATCAAAGCTTAACTGAGCACCCTGTACTTACCAATTCAGTTACAGAAATTTACGTGGGTAAGAACGCTGACGTGGATTATTACAAGATTCAAAACGATAAAATCACTTCCTCACTAATCGATAATACTTTTATCAAACAGGAGCGTGACAGTAATTGTTCACTTCATACGTTTTCTCTTGGAGGAAAGATCACTAGAAATAATCTCAAGTTCTATCAGCATGGAGAAAATTGTAATTCCACTTTAAAGGGAGTTACTATTTTAGAAGGTAAGCAACATGTAGATCATAACACACTAGTTCATCACACTCAACCAAACTGTGAAAGTCACCAGGATTATAAAGGAATTTTTTCAGAAAAGTCGGTTGGGGTTTTTAATGGTAATGTATTGGTGGATAAAGTAGCTCAGAAAACCAATGCTTTTCAAAGCAATAACAACATTCTGATTGATGATACGGCCTCTTGTAATTCTAAGCCACAACTGGAGATTTTTGCAGACGATGTGAAATGTAGCCATGGTTGTACAATTGGTCAGCTTGATGATGAAGCACTTTATTACTTAAGAACCCGTGGTATACCTGAAAAAGAAGCCAGAGCTCTTATGATGTTTGCCTTTGCAAACAATGTGTTAAGCAGTGTAAAAATTCCTGAAATCAAAAAAAGAATTACTAAACAAATTGCCTTGAAACTTGGCGTTGAATTAGGTTTCAACCTGTAGTCTTACGATTGAGACAACTTGCTTAGAAGTGATTAAAACGAAAAGAAACATGACGAATACTTCTGAACAACTTTTAGATATAGAAAAAATCAGAAAGGATTTTCCTATACTCCATCGAGAAATCAATGGAAAGCCTTTAGTTTATTTTGATAATGCGGCAACCTCGCAGACTCCAAAACAGGTTATCGATTGCATCGTAGATTACTACGAAACCAAAAATGCTAATATCCATAGAGGCGTACACTCTCTATCACAGATTGCAACAGATGCTTACGAAGCTGCAAGAGAGAAAGTAAGAGCGCATTTCAATGCAGAGCATTCGCATGAGATCATTTTAACCTCAGGAACAACGCACAGTATCAACTTAGTGGCAAATGGTTACGCCTCTATTTTGAAACCAGAAGATGAAATACTGGTTTCGGCCATGGAACATCATTCCAATATTGTGCCCTGGCAAATCCTTTGTCAGAAGACAGGAGCTACTTTAAAAGTGATCCCAATGTCTCACAAAGGGGAGTTGGAAATGGAAACCTACAAAGGGCTTATCAACGAGAATACCAAGCTGGTCTTTGTCAACCATGTTTCCAATGCACTGGGAACCATAAACCCTATTAAAGAAATTATAGAAATAGCTCATGATGTGGGAGCAAAGGTCTTAATAGACGGTGCACAATCTGCCCCACATATTAAAGCTGATGTACAGGCACTGGATGTAGATTATTACACTGTTTCTGCTCATAAAATCTGTGGCCCCACGGGGGTTGGGATGTTATATGGTAAAGAGGACTTACTAAATATGCTGCCTCCCTATCAAGGTGGTGGCGAGATGATTGCAGAAGTGACCTTTGAGAAAACTACCTACGCCGGTTTACCTCATAAATTTGAAGCAGGAACACCAAACATATCGGGTGGTATTGCATTTGGAGCGGCTTTAGATTATATGAACTCCATTGGTTTTGATGCGATTGCAGCCTACGAAATGGAACTGTTAAAATATGCAACTTCAGAACTTCAAAAAATTGAAGGTGTAACTATATACGGAACATCACCAGAACATAAAACAGCAGTCTTATCTTTTAACATAGAAAATCTTCATCCTTATGATATAGGAACGTTACTAGATAAAATGGGAATAGCTGTAAGAACTGGACATCATTGTGCTCAACCAATCATGGAGTTTTATAAGATTCCGGGCACGGTGAGAGCTTCTTTTGCTTTTTATAACACAAAAGAAGAAATAGACGCTTTTATAACCGCTTTGAAAAAAGCAAAATCTATGCTATTATGAAAATCAATTCAAAACTTTATCTGAGTCTCACAGTTTTATCTTTAGTTCTGTTGTTAGGTTCCTGTAAAGCACAAAAACAGGGAAAAATGATCTCAGATCAATTAATGTCGCAAGACTATATTGTGACTCATCTAGGTGATCAAGATGTATCTGAATCTGGCCTAACGCTTAAGGTAAATCCTGATAACTCTACGATATCGGGCAATTCTGGATGCAATAATTATAATTTCAGTTATAAACTCGATGGAAAGACATTAGATTTAGGTTTCGCTTCTGCCACAAAAATGTATTGTGAGGAAACGATGAAGCTGGAAAACTTATTTTTTCAAAAGGCAGCTTCAGTCACCCAGTTTGAAAATTCAAAGCAAGCGATCAACTTTTTGAACAAGGAAGGAGAAATAGTTATAAAAGCTAAAAAGCAAGAGTAAAGTGAGTAGTATTAAAGAAAGACAGGAGGAGATTATTGAAGAGTTTAGCATGTTCGACGATTGGATGCAGCGTTATGAATACATGATAGAGCTAGGTAAATCTTTGCCAATCATCGACGAAAAGTATAAGATCGAAGAAAATATCATTAAAGGCTGCCAGAGTAAAGTTTGGGTGTATGCCGAGATGGATGATGATGAGGTGAGCTACACTGCAGATTCTGATGCGATTATTACTAAAGGCATTATCGCTATTTTGATTCGGGTGTTTTCTGGACAGAAACCCGAAGATATTATTAATGCAGACACCAGTTTCATCGATGAAATAGGACTTAAAGAACACTTGTCTCCAACACGTGCTAATGGTCTGGTGAGCATGATCAAACAAATGAAAATGTATGCTATTGCTTACAATAGTCAACAAAATAAAGCTTAAGAATTATGGCTGAAGAAATCAACACAGAACAATTGGGAGAAGATATTGTAAGGGTTTTAAAGACGATTTATGACCCAGAAATCCCAGTAGATATCTACGAACTTGGTTTAATTTACGACGTGTTCGTCAACGAAGACAATGATGTAAAAATTTTAATGACCCTAACTTCGCCAAACTGTCCTGTAGCAGAATCCCTGCCTCAGGAAGTAAAAGAAAAATCTGCATCCCTGGATTGGGTAAATGAATGTGAAGTAGAGCTAACTTTCGATCCAGCCTGGTCCCAGGATTTGATGAGTGAAGAAGCAAAACTCGAACTAGGAATGTTATAATTTATGGCAGAAATCGTTAACAAAGTCGCTCAAAGTTCACTAAAGACCTTTAATCTGGAAGATTACTATCCCGAAGGTCATCGAGAAATAATCGATATTAAAGATTGGCTTTTTGAGGGTATCATCCTTAAAGAAAAAGAATTCAGAGTGAACTTAAAAAATTACGATTGGTCTAAATATCAAGACGCTTATGTGGCGCTTCACTGTTCCAGTGAAGCTATTGTGCCTGGCTGGGCTTACCTTCTCATCACTTCCTATCTGCAGCCAGTTGCTCGTAAAATAGTTTATGGAGATTTAGAGTTTCTTAATGCAACGCTTTATCAAAACATTCTCGAAGAAGTAGATTTTTCAGACTATCAAGACAAACCTGTCATTATTAAAGGCTGTTCCAATAGACCCGTTCCAGAAAACGCTTATTTAATGGCTTTACAATATCTTCAGCCATTGGCTAAATCTGTAATGTATGGAGAAGCTTGTTCTGCAGTACCTCTCTACAAAAGACCAAAATCTAAGTAAATACAGGCTTTCAACCTTAATTTGAAGGACTTAGGTTTTTATTTTCATTTTATTATTTACATTTACAATCGCACTTTTAAATTAGTCACGATGAAACTTAACCATCTATTTAGTCTATTGGCTATGCTATTTACAGGACTATTAGCTCACGCTCAGTCTGACTCCAATTCAACTACATCCAAAGATACCATTTGGACTTATGAAGGTAATTTCCAGTTCCTAATCAATCAGGCTGCTTTTAATGATGAATGGCAGGGTGGAGGTACCAGCAACTATTCGGCCAATGTGGTTATCAATTACGATATCAACTATAATAAAGGAAACTATACCTGGAATACCAAATTTTTAGGGGACTATGGGATCAATCAGACTAGGGATCAGGAGTTTTATAGAAAAACCAATGACCGTTTGGAAATCAATTCTACGGTAGGTCGTCAAATTGGCAATTCTAAGTGGTATGCTTCAGCATTCTTGAATTTTAGAACGCAATTCGACAAAGGCTACGAATTTGGAGAAGACGACCAGGGTAATGAAATAAGAACTCTGGAGACTCAATTCATGTCACCCGCTTTTACTCAACTTGGTCTTGGTGCTTTATGGAAACAAAGCGATGACATTAGAGTGAATGTCTCTCCAGTTACCGGTCGTGTTATTAGCGCCAATGACAGATTCACGACAACAGCAGGCTATGTAGACGGCGATTTTTTTGGACTAGATGAAGGCGAAACTATCAGAACAGAATTTGGAGCCTCCCTTAATGCATTTGTTAAGTTTAAATTGATGGAGAATATTACACTAGATAATGTTCTTGGCTTGTATTCCAATTACCTGGAAGATCCACAAAATGTAGATATCGACTATACGCTCAACTTGGTGATGAATGTCAATAAATACATCTCGGCAAACTTTACCTTCCAGGCCATTTATGACGATAATGCTGTGCGAGGATTCCAAATCCGTGAAGTACTGGGGGTAGGTCTCAATTACGACTTCTAAAGTTTTTTTTGGGCGCTTCGTCCTGCTATCCGCTTCAACACCGCCCACTGTTATTCTAAGTTGTAAACTTTGGTAAGGCTTTCCTTTAGTCAAGCTTACCACAGTACAACTTTTGTAAAAACACCAGGCGGGGATTTCCACTGCTATCAGGAGCGCGGTGGAATGATCCTCAAGACTGTTTTTTAAAGAGTTTTATCCTGTTCTTTCCTGGATTTCAGTTCTGTGGAAATGCGTTTGATGTTGATAAGTTGCAGAGGGAGTATGGCCAGGCAGGATATCCCCACGACCATAAGAGCAATAAAAGCAGAAATGTTTTCCTTGGTGAGCATCCCATATACACAAATACCAATTAAAGCAAGTGAAGATATGGATATGAGTAGGCTCATCACTTTTAGCAAGGTGAGATTGGTTTTTAGTTGTTTGGTGGGCTGAGAGTTTAAGGTGTTGGATTTCATGGTTTGGGTTTATAGTATTAAAAAGATGCGGTTAGCCAGCATGAGGAGGTTTAGCACAAAAACTAATGTACCTATTTTTCTTTTATATCGAAAAACTAGGAGAATGCTCAATAGCGATAGTAATGGAAGCACAAGGCCAGATACTAATCTTAAGGAATAGTAAGATTTTTGTTGAGAAGCTGCTAATCTATACCAATTCACTTCTTCAAGCAAAAAAGAAACTGAATACTCTATTGGTTTGCCTGGTAGCTCTAACTCAGCAAAGTCTTCGGTGACATAATATTCATGTTCATCAGTGATGACTTTATAGGAATAATGAAAATTTCTAGCGGCATTATAATAGTTTTGTCGCTGTTTTTGGACTTCATTGATGTTATCATTAATATGTTTTTCAGGCCATAAAAAATCAGCCATCACCACTAAGGCGATAAAGCTAAAGAGGGCGAAGAGTGACAAACGGAGTCGATATTGAAATTGATTTTGTACCTGCTAATGGTCTCAAATTTGTAATATAAATGTTGAATATAAGCTGTTTTACTTATATTTTTTAAGATAATCTACATTAATAGCACTCCAGGCGATCACGAGTAAAAGACCTATAGATGGTTTTAGTTGGGAATCACAAGATAGAAACAAATAACTCAGGCTATTCATTACCAACACTAAAACTGCGGAGACGATGATGAGCGCAGTATAAAGTTTAAGCATGGCGTTTAGGTCTTTTTGAGACGTTTTGGAGTAGAGTTTATTGAGCATTAGGATTAGTTTTATAGATTAGTAAAGCCGCGAATCGCTACCTATGAGCTAGTACGGTCTAGTTGAACAAAAGTAACCAAGAGCATTTATTCTCAAGGCTCTTGAGTAGAGTAGGCAACTTTACAGTCTACGACACTTATTTTAGTTAGCCTTTAGATGTTGCAACTGATTTTTTTATTGATTTTGATAAACATTCTTTTTTTAACTCCTTTAATATATAAGAGTTGCTCACCATCTTTGAATAAAAATGTTTGTGGTGTAATATCCTGATTTTTAGTTAATTTATAATTTAATATTTCGTTAGTGTACACCCTGTAGGTTTCAATCAACTTTGGATATTCCTTTAAAATAGCTTCTTTGCTATCTTCCAAAATGATTATGATTTCTAACTGCTCACAATCATCAAAATAAGATAATTGATCAACTAAAAATTTACTGTAAGAGCATTTTATAGCGCCAAAGACCACAAATTTATAGGGTCGTTGGTGATTTAAATTTGAGATTTCTGAACCCACTAATGCATCGTCGGTTAACACCGGAAACTTTTCCTGAGATAATGAGGTTCCCGTAATGGTCATGAAAGCCAAGAGGATTAGGGCACTTTTCATAATTGAGTTATAGATCAAAGTATAGTAATAAAGGTGTGATGTACAAGTTAACTCAATTGAAGTTGACCTGTTTCATGCACTTTTCATTCTTAAATATACCAAAACTTTCGGCTTAGCGACAATAACAGTAATTCCGAGTGCCTGCCTGCCGGCAAAGGCGGGGATTCGGACAGCCTGTCCCGACGGCTGTCGGGATAGTTGAATCCGCTGAAATTATGTTTTTACATTGTTACCTGCTGGCTTTTGGCCTGCTTAATTTAGTTTCGTATTTTATCAATGAGTTCCAAATTGATGCAATTTCTGGCCAAAAATTATCGTCAAAATCTGAGTCTGTATTTACCAAAAGTATCTTGCCTGTTTCGGTTTTTGGATTAAAATACATTGCAGTCATAACTCCAGGGTCTGAACCATTGTGACCAATTACATTATCTTTAATTTTTATAAATTCTTTGCTAAATTCCATAAAAATCCCAAATTCTTCTCCAGTTGTAACATTTGGAAATTTTTGCTTTTCAAATAACTTTTCATAACTGTCTTTATTTAAAAGTCAACCTTCTCCTTTGTAACCTTTCATCAATTCTGTTAAAAACAGACCCAAATCATTATTTGAAGTTATAAAGCCACCATCAGGATAAGTAATTAAAGAATATTCTGCTATCAGCATTTCTTTGTTTGCGAATAATCGCGAATAGTTTGTGGTGTCAATATCTTTTGATGACCAACCAGAAGACGTCATTTTTAAGGGTTTTAAAATATAGTCCTTTGTAAAAGATCGGTAATCTTGTCCAGTTGCAAATTCAATAATTTGTGCACAAAGAGCAGCTCCAATATTTGAATATTCTCTTATTTCTCCTGGTTTTGTATTGGCAAAGATTTCTTTAGCATACCATTTTCCATTTTCAGTAAGGCTGTTTTCAATAAATTCGATGAGTGAAATTTTATCTTTGGGCCTACTAAACCAATCGTACACACCTTCATTGTCATTATGTTCAGATTTTTTTAAAACATAGGATTTTGAATATACTTCGTCAACATCAATTATTGAGTATGTATGATAAGCAAGATGTTTAATTAAAATTGGTTTATCAGGGTAATTAGGATTTATGATTTTGAAAGGCAGGTACTTATTAATTGGGTCGTTTAATTCTATTTTCCCCAATTCTTGTGCTTTTAAGAGCGAAATTCCAATTAATGTTTTGGAAATTGAAGCAATATTTTGTGTTGTATTTGGCGTATACCTTTTTTTCAATTCAATGTCTGTATATCAAAAACCATTTTCGTAAATCAAGCCGTTATCGTCAACAACAGACACAGAAAATCCAACAATAGCACCTTTCTCAAAAGCTGATTTTAAACTTTTAGTTAATGTGTCGTTTAATGCAGTATTATCTTTTTCAAGTGTTTCTTTAGTTTCGTTATTTTCTTTACATGAAAATAATATTGTCAAAAATATTATGATTGTTACTATATTTTTCATTTAGTGTTGTTCGTTAAATTTCGTCTAAGTTTTTCAGCTTCAAGGTATCATTTTTATGAGTATGTGTCGTAGAAAGGCAAAATAATACCTAGTCATCGAAAAGTTTACCAGCGAATCGTAAACAAGGGAAAGAGCAAAAAGTTAGCACTGATTGCAGTGGCCAACAAGCTACCTAAACAATGCTTTGCTATAGCCAAATCAGGGCTACCGTATGATGAAGCATATGTCTCTATACTGCCAAAGTAAATAGCACACAATGAAAGGAACAAAAAAGCTTAAAGAATCCATTAATGGAATCTGTGAGCCTAGAATAATAATGTCTAAAATTAATGAAGAAAAGAGTTGTTTTTTACCTCAGTTCTTTGTTGGGTGTAGTTTTTTATTCGGTTATTATTTTCTTCAAATCCATTCGCTCGTGTAAAATTCTTATGACTTCAATTCTATCTTCGGAAAGTGATTGATAAAATATAATATGTTTCCCAGATTTTAGTCCGAGCAAGTTTTTGTTTATTCCGTCATATTCTTTTCCAACATCAGGATTTTGTCCAATTCCGTTACAGGCTAACTTTATTGTAGCATAATATTTGTCTGCTTGTTTTGCAGACCATTTGTCAAAAGTATAATCCCAAATGTCATTCAAGTCATCAATGGCTTTTTGTCTTAAAATTACTTTAGCCATTTTTTCTTTTTTCCGCTTTTAATCTTTTTAGATTTTCGTCAAAGTCAAAGTCTTCTACTAATGGACTGTTTAGTCCTTCTTGAATTGCATTTCGTAGAGCAATTACTTTACTCTCTTCATTTTCCAAAAGCCTAAGTCCAGCTCTGATTACTTCACTGACGTTTTTGTATCGTCCAGCAGAAACTTGAGTTTGTACAAATTGGTCAAAATAATTTCCAAGCGATATTGATGTGTTTTTCATTACTTTTAATTTTATTCAAATATACCAAAATTTGGTAAAAAATCAAATTGGTAAAATTTCGCTCAAATTACACCCAACGGT